>JAHBWV010000001.1 GCA_019636845.1 Phycisphaeraceae bacterium
ACCCGGCGGCGGCTGATCCCCCGCACCCCCCGGCTCCTTCCACGCCCCGTCCACCGGGTGCGCCCACCCGCACAAGGCCTTGCGTCACAACCCGCTTTCGTGTCCAATACGAAGCCCGGCCCGCTCCGCCGGTTTCCTGTGCCGTTCATTGACGGAGGTCACGCATGTCCGCGTCACGCCCCATGTCCCTCTCGATCGTGGTCATCATCCTCCTCGTCGCGGGCGGCTTCATGTTCTGGACCGTCCGCGAACTCGCCGCCGAACTCAGGCACGACGGTGCCTATGGCCTCCAGGCCTCTCCAGCCATCATCTCCGCCGCATCCGGGGGCGACCTCGCGGGCATCGAGCGCGAAGCCAGAAAGGGCGCAGACCTGAATGCCCTCCTGCCTTCCGGCGGCCTCTCCCGCGTCGCCATCACCCCGCTCATGGCCGCCGCCATGAACGCCAACACCCCCGCCGTCCGCAAGCTCCTCGAACTCGGCGCATCACTCGAAACCCGCTCCAGCGACGGACGCACCGCCATCATCTACGCCGCGGGATGGGGCAACGCCGATACCATCAACGCCCTGCTCGACAAGGGCGCCCGCGTCGATGCCCGAGGCGACGACGGCTGGACGGCCACCATGCTCGCCGCCGCCCGTGGCGACCTCGACCGGCTCCGCGCCCTGCTCAACGCCGGCGCGAACGTAGATGCGAGAAACAAGTGGGGCCAGACCGCCCTCTTCATCGCCGCACAGGCCGGAAGCACGGACCGCGTCAAGGCCCTCCTCGACGCCGGAGCCCGCGCCACCATCGACTGGGCCGACAACTCCGGCGCAACCCCCGTCGCCATGGCCGCCGCCGCCCCCGACTCTTCCGGCGTCCTCTCCATCCTGCTCGCCGCAGGTGCGGATCCCAACCTCGCAGACAACGACGGGCTCACGCCCCTCATGCGGGCCGCCGATCGTGGCGATGTCGACAGCGTCAAGGCCCTCCTCGCCGCCAACGCCGATGCCCGCGTCAAGGACCGTCTCGGCCGCACCGCACGCGACTGGGCCCAGAGCCGCGACGACGCCCTCGGACGCGCCGCCGCCGATCTCCTCCCCGAGCAAAGCTGATCGCACGCCCCGTCCCAGCAACGGCACTATCCTTCATGCTGTCAGCGCGAACGCGGCCGTGAACGCGGAGCCCGCGATCGCGACGGAGGTCCCATGTCCGAATCACGCCAGCCCGTTCCCTCTCCTGTCCTGGGTATCGTCGGGCTCGTCGTCGTCGCCGGGCTGATCACCCTCGCGCTCAAGTACAACTCGCCCAAACAGACCAACAACCCCGACTCGACCCCCAGCGCGACCAGCCCCGCCGATCCGGCCCCCCAATCGCCCGACCAGCCCGCCCCCGAACCCCAACCCATCGCCCAGACACCGCCCGCGCAAGAGTCCATCCCCGAAGCACCCCAACCGCTCATCCCCTCACCCGACTATCTTGCCACGCTCGAGGCGCCAGACCTCGCCACCGCGCTCGCGAGCATCCCCGGGACCATCCGGGCCGATGTCGCCACCCATGTCCTCCTCACCGCCGCCTCACGCGAAGGATCCCCCGCGGACATTGTCGCCACGCTCGCCAGCGCGAACGCGAACATGAACGCCCACGACGACAACGGACGCACGCCCCTCATGCTCGCCGCCGCCGAGGCCAACATCGACCTGGTCTTCGCACTCCTCGACCACGGCGCATCCGTCTGGACGAAGGATGCCCAGGGCATGGACGCGCGCGAGCACGCCCTCGCCCGCAACGACGCACGCGGATACGAGATCGCCGAAGTCCTCGAGGGCGCGGGCCGCGACTGATCCCGACCGCCGGCAGATCCACGTCCGCATACACCCTCTCCCTCGCCACGTCGCCCCCCAGGCGTGCGTGACGTGTGGGTAACCACGAGCGGACGTGGCCAACCGCTCGCCGCCGTGTAGACTCTCCATCGATGGACCGCATCGACCCCTCACTCGGTCAGGGCATGACGCCCCTCTCAAGGCCCGACCTCCTCGGTCGCACCTACGCGCCCGCCGCTCCGGCCGTGCGCCGCCAGCCCCTCCAGCAGGAAGGCACCATCGCCCGCATCGGTCCGGTCGCCGACGCTTTCGAGCCCACAGCGTCCGCGCCCACGTCCGCCGCAGCTCCAGGCGCGCGCCCCATCACCGATGCGCGCCTCGCCTCGCTCGTCGCCGCCAGGGTTCCCGGCGGCATCGACTTCACCGAGCCCGCACCGCGCGCACCCACGCAATCCGCCTCTCAAACTGTGCCGCTCTACCGCCACCCCGCCGATAGGAATACAGTGGCGACAGCGGTTCACGCGGGACGGATCCTGGATGTGAACGGCTGAGCGTCCAACATCCCGGTGCCCACCCGTGAAGACGACCACCTCCACCCGGCCCTCCCGGTCCGAGTTCGCCACACACTGGCGCCTCGACCCCGCGATCACGTTCCTCAACCACGGCTCCTACGGCGCATGCCCGGAAGTCGTGATCGACGCGCAGAACGAGATCCGCGCCCTGATGGAACGCGAGCCCGTCCGCTTCTTCATGCAGCACCTCGAACGCCTCACCGACGTCGTCCGCGAACGCGTCGGCGCGTTCGTCAACTGTGCGCCCAAGGACCTCGCCTTCGCACCAAACGCCACCGTCGCCATCGCCACCGTCCTCCAGAACATCGACTTCAAGCCCGGCGATGAGATCCTCGTCAACACGCACGAGTACATGTCAGCCATCAACGAGCTCGGCCGCATGGGCGAGCGCCTGGGCACGAAGACGGTCAAGGCCAAGGTCCCCTTCCCCATCACCGACGAGCAGCAGGTCATCGACGCCGTCATGGCCGCCGTCACACCCCGCACCAAGCTCGCCATCATCTCCCACATCACAAGCCCGACGGCCATCATCCTCCCCGTCAAGAAACTCACCGACCTTCTCCACGCGCGGGGCATCCGCGTCCTCATCGACGGCGCGCACGCCCCCGCCCAGGTCACCCTCGACGTCACCGACCTCGGCGCGGACTACTACGTCGCCGACTTCCACAAGTGGGTCTCCAGCCCCAAGGGCTCCTCCTTCCTCCACGTCCAACCCGGGCTCCAGAAGGGCTTCAGGCCGATCTCCCTCTCCAGCCGCGTCCACAACGTCCGCGACGATCGCGCCCCCTTCCTCGCCGAGTTCGACTACGTCGGAACCTCCGACTACTCCGCGCTCCTGGCCGTCCCCGCCGCACTCGACTTCTTCGACAAGGTCCTCCCCGGCGGAATCCCTGCCCTCATGAAGCGCAACCACGACCTCGTCGTCAAGGGACGCGCCGCCGTCTGCAAGGCCACCGGCCTCGCGCCCCCCGCGCCCGAAGACATGCTCCCCTCCATGGCCACCATCCTCCTCCCCGCGCTCCCCGCCGCCGCCAGGAACACACGAACCGTCTTCGGCGATCCCCTCCAGGATCGCCTCGTCGATGAGTACCGCATCCAGGTCCCTGTCTGGGCCCTGCCGGACTGCGGCACGCGCTTCACACGCATCTCCGCCCAGCTCTACAACACACTCGCCGAGTTCGAGTACCTCGGCAAGGCCCTCGCCCTCGAACTCGAACGCGAGACACGCACCGACAGCGAGTGATTCGCCCCGCTCATCCACCCCCAAAAAGAACGCACGCACCCGCGGAGGTCCGTCGGGTGCGTGCATGGGAGGCGTTCGACTCTCAACAGCCGATCAGTGGCTGAAGTTCGCGAACGGGTTCGTCGAGGCGATCGTCCCGCCCGCCGTCACGATCGGGCCGACCTGGTTGTTCGCAACGTTCACGCTGCCGAACCCGTTGCCCGTCCCGGGGTTGACCGCCTGGTTGCCGAACACCAGGTTGTCGTCCCCCGAGGCGTCGATCGTCACCGCGTGGGTGCCGCCGATGAACAGGTTGTTCTGCACCCGGCTGCCGTCGCTGAAGATCGTCAGCCCCGGCACGCTCAGACCGGTGAGGTTCACGGTGTTGCCGACGACCTGGCTCGTCGAGTAGATCCGCATCCCGCCCGAGCCGCAGTTCGTCACGGTGTTGTTGATGAACCGCTGGGTCCCGGTGTTGAACTGGGCCGCGATACCGAAGGCCGTCGCCGTGCTCACGGTGCAGTCCTGCACCAGCGTGCCCGAACCGACATTGATGCCGTTCTGGCCGGCCGTCTTCACCCTGCTGGAACGCACCTCGGAGTTCGCGCCCGTCGTGATACCGTGCGTGGTCGAGCCCTGCACCTGGCTGTTCATCACCATCGCCTCGTCACCGACGTTGATGCCGTCCAGCTTCGGGGTGTCGATGATGCAGTTCAGGACCTGGTTGCGTGCGCCGTAGGCATAAATCCCGTGCCCGCCCGGAGTCGTCACGGTCACGTTCTCGACCCGAGAGTTCGGGCCCGCAAGCTCGATCCCGTGCCCGCCGGCGTTGCGGATCGTCCCGTTCTTGATCGTCACATCGCCGTACGCAGAGTTGCTGACGCGGATCAGCGGCTTCGTCGAGGCCGCGGGGGTCGAGCGAACGACCATGAACCCGTTCAGATCGATCACCACGTTCGGAGCATTCACCTGGATCGCGATGATGTCCCCCGTCACGATCGCCATGCCCGTCAGGTAGTAGCTGCCGCTCTGGTTGATCACGTAGAACGCGGTGCCGTCCCCGGGAACCGTGTCCATGTTGATCGGACGACGCGGCTCGACCTGATCCAGCGTCTTCATCGTCGGCCCGGGCATCCCGTCGGGCGGATTCAGCGGACCCGCAAGAGCGATCTGCGGCAGCGTGGTGATGGCCAGTGCGGCAACGAGCGAACGGATTGACATCGTGGCGGACATGTGAGACCTCCTGGTAAGGAACCGTGTGGTGTTCTTCGTGTGTTCGCGGGAAACACTCCCGCGTGCCAGGGCTCGCCTCCCGGCGTCATCCCCTGACATCCTCATCAACGAAACCCACAAACCCACCCCTTGGCCCTCACGAGACTTTTCTTCGCAAAGCCCCCCGCCAACCCCGCCCATCCACACAAACCACACAACGAAAGAACCCCCGGCCGAACGCCGGGGGTCCTCGGTTGCACACTCGATCGCGCAGGCCGCCTCGCGGCTCTCCCTTCGTGCCACGCCCCTCCGCTCGCCTCAGTACGTGAAATTCGCGTTGGGATGCGTCGAGCCGCTCGCGTCCGCCGCGGCATTGCCATTCACAGACGCGCTCCCCGGCGACGTGCGATCAACGATCGGGCCGTAGACGTTGCTGCTCGAGATCGACCAGTTGGCCGTGCTGTTGCCGCTCACGCTGTTCCGAACGATGACATTGCCGATGCCAGTGACACGGATCCCGTAGTCCGCCGACATGCAGTTGTTCCCCTCGATGCGGTTGTCGTTGCCCGTCGCGAAGATGCCCGCTCCGACGCCGTCGAGAACCCCGTTCGCGGCGCACGTGTTGTTCAGGATCGTGCAGCCGCTCGAAACAGAGATGCCGTTGAGCGTGTTGTTCCGCGCCGTCGAGTTGCTGATGGTGCCGTACGAGAGATTGAACCCATGCCCGCCGTTGTGGTTGGCGACGCACGCGGTGATAACACCCCCGGCAGAGTTGTTGATGCCGTTGAGCGTGTTGCTGTTCGCCACACACCCGGTGATCACGCCGCTGCTGATCGCGATGCCGCTCCCCGTGTTCTCGTTGCTGACACACCCCGTGACCGTCACGCTCACGGTGCCGTTGATCCCGTCGCCGGTGCTCCCCGACACGCGGCAGTTGGAGACCGTCGAGTCCGACCCGACGCTGATCCCGATCCCCGTGTTGCTGTAGACCGTGCACTCCGTGATCGCGCACCGATACCCCGCGCGAATGCCGCCACCGCCGTTGCCGCTCACAACCAGCGAGCTGACCTGCGCGTTGTTGACCAGCCCGATCGCCGCAAAGCTCACGCCCGCACCGCCCCAGCCGCGAATCGTCCCGTTCCTGACGGCGATGCTGCTCATCCCGCTCTCGGTGCACGCGATGCCCGCCAACGACCCCGGCACACCGCCCAGCACGAACCCGTTGAGATCGATCGTCACACCACCCGAGGCCACCTCAATGCCGATCTTCCCCGTCACCCCGGTGATGTTCCCCGTGAGGTAGTAAGAGCCCGGCTGCGTGATCTTGAACACGCTCGGTGTCGCGTCGCTGTCACCAGGCGTGTTCGTCGCGTTGATCGCAACCCGCGGCTCCACCTCGCCCAGCGTCTTGTTCGTCGGACCCACAGGACCCGGAGGAGGCGTGAGCGGCCCCGCCAGGACAACCTGCGGAAGAGCGGTAACGGCCAGCGCGGCCACGAGCATTCGGACTGACATCCTCGCAGACATGAAAGACCTCCTGAACAAACCGAGTCTCTTGCTTCTTCTGCACGCGGGGAACACCCACCGCGCACCCCCGGTCCCGCCTCCCAGCGGTGCCGACCGGATACCCCTCTCAACGAGATCCCCGGGACCACCCCTTGGTCCGTCCCCGCAGTTCTTCGATTCTCAGTTCCCCCCGCTCTCTCCCCTCCGCATCCGCCGCGGCCACTGTCCCCATTGCTCCTACGACCTCCTCTCCGACTTCTCCCAGGGCTGCCCCGAATGCGGCTGGGGCAAAGTGCCACCTGCGTGATCCACACCCCATCTTGCCTTGTGTCTTGGCACCTAGATGGTGCTTCGTGCCTTGTTCCCTCGTTCCTACGCCCGCGAAGCGGGCATGCGATGGTTGCCAGATGCAAGGCGCACGCCGAAGGCGTCGCCGCAGCATCTGGTACAGGTGCCGCGCAGCGCTTCCTTCAAACGCCTTCGAGTCGCCAAAGGCGACGTCGCCTTGAAGGCCCAACGGGCCGCCCAAGCCAAAGCCCAGGGCAAGTGAGTGGCGAAGCCCGGGCCGCCCTATACCTCACGGCGCATCCATCCGCTGCAAGCAGACCATCCAGCGTCACCCCATTGCCTTTCATCGCGTCAACTGATACATTCCGAACAAGATCAACAAGGCCGCTGCCGGCTTTGCAAAGTCTTACTCATTGATTGGCCCTGCGCCGTCGAAGATCACGCCACTCTCAACACAGGAGCGCTGCTGCATGGCGAACGACCTTCTCCCCGAGGCCACCGGTGATCCCGTCATCGTCGCAAGCCACCGCCGGAGCGGCACCCACCTCACCATCGATCTCTTGCGCAGACAGTTCCGGGCCTTCCATCAACGCCTGGCCCCATTCGCCCCGATCGACTTGCTGTATCTCTCGATCGATCGCTTTCATACCGACCACTTCAACCCGATCACTCAACGAGAAGCTCGCCGACGATTTCTCCGCGCCAAACGCATCTGCCTGAAGACACACCTCATGCCGGGCCTGCCCGGGTGCAAACCCGAGTTGCAGAAGCTCGCCGACCAGATACACGCACGCGCAACCCGCATCTATGTTGTCCGCGACGTCCGCGACGTGCTCATCTCCGATGCGTTGCTCGACGCCAAGTCCCGCGGCTCAAGCAACATTGATTTCAATGCGTTCGTCCACCAGACCGAGGACAACATGCCCCGGCCGGCCTATTGGGCCACTCATGTTCAGTCCTGGTCCGCGCAACCCGGGACGTTCATTCTGCGTTACCAGGATCTCATCCGCGAACCGGCTCAATCCATCGAGCGGATCGCCAGCCACATCCACGAGAGACCGCTGAATCGCCAGCCACTCCTGCCATCGCCGCTCAGATCCCGCCGCGAATACATCCTCCGACGGGCGATAGGAGACCCCAGCGCGACCACCATCCGGGGAAGACCGGCAGGCCTGCCCAAGCCGCCGCGATGGCACGAAGTCCTCAGCCCCGAGTCCATCGCACTCATCGACAAACATGCCGGTTCGGTGATGGCGGACCTCTTTCCAGAGCAGTACTCACGCGTGAACGGCTGAACTCCCACACGCATCAACCACACCCAACACATCCGCACTCTCCCACAGTCTGCCATCTGGCCCTTTGCGATCCGCCATGTTCTGCCCCTGACTCCCTCTCACTGACAAACGTCTGTCAGTGACACCGCGCGCACTCATGCCATCTGCGCGCCCAAACACCCTCACTCATCACATTCCCGCTCCGCACCGCTTGCATCGCGCCCGCCGCGCTGTATCGTCGTCGCATGGTCGCTCACGCCGCGACAACTCCTCTCGGTGACACCCCTCTCCAGAGCGGTGCGCCTTTGGCTTTGGGTGGATCGGCTCTCCGAGCCGATGCCGAGTCTCCCGACCCTCTCCACAGCGGTGATGCAGCAGACTCACGTAGAACCGCGAACATGAGTGAGCGGATCTCTTCTTCCGACTCTTTCCTCCCAAGCCAGCCGGTTGACCCGGCTGGCGCTCTCACCGATCTACCCCCCGCATCGTCCCTCAACGACGATGCGAACTCTTCGCCGCTTCGGCGCACGGTTCGTTGCCACGGGTTTCAACCCGTGGAGAGCGGACCAATACCCACATCATCTTCTTGTGCTTCCCCGCCCCCGGGGCGGACCTCTCCTTCCGACTCATCTCCTCCTGGCACCCCTCCCGGCGGCACCACTCTCCAGACTGGCGCCCCCGCCGCCCATGCCACTGACACGCCTCGGGTCCGCACGCCTGAACCTGTTTCCCCGCCTTTAGCTGTTGTCCCTTCTTCGTCTTCTCCGCGTTCCTCCGCGGCCCTCCGCGTTGAGTCCTCATCTGCCCCTTCACACTCTTCCCGATATCCCCCCTCTTCATCGCCTCCTCCGTGGTCCTCCGTGGCCCTCAGTGGTGAACCTCTTCCTCCGCGTTCCTCCGCGGCCCTCCGCGTTGAGTCCTCTTCTGCCCCTTCACCCTCTTCCCCATTTCCCCCCTCTTCATCGCTTCCTCCGTGGTCCTCCGTGGCCCTCAGTGGTGAACCTCTTCCGTCGCGTTCCTCCGCAGCCCTCAGTGGTGAACCTCTTCCTTCGCGTCCCGCGGCACTCCACATTGAGTCCTCTCCCCCCTCCCGCGCCCCACCCCATCTCGACACGCGCGCCTAGAGCAGCGGCGAGAGCAACTGCACCGCGTTCTCCATCAATCGTCTGGCGCGACCGCGCTGCGCCCATCCCGTGCCCGTGATCTCCACGCTCTCGTTCAGATAGTGCTGCTGCACCTCGCGCAGGCGCGCGCACGCCGCGGCGTCGTACAGAAACACACTGAGCTCGTAGTTGATCCCGAAACTCCGCCGGTCCATGTTCACCGTGCCGAGCATGGCGATCGTGCCGTCAATCGTGACGGTCTTGGCGTGCAGCAACCCGCCGCGATAGAGCATGATCCTCGCGCCAGCGTCGAGGAGATCCTGGTAGTACGCGCTGGAAGCCAGCGCAACCAGGCGGCTGTCCACCCGCTCGGGAACAATCAGCGTCACGCCGACGCGTCGCTGCGCCGCGGTCACCAGCGCGGCCATCATCGCCTCATCCGGCGTGAAGTAGGGCGTGGTGAAGACCAGCTCCCGCCGGGCCTCGTGCACGCCCTGGATCAGCATGCGATGGATCGTCTCCTGGTGCGAACGCGGGCCGGAGGGCACGACCTGCATCTCGACGTTCCCGACCTGCTGCGCGATCGACTCCCGCGCGATCGCCTCGGGGCAGGTGCGCCCGGTCTCGATCATCCAGTCAGACTCAAACACCGCCGACAGCGTCGCGACGCCGGGACCACACACGCGGGCCATCACATCGACCCACTCGCCGAAACCCGCACGAACCTTGAAGTGCTTCGGGTCCGCCATGTTCAGACTGCCCGTGTATCCGATCTGCTCATCGATGATCACGAGCTTGCGATGGTTCCGAAGATCGATCCGCGAGAGATGCGCCCGCAGCCACTTCACAGGCAACGCCCGCTCGACCTCAACCCCCGCCTCTCGCAACCGGCGAGGAGAGCCGGAACCGAAGAACGATGCGCCCCCGGTCGCGTCCACCAGCACCCGGCAATGAACGCCCCTCGCCGCGGCACGCTCGATCGCCCGCTCGACCTCCAGCACACGCCCGCGCGGCTCCCAGATATAGAAGAGCAACTCGAGCGACCGCTGGGCGTTGTCGATGTCGCGGATGATCGCGGGGAACGCCTCGTCCGCGCCGTCAAGGATCTCGATCGCGTTGCCGCCCACGACCGGCATCGCGTCCGTCGCCATGCCGACCAGCGCAACGGACTCGACGCACTCGGGCAACTCGTGGATCTCCGCGCCCGCGCGCCGCTCGACCCGCTCCATCAGCCGACGCACCGGACGCTCGGCCGAAAGCGACCGCCTGACACGCGACCTGCCCAGCCACGCCTCGCCGAAGAGCAGATAGACCGCCGCGCCGAAGAACGGCACAACCGCGAGCACCAGCAGCCACGCGATCGAGACGCCGGGGGGCCTCCGCTTCGACAGGATGCGCAGCGCCAGCGTGATCACAAGTCCCCAGTGGAGGAGCGGGAGCGAGAGCGAGATCCACGTCAGCGCGTCGGAGATCACAACGCCAGTCTACGCTGAGATGCCCATGCCCAGCCCCCTGCGCCCATCCGACAAGCGACGGCGAGCCCCCGCAGCAACGGACCAGCCCGCGCATGGAGGCGCGGGCGCGCTGGACGGTCTGCGGCTCTCGACGCGAGCGATCCGCTCGGGGCTTCGGCGCTACCCGCCGGAACTGCTCGGGTCGTTCCTCCGTCGGGGCGTGCTGGCGAGCGCGGGCTCCGCCAGGCCGCCCGCCGAGGTGCGAGACCTCCTGTCGGAACTCGCCCCCCACGGCATGGCCCTGATCTGGCTCGGGCACGCGTCGGTGATGGCAACGCTCGGGCCGATCACGATCGTGGTCGATCCGGTGCTCTCCGAGCGGATCGGCCCGCGCATCCTCGGCCGGACGTGGGGGCTCTCGCGCCGCGCCCCCGCCCCCGTCGCCCCGGCCTCTCTCGCCGGCGCGGACCTCCTGCTGCTCACGCACGCCCACTTCGACCACCTCGATCGCCCGACGCTCGAGGGTCTGGCATCCGATCGGACAACCGTCATCGCGCCGATCCGCTGCGCATCGCTGGTGCCGCACGGGTTTGCCCGTGTGATCGAGCTCGCCCCCGGGGCCTCCTACGAGCACGGCGGCGCGACCATCCACGCGCTGGAGGCGGCCCACTGGGGCGCGCGCCTGGTGCTCGATCGCGGACGCGGGACGCTCGCCTACGCCGTGAAACACGCGGAGGGCTCGATCCTCTTCGCCGGTGACACCGCCTTCACGACTTCGTTCGCGCGGGCACATGATCTGATCGGGCCGATCGATGTCGCCGCGTTCGGCATCGGCGCGTACGACCCGTGGGAGCACATGCACGCCACGCCCGAGCAGGTCTGGCGGATGTTCACGTCGATCGGCGCCAGGTTCCTGCTCCCGATCCATCACTCGACCTTCGAGCTCTCCGATGAGCCGCTCGATGAGCCGGTCCGCCGGCTGCTCGCCGTCGCCGGTGACGACGGCGCGCGCGTGATGGCGGCCTCGCCGGGTGAGATCCTGGTGATGACCAAGCCGGCGGGGTGATCGCCGCGAACCGGGCTGACGAGGGTGCTGGTCAGGGGTGTCGGTCAGGGGCGTCGGCCCGCCGCCATGTCCGCTTGCTCGAGCCATCGCACGGCGGCTTCGAGATACGCGCGATCGGCGTTGTCGGCGATGCCGTCGCCATTCAGGTCGCGCAGGGCGGTGTCGCTCGACGTGTGCCAGGAGTGGAGGTCCTCGGCGTCCACGCGTCCGTCTCCGTTGAGATCAAAGGAGCCGCGCGTGATGACCGAGGGGGGTGCGAACCCGTCGAGCTCGGCGCAGGTGATGAAGGGGTTTGCCGATCCTCCGGGCGTGCCGACGATGCGCACGCCGGTGACGATCATCGGAGCGGGGAGCGGCACGTCGATGATCTCGAAGGGTCGGAGCGTGAGCTGGGTGAGCGGCGCGTCGTTGATGGCGATCCAGGTCGCGCCCGCGCCGAGCCCGAGGCGCACGTGGATGTTGAAGGTCTCGTACCAGCCGCCGTCGGGAGGGGACGAGGCGTCGTAGTGCTCGCCCTCAATGAAACGGACGCGGTCGATCAGCACGCCTCGGTCGTACAGCACGGAGAGCGTGACGGGTGAGCCGGGCGTGACGGGCGCGCCCTGGGTCGAGAAGAAGAGTCGTTCGGCGTCGTTGAGGATGTCGAGGCCGGAACCGTCGTGCTCGATGGTGTTGGCAAAGCGTGCCTTGGCGCCGGAGCCGCGCCCGGAAGGGGGCGTGCCGACGTGCGAGGTGGTGGTGGTGACGACGCCGCCGGCGAGGCGGACGCGGGTGGTTGCGCTCGAGAGCCAGAGATCGGTGATGGGGTTGAGCTGGTCGGAAGGGTTCTCCGCGGGACGCGGGAGGACGATGACGGGCGAGCGTTCGTCGGCGTACCCGCCCGATTCGTTGACGGTCGCGCGGACGAGGGGCAGCATCCGCTCGGCCATGCTCGCGAAGGAGTCGAGTGCGCCATCATCGCCGGGTGTCCAGTCGGGGAGGTTGTTGCGCGTGCGCTCGATGTCGTACCGGTCGGAGAGGACGAGCGTGCCGGGCGCGAGGCCGAGCCCGCTCTCGATCTGTGTGATGAGGGCATCGCGCCCGAGCATGAGGCCGAGAAGCCCGCCCATGGTGGCGGTGCCGTTGTCCGAATCCCAGCCGCTGAGCGTGCCGATCTGGATGGTGCGGAGGAAGTCTCCCTCGCCATAGAGGAGCGCGATGAGACCCGTGGCGAAGTTGACGCTGGATTCGGTCCACTGGCGATATTTGAAGCCGTTGGCCTCGGCGTTGAGCTGGTAGCGCTCATAGACGAGGTCGCGGGTCCGCTCCCAATTGTTCTTGTCGGGGTTGTCGAGGTAATCGGCGAGAACGGTGTCGATGATGTCCGACGCCTTGGACGTGTCGGGCATCAGCGCGCGGGCCCGGGCGTAGAGCCACAGGATGCGGTCGCGGAGGGAAAGCGAAGGGTCTGCGCCCGCGGCGAGCGCGTACAGCGCGACGTGGAACTGCGAGGCGTGCGAGGCGTGTCCCCGAGAGGTGTTGGCGATGTGGATGTCTGCGAGCCGCAGGGCGACCTCGGGAGCGCCAGGTGAGAGCGCGCCGTAGAACTCGGTGGTGAGTTGCGCGTCGATCTTGAGCCAGAAAGGATTGGCGCAGGGAAGGCCCGTGGAAGGGGGGGTGACGTTGCGGCGCATGAGCTCGAGCGCGCGGAGGTTCGCAACCCAGAGGTACTCGTCGTCCATGTGGGCGAGCCAGGTGTCGGCGAGCGTCTGGCCCGAGATCCACGGCGTGCCGCCCAGGGTCATGGCGTGCAGGGCGAGGTACTCGACATCGGTGTCGTCGTCGCCGGGCCAGGGGTCGAGGGTGAGGACGAACTCGAGCGGGCCCTTGCCGAGGTTGGTGCCCCAGTCGGCATCGGTGAGGAACGGGGGGACGGTGACCTTGCCCTCGGAGCGGAGGCCCGTCCATGTCGCGATGGACTCTGCGAGCCACATCGCGCGGAGACGCGAGGTGTAGTCGGCCTCGGAGATGACGCGCGGGGGGAGAGCCGCGGCGGCTGGGAACCAGGCGCCCAAGCAGGCCGATGCAACACCCTTGAGGATGACCGAGCTGATGCGCACGAGCGTCGAATCCTCCTGCTCATTCTTCGGACAAGAGGGACGGGACGGTTGCCTCGAAGTTATAGGATCAGCCGGAATCTCAAGCAGGGCGAGAGAGGGTCTTGTTCGATCGGGATCGCGGCGTGAACCGATAGACAACGAGCATGGCGGATGATGAGCGACATCTTCGAGCCGGTGTTTCTGGTGGGCGCGTGCGCTGTAGCTGGGGGCCGGCGTTGCTGGTCGGGCTTGGTGCGGCGTTGCTGTCGCTCGTGCCAGCGTGGGCGCTGATCTTCGCGGGCGAATACGGCGGGCGGGGCGCGTTCGATCAGTTGAACTATCACGAGCCGGCGATCGTGCGGTTTGCGCAGCAATGGCCGCGCTTGGAGTTCGGGAACTATCTCTCGGCGACGACGCCGGGGTATCACGTTGTGCTCGCAGCCGCGGCCCAGATCGTGGGGACCGAGCGAGGCGTCTTGCAGGTGTTGGGTTCGCTCTTCACCGGGGGGCTGCTGGTTGTGCTGGGCGCGGCTGCGGCGCGTCGGGCGGGCGCGCGGGTTGCCGCGGTGATGTTGCTCCCGCTCGTGGGCTCCATGTATGTCTTCTTCCCAGCTGTGTGGCTGCTGCCGGACAACGCGGGGTGGTTGGGGGTTGTGGCGTGTCTCTTGATCGCGCTCTCGGGGCGAGTGGGTTGGAAGTCGCTGGCTGCGTTTGCGTGCGCGTTCGCGGTGCTGGTGATGGTCAGGCAGGTTCATCTCTGGACGCTCGGGCCGGCACTCGCTGCGGCGTATGTCGGCTCTGGCGAGCGCGAGCCCAATCGGCGCGAGGCGTGGGACGTGCGGGGTGTGGTGATCGGGGACTTTGCGGGGGGGATGTGCCGCGTGGGCGCGGTGCTCGTGGCGGCGGGGATCGCGTTGATTCCATTCGGGATGCTGGTCTGGGAGTGGGGCGGGTTGACACCGCCGCACTTTCTGAGGCACCAGGGGTTGAATCCGGCAGCACCGGCGTTTGTGCTCGCGGTGTTCGGCGTGTTTGCGCCGGCGTACGCGGCTCTGGCGTGGCGCGGGTTGTCGCGGGTTGCGGCTTCGAACGCACTGGCGATCGCGCTTGGCGTGCTGGTCGGGTGTCTCTCGGCGTTGGTGGTGCCGAGTACCTATGACCAGAGCGCGGGACGGTGGACGGGTCTTTGGAACCTCGTGAAGATCGGGCCTGAGGTGATGGATCGTTCGATCGTGCTGTGCGTGCTCGCGGGGATCGGGGGCGGGGTGCTGATGCTGATGCTGGGCGGGTTGTCGCGGCGCGATCGCTGGATCGTGCTGGCGGCGGTGGCGGGGTATGCCGCGGCACTCGCGGGGACGCACGAGGTGTGGCATCGGTACGTGGAGCCGTTCGTGTTGATCGTGCTTGTGCTGGTTGCTTCGAGGGTGTTTGAGCGTGGGGCTTCGGGGCAGGGGCAGGGTTTGGCGGGTGGCGGCGCGGGATTGGGCGGGGTGGCGGTGTCGGTGGTTGGGATCGGGTTGGCGGCTTTGACGTGTGTGACGGTGTCGCGCGGGAAGCCGGTGCGGGATCTGGGTTTGTATGAGGTGCCGGCGTTCCGGTTGGAGGGGTGGTCGATGCCGCGTGGTGTGGTTCGGGAGGGTGAGTGAGGTTTGTGGGGCGCGGAGAGGGAGAATCCGCCACAGCCGGGGCGGTATCTTGCCGAAACGTGAGAACTTGGGAAGTCCGGGCGGGCTATGAATGATCCCGCCTCGGTGTGCGGCACTGCCCGAACATGGGGCGAACGCGGGTTGTTGAGAGAGGCGTGAAGCGAAGGGAAGAACGAGCCATGGGCGAGCAGAAGCGTGCGTTGATCACGGGTATCACGGGCCAGGACGGTTCTTACCTTGCGGAGTTTCTGCTGGGGAAGGGGTATGAGGTCCACGGGATCATTCGTCGCTCGTCGTCGTTCAACACGGGTCGGATCGACCATATTTATCTGGACCCGCACATCAAGGGCGGGAACCTGAAGCTGCACTACGGGGATCTGTGCGACGCGAACGTGCTGGACAAGCTGATGAACGATGTGAAGCCGCACGAGGTGTACAACCTCGGCGCGCAGTCGCACGTGCGCGTGTCGTTCGACATGCCGATCTACACGGCCGAGACGGTTGCGATGGGCGCACTCAAGCTGCTGGAGGCGGTGCGGAACTTCCAGGACCGCTCCGGGCAGCAGGTGAGGTACTACCAGGCGTCGAGCTCCGAGCAGTACGGCAAGGTGGTGGAGACGCCCCAGAAAGAGACGACGCCGTTCTACCCGCGCAGCCCGTACGCGTGCGCGAAGATGATGGCGCACTGGGCGACGGTGAACTATCGCGAGTCGTACCAGTTGCACGCTTCGTGCGGGATCCTGTTCAACCACGAGTCCCCCCGGCGCGGCGAGACCTTCGTCACCCGAAAGATCACCCGAGCCGTCGGGCGCATCAAGATGGGCCTGCAGGACAAGGTCTTCCTCGGCAACCTGGACTCGAAGCGTGACTGGGGCTTCGCGGGCGACTACGTCAAGATGATGTGGATGATGCTCCAGCAGGAGACGCCGGACGATTACGTCGTGGCGACGGGGAAGACGATCAGCGTGCGGGAGTTCGCGGAGCTGGCGTTCGCGCACGCGGGTCTGCACTTCAAGGACTTCGTCCAGTTCGATCCGCGGTATCTCCGCCCGGCGGAGGTGGACCTGCTTCTGGGCGATCCGACCAAGGCGAAGAAGAAGCTCGGCTGGGTTCCGACGACCACGGTCGAGGAGCTGGCACGGATGATGGTGGACGCGGACATGGAGCTGGCGCGGCGTGAGAAGACGCTGCGCGATGCGGGGCATGAGCTGCCCGAGTTCGCCGGGCACGATCAGTAATCCTCCCGGGCTCACGCCGGAAGGACGTATGATGCCGATTGTCGGAGCCGCGCGGCGCCACGAGGGCGTCGGTGGTCGGACTTCGACCGGCGCGACGGATCGCGTCCGAACCCCATGAGCCGCTCCCATGCGCTTTGAGGCCTCACAACACATGCGGATGGGCCAGCACATGAAGCTGGCCCCGCGGATGATCCAGTCGATGGAGATTCTGCAGATGCCGCTCGCCGAACTGGAGGAGCGGATCGAGCAGGAGCTCGAGAACAACCCGACCCTGGAGATCCTGGAGCCGGGCTCGTCTGCCGAGGCGGACGCCGGTGGTGCCGCCGTGCCGGAGGGGGAGTCGGCTTCCGGCGATGGCCGTGAGGGGCCGTCGGAGGAGCGCCAGGGGGAGGATGCGGACTCGTTCGAGCGTCTGGAGGGGTTTGAGGAGAGCAACCCGGAGGCGGTTGAGAACTCGTTCGACGAGGGCGGGCCGCAGCTCGATGGCCAGTTCGAGGGCCTCTCGCGTGCTCGTGACGGCAGTGAGCCGGACGCCAAGATGGAGGCGATGGCGTCGGCCCCGGCGAGGCAGGGGAGCATCGCCGAGCAGTTGCGGGCCCAGTGGGGCGTGGTGGAGGTTGATGAGGTGCTTCGTCCGTACGGCGAGTTCATCATCGACAACCTCGATGGTGACGGGTATCTGCGTGCGGGGACTGGGGAGCTGGTCGAGCGCCTTCCCCCCGGGCTGCGGCGAGCGGATGCGTCGGATCTGCTCGAACGGGCGTTGAAGGCGGTGCAGTTGTTTCTGGAGCCGGCGGGTGTCGGTGCACGCGATGCGCGTGAGTGCCTTCTGTTGCAGCTCGACGCGATCGAGGACGGGGAGACCGCGGATGACGTGGTGGGGGCGTGGGACGATCAGGAAGAGCGGGCGCAGGTGATCCACGCGGCACGACTCTTGGCGTCGGACTTTCTCGATGACCTGATGAACAACCGGCTGCCGCGGATTGTCGAGCGGAGCGGGCTCTCGATGGATCGGATCAAGCAGGGGCTGGTGCTGCTGCGTCGTCTCTCGCTCTCGCCCGCGCGTCGGCTCGCGCCGGAGGAGGCGGCACCGATCGTGCCGGATGGGTTCATTGAGTACGACGAGGACCAGGATCGGTACTACGCGTATCTGAACGATGCGCGTCTGCCGAATCTTCAGGTGAATCGCGAGTACGCGAAGCTGACGCGTGACAGGTCGATGCCGCAGCGCGACCGCGAGTTCATCCGCACCAACATCGGGAATGCCCAGTGGCTCATCGATGCTGTCGAGCAGCGGAAGCGGACGCTGCTCCGCGTGATCGAGGCCGTCATCGACGCCCAGCGCGAGTACTTCGATTTCGGGCCTCAGTCGCTCAAGCCGTTGCCGATGACGCTGGTCGCGGAGAAGCTGGGAATCCATGTGGCGACGGTGAGCCGCGCGGTTGCCGAGAAGTACGTCATGACGCCACGCGGCGTCGTCCCCCTCCGCGGTTTCTTCACCGGCGGCACACAGACGGAGAGCGGAGAGGACATCTCGTGGGACGCGATCAAGGCCGCGTTGCGCGAGGTTGTCGATCAGGAGGACAAGTCCAAGCCGCTGTCGGATGATGCGCTGGCTGAAGCACTGAAGGGGCGCGGGTTGGAGATCGCGCGCCGGACAGTCGCGAAGTATCGCGAGCAGTTGAGCATCCCGACAGCGCGCTTGCGTAAGACGTTCTGAGAGCCCGCGCGGGCCGCTCGCCGTGCGGCGATCACTTCACGCCCGCGAGTTTCCGCACCGTCATATCGAAGTTCTTCACCAGCGCGGCGTGGACCGCGTAGACGATCCCGATGTACGCGCCCGCGCTGATGAAGCAGCCAATGGCAAGCGCGACGCGCGCAGAGGTGAGATCGTGCGATGAGATGGTCTGTGAGAGCATATCGGCAGGGTTGATGGTCGCGAAGAGTGCGGAGCCCGGACTCAGACCGGCGAGCGCGGGGCCGAGGAGGGAGAACTCGGAACCGGCCCGCCACCCGCACAAACCGACGAAGGCAGAGACCGCCGCGACGATGCCGACGGATGCAACGACGGAGCCGAGCGTTCCCTTGCTCTTGAGCGACCAGTGGAGCCCGACGATGGCGCAGAAGGCGATGTAGGGGACGACGACGATGGGGAGGATGAGTGCGGCTTCGGGCAGCACGATGGGGTGGGTGAACTGCTTGGCGAGCGCGATGGAGGTGATCATGGCGCTGTCATCGCGCCCGAGCCCACCCGTCAGGGCGTAGAGCGAGGCGAAGGCGACGGTGCCGAGCGGAACGGCGAGCAGCGGGAGCAGATAGGCGATAAGGCCGCGTAGTTTGCCGGTGAGGTACGCGCTGGGCGTGATGGGTGTGGTCAGGAGCAGATCGAGCGTGCCATCCTCGCGCTCGCGGGTGACGGCGGTCGCAGCCATGGTGATCGCCAGCAGCGTGATGACGCCGAGCTCGGCGGTGACGGTGGTGAGGAGCGCGAGTTGGAACGAGGCGGGCGCCATCGAGCCGGTGTGATAGAGGAAGACCAGTCCGAGCCCGAAGAGGCCGCCGAGGGCGATGAAAGACCAGCGGGCGATCGACTTGGGGAGGGAGGCGTTGCGTGCCGCGGCTTCGCGCCACGCGATGGGGTTTGCCCAGGGTGTGCGTGGCGGGCGGTGCTCCGCGCCCTTGGCGCCGAGGCGGAACAGACGCCTGTGGATCGGGACGCCGCTTGCGCCCGCGCCGATCGTCTGGAGACCGCCGGCCCGGACGGTGATGGTGCTCGCGATGAGAAGGAAGAGCGAGAGGATGAGGCCGCCGACGTTTGAGGTGGTGACGGGGCGGACGTACAGCCAGTGCTGGATGCCGGTGAAGGTGCCGAGCGGGGCGGTGGGGTATGAAGAGGGGGAGAGCATGGCTCGGAGCGCGAGGAAGGGGTTGAAGGCGGTGAGGATCGTGACGCCCTGCCCGTTGGGGTTGAGGCCGCTGTTGCGCAGGTATGAGTCAAGACCGATCGTGACGGCGAGGTAGGTGACGACCGCGACATAAAAGAAGAAGACGGACCGCTTGCCGACGACGCGGCTGACCGCGAGCGCGATGGCGATGGAACCGACGACGAGCGCGGCGGTCGCCGCGATGAGATAACTGGCGAAGATCGACTTCCCGGGCACGCCCCCGAAGTACTGCGTGAGCGCGAACAGGGGGAGCGAGGCGAAGAGGAGCGCGAGGATGAAGAACAGGCGCCCGAGGAGGTTGCCGAGGACGATCTCAAGAGGTCCGAGGGGCGTGGTGAGCAGGACTTCCCACGTCCTCGGGCTGGCTTCTTGCGCGATCGCGCCGGCCATGAAGACAGGCGCGATGACGCAGATGAGCGCGATCTGGAGGTAGGCGATGAAGGTGAAGCTCGACGCGCCCACCGCGGCAAGCGTGCGGTAGTCGAGGTCTCCGGAGCCGGCCTTGGCAAGGATGAGCCAGAGGAGGACGATGATGAGCGCCGCGAGGTAACCCGAGCGGATCAGCATGTGGCGCGTGCGGCGCGAGCCGTTCTGCACGAGGCGGACGGCGATCGGGTTGGTGGGGCCGAGGCGCAGCAGCCACCGGAGGATCACGGGCATGGAGCGATCATAGAGCCAAATCGGCTGTGGCGGAGCGGATGGTTCCGTCAGCGTCTGCGCACGCGCGGATCACCGTCGGTCGAGATCATCGGCAAGCATGAGGCGTCCGGGTCCGCTGGCGGTGAGGGAGTCCCAGTCGAGTTTGGGGAAGAGGGACTTGAGGTCCTCGATGGTGATGCGTGTGGCGAGGTGGGTTCCGGTGCGGTCGATCGCGGTGTAGGCGATGACGGGCTCGCCGAAGCGGTTCTCGCGGGCCTCGATGCGGATCAGCAGGCCCTCGCTCTCGAGCGTGCCGATCGACCGCCAGGAATCGGAACCGGCCCCTGTGGGGGATTCGGATGTGATGCGCTGGGAGGGTTTCACCGCGCCGGATTCGAGCACGATCTGGCGGAGCTGCTCGGCGGGTATGGTGCGGATGGAAGCCGCATCGCTGGCATAGACACCCTGCGGCTCGGGCTTGAAGACCATGAACGAGCCGACGAGCGTGGCAAGGCCGAGCGCGAGCGTCACCTTGAATGGGGAGACGAAGCGGGAGCGGGCAGGGGTGCTGGAGGGTGTATGGGGGGTGCAGTCGCACTCCTCCGCGCACGAGGGGGGGGCCTCGGTCTGGATCGCGCCTTCGATGGTCACGTCGTGCTGATGGGGGTCGAAGGTCATCGTCCGGCTCCTGGGTCGTCGCGTGGCTGCTTGAAAGAGAGAATCGGATACAACCGGGCGGATGCGACGATCTTCGCGAGCCGGGTGTGCGCCTCGGCAGAGCGTGCGCGGGTTACACCGTTCATATCGGCTCAGGTCGGCTGCAGGGTCGTATTCTCGGACGGGTCGTGATGCGGGGTGCGAGCGTGGGGGGTGTGAGCGTGGGGGTGACGTGTGGCCGGGGGAGCGGTCTGTTGCGGGGCGTGATCGGGCGGCCGCTTCGCGCATACAGTTGGGCTCGCGGACCGGTCGAGAGGCCGCCGCGAGCACGACGGCCCCGTCGTCTAGCCTGGTCCAGGACACCACCCTTTCACGGTGGACACGCGGGTTCGAATCCCGCCGGGGTCACTTTCTTGGGATCTTTCAGCTGGAGCGTATCTGCTCCAGGATGGACGGGTCCTTGATCTCCCCATCGCGCGCGAAAAGCAGGATCTTGCTGAGGATTTCGGCGGTCTTTGGGTCGTCGTCTGCAAACGGGAGAAAGAGCCGGCCCCGGTGTTGGGCACCCACGGCGACGACTTCGATGGAGCCGCCGGGGAGCATGTGGACGACGCCGCTTCCGAGATGGACGCTGTAATCGGCACGCTCGCCGGTGATGATCGCGTGGGCGTTCTTGATCCTGACGTTGCCAAGCTTCAGCAGCGAGCAAGTCTCTCGCGCGAGTGCGGCGCGGGTCTCGAGTGTCGACTCGCTCGCCTCCGGGTCGACGCCCCCCCGGTGCGCAACGCTGACTGCCAGGTCGACATCGCGCATCACCTCGCTGAACACACGGGGCGGAACATCTCTGAGCTTGATCGGGTCGTACGAGCCGAGGGGACGGAAGGTGACAGACTGGACGGTCAGCCCCTCGACCTCGGCCGGTGTGTAGAAGTGTTCGTCGAACGAGAGGAACGCACGGACACGCTGGTGATGGAAGGTGCGTTGCACCCCGTCGTCGGGGCGGACGACCCATCCGCGAGACCCCAGCAGCGCGATCGCCTGGCGCGGCTGCACCTGGTGGCCTGCGTAGCGTGTGCTCTCGGCCCTGCCCTTCTTCTCGGCGGGAGTCGGAACGTAGAGCTCGCGGAAGATCTGTTTGAAGGGCTGGATGCGCTCGGATGCAAAGCACTCGCGCTGCAATGCGGACCAGTCTCCGGATTCGAGCAGGTCATGGGGGTGCGCGATGCGGAAGGACTCCTTCTCGGGGAGCGCAATTGTCTTGCCGTCGCGCCCGCGAAGTCGCGTCGCGCCCGACTCGGCATAACCCAGCCGGGGCAATCTGCTGTCGCCGACAAGGACGAGCCGCTCGAGCATGGGGCGGAGGACGGGATGAGCGCAAAGGGAACGCAGTTCGGCGCCTGAGAAGAGATCGCCGCGGCACATCGCGGCTTCGAGTGACTGGCGCACGCGTGACTTCTGCTTCTTGAGTTCACGCGAGCGTTCCAGCAGTTCGGCGATCTCCGGGCTCTTCTTCGACGCTGGTGGAATCGAGGCAAGACGCTTGCCCTTTTTCTCACAAGCCACCGACACGCCGCCGGTCTCGTCGATGGAGAGTGTGACGGTGATGTCGCCGACCTTCTTCGTAAGCGAGCCATCGCTCAGATCGCCTGAGGCCTCGATCTCCATGGCCCACTGCAGGCGCTGGGGGTCGGTGTATCCGGCGGTTCGGGCGAGATTGTCAAGACCGATCTCGACCGCGCGTTTCTCCGACGCCTGCAGCATGGAGCCGCCGTGCTTGCGGCTGGTGCGGCGCATCTCCTGCATCACGAGGTATCGATCCTTCAGTTCCCTGCGCCCGGCGTCGCCGGAGGGAAGGGGAACCAGACCAAGGGCGCGGACGGCATCCTGCGTGCGCTTGGTCGCAATGGCTTTCTTCAGGTCGGCAGACTTCGTGCGTCCGAGGATGGCGTCGGCAAAGACCTGGGCGCGTTTGTGGTTAGCCCCGGCCGCCGCGGCTTTGGCGAGTGCGTAGACCTGATTCCATCGCTTCTCGCCGAGGGCCTTGTAGATTCGCAAGAACCACGCGCGATCGACCGCGCCGTCCTTGAAGTCCTCACGATCGACGACGGTGCGTTCCGCGACTCGCGAGCGCCAGACGGTGCGGACTTCATCCGCGTATGACATCTGCGATTCGCTGTTCTTGGCGTGGGCGTGGATCCACCAGGACGCGTCCTCCAGCCCTACCCAGCCGAGGTGTCGCTCGACGTGGCCGGCCCACTGAGGTGCGTAGAGCGCGAGCTCAACGAGGCGCGTCTCGGAGAGGTCGTGCTGCCGGACGAGTTGGCTGAATGAGGCGTCGGTGTCTTCGGACGCGGGGAGGGAGTAAACAATGAGGCGGCAGAGGGAAGTGGACCGGTCTGTGCCGTAGAGGTAGCCCCGCTTGAGCGACCGTCCCTTTAGTGCGGCGATGGCGCGCAGAGCGATGCTCGCGCCTTCGAAGAGCTCGAGTTCTTCCACAACTGGCGTCGCGGCGGTTATCGCATCGCCCCGGGTGATCTCGATCTCGGCAGCCCGCTCCCTTATCTTCTTCAAGCCGTCGATCACGACCTGGCAATGGTACCGACCTGAGAGATGCGGGCCGATGCTCCACCTGTGCATGATGTGGTCGCGCCACTCTTCGCCCTCGTGCTCTTGGACCGCAAGGCGGAAGAAGTCGATCTCGTCAGCCTCGTTCGCGTTTGCGGCGGCGACGAACTCGACGAGGTTGGGGCGCGGCATGTTCCCAGTCGGGTGGCTGCTCCAGCTATGCCCGCGCTGGTTGCGACTCTTCGCCCGTATCTCCTCCAAGGGACCGCGCAGCACCCGCAGGTAATAGTCGGGCCACGCGGCATCCACCATGCGGTAGAGCCGATAGAGCCGAATTCGAGCAGCGGCGGCGCTATCTCCGGGGAGCGCGGGAATGAGAGTGTGAATGTATCGGGCCCACGACTCGAAGGGCAGCTCGATCGCCGTCGACTTCGGACAAGTCCGACGATCGCTCTCATTGCCGGGAATGCGATCAATGAAACTGCCCCTGGCAATCGCGCCTTCGGCTTGATGGAGCAGCGTGTCCACCGTCGGTGACTCGAGCAAACGAAACATGAGCCATCTGATGATGTGTGCGGCCAACGGCAGCGGCGCTCTCGGCGCTGGTGTTGGCAAGATGGCCTTGATGCTGGAGCGCCACTTGCCTCGATCTCCCCATCCGCCGCAGTCTATATAGACGTCGATGAGCCACGCGAGCAGGAGGACACGTGTAGCCGATTCTCCACAGGCCGTGGCCTGACTATTCCACCAGCCGAGCCATAGTTCCGCGTGCTGCATCTCACCAAGATCGAGACTGCCGTCCGCAGTTCGGTATGACGTCCATTGAGAGCGTCTGCCCTCTCCATCGCCCGGATTCCATAACTGGTACGGGTAGGCTCCCCCTAGCACCATGTCCTGACTTGGATCCTCGAGATCTCTCGAACCGGAGATCGGCAGATCTCGATTGGCCTGCATCAGCCGCTCCAGCGACATGAGCATCTCGATCGCCTCGCGCGTCATCACCAGCGGCTCAAACGCCCGCGGCTTGGGCACCGAGTCCGGCGGGATCAGCACGCGATCTGGCGGCACGAGGCCGAGGCAATCGCGAAGCGTGGGCACCACGATGTGACCCTTGCGAGCAGTCGCCAGGAGCGATTCCACGCGGGCATCCGGTTTCTTGTTCTTGGTTGAGCCGGCGAGTGCATCTGATGCACGCCTCGCCTCTGCCGCCACGCGATCGACCGATCGCTTCTTCCCCATCATCTGGGCAAGGATCTCTGCGCCGGCCAGATGCTGCTCAACGCTCTTGAGTCCCAAGAGGCGCCGCGCGCTCGCGAGCGCATCCTCATCGCTCTGGGTCAGCAGCCGCTCGATCCCCTTGGTGCGGATGTCCGATGCCTTTCGGGCGAGCAGATACTCGATCCGGTCTCGCTCCGCGGGTGTGAGCGGGTGGGGCGAAAGAGCCCTGAACGCGGCATCGCGTGCTTCTGCCGAGGCGTCGCCCAGGAGCGAGATCAGCGCGGCCTGCCCCTCGGGCTTCAGCGGACCGGCCTTGCCCGGCTTCGATTCGGTCGCTTGCCTGAGAGACTGGGCCAGACCGATGCCGAGCGCGACCTCGCGTCGTTCTTTCGGGCCGAGTTTATCCAGCCGTGGAACGAGCTCGTCTTTCCGGCTCGCGGGCGCGACCCGCACGAGCGGGCCGCCGACGAACGCGGTGCTGAGCGTCTCCGCCGTCCACGGCCAGATGATCGGCTCGAGCTTGCGAGGTCTGGCGGCGGCGACGCGATCGAGCACACGCGCCAGCGCATCGAAGAGTGCCTCGGTCTTGAATGAATCCGGAGCACCGATAGGCGCGGCGCGCTCAACGGCCCGAACAGCCCCCGCGACCACGCGCTCGTCCGCGTCCTTCAATCCGGCCAGGATTACCTGCATGAACTCCGGTGCGCACGCCATCTGCGAGATCGCGACCGCAGCGAAACGCCGTTCCGGATTTGTGTCCATGACAAGTTGCGCCGCTCGCTTGGCCGCGGCGTCCAGATCGCGGAACGCGACACACCAGAGTGCCATGTATGCCTCTTCGCCGCTGCCCGACGCGAGGGCCTTGTCGCGAGCCCCGTCATTGGTGAGATACAGGTACGCGCGCTCGACCTGCTTCTGGATCACCGCCGGGCCGATCGAATCCCATCGCAACCCGAACCACACGTCCGCCGCCCGCACCACCGATGAGAAGCGGACCAGCCGCTCCTCCATGATCAGGTGTAGGAACCTGACGAACGCGTCGGGGTGGCACTCATGGATCGACTCGAGGATCGCCTGACGCAGCCCTTCTTCGCGTTTGCCGTTGAGCAGCAGATCGGCGACGAACTCCCACGCCGCGGGCCGCTCGGACATGAGCAGGGCGGCGATGACATTGATCGACATCTCGCCGACGGGGTGGGTGTTCGTGGCGGATGCCTTGAGGATCTCGAAGACGCGATCGCTTGTCTTGTCGCCGATGTCGATCGCGCCCGCGAGCACCGCCGCGACATGGCAGTCGTACCCGCCTATGTGCGTGATCCACGCCGCGAGCCACTCGGGATCCGGGTCATAGCCGACGAGCGCCCCGACGACATCCGTGAACCAGACGCCGCGTGTGAAGGTCAGGTGTCGCCTGGTTCTACCCGCACGGAATGGGACACGCGCACACCAGTAGTTGGTCTCGATGAAGACGGCCCGGCGGGCCAGATCACGCCACGCCCGATCAAGTGCCGGTGCCAGTTTCGGAAAGACCGCCTTAAAGAGCGCGAGCCGCTCTGCATCGGAGAGCCCCTCAATCTCCTTGCCGATCGCCCGGTGCTCAGCATCCGAGGGCGAGTTCCGATGATTCCCCTTCTTGATCGTCAGCGCGATCTTGGCCGCCGTCGCCGTGCGATCCAGTATGACGCCGGGGATTTTGGCGCGACGATCGCGCAGCCAGTGGCTCTCGTTCTTCGCGTGGAACTTCTCGAGTTGCTCGGTGCGATCATTCCGCATGTTCGGTCCTCCCTGGCGCAGCATTGCAACCCCGCATGTTCGCGCGGGCTGGATACGTTATCAGATTCGGTCATGCCCCTGCAAGGAATGTGAGACGGATGAAAACGATCCGGGAGTCCGGACGGAGCCGCACAACCCGGTCCAGGTCCTTGTACTCCTCCTCGTCGATCACCACCAGGTAGAGCCCGTCCTTAAACGCCTCTAGTGCCGCGCCAATGGCCTCTTCCATGTTCACTCGCCGGGGGGTGAAGCGTCCCTCGGGTGAGACCCGTCCTTTCTCAAGCCCCTCTTCGATCTGGCGGGATGAGAGTACGCGGTCGAGCCGGCGCTCCGCTGCACGCTCCGTGAACGACTTAGTCTCGATCCGTACGAGTTTCTCGATGAGCATTCGAAGCGTCAGATCTTCGCCCTCCTCGCCCCACTCCGGGCCGAGTGGTATGGACCAGTCCGCGAAGAGCGGGCGCTTGGATCCGACGGTGTGTGCTGTGATCACCGGCATGGAATCAGCATATCGTGAGTCAGAGTGCCGCAGGACGAAAGTTGGATCAGGGCGTGCCGGGGGGCACGTAAGCCGGCAGGTTGAGGTTGCGTGTCATGCCGAGCGCGCGGAGCGCGAAGGCAATGGCGATGCCCGTGCCCAGGCACGCCCACTCGGGCGCGTGGAGCGCGTCGAGCGCGACGTACGCGGCACTGCCCGCCAGTGCAGCCGTCAGGTAGATCTCGCGTTGCAGGATGATCGGCATTTCGTTCCGGATGATCTCGCGGATGACCCCGCCGCCGGTCGCGGTGAGTGCGCCCATGAGCGTCGCGGTGATGGGGCGTGCGCCGAGTTGCGTGGCGGTCGCGGCACCGATGACGGCGAAGAGCGCGAGCCCCACGGCGTCGGCCCAGAGGAGGGCGCGCCGTTTGCGTTCGACGGATGGCCCGAAACGGAAGGCGATCGCGGCCCCGAGCATGCTGAGAAGAATGTAAACGGGCTGGTCGGCCCAGAAGACCTCGCCGCGCGCGAGGATGATGTCGCGGAGCGTCCCGCCGCCCACGCCGGTGACAAAGGCCAAAAGGAAGAATCCCCCGATGTCGAGGCGTTTCTCTGCGGCGGCGAGCCCGCCCGCGATCGCGAAGACGAGCGTGCCGAGGTAGTCGCCGATCTGGATGAGGGGTGGCATGGGGAGGGGCCTGCGGGTGATCCCGGCGTGACGGCGATGGGCGTGCGATCATCGTAACCAACGAACACGAAAGGAAGCCCATGCCATACATCAATCTCAAGATCACGAAGGACGGCGTCACTCGCGAGCAGAAGCAGCGGATCGTGGAGGAATTCACCGACACGCTCGTGCGCGTGCTGGGGAAGAAGCCGGAGCAGACGCACATCGTGATCGACGAGGTGGAGACAGACAACTGGGGCTTCGCGGGGATGCTGACGACCGAGTATCGAGCGGCCCAGAAGGCGCGCGGGGGATAAGGGGGATGAGGGGGGGGGAGAAAGGGTGGGGGGTGAGTGGTAGCTCACTCGTCGGTGGTGTGTTGATCCTGTTCCGGCTCGCCGGGTGAGGGCTCGAGCGGTCTGTAGGGAACGACGACGATGGACTTATAGAGCACGGATGTCGGTCGTCCGCTGGGGCTTCTGGGGGGTTCCAGCGCGGTGTACTGGAGCGTGAGGCGGGCCTCTCCGGTGACAGCACCGAGCGGAACGCGGATGGTCTCGAACTCGCGAGCGTTCGCGAAGATGTGCTCTTGGACTCTGCGGCCGTTGACACGAACCACGATCCCCTGGCGGGGGCTTCCATTGCTCCGGCAGGTGGTGATGAGTTCGAGTTCGCGGCCGACGCCCTTGATGGTGAGAACCGTTCGGTCTCCCAATCCCCAGCGGACTTGCGGGAGGTTCCACTGGAGGTACGGGCCCTCTGGGTTGCCGAGGCCTTCGACGAGGGTCCAGCCGCGGAATCGGTCTTTGATCGAGACGCTCTCGGGCGGGTACGGATCCGTGAACATGGCGCTCGGGTCGCCGGGCACGAAGATCCAGTACTGTCCGAAGTGTGAATCGAGGACGTACGTGGTTCGGCTGGCGCGGTGGACGAGATCGCCTCCTCTGAAGGGGATCCAGAGCACAAGATCGGGAACGGGTGTTCCGGGCTTTGGCCAGGGTCCGAACATGGGAACGAAGGAGACGAACTGGGTGCGCATGCCCGCGCGCCGAATGGCACGCATCGCGAGGTACTCGTCGGGGCCGCTGTGCCCGATGATCAGACCGATCGCGCTAGGTTTGAGTTCCTGCACGCGGCGCACCATCTGCTCGGAGAGATGACGCTGGCGTTTGATGTTCGGGGTGCCGAGGTGGATGCGGTCCTGATAGGGGAGTGAGAAGAGTGCGTTCTCGCCGATGAGCGGGCGCCGGTGGTTCGTGAGGAGCGAGGGTGTGGCGGCGGCGAGCATCGCGAGCGCAAGCGTGAACCCCGCTGGCTTGCACCTTCCGAGCATGGGGCCGGCGACCGCGCAGAGCATGCAGGCAATCGGGATGTGCAGACGCGTGTTCCAGATCTGCCACTTCAAGAGCGCACACATGAGAACGAACGCCGCGTAGGGGAGCGAGATCGCGATCAGTCCCACCCAATTGCGATCGCGGCGCGCGATGATGATCGAGCCGGGCAGAAGGATGATCGCAAGCAGGAGATGGACCGGTCCCGCGGCTCCGTCCTCGTGCGCAGGTGTCCACGGCACGCTGAACGGGGGCGAGGCGTGGTAGGTGGTGCGCGGATCGTTGATGTCGAGGGACATGGCCTCGTGCAGACGCCGCACGGCTTGATCTGTGGCGGTTCTCAGTGACTCGATCGGCGTGCCCGCGTGGAGCGCGACGCTGCGCACAAAGACGGAGAGAATCTGGCGCGGGGCGTGGGTCTCGTTGGTGACGGCGAAGCCCCCCTTGTGGTCGGGCGGGCCGAAGGGGGCGTCGTAGACGGCGATGTTCCTCGCCCAGTATCCGGCGTTCAACGAGCAGGCGATGGCGAGCATCAGCACCCCGTGGGGGATGCTCCGGAGGCGTTGGCGGACCAGCAGAGCGACCCCGATCGTCAGGCAGATCGGTGCCGCGACGATCGTGCCCGTTCCCTTGGTGAGCATCGCGAGCCCGAGAGAGACGCCGATCATGGCGGCCCGTTGCCAGTTGCACCGGCCCTCGCGCAGGATGCGGACAGCGCAGAGCATGAGGCAGAGGATCCAGGCCGCCAGCAGCACGTCGTTCTTCGCGTTGCTTCCCTGCATGAGCGTGGGGGGCATCGTGACGGTGGCGAATGCGGCGAGCGATTGGCCGAGGCGGGAGCCGCCGAGCTCGCGGGAGATGAGCGATGCGCCAGAAGCGCAGACAACGAGCGCGACCCATTGGACGAGGTTGTGCCAGGCGTCGGAGTCGGAGAGCGCGAGGAGGTGGACGCCGAACGACTCCGAGAGCGTGGGCATCACGAGTTGGCGAAGACTGTTCGCCGGGTAGAGATCGAGCGAGCCCTGCTGGAGCCAGCGGATCTGACGCGGCAGGTGGTACGACAGTGCGTCGGCGTTGTTGGGTGGTGTGGCGGCGGCAACGGCGAACGCGACGCCGAGCACGGCAATGGTCGCGCCAATCACGAGAGTGACCGGGATCGAGCGCGGCTCGGACGGCGCGGGGGGATCGTCGGCAGCGTGTCGGCGCAGGGCGACGAGCACACCGAGCGCGAGGATGCCGACACCCCAGAGCGTGAGCGATCCCGCGAAACCGATCCACCCGAGAAGACTGAGGATCTCTGTTCCCAGAGCGTTCCAGACGCCGGTCGCCAGGGCTCCGATGAGCAGCGACTCGCGCCGGGTGCGCCTCGGGCCGGTGAAACAGCAGCGGGCCGCGGCGGTCGCGAGCAGCAGGAACGCCGCGGGTAGTGCGCCCAGTATGAGTTGCAAGTAGGTGGCTCCCGGGGGCGCAGAGATCGCGCCGATCGAGAATGTATATAGTTCTTGCTTCGCAGCCGCCAGCGGCACGCAAGAGAGGAAGGATCCCGTTTGGCAGCGCACCCCACCTATAAGGTCCTGAGCGTCCTGATGCCCGTCTACAACGAGGCGAGGACGCTCCGCCGGATTGTCGCGGCGGTCCTGAGCAGCCCGATCGATCTTGAGATCGAGCTGGTCTGCGTGGACGACTGCAGCACCGACAACTCCTGGGCGATCCTGACCGAGCTGGCGGCCGCCGATCGGCGCATCCGCATCGTGCGCCACGCGACCAACAAGGGGAAGGGTGCGGCGATCCGGACCGCGATCGCGAGCATGACGGGCGACATCGCGATCGTTCAGGATGCGGACCTTGAGTACGACCCGGCCGAGTATCCGGTGATGCTCGGTCCGATTCTCTCCGGGAAGGCCGACGCGGTCTTCGGCTCGCGGTTCGCTTCCTCGCCACAGCGTCGCGTGCTGCTCTACTGGCACGGGGTTGCGAACCGGTTCCTGACGTGGATCACGAATGTCCTGAACGACATCAACATCACGGACATGGAGACCTGCTACAAGGCCGTGCGTGCGGACGTGCTGAAGCAGATCCCGCTCAAGAGCGACAGGTTCGGCATCGAGCCGGAACTGACGACACGCCTCGCACAGTGGAACCTTCGTATCTATGAGGTGCCGATCAGTTACCACGGGCGCACGGTCGCCGAGGGGAAGAAGATCGGCCTCAAGGACGCGTTCGAGGCGCTCTGGTGCCTCGTCAAGTATCGATTCCTCGACACGCGATTCACGACACACGACGGGTACTACATCCTCCAGAGCGTGCGCAGGGCCAAGCGGTTCAATCGCTGGATGCTGTCGCGATTCCGGCCTTATGTGGGCAATCGCGTCTGCGAGGCCGGGTGCGGCATCGGGAACTTCACCGAGCTGCTGCTCGATCGCGAGCGCCTGCACTGTCTCGACTACGACCCGTTCTACATCGAGGTGATCCGCAGGCGTTTCGGGCACATGGAGAACGTGCAGGTCGGCTGGAACGACCTGGCGAACCCGGTTGGGCTTGCGGAGCTTCGGGCCGAGCGGTTCGACACCATCATCTCGCTGAACGTTGTGGAGCACATCGAGGACGATCGCGCCGTGCTCCGTCACTTCTCCCAGATGCTGCAGCCCGGGGGCCACGCCGTGGTGCTCGTGCCCTGCCACCCGTGGCTCTACACCGTCTGCGACAAGACGCTCGGCCACTTCAGGCGGTACACGACGGAGGATCTCTCCGCCAAGTTCCGCGAGGCGGGCTTCAAGGTTGTTTCGGCGAGCCAGTTCAACCGCCTCGGCGTGCTCGGCTGGTGGGTCAGCGGTCTGATGAAGAAGCGGGAGATCTCTCCCCTGCAGATGCGCGTGTACGAGCTGCTGATGCCGCTGGCGCGACTCATGGACTGGCTCAAGATCGGGCCCGGACTGAGTCTGATCGTCGTCGGGCAGAAGCCCATCACGACGCCGGAGGCCGAGCGGGAGCCGCCGGAGATCGTCGTCACGAAGGGGCAGATGCCCGTGGCACGCGAGCGCGATCGGGCCGAGGCGGGTTCCGTGGCATCGTCGCACGGATGAGAACACCCGCGATCATGCAACCGGTCAGGTTCGAGACGAGGTCCCACCCGGTGTTGACGTAGCCGCCGACGTTCGTGTTCGGGAAGATGAGCGTGGCGATGAACTCGATGATCTCGTTCATTGCCGACAGCCCCATCGAGACCATCATCGCAGCGAAGATCGGGCCGAACGTCGGAGGCAGGGACGCTCCCGGCACGAGGCCTCCCACGACGGTGCCATCCTCGCGTGCGACGCCTCCGACCGAGGCGTTGAGGGCGCGCCAGGCGACGAGCGTGCTCGTGAAGAAGCCGAAGGCGTGGACGACCTGGTCGTACTTGGGCAGGAACGCCGCGAGCCGGAGACTGTAAAGAACAGAGTGCTCTCCGGGCTCGGTGAGCCGTTCGGGAATGGGGACCGTGCCCCCCATCATGTGGGCCAGCCCCCAGATCGAGAGGCACCACAGCGAGAGCGTCGAGAGCCGGATGCGCGTGTCCAGCCACCAGACGACGCCGATGAGCGCAAGCATCACAAGCCCATAGAAGATGAACTCATGGTTCAAGGCCCGGACAGCCATCGCGGTCGCGATCGCCATGGAGAGGGCGGCGAGGATCGCCGGTCCGCGCAACGCTGGCCTTATCGTCATTCTGCTAACCTACCTCTCCGTTGGGTTGGGGTTGGGGCTTGCGTGTGTGGCGTCCCGGGCGGCGCATCAGGAGTGCATCGGCGATTTCTACAGATCCCAAACACCCAGGGCCGGATCGGAACCTCGGAGCACGACTGCGCTCGATCGAGCTGTCGCGCCTCTTCGACGCGATCGGGCTCGGTCGGGAGTGGTACCTGATTTTCTGCGGCGGGATCGTCGGCGCGATCACGGCCCTCGGGGCGGTGGGGTTCGCCAAGGCGCTGCACGCGACCGAGAGCGCGACGTTCGGGTTCCTCGCCAACGCGCCGCTCTGGCTCATCCCGCTCCCCCCCATACTCGGCGCACTCGTGACCGCCGCGCTGGTGCACTACCTGGCCCGAGACGCCAGCGGGCACGGCGTGCCCCAGGTGATCGAGGCGATCCACAAGCGGGGCGGTCGGATCCCGCTCAAGGTCGGTCTTGTGAAGATCGTGGCGTCGATCGCGACGGTCGGCTCGGGGGGCTCGGCGGGTGCCGAGGGGCCGATCGTGCAGATCGGCTCAACGGCGGGCAGCGTGATGGGTCGCGGGCTTCGCGTCGGACGTGCGGACATGAGCACGCTGCTCGGCTGCGGCGCAGCAGCGGGAATCGCGTCGGTCTTCAACGCGCCGATCACCGGCGTCTTCTTCGTGCTCGAGGTGTTGCTGCGCGACTTCTCTCTGAGGACCTTCACGCCCATCGTGGTGTCGAGCGTCTTCTCGGTCGGCGTCACGCAGTCCTTGCTCGGCAAGGACGAGGCGATCTTCGGCGTCGCGCTGGCGGGGTACGGCTTCACGATCATGGAGATGCCCTCGTTCATCGCGCTCGGGATCATCTGCGCGGTGATCGGCGTGGGCTTCACGCGCATGCTCCACATGGCGGAGGATCTGTTCGCCCGACTCCGGGTCAGCCCGCTCATCCGCCCCGCGATTGGCGCCGCGATGCTGGGGCTCGTCGGCCTCGTCTGGGCGGTGTGCGTTGTCTCGCCTGATGGGAGCCACTCGGTGCCCGCGTTCTTCGGCAACGGGTACGCCACGATCAGGTCGATGGTCGATCCCGCTTCATACGGCGCAGCGCGCGCCGGGAGCGTGGTCTCCTTGTCGCTTGTCGCGATCCTCTCGCTCTGTGTGCTCAAATCCGTCGGCACGTCGCTGACGCTCGGCTCCGGAGGGTCGGGCGGGGTTTTCGCGCCATCTCTCTTTGTCGGCGCAGCGGCGGGCGGCGCGTTCGGCATGCTGCTCGAACGCGCGGGGCTGATGCCCACGGGCGGGACACCCGCCTCGTACGCGCTGGTCGGGATGGCGGCGGTGATCGCGGGGACAACCTTCGCGCCGCTCACGGCGATCCTCCTCCTGTTCGAGCTCACCCGCGAGCCAAAGGTGCTGCTGCCGGCGATGCTGGCATGCATCGTTGCGGCGGTTGTGGCCCAGCGTTGGATGCGCGACTCGATCTACACGGCACGGCTGCGCCAGTCGGGGCTGCTCCTGGGCGGAACGCGGGACCTGACGGTGATGCGCCGCGTGCATCTCTCCTCAATCAAGCTTGCGCCGCTGCCCCCGGAGCCGATCTATCCGTCGGATCCGCTGGCAAAGGTGATCGGGCTGCTCAGCGCGCATCGCGCGCCGGACTTCCCGGTGGTTGATCCCTCGGGGAAGTATCTCGGCATGGTCACGGGAGAGGACGTGCGGGCCGCGCTGATCGATCGCGAGGCGATTCCCCTGCTCCTCGTCGCCGAGCTGCTGCGAACGGACCTCCCGCTGCTCTCGCCAGAAGAAACGCTGGACACGGTGATCGATAAGTTCGCGCAGCACGATGTGGCGTGCATCTGCATCGTCGAGCCGGGAAGCGGCGTGCCGCGCGGCCTCGTCACGAGGGCCGCGGTGATGAAGCGATACCAGCAGGCGCTGAGCGAGTCCTGACGCCTCGCAGGAAGTTTCGAAACCACGGTCACGCGGGCAGCAGCACCGGAAGAGCTCGCTCGCGAACGCTCAGCACAAGCGGTGTGTCGGCACGATCGAGCGATGCCGCCTCACCGTCGAGCTGGAAAGCACGCATGGCGTCGCCGCCCGACGATGATGAGATGCGAATCTCTCGTGCCCGGGCGCGGACGATGCGACGCGACAGGCGTGTGAGCCGGGCGAGCCCGATCGCCAGCCACGCGAGCGTGCGCGCGCTGGAGCCGCTCGGCGCGAAGAAGACGTCGAGGTGCCCGTCAGCCATGCTTGCCTCGGGAGATGGATCGATGCCGAGCGCGTACCTGCGGCAATTGCTGACCACGACGTTGCCCCGCACGCCGTCGACGATCGTCCGCCCGTCGGCCTCGATGCGAAGCGCGCGGATCGACGGACGCAGCAGGCACGAAACAACCGGGCGCACGTACGAGGCGTGCGAGATCGGCCCGCTGCGTCTGGCTGCCAGCGCGTGCAGCACGTCGGCATCGAAGCCGACACTGCACATGAGCGTGAAGGCCCGCTCTGGCCCGCACCCGCCGGCGCAGATGCCGGTGTCGAAGCGTTGCACGTTCCACCTCTCGATCGCACGCACGAGCGACGCGGCATCCGGTCTCATGCCGAACTCCCGCGCGAACAGGTTCTCCGTGCCGCGCGGGATGTGGTAGAGCGGGATATTTCGCTCCTGTGCGACCGACGCCGCGGCATTGACGGTGCCGTCTCCGCCGCACGCGATGATGAGGTTTCGACCCTCGACCTCGCGCTCCCACGCCGGGCCGATGGGGACGGTGGCGGGCTCATGCCCGGCGTCGCGGAGCGCGTCGGCGATGCGCGGGCCGAGTGCGCTCGATCCCCCCTTGCCGGACGCGCTGTTCATCAGGATGAGCGGGCGCAGCCGATCGGGACGGGGCGTTCGGGAGTGGGTCACGACGCGCTCTCCGCGTGCGGCGGCTCGTCGCGCTGCTTGTATGTGATCCATTCAAGGCAGAGCCCGCTGGCGGGGAAGGTCGGCCCCGCGAGGCGTCGGTCGCCGGTGCGGAGCGCGTCGCGGATGCGGGCGACGTCGGCTCTCCCTCTGCCCGCATCGGCGAGCGTTCCCGCGATGATGCGCACCATGTTCCAGAGGAAACCGCTGCCGCTGATGTCGATGCGGATCCGGTCTTCGCGCGGTCGGCCCGTGTGCGCGTCGATCGCGCGCGCGACGGTCAACGCGTGCACGGTGCGGATCGTGGACTGTCTGCCGTGGCCCGCCGCGGCGAACGCAGCGAAGTCGTGCTCGCCGACAAGCTCGGCGGCGACATCGCGCATGGGCTGGGTATCGAGCGGCTCCCAGACCTGATGGACGTAGCGTCGGTCCCACAGGGGTCGCTCGCGGGAGGCGTGGATGGTGTACGAATACCCCTTCGCGATGCAGTCGCCGATGGGGTCGAAGTCGCCGGGCACGGAGCGGACATCGGTGACGAGGACATCGTCGGGGAGTCTGCCGTTGATGGCGCGCCGGAGCGCGTCGGTGCCGCGCGAGAGCGGCCACCCGCTCCCCCGCGCCTGGAGCGCGGGGTCGTCCGTCGCCGTGAACGCCGCGACCTGCCCTCGCGCGTGAACGCCCGAGTCGGTGCGACTCGCGCCGAAGAGCATGACCGGCTCTCTGACAACCTCGCGGACGGCGCGCTCAACGATCGCCTGGACGGTGCGAAGGGCGACGCGCCCCGGCTCGCCGGTTTCCAGTGTCGGATCGACGTGCGCGCCCGAACCGGTGGCCTCCGCCTGTGCCGCGGGCGGCTCCTGCTTCTGCCACCCGCAGAAATCGGTGCCGTCGTACGCGATCGTGAGCATGTAGCGTGGCATCGCGTTGTGGGCCCGGAGGTCGCGTGATCGTCAGTCTTTGGTGGGTGTGTCGAAGCCGGTGACGACAATCTGAGTCGAGCGCGTCGGCTGGCGAGTTCCTGGAGTGCGCTGGTCGGTGCTCCTGCCCGGTCCGGGAGCATCGACACGGGTCTCGGGTCGCGAGGCATCGGCCTCGTTACCCATGGCTCTCTCGTTGTCGGCCCAGGTGTACGCCGACCTGCGGGCAAGCCACGTCCCCGCGAGGGTGAGGACGAAGAAGACGATCGTGACGATGATCACGATTTGCATGGATTCAGCATAGGCGAGCGGGGATAGAGTCTGCCCCACCCGACCGAACAGGGGATCACGGATCGTGAACGCATCTCCAGCCCGCGTGCTCTGGCTGTTCTCGCTGATCCGCAGCGGCTCATCGATCGCTGCGTATTCCGCCGCCGCGCCGTGGGGACATGCCGTGGCGGACGAGCCGTTCGGGCCGTGGGATCGGACGGGCCCACCATACGGGTATCCGCGCGAGCAGGACGAGTTGCAGAAGATGTTCGGGGAGAGCTCGCACGAGCTGACGCCCCCTGTCGTCGCGCTTGCCGAGTCGTTGTTCTCCAGATTGGCACACGACCCGGCGCACGGGCACGCAACAGGGAGCGTGGTGGTGAAGATCCCGCATCACGTGCCGACGCCCGGGCAGGTGGCGCGGGCGTGGCCGAGCCAGAGGGCGGCGTACCTGCTTCGCAACCCGCTGCACCGACTGAACTCGCTCTATGTGCGCGGGTGGCTCGACCCCTCACCGATCGGCCCGAACCACGACCTGGAGCAGTACCGCGCGTTCGCGCGGGTTTGGATGGCCCAGCCCGCGGGCGTACGGATCACCTATGACATGATCCGGCGCGAGCCCGCGGAGATGTACCGCAGGATCTTCATCGCGTGGCGGCTGGCGTTCACGCGCGAGCACGTGGAGCGTGCTGTCGCCTATGCCGCAACGAACTATCACCACGCCTCGCGCGACGTCACGACGGAGCACGACACGCGTCGTGTGCTGAGCGAGTCTCGCAGCGCGTTGCCCCGCGAGGCGGTGCACGCGTACCTGGATGATCCGGAGATGCGTGAACTCTTCCGGGTCGCGGGGTGGTCACTCGATCCGCGCGCGTACCTCGCGACCTGATCGATCACATCCCGGCCTCTTCGAGGATCTTCTCTTCCCAGGCGCGCCGGAGTTGTCCGGCCACGCGGCCGGGCGTTGCGTCGGCGATCGCCTCGCGCTCGATCTTGACCACGGGCAGCACGCCCCACGAGGAGTTGGTGAGCAGGACCTCGTCCGCCCCGAGCATGTCCTCGATGGTGACGAGCCGGCGATCGACGGTCATGCCACGCTCCTCGGCCCATTCCAAGGCCCACGCGCGGACCGTGCCCGGCAGAACGGGGCTCGGCATCGTGGCACGCGCCTCCTCTCCGCGCGCCAGCGGCGTGATGACCGCATCGCCCTTGACGATCAGCGCGTTGCTCACACACCCCCCCGCGAGGTGGTTGGTCACCTGCATGACAAGGGCCTCGGCCGCGCCCTTGCTTCCCGCCGCCCGGAGCTCCCGCAGACGGCCCCAGTAGTTCAGTGTCTTGTGACCCGCGAGCGGGTCGAGCGGGTTCGCACGCATGTCAGCGATCGTGACGGCGACGCCACGCTCGAACATCTCGGCGGGATACGCCGTCGCCTCTTGCACAAGGATGAGCACCGTCGGATCGATGCCCGTGGAGGCGGGCTCGCACGACGCGGCGTCGGGATCCTCCGCGGCGTTCGGGGCATTCCTGGCTTTGTCCCACGTGCGCGAGAGCAGGTTCAGATCCCCACCCGTGAAGGTCAGGCGGACCCGCGCGAGATCAAGCCCTGAGGCCTCGATGGTCTCGAGCACCGCATCGCCGAGCGCGGTGGTGTTGATGTGGTCGGCCAGGCCGAGATCCGAGGCCGAGTCGCGCAGGCGCAACATGTGGTCGCTGAGCTGTGCCGCCCAGGGGCCGGACGTGCCGTTCCCACCGAGCATGGTCTCGAAGAGCCCGACGGCGTGCGTGAAGCCCGCGTCGAACGCGGAGACACGCGCCTCATGCGCCGGGACGATTCTGCCGTTGAACCAGACAGTTGCCATAGGGGGGATTCAGGGTCGAAGTGCCAGAGGAAAGAACAGACGAAGTTGCGGATGGTATGGTCCAGCCCGCGTCTCACTCCGTCATTGCGTGACTTTGTCACTCCGTCACTCTCCCGCCGGAGCACCCCCCTTGCGAGGGTCCGAGACCGCGTCGAGCGTCCCCGCCGGGGTCCTGTGGATCAGCTGAACAACCGCGCCGCTGGTCGCGTCCTTGACGTTCTGTCGAACCTTGCGAAGCCAGAGCGACACCCCCATCCCGTTCATGATCTCTCTGTCGTCGAACCCACGCTCGATCTCGAGAACGCTGGGGAGCCACTGGTGGTGCATCCGCTTGGCGGCGACGGCGTCCGCGGCATTCATGTTGCGAACCAGAATGTTGAGGATCGACTGAGCCGTTGCCGTGATGATGCGCGGCCCGCCCGACGCGCCCGCGACGATGATCGGGGCATCGGCATCGAGCACGATGGTGGGAGACATGCTGCTGAGGGGGCGCTTGCTCGGCTCGGGAAGGTTCTTCTCTGATTGGCGGAGCCCGTACGCGTTGGGCTTGTCCAGACGCGTGGTGAAGTCGTCCATCTGGTTGTTGAGGCAGAAGCCCGAGCCGGGAACCGCGAGATACGAGCCGAACTCGGTGTTGATGGTCTCCGTGCAGGCGACCGCACCGCCTCGGCCGTCGATCACGCTGATGTGGCTGGTGCCGGAGTCGATCTTGATCTGGCCTGGTTCGCCGTAGTACTCAGGTCCGTATGAGTGAGAGGGGTTGATGCGCCTGGCAAAGTCGTCGAGACGCTGCGCGCCCAGCAGCTTCTTCACCGGGATCGCCGTGAACTTCGGATCGGCAAGGTAGTTGGCGCGATCCGCAAAGGCGAACTTGAACGACTCGGCCAGCTGGTGCGCGTACGACGCACTGTTCCCTTCGGCCCAGAGCGTCGCAAGCCCGCGGCGTTCGGCCAGCCCCAGGATCTGCCCGATCGCGATCCCTCCGGAACTCGGCGGGGGCATCAGCAGAACCCGTTTCCCGAGAAACTCGACAGTGAGCGGCTCGCCGTCATCGACGCGCGGGAGCTTGAAGTCCTGCTCGGTGAACCACGCGGCATTCCGCGGCGGATTCCGCCCGCCCGCGGTGTAGGTGATGAGCGCGTCCGCGTTGACGTGCTCGATGAGCGACTTCCCGAACGTGCCGCTATAGAAGGCCGCGGCTCCGTCTCGGGCGATCGCCTCTAGCAGCGCGGCCTGCTCCGGGTTCTTGATGGTGTCGCCGAGCGCGATCGCGCCGGAACCCAGGAATCGCTCCCACGTGAACGCGAAGCGCGTCTGGTAGTCCTTGTTGATCACGAATCGCTCGGTGGCGTTGATGGCCGCACGCATGTACGCGCCGTCCGTCTGGAAGCCCTCGCGGGCGGCGCGGATGGCCGGGGCGAGGACGGTGGCCCGGTCGAGCGTGCCGTAGGTCTCGAGCGCGTAGAGCAGTCCCGCCACGGTGCCGGGGACGCCGGCGGCGAGCGCGCCGTCGAGCGAGGCACGCTCCTGGTCGAGAGACTCGTAGAGGTTCTTGCGTGCCGCACGCGGCGCGAGCTCGCGATAGTTGATGGCGCGCTCGATGCGGGGTGCGTTGGGCTTTGAGTCTTTAGACGGCAGAGAGATGAGCATGAATCCCCCGCCTCCGATGCCACAGGAGAAGGGGCGGACGACCGAGAGCGTGAACGACGCAGCAACAGCGGCATCGACGGCGTTGCCCCCCTTGGCGAGCACCTCCGCGCCCGCGGCTGAGGCAACCGGATGATCCGCGGCAACGGCGAAGTGGGTGAACGTCGCGCTGAAGCCGGAGGTGGGTACCGCGGCGGGTGCGGTCTCGGATTGGGCGAGGGCCCATGCCGGAGCAAGAGATAGAACAGCAGGCGCAAGAATGAGAACATGGGTAAGCAGTTGCGACTTGCGTACATGTCTGTCCCGCATAAAGATCCTCCATCGCTGCTAACAGAATTGAAACATCAAGACAAAAGATTAAGAACGTTTCTCAATAAACAACAGCCATGATGTTACCGAAGGTGGGGAAATGCCGCTTGACAGCAGCTTCATGAGGGGATAGTCTCGGACCCATGCTGCTGTTGATCGTTGGACATCGCACGAATCTGCCCGATGGTACGGCCTCTCGGCCGCGGCGGATCTTGATGCGGTTGGGGTCGGGTCTGTGTGGAACGCGAAGGATTGAAGGAGATTGAACCGAACGGCGACCCAGTGGCGGGTTGCCGTTGTTGTTTCGGCGCTGAACTGGGAGGTTCATATGGCTGTTTCTTGTTGGTTTCGTCGCGGACTGTGCATGCTGGCAATCGGATTCGGCACACCGAGCGTTGCGTGCGCGGAAGATCCGCTGGTTCGTGTCACATTCGCGGCGGATAACGGCTGGGCATTTCACCCGGCTGTTGAAGGCGGGAGCGTTGTGGGATATCTGGCACAGAGCATGAACCCCCAGTCCGTTCCGAACGGGCTGGAAGTGGTGTGGTACGCGCGGACCACGGAGGGTTACATTCTGGATCGCGGCTGGATCGGGACCGACATCGATATGATCGCCGCATCATTGGCGTTGGACATGGAGTCGCCGGACCTCTTCGCGCACTCGGCGCTCGCGGACGCCACAGCCGTGCTGATTGGTGAATGCGGTGTAGAAGTCATTGCGACGCTCGAGATCGAGAATGGGCTGGAAGTTGGTGATCCGATCGGCGCGGTTGCGCACTTGCTCGAGCCGGGCGAGATCCAGGCCTATGTAGAGAGCGGGGCGGTCGGAGCCGACATTCTTTCCGCGCTCGAGATCGATACGTTGGTGGTCAACGGCGTTGTCACATCTCAGGCATCGATTGGGCTTACAAGTTTGACCGAGGCCATAGAGATCGACATCGCTGGCGGCGAACCCGACAACTCAATTCTGGGCTCGCTGTGCATACCCGGAACGCGCTGCCGCTCCACAACCGTTGTTGGACCCTGCACTCTGGTGGGCGGCTTCGGGAACGGAAGCTGCTCGGGGTGCAAGTACACCTGTGCGACAACCACTCTTCAAGTGTGTGCGTACTTCGACGCATTGTGTAATGTCGGCCCCGCCACGACGACGACAACAACGGGTACCTCGTCAAAGTCTTGTGCGGGGAACGCAACCAATTGTCCGGCATCGCCGCCGCCGGGTTGCTAGTCGCTCGAACGGGGCATTGTGTCTGCTGGGCGGGCATTATACAGGAGCGGAGCATGCGAACGGTTCTGTCAGTCGGTGCGTGTGGAGTTCTTGCCCTTGTAGTGGCAGTCCTCGGGTCACACGCTATCGAGCTCTCGCGTCTCGACGTGGTTGATGAGCGTGTACGCGCGGTCGCCGAGGGCGTGAGCCGACGGGTCCCGGACTTTTCCGGGCTTGTCTTGTTCAACGAGACCGGCTGCCGCGTGTATCCGGTGATCCAGCGGTTCACGTTGAACGAGGTGATGGTGTCGGGCACGGACCGCGTGCTGACGCCGCTGGAGGCGTACCGCGCGACATCGGCGACGGCGGAGATGATCGCACCGCTTTTTCTTGGTCTGTTGGGCTCGTCGCTTGTGTGGTCGCTCTCGATCATGCGGGGGCAGAGCGGGGCGAGCGTGGCTGCGCGTTCCCTGCCGCTTCCCTCGCTGATGTTCCGCTCACTGGTGGCGAGTTCTCCGTTCGTGCTTGTCGCGTCCGCGCTCTACTGGCCGATAGTGAGTTTCTGGGGAACGCTGGCGTTTGATATCGTGGACACGCGCGGGTTGAATCCTCCGATCCTCGATTCCGGTCCCACGCGAATCGCGATCGGCGCGGGATTGTGGTCGATGTGCGCCTGCGCAGGAACCGCTCTTCTGCGGAAGTCGCTGTCGCGGGCGGGGCGAGCGAGCCAGCCGGAGCGGTCCGAGTCTGCAACGGTAGATGCGCCGTGGTGGGCACGCGAGTCGGAGCGCGTCGGTTTCGGCGGAAGGTTCTGGCGGGCGGCGCGTGGATCATTGATCGGTCTTGCGACGATCGGCCTCGTGTGCGCGCCCATGGTTGCCGGAGTCGTGAAGGCCACGATGGGCTGAGCCGAGACTCGTTGAGTCGGCGGGAAGGGATTGGCGACCGGCCGCACGCGGCGCGAGCTCGCGATAGTTGATGGCGCGCTCGATACGGAGTGCGTTGGGCTTTGAGTCTTTGGGCGGGAGGGACATGAGCATGAATCCCCCGCCTCCGATGCCACTGGAGAACGGGCGGACAACCGAGAGCGTGAACGACGCAGCAACAGCGGCATCGACGGCGTTGCCCCCCTTGGCGAGCATCTCCGCGCCCGCGGCTGAGGCGACCGGATGATCCGCAGCCACGGCGTAGTGGGTGAACGTCGCGCTGAAGCCGGAGGTGGGAACCGCGGCGGGTGCGGTCTCGGATTGGGCGGAAGCGACTTGCGGCGAGAGAGCGAGAACCACACCAACTCGAACGAGAGAGCGAGCAAGCAATCGTGTCATGGGGGAGAAGGCAAGAGGCATGAGAGCTCCCGTCTTTGCATAGATAGAAAGAACGACCAGTGCAACGAGGTGAACAATACACACGGACGCTCTGATAATGTTCTCGCAACCCGATCGATCTGGCTTGACAGACGTGGGGGGTTCGGTGCGGGCAGCGCGGCTGGCGTCAAGCTCTGTGGTTGGGTCAAGCCGCCTCCTTCCACCCTACTCTGCTGCGTGGCCAGCAGCATTTTCGTTGCGGCATCGAGTTGGCGCGTGTGTGTGTATGCGTGCCATGAGCTGCATGAGTCTGCACTGCGGGGCATCGAACGCGACTACCGAACCCGCATGCTTACTGAATGTGGTATCGTGATCGCAGATGAATAAAAAGACGTACGATGTGGCGTGTGGCAACGGCGGCAGATCGATCAGGCCGCGTGCGATGTCATTCGTCTCCCGAACGAATAGGTCGATGCTTCCTGGCTGCTTGGTTACATACCTGCTACTTGGTGGACTCTTTGCATCGATCCTGTTGTATCCAACTGGGGCTCTTGCGAGAAAGTGGTTAGTCTATGTCTGCCTGGTGGCGAGTGCGGTCACGACTGGGTACGCGGTACTGGTAGCCGCACGGATCGATGCTGCACGCAGGAGAGCCAAACGCGCGGGTTGGCAGATGTGTCCCGTCTGCCTCTACGATCTTTCCGGAGATGGCCGCTCGTCCGATGCCGACGCGATGCGCTTCGTCTGCCCCGAGTGCGGCGGACGCTACGACATGGATGACCTGAGAACCGCCTGGGCAGCCCCACGGTACTGAGCGGGCGCAGCGCAGAGCAGGTCGGCGAGGTGCGCGATGACCGCTCCGCGTCGCGAAGGATGTTGGACGCGTCACCCCTCCACCTTCCATCCGTAGTTCGTGTACCGATACCCGAAGGTGCCGTCGTCGTTGAGGTCCAGAAGCCCGTATCCCTCGTTGCACTCGTGGTGCGCGCCCTTCCACCAGTTGCCGCTGACGGCCCCGTCGCAGATGTAAGTGACGCCCCGATAGTCAAGCCGCTCGTTGCGGTGCATGTGCCCGCTGAGCGCGAGCTTCACCTGCGGGTTCTCGCCGAAGAGCTTCACAACCCGCGCCATGTCCGTCAGCATCAGCCCGCCCGAGACCTTCCATCCCTCGCGCGGCTTGTCGCGCATATCGATCAGCGGCGTCGCCGAGACGATCGAGATGTGCGAGACCACACAGGTCGGCCGATCGCGGTTCGCCGCGAGATCGCCCCGCAACCACTCGAACTGCTCGTCCTGGAGGCGTCCGATGTAGCCGGTGTCGCCGTCGGGTTGGACGCTGTCGAGCACGACGAAGTGCCACGCCCCCTTGTCGAAAGAGTACCACGCGCTCTCCATGCCGAGGTTGTCCAGAGCCCAGCGCTTGCCCCACTTGGCCTCATCGCCCCTGGTCTCGGACTTCTTCTTGTTCCAGCCCCAGATGTCGTGGTTGCCGAGTGTGTGGCGCACATCACCGCCGTATCCGGCCTCCTTCCACGCGCGGAGGAACAGATCCCACTGCTCGCGGGTGCGCCGCTCGGTTGCCTCGAACCCATCCATGATCAGGTCGCCGCCGGTGATGATGATGTCGGGGCTCTGGCCCGCGGCATGCCTGATGCACGCCAGCAGCCCCTCATACGCGCGCCGCTCCGGTTGCACGTGCATGTCGGTCATGTGGATCATCCGCAGCGAGCCCGTCGCACGCCCGGCACCCGCGACGGATGCCGCCCGCGCACGCGCCCCAGCACCGAGACCCGCCAGTCCCGCGGCTCCGACACCGATGGCCGCGATCGCTTCGCGACGAGAGAGCGAAGGACGGTCGCCGTGGTTTCGCATGCGAGAACTCCTTGTCTGTCAGAGTGGGGATCTTCGAGTGGGGTCTTCAATTGCGGGGCTTTGCACGAGCGGGGAGCGACGGATGGAGGATCGAGCCAAGCGCCTCAGAGGGCTCAGGGGCGCCCGCCGCGCCAGCATATCGCGACTTGGGTGTCGATTGCGAGCGTCCGCGCCAGTGCCGGGCCTGCCCGAGGGTCTAACATGGCCTTCGAACCCGTCGTCCGCTCAAGGCAGGGAGGCCCCCTCGTTGACGCTCTTGGCGATCGTCATCTCAGGATTCGTTCTCGCCGTTGCCGCGCCGTGGGTCACGCGCGCGACGGGTAAATACGCAGGGTGGATTCTGGCGGCCCTTCCTGCCGCGATCGCGGGCTACCTCATCTCTCAGGTCTCCAGCGTTGCCTCCGGCCAGACGGTCTCCGTGGCATACCAGTGGATTCCCGGGCTGGGGATCGACCTCTCGTTCATGCTGGACGGTCTCTCGCTCCTCTTCGCGCTGATGATCAGTGGGATCGGCGCGCTCATCCTTATCTATGCTGGCGGCTATCTCGCCGGGCACCCCCATCAGGGGCGACTCTTCTGCTTTCTCTTGCTCTTCATGGGCTCCATGCTCGGCGTGGTTCTCGCGGCCAACGTGCTGACGCTCTTTGTCTTCTGGGAACTGACGAGCATCACCTCCTACCTGCTGATCGGCTTTGACCATCGGCGGAAAGAGGCCCGTGCCGCGGCACTGCAGGCGCTTCTCGTCACCGGTCTGGGCGGGCTGGCGATGCTGGCCGGCCTCTTGTTGATGGGGCACGTGGCGGGTTCGTACTCGATCTCGGAGATTCTCAGCCGCCGTGACGTGCTCCAATCACACGCGCTCGCGCCCGCGATCACCGTCCTGATCCTCGTGGGTTGCTTCACGAAGTCAGCGCAGTTTCCATTCCACTTCTGGCTGCCCGGCGCGATGGAAGCGCCGACGCCGATCAGCGCATACCTGCACTCGTCGACGATGGTCAAGGCCGGAATCTATCTCATGGCCCGGCTGACCCCCGCGCTCGGCTCGACCGAGCTCTGGCAGTGGCTGCTGACAGGCGCGGGAGCCGCCACGATGCTCGCCGGCGCGCTCCTGGCCATGCGTGAGTCGTACCTCAAGCGCCTGCTCGCCTACTCAACAGTCTCTGCCCTCGGCATCATCACGATGGGACTGGGGATCGGCACAGAGAAGGCGATCTCCGCGGCGATCGCCTTCATCCTCGCCCACGCGCTCTACAAGGGCTCGCTCTTCATGGTCGCTGGCGCGATCGATCACGAGACCGGCGAGAAAGACGTCGACAAGCTCTCGGGCCTGCGCAGTGCGATGCCGATCCTCTCGATCGTCGCGCTCCTCGCCGCCGCGTCTCAGGCCGGGTTTCCCCCACTGGCCGGTTTCGTGGCGAAAGAGATGATGCTCGAATCCGCCCTGCACGCCCCGATCATCGCTGTGGCACTGACCGCCGCGCTCACGCTCTCCGCGGCCCTGCTGGTCGTCGTCGCCGGACTTGTCGCCTTCAAGCCATTCTTCGGGGGTGAGCGTCCCACGCCCAGGCACGCGCACGAGCCGCCCCTCTCGCTCCTGCTCGGCCCCGGATTGCTTGCGATCCTCGGCGTTGCGGTCGCGCTCGTTCCGGGCACGCTCGCCGATCCGCTGATCGCGCCCGCAGCATCCGCGACCCTCGGCACCGAATCGCACACGCATTTCAAGATCTGGCACGGCTTCAACCTCGCGCTCGGGCTGAGCGCGATCGCAACCGGCGTCGGCGTCCTGGTGTACGCGACGCGTTCTCGCTGGATGCCCCTCGCAGGAGCCACGGCCGGGCTGGATCGTCTCTCGCCGACGGCGTGCTACCACGGCGTGCTGCGGTTCGTCACGGCGTTCGCCGAGAGCCAGACCCGCATGATCCAGACGGGGCGCCTCCGCGACTACCTCATCGTCATCTTCCTTGTCACGATCGGTGTCGTCTCGTACCCCTTGATCACACGCGTCGGCCCGCCGGTCTGGAACGAACTCGGCACGCTCCACTGGCTCGACGTCGGGATCGCCGTGCTGATCCTGCTCTCCGCGTTCGCGGCGGTCACCGCGAAGAACCGCCTGCTGGCGATCATCGCCCTGGGCATGGCGGGCCTGGGCGTCACGATGTTCTACGTGATCTATGCCGCACCAGATCTCGCGCTGACTCAGATCTCCATCGAGGCGCTCTCCGTGGTGCTCTTCGTGCTCGTCTTCAGGCGCCTGCCGGACTTCCGCTCGCTCTCGTCTCGCGCAGGGAAGTTGCGTGATGTGCTGATCGCGTGCGCGGGCGGCGCGATGATGGCCGGGCTCGTGCTGATGGCGACGAGCTATCCGTCCGCGACAAGCGTGAGCCGCGACCTGGCCGAGCGGAGCTACCCGGACGGCCACGGAAAGAACGTAGTGAACGTGATCCTCGTCGACTTCCGCGCGATGGACACGATGGGAGAGATCACGGTGCTGGCAATCGCCGCCCTCGGGGTCTACTCATTGCTGAAACTCCGGGACCGTATCGACGAGCAGCCCTCCGCATCGGCGCCGAGCGCGGGAGGTCGCGCATGAACTCGATCATCCTCCAGACGGCGACTCGCTTCCTCATGCCGCTCATACTCGTCTTCTCGGTCGTGATCCTTCTCCAGGGACACAACAAGCCGGGGGGCGGGTTCATCGGCGGGCTGCTCGCCGCCGCGGCGTTCTCCCTCCACGCGCTCGCCTTCAACCCCGCCGAAACGCGCGCCTCGCTCCGCTTCGACCTTCGCAGCATCATTGCCATCGGGCTGCTCATCGCGCTCAGCGCGGGGCTCCCAGCCCTCCTGACGGGCCAACCCCTCTTCACCGGGCTCTGGCATGATGTGGTGGTCCCCGGCATCGGCGTCGTGCATCTGGGCACGCCCCTGCTCTTTGACCTGGGCGTCTACTTTGTCGTGATCGGGATCAGCGTCCTTATGGTGCTCACCCTTGTCGAGGATTGACGAAAGGAGTCTCCGCCGATGCAGATTCTGATCGCGATCATCGTGGGCGGCATCTTCGCCTGCGCGATCTACATGATCCTGCGCCGAAGCATCGTCAAGCTGATCATCGGTCTGGCATTGCTCGGACACGCCGCAAACCTGCTCATCTTCTCCGCAGGCGGCCTCTCAAAGGCGCATCCGGCACTCGTCAGGCCGGGCTCAACCTCTCCACCCGAGCCCTACGCAGATCCGCTCCCACAGGCCCTGATCCTCACGGCGATCGTGATCAGCTTCGGCGTCCTGGCATTCATGATGGTCCTGGTCAGCCGCGCGTACAACGCGGTGGGGAACGACGACACCGATGAGTTTGTGAACACCGAACGATGAGCACCCTCGCAGTCCTTCCCGTGATCCTCCCACTCGCAGCCGGCGCGGCCAGCGTGCTGCTCTGGAAGTCGTTGCGCGTGCAGCGCGTCGTGGGCGTGGCGGCGACGCTCGCGCTCGTCATCGTCTCGCTCCTGCTGTTCAGAGAGGTCAATCGCGAAGGTATCATCGTCGTACACATGGGGAGCTGGCCCTCGCCGATCGGCATCAGCTTTGTCGTCGATCTGTTCGGCTCGATCATGGTCGTGCTCGCCGCCATCACCGGCGCGGCGACGGCCATCTACTCCGTCAGAGGGATCGATAAGCGACGCCAGTCGTTCCTCTACTTCCCCTTGCTCCACATCCTCCTGATGGGCGTCTGCGGCGCGTTCCTGACGGGCGACATCTTCAATCTCTACGTCTGGTTCGAGGTGCTGCTGATGTCCTCGTTCGTGCTCCTCGCACTCGGAAACGAGCGCGATCAGCTCGAGGGCGCGATTAAGTATGTCACGATCAATCTGATGTCGTCCGCGCTCTTCCTGACGGCGATCGGCATCCTCTACGGAACCTTCGGCACACTGGACATGGCCGATCTCTCCCGCAAGATAGCCGCCACCCAGAACACCGGTATCGTCACCACGCTCTCGATGCTCTTCCTCATCGCTTTCGGCATCAAGGCCGCGATCTTTCCCCTCTTCTTCTGGCTCCCCGCCTCCTATCACACACCACCATTCGCGGTCTCCGCCATCTTCGCGGGCCTGCTCACCAAGGTCGGCGTCTACGCGATCATCAGGGTCTTCACGCTGCTCTTCCCCATCGATCCGGGCTTCACGCGCCCGCTCATGCTCTTCCTCGCTGCCATGACGATGCTCACCGGCGTTCTCGGCGCGGCATCACAGATGGAGTTCCGACGCGTCCTCTCGTTCCACATCATCAGCCAGATCGGGTACATGCTGCTGGGGCTGGCGCTCGCGACGCCCCTCGCCCTCGCCGGCTCGGTCTTCTACATCATGCATCACATCATCGTCAAAGCCAACCTCTTCTTCATCGCCGGCCTGGCCGAGCGGATCCGCGGCACGTCCGACCTGAAGGCCATCGGCCCCGTCAGCGTCTACGCGCGGTCCCCGCTGGTCGCGATCCTCTTCTTCATTCCTGCCATGTCGCTGGCGGGCATCCCGCCGCTCTCCGGGTTCTTCGCAAAGCTGGTGCTCGTGCGTGCCGGGCTCGAGATCGGTGAGTGGGCGATCATCGCCGTCGCGCTCGTCGTGAGCATCCTCACGCTCTACTCCATGACAAAGATCTGGGCCGAGGCCTTCTGGAAGGGGCCCGCTCGACGCGAGGACGAGGCCGAGAGCGACAACAAGGACGCCGTGCCCCCCTCGATGCTGCTCCCCGTTGCCACGCTCGCGGCGATCACCGTCGCCGTCGGCCTCTTCGCCGGACCGATCTTTGACATCGCGAGCCGCGCCGCCGCACAGCTGCTCGACAAAGAGGGATACGTCCGCGCTGTGCTGGGGGACGAAGCGATGCAAGAGGAGGAATCGCCATGAGTCTCCTCGCCGCGAACCTGATCCTGGCCCTTCTCTGGGGCCTGACCACGGAGAACTTCTCCGTGATGAACCTCACGATCGGCTACCTTGTCTCGCTGGGAATCCTGGTCTTCGTCCGGCGCGCACTGGGCGACTCCCACTATTTCCGCGATATCACCGAGGTGCTCGCGCTCGTCTGGTTCTTCCTGAAGGAACTGGTGATCGCCAACATCCGCATGGCTAAGTACACGCTCTCGCCGCTCGACCGGCTGAGGCCCGGCATCATCGCGGTGCCGATGGACTTCATGACCGACGCGGAGATCACACTGCTGGCGAACCTCATCACGCTCACACCGGGGACGCTCTCGATCGACGTCTCGAAAGACAAGCGGACGCTCTTCGTCCATGTCATGGACATCAACTCGGCCCAGGCGGTGCGCGACGAGATCAAGCAGGGCTTCGAGGCCCGCGTGCTGAGGGCCGCACGATGAGCGAGTTCGGCGCAACCATGCTGGGCTGGACACTTCCCGCCGTGATGGCGATCCTCGCACTCGCGACCGCGATGGCGGTCTTCCGCCTCGTCCGAGGGCCGACACTGCCCGACCACGTCGTCGCGCTCGACCTGATCGGAACCATCGTCGCAGGGATCGTCGCGATACACGCCATACGAACCGCACAGCCGGTCTACATCTACGCCTCGCTCGTCCTCGGCCTTGTGCTCTTCCTCGGAACGGTCGCCATCGGCTACTACCTCGAACGGAAGGTGACGCGATGAAGGACATCATCGTCTCCCTCATGCTCTGGGCCGGCGCGGCGTTCACCCTCCTGGGCGCGCTCGGAACACTCCGCATGCCCGACCTCTACACACGCCTCCAGGCCTCGACCAAGGCGGGAACGCTCGGGGTCACCTGCATCATGGTCGCCGCGGCGATCCACTTCATGGAACTCGCCGTCGCGGTTCGTGCGCTCCTTGTTGTTGCGTTCCTCTTCCTCACCGCGCCGGTCGCGGCCCACATCATCGCCCGTGCGGCCCACTACATCCGCGTCCCGCTCTGGGAAAGAAACGTGATCGACGAACTCGGAGACACCCGCCGCAAGCCCCTCTCGCCAAGCTCACCGCCGGAGCCGGGAGTGCCCGGGCACGGACCGGGATCAACGCGAGGATAACGCTCCGATCGCGCTCAACGACGATACGTCCTTCGTCTCCGAGGTCCGGTTCGCGCCGTCATGGCCCAGAAACCCGCGAGCGGATTCTCCTCCAGCCACGCGCGGCGTACGCCCTCCGCACGCCGCATCTGTTCAAGCAACGTTCCCGCGCGAAACCGCCGAGGCCGAGGCCACGCCAGCATCCCGAAGACCCTCATCACCTCGTCGAGCTCCTCACCCGGCGAGGCGGTCTGCGACGGCGATGCGAGCAGCACCAGAACCGGAGCACCGGTCCGGGTCACGCTCCCATCATCGTTCAGTTGCGCGCCGGTGGCACGCAGCCACATCGGGTCGAACCACTCATTGCCCCCGCGAGCGATGGTCTCGTGATCCTCACCCGGAGAGAACTCCGGCGGCACATCGTCACGCGACTCCTCGCCGAAATCCTCGGAATTGTCCCGGTTCCTTTCCATACTCTCTTTGATGCCTCCGAGACCTCCGGAGGTACACGCCTCACCCCGTTCTTCGGACCATGCTCCCTCGCCTTGCACAGCGGCACTTCTTCTTCGCAGCGAATACCGCTTGCGGTTCATCCTCTCTCGACCGATTCACGCTGCTTTGCGGACTTTCTCTGTGCTGAGTCTGCTCGTGATGCTGTGCGGCCTTCGTCACCGCTTTGTAAACACGAACGCACCACCCTGGTAGTCGCAGAAGATGCCGTCTCCCGGCCCGAACTCGCCGTTCAGGATTCGAGTTGCCAGCGCGTTCTCAATCCGCTGCTGGATGGTGCGCTTGAGCGGGCGAGCTCCGAACGCCGGGTCCCACCCCTCGGCGCCCAGGTGCTGCTTGGCCTCCAGCGTCAGCTCCAGCGACATGTCGCGGTCGGCGAGGCGCTTGCGCAGACGTTCGAGCTGGATGTCCACGATCGCCGCGACCTGATCGCGCTTCAACTGGTGGAAGACAACCACCTCGTCGATGCGGTTCAGCAGCTCGGGCCTCATCAGGCCCCCCGACATCGTTGTTGCCGCCTTGCTCATCACCTCGGTGACACGAGGCGGCAATCCCGCGGCTTTCGCGAACTCCTCCGCCGCCATCCCCGCCGGGCCGCGCTTGAGCATCTCGCGGATCGCGGCCTCGATCTCCCAGTCCTCTGCGCCCGTGGATGCGAGCTCCTGGATCTGCGCCGACCCGTAGTTGCTCGTCATCACCACGATCGTGTTCTTGAAATCGACGGTCCGCCCCTGACCATCGGTCAGGCGTCCATCCTCCAGCACCTGCAGGAGCACGTTGAAGACATCCGGGTGCGCCTTCTCGATCTCGTCGAGCAAGACGACGCAGTACGGCCTGCGCCGGACGGACTCGGTGAGCGCGCCGCCCTCGTCGTATCCGACATATCCCGGCGGCGCGCCGATCAGGCGCGACACCGCGTGCTTCTCCATGTACTCGGACATGTCCACGCGGATCATCGCCTCCTCCGTGTCGAAGAGAAACGACGCCAGCGCCTTGCACGTCTCGGTCTTGCCGACACCCGTCGGACCCAGGAACAGGAACGAACCGATCGGCCGGTTCGGATCGCCAAGCCCCGCCCGCGACCGGCGCACCGCGTTCGACACCGCCCGCAGTGCCTCGTCCTGCCCGATCACGCGTTGCGACAGATGCTCCTCCATCTTCGCGAGCTTCTCCCGCTCGCTCTCGATCAGTTTGCTGACCGGGATACCGGTCCACTTCGCGACCACTTCCGCGATCTGCTCCGCATCGACCTCCTCGGTCACAAGCGCGGTGCCCCCCGCGCGCCGTGCGGCGTGCGCCTCTTCCGCCTGCGCGATCCGCTTCTCAAGGTCAGGGATCTCGCCATAGCGGATCCGTGCCGCACGCTCCAGCTCGCCCCGACGCTGCGCCTGCTCCAACTCCGTCTGCTTCTGCTCGATCGTCGAGCGGATGGTCTTGACGGCGTCAAGGTCCTTCTTCTCCTCTTCCCATCGCGCCGTCAGAGCGCGGTTCTTCTCCTGGAGTTCGGCCAGTTCACGCTCGATGCGCTCAAGCTCCTTATTCGCCGGCTCTGTGCCCTCGTGCCTCCGTGCCTTGGCACCTTCCCGTTCCAATTTCAGCGCCTCACGCTCGAGTTCCAACTGCATGATCCGACGCCGCAGCTCATCGAGTTCCGTCGGCATCGAGTCGTTCTCGATCCGCAGGCGGCTCGCCGCCTCATCGATCAGGTCGATCGCCTTGTCGGGCAGAAACCGATCCGCGATGTACCGATGGCTCAGCTGCGCCGCGGCGAGGATCGCCCCGTCCTGGATCTTCACGCCGTGATGCGTCTCGTACCGCGACTTCAATCCCCGCAGGATCGCGACCGTCTCTTCAACGCTCGGCTGATCAACAAAGATCGGCTGGAATCGCCGCTCAAACGCCGGGTCCTTCTCGACGTGCTTGCGATACTCATCCAGCGTGGTCGCGCCGATGCATCGCAACTCGCCCCGCGCGAGCGCGGGCTTGAGCAGGTTGCCGGCGCTCACCGCGCCCTCCGCGGCACCCGCGCCGATGATCGTGTGAAGCTCATCGATAAAGAGAATCACCTGCCCGCCCGAGGCCTGCACCTCGCGCAGCACACCCTTCAGCCGCTCCTCAAACTCGCCGCGAAACTTCGCGCCCGCCAGCAACTGCCCGACATCCAACGCCATGATCCGCTTGTCGCGCATCCCCTCGGGGCAGTCGCCGTTGACAATCCGCAGCGCAAGCCCCTCGGCGATCGCCGTCTTGCCGACGCCCGGCTCGCCGATCAGCACCGGGTTGTTCTTGGTCCGACGACTGAGCACCTGCATCGTCCGCCGGATCTCTTCATCGCGCCCGATGACAGGGTCCAGTTTCCCCTGCTGCGCCTTCTCCGTCAGGTCGATCGCGTACTTCTTCAGCGCCTCGAAAGAGCCCTCGGCCCCGGGATCGTTCACGTTCTGCACTCCCGATTGTTCACGGATCTGCCTGATCGCCTGCTCGATCGACGCGGCCTTCACGCCGACAACGCCGAGCAGCTCCTTCGCCGGACCGCCGACCGTCGCCAGCGCGATCAACAGGTGCTCCACCGACACATACGCATCGCCGAACCTCTTGCTCTCCTGCTCCGACCTCGCGAGGATCTCCATGATCGCACGCCCCGCGGCTCCCGCATTGCTCGAAACCGTCGGTTGCCGAGAGAGCTCCGCATCAACCACCTGAGCCACACGGTCGGCCCGCACCCCCGCCTTCTCAAGAATGGACCGTGCCGGACCGCTCTTGTCCTCGACCAGAGCCGCGAGCACGTGAAGACCATTTACCTCGGCGTGTGAGCGACCCATCGCGCCGGATTGCGCGTCCGAGAGGGCCTGCTGGGCGGCGGTTGTCAGACGGTCGGTGCGCATGGAAACTCCTTCATTCCTGCCTCTTCTACCCCCAGACCCGAAGCAACCCGCGCGCCAGTGCGTACAGCATCACAGGCCGAGACCGTGCCGCCTCACACGCCGCTCGAACGGGGGTACTCACGCCGGAATGATGCTTCTGCGACAGTGGACTGCCGAAATGGCAACCATGCTCCCCGGCGACGCTCACCCCTCCAACGCCAACCTCACCATCATCTCGATCCCCGTCTCCAGCGCCTCGTCGTTGAAGTCGAACGTCGCCTGGTGCAGCTGCGGCACCCTCAGCGGGTCCGCACCGGGCGGGCACAGCCCCAGCAGATAGAAGCACGTCGGCACATGCTGTCCGTAATACGCAAAGTCCTCGCCGCCCATCGTCGGCGAGGGCGTCACGCTCACACGCTCCGCTCCGAACGCACCCCGCGCCATCTCCAGCACACGCGACGCCAGAGCCGCATCGTTCACCGTTGCCGGATACCCCTCCGTCCAACGCACCCGCGCAATACACCCATACGCCCTCGCGGTGGTCTCGATGATCTCGATCAACCTGCCGCGGCACTTCTCACGCATCTCCCTCGTCAGCGTCCGCACCGTCCCGCTGAACACCGCCGTGCGCGGCAGCACGTTGTTCGCCGTCCCTGCCCGCGCTTGGCCGGTGGTGACGACGACGGGCTCGAAGGGGGAGACGTTGCGCGAGACGATCTGCTGCAACGACACGATCGCCTGCGACATCGCGAGGATCGAGTCCGCGCCCAGGTGCGGGAACGCCCCGTGCGCCTGCACACCCTCGATCGTCGCCTCGAAGTCATCGGTCGATGCCAGCAGCGGCCCCGGCCTCGTCGAGATCGACCCCACCGGCATCTGAGGCCACCCGTGCAGCCCGAACATCCGAGAGATCGGCTCTACCCCCGCGGGGCCGGCACCCTCAATCGCCCCGTCGATCGCCCCGTCGCGGCACATCTTCTCGCCCCCCGCGCCGCCCTCTTCGGCGGGCTGGAAGACGAGGCGCACTGTGCGCGGCCGATCGTGGAGCTTGCTGAGCACACGCGCCGCACCAATCAGAATCGTCGTGTGCCCGTCATGCCCGCACGCGTGCATCGTGCCCGGCGACTTCGATGCGTATGGCTTGCCCGTCTCCTCAAAGATCGGCAGCGCATCCATGTCGGCGCGCAGACCGATGGTCTCGCTCTTGGTGGCACCGCTCTCCAGAGCGGTGTTCCCGGTCATTGGTATCACCCCGATGACGCCCGTACCGGTGCCCGGCTCCGGCCCGCCAACGTTGCCCTTGAACGCGATGCCGAGCTTCGACAATTCGCGCTGAACAATCTGGCTCGTGCGCCGCTCCTCGAACCCGACCTCGGGGTGCGTGTGCAGGTCGTGGCGGATCGCCATGAGTTCCGGCAGCTCGCGCCGGATCATCTGGCGGAGTGTCTCGGTGGTGAGAGGGGTGGAGCCGATGCCGGAAGCCGGGGAAGTGGTGCTCATGGCACAAGGGTATCTCCGCAGCGATCGAGCGGTGCTCCGAGATCACCTCGACTCGTAAAACGCCCGCGCATCCCGCGTCAACTTCTCAAGGTCCACATCCCGCACGTACATCATGTGCCCGGACTTGTAGTACGTGAACGCCATGTTCTTGCGGACCGAGGGGTCGAGAGCCATCTGCGCCGCCACACCCTCCGCGGCAAAGTACGGCGTCGCCAGGTCGTAATACCCGCACGCGACCAGCACCCGCAGCGTCGGCGAACGGTGCATCGCGTCCCGCAGCCGCGTCGCCAGGTTCGCGTAACGGTTCTGCTCCCCCTGATACGACCACGGGTGCACACGCCCGGTCAGGATCTCATACGGAAGATCCGACGTGTACCCGAGATTCTCGCGAAGGTGCTGATAGAGCGACGCCGTGTACGGAGGCACGATCGCCGAGTAACTCGGATCGTGCTCGTACCCCGCGCGGATCTGGTCGGCATCCATCCCCACATACCTGCTGTCAAGGCGCCCGACCGTGCGCCGGTCATCGAGCATCAGCCGCTTGGCAAACGCGTCCAGCGTCACACGCAGGTTCGCCCGCGCGACGAACTCCTCCGGCAGCCCCGTAAGCCGGGCGTGGGTAGCGATGATCTGCTTCCGCTTCGCTTCGTCAAGGCGATCTCCCGCCGCGAGCGCGGGCGCGAGCTCCTCGGATGCGAAACGCTCCGCCTCACGCCGGAAGCCGTCGAAATCGGTATCGAACCTCGTCTGCGATGCCGCGGGGAGCCGCTTGTGATACCCCGCCGTGAGCGCGTACGACGGGAAAATCCCGACAAACGGCCGATCGTTCCCCTCGTGGAACCGGATGCTCCCGAACTCGATCACCGGAGAGACCAGCACGATCCCGTTCAACGCCATCCCGTGGTCGTTGAGCAGCATCAACGAAAGCCCCGCGGCACGCGTCGTGCCGTACGACTCGCCCACAAGATACTTCGGCGATCCCCAACGCCCGCTCCGCGTCGTCCAGAGCCGGATGAACTCCGCAACAGCCCGAAGGTCCTCCTCCAACCCGTGGAATTGTGACGGGCTCTCGCCCTCTGCCGCGCGGCTGTACCCCGTCGAGACCGGATCTATAAACACAAGATCCGTAAACGGGAGCCACGTGTGCGGGTTCTCCCGACAGTGATAAGGCGGGGCGAGCTGCATCCCCTCTTCATCCAGCCCGCCGACACGCACAGGCCCCATCGCGCCCATGTGCAGCCACACACTCGAAGACCCCGGACCACCATTGAACGCGAACGTCACGGGGCGCGTCGTGGGCGACGGCGCACCCGACTTCCCATCATCGAGCAGCGTGTACGCAATGTGGAAGACATGAGCCCTGGGCTTCCCCTGTTCCGTCGGAAGTGTCAGATACCCCGCCGTCGCGCGATACCTCAGCACGCGCCCATCCAGGGTCGTCTCGTGCTCCGTCACCACCGGCTCGGGCTGCACAACTTCCGGGGGTGTCGCCGCCCTGGGCTTGTCCGCGCTCTGAGCGAACCCCTGCGAGGCACCCGCCAGCAGCACGCACAACGATGCCAGTCCCGCGCAGATCCCGCCGCGCACACGTCGCGCCCTCGTCTCACGCCAGGCGGCCGCAGAGAGATGTGTCGGACCGTTGGTCGTCGCGGGCGATGGGTGCGTCTGGAGTGACATGCTCGGCTCCGTGCGAGGATGCGTGTGGTACAGGACGGGGTGAACAGAATACCGCCGACACACCAGTTCGTGGCGACCTCTGCTCGATCAACCCGCATTCTGGTATCATCGCGTCCGGTTTCGGGTCTCGTCCAACAGGGGCGCAACGTGTTCACGCGCACCACAACCCGGCTGATCGAGGATCTGCGCAATCCCGCCAACGGCGCGGCATGGTCCGCCTTCGACGCTCGCTACCGCCCCGTCCTCATCGCCTTCGCCCGCAAACTCGGCTTCTCGCAGGACGACGCCTCGGAACTCGCTCAGCAGACCCTCGCCGAGTTCGCACGCTGCTACCACGATGGGCGATACCAACGCGAACAAGGACGCCTCAGCTCATGGCTCATCGGCATCGCGCGCAACGTCGGCTCCGGCATGCGACGCAAGCGAGGCGCGGGGGGCGAACGCGTCGGGGGCGACACCATGATCGGACAGATGCCCGGCGAACTGCCCGATGAGCAGCAGCTCACACAAGTCTGGCGACGCGAACGCGAGCACGCCATCCTCGCAGAAGCCATCACCATCCTCCGCGACTCCGCACGCATGGAAGAGCACACTTTCCGCGCCTTCGAGCTCTTCGCGCTCAGAGGTGTACCCGCCGAAGAAGTCGCGGAGCAGTGCGGCATCGCCGTCGATTCGGTCTATGTCATCAAGAACCGGCTCACCAAACGCCTCCGTGAGATCGTCGCCGAGATCACCCAGGCATACGACGATGGTGAGTGATCCCCCGCCAGGCCCAACGCCCGCCGCGAGAGAAGAGCCCCGACGCAACGCATGCGTCGGGGCCTGTCGGACTGACCGAGAGAGCGGGTCGTCCGACGTGGGTCACCCCATCTGAGTTCGAGGGGGCACTCGGTCGCACTCCATCCACACGCAAGATGAATGTCTTCATCTGATTGTCTCAAGCGAATGCTGTCTATCAGTTGGCGGGTCAAAACGAAAGAAATCTGAACTTTGCCCGTCATCACAGACGAGGTGGCCTCTAGAGGCCATGCCGCACGATCAGCACCCGCGTGGAGGCTACATCTGGCCATAATGCGACACTGTCTGAGGCATGCGAAAAGAAAATGCGTCAAAGAGAGAGAATTGATGTCAGACGCAGTCTCAATTCCCGGCATATGAGAGTGGACGGACGCTTGTACGTCCTGATGTATGTCTGGTCTTTGAACTCTTGCCAGTAAGTGGCCCATCGGATCCCTCCAGTCCCTTCGGCGATGCTGCTGACCCGTATTGCCGCATGGGGCGCTCCTCACTCGGAGGTGAGGTCGGTGTGTTCCGGCACACCGACCTCTTTGCGTGAATCAACAAAGCCGAAGCCGCGGGCATCCTGCCTGCGCAAATCGGCATTGAACCGCCGTGCCCAGTCTGGACAGCCCCAGAGATGGCTCGATCCGGGCTCCACCCGACTTCGTGCCCATTGGCCAGTACGCGTCAAGATGGGCAACCTGTATGTCGATAGACGGCTGGAGCGGCGATACCGCTCGGACGCACGCCCCTCAAGCGGTGTGGGGCTTGTCCGGGCGCGGTCTTCGCGTCATCGGACACCCTCATGGGCGGCGAAGAGAACAACTCGAGTCCCGCCAACTGGGCGAGCAAGAAGATCTTCACCACGGGCGAGGCCGCCGAGGTCTGCAAGGTCTCCCAGCAGACCATCATCCGCTGCTTCGATTCCGGCCGACTGACCGGCTTCCGCGTGCCGGGCTCCAAGTTCCGGCGCATCCCGCGCGAGGAACTGATCCGTTTCATGCGCGAGAACGACATCCCCACGTCGGCCCTCGAGTCGGGGCGCACACGCGTGCTCATCGTCGAGGACGATCCCGAGATCATCGACATCCTGACAGAGGTCCTCGATCGCGACGGGCGCTTCGAGGTCCGGGCCGCGAACAACGGCTACGACGCCGGCCTCCTCACAGAGTCCTTCAAGCCCAACGTTGTCATCCTCGACTACCTCCTCCCCGACATCAACGGCAACATCGTCTGCCGACGCATCCGCGAACGCGACGACATGGCCGGAACCAAGATCATCTGTGTGAGCGGCGTCGTCCGCGACGAAGAGATCAAGGGGCTGATGCGGTCCGGCATGGACGAGTTCATCAAGAAGCCCTTCGATGTCGACTTCCTCATCCTCCGAATCGCGACCCTCGCCGGCCTTGCCGCCGCGACCCGGGCCGGGTGAGCCGCCGGAGCATTGCCCGTGCCCCCAGCCAGCGCAACTCCAAAGCCGCCGAACCAACGAACACCCGCACGCCAGGTCGAACTGATCCTCGAGCGTCTGGATGCGCTGCCCACGCTCTCTCCTGTCGCCGTGCGCCTCCTCTCCGTCGTTTCCAGCGACAACGCCCGCATCGAGGAGATCGTCCGGCTCATCGAGTCCGATCCCGGACTGACCACGCGGATCCTCGCGCTCATCCGGCGCGCATCACACGGTCTGGGCGATCGCGTCACCACCGTGCGCCACGCGACCACCATGCTCGGGCTCGAGGCGATCCAGTCCGCCGTGCTCGGGCTCAGCATCTACGAACTCTTCGAGCACGCCGGCCACGAACAGGACAACGCACTCGCCTCCGGCCCGTCGCTCGCGCAGCTCGCCGACGCTCCCGCCCTCGACCGCATCCGACTCTGGACACACCTGATCGGCGTCGCGTGCGCAGCCGAATCACTGGCCCGCCACAACCCGGCGTCCGGCGTCAAGCCCGCCGAGGCGTTCATCTGCGGCCTGCTCCACGACATGGGCAAGCTCTCGCTCGATCTCTGCCTCCCCGCCTCGTACGCGCGAGTGATCGCGCTCGCAGAGCGTCGGCGCATCGCAAGCGCAGAAGCCGAACGCGCCGTGATCGGGCTCGACCACCACACCGCCGCCAAACGCCTCGCCGAGCGGTGGGGGCTGCCGACGCTGCTGCGCGACGCGGTCTGGTTCCACAGCCGCCCGCTCGAATCGCTCCCCGCCGAGGCGCCTCGCGCGCTGCTGGGCGTGCTCGCAGCCGCTCGCGCCCTCTGCCGCGAACTCCACATCGGTTCCTCCTTCGACTTCGGACGCGCGCCCTCGTCCGTGCGGTGCTGCGAAGAAGCGGGGCTCGATCCCGGCGTGCTCGGACGCGTCACCGAAGAACTGCACGAGGCGGTCGCCGAACGCTGCGCCGCCCTCGGCCTGAGCATCCCCACGGCACAGGAATCGATGCTCGCCTCCATCGCGCAGGCCAACCGCAAACTCGCCTCCCTGAACGCCGCGCTCGACGAGCGCGCAAGGCAGGCCGAGGCGATGCGCGCCGCACTCGCCGCGGTCGGCCGCTTCAACCAGGAACTCAGAGACCCGCGCCGCCCGCGCTCAACCGGGCGCACGCTCGCGCTGATCGCCGACTCGCTCCGCTCCATCGACGCCGCACGCCGCGCCTTCGTCGCGTTCGTCGTGCAGGACGCGCCCGGCGACCCGTGGCACGCCTGGTACTTCGGCGCAGCCGCCGATCAACCCGCCGATTCGCCCCGATCCGACGAGATCGACTCACCCAGAGAGCACGACGGATCGTGCCGATCGCTCTCCGACATGCTCCGCGCGCCCGGCGCGGACGCGCGCATGCTCGGCCTCCTCCCCTGGCTGACAGACTGCATGTCCGGCGCGCCCGATCTGCTGAAGGTCCGTGCCATCCCGCTCTGCATCGGCGCTCCCGTTGGCTCCATGACAGGCGAGCCCGCCACCGTCATGCTCACCGATCTCGATGCCACCGCAGCAGGGCTCACACCCGGTGTCTTCGAAACACTCGTCGCCTCGTGGGGCGCAGCCGTCGCCGCCACAGGAGCCATCGAGCGAGCCCTCCGAACCGGCGAGTGTCTCGCGGCGTCCGCGCGAGAGCTCGAAGCCACCCAGGCACGCCTCACCGAGGCCCAGGCCCTCTCCCGGCTCGGAGAGATGGCCGCGGGTGCCGCCCATGAAATGAACAATCCGCTCACCGTCATCCGGGCCAGAGCGCAACTCCTGCTCAGACGCCTCACGAACCCCGCCGACCGCGCCGCAGCGGAAGCGATCGCGCAAGGTTCGTCGCAGATCTCCGACCTCATCACCTCGATGCACCTGCTCGCCCACCCGCCCACCCCTGAACCCGGACCGGTCCGCCCCCGCGAACTCGCCGAGATCGCCGTGCGCAAAGCCATGCACCGCACGGGCTTGGAGTGCGACATCGACATCCAGGTTCCGACCTATCTCCCGCACGCTCACGTCGATCAGGAGATGTTCTCGCTCGCGCTCTCGGAACTTGTGGCCAACGCGATCCAGTCGTGCGCCCCGCCGAGTGCGGATCAGAACACTCCTCACGGGAAAGTCCGAGTTCACGCTCACATCGACCCCACGGATGACCGACTTTGTTTCCTCGTTGAGGACCAGGGGCCCGGCATGTCCGAGCACACCCTGGCGCACGCGTTCGACCCCTTCTTCAGTGAACGGCCCGCGGGCCGGAGACGCGGGATGGGACTTGCGCGTGCGAGGTCGATCATCGCGGCACACGACGGAACGGTCACGCTCGAAAGCGCGCCCGGATCCGGCGTCAGGGCACGAATCACCCTCCCCGTGTGGCGCGGGGAGCAGCAGATCGGGCAGGCCGCCTGATCATGTGGCGACGCAGGGCGGAACGAACGGAAGAACAGCGGGGCAGGCACACACGCGCCGGAGAGAAGATGTGATCCGACGGAAGAAGCCAGTTGAGTTGCAGCGGGAGCCGGTTCCCACCGATGCCCCCTCGCCCCGCTTCCCCGATGCCCCCGTCAGCGCGCCCCAGCCGCTCTCGCTCTGCCCCGTTCCCGCTCGCGTGCTCGTGGTCGGCAACGCCGAGACGCGCCGATCGGTCATCGAACGAATCTCAGGGCTCGTCATCCGATGCGCCGGCGCGACCGATGCCGCCGACGCCGCCTCCCAGCTCGGCGAACAGACATTCGATCTCGTGCTCATCATCACCGGCGATGGGTGGACGCAGGTCGCCGAGAGCGTCCGGAGCTCGGGCTCCGATGCCGCGATCGTCGCGGTTGTGCCGATCTCATCCGACGCATCGCTCGAGCTGGCGGTCAGCGCGATGCAGGCCGGCGCGGCGGATCTTCTCGATGCCGGCGCGCCCGCCGACGAGATCGCGACCCGCATGCGATCCGCTCTCCAGCGCGCCAGAAAGTCCCAGCACGACCGCGACCGCATCGAGCGCCTCCGCAAACTCTGCAAGCACCTCAACCACGCGCGACAGGAAGTCTCCAGGCAGGTCGGCTCGCTCTGCTCCGACATGGCCACGGCCTACCAGGAACTCGCCGATCGCATGACCCATGTCGCGACCGCCTCCGAGTTCAACGGCCTCATCCGCCAGGAACTCGACCTCGAATCGCTCCTCCGCGTCGCACTCGAATACGTCCTGGCCAAGACCGGGCCCACCAACGCCGCGGTCTTCCTTCCCGCGACCAGCGGCGAGTACACGCTCGGCGCGTACGTGAACTACGACAGCCCGCGCGAGACCGCCGAGGTCCTCCTCGACCATCTGGCAGGCGTCATCGCGCCGCGCTTCGAGTCGTGCACGCGCCTCGTCCACCTCAACACGCCCGCGGAACTCCACGAGGCCCTCGGCGACAAGGCCGCCTGGATCGGCGACAGCGAGCTGATCGTTCTTCCTTGCGTCCACGACGGAGAGTGTCTCGCCGTCACCGCCCTCTTCAGAGACCGCCGGGCTCCCTTTCCCGACACGCTCATGCCCCTGCTCCAGTGCGTCTCCGAGCAGTTCGGCCGCCAACTCGCACGCGTCATCCACGTCCACCACCGCCACCTCCCCAAGCACAAATGGGGCAGCCCGGGCGACGGGGGCGAGGCCGACAACGGACCGGACGACATCGACCTCGCGGCATAATCCCCGGCCATCTACTCCGCCTCCGCCCTTTCCAGCGCCTCGCGCCACGGCTTTGCCCTTTCGGCGTGGCCCTTGCCGGGGTCGGCTTCGTCCCACTTCTCGTACAGCATGATCACGGACTCGACCACGGTGCGGCGCGTCCCGTTGCCGGGGGGGAGCGACACTGACGCGATGCGTGCGGCCTCCAGCAGCGTCCGCTCGGCCTCATCGAATCGCTGCGTCGTGATCAACGCGCGCCCCAGGTTTCGCATGGTGGCGATCGTCGCCTCGTTGGTCGGGCCGAGCACGCGCGTGCGTGCTTCGAGGACCTCGCGCGTCATCGCGAGCGATTCGTCCGGCCTGCCCGAGCGATCGATCGCCGAGGCGAGGTTGTGACGCAGCGTCAGGGTCGTCGGATTCTCCGCGCCGAGCCCGGCGGTCGCGGCGGCGACACCCTCGCGCAGAATCGCCTCGGCCTCGGCGTTGCGGTCGCTCTGCATGTAGAAGTACGCCATGTTCGAGAGCGCGATCAGCGTCGAGGGGTGCCCGCGTCCGAGGGTGCGCGTGCGCCCCTCGAGCGAGCGCCGGTACAGCGCCTCGGCCTCCTCCATCCGACCGAGCGATTCGAGCACGCCCCCCAGGTTGTTCATGCCGATGAGCGCGTCGAACGAGTCCGGGCCGGCGGTGCGGACGAACCCCTCCATCGACTCCCGGTAGCTCCGCTCGGCCTCGGCGAGCTTTCCCTGTGCCTCTTGCAGCCCGCCGATGTTGTTGAGATAGAGCAGCGCGTCCGGGTTGTCCTTGCCGGAGACGCGGACCGAGCCCTCGTAGGCACGCTGGTAGAGGGCTTCGGCCTCGGAGAGTCTGCCCTGGGCCTGGCGGGCGTTGCCGAGGTTGCTGATGATCGCGAGCGTGTCGGCGTCCTCTGAGCCGAGCCATCGATCAGCGAGGCGGACCGCTTCTTCGGCGTAGCCGACGCCGCGCTCGAGTTCGCCGATGTACATCAGGATGTGGGCCATGTTCCCGATCGATTGGATCGTGGCGCGATCCTTCTCGCCGAGGTGCTCGCGCCGCAGGGCGAGGGTCTGTTCCTGGAGCGGCAGGGCGCGGTCGAGCATGCCGAGGGCGACATACGACTCGGCGAGCGTCTGCTTGAGCGATGCCGCGACGGCGGGGCTGTCTTTGAAGCGCTCGTCGATCGCCGCCGCGGCGGGCGCGAGCATGGTCTGGTCGATGACGCGGCGCGCGACCTCTGGGGCGTCCACGGCGTCGAGCGCGGCCCGCCGGCTCTGGATCACGGCGACGCGCTCGGGCTCGCTCAGGCCATCGGTGCCGTCCGAGGCGATCCGCTCGACGATCGCTACGCCCGCGGACTCCGGATCGATGCCCGAGATGATCGCGGCCTGGAACTGCGTGACTTCCTTGAGTTCCTGTTCGCTGCGTTCGGCGCGGACGCGCTGCTCGTACTCCTTGGCCGCGAAGATCAGTGTGGCGGCGACGCCCGCGACCACGGCGAGGAGGACGGCTGCGACGCCGACGACTGCGCCGGTGTGGCGTGCGACGAACTTGCGGGCGGTGTAGGTGAAGCTCTCGGGTCCGGCGCGGAGGGGGAGCCCGTCGAGGTAGCGTTCGATGTCTTCGGCGAGCTCGTTGGCGGACTGGTAGCGGCGTTCGCGGTCCTTGCGCATCGCCTTGAGTGGGATCCACTCGAGTTCGCCGGAGAGGAGGCGTGCGAGTTCGCCGACGGAGGTGGAGCGGCGGGTGGCGATCTCGTCGGCTGAGGGTGCGTCCCAGGGGAGGGAGCGTCCGGCGTGGGCGGGCTCGTGCTTTTCGGAGAGGCGTGAGGCGGGCTGCATGAGGCGTGTGCGGAGGCGTGGGGGCTCGGTCTCGCGGATGAGGCGGAGCATGTCGAGCGGGGACTGGGACTCGAGTCGCTTGGGATCGACGGGTGGGGAGCCGGCGAGGAGTTCGTAGAGGAGGACGCCCAGGGCGTAGACATCGGAGCGGGTGTCGATGTCGCGGCCGTCGCCGGATGCCTGCTCGGGTGACATGTAGATGGGGGTGCCGACGACCCAGCCGGCCTGCGTGACCTCGACGCCGGGGGCTGGGGTGATGGCCTTGGCGATGCCGAAGTCGATGACCTTGACGGTGGGGGTGTCTCCGGACTGGCTGACGAGGACGTTGGCGGGCTTGAGGTCGCGGTGGATGACGCCCTTGTGGTGGGCGTGCTGGACGGCGTGGCAGACGGAGATGAAGAGGGCGAGGCGTTCATGGATGGTGAGGCGGCGGGCGTCAGCGTAGCGGTCGAGGGCTTCGCCCTGGACGTGCTCCATGACGAAGTAGGGGCGTGAGCCGAGTGCGGGGGAGGTGACGCCGCCGTCGAGGACGCGGGCGACGTTGGGGTGGTCCATCAGGGCGAGGGTCTGCCGTTCCTGCTCGAAGCGTGTGATGACGGCGTGGCTGTCCATGCCGGGCTTGATGATTTTGAGTGCGACGCGCTGGACGAAGGGAGTGGTGCGTTGGGCGAGCCAGACGACGCCGAAGCCGCCTTGTCCGATGCGTTCGAGGAGGGTGTAGGGGCCGATCTGGTCGCCGGGGCGTTCGCCGCCAGGCGGGGGAGTTGCGCCGGGGCCGTCACCGGGTGGTGTGTAGTCGTTGCCTGATGAGCCGGCGCCGCCGTCGGCGGGCCGACTGGCTGTCATGAGCGTGCTCATCTCGGGGTCGATCATGCGTGGCACCGTGTTCCTGCGGTGCGGCATGGTATCGGCGCGGGAGAGAGGTCAGGCGGCGGCGGTGGTGTTCCACGGGACGGCGTAGCCGAAGTAGGCCATGGCCTCGGCGCAGGTCTGGTCGAAGGCGAGCCGGTCGACGGGGTTCCAGTCTTTCCAGCGCTCGGCGCGATCGGAGAGGGAGAGGTTGATGGGCGTGTTCTGAGAGGCGGGTGTGCGGGCTTTGGCTTCGAGGATGGAGTCTGGTCGATCGCTTGTGGGGTGGACGAGTTCGTTTCGGAAGTGGTCGGTGCAGGGGTGGTGGTGGGTGAGGCCGAGGAAGGGGAGGATCGCGCGCATCATGCGTTCGGGTCCGTCGGGCGTAAGGAGCCATTCGTGTCGGACGAGGAGGAACTCGGGGCGATGCTCTCCCCAGCGGGCCATGTCGTGGGCGGTGCGCCAGGTCTGGGCGTGGGAGCCGACATCGCGGCTGCTGAATGGGGCGAAGCGGAGTCGGCTGCCGACGACCTCGATGCCGTTTCGGACGATGTAGATGATGCGTGCGCTGGGGAAGAGGCGCAGGAGCTGATCGGCTGCCTGCGGGTTGAGGTTGGTGTAGGCGAGGAGGCGTTCGGGGGTGCGTGCGCGCGGGCAGGGCCAGAGGAGGCGCAGCATGAGCGCGGCGAAATGCGCCTCGTAGACCGCTTCGGGGACGCGGAGTGCGTGGAAGCGCGAGGGGATGGTGCGGTTTCTCGATGCGGCTTCGAGCAGATCGAGGATGATGTTGTTTTCGAGATTGGTTGAGTCGAGATCGGGGTGCTTGCTCAGGGCTTGCCTGAGGATGGTGGTGCCCGAACGTCCGACTCCGGAGAGGATGGTGAGGGGGACGCGGTCGTAGGGGTGCGTCGGCGGGTGTGTTGAAGGGTGGGGTGCCAGGGCGTGGAGCATGCCGTTGTTATCGGCACTTGGTTCGGAGGGCTTTGGAGGTGGTCGGGAGTTTGCGTTGAGTGGTAGTGGGCGCGGGAGGGGGAGCGGGAGGGGGCGGGTGGGTGCGCGTGCGTCGGGTTCGGCGCGGGTGCGGCTTTGGCGGTGGTGTACTCGGGGTGTGCGCGGTGGGTGGGATCGGCGTTGAGGTGTTGGGGCGGGGACCCGTTGGATGGGGGGCGCGGTTCGGCGGGGGGGATGGAGCCGCGGGCGGCGGAGCCGTCGATGGGTGTGAGGCGAGCGAGGCGGTAGAGGAGCCAGATGGCCTTTCGTCCGGCGGTGGCGTGGCGGTGGTAGGAGAGAGGTAATGAGGAGGGGAACGGGGAATGGGGGCTGGGGGATGGTGAGGAGGTGGATGGGGCGTGTGTGGGGAGACCGAGCGTGTTTCGGGCGTCGGTGAAGTCGCTGATGATGTTTGAGAGGGCGGTGATAGCCGCGGGGAGTTCGAGTGCGGCGGCGAGTCGTATGTGTGCGTGGACTCCCCGTTCGATGGCGAGGAGTGCTTCGCGTGCTTGGGGCGTGTCGAGCCAGAGGGCGAGCGCGGCGATGGAGATGCGGTGTTGTGCGGCGACGGAGGGGAGCGATGCGCCTGGGCGCGAGAGGGCGTCGAGGAGCGATGCGACGAGTGCGCCGTCGGGGTTGAATGTGGAATTGGCTGCTGGGGCGACCATGGGTATGGTCAATGTACGGTCCGAGGGCGACGTTGTCAATGTCTTGTTTGGATTTTGTCTTCAGTATGGTACCATCCATGCCGATTTCAACCGACCTTTGGGAGTTTATGCTTTTCGCCTAAGATCCGTAAGATCGCTATAACTATGGCATGGATCCGATTCTGAACCCGTATGCGCCCGGCGCGGGGACTCAGCCACCCGAGTTGGCGGGCCGCGATGCGATCCGAGGGGTCGTTCGTATCGCTGTTGAGCGGACACGCCGCGGCTTGTCGGCGAAGAGCGTGCTGTTGGTGGGCCTTCGCGGGGTTGGAAAGACGGTGTTGCTGGACCGGATGCGTGAGGATGCGGAGGCATCCGGGGTGAGGGCGATTCGGATCGAGGCGCCGGAGTCGAGATCGCTTCCTGCGATGCTTGCGCCACAGTTGCGGGTGGTGCTGCTGTCGCTCTCGCGGCAGGAGAGGTCGAAGGAGAGGGCGGTTCGTGCTCTGCGGGCGTTGGCGGGATTTGCGCGCGGGCTGAAGGTGAAGTACGGCGATATCGAGGTGGGCATCGATTATGAGCCGGAGCCCGGGTTGGCTGACAACGGGGACCTTGAGATCGATCTGAGCGCGCTTCTGGAGGAGGCGGGCGAGGCGGCGCGGAGCGCGGGCACGGCGATCGTCATGTTCATCGATGAGTTGCAGTACGTGCATGAAGAGGAGCTCGCGTCGCTGATCACCGCGCTGCACCGTGCGGCTCAGAGGGGGCTGCCGATGATGCTGGTCGGTGCCGGCTTGCCGCAGTTGCGGGGGCGCATGGGGCGGGCCAAGTCGTACGCGGAGCGGTTGTTCGAGTTTCCCGAGGTCGGTCCGCTTTCGTTGGATGCGGCTCGACAGGCGATTGAGAAGCCGGCGATCGATGCGGGCGTGCGGTTCGAGGCGTCAGCGCTTGATCGCATCATCCGTGAGACGGAGTGCTATCCGTACTTTCTTCAGGAGTGGGGGAAGCACGTGTGGGATGCCGCGGCAGTTTCGCCGATCACCGAGAGCGACGTGGAGGCGGCGTCGATCACGGCGGTGGCGGCTCTGGATGAGAGTTTTTTCAGGGTGCGGTTTGATCGGCTTGCGCCTGGTGAGAAGCGGTATCTGCGTGCGATGGCGGAGCTTGGACCCGGGCCACACCGATCGGGCGATGTGGCGACGGAGCTTGGGCAGAAGGTTCAGTCGCAGGCGCCGACACGGGCGATGCTGATCGAGAAGGGGATGTTGTGGAGCCCGAACCATGGGGACACGGCGTTTACTGTGCCGCTGATGGATGCGTTCATGCGTCGGGCGATGCCGGGACAGGAGTGGCGGAGGGTGTGAGGTGTGAGATGCGGGGTGTGAGGTGGGAGGTGGGAGGTGTGAGGTGCGAGGTGGGAGGTCGTGAGGTGGGAGGGGTCTGTGTGTGAAGGGAGATCGCGGCGCAGGGGGCGAGCCCCCTGCAACCCCCGGGGGGAGAGAAGAGCTTGAGTTGTGTCGCCTTCGGCGTCAGGGGCGTGAGGAAGGGGGAATGGCGGGGGAGGTGTGTTGTGTAACGCAAACGGGGCCGACAGGTGGTGCACCACGCGTCGGCCCCGGATCGGTTGATCAGGAGATCAGTGCGTGAGCGTTACCGCATCTGCTTCCACCAACACGCCTTGTTGGCGGACCGGATCGGTGGGAACGTCTCCCCCTTGTCGAGCGAGATGACGCGCTCTTCCTGAGTCGGAGCGGGATGGCTGGTGCCATCCAGATATCCGTCGAAGTTGAAGGCCGTCTTCTCTGGGGACTTCTCACCGGTCTTGAATCTTGTTCCAGCAGGCATGAGTTTCCTCCGCGGCAGTGCCGCACGAGTGTTGTTGTGAGTGAGCGGGGTTTCGCCCACGAGGGCGAGTCCGTCACCCGTTGTCCGTCGCCGCGTGTCTGGGCCCCGATACGCGGCTACGGGTTCAACGTACTGATTCGTTAGTAATTCCTAACCATTTCGCGCGGGGTGGGTTGGGAACTCGTGTGTTTGTTGCAAGTCGGTGTGGATGTGATGGTTACGGGATTGGTCACATGTGTGTCACGCGGCAACCAAAGGGGAGTGCCGCGCAGGGGGACACCCCCTGCAACCCCCGAAGGCGGAGGGCAAAGAGAAGAGCTGGAGTTGTGTCGCCTTCGGCGACAGGGGCGTGAGGAAGGGGGCAGGGTGTGGGAGGAGAGGGTGTGTGGGGTCGCTTTCCACGGGTTCCGGTCGCGAAGCGCGACCTTCACCCGCGGCTACATGCGGCGGCCCCGTTGGGGCCAGGAGAAAGGAGCGGAATGGGATTGGGGGACTCGCTTTCCACGGGTTCCGCTTGTCGCCTTCGGCGACATCGCTCCATTCGCGGCTACACACGGCTGCCCCGTAGGGGCCAAGAGGAAATCAGAGCTCCGCACTTCAAAGCGGCGATGACATTGGGGCCAAAGAGAGAAGGTGGCGGGGACGGTCAGGGAGCTAGGTTCTGAGGTCTGTGCGGGGACGGTCCGTTGGTCAGTATTCTCTGGCGATTCCGACAGGGGTACAGGGAGGCGCGCATGGCGGGGACTTACTCACAGTTGCTGTATCACATCGTGTTCTCGACGAAGGGGCGTGAGCCGTGGATCAGCGAGGCGATTGGGCCGCGGATCTATTCGTACATCGGCGGCATCGTTCGGGGGCAGGGTGGAGTGTTGCTCGACGCGGGCGGCATCGAGGATCATGTACACCTCTACATCCGGGGGAAGACGGATGGGAAGTTGTCTGACCTGATGCGCGATGTGAAGGCGGGGTCATCGCTGTGGATCCACGGCGAGTTTCCTACTCTGAAGGGCTTCGCGTGGCAGGAGGGGTATGGCGCGTTCACTGTGAGCAAGTCGCACGAGGATGCGGTGAGGACGTACATCGCGGGGCAGCGCGAGCATCATCGCAAGGAGGACTTCAAGTCGGAGTTGCTGCGGATCCTGCGGGCGCACGGCGTGGAGTTCGATGAGAGGTATGTGTTTGATTGAAAGAGGGAGGTTGAGGAATCTGTCGCCCCTGCCGGGGCGAAGGAGACAGAAGGAATGAGGGAGTGGGAGTTTGGCTCCGAAGGAGCCGGTGTGTGTAGCCGCGGGTGGAGGGAGCGAGACGCGCGAGCGTCGAGTGAGCGGAACCCGTGGGAGAGGGAGTTCAGCCTACAGAGCCCCGCGAGGGGCGAAAGTAACGCCGGATATGTGGCGCGGGAGGGTGGGGAGTTCGGACGAATGTGTCGCCCCTCCGGGGCTTGGGAAACTGAAGGAAGAAGGGGTGAGCGGTGTCCGCTTTCCACGGGTTCCGCTCGGCCGAAGCGGCCTTCGCTTCACCCGCGGCTACATGCGGCGGCCCCGTTGGGGCCAGGAGGAAGAGCGCCGAACTTGCCGTAGGGCGGCGACGAAGGTGGGACGTCGCGACTTTTTAGGGCGGGGAGGGGCGATTTGCCGTACTCTAGAGCACGCATGCTTGTGACACCACGAAGCGATAGACCCCGTGGCGACAACACCGGCAAGATTTGGTCGGAGATTCGAGATGGCGATGTCTACAGAGTGATCGAGATAGACGGCAGTTACTACCGCTTGCAGATCAGAGGGGAGTTCCCAAGTCTGTATCCAATACACTTCTTTGATGTGCTGAGTGGAATCGTTGAGCCGGGATGGGTCGTGTCGTTAGAAGATGAGGACGAGTCGATCTCGTTACGCTTTCCAGAGACTTCTGCGCGTGGATTCTGGGAGGACGTTCACGATCGCGATGAAGCTGCCATACGAATCATGAGCTCAGTGTTGATGAGGATGAAAGAGTCGTCCCACAGCTAACGGATCGCACGCCCTCGCTCACACTCGGGCTGCTTGTCCCGGCGCAGCCGAGGAAAGCCCCGCAATCCTCGTCCTCACGTTATCCAGCGTGTTCATGAAGTTGATGTAGGCGTCGTAGGGGGAGTCGTAGGGCGAGAAGTACTTGTGGACATCGCCATCGGCCCAGTACTTGGTGCACATGTAGTAGAAGTGGTCGGAGGTGGTGAGCTTCCGCCAGTCTTCGAGCAGGTACTCGGATTGTGCCATGGCGGCGCGGTTGCCGGATTTCTCGGCGGCGGCGTGGGCGCGTTTGATGGCGGCTTCGAGGCGGTAGGTGTCGTCGAGGGCGTTTGTCTGCATGGCGTTGCCGCGCCAGGCCGTGAGGTCCCGCTCGGTGTCGGCCCATGAGATGTAGTCGTGGACGTCGTAGACATCGACGGGCTGGAACTGTTTGGCGGCCATGCTGGGCGTGATGAAGTGGTTCTCGGTGGTGCCGTCGGGTTTCTTGGCGACGTCGAAGACGGCCTCGGGGAGTTTTTCCAGGAACTGGAAGATGCCGGTGTCGGCCCACTGGTGCTCGCCGAAGGTCTCGTAGTCCATGAAGAGGTTGCAGAGGTAGCCATCGCCGTTGATCTGGTGGACCCACTGGGCGAAGCGCTCGGCGGAGAGGGGCCACTCGGCCCAGCCGCGGTTGCTGAAGCGGAACGCGATGTCGTCGGAGAGGCGGTAGTTTTTGAGGAGGACGGAGAAGGGTCGGCCCTCGCGGCCGGGGCCAGAGACCATGTGGTGCGGGGGTGAGTAGATGTAGTTGGGTGAGCGTGAGCCGAGCTTGTGGTCGGCGCCTTCGCAGATGATGCCGTGGAAGCGGGGGTTGCCCGAGGCGTCTTTCATCTGGGAGACGTGCTGGGCGAGTTCGTTGTTGTAGATGAGCTCGGTGTTGCGGAAGAAGGTGGGAGTCTGGCCGAAGAGGTCCTGGATTTTCTTGGTGTGCATGTCAACCTGGCGGTTGAACTCATCGCGGGAGTAAATGAAGGAGAGGGAGTGGTAGTAGGTCTCGCCGATGAACTCGCAGCAGCCGGTGTCGGCGAGCTGTTTGAAGAGGTCGATGACATCGGGGCACCAGGCCTGGAGCTGGTCGAGGCAGACGCCGGTGATGGCGTACGAGACGCGGAAGTTGCCCTTGTGGCGTTTGACGAGGTCGAGGATGAGGGCGGTCGCGGGGCGGTAGCACTTGTCGGCGACCTTGTTGGCGATGGTCTGGTTTTTGAGGTTGTCGAAGTAGAAGGGGTCGGCGTCGAAGACGGAGTAGCGTCGGAGGCGGTAGGGCTGGTGGACCTGGAAGTAGAAGCAGACTGAGGCCATGGGGGGTGCCCTCTGAGCGGGAAGTCGCTGCGTGAGGATAGTGGCCGCGGAGGGGAGGGGCGAAAGGGCAGATGGCAAATAGCCAGATGGCAGACAGAGGGAGGGGGCGTGGGGGGCCAAAAGGCAGATGGCAAATAGGCAGATGGAGGCAGGGGGTAGGGGAGGGAGTGAGACAAAGACTGAAGCCGGCGACGGGGGTGCCGCGCCGGCTGGGTTGAGACGTGGAGATGTGGAAGCGGGTGCGTGGGTGTGATCAGCGGGCGGCGAGTGGAGACTGCTTGAGTGAGCGGCGGATGCGGTCCTCGTGCTTGGGTGTGTAGAAGAGTGACTCGGACTGGAAGCCCATGGCGCGGAGTTCGATGGTGACGGGCTCGCTGGGGCGGAGTTGGAGGGTGGTGGGGGTTGTGCCCATGCGGTTGCCGTTGACGTAGACCTCGGCGGGTGCGGAGCCGGACTCGACGGTGACGGCGGCCATGCGTGCGGGGAGTTCGCGAGCGGCCTGGGCTGCGGCGTTGTCCACGACGGCACCGAGAGTCTGGGTATCGGGGACGGATTCCTTGGCCTCGCTGGTGGCGGTGAAGAGGGTGGCGGCGGTGCGCGAGTCGATCATGCGGAGCGAGACGGTGGCACCGGCCATGAAGGATGGGCCCATGCGCTGGCCGTTGAAGTTGATCGGGATAAAGGTGTTGTTCTGGTTGTTCCAGATGTCGCAGCGGGTGATGCGGGCGATGAGGATGGCGTCGGCGTCGGAGTGGAGGGCGGCCTTGGCGTAGTCGGCATCGGTGAGGCCGGACTGGCGGAGGGTCTGTTGTTCGACGTATTGGCGGAAGTTGGATTGGAGTGTGGTTTCGTAGCCGCGGCGGCCGAACTCGGCGGCGATGCGGTCTTCGGCGTTGATGAGTTCGCCGGATTGGGGTGCGAGGCGCCCGGTCTGATCGATGGCGACGATGGCGATGGATCGTGGCGTTTCCGGGGTGACGGCGGGGCTGACCCAGACATCGCGGGTCTGGGAGGTGGCGCAGCCGACGAGGGGGAGGAGGAGGGCGAGGGACACGAGGAGGGATCGTGTGCGAAGCATGTGAGACTCCTTCTTGGGGTCAGGGGTTGTTCGGAGAGGAGAGGCCGTCGGCGCGCGGTGTGAGCGGCGCGGTGGCGGCTTGGATGAACGGGGTGTCGGTGGCGAGCTTGTTGATGGCGGCGTTGATGGCCTGCATCAGGAGCGTGTCGTCGGCTGGTGGCTGGTTGCCGGGGGCGACGACGAAGGTGGCGCGGCCGCTGAGCGTGCGGATGCAGGTGCGCTCGAGGGTTTCGGGGTCGAGCACGGCGACGGTCATGGAGACATCGGCGATGCGTGTGTTGACCTGCTGTCCGGAGATCGTGGCGTTGTTTGAGCGGACGCTCGCGATGGAGATCTCGCCGATGACCAAGCGCGAGGCGTTGAGGAGTTTGCCGACGCGGATCTGGGTTTTCTCGTCGTAGAGGCCTGTCTGGTCGCGTTCGATGAGGTCGATCGCGTGGGCGATGTCCTCTTCGCTTGTGATCTTCATATTGGTGGTGCGTTGGCTGTTGAGCAGGGCGTAGATGCGGCGCGAGCCCTCGCGCCCATAGCGGGTTGAAGCGCGGGTGGGTGTGTCGCCGGTATCGAGAGTGAAGGGGGGAGCGCAGACGACCAGGGGGCGGTCTGAGGCGTTGGGTCCGGAGGCCTCGCCGGTGGAGTGCGTGGAGGGTGGAGTGGTTGTGGGGACGACGGACGCATCGGCCTTGCCGTCCATTGCGTAGTAGGTGCCGAAGCAGAGGGACGCGGCTGCGAGCAGGACGAGCATGGCGAGGGCCTTTCTCTGTGCGAGGTAGTCGAGCGCATGTCTGGCGGCGCGGACGACGAGGGGGCCGCGTTGGTTCACCACGTTTGGCCCATCTCGTGCGATGACGATGACAGCCGCGAGAGCACCGAGCATTGTGCAGAGGGTTACGAGCATGGGATCACCGGCGAGCGCGACGGATCGCGTCGATATAAGGAGCGTGCGGTGGTGGCTGCGCCATCACCGTTGGTCGAACGTGTCCAACTGGTTGTGTTAGTTCTGTGAGGGGAAGAACACCAGCACCAAAGAGAGACATCCGGTAGCGGCCCCGGGCGCGCGTGCGATGAGAATTGCTGATGCGGGCGGCTCGGCTCAGTCCGCGACGATGACGGGCTGGGCGGGGGGGAGGTGCCAGACGGCTTGCTTGGTGCGGCCCTCATCGAGGTACCAGCGGACCATGCGCGCGATCCCTTCGGTGAGCGGGATGGGGGGTGTGAAGCCGGCGGCGGTGAGTTTGTCGGCTTCGAACCTGGTCTCGGTGCCGGCGAGTTTTTTCACGCGGGCGGAGGAGACGGGGAGGTTCTTGCCCGTGAGTTTGATGACGATGTCGAAGGGGAGTGCGAGGAGGAGGCCGAGGCCCATGGGGATGGAGAAGGAGGGGAACTTGCGTCCGAGGGCGGCGTAGACGGCCTCGGCGATCTGGCGGCTGTTGAGGTCGGGCTTGTCGATGTAGTTGTAGATGTCGAAGGGGGCGCGGTCGGATTCGGGGCGCATCCAGAGGAAGTTGGTGGCGCTGACGATGTTCTCGACGTAGGAGAGGGACTTGATGTTGGAGCCGGGGCCGATCTGCAGGTAGCGTTTGTTGTGGATCTGGCGGATGAGGGAGTACATGTTGGCGAAGTTGCGCGGGCCGAAGGTGATGGTGGGGCGGATGATGAGGGCGCGGCGGTTCTGGCCTTGATCGCTCCAGGGCTTGATGACCTTTTCGCCGGCGAGTTTGGAGGCGCCGTAGGGGGAGTTGGGTGCGGTGGGTGAGTCTTCGCGGAGTGGGGGCTTGGAGTCGCCGAAGACGGCGCAGGAGGAGTAGAAGCAGAGGTCGCGGATGCCGTGGGTGTCCATGGCGTCGCAGATGAGTTGGGTGCCGCGTTCGTTGACGGCGAAGTAGGTGTCGTGGTCGATGCCGAAGTCGTGGTGTGCTGCGGCGAGTGCGAGGACGCGGTCGCAGCCGGCCATGGAGCGTTTGAGTTTGGCGCCGTCGCGGACATCGCCCCTGATGAAGGTGGCGTTGTTGAGTGTGAAGGGGGGCTGGACGAGGTCGTAGATAACCAGTTCATGGCCTGCGCTGGTGAGCAGGTCGTGGAAGTAGGAGCCGATGAAGCCGGAGCCACCTGTGATGAAGATTCGCACGCCGATCGTCTCCCTGACCATCACGCGGCGAGGGGCAGCCATCGCCGCGAGGGGGTAGGTTATGGTCGGTCAATCGGGGCGTGGGCTGAAATCGGGATTCGTTTGGACAAGAAGTTCGGGTGAAGGGGGAGCTGTGGACCTCGGCAAGGATTGCGCGTGGGGTGTGTGGAGGTGGGGTGTGGTGGGGGGGGTTGGGTGAGGTGCTTTCGAGCGGTTGTGGGTGGATTTTGTGGTTTGGTGGGGCGAACCGGCGGATGGAAGGACCGATACATGGAGTTCCGCGATTGAGCGCGGGCGAATTCCGCGTCGGCGTGCAGGGCTTGCCGAGGAGTGTGATGGCATGGGCTGGGAAGCGTGGCTTGTGGTCGTGATGATCGTGGTGGTGCTGGTGGCGCTGGCGAGCAATCGGGTGGGTGCGGACATTGTGCTGGTGGGCGCGGTGACGATGCTTGTGGTTGTGGATGTTGTGTCTGGCGCGGACATTCTGTCGACGAGGGACGCGATTGCGGGGATGGCGAACGAGGGGATGCTGACGGTTGCGATCATGTATGTGGTGGTGCGAGGGTTGCAGGAGACGGGGGCGGTGGGGTGGATCGGGCAGAAGGTGCTGGGGCGGCCGAAGACGCTGCTGGGGGCGTTGCTGCGGATGATGCTTCCGGTCACGAGCATGTCGGCGTTCTTGAACAACACGCCGATTGTGGCGATGTTCATTCCGGTGATCGGCGATTGGTGCAAGCGTCAGGGGATGAGCCCTTCGAAGCTGATGATGCCGTTGTCGTACGCGGCGATCCTGGGCGGGACGTGCACGCTGATCGGGACGAGCACGAATCTTGTGGTCGCGGGGTTGTGGGCGAACCAGTTCGCGGATCGTCCGGCGATCGCGTTGTTCGAGATTGCGAAGATCGGTCTGCCGGCGGCGATCGTGGGGATTCTGTACCTGGTGTTCGCGGCGCGGTTCATGATTCCGGATCGCAAGCCGGTGCTGGACATGGGGAAGGACCCGCGTGCGTACACGCTGGAGATGGAGGTCGAGGCGGGATCGGGGCTTGTTGGCAAGACGATCGAGCAGGCGGGTCTGCGGCACCTGCCGGGGTTGTATCTGGCGGAGATCGAGCGAGGGGAGCAGTTGCTTGCGGCGGTTGGTCCTGACGAGAAGTTGATGGCCGAGGACCGGCTGGTGTTCGTTGGCGTGGTGGATTCGATCGTGGAGTTGCAGAAGATCCGCGGGCTGCGTCCGGCGACGAATCAGGTGGTGAAGCTGGATGCGCCGCGGCCTCAGCGTTGCCTGATTGAGGCGGTGGTCTCGAACACGAGCCCGCTGGTGGGACGGAGCGTGCGTGAGGGGCGTTTCAGGACGGTGTACAACGCGGTGGTGATCGCGGTGGCGAGGAACGGCGAGCGGATCACGAACCGGAAGATCGGCGACATCGTGCTTCGGGCGGGGGACACGCTGCTGCTAGAGGCGCACAAGAGTTTCCAGGAGCAGCAGCGGAACAGCCGCGACTTTTTCCTGGTGTCGGCGGTGGAGAACTCGACGCGTCCGCGTCATGAGAAGGCGGTGTTGGCGGCGGGGATCATGGCGGGGATGATTCTTCTGGCGACGTTCGGGGGCCGGTTCGGGATCGGGATGATCCACGCGGCGGCGTTGGCGGCTGGTTTGATGCTGTTCACGCGGTGCTGCACGGGTGCGCAGGCGCGTTCGAGCGTTGACTGGCAGGTGCTGGTGGTGATCGCGTCGGGGTTTGCGCTCGGGAAGGCGCTTGAGATCACGGGGGCGGCGGACGTGATCGCCTCGCAGGTGATCGCGATCGCGCGGGGGAACCCGTGGGTGACGCTTGCGGTGGTGTATGTGACGACGACGCTGTTCACGGAGTTGATCACGAACAACGCGGCGGCGACGCTGGTGTTCCCGATCGCGATGAGCACGGCGGCGAAGCTGGGTGTGGACCCGATGCCGTTTGCGATCACGATCATGATGGCGGCGTCTGCGTGCTTCGCGACGCCGATCGGGTATCAGACGAACCTGATGGTGATGTCGCCTGGCGGGTATAAGTTCAGCGACTATCTGCGTGTGGGTGTGCCGATGAACACGCTGATGGCGATTGTGTCGATCACGCTGATTCCGATGATCTGGCCGCTGGTTCCGAGGTGAGGCGGGAAGCGAAGAGACCGCAGCGCGAAGAGACCGCAGCGCGAAGAGGCCGCAGCGCGAAGAGACCGCGGAGGCCGCGGAGAGCGCGGAGTTGCGCAGAGAAGAGGGTGGACAAGAAAGCGTTGAACGCGAAGGCCGCGAAGGTCTCGAAGGAAGCCGGGTGGTGAAGGGAAGAGGTTGAACGCTGAGGGGCGCGGGTGGGCGTGCGGAGGGTGTGGTGCGGCGGACTCGGTTGTGTCGCCGCTTTGGGGCGGGGCTGTTTCGATGCGTTGTCAGCCCGCGCGCATGTGCCGCGGCCGAGTCTGTGGATCACTCATCGCAGCCGGTACCGAAGGCGTCAACGAAGTCGAGGAGGTCGATGATATCGACGAGTGTGTCGCCGTTGAAATCGGCGTTCGGTGTGCCTCCACACGGGCCCGGCAGCCCATCGCACTCGCCGAATGCGTGCATGAAGTCGAGGAAGTCGAGGATGTCAAGGAGCCCGTCGTGGTTGACATCTGCTTTGCAGCCGATGTCGGGCATTGAGAGGGTTGGGCTGAAGGTGCTGCCGCACGTGTTTGAGATTCGGCAGACGTACTGACCCTGATCGAGATGTGAGGCGTTTGAGATGATGAGTGTGGGTCCGCCGGGTGAATGGACGATGGAGCCGCGTTCGGTGGGGCCGACCTTGAGTGGTGTGCCGTTGAAGGTCCACTGGTATCCGAGATCGCCGCCGCCGATTGCGCGGACGGTGAGTGCGAAGGCGCGCGTCTCGTGGTTTGTGCGTGGTTCGGGTATGTCGAGGATGCGGGGTGGCCCTTCCATCCAGCGTGCGATGCCTTCGATGGGTCTGGGCGGGTTTGCGGGATCGGTGTATGAGTTGGTTGTGACGAGTTCGTAGAAGTTACCGGCGTAGGAAGCGATGGACAGATCTGAGAGAAGCGGCATCGACACCACGGAGTTCATCCGGGTGTAGTTGAGGAAGTATGGCGTGCCATAATCCTCGTATGCGACCGGCCCGCCAACGAACGGGGTCGAATCCGGGAAACCGAAGCTGCTGACATTGTGCGGCACTCCGTAGGAGTAGCTCTGGCCGTAGATGAGGTGCTCGCGCCGCGGTCCTGGTCCGTCGGGGTCGTGCCTTGTGATCACGTTGGGCGGCCTCGCGCCCGATTCGTAATAATAGTCGTCGCTTGAGGAATAACCGTACGAGTACTGCGCGAAGGTGCTCCATGCGCCGTCACGAAGCAGGTAGGTGGTCGAGCTCGAGTTGCAGCCGCTGCTTTGCCATTCGGGGTCGTTCCAGCAGTCGTGGACCGAGGCGTGCCCGGCCAGAAGTGCTGGGCGAGGCGTGCCGCTGCGTGCATCGGGCACGCTCGCCAACTGGCCGATGGTCTTGAGTCCGGCAGGTGGCGTCGGCCCCGCGAACGGTTGGAGCGAGGTTCCGTTCCACGAGGCGAGCGGCGCGAGTGGTCCGCCTTCGAAGAGCGAGAACCGCCCTCCGAGGAGCAGGACTTCCTCTGAAGGTCCTTCGAGGTCTGGATCCCAGGTTGCCAGTTTGTGGACGCAGTTGATCGCCGATGGAGATTCCGGCCATACGCCGTCTCCGAGCGGTGTCCACCGTTCGCCGTCGAACTGGGCCACTGAGTTGAAAGAGTCGGTGCCGGATCCCGTGATTGATCCGTACGCGTACAGCCGAGGTGATTCCGGCCCGGCACCGTCCGAATCCCACGAGATCAAACCGTCGATCGGCTGGCCGTTGGTCATCAGCCCTTCGCCGAGCGGCACGAGTGACTCGCCGTTCCATCCTGCGACATTGATGATGTCGTGGCCGCTTGGCGTTGCAACGTTGAATCGACCGCCGATGATGAGGATCGGATCCTGCGGTCCGTCACCATCGGGGTCCCATGACGCGAGGCATGTGACCCGGTTGCCCCAGTATCCTGTGGAGGGGATGCCGGTGTCGGCGATGGACCAGTCCACGCCGTCCCACGTCGAGATCTCCAGGGTGCCGCGTGTGGTTCGTCCGCTGGGAGAAACCACGGCGAGGCGCGGGCGGGCGGGTCCGTCGCCGTCGGTATCCCACCAGCCCTGAGCGGGTGAGGTTGAAACGATGGACGGCACGGCGGGCCGCCACTCGTCACCGTTCCAGACAAAGAGGCCATTGCCTCGCACGTCTCCCATGTGCATCTGGTTCGATTGCACGAGAGCTACGGGCGGCGTGCTGAGCGGCCCGTCAGGGTCCCAGGAGATGGCCGCGCCGTTGAGGATCGCGCCGCTCGGAGGTTCGCCGATCGAGCGCCACGAGGTGCCGTCGAAGGCGCGGTAGCTGGGGGCGTAGTTTGGGGGCGGTCCGAAGTGCCCGGCGACAAGGAGTTCCGGGCGACCGTTGGATGCGCGGACATAGGGTGCGATCTGCGTGATGGTGGTGCTCGATAGACGGCTCCACGCGGTTCCGTCGTAGATGGCGAGCGCCATTGCGTCGGGGTCACTGATTGGTCCGTTCGGTTCCGAGCGAACCACGAGCCACTCCGCTGTTGCCTTGTCGCCGTCGTGGTCCCATGGCTTGATGTCGCGCACCTGTTGCCCGTTGAACGCGCCCATGTCGATCCGGGTCCACGATTCGCCATGGTATGAGTACACGGCGCCTCCGCTGCCGTAGAGAATGAGGCGTCTTGGCTCTCCCGGTGACGTTCTTTGCATCGTGAAGCTGCGTCCAATACCCAGCACGGGTTCACCAAGGGGCTGCCAGATTGAGCCGTTCCACATCAGAACAGTCGTGCGTGCCGGTGCCGACGGATCGCCGATGCCGATCACGATCGTCTCGCGCTCAGGTCCGGCACCGTCGGGGTCCCAAGTCGTCAGGGCGTACACAGGCGAAGTCACCGGCGCAAATGGATGTGATCCAGTGGCGTTGCGTGGCCATGGGCGGGAAGTCAGGTAGGAGCCGGTGATGTCCGGAGCGATGAGAGCGTAGAACACGCGTGATAGAGCTGGGCCAGCACCGTCCGGATCCCATGCCGCGATGCTCCCATTGATGCCCGGCGGTACATCGGCGATCCAGATCCAGTCCTCATCGCCCAACATGACCAGCTGGGTGGGTTCTCCGGAGAAGTTCCACATGCCTGTGAAGAATCCAACGATCCGAGGCAGCTGTGCGCCTTCCTCTCCGTCACGATCGAGCAGAGTCGGCGAGGCGAAGTAGTACCCAGGAAACAAGGATCCGTATGAAGCGAAATCGTGCACCCAGCCGCCGCATTGTGCGTTGGCGGCGCTCGGGGGGATGAAGAACAGTGTTGCTGCTGTGGCGAGCAGCGTTGTCCATTTTGTTCGGGATTCTGCGATTTGTGTGTTCACACGGATTCTCCCACAACCATGATGCCACGTTCCGTTGATCATACGACATCGCCTCTTCGCATACCCAGACAGAGAGCTGATTCGTTGCAAAGGAACTGAAACTGATCCGGCTGCGCGTGTTGGTCGGTTGCGATCACAAACTTTTCGATTCTGCTCTCGAAACGCTTTGTGCGGGTGTTGCTGGGTGTTGCTGGGTGTTGCGGTCCGAGCTCTGCGCTGATTCCGGCACGTTTCGGGGCCGGGATGGAAATTGGATGGTTGTGGCTGCGGGTTCTGGTGTGGGTTGCGCATGGAGTGTGTGACGACGACGCTGTTCACGGAGTTGATCACGAACAACGCGGCGGCGACGCTGGTGTTCCCGATCGCGATGAGCACGGCGGCGAAGCTGGGTGTGGACCCGATGCCGTTTGCGATCACGATCATGATGGCGGCGTCTGCGTGCTTCGCGACGCCGATCGGGTATCAGACGAACCTGATGGTGATGTCGCCTGGCGGGTATAAGTTCAGCGACTATCTGCGTGTGGGTGTGCCGATGAACACGCTGATGGCGATTGTGTCGATCACGCTGATTCCGATGATCTGGCCGCTGGTTCCGAGGTGAGGCGGGAAGCGAAGAGGCCGGAGCGCGAAGAGACCGCAGCGCGAAGAGACCGCAGAGGCCGCGGAGAGCGCGGAGAGCGCGGAGTTGCACAGAGAAGAGATGATGGGGAGTCGTGCTTGAACGCGGGGGGCGCGGATTCGCTTCTCTCGCGTTACACATCGGCGAGGGGCATGTTCTTGAGGGGGGCATGCACGCCGTCCTTGATGATGGACTTCACGTGCTTGCGGAGCCGGTCGAGGAGGTTCCAGTAGAGGATGAGGGCGAAGAGGGGGCCGAGGCCGACGCACGCGGCTCCGAGGACGTAGATCAGGGGCAGGAACCACATATAGCCCTTTGCGCGCTTGACGATGAGGAAGTCGGGGACGCGGGTGGCGAGCCAGCGTGTGTAGCGCATGACGGCGAAGAACTGGATCACCCAGAAGACGACGCCGATCACCATGAGCACGTTTGAGAGTATTTCAGCGAGGTTGAGAGTTGGTCCGGGGGCTCCGGGTGCGGGCGGGGTCGAGAGGGATGTGCCGATCAGTTCGAGGATGAAACCGGCGACGGCGATCACGGCCTGAGCCGCGACGACGAGGCGGATGGTGGCGCGTGCGGAGCGTGTGGTTTCGAGGGCGACCTGGCTCGGGTCGGGGGTTGTGAACTTCCAGTAACCGAAGAGGATGATGCCGGAGACGATGATGAGCGCACCTTCGAGCACGAGGGTCACGGCGTTGCCGGTGCTCGTCAGTGCGAGCGCGAGCACGGTGAAGGTGATGGTCGTGACGATCAGGAGGAGGATGCCGTTGAGGACGAAGGAGAGTCCGGAGCGGAGGGTCAGGAGGTAGGCGGGGTCGGCGTTGGCGAGTGTGGGCTCGCGGAGGGAGCTCGATGGAGGTGCCGCACTCGGGGCACTGGCCGTCGGGGGCGAGGCCGACGAGTGGATAGGCGCACTTGATGCAGTATCTGTCGGCGGTGGGTGGGGCGGCACCTGTGACGGTGGTGGGCGTGATCGGGTTTCCCGGGTGGGCGTTGGGGTTGTGCGTCTGAACGGAGGGATTCGCGTCCATGCGGGCAGCATACCGGGTGGGATGGGGTGGTATCAGCCGTTTCGGTGGCGGGGATGCGGGCGCAGATCGAGTGAGATTGCTAGGCCTGTCGGTCGCGGGCGGGGGCAACGCTTGCGCTAGAGTGAGCCGAGTCGGTGCCGGGACTGCGTGCTGTGTGCGTGCGCGGCAGGCGCGCGGAGATGAGTTCGGAGCATTCAATGGCGTTGGATCAAGATCTGAATCAGGCGAGGTATGAGGCGACGGAGTTGGGTGGCGGGCGGGTGAGGTTTGTGGTGACGGCGGCACCAGTGCCGAAGCTGGGATGTTTGTTCCTGTTTGTGGGCGGGCTTTGCGCGCTGCTTGGCGGGCTGGTTCTTTCATGGGGTGGGCTGCTGTCGATTGTGGGTCTTGTGGGCGGGGGCATCGGGGGGTACAAGTTTGCGAAGTGGTTCTGGAAGCGAGACGTGGACAAGCGTCGTGCGCCGGGGGGTGAGTTCATCGCAGGTCCGGAGGGGATTGAGGTGGGCGGCGAGAGGATTGCGAAAGATCGGATCCATCAGTTCGTCATCCGGAATGGGATGGACGTCGCGCGTCAGGCAAGCGTTGTGCGTGACAACGCATCGGCGCAGCGGCACGCGAATCTCGCGCTGGCGGCCCAGGTGTCGTACATGCTCCAGGTGGAGTCTGGCGGTCGGGCGACGACGCTGGCGGGGGGGATGACGGAGACGTGCGCGACGGGGTTGCAGGCGGATGTGATGAAGGCGATGGGGGGGTGAGCATCGGGAGGGCGTATGCCGCGGCGTGATGGGCCTGGAAAAGAAAGAACCCAGGGATTGCAATCCCTGGGTTCTCGTGGTGGTCGGTGTGATGGAGGGCGAGAGAGTTCGCGGGCGCTCGAGCCGCTGGCTCAGCCGAAGACCTGGTTGGCGTTGGCGAGGGTCTCGGGGATGGCGGCTCTGATCTGCTCCATGAGGGAGGGGTTGAGCTTGATGGCATCGAGGACGGCGGGGTCGATGTTCTTGGAGGCGAGGTCGGCGGTGAAGCCCTGTCCGAACTCGGCGCAGAGGCGGTCGGCGACGTAGACGATGCCGGTGAGTGTGCGTGCCTCGGCGGGGAGGTCCAGCGGGCGGTGGTGGTAGCCGGTGACGGCGGTGAAGGAGGCGGGGAACTTCCATTTGGAGCAGAGCCCTGCGCCGAAGTCCTGGTGGGTTGCGCCGAAGGCCTTCTCTTCGAGTTCGAGGAAGGGCGTGGAGGGGTCGGCGGCGAACTGCTCGAAGACCTCGATCAGTTTGTTGCGGTCGTACTGCATCTCGACCATGACACCGATGTCGTGGATCAGCCCGGCGAGGAAGGCCTCGTCGGAGAGTCCGACCTTCATCTTGTCGGCGATCATCTTGCAGACGGCGGCGACCTGGGTGGAGTGCATCCAGAGGTCGCGGGCGGAGAAGTTGCGGGTGAGTTCGCCGCCGCGGAAGAGCTTGGCGAGCGAGGCGGCGATGGCGATGTTCTTGACGGCGTTCAAGCCGAGGAGGACGATGGCGCGGTTGATGGAGCCGATCTGTCCGGGGAGGCCGTAGAAGGATGAGTTGACGACCTTGAGGATGCGCGAGCAGAGGGCGGGGTCGTTGGAGATGACCTTGTTGAGGTCCTGGGCGGTTGACTTGGGGTCCTCGACCAGCTCGATGATCTTGAGGGTGATCTCGGGGAGCGTGGCGATGTGGCTGATCTCGCGGATTGCGGTGGCCACCACTTGCTCGCGAGTCTGTGTCGTTGCGCTCATGTCCCTGTGCTCCGTATGGCTTCGGCGGCGTTCCATCGCCCCCGGACAGGCGAAGATCGGATGGAATCCGGGGTCACTTTGCTGAAGGTCCGGGATATCACGGGCGAGCGGCCTTCGTTGGGGTTGAGATGAAGTGGGGTGTGCGGTTATGGGACAGCCGCGGGGCGAGGAACTACACTGGGGCGGTGGGTCGTCGCGGCGGGGCGGGACAGTGCTCTGGAGAGGGGTGCCACCAGGAGCGGTGCCACCGAGAGCGGCGCCAGCAAGAGCGGAGTGGATGATGCCGAACCCGATGGTCTCACCGGATGGACGCCCGTGGGTGATTGCCGCGCCGGATGTGCCGGAGTGCAAGCGGGCGATCGCGAACCCGGAGTTGGCTCATTACCCGCGGCTGCGGGGTGAGCACCCGAGGCGGTGGCAGTATCCGTCGTATCTTGTGAATGACGCGGTGCCGTGGCTGCGTTCGCTGCGTGAGTTGTACGAGAATCCGCTGGCGTTTCCGGCGTCGCTCTCTCCGGAGGCGGGGCTGATGCTGCACGGTCTGGTGCGGAACATGCGGCCTCGGGTTGCGGTGGAGGTAGGGACGTTCGTCTCGGTGAGCACGCACTGGATCGCATCGGCCCTCAAGGAGAACGGTGAGGGTGCGACGCTGCACTGCTTCGATGACTTCGGGCCGATCAAGAGGGGCGCGTGGCGGGACGCGGAGATGCTGTCGGGGCGTGAGGAGTGGGTGAAGGATCGGCTGGATCGTGCGGGGCTGTTGTCGTTGTGCCGCTTGTATCCGGGGAACTCGCCACACAAGTTGCGCGAGCAGCGCGACGCGTTCCACGCGATGGGCGGTGTGGATCTGGCGTTTATTGATGGGGACCACGGGGTGTATGGTGCGGTGCAGGATTTCTGGGCGATCGAGCCGGTGCTGAACACGGGCGGGTATGTGGTGTTCCACGATATCTTTCCGGATCAGTGCGGGGGGCACAACGGGCCGCGGGAGATTTTGGATCGGATCAACGAGATCAGCGCGGGGCTGTATGAGAAGCTGGAGCTGTACCTTTCGCCGCTGAACTATGGGATGGGGGTTTTGCGGAGGGTTGGGTAGGGACGAAGGAGCATTGGAGTTGTCAGTCCACTGGATCACGCTGATTCCCGAAGATCCGCGCTTCGTGCCTGATGAAGCCAAACGAGAGCGGGCGCGAGAGCGTTTCGCTGAGATCGCGCCCGAAGCGCGCGAAATCACCGCCGACGTGACGGACACCATCCAGTTCTTTCATTGCGGCGAGAACTTCAATGGCATTTCCTGCCCCGCATGTGCATCCGATATCCCTTTGCGGTGGTGGCACGACTGCATTCACGAGGACTATTCGAAGGAGGCCGGCTACAAGCTGGCCATGTACTCGACACCGTGCTGCGGATTCGGTTGTACGATGCACGACCTCGCCTACGACTTTCCGCAGGGGCTTGGACGTTTCTCGTTGAGCGCGATGAACCCCTATCTCCTCGGTAGCCTCGACGAGCGTTACCGGGCGGAGTTTGAAGCGATCCTCGGCACGAAGCTGCGGGTGATCTACGTGCATTTGTGACGGGCGACGGAGCGCGGGTGGGTGGGGGCCTGTAGAATGTCCCATTGGAGGCATCGCCATGGTGATCAACGGGATCACATTTCCGGAGGATCGGATCGCGGAGCTTTGCCGCGGCGCAGCGGTGGTTCGGGCGTTTCTATTCGGATCGATCCTGTCGGATCGCTTTAGCCCCGAGAGCGACGTTGATGTGCTGGTCGAGACGGACCCGAAGAATCCGCCGGGCCTTCTGCGCCTGGGCGGACTTCAGATGGACCTTTCGGAGCTGATCGATCGGGATGTTCACCTCACGATGTTGGCAGGCGTGTCGGCAACAGTGAGGGAGTCGCTTCTCGCGGGTGCGCGGAGGATCGATGCCGCCTGATGACCGCCAGCGCATCGAGCACGTCCTGGCAGCATCGCGGAATGCCGTTCGATTTCTTGGCGCCATGGATGAGGTGGCGCTGGGCGCGAGCGAACTCCACCTCCACGCTATCAAGAGCTGCTTCGCTGAGATTGGCGAGGCCGCGAGGCACATCACGCCGACCGGACGTGCCGCGATCGGCGATCTGCCCTGGCGGCAGATTGTGGGAATGCGGAACATCGTGATCCATGTCTACTGGGGGATCGACTTGCGTCAGGTCGTGAAGACCATCCGTGACGATCTTCCCCCCTGATCGACGCGCTGGAGCGAGCGTTGGCATCTTGGCCGCCTGATCAGCCGGGCGTTTGATTGAGCGCGGGGCGGGTTCACCCTACACTCGGCGCGTGACGGACACCACTTTCCTCAGGCAACTCGGCGGCAGGTTCATCGTCCTTGACGGGCCGGACGGCTCGGGCAAGTCCACGCAGTATCGGCGTCTGGCGGACGACGCTTCGGCGGCGGGCGTGACGGTGTGTGAGGTGCGTGAGCCGGGTGGGACGCAGGTGGGGGAGCAGATCCGGGGCATCCTGCTCGATCGGTCGAGCGAGATGACGATGCTGTGCGAGATGATGCTGTACATGGCGAGCCGCGCCCAGTTGATGGAGCAGCGGGTGTTGCCTGCGGTGGCGCGGGGCGAGTTGGTGTTGGCGGATCGGTTTCTCTCGTCGACGCTGGCGTATCAGGGGAGCGCGGGGGGATTGCCTGAGGGGGACATTCTGGCGGTGGGGGATGTGGCGACGATGCGCAAGAAGCCGGATCTTGTGCTGATCTTTGATGTGGATGCTGAGACGGCGGCGCGGCGGACATCCGGGGTTGAGAAGAAGGGTCGGAAGCCGGTGACGCGGCAGGGGCCTTCGCTGTTTGCGGATCGGATCGAGCAGCGGGGGAACGAGTTTCAGTGCCGCGTGAGAGAGGGGTATCTCGAGCAGGTTACGAAGTACCCTGATCGGTACGCGCTGGTCGATGCGAGCCGGGGTCCGGACGAGGTGTACGCGCAGACGCTGGCGACGCTGCGGCAGCGGCTTCTCGGGGCGTGAGGGTTTCGGATGGGCTTCTGGCCCCTCAGATTCACCCGTACATTCGCCGTTCTGAGTGAATCATGGGTCGGGGTTGTCCGTATACACTTGTATCAGGTGGGGGATGTGTTGCGTAGGGGGTGTGTTGCGGCGGATTGGCGCGCTCGGAGGATCCCATGGACCAGGTCATGCGAGTGGTGAAGCAGGCGACGTTTCGTCTAGCGATCATCGAGACGCTGCGTGCGCTGTGCATCACGATCACGCTCGGGTTTGGGTTGCTGGTGGCGATCCGTCTGGTGGAGCGTCTGGGCGGGGTGGTGGTGCCGTGGGCGGACATTGTGCCGGGTGTGTTTGTTGTCGCGGTGATCGGCGCGGTGGTGTGGGCGTTTGCGACGCGTTCGCGTCCGATCGTGGCGGCGCGTGAGCTGGATGAGCGTGCGGATCTGCGTGAGTCGCTCTCGACGGCGATCTGTGTGCAGTCGGAGCGTGACCCGTGGTCGCAGTTGATCGTTCGTCACGCGGCGGAGCGGGCGTCGTCGGTGCGGGTTGCGCGGGCGATTCCGATCCAGGCGCCTCGGCTTGCGCCCGCGCCGTTCTGCGCCGGGCTCGCGCTGGCGTTGATCTGGTTCACTGTTCCTCGTGTTGATGCGTGGGGCGTTGCGGCGCGTCGGGACAACTCGGCGCGTGAGGAGCAGCAGATCCAGGAGGTTCGCACCGAGTTCGAGCAGGGGAAGAAGAAGATCGAGGAGATGCTGGCGCAGGCGAACATCAAGCTCGAGGAGGGTGAGGGGGAGAAGTCGGGCGCGGATCGCGAGGCGCCCAAGTCGCTCGAGGAGGCGCGGCGCGAGTCGGTGCGCCGGTTGACGGACATGGCCGAGCGTCTGGAGCAGATGCGTGCGGGTGAGAAGGGGCAGGTGATGGATGCCCTGAAGGATCGCATGGGGCGGCTCAAGAGCCCGGGACCCGGCGAGTTGACGGATATCGCGCGGTCGATGGCGCGGGCGAACTTCTCGCAGGCGAAGGACGATCTGGAGAAGTTGGCGCAGAAGCTGGGCGAGAACTCCGAGTTGACGGCCGAGCAGAAGGAGGAGCTGCGCAAGCAGTTGGAGAACATGTCCGGGCAGTTGTCGAAGCTCGCGGCTGATCGTGGTGAGTTGTCCAAGGCCCTTGAGCGGATGGGGATGGACGGGCGACTTGCGGCTGATCCCGAGGCGCTGAAGAAGGCGATCGAGCAGGCGGCGAACGAGATGACGCCGGAGCAGAAGGGCCAGCTCGAGAAGATGCTCCAGCAGGCGCAGGCGCAGCAGGAGATGGGCGACAAGCTCGGGAACATGGCGGACGCGATGGCGAAGATGTCGCGCGGGGCTTCCGAGCGGGGGATGACAGGCGAGGGGATGCAGGGGCTTGAGCAGTTGGCCGAGGCGTTGTCGGAGATGGAGTTGTCGCAGGCGGATCTGAAGGCGCTGGATGCGGCGTTGTCGGAGTGCCGCGGGCAGTTGGCGGGGCAGTGCGAGGGGTTGTCGCAGTGCATGGGCAGTGGTAACGGCGAGGGGATGCCGATGGTGGGCGAGTGGAGGCCGGGCGAGAGCGACGGGAGGATGGGGCTGGGTTCGGGCGGCCCGGGGCAGGGGAGCGGCGCGAGCGGGCCACCCGAGGAGCAGATCGACTTTGCGATCGAGAAGCGGAAGGCGAACGTGCAGACGGGTCAGGGGCCGATCATCGGCACGAAGCTTGTGCAAGGGTCGCAGATCCGCGGCGAGTCTGTGGCGGAGTTCTCGGCGGTTGTGGAGGCGAGCAGCCAGGCGGCGGCCGAGGCGCTGGAGACGATGCAGGTTCAGCGTGAGCACCACGACGTGGTGAAGCACTACTTCGGGACGTTGAACGCGAAGGTGAAGGCCGAGCAGGCGGGCGGCGGTTCGGGCGGGAGCAAGTGAAGATGCGCGAGCAGGGGAGGGGCGTGGGCGTGACGCGGCGCGGGGCGATGTCGCGGCTGTTGGCGATGGGCGCGGGTGGGGCGATCTCGATGTGGGGGCTTGCGTCGTGCCGCAGGGCGTCGCCGGAGGGCGAGGTCTCGCTGTATTCGAGCGTTGACGAGCCGCTGCTGCGCGAGGTCATGGATGTGTACGCGCGTGAGCATTCGGGTCGTGTGCTTTTGGTGGGTGACACGGAGGCGACGAAGACGACGGGGTTGTTGCAGCGTCTTGTTGCGGAGCGTGAGAATCCGCGGTGCGATGTGTGGTGGTCGAACGAGGCGTTCAGCACGATCGGGTTGGCGAAGCAGGGGATGCTTGAGCCGCTGTCGATCGCGTCGGAGTTGCGTTCGATCGGGTGGCCTTCGGAGTTGATCGGCGCGGGGGATCAGTGGGTGGGGTTTGCGCAGCGGGCGCGGGTGATTGTGTACAACACGGCGCGGGTGGCGAGGGATGCGGCTCCGACGTCGCTCTCGGAGTTGTTGCGAGAGGAGTTCCGTGGGCGGGTGGGGATTGCGAGGCCGCAGTTCGGGACGACGCGCGGGCATATGGCGGCCCTGGTCGCGGCCCATGGGGGCAAGCGGACGCGGGCGTATCTGGCGGCTCTCAAGGGGCATGGTCTGCGCATCTACGACGGGAACTCGCTGATCGTGCGGGCTGTGGCGCAGGGGGAGATTGATGTGGGGTTGACGGACACGGATGATGTCTTTGCGGGTCAGCGGAACGGGTGGCCGGTGGAGTTCACGCTTGAGCGTGCGGATGATGCGGCGATCGGCTCGGAGATGATTCCGAGCATCGGGCCTTTGGTGATTCCGAACACGGTGGCGCGGATCAAGAACGGGCCTGAGTCCAGGCGCGGTGTGGGGGGGGCTGGTGTGGGGGGGTCTGGTGTGGGGGGGCGGGGCGTGAGTGGTGCGGACGCGTTGGTGGCATTCCTGCTCTCTGAGAAGCACGAGCGGCTTTTGGCGGCGAGCGAGGCGAGGAACATCCCGGTGCGTCCGGGGTTGGCGTCGGAGGTGGAGACGGTCTCGATTGCGCGTCCGATGGCGGTTCGGCTTGAGGATGTGGAGTCGCGGATCGACGAGGCGCTGGCGATCGTTGCGGAGACGCTCGGCGTGTGAGATGCGTTCGTGCGGCGTCAACGGTCGAAGCAGATGCGCTCGAGTTGGGCGACCATGGCTTCGGCGCTGAAGCGTGTTTCGCAGAGTGTGCGGCCTCGTGCGGCCATGGCGGCGCGCTCGGCGGGGTGTGAGGCCATCCAGAGAATCGCTTCGCGGAGCTTCGCTCTGTCGCCGAGCGGGAAGAGGAGTCCTGTTGAGTTGGACTCTCCGACGCGTGCGGGGTCGAGGCACGCCTCGCTGGTGCCGTCGACATCGGATGCGACGATGGGTGTGCCGCTCAGCAGGGCCTGGGGCACGGTGCGTGGGAGTCCTTCGCGGTATGAGGGATGGACGAGGATGTCCATGGCGCGCATGAGACCGGGGACGCGATCTGGTGGGACGAGCCCGGTGGCGATGACGCGTCCATCGAGCCCGAGCTCGCGGACGCGGGCGAGGAGTCGTTCGCGCCACCAGCCGTCGCCGACCCAGAGGAGCCGCCACGAGGGATTGTCGCGGAGGTCGCTGGCGATGGCGTCGAGGATGTCGTCGTGTCCTTTGTGCTCGGCGAGGCGTGCGACGGTGCCGATGACGAATTCTTGTGCGGTGAGCCCGAGCGAGGCGCGGACCTCTTGGCGGGTGTGACCGGGGGAGGCGTGCAGGAAGGTGTGGGTTTCCATGCCGCTGTAGACGGTGCGGTAGAGCGAGGGTGTGCCGATGCGTCGGGCGAGGAACTCGCGGGTCATGGCGTCGGCGACGGAGAGGATGGCGTGGCATCGGCGGGCGGCGTGGCGTTCGGCGATGGTGTAGATGTAGTTTTTGGCGCGGATGAGTGCGCGGCGGAGCGGCGTGCCTTCGATGGGCATGAACGGCGGGCCGTGGATGGTGTGGATGATGCGGGAGACGCCGGCATCGAGGCGGACACTCCATGCGGCGTCGCGTCCGAGGATGCCCGCCTTGCTGGAGTGGGTGTGGACGATGTCGGGACGCAGGGAGCGGATGAGCGCGGTGAGCTGGCGTCGGCAGCGGGCATCGCGGACGGGGCTGAGTTCGCGGACGAGGTCGGGGACGATGTGGATGCCGATGGGCGTTGCGGGATCGCCGGCGGCTCGGACGGGGGCGAGGCCTCCGACGGTGCGGACGCGTTCGGTGCCTTCGGCGCAGGCGCGGTTGAAGGATTCGACTCGGTCGAGCAGGGAACCTTCGGGTCCGTAGATGGGGCCGAAGGCGAGGTGGACGGCGTGGCCGAGGCGGGCCTGTCCCTCGCAGGAGAGGACGGTGTTCTCTTGTGAGCCGCCGAGGATCAGGCGGGTCGAGATGTGGAGGATGGTCGCCACGTGTGCGTGAGAGGGTACCGGGATCGGGTGTGATGGGCGTGCGGGGTTGCGGGCTCGGGCGATTGGGGAGAGACTGAGCGGGTGGAAGCCAAACCGAGCGAACCGAGTGGCAGGGGCGATGGGGCGTGGCCGGGGCGCGTGCGCGCGGGGGCGCTCGGGCTTGTGGCGGGTGTGTATCTTTCACAAAGCGGCGCGGAGCGGGCGCACGCGATGCAGTTCCGCAAGGATGGACTGGGGCATCGGATCCACACGTGGGTGGCGATGGTGACGCTCGCGGGGATCTGCTCGCGGACGGCGGTCGCGGAGTTTGCGCTGGTGCCGCTGGCGGCGTACTCGGCGGTGCGTGTGCTGAACGTGTGGCGGTGCTGGGTGTACGCGGCGTTGTCGCCGGTCGGGGTGCTGATGCTCGTGCTGGCGGCGTGGGCGTGGTTGTCTTTGCTGTGGACGCGCGACATCGGGCAGGGGCTGGATGAGGTGTACAACACGCGGTGGGTGCTGCTGCCGGGGATGTTGTGGCCGGTGCTCGATCAGCGTCGGAAGCTGATCGGCGCGCTGGTCGTGGGGATGATCCTGGCGAATCTGTCGCAGGTGTGGCACGCGATCGGGGTGCGGCTTGACGTGGGGTGGATGCGGTTCCCGCGGATGCCGGATCGCAACAGCGGGTGGTGGCAGCCGGTGGTGGGGGGTGTGATGCTGACGGGCGCGCTGGGGCTGCATCTGCCTGCGGCGGTGATGGGGAAGGGGCGGGTGCGTGTGATCGGTGGGGCGGGGGCGATCGTGACCTTGCTGGGGATCTTCGCGACGGGGACGCGCGGCGCGATGCTGGCGAGCATCGGGCTGGTTGCGATTGTGTGCGCTGTGGCGGCGGTTCGGGGTGTGCGTGCGGGTGGGTTGCGCCGGCGCGGGGCGTGGGTGTCGATGGGTGTGGGTCTGGCTGCGGTTGTCGGCGCGGGGGTTGTGATGGGGCCGGGGTTGGCTCGGAGGATTGAGGCGGCGCGGGTGGATCTGAGCCGCGCGATCGAGGAGAAGGATTTTTACAGCGACACGGGGGGCCGTCTGTTGATGGGATGGAAGGGGATCGAGGCGGCGCGGGCGCATCCGTGGTTGGGGATCGGCGTGGGGGCGTACAAGCGTTGGTGCCTGGAGGATCTGGAGCGGCAGGGGATCGATCCCGCGACGCGGAACATCCAGGGGCACGCGCACAACGCGTACATCCATCTTGCGAGTTCGTTCGGTGTGCCGGCGATGCTGGTGGCGATGGTTGCGGTGGTGGCGGCGATCGTGGGCGGGCTGGGCGCCTGTGTGTGCGTCGGCGCGGGGTCGGAGGTGCGATGGCGCTGGGTGGATCCTGGGAGTTACGACGCGGGCCCGGCGTGCGCGATCGTGGGGTTGATGCTTGTGGCGATGTTCGATCCGATCGTGTCGAACATGCAGACGTGCGCGCTGCTGTGCGCGTTGATGGGCTTGTGTGTGAGGCCAAGAGTGGGAGGACGCTGAGGAACACAGAGAAAGGCACCTGTGAATGCGGTTGAGAAGCCACCAACACACGCAGGGCACAGCAGCCCCACTCATGTTCTGTGAGTCATGCCGCTACGCGTTGAATGGTCTGCAACCCGACGCGAAGGGACTGGTGAAGTGCCCTGAGTGCGGCGTGCGCCAACTCAAGATACACACGGCGCCGCTGCCGAATGCATGGCGTTGTGTCGGTGGGTCGCTCATCGTTCCAGTCACCATGTGCTTTGCGGTGATTGTGCTGATCCTCGCAGGCGTTGGCCCGCTCTATGTGCTTCCGTTCATCACACTGGCGTTGGTGATTGCGATTGGGGGGCCGCTTATTTCCGCAATGCGCATCGTGAAACGGCATAGACAGCACCCCGGAATGAACCGCGTCTTTCTCAGCATTCTGTTCGGCGGATGGATCGCGGGGGTGGCCGTGGTCTTCGGCCTTGGGCTTGTGGCGACAGCTTTGGCATAGACAATGACGTTTGACCCGTCGACCTTTGAAGGAAGCGCTGCCACATCACGTCATATCGTGCGGGCGTCGCAGTCCGACGTCGCGCCATAGCGGGATGTCGCGCTCGATGTCAAATGGCTTTCCACACTCGGGGCAGGTTCCGGCCGACGAAAGCGCCGAGACGTCATAGGCGCAGAACGGGCAGAGCCGCCCCGCGCTCTTGTGCCATGCCGTCACGAGTCGATTCTGATATCGCTCTTTGAGCCACATTCCCAGCGTGATGGGTACGCCGGCACAGACGCCGATGAGGGGGATCATGAATGCCGCGTGCCACGCGGCACCCCCGTACATGTGGAGCGCGAGCAACGCGAATCCGATGGCGATGCAGACGACGGTTCCGATGAGCCAGCACCGCGTAATCCGGACCCACACCGGCGGGCCGTGAAACACCGACGTGGAGATCGCCTCTGCGGATCGCAGCGATTTCCGAGCGGCGTACTCGTCCATCGCCTGCGATTGAACCTCGGGATCAAACATCCTGGAGAGCTGGGTCTCCACGGCGCCACGGATCACGTCCGTCGAATATTCGTCGAGTTCCACACCGGGCGGCGTTTGCGGCCATCGACGCGGCCCGGTCTCTTCTCTATCTGGAAGCATGCCGCCGTAGACAAAGGGCGGATACCCCGTGAATCCGACAAAATAGCTCACTTCGCCCGCAACCTCAATCACAAACTCTGTCGGTATGAATCGCCTGTGGCCGAGGTCCACATCCATCGAGGCATCGGTCCAGATCAACTCACTCAGATCGCTGTTGACCGTGGGGTCCCGCGACTGGACGACAGCGAGCATGGCCGAGGCGATGTCGTAGGCGTCCGGCTCAACTCCGATGGAGTCAACATACGCGCGGCCGCTCTCGAGGAACTTGTCAATCGAGATCCGCCCGGCAACCGGAGATGAACCGAGCCGCGTGCGTTTGTCCCTGCCGAACATGCCGCGCCCCTTTGCCCGCGTCGCCAACCCCCGCTCACTCATCCCCGCCAATCGTCTTCGGCCCGCCCTTTCCGGCGACGCGTTCCATGTATCCCTTGCCCTTGCGTTCGTACTTGGTGAAGCCGAGTCGTTCGAGGTTCTTGTTGGAGAGTTTGCCTTTGGACTTCATCTCCGACCAGTTGCCTGCGATCATGGGGGCTTGCGGGACGCGGCGGACGGGCTCGCCGGTCTCGGGGTGCTTCTTGAGTGCTTCTTCCTTGATGGACTGGACGAGCTCGAAGGTCTTGCCGGTTCCTTCGCCCTTCTTGGTCAGGATCTCGTAGACGTAGGTGGGCATGGGTGCGTGTTCCTTTCGGATCACAACGAATCGGATCAGGAGAGGTCTGACTACATGTGTTGCGCGCCGAAGATGCGTCCTGTGCTGGGGTCTTGCAGGGCCCAGTTCTGTGTGCGGCAGAGGCGCATGAGGACGGGCCAGGCGATGTCTTCTTCGATGACGGTGATGAGGGCCTGGTTGACGAGGTCCTGGCCGCTGGGGAGTTCGACGAGGATGCCGGGTCCGTGGAGGATCTCGGTGCCGAGGGACTTCTTTGTGCCGCCGTCGGAGGCGGTGTTGAAGCGTGCGAGTGTGGCGCGGATGTCCTTTGCGGTTCCGAGTGAGGGCGCGGCGTGTGAGGGGGTGGCGGAGCCGGTTGCGCCGTTCTCGGGTGCGGGGACCAGTACGAGTAGTCGCTTTGACGCCACGTTGTCCTCACGGGGGCTGGTTTGGGGCGATCGCGGGGGGGAGGGGGGCGAGCCGTGGAGGTTCAGACGCGCTGCTCGTCGGCGCGTCGCTTGAGGAGTTCGGCTGCCTTGTCGAGGAGTCGTTCGAGGGGGAAGGGCTTGAGCAGGTATCCGTCGACGCCGAGTGTTTCGGCGTAGGCCTGGTGGCGTTTGCCGGAGTTGGCGGTGACCATGATGACCATGGGGCTGTCGCCTCGACCCTTGATGCGTTCGAGGACGAGGAACCCGGAGCGGCTGGGTAGCATCATGTCGAGGACGACGAGGTCGGGCTTGTGTTCGAGGCAGAGCTCGACGCCCTCGTTGCCATCCATGGCGGTCATGGTGAGCGCGCCCTCTGATTCGAGAGCGGCTTCGATCGATTCCAAGACATCGGGATCGTCGTCGACGATCAGGATCCTGGCGTTTTCGAGGCGTGGTGCCGACATCGTTCCTCTCCGTCATTCCCCGTGTGTTCGTCTCCGGGGTCGATTGGCCCCATCGCCTGCGATCAGCTGATGGTACGGCGGCTTCGTGGGCGAGGGGGCAGGAGGGGTGGTGTGTGGGGGGCGGAGTGTGGGTGGCGGGGGCGGAGTCAGAACCGTTTCTGATCGGAGGTGCGGAGGATCTGGCGGTCGCGATCGGAGCGGTCGACGACGGACTGGACGTCGGCATCGCTCATCCACGGGAGGGAGGCGATCTTTCGGCGGAGCGAGTCGGGGAAGGGTTTGTCGTTGCGTTCGTGGGGTGGGCGGCTCTTCCAGATGCGGTGCATCCAGAGGTATTGCTCGGGCGCCCAGCGGACGGTCTGTTCGATGGCGCGTCGGTAGCGTGCGGTGATGTAGTAGAGGGGATCTTCGGTGTCTTTCCAGGTGTCGGGGCCGAAGACATCGGAGATGCGGACCTCGTAGCGGAGCCCATCGCGGCTGAACCAGGCCTCGCCGCCGAGTTGCGTGCCGTCGTGGGTCGGGGAGGTGGTATCGAGGTCGGCGGGGTTGTGCGCGGGAGGTTCGCGTCGGGTGCGGATGCATGAGCCGACGACGATGGTTGCGCCGGTGTGGATGGCGAGGAGGCCGATGGACTTGTAGGTGCTGGCGAGGCGGCCGAAGTAGGGGACGAAGATGCCGCGGTCGCCGGCGTTCTGATCAGCGACGAATCCGACGGGTGCTCCTGCGGTGATGGTGTCTCCAAGCGTGTCCATGGCACCGAACTTGTCGACGAGGACGAGTCCTCGTCGGCCCCGGACATCGCGGACCCACTGGTCGAGGGGTTTCATGTCGAGGGGGCGGTAGACGGCGTGCATGGGGAATCCGAGGAGGGCCATGATGTAGCCGAGGGCTTCCCAGTTGCCGCAGTGCCCGCAGAGGAGGAGGGTCGGCTTTCCGGAGACGAGGTCGCGTATGGCGCCGAAGACGCCGTCGATGCGTGCGTGTCTGACCCATGCGTCTTCGGAGAGGAGGCGTGGGGTGTAGAGGACTTCGACGGCGAGCTCGAAGAGGTGCTGGTAGGCGTGGATGGCGATGCGTTCGCGTCGTTCGGGCGCGGCATCGGGGAACGCCTGTTCGAGGTTCTCGATGGCGCGTCGGAGGCGTTTGCGATTTGAGGGGAGTCGTGCGAAGCCGGAGCCGATGGCGCGGGCGACGCCCATGGCGTTGGATGCGCCCGCGACGAGGGGGAGCGACGTGGCGGCACGCATGGCGTAGTAGAGCGGGATGTGGAGGGCCTGGGGCGGCCCTTTCTTTGCCATGCGGGCTTTCCCGTGCTGGTTCGGTCGCGCTGCTTCGGCGAGTGTATGGTCGGGAGGGGGGCTGGTGTTTGACAGCCGGGCTCCGCGTGGTACCTGTACGCCCGACGTGCACTCGCTGCGATTGCTCAACAAAGGACAAGGCGAGCGAGCAGAGTCTTGGCAGCGTTCACGGGGTAATTCTCACAGGGTCAGCATCAGCGACGGCATCGTGAGCCATTGTCACGATGGGGGGGGCGGCTGCACAGACGGCTGGCACTCTTTGGCACGGCTCAGAAGCATCTCAAATGTACCCATAAAGCGCCTAATAACATTTGGATCGTATGATTGCCTAGCAACAACATCACTTAGCTCTGCCCAACCACCGCTTGGCGAGCGTTGTATGTATATTACAGAGGTCGGCTCGCTACTCTGTTGCGGAGTGTATACCGAGAAGTCCTGTACCTGATGGTCACTGAACTCCATAAGTATTTCTTGCATACTCACATGATAAACTTTGATGCCAACCGAAATCTGATGGTCTATAACAGATTGCAGATCTGGCGGAATCGACTGATCCTTAGTAATAATGATTCTCTCGATCACGCATCCGCGTCTGATCGCGCGGGCGTTTATGTCGATCCACTCTTTAAATTCATCCGTGCTCATCACGGATATATTCTGAGCACTGTGTGCAAGGTGAGTGACCAACAGTCGGCCGGACTCCTCTAGTGTGCGTGACATTCGCTCGCATATGTCGCGATTGCCGCGTAGGAGGTCGCCTTCAGTTAGATCTAAGACGCGTGTATAATGCACGTCATGGGCCCGCGCAAGAGAGAGCCTCATCGATCTACCAAAGACCTCAAATAACGGTATGCCATCCGCAGAATCGCGGAGCTTATCAAGACTGTTGGGGGCGAGAATGTTCTCAACCGAGGACGCAAGCTCGCCCGAGAGAAGTACACAGTTCGCGTCTGCATCGGCAGGGATCAGTATAATCCGTGATCCGCGTTCCTTGTGCCCCGCGACGGCGATCACGGAACAGTATCGAAACACAGAGCAGTGAAACACGCGCACAGAAACGCGATTCACGCATAATGCGTCTACTATGTTGCGAAGCCCGGGTTCGATGGATCTATCTACAATACAATATATATATACTGTACGTATGTTGGACTCGCTCATGCAAGCTTGCAGTAGCTCAATTGGAGGTGGACCAAACACACGCACTGCCATTTGATTGTGAAGTAAATCAGAGAGCGATTCTGGCAGACGCTTGCGTGGTATCGTCTCAATTTCATGATGTTGATGCATGCCTTCGAGAAGCAGCTGTGTATTGTCGTGCAGCGTGAAGATTATATAAAGTAATGGCGGCATCAAAAATATGACGGCCGCAATAAATACTTTATTTACAACATCAAGCGGCAGACTGTCGCCGAATACATCAATGACCGTTACGCCCAATCCGCCAAGCAGCAATAGCACAACAACACAGATTGAGTACCATCTGGTCGCGCGATCCATCAGGGCACGATTAATTCGCATGTCGACTCCTCACTGCGGGAACAGCCGGCCGATTACACCCAATCGGCGATTGCACCAAACGCTTCGTTATGCATACTTGTAGACAACAGTATCAAACTTGGTGGACTGGGAGTCTATCAACACGAACGCGCATCGATCGGTACTGATTCAAGGAGTTGAGTGATACGGATCCGATCTCTTTCTCAGTCGCGGCTATGGACGCAAACTCAGGCGGCACCTGCATTTCCGATCAGATCGTGTTCAACAATGGACGGCGATCCGTATGACTTCCTGCGCGATGCTATGCAAGAGCACGGAACGGGGGATCGCCAGTGCCCTATTGAAAGGACCCCGATTGCTCGGGGTCCGCGTGGGGATCGTGGTGATGGAGCGGGTGGTTTTAGAGCGGCTTCAATCCATACGTAGCGTCCAGAGCTGGCTGCGACATCGCATGGCGTTGTCGGCCTGCATCGGCGTATCACTGCGGATACGCCTGTTTCGGCCTTCGCGCCCTGCTTGTCTCGCCGACGCTCGGGACGCTACGCCTGAACTTCAACCGCTCTAGTAGCGGCCGATGAGGGTGTAGAGGCGGTTCTCGTTGAGAACTGGGAGCCCGGTGGCTGCGGCCTGGTTCTGCAGGTCGTTGTAGCGCTGGACGGTGCGATCGAGGCGGATGTATTCCTGCATGATCTCGATGGGGGATCCGGGGCGCGGGGGCGGTGGGAGGATGGGGCGTTCGCCGAGGACGAGGAAGTCGACATCGCCGGTGAGTTCTTCGACGACTTCGCCGCCCCATGCGAGGACCATGGCCTCGATGTCCATCTTCTCCTGGGGCGTGCGTCTTCCGTCGCGGTCGGCGTCGAAGTTGCCCCAGACGAGGAACTTGTAGGTCTTGCGCGGGTCGTAGACGGCGTTGGCGATGACGTCGCCCTTGACGACGGGGTTGCCCCTGCTCTCGACGAGGATGCGGCATGCGGAGGAGTTCTCGTCGACGGCGATGACCTCGATGGAGGCCTTGCCTCTGGGGTAGACGCCGTCGTCGTCGGGGCGGATCTCGGTGGCGTTGTTGTAGACGGCGAAGGTCATGCCGAGGCGGACCTTCTGGTTGCGGCCGAGGTTGATGAAGACGCGTCCGCCCGCGTTGTCGAGCCCGGCGACTTGTCCGTCGACGAGCGCGAACTCGTCCTCGGGCTTGAGGATGTCTTTGTTCTTCTCGCCTCGGAGCTGCGAGACCTGGTTCTGGAGGACGAGGTTCTGATCCTGGAGCTGGCGGATGCGCTCGGAGAGTTTGGCCTCGTTGTCGCGTGAGTCGGTGAGGAGGCGTTCGACGCGTGCGTCCATGTCCTTGCGGGTGTCGTTGATTCCTTCGCGGTAGCTGTCGACCTCGGAGCGGTAGGTGCCGATCTCGGCGTTGAGCGCGGCGACGGCGTTGTTGTGGCTCTGCTGCATTCTGGCGACGCGCTCGGACTCGTTCTGGAGGTCTTCGAGGGCGCGCTGGCGATCGGCATCGGCCTGGGTGACCTCGTCGCGGAGGCGGGAGATCGACGCGTTCTGGTCCTGGATGACCTGGAGGAGCGACGAGCCCTCGGCCCCGGGGATCCTGGCGATGCGCTCTTCGAGCTGTGCGACGGTGTCACGCGGCGAGCCGGTGACGCGGCGCATGGTGCCCTGCATGGACTCCTGCAGGTAGCCGACGACGCTCTTGCGGGCCTGAGTCGCGGCGGCCCTGACCGAGCGGATGTCGTCGCGCTCGCGTTCGTCCGGGCGGACGAAGTCGGACATCTGCGCGACGTTCGCGTCGAGTTCGCGTTTGGCGCCCTGGTAGTTGCCGTAGAAGACAACGGTGAGCACGAACAGCGTCAGCGCGAGCACGCCGAGCACCGATACCGTGACGATCATTCCCACGCCCGCGCCGCCTCGACCCGCCATAGATGCCTCGCTCCGTAAGGAGTTGCGTCGGCGTTCGTGCCGACGTGAAGAACGTTCATGATCGGCGGCCACAACGGATGGCGCGCCGCGCGAATCTCGCACCACTCTGGTCCGCGTCCGACACGGGCCTGAGCGAACTGTACGAATCAGATGCGTGGGGGGATCCGTCCCGCCCGTGCTGAACCCGGGCGGTCTGTGCCCGAGGGGTGGCAAGTGTCGCGTCAAGAGGCCGCCACGTCAAGGCGTCGAATCCAATCCACCCGTTGTTCCACCCGTTGTTGATGGGGCAGACGCCCCAGAGAGGGCGTGGGCGAGCGGCTTAGCGGGGTGGGAGTGGGGGGTGTGGGGGGTGGAGGCGAGGGCGTTTGGGGTGTGCGGGTCGGGGGTCTCAGTGAGAGGGTGGGGCAAGAGGGCGGTGGTCAGATCGAGGGTGCCGCTGTCAGAGATGGCGGCTTTGGGACGCCGGATCTCGCGATCGAAGAGGATCTCGGCGAGTGCCCCGGGCATGAGGTAGGTGATGGTGCCGCTGAGATTATATGGTATTTGTAAGGAAACGGGCATGTCTTCGGCGGGGATGACGACCGGGAGTGTGAAGCGTTGGACGCCGTAGCGTCGGAGGGTGGTTTCGGGCGTGCGGATGGCGCGGAAGACCTCTCGACCATCGATCGAGAGGGTGTAGTTGGCTTCGAAGAGTGGGACTTCGCGTCCGTTGGGGTTTGCGGCTTCGATCTGGAAGAGGAACTCGCTGGCGCGTTCGTTCTGCTCGCGGAGCTGGACGCCGGTGACTTTGAAGGTGGGTGGCTTGGAGGATGAGCAGCCGGTGAGCAGGAGGAGTGCGGCTGCCAGGAGCGGGATTGGGTGGAGTCGGATGGAGATCATCGCCGGAGAGGGTACCACGCCCGATGGTTCGGGGCGTGAGCCGGCGGGATTGCCCGTGTTACTTGTCTCTGGGCCCGATGGAGACGAAGTCGGTGAGGTTGTGCTCGTCGATGAGTGCGAGTGCGGTGGTGAGTTCCTGGGCGTTTGAGTTGTACTCATTCCAGCGGAAGAGGAGCCAGACCATGACGAGAGCGCAGGTCCATGCCGCGATCTCCGCGCTGGGTCGAGTTCGGGCGCGGAAGAGGACGAGTGCGAAGAGGATGATGGTGAGGGACCTGAACGCAACGACGACCCACGGGCAGTTGTAGAGCATGAGCGCGCGTGCGAGGGGGTTTGCCTCGTGGAGGCCGACCGAGGTGGCGTGGATGAGTGTCATGTAGAGGTCGGCGAAGGCGACGGCGACGGTGAGCCCGACGAGCCAGAGGACGCGGGAGGCGCGAGTGCCCGCGAGGGAAGCGGAGGATGGGGGCAGTGGCTGGGCTGCACGGATCACGATGATCCATTCGGGCGGTCGGGAGTCCGGGTTGAGCGATCCGTCTCAGGGTGGCCTGCGGAGATTCCGATGGGATGATCTAGCGTTGTGGCGGGTTCTGTGTCGGCGTGTGACGAGGAGGACTGAAGGCGTGCGAGGTCCGATAGCCGCAGTGTTGATCCTGATCGGGGCTCTCTCGGCGAGCCCTCAGGGCGTCAACCCGGTGTATGTGGACGACTCGACGGCGGCTCGGGACACGCTGGCACGGCTTCCGGATCTGGTCGCGGCGGGGAACCTTGGCGAGTCGGTGCGTTCGTTGCAGCGGCTGTTGGACACTGAGGCGCATCGCGCGCTGGAGTTGCCGGGGGACTCGGAGATCTTTGTGACGGTTCGTCGGCGGGTTCACGATGCGCTGCGCGGCGATGCGGCGTTGCTGGAGATGTATCGGCAGGTCCAGGGGCCGGTGGCGGATCTGCGCCTGTCGCGCGGGGAGCATGCGCTGGTCGAGACGTCTTACTTTCTGACGAGCGCGGGGGCGATCGCGACGCTGCGTGTGGCGCAGTCGCATCTTGAGGCGGCGCGGTTCGAGGCGGCGCGGATCTCTCTGGATGCGCTCGCGGAGCATCCGGACGCGAGGGCGGCGAGCGTGGCGGGTCCTGCGGCGGCGCTTGCGGGCCAGGTGGCGCGGTATCTGGATCGTCCCGAGGTGTGGGCGTGGGCGGGCGTGTTTGCGGGGCGAGCGGGGCTTGATCCGGGTGTGCGCGGGAGCGTGATCGATGCGCCGCAGGGTTTGTTTGAGCGGCATTCCTCGGCGTTGACGCGCGGGGAGCGGCCGGTGATCGGCGACATGGTGTGGACGCCGATTCGTTCTGCGCCGTTTGCGTCGCGGGTTGCGGAGGAGCGAGCGGGCGCGCTCGACGCGGTGCGTCGGGCGGCGGGGCAGCAGCCGATCGTCGAGCCGGCGTGGGCGTTTCCGGCGATTGTCGGGGAGATGGTGTACATCAATGACGGGGCGACGATCGCCGCGTTGGATCGATTCACGCTCGAGGAGCGGTGGCGGACGCGTCCGATGGATGCGGAGGGGCGTTACGAGTCGCTGGAGTTTGGTCGTCGCCCGAACGAGCGCGCGTACTCGCGTGGATTCGATGACGGGAGTTCGGTGGTCCTGACGCGTGGGGTCGTGCTGGCGACGACGGGTGTGGCGACGGGCAACGGGCGTTCGGGGGATCCGCGCGTGCACGCGCTTGATCGGGCGACCGGGCGGGTGATCTGGTCGGTGGACGTGTCGGATCTTGATCCGCAGTTGTCGGGCGGCTCGGTGCGCGGGCCGCTGCTGGTGGACGGGACGACGGTGATCGTGAGCGTTCGCAAGCACGTGCCGCAGAGGCGGTTGATCTCGGTCGCGCTTGTGGGTTTGGATCTTGAGGACGGGGGTCTGCTGTGGGCGACGACGATCGGGAGCGCGGGGATCCAGTCCACGAGCCGCGGGGGGCGTTCGGCGGAGGGCGCGGTTCTGCATCGCGGGATCGTGTATCGAGCGGACGAGGTTGGTGTGATCAGCGCGGTGGAGGCGTCGAGCGGTCGGATCGTGTGGATCCGGCGTGCGCCTTCTGCGGCGTTGATGAACACGATGATGGGGTGGCCGTGGGGAACGGTGATCCCGATCATCGACGAGGGTGTGGACGGCTCGGTGGGCGGGCTTGTGACGCTGACGCCCGATCGGCTGGATGTGGTGCGTCTGGATCTTCGCACGGGTCGTCTGCTTGCGAGCCGCACGTCGGGCGCGTTGGAGCAGCCCCGGTACCTGGTGCGGATCGGGAGTGATCTTGCTGCGATCGGTGATCGTCGGATCGCGTTCGTTGACTTTGCGACGTTCGACAGCGGTCCGGTGCGGACGAGCGCGTCGTTCGAGGGGGACGCTGGCGCGATGTCGGGTCGTGCGTTCGACGCGGGAGGGCTGCTCGCGGTGCCGACGCGTTCGGGGTTGTCGCTGATCGATCCGGCGAATCCGCGCGAGCCGATCGTTGTTCCGCTGGAGCGGAGCGGGAATCTGGCGATCGCGGGTGGTCAGGTGATCGTCGCGGATCATCGGGAGTTGCACAACTATCTTGTGTGGGACGTGGCGTCGGCGATGCTGCGCGAGCGGATGGAGCGTGCGGGTGAGGATGCGGGTCCGGCGATCACGTTCGCGGATCTGGCGTCGCGTTCGCGACGGTGGGAGGACGTGGCGCCTGCGCTCGATCGAGCGATCTCGATCGTTGAGCGCGGCGCGGGTTCGCCCGTGGTTGAGCCGGCCCGTGTGAGGATCGTGACGCTGCTGGGCTCGCTGCTGGGCGCGAGCGCGATCGGATGGAACGTGGGCGGCGGGTCGGCGGATGTGCCGGGCGCGACGCCTCGGATCGATGATCTGGCGTTGCTGGACGTGCTTGTGGATCGTCTCGGGCGTGTGTGCTCATCGCCGGAGGAGCAGGTGCTGCACGCGATGATGCTCGGGCGTCTGCGGACGGGGCAGTCGCGGATCTCGGAGGCGATCGAGGTGTACCAGCGCGTGCTGGCGGAGCCGGTGCTTGCCGAGGCGACGTACAGGACGCCGGGGCTCTCGCTGCGTGCGGCGACGGAGGCGACGGTCCGCCTGCGTGAGGTGCTGCAGGTGGCCGGGCCCAGGGCGTATGAGGCGTTTGAGTTGGAGGCGCGGGGCGCGGCGGCGCGGTCTTCGGGCGATCCGGCGCGGCTGCGTGCGGCGGCGGACAGGTATCCGGCTTCGGCGGCGTCGGTGGGCGCGCTGCGTCGCGCGGCGTCGGCGCGGCTCGCGGCGGGCGATCGGTTGGGGGCGATCTCGGATCTTCGGAGCGCGGCGGGATTGATCGATTGGGCGATGCTCGCGGGCGTGTCGATCGATGCCGCTGAGGCGTCGGAGGTTGCGGGGCTGTTGCTGGTGACGCTCGCGGAGGCGGAGCAGGTGGATGCGCTCGCGGCGACGCGTGATCGGGTGCGTCGATGGGGCGGGATCGTGCCGGTGGCGCAGGGACGGGGGGTGGATGTGGAGTCGGTGGTTCGGGAGGCGAGCGCGCGGGCGGCGGAGCGGTCGCGTCTGGCGCGGGTCGGCGCGCCTGCGGGGGCGGATGTTGCGCAGGCGCTGGTCGGGTGGACGTTGACGCGATCGATCTCGGCGGAGCGGGACGGCTCGCCGACGGTGGCGTTGCTTGTGGCGGCTGACGGGCGGGCGATCGCCGGGTATGGCGCGCTGGAATCGGGATCGGGCGTGGAGCAGTTATGGAAGCGTGAGTGCGACGCGGCTCCGCGGGTGCTCTGGCACGATGCGCGCGCGATCTATGTTCAGTGGAGCGGCCCTGAGGGGGGGACGATCGAGCGGATCGATCCGAGAACGGGCGAGGGCGTGTGGGTGTCGCCGACGCTTCGGACGCTGTTTCCGCTGGATGCGCTGGCGCAGCGTCGGTTGCTCGATCCGATCGGCAGGCCGCAGACGATCCCGACGCCGACGGCCGGGCCGGTTGCGTTGACGGATCTTCTGGTTGCGTTGGACGGCGGGACGCTCGCGCTGGCGGAGCGTGGCGGGCGGATCGCATCGATCGATGCGGCGACGGGTCGGGTTCGTTACACGACGCGCACGGCGGTTGATCGCGTGTACGAGATCGCGCTCGGCGGCGGGATGTTGCTGGTGGGCGGGGCGTCGGAGCGTCAGGCCGCGCTGGATCAGCCGGTGGAGCTCTCGCCGGTGCTTGCGGCTCTGGATGCGAGCACGCTGCGGACGCTGAGCGTGTCGCGGGATCTGCCGGGTGATGTCGCGTGGCTGCGTGTGGACGGGAACGCGAACCTGCTGGCGGGATTCGACGAGGGGATCGTGTCGATGGGTCCCGAGAGCGGCCGGCGGAACTGGGTCCGGTTCAGGGATCCTGCGGACCGCTTTGTGGATGCGTGGGTGCTGGGGCGGAGCATCTTCCTGATGGACAATGCGCGGCTGATCTGGATCGCGGACGGGGCGACGGGGCAGATCTCCGACGATCCGCTGCGGACGGATGATCGGCTGAGCACGCGTCAGCGGATTGTGGGGCGTGTTCTGGGTGATCGCGTGGCGTTTGCGTCGGCGCGGGGCGTTGTGATCTATGGGGCGGACGGGAGGCGGATCGGTTCGGACGCGCTCGGCGCGATGGACTCGCTGATTCCGGCGAGATTCTGCGCGGACGTGCTTGTGACGATCGACACGCGCGCGACGGAGTCCGCCGAGGGGAGGCGGACGTACACGCTGAGCGTGATGGACAACACGAGCGCGCGGCTGATCGCCTCTCGGGAGCTTGCGCTGCTTGTTCCACCGGACGGGCTGGGCGTGTTGGACGGGCGGATCCTGGTGAGCGCGGGGGGCGTGACGATGGTGATCGGTGCGCCCGCGCCGTGAGTCGCGGGCCGGGCTCACTCTTTGAGCGTTGAGGGGTCTTCGCCCCGTTCGATCATGGCGATCTTGCGGAGGCGTCGCTCGTGGCGGCCTCCCTGGAACGACGAGCCGATGAACGAGTCGACGATCTTTTCCATGATGCGCTGGCCGAGCAGGTCGGCGGAGAGGCAGATGACGTTGGCGTTGTTGTGGGTGCGCGAGAGCTCGGCGGTGAGCTCGTCGTGGACGACGGCGGCGCGGATGCCGGCGACCTTGTTGGCGGCGATGGACATGCCGATGCCGGTGCCGCAGATCAGGATGCCCGCGTCTGCCTTGCCCGAGGAGATGGTGTGTCCGACCTCGTATGCCCTTTCGGGGTAGTCGCAGGGCGCGTTATCGAGTGCGCTTGCGATGGCGACCTCGTGTCCTTCGGCGCGGAGTTTGTCGGCGAGCATCTTTGCGGCGTTGGAGCCGCGGTGGTCGGCGCCGATTGCGATTCTCATTCGTGATCACTCCGTGGCGTGCGGGGCTCGGCGAGTCGTCGCTGGATCATTCGCTCGATCTCCGACGCGACCCGGCGATATTCGTCGAGGGGTGAGCCGATGGGGTCGGGGACGTCGCGTCCGTCGGGATCGAGCACGCGGACCTTGTGTGCCGCGGCTGGGGCGATGGCGACGACGGCGCGGGCGTGGGAGGCGGTCATGGTGTAGATCTCGTCGGCATCGTCGATGAGTTGGCGTGTGAGGGGTCGGGAGCGGTGGGCGGAGAGGTCGAGCCCCATGATGTGTGCGGCTTCGACGGCTTCTCGCGTGGCGGGTCCTGGTCCGGCGGAGATGCCCGCGGAGCCGACGATGACGCGGATGGGGCTTGGATCGGCGGTGTCGGCGATGCGTCTGGCGATGGCCTCGGCCATGGGGCTGCGGCAGGTGTTGCCGGTGCAGACAAAGAGCACGCGTCGCTCCATGGCGCGTGCGACATCCCGAGCGCCGGTGGCAGCGTCTTCGCTCACGATCACGCCTCCTGCGATGGTCAGTGTCACGGTTGTGGAGGGGAGTCTCCGGGCGTCTTCGGTGTCTGCGGAGCCGATCCGCGCGAGCCCGGGCGCGCCCCAGGTGAGGGCGAGCGACTCGTCGGTGCGTGTGCCGAGTGCCCGCGCGGAGACGGCGACGATGGGGACACGGGCGTCGGCGAGGAACGCGGCGGCTTCGGGGTGGCGGGGGATGCGGACGGCGAGGGCGGAGCCGACTTCTGCTGCGCCCGCGACCAGGCCGAGCGTGGCGCGGACGCGCGAGAGTTGCTGGGGCGTCATCTCGATGAGGAGACGGAAGGGTCCGGGGAGGAGCGAATCGATGAGGCGGCGGTGTCCGGGCATGAACCCGTCGCCATCACCGGCCATCGCCTCGCCGATCCGCAGGAGCGAGCCGACATCGGGGAGGTGGAGGGTTGCGCCCAGGGGGCGAGGTTCGGGCGCGGGATCGATCAGGTGAGCCAGGCGCTGGACGGGATCGGGGCGATCGGCCCGGACGCCTGCGCCGTTGAGGGTTTCGGTAGGGAAGATGACGAGGCCGCCTGCGCGGATGGTTTCGGAGGCGTGTGCGAGTGGTGTGCCGCGGGCCGGGTCGGCGCGTGGCTCGCTTCGGGGGTTGCCCGCGCTGGTTGGTGTGCCGTGGCTCACCTCATCAGTATGGGAAGAGGGGGTTGGAAGTTCAAGCCGGTGGTTTGGTGATGGGTGTGTGTGAGGGGGGTGTGGGGTGGTGGGGGGGGGTGTGGGGGTTGGTGGGGGGGGTGCTCAGGCCTTGCCGATGCCCAGGTCGCGGATCGCGCCGATCATGAGGCCGTGGACGCGGGGCGGGGCGCAGACGATGCCCTTGTTCTTCTCCAGCCCTCGGCCGTGCGAGAAGTCGAGCGGGTTGCCGTGGATGTCTGTCACGAAGCAACCGGCCTCGACGGCGACGAGCGCGCCCGCGGCATGGTCCCAGATGCGCTCGACATAGCCCTTCTTGGTGGGGAGTCGGAGGTAGGCATCGGACTGGCCCCGCGCGACGACGGCGTATTTGGCCTGGCTGTCGAGCCGGATGGGGCTTGAGGATTCGCCGATGTGGGCGAGGATGCGATCGGTGTCGTCGGCGTTGGAGTGTCCGGACTCGACGGAAGCGCAGACGCGAATGGGCTCGCCTTTGAAGTGGTCGAGGCGGGTGATGCGCCGTGGGTGGGCGTCGGGATCGTTGGCGGGGACTTCGGAGACGCCGTCGCCTCGGAGGGCGAGGTAGATGCAGCCCTTTGGGTCGGGCGTGTCCATGCTTTCGCTGAAGTCCATGGGGAGGTTGGGGCAGCCGAGGGCGCCGACGGTGGGCGTGCCGCGTTCGATGTAGGCGAGGGCGACGGCGTACTGCTGGTTCCGGAGGAAGCCCTTGGTGCCGTCGACGGGGTCGAGGGTCCAGTAGCCGGCGTGGTCGGTGTCGCCACGCCCGATGTCGATGGAGGAGACGAGGGACTCTTCGGTGCAGTCGGGCCAGACTTCCTGCACGGCAGCGAGCGTGGCGGCGAGGAGGGTGGCGTCTTCGCGGAGGGAATTGGACTCTTCCTCGCCGACGAGGATGACCTTGCCGAGCTGCTCGGTGAGGACGTGGGCGACGATGGCTTGGGAGGCGAAATCGGCGACCGTGACCGGGCTCTTGTCGTCCTTGGTCACGGCCTTGACGGCCTCGAGGTTCTTCTGCACGACGCGGCAGACGAGAGAGGCCTGCGTGACGGCGTGGCGTGCGGCGGCGAGGTATTGGGCTGAGGACATCATGGCTCCCGGGTCAGAGGTGGTGGAGCATGGTAGAAGCGAGTGGGAGCGGGTCACGCGGAAACGAAGAACCCACGGAGTGGTCCGTGGGTTCTGGGGTGGGGTGTGGAGCCGATGTCGTCAGAAGTGAGCGGTCATCGCGCGTTCTTCAGCATGAGGAAGCCGACGACGGCACCGATGACGCAGACGCCGGCGAGTCCGCCGACGATGGCCATGAAGTTTCCGGCGACGAGGCCGAGGATTGCCGCGCCGCCGCCGGTCATGGCCATGAGGACGACCACGGCGGTGAAGGCGAGTGCGAGGACCATGCCGATGGCGAGGCCAGCGGCGAGCCCGGAGCCGGGTCCGTCGATGACTTCGGCGAGGACCATGACGGGGGCTGCTGCTGCTGCGGCGGCGGTGATGTCGGAAGCGGCGGAGGTTGATTCGAAGAGCGCGGCGGCTTCGCCCGTGCCACCGGGGCTGGTGGATCCGAGGGCGGTTTCGGCCTGGGTCTCGCCTCCGTAGACATCCTCGAGGAGGTCGGCACCGAGTGAGGTGTCGTCGGCCTCGCGGGTCATGTCGAGAAGGCCGGAGCCGGAGCCCCCCGCATCGCCGGGGGAGAAGCCCGCGGCGGGCGAGGTGGTGATCTGTGTGGCGGCCATGGGGTCGGCGGAGTCTGTGTCTTCGGTTTCAAAGATGGAGATGCCGGTCTGCTCTTTGGGATTGTCGAGTGAGAGCGAGGGTGCGGAGCCGGAAGAGGCGAGCGACATGGGCTCGAGGTCGTCGGCGAGGGGGATCATCTCGTCGTCGTGGTGTCCGGCGAGGAGATCGACCTGATCGACCTTGAACATCATGCGGTCGCGGTCGCGGAATTCCTGGAGCTGGCCGGACTCGGCGAGCTGCTTGACCTCGTCGGTGCTCTTTCCGAGCTTGGCGGCTGCTTCTTCGAGGGTGTAGAACATCTTGGCCATGGGCTTGGACTCCGGGATGGAAGGCGCGGGGGCGCGCGTCTGGGGGCCGTTTGTGCCGCGTGACCCGGGAGGGGACGCGGGGCAGAGACTTTATCTTACGGCTGAACGGGGCGTGGCGGATCCCGGGGAATCCGGGGAAGAGGCAGGATCATCCACAGGATGTCCACGGGGAGAGGGACAAGGGGTCATAGGGGTACGTAGCACAGAGCACATGGCAAAGGGGCAGACTGCGGGGTAGGGGAGGGGGGACTGGTTGGGGACGGAGTGGAAGGGAGAGGTAAGGAGGGGCGGAAAAAGGCAGAAGGCAGTGATCGGGGACCAATCCGAGCACTGCCCATGCCTTGAAGGAGTCAGGCGTTGAAGTTGACGGGGCCTTTCATCGCACGAGCGGCGGGTTGAGTTGAGCGTGTTGCGATGAGTCTTTGAGAATCGGTTGGATGGGCGCGGGCGCGCGTGGTTGGTGCGTGAAATGAAGCGGGCAGCGGCCTCGATGAGAGACCGCTGCCCGTTGGTGGATCACGGTGATGGACGCCTCGAATCAGTTGCGACGGCGACGGGTGGCGATGAGGCCAGCGAGGCCTGCCAGGGCGATCGGGGCGGGGGCTGGGATCACGCCGGGGACCTTGTCGGAGCCGCCGTCGGTGAGGCCTCGGAAGCGGGCGAGGATGCCGGGCGAGTTGGAGGCGTTGAGGAAGGACATCTCATTGAGTGACGCGGCATCGGAGGCGTTGATCTTCCAGACGAAGGTGGCGGTTGCGCCAATCGCGAGGCCGTTTGAGGCCGGGCCGCCGCCCTCGAACTGGCCGCCGGTGCCCGCGCCGCCCTTGAAGGTGCCGTAGGGAGCGCCGTTGACGGTGCCGGTGTTGGTCATCCCGCTGATGGTGCTGGAGATGAGGGAGGTCCATGCGGAGGCGTCGACGGTGTCGAATCGGAAGACGATGGCTGTGAGGCGGCCGCCGACGGAGGCGGGGGTGTCGTTGGTGAGGGTGATGGTGAGTTCGCCGACGGACCCGGCGATGTGCTCGTAGACGAGGTTGCCGGAGTAGGTTGCGCCGGTCTGCTCCGCGCTGCCGGCGACATCGCCGAAGAAGACATCGGCGGAGGCGATGCCTGCGGTCGAGGCGATGGCGATGGCGGCGATGGTGTTGCGTGCGTTCCTCATGTGCGTCTCTCCGTGGCTTTTGGGATTGGCCTGATGCTGGCTACAGCATGCAATAGGAACGGGAGAATGCCCGGCACGGGGAGCAGAGAGGGCATCGGTGGGTGTGATTGCGTCGGCGCGAGCCCGAACGTTCACCCAGAGTGACGTTGCTGGGCGTGAGGTGGGCGCGATAACCGGCGCGTGTGGGGCGGCAGCGCGGCGAGCCGGCACTCGTGGGGTGGGAGAGCGTCCGATACAATCGCGAGACGCGGCGGATGTGATGGGTTGCTTTGGCGGTCGGGCTTTCCAGCGAGAGGACGAGTCTGCGGCATGCTCTGGGTTCTTTATCCTCTGGCCGGGTTCGTCTGCGGCTCGATCCCGTTCGGGCTGTGGATCGCAAGGGCTCGGGGCGTTGATATCCGAGCCCACGGGAGCGGGAACATCGGCGCGACGAACGTGTGGCGGGTTCTCGGGCGCGGGCCGGGGATGCTGTGCTTCACGCTGGATGTGCTGAAGGGGCTTGTGCCGTCGCTGGGAGCGGGGGTGCTGCTGGGGACGATCGGCTTGGGTGGGTTTCAGGACTTTGGGCCTGGGGATGCGCCGGAGTCGCGTGTGTGGCTGCACCTGGGGGCGGGCGTGGCGGCGATCCTCGGGCATATGTTCACACCGCTGGCGGGGTTCAGGGGTGGGAAGGGCGTGGCGACGGCGTTTGGCGCGTTGCTGGGTGTGTGGCCTTTGATGACGTGCGCGGTGCTGCTCGCGCTCGGGGTGTGGATTGTGGTGTTCAGGGTCGGGCGGATGGTGGGGATCGCGTCGGTGTTGGCTGCGGTCGTTGTGCCGCTCGGCGTGGTGGGGCTTGGGGTGATCGATGAGTCTCTGAGGTGGAGGACGCCCCACCTGGTGGTGTCGATGGGTCTTGCGGCGGTGGTGGTGTGGAAGCACCGCGGGAACATCAGGCGGACGGTGAACGGGACCGAGCCGCGGTTTGAGAAGAAGCCGAAGCCGGGTGGTTGAGCGTGGGTGGTGTTGGGTGGATTCGCGCCGGATTTGCGCGTGTTCTCGGGCGTTTACCCGGTTCTTTGCAAGTTGTGTTGGGTGGGGGCGGTTTGCCGATAACCGTTGAAGCACGTTGAAGCGGACCTGAAGCCGCGCAAGGTGTGCCGGTTTCGCAACCGTTCGAGTGTATGGATGCACGATGGGCGGGTGCGGGTGCGAAGCTCCGAGGGCGGACAGCCGATCATGGCTGGTGCCGCTGGGACAGGAGTGCGACATGCCGAAGTTGCGTCTGATCAAGGACGACCCGAGTTTGCAGGACATCATCCCGTTTCCGACCTCGCTGGCGTCGGGGCTTGAGGGTCCTGTCGGCGGACGTGTGGGCGGGCGGATTGGTGAGCGGATTGCTCCGCGTGAGTGGGGTCGTGTGGTCGGCAGGGCTGCGGAGACATCCTCGCGTGATCTTGAGCACGAGCTTCTGGGGACGATCGATCGGATGAAGGAGCAGCTCGACGAGTTGTCGGGGATGCTGGACCCGATCCCGCTGTTTCCGCAGGACGATCGGCCGACGGCGGCGTGAGCGAGTCGGTTGCGTGAGTCGGAGTGGCGGCGGCGAGAGCCGCCGGAGTTTGGAATGCGATGTCAACGACGGGCATGGTCGAGAGACCGTGCCCGGTTTGTTTTTGAAGGCACGTATGCACATGGAGAAGAGGGGAGTGGATTTACGAAGCGGCGGGGTAGTCGGTGTAGCCCTTCGAGCCGTCGGTGCCGCGGGGGATGCCGTAGAAGGTGGATTGGTCCCAGGGTGTGAGGTTGGGAGTGAGTGGCGCGTCCTCTGCGCGTGCTTTCTGGGTGGCTCGTGCCTGGGCGGCTTGTGCGATGCGGTGTGTGAGGTCGGGGTTGGAGATGAAGGGACGTCCGAAGGCGACGGCGTCGCACCAGCCGCGGGAGATGGAGCGTTCGGCGAGATCGGCGGAGTAGTCGCCGTTGGCGACGTAGATGCCGCGGGGTGAGGCGGCGCGGAAGGCGTCGGCGATGGGTGGGATGACGGTGTCGATGCGGGGGTCGAGTGCTTGGCGGTTCCATGTTTCGACGGCGTGGAGGTAGGCGAGTCCGAGGGTGCCGAGTTGGCGTGCGAGTTCGGTGAAGGTCTCACGGGGGTTGTCGTCGCGGGCATCGTGATGATCGCTGAGTGGGCTGATGCGATAGCCGACGCGGTCCGCTCCCCAGACGTCGCAGACGGCCTCGGCGACGGCGAGGGGGAAGCGGAGACGGTTGGCGAGTGAGCCGCCGTAGATGTCGGTGCGGAGGTTCATGCCGTCGCGCGTGAACTGGTCGAGGAGGTAGGTGTTCGCGCCGTGGATCTCGACGCCGTCGAAGCCGGCGTCTTTGGCGAGCTGCGCGGCGGCGCGGAACTCTTCGACGATCTCGGGGATCTCTTCGGTGCGGAGAGCGCGGGGTGTGCTCGCTTCGACGCGGGTCATGTCGGCGTCGATGTAGGTCTTGGAGCGGCTGGGGACATCTGTGGGGCCGAGGGGCGGATCGTTGTTTGGTTGGAGGGCGGAGTGGCTGACGCGTCCGACATGCCAGAGCTGGCAGACGATGAGGCCGTTGGCGTCGTGGACAGCGCGGGTGGCGAGGCGCCAGCCGCGGACTTGTTCGTCGGTGTGGATGCCGGGTGTTGCGTAGTAGCCGTGGGCGCGTGGAGAGATGGGGGTTGCTTCGCTGATGATGAGGCCTGCGCCGCGGAGGCCGTCTTTGCCTGCGGCGCGCTGGGCGTAGTAGGTGGCGTTGAGTTCGTGCGGGATGTTTCCGGGCATGTTGGCGCGGGAGCGTGTGAGCGGGGCCATCCAGGCGCGGTTGGGTGTGTCGAGTGCGCCGGCGCGGATGGGTGTGAGGAGTTTGGGAACTGAGGGATTCGGCATCGTGCGAGTCTATGAGGCGCGCAACGAACACGGGCCGGGATTTCTCCCGGCCCGTGTGGGGTTCTCTCTCTCACTCCTCAAGCGTTCGGATGGGTTGTCACCCGTGTGCGATCAGCGGCGGCGGCGACCGGCGGCGAGGGTGGCCAAGCCGGCGAGGGCGAGCACGCCCGGCGCGGGGATGTAGTAGAAGCCGGGGTTGCCGAAGGTGCCGGCATTGGAGAAGTAAGAGTTGAAGAGGTCGCCGGGTGCTGAGAAGAACCAGGCGGCGACGTTGTTGGTGCCGAGGTCGGCGAGGAAGGCGTTGCCGCTGGTGCCCTGGGTGCGGATGGTGCCGGGGAAGACGTTGTCGCCGTAGGTGAGGCGGTCGACGAGGGTGTTGGATGCGTCGTAGATGTTGATCTCATCGGCGCGTCCGAGGTTGTTGGTGTAGCCGCCGAGGACCTTGACGGAGGCGGAGAGGCCCCAGTTGGTGCGGAACGCATCTGCGGAGACTTCGGTGAAGATCACGCTCTCGCCGGGTGCGACAACGCCGAAGCCGGAGAGACTGAAGACGCCGGGGAGGCGGCTGTCGTCGTCGTAGGACCAACCGGCGAGGTTGATCGGCGCGGCGCCGACGTTGGTGAGTTCGACGAACTCGCCGCCTGTGCCGTCGTACATCCACTCGGTGATGCGGATATCGGCTGAGGCGATCGCTGCGGAACCGGCGGCGATGATGATGGCGATGGTGGTCTTCATTGTGAGTCTCCGTTTCTCTCTGCTCTCATGTGGAACGAATCCGAGCCGGTCAACGTCACGCACGCCGATCCGAACGCGGGGCCAGAGTTAAGCATGTCAGCGTGGATGGTGTGTCAAGGCGGCGCGAAGTCGGCGTGGGTTTGCGCAGTCTTGACACGATGCTGACGCATTGCTTGCGATGTGTTTTCCCAGATTGAAGCGGCTCTATGCTTGGGCATGGGCACGAGCGATGAGGTGGGTGTGAAGGGGCTGGGCGGCGGGCGGGATCGAGTCGCGCCGGATGCCGGGTTTTTCTTTATCGCGGGGAGCTATCGCAGCGGGACGACGTGGCTGCGCGACATGCTCAACGCGCACCCGGAAGCGTTCGTGCTCGACGAGGGGTGGATTCTGAATGACAAGGGGCACGGCGCGGAGCACTGGGTGGATCGCGGCACGATCGCGCGCTGGTGCGACACGGGCCACAACGCGTGGGCCGAGCGGATCGGTGATGCGGAAGAGGTGGCGCGGGTCGCGACGAGGGGCGCGGTCGAGGGCGTGATGCGGGCGGCGGCGGCGACGGCGCACGAAGGGAAGCGCGTCCGCGCCATCGGCGACAAGACGACGTTCTCTTACTGCGATCGTGTGGATGCGCTGCATGGGTTGTTCCCCGATGCGAGGTTCGTTCACGCCCTGCGTGACGGGCGCGATGTCGCGGTGTCGCACTGCTTCTATCTGTTCAAGTTTCGGAGCAGGGAGGGGCCTTCACAGTTTGAGGTGCTGCCGGAGGGGGCGCGGGAGCACATGGAGCGGGCGTATCGGTTCCACGGTCTGGGTGAGGGTGAGCGTGTGGCGTTGTTCTGCGAGGAATCGCTGCGGTACTTCGCGGGCGTGTGGTGCGCGTGCGTGCGTGGCGCGGCGCGGGCGAGGTCGCTCTATACGGAGCGGTTCATCGAGGTTCGGTACGAGCGCGTGCTGGAGCAGACGGCGCAGGAGCTCGCGCGGGTGCTTGGGTTCCTCGGTCTGGATGCGCGTGGCGAGCTGGTGGGGCAGATCGTGGAGCGGCACAGGTTTGAGGCGCGGACCAAGCGAGAGCGTGGCGAAGCGGATCCTTTGGCCAAGACGCGCAAGGGGATCGCGGGGGATTGGCGGACGTACTTCGGGGTGGAAGATGAGCGCGTGTGGGCGGACGCCGCGGGGGAAGCGATGCGCGAGTCGGGGTATATGTAGGTCGTTCGGCTACGGGTACATGGTCAACCCGCGGGGTGCTTCTAGGTTCTGTCTGGCGGATCGAACTGGAAGGTGTCTGAGTCTCCGCTTCTTGCGATTCCTGCCAGAACCGGGCCACCGCGGTGCCACCAAAGACATCCGTCAGACAGGGCCTCGTGCCAGAGGAGCGGTTGGTGCCTTGCGAGAGCGCATTGTAGATTCGGCGGGTTCCTCTATCGGTTGCCGGTAATCAAGGTGAGGCCGCGGATACCGGAGAAGTGAGCGGCGTTGTTCGTAGCAAGTGGAAGGCCGTGTAATACGGCGGTGGCAGCGATCCAGCAATCTCCGCACCCGATCGGCCTACCGATGCTGGCTCGTTGGGCCGTGATGCGGGCCCATTCGTCTGTCAGGGCGATATCGAAGGGAATCACGACATAACGGCGCAGCGTGGAGTCCAATCGGGCGAGCCGGTCAGGACCCCATCTGCGTTGAATAGCCCAGCACTTGATCTCTGCCACGGACATGAAAGAGAGATACAGGGATCGGTTTGCGATCTCGCTCCGATACGCTTCCGCGCGTGTGTCGCTTTTGAATAAGAAAGAGAACACGTCCGTGTCAATAAGCAGCCGCGACATCAGGCACGTCCACGCCGAACCATGTCGAGAAAGTCATCGACAGATTCTTCTGGCGGCCAGTCCCCTACCAGTTCATCGATGCTTCGGACCGGGGCTACGGCTTGTGTTCGGGCGAGATCTTCGATCGATTTGTGATCCCAGAACGAATCGGCACCGTTCTGTGTCTGGCTTTCGCGGATCCTTGCCACCCCACGTGCTCCCTCTGGGAGGTCGAGACGCTCCTCGGGTTTCAGCACCCCGTCCTCATACACAAAATGGAACTCCTGCTCGCGGTACATGGTGCAAAGTATACACGAACGGGGCGGGTGCGCGGCAGGGTGTCCGTGCTCGATCTTGTATGGTTCCGAGCGTGAGCGGGTGGCCGGCGCGTTGCGTTTCGCTCAGCCGCCCCCCACGCCGAGTTCTTCTTCGGAGTGGTCGGCGTCGGCCTTGGCGGATGTGCCGCTGGTGGCCTTGACGACGATCTCGGGCGAGTGGCCGGAGGATCCTGTTGTGGCCGAATGCCCCGGCTTTGCTTCGGTGAGCTTCTTCTCGCCGGAGCCGGCGAGGGTGCTGCGTTCGTGGGTCGCGGCTTCGCGTCCATCCTCGGTTGTGGCGTACACGATGCCGGTGGTGACCTCGGGCTCGCCGAGGATGAGGCGGTTGACGACCTCGACGCCCTGCATGAGCGTGTGGTCGGTGTTGGAGACCTCGTATTTCCAGAGGCCGAAGCGGCCACGTGAGTAGATCGAGCGGGACTCGAGCCAGGGGATGACGACGCTGAGGATCTGGTCGCGTTCGACGCTGGGCGTGGGGTACGAGTAGTCGGCGTGGTAGACCCAGGTGCTGACGATGTCGTCGCGCTCGCCGGGTTCCAGCAGTCCCGCGTTCTCGAGACCGGTGATGGTGTCTTCGACGATGCGCGAGCCGTCGACGGGCTTCACGTCGGACTGGCTCGTCTCGCAGAGGAGGGAGTAGTGGGTGCCGTTGCGCCGGCCGGTGGCATCGGTGGTGTATGGCTCGGGGGTCATGTAGGGGGAGTAGTTGGAGAGGTAGGTGACGCGGTAGAAGGGGCAGTTGGATTCGGGGAAGTACATCCAGGACTTGGTGGAGGGGCAGGGGCGCTTGATGCCGATGCCGACCATGTAGCCGCTGGAGTGGAGGAGGCGCTGGGATTCGTCGCGGACGTGAGTCGGTACGTTGCCCGTGAGGATGTCCTTGCAGAGGAGATCGACGGGCATGGCGCTGATGAGGGTGTCGTAGGACTCGGTGGAGCCGTCGGTGAGTGTGATGAGCTTGGCATCGACGTCGATGGAGGCGACGGCGGCGTTGAGGCGGATCTTGTCCTTGATGTGCTGGCCGATGCGCCGGTAGAACTCGCCCGTTCCCCCCTTGAGAGGGAACTTGAACTTGTTGTTGGGTCCCCAGCCGTAGTCGTCTTTCTCAAGGACGATGTTGCGGATGGCGCGATCGACATCGAGGACGGCGACGCGCTCGCCGATCCACTGCTTGTTCATGCGCTCGGGGGGGTAGGCCCAGACCTTGAAGTTATACGGGCGCATGAAGTGCTTGGCGATCCCCTCGCCGAAGACCGCGTCGATGAACTCGCCGAAGTTGGTTGCCTCGGTGTGGCTCTTGAACTTTCCCTTGCCCGACTGGGCCTGGACGAGCCCGACGAGGCACTCGCACGCGGCTTCTTTGGGCAGGTAGCGGATGTTGTTCTGGAAGGGGTACGGGACCCAGGTGTCGAACATGCGGACCCACGACTCGCGGTCGTTGAGCGTGAAGTCCTCCCCCATGACCTTCTCGAAGAGACGGTCGTAGTAGGGGTAGTGGCTGAACATGACGTGGCCGCCGATGTCCCAGGTGAAGCCCTTGTCGTCGGTGAAGGACGAGGCGAGGCCTCCGATGTAGGGGTGGCGTTCGAGAACGATGAAGTTCTCGTGTCCGAGTTCACGCAGGCGATAGGCGGCACCAAGGCCAGTGGGTCCAGCGCCGATGATGACGACCCGTCCCGGGCCTCCGGTTGAACGTCGATCCATGACTGCTCCGCAGTACGGGGTTGATCGGGTGGCCTCAGCCCTGACTGACCCTCGCCGGCCCCTCTGATACTCGCCCCTGACCTTGTCCGGGGTGCCGGACAGCTTGTAGGTTAGCGCGGTTGGTGACGGACGTGTTGGGCGACGCGCCGAGCAGCATCCATGGCTCGCGAGGAGGGGGCGGCATGTACGACACCTTCCATAATCCTATCTGATTATCCATCTTCGCGTGGGTAGGTGTTCTGTACCCAATCGGTGGCACACGAGCATACACCAGCCGCGGTATGTGGCTATTGTGCTGCGGCTGCATCGGAGAACGCCCTCTTGGGCGGCGGTTGGACCTGAAAGAGGTGTCCGATCGTTGCGGGTCTGGTCATGGGATGACGCGATCTGGGATAGCGGCCACAGAAAAGACCGCATTGGCATCCACCTGAAAAGGGGTGAGTCTATGCATATCCCGACCGGTTCATCCGCATTCTCCGCGGTTCCAGGCACACTGAACTCATCGCATTACACTATGACGCCATCAGATATTTCCATGAACGCGTACGGCCGTGTTGCCTCGTATGTCGCGACGCTGTGCGAATTGCCAGCGGTTGCGACTCCTGACTGGTGCCAGCGTGTTGCTTCGGCTGCGGCGGGACTCTGTCCCGGCTCTCGGGCTGGAGCGATCGTCGCGATGGTGGAGCCGGGCGGTCGTATTGTGGCCTCTGAGACGAGCGGCTACGCGGCTTGTCCGACGCACGCGATCAATATTCGTTCTAACGAAGACGTCTCGGCGCGGTCTCGGATGGAGCGGCTGGTGTCGATCGGGTTCAGCCCCGGCGAGCATGCCGCATCCGGGCATGTCACCGGACGATTGAGCGCGCTGCCTGCCTCTGAGGTGTCGCGGGCCCCGCTGCCGACGGATGCGTTGGATGCGCCTGCTTCGCGTGTGGTGGTTTCGTTCATCCATCTGCCCGATGCCGCGCCTGGGTGTTCGCTGGTGCTCTTTGTGGCGGTTCCGGAGTCCGGAGCGTCGAGCATTGATGAGATTGCGCACGCGCTCGAGGCGGGCGCGCCGATTCTGGCTCGTCGGGCCTCGATGGCGCTCGGCAACGCGCCGTGCGAGAGTGCGCCGTGGCTCACCGCTCGCGAGCAGGAGGTGCTCGAGCAGCTGATCCTGGGGCGGTCGGTCAAGCAGATCGCGGGTGTACTCGGCAGGAGCCCCCACACGGTTCATGACCATGTGAAGTCGCTCCATCGCAAGTTGAACGCTTCGACCCGTGGCGGGCTTGTGGCGCGTGCTCTGGGACGGCCGGATCCCGGATCGGATGATCTGGAGAGCGCGAGCAAGTCGACCGCCGCGTCCAAAGGGACGCCCGCGGCTTGAGTCGCCTCCGACGCTGAGTTCGGATCTTTCTGCGACGTGATCGCTACGCTGATGCGCAGTGGAACCGCGGCGTGCAGAGCGTGAGAGGAGCGAAGCGGTCGCGATGCTGCGCGATCTGTATCGGCGCGGCATGTTTCTCATGGCTGACGAGGAGCGGGGGGAGATCAACGCGTATGAGGCGGATCCCCGGGCGATTGTGCCGCTGCGTGAGGAGGATGGGCTGCGGATCCCTCGTTCGCTGCGGCAGCGTGTGCGTTCCGGTCGGTTTCGTGTCACGAGCGACGTGTGCTTCGGTCGGGTGATCGAGGCGTGCGCGGAGGCGAGAGAGGGTGGGACGTGGATCTCGCCACCACTTGCCGCGTTGTACACCGCGCTGCATGCGAGCGGCGAGCGTGACGGCGTTCACGCGCACTCGGTAGAGGCGTGGGTGGATGGGCCTGAGGGGGCGTTGCTGGTGGGTGGGCTGTACGGGGTCGCGGTGGGGGCTGTCTTCTGCGGGGAGTCGATGTTCTCGAGGCCTGGTGAGGGTGGGACGGATGCGTCGAAGGTCTGTCTGGTCCATCTGATCCGACATCTGAACGAGCGCGGGTTTGAGTTGCTGGATTCGCAGATCTGGAATCCGCATCTGGCTCGATTCGGGGCGAGGGAGATCTCGGCGTCGATGTATCGAGCGCGGCTGAGCGAGCTGCGCGATCGCAAGGTGGGATGGGGCCCGTTCGCGCAGGGTCTGTGATCACGGGCCGACCTGGCGGGGCTGGTCTTCGGCGATGGGGTTTCATCGTCCCATAACTTGCGTGGGAGATGAGGGATTCCTATTCTGTCGCCGCGTTGGGCGGCGTGTGCCGCGGATTGAGGTCTCGGCGATGGAGCGCAGGAGACGGCGGTTCAGCGGGTGCGGTTGTGCCCGTTGGTGGCTGCCGGCGCGTGACGGAACTGGCGGAGCCAGCAAGAGATGGGGTCAATTCACGGAATCGGACCATTGTCGGCAGGATTTGCGGTTTGGCGCGGCCATATGGGTGGCCAAACCAAAACCGTGAGGCACACTACGTTCGGTGCGTCCGCTGTATGCGATTGGGTCGGGCTGTGTATGCCCGGTTCGACGGGTATCGGTGTGTCGCCAATCCCTGGCAGCGGGGAGTTGTACTGGCGATGAGCGCGATCACCCGACAATCCGATCTGCTCTTTGCCGTCACGGACTGGGAGCCGTCTGTCACGCAGTTGATGGATGAGTCCCATCTGGTGGCGTGGTCCGACGCGCCGCGTCGGCGAAGTCAGTTCGCAGCCGCGCTCGGGCAGTTCCTCGGAAGCATGCGGGACACCGAAGTTTGCCCGCTGATGGGTGAGCACATCACCGATCTCGATTCATTCTGCGATCAGCTGGAGCGGCTGGTTCCTGGTCCGACGCTGGAGCGGAAGATTGACGGGTCCCGTGGTGTGACGGCGCTTCTGCGGCATCGGCACACGCTGCGTGGTCGTCCGGCCTCGAAGTTTCGCTACTACATCTGGAACGATGCGGACGCGCTTCTGAAGCGTAACCACCGCTTGTTCGGGCGACTTGTCGATGCGATGGCGGGGATCGCCGCGGAGTCGGAGTATGCCAGCGACGATCTTCTGTTGATCCATCGGGTGGTGCTGCTGGGTGGGCCCTCGCTGGACATGTACGCGGAGGACCCGAGCGGACAGTGCCGCGCGTGGTTCAGCGAGCAGGACGCGGAGCCCTTTTGGCGGATCGTGACGGGGCTCGAGGCACCCGCGTTCCTGCGGTATCAGATCGATCTGTTGGCGCGTGAGTGAGTGAGTGGGGGGGGTGGGCGTCGGCGTGCGACGGAAGTAGCAACGCTGACGCGAGGAACAAGCTGTCTGGTGCTTCACGGCCCGTGCGTTGCGACGCACGGGTTGTTTTTTACGTCGTGGTGAGAGATTGGAGCCGGTCGTGCGAACTCCTGGTAGATCGGCGTGTTCATGTGTCGGTATGCTGATGTGTCATATTCAAGGAGGCAGCCAAATGAGATCTCTTTCACTCGCGGCGTCTGGCCTGGCTTTCGCGTTCGCACCCCTGGGTGCGCTCGCCTCGGGCACGCTCGTGTTCTCGGATCAGAAAGCGGAGGCGGGGGTGCGGCACCAGCTGGGTCCGTCGCTGGTCGGGAACGCGGGATTGACGCAGAGCTTCGCGGGCACCGACTTCGTGGCCACTCAGAACCGCGTGTACAACGCCTCGGTGTTCTCGGGAAGGGGCTATGCGCATCACGGCGCGACCTTCCTGACGCCGGGATCGGTCATCGGCGCGCCGTTCAGCGGGGCGATCCTCGACGCGTGCACGTCTGCGGAGATCTATACCTCGGGGATCGGCCCGTATGTCTATGAAGAGGCATACGGCATGGCCAACGGTGTGATCGAGTTCACGCTCAGCGCACCTATGAACTGGTCGTGGATCGGCGGCTGGCAGGGAAACACGCACAACACCGGCTCTTACAACGAGGTCCTGGCGGTCCACGAGTTGATCGAAGTTGGCTCGGGCTTCAACCATGTGAACCAGACTCGCTCGTCGGTGAATGGAGCGGGCAACTGGGTCGAGTTCTTCAGCAGAGGCGGCTCGCTCGGACCCGGCACGTACCGGCTCACATGGTCGCATGAGTCGTACGTTCTGGGCGGGCACACCCCTTACGGCTTCTTCCCGACGGGCTACGGCGGCGCGCCGCTGGTCTCATGCATCAACAGCGAGTTTCGGATCTGGAACATTCCCGCGCCGGGCTCGCTGGCATTGCTGGGTATGGGCGGGCTGTTTGCGACGCGGCGGCGGAGGTGATCGTTCGAGCGTCGGGTTTGCGTTCTCTATGGGCCTTGCGACCGCCCCGGTGCTGCTCCTCTCGTGGGGGCACCGGGGCGGTGTGCTCGGTTCCTGCGCAGGACGATTCTCCTACGATCCACGAGCACCAACGGAGACCCACATGCTCGTGCAGGACCTGATCGATGCGCTGGAGAGAATTGCCCCGCTGTCGAATGCCGAGCCGTGGGACAAGGTGGGGCTGATGGTCGGTTCGCCGCGTGAGTCGCTGCGCGGGCCGGTGCTGTTCTGCATCGATCTGACCGAGAAGGTGATGGACGAGGCGATGGCGATGGGGGCTGGTGCGATCATCGCGTACCACCCGCCGATCTGGAAGCCGTTGGAGCGGATCACCGACGAGACGCCGAAGGGGCGTGTGATTCTTCGTGCGGCTGGGGCGGGGATCGCGATCTATTCGCCGCACACGTCGCTGGATGCCGCGCCGGGCGGTCTGACGGATTGGTTGTGCGAGGGGTTGAGCGGGAACGTGGGTGCAAAGGATGGGGAAGGGGTGATCCACGGCGATTCGAGGGCGTTGACGCCTCGGTCGGTGCCGAGCGAGACGCAGGAGATGAAGATCGTGACGTTTGTGCCCGCGGGCGATGCGGTGGAGAAGCTGCGGAACGCGATGGCATCCGCCGGTGCCGGGATCATCGGGAACTACCGCGTCTGCTCGTTCGGCGCGGAGGGAGTGGGCACGTTTCTCGGGGGCGAGGGCTCGAAGCCGGTGATCGGCGAGGCGGGGCGGCTGGAGAGTGTGCGTGAGGTGCGTCTTGAGATGGTCTGCTCGCGGAGCGCGGTGCCGCTGGTGGTGGAGACGCTGCGGTCGTTCCATCCGTATGAGACGCCCGCGATCGATGTGTACGAGTTGACGGGTGTGCCCGAGCGTCACGTCGGCGTCGGACGTCGGCTCGTGCTCGATCGTCCGGCGACGATCGCGGAGCTGGGGGATCGGCTGCGGGGGCATCTCGATCGTGTGCGCTTGCGGATGGCGCTGGTCGAGAGCGACAAGCCGCTGACGCACGTGGGCGTGGTGGCTGGTGCGGGCGCGGAGCTTGCGATGACGGCGGTGCGTGAGGGGTGCGAGGTGTTTGTGACGGGCGAGATGAAGCACCACGAGGTGGTGGAGATGCTCAACGCCGGGTGCAGCGTGCTGCTGGCGGGTCATACGAACACGGAGCGCGGGTATCTCAAGCGACTCGCGAAGCGATTGACTGCGGCTTTGCCGGGGCTGACGACGCACTGCTCGACGGCGGATCGCGACATCCTGGTCGCGGTGCCGTGATGGAATGAAGAGGTCGTCTGCGACGAGCGGACTTATCGAGTCCGAGTGCGCGCCGCCTCCGCGTTCGTTCCGGATCTTGTCGTGCCGTTCGCGAGTGCTTCGCTCCATATCCAGCCATCGGTGGCGGTGACGCCCCACGACCGTCCCCCGTCGAGCCAGATGCCGCGCCAGTGCTGCATGCGCGGGTCGGCGGATCTTCTCTGTCCGGTTGATTGGTGGATGCTGTCCGGGTCGGTGTGGAAGAGCAGATCGACGGCCTCGCGGATCGCGCTGCCGTGGTGGGGCATTTCGAGCACACGGGCTCGCAGCCCGGGGTTCGAGGCGATGATGCGTGTGATCGCATCTTGTTGGATGTCGCCGGTCAGGAGGAGCGACGCTGGCGGCTCGGCCTCTTGGGGTGTGGGGGGGGCGTGGGGGGCGTGGGGGGCGTGGGGGGGTGCGGCGTGCGGGTGGAGCGGGTGGACGACCGCGACGAGGGAGCGTTCGTTCGGTTCTCTGGAGGTGAATCCATCTTCGGGCCAGATGAAGCGGATGCTTGTGTGTCCGAGCGTGAGGGAATCGCCGGCGTTGATGCGACGGATCGCCACGCCCCGGCGTTCGAGATCGGCGAGGGCGCGAGCGATCTGGCCTCGTGGTGATGCGCCTGCGTGCTCGATGGTTGCGTCGCCGATGAGGAGGGTGCGCAGCCCCAAGGTCCGCGCGGCATCGACGAGTCCGTTGGCGTGATCGATGTTCGGGTGGGTGAGGACGGCGAGGGGGATGCGCGTGATGCCGAGTGCGCGGGCGGCTCGGGGGAGCGTGCGTGATCCGATGTCCGAGCGGGTGAGAGAGCCGCAGTCCCAGAGCATGGCGTCGCGTCCGGAGCGGACGATGTGGCACGAGCCGTCTCCGACGGCGAGCGTATCGATGCGGACGAGGACATCCGGCGCGAGGGCCGATGTGGCGCGGAGTTCCATGCCCGACCATCCCAGGACGAGCGTGGTCGCGAGCCAGTGGGGGATGCTGCGCCAGCGGCCCGAGGCGCACCACCAGAGCGCGAGTGCGACCGCGGCTCCGGCGAGCGGGATGGAGATCGGCGCGATGCGAACGAGCGAGACGGGTGATTCATCGAACCAGATGACCACGTCGGTGATCCACGCTCCGAGCGTGTCGATGATGCCGCCGAGGGTGTGCCCGAGCGCGGGCGAGAGCAGCCCTCCCATGATGGCGAGGAAGCCGATCCACATGAGGATGATGCACATCGGCACGACGACGAGTGTTGCGGGAACCGCGAGCAGACTGATGTTTCCGGTGTGCCACGCGATGATCGGGAGCCCGACGAGCCAGCAGAGCAGAGAGGCCGACACGAGCGACTTTGCGCCTTCGATCAGGCGGCCCGGGATCGTCGGGTCGGGGGTTGTGACGGTGCCTTTGAGGCGTGAGCCCCACAGGCGATCGTGAGTCGATGTGCCGAGCCAGAGCAAGGTTGCCGTCAGGCCGACGGAGAGCTGGAAGCCGAGTGAGAACGCGTCCGCGGGTCTCCAGAGGGCCAGTGTGCACGCGATCCAGCCGAGCAGCGCGAGGCGATCGTGGCGTCGTCCGAGCGCGTCGGCGAGCAGGAAGCAGATCGCCATCGCCCCGGCGCGGAGGATCGGTGCTTCGGCGGGGACGACCATGAGATAGAACACGACGAGTGAGGCGACGCAGAGCGGCTCCAGCGGGCCTCTGTCGCCCAGGGTGCGGAGCGCGAGCGTGACCGACCACACGAGCACGACGAGGTGGAAGCCGGAGATGGCCAGCACGTGCGAGAGGCCGACGCGCGTAAAGGCATCTCGGGCGGGCTCGAGCGCGGTCTCGTCTTCTCCGAGGAGGAGCGAGCGCGTCAGGGCGAGCCCTTGCGAAGGGCTCTCGCTTTCGTGGTTGGCCGGCGTCAGCGCAGCAAGCGAGCGGGCTCTGAGGCGTGATGCGAGGTGTGCGAGTTGATCTCGTGTCGTCGGTGTGTGCGCGATGCGATGGACGAGAGTCGGCGTGGTCTCGATGCTGCCGAGGCGTCGGTCTTGCGCGGCACGGATGCGGGCGTCGGGCTCACCCGGGTTCAGGGGTCCGTGGGTCGGGATCCAGCGGCCCTGGACCTCGACGGTATCTCCGATGCGCAGCGATTCGAGGCGACCCGTGACGCGGACACGAACGGAGCCGCCCTCGGTGCGGAGCGTGAAGAGTTGGCGCAGAGCGGGACCGAAGGAGATCGGGCCGCGTGGATCGATGAGGCGCGGCTCATCGGCGACGGTGCCGCGGACGATCCGGAGTTCGTTCGTCTGGTCGTTGGCGCTCGCGAGGTGTGTGTTGATGCGGAGTGTCCACCATGACGCGCCGAGGGTGATGGCCGCGATGATCACTGCGGTGGCGTATGCGCGGCCCTTGATGAAGCACGAAGCGATGGCGAGCAGGGCGGCGAGGATCAGCCAGGGGGTGGGATCTGTGAGGCCGAGCGTGCGCGCCAGCGCGAACCCGCAGATGAGGCAGGCGAGCGCGGTCCAGGCACGGGCAGCAGCGTCCCATCGCATGAGGTGTGTCAGCGTGACACAACGGGCATGGGACGTCAAGCCGGCTGTTCACAATCCGAGGTGGTGATCGGGTCGGGTGTGCGATCGGATCAGTTGCCGCCGGAGACGACGATGTCGTCGAAGTCGTCGAGCACGTCGATGGTTGTGGGCGTGCCCTTGCTGTCGAGGAGATCCGCGCCGTTTCGGTTCTTGAAGTTCAGGCCGTAGGAGAGGCGTTTGGCCGCTCCTGTGCCGACGGCGTGCTTCGCTCCTGCGTCTTTCACACCGAGGTAGACACCATCCACGCCCGCGGAGTGGACGATGAAGCGTCCTCTCGCGGCGGTGGGGCGGATGTTGGCTACGGTGTTGGAACGGTCGTCAGGATAGCCGGGGTGGCCGAGGAGGCCGTTGAGCGTTGCGATGCGATCGGCATCGGAGAGGGGGGTGCCGACACCACCTCCGAGGAGACTCTCGACGGGCATGTTGACGAACTTGGGCCCGACCGCGTTCGCGGAGAGGAAGGCGGAGTTTGAGTTCCAGTAGAAGCGGGCACGCGGGCCGGTGCCCGGGGGCGGGCCGGAATTCATCCGCGCGAAATCGGTCTCTGCGACGATGGGCTGGGTGGCGGTCTCGTCCATGACCCAGGCGAGGATGGGGGTGCCGAAAGCGTCGATCACGTCGGGGAGCTGTCGGCGTGCGGCTGATGAGACATCCGAGTGAGGCGGGGCGGAGTTCTGGGCCTGGCGATCGCTGCCTCGTGAGAACTGGGGCTGGTAGAACTTGTTGTCGGGGACGAAGTATGGGGCGAAGCCGTTGGTCGAGACCCCGATCTTGGATGTGTCCACGTCGATGCGCTCGGGCACGGAACGAAGCGGGCCGACGCGCTCGGCCAGGTTCTCGGGAAGGACGGATGGTGGGGGGGCGCTGCCGCCTCCGCCGCCGCTGGATCCTCCTGTGGGTCGCGGCACAACGCCTCCGGCGAGGTCGAGCATGACGTTTTCCATGGAGGACATGCCCCTGCCGCTGCCAGTTCCGGCGAACTGATCGTTGTTCCCCATCTCCGTGGGCGAGAAGTATCCGGGGAGGCGGCGCTGGTCCTGCTCGAAGCGTGAGACCGCGCTGAGGAGTTGCTGGATGAGGTTCTGGGTGGCGGTCTTGCGCGCGACGTTGCGTGCTCCGCCGAGTGCGGGGAGCAGGATCGCGGAGATGATGACGATGATGAGGATGACGACGATGAGTTCGATGATGGTGAACGCGCGACGCGGGGCGAAGGCGGACTTCATTCGCGAGATGCACTGAGCCATGCGGCCTCCCTCCCCTGCGCCGGTACAGACCGCGCAGGGGGATGCTGTATCCACCGCCCTCTTCTCTCCCTTTCGACGGTGATGGCCGTCGTGTTGCTCCGCGATTGCCGGAAAGCGGGCGATACGGAAGAGAAGAACCCAAACACACACCGGCTCAGGAAGTGTAGCGGAGGAGCGGCGGGGGGGCGAGAGGGTCAGCAGCCGGTGCCGAATGCGTCAAGGAAGTCGAGGAAATCGAGGATGTCGATGAGTGTGTCGCCGTTGAGGTCGGGGTTGCCGAGTGTGCCGCAGGGAGCGGGGAGTTGGTCGCACTGTCCGAAGTCGTCGAAGAAGTCGAGGAAGTCGAGGACGTCAACGAGATCATCGTTGTTGTAGTCGGCGGGGCAGACCTCGAAAGGCGTGGCGACGAGGATGTACTCCGAGGCGGAGCTGCCATCGTAGCAATAGAAGGCGACCTGTCCGTGGTCGTTGATCGAACGAGGTCCGACGGTGCGATCCCGTGTGATGCGCCACACATGTACGGGCGTGTCGCCCGCTGTGACGACGTCGCCTTCGGCGACGATGAGTTGGCGGCTGCCATCGGCGCGATAGACCCACAAGCCGTAGGGCTCCGTCTCCGATGGTTGTGATGGGTAAACGACATCTCCCAAGTCATTGATTCCCAAGTGAGAGTCTGAGCCACCCGGATACTGCTGGAGTGTCGCGTGGCGGGTCGCGATGGTTCCGTTGTCGTAGGTGAACAGCGTGGGGAGTTCGATGCTGTATGGATTCGGCCTCGCGACGAACGCGATCAGGCCGCTGCCGCTCGTGGCGACCTGGTTCGTGTGGTCGAGAGTGTCTCGATCGACGATGACGCTGTCGTTCTGCCAGACGACGAGTCCATCCGTGGTGTTGCCGTTCCCTGTCCAGACGACGTCGCCTGAATCGGTCATGCTCGGGATGCCGTTGATCGCGATGATGTCGCTTCCGGGGCCGCCGATGGTGGACTCGACGCCGAAGGCGGAGAGACGCCGGATGATGCTGTAGTTGTCGTACGCGATGGCTCCATCATCATTGACGACAACTCTGAAGCCAGCGGACCATCCTCCGGCGACTGGATCGGAGAGATCGATGCTGCCATCGGTCCAGCGTTTGAGAAGATTGCCGACAGGGGTCTCTTCGATCCAGGCCGCGACGCGGCCATCGCGGCTTATCTGATTCTGCCACGAGGGCTGGCGCCCTTCCGTGCTCAGGCGCCATGTGAGACCGTGATCCTCGAGGAGCACCGCTCCGGATGCGTCCTGATACTGCGCGGAGAAGAGGACGCGACCGTTGTTGCCGATCGAGGGCCTCGACAGTGAGACGCTCAGGAACTCACCCGAGGGCGAGCCGGTGGCGACGATGCGGAACTCGTACCGGATCGGTCGGGCTTCGGCGAACCCGGCGAACGATGCGGCCATTCCCAGACCGAGTCCGGCGGCGACGCCGCGCAACGATTGAGCGAGACACAGTGCCATGGAGCACCTCCCGGCGGGAGACTACCGAGAGGCCGGGTCGGATTCAAGAGAAGTTTGCGCGAAAGCTCAGGGTTTGCGGGACGCAGCGCGCAAGGCGTATCAGCAACCATTGCCGAAGGCGTCGAGGAAGTCGAGGAAATCGATGATGTCGATGATGGTGTCACCGTTGAGGTCGGGGTTGCCGAGTGTGCCGCAGGGGGCGGGGAGTTGGTCGCACTGGCCGAAGTCGTCGAAGAAGTCGAGAAAGTCGAGGATGTCAACGGTGGTGTCGCCGGTGTAGTCGGCGGGGCAGGCCGCGGTGAGGGTGGCGACGGCGTAGGTGTACACGTTGGCCTCTGTCCGGACCGACGCCTTGAAGGACGTGGTGGCGGGGAGGGGTGTGCCGGCCGGGACGCGCGCGGTGATGGCGAGCGGCGTGGAGTCACCGGGGGCTATGGGTCCGATCGGGCCGGGCGCAGCGAGAAGCCAGGGCGATTCTGATCCGGGCGTGAGGGTGCGGGGGAGCGGCCCGGAGACGGTCGCGATGAAGGGGATGTCGAGGGGCGCATAGCCGCGGGCGGAGAGCGGTGCGGGCGGGGCGGAGAGGGCGAGCCGGGGGTCGATGACCGCAGCAAGGCGCGGATCGGTCTGGGCCTGTGGGTCCCAGACGAGTGGGGCGCGGGAGTGATCGTCCCTGAGGTGCAGGTCAAAGGCGGCGGTGAGGAGGGCGCGGGTGAGGGCGAGTTGCTCCGCGCGTGGCATCGACCCACTGTCGCAGCCGAAGGTGCTCGAATCGATGTACCCGCAGTGAAAGCCGCCGATCTGGCTGATCATCCGGCGCGGACCCGGGGCCGCGTTGTACATGAGCTGGCCGTGGCTGGCGGTGGGGGTGATGGTGTCCCGCGTCCCCACGATCGCGGTGAAGGGGATGGAGAGGTTCGCGGCGGCGGCGGCTGCGGAGGGGCTCGTCTCGGCGGGGGCGAGGGGCGCGAGGGCACGGATGCGCGGGTCCGCCGCGGCGGCCAGGATGCTCGCCCCGCCCCCCATCGAGTGCCCCGAAGCACCAAGGCGCAGCGGATCGACAGCGCCCTCGAGCCATGAGCCCGGGGTATCGCTCTGCTCGATGAGGTACGTGAGGCAGTGGCTGAGGTCGCCAGCGAAGCGGGAGTGACTGGGGAAGAGCGAACCCTCCGATTCGGAGGCGATGACGATGTACCCGCGGGTGGCCAGGTGCTGGAGCGTGGATTGGTACGCCGAAACGGGCGTGAAGAACCCGTGGCCGAAGGTGACAGCCGGGAGCGGAGGGAGAGCGGCGTCGCGTGGGGCGTTCAGTCCTGCGGTGAGGGCGGGGTAGTGGACCCGGGCCGAGAAGGTCGTCAGGTCGGGGCGTGTGACCGTGACGGTGCGCCATCCGGCGGGGTACGGGCCCGGCGTCGAGAGATCCTCGGCCCGCGTCGAGGCGGCCGTCAGGAGTATCAGAATGGTCAACAGTGCGGGTATGGGCTTCATGCACGTTCTCCAGGCAGGCAATCGGAGCCGGCGTGGTGCTGGATGCGGCCCGCCGTCAGTATCCGGGATATCCCGGTTGACGCTTTGTCCACGACCTGCGGCATGGCCGGATCGACGCAGAGCGGCTTGTTCCCGAAGATGAGCGGGGGAGGGGCCGGGGGTCGAGAGGGTCAGCACCCGGTGCCAAAGTCGTCCATGAAATCGAGGAAATCAAGGATGTCGATGATGGTGTCGCCGTTGAGGTCGGGGTTGCCGAGTGTGCCGCAGGGGGCGGGTTGGAGTTCGCAGGCGGCGAAGTCTTCGATGAAGTCGAGGAGATCGAGGATGTCATCGCCACCGTCAGTGTTGTAATCAGCGGGGCAGCAGGCGGGGGGCGTGGTGGGCCACGAGATCGAGCCCGAGTCGAAGAGCGCGTCGATGGCGGTGCGGGCTTGCCCGGCCCAGTCGCCGCTGGGGGCGCGTCTGTTGAAGATCACGGCGTAGGTGATGCCATCGCCGCGCTGACGGATGAGACTGCTGGTGCCTACGAGGGAGCCGGTGTGGTTCCATCGCCAGGTGCCGCCGTCGTTGGCGGGCCGGGGTCTGCCGATGTTGGGACCGTTGACGTAGTAGCGTGCCGCGAACTTGGCGAGCGCGGCCGCGGTGGCGATGTGTGCGCCCTGTCCTGCGCGGGCTTCGTGGTCCCAGGTGCCGTAGGGTGCGCGGACGAGCGGGCCGCCGGGGTTGTAGACGTTTAGGCCGAGTGCTGTCGCGTCGTAGAAGGGCTCGCGCGGATCCTGATCGACCTTGAAGGTGCGTCCGATCTGATGGTCGTGGATGGCGACTCCCGCCGCGGACATGATGGAATCGAGTACCTGCTCAAGCGGCTGGCCTCGATGCTGCTCGACGACGAGACCCAGGACGAGCATGCCGATGTTCGAGTATGACTCGGTAGTGCCCGGCGCGTGCTGGAGCGGCTTGCCGAGGATGTAACGGACGGTGTTCTCTCGTCCGGGAGGGCTTGGGATGTCCATGGCCGACGCGATGGCGATCTCCATGTAAGTCAGATCGCCGGCGATGTCGCGGTTCCAGCCCCCTTTGTGATCGATAAGGTGGCGGACGGTGATATCTGCAAGGCGCGGATCGCCGAGCGAGGGGAAGGGCGCGAGGTCGAGCAGACCGCCTCCGGGCTGGCCGAGGTTGAAGGCCTTGGTGTCGAGCGTGAAGGCGCCCTCGGCGATGAGTTCGCGCACGGCCGCGGCAGTGATGGGCTTGGAGACGCTGGCGATGCGCATGAGCGCGTTGGCGGCAATGGGCTGGGTTCGGGCCTCGTCGGCCCAACCGAAGCCACGCTCATAGATTAGGACGCCGTTGCGGGTGACGGCGATGGTGGCGGCGCCGATGTTGCGGGTGCAGACAAAGTCGAGCATCAGTTCGTCGAGCGATGAGAGCGCGAGAACCTTGCATCCTCGCACGGGGCGACAGGAATCGGACTCGGGCTGCGCGACCGCTGGCGCGACAGCAACGATCGCGAGAAGAAGTGGGATCAGGGCGTGTCGTGCGGCGATAGATTGGCACTGTGTGTGCATAGCCATCCGCGGGAGTTTACACGAAATCGGCTGATCACACGTGTGAAGAATGAAAGAACCCACGGACTGCAGTCCATGGGTTCTCGGGTGGGAATGAGGGTGGAGATGGAAGGAGGGTGCGGACGCGGTCACGCGTTGATGACACGTCCCTCGGCGGCGAGGGCGGCCTCGCGGACGGACTCGTGCATGGTCGGGTGGGCGTGGACGGTGTAGATGAGTTCCTCGGTGGTTGCTTCGAGGCGACGGGCGAGTGAGAGCTCCGCAATCAGTTCGGTGGCCTGATCGCCCATGATGTGGGCGCCGAGGATTTCGCCGCGGGGGAGGCCACGGATGATCTTGACGAAGCCGTCGGTATGTGCCGCGGCGATGGCCTTGCCGAGGGCGGTGAAGGGGAAGTTGCCGACCTCGTAGTCCTTGCCCTTCACGAGGCCTTTGGCCTTGAGGGCTTGTTCGGTGAAGCCGACGCTCGCGACCTGCGGCTGGCAGTAGGTGCAGCCGGGGATGACGGAGTAATCGATCGGCAGCGGCTCGTGGTGCTTCTTGGGGTCGGCGCGCCAGGCCATGCGCTCGACGCAGGTGACGGCCTCTTCGCCCGCGACGTGCGCGAGCCACGGGGGACCGATGACATCGCCGATGGCGTAGATGCCGGGGAGGTTGGTCTTGTAGTCGATGGGCTGGTTGATGGTGACGCCGGGCTGGTAGTCGGTCTTGATGTGGTCCTTGACGGTCTCGAGCCCGAGTGAGGCGTCGAAGAGGCCGTCGTAGCGGCCCTTGACGCCGATGGCCAGGAGCACCTTGTCGGCCTCGATGGTTTCCTTCTTGGATTCGTCGGCCTTGCCGTTGACGAAGGGGGCGATGGTGACCTTGACGCCGTCGGCGGTTTTCTCGATGGCGGTGGTGACGAAGGAGGTCTTGAGGGTGAAGCCCTTCTTGGCGTAGAGCTGGCCCATCTTCTTGGAGACTTCCTCGTCCTCGACGGGGAGGATGCGGTCCATCATCTCGACGATGGTGACCTGCGAGCCGAAGGAGTGGTAGAAGTAGCCGAACTCCATGCCGATCGCGCCCGCGCCGACGATGACGAGGCGGCGGGGCTTTTCTTTGTTGAACATCGCTTCGCGGGCGCCCCAGATCTTGTCGTTGTCGAACTTCGCGAAGGGGAGGTCGCGGGCGACGGAGCCGGTGGCGATCATCACGTTGGTGGCGGTGATGGTCTCGCGGGGTTTCGCGGCGGGCGTCGCGGGGGAGTCGGTGCGTTCTTCCTGGACCTTGCAGTCGTAGATCTCGACCTTGCAGGGATTGCTTGCGCCCTTGAAGGCCTGCGTCACCTTGGCGTGGGCGACGTAGTGGTCGATCTTGTTCTTCTTCATCAGGAACTCAACGCCCTTGTTGAGTTTATTGGCGACATCGCGCGAGCGGGTGATGACCTTGGACCAGTCGAACTCGACCTTGCCGGGGAGTTTCAGGGCCCAGAAGTCGCCGTGGGCGAGCTTTTCCATGAGCTCGGCGTTGGAGAGGAGTGCCTTGGAGGGGATGCAGCCCCAGTTGAGGCAGACGCCGCCGAGTTTGGCGCGATCGATGATGGCGACCTTCATGCCGAGCTGTGCGGCGCGGATGGCACCGACGTAGCCGCCGGGGCCGCCACCGATGACGACGAGGTCGTAGTGCTTGGCTGACGCTGAGGTGGCTGACGTGGAGGGGGCTGACACGGGGAGGACCTTTCTTCGAGCGAGCGTGCCCCGACGCCGACGCGGGTGGGGTTCGCTTTGGGACTTGGATGCCGCCCGACCGCGGTACGGGGTGCGGGCAGGGGCGTGAGTATAGGAAAGGGCCTCCGCGACTCCTGAGGGGCGGATCCACGACAAGGTGGGGCATGGTATGGATGGTTATTGGACGTTGTTTGGTGGCGTAGCGACAGAGGAATGACATTGTGATCGAATCGTTGGAGGTAGGTCTCCGATAGTGCTTGCGTTGGGTCATTGAGTTTGGATGATGAGGAACCAGCCCTATGGGCTATCCGAATCGGATAGTGGTCGCCGTTATGGCGGGTGTGGTGTCTTTGTCGCTTTCGGCCCGGATGACCGTGCGTATGAGGCCGGTACCGGGTGTGTGGATGGCCTTCGAAGTGGAGCATGAAGATGAGCGGAGCGGGTCATAAGCGTGTGGGTGGTCTGGTGGCGGTGGTTGCGGCGGGTCTGTGCGGATTGAGCGCGAGTGCTCAGACGCTGGAGGACTTTGCCGCGTTCCCGGGGTTCCGCCAGGGGCACCCCCAGTTGACGTTCCCGCTGCCTCCTCAGATGACGTCGATCTATTGGTCGGGTCAGCAGGAGATCGCGGACCAGTTGGAGGAGCGTTGGCGTCCGATGTGCTTCAACCGTGCGCCGATCAGCGCGGACGAGTTGCGGGCGATTCGCCAGACGCATCGCAACGAGATCGGTGTGGGCGACGTGACGATCGTTGACACGCCGAGCCGCTCGGCGGGGATCAACATCGTGTTCGTGCTCGGCGGGAGCGTTCCCGCGGCTTCGCTCCCGAGCTTCGCGGCGGCGGAGGCGTATCTTGAGTCGCAGTTCTCGGATCCGATCACGGTGACGGTGAACGTGACGTTCTCGAACCTGGGTTCGGGCGTGATCGGGGCGACCGGCTCCAACTTCATCAACAACCGGACGTACACGAACGTGCGGAACGGGCTGGTGAACGGGATGGACGCGAACGACACGATCCAGGCGATTCTGCCGCCGGTTCCTTCCGTGCCGGTGCGGTACAACGGGAATTCCGCGACGGTGACGAACGAGACGCTGATCGACCTGACGTGGGCGAACTTCAAGGCCACGGTCGGTTCGCTCTCCGGTTCCGACGCCGACATGACGTACAACTCGTCGTTCAACTTTGATTACGACCCTTCCAACGGCGTGGGCGGCACTCAGATCTCGCTGGTCGATGTGATCATCCACGAGGTCGGGCACGCGCTCGGTTTCGTCTCTGCGGCGGACAACCAGGCGGGCGGCCAGTTCGCCATGATGGACCTTTACCGCTTCCAGCGGACGGACGGCACGGGCAACTTCAACCCCGACACGAACGCCCAGTTCACGACCACGGCGCGTCTTGTTCACTACAACACGCCGAACGATGATCACAACACCGACTTCATCTGGGCCGAGTATCGCATGTCGGACGGAACGCCCTATCAGGCGTCGCACTTCCGCGAGCAGACCGCGAATATCGGGATCATGGACCCGGCCTTCTCGAACGGGCAGACCTTTTATCCGAACTTCTTCAAGACGTCGGACCTCGATGTCTTCGATGCGATGGGGTACGACTATCCCCCGGGTGGCGGCGGCTGCACCACGATCACCATCACCCAGCAGCCGGTCTCTCAGTCGGTTTGCCCCGGATCGAACGTGACATTTACGGTGACTGCTTCGGGAACGGATCCCATCTATCAATGGCGCAAGGACTTTGTGGTGATCCCCGGCGCAACTTCAAGCTCGTTGACGCTCACGGGCGTAACCAGCGCGAACGCGGGCAACTACACCGTGTCGATCAACAACGACTGCTCTTCGACGGTCCTCTCGTCGATCGCGACGCTCACTGTCAAGACCACGACCTCGGTCACGACGCCTCCTGCGTCGCTGACGGTTGATGAGGGTGATCCCGCGTCGTTCAGCGTGGTCGCTGCGGGCACGAACCTGACGTACCAGTGGCGGAAGAACTTCGTGGTGATCCCAGGTGCTGAGTCGAGCACGTACACGATTCCCGTGACCGCGACAACCGATGCGGGCTCGTACCGCGTGACGGTGACGGGCGACTGCGGCGTGGTGACATCGGCAGAAGCGATTCTGACGGTGAACCAGCCGGGCCCCGGGTGTGCCGCGGATTACAACGGCGACGGTGAGTTTGATATCCTGGACTTCCTCGACTTCCTCGATGATTTCGGTCAGTGCGAGAATCAGCCCGGTCCGTGCGGTCTCAATGACGCCGATTTCAACGGGGACACCTTCGTTGACGTTCTGGACTTCCTGGACTTCCTCGACGCGTTCGGCACGGGCTGCGGCTGATCAGTCTGGCCGATCGTTCGGAGATACGCTCACGTCCCAGGGCTTCGCGGCCCTGGGACGTCTTTGGATGGAGGAGAGCGCCGCCGTGGCGCTCGCTCGCACGAGGGCGTCGCTCCGGCGGCGTCTGCTCTTTCGGTGGGACCAACTCTGATGAATCGCAACACGATCGCGCGTGCCTCGGCCGCACTTGCTCTATTCACTCTGTGTGGCTTTGCGCACGCCCAGGTGCCGGGTCATGTCGTGCCGCCCGATGCCGAGCCGGCCCGTCCGACGTATCCGGAGGGCGCAGCGATTCCGCGGAACATGACGGATGCGGAGCGTGCGTGGGTGGAGCGGAACCCGATCACGGCTCCGGTGCTGCGTGCCGCGAGTTCGCCGGTTGGACCGGTCCACTGCGTGGCCGAGTACGAGCCGATGGAATCGATCATCATCGCGTGGGAGGGCGATGCATCGTGGAACGCGATCCAGAAGACGATGGTCGAGCACATCACGACGACGGGGAACGCGGACGTGTGGATCGTGGTGGACAACACGACCGAGCGGACGTCCGTGCAGTCGACGTTCGCCTCTTCGAGCGCGAACGTCGCGCGGATCAAGTACGTCGTTCGCCCGACGGATTCGATCTGGATCCGCGACTACGGGCCACGGTATATCTACGAGGGCGATGTGCGCGCGATCGTGGATCACACCTACAACCGTCCGAGGCCGAACGACAACCTGCTGAACGCTTACTACGGCGGGACGACCCGTCGCCAGAAGGTGTACCAGTTGCCTCTGGTGCACGGGGGCGGCAACTACCACCTTGATGCGAACAACAACGGGCACGCGACGCGCCTGATCAACAACGAGAATCCGTCGCTCACTGAGTCCCAGATTCTGGCGTACTGGCAGCAGTACCAGAACCTGGGCACGACACTTTACACGCCCTTCCCGACGAGTGTTGACTCGACGCAGCACATCGACATGTGGATGCAGATCATCGCCGATAACAAGATCGTCATCAGCGACTGGCCCGCGCAGCCGGGCACGACGCAGGACGTGATCTGCGACAACGCCGCGGCGGCATTCACGTCCGCGGGGTGGACGGTCTATCGGACACCGGCGCGCACGGTGAGCGGCGTTCACTACACCTACACGAACGTGGTGATGTGCAACGATCTGGTGCTGATCCCGACGTACACGAACTCGACGATTACCTCGCCCACGAACTACAACAACCTCGCGCTCGCGACCTGGCAGGCGGCTCTGCCGGGCAAGACGGTCGTTCAGGTGAACTGCCAGAATCTTGTGACGGCCGCTGGCGTGATGCACTGCATCGTGATGCACATCCCCGTGCACAAGGGCGGGGTGAATCCCACGGCGTACATCCAGTATCCGCAGGGCGGCGAGGTGTTTGCGCAGGGGCAGAGTGTCTCGATCGAGTGGATCTCCGACGACGACGTGTCGCCGCTGCTCGCGGACATCGCCCTTTCGACGGACGGCGGCGCGACGTTCCCCACCAGCATCATCACCGGCACGATCGACGACGGCCAGCACACGTGGGTGACGCCCGCGATCGACACCGCGAATGCCAGGATCCGCGTGACCATCCGCGATGCCTCGGGCAACACGGGCTCATACGTGACGCCCGCGTTCACGATCGGTGATCCCTCGTGTCCTGCCGACTACAACGGCGATGGCGAGTTCGATGTCCTGGACTTCCTCGACTTCCTCGACGACTTCGGTCAGTGCGAGGCGCAGCCGGGGCCGTGCGGCGGCATCGCGGACGCCGATGTGAACGGGGACACGATCGTTGATGTCATGGATTTCCTCGACTTCCTCGACGCGTTCGGCACGGGGTGTTGATTGAAGCGTGATCTGGCGCGGGTCCTTGCGCACGGGTCATGACGAAAGGATCCACGCGCGGGGTCGTTGTGTGTTCTTTGGCATGTGTACTTCTGAGGTGTCGGTCAACGAGCGGAGCAGAGCATGAAGAGCAGAGCGTGTCTTGGTCTGGTAGGAGCGGCCGGGGTGTCGCTGGTGCTGCTGGCCGGGTGTGGGCAGGAGAACCGGAGCGTGCAGGGGCCTCGGACGTCGTCGAGCATGGGCGCGCTGGCTCCCGTCGCGGCCGGTCCCGAGGGCTTCCGCTGGAACGCGGAGGATCCTCGTCCGGCGCTGACGCCGATCGACCTCTCGGAGCCGGGGCGTGCGGCGTGGTCGACCGGCGAGGCGACGATCATCGACACACGGACCTTCCCGGTGCAGATCCAGGACATTCGCAGCGATGTCGTGGACATGCGGATGAAGAACAACCTGCCGCCTCACCAGCGGCCGAAGATGGTGACGGCTGTCGAGGTGGTGGACGATGTCGAGATCGGCTCGATGCTCGGGGATTCGCGTGCGTCGCTTGACGCGCTCTTCCCGGGCATGTCGCAGACCCCGTGGACGCCGCCGGACGTGACGCTGGCCGTCGGCCCCAACCACATCGTCTCGACGGTGAACATGGCCGTTGCGTTCCACGACAAGCAGGGGAATCTGCAGTTCCAGGCGAACCTGGACTCGACCGGCGACCCTGGTTTCTTCGAGGTGGTCGGGGCGTCGACGTTCACGTTCGACCCGAAGTGTTTCTATGACCATCTCGCGCAGCGGTACGTGATCGTCGCGTTGGAGGTGTATGGATCGACGCAGGCGTGGATCTGCATCGCCGTCTCCGACGACAGCAACCCGCACGGGGTCTGGTACAAGTATCGCACCAACGCCGTGATCGCGGGCGGCGGCACGCAGACCTACTGGGTCGATTATCCCGGATTCGGATACGACAACAACGCGTACTACGTGACGGGCAACCTCTTCGGGCTGAGCGCGAGCGGCTTCGGCGGGACGCTCTTCCGGATCTACCCGAAGACGCCGCTGTTGAGCGGATCTCCAGTGACGTTCGCGGATATCAGGGATGCCGGCGTGGCCTCGGTGCAGGTGGCGCAATGCTTCGGCAGCAACATCGCGCCCTTCTTCACCTCGATCGTCGACAACACCAACATGCGGATCCAGGCGATCAGGAACCCGCTGACCGCGCCGACGATCTCGACTGCATCGGTCTCGGTTCCGCCCTTCTCATATCCAAGTGGGGACGCGCCGAATCCCGGTGGGCTGGTTGATGTGCTCGACGGGCGGATCATGAACGCTCACTGGCGCGACGGCAAGCTCTACTTCGGACATGGCGTGTGGTCTTCCGGGAAGGCGGTGGCCCGCTGGTACCAGGTGAACACCAACAACTGGCCCAACTCCGGATGGCCGACGATTTCTCAGGCGGGCACGCTCAATCTCGGCGGAACCATGGCCAGCTTCTTCCCCGCGATCGGAGCGAACAAACACGGCGACGTCGGGCTCGTTGTCGCCGGATGCAACAGCACGACCGTGCCCTCCGTGTATGTCGCGGCCCGTCGGCAGACCGACGCGCCGGGCACGCTCGGCGCGGCGACGCTTGTCGCGACCGGCACCGCCGGCGCGAACGGCCGCTGGGGCGACTACTTCGACATCACGACCGACCCCAATGACGACGCGACCTTCTGGTACATCGGGCAGTATCAGACCTCTGCGGGTTGGCAGAGCGTGATCGGATCATTCATCGTGACGTGTGCCGCGAACGTCAACGGCGATCTTGATCTCGATGTTCTCGACTTCCTCGACTTCATCAACGCCTTCGGTTCGTGCGAGGGGCAGCCCGCGCCGTGCTCCGCGGGTGGGATCAGCGCCGACTTCAACGGCGACACGATCGTCGATATTCTCGACCTGCTCGACTTCCTCGATGCATACGGGCGCGGGTGCTGAGCAGCAGACGCGCGATTCATCGCATCATCCGCAACGCCCCAGGCTCCGTGTCGGGGGCGTTGTCGTATGGGGATGCCGTAGATGACGTGTCGATTGCCGTGCTGGCGGTTGTGATCAGCCGCGTCGAATCGCGCGACGCTTGCGGACCTCTTCCAGTCGCTCTTTCAGGGCCTTCTCCGCGCCGTTCTCGGTCGGTTCGTAGTAGCGCTTCTCGACGCCGAGATAGTCCTGTCCCGTCAGGGTGTCCTTCGCATCGTGTGAGTACTGGTACTTCTCGTTCGATGCGTGCTTGGTGCGGACGCCCTCGCCGACGGGAGATGAGTTGGGGTCGCGGAGGTAAAGGGGGACAGGGATCGTGCGGCCTTCTTTGACATCCTCAGCCGCGGCGTTGATCGCGAGATAGCTGGCGTTGCTCTTGGGCGCGAGCGCGAGATAGGTGGCGCACTGGCCGAGCGTGATCCTTGCCTCGGGCATGCCGATGCGTTCGACCAGTTCCCAGCAGGCGGCGGCGACCATGATGGCGCGGGGGTCGGCGTTGCCGATGTCCTCGCTGGCGAGGATCGCCATGCGCCGGGCGATGAAGCGCGGGTCCTCGCCGCCTTCGAGCATGCGGGCGATCCAGTAGAGCGCGGCATCGGGGTCGCTCCCCCGCAGCGATTTGATCATCGCGCTCGCGGCGTCGTAATGCCCGTCGCCGGTCTGGTCGTAGACGGCCGCCTTCTGCTGGATGGACTCTTCGGCGACCGCGCGATCGATCAGGATGCGGGTGATTGCGCTGCCCGCTGCGCCATCGCTCGGCGACGACGCTGCTTCTTTGCCCGGCGCCGCCTGGCCCACTCCACGATGTTGAGCATCTGTAGAATCGCGAGTAGCGTCTCGAACATGGTCTTGTGCCTCGGGATTTGGCTCACGCCAGTGCTGGGAACTGCGTACCGCGACTTCCAGTGCGGTGAGGGCCCGCCGCGCATCCCCGTCGCTCTTGACAGCCCATACATGCAACGCCTCGTCCGTCACCTCAAGATCCAGTTTGCCATAGCCGCGCTCGGGGTCGGCGATGGCGCGCCTGAGGACTGAAGTGATCTCATCTTCCGTCAGCACTTCGAGGCGCAGGAGCGTCGAGCGGCTGACAAGCGCGGAGTTGCAGGCGAAGAGGGGGTTCTCGGTGGTGGCGCCGATGAGGGTGACGGTGCCTCGTTCGACATCGGCGAGGAGCACATCCTGCTGTGCCTTGGTGAACCTGTGGATCTCGTCAAGGAAGAGGATGGTGCGCTGGTTCTTGTCCTCGAGGCGGGCGTAGGCCTGATCGACGATCTCGCGGATGCGCTTCACCCCAACGCTCGCGGCGTTCTCCCGCTCGAAGTGGCGCCTGGTGTGGCGGGCGATCAGTTCGGCGAGGGTGGTCTTTCCGGTGCCGGGGGGGCCGTGGAGGATCAGCGACGTGATCACGTCCGCCTCCAGCATCCTCCTGAGCAATTTGCCGGGGCCCAGGATGTGCGACTGTCCTGCAACCTCGTCCAGTGATAGCGGGCGCATACGAACGGCCAGCGGCTCGACCTGTCTCCTGGCTCGGGCGCGGGTTTCTTCCCAGAGGCCGCTCATACCTGATGCTACACCGAAGACCCTGCCAAGACCCTTCCAAGTGGGGGCGTGCGCCGAATATGGCGCAAAGGTCGTGTGTTGGCACAAGCGTTTGTAGACGCTTGATTTGTGGCCGCTAACATCCGCCCACCGTGATCCTTGTTGTTGTCTCCATCCTTGTTCTTGGGGTTCTCCTCGGGCTTGGTCTTCTAGCCCGCTGGTTGAGGGACAATCCGCGCGGGGATATCGAGACGGGCTTGTTTGTCAAGCTGGCATCGCTGTATGCGCGTGTCGTGCATGGTCTTCGGGTGGAGGGGATGCCGCACGTCCCGCGGGAGAAGCATCCGGGTTCTCTGATCATCATCGCGAACCACACGGCTGGGGTGGATCCGGTCTTGATCCAGGTCGTCTGTCCGTTCGAGATCCGATGGATCATGGCGATGGACATGCGCCTGCCATCGTTCGAATGGTTCTGGACCTGGGCGCGGATCATCTCGATCCCACGCGGCAACGAGCTGCCCGCGACCCGAGAGGCGATCCGCCATGTTCGTGAAGGTGACGATGGGCACGGGGGCGTGCTCGGCATCTTTCCTGAGGGGGCGATCGAGCGACCGGAACGCCAGATTCTGCCGTTCCTGCGCGGCGTCGGGTTGATCATCAAGAAGTCCGAAGCGATCGTCCTGCCGGTGATCATCGAAGGAACGCCCCAGGTGGACCCGGCGTGGGCCTCGCTCTGGCGTCCCAGCAGCTCGAAACTGACCTTCAAGCAACCCTTGGACTACCGGGGGAGCGGGCTGTCAGCTGAGGAGATCAGCGCGGACCTCCGCCGCCGGTTTGTTGAGTGGACCGGCTGGCCTGCGAACGAGATCCACGCGGGCCTGATCCCCGGCAAGGGGTATTGAGGCCCGGCGTGGGCCGTGATCCTCAAGTGTGGATCACATAGAGACTTGTGGCGAATGAGGACGTGTGTGCCGCGGCAGTCTCATGCGGGTCGCGCCAGGCGCTGGTGTGAATAGACCATCGGAAACCTATCATAATACAAACGTGTAGTGAAGAAACCCCAAATACCGTCTGGACGGTAGAAACCGACCGTCTGGACGGTAGTGTTTGGGATGCAGCAGAGTTCATTCGTCGCATTGCGTGACCGGGTGCTCGACGCGGCCGAGGCCGTTGTCGTTCGCCAGGGGATCGCGAATCTCACGCTCGAAGCCGTTGCCGCGGATGCCGGCATGAGCAAGGGCGGCTTGCTTCACCACTTTCCGAACAAGGACAAGCTGATCGAGGCGATGGTGGTTCGCTGCGCGGATCAGTGGCGTGAGCACATGAACGAGGCGTATGCGGCAACTCCTGAGGGTCCTGGGCGGATGGCCCGCTCCATGCTGAGCCACCTGAAGGATCCGGACTCTTGGACGGAGCAGTGCCAGCGTGGATCGTGCGCGGCGTTCGCGGCACTCGCGCAGAACCCCGCGCTCATCCAACCCATGCGGGCGGTGTACAGCGAGATCCGCGAGCGGCTGTCGAAGGACGGTCTGCCCGAAGGCGTGGGGGAGACGGTGATCGCCGCGATGGATGGGCTCTGGCTCTACAGGGTGCTCGGCCTGACGACGGTGGACAAGACGCTGATGGATCTGGTCCGGAAGGTGGTCGAGCGTCTGGTATGCGGCTCGATCGACACGGACGACGTGTCCGGCAACGCTGACGGGAGGAACGACGCATGAATCGCAAGTGGATTGTCGGTACAACGGTTGTGGTTGTTGCAGCGGTTGCTGTGGCGGGCGCGATCGCTGCGGTCAAGGGGCGCGAGAGGGGTGGTGAGGCCGGTGCTCCGGTGTTTGAGCCGTTCGAGGCGGCCCAGATCGTCGAAGCGGGCGTGACGACCTTTCAGCCGACAGCGGACATGGTGGGGACGGTCTTTGCGATGCGGTCGGTGATGGTGCGGAACGAGCTGGCGGCTCGCGTGCTCGAGGTCGGGTTCGACTCCGGCGAGGTGGTCGAGGCGGGCCAGGTGCTGGTGAGGCAGGACGACGCGACAGATCGGGCGGACCTGGAGGCGGCTCTGGCCTCGGTGCGCGTTGCGGAAGCGAGCATCGAGCAGGGTGACACCGAGATCGCGCTGGCGGAAGTTGAGCTTCAGCGGCTCTCGGCGGTGCAGTCGCGTGCGATCGCGGAGGTGGAACTTGATCGCGCGCGATCACGCCTCGACGCGGCTCGGGCGGCGCGTGCCCGCTGGGTTGCCGAGGCGGATCAGGCCCGCGCACGGGTGGCGCAGGTCGAGTCCCGGATAGAGAAGCTCACGATTCGCGCACCGTTCCGCGCACGGGCGGGGATGCGCACGGTCCACGAGGGCCAGTATCTGGCAGAGGGCACGGACATTGTCGGTTTGCAGGAACTGAGCGACACGATCTATCTCGATTTCGCGGTTCCGCAGGAGTACGCGGAGCGGGCGAGGGTCGGCACGGTGGTGATGGCCTCCGGCGCGATGCTCGGGCCAGAGCCCGCAAGGATCGAGGTCGTTGCCGTGGACGCGACGGTGAACAACAGCACGCGCAACCTGCGGATCCGCGCGATCGTTGACAACTCGAGGGGCGCGCTGGTGCCGGGGATGTTCGTGCAGGTGAGAGTGCCCATCGATGCGCCCTCGGAGCACGTCGTGGTCCCGAGCGTTGCGATCAGGCGTGCGCCGTACGGCAACTCGGTCTTCGTGATCAGCGCGGATGGATCGGGCGAAACGCGGGCGTTCCAGCGTTTCGTCACGCTCGGCGAGACCCTCGGAGAACAGGTCATCGTGCTCGACGGCCTGAAGCCGGGAGAGCGCATCGCGGCGGCCGGCTCGTTCAAGCTGCGCGACGGCGTGAAGGTGGTTTCAGGGCAGCCGGGGGGCGGGCCGGGGGGTGGGCCCCGAGGAGCCGGAGCAGGGAGCGACCGCGCGGGCGGGTCATCGCCGGCATCGGGCGGCGCGACGACAGCCGACGGGCAGCACGGCCCCGAGAAGTCGTGAAGACTCGGAGCGCGTCGATTGTGGTGTGAGCAGCGGAGTTGGTCGGGTCTGGATGCGGGGAGCGGCGCCGCGTGTCGGCGCGGGAGTATCGCGTGCGATCATTCACGGACATTTTCATCAAGAAGCCGGTTCTGGCGATCGTGATCAATCTGATCATCCTTGCGGTGGGATGGAGATCGATCGACGCGCTGGCGGTCAGGCAGTATCCGCGCCTGGAGTCGAGCGCGATCGTCATCACGACGGTGTACGTCGGTGCGAGCGCGGAGACGGTGCGCGGCTTCATCACGACGCCGATCGAGCAGGCGGTGTCGGCGATCGATGGGATCGATTACATCGAGAGTTCGAGCCGCGCGGGCGTGAGCACGGTCACGGTGCGATTGCGTCTGAACCATGACAGCAACGACGCTTTGGCGGAGATCAGCGCTCGTCTGAACCAGGTGCGCAGCCGCCTGCCCGCGGATGCCGAGGCGCCCGCGGTCGACATCCAGCGGACGGACAAGCCCTACGCGACGTTCTATATCTCGTTCACGAGCGAGCAGATGAGTCTTGTGCAGCTGAACGACTTTCTGATCCGGGAGGTCCAGCCGGAGTTCCAGACGATCGCGGGGGTGCAGCGTGTTGCCGTCGAGGGCTCGCGCGAGCTGGCGATGCGTGTCTGGCTCGACACCGACAAGATGGAGAGCTTCGACATCTCGCCCAGCGAGGTGTGGGACGCGCTCGGCCGGAACAACTTCCTCGCGGCGGTGGGGCGCACCAAGAGCCGCGACGTGCAGATCGATCTGCTGACCGACACGGACCTGAAGGCCGTCTCGGAGTTTCGCGACCTGATCGTGCGCGAGCGCGAGGGGACGCTGGTGCGACTGGGCGATATCTCGAAGGTGGAACTGGGGAGCGAGGAGCCGACGGGGCAGGCGGGCTTCAACGGCACCCCCGCGATCTGGCTCTCGGTGTGGCCGCTTCCCCGAGCGAACGAGCTGGATGTGGCGCGCCTGCTGAAGAAGCGGATCGAGGAGGTCCGTCCGACGCTTCCGGCCGGCATCGAGATGACGCTGGCGTACGACGGCACCTATTACATGGAGAACGCGATCAAGGAGATCACCAAGACGCTGGTCGAGACGGTGGCGATCGTGGCTCTGGTGGTCTTTCTCTTCATGGGGAGCATCCGGACGGTGATCGTTCCGCTGTTCGCGATGCCCGTGTCGCTGGTCGGATCCTGCATCGCGATCCTGCTGTTCGGATTCTCGCTGAACCTGCTCACGATCCTCGCGATCGTGTTGTCGGTCGGCCTGGTCGTGGACGACGCGATCGTGATGGTCGAGAACGTGGAGCGGCACATCCGCGCGGGGAAGGCCAGGTTCGAGGCGGCATTGATCGGCGCGAGGGAGCTGGCGGCGCCAGTGGTCTCCATGACCATCACGCTCGCGGCGGTGTACGCCCCGATCGGGTTCCAGAGCGGGCTGACGGGCATGCTCTTCCGCGAGTTCGCCTTCACGCTCGCGACGGCGGTCGTGATCTCAGGGATTGTGGCGGTGACGCTCTCGCCCGTGCTCTCGTCGTGGATGATCCCGCCGGGGGGCAAAGAGGGGCGAATGACCCGGGCAGTGAACAGGGTGTTCGCGGGAATCCGGAGTGTGTACGAGCGCGTGCTTGGCGTTGTGCTGCGGGCGTGGTGGGCCGTGGTGATCGCCTCGATCGCGATCTGCGCGCTCGCACCGTCTCTCTACACAAGGTCAAAGAAGGAGCTTGCGCCGACGGAAGACGAGGGGATCGTCTTCGCAGTTGTGCAGACCGCGCCCGATGCAACGCTCGACTACACCGTGCGAGGGTTCTCCAAGGTTGCCGACGCCTTCATGTCCGTCCCCGAGGCGAAGTTCTTCTTCCAGGTCGCGGAACTCGCGATGGGAGGCGGATTCGGCGGGATCCAGACGATCGACTGGCACGAGCGTGATCGAACGACCGAGCCGATCCAGGGCGAGGTCATCGGCAAGCTCATGATGATCGAGGAGCTCCGATCGATCGCCGTTCGCCCCGCGCCACTTCCCGGCGCCGGCCAGTTCGATGTTGAGTTGATGATTACGAGCGGGGCCGAGGCGCCCGAGATGGAGCCGATTGTCAACCAGATCATCGGCGCGGGGTACGGCTCCGGGAAGTTCGTCTATGTTGACTCCGATCTCAAGATCGATCTGCCTCAGACTCGGATCGAGATCGATCGCAAGAAGGTCGCCGATCTGGGGCTGGATCTTGCCGACGTCGGTCGCGACCTTTCCGTGCTTCTCGCGGGCGGGTATGTCAATCGATTCAACTACGAGGGGCGTTCGTACAAGGTGATCCCGCAGGTGGGGGACGAGCTCCGGCAGATACCCGAGCAGGTGTTGCAGTGGAAGGTCCGCACACGCGACGGCGGGAGCGTCACGCTCCGCTCCCTCGTGACGCTGCGGACAGAGGCGGTGCCCCGCGTGCTCACCCGATTCCAGCAGCGCAACAGCGCGAAGATCTATGGCGTCGTTGCGCCCGGCGTGACGAAGGAAGAGGCCCTGAGCGCGCTGGAGCAGGCCGCCCGAGAGATCGTGCCGCCCGGCTACGCGATTGACTACGCCGGCGAGAGCCGCCAGATGCGCACGGAGGGCGCGACGCTCGTCTCGACGCTGGGGTTTGCGGTTGGCATCATTTATCTGGTGCTCGCGGCACAGTTCGGGAGTTTCCGTGATCCGTTTATCGTGCTCTTCGGCTCGGTGCCGCTGGCACTGACCGGCGCGCTCGTGTTCACGGCCACGGGCATCACCACGGTGAACATCTATTCGCAGGTCGGCCTGATCACGCTGGTCGGGCTGGTCGCGAAGAACGGCATCCTGATCGTTGAGTTTGCGAACCACCTGCAGGAGCAGGGGCTGTCGAAGCGGGACGCGGTGCGCCAGGCCGCGGGGACGCGCCTTCGTCCGATCCTGATGACATCCGCCGCGACGATCTTCGGGCACTTCCCGCTCGTGCTGGTCTCCGGCGCGGGCGCAGAGGCGCGCAACAGCATCGGTATTGTGCTGGTCAGCGGCATGGCGATCTCGACTGTCTTCACACTGTTTGTTGTTCCATCCATCTACGTCCTGCTCGCGGCACGGCGCAAGCCAAGCCACGCACCGGATACCCCGACAACAGCCGGAGCAGGCGATGCCCCAGCGCTCGCCCACTCATCGGGTGGCAGCGGAATCGGGCCGGTGTCTGCCGGTCCGGGTTCGCCCGGGTCGGGTTCTCTGGCGTCCGCATGATCCGAAGCGAAGTCGGCTCTTCAACATGCACGAGATGCACGATCAGATCACGATCAGAGGCCAATCGATGAAACTCGCATGGACATCCGCCCTTCTCGGCTTGTGCCTGCTCAACGGCTGCACGGTCGGTCCGAATCACGCCGAGCCGGTGACGCTCGCACCCGGCACATGGCCAGAGTCGCCCGCCGGAACGCTTGCGGAAGCCGAGCCGGACCTGCGCACATGGTGGGCTCGCTTTGAGGATCCCACGCTGAACGAGCTCGTCGTCCGCGCCCTTGAAGGGAACCTCGATCTTCGCCAGGCGGCGGCCCGAGTCCGTGAGGCAAGGGCTCTGCGAGGCGTCGCGGCATCGGACCAGTTCCCGACCATCAACGCCGGCGCATCGGCCTCTTACTCTCGCGACAGCGAGAACGCGTTCGGAAACGGCGGGAGTGGGGGTGGGAGTGGGGGGGGCGGCTCCAACAGTGCGGGCCAGGAGAATGATCTCTACGACGCGGGCTTCGATGCCGCATGGGAGATCGATGTCTTCGGGCGCGTGCGTCGATCGGTCGAGGCCGCCGACGCGGATCTTGCGGCTTCGCTCGAATCCGAGCGTGATGTGCGGGTCATCCTGGTGGCGGAGGTCGCGCGGACGTACATGGAACTTCGCGCCTCACAAACGCGCCTTGAGATCGCCAACCAGAACGTGAGGACTCAGCAAGAGACGCTCGAACTCTCGCAGGATCGCCTTGGCGCGGGGCTCGGCACGGAGCTCCAGGTCTCTCAGGCGACCACACAGCTCGAATCGACGCGCTCGCAGATTCCCGTTCTCATGGCGCAGGTCAGGCGTGCATCACATCGGCTGGATGTTCTGCTCGGCCAGCAGCCGGGGACGCTTGGCGATCAACTCGGGTCGGCACAGGTCCCGCCCTCGCCCGAGCTGGTGCAGATCGGCCTCCCCGCCGAGCTCCTCCGCAGGCGCCCGGATATCCGGCGCGTGGAGCGGGAGCTGGCCGCGGCGACCGCGCGCGTCGGGGTCGCGACCGCCGATCTGTATCCGCGCTTCACCCTCACCGGGAGTTTCGGCGTCCAGAGCGAGGACCTGGACACGCTGTTCGACGCGAGCAGCCGCACCTGGAGCGTGGGTCCGCTTGCGGTGCGTTGGCCGATCTTCACAGCAGGTCGTGTTCGCTCGACGATCCGTGTCAACGAGGCGCGCCAGGAACAGGCACTGATCGCCTACGAGAGAACCGTGCTCCTCGCCTACGAGGAAGTTGCCAACGCGCTGGTCTCGTACGCCCGCGTGCGTGAGCGACGGGAGTCTCTCACACGCGCGATGCTCGCGAGCGCGACGGCGGTCGAACTCTCACAGGATCTTTGGACACGCGGCCTGACGGACTTCCTGAACGTGCTCGACTCTCAGAGGGCCCTGTTTCTGCTTCAGGACCAGCTCGCCGAGAGCGCCGCCGAAGAGGCAACCAGTCTTGTCGCGATCTACAAGGCCCTTGGGGGCGGGTGGGACGACCAAGCTGTTGCCGCGGCTTCGTCGCGGTGAGCCCATCCCTTCACGCGGCACCCGCGTCTGCCGATACACTCTGGCATGCTCCCGCGTGAGAACTCCCAGGATGGATCCGATGGATCCGATGGATCCGATCGAGCCGAGCGGGCCGCCGGATCGCCATCGGACCGGCACGTCCCGCGCTCATGGTGAGCAAGCTCACAGGAGTGGGAGTCGCGACGCCGACTCCCTACCCGAAGCGCGACAGCGCATCGCACACACGAACAGCCGCGGCGGGTCACGGCGGTGGCGAGCTCGTGTCCGGCACAGGGGTAAACCACTCGTGACGCATCATCCACGCGTGCTCGCCGAGCGCGATCTCAACGTCCGCGTTGAGCACGCCGCGTGAGCCGAGCAGGGCGGCCTCGACGCGGGCGAGGGTCTCCGCGATCTCCGGGTCGTCAGTGCGGAGGGTTCGTCCCTTTGACAGTGCGCGGGCGAGTTCGTTCCGAGCCGCATCAACCTCGCCCACCAACAGACGGGCCGTGCCCAGCCGGAAGCGGATGATGGCGATCTCGCGCTCGTCCCGCTTGTCCGCTGCCATCGGGCGGATCAGCGCCTGCTCCCATCGCGCGGCGGACTCGCCAAATCGCCCGAGCTGGAGCAGCACCTCGGCATGGAGGCGCGTGAAGCGGTGCCCGCGCCAACCGTGCGCGGTCTCGATGCGCATGCGGTAGTCGGCGGCGGATCGGATATGGTGTTCGGCCTCCTCCCATCGTCCCTGTCGTGCAAAGAGCAAGGCGATGGCCGCGTTGAATCGTGAATGATCTTGTCCGCCGAGCTTGGCATCACCGGCGATGGCGAGCGCTTCGCGATACCACCGCTCCGCGCGCCGGAGTTCTCCGCGTGGTCCGAGTATCCCGGCGGATTCCTCGCGCGCCCGGGCGCGCTCGGACGGTCGATGCGGGTAGTGATCTGTCCGTGCGATGAACTCGATCGCGCACGCGAGGATCTGCTCCGTGGGCATCCCGAGCTCCTCCATGAAGCGCATCCGCAACCACCACAGCCCGACCGGATAGGGCGAGTCCCCGTGCTCACCCGCCCGCTCGATGGCGCGGGTGATCAGATCGAGCGCCTCGGCACGCCGGTTCAGCCCCGCGAGCGCGCTGGCGCATCGCTGCGTGATGCGGACGGTGCGCTCGCTGGATGGCTCGTCGATCCGCTCGGAGATGGCGAGTGCTTGAGCGAACTGCTCGTGGGCCTGGGCGTGCCTCCTGGCCTCGAAGAGCAGGAACCCGTAGCGCATGAGCAGCTCGACGCGGACATCGTCGGGATCGCTCTCCGAAAGCGCGTTCACCACCCGTGCCAGCGCTTCGGTCGGCGACACGTCGGTGGTCGTGATGAAGTGCGTGTCCTGCGCGGCACCCATCGCGGCACCCACGACCAGGCCCAGCAGCTCGCGTTGACGCCCCTGCGCCGCGATCGCGAGGTCGCGCGCCTCGGTGGCATCGCCCAACGCGTTCGTGAGATCACGCGAACGCTCGGTGAGACGCACGGCCTGCACCATCGACACGGCGCCGAGCGTCAGGATCGCAACCACGCCGGTGACGACGCCCGCGCTCAGCTTCGGCCGGAGCGCGACCGCCCTGCACATCACATACCCCATGCTCGGCGGATGCGCGAGTACGACCCGTCCTTCCATCAGCCGGCGCACATCCGCCGCGAGGGCGTCCGCGCTGGAGTATCGCTGATCCGGGTGGCCATGCGTCGCCTTGCGGATGATCCAGTCGGCATCCCGCGGCACTCCGGCACGCAGCGTTGAAGCCGGAACGATCGTTCCCCGCTCGGGCATCGCGCCGGGCCGCGGCGCGTGAGCATGCACGCCCGCAAGCATCCGATAAAGAAGCATGCCCAGGGCATACACGTCGGTGCGTGTGTCGATCGTGCCGCCCGGGACGAACTGCTCCGGCGCTGCGTACGCGGGCGTGCCCGAGAATGAGTTCGCGGCGACCGCCGCGGCTTCGTCACCGTCGGCGTGTCCGGCCCGATCGTCCTGCAGCTTGGCGATCCCGAAGTCGAGTATCTTGGGAACGCCCCCGTTGTCGACCAGCACGTTGCTCGGCTTGATGTCTCGATGGATCACCCCGCGCTGATGCGCGTGGGCGACCCCGTCGCACATCGAAGCGAAGGCGTGGAGCACCGTGCGCAGGGGGCTGCCCCCCTCCCTCCAGAGAGCATCCGACCACTGATCGATGGGCGTCCCGTCGATGTGCTCGATCACGAGCATCGAGCAGCGTTCGTGCCGCTCGATCGAGTGCACCGCGACGACGTTCGGATGGTTCAGGCGCGACTGGGCCTGGACCTCCCGCGTCAGCTGTTCGAGGACCTCACGGTCGCCGCTCTCATCAAGCCCGAAGAAGCACTTGAGCGCGACGAAACGCCCGGTCCCCGGCTGGATGGCCTTGTAGACCGCGCCCTGCCCGCCGCGCCCGAGCTCGTCGAGGACCTCATACGGGCCGATGCGAGCGGGTCGGGGGCCGAGCGCGGTGCGGAGGCGATCTGTCCATGTGTCCGAGTCGAGCCCGAAGAGCCGCTCCTGATCGGGCTCGAGCGGGCCGGATGCCTCCGGGGGCTGTTCGGGCGGGTCTGGGGGTTGGTCAGACACCGGGATCTTCCTCATCGCGCAACTGCTCGGCGATGAGCCCGCGAAGCTCATCGCGGATGCGCTGCTGGGCCTTGTGCACCGCCGGTTCGGTCATCCCGAGCTCCTCCGCGATCGATCGCGTGCTGCGCCCGGCGAGGGTGGCCTCGAGGATGTCAAGCGCTCGATCGCTGGCCGAATCTCGGAACCTCCGCACGGCGATGCGGTAGTGGTGGTCGACCCACTCACGCTCGAACAGGTCCCACGCCGCATCGCTCGTCCCTCCGCTCGCCTCGTCGTGTACTTCACGAAGGGATACCGATCGCGCGCTATGGGCCTGACGCAAAAAATAGTCGTGGAGCGTATTTCGTGAGCAGCGAAAGAGATAGGCACGAAACCCACCGTTCTCGCGCGTGTACGCGAACGAGCGAAGTCCGGAGACGAGCTTGGAAACAACCGTCTGGGCGAGGTCCTCGGCGTCCGAAAGCTGGAGCCCGCTGGAACGCAGGAACCCGACGATGAGCCCGCGGTAACGCCGATCGAACTCACGCCACGCCAGCTCGTCATCGACGTTCCGCAATCGGCCCACCAGCGTGGCCGAAGTCAGCGTCGTCTGGCCGGAACGAATCTTGGGCATCAATCCAGCGTACCGAAAGTGGGGGGGCAAAGCCAGAGCCCGTCACCGTCACGAGCCGGCGTGGCTCCAGGCGTCCGGAAGATCACTCGGGCGCACGGGTCCGACACCCGGAACACCCCGGCGATCAGACCAGCCGATGAGCATCCGCCAAGAACAAAGCACACACGGACAGGTGTCCGTGTGTGCCGCCCGTATGGGCTGTCCGTGTGTGGTCTGGATCAGCGTTTCTTCAGGCCAAGGGCCGTTCCGGACCTCCGGTGACCCGTCCGAAGCACTCCCGTGGCGTCGCCGGCTCAGCCGCAGCCGGTGCCGAAGGCGTCGAAGAAGTCGAGGATGTCGAGCACGTCGATGATGTCATCGCCGTTGAAGTTCGCCTTGACACCATAGACCGTGCAATCCACCGGCTGTCCCTCGCACTGCCCGAACGCGTCCAGGTAGTCGAGGAAGTCGAGCACGTCGAGCTCGCCATCCCCGTTCACATCGGCGGGGCAGGATGAACCGACGATCGAGAGCGTCCAGCCGGAGAACTGCGTGACCAGGGCCGTGGCCTGGATGAAGGCGGGCGCATCCTCGCTGCTCCAGGGGATGACCATCCCCTCACCATCGTACAGCACGATCCCGATGCACCCATCGGTCTCAGGGCCGGAGCCCTCGGGGCAGATGGTGCGGGCAATATGCACATCGCCCGCCCCATCACCCTTGACGGCCATGGTCAGCCGCCCCGCGGCCATGGCCGCCAGGGCATCCGTGCGCAGGGGCTCGTCGAGCTGCTCGACATCGAGGGTGATCTGGACGAGTGCGGGCTGAGTGAAGGTTGCGTCCCCGAAGATGTAACGCACGCCCGCGAGCGGGTCGATGGTCGCGGGCTGGCCTTGGGCATCGAGGCCCTCGGCCGGATCGAGTTCTTCGCCTTCAAGGGCGTGGGCCGTCAGGGGTGTGGGGTCGAGCAGCGCGCCGACGGGCAGCGCGATGGCGTGTGTGGAGAAGAGCCCGCCGAGGAGGATGTCGGTGGTGCCCGCGGCGGTGCGTGCGGCGACGGAGCCGGTGCCGATGCCGCTGAGCAGGGTGTTGCCGCCGACGATGGCGTTGGCAAAGTCGAGCACGGGCTGCCCGAAAGTGTCGACGGTCAGATCGCCGCCGACGGAGATGAGTGCGGGGAAGGAGAGTGATCCGGTGCGGAGGGAGGAGTTGTTGTCGGTGATTGTGATGCTGCCACTCATGCCGACCAGCCCGCTGAAATCGAGTTGAGGGTCGCCATTGCCGCTGATTGTGACGTCGCCGCCGAGGCTTCCGAGCGAGCTGAAATCGAGTTGAGGGTCGCCATTGCCGCTGATTGTGACGTCGCCGCCGAGGCTTCCGAGCGAGCTGAAATCGAGTTGAGGGTTGCCATTGCCGCTGATTGTTACGTCGCCGCCGAGGCCCCCCAGCGCCCCAAAGTCCACGACCTCGAGTGCGGGATTCCCATCGATCTCGATGCTGCCATCGACTTCTTCGAGAGCCGGGGCGCCGACGGTGGTGAGCGAGGTGTTGCCGGTGATGATGATGTCGCCGCCGACGCTGGTGAGGTTGGGGAGCGAGAGGGATGCGATATCGGCATCGTCTGCGAGGATCAGATCTCCGGGAACCGATATCAGACTATCGAGAAAGCTCTGCGGCGTGGCGGCGGTGATGGTCACCGGGCCAAAGCGGTTGTTGACGATGCCAAGATCGGGAGAGTTTGCGGTATAGCCCTCCGGGAGAATGAAGATCGGGCCGGTGGTCGGCAAGCGATGGCGCACGGAGTAACGAAGCGTCTGGGTGGCATCGGGCCACCTCTCGCCCATCTGCACACTGGCATTCATCCGCAACCGAAGCGTGACCGGAACCCCGGTCTGAATCCAGACCGGGGCGGTCGTCAGCGTGCCCGTTTCGTAGAGGGGGCCGAGCCCGCCATCGACGCACGGCTGACCCACGGGATTCTGGTTCCTGGAGGTGCCTGAGTAGCCGATAATGTCGATTGCGACAAACACATAATGCCCGATCTCGCAGGGGACTGGACTCGGGGTTCCGGTCACTGTCAGATCGGTGAAGTCCCACTCATAGAGAGACTGCGCCTGTACCTGAACCCAGGGTCCCGGTCCGGAGAAGATGACCGTCGCATCCCAACTGCTGGAGCCATTGGTCCAGTGTCCGCTGCCACAGGAGTTCATCCAGTATCCGATAGACATGGTTCTGTTCAGCCCGAGTTCGTGGGGCCGAGACCAAGCCGAGCCCCAGCCGGTGTTCCAGCCCGGACACCCACTCCTCGTGGTGCACGACATCAATACGGGAGCAGAACCCGAGATCTCGGGACAGCCCCATGGCGGTTCGGCGTAACTGCCCCACAGGGCTGCACGAAAGACCTGCCCGAACGCAGAGCCGGTAAACAAAGTCCCAGCCAGAACGCCACAGATGGTCAGCAACCGCATCATTCCGCTCCTTTGAACGAGTCCTCGGCGTCAGGGGTCAGCCGCCAGTGACGGTGTGCATGACCCGCGGGACCGGTCCCGCACAAGGAATACCAGCCCAGCGGGGCGGACCTGACACGGATTCGAGAAAAGAATGTGAGGCGTTCAGATGCCCCCCCCACCCCCCGCCGCGTCAGCCCGCCCCGCCCCCGCCCCGCCCCCGCCACCGCCGCGTCAGCCCGGAAGGGTGCCGCAGGTGACTCCAATCCCACGGGCGCGATGTCGGGCGGTTCTCTGGGTGGCGTTCGTGGTGAGTACCACAGAAGGAAGCCCCATGACGCCTCGGGACCTGCTGTGGGCCGGTGTTCACCCTCGAACCGGACGCGTTGAGCGAAAGCGGTTGACGTTCAGGCGTCGCGTCACGAGCGGTGGCGAGACAAGCAGGGCGACAACGCCATGCGAAGTCGCGGCCAACTCTGGACGCTACGTATGGATTGAAGCCGCACTCGATACAGCACCTGCCACCTCAGCTCTCAAAGCACTGGGTGACGTTGAGCATGACACGAGGTGGCTATGGACCGCTCGTGGGATCATGGAGAGCAGGCAGGATGCGGGCAATCACCCCGCGTGCGGTTCGAGTCGTAGGGGATCGTGGCACGCCGGATCGAGAATCGCGCGGGCTGGCGAGCAGCCAGTGGCGAGGAAGAGCATCAGTTCCGGCCTCAAAGCAGGCCGGGAACTGATGGCACCCGACACGACACGAAAGAATCGGCTCGGAGAGCCGATCTACTCAGAGCACAAGAACCCACGGACTGCAGTCCGTGGGTTGTCGGGTGAAATCAGGAAGGTGACGGGGTGCGTGATCGGGGCGTTTAGGCGTTAATGACGCGGCCTTCGGCGACGAAGCGCAGAACGCCGCGGATTGCCGCGGGTTTCCGCAACTTTCCTCGCCTTGCGTGTGAATGAGAGAATGGAGCCGGGGGGAATCGAACCCCCGTGCCGGGACAGTCAGATCGATGCCTCTACGCGTGTAGTCACTCTGTTGAGCTCGAACCTCGGGCGGCGAGTGAAAACCTCCCGAAGAACACAGCACCCGGGAAACATCTCGGCCTCACCCCCGCGTGCGGCAGGATTGGCCCAGCCCGATGTCTTCGTTCCGCACCCCATCGGGCGTCAGATACGGAACGTAGCCGCGATTAGGCGGCCAGAGCGTAGCTGTTGTTGGCAGCTGAACTTGTGCATGCTTTTTACGTGGCCGGCATGCTCCACGACGCGCCACATCGACCCTCGCATGTCCGGTCGATACCACTTCGGCCCCAGGATTTCATAGATCAGCAGATTCTATGCGAGCCGGACCCGTCACGCGTGCGCACGGCGTATCAAGCGCGCGACTCGTCCTCCCGCGCCTCGCACGCACGCTTCAGATTCGCCAGGTCCGACGCGATGCACTTCATCAGCGCCCTCTTCATCATCGGCGCCATGATCGCGCCCGCGAGCTTCGCGATGAACGTCGTCGGCACACCCTCGAACGCGAAGGTCACGGTCGTCATGTCCGGCCCCTCGGGCCTGAAGTCAAAGGTCGTGTAGTAGTCTGTGCCGCAGTTGTGAGCCGTCACGGCGTAGAACTCCGGCGCGCGAAAGTCCGCGATCTCGAGCAGCTCGGTGTGCTCCTTGCCGAACATGATGCGAGTCTCGCGCCAGCGCGTCCCCTTGCCGATCGGTCCATCGCCGAGCACATCGACGCGTGTGATCTCGGGGATGCGCGACGGAGCGTTGCGGATGTCCGAGCAGACCTCAAAGACGCGTTCACGCGGGGCGTTGATCGTAATCGAGTCCGAGACCATCATGATCCTGCTCCGGTGAAAGCCGCGAGTTACTTGCCTGATACAAGGCGTTTGCGGATATCCTCGGCCAACCGTGCCGCGAGCAGGTCGTCGCGCTCGCGCGAGACCGAGTACGACGGCTGCATGCCGCGTTTGACCAGATCGGGATCCTGATATGTTGAAGAGTGTCGGATCGATTTCGTCTCGATGCGGCTGCCCGGCCTGTAGACGCGATCGACAACGACATCGACACGCAAGAGCAGCGCGCCCTGCTCGTCGCGAAGATCATCATCGAGCGATGCGAGCAGCGAGCCATCCGCAAGCAGCCCGTCGGGCGGGGGTGGCTCCGCGTACGCCTCTGACGCATCGTCGGATGCCGGGACAGCAACCGGCATCGCGTGCGCACGGCCATCGTCCGGGCGGGCGAACACGATCCGCACCCTTCGCCCCTCCTGATTCCCGAGTTCACGCGCTTCCTGCTCGGCCGTCGATTGCACGGGATCGAGCGGGTTCATCAGCCCGAGACTGAAGCGCGGGCCCGCGGTGATCACGCCGGAACGGGCGTCCACGCGGTCCAGCGTGAAGTCATATCGGCGGAGTGTCTCTCGTGCGGCATCGAACGCCGCCTCGTACTGGCCCGGGGCGACCGAGACCGATCGCGCAACGGGATCTGCCTTGGGCGACGCGCAGCCACCCAAGAGCAGAGCCGCAGCGATGCAGAACGCGACAGCCGCGCCGATGCGAGATTGGATGCTCAAGACGACGTCAGCCATGCCCACACTCTATCTCATCCGGAACTCTCGGGTTTGCGCCATGCGCCTCGTATCAGCTCCCGATGCCGAGTAGATCGCGGAGGTGAGAGAGAGCGGGAAGGGCTGCGGGGGGTGAGTGGGGGGGTGAGGTGGGGGGTGAGGTGGGGGGCGGATTCGAACTCAGCAGCCGCCGCCGAAGTCATCGAAGAAGTCGAGGAAGTCGAGGATGTCCACCTGTGTGTCTCCGTTGTAGTCCGCGCTGACGCCGCTGGAGCCCGCGCACGGCGCGGGTGAGCCATCGCAGGTGCCGAATGAATCGAGGAAATCGAGGAAGTCGAGGATGTCGGTCTCGCCGTCCTCGTTGACATCCGAAGGGCAGGACGTTCGGTAGGCGCGCATGTTCGTGCCGGTGCCGGCGACGATCAGCGTGCCCCGCTCGCCGAAGGATGGGCCGCCGATATTGATGGATGCGATGGGCACGGACCAGAGCAGGTCCAGGTTCTCGTCGTAGCAATAGAAGCGCCCGTTCGTGAACGCGCCGTTTGATACATAGAGATTGCCGCGTTGGTCAACAGCCATACGGACGGTTGTGTTGCTTCCGTCGTTGACGATCGGTGATTCCGCCTGGGCGATGAGCGCACCGGACTCCGATTCGCGACGCGTCACGAGCAGGCCGGGATCGATCATGTACACGGAACCGTCGCTCGGATTCGCGGCATACTCCGAGAATGTCGTCCACTGCGCGGGAACCGACCACTTCTGCACGAGCGACGCTCCCGTGTCCTCGAACGCGTAGAAGAAATCCACCGCGGCATTGTTCTGCGTGCGTGAGAGATAGATGGTGCCGTCGGGACCGATGAAGGGCGTGTTCTGGAGCGTGAAGCCCGGCATCACGGTTGACTGGTACAGCAGCGCGCCAGTCGCCAGGTCGAACTTCTTGATCGCGTGCCCGCCGACCACGGCATCGGCGACGTACAGCGCGCCGTTGTGGATCGCGCCGCCACACGATGAAGAGACCGAGCAGACTCGATTGACCCGCCAGACGGTCGCTCCCGTCGCATGGTTGATGCGTGTGGCGCGGTTGAAGTCCGCGATGATCGGGTCGCCGTTGTCCGCGAAGACCACGCCGTCGTAAGGTCCCGCGTTCACGGTGTCTTGTGACTGCCAGAGTTCCGCGCCAGTCGCTGAGTCGAGGCAGAACACCTTCGCGTTGACGCTCGCCCCGTTTCCGGAGCGAGAGGCGTACAGACGCCCGTTCTTCACTCCCGCGACCCATGTTGTCCATTGCCCTGTCAGGAAGGGGATGTCCTTCCGCCAGCGCTGCGCGCCGGTCCCGACGTCGAAGGCGAAGATCGGCGAGAGATTCGAGGAGGGCTCAGGAGGAAATCCCGTCTGGCGGACGGCATAGACCGTCGATCCATCGGAAACGGGTTGCCACGCGATGATCGAACTCGGAGCCGTCGTCCAGATCGTCGTCGCGCTGTCGGGGCCGCGCTGGTTCGTCATGCCGTTCCGCGCGGCGTTGCCGCCGGCATTCGTCCAATCCTGTGCCGCGACGGCTCCGGACAAAGAGATAGCAACGACAAGCGCAAACGCGTGAGAGTGGGACATGCGAAGGACCTCCAGGAACCACCAACGTACCAAGAAAGGGCCGTCTGACTCAACACGATCTTCGAACCGATGGCCAGAATCGTCGCACACCATGACCATCCATGGTTACCCATGTTCACCCGCCGCGCCGAACGTGGGAGCGGGTTCAGCGCGGGGGCACCAGGAGAAGGGAGAGATTGTCGGCGTATCCGTCGTTGCTCACGCCCTCTGCGCGTCGGCCGACGAGCCGGACCTCAAGCCGCTCCGCATCAGGGTGGAGTAGCCCTCTGGCGCTTCGCTGGACGAACGCGGTGCCGCCTCGCTCCGATGCGGGGACCGGCCCGATCGAGGTGCGTGCGATCTCTCGCCCGTCCCGCGCGTACGAGATCACGACGACCTCGACAGAGTCCTCCTGCTGCTCGAACCCGCCGAGCCACCCGTCCAGCATGTAGCGCACATTGCCGGTTGAGATCTGCTCACGCAGAGGCGCGAGATCGATCATCTGAGAGAGCGACGACTCCTCGCTTGCACCGGCGCAGAAAAAGTTCCGCCCGCGTTCGGCAGGGCCGACTGTCTGCGCATCGGGAAAGCCCGGCGCGCCGTATCGGATGACCGTGAAGCCCAGCGGCCCGGGGTCGATCCAGCCGCTGATCGCCTGGTCGAGCTCGGATGAATCGAACCCTCTGTCATCCTCGGCATCGCCGTTGTAGATCAGGTTCGTGCCGAATGCGGCTTGAGGTGGCGAGCTCGGCGCGAGCCCGACGATGTTCCCGTCGAGGTCGGTGAGCGATTCCGGCGGAAGGCCCATGTGGGCGAGGGCGGTCTTGACGCCGTCCACGTTCTTCGGGTTCGGAAAGATGCGATGCGGAATCACCGTGGCATCACTCGACCAGACGATGAACGGGATCGTGCGTTTCTCGAACGTTCCCCCCGCGTGCTCGCCGTCGATCGAGCCCCCGTGATCCGTTGTCACGATGACGAGCCACGACTCGTTCGCGTAGTTCGGCCTGGACATCATCGCGTCGATCACACGCCCGACCTGTCGATCGGCACGCGTGATCGCGTCGAGATACAGGCGTCGTGACGGATCGAAGCCGTGCGCGTGACCCGCCACGTCGACATCGCCCAGATAGAGAAAGATCGCGTCGATGTCACTCGAACCGTTTGCGTTGACGGGTTGGTCGGGGTGCTCCCCGCGCATCAGCAGGGCCGCGTCGTCCGTGACGAGCTCGTCCCCGTTCTCCTGGTAATCGTGGTAGATCGCAAGATCCGCGCCCGTGGGTTGGAACTTCTGGATCGCATCCCACGTCACAAGTCTGGCTGTATTGAGGTTCGGGTTGAAGGCCTCGAGCCGCGCGAAAAGATCGGGGTGATGCTCGATGCGAGCACGGCGATAGTCGTTCGTCGTCACGTTGTGCCTGTCACGATGCACGCCGTGCAGAATCGTTGACCAGTTCGGTCCGCTGAACGTCAGATCCTCGCACTGCGCATCCGCGGCATACGCCCCCTGCGTTCTGAGTCGTGCGAGCGCGTGCGTCTCTGCCACCTCAAGGGCATCCGGGCGGACTCCATCGATACCGATGAACAGCAGCTTCTTCGGAATCGGCGCCTCGATGGGTTCCGGCTCAGATGCCGGAGCCGCCCCGGCGAGAAGCGTGACACTCAGCACCAGAATCGCGGCATGGATCTGTCTGCGCATGCTCCATCGTACTGCCGTCTGGCCCGGAGCGTCCGTCCACCACCCTTCATCGAAAGAGAAACGCGGACCCGTGGGGGTCCGCGCTCGGAAGGTGCTGGTTGTTGCCGAGTCAGTCGTCTCGATCAGGGGCAACCCTGGCCGAAGGCGTCGATGAAGTCGAGGAAATCGAGGATGTCGATGATCGTGTCGCCGTTGTAGTCGGCGTTGGAGTTCGTGCCGCACGGTGCCGGCTGCTGCTCGCACGCGCCGAAGTCATCCAGGAAGTCGAGGAAGTCAACGACATCCTGCACGGTGTCGCCGTTGTAATCGGCGGGGCACGGGCTCGGCAGGTTCGACATCCACGCCCCCCGCCCGTAGGTGGCAACGACGATCCGCCGCCGCGCATGGTCGATCGCGATATCGCCGACGTTGGCGTTCGGGAACGTGGCGTTGTTCTTCATCCACGTCGCGCCGCCGTCAAGTGAGTGATAGATTCCCGCGCCCGCGCCCGCGTAGATCGCCCGCGGGTCGAACGCGAAATCGACCTCGAGTGCTCGGGGCACGACGCCCGAGGGAAGGTTCGAGCCCACGGCCGTCCAGGTCAGGCCCGAGTCCACCGTGCGGAAGATCCTGCCGCCCGTGGATGAATAGAACGATGCGAACGCCTCCGCGGCATTGCTCGGGTTGATGATGATGTCGCTCACGCCCGAGGTGGGGAGGCCGGTGGATCGCGTGCTCCACGTCGAGAGGTTCGAGGTGTACGAGATCCGCCCGTTCGAAGACCCCGTGTAGATCACGCTGTTGTTGGAAGGCGCAACCGCGATCGTATTGAGCGTCCCGCCGTTCGCGACCGAGTTCGTGCTGATCGCCGTCCAGCTCGGTGTCGTGACCGTGGCGTTGGTTGTGCGCCAGACCCTGTTCGTGCCGGCGTACAGCGTTGAGGGCGTCACAGGGTCGATCACCAGCGGGCTGATCCAGTTCGTCGAATCGCTCCCCCACGGCCCGGTGATGTTGCGGCTGCTCGAGTTCGTCCAGCGATAGATCGAGAGATACACATACGTCGTGTACCTGCGTGTCGAGCTGGAGTAATCGAACGCCGAGAAGCCGCCGTCGCCCGCCTGGAGCTGGGGCCACTCGGTCGATGCGCTCACACGCTCGGGCGTGCCGTTGTCCTGCGTTCCTCCCAGCATCCGGTCGGGGAACGCCGGGTGCAGCGCGATCGTGTAGAGCTGCGCCGTGCCTAGCCCGTTGTTGCAGTTGATCCAGGATGCCCCGCCGTTGGTGGACTTCCACACGCCGCCGTCGTTGCCCTCCCAGATCGTGTTGCCCGGCCCGAACACCAGCGTGTGGTGATCCGGATGCAGCGTCCCACCCGAGAACTGCGAGATCTCGGTCCACGAGTTGCCGCCGTTGACCGACTTGAGCACGCCCGCGACCGCGTACCGCGGATCGACCCCGCCCAGGTACACAACCTCAGGATCGTTCGGATCGACCGCGAGGTAGATGTCGTACCAGCACTGAGGCGAGCAGAAGTTCGGTGTCGCGGTCTTCTTGACCCACGTCGCGCCGCCGTCCGTCGAACGGAAGACGCCGTTCACAGACCCGCCCGAACCAACGATCGCCGTGTACATGTCGTCCGGGCTGGAGCGGCACAGATCCACCAGCACCATCCCGATGCTCGTCGTCGGAAGCCCGCCCCCCAGCTTCGTGTATGTAAGCCCGCCGTCGATGGACTTGTACACGCCCTGGCCGTGGCGGCCAACGAGCACGTTGTTCGGATTGATCGGATCGAGCGCCAGCGAAGGGCACGCGCCACTCAAACGCTGCGACCAGGTGCTCCCGGAGTTGAACGAGATGTATGTCCCTGCATTGCTCGTCAGGTGGATGATCGCGGTGTTGTTCGGGTTGATCGCGATCCCGGTAATACGCGTCCCGACCTGCGACGCGTTCGCGAGCTGCGTCCATGTGGCCCCGCCATCGTCGGAGCGGAAAAGACCGTCGCCGTTCGAACTCGTCCAGTACTCACCCGTTCCGTAGTACACTCGCTCGTGGTTGACCGGATCAACAACGACATAGCCGCTGTTCAGGATCGAGAGCTGGTCCGTCAACGGAAACCACGACGTCCCGCCGTTGGTCGTCTTCCACAGGCCGCCCGAGGCCGAAGCCGCGTAGCACGTGTTCGGGTCCGTCGGGTGCGGCGCGATCGAGATCACGCGCCCGGATGCCTTCGTGTTCCCAGACCAGTACTCGGACGGGATCGCGGATGGACCGACAAACGTCCAGTTCAACGGATACGACGAACGCTCGAACTGCGACTCCCACGTCCAATTCGGCACCGGCTCGCCGACGATCTTCGGGTGTCCAGGGGGCGGCGGACCGAGCTTCTTCTTCTGCTCGACGATCACGCCCTCTGGCTTCACCGCGTGGTCCGGATACAGCGAGGTCAGGGCCACCGGATCGGATGAACGCGTCGCCGAGCACCCCGTCGCGAGGGTCAACGCCGACATGGATCCGACGACAGCCGCGAAACCCACCACAACACGCCCAGCCGCAGCCGCGGCATGGAAGATGGCAGCGACAGCACGGGCACGAGAACGAGAAGGCATCTTCTGCATGAGGTCTCTCCGCAAAGCCGATCGGCTGACGTTTGTTTCGGCGGGCGTTCGGCGGAGGTTCCGCCCTATCACCGAAACGGTCTCCGGAACCGGTATCCTCACCGGATATCGACGCAACACAGAGGCCGATTCGGATTCTGGAAGGGCCGCAATGCCCCAGGCCGCTCGCGTTGTTCGGCCGAGGCGGGCGCGTTCGGTCCGTCTCAGGAAGCTGGCGCAGACTCGGAGCGTGTTCTCTTGAAGATCCGGCCCAGATCATCAAACAGCGAGTACGCGACCGGCGTCACGATCAGCGTCAGGAGCAGACAAAGCGACTGACCTCCGATGACAACCACCGCGACGGCGCGCCGTTCCTCCGCGCCCGGACCCGTCCCCAACGCCAGCGGAAGCATCCCCGCAACCAGCGAGAGCGTCGTCATCAGGATGGGGCGAAGGCGATCGCGATTGGCCAGAAGGATCGCCTCGGCGCGGGGCATCCCCGTCCGGCGAAGCCCGTTCATGTGATCGATCTGCAGGATCGCGTTCTTCTTCACAACGCCGAACAGCACCAGGATCCCCAGCGCGCTGAACATGTTCAGCGTCCCGCCCGTCAGATACAACGACCCCAGCGCGAACGGCACGGACAGCGGCAGCGAGAGCAGGATCGTCAGCGGGTGCGTCAGAGACTCAAACTGTGACGCCAGGATCAAGTACATGAAGACGATCGACAACAGGAACGCAAAGCCGAACTCACGGAACGTCCGCTCCAGCTCGCGGCTGCGACCCGTCAGCGACACCGAGTACCCCGGCGGCATGTTCATGTCCTTGGCCAGACGCTGCATCACCTCCAGGCGATCGCCGAGCGCGTAACCCGGCGCCACGCCGCCCCGCACAGCGATGATCCGCTGGCGATCGAGTCTGTCGATCCGCGAGGGCGCGAGCGTCGGCGTGATCGACGCAACGCTCGACACCTCGACCAGGCCCCCTCCCTCGCGGGGCAGCTTCAGCGTGTCGATCAGCTCGGGGCGGCTCCGGTCATCCTCCACGAGGCGAAGACGCACGTCGTACTGCTCATTCGTCGCGGGATCGAGGAATCGCGTGACCTCCTCCGCGCCGCCGACCATGAGGCGCAGCGCGGTCCCGATGTCCCTGGCCGCGACGCCCAGGTCCGCAGCGCGGTCGCGATCGATCGAGACTCGTAGCTCCGGCTTGTTGAGCCGGAGCGACGTGTCAAGGCCGCGGAATCCGCCCGCCTCGATGGACTGGTCGCGCAGACGCTCGCCATACTCAAAGAGCTTCGAGAGCTCCGCGCCCCTGATGATGAAGTTGACGTCGAACGGCCCGCCGCCGAGGTTGAACGCCTGGAAGTTCCTGACCTGGCAGCGCAGCTCTCGGAACTGCTTGAGCTCCGAGTCGATCCGGTTCATGACGTCTGCCTGCTTGTAGTTGCCTCGGAATGCGTCGAGCGGCGCGCCACGGAGCGTCGATTCAATCAGACGCGAGAACGAGAAGAGTCGCTGCTTGTGGGGTTCGATCCGCACGTAGACGCTGGCGGAGTTGATCTGCGAGCCCGTGAAGCCGCCCGAGGTGACGAGCGTGTCGGTCACGCCCGGCACGGCGCGGATCACGTTCTCGACGTCCAGCATCGCCGCCTGCATCGCCCCGACGCTCGTCCCCTCGGGCGCAGTGACCGAGACGGTGAACTCGGCCTCATCAACATCCGAAGGCACGAACTCGCGCCCGACAATCCCGAGCATCGGGATCGATGTCAGAGAGATCAGGATTGCGCCGGCCAACACGATCAGCCGGTGACGCATCGACCAGCGGATCATCGCCGAGTACGCCCGATCGATCAGCCGATAGAAACCGCCCCTCGACACGGGGGTTGTCCCATGAGCCCCCGCCTTCGGCGCACGCAGCATCCTCGACGCCATCATCGGCGTCAGCGTGAAGGAGACAAAGAGCGAGACCAGCACCGCCACCGCAGCGGTGATCCCGAACTGGTAGAGGAACCGCCCGGCCACCGAGGACATGAACGAGACCGGCACGAAAATCACGACCAGCGACAGCGTCGTCGCCAGCACCGCGAGTCCGATCTCCCGCGTCCCCTCGATCGCCGCCGCGACCGGGCTCATCCCCTTCTCCTCGATGAACCGGTAGATGTTCTCCAGCACAACGATCGCGTCGTCGATCACCACGCCGACCATCAGCACCAGCGCCAGCATCGTGATCGCGTTCAGCGTGAAGTCCAGCGCGTCCATCACCGCGAACGTCGCGATGATCGAAGTCGGGATCGCGACCGCCGCGATCAGCGTCGATCGCCAGTTCCGCATGAACGCCAGCACCACCACGCTCGCGAAGATGCTCCCCAGCACCAGATGGAGATTGATCTCCTTCAGCGCGGCATAGATGTAGTTCGACTGGTCGAGGATCACCTCCGCACGGATATCCGCCGGCAGCTCCGAACGCAGCGCGGCGAGGTTCTTCTTCACGTCCTCGATCACCTCGACCGTGTTCGCGCCCGACTGGCGATAGATCTCCAGCGTCACCGTCGGCTCGCCGTTCAGTCGCGCCAGCGTCCGCTGCTCCGCCGTTCCGTCCTCCGCGTGCCCCACGTCCCGCACCCGGATCGGGATCCCGTCTCGCGTCGCGATCACCACATCGCCGAAGTCCGCCTCGTCGCGCAGCCGCGCAGCCGTGCGCAGCGAGTACTCACGCTCGAACGACGAGACATTGCCGCCGGGGATGCTCGCGTTCTGCGCCTCGATCGCGTCACGCACCGCCGTCACGGGGATGTTGAGCGCGTCGAGCCGGTCCGCGTCGAGCCAGATGTTCATCGTCCGGATCAACGCCCCAGCGAGCCGGATCTCCCCCACGCCCTTCGACCGCTCGATCCGCTGCCTCACCAGCTTGTCCGCAAGTTCCGTCAGCTCGCGCTGCGAACGCGGGCCAGAGATCGCGACCGTCAGAGCCGGGTCCGAGTCGCCGTTCACCTTGCTGATATTCGGCGGATCGACATCCCGCGGCAGCCGGCGAAGCACGCCCGACACCCTGTCGCGGACATCCTGGGCCGCGACGTCAACATTCCTCTCGAGATTGAAGTTGACCAGGATGAACGCGCGATCCGGGTTGGAGACCGATCGCAACTCATCGATCCCCTCGACCGTGTTGATCGCCTCCTCCATCACGTCGACGATCTCGGTCTCGATCTCCTCGGGCGCGGCCCCCGCGAGCGTCGTGCTGATCCTCACCGTCGGGATGTCCACCGAGGGCAGGCGATCGACGCCGAGCCGCTGGTAACTCACCACGCCGATGATGATCAGCGTCAGGTTCAGCATCGCGGCAAACACCGGACGCTTGATGCAGATCTCAGCCAACTTCTGCACGTCTGCTCCTCGAATCCGCCGAGTGAATCACAACACCCCGAGCGGTCACCTCGCCCCGCCCGCCACGCCGGTCTCCGCGACAATGCGGACACGCGATCCGGTCGTCACCGCGTTCGGCGGCGAACGCGCGATCGTCTCGTCACCCTTCAGCCCGCTCAGGATCTGAACAAGATCGCCCGCACGCGAACCGATCTGCACACGACGCTCCTGGGCCGACCCATCGGCCACGAGGATCACCTTGTGTACGCCGGCGAAGGTCAGGATCGCACTCGCCGGAACCACAAGCGCGTCCTCCTCGCCCACAGCGATCTCCGCCGTCGCGAACCCGCCCGGCTTCAGCACCCCGTCGCTGTTCGGGATCAGCACCTCGATCGGCAGCGTCCGCGTCGAGACGTCCAGCGAGGGCGAGAGCCGCGAAACCACGCCGACAACCGGAGCCGTGTTCCGCGGATCGACCGCGTCCGCAACCACCGAGGCACGCTGGCCCGCCGCGATCTCCGAGAATCGCCGCTCCGGCACGTTGAGCCGCAGCTTGATCGGATCCGAATCGACCACGCGCACCAGTGCCTGGCCGACCTGCACGTAGTCGCCGACGGAGACACCCCGCGATGCGATCCTGTACAGTCGGTCTCCACCCTCCCCCGCCTCCGGCGCGCGAGCCGTCGAATCGTCGACCCGCTGCGCCGCGATCCGAACCTGGGCCTCGAGCGTCCGTGCCCGCGCGAGGATCGCCCTCGCTTCGAGCCGCTGCACCGTCACATTGGCACGGGCCACGTCGTACGCCGTGCGGATGTCGCTGAACTCCTGGGGGCCCATCAGCGGCTGCTCACGCTCGGCCAGCTGACGCGCACGCTCGAATCGCACCCGGGCGTTCTCCGATTCAACGATCGCACGAGCAACCGTCGGCACCTCGTCGATCGAGAAATCCTCATCCACATCCGGCAGCCCGTCGAGGCCGATCGAGGCAAGCGTCTCGACCATCGCCCGCGCCCGCTCGTCACGCACCAGCACATAGTCGGTCGGATCCACACGAACAAGCGCAGCTCCCGGTTCGACAGAGTCGCCAAGGTCCGCCAGGATCTCAACCACGCGTCCGTTCACCTTCGAGGCGATCGTCGCCTCCTCCTCCCCATACAGCGTCCCCGTCACCCGCACCGTCCGAGGCAGCATCGCCCGCGCCGGCGTCGTCACCTCGAGCTCAAACGTGGCTGGCTCGGGCTTGACGCCCGCCGCCTGCTCCCGCTTGTGGCACGCGCCGATCGCCATCGCCACCACAACAGCCGCGCTGAGAGCATGCGCCCCCCCGACACGCTGCGCCTTCCGCGTCCACCCGCGGCTCCACTTCGCACTGTGTATGTTGGCTTTCAGATCGTGTCCTCGCTCAGGTGTGCCGAACAACCGGCCCGCCCGGGCCGGCCCGCGATCATCGCTGTTTCAACAGATGAATCGAGGAAAGGTGCCGTCCCGGATTCGGGGCCGAACAGATCCCGTGATCTTACGGGGGGTTGCGCACGAGAGCGTCATGGTTTGAAAGAAGCATGCCTGCTCGTCGAGCAGGCATGCCACCCAGTAACCCGTTCCGCTCTCTGCCCCATTCCCCGCGTTCACCTCCGTGGCCCTCCCGTGGCCCTCCGTGGTGAGACTCTTCCCCCCTTCCCCCCCTTCCCGCCTTCCCCCGTTCCCCTCTTCTCCGCGTTCCTTCGCGTCCTCCGCGTTCCACACCTCTTCCGATTCCTCTCCGCAGCCCTCGGTCGCCCTCCGCGTTGAGTCCTCCTCTTCGCGCCCTTGTGGGGGCGCGATCTTCGCGTTCAATGTCTTCCTCGTCCCTTTCCCCTCTTCCCTCTGCGCCAATCCGCGTCCCTCTGCGACCTCTGCGTTCTCTTCTCTTACTTGGACTTGACGTCTCCGCGCGCGAAGATCGACGCCACATAGTTCAGCACATCCGTCGCCGACACATCGTTGTACCCGAACTGCTTGATCAGCCGCTGCTTCACGATGTCGATCTTCTGCTGCGTCTCGTCATCCACAACGCTCGACACCAGATTCTTCAGCTTGATCGTGTCGCGCTGGTCCTCGAAGAGCTTGAGTTCCAGGGCCTTGTACAAACGCGCGTTGGTGTTGTACTCGAACTTCTTCCCATCCAGCGCGAGCGCACCGATGTAGTTCATGATCTCCTGCCGGAAGTCGTCCTTCCTGCTCTCGGGAATGTCGATCTTCTCCTCGATCGAGCGCATCAGCCGGTCATCCGGCTCATCGTCCCTGCCCGTGTACCGGTTCTTGACGCGCTCCTTCTGCGTGTAGGCCCGCACGTTCTCGATGTAGTTGGCGCACAGCCGCCGGATCGCATCCTCGTCCGCGCTGATCGCCCGCTGCACCTCGCCCTTGATGATGTCCTCGTACTCCTCCTTCACGACGGCGAGCAGCTCGCGATACTGCTTCTTCGTCTCCTCGTCGTTGATCAGGGAGTGGTGCGACAGCCCGCTCTCGAGTTCGTTGATCACCATGAAGGGGTTGATCGTTTTCTCCTCGATCGCCTGGCGGCTCACCAGCGTGTTCGAGATCTTGTCCTGGATGTAGCGAGGGCTGATCCCGTCCATCCCCTCGCGCGGCGCCTCTTCCTTCAGCTCCTTCACCGAGTCCTCGGTGAACCCCGGGATGCTCTTCCCGTTGTACAGCTTCAGCTTCTGCATCAGCGTCAGGCCCGCCTTCTTCGGCTCGGCCAGGCGCGTCAACACCGCCCACATCGCCGCCACCTCCAGCGTGTGCGGCGCGATGTGGATCCCCTTGATCCGCTGCGCCGAGAAATCCTTCTGGTAGATCCGGATCTCATCGTCGAGCCGAATGTTGTACGGCACATCGATCTTGATCGTGCGGTCGCGGAACGCCTCCATCATCTCGTTGGATTGCAGCCGCTTGTACTCTGGCTCGTTCGTGTGCCCGAGGATCACCTCATCGATATACGTCTGCGCAAACTTCTTGGGCTTAATGGTGTGCTCCTGCGTCGCACCGAGCAGGTCGTACAGGAACGCCACATCCAGCTTCAAGAGCTCGATGAACTCGCAGATGCCGCGGTTGGCGATGTTGAGCTCACCGTCAAAGTTGAACGCCCGCGGGTCCGAGTCGCTGCCATACTGTGCGATCTTCCGGTAGTTGATGTCGCCCGTGAGCTCCGTCGAGTCCTGGTTCTTCTCGTCCTTGGGCTGGAACGTGCCCACACCCACGCGATCCTTCTCACTCAGCACGATCCGCCGCACCTTCACATGCTCCATCACCTTCCGCCAGTCCCCCTGGTAGAACCGCATCAGATCCTCAAACACCTTGCGGCAGAAGGGATCGGGCTCCCCGTACAACCTGATCTTCCCACCGTGATGCTCCGGCCGGTACGCCTCGTTCACCTGCATCAGGAGATCGCCCCGCGCCTCCTTCGGGATCAGGATCAAGGGATCCTCGTGCATCGGGCACGCGAACTCGTGCGTCGCCGCAGCGATCCGCGCGTCGTGCGCCGATGGAGAGATCTCGCACTTCTCATCCAGCATCCAACTGAACGAGTACAGCGCGCCCTCGGGTGTCCGTGAATAGTGCTCCAGGCCCTTCTTCAGCAGGCGCGCGATCGTGCTCTTGCTCGAGCCCACCGGCCCGTGCAGCAGCAGCACGCGCTTGTCCGTGCCGTACCCCTCCGCGGCAGATCGTAAAAAATCCACCAACTGCATCAGCGCAAAGTCCAGCCCGAAGATCCCGTCCGCCCCGTTGTCGATCGGGTCGGAGAAGAAGTGGTAGCGCACACAATCCTTCTTGAAGATCCGGTAGTGCTCGAACCCGTGCGCCATGATCGCGTCGTACAGCCGCTGGTACGCGTTCCGCGCCACCGACGGATTCTTCGCGACGATATCCAGATACTCCGAGAACGTCCCCGTCCAGTGGTGCTCCTGGAAGCGCTGACGATCAAGGCGGGACTCAATCAGTTTCACAAGGTCAGCCATCGCAAGTTCCCTCCAGGGACGCGGCGTGCACTGGCACCCGGAAGGACGCTCGCTCTGGCTGTCGGGAGAAGCCCCGCCGCTTCATGCGGCGAGCACATCGCCGTCAACCGGGGGAGGAGCGCGATCCTGCGCCGCTTCGCACTTGCTATCGGTCCGACGCGCCCCCCGCGTCAATCCCGGGCTCGAATTGTCAACCGAACTGTTATACGTCCGACCTCGCCCTTGGATCGCACTTCCGCGCCACGAATCCGCATCTGCGCACAAACAGCGCAACCACCCACCACAACCGATGTGGGCCGTGTGTGGAATCCCACCCCCCGAAGCGCGCGACACCCCACGGATTCCGCACGCAGACGCACAACCCGCACACACCCTTCCACCCGATCGCCATCAAGCACGCATCGCTTGCCAGAGCCGCACACTCAACCGATCCACACCCGATGCGCGCCGAGTCGAAGCCCATCACTCTCCGCTCGATCCACGGGCCGCTCTTCACCAATCTCCACTGGGCGCTCCTGGCCTGGCTCGCCATCTTTGAGGCGGCGTGGGCCATCCGCTGGTTCCTGCGCCTCCTCTGAGCGACCGCCGGGCACATAACATCCCCGATGCACGACCACGGGGCCGCCCCACACGTTCACGGCACAAAGTTCGACGACGCCCCCGGCGTCATCGGCATCGCGCCATCCGAACTCCCCCCCCTCCCCGACTCCATCCTCACCGACCCCGACAGCGGCCGCCTCGACCCACGCATCTGGTTCCAGAACCCCGCCCTCCCCTTCGAGCTCGAGATCGGGTGCGGCAAGGGCACCTTCATCCTCGAAGAGTCCCGCGCCCGCCCCGACACCAACTTCCTCGGCATCGAGTGGGAGAACGAGTACTACGCCTACTCCGCTGATCGCCTCCGCCGCGTCAACGCCACCAACGCCCGCATGCTCCGCGCCGACGCCACCGAGTTCCTCCGCTGGCGCATGCCCCCCGCGATCGTCCGCGTCATCCATCTCTACTTCAGCGATCCCTGGCCCAAGAGCAAGCACCACAAAAACCGCGTCGTGCAGGACCGCTTCCTCGCCGACGCCTGGCGAGCCCTCATCCCCGGGGGCGAGCTCCGCATCGTCACCGACCACGCCGACTACTGGGCGTGGATGGAAGAACGCTTCGCACGCTGGACTTCACCACACGCCGATCGACCCGCGCAAATCCCCGCAGACATCCCCCTCCCTCCCTTCGACCGCCTTGAGTACACAAGGACCGCCGCCGCGGCTGAGGGCGAACTCGTCGGCACCAACTTCGAACGCAAGTACCGGCGCGAGGGCCGCCCCTTCCATTCCTGCACGCTCAAGAAGGCAAAGACTCACCACAGAGACACAGAGAGCACAGAGAAGAAGAATGGATAAAGGCAAAGAGCACCTATGACTCGGTTCACGACACAACACGATGTTCTTGTGTTGTCCAACTTGGCCTTTCTCTGTGTCCTCTGTGTCTCTGTGGTGAGTCCTTCTTCTTCTCGACTTTTATGATGCAGCCGCCGGTCACAAACTCCTCCGCCCCACGCGCCGTCGTCCTCCTCTCCGGAGGCCTCGACAGCGCGGTCACGCTCGCCGTCGCGCAGTCGCAAGGCCTCACCTGCCACGCCATCTCCTTCGACTACGGCCAGCGCCACAAGATCGAACTTGAAGCCGCCCGCAAGATCGCCTCCCACCTCCACGCCGCAGACCACCGCATCATCCCGCTCGACCTTCGTCTCATCGGGGGCTCAGCCCTGACCGCCGACATCGACGTGCCGAAGCACGGCTCTGGTGGCGCCGCAGTGGGGGGCCAGAGCGGTGATCCTTCCGCCATCCCCATCACCTACGTCCCCGCCCGCAACCTCGTCTTCCTCTCCATCGCTCTCGGCCTCGCCGAAGTCCTCGCCGCCCGCGACATCTTCATCGGTGCCAACGCCGTCGATTACTCCGGCTACCCCGACTGCCGCCCGGCGTTCATCGAGTCCTTCGAGCGCACCGCCAATCTCGCGACGAAGGACGGCGTCGAGGCCCGTCCCTTCCGCGTCCGCGCGCCGCTCATTGATCTCTCCAAGGCCGACATCATCCGGCGCGGCCACGAACTCGGCCTCGACCTCTCACTCACCACCTCCTGCTACGACCCCGATCCACGTGGCCTCGCGTGCGGCTCGTGCGATTCCTGCCGCATCCGCATCAAGGGCTTCGCCGACGCCAACATCCCCGATCCGACGCGCTACGTCTCGCACCCTCACGCATGACCCAACCACATGACCTCCCTCCCGACACAACCCGATGCGTTACGCGTCCGCATCGCCGAGACCTTCGTCTCCGTGCAGGGCGAGGGCAAGCTCACCGGCGTCCCCAGTTGGTTCTGCCGCGCCAGCGGCTGCAACCTCCGCTGCACATGGTGCGACACGCCATACGCCAGTTGGAACCCCGAAGGCCCCACACGCACCGTCGAAGACCTGGTCGCCGAAGCCGTCGCGCACACGCGATCTGAAAGTGGGGGGGGCGGGGGGGTCCGCCACGCCGTGCTCACAGGTGGCGAGCCCATGCTCTTCGATGCCATGGCCGCGCTCGGTCGCGAACTCTCCTCACGCGGCATGCACATCACCTACGAGACCGCAGCCACCAACTTCCGCCCGCCCCCCGAGACCGGCTGCTCGCTCATGAGCATGAGCCCCAAACTCTCCAACTCAACGCCCGGCTTCGGCGCCTCGCCCGACCCCCGCGATCCCACCGGCGCATGGGCCGCACGCCACGAGGCCAATCGCCTCAACATCCCCGTCATCCAGCAACTCATCGACGCCTACCCAGAGCGACAACTCAAGTTCGTCGTCGCCCAGAACTCAGAGGCCGCCGACCTCGCCGAGATCGACGCCCTCCTCGCGCAACTCCGAAACCTCGCGCCCAGCGACATCATGCTCATGCCCGAGGGCGTCAAGCCCCCGACCCCCGAGCACAGGGCATGGGTGCTGAACGCCTGCCTCTCCCGCGGCTGGCGATACTGCGCCCGCCTGCACATCGAACTCTTCGGCAACGTCCGCGGCACCTGATGCCCCGCTCCCGACACGAACGGCTTCCCTGACCACGCAAACGACGCACCTCACTCGGGAACTACACCGCCCGCGATCGCTGTCGGCACGCTGCCCGAGTCGCGGCCAGTGCATGGGTAAAACTACCGACACACGCCCAGCCCACACCACCGAATCCCGGGCCTCGATCCCCTATGCGCACCGATCCGGTGTCTATCGCTGAACGTCTGCTCCGGCGGTGTCGATGGCATTGATGTCGATGCGCAAGCATCCCCCAGTCTGTGCTTCTACACCTGAGCCAGCAATGAAAGTCCGTCCTCTCACAACGATCGTGTGCCTCTGGCTCGGGTTGCTCGGGCTCGGCGTCGGCATCATCGAGCGCTACGCCCACCTCCCAGGACCGATCGGCTCCGAACCCGGTGCCCACGAGCAGCGCGAACGCCCACTCGCCCGCATGTACGTCCACCCCCGCTGCCCATGCTCCCGGGCGTCGCTGCTCGAACTCGCGTCACTCATGTCCGCGCCGGGTGTCGATGCCGACGTCGAGATCCACCTCTACAGCCCCGCCGATGCCTCCGACGACTGGGCAAAGGGCCGCACCTGGCAGATCGCAGAACGGATCCCGCGCGCCCGCGTGCTCATCGATCCCGAAGCAGCCCGCGCCCACGCCGATGGAGCACTGACATCCGGCCACCTTGTGGTCCGGACAGCCGCCGGCACGGTCGCATTCTCCGGCGGCATCACACGCGCACGGGGCGAACAAGGACCCAGCCCCGCGCACGATCGCGTGCTCCCCCTGCTCCGCACAGATCCCGATCAAGACAACACGCTCACCCTCGCTGCAGTCGCTCCCGCGACAAGCCCCGTCTTCGGCTGCCAGATCACGCACGAGCGAGACTGCTCCACGAGGGCGAAGCGATGAACGCGTCGCAGACGGACACCACGCTCCACGCCAGGGCCGATCAGATCTATCGCGATGGCATCGGATCCAGCCGCGCGTCAACGGATCGCATGTTCGCCGGTCTCATGCTGCTCCAGTGGGTCGGGGCCGTCCTCGCCTCGCTCCTCATCTCGCCCAGAACGTGGATCGGAGAGACCAGCACCCTGCACATCCACGTGTGGGTCGCGGCCATTCTGGGCGGCGTCATCGCATCGCTCCCCATCGCGCTCGCCATCCTCCTCCCGGGCCGCGCAGTCACACGCCACTGCATCGCCACGGCGCAGATGGCATTCTCCATGCTCCTCATCCACCTGAGCGGCGGCAGAATCGAGACACACTTCCATATCTTCGGCTCGCTCGCCTTCCTCGCCGTCTATCGCGACTGGAAGGTCCTCATGACCGCCACCGCAATCGTCGCGGTCGATCACTGGGCCAGAGGACTCTGGTGGCCGATCTCCGTCTTCGGCACCACAGCAAGCTCGAACTGGCGGTGGCTCGAGCACGCGGCCTGGGTCATCTTTGAGGTCTCGGTTCTCCTCCTCGCGATCTCCAGAGCCCTGCACGATGCGCGGGGCGTCGCGCTCGGGCGCGCCGAGGCAGAGCAGCGCGCCGAGCTCGTCGGCGCACTCGTCGATGCCCGAACCCTCCAGCTCGAAGAGGCAAGAGCGGAGGCGGAAGCCGCCAGCCGCGCCAAAAGCACGTTCCTCGCCAACATGAGCCACGAGATCCGAACCCCGATGACAGCCGTCCTCGGGTTCGCCGACATCATCCAGGATCCCTCGCTCACGCCCGAGCAACGCAACGCCCACATCCAGACGATCCGGCGCAACGGCGAGCACCTGCTCGGGATCATCAACGACATCCTCGATCTCTCGAAGATCGAAGCGAGGCAGATGGGCCTCACGCCCGAGCCCTGCTGCGTCCGAACGATCGTCGCCGAGATCGAGTCGCTGATGCGCATCCGCGCCGCGAAAAAGGGCATCACGCTCGAATCCAGGTTCGAGTATCCACAGCCCGCATCCATCACCGCAGACCCGCTCCGTCTCCGCCAGATCCTCGTGAACCTCGTCGGGAACGCAGTCAAGTTCACCGAGTCCGGCTCCATCACCGTCGTGGTCCACGCCGTGCAGGTCTCCGACGCCGAGCCGATCCTCCGCGTCGACGTCAGCGACACCGGCATCGGCATGTCCTCCGACGCGGTCGCACGCCTCTTCACGCCATTCACACAGGTGGACACCTCGCCGACCCGCAGGTTCGGAGGAAGCGGGCTCGGCCTCGCGATCTCAAGACGCATCGCCGAACTCATGGGCGGCACGCTCTCCGTCCGCAGCAGCCCGGGCGCGGGCAGCACCTTCACCCTCGCCATACCCACCGGTGACCTCTCCGGCATCGCGATCCACCACCAGCCGGTCGCGCCCCTCGCCGCGCCCGACGCCGCACGCAACGACAGCCGCGCCCCTCGCATCGAAGGACGCATCCTGCTCGCCGAGGACGGCACAGACAATCAACGCCTCATCGCGTTCCACCTTCGCAAAGCCGGAGCCGACATCGAGATCGTGCCCAACGGCGAGGAAGCGATCAGGGCCGTCGAACGCGCAGACCAGGACGGAAGGCCGTTCAACGCGATCCTCATGGACATGCAGATGCCGCAGATGGACGGTTACGACGCCACCCGAGAGCTGCGCGCAAGAGGCTGCACACTCCCCATCATCGCCCTGACCGCCAACGTCATGCAGGGCGATCGCGAACGCTGCATCGATGCCGGCTGCACCGACTACCAGACCAAGCCCATCAACGCGCCCTCCCTGCTCGGCTGCATCGCCCTGCACATCGAGCGCAATCGATCGACGACGACCGAACGCCGGGGGTCGCCCGAAGCCCACGCCGCATGATCGCAGCGGCCGGCACCGACCCCGCTCACACCGCGATCACACGCCCGGTGTCCAGCACCGTCCACACGCTCCCCGTCGGATCAAACCTGAACAGGATCAGCGTCGGATCATCGGATCTCGCCCGCGCGCCCACACGCAGCACCGAGCCCCAGATCGAGCCGCCGATCGGGAATCCCACATCGCTCGATCCCGTCGTCTGCGTCACGTTGGTCGAGAGCCACGAGTTGCTCGAAGGGCGATACCGCGTCGAGATCAGCTCATCATCCGCGGTCGTCGCGAACACATAGATGTTCCCATCCGCCGAGACAAACCCCTGCGCGCCCGGCCTGAGCGTCGGCCCCGAGGACTCGGTCGTCAGATCGCGCACACGCCACCGGTTCGGCTCTGGCGAGAGCCCCGGCTTCCACCAGTACTGCTGAAGGTGCCCGCTCGGATCAACGCCGACGATGTTCAGCCCGCCTCCCGCCGAGACGAACGCATCGATCTGCCCGACCAGCGCGGGAAGGTCGAACCGGCGCGTCATGTTCAGGAACGTCCAGTTCCCGTCCCCCAGCGCGGGCGACCACCAGTACACGATCACGTCCCCGTTGCTGTTCACGCCCGCGAGGTTCAGCCCGTTCCAACTCGTCACATACGAGGTCAGACCGCCGACAAGCACCGGGCCGTTGATCCGGCGCGTCAGGTTCGCGAACTGCCAATCGGGAAGCCCACCCGTGAACCAGTAATTCACGGCGTTCCCCTTGGCGTCAACGCCCCCGATGTGGATCGAGCCCCACTTCGGCTGGTACGTCGTCAGATCGCCCGTCACGCCGGGGAAGTTACGCTCCACCGTCAGGTTCCGCGCCGTCCAGACGCCGTTCAGCAGGTTGCCCGTGAAGAGCCACAGGTTCCGGTTCTCATCCGTCGCCGCGAGATACGCCACGTTCGTGTTCGTCCCGCGCACATACGCCGTCATGTCCGTGATCCGCCCCACAAACCGCGTCAGACGCGCGATCGGGATCTCCGTCGTCGCGCCCGTCGTGTTGTGGACCTGCGTCGCAAACGGCCGACCCGCCGCGTCCAACGCGAACGTCAACTGCCGGGGTCCCGCGCGCAAGCCCACCACAACCTGCGGCTGCTCCGGCGACTTCGCACGCGCCCTGAACTTCAGCACCACATCGTCCGTGAAGGTCGGCAGCGTCACCGACAGATTCCCGATCCCCACATACGCCCCCTCGACCGTGGCGATCGGCCCCAACTGATCAGGACCCGGCGACCAGATCTCAACATCCACCACCATGTCGCGGCCCAGCCCGGAGATCACCAGCGTTCCGTCCGACACGCTACCCGACGAGACGTTGCGATCGTGCATCACATACACGATCCCCTGCGACCCGTCGGAGATCCCCCACGCGTGCAGCCCCTTCCCCGACGCGCTCGACGCCGACAGACGCCCGGCGAGCGTGCCGAAGTTGAAGCGGCTCCAGTCGATCCAGACGCCGCTCGCGCCCCCCGTGTACGAGGAATCAACAAACGCCCTGACCGTCGTCTGCACCCCGCGCATCGCGTCCGACAGCAGGAAGCCGTTGCCCGCGAGCGTCGCCGATGGCATCCGCAGGCCCGTGCCGATCTGCCCCGAAGCAAGCCCCGACCACATCATCACGCGGAAGACACCGTTGTCGTCATCCGCCGTGAAACCCGGCGAGTATGTCGGCACGCCCCCCGGCCACACCTCGCGCGTCGGTCCCCACTCACCATTCACCATCGGCCGCTTCAGGTGGTCGCTCGACATCCAGTACGCCGACAGGTTCGCGTTGTCGAACGCCGGCTTCACCAGGATGTCCGCGTGCGGGTTGTTCACACCCTCCTCGTTCCCCATCGTGTAGAGGTGGGGCGTGGCGAAGTCGAACGCCCGGTGCGTGAACGCCAGACGCGCCACCGGACCGCGCGGATCGGGCGCGATCGTCGATTGGATCACCAGGCGCAGCGGATCTCGCTCGCGGATGTGCGTCGCCAGCTCGCCGATCCACACCGCACGCCGCTGCATCTCGGGGTCGCGCGAGGGAACCGAGTCACCCTCGGCGTTCTTCGTCCACATCGCGTCCCACTCGCTCATCACCTCCCAACCGATCGCACGGTGCGCGTGCGGGCTCCCCTTCAGCCAGTCGATCACCGTGTTCATCCGCGTCTTGGCCATCGCCAGCGTCTGGGGTGTCTGATAGAAGTTGTTCAGGTTCGTCAGCGGGCCGCCCGCGCTCGTGTGCCACGGCGTCATCGTCTCGAACACGCCCGGCCAGAAGTACGACCCGAACGGCGACAGGATGATCTGCATGTCATACTGCTCGGCCTTCTGCAGCGCGAGCAGCATGTGGTCCCGCATATCCGGGTTGAACACCCCGCGCGGATACTCAAGCCAGTACCACCCGTTCGGCCCGTCCGGGTTGTTCTCGTTGTGGATGTCCGACACAAAGTCCAGGTACAGACGCAGGGTGTTGATTCCCTTGTCCTTCAACTCCTGGAAGTAGGCATCCGCCGTCCCCTCCGCCGGCGTGTTCTCGTAGAAGTTCTGGAAGATCAGATTCGTGCGGTCCCACACATCACCCGGGAACAACGACCGCCAGTACTTCCACGAAGAACCCAGGTGGTCGCCCACCATCACGAACGGCGACCCGTTCTCATGCACAAGCGTCGGGCCGGTCGGCGAAGGAACAACCCTGTTCCCGCCGCTCGGATCCTGCACCACGCTCCGCGTCGTGAACGCCACGCTCGGCCCCAGCGGCCCGGGATTCCCCATCGCGTCCACGGCCCGAACCGCCACGTGATACGACGTGCTCGGCTGGAGGCCGATCAGGCGAAGATCCTCCGACCCTCCCGCAAGCCGCGGCACGTACACGTTCTCAAACACCGTCGCCCGGTCCCACGCCGCCTCCGTCGTGATCGGCGACGTGCCGTACCGAATCTGATAGCCCACCACATGCCCCGCGCCCCCCGACGTTCCCGCCGGCGCAGTGAATGACAGGTTCGCGCCATACCCCGTCGTCAGCGCGACAGCGAGATCCGAGACCGCCCGCGGCCTCGTATCAACCGCCGGATCAACGATCATCACCTCCGCGTAGTTGATCGGGCCGCGCAGCCCCGCCTGCGTCGACGAAGACGACGAGTGAACGCCCTGCAAGTGATCGTCGATGATCCCCGGCAGCGTCCACTTGTTCACACCCCGCCGATTCACGTTCAGATCGCGCAGCCCCCCGTCGTTGTCGAAGATCACATCGAAGTTCATCCCGAACGTGAAGCCGTGTGTCGGCGCGCTCGTCCGACCCAGCGACGACCACGGCACAAAGATCTCCGTTGACCACCCCTTGTCCTTGTCGGCGTTGTTGTTCGGTGTGCCGACGTACGACGAGGCGTACACGATCCCGGGGTCGAGCAGCGATCCGAAGTTCACTCCCACGCCCGAGCCGAGCCCGTCACCCTTGATCCACTTGTACCTCGTGACGATCGACCCGTTCTCAGGGCCGCCCTGGGGGCCGAGCCCCACGCCGATCATCCGATCGCTCTCCATGAAGAACGGATCGCGCGAGTTGTTCATGTCGAAGTAGAACGACACCGAATCGTCCTGCTCGATCTCCCAATACCGCCCCTCGCCGGAGCCCCGCCCGTCGATCCAGATCCACTCGTCCGCGACCTCGGCCGAGAGATACACCCCCGCGCTGTCGTACAGCATCCGGATCGTCGCGCTGCTGTTCTCCCGATACGCCTGCGCACGCGTGATCGGCATCGCGCTCTGCCACGCAGGATCGTTCAGGTTCCCATCCACCACGATCGCGCCCGACGCACGCTGCATCACCCACAACGGATGGTCCGTCGTGATCGGGTCCGCCGCCAGCAGCACCCGCGGCTCAAGCGTGTCAATCAGCGAGCCCACGCCGCCGGCCCGCCCCGACGCACGAACCAGACCGCCGCCGCCGACGCCTCTCACAGAACGTCCTCGCATCGCCTGCTCCCCTCGGGGTCTGGCCCCGATCTCCAACGTCGGCGCGATCCGCAAGGCAGGCCGCCCGAAAATCCGAGAGCGATGTGCGCTTGCACCGCCGCACGCCGCAGAAACCACCCACAACTATCGAACGAAGCACCGTCTCAACCCGAGAACGCAGCACTCACCCACGTCCCTCGAAAGGAGAACGGACTTTACCGGATCGGCGCGCAAAACCGGACCGGACAACGCCCGAATAACCGCGAAATACAATGCGCTCCGGTTCTCGGGCCACGATCAGGACGCCAGAACATCCCGCGACCGGCCCAGCCGCTCACTCCTCATCCAGCGTCTTCTTCCGCCTCAGCACATGGTGATAGTGCTGCGCAAACCGATGCGCCTCGTCACGCACCTGCTGGCACAACCGAAGCCCGAGGTTCTCCCGACCAAGACGCACCGGCTCCGAACGCGCCTGGATATAGATCAACTCCTCCTTCTTCGCCAGCGAGATCACCATCGGCGGCTTCACATCCAACTGCTCGAACGCGCCCATCGCCGCGTGCAACTGCCCCAGCCCACCGTCGATCAGGATCACCTCCGGATACAGCTCCTGCCCCGCACCCGCCTCGCGATACCGGCGGCTCACCACCTCCCGGATCGACGCGTAATCATCGTTCGTCACCGACTTGATACGGAACCTCCGGTACTGGCTCTTCAATGGCCTCCCATCCACAAAGCACACCTTCGAGCCCACCGTCTCCCCGCCCTGAAGGTGCGCGATGTCGATCCCCTCGATGCAACGGATCGGCTCCTCCAGCCCCAGCGTCCGCTGCAGCGACGCCAGCGCTTTCTTCGGGTCCAGTCGCTCCAGCTCCGCCTCCGGCTGCCACCCCTCCGAGCGATCCGCACGCTCGTCCAGTTTCTCGATCGCCCGCACCTGGTCCCGCAACACCGCGGCACGCTCAAAGTTCAACCCCGCCGCTTCCCTCTCCATCTCCTGACGCATCTCCCGCAGCATCACGCTCCGCTTGGAACCGATGAACCGCACAAACTGGTCCGTGTCCGCGCGATAGGCCTCCTTCGTGATCTTCGCCGCGCACGGCGCGGTGCACTGATTGATCGCATACAGAAGACACGGCCTGAAGTACCTGTTCCTCTCGTCCCCGTCGATGATGTCGAGCTTGCACGTGCGGAACTTGAACACCCGCTGCAGGATCTGCATCGCCTCGCGCAGCGCGCCAACATTCGTGAAGGGCCCATACACCTTGGCCCCGCGCATCTCCGGCGCGACCGAGCCGTCCTCCTCGATCCCACCCGGATTCCGCGTGATGAACACCCGAGGAAAGTCCTCCCGCTGCGTGATCACCAGATAAGGAAACGTCTTGTCATCCGTGAGCCGCGCGTTAAACCGCGGCTGGATGTCCTTGATGAGGCGGTTCTCCGCAAGCAACGCCTCCCACTCGCCCTCGCAGGGAAGGATCTCAAAGTCGTGGACCATGTCGAGCATCGGGTGCTTCTTGAACCCAAGATCCGCCGACGGCACGAAGTACGATGCCACCCGATCCGGCAGCCGCGAGGCCTTGCCAACGTACAGCACCACACCCGTGTGGTCCTTCATCAGATACACGCCCGGAATCTCCGGCAACCCCCTCGCCTTCTTCAGCAATCGCGCCAACCGCGCATCGCGATCCTCACTCCCCCACTGGGGGGGCGCGTCCGACGGGAGGAAGCCGTCGGCGTCGAGCGGGGGTGGGATGGGATCGTCGGGCACGGGTGATTGTTCGCGGGGAGAGGGCTCAACGCGGAGGGCCGCGGAGAACGCGGAGGAATGCGGGGAAGAAGAGGAACTCACTACAGAGGGCCACGGAGGGCCACGGAGAAGACAGCGTGGAAGCGGAAGAGGGGGAGGAACGCGGGCCGGTGGAGGACTTGTCTTCATTGCTTGGGCAGCAGCAATCAGCCGATCAGGTCGAAACGCCTGAACTCTCCGGCGAGTGTTGTTCTCGCCGCGGCTCCATGTCCGCCCGCGCAGTCGCCCATGTCATAGAAGAGCTGCAGTTCGCCATTCTCGTAGATCGAGATGTCTTCCAAGATCAATGCGGAGAGCAGCTCCTCCTCGCTGGGTGCCGGGAAGCCCGGCTCTTCCCACTCCTTCAGAACTTCCATGACGCGCGGAGCAATCTCTCGTTTCATCCACTCGTGCCACCAGTCGGCGTTGTCGACGACTGCCGCGAGGGTCACGAGTCCTACGCCGCACTCCTCAGCGGACTCCCCGTCGATTGAGACGCGGACACCCGCACCGCGCCAAGCGATTCGCCCCTCAAACGTCGTGCGATGCTGATCCAACGCAAAGTCACCAAAGCGATCGTGACAGACAACGATGGGCGTGGTCAGATCGCGGATCACATCGTCAAAGTCAGGATCAACAGTCGGCGAAGGCAACCCGATCAAGAGCGCATGCGGCTCGTCCATCTCGTTCTCAGCCAGCACGTGAGCGCGCATTGAAACAAGTGAGCACCGCTTGATCTCTCGTGCTTCGCTCTCAACCGTCTGCTTTCTTCCGAACTTGTACACCTTCAGTTTGCGATGGCTCACCGGGCCACCCTCGACACGCCAGGAGACGAGCCAGAACCAGAGTCTCGACCCTGTGTCACCCTGATGCCATCCAGACACGCCGCCGAGCGGTGAAACGACTCCTGTCACTGTGACCAGCGGCGCCTCGCCCGTTGCCTGAAGGACCCGTCGTTCGCGAACGATTGTCTGTCGATTCGCGTCGGTGATGCCCCTGGGGAACTCCATACCTGACCTCCTGGCTGCTCGTATCCATCTTACGGGGATGCAAGGCCCGGACGCCCTGCGGCAAGCATCGCCCCACCGCGCGGTCGGTACACTTGGCTCCCGCACGCATCCGGGGTCGGGTGCGAGCGTCGGTTCACCCAGGAGTCGTTCGATGAAGCGTGCGGTGCTGGCTCGGATCGCGGCGTGCTTGGCAGGGCTCACGATCGGCGCGACTGCACTCGCCGCACCCCCCGCCTTCGACGACACCGATTCCCTCCGCACCCTCATCGAGCAGTACGCCGCCGACGAGCGCTCCATCGCCATCTTCTACGACGCCGCGTGGTCCGAAGCCGCGCTCGCCCGGCGTGAGGCACTCATCGCCGACGGCCTCGAACGCCTGAGGGCCGTCAACCACGGCGAGCTCGGACGCAGCGCCCGCGTCGACTACCTCCTCATGCGCACCAAGCTCGAAGCCGATCGCAACGAGATCCAGCAGAAGCGCCGCCAGTGGGAAGAGATGCGCCAGATCCTCCCCTTCAAGGACGACATCGTCGCCCTCGAAGAGCAGCGCTCCCGCCTCGAAGGCGTCAACGCACAGCAGGCCGCCGCCACTCTCGCCACCTTCAAGCAGCGCATCAAGTCCGTCCGCCAGCGCATCGAAGAGGGCAAGAAGCCGGCCGACCAACGCAAGACCGAGCACGCGGAGGGCGACTCGCCGATCGAAGTCTCCCCCGTCGTCGCACGCCGCGCCGCACGCGCCGTCGACGAGCTCCGCGCGACGCTCCGCCAGTGGAACGACTACTTCGCCCAGTACACCCCCGAGTTCGACTGGTGGGTCAGCGCTCCTTACACCGAGGCCCAGCGCGAGCTCGAGCAGTACGCAAAGTTCCTCCGAGAGAGCATCGCCGGCATCAAGGGCGAGCCGGACGATCCCCTCGTCGGCGATCCCATCGGGCGCGAGAAACTCGTGCAGGACCTCGCCACCGAGTGGATCGACTACACCCCCGAAGAGATCCTCGCCATCGGCGAGCGTGAGTTCGCCTGGTGCGAGGCCCAGATGAAGAAAGCCGCCGCAGATCTCGGCTACGAGAACTGGCTCGACGGCCTCGAGCACGTCAAACAGCTCCACGTCGGACCCGGCGAGCAGGCCGCCCTCACCACCGAACTCACCCGCGAAGCCATCGACTTCGTCACCTCACGCGACATGCTCACCGTACCCGACCTTGCCAACGAGATCTGGCGACAGACCATGCTCTCCGCCGAATGGCAGCGAACCCTCCCCTTCGCCGCGTACGGACCCCAGGCCTTCCTCATCGCATACCCCACCAGCGCGATGGCACACGACGACAAAGTCATGTCCATGCGCGGCAACAACCGCTACTTCATGCGCATCGTCGCCCCCCACGAGCTCATCCCCGGACACCACCTCCAGGCCTTCTTCGCACAGCGCGAACGCACCTACCGCCGCGCCTTCTCAACCCCATTCCTCGTCGAGGGCTGGGCGCTCTACTGGGAGATGCTCCTCTGGGATGTCGGCTACGGCTCGACCCCCGAGCAGCGCATCGGCATGCTCTTCTGGCGCATGCACCGCGCCGCACGCATCATCGTCTCCATGAAGTTCCAGCTCGGGCAGATGCAGCCCCCGGAGATGATCGACTTCCTCGTCGATCGCGTCGGCCACGAACGCCTCACCGCCACCAGCGAGGTCCGACGCTTCATCGCCGGCGACTACGGCCCCCTCTACCAGATCGCCTACATGATCGGCGGCCTCCAGTTCCGCACCCTCCGCACCGAATGCGTCGATTCCGGGCTCATGACCGAGAAAGAGTTCCACGACGCGATCCTGAAGTGCGGCGCGATCCCCGTTGAGCTGATCCGGATGGAGTTGCTGAACCAGAAGGTCGGACCCGACGCCCGCCCCAGCTGGAAGTGGAACCGATAAACCCACACACCAACTCGCGTGCTCTGCGTGAGTCCAGCACGATCGTGATCGGGCCGTCGTTCCGGATCTCCACCATCATCTCGCCCCCGAAGAAGCCGCGCTCGACGGCCACACCCCGCGCGCGAACATCCTCGCACAGCCGCTCAAACTCCGGCCCCGACCGCTCCGGCCTCATCGCCGCATCGAACGATGGCCGCCTCCCCTTCCTCGCATCACCCGCAACCGTGAAGTTCGGCACCAGCAGCACCGCGCCGCCCACATCAATCGTCGAGAGATTCATCTTCCCGGCATCGTCCTCGAAGATCCGAAGATTCACCACCTTCTCCGCCATCCACGCCCGGTCATGCTCGGTATCGATCTCATAGATCCCGACAAGCACGACAAGCCCGCGTCCGATCGATCGAGTCTCTCCGCCGCACGAGACAGACGCACCGGCCACACGCTGCACCACAGCCCTCATGGCTCCTGCCCTCCGTCGTGCCCGCGAAGCGCCGTCCGAATCGACAACCGCTCGATCCGCGCACCCATCGTCGCCGACACGCCGAGCCGCGCCCCGACCTCGGCGCACGTCGAAGGGCGGCACGCCCCAAGCCCCGCCCGCTCGCACCACTCCCTCCACCCGTGACGCATCCCCATCACCGCGCACGCCAGCGGATGCACGCCCGAAACCGCATCGATCGAGCCCCGCACACGCTCATCCGGCTCCAGCCACGCCTGCCATGACGCAACGCGACGCGTCCAATCTGGTATCACAACCCCCGCCGAAAGCCGTGGGCTTGCCCGCCCCGCCGGCTCCTGCATCGCCGCCGACTCACCCCGCATCCACCGCGCCGTCGCCCGCGTCACCATCATCGTGATCGGAGCCGCAAGCCGTCCGCCCTTCGATGGATCGAACGATTCCATCGCACTCCCCGCGGCTTCCATCGCGATCTCCACCAACTCCCTCGCCCGCCCCGCGCGCTGCTCCTCAAGACGCAGCCCCGCACGCGCCTCGATCGTCTCAATGACCAGCGCGAGATTCGCGCGCAGCAACTCACTCCTCAATCGTGCCGCCCAACGCAGCGCGGTCTCCGCCCGATCCAGAACCACAGGCGACGGCCACGAGGGATCGATCGCAAGCGACCACGCCGCCGCACGCAGCACAAGCTCCCTCGCCGCCTCGGACTGCGCACGCTCAAGCACGCCGATCGGCACGCGCCGCTCCCGCGCTGCCCGCACGAATCCCAGAAGATCCGTCTCCCCCGCCAAGCCGATCCCCTCGGCCACGCCCGGCGCATCCAGCACGCCGCCCGAGAGCGTCTCCACTCCCGGCTCGCCACGCGCCCTCCGCTCCGCGACCCCCTCAAGCTCCGCCCGCAGACGCTCCGCCCGCAGCACGTTCACCGCACGCCGCACCGCAGCAGGCGAACGCCCCGCCTCCCGCGCAATCGACCGCGGCTCACGACCACGCGACACCTCCTCAAGCGCCCACCTCGACCTCGAACTCCGCACCGGCTCTCGCCACCCGAACAGCGGCGCACGCCCCGACGCCACACACGACTGATCATGCCGAATCAGTTGCTTCCGGATCGCCTCCTTGCTCCGGTTGTACCGAAGCGCGATCCGCCCCGCCGCCTGGTTCAGCGTCAATCCCGCCTCGCGATACAGCCCCGCGCACCGGATCACCCGCCCCCGGATTCGATCGTCCGTTCTCGAGTACCCCGACGCACGCTCGACAATCCCGCGATTCAACTCGAAGAACCGCTCCGTCGGACCACGCGAGAACGACAGCCGCGAACGCCCCGTCGCGCCAACCACGCGCCGCGCGATCAGCCCGCGCCGCCGCAGCCGCTCGATCGTCTTCGTGCTCACACCCCATCTCAACGCCAACTCATCCAGCGTGTACGCGCCCTCAGACGCTCGAAGCCCCCCGACCGCGCTCAGCCGCTCCGCCAGCGCAGACAAATCCCTCAGCAGCTCCGATCCGGACACCATCAGTGTCTCCTCGACCCCGCTCCGAAAGCCCGTCACCCGGAACACCACCCACTCCGCCGGATACCGGGCCTCCGGGTCGATCTCGGCAGCCAACCGCTCGATCCGCTCCACATCACGCTCCAGCGCATCGCGCGGCGCGAACCGCAACTCCTCCGCCAGCCGCGCAAGAGCACCGATCGATATGCGTGGAAGTGGGGGCATCGATCACACACGCGCCGAGGGAACACCCGCACCGTCGAGCCATCTCAACGTGCCAACGTCAACGATCCCCAGCTCGTGCGCACGCCCCGCGAACTCCGTCGCGCCAAGACGCTCACGCTCCCCGATCACGAACCGCAGCAACGAACCAAGATACATCCGCGCCAGATCCAGCGGCCACCGATGCTCACCCGCGCGCCGCGTGATGATCCAGTCGATCCGCGTCATGTTGTGCCGAAGCGTCCGATCCAGAATCTCGCACCCGCGACGCACGCACTCGCTCCCCTCCTCACCCGTGCGGCACGCCCACACCGCGTACACAAACGGAAGCCCCGTCAGCCCGTGCCACGCCTCGCCCAGATCCACCTGATACGGATACCGCACCGCCGGCGGCGAATCCGTCACAACCTTGTCCCCGATCAGCAGCATCGCCTCCGGCCACGCCCCCTCCTCCGATCCCCCGCTCAGCCACACCGGCATGTGCTCGCGCGCATCAAAGGGCTTCACACCCACCATCCGCCCGTACCGCGCTCGAAACACCACCTGCGCCAACGCAACCGACGTGTGGCTGTCCGTGTCCGCGTGGATCTCCGTGATCTCATCCAGCGGAACCCGCGAGAAGACCCGCACCGTCAGCGTCGGCCCATCACACCCGATCATCCCGACAGGCAAGAGCGTCAACCCGGACGGCTCCCCTCTACCACGCCCCCGCAGCGCATCCGCGAGCGAGACAAGTCCGATATCCGCCTCGCCCCCCAGCACCATCTCCGCGATCCGTGACGGCACCGTCGGGATCACGCGCACCTCGTCAAGGGACGACAAACCCTCAACAAGCACCGAAGTGTTCAGATACCGAACGCACGCGACACGAAGAGGCATCATGGTCGATTGTTCGCGACTCCCGCCCCCCTCGCCGTCATTTCCCCGGCTATCCACGAGGTTCGGAAAAGTTTCGCCATCCGCGCGCCAGAGCGTCGCCATCTGCTATCTTGAATCACTTCCGAAACGGGGGATCTCTGTGTACATTCACAGCAGAGATCAAGCCCGCGCTGGCCGAGAGAGTGTCCTGCTCCATCATGGAGGTCGCCTGATGCCCCGTCGCCTTCTCGCCGTGATCGTCGCCTGCGCCGGGCTTTCCGTCCCGCCCGCCGCGATCGCCCAACCCGTCACTTCGGCGTTCACCTACCAGGGAGAGATCCAAAAGTCCGGATCCCCCGTCACCGGCAACGCCGACCTCCGATTCACGCTCTGGGATGCCGCATCAGGTGGCAACCAGATCGGCTCACAGCTCAACCGTGACAATGTCGCTGTCTCCGGCGGTGTCTTCACTGTCTCCCTCGACTTCGGTATCGAGGCCTACAGGGCCGGCCGCGAGCGATTCCTCCAGATCGAACTCCGCAGCCCCGCAGGCAGCGGCTCGTTCGTCACGCTCTCCACCCGCCAACCCCTCGCGGCAACGCCCTACACCGTCACCGCCCTCAACGGCGCGTCCCCCTTCGTCGTCCAATCACCGACGAACGCCGCGAGCATCACCCTCCGTCCCGAGGGTTTCGATCCCTTCACCCTCACAAACTCGACCGGCAACGTGGCCGGCGGCATCCTCGATAACTCCGGCGGATCGGTCTTCGTCGCCTACAACCCCCTGGCGACGGCTGTCATGTACACCGGCAGCTCCGCCGACCAGTCGGGATTCATCCAGCTCCATACCGACACCGGCTACAACAACATTCTCATCGACTCCGAGACACCAGACTTCAACCAATCCGGCCTCATCCGCCTCTCCAGCTTCGCAGTTGGGGGCTTCGGAGGCATCTACCAGGCCACGAACAATGTTCAGGCACTGACGTTTCAATTGAAAGGTGGCCCCGGCAACGATGGTGCAGACCTCCGACTCTTCGATGCAGGCACAGGCGCCACATCCATCCAGATCGTGGGAGAGAACGCTGCCAATGTTGACGGTGGTGCCATCCGATCCCTGAACGCATCAGGACACGCTCACGTCGTCATCGAGCCCGATTTCTCCCCCGGTGGAGGAGGGTACTTCGCCCTCATCAATCCTTCGTTCAACTCGCTCGTCACCATCGAAAGCAACGCCGCTCCCGGCAACAACGCCCGATTCACGATGACGGGGACGTCGTTGATTGAGCTCTCTACCCACACCACCGGTGACAGCAGCGTTGTCCTACCGGTCGACGCCGTCAACTCCATGGAGATCCTCAACGAGCCCGGGCTCGCCCACAACCAGTCCGGCAGCATCCTCCTCACATCGACAAACTCCTCCGTCATCTCCCGCTCAATCACCGTTCCCGCTCCCGGCTACGTCCTCGTCCTCGCCAACGGCGATATCGCCCTCAACCACACGCTTGGCACGGGAACGTTCGTTGAGTGGTACATCGACAATGTCGCCGGCGGCACCGGCTCAGGATTCGACGACATGCTCTTCGCACTCCCGGCCAACGCCCCCACCGGCACATACAACTCCGGCGCAGCCGCTCACGCCGTCTTCACCCTCAACTCCGCCGGCACCTTCACATACCACCTCAACATGCGCAGAGGCACCAGCGGCACCGCCACACTCTTCGATGTCCAGTTCACCGTCATCTACTTCCCCACCGCCTACGGCACCGTCAACCCGTCCCTCACCGGCGACGATTTCCGCGGCTCTCCCCACCTCGGCAACAACGGCCCCGCACGCATGCCACAGACCCCCGCGGAAATCATCGCAGAGCGCAGCCAGTCCAAGGCCGACGACCTCGCCCGTGTCCAGAGCGAACTCGCCATGATGCGCCGAGAGATGGCAGAGATCCGCGCCATGATGCTCGAGAACCCGAACGTCAAAGCCCAGAAGCACAACCTCGTCAAGGCGCCGCCCATCAACCCAGAACCCAACGCACCAAACCGCCCGAACAACGCCGAGCCCACCGAGAAAGATCCTCGCTAAGTGCAATCGCAGATTCCCGCACAACACAATCGTCTCAGCAAAAGAGGCCAAGCCATGCCCCGCAACCCCATGCACACACGAATCGCCCTCGCCATCATCGCACTCGGCACCCTCGCCTCTCTCGCCTCCGCCGCATCGCCAAATATCCTCCGCTACGTCATCGCCGGTGGCGGCAACCGCTCCGTCGGCGGCACATACGCCGTCACCGGAACCATCGGCCAGGCACTCGCAGGTCCCGTCTCAGGACCCATGACCGGAGGTCCATACTCCGTCCAGTCCGGATTCTGGCCAGGCGCAGGACCGATCCAGTGCCTCGCCGACTACAACCTCGACGGAGAAGTCGACATCCTCGACTTCCTCGACTTCATGAACGACTTCGGAACCTGCAACGGTCAGCCCGCTCCCTGCGGCGAAACCTTCGACGCCGATCTCTCGGGCGACACCATCGTGGACATCCTCGACTTCCTCGACTTCATGGACGCCTTCGGCAGCGGCTGCTGAGCCGATCATGTCCCGCACCCTTCACCCATCGCCACTTCGTTGCACGACATTCCGCAGTTTCTTGACAGATGACGCCCGCCGTCCTGTATCTTGACAGACACCAGTCAGAGCGCTTGGCAACGACATGTTCCGCCGAAACGACGCGCGGCCGCGACAGGCCAGGCAGGAGAAGCACATGCTCGCCAGATCACTCGCCGCACTCACCGCGCCCGTCGTGCTCGCATCGGGCGCACACGCCCAGTGGACCGTCACGAATCTGCACCCCGTTGGCTCCACATTCTCGATCGCCTCCGACGCCGCCGGAAATCAGCAGGTCGGAGAGGCCCTGATCGGCGGCATATTCCGTGCCTGCACCTGGAACGGCGACGCCGACTCATGGATCGACCTCGCACCGGCAGGTGCCATCGACTCCCGCGCCTACGCCACCAGCGGCACGCAACAGGTCGGATCAGCAACAATCGACGGCTTCACACGCGCCGGGATCTGGTACGGCACCGCCGCCTCATGGCTCAGTCTCCATCCCGCCGGAGCCGCATTCTCTCGCGCGCTGGCCACATCGGGCACGCAACAGGTCGGATCCGCCCGTGTGAGCGGCATCGATCGCGCAAGTCTCTGGAGCGGCACCCCGGAGTCGTGGACCACGCTCCACCCACCCATCGCCTCGTACTCAGAGGCATGGGGTATCTCCGGTTCACAACAGGTCGGCCTCGTCACCATCGGTGGCGTCAGTCACGCATCGCTCTGGCGCGGCTCCGCCCTGTCATGGACGAGTCTGCACCCCACAGGCGCCACCGGCTCCCTGGCATTCGGAACCTCCGGCACCCAGCAAGTCGGATCCGTCGACAACGGAGGCACGACCCACGCCAGTCTATGGACCGGCTCAGCAGCATCATGGGTCAACCTGAACCCCGCAGATTCAGAGTACTCCGTCGCCTACGCAACCACAGGCACTCAGCAGGTCGGCGTCGCTGTCATCGAAGGCGTCTCACGCGCCTCGCTCTGGAGTGGCACGGCAGAGTCCTGGGTAGACCTCACCACCTTCCTCACAGGCACATGGGCCGAAACCGGCGCGCTCAGCATCTGGACCGATGGCACAACCATCCACATCGCTGGCTACGGCGTAGAGAGCAAGACAGGAAACTTGCAGGCACTCCTCTGGACATTCACGCCCCCGCCATGCACCGCCGACTACAACGGCGCGGGCGATGCCGGCGACATCGTCGACTTCCTCGACTTCATGGACGACTTCGGCACCTGCCAGGGCCAACCCTCCCCGTGCGGCACACTCGGCAACCCCGACCTCAACGGCGATACCGTCGTCGATATCGTCGACTTCCTCGACTTCATGGACGCCTTCGGCACCGGCTGCTGAGACACCAACTCCCCAACCCCTCAGGTTGCACGCAGCCGATACGTCGCCGCGGCAAGCGCCGGCACCGGCGGAAACCTCATCCGCAACCGGTACAGCCGGAACGCCGACGCTCGCTCACCGATCGACCCGAGCATCCAATCGACAAGCCCCGCCTGGCGTGGCACCTCCGCCACCGGAGCCGCACGATCCGGAGAGCCCAACGCCTCAAATCGCTCCATCGTCTGGAGCAGATCGCGAGAACCCAGTGTGTACGGAACGTCAGAGTGGATCGTCGTGAAAACCTCCAGCCGAGGGTCCCCGTTCGAGGCCAGCGACTCGTGAAGCAGCACGTCGAAGCACAGCAACTCACAAGGCGTCGAGATCCGAGCCGTCACCGCGTCGTGCGCATCCGCGTGCTCAGGAGTCTTGTCCACGATCTCCGCCGTCACCACATCGATCGCGCTCGCACGCCCCACCGGGCCCGGCTCCAACTCGTCCTGAAACACAACCCCGTCCACAATCCGCCGCACAACCACGGGCGTAGGCGTTGAACTGAACGCCGCCGCAACCGGAGCAGGACCGCCAACCAGCGCCGCTCCCGTTCCCGTCCCGCCCACATGCCCGTCATCATCCCACACGCCCGCCTCGCTCAGCGCACGCCTCCTGTACGCCACCGTCTTCCCGCTCGGCGTCACCAGCGTCGAACGCGAAAGCACCCATGAAACGCCCGAACGCATCCGCGTCAGCCCGTAGTGCCCCCGAACCCGCACCACCCGAGGCATCATCCCCGCCCCATCCGGTGCAACCACATCCGCCTGGTACAACGTGTCGCACTGAACCCCGAGAAAGTGCGCATTCGCGCGAAACGCCGCACGCCGAAGCGACAACTCCAGTCTCGATCGACCCTCGGTCGTCAACGCCCCGAGCATGATCTCAACCGAAGCCCGATCCCGCGCGTGCTCCTTCGACAGACGCTCAAAGCGCCCGAACGCCCGGCGCGCCTCATCAACATGCGCCGCAGACGCCCCGTTCCGCAACGCCGCATCAAGAAAGGACTGAAAGCCGTTACGCCCCGGAACATGCTTCGGCGATGGGCTCGACGCACCGCTCTGCGCGAGCGTCCACAGCTTCCACCCCAAAGAGCGATCAAGATTCAAGACCGTCGAGAGCTCCGAGGCACGCACGCACGGCTGAAGGTCGCCCAGCACCAACGCGACACAACGCCGAAGATCGGCCAATACCGCAACCGCCTCTGCCTCAAAGTCGTTGGTCGAAACGGTCACGATGACGCCTCCGGAAAGTGCTCCACTCCATCATTATGCCACAAACTCGTCCTGATTGCACACAAAATGTTCAAACATAACTCTTGACACAGAACCGCCCCTCTGTAGATTGGTCCTGAAGCACCACGCACACAGGGAGCAGCACATGCCGAACCGCAACCATCGTCGATGTCGGGTATGGTCAGATTCAGGCCTTGCTTCGCTGACCGCGATCGGCCTGCTCGCGGCACTCTCACACAACGCAGCCGCTGCGGACCTCTTCGTCCCCGCCCAGTACCCCACAATCCAGGCAGCCGTCAACGCGGCCGTCAACGGCGACACCATCCTCATCGCCCCCGGCTCCTACTACGAGAACATCACCCTCGGCACCAAGGGCATCAACCTCCGATCTACCTCGTCCGCCGCAGACACCATCCTCTACCCCTTCACAGGCGGCTCCGTCATCTCACTCGCCGGAACCGTCGGACAAGCAACCCTCGACGGGCTCACCATCCGCGACGGCGTCAGCACCGCCTCCGGCGCGGGAATCCTCGCCGCCAACGCCAACCTGCGCCTGATCTCCTGCATCCTTCTCTCAAACGAGAGCGCCGACGCCCCGGGAGCCGCTCTCTACGCCTCCGCATCGACCATCTCCCTCGAATCCTGCGAGGTACTCGACAATCAGGCCGTCCTCTTCGAGCAGACAACCGTCGCCGGCGGTGCCATCTCCGTCGTGAACTCAACCCTGACTGCGATCCAGTCATACTTCTCCGGCAACCTCTCCTTCGAGATCGGTGGCGCAGCACTCGGTGCCTCAGGAAACAGCTCCGTCACCATCGACCAGTGCACCTTCGAAACAAACGCCGCGTCCTCAGAGATCGTCTTCGGAACAAGTCTCACCTTCGGCGGCGGCGGCGCGATCCTCGTTCGCGACAACACATCCCTCACCATCAACGACACAACCTTTCAGAACAACCTCGCCACCAGAGGCAGCGGAACCGTCCGCACAATCTCCCTCACAGGACCGGTCCTCATCGAGAACTCACGCTTCATAGCCAACCGCACCAGCGGCGGCGGCGGCCTCTCACTCTCCATCAGCGTGTCGGGAATCACCGTCCGCGACACCATCTTCCGGGACAACGACGCCAGTCTCGGCACCGGGGGCTCCGGCGGAGCCGTCGCCTTCTCCTCCGCATCCAGCTCCATACCCAACACCTTCGAGCGATGCCAGTTCATCAACAACACCGCATCCGCAGCGGGCGCGGTCCTCGCCCGTGGTCTCATCATCATGGAAGACTGCCTCTACCAGGGCAACCGCGCCAACCGCGCCGGCAGCATCGGAGGAGGCGCTGGCGCGCTGCGAAACCAGCAGACCGCGAACGGCACCCGATACACACGCTGCCAGTTCATCGACAACGGCGTCCTCCTCAACGCCGGAGAGGCAGGCGCTGTCAGCAACTACCGCACCAGAGCACTCTTCGAAGACTGCCTCTTCGACTCCAACTTCGCCATCAGCCAGCAGGGCGGCGCAGTCTTCAACGAGAGCTCGAGCTCGACAAACCCCACCAATCCCACCTTCCTCCGCTGCACCTTCACCAACAACTACGTCCAGCAAGTCAACTCATCACCCTTCGTCAACGGCGGAGCCGTCAGCAACATCGACGGCGCAAGCCCCACCTTCATCCAGTGCGTCTTCGACAACAACTCCGCATGGGGCGACGGTGGACATGTCAACCACACCGGCTTCGGCACCATGACCTTCGATCGCTGCTCCTTCACCAACGGAACAGCGCGCGCCGGCGGAGCCATCTTCTCTCGAACCACAGGGCAACTCGTCATCCGAAACTCGCTCATCGCAAACAACACCGCCACCAACGACGGCGGCGGGCTCAACATCGAGAACGCACAGCCACTCACACTCACAAACAGCACCGTCGCATACAACGTCGGTGGCGGCGTCCGCTTCTCCGGATCCACAAACTCTCCCCTCACAGGCAACATCATCTGGGGCAACACCGTCAAGCCAAACCTCGCCGCCGGCGGCTCAGGCACCGCGACCGCAACCACATACAGCATCGTCCAGGGCGGATATCCGGGCACGGGCAACAGCGGTGCCGACCCGCTCTTCGTCGATGCCGCGAACGGCGACTTCAGGCTCCAGCCCGGCTCTCCGGCCATTGACAGCGCGAGCAACACCGCGCTCCCCTCCGATGCCCAGTTCGACCTCGACGGCAACCCACGCTTCGTAGACGACACCGCCACGCCCGACACCGGCATCGCCGGCGGCGCTGGCGGCTCAGCCATCGCCGACCGCGGCGCGTTCGAATTCCAGGGCTCCGGCGCGTGCCCCGCCGACTACAACGGCGACAACGAAGTCGACATCCTCGACTTCCTCGACTTCTTCGACGACTTCGGCACCTGCGACGGACAGCCCTCACCCTGCGGCTCAAACGGCAACCCCGACTTCAACGGCGATACCGCAATCGACATCCTCGACTTCCTCGACTTCTTCGACGCCTTCGGCAGCGGATGCTGATCGCTCACCACCCCGCGGAGTGCGGCATGATGCCCTCGGCTCCGGCCACACACACACCACCAACCCCACTCAGGAGACCATCATGAAACCGACCATCGCGATCGCGCTCGCATCCCTTGCCTCAGCCGCACCAGCGCTCGCTGGCACCATCGACTACACCCTGACAGGACGCATCTCCGTCATCGCCGGCATCGACACCGACGGGCTCAACGGCGCACAGTTCACCTACCGCGCCACCTTCGACGACAACTCCCTCTACGTGAACCGCTTCGGCCTCGCCGCCGCCGTCGCAATCTCCGGCTCGACATTCATCGAGATCACCGGCTCCTCAATCGCCGCGAACAACGGAATCTCCGCCACCGGCGTCGACATGGCCTTCTACCCGACCTTCGCAGGAAACTTCATGGACCCCTCCGGGCTCCGCCTCCAGTTCACACTCGGAAACGGCTCACAGTTCTCCATGATCGGCAACACCACGCCCGCCCCCGGCTCCGCAAGCGCAACCATCGGCTCCGACGTGAAACGCAACGACTTCGTCCCCGCAGCATACTTCGGGTCCAACGGCGGAAGAGCCCTCACCAACGAAACCACCGGCACACGCTACACATTCCTCGACGTCTCGATCACGGCCATCCCCGCGCCGGGCACCGTCGCCCCACTCGCCCTCGTCACGCTCCTCGCCTCACGCCGCCGTCGCTGAAACGCGGCCGATCCGTTGACGCGGCACTCAACCCGCGAGCTCTACCGTGCCGCCACGCGGGCCGCGATATCGCCGCCGAAAGCACGCTCGACTCCTGACGCGGCCGGGTCTCTCCGGCCGCGTGTCGTCATTCGCGCCTCGCATCATCCCCACGACGCCCCGCCCGAATCTCATCTTTTCTTCCTTCTCGCGCGCCGCGATCGACCGCATCAGACTCTGTGATGCCATCGCGACATGTACATTTACATTCAAACCACGCGACAGGAGCCGAACAATGACCAGTACAACGCCCTATAACGCCACAGCCAGCCGCGTCTTCGCGCTCGCCGCCCTCACGGCAGCAGCTCCTCTTGCCCTCGCGCAGGATCTCATCGCCGCCAGCGCACCAGAGTCAGGTCAGACCGTCCTCCGCATCATCAACCTGAACGATGGTTCGCATATGCCCTACATGACCCTCCCCATCCCCTCGGACATGTCCTATCTCCGGACTCTCAGCCCACTCCCAGGAAACCGCCTGATCGCCTGTTACTACGCCGGCACAGCCAGCGTCACCCCCAGGATCATCAAGATCGACCCGCTCACTGGCGAAACCAGCGAGGTCATCCTCGGAGCTCCGCTCACCTCTCGCTACATCGAGGCGTTCGAGTGGTCCCCGCGTCACAACGCCATCATCGTCTCACACGCGAACCTGGGAAACTTCGGCACATCCAGCATCGCGCTGGTAGATGAAAACGGGACCGTCCTTGCCAACGCGGCATCCAGCCCAACCCAGGCCGATCTCGACCACGTCGCATGCTCGGAGACCGAAGACTATTTCATCGACCTCAACCGCGCGACATCCAACCGCGTGGTCCGGCTCGCGACTCCCTTCCCGACACCCACCTTCACCAACTTCGCGAGCCCGCCCAACATGGCCGAGTTCCACGACATCACCATCGAGCCCGGCACAGGGCGACTCCTCTTCGCGAACGGGCCGGGAACCTCCATCATCCACCTCAACGGAAACACCTACACCACCGCCGCCACACTCCAAGGCGGCCTCAGCGTCCGCGCCATCTCGTTCGCCACCGTGCCCCCACGCATCCAGACCCAACCCGCACACACCATCACCTGCCCCGGAGGCACGCTCACGCTCTCCATCGTCGCAACAGGCGGGTCGCCCACCTACAGGTGGCAGAGACTCGTCGCGGACGACTGGGCCGATCTCGCCGACGGCCCGACCGCCACCGGATCAACCCTCTCAGGCACCGGCTCACACACACTCACCATCAACACCTTCGCCTTTGAAGATGATGGAAGCTACCGCTGCCTCATCACCGACGCCGCCGCGCCAGACGGAATACTCAGCGAACACGCGCTCGCCCGCGCATGCCTCGCAAACTACAACTGCGACGGCGAGGTCGATATCCTCGACTTCCTCGACTTCATGGACGACTTCGGCAGCTGCGACGGCCAGTCCGCACCCTGCGGCAACTCCGCCAACGCCGACATCACCGGAGACACCATCGTCGATATCGTCGACTTGCTCGACTTCCTCGACGCCTTCGGCCGCGGCTGCTGATCACCCAGCCCACCCCTGCGGTCACGCGCCACCATCCCCGGCATCAACACCCGGATCTCGCGACGCCCCGCCATCAAAGAACAGCACGATCCTCGCCCACACGCACCCGGGCGAGGATCGTGTCCTTTATCGCTCCGCCGCGCACCAAATCTCCTCGGACCCTTCCTCGATGCTGTCGAACATGCTGACGCCGGCATCGAGATTGTGTCCACCAGCCGCGTGGCCTCGGATGCATCGGAGGATCCCCACGCCTTGAAGAACTCGGTCCCGCCCCCGAAGATCCCGCCCCCGAAATGAAGGACGGCAACCTTGAGGCCCAAGCGCAAGCGAGGGCGTGAGGTCAGGGTCCGGACCAACACAACAGCGATGGTACGATGCGTCTCGCGGCCGCGCGTCACAGGGAGAGCGACCAATGGTGCATGGTGCGGGGACCGGCGAGATGCGAGTCATGCTGCGTGAGACACGGCCCGAGGATGTGCCCCGATTCTTCGAGCACCAGACCGATCCCGAAGGAATGTGGATGGTCGGCTCCGTGCGGCCAAACCACCTGGACCGCGACGCCTTCATCGCGCGCTGGGACGCCATCCTGGCCAACGACACGCTCATCAAGCGGGCCATCATCCTCACGCACCCGGAGAGCGCGGCCGCGAACACCGCGGAGATCGTCGTCGGCAGCATCAACTGCTTCGAGCGCGTCCCCGATCCGGCCCGCCCGTGCACGATCTTCCCCGGCCCGGAGATCGGCTACTGGCTCGGGCGCGAGCACCGGGGCAAAGGCATCGCGAGCGTTGCGGTGAAGCTGTTCCTGGCCGAAGTCACACGCCGCCCGCTGTACGCCCGAGCCGCGAGCGACAACGTGGGCTCGATCCGCGTGCTCCAGAAGGCGGGCTTCACCGAGATCGGCCGCGAGATGTTCTTCGCGAACATGCGCGGGGCCGATGGAAAGGGCGAGGAGATTGAAGAGACGATGATGGTGCTGGAGTAGAGCGGACATCGCCGTGCCACGGCGTTGTCGTGTGCGTGGGTCGAGCTCGCGAGTTCAGTTCCCCGCTATCCCGAATCTCGCTCGCACGATACTCGCCTGAGACGCGCTCAACGCGGACCCCGATCGGTGCAGAGACTTCGCGGCTTCAGCGACTTGCTCATCGCTGGGACCCTGGCGAGCGGGCCGAGCGTGAGCGTTGTCGATGTAGTCTGACGCCATCTGCGCAACTTGCGGATCCGCATCTTTCAGCGATTCGATCGCGTCGACGATCGCTTCATACGGGTTGCGGCCAAGGAGAAGCCGCAGCGCGTTCCGGCGCACATGGGCATGCGGCGATTGCGATTTGATCGCGCGCAGCGCCTCCTGATCACACGCGAGCCGACGACCCGCAAGGAATCTCGTCGCCTCTCTCGAAACGGCGGGCCGCGAATCCGCAATGAGCGGCGGGCACCATCCCTCGGCTCCCTCGGAGTCGAGCGTCCTCGCGGCTCGGAGCGCGGCGGCGGCCAGACTTGGCACCGGACTGGTGATGTAAGGGCGCACCACGGCAACATCCTCGCGGACACCACACTCTCCCAAGCCGAGGATCGCCGAGGCAGTGGGACGCGTCGCGTGTTCATGGATCGCACCGAGATAGATCGCCCGTGGATCGAACTCGATGCCATCGACCGACGCCTTTTCCCGAAGATACGTTCGGGCGGCGTGACGCATCGATACATGGCGATCAAAGAGGGCACCACGCAGATGCGACTCACGAACGTGCGAAGGCGCGCCGAGAATCCCATACATCGCCTCGCGACGGACGGGCATATAGGGATCTCGTGCCGCTTGCGCGATAATCTCGCTCCGGTCTTGCAGGTCACTCACCGAGAGCAACTGACGTACGACATGGAGCCGTACCGCCGGATCGGGATGACTCAGCGACTCAACGAGAAACTGCACGTGCTCCAACACCTGCACACCACGAGTGATCTCGAGGGCCCAGCGAGCGACGGCTCGCGGCGATGACCGAATGAGTGATTCAAGACGCGGACGCTCCGCATCGACCAAAAGGAGCGACGCCAAGGCCTCGCTGATCCATGCGTGATCGGCGCGGGAGCGGTGCCGGGTAGACTGAACAAGTCCGAGAGAGGGTAACCACGCGTCGAGGTGTTCCGCGCGGAGCAACGTCTTGATCTCTGCCGACGCGTACGCCCGGATCGGTCGCACCCAGTCGTTCGCCCTGAGCAGCAAGAATGGAAGGCGATCTGATGCTGTGGTGTCCGCGACCAACCATCGAAGAGCGGCCTCCCGCAAAAGTCCGCTTCGATGGAACGTGAACAGTTTCCAGAGCTGCGATGGCCACTCGCGGCGGGCGACCCGACCAACCGTCAGTTCGTGCCATGAGTACGCCCGCAGCGTGCTGCTTCGGACCTGACCTTCCAACTGTCCGAGTTGGTCGATCGGCACGCGGTCCGTCAGCGTTGCGATGCAGTCAGACGCCCGAGACGCGAGCCGTGCATCCTCATGAATCAACAGGTAGAGAAGCGAGGGAATAAGTGACCAGTTCGCTGTCTGCGCGATCCCACCGAGAATCTCCACGGCATGCTCAACATGCTGTTCCCGAACGTGATTCGGTTTCGGCGTCCACCAGCGTGTGCTGCGCGCGTTCGCGCCCACGACATTCTCATCGAGCGTGCGAAGCAGCAGGAGACTGTCGTGGTTCCTTCCCATCGAGTACGTGAGTGTACAGAATGAGCGACAAACGCACCCAGAGGATCATAAGTCGCTCGGAGATCGAAGCATGACGACGTCAACCGGCTGCTCTCCATGCCGCCCCCAACCCAATCACACCCCGGACGGCATCGAACACCATCACGTGCCGCCCGAACACCGATTGCCCCGCCAGCCCGTGGATGTTACCGCCGAGCGCTTCCACCGTCCCCTCGTAATACGGGAAGCGGGGCACGCGGAGCGCCGGAATCTCCCGCGCTGGCTCGCTCGTCGCTCCCCCACGCCCCGGCGGCAGTTCCAGCATCGCCGCTCCGAAGTACATCGGGAACTGGCCGCCCTCGACATCCTGCCCCGTGTGCTCCTCATCGCCCGCGCGTCCGCCCTCACCAAGCCAGAGCAGGTGCGGGCAGCCGGTGTCCCACATGAGGCGCAGGTCGCGCCCATCCACGCGCACCGTCACGAGGATGTGGCCGCCCACATCCTCGAACGGGATCTCGGCCACCGTCTCGATCGCGTCGATCGCGCGCTCACCAACGGGCTTGCCCGCATCATCCGGATATCTCGTGATCAGCCCGCTGCTCGGATCAAAGACCGAGGGCACATCGAGCAGGTAGTCGGCCCCCAGCACGCCGATGATGCCGATGCCGCGGTCGTCGTCCTCCTGGAAGTTGCGGCCCGGCAGGTCGAACGACTCGCAACCGATGCGCACGGTTCCCGCGTGCTTCACATACCGCTCGCCATCGCGACCCAGATACAGAAACGTCAGCGCGGAGCCCGTGTCCATCGCGAGGTAGCCGACGGTGCCTTTGTACGCCGCGGCGACCGCGACGCCTCCCCACTCGGCCCCCCACTCACTCTCCGGCTCGCGCCACGCGTGGTCTTCCATCTCCGTGTACACGAGCGGCACAACATTGACGCCGCACGCCGAGCGTTCACGAGCCGGCCCAGAGTGGCAGCCCGCCGAGAGAGCGCACAGCGCCGCCGCGCCACAGGTCGCAAGCATCAATCCAATGGAACGGCCGTTCATCGCTTTCTCCCCGTGCACGATCCCGACTCGCATACCTCACTCAATTGGTGACCTCGCGCGCGACGCGCCGAATCTCCTCCCACGCCCCGTGCACATGCCGCTCCTCCACCAGTGTCGCCCCCACGCACATCCGGATCGCCAACCGACCCGCCAACTGGTCCCGCTCCGTCCCCTTCCACTCACGAGGCAGGACCACGGGCGAGACAAACAACCGCCCCCCACGATTCACCGCATCCATCAGGTCCTTCGTCCGGGCATCCTGTGCCGCCTCATCCTCACCGGCCTTCCCCCGCGGCCTGAACACCACCAGATTCATCGTCCTTGCCGCGCACAACTCAAACGCCCCATCCTCCGCCACCCACCGCTCCAGCAATGCCGCGAGGCGCACGTGCTCGCGCAAGTACGCGCGAATCCCCTCCAGCCCATAGTGGCGCAGCACGAACCAGAGTTTCAGCGCACGAAACCTCCGCCCCAGCGGCACATGCCAATCGCGATAGTCAAACACCGCTCCAGATTCCGACGCTTCATTCTTCAGATACGCCGGATTGATCGACATCGAAGTGACGAGCGACCGCCGATCGCGCGTCCAGAAGAGGTCGCAATCAAACGTCGTCAGCATCCACTTGTGCGGATTGAAACAGATCGAGTCCACGCGCTCCAGCCCCGCCCTCAGATGCGCGAACTCCTCGCACAACCATAACGCCCCGGCGTGCGCCGCATCGACATGCAGCCACCCGCGGGCCGAACCATCCGCCCCGCGCCACCCCGGCACGCTCTCCAACGCCGCCGCGATCCGATCCACGCGATCGATCGCCGTGATCCCCGTCGTCCCCACCGTCGCGCACACCATCAGCGGCACACGCCCCGCCGTCACATCCTCACGCACCATGCGCACAAGCTCATCCTCGCGCATCGCGCCCGACGCATCCACCGGCACCAACCAGATGTGCGGATCCTCCGGCCCCTCGGCGATTCCCGCGATCATCGCGGCCTTCGCCACCGATGAATGCGCCTGCGTCGAGGCGTACACGACATACTCCGGTGCTCCTCTTCCTCTCCCTTTCTCTTCCCCCCATCCCTGCCTTCCTCCGTGGCCTTCCGTGGCCCTCCGTGGTGAGTTTCCCTCTTCCTCCTCTGCCCCTTTCGCTCTCGCCCTCTGCCGCGCCGCCAACAGCGCGGCGAGCGTCGACTCACTCGCCGTCGCCTGGATGCACCCGCCCCCGTTCGCGCTCGTCGAAAGAAACTCGTCGGACAACCCCATCGCCTTCGCCATCCAATCAAGGAGGCGCGTCTCCAGTTCCGTCGCCGCCGGGCTGGTCGCCCACAGCATCCCATTCACACCCAGCCCCGCGCTGAGCAGTTCCCCCAGAATCGCCGGATAACTCCCGTTGCACGGGAAGAAGGAGTAGAAGTTCGGGCTCTGCCAGTGCGTGAGCGCGGGCACAATCAACTTCTCAACATCCGCGAAGATCGCATCCCACTCCCCCGCGCCCCCCGGCTCCTCCGGCGCACGCTCCGGCAACTGCCCCAGCACCCACCCCGGCCCCTTGTCACACATGACCGGCAGCCGACCCCCACCCGCCCCATCGCCCGCATCCAACCCCTCCCAATACCCCGTGATCGTCTCCAGCATCCGCGCCCCCAGCGCACGGAACTGGTCCGCAGACATATGAGGCACCACGCCACCTCGATCAGTCGATTGTTCGGTGTTCGCCATGATCCTCAGCGTAGCGACGAAACCGCTTCGTCAAGACTCCCAACAGAAGTAGACTGGTGCCGAACGACCCATCCGTCCGATCGCACCAGTCCCGCCCGGAGCCGCAACCATGGATCCCGACCTTCACAGCATCCTCGACCGTCTCATGGATGAAGACATCCTCGTGCCGTGCATGATGTGCCTGGTCGGAATCACCGCCATCGTCTGCGGCACCCTCTCCTCCGCCATCAAGTCCGTCGCACGCGAACGCACCCGCCGAGAGATCGCCGCATACCTCGCCGAGGGCTCTCTCACCGCCGAACAGGCCGAGCGAATCCTCAAGGCCAAGAACCCCGACCGCTGCGCCTGAGTCCGTGCCCCAGGCACTCTCGATCGATGGAGGTGATACATGCTCGCAACCACTATGCTCGCTGCTGCAGAATCAGAGACAAACGTCGTCACCATCCTCCTCATCGTCGGCACCTTCTTCGCCTTCTGGATCCTCCTCGCCACCATCGACTCCATCCACAAGACCAACCAGCGCGAACGCACCGCACGCGAGATCGCCGCATACGTCGCCGAGGGCTCCATCTCCGCCGCCGACGCCGGGCACATGCTCGAATCACAGAACCGCGCCAAACTCCGCGAACGGCTCGCCGAACTCGTCGCCGAGAAGTGGATCGACACCGAGACAGCCGAAAAAATCATGGGCGACGGCGTCACACTCACCCTCCAGACCAACATCCCCCGAGCTTCACGAACCCCATCCCCCGATCCCGCCGTACCAAACGCATAGCCATTTCGCCCATTCGCTCCGCTCAGCGCCCGAAGCCATCGAGAGAACAGCACATGCTCACACTCGCAGAAATCCAGGGTGAGGTCATCACCATCGTCGCCCTCTCCGGCGGTATCTTCATCGCCGTCATCTCCATCATCCTCTCCAACATCCGACGCGTCATCACCACCCGCTCCATCGAACAATCCCGCCGCGAAATCGCCGCATACGTCGCAGAGGGCTCCATCTCCCCCGAAGAGGCCGAACGCCTCTTGAAGGCCGGTCCCGCCGCCGCACGCCAGGGCGGCTGCTGAACTCGCGCCTCACGCACACACACCCCGAGCCCACAACCCATGAACCACCACACCCTCCTCACACTGGCCGCATCCGACGAGAAAGAAATCATCCTCATCGGCGGCATCGTCATCGCACTCGTCGCCATCATCTTCAGCTTCGTCCGCTCCATGGTCCTCGGCACCGCACGCGAACACTCGCGACGCGAAATCGCCGCATACGTCGCCGAAGGCACCATGACCGCCGAAGAAGGCGAACGACTCATCAAGGCCGGCAACCCGCCACCCGACGAATAAACCCGTCGCCACCATCACAAACCGCGCACACTCCGTTCGATCTCCGTCCGGGTTGATCTCTTTCCCGATAGCCTTGCCCCTGTGGCAATGCGGCCATTTACGCCCCCTCCTTGACCTCTCACCACTCGCCTCTACTCTCATCTATGGCGACCCTCTCAACTCGGTCCGGCTCCTCCGCAAATCCATCACCCTCGACCAGCGGCTCCCCCCAGACGCCGCCGACGCCCGCCGCGCCGACCTCTTCGCCCACACCCCTCGTCTCGTGGCCGTCCCATCCCAAGATCGTCGCCGAGGGCGTCACCTTCGACGATGTCCTGCTCATCCCGCGCTTCAGCGACGTCATGCCCGGCGATGCCGACACCTCCACCAAACTCACCCGCGCCATCACACTCAACATCCCCCTCCTCTCCGCGCCGATGGACACCGTCACCGAATCCGCCCTCGCCATCGCCCTCGCGCAAGAAGGCGGCATCGGCATCATCCACAAGAACCTCTCCGTCGAGGCCCAGGCCCGCGAAGTCGCCAAGGTCAAACGCTCCGCCAACGGCATCATCGCCGACCCCATCACGCTCGGCCCGGGCGACACCGTCGGACACGCCAAGCAGCTTATGCGTCAGCACAACGTCTCGGGCTTCCCCGTCACCGAAGACGGCTCACGCGACCTCCGCTCCAAGGGCAAGCTCGTCGGCATCCTCACCCGCCGCGACCTGAAGTTCGCCGACCACGACACCACGCTCGTCCGCGACCTCATGACCAAGGACAATCTCGTCACCTCGCACGCGGGCACCACGCTCGCCGAGGCCGAGACCATCCTCAACCACGCCAAGGTCGAGAAGCTCCTCCTCGTCGACAAGGCCTTCAACCTCGCCGGCCTCATCACCATGCGCGACGTGGAGCGCCAGAGCCAGTTCCCCCGCGCCAGCCGCGACGCACGAGGCCGCCTCATGTGCGGAGCCGCCGTCGGCGTCGATCAATACGACCGCGTCGAGGCCCTCCTCGCGGCAGACGTCGACGTCATCACCGTCGACACCGCGCACGGCCACTCCGCCAACGTCCTCCGCACCGTCAAAGCCATCAAGGCCAAGCACAACCTCCAGGTCATCGCCGGCAACATCGCCACCGCCGATGCCGCGCGAGACCTCATCAAAGCCGGAGCCGACGCGATCAAAGTCGGCATCGGCCCCGGATCCATCTGCACCACACGCGTCGTCACCGGCGTCGGCGTCCCCCAGATCACCGCCATCATGTCCGCCGTCGAAGGCGCAAAGGGCAGCGATGTCCCAGTCATCGCCGATGGCGGCATCCGCCTCTCCGGCGACATCGCCAAAGCCATCGCCGCGGGCGCATCCACCGTCATGCTCGGCTCCCTCTTCGCCGGTCTCGACGAATCACCCGGCGAGCTCGTCATCTCCGGAGGCCGCCGCTACAAGACCTACCGCGGCATGGGCTCCGAGGGCGCGATGGCCGCCGGCTCCGCCGATCGCTACCGCCAGGCCGACAAGGTCGGCGCCGATGGCAAGCCACAGATGAAGTTCGTCCCCGAGGGCGTCGAGGGCCTCGTCGCCTACCGCGGCACACTCGCCGAGTTCGTCTACCAGTTGGTCGGCGGCCTCCGCTCGGCCATGGGCTACTGCGGCTGCCGCACCATCGAACAGTTCCGCGCCGAGTCCCGCTTCTGCCGCGTGAGCGGGGCAACCGTCGTCGAGAACCACCCGCACGACATCCGCATCACCAAGGAATCACCCAACTACACGGTCGAACACGCGGCGAAGGTGTGAGCATGCCAGTGCCACCCTCGATGTCGTGGCTTGCACCGCGCACGTTTCACGCGCTCATGCGCGATGGACACGAGTGGCGCTTTCGACTCGATGGCGATGTTGAGATCGTTGTCGAGAGTCTCTGGCGCCTGCTCAAGGACGACCAACTCGTCGCGACAAGTGAGGACGACGGGCACCAGTTCGGGCTGCCCGCGCCCATGAACGCCGCGGCCGAGGTCAACACCGCCCTCGCGGGTCGCACGCTGGAACACGCGGACTCGCGCGAGGGGACCGGCGACCTCACACTCCGATTCTCCGGCGGCTATGTGCTGGAGTTCCTGACGAGTTCCGCCGGCTATGAAGCGTGGAGAGCCGCCTACCCGGGCGGCTGCATCGTCGCCGCAGGCAGCAACCCGCTGACCGCCAACGGCGCACCGCCACCATCTGCGCGGCAGTAAACACCACCCAACGACACGGTCGAGCACGCGGCGAAGGTGTGAGGATGTTATCGCACCCGACTTCCGCGCTAAGAAGCGAGGTCTTTCCCCTGTGGAGCCGGCTGTTAGGGTGCCAAGTTTGCGCTGGACATGACCACAAGACATGGCAAGATTCGTCGCATGAATTCTCGAAAGCTGCTGCAACGTCTTGGGACCAGCCAGACGAACGTTCGGTTCGCCGATATCGTGCGCTTGGCCCTCGCACTCGGCTTTGTGCGCGATCGGACCAAGGGGAGCCATCAGATCTTCATCCATCGTCAGCACAAGGACGCGATTCTGAACCTCCAACCCGACGGATCGCACGCCAAGCCCTATCAAGTGCGGCAGTTGCTCCAGCTCGTTGAGGCGTACAATCTACGTATCGACGACAGGGAATAGTCATGGCTTCCGCAACCCACAAGTATCACATCAATCTTTTCTACAGCGCCGAGGACAAGGCGTACATCGCCGACGTGCCCGACCTGAAGTTCTGCTCCGCGCACGGGCCGACGCCTGAGAAGGCCCTTCGCGAGGTGCTCATCGCCATCGACGCTTGGATCGCCACCGCGAAGAAGCACGGCAAGCGCGTCCCCAAGCCCAAGTACCGCCCCATGATCTACGCCGCGGCCAGCTGATCGCGCGCCCAGCCGTGTGCCGCTTGCGCGATCACTTCCGCTCCATGCCGAGGGGACCGGTGGCCCCGACCCTTTCCCGTCACGCCTCACCCCCGCCTTCGGCCCCCTTCCCTCTGTCTGCCATCTGGCCCTTTGCAATCCGCCATGTTCAGCCCCCTGACTCCACCTCACTGACAGACTGTTGTCAGTGACACCGCGCGCACTCATGCCATCTGCGCGCCCAAACACCCTCACTCATCACATTCACGCTCCACACCGCTTGCATCGCGCCCGCCGCGCTGTATCGTCGTCGCATGGTCGCTCACTCCGCGACAACTTCTCTTCGTGACACCTCGCCTGGTGACTCCGCGCCTTTCCCCTCTCTCCCTTCTTCGCCTCCTCCGCGCTCCTCCGCGTCCTCCGCGTTCAACACATCTTCCGATTCGCCCTCCTCTTCCGACTCCTCCCTCATCCCCGCCCACCTCCACAGCCCCATCCTCTCCGCGCTCTGCCACCCCGGCTCATCGCTCTGCTCGGTCGCGCGCGACTTCCGCATCGCCGTTGACATCCTCGCCATGTGGCTCACCGAACCCGAGATCCGCGAGAAGATGCTCCTCATCGAGAAAGGCGGCTGCGCCCACACCCGCATGGCCGCCTCCGTTTGTCTCGCCTCCACCGTCGGCGTCCTGCAGACCATCATCGACGATTACACCGAGGCCCGCGCCCACGCGCGTCAACTCCGAGCCCAGCACGAACACCTCGCCCCCGGTGCATCACGCCACGACCCGCTCCCACCCTCACACCTGAACCAGAGCGCCGACCGCGCGTTCTTGCCCGGCGAAGCGATCCTGGGCGGCACATCGCTGCAAGCCCAGCGCCTCGAACTCCGCAGAGCCGAGGGCGCACGCCGCGCCTGCCACCACCTCTACCGCCTCTCGCGCATCGTCCCCATCGACGACTCCAAGCTCGCTGTCTTGGGTGGGACCACTCCGGGTGGCACCCCTCTCCACAGCGGTGCGCCTTTGGCTTTGGGTCGATCGGCTCTCCGAGCCGATGCCGAGTCTCCCAACCCTCTCCACAGCGGTGATGCAGCAGACTCACGTAGAACCGCGAACATGAGTGAGCGGATCTCTTCTTCCGACTCTTTCCTCCCAAGCCAGCCGGTTGACCCGGCTGGCGCTCTCACCGATCTACCCCCCGCATCGTCCCTCAACGACGATGCGAACTCTTCGCCGCTTCGGCGCACGGTTCGTTGCCACGGGTTTCAACCCGTGGAGAGCGGACCAATACCCACATCATCTTCTTGTGCTTCCCCGCCCCCGGGGCGGACCTCTCCTTCCGACTCATCTCCGACTGACACCACTCCCGGCGGCACCACTCTCCAGACTGGCGCCCCCGCCGCCCATGCCACTGACACGCCTCGGGTCCGCACGCCTGATCCTGTTTCCCCGCCTTTAGCTGTTGTCCCTTCTTCGCCTCCTCCGCGGCTCTCCGCGGCACTCCGCGTTGAGTCCTCTTCTACCCCTTCCCCCTCTTCCCCATTTCCCCCCTCTTCTTCGCCTCCTCCGTGGTCCTCCGCGGCACTCCACATTGAGTCCTCTCCCCCCTCCCGCGCCCCGCCGTAACGAACCAAACACGCACCACAACCCGCCGCATCACGCCCCCGGCTTGCTCACATGCTGATCAAGCAGGATCGGGTTCCCATCCGGATCAGTGAGCATGATGTACGCCGGGCCGGTCGATGTCTCATCCGCAGGCGGTGCGGGCTCGATCCCGCGCGCACGAAGCAGCGCCTGAATCTCGCGGACATCATCAAAGTCCGCAACCGGCTGCGCACTCCGGTCCCACCCCGGATTGAACGTGAGTGTGTTCCTCGGGAACATCCCCTGAAACAGCCCGATCGTCGCGCTCTCGTTCTGCATGATCAGCCAGTTCTGATCCTGGTCGCCGCCAAACACCGTGAATCCGAGCTTCTCATAGAACGCGCGCGATGCCGCGATGTCCTTCACGCTCAGACTCACCGAGAAGTTGCCGAGTCGCATGGGCCGAACCTCCTTGACCTGCATCTGATGCTGCTCCTGAGGCGGTGCTGCGCCCGCCACCTCCGCGCCATTCCCATCAAACAGCCGCGCCGCGCCATGCGTCACGCCGATGCCAACGAGCAGGGACACCGCCGACACGAGACATGCACGAGACATACAGACCTCCATGTGGAAAGCCACCTGCGCGCACCAGTCTACCACAACAAGCCCGCCACGCGCCGGGCAGCACACCGGCTCACACCGCGCCCGCGACCAAGCTCTTCATCTCAGCCACGGCCTGCCGCATCCCCGTAAACACCGCGCGGCACACAATCGCGTGCCCGATGTGCAGTTCCTCGATCCCGACGAGCTCCGCGATGGGCCGCACATTGGCATAGTTCAGCGCGTGCCCCGCGTTGAAGCGCATGCCGCGTGCCATGATCCGCTCGCCCGCATCGTGCACGCGCTCCAGCGCGGCGGCGAGCGCTGCACCGCCCGCGCCCACGCGGAAGTCGCCACCCGCGCTCGCGAACGCCGTCGCGTAAGGGCCCGTGTGCAGCTCGCAGCAGTCAAAGCCCGCATCCCCTGCGGCATCGACCTGTGCGAGATCCGCATCGATGAACGCCGACACCACGATCCCCGCCCCCTTCAATCTCTCCACCACGGACTTCATGCGATGCTGCTGGCCCGCAACATCAAGCCCGCCCTCAGTCGTCACTTCCTGCCGACCCTCGGGCACCAGCGTGACCATCTGCGGACGACCGCCGTTCATGCTCGACACGCGATGCCGCAGCGCGATCGCCACCATCTCATCCGCCGCGGCCATCTCAAGGTTCACCCTCACCCGCGCCACGCGGCACAGCAGCTCGAGGTCCCGATCATTCACGTGACGCCGATCCTCACGCAGATGGATCGTCAGCACATCCGCCCCGCCAAGCACCGCCTCGTGTGCCGCGAGAACCGGATCGGGTTCCTCCGTCCCCTCAACGACTCCCACCGCGCCGTGGCGATAGCGGGCCTGGCGGATGGTCGCGACGTGATCGATGTTGACGCCGAGTGATGCCATGCCGAATCGTACGACACACCCAGCCCATCAGAGCTTGCCCATCTGCCGCCAGATGATGAACACGGCCATTCCCAGCAGGAAGAGAGCAAAGACCTGGCGGAGGACCCGCTGGTTGAGCTTCGAGCCGATCGCCGCGCCCGCGACCGAGCCGAGCATGCCGAGAAACGAGAACACCGCGATCGTGTTCCAGTCGATCCCCATCCCGAACGTCGCGAGCGTGACCTGGTACTTGGCGAACCCGACGACGCAGTTGATGACGATCAGCGTGAGCGAGGTGCCGACGGCGTTCTTCATGGGCACGCCAGCGAGCAGCACAAGCGCGGGCACGATCAGGAAGCCGCCGCCGATACCGACCAGACCGGTGACCAGTCCGAGCCCGAATCCGATGAGAACGAGCAGCCATGATGGGGCTGTCGAGGTGCGGTCCCCGATGGCCTCCTTCGCACGCGAAGTCCCCGCCATCCGTGCCGCGGCCACCAGCATGATCGCCCCAAGCATCACCAACTGGACCTCGCCCGGGATGAAGCGGGCGAGGAACGCGCCAAGCAGCGAGCCCCCGACCCCCGGCAGCCCGAACCACGCGACCGCCCGCCAGACGACGTGGCCCTTGATGGCCTCGCGGATCGCCCCGAAGCACGCGATCGCGCCGACAATCGCGAGGGACTCGGCGATGGCCTGCTTCTCGGGATGCTTCACGAGATACACGAGAATCGGAACCGTAAGGATGGAACCGCCCGAACCCAAGAGTCCGAGGGAGAGACCGATGAGGATGGCACCGATCCAGGCGGTGATCATGGGTGAACCGTGAGGATACACGGGAAAGCCCGGAGGGGAGGTGATCACGTGCGAATCAGCGATGTTGGCCGCGGCATTCTCATCCGGCAGAATGTTATTGCTGAAGGGGTTCGTTCTTGGTAATGAGCCGCACGTGAAGGATTCGTGTGGGGTCGCGGTCATGGGTCGCGAGTTTCGGACTGTCGATTCGGGGGTGAGTCTTTCGATGGCTGCTTGCCCAAGCTGCTCATGAAATCCAGGTATCGACACATCAAGGGGCCGACCAGTCGCCACGGGTGATTGAAGCCAATGCGAAGTATGAACCCGAGCGCGGTGTCCCCGATCATGACAAGGAACATGAGCAGCGCGAGCCGGCCGATGACTTGTCCGATCGGCGACCTCTCCGGCAAAGGGCCGTTGAACAGCCAGATGTTCACCCACACCGCCAGGCCAAACCCGAAGATGAACATGAGACCCCAGATCCAACTGCGGATCGGTCCTAGCGCGGCGTACGCGTCGTTCTGTGGCTTCGGCCGTCGCATCGACCCCTCAGGAACTGGTAGTTACTTCGCACCGCGTTCGACGGATCCACCGGCTTTTTCCCACGCCATGAAGCCGCCGGCCATGTTGGTCACGGTGTGTCCGCGGCGTTGGAGATACGCGCAGGCGCGAGCGGAGCGCACGCCGCCGCGGCAGTGGACGAGGATGTCCGCATCCTTGGGGATCTGGTCGAGGGCGGTGGCCAGACGCGTGTGCGAGACGTTCATCAGTCCGGCTGGATGGTCGGCAACGCGGGCTTCCGTGTGTTCGCCGAGTTTGCGGACATCGAGGACGAAGGTCTTACCTTTGGCGATACGGGCCTTGGCATCGGTGGCGGAGATCTCGGCGATGGTGGCCAGGTTCACGCCGGAGGCGGCGGCCTCCACGACGACGTCGGGCGTGGCCCAGCCGACGATGCGATCGATGCCGACGCGGACAAGGTCGCGGATCGCTTCGTCGAGCTTGGACGGCTCGATGATGAGGACAACGTCTTCGGCGGGATCGATGAGCGAGCCGCCCTCGGTGGGGAACTGGGTGTTGATGAGGAGGGAGAGCGAGCCCTTGATGTGGCCGCTGGCGAACTGGTCCCACGGGCGGGTGTCGACGAGCGCGACTTTCTGTGTATCGAGGGTTGCGAGCTGCTTGGCGTCGATCTTCAGCGGCTTCGGAAGCGAACCGAGAATTGCCGGGCCGTCGCGGTTCTCGAACTTCATCCGCGCGAAGTAGGAGGGAGGATCGGGCTGGTCGCTGAGGACATAGTCGGTGAAGGTGTTTTCGGTTGTCGCGGCCTTCAGGGCTGGATTGAAGCGCTTCTCGTAGCCGACGGTGGTCTGCGGGACTGCGCCGAGGGCCTTGCCGCACGCGGAGCCGGAGCCGTGCGCGGGCCAGACCTGGAGGTATTCGGGAAGGTCGAGAAACTTTGTGATGCTGTGGTGCAGGATCTTGGCGGACGAGGCCGCCATGCCGTGTTGCCCCGCGGCGGACTCCAAGAGATCGGGTCTTCCGACATCGCCGACAAAGACGAAGTCGCCGGTGGCGATGCCCATGGGCTCGGTCGCGCCGGCACCGAGGTCGGTGACGAGGAAGCAGATGTGCTCGGGTGTGTGGCCGGGCGTGTGGATGGCCTTGAACTGGATGTTGCCGACCTTGAACGTGCTGCCATCTTTGAGTTCGACGTGGTCGTACCAGATCGGCTGCTCGGGGGTCGAGCCCGACTTCTTGTCGAGCCAGCGGTAGTTCCAGTCGGGCCCTCCCATGCCGGAGATGTAGAGCTTCGCGCCCTGCTCGGCCAGTTCGCGCGCGCCGGAGAGGTAATCGGCGTGGATGTGCGTCTCGGCTACGGCGACGATGCGGAGCCCCTCTTTGCGGGCGATCGCCTGGTAGCGATCGACATCGCGTTCGGGATCGATGATGATGGCCTCGCCCGTCTTCTGGCATCCGATCAGGTACGCGCCTTGCGCGAGCGTCTCGTCGTAGATCTGTCGAAAGAGCACACAACCTCCAGAATCCCGCGGCCTCGGTCGCCGCGTTCAGGACATCATCTTATTCGAGTTGTCACCACTCCATCGGACGTCCGCTCCGCGCGCTCTCGAGTTCGAGCTCCAGCAACCGGCAGACCCGCACGGCGTCATCGGCTGTGACACGAAGGTTCCGTGTTGGATTACGGGTCGAATACCTCCGAGCGACGTACTCGACGAAGTGACGGACCTCGCCGTCGTAACCGCTGACGGGGGGCATCACAACAGCGCGGCATTCGCCCCCGACGCTGAGTTGCAGGGGCTCGGGCCTCGCGAGATCCCAATCGACGACGCCTCGCTCAAACTCCGCGGTGTAACGCATGCGGAAGGGGAAGCCGTCGGCAACCCACGCACCCTCGGCGATGACGATATCGGGTGCGTCCCGATGCGTGTAGTGATAACGCGTGACGATGTGATCGACGTGGCCCGCGCTGGAGACGGACGCGGGCGGGCCGAAGAGCCAGAGGACGATGTCGGCATCGTGGATGTGAAGATCGAAGAGCGCGCCGCCGCAGCGAGCGGGGTCGTTGTAATAGTCGCGCGACCAGCCCGGGCGGCTGCCCATGCGCTGGAGTGTGAGGGCGCGGAGAGGTCCGAGCGACCAGTCGTTAACTCGGGCCTTCAGCCAGTCCCAGCCGCTCCAGAAGCGCATGCAATGCGCGGGCATGCAGAGGACATGCTGGCGTTCGGCTTCTTCCGCGGCTGCCGCGACCTCGCGGGCCTTCGCGCTGGAGAGGGCGACGGGTTTCTCGATGAGCGTGTGCTTACCGGAGCGGAGCATCTGGATGGCGATCTCGGCGTGCGTGTCGGTGGGCGTGCAGATGCTGACGAGATCGATGCCGGGATCGGCGGCCATGGCGCGCCAGTCGGTCATAAAGCGGACGCGCGTGGGGTCGATGGAGGCGCGGGTGGAGCCGGCCTGCTCGATGTTGCCCGAGATGCTGCTGGCACCGGAGATCAGTTCGTTCCAGTCTTCGGGACGCGTTGCGCAGCAGGCGACGACCTCGCACGGCAGGCCGTCGGCCGCGGCGGCGTTGTATGCGCGCAGGTGCGTGCGCCCCATGAATCCCAGTCCGATGATCCCAACGCGAACGGCACGTTCAGGCATGCTCACGCTCCACAATGTTCATATGAACTCGTTGCGAAATCTATTGACAGGGGGGGGGGGGGGGGGGACGGGCAGGATAATGCGGTGGAGTTATGATGGACCATTGTAAGAGGAGGTTCACATGCTGATGCTCGCAATCGGAGCCGTGCTCTTGTCAGCCCCGACCAGAGACGACGGACATCTCGTGATCTATCCCAAGATACCCTGGCTGCGGATATCTCGCGGCCCGGGCGATCATCTGGGCCGGGGCGTCCGCTGGTTGGCCATGGAAATGGGCTTGTGGAGGTGCGTCCGCGCTGGTAGTCTCATGCCATGGAGGAGTACGCATGAGAAATCTATTGATACCGGTGGTCGGTGTGTCGCTGGTTGGCATGTCGATGCTGGCGGGTGCCGCGAACGCGCAGTATGTGTATGTCGAGATTCCGTTGTTGCCGGGCACGGTGCAGGGTGGTGCGTATGGCGTGAACGATGCGGGCGATGTCGTGGGCTGGTGCCGCGCGAGTGACAACATGCACTACGGATTCTTGTATGAGAGCGACACGGGTAACGTGATCAATCTCGGCGCGCTGGGTACTTCGGCTGCGGGGTTGTTGATCGGGCCGCGGGCGATCAATGACGACCGTGAGGTGGTTGGCGTTTGGGGATGCGCTTGCGCTGGAGGGGCAAGGGCGTTTTATTGGAATCCCAACCTCGGATTCATGGACATCTCGTACCAGCCGCGGCCGGGCGATGTCGTCTTTGCGGGTGCGTTTGGGATCAATCGTGATGGTCAGGTGGCGGGCGTGAATGTGTTGCTGTGCCCGAACGTCAACTTTGCGGTTCAGGCCGCGGCGTTGTGGACGGATCCGACAGATCCGCAGACACCCCCGGTGCCGGTGTTCCCATCCCCCTTCGCCTGCGGCATTGGCGGCTTCGGGCTTGGGATCAACAACATCGGTGCTGTGTGCGGATGGGTGCAGGTCTCGGAAGGGGGCTTCAGCTGGACTCGCGCGACAGTGGCGGGCGTTCAGCTGCCGACTTTCTCGCCGGCGCAGGGCGGCCACTCGACCGCGTTTGCGATTAACAACGGTGGCGTCGCGTGTGGGTATTCGGAGGATCGCTCTGGGAGCGGCCCTGCATCCAGCGCGTGCTACTGGTTGCCGGGGGGGCAGATCAACCGGCTCAACGGGATTCCCGCGGGCACCATATTCGGACAGGCACTTGCTCTGAATGATGAGGGCGATGTCGTTGGCTGGACCGGCCCGAGTACGGGCTCTCGCGCGGTCATCTGGCCCGGGCTTTCCGACACACCGATTGATCTCAACACCTTGCTCATCAACTCGCCCGGCACCGGCCGGATATTGTTCACGGCCGAGGATATCAGCAATACGGGCTTTGTTGTCGGGCGGCTGAGCCAGGGCTTGAACGCGCGAGCGTATCTGCTCGTGCCATGCGACCTTCTGGAGATCGGCTCGCCACGTGACGCTGTGTCGTGCGCATCGGGTCCGGCGACGTTCTCGGTTTCGATTTCGGGATCTGCGAGTTTCCAGTGGCAGGTCAACACGGGCACGCCGGAATCACCGATGTGGTGCGATCTTGTCGATGGCGTTGTTGGAGGCGCGTGCGCGGGCGGTTCATCACTGGCGATGTTCAGCGGTGCCTTGACGAGTTCGCTCTCCATCACATCGATGGGTCTGGCGGATCAGCGTGAGTACCGCTGCGTCGCAAGCACCGGGTGTGGTCTTCGGACATCAGAACCCGCGCTGCTCACGGTCTGCCTTCCGGATGTGAACTGCGACCTCGAGACGGACATCCTCGACTTCCTGGACTTCCTCGATGCGTTTGGGGTCTGCAACGGTCAGCCGTCACCGTGCGCCAGTTCGAACGGGATCAGCCCGGACTTCAACGGAGACACCATCGTCGATATCCTCGACTTCCTGGACTTCATTGATGCCTTTGGGCGGGGGTGCTGAGTCACCTGGTCACGAAACGCGGCGTTCCCACGCACATTCTCTGCATCAACGGGCCGGTGCGATGTGGAAGCCCGAGTACAACCAACACCGACCGTACTCGTCTCATGGGTATGTGCCTCCTGCGGTCTACGCTGCGGTCTGCGGCGCGGAGCCGTTGATGAGTTCGTTCCAACCGGTCTCTCAAGAGGCGCGGCAAGCAAGGATGTCTCACAGCGAGCCGCCCCGTGCCGTGGACAATCGGCGAGTGTAGCGTGTCGGTGGAGTTGTACGGATGCTTACGTGACTTTCTTGAGGCGTGCCGCGAGGAGGCGAGCGATGCCCTGTCCCGGCTGCTTCGGTGCTGCCTGGACGGTGAGGGGGAGCGGGGGCGCGGGGAGGAGGAGGCCCTGGATCGCGCCGCAGAGCACGCGAGCGTGTCGCAGCGGGTTGATCCCTGCGAGTTTGTGGGCCCAGAGCCAGCCGAGCACTGCTGCGCGTAGGCGATCCGTTCCGACGCCGTGGCGTTTGGCGAGCCAGATCCAGTTGCGGGTCGCGCAGCGGAGCCAGCGGTTGCTCTTGCGTGTCGCGATGGGGCTGTGGTGCTTGACGACAAGTGTCGGGTCGAAGAGGACGCGCCCGCCCAGGCGCCGGATCTTGAGGGCGAGGTCTGTGTCGTTGCGATAGAGGAAGAACGCGGGGTCGTAGCCGCCCGCGCGGGCCCACGCCCACCTTCTCACAAGGTTTGCGCACCCCATGACGGGCCAATCGTCGCTGACCGCTTCGCATGCGAATGGCCACTCGCTGCGGTCGTTGCTCGGGTGGCGCGGATGGAGGGTGACGGCCCAGGCGTGCGGGCGTTCGTCGAGCATGCGCATGGCGGCGGCGACCGCGCCGGGTTCGGGGATCGCGTCGTCGTCGAGAACGAGCACGGTGTCTCCGGTTGCTTCGGCGACACCTCTGTTGAATGCGCCCACGCCGATGTTCCGACGGAGCGCGACCACCCGGACATGCGGGAATCGCTCGAGCACGGCCTCGGCGCTCCCATCGTTCGATGCGTTGTCAACGACGATCAGCTCGGCAGTGGCCGTAGCCTCATCGCTCCCGAGGGCTTCGAGCGTCTGCAGCAGAGTCTCCCGGCGGTTGTGGCTCAGGACAACGATCGAGAGCGTGGAGCGAGCGGGTGGTGTGGTCGGGATCGCATCCGGCCACGGCTCGACCCTGAGCGGGTTGAGCGCGAGGCGCACCGATTTCCGTGTTCCTGAGGCGAGGGTCGCCAGCGCGGCTCTAAGTTGCGCGCGGCGGTGCGGCTCTCGGATCACAAACCCCTCGGGTGCGAGTTGCACCTGTGTGCGTCCGACCATCCACGACTCGGGGCGGCCTCGTGTGGGCACGATCGCGATCGAGCGGGGCACGCCCGTGAGCAGACGCCACGCCGCGCCGGGGAGTGAACGATAGATCGGCATGCGCGAGTTCAGGCCCGCGCGTCCCTTGCGCGTGTCCGGGCTCGGGGGGCGCGGCTCAACGACGATGGCGCCCGCTGCGCTCAGTTGCGTGCGGATTCGATCTCTGACGGCGGGCGGCACGTTCAGGTACGGATGGATGTAGACGCTGCGTCCTCTGAGGGGCTTTCCCGCGCTTGCGAGGTGCTTCTGGAGCGTTTCGCGGAGCGAGTCGATCGGGGTGAAGGGCTCGAAGCGCGTGATCTCCTCGGGCGCCTTTCCGTTTGTGACGCCGCGTGCTGCGTCGCGCAGCCCCGAGATGTGCATTCCGGCCAGATCTGGTCGCTGCATCATCGACTGGCAGGCCCCGCGCAGCGTCTCGCGCATGGCCTTTCTGAATCGGGTGAGGCGTCCCTGGCCGACTGTCGCCATGGGGACGAAGACGTTGCGGGCGTAGTAGTATCGCACCCAGGTTTCGAACCTGTCGAAACACGGGTGGATGGCGATTGACTTGGGTGCCGCGACGATCTGCCCTCCGGTTGCGAGTGCGAGACGGACGCCCCATTCGACATCATCGGCCTTGATAAAGACATCTGGGAGGAGCCCCGATGCCTCGATCGCGCCGGGTCTAACCATGAAGGAGCAGGCGGCAACGTAGTCTGATTTCAGGGGCGAGCGGACGCCGGGGCGTTTGTCGTTCTCACCTGCGTGCATGGGGCCGAAGCCGCCGCTTCCCTTGAAGACCTTGCCGCCGATCTCGTAGATTTTGCCTGTGGCGGGATCTTTCAGGGCGGATCCGACGCCGACGCGTTCGGGGTCTTCATCGAAGCAATCGATGAGGGCGACGAGCGCGTCGCGCTCGACGCGTGCGTCGGAGTCGAGCATCCAGATGAGTTCGCAGGGGACCGATCCGTCGCGGCGATCGGCGAGCGTGCGCGACAGGCCGAGATTGAACCCGCCGGATCCACCTGTGTTCAGTTCGGATCGCAGGAACTTGACGCGGAGGCCTGCCGGGACCGTTGCCTCTGAGAGTGGCTTTGTGCTGGCGTTGTCCACGACGAGTACGTCGATGGCGGCGTGCCATGCCTCGTGCCGAGCGGGGGTGAGCGGTCCGTCGAGGCGGATCGCGGCGAGATCCTGGAAGAGAAGCTCAAGGTCGGCGCGCCGGTTGAAACATGGCACGACGCAGCGAATCCGGCGGAGGCGCGGCGTCGGTTCGGTCTGTGTGTCGGCGCGGGGCGCGAGGTGCAAGTCTTCGACGCGAACCTCGACGGGAGAGGAAAGGAGCGAGCCGGGCGCGATCGTCATGGTGTGCGCGCTCCGGGCGTGTGCCGGCGTGTGGGATTCGGCGAGTGCTCGATGGTTGCCGCTCCAGCCGCGCCTGGGGCAAGAGTGTCGGGGGTCACGACGCCGGGCGGGAGGGTGTTTCTGTGTGCATCTTGCTGAGTATCCGGGTGGAGTTGCGCCCGATCCGGGCTCCGATCTCGTCCGGCGCCGATCGCGGTGGCGATGAGGCGGGTTGTGAATCCGGCGGCCCGCTTGAGCGGACGCGACAGGAAGGAGGGGAGCGAGGCGAGGAGGCGATGGGACGCGTGGTGCAGGCGGACCGCGCCCATGCGCTCGTACTCGTTCGTGATCCTTGCGTTCGCGGCGCGGAGGCGCGCCGCCTCGTCGCGAGCGACATCGCGTTCTGCGGCGAGTGTCAGCGTCTCTCGCTCGGCCAGCTCTGCGCGGGCCTTGAGCGTGCCGACATCCGCGCCGAGGCGATGGTGCTGCTCACGCAGGCGGGCCAGTTCGTCGCGGGCTCGCTTGAGGTTGATGAGCGGGATCGGCTCGCCCGACTCGTCGAGCCAGTTCATGTTCCACGCGCGGAGCATGTTGTTGGTTCGGCGGAGGAGCGTTTCGAGGCGAGGCCCGTACATCTCTGGATGCGAGCGGATGATGTGGGCGTAGAGCTCGTCGTGGCGTCTGACAGCGTCGAAGATCATGGTGTCGTTGCTGTGGCGTCGCCAGTTGAAGAGGACCTTGGGGACGCGCACGCCGCGGAAACCGCGCGACGCGAGGGCGATCCACAGTTCCCAGTCCTCGTACCCCAGGCGCATTGTCTCGTCGAAGGGGGCGCGTGGTCGTGGGGTATCGCCGGCGGAGAGCGCGTCGATCGCGTTCCAGCGGACGAGGCATGTGACGGGGTGGAGGTTGGTGATGAGCAGGAGATCGGCGTCCCAGTCGGGGACTTTCCAGGTGCCGTGGCCGAGTTCGACGAGGCGTTCCTGGCAATAGGCGTGTGAGACATCGGGCGGGGCGGTGCCGAGCGCGTCGGCGAGGTCCTTGGCGAACGTCTCTTCGATGAAGTCGTCGGCGTCGAGAAAGGCCAGATACTCGGCGTGCCAGTCGCGTCCGAGTTCGCGAGCTCGCGTGATTCCCGCGTTGCGTGCGGCGGGGAGGCCTCTGTTCACTTGGTGGATAACGTGGACGCGATCGGAGGCGAGGCCATCGCAGGCGTCCGGGGTCGAGCCGTCGGTCGAGCCGTCGTCGACGACGACGACGCGGACATCGGCATCGCGTTGGCGCAGGCACGACTGGACCGCGGCGGCGACAAACCGCCCGTGGTTGAAACAAGGGATGACGAACGTGACCCGGGGCTCGGGCATCTTTCCTCCGGGTGGGCGTGCGGCGGTTCGGCACGGACCACGGACAGTCCAGGATCGTGTGAACCATCCTAGTTCCCGCCCGCACCCCCCGCCAGAACGCCCGAACAAGTCCCTCCACACACCCGGTGCTCCAGCCGCTTTATGATCCCCCTCCTATGTCTCCTTTCTGGATCTTCGCCAAGGGCATGTTCCGCGACCGTGCCGCACTCATCGGCTCGGTCGCGTTTGCCTTCATTTCGGCCGGGAGCATGGGTGGGGGGCTCGTTGCGATCGCCCCGGTGCTGAAGACGCTGCTTGAGCCGGGAGGTCGGTCGCTTCAGGACCTCGCGCGGGAGCAGGCGTCGAAAGGTCCGCTCAAGGGGCGCATTCCGGAATCGATCCTGGACGCCATTCCGACGGACCCGTTCCAGGGGCTTGTGCTGATCATCGTCGGGCTTGGTGTGCTGACGGTCATCGGCGGCACGGCCAACTTCCTTCACCAGTTCCTTTCCCTCACGGTTGTGCAGCGCACCGTCACGCGCATGCGCCGCGATCTCTTTCATAAGGTCATCCGGCTGCCGCTCAAGGACATCGTGACCGATGGTCCGAGCGACACGATCAGCCGCATCGTCAATGACACGGCGGCGGTGGGGGGTGGGCTGACGGCTCTGGTCTCTAAAGCGCTTTCGCAGGTGACCAAGGGGATCGCGGCGTTTATCGCGGCGCTCATTCTCGATTGGCGGCTGACGCTTGTTTCGTTGATTGTCGCGCCGCTGCTGTACACCGTCATCCGGAAGCTCGGGAAGCGCATCCGGCGGGCGTCTCGGGCTGCGTTGGAGCAGCAGTCTGGGCTCTATGCAGCGACGGCCGAGGCCCTTCAGGGGCTGCGTGTGGTCAAGGTTCACACGACGGAGCGTTATGAGTCGGGGCGGTTTCATCGCATCAATAAGGAGGCGATGAAGCAGGCGATGCGTGTGCGGACGGCACGGGCTCTGGCGAGCCCGCTGGTGGAGGTGCTGACGATCGTGGTGCTCGGGGGTCTGGCTCTGGTGGCGTTCAAGGCGATTCTCGACGGGAAGCTCAACGCGTCGGACTTTCTGGGCGTGTTCATCGCGCTCGGGGCGGCGGGGGCGTCGATCAAGCCGTTGACGGGGCTGTCGAACGACATCCAGCAGTCTTATGCCGCGGCGGATCGGGTCATGGCGCTTCTGCGGGCCGCGCCCGAGCAGGGGCACGACCCCGCGCTCAAGCGGCTTTCTCGGCACGGTCAGTCGATCGAGTTCAGGGATGTTCGGTTCGCGTATCCGAACGCGCTTCGGCCTGCGATCGACGGGGTGAACCTGCGGATCGAGCACGGTGAGACCATCGCCGTGGTCGGCCCGAATGGATGTGGGAAGACGACGCTGCTCGCGCTTGTGCCTCGGCTGTTTGAGCCGCAGGAAGGGCGCATCGAGATCGACGGGCACGACATCGCGACGGTATCGGTCCGATCTTTGCGCCGGCAGATCGGCGTGGTGACGCAGGAGACGGTGCTCTTCCGTGGGACGATCCGGTCCAACATCGCGTATGGGGCGGAGAACGTGACGGAGGAGCGGATCCTGGACGCGGCGAGGCGGGCGCGTGCGGATGATTTCATCAGGAAGCTGCCTCGTGGGTATGACACGCCGGTGGGCGAGCAGGGGCTGACGCTCTCTGGGGGTCAGCGGCAGCGGATCGCGATCGCGCGGGCGATCCTGCGTGATCCGGCGATTCTGATTTTGGATGAGGCGACGAGCATGATCGATGCGGACTCGGAGGCGAAGATCGCCGAGGCCGTGGCGGAGTTCTCGCACGGTCGGACGTGCCTGATCGTGGCCCACCGGCTGTCAACGGTGGTGAACGCGGACCGGATCGTGGTGATGGATGGCGGGAAGGTTGTGGATGTGGGGCGCCACGATGAGCTGCTGGAGCGGTGCGAGGTGTACCAGTTGATTGCGCGGAAGCAGCTGGTGCCGGCGTAGGAACATAAACGTCACTTAGATTTTGCGCGATCTAGCTGCCACAACAGGTACGCTGGCGATCGCTTGATCTCGTTGATGGTACGATCATATTTCTTGATGTCCCACCCAACCTTTGTCAATATGCCACCGAGATAAGCCGCGGCACCGATCGCTTCAAATGGTCTGAGGGCCATACAAGCGGCCGCAACTGCGACGTGTCCAATGCCGATTGATAAGTCCGTAAACAGCCCGCTGGATGCTCTTTCGTGGCCTTCGCGCACATTCTCGTAATATTGATCAATTTGTTGCGCAGCGTGTCGAATCGCCTCTGCCTTGTCATCAGCAGCACTGATGTTCTTCATCAGCAGCGTGAGATACTGGCGTGTATCTAGCATCGCGGGACGGTTCTTCGACAAAGCAGTCGCCAACTGTCCGTAGTTCAGACCTTCAATATACGGAAGGCACAGCTTGGTACCTTCCATATCAACAGATTCATTAGATTGTGAGAGATGCTTGCCACAGATTAGACTAGCTAGTTCAGAGACGCCCTTCATTCCATTCGGGTTCGGCATAGCCACCGCGGGCATGTAGACGACCGGCATGTCGCGATAGTGCTTGCTTGTTGCATCATGAAGTGCTACGAGTTGATGCATATCAAAGTTTGCATATGCTATTCCTCCTGTCGATACGCAGAGAAACTTGTCTTCTTCTTTGGGCAATGGAAATTCGTCTCGCATCACGACCCAGTCGACCTGTGGCGTAATCACGAACGCGTCATAGAAGAGAGCCAATCGTTTCAGCTGGTGAAATCCATCGTGGATGTCACGGCACCGTATCACGCACACGCTGATATCATGACGCTGTAGCAGCGGGAGCCAACGCGGTACGTTCTCTTCATACCACCCGCCGATCCGCATCGTCATCATCGAGCGGCGCACCGCGTCAAACGGATGATCTGTCAGTGCTTCTCGACATTCATGTATGTCCTTGAGAACCGGTTGAATGACGTGTTGAAGTTCGCTGCCGAAATCAGCAATACGGACGCTAGACATGGGAACCCCCAGCACTCCTGCTCCGGAGTATTGTATTCGTGCGCTTGGAAGCGGGCACCGGGGGCTATTCGGTGAGCATTATTTACTTGCCCGCAGCATCGCTCGCCAGCACGCGCACCATCTCCCTGCCCTGTGGCACGAGCTGGTGGTCGCGCACGAAGGCGTGTACGCCGGAAACCGGCACCCACTCGACGCGTTCGTATTCCCAGGAGCCGCCTGTGATGCGGCGGCGGGCCTCTTCGAGGCCGACCACGAGCTTGGTCCGCATGACCACGTCGTAGGAGCGGGCTTCTTCGTTGAGGACGACCATCACCGGGTCGCATGCGCCGAGGGCCTCCGCGGGGAGGCCGACCTCTTCTTCGAGTTCGCGGACGAGCACGCGGCGGAGGAGCAGGGCGTCGAAGGTCTGTCCCTCGCCTGGCGGATCGACGCCTCCGGCGGGCGCGAACTCCCAGAGCCCGCCGTACATGCGTGTCTTCGCGGCGCGGAGGCCCATGAGGACGTGTTCGATGCCTCCCCGGTCGCGCGCAGTGACGACACCGGTGAGTGCCAGCAATCGCACGCTCTCGCACTCTGGGACGCTTCCCGCGACGGCGAGGCGTCTGTAGCGTTCCACGCGGCACGAGAAGAGGCCGGGCGATGCGGCTCGCCCGGTTCCGGGCCGCCCGTTCACCGTTTCCGGTGGTGACCAATCTTCCACGCTGAGAAACCAGCCGTCGAAGAGGCGTTCGTTCTCAGCGCACATCTCTTTCCATGCTCGATCGATCGTCTCTGATCCCGGCGAGGAGGAGCGCTGGAGACGGAACCGGAGCCCTGCGTCTGGTGCGAGCGTCCATGCGCGGCATGTCGAGGCCCGATCGTGCATGAACTCTCCGGCTGGTTCGATCACGTGAGTCAGTATCGGTGATCCGGGACGATCTCGTGGGCCGGCGCGGGAGGCCGCGGTGGTGCGCTCCCGCACAGACCCGCTTGCGAGCTGATTATCGGAGCAGGCCGCCCAGCGACGGACCGAACTCGCCAGACAGGTCGGGGAGTCCGAGGGCGTCGGCCTCTCGCTTGACGACCTCCTGGGCTTTGGCACGGGCCTTTGCCAGCGCATCGTTGACGGCCTCGACGATGAGGGAGTGGGCCATGGCGCGGTCGTTCTCGCTCGCGGAGATTCCGGCGCCGAGCGAGGGAGCGATGTCGATGGAGAGGAGGCGGAGATCGCCGCTGGCGACGGCGTGGACGAGCCCGCCTCCCGAGTCGCCGGAGACGCGTGTCTGCTCCAGCTCGAGGCGCACGCGCTGGGCGGACTCGGCGAGTTTGTCCTTGTTCTTCATCAGGGCCGAGAGCGCGCCCAGTGCTTTGAGGTTGTCGAACATCAGCTTCCTCCGTTTCGCGCCTCGAGGAGTGCGTCCACACCAGCGATCACCGACTCGGTCGTGATCCGCTCGATGCGGCAGCGTTCCGGGTGGTCGTTGGCCGTCTCATCAGTCGGAAGCGACGGGTCGGCGACGAGAACGAGTTCTTCGCCTCCGGGGCGGGTCGGGATCGTGGTCCAGCGGTGGTCGGTCGGGCCGAAGAGGGTGACGAGCTTGACACCGAACGCGCCGGCGATGTGACGCGGGCCGGTGTCGTTCGTCACCATGATCGAGCACCGGCGCACGATGCCCTTGAGCGAGCCGAGATTCACGCCCATGTCGCACAACGCGGCGCAGCGATCGCGCAGGGGCTCGCGCACGCCGTTGATGACCGCGCTGATGACATCGCGCTCGCCGGGCGCGCCGTTGACGAGCACGCGCATGCCGTGCTTTTCGATCAATCGCTCGGCGACGCGTGCGAACCGATCGGGGGGCCAGCGCTTGGCGGGGTTGTTCCCGCCCGGGTTCAGGATCGCGACACGTCCGCCGGGCTCGACCCCTGCGCTTGCGAGTATCTCCTCGGCCGCACGCTGCTGTTCCGGCGTGACGGCCAGTTCGAGCTGCGCATCGGCGGGGAGATACTCGGCGTCGTGCCCATCGATCCTGAGCAGAGCGCAGGCCGCGCGGTGGTAGTAGAGGCACGCGGGGATCGGTGCCCACGATCCGTCGGCGCGCTTTGGCGCGTGGAGGCGGTCGGTCAGCAGCATCCCGCGTGCGTCGCGGTCGTACCCGATGCGGCGGGGGATGCCGGCGATTCGCGCGATGAGCGCGGTCGAGAATGAGTTTGTGAGCAGCAGGGCGGTGTCGTATCGCCGGGGGCGCACCTTCGCGGCGATGAACTTCGGACCCATGACACCGGAGGGGCGGGCGACGTGGATTTCATCGTGGGTGTCGAGCCCTGCGAGCACCTCGTCGATACCCGGCTTGCAGAGAAGACCGATGAAAATGCCGGGCATGCTTCTGCGGATCATCCGGAGCGCGGGCGTGGCCATGACCGCATCGCCAACCCAGGATGGGCACACAACCAGGAGTCGCAGCGTCTTGCTCGGGTTGGGTTTGACGGGTGGCATTGGCGGGGTGTGGGTCTTGTGTGCGGAAGAGAAGGGTCTGATTGTTCGCAGTTGCATCAGACCGTATCGGGCGTGTCGGGCGGCGTGTCGGGCGGCGTGTCGGTCTGCTCGTCGGGTTGCGGGGGCTCATGCCAGAGGCGCTCGCCCGGATGGCGACGCGCGTACCACGCGCCCGTCAGGCGCCGGAGTTCGGCCGCGAGGCCGAGGGCGGCAAGCCGATCGCCCTCGATGATCGCTGTGATGCCCGACCCGTCCGCCTCGATCGATACGAGGCGGACACCGGTGCGTTCGGCGATAGCTTCAGCGCTCGCGACCACCATGTCGTGCACCGCGTGCTCTGCGAGGGCACCCTCTGAGGCCGCGTTCAGGCGCACGCGGTTCCACTCCGGTCGATCGTGATGGGGGGGGACAGTCACGCTCCGAGGATAACCCGGGTGGCGGCGCGAAGATCGGGCAGTTCTCTGCCCGGTCCGACCAGCAGGCACCTCGCGGGGTCGATTCCAGCCGCCCGTCCGGCCTCGATATCGCGTGGTGCATCGCCAACCAGCCACGAGCGGGCGAGATGCAGGCCCAGCTCCTCTGTCGCCTGGAGGATCATCCCGGGCGCGGGCTTTCTGAGCGGATGCTCCACGTTGTAGGGCGGTACGGTGCCCTTGGGGTGATACGGGCAGACGTAGACGCGTTCGATCAGTGGCCGGCCCGATGGTTCGGGTGTGAGCAACGCGAGCAGCCGCTCGTTGGTGCGGGTGACATCCGCGAGGGTGCCGACACCCCGCGCGACAAGCCCCTGATTGCTGACCACGACGAGCACGAAGCCCGCGTTCACCAGGCGTTCGCATGCGTCCCGTACGCCCGGCAAGAGGCGTACATATGCCGGATTGCAGAGGTCGCCTTGCGGGGTGCCGATCTCGGACCAGGGGAGATCCCGGTTCTCGATCAGTGTGTCGTCGCGATCAAGGAAGATGGCTGGTCGCACACCCGGATTATGGGCATGATCCGACGCCCCTGCGCTCTGCACCCAATCAACCTCCGATCGGCCGTTGGTCACCCCCGCGTCACGGATTCGGGCCTGCGGGGCACGGAATCGGAACGAAGACAGTGTCCGGACGTATAAGACAGACGGAGAAAGGGGGTGGGTCATGACGATCCGCCTTGCGAACACCGGCTCGGGCACAAGCTCTGGCGATCTCTTGAGGGGTGCGGCTCTTTCGATCGCGATTCTGGCGGTTGCATGCTCGGCTTCCGCTCAGGACCAGTTCAGGTTCGGCGATCCCTCGGTCGGGCGTGTGAGCGAGTCGCGGGGGTCCGCGCCGCGCGATGCGGGTGCGGGCCGCGGCACAGACCGTGCATCGGGTCGCAGCGCGAGCAGCATCGACGCGATGGCGAATTCACGGACGATCAGCCGCCCGACCACCGCTGATCGAGCACCGAGTTTCAATCGTGCTTCATCGAATGCTTCGTACCAGGATCGCGGGTCCAGTGCATCGCGCAACAGCGGGCGTTCGGGCAACGACCGCATCACGTGGACCGGCACCGGGCGTTCTGCGATCGATCCGGATGGCGACGGCATCGGGATGCGCAACCCCGGCTCGTCGCGCGACCGCGACAACAGAGGCGATTGGAGCTCCGGGAACAACTGGAACAGCAACGACCGCGATCGGCGCGGCTCGTCATGGTCGGGTTGCTCCGCGGGGTGCGGATCTTCCTGCTCTCATGTCTCGCATGGGTATCGCGGGTACAGAAGCTCCTCCGGCAAGACATGCGGCGTGAACGCTTATCGCTGCGGCGGCTGTTCGTCCTGCTCGGGATGGTCGGGCGTCTCGGTCGTGTATTCGAGAGCGTCCTACTCCCGCGACTGGATCGACCCGTGGAGCACGGCGTATGTCACGCCGGTGGTCGTCGAGCCGGTGGTGGTTGAGCCCGTCGTTGTCGTGCAGCCATCCGCGGCTCAGCCCGTGTATGTCGTTCAGCGGCCAGTGGTGGTCTACGCGACGACCGATGTCTCCAACGCGATCCTCGCGGCGGACGCCGGGGCGCATCCCAGAGCGATCGCGCTGATGCGTGCGTATGCGGGCCAGCATGGCACGCTCCCTCAGTATGCCGAACTTGGCCCTGCGGCGCGTGCAGCACTTGAGAGCGTCTGGAGGACATATGAGCGTGCGGCTCTGACTCCCGGGGCGAACGCGGACACGTACTTCATGCTCGGGGCGTGCCGCGCTCTCAGGGGCGATACCGAGATGGCGGTTGCGGCGTTCGAGGCCGCTCTGGCGTGGGGCGATTCTGATCCCTCGACTCAGCGGCTGCTGCTGTGGTTCAGAGGTTCGTGATCGATGGTCTGTGACAGAGGGCCCGAAGCGGGCGGCGGGATGGGCATTGTGTAACGACGCACCGGGCGAGTGCATCCGGGGTGCGGGAGTGGATGAACAAGGTAGAGTCGCGGCTCGGGCGTTGCCTGTCTGCCGCTTCAGATGGGAGCCACACGATGGTCTGCTTGAGGAAGGGCAACATGAGAATGGGACTGGTCGCTCTGGCAGTCTGTGGACTGGCAGCGACCCCGGCCATGGCTGGCGGTGGGCGCGGCTGGAGCCGTTCGTGCAGCGATGGGTTCAGTGTCTCATCATGGGGCGGCTCGCGCGGCTCTGGGTTCAGTGTCTCCATCAGTTCGGGTTGGAACGATTGCGGCCCGCGGCCTGTCTATTCCAGGCCCGTGTACCACCGTCCGGTGGTTGTCTGTCCTCCTCCGGTCGTCGTCACTCGCCCCGTGGTGTACACGCAGCCGGTCGTGTACGCGGCACCGGTGGTGGTTGAGCCCGTGCGGGTTGTGCAGCCGGTTGTGCGGCAGACCGTGTACCAGCCGCTCGTTCAGCAGGTGGTCCAGCCGGCGGTGCAGCAGGTCACTTACCAGCCGACGTACCCGTCGCCCGCGCCCGCGACGCTCGCGTCGGGCGTGACGCCCGCGGTGCCGGTCTCTTCGGCGGCAGAGGACTTGACGCGGGCCCTTGCGGCGGCGAATCAGGGTGAGGATCGGCGCGCGATCGAGTTGATGCGTGCGTACTTTCGTATCTATGCGACGCCCCCAGCCGGGCTTGTGCTTTCTCGGCCGATGCTCGAGCGACTGGAGGGCGCGTATGCCAGACGCTGCGAACTGGAGGAGCCGAACGCCGACACCTATTTCGTGCTCGCGGTGCTGCGTGGGCTGCTCGGAGACCGCGAGGGAGGCACGGCGGCTCTCGACGCCGCGCGGGCCTGGGGGGATCGCGACGGATCCGCGGCACAGGCGCGTGCATGGCTTGAGAGCCGATAAGCGGTCGAGATCCCGATTTTCTTGCGATCCAGCCCCGGCACTCTGTTCCGGGGCACTTTCATTTTCGCGCGTCTATGCGATACTGTGTGAACTGCGTCAACCCATGGTGCCCGTGCGGACATGAGTAAGGAAACCCCAGGACACGATCGAGACGGCGACGCACGCTCCGGCCCGGTCGGAGCGTCTGCGAGCGGCTTCTCCGCGATCAACTCGGGCGACATGTGGGAGAGTGCGGCGCGCGAGCCGCTCCCCGCGTCGATCGGGAAGTACACGATCATCAGAGAACTCGGTTCCGGCGGGATGGGCGTTGTGTACGAGGCGTCGCAGGAGTTTCCTTCCCGGCGTGTGGCGTTGAAGGTGGTGCGTGGTGCGTCGCCGTCGCCGACGATGATGAGGCGATTCGCGCACGAGGCCGAGGCACTCGCGATGCTGCAGCACCCCGGCATCGCGCAGTTGTACGAGGCGGGTTTTGCGGAGACGCCGCGCGGCAAGGTGCCGTTTCTCGCCATGGAGCTGGCGATCGGCAAGCCGATCACGACCCACTGTCGGGAAGAGGGGCTCAACGTTGCGTCACGCCTCTCGCTGATCATCAGCGTCTGCGAGGCGGTCGAGCACGCGCACCGTCGGGGCGTCATTCATCGAGACTTGAAGCCGGGCAATATCGTCGTCGTGCCCGGGATCGGCCCGAAGGTGCTGGATTTCGGGCTGGCTCGGCTGGTCGCGCCGGACACAGAGATGACGGCGGCGACGGGTCAGGGGGAGTTGGTGGGCACCGTCGGCTACATGAGTCCGGAGCAACTCTCCGGCGATCCTCGCGCGATCGACACGCGTGTCGATGTCTTTGCGCTCGGGGTCGTGCTGTATGAGATCCTCGCGGGGCGGGCCGCGTTTGATATCCGGGGAAAGTCGGTTGTGCAGGCGCTTGAGGTCATGCGCTCGGTCGAGCCGCCGACACTCGGGCGGATCGATCCCGCGTTGCGTGGGGACATCGAGGCGATTGTCGCCAAGGCGATGGAGCGAGACCCTGATCGTCGGTACTCATCGGCGGCGGAGCTTGCGGCAGATATCCGGCGCTCGATGTCGAGTGAGCCGGTCACGGCCAGGCCGCTGACGACGTTCTACCAGTTGGGGCGCTTTGCGCGTCGGCACCGCGGGGTGGTTGCTGCGGCTTCGATCATCGTGGGCGTGATCGCGATCGGCGTCTCCGCGACGGCGTGGCAGGCCTTCGAGGCGACGAGGGAGCGTGATCGAGCCCGCCAGGAGGCCATGCGTGCGACGCAGACCCGTGAGTTGCTGGAGCGGATGCTTCGGCTTGCGACGCCCCACGGAACGGGCGGGTTGACGCTGACGCTGCGGGAGATGATCGACACTGCGGCGCGAGAGCTGGAGGAACGGATCGGCACCATCGAGCCGCTGGTTGAAGCGGACACACGCCGGATCCTCTCCGAGGTCTACGGCAATCTTGGGGAGTACGCGATCTCCGAGCGTCAGAGACGGCGCGCCATCGAGATCTACGAGAAGGAGCGGGGGCGCGATTCCTTCGAGGCGATTCGCGAGATCGCCGCGTTGTCGATCGCCGTCGCCGAGCAGGACCGGGGCGAAGAGGCCGAGCGCATCGCGCGTGACGGGCTCGACCGGGCCGAGCGGTCTCTGGGCGTCGATTCAGAGTCCGCGATCGATCTCTGCCATGCGATCGGCTATGCGATCGGGTACGCCCGTCCCGACGCGTGGGATGAGATGCTCGAATGGGAGCGCAGGGCGTTTGAGAGGTCCGAGCGCAGCCGTGGGAGGGAGCATCCCCTCAGCCAACAGATGGCGATGAACATGGCCGTGACACTTGAGCAGATGGGGCGTGTGGAGGAGGCGGCGCCGATTCTGCGGGAAGTCCATGCCACGCGTGCGCAGACCCTCGGACCTGAGCACCCGGACACCATGATCGCCGAGAACAACGTGATCACCGTCGAGGCGAACATGGGGAATACCGAGGTCGCGCTCGGGATGATCACCGAACTGGAGCGGCGTTCGTCCCGGGTCCACGGCGAGAGCCATCCGAGCACGCTGCTCTATCTTCGCAACAAGCTCATGCTCAAGGCGACAGTGGCGCCGCCTGCCGAGCTTCTCCCGGAGGCGCGTCAGTTGTATGAGCGTCGTCTCACGCGATTCGGGAGAGACCATCGCCAGACCTTCGAGGCCCAGGGATTCCTCGCGAACATCCTGCTGCTGGCGGGGAGCATCGACGAGGGTGAGGCGATCGCGACGGATCTCTACCCGCGCGTGCTCGCCATGTTCGGTCAGGAGCATATCGAGACAACAAAGGCGATCGGGCTGATGTGGGACGTCGCGGAGCAACGCGACGACCACGTGGCGATGCGCACGTGGGCGGACGCCCTCCGAGGCACGCCCTTCGAGCAGGAGGTCGAACGCCAGATGGAGGCCAAGGGGCTGGGGCGTGTGGACTGAGGCGGCAAGCTCTGCTCAGAGCTTCTTGAGCGCATCCACCAGGGTGTCGATGTGTTCGGTCGTGTGCGCGGCTGAGATCTGGCAGCGGAGGCGGGCGTGTCCCTCTGGCACGACCGGGTATCCGAAGCCGATGACGATGACGCCCATTTCGAGCAGGCGTTTGGACATGGCGATCGCCTTGGCGGTGTCGTGGACGATGATCGGGCAGATGGCGGTTGGTGATTCGAGCACGTCGAAGCCCGCCTGCTTGATCTTCTGGCGTGCGTAGGCGACGTTGGTACGCAGGCGCTCGACGCGCTGCGGCTCCGTGAGCATGATCTCGATCGCCTTCCGCGCCGACGCGGCGACGGTTACAGGGAGCGCGTTCGAGAAGAGCGTGGGCCTGCCGCGCTGGATGAGCATATCGATCGCGTCGCGTGTTCCCGCGACGAACCCTCCCGCGCCGCCTCCCAGGGCCTTGCCGAGCGTTCCGCTGAACATATCGACGCGGTTGGTGCGGGTCGGCGCGGCGTGTGCGGGATCGATCATTCCCCAGTGCTCGTGCGTGCCGCGTCCGGTGCGTCCCATGACGCCGTGCCCGTGCGAGTCGTCGACGACGAGGATGGCGTTGTGTTTATCGCAGAGGACGCGCATCGTCGGGAGGTCGGCGATGGAACCCTCCATCGAGAAGACGCCGTCAGTCACGACCCAGATCTGACCCGTGACGGCGGGGTTTGCCGCGGCCTCGGCGAGACGCTGCTCGAGTGAGTTCTCGCCCGTCAGCACGTTGTTCTTGTAGACGGCCTTGTGAACACCCTTCTTGATGACCGTTGCGAGGCGGATCGAGTCGATGATGCAGGCGTGATTGAGCTCGTCCGAGATGATGATGTCACCCGGCTCGCAGAGCGTGGGGAAGATCGCCTCGTTCGCGGTCCATGCGGAGACGAAGGTGTATGACGCTTCGGTTCCCATCATGCGGGCGATGAGTTGTTCGAGATCGTGGTGCGGGCCGAATGTGCCGCAGATGAAGCGCACGGAGGCGGTGCCTGCGCCATAGTCTTTCAGGGCTTTGACGCCGGCCTCGACGACCTCCGGGTGGTTCGCAAGCCCGAGGTAGTTGTTTGAGCAGAAGCAGAGGGTGTCGCGGAAAGAGCCGTCCGGCTGCTTGAGACGAACTACCGCGTCCATGGGACCGTCGATGGTCTGGAGGTGCTTGTACTGTCCTCCGTCGCGGAGCGACTGGAGCGTTGCTGCGGCACGAGCGTCGAATGGTGTGGGCATGCCCTGAACCTCTGTGTAGCGGGGAGCTCTGTCCGTCGGGAACATCTGGCTGGAGAGGGATTGGAGTGTAGGGAACGCGGGCAGTTCCAGCGCGCAGCGAAGCGGCCCCCATACCACTCGGGGGCCGCCCGCCGTCCCACTCCAGAATCGAACCACCTCGCGTCCGTTCGTGTCAGTCCCTGCGCCGGCGGCTCGCGACGAGGCAGCCGAGCCCGATGAGCGCGGTTGCGCCGGGGGCGGGGACGGTGCCGTAGTTCCAGAAGGTGATGTCGTTGATCGCGATCGCGCTCGCCTGGCCGTCCAGCGACTCGAACACAAAGGCGACCGCGTATTCTCCATCCTCGAACGTCTGCCAGAGAGAGACGGGCTCGCTGAACTGATCCTCAGAGCCGGCGAGATTGAACGACTGGCGGGCGGAGAAGATTTCCAGCCACTGATACGCGCCCTCGAACTCGTATGCCACGAGCACGGAGAGCATCCCGTCGCGTTGGCTCAGCCCGCTGTCCGCGAAAGAATACGAGAATGTCATCGTGTCGATGGGGCCATCGCCGCGTGTGTCCACGTTCAGGATCGTCCATGACCGCTCCGTTCCGAGTGCCGCCAGATCCAGCCCCGTGACCCGGCCATCCGTATATCGGGCGTTCGCCATGCCCGCGGTCGCGTCGATGCTTACGTCCGGAGTGCGCTCCTGCTCCGGGAGGAAGCTCAGCATCTTGCTTGTATCTGTGAAGCCGGTGTCCTTGTCGAGCGTGAACAAGCGCCCGCGGTTGTGCTTCCCGGCATCCGCAAAGGGCCAGGGCTTGCCAACCTGTTCTGCGCGTTCGAATGAGTATCCCCATCCGTAGCGTCCGTACGTCGACTTCGGCACCGGTCCGAGGTCGACCACGCCGGACCCGTGGATTCCTTGCTCGTACCACTCAACAGGCCACTTGTGGTGCTCGCGCGGCTGGACCGCAGGGAAGTATCGCGTTGTCGCGGCAGCATCAACGTTGACGGCAGACTTGAACGTGTGTCCGGTGAACCCGACGACCCCGAGTGCGCCGCCGGACGCGAAGTAGTTCTCAGCGACGTCCGCGGTCGCGCCGAAGACCTTTCCCATCGCGCCGTTGGGGTCGATCGCGGGATCGAGAAACGTCTGTTGGACGGTCTTCACGCCGTACTTCTTCAGTCCGCGCGCCGCCCACTCGTTGATGGGAGCACCGAGACTGTGCGAGATCAGGTGGACATGATCCCACTGACCCTCGCCGCCGATGCGGCCTTTCGTGATGATCTGGTGAAGCAGATTGTCAGCCTGACCCCCTGTTGCTCCGATGGCGTCGATGAAGTTTGCACCAAGGTTGCCGAGCCCGGGCCCGAACGTGCCGGCTGCATCTGTCCGCCAGTCGTACTGCCACACAGCCGTTCCAGCGGGAAGAATGCGACGCCCGTTCATCGTCGCGCGAAGATCGCCCCACATCGCGGGCGTGTCGTCGAACCCGTGGATCATGACGACCAGCGTCTTCTGGCTATCTGTGCGCTGGGAGAGTGCCGCGTTGTTGTCGTACTTGCCGACCTTGCCCTTGGGGGGTTCGGCGGGTTTCGCCGGTGCCGCCAGAGCGGGCTGGCCGAGTACGGCCAAACCTGCGGCGAGGGCGATCAGTGTGGCGCGGCTGAGGACGTTGGTGCGTGTGATCTGCATGACTCGGACTCCTTTGAGAATGGGTGGTTGTTGAAGGACGACACACCCTCCAGCGTGAAGCACGCCCGCGACCGGCGGGGGATTCAGACGTTTCCGAAGAAATCTCCCACCCCTCGGCTTGCCGCCCGCCTGGCGGACCACGGCTCCGTCGCGGTCTGGCTCACCACGCATTGCCCACACACGCCGCTTCACACCCGATATCCTTTGAAACACATGGCTACCCATTCCCAGACTCCCCATTCCCACTCGCACGTCCCAGACGCTGATCCCATCACCGATCAGGTCTTGTCGCTCATCGGGCGCACCGACCCCGAGGCCGCGGCGTTGATCGCGAAGGAGCGTGACCGCCAGGAGACAACTCTGGAGTTGATCGCGAGCGAGAACCATGTCTCGCCCGAGGTCATGCACGCGATGGGGACGTGCCTGACGAACAAGTACGCCGAGGGGTATCCGGGTGCGCGGTACTACGGCGGGTGCGAGTTCCACGATCAGATCGAGGATCTCGCGCGCGAGCGTGCCAAGCGGCTGTTCGGGTCGAGGTTCGCCAACGTGCAGCCCCACTCGGGCGCGCAGGCCAACACGGCGGCGTTCATGGCGTTGCTCCAGCCCGGCGACACGTTCTGCTCGCTCGTCCTGAAAGACGGCGGGCACCTGTCGCACGGGATGAAGATCAATTTCTCGGGCACGTTCTACAGGCCCGTCCACTACCCGCTGCACTACGAGAAGGCCCACCCGGAGCATGAGCGCATCGACTACGACGCTGTTCGCGCCGTGTGCATGGAGCACAAGCCGAAGGTGCTGATGTGCGGCTATTCGGCTTATCCGCGGGTGATCGACTTCGCGAGGTTCCGCGCGATCGCGGATGAGTGTGGTGCGCTGCTGATGGCGGACATCGCGCACATCGCCGGGCTCGTCGCGTCCGGCGTGCATCCCTCGCCGTTCCCGCACGCGCACGTGGTGACGACGACGACGCACAAGACGCTGCGCGGGCCGCGGGGCGGGCTGATTCTCACCAATGACGAGGAGCTGGCCAAGAAGATCGACAAGGCGCTCTTCCCCGGTGTGCAGGGCGGGCCGCTGATGCACATCATTGCCGCGAAGGCGGTCGCGTTCGGCGAGGCGCTCCGCCCGGAGTTCAGGACGTATTGCGAGCGCGTGGTGCGCAACGCCTCCACGCTCGCCTCGGAGTTGGTTGCGAAGGGGTATCGCATCACGACCGGGGGGACGGACAACCATCTGATGCTGGTTGACCTTCGTGGCAAGAGCGACCAGTTGACAGGCGCGGACGCGGAGAAGTGGCTGGAAGCCGCGGGGATTATCACCAACAAGAACGGCATCCCCGATGATCCGCGGCCGCCCCGCGTGACGAGCGGGGTGCGGCTTGGGACTCCTGCGTTGACGACGCGCGGCTTCGGGGAGGCGGAGATGCGTGCGGTTGCCGCGCTCTTCGATCGGGTGCTCAGCGCGGGCGTGCAGGGTGGTGATGCGCTCGCATCGGCGACGGCATCGGTGCGCGAGGATGTACGCGGGCTCTGCAAGCGTTTCCCGCTCGGATGATCGGAGCGGGGAGGGTCAGACTCATCCGGCGAAGGGGCGGGGAAGAGAAGAGGAAGAGGGATTGGGGCGAGTTGTTTCTCATCGGCTGAATCCGGTGGCAACCAGGGGTGCGCCGACGCGGCGGGGAGTGGAGTGACGAGATCGGCCCCAAAGCTGGCCGATCTAAGGTGGCACGGCGAAAGGAGCTGTCGGTGCTACCTGCCGTGGCGCGTTCCTCTGCCCCGCCGGGGCAGGGGATGAAGGAGGAAGAGGAGTGTGTGCGACCGCTCTCCACGGGCTGGCTTGCCGCTTCGCGGCGGCGCTGCGCCGCGTGGCTACATCCCGGCGGCCCGTTGGGCCGCTCGGAAGCGGAAGAGCGGCAGAGAAGCAAGGAATGAATGAGTGGTCCGGGCAGGAGGCGGCGCAGTCCGTTGTTCGAGCACCGAGGTTGGCCCAGAGCGGCCAACCTGCGGTGGCACGGCGCAAGGAGTTGTCGGTGCTACTTGCCGCGAACGAGAGAGGTGGGCCTTCGTCTCTTCGCCCGTAAGGGCGCATGGCTGGTTGCCACGGGTTTCAACCCGTGGGAAACGGGGTCTCACGACTCCTGTTCTTTGTCTTTGCCGCCCCTTGGGCGGACGGCTTGTATGCTGCGGCGGGAGGTGCCATATGCCCGGCGCTTGGACACAGAACTTCTATCACCTTGTGTTTTCGACGAAGCGTCGGACACCATGGATCAGCGCGGAAGTGGAGGGTCGGCTGTACGCGTTTCTCACCGGGATCGCGCGGGATCTTGACTGCGAGGTGCTGGCGTTGAACGGGATGCCGGATCATGTCCACTTTGTGGTGAGGTACCCCGGCGATCTCTCGCACGCCGATCTCGTGCGGCATTTGAAGGGGCGCTCATCGAAGTGGATTCATGAGACGATGCCCGAGTTGCGTGAGTTCGCGTGGCAGGAGGGGTACGGCGGGTTCACGGTGAGCCGCTCCGCGCTGGATCAGGTCGTTGAGTACGTGAAGCGTCAGAAGGAGCATCACCGACGCATGACGTTTGAGCAGGAGTTCATGGCGATGCTTGAGAAGCACGGGATGAAACCGACGGAAGATGATGCACTGGGATGAGGTGATCACGGATTCCGGCGAGTGGTCGGCAAAGGCCTCGTCCGCCCAAGGGGCGGGGAAGAGATAGAGGAAGAGGGGTGTGGGTGGGTCGCTAACCACCGGCTAAAGCCGGTGGCAACCAGCCGTGCGCCGAAGCGGCGAAGAGAAGGCCATGTTCTTGCCAATCTCGTACGCCGCACCAGTTCCGTCGCGAAGCGTGACGGGTACTGGTGGCACCCAATGCGAAGCGTTTTCAAACGCTCAAAACTCCGCCTGCTTGGGGGCGCGGGGGAACGGGATCACGTCGCGGATGTTCTGCATGCCGGTGACGAAGAGGATGAGGCGTTCGAAGCCGAGGCCGAAGCCGGCGTGGGGGACGGTGCCGTAGCGGCGGAGGTCGCGGTACCACCAGTACTCCTTGATGGGGAGGCCCATCTCGGCGATGCGTCGGTCGAGGACATCGAGGCGTTCCTCGCGCTGGCTGCCGCCGATGATCTCGCCGATGCCGGGGACCAGCACATCCATCGCGGCCACCGTGTCGCCGGGCGCGCCGTCCGTGCCGGGATCATTCAGGCGCATGTAGAAGGCCTTGATGTCCTTCGGGTAGTTCATGAGGATCACGGGCTGCTTGAAGTGTTCCTCGGTGAGGAAGCGTTCGTGCTCGGACTGAAGGTCCGAGCCCCACTTGATGGGGAACTCGAACTTCTTTCCTCCCGCGATCGCGGCTTCGAGGATCTTGATCGCCTCGGTGTACGGCAGGCGTCGGAAGGGCGTCTCGAGGACGTGCGTGAGGCGCGCGATGAGGCCCTTCTCGATGCGCTCATCGAAGAACTTCATGTCGTCGGCGCGCTCGGTGAGCACGGCTTTGATGAGGTACTTGATGAACTCCTCGGCGAGGTCGGCATCTTCTTTCAATGTAGCAAAGGCGATCTCGGGCTCGATCATCCAGAACTCGGCGAGGTGGCGCGAGGTGTTGGAGTTCTCGGCGCGGAAGGTGGGGCCGAAGGTGTAGACGCGTGAGAGGGCGCAGCAGTAGGTCTCGACGTTGAGCTGGCCCGAGACGGTGAGATGGGATTCCTTGCCGAAGAAGTCGTGGGAGAAATCAATGGGGGCAGTGACGGAATGGGAAGAGGAAGAAGAAGACCCAGAAGCAGGAACGGGCGCAGCTGGCTTCTTTGCTGCGTCACTGTGTGACTGCGTCACTGCGTCACTCTTCTCTCCGACCCGCGGCGGATTCGCGAGGTCGAGGGTGCTGACGCGGAACATCTGGCCCGCGCCCTCGCAGTCGGAGGCGGTGATGATGGGCGTGTGGACGTAGTAGAAGCAGCGTTCGTGGAAGAAGCGGTGGATGGCCATGGAGAGGCAGTGGCGGACGCGGGCGACAGCGCCGAAGGTGTTGGTCCTGACGCGCAGGTGGGCCTGCTCGCGGAGGAACTCCATAGTGTGTTGTTTGGGCTGGATGGGGTAGGCGTCGGGGTTGTCGACGAGGCCGTGGACTGTGACGCTGCCCCCGGTGGCGGGATCGACCTGGAGCTCGATGCCGCCCTTTGGTGTCGCGCTGGTGATGCCGGTGATCTCGACGGCGCAGTGGGTGGTGAGCTTGGCGACTTCGGAGGCGTAGTTGGGGAGGGAGCCCTTGCAGACGGCCTGGATGGGGTCGAAGCAGGTGCCGTCGTGGACGGCGACGAAGGAGAGGCCGCCGTCGGCCTTGGAGTCGCGGCGGGTGCGGACCCAGCCCTTGACGGTGATGGTGGTTCCGACGGGGGCCTTGAGCGCATCAACAACCTTGAGCCAGGGCATGGGGGACTCCTGTGGGGAAGGGGAGGTGATGATAGGAGGAAGAGAAATAGCACATAGCAAATGGCCAAATGGCAGAGCGACTGCATGGGCGAAGGAGTTCTGGGGAGATGAAGCTGGTGCTGAGCCGGAGAGAGGGTCGGAGATCAGAGGACGATGTTGACCATGCGTCCTTTGACGACGATGACCTTCTTCGGCGGCTTGCCCGAAAGCAGCTCCGCGACCTTGGGCTCGGCGAGGGCGACGGCGGTGACGGCGGCATCGTCGGCATCCGCGGGCACGGTGATGCGGGCGCGGACCTTGCCCTGGACCTGCACGGGGAGTTCGACCTCGGAGTCGCGCAGCATGGATTCGTCAACGGCGGGCCATGGCGCGAGGGAGCAAGCGCTCGTGTGCCCGAGTTTCGACCAGAGTTCTTCGGCGATGTGGGGCGCGAAGGGGCAGAGGATGAGCGCGAGGCGTTCGAGCTGCGCGCGGGTGAGGCCGGGCCCGTTCTCCGCGCCGACGGAGGATGTCGCGGCGTTCACCAGCTCGATCAGGGCCGCGATGCCGGTGTTGAAGGAGAGCTTCTCGATCGCCTGCTCGACCTTGGCGGTGGTGCGATGGAGCAGCTTCTCGATCTGCGCGTGGGCGTTGGAGTCGGCCGATGTGTCCGGTGCGAGGCGGAGCGAGCCGGTTTCTTCATTGACAGTGAGCCGCCAGAGCCGCTGGAGGAAGCGGAAGAGCCCCGTGATGTCGCGCGTGTTCCAGGGCTTTGAGGCCTCCAGCGGACCCATGTACATCTCGTAGAGGCGGAAGGTGTCCGAGCCATAGTCGGCGATCACGTCGTCGGGGTTGACGACATTCTTCAGCGACTTGGACATCTTGGCGGTGATCTGCGTGACCTCTTCGCCGGTGTCGCGAGCGATGTATCGGGGTTTCTCTTCGGTGCCCTTGTTGTCCACCATGTCGACGGCAACGAGGCCCTTGTCCGCGCGCTGGTAGGCGTAGCTGGTGATGAGTCCCTGGTGGAAGAGTTTCTGGAAGGGCTCGGGCGTGGAGACATCGCCGAGGTCGAAGAGGACTTTGTGCCAGAAGCGGGCGTAGAGGAGGTGGAGGACGGCGTGCTCGTTGCCGCCGATGTACAGATCGACGCCGCCGATGGGCGTTGGGATGGGCCTTTCATGGGACGTTGCGACGCGTCCGGTCATCCAGTAGGACTCTGCGGGCTTGCCGATGAAGCGTGACTGGTTGTTCGCGTCGCAATAGCGGAGGTAGTACCAGCATGAGCCGGCCCAGCCGGGCATGGTGTTGGTCTCGCGTCGGACGATCGCGTCGGCGGGGAGGTCGGCGACGCCGACCTGCGCGGCGGTGGTGCGCATCCAGTCCTTGGCCTTGGCCAGCAGCGGCTGCGGATCCTCGGATTCTTCGGGCTTGAAGTCTTCGAGGGGTGGGAGCGTGACGGGGAGCTTGGACTCGTGGACGGGGAAGTGGAAGCCGCGCTCGTCGTAGACGATGGGGAAGGGCTCGCCCCAGTAGCGCTGGCGGCTGAAGAGCCAGTCGCGGAGTTTGTAGTTGATCTTTTTGCGTCCGATGCCCTTCTGGTCGAGCCAGGCGATGATGCGTTGCTTGGCGTCGGCGGTTGAGAGCCCGTCGAGAGAGACCTCGGCGTTGGCGGAGTTGATGGCGTGGCCCGCGCCTGAGTAGGCGATGCCGAAGCGTTCGACGATGGTGCCCTCGGCGAAGGCGTTGCGGAGATCGTCGAGGGAGGCGAAGCCCATGGAGGCGATGGTCTCGAGCCATTCGCCCTGGGTGGAGCCGCGTTTGCCGACGCCGGCGTCGCCGCTGCCTGCCCCTGCGCCCGCCCCGCCACCCCCAGCCGCGCCCACAACCGGGCGAGTCGCACGGACGCGCGCGAGGAGCGTGGGCATGTGATCGGGCTCGGCGTTGGTGCTGGTGACAAGGCCGAGGAAGTCGGCCAGATGTGTGGACCAGGTGTCGCCGGTGCGTTCGTCGTCGGTGGCGTTCTTCGCGAAGTAGGCCATGGCCCAGTGGATGCGGGAGAGGACAACATCGCGGATGGGGAGGTTGAACTGGCGAGCGAACTCGAAGTCGCGTTCGTCGTGGGCGGGGACGGCCATGATCGCGCCGTGCCCGTACCCCATGAGGACGTAGTCGGCGATCCAGACGGGGATCTCCATGCCGGTGGCGGGGTTGACGGCCATGATGCCGCTGAAGACGCCGGTTTTGGTCTTCGTGTCGGCTTGGCGATCGACATCGGTGCGTGCCTTGGCGCGGGCGATGTAGGCCTCGACGGCGTCGATGTCGGTTTCCGGGCGTGCCTCTTCGAGCGCGGTCGCCACGAGCGGATGCTCCGGGGCGATGACCATGTAGGTTGCACCGAAGATGGTGTCGGGGCGGGTGGTGTAGACGCGGAGCGTGCGTGTGATGGACTTGTCGGGGTCGAGGAGGGGGAAGTCGATCTCCGCGCCCTCGGAGCGGCCGATCCACTCGGCCTGCTGGGTGCGGGTGGACTCGGGCCAGTCGAGCCCGGCGAGATCGTCGATGAGGCGGTCGGCGTATGCGGTGATGCGCATCATCCACTGGCGGAGGGGCTTTCGGACGACGGGGTAGCCGCCGCGTTCTGAGCGGCCGTCGATGACTTCCTCGTTGGCGAGGGCGGTGCCGAGTTTGGGGCACCAGTTGACGAGCTGCTCGGAGACATAGGCCAGCCGGTAGCTGTCGACGATGGAGCGTCGTGTCTCGTAGTCGACGCTGTCCCACGGTCCGGCGATGGTGTTGGCGGTGACGCCGGGAGCGTGGGCGTACTCGGCGGCTTTGGGGTTGTAGCGGAGGGGGCGGGTGCCGGCGCGGAACTCGGCGATGAGGTCGTCGATCGGGCGCGCGGTGCGGCGCTCCTCGTCGTACCAGGCGTTGTAGAGGCGCAGGAAGATCCACTGTGTCCAGCGGTAGTAGTCTTCGTCGATGGTGGCGAACTCGCGGGTCCAGTCGTAGGAGAAGCCGAAGCGCTTGAGCTGGCGGCGGAAGGTGTCGATGGCGCGACGCGTGGTGATGGCGGGGTGGACGCCGGTCTGGATCGCGTACTGCTCGGCGGGAAGGCCGTAGGCGTCCCATCCCATGGGATGGAGGACGTTGAAGCCCTTCATCCTTCGAAACCGACAGATGATGTCGGTCGCGGTGTACCCCTCGGGGTGTCCGACGTGGAGCCCCGCGCCGGAGGGGTAGGGGAACATGTCGAGGCAGTAGAACTTGGGGCGTGCGCCGTCGAAGCCGGGGTCGCCGGGGTTTGGCTGGACGAACGTGCGGTTCTCGTCCCACCAGGTCTGCCAGCGGGTCTCGATCGCCTCGGCGAGCGCGGCGGTGTAGCGGTGGGCCGGGCCGGAGTCCGGTGTGCGGGAGGGAGTTGGAGTCGCGGCGTCGCTCATAGAGGCCCAGAGTCTAGCGATACCCGAACATTGGATATCGGTCGACGGGCGGACAAGTCGGTTCACAATCTGGCCGGGCTCGGCCGATAACACTGGCATGTCTTCGACCCCACCGGCCTCTTCTATCCCCAACGACCCCGGCGCGAAGATCCTGAGCAAGGCCGCGCTCCTGGAGCGCCGTGACCTGGCCCGGGGCGCTGGTCGTCGGGTGGTTCACTGCCACGGGTGCTTCGACATTGTGCATCCCGGGCATGTCCGGCACCTTCGGCAGGCCAAGGCGATGGGCGAGATCCTGCTGGTGTCGATCACGGGGGATCAGGGGATCAACAAGGGAACGGGAAGGCCGCTGATTCCGGAGGAGCTCCGGGCGGAGAATCTTGCGGCGCTCGACTTCGTGGACTGGGTGCACATCGAGCACCGACCGACGGCGCAGGAGCTTCTCGAGGAGGTGCGTCCCGATGTCTATGTGAAGGGGCGCGAGTATGAGCACAACAGCGATCCTCGCTTCCGGCGGGAGCGGGAGGCGGTGGAGCGTCACGGCGGGCGTGTGGTGTTCTCATCCGGGGATGTCGTCTTCTCTTCGACCGCTCTGATCAACGCGATGGAGCAGTCTGTCGATCCGTTCCATCAGCGTCTCACGCAGCTGATGGGCACGACCGAGCTGCAGGGCGCGGAGTTGTTCTCGTTGCTGGGTCGGGTTCGGGGCAAGCGTGTCGTGGTGGTGGGGGAGACGATCCTGGACACGTACGTGCTCTGCGATCGACCTGACGTTGCCGGCGAGAGCCCGGTGATGACGCTGAGGCCGCTGGAGAACAGGCACTACGACGGGGGCGCGGCGATCATCGCGAGGCACGCCGCCTCGCTCGGGGCTCGCCCCATCCTGATCACCGCGCTGGACGATTCGGAGCAGTCGCGGGCGTTCAGGGCGCGGATGGTCGCGGATGGTGTCGAGGTGCGCTCGATCCTGAGCCGCACGTCGATGCCTGAGAAGCAGAGGTTTCTGGTGGGCGCACAGAAGGTGATGAAGCTCGACCTTGTGGAGCCGTACGTGCTCGACGAGTCGGAGCACGACCTGCTGCTGCGTCTTGCATCGGACGCGGCGCGATCGGGTGGCGGGTGCGACGCGGCGATCGTCGCGGACTTCGGTCTTGGTTTGATGACGCCGGCGACGCTTGGGCGGATGTGCCGCGGGCTGCGCCCGCACGTCGGCACGCTTTCCGGTGATGTGAGCGGGCGCCGGAGTTCGCTGTCATCGATGCGTTCGATGGATCTGTTGTGTCCGAGCGAGTCGGAGGCGCGTGAGGCGTTCCGTCTGCACTCGGAGGGGCTGCCGATGGTGACGTGGCGTCTGTTGGAGGAGACTGCGTCGCGGGCGGCGATCGTGACGATGGGTCCTGAGGGCCTGATCGCGTTCGACCGTCTGGCACGTCCTGGGGATACGGGCGAGGGATGGGCGAACCGATTGAAGGCGGAGCACGTGCCATCGATGACTCCTTACGCGGTTGATCCTTTGGGGTGCGGGGACGCGCTGCTGACGATGGCGACGCTCTCGCTGGCGGCGGGTGGCTCGCTGCTCGCTTCGGCGTTCCTCGGGGCGTGTGCCGCGAGCTGCCAGGCGCAGCGGATCGGGAACGTGCCGATCAGCGCGACGGATGTGAGGCAGACGGTGGTGCGTGTTCACAACGCGCACCTGACCTACGCGACGCCCGAGGTGATTCATTCGCCGGCTCGGGCGGCTCTGCGGGCTTCGTAAGAGAACGGAGAGAGCGCCGAGGAATCAGAGGTTCGCAGAGGGGAACGATGGGTGTGAACGCGAAGCTCGCGAAGAACGCGAAGAGCACTCGAGCAAAGGCGTAGAGCTGTTGCAGAAGACAAAGGACTCATCTCTGCGTTACTCTGCTTCCTCTGCGAACTCTGCGTTCTCTTCGCCGATCACCTATGTGCTTCCGACTCGCCATCGCCCCGAGATCCTCTCGCGAACGCTCGCCGCCCTGGGCGCGCTCCCGCGCCACGACGCGGAGGTCATCATCGTCGACAATGCGAGTGACCGGTTGCCGAAGGTGGAGCGCACGCTGGCCAACGGGATCGGTACGCGGGTGATCGGGCTGGATGAGAACGCGGGTGCGGCGGCTCGCAATGTCGGTGTCCACGCGTCGGACCCCGCCTCGAAGTGGATCGTGATGCTGGACGATGATTCGCACCCGATTTCGACCGACTTTGTGGGCGTGCTCGGTGGGATGGCCGGCGATGTGCTGGCGGTGAGCGCGGACATCCATCTGCCCGCGGAGCGACGACGCGAGGATGGAGGGTTGCCCGAGGTGTTCATCGGGTGCGGCGTGGCGGTACGCCGTGACGCGTTCCTGGCCTCGGGTGGTTATGACCACTCGTTCAACTACTACGCAGAGGAGTATGACCTTGCGGCGCGGCTGATGCTGATGGGCGGACGTGTGGTGTTTGAGCATCGGTTCGTGGTGCATCATCACAAGGTGACGGCGGGGCGCGACAAGGGCGTGATTCTGGGGCGGCTGATCCGGAACAACGGGTGGGTGACGCAGAGGTACGCGCCGGAGGAGCGCCGGCGCGCGGAGTTGAGGCATCTTCGGGCGCGGTATCGCGCGATCGCGGAGAAGGAGGGGGTGACGGAGGGGTTTGGCGCGGGACTAGTGGAGTTGAAGCGGACGATCCGTGGACAGACTCGGCGCGCGATGACGCCCGAGATGCACGATCGGTTCACGGGGGCGGCGCAGGCGCTGGAGGCGGTGCGTCACGCGATGTGGGAACGCGCGTTCCGCACGGCGGCGGTCATCGCTCGCGGCAAGAACGACTGGGCGGTTGAGCGGGCGTTGTTCGAGTGCGGCGTCAGCATCGCGTGCGATCCCGGCGAGGCGGAGGTGCTGGTGATCGGCACGATGTCGCCGGGGCCGATGATCGACGGGGTGCTCAGGGCCGCGGGGGAGATGCGGTCCCAGCGCATCATCGCTCCCTGGCGCACGGCCGCGTCGGTCAAGACAGGCAGGCACGCGGCGTAGCTCCGCACGAGGAATTTCTTTCAGAAAGCCGCGGAATGGGCTTGCAACTTTGTGTTAGTACGCACTAGCATGCTCTGATGACACGAATTCTGCTTGCCATTCTGTCGTGTGTCGGCTCATTCCTGTACGAGTACCGCGTGCTGGTGATCTACGCCGCGGTCGTGCTGTTCTGTGTGTTCGGCACGCAGTGGCTTCTCTTCGCGGGGCTGCGTGCGGCGAAACCCGCTTGAGCGTTGGGCATGCGTCAATCCTGCATCGGCCAGAGGCGGAGCCACGGCTCGGAGAGTGAGCCGGGCTTGAGGATCTCTTGCCTGATCTCGCGGATGGCGGCGCGCTGGCCCGGCCACATGAACGACTTTTCTGCGTCCGAGGCGCGGATCCAGCGCACGGCGTCGTGCTCGTCGTTCAGGGTCGCGTGCCACTCGCTGGCGACTTCAACGGCGAAGCGGGGCGAGAGCATGATGATGTTTTTCGAGGCGACGAAATAGGGATGGACCTGTTCGAGGGACCAGAGCCCCAGGAGTTCGGGCGAGTGCTGGTCGATGCCCACCTCTTCCTTCAGTTCTCGCCAGGCGCAGTCGATCGCGGACTCGCCGGGTTCGATATGTCCCATGAGGGGCTGCCAGGTGCCGGCGAGCGAGCCGGTGTGCTGTTCCGTTGAGGCGCGTCGGAGGTGGAGCACATCGACCACGTCCTCGGCGGCGCCGGCCTCGCCGGACGGATCGAGGCGTGCCTTCGAGGGGCGTCGCCGAAAGATGTAGACATCGACCACATCGGAGCGGAAGCGCGGGCCGTTGTTGTCGGTGTATGCGTTGTCGGTCATGGCGTGGCTTTCTTGGGGTCGGGCGCGTGATCGGACGAGCGGGCGTGAGGATGGGACTCGCTGACGCGGATGATTGGCCACGCTTTGGCCATGGTCTCGTTCCACTCGGATTCGGGATCAGAATCGGCGACAATGCCCGCGCCGACGGGGTACTCGATCGTGGTGTCTGTGAGTGTCGCTGTGCGGATCGCGACATTCAGAGCCATGCGTCCGTCGTTGCCGATGTATCCGATGCAGCCGCAGTAGAAGCCGCGCGGGTGGGCTTCGAGTTCGCGGATGATCTGCATGGCGCGGATCTTGGGCGCGCCCGTGATGCTGCCGGGCGGGAGGGCGTTCCAGAGGAGTTCGAGGGGGGAGCGGTCGTGCCGGAGGATGCCGGAGACGGTGCCGGTCGCCTGGAGAAGGCCTCGCCCGGTGCTGTCGGTGTGGGTCTCGATTGTGCGTGGGTGTTCGACCCGAACCGAACCGAGCACGCAGGACTTCCCGATGTCGTTGCGCATCAGGTCGATGATCATGTTGAGTTCGGCGCGGTCTTTCTCGGAGTGATCGAGTTCGGTCGGGTGTGCCTCGCCTGAGTTGCGGGTGCCTTTCATGGGTCTTGCGCGGACGATGCGGGTGTGCGGGTCGAATTCGAGGAAGAGTTCCGGGCTGACGGATGCGAGCGCGTGCATGTCGGCTCGGTCGCCCTCTGTCCATTCGAGGTACGCGCCGTGCCAGGGGCGGGCGGTGGAGGCGAGCGCGGTGAAGAGACCGCGCGAAGAGCCCCGGAAGTGAGATCGCAAGGGATGGCTCAGATTGACCTGATACACATCGCCATCTCGGATGTAGGTCTTGGCACGCTCGACTGTGCGGACGAACTGCTCGTGCCCGGTCGCGGTGGTGATGGGGCCGATCTCGAAGCCGGGGCGTGCGTGCCGAGCGGGTGCTGGGAGTGCCGGCGGGTTCTCCCCAAATGGGACCCAGGAGCCGGTCTGTCCGTCGTGGATCCAGCCCCGGGAGATGCGGGCCACGATCGCGGCGGGGCTCTTGGCCGATTCGGGACGTGGTTGGACGGCGGGCTCCAGAGCTGTTGCGGCTTCGTAGGAGATCGCGATCAACCAGCCCGGGCCGAATGGCGCGGTTGTGGCGAGTTCGGGTACTGCCGGGCGGGGTTGAGGTCTGGACGGATCGAGGATCGTGGCGAGTGAAGCTTTCACATCACCATCAATGACAGACACTTGCGAAGGATTTGCGAGAAGCGACCAGCGTGAATGGTCGTGTGATCCGATGCCGGAGTAGAGGGCGACAAGCGGGTGAGATTGGGGCCAGGCGTCGATGGCTTCGAGGGGTGAGAGCGTGGGGAGGGAGTGCATCCCGTGGGGGTTCGGAGGTGGAATCGTGTCGGAGGTGGGCACGCGTGGCGAGTTTAGACCTCGCTGGGGGTGCTTGAGCGGCGGCTATTCCCTGGGCGTGACGGGTGTTTCAGGCGAGATTCTGGGGGAAAGTCGAAAGCGGGGGAGGGGGTTTCTAAACTCTGCGTCCCACGGGCGGCCGCGTGCCGCGCGGGTTCTGTCGCCACCCTTCGCGTCCGTCATCGGGCGTGAGATCACCCCCCAGGCAGGTGTCTATGGCCAAGCGAGTCACGAAGTCAGGATCGAAGAAGACCCACGCAGCGAATGCTCGGCGGACGAAGCCGGTGAGCAAGAAGGTTGCTCGCAAGGCGGGGAGTGCGCCGAGCGGTCCGACGCCCAAGGGCGGGAAGATGGTGTACTACTTCGGCAAGACCCGGACCGAGGGTGGTCCGTCGTTGAAGATGCTGTTGGGTGGCAAGGGGGCGAACCTTGCGGATATGACGTCGATCGGTCTTCCTGTTCCTCCCGGGTTCACGATCACGACGGATACGTGCGCCAAGTACTACGACGCGGGGAAGCGTCTGCCGACGGGGCTGATGAACGAGGTTCACAAGAACATCGCTCTGCTCGAGAAGGAGCTCGGCAAGGTCTTCGGATCGGTCGACAATCCGCTGCTCGTGTCGGTGCGTTCGGGGGCGGCGGTCTCGATGCCGGGGATGATGGACACGATCCTGAATCTCGGCCTGACGGACGCGGCGGTGGAGGGGTTGGCGAAGGCGACGAAGAACGAGCGTTTCGCGTTCGACGCGTACCGTCGTCTGATCAACATGTTCGGCGATGTCGTGATGGGCGTTGACCACGAGCACTTCGAGCACGCGTTCGATGAGATCAAGCGGAAGCATCGGGCCGAGGCGGACACGGACGTGCCCGCGGAGGGCCTGCGTGAGCTGTGCCAGGCGTACAAGGACGTGTACCGGAAGTATGTGGGGGATGAGTTCCCGCAGAACCCGTTCAAGCAGTTGGAGCTGGCGATCGAGGCCGTCTTCAAGTCGTGGAACGCTGACCGCGCGATCTCGTACCGCCGCCTGGCGGGGATCAGCGGGCTGAACGGCACGGCGGTCAACGTGCAGTCGATGGTCTACGGCAACATGGGCGAGGACTCGGGGACGGGCGTCGCGTTCACGCGGAACCCATCCACCGGGGACAACACGTTCTACGGCGAGTTCCTGATCAACGCGCAGGGCGAGGACGTCGTGGCGGGGATCAGGACGCCCAAGCCGGTTGACGAGATGCCCGCGTGGAACAAGCGTGTTCATCAGCAGCTCCTGAAGATCAAGCAGACGCTCGAGAAGCACTACAAGGAGATGCAGGACATCGAGTTTACCATCGAGCGTGGCACGCTCTTCATGCTGCAGACCAGGACGGGGAAGCGGACCGGAGCCGCGGCGGTGAAGATCGCCTGCGACATGGTCAAGGAGAAACTGATCGACGAGAAGACCGCGTTGCTTCGCATTCCCGCGGGAGACCTGACGCAGCTGCTGCTTCCGTCGTTCGATCCGACGAAGAAGTCGATCGCGAAGGTGCTGGCCAAGGGTCTGCCGGCGTCTCCGGGCGCGGCGGTCGGCAAGCCGGCGTTCACCGCTGTGGAGGCGGTCCGTCGCAAGCAGGCCGGTGAGAGTGTGATCCTTGTGCGCAAGGAGACGAGCCCGGAGGATGTCGAGGGCATGCACTCCGCGGCGGGGATTCTGACGAGCACGGGCGGCATGACGAGCCACGCGGCGGTGGTTGCGCGCGGTTGGGGCAAGTGCTGCGTGGCGGGTGCGGGCGACATCCACATCAACGCCGAGAAGGGCGAGTTCACGGTCGGCGGGAAGTCGTACGGGCGCGAGGATGTGATCTCGATCGACGGCTCGACGGGCGAGGTGATCTCGGGCGCGGTACCCCGGGTGGAGCCGACGCTCTCCGGCGACTTTGCCAAGATCATGAAGTGGGCGGATAAGTATCGCACCATCGGCGTTCGCACCAACGCGGACACACCGGCGGACGCGAAGCGCGGGCGCGACTTCGGTGCCGAGGGGATCGGCCTGACGCGCACGGAGCACATGTTCTTCGAGGGCGACCGCATCAAGGCGATGCGTGAGATGATCCTTGCGGAGGTTATCGAGACGCGCGAGCGTGCCCTGGCGAAGCTTCTCCCCTATCAGCGGGACGACTTCATCGGGATTTTCCGGGCGATGGACGGCCTGCCGGTGACGATCCGCCTGATCGATCCTCCGCTGCACGAGTTCCTTCCCCACGAGCCGGAGGCGCAGAAGGAGATGGCTCAGTCGATCGGCGTGCCGCTGGAGAAGGTGAAGCAGCGCGTGGCGCAGTTGCACGAGATGAACCCGATGCTGGGGCATCGCGGGTGCCGCCTGTGCGTGACGTATCCCGAGATCCTGGTGATGCAGGTGCGGGCGATCGTTGAGGCGGCGATCGAGTGCGTGCGTGAGAACGTGAAGGCGCTGCCGGAGATCATGATCCCGCTTGTCGGGACGAAGCGTGAGCTGTCGCTGCTGCGTGAGCAGGTGGAGAAGACGATCGCGAAGGTGAAGGCGGACGAGGACTTCACGGCGCGTCTGGACATCAAGATCGGGACGATGATCGAGATCCCGCGTGCGGCGTTGACGGCGGACGAGATCGCGATGCACGCGGACTTCTTCTCGTTCGGCACGAACGACCTGACGCAGTTGACGTACGGCTTCAGCCGCGACGACATCAACTCGTTCCTGCCGGACTATCTGAACCGGGACATCCTGGAGAAGGACCCCTTCCAGTCGCTGGATCAGTCGGGTGTGGGCCAGTTGGTGCAGATGGGTATCGAGAAGGGGCGGAAGGCGGCCAAGGGGCTGAAGATCGGCATCTGCGGGGAGCACGGCGGCGATCCGGCATCGGTCCACTTCTGCCACAAGGTCGGGATGGATTATGTGTCGTGCTCGCCGTTCCGCGTGCCGATCGCGCGGCTCGCGGCGGCGCAGGCGGCGATCATGGGCGGGAAGTAAGCAAGATCGGTTTCTCGATTTGAGATGACCCACGAAGAGCCCGGCACCATGCCGGGCTCATTCATTTCACCCCGCCCCCATCGCCTTCAGGATCGCGTGGAGGTCGTCTGCGACCTTGATGGGTGGATTCGCGTTCCGTCCGATCGGGATGTGGACTTCGCGCGGCCCGGCTTCCGGGGATCCCGCGGAGCCCGCGGACTTCTTCGCGTTGATCCCCGTGTGGTACTCGACGGTGACATCGGGATCTTTCAGGACGTGTCCGGTGAGGATGCAGACGACGGTCTCGTGCGGCTTGATGACGCCTTCTTTGAGGAGCATGCGTGCGCCCGCGACGCTGGCGGCGGAGGCGGGCTCGCAGCCGAAGCCGTAGCGACCGACGAGGGCCTTGTGCTCGACGATGCAGTGGTCGTCCACGACGCGTACCACGCCCTTCATCGCCTCGAGGGCGCGGAGGGCCTTGGGGAGGTTGACGGGGCGGTTGATCTCGATGGCGGTGGCGACGGTGCGGGCGCGTTCTCCCGCGCTATCCATGCGGTCGTACTCGGCCTTGACCTTGGCGCGGTCGTAGCGGCCCTGCTTCCAGCGGACGCCGAGCCCGTTGTAGATGCGGTCGAGCGTGCTCGCGCCCTTGGCGTTGATGATCGCCAGACGCGGCATTGTGCTGATGAGTCCGAGCCGCTGGAGCTCAATGAACGCCTTGCCGAAGGAGGAGCAGTTGCCGAGGTTGCCGCCGGGGACGACGATCCAATCCGGCACCTGCCAGTCGAGCCCTTCGAGGACGCGGTACATGATGGCCTTTTGTCCTTCGAGCCGGAAGGGGTTGACGGAGTTCATGAGGTAGACGCCGGTCTCGGGCATCTTCTCGGCGATGTGGCGGATGCGGGCGAGGCATGCGTCGAAGTCGCCGGCGACCTGGAGGGTTGTCGCGCCGTATTCGAGTGCTTGCGAGAGTTTGCCGTAGGCGATCTTGCCATCGCCGATGAAAACGAAGCACTTCATGCCCGAGAGTGCGCCGTAGACGGCGAGGGATGCGGAGGTGTTGCCGGTCGAGGCGCAGGCGACACGCTTGGCGTTGACCATTCGTGCGTGTGTGAACGCGGCGGTCATGCCGTTGTCTTTGAACGAGCCGGAGGGGTTGAAGCCCTCGTACTGGAGGTAGAGGGTTGAGCCGTCGGGGCCTGTGTCCATGCCGATTTCGCGGGCGATCTGGTCGGCACGTTGCAGGTTTGTGCGCCCTTCGCCGATGGTGACGATCTGCGATTCGTCGCGCCAGAAGGGGAGGAGGTCTCTAAAGCGCCAGACGCCGGAGAAGTCGAGCGCTGAGGCGGTTGCGAGGCCCTTGCCGGAGAGCCCGGTGCCTGCGGCACCGCGCGGGCCGCGCGTGCTCGACCGCAGCTCGAACCATGACCAATCGCGGTGCGGGAACTTCGACCAGTCGTAATCGACATCGAGAAGCTCGGCGCAGCGCTCGCAGGCGACAAGGATGCGATCGACGGGGTACTCGGCTCCGCAGTCGGGGTTGATGCAACGCTGGTAGGCGGTGGGCATGGGTGGATGGTAGAAGGGGGGCTCAATGCCGAAGAGGTGGGATTCCACTGCAGCGCGGACGGGGTGGTGGTACGCTGATCTCCATGGATCAGCGACGCCACCAGGACGGGCGAGACATGAGCATCAGTTGGCGGGTGATGCTGCTGATGTGGCTGGCGCAGACGTTTCTGGCGTGGGTGTTGCCGCTGGTGGTGATGCAGCAGTGGGACGACGTGTGGGACTATCTTGTCAGCCGCGAGGCGGTGTCGTTTGCGCTGATTGTGGGCGCGTCGCTGGCGGCGTTGCAGTCGATCTTCCTGTGGCCGGTGCGGAAGCCGGGATTGAAGCGGACGGGGCGGTCGGCGTGGACAACGCTGGGGCTGGCGTCGTTCGCGGGGGTTGCGCTGGTGATCGCGCTGATTGCGTCGGGAATAGAGACCGCGCTGACGCTCTTCAATATGCCGGAGCTGCTGGAGTGGAAGACGGTCTTCTGGGGGCTGGTCGCGCTGCAGGCCGTGGGCTGGGCGACGGCGACGCCCCTGCTCGTGGCGTTCTCGAGGCGTGAGCGGCAGGAGGGGACGCTGGCTCGCTGGTCGGCGCGCCTGTTGACGGGCACGATCGTGGAAGTCGTTGCGATTGTGCCGCTCGATGTGATGATCCGCCGGAAGCACGATTGCTACTGTGCAGCGGGGACGTTCTGGGCGTTGGCGATCTGCGGCGGGGTTGGGCTGTTCGCGCTCGGGCCAGCGATCTATCTGCCGATCCTGATGAAGCGGCGCAAGCGTTGGTACGGCGGGCACTGCGAGGTGTGCGGGTATGACATGAGCGGCACACCCAACGCAGACAAGTGCCCGGAGTGCGGGACGGGGTGGCGGGTTGTGTCGAGTGAGGCATCGGGGGCGTGAGCCATGGGTTCGGGCGAGTCATTCGGCATCGCGGGGAAGTGGAAGGGTGTTCTCTCGTACTGGTTTCTTCAGTGGGTGCTGTTGTGCCTGGCTCTGGTGCTCCTCGTTTCATTGGGCGGGGGAATGACGCTGGACGGCGCGGTGGCGGTGAGCATTGCCGCGACCGTGTGGGCAGGGTTGATCAGCTTCGGTCAGCTCGCGTTTGTTCTTGATGCGGACAAAGTCGGTGGCGCGCGTGAGGTGGGGCGCCTCCGGCGGGGCATCTCTCGCCTGGCGGCGTCGCTGCTCGCGACACTGCTCTGCCTTCATATCTGGTGGTTGATCATCGGTCTTGGTTTCGAGGCGGCAGGGGTCTACGGGGACCCTTTCACGGTGATTCTGCTTGGAGGGACCGGCATCTGCTTCGTGGGCGGGCTTGTGGGCTGGAGCATGGTCTTCTGGGGTTTCCTTGCCAAAGGCCGACGCGAGGAGCGTTACGCGTTGCTGGCGAAACGGCTGCTTCTAGGAACCGGCGTCTGTGCCGGGTGCTGTCTCGCGCTGGGATTTTTCGGGGTGTTGATCGGCGGGGATGCGGATGTCCTGGTCGCGGTTCTTGCATACTGCATTCCCGCAGTTGGTGGGGGCGCGATCGCGATGCTCGGGTGTGTGCTGTACCTCACGCGGCTCGCTCGTGCGCGTGCGCCCTGGTACGAGACCCACTGCGCCGCGTGCGGCTACGACCTCTCGGGGAACCTCACCGTCACGCAGTGCTCCGAGTGCGGCAGTGCGTGGAAGGGCGGGCTGGAGGTGATACGTGGCGCGTGAAAGAAAGAGTGTTCCTGAGCGCGCCGCAGAGGCGGCTTGAGGTCTTGCTGGGAGTATCCACGATGTGTTGCGATTGAGGAGGAGCGGGCGTGTGCCCGCGAAAGTTGGAACTCGAGCGCGCGTGGAAGAAAGGAACATCTCATGTACGGTTACGACGCGTCGTCGGCGCTTGGGTTGCGCGCCGGGTTCGGTCACTTCGGGTACGAGATACCCGACATCTGTCCGCCTTGGCCTTGGCCTCGCCCTTGGCCGGGTCCGTGGCCTCGTCCGTGGCCCGGTCCGTGGCCGTTCGACGGGGGGTCTGCGGTGGTGTCCGGTCCTGATGCGATGTTCGAGATCGCCAATGCGTCTGCTGTGATTATCTCTGCCTTGACGATGGGGCAGATTGCGGGACAGGACAAGGCGGGCGTTGGTGCCGCGAAAGCGGCGCATTCCTATGTGATGGAGTTTCTGGACGACTGGTGCCCGACGCACCCCAAGAAGTTCCCGCCTCGTCCCAAGTGGATGATCGAGGGTCTGGCGACGCAGCTCGACCGGTTCGGTTCCGGGCTGTCTGGTTCGATGCGGGACCGGATCAACGAGGTGACGCTGAATCTCGGCCAGCGTGCTAGACAGATGTGAATGGATGGGTTTCGTGGATTGGTGTGAGCAACTCCGCCGCGGGGGGCGTGGGTCCGTCTGGGCTCGCGCCCCTTGCCATTGTGTATGTCGGTGGTTTCTGGATATGGGATTCGCGGGGCGCGGGGGTGGGGGGGGCGTCTGGGATGCGAGCGTGAATGAAAAAAGCTTTCTTCTGGCGCGCCGGAAAGGCGGCGTTGTGTCTATCCCGAGCGGTCAGGGAAGCACGACGAGCGATGGCCCGGGACCGACGACCGGGAGCGTAAGGAAGGACATCGGCTGAGCCGCGAATCGGGCTGCTGAGCAGCCCGGGCTGTCGTTCGATCGTGCGATGAATCGTCGGCGGTATCGATGGCGCGAGCGGGTTGCTGCGCGTCGATGGATTGAACTGAGGACGCATCTGGCGGTGCAATGGTTTGAAACGCCAGATGAGCGCTGAGGGTGCGGACGCTTTCTCGGGCGTCCGCACTCGTTTTTGCATGAGAGCAGTTTCAGTCCATTCGTAGCGTTCGGAGCTGGCTGCGGCTTCGCGTGGCATTGTCGGCCTGGATCGGCGCATCACCGGGGAAACGCCTGCTTCGGCCTCCGCGCCACACTCGTCTCGCCGACGCTCCGAACGCTACGCCTGAACTTCATCCGCTCTCAGGAAGAGGCGCGGCTGTCGCCTCGGCGCGTGTCGCCGCCGATATTTTTGCGAGATTGGTCCGCACCCCGCCGGGGCGGCCTTATCTCGCAGCACTCGCCATCGTCCCCGGCTTGCTGACCACGACCGGCGCGATCGACGCACCCGCCGACTCCGCTACGGCGAGATAGTCCTGCATGGCGACGGTGTCCCAGTCGCCGGCGCGGAGGGCCTCGATCGCTTTGACGGCGGCGTTGGCGCCGGTGTTGGTGGTGATCATGGGGATGCCGAGGCGCACGGCGGTGGAGCGGATGCGTCCCTCGTCGGTCTGCCAGCCGGTGCGTGTGGGCGTGTTGAGGACGAGCTGGATCTTGCCATCGGACATGAGGTCGAGGACGTTGGGGCGGATTGCCGCGCCGATCTTCTCGAGGACGACCGGACGCAGGCCGTGGCGGCGGAGGAAGTCGCCGGTGCCCTTGGTCGCGTAGACGGTGTAGCCCATGGCCATGAGCGTGCGCGCGGGGCCGACGATTTCTTTGCGGTCCAGTTCGCGGACGGAGATGAAGACGCCGCCGGACTTCGGGAGGGTGGTGCCCGCGCCGAGGAGGGCTTTCAGGAAGGCGAGGGGGAGAGAGACATCCATGCCCATGACCTCGCCGGTCGAGCGCATCTCCGGCCCGAGGACGACATCGACGCCGGGGAAGCGGTTGAAGGGGAAGACGGGCATCTTGACGGCGTACGCGCCGGTGTCCGGCACTTCCTTCACGCCCATCTCGGCGAGGGACTTGCCCATCATCGCCATGGCCGCGATGCGGGGCCAGGGGACGTGTTTGGCCTTGGCGACGAAGGGGACGGTGCGGCTGGCGCGGGGATTGACCTCGATGATGTAGATGTGCTCGTCCTTGACGGCGAGCTGCACGTTCATCAGGCCGCAGACTTTCAGCTCGCGTGCGAGGTCTCGCGAGATCTGGCGGATGCGTTCGACGATGTGTCGCGGGAGGGACCAGGGGGGGAGTGTGCAGGCGGAGTCGCCGGAGTGGATGCCGGCCTGCTCGATGTGCTCCATCACGCCGCAGACGAGGGCGCGGGGGTCCTTCGTGCCGTCGCTGTAATCGGCGATGACATCGACATCGACCTCGGTGGCTGCGTCGAGGAAGCGGTCGATGAGGACCGGTGCATCTTCGAGGTCGCTGGAGCGGAGGGCGTTGGTGATGAAGTGGCGGAGGGCCTTCTCGTCGGGGCAGATTTCCATGCCGCGGCCGCCAAGGACGTAGGAGGGGCGGACGAGGACGGGATACCCGAGCGAACTGGCGACGGTGACGGCCTCGTCGAGTGACTTGGCGATGCCGGCGGCGGGGCGTTCGAGATTCAGTTTCTCCAAGAGGGCATCAAACCGCTTGCGATCCTCGGCGAGATCGATCGAGTCGAGGGAGGTGCCGATGAGGGGCGCACCGGCGAGGGCGAGGCCCTTGGCGAGGTTCAGCGGTGTCTGCCCGCCGAACTGGACGATGAGGCCGTGGACGAGGGAGGAGTGGTCGGCGAGCCACGCATTCACCTGTCGCACAACATCCGGCTCTACACTGAATGAAGCGATGTGGGAGGCGAACGTGACGAACGTCTCGTACTCGACCTTCGCGGACCACGCGCCGTCGTTCGGAACAATGTTGATTTCGTACGTATGGCCTCGACTATCCACCGCATAAAGACCGAGCCCGTGGTCGGCTTTGTCCGAGTCACCAAACAAGGTGACGGCGTCAAAGACCGCGACGGCACCGAGTGTCGACGCGTTCATCGCGGCCGTCGTCAGTCCGACGACTTCCGCGACCGTCAACGACAGCTTGTAATGACTGGTGATCTCTGCGATCTTGCGTTCGCAGAGAATATCGACGCGCGTGCCGCACGCCCTCCCGTCCAGCCTCTCCACAATATTGAGCACGTCCTCAAGCGTCAGCGGCTCGAAGAAGAGGAGGTCGCTGGTGTCGTAGTCGGTGGAGACGGTCTCGGGGTTCGAGTTGATCATCACCGATTCGAAGCCCAGATCCCGGGCCGCGTACGCCGCGTGGACGCAGCAGTAGTCAAACTCAATCCCCTGCCCGATGCGGTTGGGCCCGCCGCCGAGGATGATGACCTTCTTCTTGTCGGTGATGCGGATCTCGTCATCGCGCTGGACGACGGGCTTGCCATCGGCGCCGATCACCTCGTACTCGTTCTCGTAGGTGCTGTAGTAGTAGGGGGTGATGGCCTCGAACTCGGCGGCGCAGGTGTCGACGAGTCGGTACGTCGGCTCGATCCCCAGCGACTTGCGATGAGCGCGGACCTTCAGGATGGCTTCGCTCGAGATGTTCCCGAAGTACAGGTTCGCAAGCTGCGCGTCGGAGTATCCCCACTGCTTGGCCTGCAGTACGATCTCGCGCGGCAGTTCCTCCAGCGTGCGATACCCGCACAAGACATCCTCGAACTCGACCATCTGCTTGAACTGATCCAGGAAGAAGGGATCGATCTTCGTGAGGTCATGCACCTGCGGGATCGTCCATCCCATCTTGAACGCGTACCGCACGTAATAGAGCCGCCCCTGGCTGGGGACGGCGAGCTTGCGGGTCAGCTTGTCGAGGGGGATGGGCCACTCGATGGGCGCGCCGTCAGCGGTGCGGAGGCCGGTGCTGCCGCCCATGCGAGGCGTGAGATCGAGGACCAGTTGATCGTGCTCAACGGCGCGCATGGCGGTGAGCCACTTGTCGTTCTTGTCAAGGCCGAGTCCGAAGCGCTTGACGTCCATCGAGCGGACGACCTTCTGGAAAGACTCCTTAAAGGTGCGGCCGATGGCCATGGCCTCGCCAACGGACTTCATCTGGGTGGTGAGGGTCTCGTCGGCCTCGGGGAACTTCTCGAAGGTCCAGCGCGGCATCTTGGTGACGACGTAGTCGATGGCGGGCTCGAAGCAGGCGCTCGTCGTGCCCGTGATGTCGTTGCGGAGTTCGTCGAGCGTGTAGCCGACGGCGAGTTTGGCGGCGATCTTGGCGATGGGGAAGCCGGTCGCCTTGGAGGCGAGCGCGGAGGAGCGCGAAACGCGCGGGTTCATCTCCACAACCATCATCTGGAACTTTGCATGGCCGTGTTCGTCGCGGGGCGGGTTGGGGTTGACAGCGAACTGGACGTTGCTGCCGCCCGTCTCGACGCCCACCGCGCGCATGATGGCGATCGCGGCGTCGCGCATCGCCTGGTATTCCTTGTCGGTGAGCGTGAGGATGGGTGCGACGGTGACGGAATCGCCGGTGTGGACGCCCATCGCATCGATGTTCTCGATGCCGCAGACGATGATGCAGTTGTCCTTGCGATCGCGGACGACCTCGAGCTCGTACTCCTTCCACCCGATGATCGACTGATCGATCTGGACCTGTGTGATCATGGAGGCGGCGAGGCCGCGTGCGACGATGTCTCGGAACTCGTCTTTGTTGTACGCGATGCCGCCGCCGGAGCCGCCGAGAGTGAAGGCGGGGCGGATGATGGCGGGGAGTCCGATCTCATCGAGGAAGGCGAGGGCATCCTCCATGGTGGTGACGGTCTTGGCCTTCGGGAGGGAGAGGCCGATGCCCTCGCAGATGTCCTTGAACTGCTGGCGGTCTTCGGCGCGATGGATGATCTTGCGGTCGGCGCCGATCATCTCGACGCCGAACTCGGCGAGCGTGCCATCGTCGAAGAGTTTGCAGGCGCAGTTGAGGGCGGTCTGTCCGCCGAGGGTGGGGAGGATGACGTCGATCTTGCCGACGGGCGAGTCCTGAGAGGCGGCGCTCTTCCCTTCGGCCTGTTCGAACTCTCGCTGGATGACCTTGCGGACGGCCTCGGGGGTGATGGGCTCTATATATGTTCGGTCGGAGAGCGACGGATCGGTCATGATCGTCGCCGGGTTGGAGTTCACCAGGACGATCCGGTACCCCTCGGCGCGCAGCGTCTTGCATGCCTGTGCACCTGAGTAGTCGAACTCGCAGCCCTGTCCGATGACGATGGGTCCGGAGCCGATGACGAGGATCGTCTTGATATCGGTGCGCTTTGGCATCGTGTGTGGCGGCCCGCACGCCCGGCGTCGGCGTTTGAGAGGCGGATGGGACGCGCCATGCGGGACGCCCGTTCCCGCTCGGCGCAAACTGGGACAGAATAGACCGCCCGCGGGTTGACGACCACAGAATCCGGCTCAGTGGGATGCGATTTGTGCATCTGCGCCGATGACATTGAGACTCGAAAGGCGGCAGCAGGCGTTGATAAGGGCCAGGTGCGAGTAGCACTGGGGAAAGTTGCCGAGTGCTCGTCCTGGGTCTGTGGGTTCGAGTGTCCGCTCGGCGTGGGTATTGAGCGGGTGGTGTCCATGCATGGGATCGTGTTCTTCGGCCATGAGCCCGAGGGGGCCGGCCGTTGCACAGAGGGACTTGAGAAGGGCCAGAGCGTCGGCGGTACGACCGATGAGGGCGAGGGACTCGACAAGCCAGCCGGTGCAGATATTGAATCCACCCTCGTAACCGGGGAGGCCGTCATCCATCAGGTATCGGTACACGGTTCCCCTTCGGAGAAGCGTTCGCTCGATCGCCTCGATGGTGCGTGTGATGCGAGGATCATTCGGGGGGAGGAATCCCGTCAACGGTGCCAGCAGTGTGGACGCGTCGGGCTCGTCGCATCCGTACGAGGCAGCGAATCCTCCGAGGCGTTCGCTCCAGCCGTGGGCGAGCACGTCTTCGTGGATTCTCGTCCGGAGCGCGGCATCGCTTTCACGCTCCACGCCATCGACGATCTGTCGCGCCGTGATCGCACGGTTGACAGTGTTCCAGCACATCACCTTGCTGGAGACGTGGTGGCGCGGCGTGTCGCGGATCTCCCAGATGCCGTGATCGGGTTCCGTCCATCGACGTGCGACCGCCTCGACCATGGCGTCGAGCAGGCGCATGTGCTCGGGGGTCAGGGGCGCGCCGGACTCCGCGAGTGAGGCGATGAGGTCCGCAACGGTCCCGAAGACATCGAGTTGCACCTGCTGGTTCGCCGCGTTGCCGACGCGGACCGGGCGGCTGTCGCCGTATCCGCTCAGATCGGAGATCTCGGCCTCTGCCCCGAGGTCGTGTCCGGCGATGGTGTAAAGGGGGCGCAGCCGTTCGGGTCCTTCGAGGTCGGCGACGATGCCGCTGAGCCAGTCGAGGAATTTCATCGCGTGCCCGGTTGAGCCGAGTCTTACGAGCGAAGAGGCCGACCATGCCGCGTCGCGGACCCAGCAGAACCGGTAGTCCCAGTTGCGGCACCCCCCCAGGGTTTCCGGCAGACTTGTGGTTGCCGCGGCGGAGATCGCGCCGGTCGGTCCGTAGCAGAGTGCCTTGATGACCAGCGCGCTGCGTTTGACCAGTGCAGGCATGAGCGCGGGGAGCATGAGTTGATCCGCCCATCCGCTCCAGACGCGTCGCGTGAGGTCGCGGCGTTTGGACTCTTCCGCGGGAATCGGCTTGAGACTCGCCGCGCCGGCCCTGAGTTCGAGCGTGAATGGCCCTCTCGAGAGATCGATCGTGGCCCGTGCGCCGTGGTGGTGTCCGTCTTGTGTGATCTCCCACTCGATACCGGGAGAGAAGAGCACGAGCGGGTCCGCGTTGCCGACGACCTCCAGCCCGCCTTCCCGCGGACGGAGCGTTGTGGCGATGCGTCCGAAGTCCAGCCGCGGCGAGAACCGGATGATCGCTCTGCCTCGACCGGAGATCACGCGGATCAGATCGGTTCGTCCTGCGCGTTGGAAGGGGCGACCGGAAGACGCGTCGAGATAATCTACGACCTCGAGTGCCGGTGTTTGCTCGCTCCCGAAGCGGGTGCGGAGCGTAAAGGAGTCGCCGTCATAGGACTGTGTCGCATGGGTTTCGTCGGGCTCGGGGAGCACGTCGAAGAAGCCCGCGCGATCCCCGCCCAGCAGAGAGGCGAAGACCGCGGAAGAGTCGATCCTGGGCACGCAGAGCCATGAGACTCGTGCTCTCGGCTCGACGATCGCAACGGTCCGCTGGTCGGACAGCAAGGCGTGATGGTTGATCGGGATGATCGACCGCCGAGCGAGCCAGGACCGGCGGGCGTGCATGAGTGCTTGTAGGAACGACGCGACGGCTGCGGTGTCCGGGAGGCGGAGCGATGCGAGAGACGGGGCATCGCCCACCTTGATCGCGACATCGGGTGGTTCCAGCGACGCGAACGCGTCCTCATCGGTGACATCGTCGCCGATGAAGACCACGGCGCCTGCGCCCGTTCTCCTTCGCAGTGCCGTGATCGCTGTCCCCTTGGTCGCCCGGGTCACGAGGATCTCCCGCACGAGCAGCCCCGGCTTGACGACGGCCGTCGGGGCGCAGCGGGCCAGGGACTCGATCGACGTGATGACATCCTGATGGCGAGACTCGTCGACGTGCCGGTAATGCACGGCGACGCCGGTCGGCTTGGGCTCGATGATGAGCCCGGGGTGGCACTGAGCCAGGTGCTCCACGCCATTCAAGAGGAGCGAGAGCGACGAGGCCTCTTCCTGGGTCATGCGGGCCTCGCCGTCGAGCTCCGCTCCGTGGCTTCCGACGAGCAGGGCGTGGTCGCACGCGCCCAGGAGTGATCGCAGCGTCGCGAGCGAACGCCCAGAGACCACGCCCACGTGGGTGCTCTCGAGCGCGGCAAGGACGCCGAGGGCCTCGATCGAGCGCGGGTCGGGGCGTGCCGCGGCGGGGTCGGGCACGATGGGAGAGATGGTTCCGTCGAAGTCGGTGGCCACGAGCAGAATCGGAGTCTGGGCCAGACGGTCGATGACGAGTGAGAGCGCGTTGCCGGACGTCATGGGGCAAGGTCCTCCAGGAAGCGGTCGCACCAGCGATAGACATCGCGTCGGCGCACGACAGCCCTGAGCGATTCCATCCGCCGGCGTCTCTCCGTGGCGTTCTCGGCGAGAGCGGCCGCGATCGTCGCGATCGTGCCCTGCTCATCGTGAGGATTGACGAGATATGCGTCGGAGAGCTCTCGGGCCGCTCCTGCGAACTCGCTGAGGACGAGTGTTCCGTCTCCGTCTGCGCGGGTGGCGACGAACTCTTTGGCTACCAGGTTCATGCCGTCGCGGAGAGGTGTCACCAGCATGACATCGGCGGCGAGGTAGTACGCCGCGAGTTCCCGGTGATTAAGCGATCGGCGGAAGTAGTGAACTGGGACTCGTCCGAGTCGGCTGAACTCGCCGTTGATCGCTCCTACAAGGCCTTCGACAGTCGCGCGTTGTGCGCCGTACTCGGACGAGCGGTCCCGAGTGGGGACGGCGATCTGGACAAGCACGGCGTTCTCGGGACTGATCTTGCCGGATCGGAGCAATCGCTCGAAGGCCCGGAGGCGCAGGTCGATCCCCTTCGTGTAGTCGAGTCGGTCGACACAGAGGTAGATGCAACGTGATGTGTCGAGTCGCTCGCGGATCTGGGCGGCACGTTGACGCACCGACGGTTCTTTGCCCAGAGCGTTGAAGGCGCCGAAATCGATGGAGATCGGGTGTGCGCGGACTCGGACATTCCGCCTGCCCACCCGGATCGTTGATCCGCGCACGGGGAGTCCCAGGTGCGAGCGGGCGGTGCGCGTGAAGTTGTCGGCATCGGCGTCTGTCTGGAACCCGATGACATCGGAGCCGAGCATGCCGCGCAGGATCTCGGATCGCCACGGGAGCCACGAGAAGATATCGCGGCTTGTGAACGGTATGTGCAGGAAGAAACCGATCCGGAGATCCGGGCGCAGCTCGCGGAGCATCGCCGGCGCGAGTTGCAGGTGATAATCGTGTATCCAGACGAGCGAGCCGGGTGCGGCGCTCGTTGCGGCTCTACGCGCGAATCGCTGGTTCACACGCTTGTAGCCGTGCCACCAGGCCTCGTTGAACACAGGGGTGCGGATCGCGTCGTGGTAGAGCGGCCAGAGCGTCTCGTTGGACATGCCGTGGTACGCGCACCGGGCCTCTGACTCGCTCATGGGCACTGGTCGAATGCTCAGATTCCCGAGCGTGAATGGGCGCATCGACTTCCCTGTTGTGCCCTGCCAGCCGACCCATGTGCCCCCGCGAGCGTCTAGCACGGGACGGAGCGCGGCCACGAGTCCGCCGGGGCTGATCTCCCAGCGGGACTCGCCGGGAACGCGCTGGATCGGCAGACGGTTCGCCACGACGACAAGGCGTCTGCGTGCGGCCATCGGGCCTCCATGAGATGCGAAACGGTGAAATCCGTCACGCGTGACGCGGGGTTGAACGATGCGGGTCGAGTGCCCGACAAGATCGATTGTCACGGAGCCACGCACGCCAGAAGAGGCGACGCCACATCACGCAACACTCCATCTTAGACCCGCTCCGGCTTCAGGGTGGCCGACTGATGAAAGCGTGCGGTGGGTGTGAGGGTGCCAAGAAATCCTTCGGAGAGATCTCACATGGCTCGGAGGGCGACGTCATGATGGTGTGGACGTCGCGATTCTCATGCCAAGTACGATTGAGATCTGTCTTGTGAACAAGAACGCGAGTACAGAGCCGCGGTCTGTGTCGGGGCGACTCGTTGCGTCCGGCGATGCGTGCGTTCCGATGGACGTGTCGTCACTCGTGAACATTCTCCGCGCAAAGGCCAGGATGCTCGGCGCGGAGAGCCATGAGGCGGAGGACCTGGCTCAGGAGACGATCGCGAGGATTCTGTCGCGAGCGCCGGAGAAGCAGGGGCACGTTGGGTACGCGACGCAGACTCTCACGCGCCTCTGGCTCGACCGTCAGCGGACGCTGCGGGCGCGGGCGAGGCGGCTGAGGCGTGTGGCTGCGAGCACGATCGTCGGTTCCGGGTTGATTCCCGTGACGGACGATGCGCGGAGCGTGATCGTCTTCAACGCGATTCGTTCGCTCCCTCCGAGGCAGCGTGCGGTTCTTGTGCTGCGTCTGGTGGAGGGCTTGGGTTACGCCTCGATCGCAGAGGCTATCGGGTGCACCGAGCAAGCGGCTCGGGCGTCGCTTCATGAGGCACGGGTGCGACTGAGGAGAGAACTCACGCAACGGGGGATCGAACCATGAACCAGCACGAACGCTTCGGCAACGATGGTCGTGACGCGAGCGACTGGGACGACGAGATGCTGGAACGGCTGATCGACGGTGAAATGACCGAAGAGATGGCCGCGGCGCTGCACGAGGAACTCCGCCGAAGCCCTGCGGCGCGCCATGAGCTGGCGGAGATCCGGCGGACGGATGCGCTGGCTGCGGAGGTCCTTGATGGGCTTCTTGAAGGACGGGTGGAGCGTGTGGCGGAGGTGTTCGAGATGTACCAGCGTCGTGCGGCGCGTCGGATTCTGGCGGGCGCGGCGTGTGTGGCCATGCTCGTCGGCGGGGCGTTTCTGCTGGGAAGGTCTCTTTCGGGGGCCGCGCCATCTCCGCAGTTGATCGATTCAAGAGCCGCCGACTCTCGTTCTGGCGCAGATCCCGAGACCGTCCCGAATGAACATCGAGCGTTCGCGCTCACTGAGCACCAACCACGCGTGCGTACCGTGTTCGAGATCGCTGTCCTGCCCGCTCGTGCTGTTGATGCCGAGCTCGCCATGCCCGCGTCCGTGATGACGGTGGAGGCAACTCCGGCCCAGCCCGAACTCGTCCCGAGTGACGTGGTGGGCAAGCGTGCAAGAGACGCGGAGCGGGCACGCAGATTCATCGAGCTGGGTCGGACGCTGCGCTCGGCTGAACTCGCGCGGCAGACGCTGGACGCGATGTCCGCGTCCGAGCAGCTGGAGGCGTGCCGCGTGTGGGCGCGCGAGCCGTCGCTGCGTCCCGTCGCGTTCGAGCGTCTGGCGCGGCTTCAGAACGATCCGGCGCTCGCGGGCGAGTGCGCCCGGATCGCGTCGGAGATGAGCGACGACTCATCCCTGCTTGCCTGGGCGCGGAGCCACGGTTTGCGCACCACGGCGCCAACCCATCAGTAACACGTCCGAGGGACACAAACCAAAGGAGTCAAGTCATGGTCGGCGAGATGAAACTGATTCGTGCGACGCTGGCGATTGTCGGAGCGAGTGCTGTCGCGTCGTTCGCTCTGGCCCAGGAGGATCCTGTGCGTGTGGTGCGCATCTATGACGCGCGTGACATGCTGCGGGGCGAGGATGCGGGACAGACGCTTCAGCTCTCCGCGCGCGTAGGTGATGCGGGTGGTGGCGGCACCTCGCCGTTCCTTGAGAGTGTGCCCAGTTTTGAGCGTCTTCCTGAGAAGGACATCGTGCTGGAGATAGCCGCGGCGATCGGTCTCTATGCTTCGCGCGTCAGGGACGGCATCTATGTGGCGAGCGGCTCCGCAGAGGCGCACCAGCAACTGGAGGGCGCACTCGGTGCGTACAGAGGGACTGGGGGATCGCGATACGTCGTGAACATTGAGGCGATCCATGTGGTCTCTGATGTTCTGCCCACGCCGGGCCAGCCCGTGGGTGCTCTGGAGGGGGCGCGCCTGCTTCGCTCCTCGCAGACGGTTGTCGCACAGTCTGGCTCGGTTATTCAGGCGACGAGTTCGGAGCAGTACGTGAGCGGCTGGGTTCCCGTCGTGGGGACTCAGGCGGTGGGGTATCAGGCACAGCTCGCGACCGCGGAGGATGGTTTCGTGGGTACGCTGCTCGTTGGTGCTCTTGAAGCGCCCGAGGGGCATGTCTCGATTCATCTGGCGGGCTGGCTGCTTGATTCGGAGGTTCAGAGCATGGTTGTCACGTTCTCAGGAGACGCGATGCCCTTCGGGGTTGTGCGCCGCCGGGAGCGGGGCATCCAGACCTCGGTGATGTTGCCGCTCGGCGAGCGGGTGGTGCTCGCTTCGGTGAACGGGTTTGAACCGAACAGCATCATCGTGATCACGGGATCTGCGACGATCGCGGTGGAGAAGTGATGCCTTTCGCGGCGATTGGCTGATCCAGAGCGTGGTCTGCTGCGGGAGCTGGCGTGAGGATTGTTCAGAACCCAGCGAGGATTTCCGCGAGTCTCTGGCGTTGTTTCTCGGTCAGATGTGCGGCGACGGCAAGGAAGGCAAGCCCGTGGTCTTTTTCCGTCATGCCGCCGGGGTTGACGCCGAGGAACGGTGCCGCGGCTTTGCGGGCACGCTCCGCGTCTTCCGGGGCAAGTTGCAGTTGTGCGAGCACGTACTCGAACGCGATGTGGCCCGAGAGCTCCAGGCGATTGATCGAGCGTTCGATGTCGCGTGTAAAGAGCACGCCAGCGTACGTGGCCGCGATCTGAAGGGTGCCGATGCGTCCGCCCTCGCGTTCGGCCTTGGCTCGGAGATCGGCGTCGAACGCGCGGGTGTAGGCGTCGAGCATCGCGTCGAAGGTTTCTCGCTCGCCAGGCGTGAGGACATCGCGGAGCTGCGCTCGCAGTGTGGGTTCGTGGCGAAGGGGCTCGAAGTGGGCGAGCAGATCGAAACTCAGTCGTCCGATGGTGAGTTTGTCCTCTGCCTTCTGTGCGGCGTCGATCTCCAGCAGCAGCATCAGATTCCGCGACAGCACGCGATCGAAGAAGGACTGGCGTGCCGCGATCACGGCATCAACGCGCCGGCGCGTTTCGGAGGAGAGGTTCATGCGAGAGATCGCGGCCTCTTCCGGCGAGGCGTCGAGTTCGCGCAGCGACCCGTCGTAGCGAAGATCCACGAGCGTGGGAGCCGCGGGACGTGTTGGAACCGGCCCGGCGAGCGCGGGTCGGTCATTCGTCGGCGGGGTCAGGGCAAGGGCGTTGGATGCGGGGCCGCTCGCGAGTAGCGTTGCCATCACGAGCGAGGTTTGGGCCGTGCGTTGCATCGGTGTCGCTCCTGGCTGTTCGATGTTTCAGGGGAACTGGCTGTTGCTCTCGGGCGGTCCGATTCTGATTGGTGATTGCATCGTCAGGCTTTCTTGCGTGGGCGTTCTGTGCGTAGGTCTGGTGCATGAGCAAGCGTGCGCCGATCGCTCAGGCGAGGCCGTGTTCTTGAAGGATGGCCAGTCCCCGCGCGACGGCAAGCTCAAAGTCCGGGCACGCGCTCATCGGCTCGAGCATCTCACCGGCACCGGCGCGTCGGAGTTGATGGTATTGCTCATGCGAGACCCCTGCGAGCACGAGGTGGCGGTCCTGGGCCTTGAACAACGCGAGCAACGATCGCAGCTCGAACGCCGCGTCTCCGTCGAGCTGCGTCACGTCGGCAAGATCGAGGATGACAACCCTGACCTCATCCCCGAGACGCTCGGCCCACGCGGTCATGTTGGGGAGACTGTGCAACTTCGCGCGCCGGCCCTTGCGACGCGATCGGTCCTGGCGGATGTGATAGACGCGGATCGCCGGGGGCAGTCCCTCGCCAGCGCCGTTCGCAACCAGGTCCGACGGCTCGATCGCCGCGATGGGGCGCATCGCATCGACCAGCACGATCCAGAGCAGGAACGCGACGGGCGGGACCATCGCGTATGTGCGTGCGTAGTCGAACGCGACGGTGCCGAGCCCCGCGCCGAGCGCGAATGACCCGAGGATCGATGCGAGCAGTGCGACACGTCGGATCACCGGCTGCGAGAGCGTGTGCGTCACCCGCGCACGCACGCCGGGGTCCAGCTTTGAGAGGTCGCGGTCGCGGACCCAGAGCCAGAGGTGCGCCAACTCGATTCCCAGATCCGTCAGCACGCCTGTCACGTGCGTCGTGCGCACCACACCGCTGGAGATGCGCGTGATTGTCGCGTTCTGGAGGCCCATCGCGAAGGAGGCGATGCCGCTGATCCAGACGAGTTGGTGCGGGGGCGGTTGGTTGGTGTGGGTGAGGCGCAGCGCGAGCATGAAAAGGGTGAGGAAGAGGGCTTGGAGCGCCATGGGGAGAACGTAGATGGAGTCCCACCCGCGTCTGCGACCGAGTTCGGTGGTTATCCCGGAGAGGAACGCGCCGGCGAGAAAGGTTGCGAGCAGGAAGAGGGCGTATCCCGCGAGGGACCATGCGCCCTCGGTGCCGCGTAGACCCTCAACGACGTCTCGTCCGAGATTTGAAGTGGTGCCGCTGACGTGCGAGGTAACGGTGCCGCAGACGAGGAAGGTGATGATGTTTGTGTACCCGGCGACCCAGGCAAGGGTGATCGCCAGCCGTGCCTGCTGAACGAAAGAATGTGCCTGTGCGACGAACACGCGGCGTTCCGTGGAGCGTTGTTCTGCGCTCGATTGCCTGGATGCGATGGTACGGGGATCGGAGATTCGAGGGCCGGTGTTTATCTGGACCCGGTCTGAGGCGCCCGGCGAACTTTCTCGCTCGGGGGCAAGTAGGATTGACCGAGTCGGTGCCTCTGGCCGATCTGTGGAGTTCCGCCGTCTGCTTCCCCGCGTTCGGATCCACGACGCGGCGGTATTTATGAGAGAGGTCGGTCTATGTGCGGTATCGTCGCCTACATCGGAAAGAAGCCCGCTCAGCCACTCCTCATCGAAGGGCTCAAGCGTCTGGAGTATCGCGGGTATGACTCAGCGGGCCTGGCCATTCTCAACGGTGGGCTCAACGTCTGCCGCGCCGTCGGACGCGTCGCGAACCTCGAAGACAAACTCGAACAGACCGGCGGCCTTCAGGGCACCGTGGGTCTTGCGCACACACGCTGGGCGACCCACGGCGGCGTTACCGAGATGAACGCCCACCCGCACCGCGACGACAAGAGCGGCATCTGCCTCGTTCACAACGGCATCATCGAGAACTACTCCGTCCTCAAGACCTATCTCCAAGAGAAGGGCCACGTCTTCACCAGCGAGACCGACACCGAGGTCCTCGCCATGCTGATCGGCGAGCTCTATGAGGGCGACCTTGAGAAGGCGGTGCAGGCCGCGCTCCGCGAGGTGACCGGCGCGTACGCGATCGCGGTGATCTGCGAGAAGGAGCCGGACGTGCTGGTGTGCGCACGCAAGGGCTCGCCGCTGCTGGTGGGAATCGGTAGCGGCGAATACGTCGTCGCCTCCGACGCATCCGCCATCGTCGCGCACACGACACAGGCCATGCCGCTCGACGATTACAACGTCGTGCGGATCACTCGCGAGGGCTTCCGCTCGTCGGACATCCACGATGTCGAGGTCTCGCCGAAGGTGATGCAACTCGAGCTCGATCTCGAGCAGATCGAGCTCGGTCGCTTCGAGCACTACATGCAGAAGGAGATCTACGAGCAGCCGACGGCTCTCCGCAACTGCTTCCGCGGTCGCATCGCGATGGAAGAGGGGAAGGTCGTGCTCGGCGGTCTGAGCGCTTATGCGAAGGAACTGGTCCGCGCCGGGCGCGTGATTCTGACCGGGCAGGGCACTGCCCTCCACGCCGCGATGATCGGCGAGTACATGCTCGAGGACCTCGCCAAGATCCCTGCCTGCGCGGAGTACGCGAGCGAGTTCCGCTATCGCAACCCGATCATCGAGGACGGCACCGTCGTCATCGCCGTGAGCCAGTCCGGCGAGACCGCCGACACGCTCGCCGCGCTCGAAGAGGCGAAGGACCGCGGTGCGCTCTCGCTCGGTGTCGTGAACGTCGTCGGCTCGACCATCTCGCGCCAGACCGACGCCGGTGTCTACCTTCGTGTCGGTCCCGAGATCGGCGTCGCATCGACCAAGGCGTTCGTCGGGCAGGTGGCGGTGCTCTCGCTCATCACGCTCTTCATGGCTCGTCGGCGCGTCATGTCCGCCGATCAGTGCGCCCGCTGGCTTGAGCAGCTCCAGACCATCCCCGACAAGGTCGAGCGCGTCCTCGAACAATCCGACCGTATCAAGAAAGTCACCGAGCGCTACTGCGACCGCGAGAACTGGCTGTTCCTGGGGCGTGGCTACAACTACCCGACCGCGCTCGAAGGCGCGCTCAAACTCAAGGAGATCTCTTACATCCACGCCGAGGGAATGCCCGCTGCGGAGATGAAGCACGGACCCATCGCCCTCATCAACGAGGGGATGCCCGCCGTCTTCATCGCCAACAAGGGACGCCAGTACGACAAGGTCATGTCCAACATCGCCGAGGTCCGCGCCCGTGGCGGCCACGTGATCGCCGTCGCCACCGAGGGCGACGAAGAGATCAAGCGGCACGTCGAAGAGGTCCTCTACGTCCCGGAGATCATCGAGCCCCTCAGCCCCATGCTCACCGTGATCCCGCTGCAACTCATGGCCTACCACGCCGCCGTCATCCGCGGCCACGACGTGGACAAGCCCCGAAACCTCGCCAAGTCCGTCACCGTCGAGTGAGTGTCTTGAAGGGAGCCCCGAGCGCAAGCTCGGGTAGTTTCAGCAAGCTGCGGCGTACGGGACGTCCAGTGCGTATATCCTCGCACCAGTAGACTGCTGCGATGTCCGATTCTCTCGCCAACCCAACGCAGTCCAACGCCGCCCGCGCGCCCCGCGGCGTCTTCGTCACCATCCAGCCGCGCATCGAAGCCGATGGCTCCATCGTTCTCTCCGACCGCGGCTGGCGCTACGCCGCTCGCGCTGCGATGCCAATCTTCATCACGCTTATCGCGCTCATTTTCTTTATCGCATCGCCGCCAACACGATTCCCCCACATGGATCTGTACATCGCACCGGTACTTGTCATCATGCTTGTCCATGCGCTGATCGAGTGGAGGGCGAGCGACGTAGTGACTCTCGATGCCCTCTCCGGCAATATCAAGTGGATTGCCCGACGCGGCATCTACACATGTTACTACGCCGAGCACCAACTGAAAGACGTCGCCGTCGTCTCCTGCCGCGTCCAATGGGATCAGGGCAAGTCCACACGCCGCGACAAGTGGGGGCAACGCGTCGAACTTGGCCTCGCCGACACCTCCGGCGTTGCCATCGTTGCCGGACGAAAGGCCATGCTCCTCAAGGGCTCGCACGACGCGAACGAGATCCACGCTTACATCGACTCGCTCCCCGAGCCGCTCAAACGCCTTGAACGCGCTGAACCGTGGCTGATCGCGATCGAGTAGATTCGCACCTCGCCATGAGCTGTACAAACGGCATGGTGCGTGATTTCCGAGTCCGCAGCGTGCATTGTGGATAACGCACTGTGTGGTCTCAGGATGCGCTACACACATCGAGCCATATCGCATGTGTTTCCGCGATAACTTATTCGTCTGCATCAACTTACAATGCAGCAGTTATCGGTCCTCACGTCGTCGATTCCATGTGAGACTGCGGTGGATTCCCTCGAAAATTGGCCAAGATTGGCCAAGCAAGGTTGATGCAGACCCCCTGTTCAAGTATTCTGACCGCACACGTTATAAGGAGGTGCTGCTATGGGACAGAATCGAATCGTGACCGCGGCGTTCGGGTTGGTCTGCTGTCTCTCGACGTTCTCGGTCGTTCTTGCATCAACGGGCGATGGTGCTCAGTGCGGCAAGACGAACTGCAGCTCGACATTGACGATTCGGAGTTGCTACGCGTGCTGCGTGACGAACTGCACGGATGCGACGGGGTGCCAGGATTGGTGCGACAACAAGCTCTTCCCCGCCGGAGATCCATCCAATCCGTGACTTGACTGGAGTGAGGCGATACGCGGCTCGATGAGAATCGAGCCGCGTCTATCTTCTGGGGAGGACCAGACATGACAGCACAATCGATGAAGGGCGTTGGCATCGCCATGCTTGCCGTGGCGATCTCTGGTGTAGCCGCTGCGTTCAGCATCTCTCGCGCGGTCTCGCCTCCGGCGATCACGCCGGCGGCCCGGACGACGATCAAAGCGAGCGGCGGCTGCAACGGGTGCGGATCCGGCGAGGGAGAGTCGGTGATCGCGGCAGCTGCGGGGTTGAGCGGAGATGCCGCGGTGCGCATGGCGCAGATGGAGAATGAGATCGCCAGTCGCGCCAGGGCGACGCTGGAGGATGCGGAGTTCCTCCACGAGTGCGCCCACGGGACCGACGATGTGTTCGTTCAGCGTTGGGCGATCGCGCTCGCGTCAGATCGGCTCGCGACGAATCGCTGCGAAGAGAACGCACGAGCCATGATGGAGCGAGTGATCATCGACGCGCTCTACCACGACAACTGGCGCGTGCGCCGCACCGGGCTGGCAACATCGGAAGAATGCGGGCTTGTTGCTCGTGAGGACGTCGCGGCCCGTATCCGTGAGATGCGGGATGACGAGCGTCCCGAAGTGGCGGCCCGTGCTTCGTACGTTCGGTTGCCCGGTGATCCCCCGCTCTCCTCAGAGCAGAAATGATGCATCATGTCACACAACATCGCGGCCGCGGGTTCACGCTCGTCGAGGCGTTGATTGTCGTGTCCCTGGTCTTCACGCTGATCACGATCGCGGCCCCGGTCCTTGCAGGCGCGCGGGGGACGGCCCAGCGAACGGTCTGCCTGTCCAATCTCCGTCAACTCGCTGGCGCGACGCATCTGTACATGGACATCGAGAATCGGGGGGTGCTTCCCGCGAGTCCGAGCGTGTACGCGGCACGCCCTGACGAGCGCAGAAGGGCGTATCGCGGAGAACTGCTGCTCGACCAGTTGGCCGACTTCATCGGCGGCCCCTCGTTGCCGGATGGCGCGGGCGGTTTCGCTCGGAAGCTGCCCCATGCATGCCCGGCGGATACGACATACGCGACCAAGATCGGTTTCAGTTACGACTTCCACGCAGGGCTCCACATGGAAGAGCCGCTGACCATGCGTGTGACGTCCGAGATGGCGCGCCGTGTCACAACGTTCTATATGAATGGGGAGCGCATCGCCTCACGCACGGCATCGCCGAGACTGCCGCGCCTCTTCGACGATATCGGTCCGTATCACCACGCCGCGCCGCCGGGAACCCAGGGCATCAACGCTGTTTACTTCGACACCAGCGCGGGCTGGTCCAGGGTTCCCGTGCATATCGAGTACTGAGACGAAGGGAACGCATCGCGAGCGCCATGCCGCTTCCCTCGCCTCGCTTTGTTGGGCTTCGATACGGGTGAAGAGAGTCTGGCAACGCTTCCATCAGAAGCGAAGCTGCTGTCGATCGTTCTCAATTCGTCTTGCGTCAGGGTGCCCTGATCGGCTACTTTGCATATCTCGTGGGCAAAGAGAAAGGGTATGAGCCGTGGGACGTCTCTCCTTCGCCATGATTGTTCTGGGCGCATCGCTTGGGTTCGCGACTGCCGCGCTTGTGCCTGAGATCACCCTCCTGCCCGGCCCGCCCTCGGACCTCGGCCCGGCGTGGAGCGTGCCCGGACCGCGCCCGGTCGCTGCGGTTCACGCGACGGTGGATACCGCTGCATTGCGCGAGCTCCTCTCCGATGCGCCTCTGGAGCGCGTGGGCACGCCCCTCGCCACGTACGGCATGCTCGTCCACCTGCCCCATCCGTCGGGTGTGCTGATGCCGTGCTATGTTGCGATCTCACCGGTGATGGAGCCCGCGCTGGCAGCGAAGTTCCCCATGATGCGCACCTATCTGGTTCAATCCGCCGATGGCTTAGCCAGCGGGCGCATCGAGCTCACGCAGCGAGGGCTGACGGGTATGCTGCGCGAACCGGCGGATCTCGGCCAGAGCGGCGGCACGTGGATGATCGACCTCTGGCGTTCGGGCGATGACTCGAACGTTGTGGCCTACTGGCTCCGCGACTTGAACGGCGCGAACGACTGGACCTGCCACACCCACGCGGGGCTTGCCGGCGAGATCGTTGACCCCGCTCCGATTCGGGGCGGCGCGGGTGGCGACGGCGCATCGCGAGCGCTCCAGGCGCGCCGGAACGTGCGGACCGCGATCGCCTGCACGGGCGAGTACGGGCTTCATCACAGCACGATCCAGGGGAACGAGCCCAATTCCGCGGATCCGATGGCCGCGATTGTGACGATCGTCTCCCGATCGAACGTCGTGTTCGAGATGGACCTGGGTGTTCACTTTGATCTTGTCGCGAACAACGACCTGATCGTGTACTTCGATCCCGCGACGGATCCGTATCCCGATACGTGCGATGGCTTGGGAGGGAGCGACTGTTCGGGCCCGGTCCTCTCGGTGAATCGCACGCATGTACCCGACGTGATCGGGAGTGCCAATTTCGACCTCGGCCACTGCGTGACGCGCATCGCCGGGGGCGTTGCGTATCTCCGCAGTGTCTGCACGAGCAACAAGGCTGGCGGCATCTCGGGCATTCCCCGGGGCGGCGATGCCGACCCGTTCTCCGCGCTCGTCGTCATCCACGAGTTCGGGCACCAGTTCGGAGCCAACCACACCTTCAGCGGCACACGCGGGCGCTGCGGCAACAACGCCAATCTGGCGACCGCGTGGGAAGCGGGAACAGGATCCTCGCCGATGGGCTATGCCGGCGGCTGCCCTGTCGGCGACGCACCCCCCAGTGACAACATCGTGCAGTTCGCCGACCCGTGGTTTCACCACGGAAGTGTGCTCGAGATGCGGGCGTTTCTGGACAGCGGCACGGCCTCGTGCATGTCGCCTGTCGCCACAACGAACAACATTCCGGAGATCACGTTCCGCACGGCGGACACGGCGATACCACCAGGGACGCCGTTTGTGCTGAGCGCGACCGCGACTGACGCGGACAACGACACGCTGACATATTCATGGGAGCAACGCGACGACGGAGTCCGCAGGCCGCTCACCGGCGAGGGCTCGGAAGATAATGGGCAAGGCGCGCTCTTCCGCATCTTCCCGCCGGTGCTGGATGGCTCCCGAACCTTCCCTCAATGGTCCGACATTCTTTCCGGTGTCCCTACACCCGGAGAGAAGCTTCCGACCGCGACAAACGCGACGCGCCGGTTCCGTGTGATCGTGCGCGACAACAGCCCAGGTGCTGGAGGTGTTGCGATCTCGGGGACAGCTGACCTTGTGATCCCCTCCAACGCCTCGCCTTTCACTGTTGTCACGCCCGCTTCGGGCCAGTCCCTGGGTGCGGGGGCAGCGACTGTGGCGTGGACCGTCGGCAATACGAATCTGGCGCCGATCTCATGCACGCAGGTTGCCATCGACCTCTCGACGGACGATGGGCTCTCGTTCCCGATTTCGCTCGGCACGTACCCGAACAACGGGAGCGCGGTGGTTGACCTCCCGGCGGTCTCGTCGCCCGGAGCGCGTGTTCGCGTGCGCGGTGTGAGCAGGATTTTCTTCAACGTCTCCGGGTCGTTCACGCTCGCGGGATGTGCCGCCGACTTCAACATGGACGGGATTCCGGACGTTCTCGACTTCCTTGATTTCATGGACGCGTTCGGCTCGTGCGATGGCCAGCCCGCGCCGTGCTCGGGATCGGGTGGCTTCGACGCGGACCTCAACGGCGACACGATCATCGACATCATCGATTTCCTTGATTTCATGGATGCGTTCGGCAGCGGGTGCTGAAACCCCTGCGTCCCGCTCCTTGTCGGTGGCCGATGGCATGTCCCCCGGCGATGGTCCTGATCGTGACGGCCTGTCTTCTTGTGCCGTTCCCTCGTGGTCCGCAGCGACCTAGTCTCTTCGTGCGCTTCCTGAGCGCCGGAGACACTCGGCCATGCGTCAACCCATCGTCGGCGGCAACTGGAAGATGAACACCAACCGCGCCTCGGGCACCGAGCTTGCCAGTGCCGTCGCGTCCTCCAGCGCATCCGCTCGCGCCCAGGTCGTCGTCTTCCCGCCCTTCCCCTATCTCCTCACCATCGCCGACACCCTCAAGGGCTCTCGCGTCATGCTCGGGGCACAGGATGTCTCCGATCGTGCCGACGGGGCGTTCACGGGCGAGGTCTCCTGCGCCATGCTCAAAGATTGCGGCGTCTCATGGGCACTCACCGGCCACTCCGAACGCCGCCACGTGATCGGCGAAACCGATGCGCTCGTCAACGCCAAGACCAAGGCCGCGCTCGCCGCCGGTCTGAGCGTCATCCTCTGTATTGGTGAGAAGCTCGATCAGCGCGAGGCCGGCAAGACCGACCTGGTGAACGAGACCCAATTGCGAGCCGGGCTGGCTGGCGTCGAGCCCGCCTCGCTCTCGAACGTTGTCATCGCCTATGAGCCGGTGTGGGCGATTGGCACCGGCAAGACCGCAAGCCCCGCCGATGCCCAGGCGGCCCACGCCCATATCCGCAAGGTGCTTCGCTCCATGTACGGGGTCGATCACGCCGAGGCGATGCGTATCCAGTACGGCGGCTCCGTGACCGCATCAAACGCGCGAGAACTCTTCTCTCAGCCCGACATCGATGGGGGCTTGATCGGCGGCGCATCACTCAAGCCCGCAGACTTCGCGCAGATCGTCGCCGCGGCTTCACCCTGAGCACCACCCACCTGCGGCCTACCATTCTGCCCTGTCTTTGGTGTCGTCTGCACTTCGGTGTTTGTCAGGGTTGTCAACACGACCTGTCAAACGCATCTTCTGGAGTCCGCTCGAATGTCTCCACTTGTCACACTGGCCGCGAATCAGTGGCTTGTCGGCGGTCTGGTGGTTCTGGGCATCGTCGCTTCGGTGCTGATGATCCTCACCATTCTGATCCAACGTCCTCAGGGCGGCGGGCTTGCCGCGGCTTTCGGCGGCGCGGGTGCCGGCTCAGGGCAGACGGCCTTCGGCGCCAAGACGGGTGACGCGCTCACGATCATGACGATTGTGGTCTTCATTTTCTGGCTGCTCGTTTCGATGGGGCTGGTCTACGCCACAAAGAGCCCGAAACCAACCCCATCTGCGCAGCAGAATCAGGCCCCTGCGGGTCCCACTACACCAGAGAGCGAAGGCGCGGTGCCACCCGCAGCAGGGTCGATGGATCCCGCTCGTCTTCCCGAGACGCCTGCAACCGATGCGCCAGTGCCTGTTCCCCCGGCAGATGCACCTACGGAGGGGTCTCAAGATGGAGCTGCCGCGCAGGAAGGCGATCAGGCCGGCGGGGCAACGGGCGAAGCCGATCCGGACAAGGGCGGCGGCCGCTGATCCGTCTGCAGCGCATGCCCGGGCGGTGTGACCTGCAATCGAGGATTCGCTAGACTGCCACGGCACGCGATCGGGCGTGCTCGTGTCGTGGAGATATTCGTGATTCGCAGCATGACCGGATTTGGCGAGGCCTCAGCGCAGATCGACGGCGTTCACTATCACGTCGAGGTCCGGTCTCTCAACAACAAGTACTTCAAGGCCGTGATCCGCCTGCCGGATCAGTTGCAGTCTCTTGAGGCCGAGTTCGAGTCCGAGCTGCGCCGCAGGATTTCGAGGGGCAGCATCACGATGACGGCCTCGTGCACCGACTCAGGAGTCGGCGGCGCACACATCGTGAATCACGAGGCGCTCGAGCACTACATCGAGCAGATTCGGCGTGCCCCCATGATCGCCGACGGCACCGTGCGCGTCGATGTCTCCGGGCTGCTCACGCTCCCCGGCGTCCTCTCGCCACCCGTCGACAGCGAGGACCGCCTCGATCGGGCCCGCCGCGCCATGCTCCCCCTTCTCCATCGCGCGTGCGAGGGGCTGCTCGGCATGCGCGAGCGTGAGGGCCGCCTGCTCGCCGACGAGCTCCTCTCTCACCGTTCGCAGATCGCGGCACGGCTTACCCGCATCTCCGAGCGTGCGCCCACGGTTGTGAGCGAGTACGAGACTCGCCTCAGGTCCCGCATCGAGATGATGGTCAAGGGGACCGAGGTCGTGGTGAACCCGGCCGATCTGATCCGCGAGATCGCGATCTACGCCGAGAAGTCGGACATCGCCGAAGAGATACACCGTCTCACCGGCCACATCGAGCAGTTCCAGCAGCTGCTGACACAGGGGGACGGCAATCCCCTCGGCCGCACGCTCGAGTTCCTCTCACAAGAAATGCTGCGCGAGGCGAACACCATCGCGAGCAAGTCGCCCGATTCGGAGATCTCGCGCCTGATCGTCGAGGTCAAGGGCGCGATCGACCGCATCAAGGAACAAGTCCAGAACGTCGAGTGATGCCAGGCCCCGGCTGATGGTCGGCTCTGGGTGCTGGTCTGGCTTCTTGGGCTTTGTACATGGCGGAGATGACTGGGGGTGGGTGGGGAGTGGGTGGGGGGCGACGTGCAACGGGCAGAGGTCCAGCGCGTAGAATCCCTCATTGGAGGTCCCGGTGCGGAGCGCCGCAGCACAATCCAGACACTGCCGATCCGCGGCTCGCGCGTTGGTCGTCCATGCCGCGATCTGCGGGATTGGACTCGTCGCCGCGGGCAACACGTTGGCGCAGCCCGGCAGCCCGGACGCGCCGTACAAAGCACTCGACCTCACGCCACTGATCCGTGCTCTTGATTCTGTATCGCTCGCCGAGCGGGATCGCGCTGTCGAGCAACTCGGTTCGAACCCTGCGATTACGGCGAGAGAGGTTCTCTCGATCCTCCGAGATGTGCAGGGGCTCACGCCCGAGCAGCGTGCACGTCTCGTCGATCTCGGCAGGGCGATGTTCAAGAACTCCCCGCGTGCCGCCATGGGGATCCAGTTCGGAGGCACAGTCGAGAGCGGCGTGGCCGTTGCGACGTTGATCGAGGGATTCGACGCGTCCCGGCAGTTGCGTCCCGGTGATGTCATCGAGGCCGCCAACGGCGAGCCCCTCTCGCAGAATCGGCTCCGGGCCGTGATCATCTCGCACGATCCGGGCGAAACCATGTCTCTGCGTGTGAGGCGTCTTGACGCGGAAGGGCGAGCCGAATCGATCGACGTGCGCGTCGCGCTGGGCTCCTTCAACCGGCTTCGCGGAGGCGGGTTCCTCGATAGCCAGACGCTCGACGAAGCTTGGCGTATCCGCATGTCCAGGGAGGGCGTCATCAACACTGGCGCCCAAGGTGTGATCGGCGTCGCGGTTGATCGTGACGCTTGGCTCGCGAGCGCGCAGGCACTCGCCAGATGGGCCGATTCTGACACCGGACCGGGCACTGCACGCTCACCCAGGGCGGGTGTCGCAGGTGAATCGCGATCCGAGTGGTACGACTCCGGCAGCGAGTCGTTCTCGATGCACACGAACGGCCGAGATCCGAACCGCATGGAGGTAGATGCCCAACGCCTCGTGCTGCTCGAACGCCTCCAGGTGCTGCAACTCCAGATGGAAGCGATGCGGAGCGCGCAGCGGGCCAATCTCGCGGCACTCCAGAACCCGTCCCTCTCCCCGAGTGAGCGGGCGAAACTCCTCAACGAGAACGAGCGGCTCGCTCAAGAGCTGCTCCCGCTCGAGCGGCAGATGACAGATCTCCGCGGGGCTCTCAACCGCCGGCAATAAGCTGCTCGACGATCTCGATCGCCCACGCGACCTCGGGGTGGTCGTTCACATCGGGGCGAGCCAGCAGGATCGCACGCTCGCAGCGTGCCCGCGCCTTCTCAATGGATGGGCGCGTGTTGGTCGACATGTCGAGGTAGTTGTCGTGCGTGTCGGCGAGCTTGATCAGCCGCGCCTGCCACGGACCCAGCGAGAGACGACGGTCGTAGTCCGCCTCGCGTTCGTGCTCGGGCAGCGCGGCGTTCTTCGTCAGCGCGGAGACACACTCGGCCACATCATGCCCGAAGGTCTCCTCGATATCGTCGTAGTCGGTGGAGGTGTCCTCGATCGTGTCGTGGAGCAGGGCAGTCGTGATCGCGATCGGATCGTCGCAGCCGAAGATGTCGCGCACCGTCATGGCCACGCGAAAGACGTGCGAGACGTACGGCGTGCGCCCGTCCTTGCGCAGGCCGTGGCGATGGGCGCGGGCAGCGAAGGAGACCGCTTCGATCCAGATCGGTGAGGACATCGGGACACTCCTGTCTCACAGGACCGGCTCCCGCCGCGTCAGACTCGAATGGGGTGCGCTCCCGCTGCGTACACGAGGCGGCACTTCGATGGGTTTCCGCCGTGTTCGTCGAAGATCACGATCTCATGCGTCTGGCCGGGCGTGATCCACGCGCTCGGGATGAGGTGCGACGTCTGAGGGCCGACCGCGCCCGCCCCCGGCATCGAGACGAAGTAGCGCCCGAGGTGCTTGTCGTCGATGTAGATCTGGCCCTTGGTCATGCCCGCGAGATCGATGAACAGCGGCGTTTCGTTGCTGCTGGCCGTGAAGGAGCCCCGCCACCACGTGGGGCCGTTGTGCGATCCGGACTTGGACGCTCTGAACGCCGCGCCGTTGGGCTGCTCCCACTTGGCGAAGGCCCATTCGGCCTTGGCGGTGAGGTTGTCGACGCACTCTTCGATCTGGATCTTCACGTCCTTGAAGGCCTGCTCGGGTGTGAGCGTCAGCCCCTCGCCGACGAGCGCGACCTGGATCGTGTTGTTCCCCTTGTGCAGCACCGGCGCATCGAGCAGAACGGAAACGGTGGTGCCGCGTTCGAGGAACTTGATCGCGGTGCCGTTCGCGATCAGGACCGCTCGAGCGCGTGAGTTCTGCACCTTGGCCAGGACCGGGGTGGACTTCCGGTGAGAGAACGTGAGCGTGAGACGCTCGGGGACAGTGGTATCACCCGTTCGGACCTCCCACAGGGGAGACTGGAACTTGAGCAGATCGAGCGGCTCTGCGATCACAACCTTGCTCTTCACACCCTTGATCGCCTGCACGACCTGAAGGTGGCCGTACAGCCCCTTTTTCTCGGCGAGCGAGACGCCGCCGCTGCGACGCCCGAGATTCTCGGCAAGCATCACAAGGTTGTGTGATCCCTTCTTCAACGAGAGCGTCAGGTGGTCGTGTGCGCCGGGTCCGGCACCGAGCACTCCGAGGAACTCGCCGTCAAGGAATGTGTGCAGTCGATCGGCACCGTGCGGAGCGGCGACCTTCACGCGCTTTGCCGCTCCTGACTTGATGCCCAGCCGATACCATCCATAGCCCCACGGACAACCGAGTGCCACAAGATCCGCAGGACCCGCGATGGTCGCGAAGCGTGCGCTCTGTCCGGAGATGTAATCGCCAGACTCGACGGGCGTCATCGCGTTGAGCGTCGCCTTCGGCACGGACTTTGGCGCGGGGCGAACCTTCGCGCCGCCCGACTTGACCACGCCCTCCGAGTCGATCACCGTGACCTGGCGTTGCTCCGAGGCGTCGTCCACGATGGGCTCGCCGGACGCACTGAGCACCGAAGCGCCGACGATCACGGAACGATCGGTGACGAATGTCGAGTCGATCTGGCTCTCGCTGCACAGGACGATATGAATCCCCTCGTGCGCAACGACGGTCGGCTTCTTGCCCGACGGGGCCTCGAGCTCGATCGGAGCCCCATTGATCGAAACAACACCCCGTGAGCCGGACGGCCCGTAACAGACAAAGACCTTGCCGACCATGGCAAACGCGTTGAACGCGCTGTAGTCGATGCGCGAGCGTCCGCCGAGGTGCACGTCGATCAGGCACCACGCAACGTGCTGCTGGCCGATCGGCACGGAGACGTTCGATCCGTCCGCGAGAAGCAGTGTCGCCGCGGCTGGTGTCTTGGTGTGCTGGTCGCGGAAGATGAACGCAACCCCGCCCTGCCCGCCGCTCGCATGCGCGACCACAAAGCCGCCAGCAGGGGGTTCACCCTTCGCGGGGCGCGCCGCGGAGCGTGATCCGACGTGCTGCGCAACATCGAGCATCACCGGCTGGTACGAGGTGTCGAGATTGGAGAGGACGCGTCCGAACTGCGACGCGAAGTGGCAGACTCGGCGTATCGCCCTGTACGACTCCGTTGGTCGTCCGGCCTCATCCAGTGGTGCGCCACGGTCGTTGGATGCGCAGAAAAACCCCTCGGGACCCTCGTGGTCCCGACCACCCGCGAAGCCGAACGTGGTGCCGCCGAAGAAGGGCTGGAGATTGAACTGGCCACCGGCCGCGAGAACTTCCGCCAGACGCCGCTGCACAACGAGCGGCTCTGCCGGCTGCTTGGGCTCTGAGCCCCAGGTGGAGGATGCGCCGAGGTTGAAGTCGATGACGAAGCGGGGCTGATCGGGGCGAACGGTGGCGAGCTGGCGGAGCGTCGAGATCATCTGCTCCGAGCCGCACCACCCGTCGATCTCGCCTTCGACACCCTGCCAGAGGTTGTTGGCGTTGACGATGGGGACATTGATGCCCCCCTCGCGCAGATACCGGATCAGCTCGCCGAGATAGGCGTTGGCGAGCGTGTCGTCGCCGCACGTCCAGGAGAACTCGTTCTGGACGAGTACGATCGGGCCGCCCGCGCCGGGCGCGGTGACCTGGAGATCGCGGACCTCGTCCGCAACCGCGGATATGTATCGCGAGCACGCCTCAAGGAACGCACCCGAGTTGGTGCGCATCGAGATGTTGGGCATCGCCGAGAGCCAGGCCGGAAGCCCGCCCATGTCCAGATCCTGCCCGATATAGGGACCGACGCGCAGGATCGCCATCATGCCGGCCTTGCCGATCAGCTCGACGAAGTGGCGGATGTCATTCTCGCCCTTGAAGTCGAACTGTCCGGCCCGCGCCTCGTGGCGCTGCCAGGCGATCGGCACATCAATGGCATTCAGCCCGGCGCACTTCGCGGCGTGGATGCGATCCGCCCAGGTTGCGCGAGGAACCCGGAAATAGGGGATCGAGCCGGAAACAAGCCAGATTCTTCGACCGTCGAGCATGAAGCTGCGGCCGTCGTAGGTCACAGAGGCCATGCGTTGGATCGCTCCGTGCCTCCAAAGGTGAATGGAGGAGGTCGTCTGGGGCCGCCTGACGAGGTTGGGAATACCGACCGTCTACCGCCCACGTGGACGGCCCGCCCGGCGGCTGGGGGGAACCCGAAGGATAGGACCGTATGAACCCGCTCGCAACGAGAGGGGCCGGAAAGTGGTACAGTTGGGCCACTCGTTGCAAGATCAGCATGACAGACGCTTCCCATTTTCCTATACGTTTACGAACAAAGGACTTTCGAGTGCCCAGATTGTGCACCCCTTCAACGCTCTTGAGCGTCTTTCTGGCTGTCGGCGTGATCACACTCGGCGGATGCTCTCGCGGGTTATCGGACATTGATCGCGTCACCAATCGTCTCATGGCGGCTCGAACCGACACCATCGGTGCCGGGCCTACCGCACCTATCCGAGAATCGCAAGACCCAAACTCCGTCAGGCGGCCATACCAGAACTCGATCGATCCCGACACAACAAACCCCGATGTCAGCGAGTTGACGTTCGTGCCTGCGGACGAAGCCAGAGACGTGGCGTCTCGACTCGAGTCCTATGCAAGACGGGCCAGTGGCGTGGGGCAGGAGGTTCGGACGCTCACGATCACGGACGTTTTCCGTATCGTGCAGCGCTCAGGGCGCGAGTACCTCAACGCCGAGGAGGACTACCTCCTCACGGCCATCTCGCTGCTGATCGAGCAGCATCGCTGGGGCCCTCGCCTCTTTAACGACACCTCCGTCTCCATCGGTGCCGCGGGCGACAGCGGCTCGTTCGACCATGCGCTCAATGTCGTCAACTCGCTGCGTGCGACGCAGCGTCTGCCATACGGAGGCGAGGTGGAGGCCCGTTGGGTGTGGCGGGCCACGGAGCAGCTGCGGAGCTCCGTGAGCGGGCAGTATCGCCAGTCCTCGGAGCTCATCCTCGGTGGGAGCATCCCGCTCCTTCGAGGCGGCGGTGTCACGGCCCGCGAGAGCATCATCCAGGCCGAGCGCGACATGATCTATGCCGCCCGTTCGTTCGAGGACTTCCGACGCTCGTTTCTGGCCGACATCGCCGATGATTACTTCGCTCTTCTTCAGACGCGCTCGCAGATCGCGAACCAGGAGCGACAGATCGAGTCGCTGCGGCGTCTGAACGAAGCGACCCAGGCCCGCGTTGATGCCGGGCGCGAGAGCCGGTTCCGCGTCGCGATCGTCGAGAACCAGCTGCTCTCGGGCGTGGCGTCGCTCGCTTCGCTCCGCGAGCAGTACATCCTGCAGCTGGACCGTTTCAAGGTTCGGCTCGGGCTCGATCCGAAGGAGCCGATCGAGATCGCCGCGCTGGAGTTCGAGCTCGCCGAGCCGGAGATCGACGAGTACGTCGCCGCCCAGCACGCGCTCGAGTACCGGCTCGACCTTCAGAACCAGCGCGACCGCGTGACCGACGCCAGACGGGCGGTCGCCAACGCGAAGAACAACGTGCTTCCCGATCTTGACATCAGTGGGCAGGTCGGCGTTCCCACGGATCCGGGCACGCGAGAGGGCGGGGTTGACTTCGACTTTGACTACACGCGATACAGCGCGGGCGTGGATCTTTCTCTTCCCCTCGACAGGAAGATCGAGCAACTCGGCCTCAAGCGAACGATGGTGCAGCTCGAACGCCAGATCCGAAACTACGAGCGGGCCCGAGACGATGTCGTCGTCACGTCACGCAGCGCGGTGCGACAGATCGATCGGGCGCGGTTCTCTCTGACCTTGGCCGAGCGTCAGGTCGCGATCAACCGCGAGCGTCTCCGCGAGCAGAAACTCAAGGAGGACATCGTCGATCCGCAGTCGATCGTCGATTCAGAGAACGACCTGCTCCGTTCGGAGAACGACCGAGATCGCGCCAAGACGGACCTTCGCAACGCGATCCTGAACTACCTCGTTGTGACAGGGCAGATGCGAGTTGCTCCGGGAGGCGAGTTCCAGCCCGTCCCCGGGATGATGCTCGACACGCCCGCAGGGGCCGTGCCGATCCCGCTGCCGGACGAGATCAGGCCTACGCCCGGTGCCGAGGGGCCAAAGCCAGCAGAGCTTCCCGGTGGCGGCGAGCCCGCAGGCGAACAGCCCGGTGCGACTGATCCCGAGAATTGATCCGCTTCAGCCCGCCAGCGCGTGCGCTTCGAGCACGGTCACGGCGTAGATGTCGTGCAGCTCCCATCGCTCGCCGACGCGGAGGTACGATTGCACGCCGCGATCGTGGCTGAATCCGAGCGAGAGCGCAAGGCGTATGCTCGCACGGTTCTCGGGCGCGATGCCCGCGTGGATGGTGTGCAGCCCCAGTCCCGCTGGAAGATCAGCGAAGGCGTGTCGCAGCGTGGACACTATCCCCTCGCGTGCGAGCCCTTGTCTGGTGTGACCGGATGCGATCCACCAGTTCATATCTGCGGACGACTGGAGCCCGCGCGCGATCGCGTTCAGGTTGAAACCGCCCACGATCTCGCCGCTCGGAAGCACGCCGATCCGACGCCAGGCCGTGCCCTGCGAGTCCCCGGTGGATGCGAGCTGCAACTGGCGTTCGAAGAACGCATCGTCGGATTCGCCCGGGTTGTTGAGCGGGATCCACGGCTCGAGGTGTGCGCGGCTGCCGTTGATCGTGGCTAGAAACGACTCCCTATCCGATTCGGCGAGCGCCCGAAGCACCATCCTTCCGGCCGTTACGCCGCACGGCGCGACAACCTCGACCGCGCGCTCGGGCGCGATGCGAGCGAGCAATCGCCTGGGCGTCACCGGCGCAGGGTGCGTGCCGGAAGTGGTAGTGGTCGAAACGGACTTTCTCGGATTGTGCATCGTCATGCTTGAACCTGCGGGCGCTCCGGATGGGGCCAGTCGAGGTGGAAGAAGATGCCTCGTGGTTGATCGACGCGCTCATAGGTGTGTGCGCCGAAGTAGTCTCGTTGGGCCTGCAGCAAGTTCGCGGGAAGACGCTCCGATCGATACGCGTCAAAGTAAGAGAGCGCAGAGGCGAACGCCGGAACGGGGACGCCCTGCACTGCGGCGCGGGCAACGACGGCCCGCCAGTGCCGCTGGGAGCGGTCGATGACCGATGCGAAATACTGATCAAGAAGCAGATTGGGCAGGTCGGGACGACGCGCGTACGCCTCGGTGATCTTCTGTAGGAAGCGCGCACGGATGATGCAGCCACCCCTGAAAATCGACGCGATCTCTCCGAGGTTCAAGCCCCAGTTGTTCCCTCTTCCCGCGGCGTTCATCAGCGCAAACCCCTGCGCGTACGAGCAGATCTTCGAGCAGTAGAGCGCGTCGCGCACGGCCTCGACCCAGTTGTAGTCGCCCGAGCCGACAGAATGGGCGTGTGTGCCGATCTCAGGACCCTTCAGGATCGCCGCCGCAGCCACACGCTCTTCCTTCAGCGAACTGATGTTCCTGGCAAAGACCGCCTCGGCCATGGTCGGTGTCGGCACACCCATGTCCAGCGCGGCGTTGATCGTCCACTTCCCCGTGCCCTTCTGGCCAGCCGCATCGACCACGACATCGACGAACGGTCTGCCGGTGGCCTTGTCCGTTTCGCGGAGGATGTCGGCGGTGATCTCGATCAGAAACGAGTCCAGATCGCCCGCGTTCCAGTCCGCGAAGATGCGCGCCATCTCGGGCGTCGGCAACGCGAGCACGTCACGCATGAAGTGGTACGCCTCGCAGATCAGCTGCATGTCGCCGTACTCGATGCCGTTGTGCACCATCTTGACGAAGTGGCCGGATCCGCCCGGACCGATGTACGTCGTACACGGCACCGCGCCCGGCGCGCTGACAGGGTTGCCGGGAGATGCGCCATCGATCGGCTTGCCGCTCTTCGCGTCCACTTTCGCGGCAATCGCCTCCCACACCGGCCTGAGCAAGGCCCACGCCTCCGCCTTGCCGCCGGGCATCAGCGAGGGACCGAAGCGAGCTCCGAGCTCCCCGCCTGAAACGCCGGAACCAACGAAGAGAATGCCCCTGTCATTCAGCACCTTCTCGCGCCGGATGGTGTCCTGCCATTCCGCGTTGCCCCCGTCGATGATCAGGTCACCCCTCTCAAGAAGTGGCGAGAGCGAATCGATCACCGCGTCGGTCGGGCCGCCCGCCTTGACCAGAATGACGATCCGCCGTGGTCTCTTGATCGAGCCGACAAAGTCCTTGAGTTCCGCCGCTGGGACCAAGCCGCCACCCGTCGTCCCGAAGACTGCTGGCGGGTTCTCAGCGAGAACCTGCTCGGTGACGGTGGGGGTTCGGTTGTAGACGGCAACCTTGAAGCCGTGGTCGGCCATGTTCAAGGCGAGATTCGTGCCCATGACTGCCAGGCCGACAAGTCCGACGTCGGCCGAGTTGGGAGCGGGCGCAGGAAAGGACGCCATAGAGAGATCTCCAGCGGGTTGTATCGGCCGAAACCGCCGCCCAGCACCGGATTCTGGGACGTGCGACAAGCCCTGAGACGCGAGATCGGGCCGCATGGGTTATACGGACCACGCTCGATCATTGGCCTCCGGATGATCGCACGCCTGAGCCAACGTCAGAGCTGCTCATGGCAATGTGCGGCCGAGGAGGGTCGGATCCGGCGTAGGGCAAGTCCGGAGCGCAACCCTGTGGCGACGCTTGGCAACCCAGAGATATGCCCAATCCCTGATCGGGCGTGGAATCGCCCGGAGTGCCGCTCCAAACACAGCCCACCCGCCCCCGAGCGTGCCCAATACGCGCAGCGCGGCATCGCTTCTCGTGGAAAGCACGCCGCGATCAAGGTAAACCATTGACGACAGATCCTGGGGCTTTCCGACAGCGGGCAGGTCTCGATAGGTCTCACCCTGCAACGGTGCGTATCGGATGCTGCCGCCCCGGTCGCGACGGATGACCCAGCGAACCGAGCGGTTACAGAGGCCGCAGTCGCCGTCGTAGAACAGGATCGGTCCCGAATCGTGCATGCCTGTCGAATCGTAGTTCCCGATGCCGGTCAGACGTTCGGTTGCGGCACGGTTCTCGGACACCATCCGAACCGGACAGCAACCCCCCACCCCGCCCCCCGCCCCGCCCACACCGGAGGCACCGTCGGAGAGCAAGTTGTTGCGATCGATCGAGGTTCATTTGCGCGCAACCGATGTATATTGGTCGCAAGGTGCGTGCAAGCACTCGTCCGTGGGTTCAACTCGTCCGGGGTTCCAACATGATTTCGGCCAGAGTCGATGCGTACGACGTCGTCGTGATCGGGGGCGGTCCGGCCGGCACGACTGTCGCGTCTCTCCTCCGCAAGTACAACCCGAACCTCTCGGTGCTGATCCTTGAGAAGGAGAAGTTCCCGCGCGAGCACATCGGCGAGAGCCAGCTGCCCGGAATCAGCGGCATCCTCCACGAGATGGGCGTGTGGGACAAGGTCGAGGCCGCCAACTTCCCGATCAAGATCGGCGCGTCGTACACGTGGGGCAAGATCGGCGACATCTGGGACTTTGACTTCTACCCGGCCGAGGAGTTCGTGGACGAAGCCCGTCCGGCGAAGTTCGAGGGCCAGCGCCGGTTCACGGCGTTCCAGGTCGAGCGAGCGATCTACGACGAGATCCTCCTTCGCCATGCGGAGACCCTCGGTGCGATGGTCCGCGAAGAGACGCAGGTTCGTGATGTGTTGCACGAGGGCGACCGCATCACGGGGTTGCGGTTGGACTCGGGTGAGGTGGTGACGGCTCGGTGGTACGTGGACGCGAGCGGCCACGTCGGCCTCATCCGCCGCGCCATGGGCGTCGAGAACCAGGTGCCGCCCGATCTCATGAACATCGCCGTCTGGGACTACTACGACAACGCCGAGTGGAAGGTGAAGATCGGCGTGGGCGGCACACGGGTGCAGGTCCGCTCGCTGCCGTACGGCTGGATCTGGTTCATCCCGATGGGGCTGACCAAGTCCTCCGTCGGGCTGGTCTGCCCCTCGACCTACTACAAGCAGAGCGGGCTCACGCCCAAGGAGCTCCTGCACAAGGCACTCGCGGAGCAGTCGGAGATCGCAGCGCTCTTGAAGAACGCGGTGAGCACAACAGGCGAGGAGATACGGACAACCAAGAACTGGTCGAACCTCTCCGAGCGCCTCGCGGGCGAGAACTGGTGGTTGTGCGGCGAGAGCGCGGGCTTCGCAGATCCGATCCTCGCCGCGGGCATGACGCTGGCGCACACCTCCGCGCGCGATGTCGCGTACTCGATCCTCGAGATGGAGCGGGGCGAGCTCGATCAGAAGTGGCTTCGGACCCGCTACGACGAGAAGAACCGGCTGAACATCCAGCAGCACATTCGGTTCGCGCAGTACTGGTACGCCGCGAACACGTGCTTCACCGATCTCCAGGCCCACTGCACGCAGATCGCCAAGGACGCGGGATTCAAGCTCAAGCCCTCGGAGGCGTGGCGTTGGCTCGCGCAGGGGGGCTTCGCGACGGAGTTCGTCGATCGTGCGGGTTTCGGCTCGTTCGATCTCGGCGCGAGCAAGCAGGTCATGGAGCGCTTCAGCGGTGTCGCCGCAGAATTCGAGTTCGGCAAGTACAACCAGTACAAACTCAATCTGATCGGCGCGAAAGAGACCTGCCTCGGCGACCTGAAAGACGGACGCATCCATCGCGTGAAGTGCCTTCAGAAGGGCGTCCACATCCTGCCCGCGGTGGGGTACTACCAGGCGATGGTTGACATTCTGAAGAAGCACGCGGACGTGAAGAACATCCTGCATGCGGTCGAAGCAAGGTGCGCTCTGGTCCCACAGGGCGGACGCGCGAGCGAGATCTTCGCTCACTTCCAGGCGCTGGAGGCGATGCTCCTCGACGGCTGGGTCACCGGGAAACTCAACCCGAAAAAGCCCACACTCAACTTGTCCCAGTCGGGCGGTGGGCGTCTGATTCGTTCCAACGACGAAGGAACGAAGGCGCTCGAGAAGGCAAGGCAGAAGCGGGGGGCTTGACGCGAAAGCGGGAGTTCATTCAAGCAACGAGGGCCGAACGATTGTTCGGCCCTCGGTCGTTCTTACGCCAGCTTGTTCAACGCTTGATCAGCCCCGCGGCCCCGCGTTTCGCACCGAATCGGACATCTCGAACTTCGCATCGTTCTCACGGAAGAGCTTGGCCAGCTTCTTCGCCTGCGCGTCATAGGCCGCGCCGTCCTTCCATGTGTTGCGCGGGTTCAGGACCTCGGCGGGCACCCCGGGGACAGTGCTCGGCAGCGGGAGCCCGAAGATCGGGTCCGGCGTGAACGAGGCGTTCGCGAGCGAGCCGTTCATGATCGCCGTGACCATGGCGCGGGTGTACGAGAGCTTGAAGCGGCTGCCGGTGCCGTAGGCACCGCCCGTCCAGCCCGTATTGAGCAGCCACACGTTCGCCCCGTGCTTCGCGATGCGCTCAGAGAGCATCTTCGCATACTCGGCCGGCGGGCGAGGAAGGAAAGGTCCACCGAAGCATGGGCTGAAATTCGGCTGGGGCTCCGTCACCCCCGCCTCTGTGCCCGCGAGCTTCGAGGTGTAGCCGTTGATGAAGTAATACGCCGCCTGGTCGGGAGACAACCTCGCGACGGGCGGGATGACGCCGAAGGCGTCCGCAGTCAGGAAGATCACGTTCTTGGGGTGCAAGCCGACAGAGGGGATGACCGCGCCGTCGATGAAATCGACTGGGTACGTCACGCGGGTGTTCTCGGTGTACTTCGGTGTGTCGTAGTCCGGTACGCGAGTCCTCTCGTCGATCGGTGTGTTCTCCAGGACCGATCCGAAGCGTACCGCGTCCCAGATCTGTGGCTCGCCCTCCTTCGACAGCTTGATGCACTTGGCGTAGCACCCGCCCTCGAAGTTGAAGACGCCGGACGGCGACCAGCCGTGCTCGTCATCGCCGATCAGCGCACGTTCCGGGTCTGCGGAGAGCGTGGTCTTGCCCGTGCCCGAAAGCCCGAAGAACAGTGCGACGTTCGACGGGTCCTTCTTCGCCACGTTCGACGAGCAGTGCATCGGGAAGACACCGACCTCGGGCATGTCGTAGTTCATCGCGTAGAAGATGCTCTTCTTCATCTCGCCCGCGTACTCGGTGCCGAGAATGACGACGATCTTTTTCGAGAGCGACTGGGCGATCAGCACGGGGCTCTTCACGCCGAACTTCTGCTGCTCCTCCGCCGTCAGACGCCGACGCCCGGCGTTGATGATCAGCCAGTCCTGCTTCCAGTTCGTGCTCCCTCCCGCCGCGGGGCTTCCCGGCTTGATGAAGAGCGTGCTCGCAAAGAGCGAGTGCCACGCCTGCTCGGTCGCGACCCGGACGCCCAGCCGATACTTCGGATCCGCGCCCGCGAAGCCATCGAAGGTGTAGACCTTCGGACGAGAATTCAGGTGCTGAACGGCGATCGCGTACGCCGCGTCGAAGAGATCGGGGCGGATCGGCTGGTTGACGTTTCCCCACCAGATCTTCCCGTGGATGTCCGGGGTGTCCTCGAGATACTTGTCCTTGGGGCTGCGTCCGGTGCGATCTCCGGTCAGGCACATCAACGCGCCGTTGGATGCGAGCTTCCCCTCTCCCGCGACCAGAGCACGTTCCACAAGCTCCGCGGCGGAGAGGTTGCTCAGCGTCCGATGTGGCGCGAGATCCAGCGACGGCAACGAAGCGGTCGTCATTGTGCATACTCCATTTCTGGACAATTCCGGGTGGAAGGGAAGGTTAGCCCCGAGCGCCCGCCTCCGGCTACTGGATTGTCGTTCATTGAACCGGCGGCAATGGGCGGGTGCGTGGAGGCATCGAGGGGTAGGGGGGGGTGGAGAGTCTCCCCCGTGTCCCACATGAACAGGCATCGGCCCGACCCACTTGTACCCGATAGTTTCCGGGAGCGGTGCCGCGTCCTATCCTTCTTCCCGTTGGGCCTCTCCCGACGCAGATGGTGGCCATAGCTCAGTTGGCAGAGCACCGGGTTGTGATCCCGGGTGTCGCGGGTTCGAGTCCCGTTGGTCACCCTTCTCAGGAAGGCCGCGCGCAGCTGCATCAGCACTGGCGCGTGGGACCATCACGCCGCGTGTGAAGAATGCCCCGAGGCCGGCGTGCCACTCCATCTGTCCGAAGTGCGGCCGAGCCACTTTGAGCACACGTCCAGCAGCGACTGGCGTGTGAAGGGCTTGGCGATGAAGTCGTCGCATCCCGCCGCCAGGCAGAGATTGCTGTCCTCGACGCGAGCGTTCGCAGTGAGCGCGATGATCGGCGTCTTGTATCCGCGCCTGCGCAGTGTCTTTGTCGCCTCGTACCCGTCCATCACCGGCATCTGCATGTCCATGAGCACGATATCGAAAGTGCCGGTCTCGATGATCTCGATAGCTGTCTTTCCATCGCCCGCGACCACGACCTCAGCACCACCCTTGCTGAGGTGGTGCTTGGCGAGGCGCTGGTTATCGGGTCCGTCCTCGACGAGGAGGACGCGACGATCTCTCAGCGGGCACTCGGCATGGGCGCCGGCCGTCGCCCCTTGGGATGAGGCCGCGAGCGTTGTCGCTTCGTCGTGGGCGAGCGTTCGGCTGACAATCCCGACCTCGATATCCAGCGTGAACGTGCTGCCGACACCGGGGCAACTGTCCGCGACGATGTCCCCGCCGAGCATGCGGGCCAGTTCGCGTGAGATGCTCAGTCCGAGCCCGGTGCCGCCGAACCGGCGCGACATCGATGCGTCGGCCTGCGTGAACGGCTTGAAGAGTCTGGCGAGCACCTCATCGGTCATCCCGATCCCCGAGTCGATGACGCGAACGCGCAGGCGCCAACCCCGTAGCGTATCGGCCTTTACGCATGCTTCGATTCGCACGGTCCCCGACGCGGTGAACTTGATCGCGTTGCCCACAAGATTGAACAGGATCTGCCTCAGACGCGTCGGATCGGTGCGGATGCGAGACGGTGCCGCCCCCGTCCACTCGACGACGAGCTTCAGTCCCTTCGCAGACGCGTTCTCAAGCATCAGCATCCGGACGTCCTCGAGCAGCGCGCATGGTTCGCACTCCATCAGCTCGACGCGCATCTTGCCCGCCTCGATCTTGGAGTAGTCGAGCACATCGTTGATCAGCGTCAGCAGATGCTCGCCGCTCCGCTTGACCGTGCGCAGCCAGGCGGCCGCTTCCTCGTCGAGTTTGCGCTCCCGTTCCAGCAGCTCCGCGTACCCCAGGATCGCGGTCATGGGTGTCCGCAGCTCGTGCGTCATGTTCGCGACGAACGCACCCTTGGCACGATTGGCCAATTCCGCCTTCTCGCGCTCGGCCTGCAACTCAACGGCCTGCCGCTCGAGCGTCGCTGATTTCTGCTCAAGCTCGATCGTCTGCTGACGCATCGCGGCCTGTGCGGCCATCACCCGCCGGCGCTGGTCCCACACGATCAGACCGACGCACGCGCTCGCGCCGAGCGCCGGCAAGAGCCCGTAGAGCGCGGCCCGGCGCATCGAGGCAATCTGATTGAAGTACTCGGCAGCGCTCATGTCCACGCCGACCCCGCCGACGGCTTTCCCTCTCGAGTCGAGGATCGGGGCGAAGCCCGTCATGAACGTGCCCCACTTGTCGGTGTATGGCTCGTCTGACGCCGCACAAAGCGGCGCACCCGGCTGTGACGCAAGGACGACAAACGTCGCAGGATCCGCCTCCTCGTACAGCTCCCACACGCCCGCACGGTCCTCCACACCATCGCCGTCGTGGTCACCCGATTTGGCGGCGTCGAGAATGAATCGGATATCGACACCGTCCTGGACGAAGGTGTAGATGTACTGGACGCCTCTTGCCCGAGACTGCATGGCGCGAAGCGGTGCGATCGCCAGGTCGTACTCGGCCGTGTCGATCTGGTCGGGGCTCCGAATCGTTGAGTGCAGCGCAGGATCCACCAGCGACGCAGCACTCTCTGCGATACGCATCAGACTCTGCTTCAACTCGTTCTTGTAAGCAACCGTTGACGCGGTCCAGAGCCCGATGATCGCGATGATCGAGGCCCCGAGCACCGCCGCCCCGGTGCAAAGGCCCTCGAGCGCGGGACGTATCGGCGGAGCCGATTCCGCGTCGGTCGTTCCTCGCGATGGACGACCAGTGTCGATCAATGCACGTGCGCTCCGGCAGAGTCTGGTCGTCCAGCAGCAGAGTGACCGCTCGTGCTCTTGAGATCGGCCTCGGAGAAGCCCGGGTTGACGCCGATTCCCCAACCGGGGTGCCACTGATCGGGCCATCTGGATATCGAGTGTTCTCGGACGCTCTATCACGCCGCGTGCTGCTGGGGAGGGCGCACGCGATCGCACGCCGCGATAAGCGACCGGATCATCGGTTGCGCCTCCCGGACGCTCCCTGTCTTTGTGAGGGCGAGAGCGGCCTGTTCAGCCGACGCCGCAAGCCCAGCGTACCCCATCGCAGGGGCTGTGCCCATGATGCTCGAGCAGAGCGATCTTACGCGGCTGAAGTCGTTCTGTTCGATCGCCGCTTGCAGCGCGCCAGCCGTGGTCTTGAGATCCCCGAGAAACCCATCAAGCAGCGCAAGGTTCGGGTGATCCCTCGGCAGCGACGGATACATTGGTCCAGCGCCCCCGCCCAGCAGAAGGTACTCTGCGATCGCCCGGAGGAGAACGTCCTGTGCCAAGGGTTTGCTGAGGGTCGCCTCCGCCAGCGATTCGTTGGAGGCCGCGCGCGAAGCGTCAATATCCGCGGCCAGCAGAACAGTGGGCGAAGAGAATCCGCCCGCCCTGGCTCGTTTGAGAAACGCGATGCCGTCCGGCCGACCCGGCCCCAGGTCCGCATCGACGAGCGCGAGGTCGCACCCCTCGTTCAGCCAGCGCAGCGCCTCGTCCGCGTCGTCTGTCTGACGAAGACGCAGCTGCGTCCCGCGCAGATAGTGTTGAACCAGGCGGCGGTCCATGGGCGAGTCGTCGATGTGGACAACCGTCCCCTGGAGACGATCCGGATCGACTCGCTCCAGCGAGAACCGGTTGCTCTGGCCATCGGTGCGGAGATAGTCACGCGCCTCGATCCGCTTCGCGAACTTGATCCCGATCTCGTGGATCACGCCCCGCACGTGCTGGCACCGGCAGACGGTTCCCTCGATCGAGTTCGTGCCACCGGCAGGATTCGGCAGAACGAGTCTGACCTTCGAGCCAAGGTGGACGTACGAGCTGTGCAGCACGCTCGCGCCGCCGCACGAGAGATTGCGGCACGCCACCTCAAGATCCGATGACATGCCCCGCGCCTGCGTGATGTGCATGCGGATGCTGGTCTGGCGGAACGGCCAACGGACGAAATCACGCCTCTTCGATGCGTCCGACGCGCCCGATCGTTCATCGAGTTCGTCGAGCAATTCCTCCAGCGCACGCTGCTCGAGGTTCACGGTGTTCGGCCTGCCCGCCTTGCTCGGAATCGCGTTGGCGTTGTAACGTCGGATGCTCATGTGCCCATCGCCCTCGCGGGCGGAATGCCCGGTTCTCGCTGAAGATCGGCGATGAACCGGGGTGCATGCGATCCCCAATAACGAACGCGCACGACTCCCGTCTTGGGGGGACGCTCCAGCCCGCACAACCGTCACAGTCTCACGCTGTTCAGACGTCTAGGTTCTTTACTTCAAGGGCGTGATCCTCGATGAACTTGCGGCGCGGCTCGACCTCTTCGCCCATCAGGATGGAGAAGAGCGAGTCCGCTTCCGTCGCCATGTCCATCGTGACCCTGAGCAGGGAGCGCTTCGTCGGGTCCATCGTCGTTTCCCAGAGCTGCTCGGCGTCCATCTCGCCCAGCCCCTTGAAACGCTTGATCTCAAGCCCGCGCCGCCCGATCTCGTGGAGTGCGCCGAGCACCTCGCGGAGACTCCCCGCCTCGACGACCTTTCCGGAACGGCTCGCGCCCGACCGGGCGCGAACTCCCGACTCGTCCTGCGTGTTGTCGGAATCGTCGTCGCGCTGCGCACTCGCGGAATCGGCGTGCGCATCGGCGGACGACGTGACCCACGCGAACCTCGCGTGTAGCTTCTCGCCCGTCACCGACTCCTCGCGCACGAGACCGTACTCGTCGATGAAGAGCCCGAGCGTGTGGAGGTCCGCGATGATCCGCTCCAACTCGCGGTTCTCGTGCAATTCACGGATCGTCGCGTTCGCCCAACCCTTGCGGGTGGCGATCTCGAGGGCCTCATGCTCGTCCCACGCGAGCGCGGCGTCCGAGCCGCTGTCCACCTTGTGGGTGGGCAGTCGCCCGTCGCGCCGGTGTGAGAGTGTGTCGATGAACTTCGTGCCCCGTCGCTCGCTGATCTCAACGAGTTCTTCGAGCCGTCTGAGAAGCTTCACAGCGCGCCGAAGCTCCGCCCCCTCAAGGCGTGTGACCTCGCGGGGCTCGGCCCCGGAGGGCACGCCCGCGATGTCGCGCACGATGAGGGAAGACGTCTCAAGCCCCATCTCGGTCAGCGAGTCCTGCAGCACACGCTCGTTCAGCACGTACCGCTTCTGGCGTCCGCGCGAGAGCAGATACAGCGGGGGCTGCGCGATGTAGATGTGGCCCCGCTCGATCAGAGGCCTCATCTGGCGGAAAAAGAACGTCAGCAGCAGCGTCCGGATGTGGCTGCCGTCCACGTCGGCGTCCGTCATGATCACGATCTTGCCGTACCGAAGCTTCGAGAGATCGATCTCGTTCGCGATGCCGACGCGCAACGCGGCAATCAGCGTCCGGATCTCCTCGAACGCCAGCATCTTGTCGATGCGCGCCTTCTCGACATTCAGAATCTTGCCCTTCAGGGGCAGGATCGCCTGCGTCTCGACGTTCCTTCCCTGCGTTGCCGATCCGCCCGCTGAATCACCCTCAACGATGAACAGCTCGCTCTCATCGACGTTGCGCGTCTTGCAGTCACGCAGCTTGTGGGGCATCGAGCCGGAGTCGAGCGCGCTCTTCCGCCTCGTCAACTCACGCGCCTTGCGGGCCGCTTCTCTCGCCTGAGCCGCGACGATTCCCTTCAGGCAGAGCTTCTTCGCCTCCGCCGGGTGCTCTTCCATCCAGGTCTCGAGTGCCTCCGAGACCGCGCCGGCGACAAACCCTTCGATCTCCGGGTTGAGCAGCTTCTCCTTCGGCTGGTTGTTGAAGGTCGGGTTCGGGAGCTTCACGCTCACGATGCAGACAAGCCCCTCGCGCAGGTCCTCGCCCGTCGGGACCGGATCCTTCTCCTTGATGATCCCCGACTTCCGCGCGTACGCGTTGAGCGTTCGCGTCAGCGCGACCCTGAAGCCCTGCGCGTGCGTGCCGCCGTCCACGTTGTTGATGTTGTTCGCGAACGAGAGCACTGACTCGGTGTAACCGTCGTGGTACTGGAGCGCGACCTCGCACACCAGCGACTGCGCCTCATCGTCCCGGCGCAGATGCACCGGAGACGAGATCGCCGTCTTGCCGATCATCAGGTGCTCGACATACTCAAGCAACCCGTTCTCGGCACGGAAGACGTCGGCCCGTGGTTTCCCATCAGGCCCGACCCGCTCGTCGTCGAGATGGATCGTCACGCCGGGATTGAGGAACGAGAGTTCCCGCAGGCGATTCGCCAGCGTCTCGTAGTTGAAGTCGGTGGCAGGAAAGATCGTCGCGTCCGGCAGGAACGTCACTCGCGTGCCGCTCTTCCGTGTGCTGCCCGCTGGAATGGGCCCAACGGTGTGGAGGGGCGTGCGAACCCTGCCCCGCTCGAAGACGATCGCGTGGATCTGCCCGTCACGCACCACCTCCGCCTCGAGCCACTCAGAGAGCGCGTTCACGCACGAGACGCCGACGCCGTGCAACCCGCCGGAGACCTTGTACGCAGAACCCTCCTGACCGAACTTCCCGCCCGCGTGCAGCTTTGTCAGCACGATCTCGATCGCCGACTTCCCGTTCAGGTTCGGGTCCTCGTGCTTCATCGGACCCGTCGGGATCCCTCGTCCGTCGTCGGTCACACAGCAGGAGCCGTCTGCCAGTACCGACACGCGAATCGTCGTCGCGTGTCCGGCCATCGCCTCATCAACCGAGTTGTCCACGACCTCGTACACGAGGTGGTGCAACGCGTTGATCCCCGTGCCGCCTATGTACATACCCGGGCGTTTGCGAACCGCTTCCAGACCCTCAAGCACCTGGATCTGTTCTGCGCCATACGCCCCATTCGTCGCGGCGGGGTTTGCCGCGACCGGCTCGGACGCCGCAGAACCCTTGGGCTCCGCAGCCGAGGTCGGCGAATGGCTCTTTGATGCCGATCCCGCGTCGGCTCCCGTCGTTGCAACGTTGTCTGGCATGCACGCCTCGCTCACACGAGCACTGAGGAATCGCTGACGTCAGGACTTGAAGACCCCCGCGGCATCGCGCATACACGTCTCAAACAGGAAGCGAGGCCGCAGGTGCGCGATCCGTCCAAGAGGCGAACAAGCCGCTTGGACGCAGGGGTTCCCAAGGACACGAGATTCTAGGCGAACGCCTCGGTTTCGACGCCGATTCGAGCGCCTTTCGCCGCCGATTTTCCAGGTCCGTCGCCGGCCACGATGCGGCCGCACAAGGGCTTCTTTCCCGTCGATTCTCGCACCTCGAAACATGCCTCCTGTCGGGATGAACCGGCCTCCAATCATGCCACTTCGCGTCCACAATGAACAGCACATCTCGGATCCGTCGATGCGGATGCCGATCGCATCTCTGGCACGGTCATTGAGACATGAACGAGCGGTCGCGACACCCCGCGGGGGTCGCCCCTCAGCCAAATGATGGCTCATCACGGGGATTGCAGGAACCCTCGCGAACGGGCATACTGATGGGCTACCATCGACTCGCGCAACGCCCGGTGGGTTGCGTCAAGGATCAAGGGTATCGTGCGCTCCGGATCAGACTCCGGGCGTTTCATGGATGTTTGGACTGTGACGGCGATTGAACCAAAGAAACGAGGCGACTCCGTCGAGGGGTACAAGATCCTGTCCGAGATCGGGCGGGGAGCGGCCTCCATCATTTACGTCGTCCAGGACGTCAAGTCCAAGCAGGTCTGGGCCCTCAAGCACGTCGATCGAGGCGACGCCAAGGATGCCCGATTCCTCGACCAGGCCGAGAGCGAGTATCGCATCGCTCAGGAACTGAACCACCCCGCCATCCGCAAGATCACTCGGATGTTCAAGAAGGGCACGCTCCTGACCACCAAGGAGCTCTACCTGGTCATGGAACTCGTCGACGGTGTCTCGCTCGACAAGGCCCCCCCCAAGAATTTCGAGCAGGCCGTGGACATCTTCCAGCAGGTCGCCGATGCGATGCACCACATGCACAAGCGCGGCTATGTCCACGCCGACATGAAGCCGAACAACATCGTCGTCGCCGACGGCGGCGTTGTGAAGATCATCGACCTCGGCCAGGGGTGCAAGATCGGCACCGTCAAGCCCCGCATCCAGGGAACGCCCGACTACATCGCCCCCGAGCAGGTCCATCGCCGCCCGATCACGCCGAAGACCGACATCTACAACCTCGGCGCGACCATGTACTGGGTCTTCACCAGGCAGCACATCCCAACGGCCCTCGCCAAGGGCGACTCACTCGTCAACTCGCTCGACGACAGTCTCATCCAGAAACCCAAGCCGGTTGTGGAGCTCAATCCCAGGGTGCACCCGAAACTCAGCGAGCTGATCATGTCGTGTGTCGAGGTTGACGCAGACAATCGTCCCGAATCTATGGCTCTCGTCGCCGACCGGTTGTCGTTGATCCTCGGGATTCTCCGGGCCAAAGCCGAGGATGTCGTCCGCTCGATGGATCAGTCGGAGCGGACCGACACCGACTAAATGATCGCGCCCCTTCCCGCTGGTTCGAGTGCGAGCCCTGTGGGACTCTGAAACGGGGCTCGGAAGGGGGCGCGATGGACCTCTCCCAACTGGACCTGCGTGACCCCGACCTTGTGATGCGCCTGTTCCGCGAGGGGGCGGCCGCGAGCATGGAAGCGCGGTGCCGGCAGGGATCGATCGACATCATCGAGCCGCCGGGGAAGCTGATCGCGACGGGCGACCTTCACGACAACCCCGTGCATATGGGGCGCGTGGTGGAGGCGGCGGGCATGGGGCCGGGATCGTCGGGGGACTCGGGCGCGAACGGGCCGCATCTGACGCTGCACGAGCTGATCCACTCGGATCGGCTGATGAATGGCATGGACATGTCGTATCGCGCGCTGGCGCGGGCCGCGGCTCTGAAGGCGGCGTACCCGGAACGGGTGCATCTGTTGCTCGCGAACCATGAGTTGTCTCAGGTGATCGGGGCGGGGATCGTCAAAGACGGCGTGCGCGTGGTCGAGGCGTTTGATGCGGGCGTTGAGTTTGCGTTCGGGGATCGCGCCGAGGAGATCGAGACGGCGATCGATGAGTTCGTCAAGGCGATGCCGCTCGCGCTCCGGTGTGTGACGCCAAAGGGTGATGTGCTGTGCGCGCACTCGCTGCCGGGCATCGGGATGATGGGTCGGTTTGATGCGACGGTTCTGACGCGCGCTTTGACGCCCCAGGATTATGAGCCGCGGGTGGGGAGCGCGCACCTGATGGTCTGGGGGCGCGGGTATGACGCGGAGCAGTTGGAGGATCTGGTTGAACGATGGGGCGTGAACCTGTTTATCTTGGGGCACGAGAAGGCGGAGAATGGGGTGAAGTTCGTGCCGCCGAATGTGATCGTGCTGAACAGCGACCATGAGCGGGGCGTGTACCTGCCGCTGGATCTGGAGAATCCTCCGCGTGCGGCGGAGGCGGTGGGGATGGTGGTGGGGCTGGCGGGGTGAGAGTGCCAGATGGCAGATCGCAGATGGCCAGATGGCAAACAGAGCGATCGCGACGGTCAGATTCGTTGGACCGTGCGGGGCGGCGCGACGGATCGTGGGGGGGAGTCGCGGCATGGGCAATGGCAGTGTGCCAATCGATCACGGAGATGAGGCAAGACGGGTGCTGCGTCTGGCGCGGCTGCATCGACGGATGCAGATGCTCTTCCTCGGCCAGGGGGCATCGATCGCTTTGATCGTGCTGGTTCTCGTTGTACGAGCTCCCGAGGCATTGATTTTCGCAGTTGTGATTGCGAGTGCTCTGCTCGCGATCTGCATCTTCGTGGTTGCCTTGATCGCATTGCCTTTGGCGAGGGCAGGGTGGGGGTCATGCCTAGCGATGGTTGTGACGCTCGGGATTGCTGTGGCATTTTCTGTGCTCACAGGCAGCTTGTACGGTGGCGCGGTTGTGATGTGGTTTATCGGCACTCCAGCAGCGATGTGCGTGACGCACAGGATGTTCAAGCGAGTTCGCGCCACGGGCTTGCGCGCAGGTATTCTCGGCGTGCGCGAGGAACAACTCAGGCGCATTCGGTCCGGCGTTTGCTTCTTCTGCGGTTACGACATGTCGGGTTTATCGGCGGTGGTTTGCCCGGAGTGTGGTAAAGCGATCAGCGATGCGCCGGTGCTTGTTCAGTCCTCAACGCCGCGGGAGAGCGAACGAACGTGAATCATCGTGATCGCGTGGGTTGTGGTATCGGGCTCAGCGAAGATCACAAGCATAATGATGTCCGGGACAACCTCGGAGGCATACTCGTACACCCATGCCCCGATCGGCTCGAATGGTGGCAGTGAGTGGCGGACGTGCGCGAGCGGGTCGGCACTGATCGCGTCAACTCTGACGATGAACTCATCGCGGAGTGCCCGATCTAGCGCGCGGATGGCCTCGGCAGCTCGAAGCGCGACATCAATCCGCCATTGCACCGGAGAGGCCCTGCTTGAAGTCGGACCATGGAATGCAAGGGCCGGTTCGGGCTCCGGCGATCGCGAGATCGAGTTCCTTGCGCGTGATGCCGAAGCGGGCGCACGCGCGGCTGTCCAGCCCCTGGAAGTATGTTCGCATGGACTCGTGTGTGATCTCGACGCTGGACGGCGCATCGTCCGGCAGTCCCCGTCGAGCATCAAGCCACGGTGCTTCGGCGTGCGTCAGTTCGCGGAGGTACGAGGCGGAGAAGCGGCCGTAGCCGCGCCAGATGGAGTCGAGGAGTTGGAGTTCACCGTTGCTCGCGTCCTGTGCCGCACAGCCCTCGATCGGATCGATAGAGCGGGCACGAGCGGGAGCGAACACGCGGTAGAGGTCTTTCACGACCGGGCCATGGGGCCATGCCTCGATGCGCGACGCGAAGAGCGGCATCGAGCGGAGCGCAAGCGACCACCCCTGGGCGTAATACACGAGCTTCTGGAGTTGCATGTGCGTCACGGGCACCGGCTCATCGCCGGCGCTGGCGAGGTGGAGCAGGTGGCGTGCGGCGGATTCGGACGTCATCATGGAAGCACCCGGAGTATCCTAACAGATCCTGAGTGGCGATCAACCCAGCTTGTGTGCATGAGGGCGTAAGTTGAACGATCGGCAGCGGATCATCGAGGCAGCGCGGCTTCAGCGGACGATGCTGCGGCTGGCGGGTGTGTTCGTTCTCGCGTTGGCCGTGCTCGTGTGGTCGCTCGTTGAGAGCCGCTACTGGGTGACGCTTGCCGCGATCCCGGCGACGCTGATTTCGGTAGTTGCTTTGGAAGCTGTGAACATCGTCTTGCAGTTGAAGATCCGGGCGCACTGGCTGGCCGTTGTTTGGCCGTTCGTGCTTCTCGCGGGGCTTGGGGCGTTGAGCGGAGGAATCGGAAGTCTTGAGCCCATCTTGATCGGCGTGCTCCCCGTGGTACTCGTTGACTGTGCCATGTCGAGCCAGCGGGTGACAACTGGCCTCAAGAACGCGGGCGTGCGCGTCGGGTTCCTTGGCGTTCGGGAGGAAGAACTCAGACGACTCCGTTCCGGTGTCTGCCTTTTCTGCGGCTACAACCTGACGGGTTTGCCGACGGCGGTGTGCCCGGAATGCGGGAAAGAGAGCACCTTGGAGAACCCGGCGGGCGCGAAGGCCTGAACCCCAGCGACGTATGGAGCGACCCAGCGCAAGTATTTGTGACGTGGAGAGTTGGTGGAGGGCTTTGCGGAGCTTGACGGATGCTTTACAATGGGGCGTCCGCGCGTCATGGTGGGGCGTGCGGGCCGACGCCGCCTCACGCCGGCACGTTCGTTCGGGCCGACGCGGGACGCCGCCGCTGACTATCCCCGCCCTCGCGGGCCAGAAGCCCGCAGAGGCCCCCCATGGCAATCCGAAACCCGGCCGACATCCGCAACATCGTGCTCACGGGGCATGGCGGGTGCGGCAAGACGACACTGGTCGAGCGGCTGCTCTTCGCGGCGGGCGTCGTGACCCGCATGGGCACGGTCGAGGAAGGGAACACGGTCTCAGACTGGACCGATGAAGAGAAGCACCACAAGCACTCGCTCCAGCCCACGCTCGTCCACTTCGAGCATGACGGGCACTATGTGAACGTGATCGACACGCCGGGGCTCGCCGACTTTCTCGGGCACGCCGTCGCCTGCTTCCCCGCAGTCGAGACGGTGGTGGTCTGTGTCGACGCGGCACGGGGCATCGAGCCCACGACGCGCCGGCTGATGCAGATCGCCGAAGAACGGAACCTGCCGCGCATGATCGTGGTGACGAAGATCGACCACGCGGACATCGATCTCAAGACGCTGACGCAGACCATCCGCGAGACGTTCGGCTCGGTCTGCCTGCCTGTGAATCTGCCGACCGGGAACGGTGCGGACGTGATAAACGTCTTCGAGCACGACGGGAACGACGCCGCGGGAGACACGACCGACTTCTCCTCGGTCCACGAGGCGCACAAGCAGATCGTGGAGCAGGTGATCGAGGTCGATGAGGAACTGACGCTCCAGTATCTTGAGAAGGGCGAGGGGTTCGATCCTGACAAGCTGCACGACGCGTTCGAGAAGGCCCTGCGCGAGGCCCACCTGATCCCGATCTGCTATTGCTCCGCCCGGACGGGCGCGGGCGCGTCGGATCTCATGCATGTGATCGCATCGCTGCTCCCGAGCCCCCTCGAGGGCAACCCGCGGACGTTCCTTCTGCGTGAGGCGGAGGACTCAGCCGAGCGTGCGTACCACCCGCGACCCGATGCCAATGCGCCGTTGCTGGCCCACATCTTCAAGGTGTCTTCGGACAAGCACGTGGGCAAGCTCGGGATCTTCAGGGTGCACCAGGGCACGCTGAAGGCAAAGAGCGAGTTGTTCATCGATGCGGACAAGAAGGCGATCCGCATCGGGCACGTGATGCAGCGCCAGGGCAAGGAGGCGTCGGAGGTCGAGGCGGTCGGCCCGGGGGATCTGGGCATGGTCGCCAAGATCGAGGAGGTTCGCTTCAACGCCGTGCTGCACGACACGCACGAGTTGGACCACATCCGCCTGAAGCCGCTTCCACTGCCGCGCCCGATGTACGGCTTGGCGATCGAGCTCAAGAACCACGCGGACGAGGCGAAGTTCTCTGCGGCTATCGCGAAGCTCACGGCCGAGGATCCCTCGCTGGTCTGCGACCGGATCGCGGCGACGCACCAGACGGTGCTGCGCGGGCTTGGAGAGTTGCATCTGCGGGTGGTGCTGGAGAAACTGCACCAGGGATACGGCGTGGTGGTGACCACATCGACGCCGAAGGTCGCGTACAAGGAGACCATCGGCGCGAGGGCCGACGGGCACTACCGCCACAAGAAGCAAACGGGCGGCAGCGGGCAGTTCGGCGAGGTGTACCTGCGCGTCGAGCCTCTGCCGGCGGATCACCCCGAGGGATTCGAGTTCGCTTCGGAGGTCGTGGGCGGGACGGTTCCCCGGCAGTATTGGCCGGCGGTCGAGAAAGGCGTGCGCCAGGTGCTGGCGGGCGGCGCGGTGGCCGGGTATCCGATGACGGGCATCCGCTGTGTGCTGTACGACGGCAAGTACCACGACGTTGACTCGAAGGAGATCGCGTTCATCACAGCCGGAAAGAAGGCGTTTATCGAGGCGGTGGGCAAGGCCAAGCCCAAGCTGCTGGAGCCGTACGCCAAGGTCGAGATCACCGTCCCCTCGAAGTACATGGGCGACATCGCGGGCCACCTCTCGACGAAGCGTGGACGCGTGCAGGACACGCAGATGACGACCGGCGACATCTGCATCGTCACGGCGGTTGCGCCGCTCGGCGAACTCCAGAACTACTCGAACGAACTCAAGTCCATGACCGCGGGCAGCGGCTCATACGCGATGGAGTACAGCCACGACGAGGCGACGCCGGGGAACATCCAGCAGCAGTTGGTAGCGGCGTTCAAGCCCCATCACGAAGAGGATTGACGTCAGGAAGTCGGCCCAGCGATTTCTCCGGTTTCTCCGCACGGATGGACGCCGACACGCGCGGAGTGGGCGGTGCGCATGGTGACATGGCCACACGAGCCCACGCTCGGGGCATTCCTTCGGATGCGGGCGTAGCTTGGCGCGTGTTACTTCATCAACTCGCTCATCGGCGGCTGCGCGTTGACGTAGCGGGTGTGTACGTCGGTGTAGTGCTTCTTGTAGATCGCGTCGATCTTCTCGGTCGAGGGGAACTTGGCCATGAAGCCGGAGCGGGCGGGCTCGATGCAGGACTCGGCGGCTTTCATCAGGTGAACGATCAGCGTGCGCGGGTCCTCGGTTCCGACGGCGACACGCGTGGTGGTGAGCGTGATGCCCGCGTCCTTGAGTGCCTGGGCGGACATCTCGCTGTGGCTCGTGATGGCGGGGCAGAGGACGACGGTGTTGGGCTGGCCGAGCGAGACCTGATGCCCGAAGACGGGGTCGAGCATGTCGAAGAATCGCTTGAAGGCCTCGCGGTCCAGGGCCGGGACATCGCCCTTGCCCTCGAAGTCGAACGTGAAGAGCGGGGGCGGGAAGCCCAGGTGCAGGCACTTCTCGCGGATCGCCGAGTTCTCGTTGCCGGCCACGGCGCAGCATTTGACATTGATATCAGGGTGCGAGCCGAGCACCTCGGCGAGAGTCAGCGTGTTGGCGGCCTTCTGGAGCATGCGGAGCTCGAGGGTGTGGATGCCGTTCAGGACCTCGAAGGCCTTGTCGGCGTCGAGGAACGCGCCCTTGACGTAGTAGACATTCCAGAAGAGGGTTTCGTCCCAGGCGTAGGTGCGTGGCTTGCCATCGGCGGCGAAGCCGGGCGCGGAGTCGTGCTTGCCCATGAACATGCGTTCGTTGCGTCCGATGACGCAGCCGGCGGTTGTGCCGCCGTGGCCCGCGAGGTCCTTGGTGTAGGAGTGGATGACGAAGTCGGGGCGCTCAAGTGGATTCTGTCGGCGGAGGGGGCGGTGGAGGAAGGGGGTGCCGACGGTGGAGTCGCAGATGACGGTGAGCCCGCGCTTGTGGGCTTCGGCGCAGATCGCGGGAACGTCGAGCACGTAGCCGTGCGGGTTGCACGGAGACTCGATGTAGACATAGATCTGCTTGCCCGCGGCGAGCCGGGCCTTCTCCTTGGCGGTGACGGCATCGAGGGCCTTGATGAAGGCCTCGGCGGTGTAGCCATCGAAGAAGTTGACGGAGACGTCAAGGTTGCTGACCTTGCCGTACCAGTCGTGCATGAGCTGGTAGGTGCCGCCGTAGACGTTGCGGCTCGTGAGCAGGATGTCCTGGTAGCCGACGAGGTGTGAGAGGACGGCATCGACGGCGGCCATGCCGGAGTTGAAGTTCCACGCGAAGTACTCGTGGGCGAGCGGTCCGGCCTCGATGTCGACGATGTGGTTGGCGAGGGAGACGCTGGTTGGGTTGAGCAGGCGCGAGTAGACCTCGAGCATGAGCTCCTTGCCTTGGAAGGCGTCGTCCACCCATTCAGCGCAGGCGTAGACGTAGGTGGCGGTGCGGGTGATGACGGGCTTGGCGGAGAAGAGGGCGGTGACGTTGTCGAAGATCGGGTAGGGGCCCTTGCGGCTGCGCTGGCCGGCCTGATCCACGATCGACTGGTAGGTGCGGCGCATCGGGTGCTGCAGGGTGTCGAGGATCTTGGCGATCTGGAAGCAGAGGAACTTCTGTGCCGCGAAACGCTCGATGCGATCCTGGCGGCTGAGGCCCGCGAGCTCCCGCATCGTGTCCTTCCACATGGCGTGGAGGTCGGCGTGGCCGGCGTAAAGGTGGCCGGCGAAGCGGGCCAGGTGCTGGCCGTAGTCGGAGGCGGGGTCGATGCCGAAGTGGGCCAGCTGTTCGGCGACGAGGCCGTCGATGCTGGAGGCCTCGGTGGACTTGCGGCGCGGGCTGATCTCGCGAGCGGCGTCGAACTCTTGGGAGACGGACTTGAGCGTGGGGGTGGTCATGGGGCGAGTATAAGCCCGAGCAGGGGCCGAAACGTCTATGCCGGAGGGCCGAGAGCGATGCCGCCGCCCGACCGGACTTCCATATCCTCCCGCGTGATCTCAGACGTTCGATTCACGTTTCTGGGGACGGGCACGAGCGCGGGGATTCCCGCGATCGGGTGCGACTGCGCGGTGTGCACGAGCCAGGATCCGCGGGATCGGCGGCTGCGGACGAGTTCGCTCCTGGAGTTCACGGATGCGAAGGGGCAGGCGCGGGCGGTGTTGATCGATGCGGGGCCGGACCTTCGCGAGCAGGCGCTGCGGCATGGGATGAAGCGGCTGGATGCGATCCTGTTCACGCACAACCACGTCGATCACACGTGGGGGCTGGACGAGGTGCGGCGGTTCAACGCGATCCAGGACGGTCCGATCGATGTGTACGCCGATGCCCACACGGATGCGCACCTGCGAAGGGTGTACACGCACATCTTCGATCGGGATCGGAACGTCAACGACTCGTTTGTGGCGACGCTGATCGGGCATCGGGTGGAGCCGGGGCGGGCGTTTACAGTGCATGGGTTGCGGGTGACGCCGATTCCGTTGTTGCATGGGAAGTTGCCGGTGCTGGGGTATCGGCTGGAGGCGGAGGGCGGGGATGAGGATGAACGGGATTCAACGCGGAGGGCCGCGGAGAGCCGCGGAGGAAGGCGTTCACCACGGAGTGCCACGGAGGCCCACGGAGAGGAGTTAGGCATCGGTGGAGATGCTGAAGAAGTCGGTGCGCGAGCCCGCAACGCCTCGGAGGCAGTTGGAAACGATGGGAAGGCAGATGCGGTGGGGAGTGGGAGCGGGAGTAGTGGGGGGCCGTTGCCGCTCGCGTACTGCACGGACGTGTCGGCGGTGCCGCCCGAGTCGTGGGGGATGTTGAAGGGGCTCGAGACGCTGGTGCTGGATGCGCTTCGGGACCGGCGGCACCCGACGCACCTGACGGTGGATCAGGCGCTCGGGATCGCGGAGCGGGTGGATGCGAGACGGACGTACTTTGTCCACATGTCGCATGATCTTGGGCATGCGGAGACGATGGCTCGCCTGGAAGCGTCGGGGCACGCGGCACGGGCGGGGCTGGCGCACGATGGACTGACGTTGAAGGCGTCGGGAAACCGTGGTGCGGGCAAGTGAGCGCGGGTGAGGGGGCTCAGCGCAGCGCGATGTCGCGGACGCCGGCGCGTTCGAGCGCATCGATGGTGTCAACGACCGACTGGTAGGGAACGGTGGGTGCCGCGTCGATGATGATGGGGATGGAAGCGGCCCTGAGCATGGGTGTGCGGGTCTGGATGTGAGCAATCAGGGATTCGATCGGCGCATCCCTCAGTCCCAGCCCCGTGGCGAGTGTGACCCGAGCGTCCGTGCGCAATCGGATGGCGAGCGAGGCGGGGGCAAGAAGGGGCTCGGTGGCGGCGGGTGCATCATCCGAGGCGACGCGGGCTCGGAGCACGAGTTCGGGGCCGACAAGGGCGGTCGAGGCCATGAAGAAGATGAGGATGACCATCACGACATCGACCATCGGCGTCATGTCGGGGAGTGAGTCTGGCGCGATGATCGCGGATCGCGAGGGGCGGCCGCCGTAGCGGGAGCCGGATGATGTCGCACGGATCGGTCTCACGGCTCGCCCTCCGTCGAGAGGCGGACGCGCGAGACACCCTCTGCGCGGCAGGACTCGATGATCGGTGCGATGCTCGCGTAGGTCAGGGAGCGATCCGCGCGGATCTGCACGATGAGGTCGGGCGTGGTTGCGAGGGCTTCGCGGAGACGAGTCCGAAGACCGTCGGGGGTGAGCGACTCGCCGAAGACAATGATCGTGCTGTCGGCGGGGATGTTGACGATCACAACGCCGGGCTCGGGCGCGGGTGGGGACGCGACGGCGGGAGGAAGATCGAGCTGGCTGATCTGGTCCGAGGCGAGTTTGCCGACGATGAGGAAGAAGACGATCATCACCATGACGACGTCGATGAGCGGCGTCACGTTGATGTGGCCGGAGGCGTGGGAGGCATGAGCGGCGTTGGAGGCGAGGGGCCTCATGCGTTGCGGCCTGATGAACCTGCCGCGAGGCGATCAACGGCTTCGGCGCAGACGACGATGGCGCGGCCGATGGCGCGTTCGATGCGGGCGCGGAAGAACGCGGCAAAGGCGAGGGCCGGGATGGCAAGCATCAGGCCCAGCAGCGTGTGCATGAGGGCCTTGGAGATGCCGAGCGAGAGTTCGGTGGGGGAGGCACGTCCTCCCGCGGCGGAGAGGGACGCAAAGGCGAGGATCATCCCCCAGACGGTGCCGGCAAGCCCGACGAGGGGCGCGAGGTTGCCGATGATGGCGAGGGGCTCGACGCGGCGCGACCAGTGGGCGTGTGCCTCGGAGGCGCCGAGGTTGGCGGCTTCGTGCATGGCGTCGCGGCCTGCTTGCTTCGCACCCAAGGCGGGGCGGAGGGTGTCGCCGATGAAGGTCTTGTCGTCGGCGATGGCGTGCTCGAGTTCGGCGAGGCGGTTGGCGCGGCAGAGGTCGGCGATGCGGTCGAGGGATTTGGTCGGGGCGATGACGGCGGCTCGGACATCGAAGAGGTTGCGGACGATGATGGCGACGGCGGCGACGGAGCCGAGGATGAGCACGATGCTGAAGAGGTCAAAGGACTGGATGAAGAGGGGCCAGAGGCCCATGACGATGGAGGTGGGCTCCGTGGTGGCCGCGGGCGCGCCGGTGGCGGGCGTGGACTGGGCGAGGCTGAGTGCGTGAAGGGAGTGGGCGATCGTGTGTGCGGCGTCCATGCGCGGGTCATGGTACGGGGAATGGGGGAGGGTTGCAGGAGCCGGTGCAACTGGTTCGTGCCGATTCCGGATACGTGGGAATGATGAGGGGCATCCGTTGGATGGCGAGCGCGGCGGTTCTCTGGGTGGCGTGTGTCCCTGCTGCGAGGGCGCAGGGGCAGGCGGAGGGCGATGAAGGAGGTGAGTCGTTGCTTCCGGGGATCCCGTATCTGCATCTGGACCGGCCGCGGGTGGGCCCGCTGACTGAGCGTCACACGGCGCTCGCGGCGGAGTTGCGTCGGGATGTTGAGATGCTGGCGACGGACATCGGGCCGCGGGGGACGTTTGCGCCGGAGCGGTACGCGCTGGCGGCGGACTTTCTGATGGCATCGCTGAAGAAGGCGGGGTATGAGCCCAGGAAGATCGAGGTCGAGTGTCACCTCGGGCCGTCGTTCAACATCGAGGCGATCCTGCCGGGGACGGAGCATCCGGAGCGGGTGATCGTGATCGGGGCGCACTACGACAGTGTCGAGGGGTGTCCGGCGGCGAACGACAACGCGAGCGGTGTGGCGGGTGTACTGGCGATGGCACGCGCGCTGCGGGAGACTCCTCATGCGTACACGATCAGGTTCATGCTGTATGCGAATGAGGAGCCGCCGCACTTCAACTTCAATGGGATGGGGAGCCAGATCGACGCCGCGTCGTGCATGAAGGCGGGCATGGACATTCGCGCGATGTTCTGTCTGGAGACGATCGGGTGCTATCGCGCGGAGAAGAAGTCGCAGACGTGGCCGAACGATGTGCTCGCGGCGGTTTTGCCATCGACGGGGGACTTCATCGCGTTTGTGGGGATGGAGGGGAGCAAGCCGGCGGTGAGGGCGTGCGCGGAGGCGTTTACACGGACGGGGGCGTTTCCGTTGTTGGCGGCGTCGGTGCCGCCGAAGATCCAGATGGCGATGTGGTCGGACCACCGGGGGTACGACGAAGCGGGGTACCCGGCGTTCATGGTGACGGACACCGCGCCGCTTCGTTATCCGCACTATCACAAGGCGACCGACACGGCGGAGAAGCTGGATTATGACTCGATGGCGCGGGTGGTGGAGGGGTTGATCGGGATGATGCGGGATCGGGAGATGAGGCCGTGAGGGGACTGCTGGGAGGCAACGGTAAAGACGCGTCGCCTTCGGCGACTGCAAGGCGTTTTAAGGAGGCCGCTTCGCGGCGAGCTTATCCGGTGGCTGGCTCGCGTTGCTCGCTGCGCCACCGGCAATGGTCGTGCGCCCTGCGGGCGGGGCGGCGTCGCCTTCGGCGACGAGAAGGCATTTAAAGGATGCGATGCGCGGGGGCTGTTCCGAGGGTCGCGGTCGCGTTTGGCGACGTCAACGCGTTCTGAGGAAGCGCCCTTCGGTCGGGATTTCCGGGGGTGTCGCATCGGCGAAGCGCCGTGCTCCACGCCCGGCGGCATTTTCCGCTGGACGGAGCCCGATGGAATGCAACGGATCGGCTCGCTAGCCGACGAGTATCGGATGGGCAGCGCATTCGCTATCAGCGCGGACGGCTCGATCGTCGGCGGAAGTGGGTCTGGTCCCGGGGGATCTGGTCCCGCGATCTGGACGGAAGCCGAGGGCGTTACGATGCTCGGCCCGCTCCCCGCAGGCACATACAGCGGCCGTGTGTACGAGATGTCAGCGGATGCCGGTGTGCTCGGCATCAACGCCGTCCAGTCTGGCACCGGGCGTGGGATCGCGGTGCTCTGGACACCGGAATGGGGGCAGGAACTGCTGATCGACGTGCTCACACAACGCTGCGGGCTGGACCTGACGGGCTGGCGCCTCTCGGAGATCGGCGGCATCTCGGCGGATGGAAAGACCATTGTCGGGACGGGCGTTCACAACGGCTTCACGGAGGCGTTCGTTGCGGTGATTCCCGCGCCGGGTGTGGTTGCGCCGTTTGTGATGCTGGCGTGGAGAAGGCGGAGACGGTGAGGGTGCGGTGGTTTCTCGTCGTTCAGCGCGCCGAACTGGTTCCGCCAGCGGTGGAAGGTCTGCTCGCTGACGCCCAGCGCCACGCTTTGGCCCGCCGCCAGCATGGCGTCGGCCTCACGCAGCTTGCTCACGATCTGCTCCGCCGAATGCCTTGTCCGCTTCATGGTCCAGAGTCTCCGGGGCCGTGCCGCGGCCCGACGGGACTCTCATAGTTGGTGGTTCAGGATTCGGGGGGCAGGTCAGGGTCGCGTCGTGTGCCGGCAGCGGCTCGGCGGCGTGCTCAAGCATTACCACCGAAGGGCGGCGTGAGGAGCCGTGAAGCACAGAGGTTGGTGGCGGATGAGGTTTCTGAACAGGATAATGCAACTTATTCAAATCGCATCCTGGTTCGACTAAGCTCTATGTATGCCGCGATGCACATCATAGCAAACACAAAAACGCACAATGGCAGAATGATCAGGAACATCTGTCCAACGGCACATCCACCAAACATTAACCACATTGTACATAGTACAAATATGGCACCATGTTTGTGCATACTCGCGCCATAGCGAAGGAGAAATGCATGATTGTGGCGGCGAACTCGACATAGCACGTCACGAACCAGGTATGCCGACGCGCTCACTGCAATAAGTAATGATGTCATCGTGGCTGTATCAAGTATGGCATATAGCACATCGCTTTGCGCGATGCCATTGCGCAGTACAACTTTTGCCCAAATCGCACACGCTATTTCTAATGTGATGCCGATACAGGCAACAAAGGCCGTATTGTAGTAGATCACTCGTTGGTCACGCGTCGGTTCTGTTCGCGCAACAATGCGAGCGATAGTGATAGCCGACACCGCGACAACAGCACAACATACAAGACCGACTCCGATTATCACAAATGCTTGGAACGAATTGAGTTGGCCCGCCGTCTTCGGCCATACAAAAAATATTGATGCTACTTGACCACATTGGGCACCCGCAGTGCAAAGTAATAAACACCGAAGGATATCTATGTTTTTGCGTCCCGGTCGAGTCGTAGATGCTCGCGATATTGTCGGCATATCGCGGCCGCACTCTGGACAAGAATTCGCAGTCCCTGCAATGCCTGTCAGATCGTATCCGCAGGCTTCACACTGGATCAACCACGCGTTCGGCGCATTAGGATTCATATGAATAATGGCGATGGATAGGCTTAACCTGGAGGGACTGTCGCGTTGTACGACCCGATGTGCATCATGGGAGCAATCGTTGATGGTGCCGTAAATAGGAAGCCAATAAAGTCACTCGTGGATGGGATCCTGGCATTTGTTCGCCGTCCTCCGATATACACATTTATTGCCGGGAAAATCGTTGCTTCGGTTCTTATTGTTACAGAACCGTTGCAACACATGCGATACGTAATGCGAGTACTTACAAATGGAGGTGCCCCTCCAGTCAACTTGCGACCCACGAGTGCGCCGATACCGCCAACGCGAGACGCGGATTCTGCTACAATTGTTACGCAGGAACGTGTCTTAGAACGCTGTACTGTATTCCCCCGTAATGTTGGGTGCCAAGCAGCAGCGCTTACGAGTGAAGATGGCCGGTAGTGCGTGTAGCCAGCATCTGAACCGCGACTCGCGAGCTTGTACACCTTTCCATTGCCGACGTCTTCGAGTGAACCGCAGTCACAAAATATTATGGGTTGAAAGTAAAGATAACCACGATGAGTCGTGCTGCCCCAAAGAGCAGGGCCGTCAGTGGGGGACAGATATGGTGGAGGAGGAGGGTCTGCGCTGTTGAGAAACCCTTTAAGCATAAACCATGAATCGCTCCTCCACGATGTGCCGGTATTGGCTACCGCATCTGTATATTCCTCTAAATCAAAGCGAGGCACCCAACGAATGGCCGCGGCTTCAGGTCCGACATAGGCTTCAAGACCAAGAGGATCGACATAGTTCATCAGCGAGTTCTGCACGGTGACATACATGTTAAGTCCATCTTGTTCCTCAATCGGATCCCTGCTCAGCCACCTGCCCATCCCTGTGCTGTAGTAGCGGTAGCCGTAGTAGTAGAGGCCCGACTCCGAGTCGTTGTACTTGGTGCTGAAGCGGAAGGGGTTGATGCCGGCGTAGGAGCCGCGGACGGTCAGGGCCTCGCCGAAGGGGCCGTACTCGTACCCCGCGATGAGCGCGCCCGTGGCGTCGCGCAGGGTCATCACGTTGCCGTTCCCGTCCATGCTGACGCGGTGGATCGGGCCGCCATCGCCATCCTGCTCGAAGAGGAGGCCGCCGACTCCTCCCGCGCCTTGCTCCGAGCCGGAGAGGTCCAGCCCCCACGCGTATGTGCGGACGATCTCGTCCTCGCCATCGAGTTCGGCCGTGAGGTTCCAGCCGTCCCAGACGAACTTGGTGACGGAGATCAGCTCCCACTGCGGCACGGGCGTGCCGCCGGAGCCGGGTGACTCGAGCTGTCCCTCCATGAGCCCGCCGCCGCCGCCTTCGAGGAGCATCACGCCTTCGAGCGGCTCGAACTCGATCACGGTGGTTGAGGAGTCGAAGGGCTTCATGGAGTCTCTTGAATGACATGGTACATGAACCGGTGTCTCGGCGGGTGGGAAGAAGGGTCGCCTTTGGCGACTGCAAGGCGTTTAAAGGAAGCGCCCTTCGGGCGGGCTTGAACCCAGCCCTCACGGGGTGGGCTGTAGTCTGTCGGCACTGCGTGCCAGGAGAGATGCGGCGAAGAGCACTGGCTGGCAAGCAGCCAGTGGCATGGGAGGCGTGGGCTTTGGCGACGGGGGGGTGGGATGGGCTTGTTGCGGGCTGGATACCTACGCTTTCCGCTCGATTTGTCGGGATCAGATTCTCATCACCTGGCGGGCGTGCGTCATGGCCCGCAACAACGAGGGACCCTATGCGCAGCACGTTCGCACTCATTTCCGCACTCGCGTTGTCTTTGGCCGCTCCGGCAATGGCTCAGGATGCCCAGCCGGAGATGTCCGAGGAGCAGCTTCGCCAATTGATCGAGGCCGCGATGGCCCAGCAGCGTCCGCAGCCGATTCCGGTGCCCGAGGGCGAGGTTGTGAATCGCCAGGAGCTTGAGGGCGGACTGATCGTCGAGGACATCAAGATCGGCGAGGGCTTTGAGATCAAGCCGGGCGGGGTTGTGGTGGCCCACTACCACGGGACGCTGAAGGATGGCGGCAGCGTTTTCGATTCATCGTTCGAGCGGGGGGAGCCGGTCGCGTTCCCGTTGAACGGCGTGATTCAAGGGTGGGGGAAGGGTGTTCCGGGGATGAGGGTCGGCGGCGTGCGCCGGCTGACGATTCCGTCCGCGATGGCGTACGGGGCGCAGGGCGCGGGCTCTGACATCCCGCCGAATGCGGACCTGGTCTTTGTGATTCAGATGGTCGATGCGTTGCAGGTTGAGGATCTAGAGATCGGGGAGGGTGGAGCCGCGACGTTTGATTGCGTGCCGGTGACGACGCATGTCGTGAAGGACGCGTCGGGTGCGGTGGTCTCTGAGGCGACGATGGAGAACCCGTACATCTGGATCCCGGGCGAGTTCAACGCGTTGCAGTTCGGCGTGGATGGAATGCGCGTGGGCGGGACGCGGAGACTCAAGGTGCCGTCGCAGATGGCGTTCATACCGCCCCAGTTCGGATCGAATATCCCGCAGAATGTGCCGCTGACAATCGAGTTGAAGCTTGTGGCCGTGCGGAACCTGGGCATGCCCGAGCAGTGATCCGTTCTGGTCGGGAGTTGCTATTGAGTGAATCAAGCGGGCGTCGGCGTTGAATGACGGCGACGCCCGTTTCGCGCCGGTCGAGAGGAGCAGCGATGCGTCGAGTTGGTACGGGCTTTGTGGGCGTGGTTCTCGCGGCGATGCTCGCGGGGTTCTTTCCGGTGTGTGTGTCGGCGCAGGTGCTGTTCAGGGTGAGGATCGATCCTGGGATCCACGGGGTGCCGTATACCGGGCGTTTGTATGTGGCGATCACGCCGGCGGCGGTGGTAGAGCCGCGGCTGGAGGCGGGGAACTGGTTTGAGCCGCCTCGTATCCTCGCGGTTGATGTCGAAGGTCTTGCGCCGGGGGCGTGGGTGTCGATCGACGGGAGCGAGATCAACTTTCCAGGCGGTGAGATCGGCGCGGGCGCGTACGCGGCACAGGCATTCGGGCGTCTGAATCTGGATTCACCGGAGCCGGGGCGCGGCGTTGGAGATCCGTACTCCGGCGCGGTGCGATTCAAGGTGGAGGAGGAGCCGGCTCAGATTGAGGCGATCGAGTTGGTGCTGGATCGTGTGGTTGAGTCCGAGCCGTTTGAGGAGACGGATCGGATTCGGTTGGTCGAGATGGTCTCGCCGTTGTTGAGCGCGTTCCATGGGCGTGAGGTGGTGATGCGGGCGGGGGTGCGATTGCCTCGCGAGTGGGCACCGGATGGGAGCCGCACGTATCCGACTGTGTATTGGGTCACGGGTTTCGGCGGTGATCACACGAGCATCGTTGGATTGGATCGGATGCTCACGCGCGTGCCGGGAGCGGATGAGTGTCTGATCGTGGTGCCGGATGCGAGTTGCTACTGGGGCCATAGCGTGTTCGCGGATTCGGCGACGAACGGGCCTCGGGGGCGTGCGTTGGTGGAGGAGTTGATCCCTGAGGTTGAGGCGAGGTTTCGGGGTGCGGGCGTGGGGGATCGGCGCGCGGTGACGGGCGGTTCTTCGGGCGGTTGGGCGTCGCTGTGGCTCCAGGTGATGTATCCGGAGTCGTTCGGGTCGTGCTGGGCGCACTGTCCGGACCCGGTTGATTTCAGGGACTTTCAGCGGATCAACCTGTACGAGCCGGGCGCGAACATGTACAGAGATCATGAGGGGAACGCGAGGCCGCTTGCGAGGCGCAACGGCGAGGTGATTCTGGAGTACGAGCCGTTTGTGAGGATGGAAGATGCGCTCGGTCCGGGCGGGCAGATCGCGTCGTTTGAGGCGGTCTTCTCGCCTCGGGGAGCGGATGGTGGCCCTCGGCGTCTGTTCGACAGGGAGACGGGGAAGGTCGATCACGAGGTTGCGCGCACGTGGGAGCCGTATGACATCCGTCTGTACCTCGAGCGGAACTGGGAGCGCGTCGGCGCGGGGCTGGCTGGCAGATTGCGTGTGTTCGCGGGGTCGGTCGACACGTTCTATCTTGAGGGCGCGGTGGCGTTGCTTGCCGAGTCGCTGAGCGCGTTGGGGAGCGATGCCGAGGTGAAGATCGTCGAAGGGATGGGGCACACGGTGTATCCGGAGGGTGTGCGCCGGATGTTCGTGCATCTCGTCGAAAGGGAACCCGAGCAGTTCCCTGCGGGCGAGGCGTCGTCGGGAGCGGAGTGATCGCGGAGGAAGGGGCGTTCATGGCGGACGTGGTCGTACTTGGCGTGGGCGTGATCGGCCTGACGTCGGCCCTCACGCTTGAGGAGCGGGGGCATCGGGTGCGAGTGATCGCGGCCTCGACCGGCGCGTCGGTGACATCGTCGGTTGCCGGCGCGATCTGGTTCCCGTTCTGGGCCGAGCCACGGGAGCGGGTGAGTCGCTGGGCGTCGGTCACGCGACACTGGTTGACCGACCTGTCGCGGAGCGATGCGAGCGCGGGCGTTGACGTGCTGCGGATGCTCGAGCTTGATGACAGTGACCAGACGCCGTGGTGGGGGATGGAGATCGAGGATCTGTCGCTTGAGCGTGCGGGTTCGCGGGGCGTTGATTCAGCCCGGTGGAACGGCGCGCCCTTCGGATGGCGATTCAGTGCGCCGCGGGTTGATCCGCGTCACCATCTGCCGTGGCTTGAGGCGCGCCTTCGGACACCGGTTCTGAGGCGGACGGTCTCATCGTTGTCGGATGTGGTCGATGATCGGTCACTGGGCGCGGATGTGGTGGTGAACTGCACGGGTTTGGGCGCGGGGAGACTCGCGCGGGATGAACAGATCCGTCCGCTCTTCGGCCAGGTCGTTGTGTGCGAGCCCGGCACGTTCGATCCGGGCTCGTCAATGGCGGACGAACGCGATCCCAAGGCGGTGTTCTATGCGATTCCGCGCCGGGACGAGGTGATCATCGGGGGATGCACGGCGGAGTGGGATGGGAATGTCGCGGACGGCACGCTTCCTGCGCCGGATCCGAATCTGACGGAGGTGCTGCTGGCGCGTGCGGCTCGCTATGGAGTTGAGCCGAGGGAAATTCTGAGGGTTGTCGCGGGGCTTCGTCCGTATCGAACAGCGGTTCGTGTGGAGCGTGACGCGGCGGATCCCCGGATCATCCACAACTACGGGCACGGGGGCTCGGGGTACACGATCGCGCGGGGGTGTGCGGTGGAGGTTGCGGGGATGGTGGAGCGGGGGGCGTGACGGGATGCGGCGTGTTCGGCGTCTTTGCTCACTCAGATGATCCCTATGGATTCAATCACGATGATGCGAAACAGTGCTTTGGCCACGGTCCTCCTCGCGATCACGTCGATGGTTCTTTCGGCTCCGGCGAGGGCTCAGGATGCGCGGCCCCAGGAGCCCGTTGCGCGTGCACAGGCCGCGGCATCACACATTGAGATCAAGGCGAGCCCGTTGCTCTCGCTGCACATGCTGGTGAGGGCGGCTGCGGCGGGCGCGGTGGTGCCCGAGTGTGTTCGGCCCGCTGTTGAGGCGATGGGGGCGACGGGCGATGACGTGCAGTGGGCGGTGATGGATGCGTTGTTTGCCACGGCGGAGAGTGCCGCGACGGCGCGGGATGTGCTGGCGGCGATGGCGGGGAGGTTCCGCGAGGACGCCGGTCCGAAGGTTCTCGCGTATGCGGATGCGCTCGAGCAGGTGGGGCCGGCGTTCGACGCGGAGGTGTGGCCGGGGCATGAGGCGAGGATTCAGGCGGCACGCTCGGGGCTGGAGGCCGCGCTCACGGCGCACGGGCCAACGTGCATCGCGCGGCTGTGCGAGCTCTTGGGGATGACCGATCCGGGCAAAGCGATTCCGGCTTTCCTGGTGGTCGATGCGCCGGCGCCCGGCGGATTCACGGGGCTGTCGCGCCAGCATGGGGCGTTGTGCATCGTGTCGATCGACATGCATCAGGGTTCTGCGCTTGTTGAGGCGGTGCTGCACGAGGCGATTCATGCGTTGGATGCGCACACGAGGCAGCAGGAGCTGCCGACGGTCTTGCAGGCGTTGCGGAAGGCGATGACGGATGCCGGGGTTGCGGCGACGGATGCGCGGATGCGGGATGTGCCACACACCTTGATCTTCGCGGCGGCGGCGGAGGTGACGCGCACGAGCGTCGATGCTTCGCACGTTGCGTACGGGCAGACGGGTGGCTTTTACGCGAAAGTGCCAGAGGCGGCGGAGGCGGTTCTGCCGGTGTGGCAGCGATACGTCGCGGCGGAGATCGAAACGGCGGAGATGGTTGCGGAGATTGTCCAGAGCGCAACGAAGCCCGAGTGACTCAGGGCGCGATCGTCCGCATGGCGCGCCGGCAGATGCGTTCGGTCTGGCGCGTCGGGCTCTCTTTGAGCCACGCGGCGCAGACCTTCTTGACCCATTCTGGGTTTGACTTTGAGGCGTCGTTGAGCCAGTTGGCGACGGAGTCCTGAACATACTTGGTTGGATCAGCGTTGAGAGGTTGAAGGATGGGGAGGCCGGGTGCGGGGTTGCGTTTGAGCGTGTCGAGGTGGACGCACCAGACGCCTCGCGGACGGGTGATCTCGCTGGCGTAGCGCCGGATGTTCGGGGACTTTGACGCGGTCCAGGGGAGGAGGAGGTCGAGGGATCGGTCGAGTTCCGCGGCGATGCGTGGGCGGAGGCCGATCCACGCCCACTCGCGGACGCCTGAGTTCGGATCATCGGCGAGGGGCTTGATGAGGGCGAGGCGCTGCTTGAGTGAGAGGCCATCGATGTGTCCGATGGTGTAGCAGGCCCAGCCGCGGACGGAGTCAGAGGTGTGGGCGATGCACATGTCGATCGCATCGTGCCCGTGCGTATCGATCAGCGCGCGTGCGACCATCTCCATGCGTTTGGTGATGCCGAGGCCGCCCTCGCCTCCGGCGAGGGTTGCGGGGACGAGCTTGGCTGCCTTCGGCGAGAGCGTGCGGAGCAGTGCCGCGAAGTCGACGCAGAGGAGTTCAGCAAGGGTTGCGGATTCGATTGTGCCGGCGTTCAGTGCGTCGAGCGTCTTCGCGTCCACATCCGCCATGCGGCGTGCGCCCTTGCGAGGGGCGGGGGAAGTGGAAGGTGGTCTGGTGGGCTTGGGCATGGCAATGGGCAATGGGCGATGGGAGGGAGAGCGTATCGTCGGATCTGGAGGCACGAGTTCCTACGCTTCAACCATGCGAGAGTCCGAGTTACATGCGCACATCAGGGACCTGGCGGCGGGCATGTCGGGTTCTTTCCCGCGCGTACTCCTGGGTCCCGGTGATGACTGCGCGGTGGTTCGCACCGGCCAGCGCACGCTGCTGACCGTCGATCAGGTCGTTGAGGGGCGGCACTTCGCGTCCGGCACACCGATCGATCTGATTGCGCGGAAAGCGGTTGCTCGTTCGATCTCTGATCTTGCGGCGATGGCGTGCCGCCCGGTGTGTGCGCTCGCGACGGGCCTCCTGCCCTCGGGGTATGGGCACGCGCGGGAGTTGACCGAGCGATTGCACCACTGGGCGAATCACTGGTCGTGCCCGATTGTCGGAGGGGACATTTCCACTTCGCCCACCGACACGCCGCTCTCTCTCACGGTGACGGCGCTGGGCGAACTCCGCGAGGACGAGCCGCCGGTCACGCGTGCGGGAGCGCGAGCGGGGGACGTGGTCTACGTGACGGGCGCACTGGGCGGGTCGCTTGCGTCGGGGCGTCACCTCGGGTTCGAGCCGCGGGTGGAGGACGCGCTCTGGCTTCGTGCGACGCTGGGCTCGGACCTGACATCGATGATCGATCTGTCGGATGGGCTGGGGCGCGACGGTGCGCGCGTCGCCCTCGCCTCCGGTGTGATCGTCGAAATCGATGGCGCGTCGATCCCCCTTCATGCGGGAACGGCCGGATGGCAAGACGCGGCTGGCGACGGCGAGGACTATGAGTTGCTATTCACCGTCCGACGATCGCTCGGAGCCGTCGCCCGATCGCCCCGCGGAACGCCCATCACACGGGTCGGACGCGTGGTCGCGCTGGGTTCGGACCGCTCGACTGGCGCGTGCATCGTGCAGATGCCCGATGGCACGACGATCGACGCCTCCGAGATGGGTTGGGAGCATGGCTGATGCGTGGGGCTCTTTGATCCAATAATCCGGCATGAGACTCGAGCGCACCCTGACATCGCATGCGGAGACGGAGCGGGTCGCCGCCGCGCTCGCCCCGCTGTTGCGTGCGGGTGATGTGCTGGCTCTTTCGGGCGATCTTGGTTCTGGGAAGACGACGTTTGTTCGCGCGCTTGCGGGCGCACTGGGGATCGATGCCGGGCTGGTTTCCAGCCCGACGTATGTGATTGCGAATCAGTATCCGAACTCGCGCGGCCCACGGATGGCCCATATCGACGCGTACCGGTTGTCGGGGGCGGACGATCTTGATGCCATCGGTTGGGATCTGCTGACGGACGGTTCGTGGATCGTGGCTGTCGAGTGGCCGGATCGTGTCGGCGGGATCGGGGGCGGGGCGATCGAGCGAGATGCGATGGAGATCCGGCTTGAGCACGGTCCGATCCGCGATGGCGCGGAATCGCGGCACATGGCGATGACCCTACCTGACGCGTGGGTCACACGGCCTGAATTGCCAGCACTTATCGGCGCGATGAGAACGGGGACCCGGTGTCCGGTCACGGGTGAGCAAGTCTCCCCGGATGCGCCCTTCTTCCCGTTTTCGAGCGAGCGGGCCCGCCTGGCGGACCTGAACGCGTGGCTGACGGGCGGGCACACCATCAGCGGGCCACTCTCGGCTGAGGAGATGGAGTAGCCGTATCCGGTACGGCTTGTATACTCGGCAGAGCGAGCGATCGCGCGACGCATGGAGCGAGAACGATGCCACAGGTCCACGCCTTCCGCCCTTTGCAGTATGTCTCGCCATCCGGCGATGTCTCGCCCTTCATCGCTCCTCCGTATGACGTGCTGGACGCGGAGGGGAAGGCGCGGTTGCTCGCTCGCGACGCCAGGAACATCGTCGCGGCGGATCTGCCCCATGTTCCTGCGAAGAAGCTGGGACCGCCCGAGGCGTACGCGGCGGCGGCGACGCTGATCGAGCGTTGGGTGGCCGAGGGCGTGCTGACTCGGAGCGAACGTCCGGCGATCTTTGCCTATCGCCAGCTGTTCGAGTGGAACGGACGTACGACGGATCGTTGCGGGATGATCTGCACGCTCGACGCGGTCCCCTTCGGGAAGAGGCCGGGAGGGGGTGTTCTCCCCCATGAGCAGACATTCAGCGGTCCGAAGGAGGATCGGCTGGCGTTGATGAAGGCGACGCGAGCGCAGTTGTCACCGATCTTTGGTTTGCACGCCGATGAGGCGGGTCGGGCTTCGGGGCTGGTGAGATCGGTGATGGCATCGCGCGGGGCTGACATGCGCGCTCGCAGCGACGACGGCGTGACGCACGAGGTCTGGCGGATCGAAGATGACGCGACGATCGAGAGGTATCGGGAGGCGCTTGCCGGCGAAGATGTCTTCATCGCCGACGGGCATCACAGGTACAACACCGCGCTCAATTATCTGTCGTTGCTTGAGTCGCAGGGGGCGGTGTCTTCGGATCATCCCGCGCGGCGCTGCATGTTCGTGATGGTCGGGATGTCGGATCCGGGGCTGGTGATCGGCGCGACACATCGTGTGCTCGGCGGTATGCGCGACTACACGTTCGATGCCTTCATTTCGGCCGCATCGGACCACCTTCGGTTTGAGCCGATTGCGGGCGATCTGGCGGCCCTTGAGCGCGCGGTTCACACGTTAACCGGCATGGGGCAGAACCGATTCGGGCTGTACGACATGACGACCGGGCGGTGCGCTGTTGCGATTCCTGCGACGACTGACCCGCTCGCGAAGCGGTTTGCCGAGAAGCCCCGCGCGTGGCGGGCTCTGGATGTGGCGATCATCCAGCACCTGATCGTTGAAGAGATATGCCAGCCCAGGTTGAACGCGGGCGAGCCGGTGACGTGGGCGTTCCCGCACACGATTCCGGAGGTTGAGCAGATCGCATCGGGGAAAGAGACGGGCGCTGGCGGGGGCGCGGGATTCGCGCAGCTCGCGGTGATCGTGAGGCCCACGCCGCTGGATGCCGTGAGGGAAATCTGCCTCGCCGGAGAGTTGATGCCTCAGAAGTCGACGTTCTTCCTGCCGAAGCTCGCCACGGGTCTGGCGATCAATCCGCTGGCGTAAGCATCAACCCGCGGAACGAGTCCTTGAGAGCGCGGTTTCGAGCCACTTCTCAAGGTTGGAAGCGGACGTGTTCCCCTCGTGGCGTGCGAGCTCTTCGCCCTTCCATACCACGATGAGTGCGGGGATTGGGCCGACGCGGAGTCGGCGTGCGGCGTCGATTGAGACCTGGTCGGGTCCGGTGACATCGGCGTAGACGGGGATGGTGCCTCCCTTGATCAGTTGCTCGATCTTCGAGGAGGCGAGTGCGTTCCGCTTGAGGGCTTGGCATGGGCCGCACCAGTCGGCGGTTGCGAAGACGAGCACCGGTCGCCCCTCCTGCTCGCTTCTCTGGAGTGCGACATCGAGGGTGACGGCGGACGAGAACGCCGCGGGTTTCGGGGCTGGTCCGCCCCCTGAGCGCATGAGCCATGCGAGCATGGAGAGCGCGACGACCGCGACGAGAAGCACTGTGAAACCGGCACGAGATGGCATGACGCCTCCGTTAGTCGGCCCCGATCACGCCTCCGACGAGGGGCTCGACCAGGTCCTTGACTGTGACGATACCGACCGGCTTGCCGGCACGTTCCACGATGGCGAGAGATTGTGCCGCGGCCTGGAGCAGTCGCAGGGCTTCGACGACACGCATCTCTTCACGGACGATGACGGGTGGGAGTCGATGCCGCTCGATGGGTGTATTTGGATCGAGGAGAACATCGATGGCTCTTGCGGTGCCCTTGAGGCGTCCCGCGGCATCGACGAGCGGAAACGCGTTATGCCCCGCGCTGACGACGGCGCGGACGGCGTGGTCCGCGGTCGTGTTGATCGCGATGACGCGAACCTTCGCCCACGGGATCATCTCATCACGGACGGTGACGCGTGTGAATTCTGTGGCGCGATCGATCAGTGTGGACTGTGCGTCGGAGATCGCGCCTGAGACGCTTCCTTCTTTGAGGAGCATCGCGACGCGCTCGCGGGATCCGGAGAGCTCCTCTGCGGAGGCGAGGCCGACCATTCGTCCGATCGTGCGTCCGAGGCCGACGACAAGGGGGACAACACCCAGGGCTGTGAAGAGGCGTGTGAATGATTCGAGCGGAGCGGCGAATCGGTATGTGAGACTGTCGGCGGCTCGTCGGAAGGTTTCTTTGGGGAGCGACTCGCAGAAGACGAGTACGAAGGGGGTGAGGACGAGCGTGTTGATGAGGACGATCTGGCTGTCGGCGTAGCCGAGCCCTCCGAGAAAGGCGGTCGCGCCGAGCGCGCCGAGGTAGTTGGAGATGTTGTTGCCGACGAGGAGTGTGGCGAGGAGGGAGTCGGGCCGGTCGAGCGAGCGTTGCAGGCGGGTCGCGGCGCGGTCGCCTCGTGAGGCGCGGATGCGCAGCCGGACACGATTGAGTGTGTAGCAGCCGGTTTCGACGCCGCTCCACATGGAGGAGCAGACGAGCCCGACAACGGCGAGCAAGAGCCAGCCGATCTGTTCGAGGGTTGTCATGCTGCGTTCGGCGTGTGTGCCGCCTCATGGAGCGTGACGAGCACGCGTTCGATGCTTCGTCCTGCCATGGATTCGACGCGGAGGGAGAGACGCCCGATGTGGACCAGGTCGCCAGCGGCGGGGAGGCGCCCGAGCCCGACGAGCACGAGCCCGGCCACGGTGCTGGCTCGGCGATCGATGGCCTTTGCACCCGCGCCTGCGCCGAAGAGCTCGGCCCAGTCGTGCACGGGTAGGCGTCCGGAGACGATCCACTGGTTGGGGCCGAGGCGTTCGATGCGCTCGTGATCGTGCGCCGCGTCGCCGATGGGCGCGAAGCCGAGAGCTCTGACGATATCGTCGAGACTGACGATGCCGGTGACGGCTCCGCCCTCGTCGACGCAGATCGCGGTGTCTGTCTTCTGGTCGCGGAGGAAGCCGAGGAGGCCGTCGAGCCGGGAGCGGTCGGGGACGAAAGCGGGGCGGGCCGCGAGGGATCGCACGTTGATGGGGCGTCCGGGGCGCGTCGCGATGAGCCCGAGCGCCTCGCGCACCTTGATGAGGCCGGTCACGCCCGCATCGAGAGAGCCGGCGCAGACAGCGAGTGTGGTGCGTGTGGTGGAACGGGCCGCTTCAAGGATCGCATCGCTGTCGGCATTCTCCGTCACCCAAGCCATGTCGTTGCGGGGCGTCATGACGTCGCGCACACGCAGCTGGTTCAGCCCGACGACGTCGCCGAGCAGCCGGTGGTCGTCACGCTCAATGAGCCCTTCCGCACTCGCCGCTTCGAGCAGGGCCTCAAGCTCTTCAGAGCGAAGCGCGGGAGGTTTCTCTCTTGGGATGAGCACGCGTGCGAGCGGACCGACGAGACCGGAGTCGAGCGCGATCCGCAGAGGTCGTAACAGGTGCGAGGTGCCGAGCAGCACCGGAGAGAGGACGGCCGTGAACGCGACGCGATGGGCATTTGCGAGGAGTTTCGGCACAACCTCGCCGAAGAGGATGACCGCGAGCAGGGATGCGAGTGCGATGCCGGCGGCGGCGGCGGCGGATTCGCTCCGTGCCGAGAGCAGTGAGGAAAGAACGAAGAAAGCGATGTTGACGGTGGTGTTGAGAACGAGGATCGTGATGAGTGCGCCGCGCGGGCTTGCCATGAGAGCCGTTGCCGCTCTGAACGCGGCGGGGTGGTGGCGTTCGAGGGCGGTGCGGTTCGCCTGGGTGAGACCGAAGAGCGCGGTCTCTGTGGCTGAGCACGCCGCGGAGAAGAGAAGGAGTACGAGCATGAACGCGATGATGAGGAGTTCAACCAAGCGGTTGCTCCTTCGTGATCTGCGTGGGCCAAGTCGTTGGGTGGGCACGGTGCGTCATTCGGCGAAGTCCGCGACGGAGGGGTCGTAGGCCGGATCAAGTTGCTCGATCAGCCGCTCGATGTAGCGCCAGGCGTTCAGTTCGACGCGGATACGACGGAGGGTCTCTGCAGACGGTACGGGACCCGTGCTGCTGAACAAATCGGTCACGCGGGCGATGCAGGCATCGCGGCGTGAGGCGGCGTCGGCTTCGGCGGCGTGGCGTTGGGCTGGATCCTTCGATGCGAGGGCGGATTCGACGCCTTCGCGGAGCTCCATGATCGCCAGCAGGAAGCCGTCGGGGAGGGATCGATCTTCTTCCTTTGATGCCCCGCCGAGCCGCTTGAGGAGCGCGTTGGCCAGTCGCTCGGGGTCTTCGAGTGTCCGCTTTGCGGCGTTCAGCGCGGCGGCGGATCGTGAGATGTCATCCTCGGGCTGTGTGTGGTGTTCGCTGTTGCTCTCGTCACGCCTCGCGTGTGAGTCGGGGTGGATGGAGGCGACGCGTGCGAGATGGGCCCGCCGGATGGTCTTCGCGTCAAGATCGAAGCGAGGCGGGAGTCCGAGGATGTCGAACGGGTCCGGCATTCTGTGGATCTTAGATCGGTTTCGATCGATTTGCGGCGTCCTGGGTCGGTCGTGCGGCGTCGAGGCGGGGGCTCTCAGAGTCGAAGCTGCCAGAAAATGACGTCGTGCCAGCGGTCGAACTTTCGGCCGCACTCGGTGAAGATGCCGACGCGTTGGAATCCCACGGATTCGTGCAGCCGGATCGATGCGTCGTTGGGGAGTGTCGCGCCTGCCACGAGAAGGTGGAAGCCGGCATCACTGGCTCTTCGGATCAGTTCGAGGTAAAGCGAGCGTCCGACGCCGCGGCCCTGTGCGTGGTGCGAGACGTAGATTCCGGTTTCGGCAGTGAGGGCGTAGGCGTCGCGGGTGCGCCACCGGCAGCACTTCGCGTAGCCGGCGAACGAGCCGTCGATCTCTGCGGCGACCCAGGGGTATCGGCTTTGGTCTTCGATCCACGAAGTGCGAAACTGGTCGGGCGTCTCGGGCTGCAAGGCGAAGTGAACGGCGGTCTGCTCGATGTAGTGGTTGACCAGCTCGCATGCGGGCGCGACGTCGCGATCATCGAACGCTCGAACGGTAAGTGTGCTCATGTATGGCTCATACGCGGGTCGGGCGCTCAGACCTTTCGGTCGAGCAGGCGGTAGCTCACCGCCTCGGAGACGTGATCGGGCAGGAGGGTATCAGCAGCGACGAGATCGGCGATGGTGCGAGCCACGCGCCGGATCTTGTCGTACGCGCGGGCCGAGAGCCCGAGTTCGGTCATCGCAGTGCCGAGCAGCGTGAGTGCTTCCGGAGTCATAGGGGCGAGTTGGTCGAGCATCTTCCCGCTGAGGCGTGAGTTGGGTGTGAGCGGTCCCTGGCGAGCGATCTGGCGGTCTCTGGCTCGCTCGGCCTGCTCACGCATCTCTGTGGTTCCGGTTCCCTTCGGCCCACCTCGGATTCCTCCGGAGAGTTGTTCCCACTTGACGGCGGGGGCTTCGACGTGGATGTCGATGCGGTCCATGAGGGGGCCGGAGATGCGTGCGAGGTAACGTTCCATCTCCCAGTGACCGACTTTGCCGACGGGCATGTCACCTTTGGGTGTGGGGTTCATGGCGGCGACGAGCATGAAACTGGCGGGGAAACGCATCGCGCCGTGTGAGCGAGCGATCGTGACCACATGGTCTTCGAGGGGTTGGCGGAGCGTTTCGAGAACGGGGCGAGGAAACTCGGGGAGTTCATCGAGGAAGAGCACGCCGCGATGAGCGAGAGAGATCTCGCCCGGTCGTGGGATCGCGCCTCCACCGACGATCGCGGGCGAGGATGCGGTGTGGTGGGGGCAGCGGACGGGGCGGATGGAGACGAGTCCTTCCGGGCCGGACGCCTCGTGCAGCTTTCCGGCGGCGGAGTAGATGCGCGTGATCTCAAGTGCTTCTTCGGGCGTGAGGGCGGGGAGGACGCCGGGGAGCGCCTTGGCCATCATGGTCTTGCCGGTGCCGGCGGGGCCGAGCATCAAGAGGTTGTGCGAGCCGCTCGCGGCAACAACGATGGCACGCTTCACGGATTCCTGGCCTCGGACTTCGGAGAAATCGATGGGCGCGGCGGCGGAGCGGAGGAGCGTCGAGATATCGACGCGTGGTGTGGGGTCGAGTTCGATGGCGCCGGTGATGAGTCCCACGACTTCGGCAAGCGTTCGCACGCCATAGACGTCGATGTCGGGGACGAGCGCGGCCTCGCGTGCGTTCTCTGCGGGGACGATCACGGAGCGCATGCCCTTGGACTTGGCGAGTGCGGAGAGGGCGATCCCGCCCCGGATCGAGCGGACGCGTCCGTCGAGCGCGAGCTCGCCCGCGATGAGCGTGGTACGAAGGTCGAGGCCCTCTTCACGGCTGGACGTGGCGGTTGTTGTGCCTGCGAGGGCGGCGCGCGGAGCGGTGCGGATGACGCCCTGTGCCGCGAGAAGGCCGATGGCCATGGGCAGGTCGTAGACGGGTCCTTCTTTGCGGACATCGGCGGGCGCAAGATTGATGAGAACTTTCTGGCTCTGGGTGAAGTATCCCGAATTGGCCATCGCAGCGCGGACGCGTTCGGTGGCTTCTTTCACCGCCATGTCGGGGAGGCCGACAACGGTTGTGCGCGCTTCCTCGGCGTCTTCGACGTGGACCTCAACCTCGCACGAGAGTGCGTCGATTCCTTGCAGCAGATAGGATTGGACTCTGGCCAGCATCGCTACAGCGTACCGAACGGGATGCGAGCGGGCGCGGACGACGGTTCGGTTTCCAGAGTCGCGGGGCGCACCCCCAAAAGAGCCACGGAGGGCAGAGCAATGGCGGCATCGACGCGCGGTGGATCTTCTTCACTCGCTGCTTCAAACGCATTGCAGGACAAGCACTTGCAGCGTGTGGTCGGGCGTTCTTGGATCGCCGGCCACCTGTCGGAGGGTGGGGCGGACGCGGATCCGTACCCGTTTGTGGCGTCCATTCCCCCGGGGGGCGATGCCATTCCAGTGGCCTTTCATCCTGCATCGGGCGAGGAGATTGACCGGGCGGCACAGGCCGCGTGGAGGGCGTTTCACGCCTGTGGAGCCCGATCGCGAGAGGACCGTGCGGCACTGCTCGAGCGGATCGCGTCGAACATCGAGGCGCTTGGTGATGATCTGGTTGCGTGGGCGTGCGCAGAGACCGGGCTGCATGCGGCTCGCATCCGGGCGGAGCGAGATCGCACGACCTACACACTGCGTTTGTTCGCGCAGACGGTGCGGGATGGGAGCTGGGTGCGTGCGGCGATCGACCTCGGAGAGCCGGGACGCAAGCCCCTCCCGAAGCCGGATCTGCGACGGATGCTGCGTCCGCTCGGGCCGGTTGCGGTATTTGGTGCGGGGAACTTCCCGCTCGCATACTCGGTTGCGGGGGGCGACACGGCCTCTGCGCTCGCATCCGGGTGTCCGGTCGTTGTGAAGGGTCACCCCGGGCATCCCGGAACCGGCGAGCTTGTGGCCGAGGCGATCACGAAGTCTGTTGCGGAAGTGGGGCTTGATCCGGGGACGTTCTCCTATCTGCACGCGGGCGGCCCGCGCGAAATGGAGATTGGCGCGACGCTTGTGAAGCATCCGTGCATTCGCGCGGTCGGGTTTACCGGCTCGGTCGAAGGAGGAACGGCGATCGCGAGAATTGCTTCCGAGCGTCCCGATCCGATCCCGGTGTTCGCGGAGATGGGCTCGACGAATCCTGTCTTTGTCCTGCCTCATGCGGCTCGCGCGGGGGCGGAGGGAATCGCGGAGAAGCTTGCGGCCTCGATCACGGCCTCGAACGGTCAGATGTGCACCTGTCCCGGGCTGGTCTTCATGCTCAAAGGAGAAGAGTCCGAGTCTCTGCTGCGTCACATGGCATCGTTGCTTGAAGCCACACCTCAGCAGCCGATGCTGAACCGGCGCACGATGGAGACCCTCGCGCGGCGCGTTGTCGAGGTGACTCGGACACGGGGCGTCGAGACGCGAGTCGGCAGAGGGCTCGTCAGCGATCCGAGTTCGCGTGCGATTGCGTCGGGGCCGGGGCTCTTCCGGGCCACGCTGGCGACATTCCGGGCTGAGCGGACGCTGCACAAAGAGTGCTTCGGACCGGTTGCGAGTGCGATTGTGTGCGAGTCGGAGCAGGAGATGCTCGAGGGCGCTTCGTTGATCCAGGGCTCGCTCACGGGATCGATCTTCGCGTCGGCGATGGACGCGACGCTCGCAGCCAGGGTGCAGGGGATTCTCGAGCAGCGCGTGGGGCGTCTGATCTTCAACGGTGTGCCGACGGGTGTGGAGGTGTGCCACGCCATGACGCACGGCGGGCCGTTCCCCGCGACGAACCAGCAGCACACGACTGCTGTTGGGCCGCTGGCGATCGAGCGTTGGTGCCGCCCGGTGTCGTATCAGAATGCGCCCGAGCAGTTTCTGGCGAGCGAGTTGCGTAACGAGAACCCGCTGGGGATCGAGCGCACCGTGAACGGGATCCGCACGAAGGAGCCGATTCGTGCTGGTGCTGCTCGCGATGAGTCGTGACTGGCTACGCCTGAGCGTCGATGCAGCGACGGATACGAGCGAGCGAGCTGTCGCGACCGAGGATCGCGAGGGTCGCGCCGAGCGGGGGTGAGACGGCCGCGCCAGTAACCGCGACGCGGAGGGGCTGCGCGATCTTGCCCATGCCCAGACCGGTTTGCGTGGCGTGGGCGTCGAGGAGCGCGTCGATGGATGCGACATCGAAGGCGGGGAGGGCCTGGAGTTTCGGCGCGAGCGCGCGGAGCGTCTCGAAACCCGCGCCGTCGTCGGCCTTCAGGTGTTTCTCGACATCCTTGGCGTTGAACGCATAGGCACCATCATCGATCATGGCGAAGGAGACGAGGGAGCGGACGTCTTTCAGCGTGCGGCAACGGCCCTTGATCGCGCCGACAACGAGGCGAAGGCGCGAAACGCCGACGCGGCCGAGGGTTTCACGGTCGTCGCGTGTGGCCCAGATCTCCCAGCGAGAGAGGAACTGGTCGTCTGTGAGTTTGGCGATGGCGTCCTGGTTGAAGGCGATGAGCTTGGCGCGATCGAACTTTGAGGCGCTCTTGCCGACGCGATCAAACGAGAACTTTTCGACGAGATAGGCGGTGTCGAAGCGCTCCAGATCCTTGCCGTCGGGGCCTTTCTCGCCGGGGTTCCAGCCCAGGAGCGCGATGTAGTTGAGGACTGCCTCCGGTAGATAGCCGCTGCGGCGGAAGTCATCCACGGCAATCTCGGGGAGTTCGACTCCGATCGCGGTGGCGAGGTCCTCGAGGGCGTGGGTTTCGAGCTGGCGGGTCTTGTCGCCGAGCCACTGCTCGAAATCGCCGGGCGGGAGAGCGTCGAAGTGGGGGAGCGGCTTCGTGCCAGCCTTCGCGCTGACATCGGTGACGGCTTTGATGTTCAGTTCGCGGCACTTCGCCCGTGCCGCCTTGTCGCGGTCGCGCTTGGACATCTTGCTGTTGTCCTGGTTGGCGATCACGGTCAGGTGCGCGAACTTGGGGATGCGGAAGGGCTGGTTGGTCGTCTGGTTGACGAGGGCCTTCATAAGCGCGATGTGGCGGGGCGTGTTATTGAGGTGTTCCTGGCCGCGCATGATGTGGGTCGTGCCCATGAGCTCATCATCGATCACGACTGCGAAGTGGTAGGTCGGGAAGCCGTCTGCCTTGCGGATCACGAAATCGTCGAGCTCGTCGGCGCTGACGGTGATCTCGCCGAGCACCTCATCCGTGAAGCTGATCGGGGTGCCGGGCATCTTGAAGCGGATGGGGCAGGGCTCGCCCGCGTTCATGCGAGAGAGCACCGCGTCTCGGTTGTAGTCGGCAGCGCGGCGGTAGACAAAGGTGCGCTTCTCCTTCTCGGCGAGCTGTCGCCTGACGGTGAGCTCCTCGGGCGTATCGAAGGCGGGGTAGGCCAGATCGCGCTCGACGAGCCAGTTGATGTAGGTGTCGTAGATGTCACGCCGCTCGGACTGGTAGAAGGAGCCGATCTCGCGCGGATTGCCGCCGAGCGTGGTGGGGGGGGTGTTGACGGTGCCGTCGGCGTTCTCGCGTTTGAAAACGGGGCCCTCATCCCAGTCGATGCCCAGCCATGCGAGGTCTTCCAGGATTCCCCGGCTGGCGGCTTCGCTGGAGCGTTTCTGGTCGGTGTCCTCGATGCGGAGGAGGAAGGAGCCGTTGTGGCGTTTGGCGTAGGCCCAGCAGAACAGGGCGGTGCGTGCCCCGCCGATGTGGAGGTGTCCGGTCGGGGAGGGTGCGAAGCGGGTGATGACTGGGGGAGAGGATGGCATGGGGAGGAAGGGTAGGGAGAGGGCATGAAGGCAAGTAGTCACGAAGTCAGCGGTGGGCGCCGCCCTGTGCTGGGGTGTGCGCGGCGGAAGAAGCGTGCGTGGCGGGCGCGGCCCGATCAACATCCACACGGAAGGGCGAATCTGGGTGCATCCAGAGTTCGTCGCGGAGATGGGGCCACGAGGGCTCATGCAGTGCGAGTCGCGCGGGACGGAATCGTCGGGGCGCGATCGTGCGAAGGTCGAACGTCCATCCATGGCATCCCGCGTGTTCGAGCGCGTGGCGAGTCTCCGCGGCGTTCGTCCCGTTCATTCGAAGAGCGGCGGGGTTGATCTCGGTGACGATCAGGGGCTTGAGCTCTTTATTGAAATCGACGAGTGAGGTCAGGATCGCGCGTTCTGCGCCCTCGACATCGATCTTCAGGAAGATGCGTCGGTTCGGGCCTGCCCAGGCGGGGGCGTCGTGTGCTGCAGGGCGCACGGGGACGGTGTGGGTTCTGGTGACGCGTTCGGCGAGGTGGGGCAGGGGTGTGCCGATCGTCCCGCTCCCGGTGTTCTTTCCGATGACACTGAGCATGAGCGTGTCTTCGCGCGCTGCGAGCGCGTATGGGTGGAGCGTGATGTTGCGGAAGGAGCTTGAATCGACGTGGTGTTCCAGTCGCGCGAAGACGTCGGGGTTGGGCTCGTAGGCATGGACCGAGCCGCGGGGGCCGACCAGGCGTGCGGCGTGCAGCGAGACCAGCCCGAGGTTTGCACCGATGTCGACAAAGGTGTCACCGGGCTTCAGTACGCTGTTCATGAGGAGAAGGAGCGGCAGTTCGTGGTATCGACCGAGGAACCAGGCGCTGCGTTCCCAGTGCTCGGCGAGATCGAGTTCAACGGTCGCGCGGCACCAACGCAGGCGGACCGGTCTGCGCGGGGCATCACTCCAGCGGGCATCATCGAAGACGCCGGCGCGGACCATGACACGGCGCGCACCGGGCACGCCGCGGCGGGCGAGCACGGACGCCAGATGCTGGATCGGGGTGAGATGGAACTGGCGCGTGGACATGCGTGGCGTGCGCGGTTTCAATGCTCTGTGAGTCTCCTCCGACGAGACGGTCGCGGTGTTGGGATGAGTGAGGGGAACGCTGTCGTGAGCGTCATAGGGTATTCGTGTGTGATGGAGTCCACGTGCGGAGACGACCGACGTTCACGTGTCCGCGAGTCTCGTGCCTCTTGATCGGAGGTCAATGAGATCGACGAGCTGAGCGTTCTCAGGTAGATTCGTTGATCCGGCGAGAGCGCAACGCGTGCGCATTCGTGTCGTGGTTGGTGCAATCAGATATCCAACGGCGGCGGTATCTCTTGCCTCGAAGCGCGAGTCGGACAGGGTTTGCTTGATATCGTCTTGCATGGAGGGTGTCGATCAGGTAGTTTATTGGCTCGGGAGCGACGTGGGCGTGTGCTCGCGGCTCCTTGTGTGCGCAACCATCTGTTGAATGCTGGAGCGTCAAGATGAAGCGCAATCGTTTTGAATTGGTGGTGAAGTGTGGTGTGGTCGGCGTAGTCGGTGCCGTCGTTCTCTCGGCGGCAACGGTCGTGACCGCGGCGGGCCCGGGCGGCCCATGCTACAAGGGCAACTGCCTGGATGTGTGGCGGCCCGTCCTCTGTCCGGACGGCAACGTGTACAGCAACGACTGCTACGCGGCCCGCGCGTGCCAGCGCAATTGCGTGCCGTGGGGCGGCGACACGGAATAATCGGGTTCGCATGAGCATTGCGCCCGCGTCGGTTGAGTCCGGCGCGGGCGTTTGTCATTTTGGCGGAGCTGTAGATGCCGCGGCGCCGGAGATCGCGGCGAGCTGGGCTTCGATCTGGGTCCACTGGGGTTCATCGGGCGCGCCGTACCAGGCGTGGATGAGCACGCCGTTGTGATCGATGAGGACGAGGGCGGGGACGAGGGGGACGCGGCGGAGCCAGGTTCGCGGGGCTTCATAGACGCCTCGCACGGGGAGGCCGAGATCGGTGTGGGCGAGGTCCGCGGGCGCGTTGGCGTCGATCTGGATGGCGAAGCACTCGACGCCGGAGGGTGTGTGGCGGGCGGAGAGTGCGGCGACGCGGGGCATGATGGTTTCGCACGACCCGCACGAGGAGGAGAAGAGGTAGAGAAAGGTGCCGAGTCGGCCGTCGAGGAATGCCATGGCGTCGGGTGTGTCGGACGAAGCTGACGCAAATGTTTCGAGCGAGGCGAGCATCTCGCCACGGGGGAGTGCCGCTTCGCCGGTGAGCTGTCTGAGTGCAGTAGTTTCGGAGCGGAGGTTGCGGTTCTGGCGCATCAGGAGGAGGACGAGGATGGAGAGGGTGAGTGTGGCGACGAGGAGGAAGGCGGTGAAGAGCGGTGGGCGCAAGCGGGGGGACTGGGCGGCTGTGGTCGCGGGCGTGTCCATGCGTGGCTCCGGGCATTGGCTTGGGGGCGGGTGAGGCTGCGCCGAGTGCGCGGCGGACGCACGCGTGGTGGAAGAGTGTACTGGTGTGCGAGAGAACGCGCCATCAAACTCGTCGCGGGCGACGCATCACGCTTTCGTCGGCATCGGCTCCTTCGGATCGGCGCGCATGAAGAGGGCGTCGCCCTTGGCGATCTTCTGGCCGGGCTTGAGGCCATATGTCGGGTGGGCCCATTGGGCGAGTTCGGCGAGCGGGGCCTTGAACGGTGAGTTGCAGTCGTCGGGGTTGGTGAGGGGTGAGCAGTTCCAGAGCTTCCAGAGCGCGGCCATCTTCTCGGGCATGGCGGGATAGAGTGCCAATGACGCGATTCTGATAGCTTCAGCGCAGTGATACAAAATCGTCCGAAGCAACTCGCGATTCTTAACTCCGTACAAGCCTGGAATGGCGACATCTTCACCGGGGGCAGCTTTTGCGAGCGAGAAGGGCCGCAACTCACTTACGAGGTTGTCGACTGCTTGAACGATTACGGGTCCCACTGCGAGCGTCTTTGCATACTGCCCTTTCTCGAACCATTCTGCGATACCCGCCGCACTACTCGGTGCTACGCCTGGCAGTGTGAAGTTGTGACCCCATGTGTTGTCGTCTACGCCTGACGGCTTCTCAATCGGTGCTGGCACTTCGCCCCCAAAGTACTTCTCGATCATGTTCGCCACGCGGCTGGCGCAGTTGCCGATGCCGTTGGCCAGGTCCGCGTTGTAGATCTCGACGAAGCGCCCGTACGCGAAGTCCGCGTCGGTTGCGCCGAGCGGCCCCTGCGTCGCGAGGTACCAGCGCACCGCGTCCAGCGAGTAGCGATCGGCATATGCCCTCAGCTGATCGATCTCGATGAAGTTGCCGAGCGACTTCGACATCTTCACCCCCTCGGAGACGAAGTAGGCGTGCGCATACACCGTCTTGGGCACCGGCTCGCCGAGGGCCATCAGCATGGCGGGCCAGATCACCGCATGGAACCAGAGGATGTCCTTGGCCATGAAGTGGACGATCGGCGCGGTCACGAGCGGCTCGCCCGTGTTCGGCTTCCCGGTTCCGCGCGGCCAGTACTTCCGTCGCTCCGGCGTGTCCACCACCGTCAGGTAGTTGCAGAGTGCCTCGATCCAGACGTACACGCGATGGTTTGGATCACCGGGCATCTTGATGCCCCAGTCGGCATCGCCCGGCTTGATGGCGCGGCTGACCGGCACGCGCTGCAACCCCGTCTTGATGCGACCGAGCACCTCGTTCTTGCGGGCCTCGGGCAGCACGCGGATCTCGTCGGTCTCGATCGCTCGCTTCAGCCGCTCTTCGTACTTGGGGAGATCGAAGAAGTAGTTCTTCTCCGTGCGACGCTCGAGGGGCTTCTTGGTGACGGGGCTCTTGAAGTCGTTGTCCTTCGCCACGGTCTCGGTCAGGTACTCCTCTTGGGAGGCGTCCCACCATCCTTCATAGTCGCCGAGCGCGATGTCGCCGGTCTTGACGAGCTTCTCGATGTACGCCGAGGCGCGGGTGATGTGGCGATCCTCGGTGGTGCGGACGAAGTCGTCGTTGGAGAAGTTCATCGCCTTGAACGCGGCGCGGAACTCCGCCGCGTTCTGGTCGGCCCACTGGATGGGGGTCAGGCCGCGCTGGGCGGCGGAGGCGACGACCTTCTCGGCATGCTCATCGGTCCCGGTCAGGAAGAAGGTGTCGCGGCCGATGAGGCGGGCCATGCGGGCGGCGACATCGCCGACGAGCGTGGTGTAGCAGTGCCCGATGTGGGGTCTGTCGTTGACGTAGTAGATGGGGGTGGTGATGTAAAGGGGGTTTGAAGGCATGCGAGTTCCTCGGTTGTCATGCCTCGGCGTACAAGGCCGGGCGCGGTGTTCATGGGGTGTCCGGGAATGGTATGGAATCGGTCACACGACCCGGAAGAAGGAAGGGGGTAGGGGCGGTTCGCGTGTTCGGAAAATGAGCGGTATGCTGTGGTATGGAGAGAGTGTACGGGAGGGGCTGATGTGGGAGTATGGTCGATACAATCGTGTGATTGGCGAACACAGTCCTCCCTGCGCGACGAAGATATGAAAGTGGGGGGTGTGGTGTCTGAGCGCTGTGGATGCTGAGCGAATACGGAGAACGATGATGAGACATAAAGCACTGTTCCTCATCGGATTATCCGGGTTGGCCCTGTCATGGTCCGCTTCCGATGCTCACGCCCAGAACGCACTCGGTGACGGTCGGCGGCTTGATCGCAGTCTGAACACGCAATCCAACTACAACGCCGGGAACTCCCGCGGGGCGTTTTACCAGCGCGTCCAGCAGGGGAATGCTGTTGTGACGGGCAATGCCGCGGGGGGCAGGTCGTTCAGGGGTGATGTCGGGTACACGGGCTCATCTGATTTCCGTGGCTCACTGGGATCAGAGGACATTTTCACGTTCAGGCGAGACGCGAGTTTCGCGGGCGGGTTCAACAGCGGGGCGTCCCGAGGGCTTGCGGGGCTGCAGACACAGCTGAACTCGACGACTGGTTCCGGGGCATCGCAGAGTACAAGCGGCTTTACCGCCCGCGACCAGGGCGGGCTGCTCGTCCGGCGTGCGGGGTCGGGATCGATGGGAACGGACATCATGGGGCTCGATTCGTCGGGTTCTCGCCGCACATCTCCGCGCGGGATCGGGAGCGCGGATGTTGTGGATCTCCGGACAGACTTCAGTGACACGCAGAGCGTTGGTTCTTCACCGCAGTTGGGTGTCGGGTCTCTTCGCTCCACATCCGCATATTCGACCAGCCAGTCGTTTACGCCTTCTCTGATCGGGCAGCGTCGTGAACAAGACGGCTCTGTGACGAGTCTCACGGCGTCAAGTCTGCGCGGGGTGCGCTCCAGCACGACGGGTCCCGACGGCCAGCCACTACCGGTCTTGACGGGCTCGAACAACGCGGCCCCTCGTTCGGCGACGCCCGGTTCTCCGACGACGATGGTCTCGACACAGGCAGGGCTGACGAACCCAGCATCGCCGCGCACGGCGGTTGCGCCCGCGAAGACCGCGTATGACGCGCTGATGGATCGTTACAAAGAACAGACTGGTACCGCTTCCGCTGCGGGTCCTGCGGGCGATCTTGAGAACTGGCAGAAGCAACTCGAGGACATCCGGGCGACCCTTGAGGGGAGCAACGATGCGGCCTCGACGCTGCTGACGAATCTTGGCGCGGAGGGTCTGCCGGTTGATCCGACTGCGCAGGACCCTGTGCGTCTCTACAGCCAGCGGACGATCGACATGATTCTGAAGCAGGCGGGGCAGACCAACGAGCTGCTTCTGACCGCCGAGGGTCGTCTCGGTGCGTTCGGAGAGCGCATGCGACGCGGCGAGCGGGCTCTGGCCGAGGGGCGGTACTTCGATGCGGAAGAGTCATTCTCAACGTCGCTGACGCTTCGGCCGGGGGATGTTGCGGCCTCGATCGGCCGGGTTCACGCGCAGCTGGGCGCGGGCATGTACCTGTCCGCGGCACTGAATCTTCGGATGACACTCGGCGCGAACCCTGCAGCCGTCGGAGAGCGCTACGGTCCGGCGTTGCTACCGTCGGCGGCGCGTTGCGACGAGATCATCGAAGAACTGCGCGCGAACACGCGCAGCGAGGACCGGCTCGGGTACGAGTCTGCGGTGCTCCTCGCGTATATTGGCTACCAGACATCTCGACGCGAAGCCATGGAAGAGGGCTTCGCCGCCATCGAGCGGCTTGCCTCGACAACATCAAGGCCGATCGACTCGCGCTTCGTCGAGCTCGTGCGTCGTGTGTGGAGACCGCTCATGGATCGTTCTTCAACAGCCCCGACACGCCCAGCCGCACCCGCCGAAGAGGCGGGGGGAGACCCGGTTGGCGGTTGATCCTTCATTGATACATCAGGTCACGATGGGACGGGCCGCGGGTCGTGCTCCCGGGGCACGCTCGATTCGCGAGTTTCTGAGCGACGGCTCGCTCGCCAGACTGTGCGCTGAGCTCTCTCATTTGATCGGACTTCGCATCGACCTTCGGGACGAGGCCGGCAGATCGATTGTTCCCGGCGACCTGCATCGACCGTGGCGGGTGTTGGAGCAGCCCCCTGTGCAGGAGGAGGGACAGGTCTCGATACCGCTGCGCCTCGGCGAGCAGTCGATCGGATCGATCGTCATGGGTGCTGGGATCCCGCATCTGAGCACCGATGCACGCACGCAGGCGACGCACGCACTCGAGTTGGTCGCGGCGGCCGTGTCGGAGCTCTGCAACGATGACGAGGAGCTTCGCCACAGGATCAAGGAGATCGGCGCGCTCTACCGCCTGAGCGGCCTGCTCGTACAGGCCAGAGGCGGCATTGAGCAGATCCTTCAGATCGCGCTCGAGTCCGCGCTCGACGCGCTCGAGCTCGACTCAGGCAACGTCGTGCTTCTCCCGGAGAACGCGGACGGCGTCGCGAAAGAGAGCGAGGAGGACCTTCGGCACGCGGCGGCAAGCGGGCTGAGCGCGGCGTGGATCCACAGCCCGCTTCCTCTCTCGAAGGCAAGAGAGTTCGATCGGCTCGCGCTCCGGGGCGAGGCCGTCACATCCGAAGATCTGCTGAAGGATGAACGCGTCCTGATCCCCGAGCAGGTGCGCTCGGAGGGGGTTCGCTCTTTCATCTGCGCAGGGCTTGTGGTTCGCGGGAAGCCGATCGGCGTCATCCGGCTCTATGGCAAGAGCCCGCGATGTTTCAACGAATGGGATAAGCGACTGATCCGCTCGATCGGGAATCAGGCAGCCGCGGCTGTCGACCAGGCGCGGCTCTTCCGCATCGAGGACCACGAGAAGATCGTGCAGCGCCAGCTCTCGATCGCGAGCGACGTGCAACGCAGAATGCTGCCCAGGTCGCTGCCCACCGCGCCGGGTCTTGACATCGCGGCTCGGTACGAGCCGTCTCTTGAGCTCGGAGGCGATTTCTACGACGTCTTCGAGCTGGGCAATCAGATCGGCATGGTGGTGGGGGATGTGGTGGGGAAGGGGATCGCTGCCGCGCTGCTTATGTCGCATGTTCGAGCGACGCTGCGAGCGCACGTGCAGGACGTGTACCACATCGATGAGGTGATGCGCCGGGTCAACCGCGCGCTCTGCCGCGACACGCTCGAGAGCGAGTTCGCCAGCGCGTGGTACGGCGTGGTGGATCCGCAGTCGCTGCGTCTCACGTATGTCTCCGCCGGGCATGAGCCGCCCTTCCTTATCAGGCGCGCGACACCGGGCACGCCGCCCGATGTCACGGAGTTGCGAGGGGGCGGGCTGGTTCTTGGGATCGACGCGGCGGAGTCGTACGAGCGGATCCCCTTCCAGCTCCAGAAGGGCGATATCGTGGTTGCGTACACCGATGGACTGATGGATGTGCGGAACTTTGCGGGTGAGAAACTCGGGCGGACGCGGCTCGAGAACGCGGTGCGGGACCTTGTCGCGAGAGAGGCCGATGGCTCTCTGACTGCAGCGCGGATTCTCGAACACCTGATGTGGACCGTCAGGCAGTTCGCCGGGCTGATGCCTCGACCCGACGACATCACTATTGTTGTGCTGCGAGCACTCGCGTGATCGGCGCGGTAGGCCTTCTCGCGTCTCTATGAAGTGGAAGAGACGAAGGTGAGATCCGGGCGTCTTACTTCAGAAGTCGCTCCAGATAGTGGATGTCCACGCCTCCCTTGCGGAAGTCGGCGTTCTCCATCAGGCGCTGGTGGAGCGGGATCGTCGTCTTGATCGGGCCGACATTGAACTCGCGCAGGGCGCGGGCCATGCGGTTCATGCACTGCTCGCGATCATCGGCGTGCACAATCAGTTTGCCGATCATCGAGTCATAGTTCGGCGGAACCGTGTACCCGGTGACGACGTGCGTGTCGAGACGCACGCCGGGCCCGCCCGGGGGCTCGAAGGTCGTGATCCGCCCCGCGCACGGCATGAAGTTCTTCTCAGGGTCCTCGGCGTTGATGCGACACTCCATCGCGTGCCCGCGGATCTCGATGTCCTTCTGCTTGTAGGGCAGCGGCTCGCCCGACGCGACGAGGATCGACATCTTCACGATGTCAACGCCCGTGATCATCTCGGTGACCGGGTGCTCGACCTGCACGCGGGTGTTCACCTCGAGCATGTAGAAGTTCTGCTTCTCGTCCATCAGGAACTCGACGGTGGCTGCGCCCGAGTATTCCGCGGTCTTGATGAGGCGTGCCGCGGCCTCGCACGTCGCGTCGCGCTTCTTGCGGTCGATCAGCGGGCCGGGGGCCTCTTCGATGAGCTTCTGATGGCGACGCTGCGTGGAGCAGTCGCGTTCAAAGAGGTGGATGGCGTGCCCGTGCTTGTCGCCGAGGCACTGGACCTCGACGTGGCGGGCGTGCTCCAGGAACTTCTCGATGAAGACCGCCCCGTTCCCGAAGGCAGCAAGTGCCTCCTGGCTGGCGATGCGGAGGTTGGTGCGGAGGGTCGCCTCGTTGTGGCAGACTTTCATCCCGCGCCCGCCGCCGCCGGCGGATGCCTTGATGATCACCGGATATCCGATCTCGGAAGCAACCTTGACCGCTTCTTCCTCGTCCTCGATCGCGCCCTCGGAGCCGGGGAAGATCGGAACCTTCGCGGCCTTGGCGGTGCGCTTGCACTCGACCTTGTCGCCCAGCTTGGCCATCGCCTCGGGGGAGGGGCCGATGAACTCGATCTTGCAGTCGCGGCAGATCTGCGCGAAGTCAGCTCGCTCCGAGAGGAAGCCATAGCCGGGGTGGATGGCGTCGACATCGGCGATCTCAGCCGCAGCGATGATCTTCGGGATATTGATGTAGGACTCGCGGGCCGGGGCCGGACCGATGCAGATGGCGCGATCGGCGAGCTTGAGGTACGGCGCGTCCTTGTCGGCGGTGGAGTACACGCAGACGGCTTCGACGCCCAGCTCGCGGCACGCGCGGATGATGCGGAGGGCGATCTCGCCGCGGTTGGCAATCAAGATACGTCTGAACATGAACGCTCCAAGGCAATGAAGGCAAAGGCGTTCACCACAGAGGACACAGAGAGCACAGAGAAGAGAAAGAGAGGAATGTCTTGAAGACGAGAAAGGCAGATCGGTTCAGAGAAATGCTCCTGCTCCTTCTCCGTGTTCTCAGTGTTCTCCGTGGTGAGTGTCTTATGGTTTGACGAGAAAGAGTTTCTGCCCGAACTCGACCGCATCGCCGTTCTTCACCAGCACCCGCTCGATAGTGCCCGAGACCTCGGACTTGATCTCGTTGAAGACCTTCATCGCCTCAACGAGGCAGACGACCGAGCCGGGGCCGACCTGCGAGCCGACCTTCGCGAAGGGGGGGGAGTCCGGGTTCGAGGCGGAGTAGAACGTCCCGACCATGGGGGACTCGATGGCCACAAGGCCGGCGTCGGAGGAGGGAGCCGAGGTGCCACCCGCGGCCGCCTGTCCGGGTGCCGATGCCGGCATCGCCATCGGCATCATCATCTGAGGCGCCATCAGGTGGGGGGGGAGTTGGACACCAGACTGGCCGCGCTTCAGAACGACGGCCTCGTTCTCATCGCGAAGTTCCAGTTCCGTAAGACCGTTGTCGGTCATCAACTGGACCAACTCGGCTAATTTCTTCATGTCGATCATGTGTAAGGGTCCGCGAGATTCGCACGGACGCCGAACGGGTACGCCACGCTCGGGCCGGTCGGAGGACGGGCATGATACGCGAAGACGCAACCAGCGGCGAACACCTGACAATGCCCCAATCGTCGTCGGCGGCGGGTAGACTCGCCTTATGTCAGACGGGCAGGACCAGTTCGAAGGCGCCTCGGCAGAGCGTGCTGGTAGCCGTGTGCCCCGCTTTGCGAGGGTGTGCGCGATCGTGCTCGCGGGGTGTGTCATACTGGCGGTTGCGCCCCTGATCCTCGCGTTCATCCCTCGGGATCCGGCAGTCGGGACGGTGCCCGGCGCGCTGGAGTTGATCCTTCCCCGGACGGGTCCGCTGGTGCTCAACTCTCTGCTGGCATCGGCAGCTGTCGGCTTGTGTGCGACCGGATTGGGCTTGGCAGTGGCGTGGACGACACGCGGCCTTCGGGGGGCCGGTCTTCTCTCGCACATGGCGGTGCTGCTGCCGCTCATGCTTCCCGCGTATCTGTCGTACTCGGGGTGGAGCGTGCTCCGCGCGCCGGGGTCCTGGCTCGGTGATTGGATCGGTTCGCTTCCGGGGACCCGTGCCGGTGATGTCGGGCGCGCTGCGAACATCGGGTTTGCCATCCTGGGCATGACGCTCTGGCTCTGGCCACTGGCCGCGGTCCTGGTGACCGCGAACATACGCAGACTCGACGCCGATCTCTTCTACATGCTGCGGCTCGAATCGGCACGCGGCCCGGCCCGTTGGTGGCTCGTGGTCCGTCTGCTTCGCCCGAGCATCCTGCTTTCTCTCGTCACGATCGGCATCCTCGTGATGGGAACGGCGATTCCGCTGCACGTCGCGAATGTGCCAACGCTCGCCATCTCGGTCTGGCTTGCGCTCGACCGTTCGCCCCCCGGCGAGGCATGGCGGGCACTTCTGGCGGCGTGGCCGCTCTGGACTCTCGCGGCTGTCGCTGGGTGGTGGCTCGGCGGGCGTGCGTCCGACTGGGCGACAGGGAACCGCGCGACATCTTCGAGCATCAGTGTCTCGCTCCGCCAGAGCATTCTGCTCTATGGCGCGACATCGCTCTCGGTGATCATCCCGGCCGCCCTCCTTGTGAACGCGACCAGAGATTCGGCATCGCTGATGCGGTTCTGGCGAATCAGCGGCAATGGCGTGCTCCACGGGCTAGGTCTCGCGACAGCTACCGGCGTGATCATCGCCCTGATCGCTATCGCGACCGGTGTGGCGATCGGTTCACGATCGTGGGCGGCATCCCTCGGCAAGGGTTTCGTTCGCGTCATGCTCATGCTCGGCTTCGCCCCGGGAGTTCTCATCGGCACGGGGCTTGTCAGCGGCTGGAACCGGCTCGATTCCAGCGGGTTCGTCACCTCGGGCATGATGATCGAGGTACTCGCCCACGCCTGCCGCTTCGGGTGGATCGGCGCGATCGCCGGGTGCGCGATGGTCCGCATGGAGCATCCGCACCTACGGGACCTTCGCCGGGCGGACGGCGCGGAGACGCTCGCGGGCTTCGCTCGCACAGGCCTGCTTCTGAACTTGCCGATTCTTGCTGCGTCGGGGCTTGCTTCGGGCATGCTCTCGTTCACCGAAATCGAGGCGACGATCGTGGTTCAGCCCCCGGGCACGGGCAACCTCGCGCGCCAGATCCTCAACTACCTCCACTTTGCCCGTATGGAAGAGATGTCCGCGGCTGCCGCGTGGATCGTGGGTTCCGGGATCCTTCTCACCGCCGTCATCGGATGGTTGCTCATGCTCGCGGAGAGGGCCAAGCGAACGAGCGGCGAGGTATCGTAAGATGACGGCCATGCAGATGGGAGGCCGCGAGGATCCATCCCGGGAACCGCCCACGTGTCTGACGCGTGCGCCCTCCTCATCAATCGCGTGCGTAGCTGCTGCGCTGGCGGCACTGGCTCTCTCAGGATGCGGGTCGGATCCTGAAACAGATGCGCGACCTCTCGACGTCGTCGCAACCATCGGCTCTGTCGGTATCTGGCCCGGTCAGTTTGCCACACCTCGCGCGCTCGACACCGACGGATCGACGCTCTGGGTGATCGACAAGGCGGCACGGATCCAGCGGCTGGACGCCCAGACCGGTGCGCCGCTCTCCGAGTGGAAGACGCCGCGCCATGCGAATGGGATGCCCGTGGGCGTGACATGCGCGGTGTTCGACGGGCGTCCTCTGACGTTTGTCGCGGACACGCACGAGCACCGTGTTCTTGTCTATGAGCCGGGCAGCGATCCGGGTTCCGAGGTGCGGATCGTTGCGGAGTTCGGCTCGTACGGCACCGGGCCGGGGCAGTTTATTTATGTGACCGACGTGGCGGTTGTTGCCGATCCGTCTCTGGGAGTTCGGATCTACGTCTCGGAGTATGGCGGGTCGGATCGGGTGAGTGTCTTCAACGAGCGGTTTGAGTTTCTTTTCTCCATCGGCGAGTTCGGCACCGGCGAGGACCCTTCGCGGATCGAGTTCAACCGTCCGCAGGCGCTCGTGATCGACGAGGAAGCCAGAGAACTGATCGTGGTCGATGCCTGTAACCACAGGATCGGCAGGTTCACGCTCGAGGGCGAGTTGATCGCGTGGATCGGCTCGCCGTCAACCGCCGGGCGCAAGCTCGGGCAGTTCAAGTATCCGTACAGCATCGCGCTCCTGGACGACGGCACCGCGCTCGTGGTTGAGTATGAGAACGCCCGCATCCAGCGGATCGACATGCGCACCGGGCGCGGGATCCGGACCTACGGCAAGCCGGGGCGCGGCCCGGGCGAACTCGTCACGCCCTGGTCGATCGCGATGGTCGGGCGCACGGCGTTTGTGCTCGATGCCGGGAACAACCGCGTGCAGGCGTTCCGGGCTCCGCGTCCGGGGCAGCCGCGCGCGACCGAGGTCGCCTCTCTCGGCGCGATGCAAGCGCCCGACCAGAAGGGGGGGCGATGATGGATGGCTCGTGGATCCATCACGCGACGGGGCTTCACGCAATCGGGCGTGCAGGCGTGAGTCCGCTCGCATCGATCACGCTCGGCCCGGTCCAGTTCGATTCTCCGTTGTTCTTGATACTTCTCCCTGTGCTGGTCGCGCTCGCGCTCTGGATCGCGCGACGGAATCTCTCGGGTCTCAGTTCCGCCTCTCGGAAGGTTGCCATCGGGATTCGCCTGCTGCTCATCACGCTGCTCGTGCTCGTGCTCTCGGAGCCGCAGACACGCAGGACCAGCAAGGACGTGAGCGTGACTGCCGTGTTGGATGCAAGCCGCTCGATCCCCACGCCCCTGGTCGCGCAGATGGACCGCTTCATCGCTGACGCGGCACAGCTTCACAAACAATCCGGCGACCGGCTGGGCGTCATCACGGTTGCCCGCGATGCCCGGGTGCAGGATCTGCCCCGCCCGCAGGTGCAAGGTGTGGATCGCAAAGACACGGGGCCACTGGACGGGACCGATCTTGCCTCGGCGATTCGTCTGGCGATGGCGGTGATGCCGAAGGATGCCGCGAACCGGCTCTTGCTGATCTCCGACGGCAACGAGACGGCTGGTTCGCTTCTGCAGGCGGCGCAGGCAGCGCGGGCCGCGGGCGTTCCGATCGATGTCGTGCCGATCGTGTACGAGCACGAGAGCGAGGTGATCGTCGAGCGTCTGGTGGTTCCCGCGACGGCGCGGATGGGCGAGACGGTCGCGGTCAAGGTGGTGATGACGGCGACCGCGCCCGTCGACGGGCTTCTATCGATCATGCAGAACGGCACGAAGATCGATCTCGATCCGGACACGCCGGATCTTTCGATGCCGGTGTCGCTGACCGCGGGCGTGAACGTCAAGGTCATCCCGCTGACGCTCTTTGCCGCAGGGCCGCAGGAGTTCGAGGCGATCTTCGAGCCGCTGGCCGGCGAGGGGATCGCGTCGGGCGATGCGATCATGGAGAACAACCGGGCGCTCGCGGTGTCCTTCGTCGCGGGGCGCGGGCGGGTGCTGCTCGTCTCTCGCAGCGAGCAGGAGTCGAGGCCGTTTGTTGAGGCGATGGCAGCCGGTCGGATCGATGCGCGCATCATCCCGTCCGAGCAGTTCCCGGGCTCGCTCACGGAACTCAACGGCTTCGACGCCGTGGTCCTGATCAACCAGAACGCGTACGAGTACACGCTCGCGCAGCAGGTCGCGATGCGTCAATACGTCCACGACTCGGGCGGCGGGCTCGTCATGATCGGCGGACCGGATTCGTTCGGTGCGGGCGGGTGGATCGGCTCGCCGATCGAAGAGGTCCTGCCGGTTCGCCTCGATCCTCCACAGAAGCGCCAGATGCCGCGCGGTGCGCTGGTGCTCATCATCCACTCTGTCGAGATGCCGCAGGGCGTGTTCTACGGCAAGCAGGTCGCGAACGCCGCGGTTGACGCTCTTTCTCGCCTCGATCTCGCGGGGATCATCGAGTACTCATGGGGCAACGCGACCGATTGGGTGCATCCGCTGGTCGAACTGGGCGACAAGAGCCAGATCAAACAGGCGATCAACGGCTTGCAGTTCGGCGATATGCAGGACTTCTCGCCGTCGTTCAATCTGGCGTTGCAGGGCCTGCTGCGGGTTCAGGCGGGCCAGAAGCACGTGATCATGATCTCCGACGGCGATCCAACGCTGCCGCCGCGATCGCTCTTGCAGAAGTTTGTGGACGCGAGGATCTCTGTCAGCACCGTCGGCGTCTTCCCACATTCACCAGCCGATACGGCCCGGATGAGCACGATCGCGCGCGACACCGGTGGCCAGCACTACGAGATCACAACCCAGGCGGCCCTCGCAACGCTCCCCCAGATCTTCATCAAGGAGGCGCAGACGATCCGTCGCTCGCTGATCTGGGAGGGCCAGGCGTTCGCGCCGCGGATCGTCGATGCCGCCGCCGAGACGATGCGCGGTATCTCGGGCGTGCCGCCGATCTCGGGGTATGTGGTCACGGCGGATCGTGAGGGTCTGAGCGTCGTGACGATGCGCGGACAGGAGAACGACCCGATCGCGGCACAATGGCAGTTCGGGCTGGGGCGTTCGGTGGCCTTCACTTCGGATGCGGCATCGCGATGGAGCCCTGCGTGGGTGGCGTGGCCGGGCTTCAACCAGTTCTGGCAGCAGCACATCCGCTGGGCGATGCGCCCCTCAGGATCCGCCAACGTGCGCGTGACGACGGAGAACAGGGGCGATCAGACGCTGATCTCGATCGACGCGCTCGACCAGAACGGCGAGCGGCTCAACTTTGCGCAGTTCCGAGGGCGCCTTGCCCTGCCCGATGGCGGAGGCCAGGACGTTCAGGTGCAGCAGATCGGGCCGGGGCGATACGAGGCCCGTGTGCCGACCGAGCAGGCGGGAACCTATCTGCTCGGGCTGAGGTACGCCGCTCGCCCCGAAGAAGGTGGGCCGATGATCGAGGGAACCGTGCAGGCGGCGATCACAAGGCCCTTCGCCGATGAGTTCCGCGCGATCCGCGACAACGCGCCGCTTCTGAGGCAGATCGCGGAGATGACAGGCGGAAAGGTCCTGTCATACGACCCGCGTCAGGCGGAGCTTTGGAGGCGGGATGACATCAGCATGCCTGTCGCGACGACCCCGATCTGGCTGACGCTCGCGATCTGCTCCATCGCGCTCTTTCTGGCGGATGTCGGCGTGCGCCGTGTCCGGATCGATCCCCACGCGATCGCCAGGCGCATCGCAGGGCTCTTCGGCGCCTCCAGCGTGAAGCAGGGGGCGCAGATCGGGACCTTGCAGGCCGCTCGCGACAAGGCACGCGAACGCATGAGCGAAGCGGACCGAGGGAACCGGACAGAGCGCGCCGCCGACCCGGCATCGACGCCCATCGCGGACGTCGCGGCACGCAAGTTCGAGAGCGGCCCGGGCACAAAGCCCGACGCCTCCAGCCCTCTGTCGAGCATCCGTTCGACCGACGCGCCGGGCGAGAAACCAAAGCCCCGCGCGGGCGCGAGCGAGATCAAGAGCGCGGAAGAGGGCATGTCCGCCTTGATGAAGGCCAAGAAGCGAGCCCAGGAACAGATCGACGACCAGTCGCGTCCGCGCGACGACAAGAAGCAGGATTGACCAGAGAAGACCAACCGCCGGACACCGTTCGGCACACAGGACGGAGCGTGAATCATGGCGAACAGCAGCGTCCCCTCTCCCGAGACTCCCGCGGAGCTCCGCGCCGAGTGCGACAAGTTCAAGGCGACCTTCCAGCAGCTCCGCACCGAGATCGGCAAGGTGGTTGTCGGCCACAAGGATGTCGTGGACGGCGTCCTCATCGCGCTCTTCGCCGGTGGCAACGTGCTGCTCGAAGGCGTTCCCGGTCTGGGCAAGACCCTGCTCATCCGCACGCTCTCCGAGACGCTCCACCTCTCATTCAACCGCGTTCAGTTCACACCCGACCTCATGCCGGCGGACGTCATCGGTACCAACATCGTGACGGAGGATGCCGACACCGGGCGGCGCGGCTTCCAGTTCCAGAAAGGACCGATCTTCGCCCAGATCGTCCTCGCTGACGAGATCAACCGCGCCACGCCCAAGACCCAGTCCGCACTTCTGGAAGCGATGCAGGAGCGATCGGTCACTGTCGCGGGTCAAACATACAAGCTCGACCTGCCGTTCTTCGTCATGGCCACGCAGAACCCCATCGAGCAGGAGGGCACCTATCCACTGCCCGAAGCACAGCTCGACCGCTTCATCTTCAAGATCGTGGTCGGCTACTCGCAACTCGACGAGCTCATGACGATCCTTGATCGCACGACAAGCACGGAGAACCCCAAGCCCTCGCGCGTGATCGACGGCCCCGCGATCCTCGCCGCTCAGAAGCTGGTCCGAGGCGTTGTCGTCGCGCCGCACGTCAAGGAGTACGCGGCGAGATTGGTGTTGGCGACGCATCCCGGTGGAAAGCACGCCGCGGGAGGCGAGGGCGGCATCACCAACCGCTACGTCCGCTGCGGCGCATCGCCTCGTGCGGCTCAGGCGCTCTTGCTCGGCGGCAAAGTCAAGGCCCTCGCCGACGGGCGCTACAACGTCTCCTACAAGGACATCCAGGAGATCGCGACGCTCGCGCTCCGCCATCGCGTCCTGCTCAACTTCGAGGCCGAGGCCGATCGTGTCGACCCGGACACCATCGTCAAGGAGATCATGGCCAAGACGCCCACGCAGCCGCTGGCGGCGGTGGGGGTGTGAATGAGGCCCGAGCGAGAGCGAGGGCGTGATCAGGAAGCGAAGAGAACGCAGAGGTCGCTGAGAGAGCGGAGTTTCGCAGAGAAGGAGCAGGCCATGAATCGAGCAATCATCGCGGGTGGCATCATCGGACTCAGCATCCTCGCCGGAGGGTGCGGGTCGTCGCCCAGCCCGGTCTTCGCCAAGTCCGAGCGCGTGAGCGCCTCCAGCATCGCGGGGACGTGGGTCACGACCGACGGGCGCACGTTCACGATCCGCGAAACGCCTGGCGGCGGGCTCCGCATCAAGGATCGAGACGGCAATGAGCACACGGGCGTGCTCGTCAGCATCGGCGGCCGCTCGATCATCGAGATCCCCATGAGCGATTCCTCGCGCATGAGCGACGATGCCTCGCCCGTGTACCACTACGGCCTCGTCAAGGTCAGCGGCGACACCATGGAGCACCAGGGGCTCAGCGCGGCATGGCTCACCGGCCAGCAGCAGCTGAGCAGCGCGATCGTCGCCGCCCCGCTCGCCAGCGGCGCGGGGACGGTGACGGCGACCGATCCCGAGACGATGCGCGGGCTCCTCAAGAAAGCCGCCGCAGATCCGAACGCATGGGGCGTGAAGGAAGTCCTGACGCGGAAGCCGTAAGGAATCGCGGGAGGTCGTGAACGCGGAGGACGCGGAGGATCGCGGAGAAGAGCACTGAAATGGGCGAGCACGTTCACAACAATGCGAGACCCGGCGGGGCGATGGATGAGGTGCCACCGCTCTGGAATCGATACACCGACGCCGCCATCGGCGCTGCCATGGATGTCCACACCGTCCTGGGGCCTGGCTTACTTGAGAAGCTGTACGAAGAGGCGTTGGTATGCGAGCTGGAGAGCCGCGGTGTTCCGTTCAAGAGGCAGGTATCGATCGGCGTGGATTACAAGGGGCGCCGCATCGGTGAGCAAGTGCTCGATGTTGTCATCGGCGATGTGCTCGTGCTCGAACTGAAAGCGATCGAGCGTGTGAACGATATCCACCTCGCGCAGCTGGTGAGCTACATGCGGGTCACGCGGATGCCGCTGGGTTTGTTGATCAACTTCAATGTTCCGCATCTCAAACAAGGAATCTACCGGCGCGTGAATACGGATCCTCGCCAGAGACTGCCTGATTCATTCTCCAACCCCCCCTCCCCTCCGCGTTCCTCCGCGTCCTCCGCGTTCAAAGTCTGAACCATGCTCAGAACCCAAACCATCTCCCGTCCCACCTCCATCGACGACCTGCTCGACGGTCGCCTCGCCGCGCGGGTTGCGCAGCTCGACCTTGCCTCCAAGAAGATCTTCGCCGGCAAGATGAAGGGCGAGCGCCGCTCCAAGAAACGCGGCGAGTCCGTCGAGTTCGCCGATCACCGTCCCTATGTCTCGGGCGACGACCTCCGCCACATCGACTGGAACATCTTCGGGCGACTCGACCGTCTCTTCCTCAAGTTGTTCCTTGAAGAAGAAGACCTCTCCCTCCACGTCGTGATCGACGCGTCCGCCTCCAGCGACTGCGGCGAGCCCAACAAGTTCATCTTCATGCAGAAGGCCGCCATGGCCCTGTCGTATCTTGGACTGGTGAACTACAACCGCGTCGCCGCGACAGCGATCGGAGGCGGGCCCCGTGCCGAGGGCGGCATCTCGGGATCCATCCGCGATCTGCGGGGCAAGCGCCGCGCCCTGGAGATGGGCTCGTTCCTCTGTGGCCTGACGCCCGAAGGCCCCACCAACTTCGGCGAGGCCGCCAAGCGCATCTCCCTCACCCGCCGCGGCCGGGGCGTCATGGTCGTCCTCTCCGACTTCTTCATGAAGGAGGGATACGAAACCGGCCTGCGCCTGCTCGTTGGGCGCGGCTACGACGTCTTCGCGATCCAGGTGCTCAGCCCGCAAGAGGTCGATCCCAGCATCGCCGGCGACCTTCGCCTGAAAGATGTGGAGGATGGCGACATGGCGGAGGTCACGATCTCCGCCCCGCTCATCAAGAAGTACAAGCAGAATCTCGCGGCGTATTGCGACCAGTTCCGACTCTTCTGCGCTCGGCGCGAGATCACCGCCATCACCGTGCAGAGCGACCTCTCCGTCGAGGCCTTGATCCTCGACTACCTCCAGACGAGAGGGCTGCTCCGATGACCTGGCTCACCCCATGGGTCGGCGCGATCGCCGCGGCTATCGCTGTCCCCACCCTCCTCATCCTCTACTTCCTCAAACTCCGGCGGCGTGACGTCGAGGTCTCCACCACGCTCCTCTGGAAGAAGGCGATTCAAGACCTTCAGGCCAACGCGCCCTTCCAACGTCTCCGCAAGAACCTGCTGCTCCTTCTCCAGTTGCTCGTGCTCGCCGCCGCTCTCTTCGCGCTGGCACAGCCGCAGTTCAAGGGGGCAACCACCAAGGGCCAGCGCCACATCATCCTGATCGACCGCTCCGCATCCATGCAATCGCTCGACGCGCCCTCGCCCTCGGGCGCGCCGCGCCCGGTGCAGCGCCTCGAAGCCGCGAAGAAAGAGGCAATCGACCTGATCGAGTCACTGCGCGAGGCGAACGCATTCCAGCCCAACATCGCCGACGAGGCAATGGTGATCGCCTTCGACACCACCGCCGAGGTCGTCGCCAACTTCACCTCCGACAAGGGAGCGCTCAAGCGTGCCGTCGAATCCATTGCCGCCACCGATGGCGGTTCAATGCTCGAAGAGGCGATGCGCCTCGCGCAGGCGCACGCCCCGCGCCGCGTCGTTGAGGGTCAGGCCATCGAGGGTTTGATCGCCGGAGAGCCCGTCACGATGCACCTCTGGTCCGATGGAGCGATCGCCGACGCCTCGCGCATCCTTCCCGGTGTTGAGAACGAGGTCGTGTACCACGCGGTCGGGCAGGAGGTCACAGCCAACATCGGCATCACCAGCATCAGGGCCGAGCGGGACTTTGAGAACCCGACCCGCCTTGCCGTGTACATCTCGCTCCAGTCGTGCGACGACCGCGAGCGGACACTCGATGTCGAGCTCACGATCGACGGTGCTGTCGCCGGTGTGAAGACGGTCACGCTCCCCGCGACCGAGCGTGCGCCCGAGATCACGCCTGAAGCCGCCGAGGCCGGCAGGGCTCCGGATCGCCCCGCCCCCGCGACCGGAGGCGTAGTCTTCGCCCTCGATCTGCCCCAGGGCGCGGTCATCACCGCGCGCCTGCGCACCGGTGGGGATGACGACCCTCGCGCGGACGTCCTCCGCGTCGATGATCGCGCCTCCATCATCGTCCCGCCCGCGAAGCGTCTCTCGGTTGCGATCGTGACACGGGGCAATCTGTTCATCCAGGCCGCGCTCGGCGGGCTTCCTTTGGCGCGACTCGTGACGTTCACGCCCGAGCAGTTTCAACAGGAGATCGACGCGCGGCGTTCACGCGAGTTTGACGTGGTCATTCTGGACTCATGGCTTCCCCGGCTGCCGCGCGGCGAGACCCTGCCGCCCGGGAGGTGGCTGGTCTTCAACGCGGTTCCCGGCGGCACGCTGGGTTTGATCGACGAAGGCCCCGGCGACTCGGCCCTCTTCGTCGATTGGGCGAGAGAACACCCGGTGATGCGCGGCCTCGTCCTCGACAACGCCGTGATCGCCGAATCGCGTCGCGTGCGCATTCCCGAGGGCAATCCCGTGGCGGTCCTCGCCACCATGTCCACCGGTCCCTCGATCACGGAGATCATCACACCCGAGGCCCGTGCGATCGTCGTCCCCTTCGACATCGCGCAGACGACCTGGCCCTTCGACGTCTCGTTCGTTGTCTTCAGCGCGTCGGCCGTGACGTATCTCGGTGCTGACGGCTCCGATCCCTCCACGCTCCGCATGCTCAGGCCCGGGGGCGTGCTCTCCGATTCCATTCCGCTCGGAGCCAGCGAGCCGGTCCTGATCGAGCCGGACCAGCGCGAGTCGCCGCTCGTTCTCGCGCCAGACAACCGGATCACCTTCGGTCCGATCCGACGCGCCGGGCTCTACCAGGTCAGATGGTCGGGCAACGCGACCGATCCCGGCGCGGCACGCCCGCTGCGCACATACGCAGCGAATATGACCGACGCCTTCGAGTCTGATGTCAGGGCGCACAAACGCCTCGTGTTCGCCTCGCGCACCATCGCCTCGGATCAACAGGGGAAGGTGCTCGACCGGCGCCTCTGGCCGTGGCTTCTTCTCGCCGCCTTGGCCGTGCTGATGTTCGAGTGGTACGTCTACAACCGGAAGGTGTACTACTAGGCAAGTCACGGGGTCAGGCCCGCACGACCAGTATCTCGTCGAGTGGTTTGCGCCTGATGTCCGGTACAACGCAGTCGTCTGAGGCGTAGCCGATCGGGATGAGCAGGAACGGCCGCTCATGCTCGGGCCTGCCCAGGATCTCTCCCAGGAACTTCATGGGGCTGGGAGTGTGGGTCAGCGTCGCCAGCCCCGCGTGATGCGCCGCCGCGAGGAGCATCCCGACCGCGATCCCGACACTCTCGTTCACGTAGTACACCTGCCCTCCCTCGTCTGTCCTCATCATCTTGAAGACCACGATCAGCCAGGGCGCGACCTCCAGAAAGTCCTTGTTCTCATCCGTGCCGAAGGGTGCAAGATCGGCCAGCCATTCGGGCGGCGCGATCCGCCCGTAGAACTCCCGCTCTTCCTGCTCCGCCCCCTCGCGGATCTTCCGTTTGAGGGCCGGGTCCGACACAGCCACGAATCGCCAGGGCTGCTTGTTCGCGCCGGACGGTGCGCTTCCCGCGGCACGGATAATCCATTCGATCGTCTCCGCCGAGACGCTCCGATCGCTGAACATCCGGACCGAGCGTCGGCGGCTCATCGCCTTGTAGAACGAACGCGCCGCCCGCTCCGGGGCCTGATCGGGCTTGAAAGGGGTGTGCGGGAGATGGTTCGGGGGAAGCGCCACGGGAAGGATCTCCGGCTTCGGGGGTGCAGATCGGGAAAAGCGTACCGAACACCGTCCGACGGTGCGTGCGATGCACGACCGGGCCGGAACAGGCCGATAGATGATCTGATGCACGCCCGCTCGCCGAGTTCCATGGTGCGACTCATCCTGTGCCTGGTCGCACTGGGAGCTCCCTTGCACGCGCACGCATCGGCGCACAGCACCGAGCCGGAGAGCCACCCGGCTCGTCCAAAGTTGGCCGGACGCGTCGTCAAGCACTTTGACTTCGAGGAACGACTCACGAATCCGCTCGAAGTACCGAGGCACTGGTACAGGTCACAGAACGATCCCAGCGGCACGACTCGCCCCGGCTTTCCCCCCTGGAACGCCGGCGAACTCGACTACCAGACCGCTCGCTCCGGCGAAGGAAGTGTGCGGCTGCCCGTTTCGGGCGGCTCCGCCTGCCTGCGCCTCGAACCGGGTGTCATCCCGGTCCTCCCGGATGCGGACTACAGCGTCAGCGCCTTCATGCGAACCGCCGGGGGCACGCACGCCCGAGCCCGGCTCGCCGCACGCCTGCTGGATGCCTCAGGCGCGGTCATCCCGGGAAGTGAGCGAACGACCGATCCCGTCAGCACGCGTGGCGAGTGGGTATCGAAGTCGCTTCAGATCCGGGGCACATCGCCGGATGCCGCATTTCTGCAGATCGATATGGAGATGCTCCAGCCCAGGGAATGGCAGTCCGCGTCACTTCCCGACTTCGTCGTATGGCCGGAGGACTTCAACGCCGAGGCGTGGTTCGATGATGTGCGTGTCACCCAGCTCCCGCGCGTGGAGTTGCGCATCGAGCATCCCGACCGCGCACAATCGCCGGGTCAGGTCGGGATCGTCCGATCCGACACTGCGCCGTCGATCCGAGCACACCTCCGAGACCTGACGGGGCAGTCGCTCGTCGCCAGACTCTCGGTCCGCGGGCTCGATGGCCATCTGATTGATTCCATCACATTCAACGCCGATCGCGGGCCTGGAGGCACGCGCTGGTCTCCCACACTCCCTGCCAAGGGGTGGTTCGAGGCCAAGATGGAGCTGTTTGCCGACGGGGAGTTCGTCGGTTCCGCGGTGCTCCCCTTCGGATGGCTCGATCCTCACGATCGCCACGATCGGGATGGCTCGCGATTCCTGATTCTGGCCGATGCACTTCCGAAGGCGATGTTCGGCCAGCTCGCCGCGTTCGCTCGTTCCACGGGGGCGGGCTCTCTCGTGATTCCCGCCTGGCAGCCGGGGATGCGGGCCGATTCGATCGAGTCCGATCTGACGCCGATCGAGGGGGCCATCACAGAATCGCTCGGGGCGGGGATTCAGGTCGGACTCTCGCTCGCCTCGATACCCACAGAACTCGCCTCTCGCGCACGCCTGGACCCGCGCGACACACTCCGACTGATCGCGGATCAGGGCGAGATCGTCAGGCCGTACATCGATCCTCTCATCGATCGATACGGGCAGTCCGTCCAGCGCTGGTTCTTCGGAAGCCCATCGGTCGGGCCGATGACGATCGGCAACGAGCTGGTGACGCAGCTCACGCGAGCCGACCGGCTCATCGGCGACCTCGTCCCCGGCCCGATTCTCTCAATCCCGTGGGATGGTGCCACGGGCGTCTCACCCGCTCTCGCGGGCTTCGCGCCCGACGGGCTCTTTGTCACGATCCCGGAGGGGATCGGTGCGGGCGGCATCGGGCCCTGGATCGACGCCCTCGCATCCTCGCTGATCAGCACCGATCGACGCTCGAACGACCCGATCGAGCTCACGATCCTTCCACGCCTGCTCGACCACGAGCGATTCGGCCGAGACATCTCGATCGACCAGTTCTGCAAGATGGTTGTCGAGGCGTGGAGCCGGATCGACGACCTCGACGAGGCCGGTATCAGACTCCGCTTCGGCCTGGTTGACCCATGGTTCGCGTCTGATTCCGATGACCCCGACATGGCTCCTGCCCCTGCGATCGTGGCGATGAGCGGGCTCGCATCCCACCTCGTCGATCGAAGGGTGATCATGCGCCTGCCGACGAATCCCGGAATCCACGCCTACCTCCTCGGTCCCGCGGGCTCATCCAAACAATCGAGGACCGGCGCTATCGTGGTCTGGTCCGACGGCAGAGATCCGCAGGCGAATCTCTCTCTCTATCTCGGTCCCGATCAGATCACGCTGAGCGATGTCTACGGGAACCGTTCGGCACTCGCACCATTCAGCCCGTCCGAGGGGGACAGAATCCGCACGCACGATGTGCCGCTGACTGAGGCGCCGGTGATCGTTGAGGGCGTGGACGAGCGGATCGTCGTCCTGGGCGCGGGCTTTCGGATCGAGCCGCCCTTCATCCCGGCGATCAATGAATCGCATGAACGCGAGCTGGTCATCGCGAACCCTTTCAGTTCTCCGATCGATATTCGCTACTTCATCACGCGCCCCGGTTCAGACGAACAGGGCCGACGCGACCGCTCCTGGTCCGTGACACCACGCTCCGGCAGTATCCAGATCGAACCCAAGGGTGAGGGGCGGATCCCCATCACCGTCGTCCCCTCAGCGGTTGAAGAAGCAGGACCGAAAGAGTTCGTCCTCGATGCGCAGGTCACCTCCGATCGTGCCTACGGCTGGATCCGCATGGTCACCATCGCCGAACTTGGGCTGCCCGGCATCCGCGCCGACGTGAACGCAACACTCTCCCCGGGCCCGTCGGGTCCTGATGTCACGGCCGATGTCCTCATCGTCAATACCGGGAACGAGCCCATCACGCTCGAAATCGCGGCGTTTGCCACCGGATACCCCCGACAACGCTCGGCAGTCAGCTCCATCCAACCCGGTGCCTCGGCGGTTCGGCGCTTCACGTTCCCGCGCGGTGCCTCACGCCTCCAGGGAGAACGGATCGTGGTCAGCATCGTCGACACCGCGAGCGGCGGACGCCTCAATGCGGGCATCGCGGCGACCTCAGTCCCATAAATCATGCGATCACGCCACCCTGACGCACTCCGAGTATCGCCGACTGGCGACCGCAGAGAATCTTCGCGATGACACTTGACAGCACCCGAATCGTATGGATAATACTTGGATACCATCGTCCAAACCATAGGGCATGAAAGTATCGTGCCTGATTCGGAGTTCGGTCGATGGAAAGGGTGTCGTTTGTCGGGGTGCGAGCATGATCTTGGCCACGCACACACCGGGTTGTTCGAGCGAGCGCGATGTGAACGCATCACGTATCGATCGCACGGCCCGGCTTGGGAGCGGACCCGATCGTCTCATCGCCGAACGTCACTTGTCGGAACGTTTGCGGTGGAACCGCTGCTCCGTTCGCATCGTTCGTGTCCGCGCATGCCCGGATGCCTCAGCATCCCGGCGAGGAAGACGCGCGGGGACGAAGCCGGGGCATGCCCTTCGCGGCGTGCCATCTGGCGAGCACGCACAGGGATGGCGTCATGGTTCCTACACGACCTTTCAGTGGACGTGCTTCCAGCGGTCCTGCTTCCATCGTTCAGGGTCGCTCGGAGGCAGCCGGTGGTCACGCTCTTGGCAACGAGCCGCTTGTGCGTCTCGGCCCGGGCGGCATGTTCGTCTCGGAGTACCGATGCGCCCCGTCGCTGGGCCGCTTTGCCCGGCTCTCGCGGGTCGATGCGGATCTGGTGCCCGATGGGTGTTCCACGTGCCGCACGCACGGAACGCCGTCCCGGCAAACACCGGCGGAGCCGGATCGTGTTCTCTTGCTCGGGCGTCTCTCGCTCGCCCACGTGATGCTGGCCTCTCAGATCCAGGCCGGCCGTCGTCTGCTCATGACCGTGCGCGGCCTCAGGGCCTCGCTCGGAGAGTCTCGCACACCGATCGTTCCCGCAACCGACTTGGAGGGTTCGCGCCATGAATCTCACACCGAAGCAGCTCCGCATTCTTCAGCTCATCCGCGACTGGCGGGTTCGCAGGGGCTATTCCCCGACCATGCAGGAGCTCGCGGACGAGATCGGCGTCAGCAAGGTCACGGTCTTCGAGCACGTCGAGGCTCTCATCCGCAAGGGCGCGCTGGTGCGCGAACCGAACAAGGCACGCTCTTTGTCGATCGCTGACGGCATCCCCGTCCCGGACGAGTCGCGGCCGCTGCGTTTCCCTCTCGTCGGCAAGATCGCCGCAGGCTACCCCATCGAGAAGGTCCCCGATGCCGACGAGATCGACCTGACGGAGTTCCTCTTCCCGACCGCCCGGGGCGAATCAACGTTCGCACTCAAGGTCGATGGCGACTCCATGCGTGACGAGGGCATCTTCAGCGGCGACATCGTGCTCGTCGAACGCACCCAGGTCGCCCAGAACGGCGATCGTGTCGTCGCCCTCCTCCCGGACGGCTCGACCACGCTCAAGACGTTCTACAAAGAAGACGACCACATCCGACTCCAGCCCGCCAACCCGGACTTCGAGCCCATCCGCGTCCGCTTCTGCCAGATCCAAGGCATCGTCAAGGGGGTCGTCCGTCGCTACGGCCGCTGAATGGACAGTGACTCAGTGACTCCGTCACTCCACCTCAGAACCTCTTGTGCGTCGCCCGGCCCTCCGGCTCGCGAACGCCCAGAATATTCCTGCACAGAGCCAGATCGCTCGGTCGCGTGATCTTGATGTTGCGTGCCTCTCCAGGCACGGTGATCACCCGTTCTCCAAGCCGCTCGACCAGTCCCGCGTCGTCCGTGCTCGAGAGATCGTGCTGCGCGTACGCGCGAACGATCAGGCCCCGCTCAAAGACCTGCGGCGTCTGCACCATGACCAGCCGCGTGCGGTCGATCGTCTGCTCCACACACCGATACGACGTCCCGTGCGCCGCTGAGGCCCCTTCCGAAAGAATCGCAGCGAACGGATCCGGCTTCGGATCCTGCACGCGTGCTTCGCTCACACGCTTGATCGTGTCGCCGACTTCCATGACCGGGATCACCGCCGCGAACTTTGTTGCGCCGTCGAACACCCGATCCAGCAACTCGCGCGACACGCACGGGCGGGCCCCATCATGGATCGCGACATGCGTCGCGTCATCCGGGACATGATCGAGCGCGGCTCGGACCGTCTCCCATCGGTGCGTCACGCCCCCGCTGACGACGCGCGCGCCGAGCAACCCGAGCTTGTCGCCGTGCCGGGCACGAAAGCGCTCCATCTGCCCGGGATCGTGAGGCCCCGCGACGATGATCGAGCCGATCATCACCTCTTCGTGCTCGTAATTCACGAACGCTTCCACCGTCCGCTGCAGCACAGCCCTCCCGCCGAGATCCTCATCAAGCTTGGAGCGGGGAACCTCCATCCCCTCGACATACCGCCCGCTGAATCCCGCGGCTGGAATGATCACGGCAACGCGAATGTTCATGCGTCACGATAGGGGGCGACGGTGCTCGCCACACCCGACCCGAGCCCCGTGGTTTGTCTGACGGATGTCTTTGATGGCGCTGCTCTCCAGAGTGGTGGTCCGGTTCTGACGGGAATCGCGAGAGACGGAGACTCAGTCACCATCCAGTTCGATCTGTCAGACAGAACCTGGAGCAGTTTCAGTACATTCGTCGCATCCGGAGCTGGCTACGACCTCGCATGGCGTTGTCGGCCTGCATCGGTGTATCATCTCGGATACGCCTGTTTCGGCCTTCGCGCCCTACCTGTCTCGCCGACACTCGGGACGCTACGCCTGAACTTCAACAGCCCAAGTGTCTGGCCCATGACCAAGACGGACCCATCCCCAACACCCACAAGCCATGAGGGGGATCGCACCGACGGTCTGTACGGCCAGCCGGATCTCTACGACATCCTGCACGGGCCCGACACGGAGTGGGAGGTGCGAGGGCTTTTCAGGATCGCACGGCGGTTTCTCGGACCGCGCGATCCGGCCACCATGCGCTGGCTTGAGCCCGCCTGCGGCACGGGACGCTATCTGCGGATTGCCGCAATGCGCGGCGTGCGCGTCGTCGGCTTCGATCGGTCCCCCGAGATGATCAGCTACGCCAAGGCACGCATGAAAGATCTCGGCGTCTCGCGTCGCGCCAATCTCTTTGTCGGCGACATGGTCGGCTTCGAAGAGCACGTCAAGCCCGCATCAATCGACCTGGCCTTCAACCTCATCAACACCATCCGCCATCTTCCCAGCGATCGCGCGATGCTGGCCCACCTCGCGGGCATCCGCGCCGTCCTGAAGCCGAACGGGGTGGTTGTCGTCGGCATCTCGCTCTCGGCGTACGGCAAGGAAGAGGCCCAGGAAGATATCTGGCGCGGCAAGCGCGGACGCATCGAAGTCACGCAGATCGTCAACTACGAGCCCGCCGAAGATGGCCCGGGCAAGCGCAAGGAGATGGTGTACAGCCACATGCTCGCGCGCGGCCCCAAAGGAGACGCCCACTTCGACGACGCGTACGGCCTGCGAAGCTACGACCTCCGACAGTGGCGAGAGATCACATCCCGCGCCGGCTTGGAATGCATCGCCGTCATCGACGAGCAGGGGCAGGACATCGAGATCCGAGAGCCGGGATACGCGATCCACGCGTTCAGGGCCAAGCCCTCGCCCTGAGAGCTACCGCCCGATTCTTTCAAAGTGAGTGCCGACCCGTCGAATCCGACGCTGGATCTCGAGCATCGTCAGACGTGATCGTAACTCATGGGTCGGCGTCTCCGTGCGGACCGCCAGCTGATCGGGTGTCAGCGGCGCGTCGAGCGCGTCGAGGATCTTCGCGTCCAAGGGATCGACTGGCAGCCCAGACACGTCGGGCGCGGCAGATTCCTTCGGCCCGATCGGCCCGAGTTCGCGCAGCGCCGGCGATCGCTTCCGCTCCCCAGGGGGCGTTCCGAAGAGCCCCCCGTCTCTCACGCTATCCGACGCAGCTGCGTGCTCTGCTGCTCGCTCGTCCACAAGCGAGAACGTTGTCGCGTCGCGAAGTGAGGCGAGGATGTCGGCCGGCTCCGTCACCATCGCCGCGCCACCGGTCTTGATCAGATCCAGCGACCCCGCAGAGTGTGCCGAATCGACGCGCCCGGGGATCGCGAAGACCTCGCGCCCGTGATCCTCCGCCGCGAGACGCGCCGTGATCAATGAGCCCGAGCGATGCCCCGCCTCGATCACCAGCGTGCCGTGCGACATGCCGGAGATGATCCGATTTCGCGCGGGGAAGTTCTCGGCGGTGGGGGGTGTGTGGAAAGGGAGCTCGCTCAGCAGACAGCCGCGCTCAGCGATCCGCGCGAACAGATCCTCGTTCTCGGGTGGGTACGCCCGCGCGAGCCCGCACCCCATCACGGCGATTGTTCTGCCTCCCGCGTCGATCGCGCCCTTGTGCGCCGCCGTGTCGATGCCCCGCGCACCGCCGGAGACGATCGTCACACCTGCCTGGGCAAGCATGCTGGCGAATCTGCGAGACTGCTCCAGACCATAATGCGAGCACTTCCGAGACCCAACCACAGCGAGCGTCGCGCGATCGAGATCGCCGGTCCGCATCTCACCTTTGACATAGAGCACGGGCGGCGGATCGTCGATGTGCGCGAGCAGCATCGGATAGCCCGGCTCTCCCAACGCCAGCAAGTGCACGCCCGCATCCGCGATCGCGCTCAATTCGGCGTCGACCAATCGTTCGAGATCCGCGCGGGCCCGATCGATCGTGTCCGCCTTTGCCTCGCCGATTCCTTTGACCGTCCGAATCTCAGCGGCAGATGCGTGGAGCACCACGTTCGCCGAGCCGAACTTCCTCAAGAGCCGCGAGATCAGCACGGGGCCAAGCCCCGGCACGAGCGTCAATCGCAGCAGGTCGATCGCGTTCGGAGAAAGGTCGGGCATGTGAACAGCGTATCACGCTCGGTCCGTCAGGGTGCGCTGGAACCCAGAAACTGGTAGGTCTGCACCTTCGCCGACGTCACGAACTCCGTGGTCCTGGCGTAGACATCGATCGGGAAAGAGGTCTCGACCGTCGTGAGAAGTTCTTGTGTGACAATGACTTGCGGGTACATATACGAAGGGTCCGGCTTCCGAGCTGTGACGGTGACCGTCGCCTTATCCAAAGAAGGCGTGACGTGATCGAGTGTGAATGTCCACCCCGGCGTCGGTGCCTGCATGATCAGCCGATAGACCCGGCCGGTGCGATCGATCTGGATCGGCGGGCCGTCATACCGGGCATCGCTGAGACTCGGCTTGTTCGAGCGACACCCCGCGGCGGCCAGTGCCGCAGCAGCGAGCAAAGCACCAAGCACAAGCCGCGTCTTCAAGATGCTTCGAATCGTTCCGATCGTGCATGCGATCATTGGGCGTACTCCGGTTGTCGAGACGATGATACTGTCGCTCACGCGGAGCCGCCGGTGGAGTCCCTCGCGCAAATTCCAAAGAACGATCACGACCGGGAAGACCATGCAAGCACGTTCCACCAGCCGATCTCTTCTCTATCGCTCCAGCACGGCGATTCTTGCCGCCCTTGTCGCACTCGGCGTTCTGCCGCTCGGCGTCGGCTGCGAGTCTGCCTCGAAGCCGGAGCCGCTGACCGACATCAGGCCCTTCGGTGTGGAGCCGGACATCCGCGTGCGGATCCGTGACGGTGTCGAACTGGCCGACATCGGAGCCGCCAACGCCTCGTCACGCCTTGTCGCACGGGGGCTCGCCGGACGGACCGAGACCATGAACGCCCCCGTCAAGGCCCGAGCCGGGGTCGGCGGCATCGAACTCACCGACCTCTACGGCCGGCGGATCGTCTTCGGTGATGGCGCGGACGTGCAGATCACCATGCCCGACGCCAACGCCGGCGCGGGTCTGGTTCGCGTCGATGGCACGCCCTACGCGTCGAGCGTTGTCATCAAGCAGCGGTCTGATCTCGGAGGGGGCGCGGGCGGCCGGGGCCGCTTCGACATCATTGCCACGCTCCCCATGGAGCAGTACATCGAGGGCGTCGTCTCCAAGGAACTGATCGCCTCCTGGCCCCTCGGCGCGTACGAGGCACAGGCGATTGCCGCGCGGTCGTACGCCATGCACGAACGCACCCGCGCGCGTGCAGTCGGTCGCTCGTTCGATGTCGAGTCTACCACGGCCGACCAGGTCTTCGGAGGCAGCACCACCCTCGAAGTCGCAAAGGCTGGCACTCGCAACACCCGCGGCCTTGTCCTTGTCGAGGGCGGACGGACGCTCCGGGCCTACTACTCCAGCACCTGCGGCGGCAAGCCCAACGCCGCGACCGATGTCTGGCCATTCGGTCCGGGGTACGAGTACAACCGCTCACCATCGCTGCAGGCCCGCGCGCGGGCGTTCGGATGCCAGGGCTCGCCCCTCTTCCGCTGGCGCGTCGAGCGTGACCTCGGCCAACTCAGCCAGCGCGTCCGCACCTGGGGACAGACCAACGGCGGCGGCGTCGGCCAGATCGGCACCATCCGGTCCATTGAGTCCATCGAGCAGAACGTCGTGGGGCGTCCCACCAAGTTCCGCCTGACCGACGACAAAGGCAAGACCTACACGCTCAGCGCCGAGCAACTCCGCTTCGCGGCGAACCAGAATGTCCCGGGCCTCCCCGACATCACCCGCGAGGTCCGCATGCACAGCGGCAACTTCCAGGTCCTCTTCTCGGGCAATCGCGCCGTCTTCGAGGGTGGCGGCTTCGGCCACGGCGTCGGCATGTGCCAGTACTGCGCCAAGGGCTGGGCCGATCAGGGGCTGTCGTACCGCGAGATGCTCGCGCGCTTCTACCCCGGCGCGACGGTGCAGAGGCAGTTCTGATCGTTGGTGGAGATTCAACCGTTGGCGTTGCAGTCCACGTCTTCGGCGTGACACAACGATCACGCGTACAGATCGATGAACCTCGCCACCAGCGTCGGACGCGACAGGTTCAGCACGATCGCGCCCTGACGCGTCGTCCTCTGTTCAACGGCGTGAGACTCGCTGCGCGCCGCATCCTCTCGCCGCGCGCTCTCGGGCGATGTCGGAGTGGTCGCGATCCCCGAGTCTGGAGCGATTCGGGCATCCATACCCACCCCTGCATCGCTCCCCACAGCCAGGCGGGGGTGCTCGAACGCCAAGCGGCGGTTCTCGTGGTAGAGAAAGTCCGCGAACGGGACCGGACCTCGCTCGAAGCAGTCTGCGTCGCGCTCCGTGACGCACGGATCGTGACAGGCCGAGGCCCGTTCACAAGCCGCGTGACGATGCTCGATCCGGCCCAGATGCGGGGCAAAATCAAGACAGTCCGAGGATGTCCCGATCGCGGGGCTCATCGCCAGACTTGGGTGCGAGTCCCGTGCCGCCCGTCGGCCCGTTCACTCGCGGCCCATAATCTCCGGCCCTCCACCACACGATCGCGTGGGACCCTTGTTCTGGGACGCGCGGCGTGGGGCGCGTGATGCCGGGCGTGGTTCGCACGCTTCGGCGCGTGTGGCATCGATGCAACACCGGCCGATCCCTGAACGGGAGCCGGTATGTCAGGAGCAGAGTCTCACGTGCGGACCAGCGAACTGGAGTACGACCTGCCCGAGGGTGTGATCGCCACCCGCGCTGCCGAGCCGCGTGATGCGGCTCGGATGATGGTTGTCAGCCGCTCCGACCCCGCGCTGCTTCAACATCGTCACGTCCGCGATCTGCCGGAGTTCCTTCGCGCCGGCGACATGATGGTCTTCAATCGCACATCGGTGCTTCCCGCACGGCTCATCGGAGCGAACCTCTCGACCGGCGGCAAGGTCGAGGGACTCTTTCTCCACGAACTCGCGAGCAACCCACCCTGCACCACACGCTGGCAGGTGCTCATCAAGGCCCGTCGCGCCAGGCCCGGCTCCACCCTCACCCTCCTCGATCAGAGCGATCAGCCCTCGGACATCGTGCTGACGCTGGTCGAGCGTGCCTCGGGCGATGAAGGGGGTTGGATTGCAGACGTGGCAGTAGGGGGGCGTCCGGTCGCTGCCGGGGAGCACCTCAGACTCCTGGCCGCGATCGGGCGCACGCCGCTCCCCCCATACATCCTCGCCGCGCGACGCGAGAGCGCCGAGAGCGTCCCCGATCCGAGCGACCGGGCCCGATACCAGACGGTGTACGCCGACGCAGGCGCTGCCGGATCTGTCGCCGCACCGACCGCGGGGCTCCACTTCACGCCCGAGTTGCTGGCGCGACTCGACGCCAAAGGCGTGCAGCAGGGACGCGTCCTTCTCCATGTCGGCACGGGCACCTTCAAGCCGGTCGAGACGGAATCCTTGCTCGACCATCCAATGCACTCGGAATGGTGCTCGATGGGCGATGATCTGGCGGCACAGATCATGCAGAAGCGAGCCACCGGTGCCGGACGCATCATCGCCGTCGGCACAACCAGCATCCGAACGCTGGAGTCCTACGCTTCTTGGGTGGATCGGCTCCCCGAGCCGACGGATCGCGTCTATGAAAGATTGCCGGCCCACATCGACACGCGGCTCCTGATCTCACCCGGCTATCGGCTCCGCTGGGTCGATGGTCTCATGACCAACTTCCACCTTCCTCGCTCGACGCTTCTCGCGCTGGTCGCCGCCCTCTTCGAGCGTGAAGGTGACCCCGGCTCGGGAATCGCACGGGTCCGCACCCTGTACACTGAGGCGATCCGATGCGGCTACCGCTTCTATTCCTACGGCGACGCAATGCTCATCCTGCCCTGAAAATCCCCTTTGGTCCCATGCAAACGGTTGCGGGTCCGGGTGCTGCCGCTCGTGTGAGCTGCCGCGACATGCGCACCCGGTGTGCAGACAATGTGGGTATCCGAGTGCTCGGGGATTGAGCGCAGGCACCACGCTCGATCCGATGATTGAGCGTGGCTTGTTCGACGTGGAGAGCGACGTGAAACTGTCCGACCTCATCGCAGGGCTTGACGTCAGCATCGCCCGGGGCGATCCCGATGCTGTCCGTATCTGCGATGTCACCGAGGACAGCCGGACCGTCATGCCCGGCTCCCTCTTCGTCGCTCGACCTGGCCAGAAATCCGACGGACGCGCCTTCGTCGGCCAGGCGTGCGAGCAGGGCGCGGTCGCCATTGTCTCCGACGACCCGCGAGTCTGCGAGGGCGGCATCTGCGAGCCCGGCGCACACCACCGCGACCTCGGCAAGGACGTCGCCGTCGTCGTGACACCCAACATCCCTCGCGTCTCCGCCCTCATGGCCGAGCGCTTCTACGGCAATCCGTCCTCCAAACTCGCCATGGTCGGCGTCACCGGCACCAACGGCAAGACAACGGTCGTTCATCTCATCCACCAGATCGCCAACGCATCATCCCTTCGCTGCGGGATGATCGGCACGGTGCAGATCGATGACGGGCGCGAGATCGCCCCGGCGACGATGACGACTCCCCCCGCCGTCGAGGTCAGCCGCACGCTTGCCACCATGGTCGAGTTCGGCTGCAGCGCCTGCGCGATGGAGACATCGAGCCACGCGCTCGACCAGGGGCGCGTGGCCGCCATCCGCTTCAGGATCGGCGTCTTCACCAACCTGACCGGCGATCACCTGGACTATCACAAGACGATGGAGAACTACGCGGCCGCGAAGGCCGCACTCTTCGAGTCGATCCCCACCGACGGCTTCGCGATCGTGAACGCCGAAGACCCCGCCCACGAACGAATGCGGCGCGACTGCGGCGCACACCTTCTACGCTGCGTCGCAAGGCAGCTGACCGAGAGCGAGCGAGCATCCGCAACGTGGTGCGGCGTCACCATCACGGCCCGCTCGACCAAGGGCATGGAACTGGCAATCGAGGGGCCGTGGGGCTGCATCCGCGCGACCTGCCCGCTGATCGGCGATCACAACGCCATGAACGCGCTCCAGGCCGTTGCGGTCTGCCACGTCCTCGGGCTGCCGAAAGAAGCCATCGCATCCGGGCTGTCCGGCAGCACAACACCCCGCGGCCGGCTCGAGCCCGTCGTCCTTCCCGGACTCACACGGGCGCAGCGCGCCGCGCTCCCCACTGTTCTTGTCGATTTCGCGCACACCGACGACGGGCTCAGGAACGCCCTCCGTGCCGTGCGGAGCGTGCTGCCGGCGCCTGTCGATGGCGAGCAGGCACCGCGCCTCTGGGTCGTCTTTGGTGCAGGGGGAAACAAGGACCGCGCCAAGCGTCCGCGCATGGGGCGGATCGCCGCTGAGCTTGCCGACATCGTCGTCCTGACGAGCGACAACCCGCGGAGCGAGCGTCCATCGGACATCATCAACGAGATCATCGCGGGCATCGATCATCCTGAGGCAAGGTCGCGCGTTGTCGTTCACGCCGATCGGGGCGAGGCCATCGAGCACGCCATACGTCACGCCGCGCCCCTCGATATCGTGCTGATCGCGGGAAAGGGCCACGAGACCGATCAGGAACTCCCCGATGGACGTGGCGGCACCTACAGAGTTCCATTTGATGACTCTGTCATCGCCGCGACATGCCTCACGGCACGATTGGCATAACAACGAAGAACCGCGCCGGATGATCCGGCGTGTGCGTATCGATCGGAGGACGTGTTGACCGAGCATGCAAGGTTCTGGACACCGGATGGAATCCGTGCGGCCGCGGGCGGCACCTGGCTCGCCCGTCCCGATCCGGGCTCAGAGCAGACGCTGACGGGCGTGGCGATCGACTCGCGCGCTGCGCACCCCGGGAACATCTTCATCGCCATCAAGGGGGAGAACACCGACGGGCACCTCTACGTTGCAGAGGCCGCGCATGCCGGGGCTTCGCTCGTCATCGTCTCAGCGGATGTGGATATCCCGTCGCTTGGAAGCGCGAGCGTGCTCCGCGTGAGCGATACTCGGGCCGCACTCCTCCGGCTCGGTGCTGCCTGGCGCCGACTGCTGGAAGGGACCCGCGTGATCGCGGTTGTCGGCTCCAACGGAAAGACGACGACCGTCCGTCTGATCGACGCCGCGCTCGGCTCGGCGATGCGGGGCTCCGCCTCGATCAAGAGTTTCAACAACGAGATCGGTGTTCCCCTGACCATCCTGCGCGCCAAGCGTGGCGACCAGTACCTCGTCTGCGAGGTCGGCACGAGCTCGCCAGGGGAGATTGCCACGCTCTCTCAGGTGGTCCAGCCCGATGTCGCGGTCATCACGAGCATCGGCCGCGAGCACCTTGAGTTCTTGGGCTCACTCAAGGGCGTCGCAACCGAGGAGTCCAGTGTGCTCGATCACCTCCGGCCCGGTGGGCTGGGCGTCGTGACCGCCGAATCCGCCGAGCTCGATGATGTGCTCAAGGCAAGATCGCTCCGAAGCGACACGGGATCGAGCCCCACCATGATCAGGTTCGGCACGTCGTCGACCGCAGACATCCGCGTGGTGAGCGTCGAGCAGGACGAGGCCGGACTGGAATTCACGCTCAACGACCGTGCTCGATTCCGTATCCCGCTGATCGGAGCCCACAACGCGTGCAACGCCGCCGCCGCGGTCGCTGTCGCCCGGCGACTGCGCCTCTCGGATGAAGACATCCATCGTGGGCTCGCCTCGGCTCGGGGCGAGTCGATGCGGCTCGAGAGAACGCGCATCGGAGACATCGATCTGATCAACGACGCCTACAACGCGAATCCGGATTCCGTACTCGCAGCGATCGACGCCCTCGGAGCTCTGAAACCGAAGCCAGGCGGGGGTCGGGTTCTGGTTCTCGGCGACATGCTCGAACTCGGGCCGGACGGCCCCTCGCTTCACGATGATGTCCTCCGTGCCGTCGCCGGCGAGTCGGGCATCGATCGCGTCGTGCTCGTGGGCCCCATGATGTCGGCCCGCGCCGATCTGCTCGCGTCGCGAGGCGATCGTGCCCGCGTGCTGGCTCTCGCAGATTCCACGCCCGAGCAGGCCACCCGCGCCGCCTCCATGGTTCGCCCCGGCGATGTCGTGCTTCTGAAAGGGTCACGAGGGATGCGCCTCGAACGCATCGCCGAGGCGATCGCCACTCGCCACACCTCCTCAGACCAGCACACGCCCCGATCGCACTCGGCCGAGCCGGCTCAGACACGGAGCGTAACCGCCTGATGCTCTACGTCCTGCTCTCAAACATCCGCGACTGGCTTGAGGCGAACAACCTCTACTGGACCATGGGCATCCTCGACCAGATCCAGTTCCGCGCCCTCGCCGCGCTGCTGCTCGCCTTCTTCATCGTGCTCCTCTTCGGCCGGCGCGTGATACGTCTGCTTGTCCGTCTCAAGATCGGCGACACCGGCGCCACCGACGCCGAGGCCCTCCGCGCCCACTCCCAGGGCAAAGCGAACACGCCCACCATGGGCGGCGCGCTGATCGTCGGCGCGATCGCCATCGCCACGATCCTGCTCGCCGATGTCACGAAGTTCTACGTGCAACTCGCACTGATCGTCATGCTCTGGACCGCGATCCTCGGCGGGTTCGATGATTGGCTCAAGCTCACGGCCGCACGGCGCGGCGGCAGTCGCCAGGGCCTCTACGCATGGGAGAAACTGGTCTTCCAGCTCGGGCTCGGCATGCTCGTCGGGTTCTTCGTCTTCAATCACGCCGACACCGCCGCGGCACTCGACCTCGGCCACGTGCTCAACCTCCCTTTGCAGAAAACCTATGAGTCTGCCCAGGGCGATGTCTCGGATCAGCTCATCTACCTCGGACGCGGCGCGTTCATCATGCTCGCGGTGCTCATGCTGACCGGCATGAGCAACGCCGTGAACATCACCGATGGCATGGACGGCCTCGCGGGTGGCATCAGCGCGGCGGTTTCCGTCGGCCTCCTGGTCCTCGCCCTGATCGCCGGCAGCGAGCAGGCCTCTCGATACCTGCTTGTGCCGCACATTCCCTTTGCCGACGAACTCGGCGTGGTCGCGGGCGCGATGATCGGTGCGTGCCTCGGCTTCCTGTGGTGGAACTGCTCACCGGCTCATGTCTTCATGGGCGACACCGGCTCGCTCGCCCTCGGCGCGCTCATCGGCTACATCGCGATCGTGACCCGCCAAGAAGCAGTGGTCCTGCTGATGTCGGGCGTCTTCCTCCTTGAGATCGCATCCGTCACGATCCAGGTCGGTGTCTTCAAGGCCACCCGAATGGCGACCGGCACGGGCAGACGCGTCTTCAAGATCGCGCCATACCACCACGCCCTCCACCTGTCGGGATGGAAAGAGCAGCAGATCGTCGCCCGCGCATGGATCGTCGCCGTGCTTCTCGTCGCCGTCGCGCTCTGGACGCTCAAGGTCCGCTGAGCCCGCACATCCTCAACGTGGCGTCATCCTCAGCAGCGGCGTGATCAGGGTCGGCCTGTCCTGAACAGCCCCGAACTCGCCCGGATCCACCCGGACCACCATGCGACGGGGGCGATCAGCCATGTCCAGACGAACCGCGAGCGTCGGCGTGCCCGCGTTGAGGCGTCCCCTCCAGCGCTCAGTCATGCGACCGACATCGCCGGCAAGGATCACGACCTCGCAGTCGCCCCAGTCTCGATACGCCTCGGGGAGCACGACCTCGCACGAGAGCCCATCCGTTCCCTCGGGCAACTCCCACTCGATCGACGACGGACCCGGCAGCAGAATATCCGGCGCGCCCAGCGTCGCAGACGCCGCATCGGTGATCGTGGGCTGATCTGTCCATGGCCGTGGTTCAACCGGACTCACGCCGATGAGCTTCGCCGATGCGAGCGGGCGCAACCGCCCCGCATCCGGCATCCACCCGATCACGTTGTCCAGCACGACTGTCGAGCCCGGCACCGTTCCATCGCCAGGCGTGACACCCTGCTCTGATTCCGTCTCGGGCCGAGCCGCATCTATCGGGGAGAGTCTGACGAGCCCCGGCCCAGCCGCGACGGCCTCTCGCACGCCGAAGGCGGATCCGTCTGAGAGCCACACACGCGTGCCGCTCGCTGCGGTTTGCGGGTTCGAGATCAGCACAACCGACACCGTCTCCAGCCCGAGCCGCCTGCGCGACCCCGTGTCGAGATCGATCAGCAGCACGGTTCCTCCGGCGAACGCATCGTCCTCATCGCTCGGAGCGAGACCGGCTACGAACCCTCGCAGCAGGTCGCCGTTGCTCAGGATCACGGTGTCATCGCCCGGTGGGTGGAGCGGGGACGGCTCGCTTGCCTCGGAGATCGAACGCACGCGATCCAGCGCAACATGCAGCCGACCCAGCGTCGGATGCACGACCGCGATCGTCTCCTCGTCACCCTCCACGTGCTCGACCATGCCCACAAGCCGCTGCCCGTCCGAAGTCACCACCGCCCGGAGCCCGTCGACCGGCGCGACCCGCACGCCCGAAGCGGCGTACACGGCCAGAATCTGCGAAGCGGGCGCGGTCCGTCTCACGCCCGACGCGTCCACGTAAGACATCCCCGAGAGTTCGAGCCGCTCGGGCGTGACGGTCTGGCGCGAGAGGTCCGCGCCGACAAGCGTGTGCCTCGCCGGGTCGGGTCCGGAGAAGAGCGCCAACGCCGCGATGATCAGCGAGAGGTTCATTTCTGAAAGATCGGCAGATACCGCTTCGGCATCTGAAGCACAAGCAGTGCCATCGCCGTCGAATACGTCGGCCCCACGGATCGATCATCCCACGAGCCGTTGTCCTGCTGTTGAGCAAGCAGCTCCTCGCGGGTTGCGGGCCACCACCTAGACCACCACTCCCCGCCCGCGAGGTACATCGCCTGCACCGCGTAGTAATGCCCATAAAAGTAGTGCGTGCGCGGCGCACGCCCGGTGCCCGGCATCGCCGCCATGGTGAGATACGCCAGCCCGCGATTCAGCGACTCATCCTCATAGATCCCCGCGTAGTACAACGCGGCCACGCCCGCCGCAGAACGAGGCCACGCCGACGCGCCCACGTCGAGCTGATACTTGAACCCTCCGTCAGGATTCTGGCACTGGCGCACATAGGTGACGGCGCGATCGATCGTGTCGCGAGAGACCTCGATCCCCGCGTTCCGCGCCGAACGAAGACCCATCACAAGACAGATCGTGACCGATACATCCGCGTCGTACGGCACCGGGTTGTACCGCCACCCGCCCTGATCGTTCTGCGTCGCCTCGATCAGACGCACGGCCTTCACCAGCGCCTCGTGCGTTCGCTGCGCCAGGCGAGTGTCGCCGCCACCCGCAGTCATTCCATAGACCTCGCCGAGGAACAGCGTCGCAAACCCGTGCCCGTACATCGGCCCGTTCGCGGCGTCCGACGCGAGCAGCCCATTCTCCGCAACATTCGCCAGCACGAAGTCGAGACCCTTCGAGACGTGCTCGGCGTACGGGCCCCGCCCCGGCACGCTCCCGTCGGCCATGAACGCCAGACACGCGAGCGCGGTGATCGCGATGTTCCTCTCGTATCGCAGATCCCCGAACGATCCGTCCGAGTTCTGCTGCTGCGAGAGATACGCGAGCCCCTTGGCAATCGACGAGTCCAACTCAGGCGTGATCTCGTTCTCGAGCACGAAGTTCTGCGCGCTGATGCGTCCCTCGATCGCGATGTCGCTCAAGGGATCGGGCCGCGCTGCCGGACGCTCCGCAGCCGGTGGGGGGGCTGGTGGGATGTCCTGTGCCGCGACTTGTCCGTGTGCCAGAGCGCACGCGACGAGCAGGCAGACACGCGGAACACCGGACCTCAAGAACCTCGACCGCACGCGGATCATCGCTTGGGCTCCTCGGCGAGCCGCCTGTAGTACTGCTCCGTCATCGTCTGGTAAATCGAACTGAACCGATCGCTCGAGCCCTGCACCAAAGCATCACGCAGGCGTGCCGGCAACGCGCCCCACGCCGCGGCGTTCAACTCGACGCTGTTCATCTGCCCATCGCGCCGCCCCGGCGGGGTTCCCTCGCTCGGATCACCCTGCGAGTTCTCCTGGCTCTGCGCCTCTTGCTGCTCGCGCTGCTGCTGGTTCGGCTGTTGCTGCTGCTCCTGCTGCGAGGACGACGAGGAAGACGACGACGAAGAACTCTGCTGGTTCTGCATCGCCGCGGCGATCACCGCGTCGAGCTTCCGCACCGCGTCCTCTTGAAGACGCTGCGTGACAAGCCCGATGTCTTGCCCCGGATCGAGCCGCGCCGCTGTCTGCTCCATCAGACGCACGGCCTGCTGGAACGCCTCGGCCGCCTCTTCCGCCGACAACTTGTCATCAAGCGCGGTTCGCCCGGGCTCCTCAGGAAGACGGACTTGAGGATCCTCAGCACCCGGAGGTCGCAGCCCCAGCAACTCATCGAGCGACGGCAGACGCCTCGGCGGCTCCACAACAACACCGCCGCTCGCGCCGAACGCAGTGCCCGCTGCCAGCACGAGAGCAAGACGGATTCGCTTCCGATCGGTCACGACCGCCCCTCCATTCCTGTCGCTCCTCCCGAGATCCCGGGTCCGCGCTCGATAGGCCGTGTCTCGGGCACCTCCGGCCCGGTCGGCAGAGACTGTGTCGGCTGTGCCATCGACTCAAGCAGGGCGCGACCCTGCTCGGCGATCTCTCGCTGGAGCCGGCCCATCGACTCGATCTCATCCGTTGTAGCGCTCGAAGGATCGTCGTCCGCGGCGCGTGTCGCTTCGAGCACGTACTGCTGCATCTCACGCAAGAGGCGAAGTTTCGCAAGATCCGGGATCAACCGCTCGTTCCCCTGCCCCTGACCACCGCCTCCGCCGCCCTGCTCCCCTCCAGCCTGATCCCTGAAATCGCGATCATCCTTCGGATCGGCGAGGGCGTTCAGCAGCGACTGCAGCAATCGCGCCGCAGTCTCCTGGCGCCGGAGCACGCCCCGATCGACACGTGCCTCGCGGAGCGACTCTGCCGCGCTCCGCATGTCCTGATCCATGCGTTCATGGGCGAACGCGAACACCTGCACCTCAGCGAGTTCCTCTGTCTTCTGGCGCAGCTCATCGAGCGTCAGGCGAAGCCCGTCCTGCTGCTCTCCCGCCTGGCGGACGCCCGCCCTCTCGCGTCGATCCAACTCTCGTCCGACCAGCGGCTCGCTCCGGCGGAGCAGATCGATCTGCTGCTCAAGGGCCTCCCGGTACGCCGCCCGAAGCTCCTTGCGCTTCCGGCCCGCATCCCGTTCGGCCGCCTCCTTATCCAGACGCTCCGCCTCGGCCTTCGCATCGCGTAGCCGCGCTGCGCTCAGCCGCTCGGCGCTGTCCGCGCTCTCAAGGTCCAGCGGCTCACGGAGCGAGGCGATCGCGATCCCCTGCGCAGTGGACGCCGCAAGTACCAGATTGCCCACACCCTCCATCGCCCGCCCCGCTGCGGAGATTTGATCGATCACACCCAGCGTGTTCTGGCTCAGCCGGATCATCCCCGTGTCCAGTCCTGCCGTCGGTCCGCCGCCCCTCGCGCGGGCCAGCAGCGCGATCTGAACATCCTGCTGCGCGATCAGCGATTCCAGCGACTCGATGATGCTCGCCAGTTGCCGGCGCAGCGCCTGGTCCCGACGCTGCTCCGCGCTGTCAAGATCGCGCAGCATCTCCTCCAACGTCTCGATCGCCTCTTGCTGACCTCGAGCCGCGGCATTCGCCTGGTTCTGCGCGATCTGTTGCGCCGCCTCCTCCAGCTTTGGTGCGATGTTGCTCGATCGTCCGCGCTGGGTTGCGATCGCCATCGCCTGCGACTGGGCCGCGTCCGCCTCGCGCAGATCTCTGCTCCGCTCGGAGAGCTCGTCGAGCGCGCCCGTCGCCGCGTCAGCCGCGTCCTGCTGGCGATCGGCGATCCGCTCCAGTTCGGTTCGCTCGTCCGGCGTGAGCGCCGAAACATCGCGGCCGGTGGTCCGTGATGCGATGTCAAGCGTCTGCTGCAGCAGCCGCCGCTGCTCGGAGAGCAGCCGCTCGACCGAACGCCTCGCAACCCACGCGTCCTGCCCATTGTCGAGCAGCCGTACCAGTTGGCCAAGCTCGTCCCTCACCTGCTCCTGGTCGCTCGCGATGCGTTGTTGCATCGCGGGGTCATCCTCGCTCGCCTCCGGCTCTTGCGAGCGTTCGAGCCCGGCAGCACGCTCCTGGATTCCCTCGGTCGCGCGCTGCGACGCAGCCGCGGCCCCCTCGACGAACGACCTCGCATCGCCGAGGATGCTCTCGAGCGCGGTATCGCGCAGATTGTTCCGCTCCGTGCGCTGCGCCAGTCGCTCGATCGTCTCACGCTGCGCCGCGATACGCTCGCCCAGAGCCGCCTGACGCTCGGCCAGATCGCGAGGCGGCGGCACCCGCTCACCCGCGCGTGTGATCTCTGACTGCTCCGCATCCAGGCGAATCGCGGCCTGGCGCACGGACTGAAGCTCCGCTCGAACCTGCTCGATCAGGCGCGGCTCAGAGATCACCCTGAGACGCCTCGTCGTCGATCGCACGGCCCCGTGCGACGCACCGTCGAGCGCGAAGCCATCGGTCGCGATCGCGTGCAACCACACCTCGTCGCCCTCGCGAAGATCCAGCGACGCCAGTTCCAGCACCGTCCGCGCGTTCTGCGAACGAGTTGCAGACTCCGGACCCAACGGCCCCGCCACCACACGCGGCTCGCCGACACCCTCAGGGCCGACGCCCGAACTCGGTGCGGGCGGGCGAGCAACCTGAAGATCGAGCGCAACGCTCGCAACCGCGATGTCGTCTCGCGCCTCCGCGGTCGCAGGGATCACGGCCGTCGCGAGCACCGCCTCGTCCTGCGCCGGCTCGGTGACCGCAGCGGTCGGAGCCGCATCATCGATCGCATCGAACGCCAGCGTCACCTCGTCCGCAGACCTCAGCCCGTGCCGATCGACCACCATGATACGAAGAACCATCGGGTCGCGAAGCGTCCACTCGAACGACCAACGCTCCGGCTCCAGTTTCGCACGCAGATCATCCGGCAACGATTCGAGGCCGAGCGCCTGCCTGAGGAACCCGGAATGACCCGCCTCGCCCTGGAGTGTCGCCGACACGGGCTTGCTGTGCTCAATCGTCAATGAAACCCGAGAACCCTTGAGCGCGGGAGCAATCGCGCCGCTCCGGTCCTTCTCAGGATCGACAACGATCGACGCCGTCACACGCTCGGGCTCCAATGCCGCGAGCGCATCGCGAGCATACGCCGGAGCGTCCACCACGATCGACGCACGCCTCACGCTCGGCGGCCGGACCACAAGCACCCTCACCGGCTCCGTGCGGCTGTCCTCAGACTCAAACCAGTATTCAACCTCGAACTCATCGCGTGATCCCGCCACATCCGCCGAGAGCCCCATCGCGAGCGACCCCGGCTCGATCAGACGCTCGAACAGCTCCCCGCTCGTCGGATCCCCTCGACGCTCCACCTCGGGGACCTCCACCACACGATTCTGCGACGTGAGCACAACCGTCTGCGTCTGCCCCGGTTTGGCTCCATCGATCACGCGGAACTGGGCCGTCACACGCGACTGCCCTTCGCGTCTATTCGTCCGCGTCAGCACCGCCCGCAACGCGAGTGCCTGATTCGCCGGATGCACGTGAACGTTCGTTCCGTCAGCGACCAGCGTACGCGTCGGCCACTTCACGCTCGACCACGGTGTCAGCACGCGCCGGGCCGCCGTCGACACCAACTCCGGCCACACAAAGGCAGGGGCGACAGCGATGGCAACCGCCACCAGGAGCATCCCGCACGCGAGCGCGGCGGATCTCGGCGCGAGCATCGCGCCCACCAGGCGCGGAGACCACAGCCGCGACGAACGATCCGCAACTTGCTCGGCCAGCGCTCGCTCGATCGGCGTCTGACCCTTTGAGTCCGCAAACTCAAGCCCCGACGCCAAAATACCCTCAAGACCGGCTTCGCGACCCGCTCTGCTGCGCTCGACACGCAACGCGACCTCGTGCAACGGGGGACGGAACCGAACGCCCGGGAGCACATACCGAGCTAACCCCCACGCGAGGAAGACTCCCAGCCCGATCAGGAACACAAGACGAAATCCGCGCGGGAAGCGCAGCACAAAGTCGAGCATCCCGACAGAGACCATCGCGACGATGACAGCCGAGAACACAATCGCGACCCCGCGCCCTATCAGCATCAAGCGGGCCGTCGTGCGCAGACGCCTCAGCCCGCGCTCGATCTGACTCGCGATGCCGCGGGCGTCCGTTCCCATCCCTGATCCTCTCATGAACTGCAAACCGCAACCACTCAACCCCACCCGACCCCTATCAAACATTCGACGGCGGAGAAGGTTGAGATCATTGATTCTCCAACGATCCGAAATCTCGCCTGCGCCGAGACCCCATCATCTTACCGAACGGATCGGGATCGAGGTCCACCCCCCGGATCCTCCGAGGACAAACCGAAAGGGGCCTCCCGAATCGGGAAGCCCCTGAAGTTCCAATCACCAGCCCTACCTGCCGCTCACGCCGCACCCTGGTTCCGACGCTGGTCCGGTCGGATCACGCGTGGGTCCGGCGGCTCATCGTCCCCCTCCTCGCCCCCTTCATCGATCTCTTCGGCCATCTCCGGGCCTCCGGCAACGTCATCCGGCTCGTCCGCGTTGTCATCGGATTCATCATCAAAGGAAGTGTCCGACTCCTCGTCGTCTTCCCACGGTGCTTCCTCCGTGGCCGGCGCAACGTTCCTGCCCGAGTCCCCTCCCTCGTTCTCGCCCGCAAAGAGCGTCCCCGCGCTCTGCTCACGCTTCTCGTCCTCGGCCGCGAGCCGCTTCATCGCCTCCCACTGCTCGATCGTGATCAGCACGTCCCGTGCGACAGATCCCTTGTGGTCGGAGATGATCCCGGCGATGCCCATGAGGTCGATCAGGCGGCTCGAACGCGTGTACCCGATCGCGAGCCGCCGTTGCAGCAGCGACACCGAGCCGCGTCCGGACTCCAGCACGATCTCCACCGCTCGATCGAACATAGGGTCTTCCTGCGCCGCCGCGAGCGATGCGGAGGAGTTGTTCTCGCTCTCCGCAAGCCGTTCCTCGTCACTGCCACCGGAGCGGATCTGCATGAGTTGGCGCTCGAAGGTCGGTCCGGCGATGTCGCGCATGAAGCGGACGACGCGCCGGATCTCCTTGTCGTCCACCAGTGTGCCCTGGGAGCGGACGAGCTTGCTGGTCCGCGGGGAGAGATAGAGCATGTCACCCTGACCGAGCAACAACTCGCCGCCCTTCTGATCGAGCACGATCCGCGAGTCCATGCCGCTGGCAACCTTGAACGAGATGCGGCACGGCATGTTGGACTTGATCAGACCCGTCACGACGTTCGCCTGCGGGCGCTGCGTCGCCAGAATCAAGTGAATCCCCACCGCACGCGCCTTCTGCGCAATACGAATGATCGACCCCTCGACCTCCTTGTTGGTCATCATCAGGTCGGCCAGCTCGTCGATGATGAACACCATGTATGGCAGGCGCCGGGGGATCCGCGCCTCCTCCTCGGGCGTCGCCGGATTCAACGCGGCCTTGAGGTCCTCCCACGGGAGTTCGTTGTACGACGCGATGTCGCGGCAGCCCGCCTCCGCCAGCAGCTCGTACCGCTCGTCCATCTTCTTGCACGCCCACTCCAGGATCGCCGCCGCCTTCGCCATCTCCGTCACCACCGGGCACATCAGGTGCGGGATGTCCTTGAACTGGCTCATCTCGACCATCTTCGGATCGACCAGAACCAGCTTGAGTTCGTTGGGCTTCTTCGTGTAAAGGAAGCTCATGATGATCGTGTTCATGCACACCGACTTGCCAGAGCCCGTCGTGCCCGCGATCAGCATGTGCGGCATCTGCGTGAGGTCCGCGATCAGCGGATCTCCCGCGGCGTCCTTGCCCAGGAACATCGGCAGCTTCATCTTCGCGAACGCCTCGGAGTTGCTCATCAACTCCTTCAGGCGGACACGCTCCTTGGTCGGATTGGGCACCTCGATACCGACGGTGTCGCGCCCCGCCTGGTTCGGCACGATGCGGATGTTCACGGCCTTCAGTGACCGAGCGATGTCCGAATCGATCGCGTTCAACTGCGCCACCTTCGTCCCCGGCGCGAGGCGCACGTCATAGAGCGTGATCACCGGGCCGGACTCGATCCCAACGACCTCGCCGTCGATCTTGTACTGCCTGAGCGCGCCCTCCAGCGCCTGGGCCTGCTCCCGCACCATCTCCTCAAGCACCTGAGAGAAGTTCTCCTCCGGCGCTTCGAGGAGGTCCAAACCAGGAAACTGGTATCCCTCCATCTCCGAGACGCCCTGGAGGTCCCGCAGATCATCCTCGGTCGCCACCTTCCGCGTGTCGCGCCCGAATCGCACCGGGAGCTTGGCGATCTTCTCGCGCAGCTCTTCCTCGGAATAGACCTGCGGCGCGCCCGGCGCGTCCTCGTCGTCCTCCTCCTCGCGATCCTCATCCACGGGCACGAGCTTCCCGGCCTCCAGCGTCGGCCTCGGTCCGCTCGGCTCCGCATCATCCCTTTCCACACGCTGCTTGCGCTTCTTCGGTTCGATCTCGATCGGCTGTGTGCCGCCGAGCCCGCCCGCATCCTCATCGATCGGTGCCGCGGCACCGGCGATGATCGCTCTGGTCCCTTTCCCCCGCCCGTTGACACGGGCCCCGCCCCGCTGAGCGACCGGCTCATCATCCAGATCGTGCTCGCGGATGCGCGGCCCGCGCTGCTTCCTGAACATCGCAACGATCGCCGCCAGGATCCCGCCCGATGCCTTCGCGCCGACGCGAACCGTCGTCTCACCGACGCCCACCGCCGTCGCGCCCGCGACCTCCGCCGTCCGCTTCGCAGCAGGACGCAGCGACTCGAACACCAGCGCGGGAATCGCCAGCACCCATCGATCGAAGACCACGATCAACCCGATCACCATGAAGAGCAGCAGCCACAGCATGCTCCCCAGCTGCTTGAACCGTGCGAAAAGCTCCTCCGCGACCACAGCGCCGATCGTTCCACCCGCCAGCCCCTCGATCGGACCAAGCCGCGGCGCGACCAACGCAACGATCCCGCTGAGTGAGCACGCGATGATCACAACTCCCGCGCCGCGCACCATCATGTGCGTCACCGCCCGCCCCAGCATCGGCATCACCATCGCAAGCCCGCTGAACCCGATCAGCAGCCACGCACCCCAACCCATCAGCTTGAAGAGGTGGTACGAGGCCATCGCCCCGACCGGACCGCACAGATTCGCGACCGGGTCGTTCTGAGGCCACACGGCGTGTGACGGCGGGTCGGCAGGGTCGAATGAGACAGCCGCAAGCGCGATGAACGCCCACGCCGTGATCCCCACAAGCCACGCCACGCGCCGCCCGAGTTGCGACTCGCCGCCCGAACCGGCCGAGCCACCCTTCTGTGCGCGCGGAGACTTCCCGTTCTTCTTCTTGGTGTGTCCAGACATACCAAACAGGTATCGGTCAACACGCCCCGAAAGCGGCAATCTTCGCGCGTCCACCTCGTACCCAGACTGAGACTTCCGAGATGCCTACCTGGGGGATGCCTCCCGCAGGCCTGGCCCTCTCAAAGACCTGACGCGTCAGCAGAACTGGGAGTCCGATCGGCGATACGCTGCCTGTTCGAGGTTACGTGTCCCGCGGCATTGGTATGTGTCTGATGGCGGCTTTCACAGCACCGCTCGGAAGGGATGGGGTCATCGACCAGCTTCAGAGGGAGCATCTGCTCCCTGCGGCGACTGATCTCCGAAACCAATGGCAGGGCGGGGTAACCCCAAGAAGAAAGAGAGAGGCCGCGCTGCCCGCTCAACCGCTCTGCGGCAGATCTGTGCCGCGTGAGGTTCCGCGTTCGCTGCCGGCTCTCGTGCCCGATGCCGTCCCCAATGTCGTACCCGACGCCGTGCCCGGCGCGGCGATCTGCGTCTCGCTCGTGGTCGTCTGCGTGCCCATGGATCGGGCGATCTGCTCGGTGCTCGCGTAACTGATGCGCCCGTGATAGATCGATGCCAGCGTCTTCGAGACCGAGTCCACGATCAGCTGCAACTCGCGCAGCGTCAGGTCGCACTCATCGAACTGCCCGTCGGTCAATCGCTTGGTCGCGATCGCGCGCACCAGAGCGTCAATCCGGCTCGGCGTCGGCTCCACCAGCGTCCTCGTCGCGCTCTCTACAGCATCCGCAACCATGAGGATCGCGACCTCTTTCGTCCGGGGCCGGGGGCCCGGGTACCGATACTCGAACTCGCTCGGCGAGTCCTTGTCGTCCGAGCCCGGACGCTCCGCCTGCTTCTTTGCGCGATTGAAGAAGTACTCCACGAGCGTCGTGCCGTGGTGGGCCTCAATGAAGTGCATCAGTTTCCGGGGAAGCCCGTACTCACGGGCCATCTCCATCCCGTCCTTCACGTGCCCGACAATCACAAGCAGCGACATCGCCGGGCTCAGTTTGTCGTGCTTGTTCGGCCCGCCGAACTGGTTCTCAAAAAAGTACTCGGGCTTGTTGATCTTGCCGATGTCGTGGTAGAGCGCGCCGACATACGTCAGCAGCCCATCCGCGCCGATCGCGTCCGCCGCCGCCTCAGCGATCGTCGCCACGTTCAGCGAGTGGTTGTACGTCCCCGGGGCACGCTGCTGCAACTCACGCAGCAGTGGCTGCTTCGGGTCGCGCAGCTCGATCAGCGTCATCCCCGTCGTGATGTCAAAAAGACGCTCGATCGTCGGCAGGAGCCCCAGCGCGACAAACCCGACGGCCAGGCCGCCCGCCGCGGCCCATCCCGCGTCGAACCCCGCATGGACCAGCGTTGTCTCCGTGATCGGTCTGTCGATGAGACTGACAACGACCATGCCGACCGCCATCGCCGCCGCGTCGAGCACCGCCGTCGCCACCAGCGAGTTGCGATGCCGGATCTCTTTCAATCTCCACACCATCACCCCGACACCGACGATGATCAGCGCCAGCACCCCGATCGGCTGGTTGAGCGCGATACACACCAGAATCCCGTGCAGCACGCCGAACGCCAGCGCGACCCTCTGGTCATACGCGATCACCACGATCACCGCGAAGAAGACCGTCGGTGCTGTCACCGTCAAACCGAACAGACGCGGATCCGACACTGTCCCCACACACGCCAGCACCAGCATCCCGACCGCCAGAGCCGCGAGCGCCGCCATGCGCAGGGGGTTCCGCCTGACGGCCGGGCAGAAAAGCACCGCGTATCCCGCCATCGCGAGCCCGATCGCCGAGACCGCGCCAAGAAGACTCACATTTCTCACCCTCAGACGCCACGGCTCCGCAAGCTCCTTCCACGCCTCCGCCTCGGCGCGAACCAGATCCAACTGCGCCTGCGTCAGCACCTCGCCACGCCGGAACAGAATCTGACCCGCCGCGATCGTGCGCACCTCCTGCTCAACGGACTCCGCCGCGATCGCCTGTGCCGCCGCCGTCGCACCCGCGTCGAGCGAGTACGTCGGCCTTCCCATCGACCTCACGCGGTTCATCGACAGATCGGCGAGCACGCCGGTCAGCCCCGCCTGTGCCGCCATCACGCGGACATCCTCTGAGAAGTGAACCGGGTCCTCCATGTTCAGGACTGCGCGACGATTCACGTCCTGCACCAGCCGCGATCCGACCCTCAGCAGGATCGTCGCGTGCAGGCCCTCCTGCGACTCCTTCTGGTATGTGGACTTGTCAAGAATCGGCCGACGCTTCAGCGACTCCATCAGACGCTGCACCCGCTCCGACCACGTCGGCGTTGTCTCCGGCGTGAACGCGCGGATCGCGCCCAGCATCTCAGGCGTGAGGCCGAACGCGGTACGGATCGACGCGTCCACCCCATCCAGCGACTCAACGCCCGCGAGCGTCGCCGGCAGGTTCGTCAGAGACTTCGTCAGTTCCTCGAACAGCACATCGTCCGCGACATACACGCGTGGCGTTCGCTCCCTCGCCTCGTCGCGCTTCCGGCGTGTCGTCTCAGGGTCCTCCACCTTGAACTCGACCCGAGACACATGCGTCCAGTTCATCACCCGCCCGGATGCGACCAGTGGATGTGCCCGCGTCCACACCGTCAAAGACCAGCACGCCGCCACAAACAGCAGCGTGATCGCTGCGCCCCACCCAAAGCGAGGCGATTGCAGCAACGCGCCCAGCCGATCACGCATGGAACGCCCGCGCAGGCGCGAGACCCGCCGCGGCCGCGCCGAGCGACGCGACCCCTTCGCCAGCGACTTGGAAGGCAGTCCGCTCATGCGCCGCCCGCCCCCCTCGGCACCCCGCCATCCGTCCGCCCCTCGGCATCCGCTGCATACGCGTCAACAATCCTCTGCACCAGGGGATGCCGCACCACATCCTCACGCGTCAGCGTCACAAGCCCGATCCCATGCACCCGGCGCAGCCGACGGACCGCATCGATGAGCCCCGACTCACGCGGGTCCGGCAGATCGATCTGCGTCGTGTCGCCCGTGATGATCATCTTCGAGCCGTGCCCCATGCGCGTCAGGAACATCTGCATCTGTCCTCGCGTCGTGTTCTGCGCCTCATCCAGAATGATCGCCGCGTTGTTCAGCGTTCTTCCTCGCATGAACGCCAGCGGCACCAGCTCCACAACATCGCTCTCCATGAAGCGACGGATCTGCGTGTACTCCATCATGTCGTGCAGCGCATCAAGCAACGGCCGCAGATACGGGTTCACCTTCGCCTCGATGTCACCCGGAAGGAAGCCCAGCTTCTCCCCCGCCTCGACCGCCGGACGCGCAAGCACAACCTTTCGCACCTGCTCCGTCCGAAGCAGGTGCACCGCCGCCGCAACCGCGAGATACGTCTTGCCCGTCCCCGCAGGCCCTGTAGCGATGACGAGGTCGTTGCTGTTGATCGCATCGATATAGACGCGCTGGTTCTCCGACCTCGCGGTGATCTGCCGACCGCCCGCGTACGCCGAAAGCCGGAACCCCGACCCGTTCTCCGAGTCCCGACGCCCCGACTCCGTCGCGATCAGGTCGAGCACCTGCTCGCGCGAAAGCGCCTCCCCCTGACGCGAAGCTCGCCCGATCCGATCGATCACCGCGCGGGCCACAGAAACCGCCGCGTGATCTCCGCTCACGCGGATGGTATCGTCACGAGCCGTGACGCTGACCCCGAGCGTCTCGCGCAGCATCTTCAGGTTTCGCTCCGCAGAGCCAAGCAGGCCCACACGCTCAGGACCAGCAGGAACGTGTATCGTGAGTTCCAAGTGTCGATTGCTCCGGTGTCCGGCTGCCCCGGACCAAACTCAATGACCCTGACCCAATGGACCAGTGTATGGAGAGATCGGATCGATCGAGACCGAGCAAAGACCGGCCAATCCACATGACACCTGTACAAGGGATAAAACCAACCACTCTCAGACGGTGGCATCCGGCGCGCCGGACGTCTTGTCGTCCTCATCTCGCGGCACTTTCCGCCATCTATATATGGTGTGCTGCTGGAACAATGGGGGGGTGCGACGGTGTTCCCGCCACCATTGACCGCAAACACGGCAGTTCGGCCCTGGGAAGCGGCCTGAGCGATGCCAACGACATCAACATCTCCATAGACGCCGCACTTGCCCGTGCAGGGATCGCACCCGTCGCCATCGAGAACAGGCCCGACGGCTCACGTGTCTGGGAACTCCGCAACGCCCGTGACGAACCCGGTGAACTCATCGTCAGGGTCGGGATTCCTGAGTCCGAAGGAGGACCGATCCCTGTCGAGATGACATGCCGCATCGGCCGCTTCGGCGATCCCGAAACCGAGCGCCTCATCCTCGAATCCGCCGCCAAACGGATGGAGCAGCTCCGGGGCCGGGGTGTCTACCGCATCACCTGGTGAGCCGTGCATCGCCGCCGGCTGGCCCGGTCTCAACCGCGTCCGGCAGCTCGACGCGCATCGTCGTTCCCTGCTTCCACACCGAGTGCACCGAGATCCGCCCGCCCAACGCACGCACCGCGTGCTTCACGATCGCCAAACCCAGACCCGTGCCGCGCTTCCCGTTCCCCGCTCGGGCGGGATCCGCCTGGAAGAACCGCTCGAAGATCCGCGCCTGCAGCCCGATCGGGATGCCGATGCCCGAGTCGACCACCTCAACCACAAGCTCCGCCCGTTCTGTCAGGTCGCTCTGCAGAGCTCCCGGCACCATGACCACGCGAACCGTCGAGCCCGCATACGCGAACTTCGTCGAGTTCTCGATCAGATTCCGCAGAATCAGCCCGAACAGCCGCTGATCCGTCCGCACCACACGCGCCCTCGGATCAATCTCAAAGCACAGCGTCAGAGTCCTCTCCGCGCACGCGGACTCGAAGTGCCCAGAGAGCTCGTCGGCCAACGCGTCCATTGAAACCGGCACACGCTCGACCGATGTCTCCACGCTCTCAACCTTGGAAAGATCCATCAGATCGCGGCAGAGATCCTCAAGCCGCGTCGTCGCGCCCGCGATCGTCCGCAGAAACCTCGCCCTCGCCTCAGGGTCATCGTCCGCCGCGTCCTGGATCGTCTCGACAGACGCCCGAATAGCCGCCAGCGGCGTGCGCAACTCGTGCGACGCGTTCGCCACGAAGTCCGTCTTCAACTGCACCGCCGTCGCCAGTTCCGTCACATCCCGAAAGGTCATCGCAACCGCGCAGCGGCGCGGCCGTCGCACCCCGTCCTCCTCAATCGCCGGCACCACACCCGGGGCCAAGCCCTCCTCCCGATCCGCCCGGCTCCCGAGAGGCATCGCCGAGACATCCAGAATCAGTGCGCCGCCCGGGCGGGCCAGACGCACGCGCGCCTGACGCGCTGAGCCGCGCCGCGCCCCAGATGCCAGCGCAACCACGACCGGCTGCGTGAAGATCTCTTCGACGTGGCGTCCCTCGAGCGAAGGACCGAACAACGCGTGCGCCGCGTCGTTCGCGATCCACGCGACCCCCGAAGGGTCGAGCCCGATGATCGCCACATCAATCTCGACCACGAGCGCCTCGAGCGCGTCCCGCCTCTCGCGGATCCCTTGACCCGATCGATCAATACGCTCCGCCAACTCACTCGTCGTCTCAGGCCCAGCGACTGGCGAGTCGCCCACTCGCTCCCACACCTCACGCACCAACTCGCGCCGCGCCCACTCGCGCTCGGCACTTAAGAGATCGTTCGCACGCAGCAGCGCGACCGTCCCGACCACGCCCAGCAGGATCAGCAGCGGAGCCGCAACCCAGCTCGCCAACCCGACAGAGAGGCCGATCCCAACGCACACCAACAGCGCGGCCATCGCAATGGCGACGAATCTCGCGCGGGCGACCGCGGCCGAACTCTGGTTCCTCTCACGATCCGCACTCATGGCATGCCGATTGTCGCACCATCACCCGCACAACGCGAACCAGACCCGCCGCCCTCGCTCACTCATCCCCCTCGTCCGGCTCGTCCGCGATGCGGTACCCGACGCCCCGCACCGTCTTCACGAGGTGCGACCAGCGCCCAAGCTTCTTCCGGATCGCCGTCACATGCACGTCGATGGTCCGCTCCGTGACCGTGATCCCCGGCCCCATCGCTCGCGCCATCAACGCCGAGCGGCTCAACACGCGACCGTTCGCCTGCAGCAGCGAGACCAACAGGCGAAACTCCGTCACGGTCAGTTTCACCGGCTCGCCGTCGACCGTGGCCTCATGCGTCCCAAGATCCAACTGAACGCCCTGGATCTCCAGCGTCTGTCGATCCTGCGTCGGTCCCCTCGACCGACGAAGCAGCGACTCGACCCTCGCCATCAGCACCTTCACCGAGAACGGCTTGGTCACATAATCATCCGCGCCCACGGTCAGGCCGACGACCTGATCGACCTCCTCGCTCTTGGCCGTCAGCATGATCACAGGCAACTTTGCCGTCGCCGCCTCCGAACGCAAGCGCGTCAGCACCTCAGTTCCAGACAGCCCCGGCATCATCACATCCAGGATCACAAGATCCGGATGCACCTTGGCGACCTGCTGCAACGCCTGCCTCCCGTCAGTGGCGATAGAGGTCTCATAACCACTTTTCTTCAAGTTGTATGACACCAGATCAACAAGATCGCTCTCGTCATCGACGACCAGGATGTGGGCCGCGGCAGGCATGTGTAAACCGCCTATTCGCAATGGATTACGGTCATTCGATCAAAAACCGATTCGATTGTGAAGAGCGTAGACGCACCCCCCCGGCCTCTGCCAGCCCTTTCCCGTTTGGATTGCGCGAAGTGTGGCGAGCATCGCACTCACCCGGTAAAAATCCCTTTCCTCTGTCCTGGCAAGCACTTGCGCCAGAATAGGGGGGCTGGGGCCTGCTGTCGGGGGTCTGAGCGCACATCCTGCGACTGGACAGCAAAGAGAGTAAGTACTAGCATATTTCTCCGAGATTGTGTTGAACTCTCGGACGTTCGGACCGATGGACCCTGTGGACCAACCCGGCGATGCCTCCTCGTGGGGCGCACCAATCGGCGGGACACGCGGCGTCAAACCCGCAGTTTGAAAAGCGTAGTCAGGACTAGCATTGGAACTTGCGGCTGCTAACATGCAGCCCACCCTTCGAAGGAGTTAAGCATGAAGAAGACGACTGCACTGTTTCTCGTGGCGGGCCTGGCGACCATCGCCAGCGCTCAGGACCCCACCCTTGACCAGTCTCGCGCTGAGCTGGCCAACATGAAGGCCGACGCCGCCAATCGCACCTCGCTCCTCGCCGCTGGCGCTGACGCCGGCCACGATGGCAAGGGCTTCTACATGGCGGACGGCGACAACTTCCGCCTCAACGTCGGCGGACAGGTCCAGTTCCGCTACAACATGAACTTCCGCGATCGTGACTCCGCTCCCGATCAGAACGACGAGTTCACCCACGGCTTCCAGACTCGCCGCACCAAGCTCGAGTTCACCGGCAACGTCCTCAACCCCAACCTCCACTTCATGGTTGTCGGTGCCTTCAACGCCGGCGACAAGACCACCGAGGTCGGTGAGGAGTCCTTCAGCAGCGGCGGCGGCAACTTCGTCCTCGAGGACGCCTGGGTCGCTTACGACTTCAACGAGAACCTGACCATGTCCTGGGGTCAGTTCAAGGTCCCCTTCAACCGCGAGGAGATGGTCTCCAGCAAGTACCAGCTCGCGGCTGATCGTTCCACCATGAACGAGACCTTCAACGCCGACCGCACCCAGGGCCTCGCCCTTGAGTGGCACAACGACAACTTCCGCATCATCGGCGCCTTCACCGATGGCTACCGCGCTGCCAACAGCGACTTCACCAGCAGCGCTGAGGCCGACTACGCCCTCACCGCACGCATCGAGTACAACACCGTCGGTTCCTGGAGCCGCTTCAAGGACTTCACCTCGTGGCGCTCCGCTGAGAACGTCGGCCTCCTCTTCGGTGGTGCGGTCCACTGGCAGGACGGCGGCGAGACCGGCGGCACCATCGACTCCGAGCTCTTCGGCCTCACCGCCGACGTCAGCGTCGAGGGCAAGGGCTGGAACCTCTTCGGCGCGGTCATCTGGACCAACACCGAGCCCGCCAGCTCTTCCGATCGCGATGACTGGGGCTTCGTCGTTCAGGGCGGCGTCTTCGTCACCAACAAGGACGAGCTCTTCGCCCGCTGGGACATGCTCTTCCCGGATAGCGACGCTGCCGGCGACGATGACTTCACGACCCTCACCTTCGGCTGGAACCACTACTTCGTCGAAGAGTCCCACGCCGCCAAGCTGACGGTTGACGTCCTCTGGTACCTCGATCGCACTGACGAGACCGACATCGTTTCCCCCAGCACCGGCTACAACCTCCTCCCCTCCTCCGATGACGATCAGTGGGGCATCCGGGCCCAGTTCCAGCTCCTGTTCTGATCCTGGCTCTACTTGGGATCCAGGGCTGAAACACACACCCAGGCCCTCAAGGCCAGTTCTCCGGGTGTGAAAACGCGACTACACCGGGCGGGCCGCAAGGTCCGCCCGGTTCATTTTTCACGCTCTGATTACCCTCTCCCGTGGCTTGCCAGCAACAGCCAAAGAGGCCACACCCGCGCCGTCGTCTCCACATAGAACCGCGAACGTCAGTGAGCGGACCAACTCTTCCGTGTCTTCCCAAGTGGCATACTTCCACGAAGTGCAGGCATGCTTCGTGCATCTCCGGTCTTCGTTCACCCATGTCGAGCCGCACACCTGCTTCGTGAGGGAATCAGCCCCCCAAAGACCGGCAACTGACGAGCGGGGAGTTGCAGAGGGGCGGTAAGCCCCTCTGCGGAGTGGATCGAGACGTGCGGCAGGTGCTGCTATTGGTAGACTTCACGTGGAGTGCCGAATGGACCTACACAAGCACGTGCTGGCGCTCGCGAAAGAAGAACTCGTCCGCGAAGACGGGATGCCGTTACGCGCGAGAGTGATGCCGCTCGGATCGGGGATGAACGAAGACAACTTCCGCGCGCAACCGCCGAATGTCATGCAGCCGGAGTTTGCGGCACTGGTGGCGAAGTGCGCGGGGCTACAGGTGGGGTATCTCGAGGTCCTCTTCACCGAGCATCGGATGCAGGGCTACGGCTTTCTGCTGCCAGACTGGATGGGCGTGTTGGACGATGGCTTCGGCAACCACTGGGCGATGGAGCTTGGGGCCACCGATGCGGCGGGGCCGGTGTGGTTTGTCTGTCATGATCCGCCGGTGATGACGCTTGCCGCGCCGACACTCGCGGAGTTTCTCGACCTGGTTGTGGACATGCACAGGAAGAAGCCGCGGCATGGCTTCAATCCGCTGTGCGACCCGCACAAGGATGCAAAGCGCGTGTACGACGATCCGTCGCGTCGGGGTCTTGCGGTTGAGCGGCTTCGTAACGGGAGCGATGTCATGCTCGCGAACATTGCCGCGTCGCTACCGGACGACGCAGTGGTGTTCGACCTGAGGACTCCGGCATCGCCTGTTCGCGGCTTTGTGTGGGAGGGGCTGGATCCATACGCGGATCACCAGCCGACGGGGCATCCGATGATCAGGGCGGGAACGGCGAGGGCGGGCACGTGAAGCACGCGCTCTGAGCCGGGAGTTGCAGAGGGGCGGCAAGCCCCTCTGCGGAGTGGATCGAGTAACAGAATCGAAAGTTTCGGACCCCACCACACCCTTCAATACCGAAAGTCTTTCGGTTACACTGGACTTGCGCCACACAAGCGGCCATCCACGGAGGCGTTCGTGATGCCGATCACACTGTCACGCCCCGTGCTCATCGTCGCCGCGGCCGCCGCGCTCTCCGGCTGCGCCTCGCATCGCGCCCTCACGCCCACATCTACACCCACCCCATCGGTCGCGCTCTACATCCAAAGCGAGTACAGCGCCACCGGCGGCAATGGACTCTGGATCGGAGATCGCGTGCTCACCGCGCACCACGTGCTCGCCTCGGACGACGGAGCCCTTCCCGATCGCGTGCAGATCGATGATCAGTTGGCGCATGTGCAGGTGGTGACGAGCGGGGATGCGGGAGTCCTTCGCGATCGCCACGCCGAGAACATCTTCGCCCGCCGCCAGGAAGACTGGATCGTTGCATCAGTGGGTGGCCGCGCACCACGCGAGACACCCGAGGTGCTGCCGGGCGATGGTTCAGTGCGTCCCGGCGAGCGGCTGTACATGGTCGGGTATGACATCCAGAGCGGCGAGGGCGGCGTGCGCACCGTGGAACTGCGCGCGCCGCGAGAGTTGGACTCGGACGTGGCCGTGCCTCGCGGCGTGACGATCGCGATGCTCCCCCGCGTGGACGATTGGAGGGGATGGTCGGGATCGTTCGTGGGGAGGTACATCGAGAAAGGCGACGGAGGGCAGTGGGAGTTTGTGGGCGTTGCGTCGAGCGGCATGATGGATGCGAAGGGACGGACGCAGGTGCTGACGATCGTCCGCCCGCCGGAGGATGTGGTGCGGGCGTTCTTTGCGGGCGGCGCCTCGGATGTGCCGGTGCTGGAGGGCGAGCCCGGCCCGCTCGCGCTGCCTGTGGGGTATCACGCGACGGGGAGCGTGCCGGTCGTGTACACGGATGATGAGGGGCAACGGTTCATGATCGACGTGTGTGTGGCGCGGCACGAGGCCCAGCCACGGCGCGTGCTCGTGAGCATCGGCGGATGTGATCCGGGCGTGGGGTGGGTCGTGGTGGGGGCGGTGGAAGGAATAGGGCGGCCGGAGGACACATTAGAGGTGGCCCCCCGGTGAGTTGGATGTGCGGCGTCACGCTGGGCAAGCGATGCACGAGAAGAGGATGCTCCGCGGGGGGCGAGCCCCCGCACCCCCGAAGCAAGAGCAGCCCCAATAGACACGGTCGGAGCCGGGAGTTGCAGAGGGGCGGCAAGCCCCTCTGCGGAGTGGATCGAGACGAGCGAGCTACAACGTCGAGACGCGCGGCGGGATCATGCATTCCACCGGGTGAAGCCGGTGGCAACCAACCGCGCGCCGACGCGGCGAACACCCCGAGCTTGCGCTCGGGGCTCCCTTTCGCGATACTCACATCAACCCATGCGCCGGCTTCGGCAAATCCTCGCCCACCTTCTCTCGCTTCGGCTCCCCATTCAACTCAGCCGCCGAATACAACCAGTTGTCCTCATTGACGCGGATCATCAGGTGGACGGGCCTTCCCCAGAGGGCGCGGAGGGACTTCAGGGCTTGGGTGGCCTTCGATGCGTCAATCTCCAGCCCGACGAACTGGTGCGACAGGAAGAGCTCGCCGCGGTTCATGTAGTTGCCATCCACCACGTACAGGAACGGCTGCCCCATGTTCGTCATCTGAAACAGCAGGGTCTGCTTGATGCGGTCAAAGTCGCGCGTGACGATCCGGACCTCGCCTGTCTGCGGGTCCTTCCTGAACTGGTACATCTGGTAGCGATCGACGAACTCCGGCGTCAGGAACTCATCGATGAACGAGACATCGTTGTAGATCCGCCTCACCTCGAAGATCTTCTCTCGCCCCTTCATCGACTTGTCGTCGAACGCCTCCTTCTGCCCGATCGAATCCAGCGATTCCCACGCCGCCCCATGCTGCCCCCGATTCCACCGCCGCTCGATCTCCTTCCAGAGCTCGACGCCGATCTTGTAGGGGTTGAACCCGCCCGGCGGCATGTGCACCACGCCCGAGTGCTGCTCCGCGTAGTCGATGATCTCCTTGGCCTCCAGAAAGTGCTGCGTCATCAGCTTCGAGTGCCAGTAGGTCGCCCACCCCTCGTTCATGATCTTCGTCATGCCCTGCGGCGCGTAGTAGTACGCCTCATCGCGGATGATCGAGAGGATGTCCTGCTGCCACTCGTCCAGCCGCGCGTGCCGCAGGAGGAAGAGCAGCACGTCGCGCGTGGGACGCTCGGGGATCCGCCCCTTCCCCGACTTCACTTCCGCGGCGTGCGCATCCCGCTGACGCTGCATCTCGCTCTCAGGGTTGATGAAGGGATCCATGTACCCCTTGGAGGGGAGCTTGTGGGGCTCGAAGCCGCCCGCGTCATCGGAGCCGGAGACGCGGCGCGGCTCTTCGCGGGCCATGAACATCGAATGCGGATCAATGAGATGCTCAAGCGCCAGGCAGTGATCGATGAACCGTTCGACGGTTTCGAGTCCCTGCCGCTCGATGTGCCGGCGCACGCGCGTGGCGTGGTTCGCCATCTCGTTCATCATCTTGCGGTTGGTCTTGCTGAACCAGAGGTTGTTCTTGAAGAAGTCGGAGTGGCCGTAGACATGGGCCATGACGAGTTTCTGGTCGGTGACGCTGTTGGACTCCTGGAGGTACGCATAGCACGGATCGTTGTTGATGACCATCTCGTAGATGCGGCCGAGCCCGTAGGCGTCGCGCTTGGAGAGCTTCTCGTACTCCATGCCCCAGCGCCAGTGCGGGTAGCGGACGGGGAACCCCCCGAACGCCGCGATCTGGTTCATGGTCTCGAAGTCGAGAACCTCGTAGACGACCTCGAAGAAGTCCAGCCCGTACTCGCTGGCCTTGGCCTTGATGGCCTGCATGTGGGCGAGGAGTTCGGGGCTGAGTTCGGTGTGCGGCGTTCCTGCCATGGTCCCCTCTTATCGGCTTGATCCCCCCCACACTCCCCATGGTCAATACGCGGGAAAGGGGGCGGGGGATCGGGGGGATGAGGGTTTGTGCCGCGGGATGCGCCCCGGTGTCAAACGTGGATGATCCAGAGCCAGGTGATCCACGCGGAGATGGACGCGAGCGATCCGATCCCCACGGCGATGGTCAGGAACGTGCAACGCGGATCGGTCAGTTGTTGGAACCAGCGTTTGCCCCGTGGACTCAAGAGCGCGGCGAGGAGTGCCGCGAAAACACACGCCATCGTGGCGGGGTACGCGACGAGCGCCCAGAGATGCTGGTTTCCAGATACGCGAAAGACACTTCCGTTGAGGACCAATGCCAGATCAAAGAGGAGAACGGTAGCAAAGGTTCCCAGTGGGATGGAGAGCATGATGGTGCAGAAGCTCCGCCGCCGATCGCGGGCAGCGTCTGTGCAGAGATGGGGCGAGAGCGAGGTTCCGCACTGGGGGCAGTTGCTGCTCGCGAGGTTTCGCAGGTTGTAACCGCAGGAGGGGCAGCGGACATCGCGATCGGCGAGGTAGGTCGCGAGGGGGTCGGGAGGTGGTGCTTTGTTGACAGAGCTTTTCATGGGGATTTCATGCCGGTTGACGTGTCTTTCATTATGTATACATGAGGCAGAGGAGAGACAGCAGCGTGGCGAGCGAGGCAACCGCAATAGCGAGGAGCCAACTCAGGACGCGGGCCGAGCGTTTGGGTGCGCCGCGGGAGCGAAAGAGAACCCATAGTTCGTTGCCCGTGCAGATCGAAAGGAGGACGAAGACAGGGAGACCCAGCATCGCGATGAAGAGGTACACGAAGGCCGCTTGTCCGTCACCGGATCCCTCCTCGCTCTTGACCATAAGCACGCAAGAACCGAGGAAGAGCAAGAGTGAGGCCGCGAGAGCGGCAAGGCGGGTCGCCGAGCGTCGCCGCCAACCGGTCGACGCGTGGATCTGTTTGAGTGTCGTCGTGTGGCCGCATTCGGGGCATCGCAGACCGTCGGAGCCCGCGGATATGCCGCGGAGGTCGTACGCGCAGTACGGGCAGCAGACATCGCGATCGGCGAGGCAGGCCGCGAGAGGGTGGGTGAGTGGGGCGTCGGGGGGCGTTACACCTTGTGTGTGTTCTGGTCCCGACATGGCATCATGTTACCGCGCAGTGGGGACTTGCGAGCGGTGCCCGACATTGGCACACTGGAGGGATGGGAATGCTCAAGAAGCTGCTGATCGTGCTTGGCGTGCCCGTTGGTCATGAAGAGTGGCGTCGGTTCAAGGTGCCGTTCGTGCCGGAGTTGGACAATCTGCCGCGGCTGGCGGATGTGATCGTGGAGACGACCCAGCGGATCGAGGGCGTTGCCCTTGACTACACGCCGGAGAGTCTCAGGGAAGTCGATCGGCTGCTCCTGACACTTCGCGAAGATGGGCTGCGCGTGCGGCACCTGGTCGATCCCATCTTCTGCTTCGGCTGTTATGTCGGCGAGGTCATGCGCCGCCACTTCGACGCGGAATGGGCCGCCCCGCCGAGCCCCATGCTCGGCATGTTCCCGGTGGTGCGAATCGGGAGCGACAACTACTCGGCACCCATCGCAAAGGCGTACAAGCGCGTGCAGCTCGGCCCGGAAGAGAGCGTGTACGACTTCTATCGTTCAGTAGAACTCGATGTGCCGCCGCCACAGGTCGAAGGGGTGCCGCCCTGAGGGTTCGTGATGGCTTGGATCGGAGTTTGTGATTGAGTTGACTTGCCGGGTTCGGCATCGAACAACTCGGTATGACTACAGACTTTCAACCGCGTCATGAGTCGGGCGTCGAGGGACGCTGCGGCTATTCCATGTGGGGCGAGATCGGCGAGGACTTCGACAAGCCCTCATTCGATCAGTTGCACGCGGCGTGCGGGCTGCCGGTCGCGGCGGCGGCGGCTCTCATGCCCGATGCGCACGTGGGGTATGGGTTGCCGATCGGAGGCGTGCTGGCGACGCGGAACGCGGTGGTGCCGTATGCGGTGGGCGTGGATATTGCGTGCCGCATGAAGATGACGGTGCTGGACCTGCCCGAGTCGACGCTCACGACCGAGCATGGATTGAAGCGGCTGACGGATGCGCTGGAGACGCAGACGTGCTTCGGCATCGGCGGGGCGTTCCAGAGGCGGAAGATGCACCCGGTGCTGGACATGGACTGGAGCGTGTCGCCGATCACGGCGCGGAACAAGGACAAGGCGTGGAGCCAGCTCGGGACGAGCGGGAGCGGGAACCACTTTGTGGAGTTTGGCGTGCTGACGGTGCGCGAGGGCGCGCCGCACGGGGCGAGCGCGGTGAACCAGTCGAGCGAGGGGGGCTCGCACGCACGGTTCGATCTTGCACCCGGGAGGTATCTTGCGCTGTTGTCGCACTCGGGCTCACGCGGCACTGGCGCCGGGGTGTGCGACCACTATTCCAAGCTGGCGATGGCGCTGCGGCCGGACCTGCCCAAAGACCAGAAGTTTCTGGCGTGGCTGGATATGGATTCGCAGGAGGGACAGGAGTACTGGGGAGCGATGAATCTGATGGGGGAGTATGCCGCGGCGAATCACGCGTGCATCCATGCGGCGGTGGCGAAGCACCTGGGTGCGGAGGTGATCGCGGATGTCGAGAACCACCACAACTTCGCGTGGAAGGAGACGCACACGATCAACGGCAAGGCCGAAGAGGTGTACGTGCATCGCAAGGGGGCGACGCCAGCGGGCGCGGGCGTGATGGGCGTGATCCCGGGGTCGATGGCGCAGCCGGGGTTCGTGGTCATGGGGCTGGGGAGCGATGCGTCATTGCACTCGGCGAGCCACGGCGCGGGACGGCTGATGTCACGCACGAAGGCGAAGGAATCGATCGCGTGGGGCAACGTGAAGAAGAAGCTGAAGGAGCTGGAGATCACGGTGCTGTCGGCGGGCGTGGATGAGGCACCGGATGCGTACAAGGACATCCATAAGGTGATGGCGCGGCAGCAGGATCTGGTGCGGGTGGTGGCGCAGTTTGATCCGAAGCTGGTGAAGATGGCGCCGGGTGGGGAGAAGGCGGAGGATTAAGAGACGAAGAGAACGCAGAGGTCGCAGAGAAACAAGAAGTGGTAAACGCGAAGATGGCGACGGTAAGACAGGATTCACCACAGAGACGCATGTGGGACTATTGACCGGTCACATGCGCTGGTTCTTCGCGCCCGGATCGAACTCACCTTTCAGCCAGCGGACGAAGCTCTGGGAATGTTGGAGATACGTTTTCGCCGTGTTGGGTGCGATTGCTCCGTCGGCTTCGAGTGTGGCAAGCAGCTCTTGGTACTGCTCAAACGCCTTTTCGACTTCATCCAGTGCGGACCGATTGATGCGAATGGCGGTCATACACGGAGCATATTCGACTTTGCCGTTCTCAGTGCCCTCTGTGTTCTCTGTGGTGAAAGTCTTGTCTTCTCCGCGTTCTCCGCGGCCCTCTGCGTTGAATCTGCTGCCTACCCGTTCAGCTTGCGAGCGACCTCGGCGACGCGCTTGCCGATGTTCTCGACCGAGGCGCGCATGGTGGCATCCTTGATCTGGCCCTTGTCGTCGAACTGTTCGTGGGCTTTGACGAGTGCGTACTGGTCGGGGATGACGAGAGTCTGGATGTTGCCGAGGATGGCGCGGAGGTGGACGAGGCCGCGCAGGCCGCCGAGATTGCCGGGGGATGCGCCCATGAGGCCGGCGACCTTGTAGGCGAAACACTCCAGGGGCTTCTCGCCGGGCGCGGGGCGCGAAGCCCAGTCGATGGCGTTCTTGAGCGCGGCGGTGATGGAGGAGTTGTACTCGGGGGATGCGATCAGAAGCCCGTGGTGGGACTTCATGAGCTCCTTCAGGCGCTTGGCGCCGTCGGGCGTGCCCTTGGCTTCAAGGTCCTCATCGAAGACGGGGAGGTTGAAGTCAGCGAGGCGGATGATGGTGACCTCCGCGCCCGCGGCCTTCGCGCCGTTGGCGGCGTTCTGGACCATCAGGTGGTTGTAGGAACCGGTGCGGAGAGAGCCGGAGAATGCGAGGATGCGTGGTGTCATGGGAAACCTCACAAAATGGCAAATAGCAAAGGGCCAAATGGCAAATGACAAGAAAGGGGACACAGGAAGGCAGAACGAAGGGGGAGAGGGAGATCAAGAGAAGAAGAGCAATGGCAGAGGACACGAGCATACGAGCACTGGCTGGCAAGCAGCCAGTGGCACGATCGCTTCGTTTACTCTTTGACGCCGATCATGTCGAGGAGTTTCGTGCGGACCTGGGCGGCATCGGCCGTGCCGCCCGAGAGCTTCATGACGTTGCCGACGAGGCGGCCGATGGCCTGGAGTTTACCGCCCTTGATCTGGTCGACGATGGGGGCGTTGTCGGCGAGGACCTGGGCACACCATCTTTCCATGGCCGCGTCGTCGCGGACGATGATGAGATTCCGTTCGCGGGCGAGGGTTTCGGGGTCCGCGCCGGCGTGGGCTGGGTCGCAGAGGAGGCCGAAGAGGATGTCGAGGGATTGGGCGCTGATGGAACCCTTCTCGCGGAGGGCGGCGAGGGTGCCGACGGCCGCGGGTGTGATGCCGAGGTCGGCGACGGTCAGAGTGGACGATTCGTCGTCGGGTTCTTCTCGCTCCGATGGGTCGGTCGGCTGTTCGGTGGTTCGCTCGTTGACACGTTTCGCGCCGTTCTGGAGGAGGATGTTGGCGACGAGGCGTCCGGCCCGATCGCCGGGGACTCCCGCGTCGGAGGCACGGGACACCGCTTGGTCAAAGAACTCGGCGACGGGGCGTTCTTCGACAAGGGCGATGGCCTCGCGCGCGTCGAGTCCGTGGCTCTTGCGCAGGCGCCAGAGGCGGGAGATAGGGAGTTCGGGGATGGACGCGCGGGCGCTTTCGCGCCATGCGTCGTCGATCTCGAGGACCGGGAGGTCGGGGTCGGGGAAGTAGCGGTAGTCGTGGGCATCCTCTTTGGAACGCTGGAGGAAGGTCTCGTTGCGTGCATCATTCCAGCCGCGGGTTGTCTTGGTGCCGGGTCCGAACTCGATGCTGTCTTCGAGCCAGCGTCGGGGCTGCTCGCGCAGCTCGTGCTCGATCGCGCCCTTGAGTGAGCGGAAGGAGTTGAGGTTCTTCACCTCGGTGATGGGCGTGGTGGCGGTCCTTCCGTTTTTCAGGGAGATGATGCAGTTGATGTTTGGCTCGAAGCGCATGTGCCCCTTCTGCATGATGCCCTCGGTGATGCCGAGGAAGCGGCAGATCATGCGGAGGAGGCGTGCGAAGGCGACGGCCTGATCCGCGCTCGTGAAGTCGGGTTGCGTCACGATCTCCAGCAGCGGCGCGCCGGCGCGGTTGAGGTCGACGATGGAGTGGTCGATCCGGGTGGAGCCCCGTGCGTCGGAAGCGGGGAGTTCGTGGAGGAGTTTGCCGGCATCCTCTTCGAGATGGGCGCGGATGATGCCGATGCGGGCGAAGCCGAGCATGGGGTCGGGCTCGCCGCGGTCGTCGCAGTTGGGGATGTCGATCGCGCCGTCGAAGCAGAGGGGCATGTCGTACTGGCTGATCTGGTAGGCCTTGGGGAGGTCGGGATAGAAGTAGGACTTTCGATCCCATTTGGTGCGCTCGGCGATGGTGCAGCCGAGGGCGATTCCGACCATCATCGACATCTCAACGGCTTCGCGGTTGAGGATGGGGAGCGAGCCGGGGAGGGCGAGGACGACAGGATCGATGAGCGTGTTGGGCGGCGAGGCCTCGCCGTGACCGGCGCGAGAGTTGGCGGGGTTGGCGGCGCGGCTGAAGACCTTGGTGCGCGTGGCGAGCTCGACGTGGATTTCCATGCCGAGGACGAGTGTTACGCGCTCGATGTCGGCAGGGGTGTAGCGGGGAGAAGGCATGGAGAGATGGTAGCGAAGAAGCAAATAGCAAAGTTTCAAATGGCAGATAGGCAGATTGCGCGGTGAGTCGGTCTGGCCATGCGGAGATCACAGATCCGCGATCGCGCGGGCGACGACGCCGGGGCTGAGCCAGGACACGTCGGGTGTTGGTCTGGCCGGGGCGAGGACGCGCACGAGGGTGCCGATGGGTGACCAGCGTGCGGGATCGGTGGGTCCGAAGAGGGCGAGGGTGGGGAGGCCGAGTTGTGCCGCGAGATGTGTAGGGCCGGTGTCGAAGCCGACGAAGGCGCGGGCATCAACGAGTTCGGAGGCGAGCTCGTCGAGGGAGTCGATGACTGCCCAGCCGCGTTGGGGCTTCTGAGGGGACCAGTTGCAGGAGGCGATGGCATCGGCCTCGGCTTCGCCGGCGATGAAGAGGAGCTCGCTGGTGGTGACGAGTTGTTCGATTCTGCGCCACGCGTCGAGTGGCCAGCGTTTCAGATGCGAGCCCGCGCCGATGTGGATGATGATTGGGCCGTAGCGGTCGCCGAATGAGACGCGAGAGGAGGGAGCAAGAGATGATTCGGGGGCGTCCGCCCCGCTCCACCCAGGAAGCTGCTGCGACTTTCCAGACCCTGCGGCGACCCCTCCGGGGTGCGTCTTGGGTCTGGCAACAATCGCTCGCTGCTCCGCAGCGTCGGAGGAAGGCATAGGTCGCGATTGAGCGTCGTTGTTTGTCGGCGCGGCATGAAAGAGATGGTCCGGTGCCATGCGTCGGGCGAAGAGGGCATCTGGGCGTTCGTGGATGAGTTCGATGGAGGCGCCCGGGAACATGGCGTGTGCGTTGGATTCCCAGGTGCGAGCGGTCTCATCGTCAGCACCGAAGAGGAAGCAGAGGAGGCGGGAGCATTCGATGGGGCGGAAGTCGCGGGCTGGATTGGGCGAAGAGGAGAAGAGGGCGTTGAAGCGGGGTTGTTCGGCATCGATGGGGTCGACGCCGGGGATGAAGCGTGCCGCGAGACGGCCCTTGGAGCCGTCGGTGACGAAGGCGGCGCGGCCGTGTGCGGCGACGAGCGAGCGAAGGAGCGGCCACAGAAGGATGGAGTCGCCAAGCGCGCCGCGGTGGAAGAGGTAGGCGGGATGGTGGCTTCCCGGATCGGCGGATACCGCGTGCTCGGGTGGTGTGCTCATGCGGGCTATCCGACGCGTTCGCCCTTGAGCTCGCGGCTCATCAACTGGCCGATGGCGCTCAGGGGGTCGAGGCCTTCGAAGAGAACGGCGTGGACCGCCGCGGTGATGGGCATCTCAACGCGGTACTTTCGCGCGAGGTCCATCACCGAGCGCGTCGTCGGCACACCTTCGACGACGTAGGGGCTTTTCTTCAGGTAGTCATCGAGTTTCTGTCCCTTGCCGAGTGCCTCGCCGAGCGAGCGGTTGCGGCCCTCGGGACTGAAGCATGATGTCGCCAGGTCGCCGACGCCCGCGATGCCGAAGAAGGTCTCGGGTGAGGCACCCATGGCGGCGCCGAGTCGGGCGATTTCGGCCAGGCCACGGGCCAGGAGTGCGGACTTGGCGTTGTACCCGCCCTTGAGCCCGTCGAGAACGCCCGCGGCGATGGCGATGACGTTCTTGACCGCGCCGGCGATCTCTGCTCCGAGCATGTCGTTGTTGGTGTAGACGCGGAGCCAGGAGGAACTGAACATGCGTTGGATCTGCTCGGCGAACGGGGGATGGTCGCTCGCGGCGATCATCGTGGCGGGGAGGCAGCGGGCCAGTTCGGCGGCGATCGTGGGGCCGGTGAGGACGCCGATGGGGCGGGGGGCCGCGTCGGGATTGTCGCCGAGGAGTTCGGAGAGGATCTGGCTCGGGCGCAGCAGCGTCTCGTTCTCGATGCCCTTCGCGACAGAGACAACGCCGACCCGCGTGTCACGCGGGACGTGCGGCTTCAGGCGGCCCCATCCCTCACGCATGAATTGAACGGGGATCGCCGAGACGATGAGGTCTGCATCCTTCAGGTCGCTGTCTTTGATCGAGATCCGGATCCCATCTGGGAGAAGGAAGCCGGGGAGTCGGGAGCTGCGGCGTGTCTGGGCCAGTTCGCCGACCTCGTCGGCGTTGCGTCCCCAGATCAGGACCTCGGGGCGGTCGGGCTTGCCCGCGCCGGCCGCGACGAGCATGGAGGCGCAGACGAGCCCCATCTGTCCGACGCCGAGAACAACAACGGTTGGTCCGGTCGGTCGATCGTGCTTCCTGGCTCTTTTCGAGGGGTGTGGCATGTTGTCAGGCAGGTCAGGGTCCGTTGTTCCGGGAGCGGCTCGAACCGCTCCGACTCGGGGAGCGTACCACCCCGGCCCTTCGATCACAGTGGCCGGGCGCGGAATCTCCCCGTGCCCGGCTGTTGGTGTTTGTTTGGATGCTAAGATACGCCCCTTCAACACGAGCCGCCTTTCGCGGCTCTTCGGGAGCATCGACGCGATGGCCCACAACCATGGTGACCACGACCACTCGCACGATCATTCGCACGACCACGGTCAGCGCAAGGGCGCGGACCGCATCACGGCCGCGGGGACGAAGGTCTCTGAGAGCGGCGTGGAATGTTGCGCGCACCACGAGATCGAGATCGAGCGGTACATCTTTCTGTACCTGATCGGCGGGGTGCTGCTGGTGACGACGCGCGTCGCCAAGATGCTCTCGGTGACCGACGGCGTTGTCGCGGAGATTCCGGCAGTGATCGGTGCCGTGCTGCTGTCGATTCCGCTGCTGCGTGCGGCGTGGACGGAGATCACGCAGCGTCGTCCGTCGTCTTCAACGCTTGCGGCACTCGCGATTCTCGCGGCTCTTGCTGTGAACAAGTATGAGGTCGCCGGCTGGCTGGCGTTCATCCTGCTGGTCGCGGATCAGATCCTGCGCCGGACGGCGTGGGGTGCGCGGCGTGCAATCGAAGAACTGGTGCAACTGACGCCGGACACGGCTCGTCTCGTGATGGACGGGGGCGTGGAGCGCGAGGTATCGATCGCGGAGGTGAAGGTCGGTCAGACCGTTCGGGTGCGTCCCGGCGAGAACCTGCCGGTGGACGGTCGTGTCATGACGGGTCGCTCGACGATCAACCAGGCCTCGCTGACCGGCGAGGCCGCGCCGGCCGAGGTGCAGCCGGGTGATCCGGTCTACGCGGGCACGACGAACCTGACGGGCGGTCTTGATATCACGGTGACACAGGTTGGTGCCGACACGACGATCGGCAAGGTCACGCAGTTGATCGCCGAGGCGGAGCGTTCCAAGAGCCCGAGGCAGCTCTTGATCGAGCAGGTGGCGGGCTTCTTTGTGCCTGTCGCCCTGAGCGTCGCTGCGATCGTGTGGTTCCTCTACAGCCAGGACGAAGCGACGAAGGACACCGCCGCGCTGACCGCGGTAACGGTGTTGGTGGTCGCGTGTCCGTCGGCGTTGCTGCTGGCGAGCCCTTCGGCGATGGTCGCGGCGTTTGCGGCCGCAGCGCGTCTGGGCGTGCTCATCAAGCAGACGCACTATCTTGAAGCGGCGAGCAACGTGGACGCGGTCGTCTTTGACAAGACGGGCACGATCACCACGGGCAAGTTCGCGGTCTCGCGTCTGGCCCCGGCTCCGGGTGTTGAGGGTGCGGACCTGTTGAAAGCCGCGGCGAACGGCGAGCAGAACTCGAATCATCCGCTGGCACTCTCGATTCTCGCGACGGCGAAGGCGGCGCGTGTGCAGGTGGATGGGTCGACGGATTATCACGAGACGCACGGTCGAGGGGCACGTGCCCGGACGGGGATGGGAGAGATCCACGTCGGCCGCGCGTCGTGGCTGATTGAGTTGAATCCGTCGATCAAGCCCGAGGTGGAGCAGGTCGAGCAGCGGATCGAGGGCATGACGGGCGTGCACGTCATGCTGAATGGAAAGTACATGGGCGCGGTGGGCCTTGAGGACAAGGTCCGTCCGAATGTCAGGGGCGTGATCGCGCGGCTTCGCGAGCTGGGCGTGCGACAGGTCTGCATTTTCACGGGCGATCGCCTGAGCGTCGCGAAGCGCGTCGGCGTCGCGGTCGGTGCGGACGCCATTGAGGCCGAGTGCCTTCCCGAAGAGAAGCACGAGCAGATCCAGCAACTGGTCCGGGCGGGTGCCCGCACCATGATGATCGGCGACGGCATCAACGACGGTCCTTCGCTCGCCGCGGCTGATGTCGGCGTCGCGATGGGGCTGGGCGGCTCGGACATCGCGGCAAACTCGGCGGGCGTCGCGCTCATGACCGATGAGCTGAACCGAATCCCGTTCATGATCGAGCTGGCAAGGAAGACGCGGGCGATCGTCGCGCAGAACATTGCGGCGTCGCTGGTCATCGTGCTGATCGGGCTCGGGCTCGCGGCGACGGGCAACCTGGCGGTGTGGGGAGCGGGCCTCTATCACTTCGCCGGCGATGTCTTCGTCATCGCCAATAGCTTCCGGCTCTTCCGGTTCGGCGAGAACATTCTCGCTGCGGAAGCCGCGAACGAGCCCCAGGCCAAGCGTCGTGAGGCGAGCATCCGCGGCCTCTCGAACGCTCGTGTCGAGCCGGCCTGAGCGGCTTTGGGTCGCGTATGGATTGACCGACAAGAGGCCCCCGGCGTCGGGGGCCTCTTTGCGTCTGACGGGGGTCCGGCGGTGAGAACGCATATCGTTCTCACCTATGTCAGAACCCAGCGACCGACCGCGCCACTTCATCCAGCAGATCATCGATGCCGACAACGCCTCCGGGAAGTGGGGCGTGTGGACCGAGCGTGACGCGGGGGATCCCGATGCGCCGGGCGCGGTTGGGGAGCAGGCGCGGGCACGGCTCGGCAAGCCACGGGTCCACACGCGGTTTCCGCCGGAGCCCAACGGCTATCTGCACATCGGGCACGCGAAGTCGATTCTGCTGAACTACGGGCTTGCGAAGGAGTTCGGCGGCAGGTTCAACCTGCGGTTTGACGACACGAACCCGGCGAAGGAAGAGCAGGAGTTTGTCGATGCGATCATCCGCGATGTGAAGTGGCTGGGTGCCGACTTTGATCCCAAGACCGGGCCTTACGGGGGCGGGCTGTTCTTTGCATCGAACTACTTTGACACGATGTACGCCTACGCGATCGAGCTGATCCGGAAGGCAAAGGCGTATGTGTGCGAGCTGTCGCCGGATGAGGTGAGCAAGCGGCGGGGCACACCGACAACGCCCGGGACCAGCCCGTTCCGGGATCGTCCCGCTTCGGAGAGCGAGCGGCTCATCGCGGAGATGAAAGAGGGGAAGCACCCGAACGGCGCGATGAGCGTGCGGGCGCGGATCGACATGGGCAGCCCGAACTTCAACCTGCGCGATCCGGTGCTGTATCGGATCGTGCACGAGGCGCACCACAACACGGGCACGAAGTGGTGCATCTATCCGATGTACGACTGGGCCCACGGGTTCGAGGACTCGCTGGAAGGGATCACGCACTCCATCTGCACGCTTGAGTTTGAGAATCACAGGCCGCTGTATGACTGGTTCATCAACTCTGTGAACGAGGGGCGGACGGAAGATGGAAGCGGGGCATGGGGAAAGAGGATCCATCATCCGCAGCAGATCGAGTTCGCCAAGCTGCTGTTCACATACATCATCCTGAGCAAGCGGAACCTTCGCCGGATGGTGGAGGAAGGGATGGTGACGGGGTGGGACGATCCGCGGATGCCGACCTTGAGCGGGATCCGGCGCCGGGGGTACACGCGCGAGGCGTTGCAGGCGTTGACGGAGGATGTCGGCGTCACGAAGTTCGACAGCGTGATCGATGTGCTGCGCCTGGAGAACGCGTGCCGCGAGCATCTGAATAAGGTGGCACCGCGCCGCATGGCGGTGCTGGATCCTGTGAAGCTCGTCATCACGAACTGGAGTGACGGGGGCGCGAGCGATCGCGTCGAGTGGATGGACGCGGTGAACAACCCTGAGGATGAGTCGAAGGGGACGCGCAAGATCCCGTTCACGCGCGAGCTGTTCATCGAGCGTGAGGACTTCATGGAGGAGCCGCCCAAGAAGTTCTTCCGGCTCGCGCCCGGGGCGGAGGTGCGGCTCCGCTACGGATACTGGGTGCGCTGCACCGCGGTGAAGAAGGATGAATCGGGGAGGATCGAGGAGATCCATTGCACATACGACCCGCTGACGCGAGGCGGTGACAATCCGCCTCCGGCTCCGGACGGCACGGTGCGCAAGGTGAAGGGGACGATCCACTGGGTCTCGGCGGACCCGAGGCACTCGGTGCACGCCGAGGTCCGCCTGTACGACCGTCTCTTTGCGACCGAAGAGCCGGGCAAGCGGACGGGCAACTTCGTCGATGACCTCAATCCGAACTCATTGACCGTGGTCAACGCGGTGCTGGAGCCCGCCCTGGGAGGTGCGGGCGATGACGAGCCCAGGTGGGAAGATGGCATCCGCCGATTCCAGTTCGAGCGTCACGGGTATTTCTGTCTGGACAAGGACTCGGGCGGCACGTCGGGCGGGCTTCTCTTCAACCGGACCGTGCCGCTGAAGGACAGCTGGGGGAAAGAGTCGAAGGGCTGAGCGAGTGCCGGTCGGGGTGTATGCTCTGGCATGGCGCGATTCCTGAGACGCGATCGGATCGACAGCGCGGACCGCGCGATCGCCCGTGCGCTGATGCACGCGGGCCATCCGTTCCATCGCATCACGCTCGGGTTGTTCTTTGTCTGGCTCGGCCTGCTCAAGCAGTTCGGCGTGAAGACCGGCTCGTCGCTGCTGGCCCACACGATCTGGATCGGCTCACCGGAGTTCTGGGTGCCCGCCCTCGGATGGTGGGAGGTGGCGATCGGCTTGTCGCTGATCGTGCGGCCTCTCAACAGGGTCGCGATCCTCCTGCTGCTGATCCGCCTGCCCGGGATCGTGCTCGCGCTCGTGCTGAAGCACGATGTCTGCTTCGGTGGCTCGGTGCTCGCGCCGACGCTCGAAGGTCAGTATCTCATCAAGGATCTCATGCTCTTCGGAGCCGCGATGGTGATCGGCGGTGAGGTGCGGAAAGGGACGGATCGGTGATCCCGCCGACTCACACCGGCTTCGGGTTCCGCTCCTGGAACCCGCGCTGGTGCCAGTAGGGGTACGCGGGGATCCGCTCGCTTGCGGCGTCCAGCGACGCGACCTGCGCGGGCGTGAGATTCCAGCCGACTGAGCCGAGGTTGTCCCTGAGCTGCTTCTCGTTGCGCGCGCCGAGGATGATGTTCGAGACGGTCGGGCGCTGCACGAGCCAGTTGATGGCGACCTGCGGCACGGTCTTGCCGACTTCCTTCGCGACGGCTTCGAGCGCATCGACGACGGTGTAGAGGTATTCCTGATCGGGTTGGGGGCCGTTGTCAACGACGATCTTGCTGTTGAGGCGGCTGTCGGCGGGGAGAGGCGAGCCGCGGCGGATCTTGCCGGTGAGGCGGCCCCAGCCGAGCGGGCTCCAGACGACGCAGCCGACACCCTGGTCGAGGGCGAGGGGCATGAGTTCCCACTCGTAATCGCGCCCGATGAGCGAGTAGTAGGCCTGATGGGCGACGTAGCGGGCCAGGCCGTGCTTGTCGGAGTGGGCGAGGGACTTCATGAGGTGCCAGCCGCTGAAGTTCGAGCAGCCGATGTAGCGGATCTTGCCGGCGCGGACGAAGTCGTCGAGGGTGCCGAGGACCTCTTCGATCGGGGTCATTGCGTCGAAGCCGTGGAGCTGGTAGAGGTCGATGTAGTCCGTGCCGAGGCGCTTCAAACTGGCGTGGATCGCGTTGGTGAGGTGGAAGCGTGAGGAGCCGACGCTGTTCGGCCCCGCGGCATCGCCACCCATGCGGAACGTCCCCTTGGTGGAGATGATCGTCTTGTCGCGCCGGCCCTTGATCGCAGCCCCGAGGATCTCCTCGGACTGGCCCTGGGAGTAGATGTCGGCGGTGTCGAACATGTTGACGCCCGCGTCGAGGCAGATGTCGACGAGGCGCGTGGCTTCGGCGACGTCGGAGGAGCCCCAGGCCTTGAAGAACTCCGTGCCGCCCCCGAAGGTGCCGGTGCCGAAGGAGAGGATGGGGACCTTGAGGCCGGATGCGCCGAGGCGGCGGTATTCCATGGGTGGGTCTCCGGGAGCAATGAGAGCGCGCGGGGTCGCGAATCTGGAAGTGTGGACGTGTCTCGACTCACTTCAGCGAGGCCATGTCGATCACGAAGCGGTACTTCACGTCGCTCTTGAGCATGCGCTCGTATGCCGTGTTGATGTAGTCGATCGAGATCTTCTCGATGTCGCTGACGATGTTGTGCTTGCCGCAGAAGTCGAGCATCTCCTGGGTCTCGGCGATGCCGCCGATGAGTGAGCCGGCGATCTTCTTTCGGGGCATGATGAGTCCGAACGCGCCGATGGCCATGGGCGCGGGTGGGACGCCGACCAGGGCGAGCGTGCCGTCGAGCGTGAGCTGCCCGAGCAGGGCGTTGATGTCATGATCGGCGGAGACTGTGTCGAGGATGATGTCGAAGGAGCCCGCGTGCTTCTGCATCTGGGCCGCGTCCTTCGAGAGAATGACCTCGTCCGCGCCGAGGCGCTTGCCGTCCTCGATCTTAGAGGGCGATGTGGTATAGAGCACGGTGTGCGCGCCGAAGGCCTTGGCAAACTTCACACCCATGTGTCCCAGGCCGCCAAGCCCGACGATGCCGACCTTTTTGCCCTTCCCCCCCACATGCGCGCCCCATTGGCGGAGGGGGGAGTAGGTCGTGATGCCGGCGCAGAGGAGGGGTGCCGCGGCGGCGGGATCGAGATTTTTGGGAACGTGGAGCGTGAACTTCTCATCGACGACGATGTGCTTGGAATAGCCGCCGTGCGTGAACCCGCCCAGGTGCTTGTCCTCGCCGCCGTAGGTGAAGGTCGCGCCCTTCTGGCAGAACTGCTCCATGTTCTTCTTGCATGAGTCGCATGTGCGGCAGGAATCAACGAGGCAGCCGACAGAGGCGATGTCGCCGGGCTTGAACCCCATGACGTTTGCGCCGACCTTTGTGACACGTCCGACGATCTCGTGACCGGGGACGACGGGGTAGTTCGCCATACCCCACTCGTTGCGGACCCAGTGCAGATCGGAGTGGCAGACGCCGCAGAAGATGATCTCCATCGCGACATCGGTGGGGCCGGGCTCGCGCCGGTCGATGGTGAAGGGCGCGAGAGGGCTTGTGGCGGACTGGGCGGCGTACGCGGCGGACTTGGTGGTGGCGGGCATGGTGGGCTCCGTTGGATCTGTTGTGTGGCGCGCGAATCGGGGCATTCGGCCGGACGGGCATTGTTGGAGGGCTCAGTGCATGAGATGCCGGCACCCCCAACTCGGTGGCGATGTTGGTTCAGTGTGGTCGAAGCTCCAGAGCATGGCACATCTCTGCATCGAGCGTGCGTGCGCCGGGGGCACCCTCTGCGATCGCGAATCCCCCGACATAGTCCCACATCGCCCAGCCGATGGAGCGTGTGTTGAGCGATTCGGCGAGTGCGCGAGTCCAGGCAAGGCGGGCGTCGCGCGGGGCGGTGGGCTTATGGGCTCCGAACTCGCCGCAGTAGATCGGGCACTTGTGCGTGAGAGACCACTGGTGGGCACGCTCGATGTGGGCGTCGAGCGCTTCGGGGGTCCACGGGTCGGAGGTGGCGTCGCGTGCGGACCAGCGGAGTGCGTCGCGCGAGGCCTGCGGGAAGGTATCGGCGATGCGTTCCAGCTCGGCGCGCTCGGCGGGCCACGGCACACCCTTCATCTCTTTCCACGGGGGGAAGCCCCAGGTTGCGCCCTGATGCGTGAAGTTGTGGGGCTCATAGAAGTGGAACGAGTAGACGATGTTTGGGTCGTCCAGCGGTTCGAGCGCGAGTAGCCCATCGATCGAGCCCCAGGATGCGCCGGTTGCCATGATGGTGTGGTCGGGCGCGGCATCGCGGATGGCGCGGGCGATGTTCGCCTGAGACTCGGCCCATGCCGCGGCGGATATGTCGTGCGGCTCGTTGACGATCTCAAGGTAGGTTCGCTCGGGGTCAAGATCGCGGCAGACAGCGCCGAGCGCGGACCACATTCGTTCGAGCTCACCCATGCGGGCCTCGTGCGTCGGTTCGCCGGGCTTGATCCAGGGCGTGCGGCTCCAGTGGGCGTCGATGATGATGGAAAGCCCCGCGCCGTGGCAGCGCCGGATCGCGTCGAGATACTCGCGAAGCGAGGCGTCGTTCAGTCGATGCTCGGTGGCGTTCCAGAGCCAATCGGGCTCAAAGGGGAATCGCGCGTGCGTGAAGCCGGACGCGACGAGCTGGGCGAGGTCGGCATCGGTGATGAAGGCACGCCGCGCGGCTTCGCCCTGGGCATGTGGGTACCAGACCCAGTGCGAGAGGTTGATGCCTCGTGCAAGGGTGGCGAGGCGTGACGCGGGCACTCCCGGCTGACGCGCCTGGGTGTTCATGCGATTGGCGGAGGTCCCGCCTCGGGCAAGCGCGTGGACTCCGACGAGTGAGCCGATGGAAGTGGCAATGAACGTGCGGCGGTCGAGCGTGGAGGCAGCGGCGTGGCACGAACGATGAGATCGCATGCGTGGGAGCGTACCACAGCTTCATTGCTGAGGTGGGATCGGATTCTGTGAGCATTCTACGATCTTGCGTACTGCCTGTATCAGATAAGCGGTACCGCTGAGGGGGGGCGGAATATCATGATCGCCCCGGCGATGCAGCCGCGGATCAGGGAGTAGTCACATGTCGCGTTCTCGTGCTCTGGTCGGCCTCGTGTGTGGTCTGGTGACGGTTGCTGGTCTGAGTATGCCGCTTGGGTTCGCGTACGCGAGTGCCACGACTGGTGCGACTGAAGAGCCGGCCCGTGCGCTCGAACCGGGCATGATGGACTTTGTCGAGCGAGAACTGGCGAACGGCCTGCGCGTGATCACGCTCGAGGACCGTTCCTGCCCCGTGGTGTCGGTGCAGGTCTGGTATCGGGTCGGCTCGAAGGACGAGAACCCCGAGCGGCAGGGATTCGCGCACATGTTCGAGCACATGATGTTCCGCGGCACGGACCGACTCGGCCCGACATCACACTTCGATCTGCTCCGCAAAGTCGGTGGGAACGCCAACGCGTACACGTCGTTCGATCAGACTGTGTACCACCAGACGCTGCCGAGCAACCAGCTGGAACTCGCGCTCTATCTTGAGGCGGAGCGGATGAGTTTCCTGAAGATCGATCAGGACTCGTTCGACACGGAGCGGAAGGTCGTCGAAGAAGAGCGGCGCATGGGGACCAACCAGCCCTATGGGACAGCCCTTGAGCAGGCCTTGCCCGCGCTCTTTGGTGAGCATCCTTACAAGTGGTCGCCGATCGGGCAGATCCCGCACCTGAGAGCCGCGACGGTGCAGGAGCTGCGTGACTTCTGGAACCGGTACTACGTCCCCAACAACGCGGTGCTGGTGATCGCCGGGGACATCGAGCACGAGCGTGCGCAGCAGCTGGCGTCGGACTACTTCGGATGGATCCCGAAGGGCGAGAACCCCGCGCGCGTAACGTACAGGGAGCCCCTGCCAACACAACCCCGCACGGTGGTGATTCGCGAGGAGAACGCGCCAGCACCCGTGCTCGGCATCGCGTACCGGACGGTGCCGATGGGACACCCGGACTCATGGGCTCTCCAGATGCTGGCAACGATCGTGGGCGGGGGAGAGTCGTCGCGCCTCTATCAGAAGCTCGTCACCGAGCAGAAGAGCGCGGTCTTCGCCGCGGGTGGGGCACTCTCTCTCGAGCAGGATGGCTTGATCGCGTTCGGCGCGGTGATGGCACCGTTCGGTGCGAACCCGAAGCGCGTGCGCGAGGCCATCGAAGGGGAACTCGCGCGTGTCCGCGAGGAACTTGTCTCTGAGGATGAACTGGAGAAGGCCCGCAACCAGATGCTCAAGGGGATGGTGGCCGAGTCGCTCACTGTCGACAGCAAGGCGACCGCGCTCGGCTCTGCTGCCGCGCTGGAGGGGCGAGCCGCGAACGTCAATGACCGGCTGCGGTCGGTGCGAGCGGTGACGCGTGAGGATCTCCGGCGTGTGGCGATTGAGTACATGGATCCGGGCAAGCAGATCGCGCTGCAGATCAATCGCAACCTGCTCGGCGCGATCTTCAGCAAGATGAAGAAAGAAGACGAGGCCGAGATCACGGGCGAGCGCGAGCTGGGAGAGCCGATCGTCGGCAGGTCCGGCGTCGTGCGTCCGGAGACATTCCCCGCGGAGCCGCCCCTCGCGCCGCTGCCCTCGTTCGATCCGACGCCCGTCTATGCGGAGCGCTCGCTCGAGAATGGTCTGCGCCTCTTGATCGTGGAGAACCACGAGGTGCCGTATGTGTCGGTGCAGCTCGGGCTGCACGCCGGCGCGTGGACCGAGACAAAGCCGGGCACCGCCAGCATGGCGACGGGGATGCTGACGAAGGGCACGAAGACGCGCGGGCAGAGCCAGATCGCGTCGGAGCTGGAGACCTACGGCATCACGCTCGCGGGCGCTGCGGGGCTCGATAACGCGAACGTGATCGCGGACTGCATGCCCGAGCATCTCGAACGTGCGATGGTGCTCATGGCGGATGTCGTCATGAACCCGACATTCCCTGAGGATGAGTTCGACAAAGCCCGGACACAGATGATCACCGGGCTCAATATCTCCAGCAACACCCCGGCGTACATCGCGGATCGTGAGTTCAGGAAGCGGCTCTACGGCCCGCATCCGTACGCACGCACAGCGACCGGCGAGGTGTCGGACGTGAACGCCCTGACACGAGCGGACCTCGCCGAGTGGTGGGGAACCTTCGCGCGCCCCGATATGGCTGTCCTGATCTTCGCGGGCGACGTGACGCCGGATCGGGCCCAGGCGCTCGCTGCCGAGGCGTTCGCCGACTGGCGGGCGCAGGGTGAGAAGCCCGCGATCACGCTCCCGGAGATTCCGGAAGCGGCCCCGATGAAGATCGTGATCGTTGATCGGCCGGGCTCGGTGCAGTCTGAGATCCGCATCGGGCGCGTCGGGTTCACGAGGCACGATCCCAGATACGCCGCGAGCCGCGTCGCGAGCGGTTACTTCGGCGGCGCGTTCAACGCGCGGCTGAACGAGACGATCCGCGTGAAGAAGGGCCTGACCTATGGTGCGAGGGGTGGGTTCAGCTCGTCACGCTTCGCCGGAGAGTTCTCGGCATCCACGTTCACGAAGTCACCCTCAACTGCGGAGACCGTGCAGACCATCTTCGACGAGATCGAACGGCTGCGTTATGAGGCACCGAACGAGAAGGAGCTCAACGACACCAAGGCGTACATCACGGGCTCGTTCGTGGGCGCACGCGAGACGCCTCAGGCGGTGGCGGGCGATCTCTGGCTGATGGAGTCGTCCGGGCTTGGTCGCGACTACTTCAAGAACATGCTCGGCGGTGTCGCGGGAACCAGCGCGGAGGACTGCACGAGACTCGCGCAGGAAATGATCGATCCCTCGAGACTCGTCGTCGTCGTCACCGGCGATGCGGCGCAGATCAAGGAATCGCTGGAGAAGATCGGGCCGGTCGAGGTGGTCAAGCCGAGGGAGTGAGGGGGAGCGTCAGCCGATACCGTTTGCAAAGAACTGAACGTCACATTCGGTGAAGAATCGAAAAGGAGACTTGCCCCCCCCCCCCCCGGAGGAGGTATGCTCTCTCCAGCAATCCGGCTGTGTATGAATACGGATTGCGGGAGGGTATATACATGAGGCGGAATCCGATGGGCGCGCTCCTCGCTTCGTTGCTCGCCATGCTGATGTTCCAGCCGTGCGTGGCCGATGCGCAGTATTACACTGTTCAGGATCTCGGCCTGCTCCCCGGCAGCACCGAGGGTGGGGCAGTCACGATCAATGATTCGGGCCAGGTGATGGGCGTCGCGGGCGATCCGTCCAACCCCTTCGCGCGCCGGATCTTCCTGTGGATTCCCGCCGAGGTCGGTCATCGCGGCGCTGGGCTCTTCGATCTCGGGCTGATCGCGCATCGGCAGAGTATGCTCGGTGCGACAGGGCGAAACAACAGCGAGCACTGGGTGGGGTATGAGAAAGCCGGACCACCCGACTTTCCACAGGTCGCGTACATCTGGCACAAAGACAGCGGACTTCAGTTCCTGAGCGCACTCGATGGAGCGGTCTACTCGGTCGCGTCCGGTATCAACAACGCAAACACGGCCGTCGGAGCGTCATGCGTTGTGACGCCGGATGAGGATCGGGTGCTGGTCCCGTGGATGTGGTCTCCACAAGGCGGAATTGATGCACTGACTCTGCCTCAGGGTGCTGAGCACGCGATGGCCCAAGGGATCAACGACCGGGGTGTGATTGTCGGCGGCTCGCTCACGTCGCCGCGCCCGGTCTATCTCGTCTTCGCGCACCAGACTTTCACGGACCTCTCTCGTGCGATCGTCTGGAAAGGTGAGCACGCCTTTGATCTGAATGACTTCATCCCGTCGAACAGCGGTTGGATACTGGTCAACGCGAGTGGAATCAATAACCGCGGACAGATCGCGGCGACCGCGCGGAACGCCGAGGGCGTACTCAGGCCTGTGTTGCTGACGCCCCAGTTCCTCGATTTCAATCTCGACGGCTCGATCGATCCGCAGGACATCGTCGACTTCATCGACGCGCAGCAGTCCGCAGATCCGACCACTGACTACAACGGCGACACATTCCTCAACGCTCCAGATCTGCAGATCCTGCTCGATGGAATCGCCGGCCAGCCCATTCCCGGTGACGAGTTCGAGATCGTTGATCCGAGGAACGACCTTGCGCGCATGATCGTGCTCTGGAGCTTGCTCAACCTTGAAGAGGTCGAGTTTGATCCCACATATATTGAGTGGAAGTCCTGTTGCAGGAACTCGTACCACCCCGATTGGAACCCACTCTGCTACGGCTGCCCCGGCAGTGATCCCATGAATCCACACAGCCCGGATGGTGCGCCCGGCTGGCCCGGTACCGCACCGAATAGCCCCTACTACCCAGATGGTGGTCCGGGTGGCGATGGGAGCGAAGGTGGCCACGGTGGCGATGGAGGAAACGCCGCTCCGGGTGGCAACGGCGGAAACGGAGGAAGCGGCGGATCCGGCACACCCCCCGCCAATCCTGCGGGCAATGGCGGGCGTGGCGGGCATGGCGGGCTCGGCGGCGGGCAGGGAGGGAATGGCGGCAGCGGCGGCGATGGATCGCTCTATGGGAATGGCGGCAGCGGCGGCAGTGGAGGGGACGGCGGACACGGAACAAGTGAGCCCGGCCTCGCTCCAGATGGTGGCAACGGGGGCCGTGGCGGCGCGGGCGGCGAAGGTGGCAACGCCGGAGGTCACGGAGGCGCAGGTGGTCACGGCGGCAACGGTGGAAATGGCGATGTGAATGGTGGCGATGGTGGAGCGGGTGGCGATGCAGGGCCCGGTGCTGACGGAGGACTTATCGGGAACGGAGGAAATGGCGGCAGGGGGGGAAACGGGGGCGAAGGAGGCCTCTGGGATTCCGGCGGAGCCGGTGGGAACGGAGCCGATGGAGGTAATGGCGGGACTGGAAACGGAACGCCCCCACACCCTACAGGCGGAAACGGCGGCGGCGGTGGGAACGGCGGCAATGGAGGCCCAGCTGGACCGGGAGCACCGGGTGGAAATGGAGGCAGCGGCGGCACTGGACCGGGCGGTAATGGAACCGGCGGGAACGGCGGGAACGGTGGAAACTCTGGAAACAGTGGTGGTCCCGGTGGTGCTGGCGGCACCGGCGGCGGCGGTACGCCCCCAGGCAACTCCGGAAATAGTGGAAGCCCTCCGCCCGGCTGAACCAGAATCTATAGAAGCGAAGAGCGATACAACGGCCCCCGCATGACGCGAGGGCCGTTGAACTTTCGTGCGCTCACACAACACGAAGGTCTGGATTGTCCCGCAGTGGCGGGCTTGGTCCTGCGGGATCAGCGACGGCGACGGGAGGCCATCAGCCCCATGCCCGCCAGGGCGAGCGCCGCAGTGCCCGGTGCGGGAATCTCACCGTTGAAGCCGCCGCTCGGGTTCCAGTTCACCTGCCCGCCGCCCGTCAGCGAGCCGACGATGAGGTTTCCGGTCACGAGTCCGGAGGAGAAGTGCGTTGCGGCGTTCGGCGCGAGGATGCTGACCTTGTGGTCACCGCCCGACAGGTTGAACGTGGTCGCCTCGTTGAGGTTCAGCAGCGTCGAGGAGCCCGACGCTCCGTCCGCGTAGGTCCAGGTCTTCGAGCCGAAGGAGACGGTTTCACCGAGCAGGTTGATGACGACCGTGCCCGCGCCGGAGATCTTGATGCCCCACGCCGAGGCCAGATCAGCCGCGGCGATGTCAACAACCGTGAGCGGGCCGGACGCAGCGATCTGCAGTTCGCCCCACAGGTTGGTCGCGGTGGTGCTCGGCGCGAGCGAAGCGGCGTAGTTCGAGATGCTCAGGAACTGGTCGGAGACATCGAAGACGTTGATGGTGGGGGAGTAGGGTGCGTTCTCGCTCAGCGTGCCGAGGACAGTGACGGCGGGGCCGACCGTCTTTGTTCCGCCCAGAGAAACGGACCCGTTGAGCGAGCCGCCCAGGCCGGAGAGATTGCCGCCCGCGAAGACGGGTCCGTTGATCGACGCGTGGTTCATGATGACGTTGCCGGCGACCTCGATACCGTGGTTGGTGACTGCGCCGGAGAGGGTGAAGCTCCCTCCTCCGTAGTACGCTCGGGCGAGGGAGGGGGATGCGCTCGGAACGTCCTTCAGACTGAAGCCGCTAAACCACGCAGAACCCACCGAGCCGGCGGAGCCCTGAAAGTCTGAGCCGTAGCCCGAGCCGGCGGTGCCGATCGTTGAGCGGCTAAAGACGTTGAAGTCCCAGATGTTGGTGGGATCGGCGTTGGCGATACCGGCCGCGGCGAACAACACGGCCGCAGCAGAGGCGGCTTGAACGAACGAATTGGAACGCATTGTCTTGTCTCTCCCGACTCAGAGTGGATCTATGTGATTTCGTGAGGCGGTCTCTCTGCGCATCACGAACGAAATGGACTGTTCCAATTGAGCACGCGAGAAGCAAGCGAAACGCCGCAAAGAGTCGCGACATCAATGGAATCACCTTGTCTTCACCAAGCTTATTGGACGTGCAGGGTCCGTTCACGAAGGTGACAGCGACGTGCGAGCGGCCTTGTCTCTCCGGGGTCTGCGTCTGTGATCCGGCAACGATCGTCGATCGGGCTACGCTCCATGTTCTGGTGGCTTCCCAGTGCCGCACAGTCCGGAGTCAATGACGTGCTTCTGAGCGCCCGCGACATCTCAAGAACCCACGGCCTGCAGACGCTTTTCCGTGGTGTTTCGATGAGCGTTGCATCCGGTGATCGAGTCGGACTTATCGGCCCCAACGGCGCCGGGAAGAGCACACTCCTCAAACTCCTGGCGGGAGAGGATCAGCCGGATGAAGGCACCATCACCCGGGCCAAGGGGCTCCGCGCTGTGTACGTCCCGCAGCAGGACACTTTCCCCGATGGATGGACCTCTACGCGAGTCGTTGTCGATGCCGCGGAACACGGCGTGAGTCTTGCTGCGATGGACCATCACGAGGCCGAGATTCTGGCCGAGACGATACTCGATCGCGTCGGATTTGACGGAGCGCACGCCGGCACGCCAGCGATGGACCTCTCCGGCGGGTGGAAGAAGCGTCTCTCACTGGCGCGTGGTCTGGCGCGTGCGGCGGGCGAGCCCGATCTGCTGTTGCTCGACGAGCCGACAAACCACCTCGACCTCGCGGGCATCGCGTGGCTCGAAGACCTGCTGCTCTCTCCCGGACCGAGCGGCGCACGATTCGCATCGATCTTCGTCACGCATGACCGCTCGTTCCTGGAGCGCATCGCCACGCGTGTCGTCGAGCTCAGCGCGGCGTACCCGCTCGGCACGCTCTCCGTGGAGGGAAACTACACGACGTTCCTCCGCCGGAAAGAGGAGTTTCTTGAGGGGCAGGCCGCGGCGGAGCGGTCGATGGCCAACCAGGTGCGGCAGGACCTCGCGTGGCTCCACCGCGGGGCCAAGGCGCGTCGCACGAAGGCCAAGAGCAGGATCGAGTCCAGCCATCAGCGGATCGACGAACTGGCGGAGCTCAAGTCGCGCAACACCGCTGCGGCCGGCGCAGCGGCACGCGTCGACTTCAACGCGACCGATCGCAAGACCCGCAAACTGATATCGGCCCGCGGGGTCTCGAAGTCGCTCGGCGGACGCAGACTCTTCGAGAACGTCGATGTCGATCTCGGCGCGGGCGACTGCCTCGGCCTGCTCGGCCCAAACGGCAGCGGCAAGACCACGCTGATCCGCGTGCTCACCGGTGAGCTCGCGCCCGATGCCGGAAGTGTCGTGCGAGCGGACCCTCTGCCTCGTGTTGTTGTCTTCAGCCAGCACCGCAGAGACTTCGAGCCGACAACGCTCTTGCGCGACGCCATCTGCCCTGTCAGCGATCAGGTTCGCTTCAGAGGCCAGGCGATGCACATCACCGCGTGGTCGAGGCGATTCCTCTTCAAGGACTCCCAGCTCGCCCAGCCGGTCAGCACGCTCAGCGGCGGCGAACTCGCCCGCATCCACATCGCGAGGATCATGCTCGAACCGGCGGACGTGCTCGTGCTCGACGAGCCGACGAACGATCTTGATATCCCGACACTCGAAGCGCTTGAAGAAGCGCTCGAAGACTTCCCCGGCGCGCTCCTGCTCGTCACCCACGATCGCGCCATGCTCGATCGTCTGGCGTCAGAGGTCCTCGCGCTCGACGGACGAGGCGGACACGCGATCGTTGCCAGTGTCGATCAGGCCGTCGCGCTCGAGCGCAAGGCGGCTGCACACTCGGTCTCGTCGCACGAACCGGCGCTATCGTCGCCACCGCAGGCGCAGCAGAACGCCGAGCTGACTACGCAGCAGCCCCGGCAGACGCAGAGCTCACGCAAGAAACTGAGTTACAACGAGCAGCGCGAGTACGACACCATGGAAGAACGGATCGGCCAGGCCGAGGCGCGGGTGTCACGCGCGGAAGCCGCGGTGAACGATCCGGCGATCGCGAGCGACCACGCACGAATGGCCGCGGCATGCGACGAGCTAGGTGCCGCGCAGCAGGCCGTCGCTGCTCTCTACGCCCGATGGGAAGAACTCGAATCGAAGCAGGCCTGAGCGTGTGATCGAGCGACGCGGGGGCCGCTCGACGCGCTTACTTCGACCCGCCCTCTTTCTTGACGAGCACGTACTTGGACTTCCACTTGCGGCTGCTGCCCTTGCGCTTCTTGGTCGCCCAGCGGATCTTCTTCTTCACCATCTCAGCCATTGGAACTGCTCCAGCGTGATCGTTCAAGAGTCGGCGTCGGCCGAACCACGTGTTCTGCATGCCGCTCGGCGTTGCGATACCAGGGTTGGATGGTATCGCTCATCGAGTCGCCGATCGAGAGCATGGCGTGCTGATCAATGAAACAGAGCCGGGGCCCGCAAAGGCCCCGGCTCATTGAGTGCTACGCGAGTGTCCGGGTTGGATCACCAGCGGCCGCGACCGCCGCCGCCACCGCCACCACCGAAGCCGCCCCGTCCGCCGCCACCACCGCCAAAGCCACCACGACCGCCGCCGCCACCCTCGCGGGGCTTGGCCTCGTTCACGGTGAGATCGCGGCCATCGACGCTGCTGCCGTTGAGGGCGTTCATCGCGGCCCGTGCCTGGTCGTCATCGCTCATCTCGACGAAACCGAAACCGCGCGGGCGGCCGGTCTCGCGATCCATGACGAGTGACGCCGAGGTCACGGAGCCGTGCGCCTCGAAGAGCTGACGAAGCTGGGACTCGGATGTGTTGAAAGAGAGATTGCCGACATAGATCTTCATGCGTTTCTACCTTGCCCGAAAGTGTGGATGACCGGTGCTTGAACTCGGGCAGGAGAAGCGTCGGAGACCCCGGATCCTCGCCCACGAGTTGGGCGAGACCGATGCCGATTGCCTGAGTATAGGAAGGATGCCCTTCGTGGGCGCGAGAATCCCCGGGATTCTCGGCGATCGTCTTCCTGGCCCCTTCAGGTCAGAAAAGTGAGATCTGTCCCTCGGCGTCCGTCCGTGGTGGGCGGAACGCGCCGTGGTTATGAGGTGGAGACGGGCGATCAAGGCCGTACCGACGCGAAAAGAGCCGGAAGGACTGCCGGATCTGGTCCGCGACAGGACCCCTGCCGACGAAACGCTCTCCGAACGCGCTGCTGGACATCTCCCCATTGCGGCACTGACGCAACAGTGACTCGGCCTTCGCCGCACGATCAGGAAAGTGCGCCTCCAGCCATGCCGTGTAGATCGCCTTGTTCTGATGGGGCAGTCTCAGCAGGATGTACGCCGCGTTGTGGGCCCCGGCATCCGCCGCGGCTTCGAGAATCTGGGCCACCTCGTGGTCGTTGATCGCCGGGATGATCGGCGCGACCATCACCGAGACCGGAATGCCTAGTTCAGCGATCGTCCGGATCGTGTCGAGTCTCGATCGTGGGCTTGAGGCACGCGGCTCCATCACCGAAGCCAGCCGGTTGTCCAGCGTTGTCAGACTTACCGCGACGTGGACCGAACCAGTCGCGTGCAGCTCGCGAAGCAGGTCCATATCACGGAGAATCAGCGAGCTCTTGGTGATGATCGAGACCGGGTGGCGGCACTCGGCAAGCACTTCGAGCACACTCCGCGTGATTCCAAGATCGCGCTCGATCGGTTGGTAAGGATCGGTCACGCCCGAGAGGACGATGGTCTCGGGTCTCCATTTCGGGTCGGACAACTCACGCCTCAGCAGCCGCGCCGCGTCGTGCTTCGCGAACAGAATGGACTCAAAGTCGATGCCGGGCGAGAGCCCGAGGTACTCGTGCCCTGGTCTTGCGTAGCAGTAGAAGCATCCGTGCTCGCACCCGCGATACGGATTGATCGTCCAGTTGAAGTGAATGTCCGGGGAATCAACGCGATTGATGATCGTCTTGGCGTGGTCGGTTCGGATCGTTGTTGAGAACCGCGTGCCTTGCCCGCGCTCCCTGAGTTCGGCATCGAGCGCGTCGCCATCGATGGTCAGGGTGACACGCTCGTACCGGCCCGTCGGGTTGATCGTCGAGCCCCGCCCTCGCGCGAGATGTGGAGCAACCATGCCATCAGGATGGTCCCCGGTATCGCGTGGATTGCGAGGTCTGCGGTGCACCACGGGCGATTGTATTCGGATTCCGTTTGGTTTCAAGGGCCGCGTGGTATGAAGCACGGCCCACGCCGCAGAGCGTGAGCCGTGCATGAGAGATGAAGGCGTGATGGTGCGCGTCGTGTCAGTTGACCTCTTCGCAGTTCACGATGGTGCCGAATCCGAAGGCCCGGTCAAACCCTGCGCCGCCATCGATGAACGGGGTTGCCAGGCGTGGCCCATCCACGATGAGCTTGAGGTAGTCATCGCCGCCCGCACCGAGCAGACGGGGACGGCCGGTCACGGAGCCCTTGGCGAAGAAGTCGACCGTGTCGTTGCCGAGCGCGCCGTTGAAGGTCATGAGCACGCGGCCGTTGCTCTCGCTGCTGAACTTGATGGTGTCGGCGTCGGCTCCACCGTTGACGCTGCCGGAGAAGTTCGCGGGGCCGCCACGCGAGACATTGGTGAGCTCGAAGACATCGATCCCCGCCCCGAGCGAGGCGAGCGTCGCGAGATTGAGGGTCCCGGGTCCGAGCGTGTCGATCGAGATGATCGCGGAGTCATTCCCCGCGCCGGTGTTCGGGCTCGCGCTGACGCTAATGGAAGCGGCGTTTGACTTGACGCTCAGGTCGTACGTGTCCTTGCCCCCTGTGCCGGTCGATGAGAGCGAAACGGACATCAACTGAGACGCCTCGGGGGAGTCGATGCTCGCGACGGTCTCGTTCGTTCCGGCACCCTGATTGGTGACCCAGCTGGCTGCAAAGGCCCGCGCGAACGAGACGACCTCGAAGAGCACCTTGTCCTCGCCCGTGCCGCCCGTGACAGACACGGACGAGCTCGCGTCCATGATGCTCGAACCCAGGTTGTAGATGACCTTGACGTCCGAGTTGCCCGGGCCGGTGTTGGCGGTGATCGCCGGAGCATCGCCCGTGAAGATCCGGAACTCGACGTAGTCGTTCCTCGGCCCGGCTGTCAGGTCGATCGAGGTGATGCCGAAGTACTGCGTCGCCGGTGCGCCGATCACGCCCGAGAGGCGGACCTCACCCGGAACCGGACCGACCTCGATTTCCATCTGCTGGTCGGTTGCGAACGCGCTGGTGTTGATGGTCATGGCCCCGCCCGAGACCGTGACGGTCTGGGCCATGGACGTGCCGGCGAGCGAGGCGAGGAGTGCCGCGCAGGCGATGCAGACGATGCCGTGTGAACGCTTCATTTCGATGCTCCATTCTTTGGTGCTCTCACGAGTGGCCCGCGACTCTCGCGGTCCATGCCCAAATCTAGAGACATTCGAATTACTGACAAGTGCGCGTAGATAATATAAATACATATTACATGCGTTCGCCGTGAACGTCTGGCCACAGACGCGATGCGAGGGCGGTACCTCTGGCCAATGGCGAGCACACCAGGCCGCGCACGCACCCGCCGGCCACCGCTGGCCCTGTGGCCAGAGCTGTGCCGGCGAGTCCCGATCAGTGCCCGTTGCCGACGCGTGCGTGAGTCTCGTTCCTGCCCGACGGCATGCTCTGCGTCTGGGTGGACGTTGACCCGGTGGCATGCGGCTTCGATGAGCCGGCGAGCGTCGCTCCATCGCGTGCCTTCGCGATGATCTCCGTTTCATTTGGATGGCCACCCAGCCACTCCACCGTGCCGCTCTCCAGGTTGTAGACAGCACCGACAATCCGGAGCGTGCCATTCTCCGCGCCACGCGCGATCGTCGGACTCGTGCGAAGCAGGTCCGAGATCGAGCGCATCACGTTCGCACGAACCGCGAGTCTGACAAGGTCAGCTTCAGAGGCGTCGGGGTGGTTGCGCCTCGTCTCCTCGGCCGCAGGAACGATCGGGGCGAGGATCGCGCCGATGTTCCCGGGGGCATCGCCTCCGGCAGACGCCGCCTTCACCGCGCCGCACGAAGAATGGCCCAGCACCACCAGCAGCGACGAGCCGAGATGCTCGACGGCGTACTCGATCGAGCCCGCCTGGAAGGGGCCGCTCGTGTTCCCCGCGACCCGAACCGTGAAGATGTCCCCGATTCCGCGATCGAAGACAAGCTCCACGGGCACCCGGGAATCGGCACACGAGAGCACGATCGCAAACGGGCTCTGCGATCCGGCGGTCTCTCTCGCCCGCTCCGTGTCGGCATGGCGATGCTCGCACAGACCGCTGGAGAATCTCACATTGCCCGCCATCAGCATCTCGAGCGCCGCCGCGGGCGTCTGCTTCACCTCAGCAGATGGGGGTGCGGCCGAGGCACTGGCGTGAAGGCAGCTCAACGCGGACAGGGCCAGCAACGTGCGACACAGCATGGGATACTCCAGGAATTCAGGCCAATGGGTTTCCAGTAGACGCTCAGACCGCTGGATCTTCGAGTTCGACCACATCCGGGTGTTGGTGCTGGTCCTCCCGTGGTTATGCATGGAAAACGCGACTCCGAATCCGATTCTGCTCAAGCCGGGTGCGGGTTTCCACGCAGGGCGCGCGCCATACATCCAACCTGACCAAATATGCAGTCCTCAAACGCCGATCGGACCTTCACGCGATGGATGCTCCTCGCGGGAGGCGACGATGCTGGAAACGCCGCAGATCGTTGAACTGATCAGCACCGATGCGTGCGGCGGCGGGGGTGTTGCGCCAACCACCGATGCGGTGGGCTTCGTCGCCGGCATCGGCGCGAGTCGCGCAACAGGCAACGCCTTCATCGACTACTTCACAAACGGCGGAACCTACATGCCGCGCATCGAGTGCATCCAGAATGCCTCGGGCCGCCCCGACTGGCCGTGGATCATCGCGCTGGTTGTGCTCACGGGCGGCGTAATCGCCGCGTACATCCGCATCTTCATCTTCTGGCTGAGGGGATACCTCAGCGAGGCACCCGCAGACCGCAACCGCAAGCTCATGGATCTGGCGAACATCTTCCTGTGGTGCGCCATCTGCGGGTACGCGATGTCGCTCCTGATGTTCGTCTGGCCCGCGTACCGGCTGCTCGCGGTCTTCCTGCTGATCCTCAACATCTGGTGTCTGAGGTTCATCAGAAATCTGGGAGACCTGAGCGTCTCCTTCTCCGCCCGGCGCCTCCAGCGGCAGCTCGCAGAGGCGATCGAAGAACGGAACAGAGAGCTGGAACGACAGGTTGTCGAACGGACCTGCGAGCTCGAACAAGCGCGACAGACGGCCATCGCCGCGAACGAAGCAAAAACCCGCTTTCTCGCGATGATCAGCCATGAGATCCGAACACCCATGACGGCGATCCTGGGATTCGCAGAACTTCTAGGGTCTCCGGACGCGTCCCCCGCGCAGCGGACCGAGTGTGTACGGACCATCAATCGACATGGCGAGCACCTGGTCGCCGTCATCAACGATATCCTCGACCTCTCGAAGCTCGAAGCCGGAAAGATGACGGTCGAGCGCGTCGAGTGCTCGCCCCTCGACTGCGTCATGGACGTGGTCGGTCTCTACAAGCCCCGCGCCAGAGAGCGGGGCATCACCGTCGATCTCGTGCAGGAAACCGCGCTCCCGGATCGAATCTCCACAGATCCCACCCGTCTTCGCCAAGCCATCATCAACCTCGTGTCGAACGCCGTGAAGTTCACCGAGCGGGGCGGCGTCAGCGTCCGCGTCAGCATGGAGCCGGGCGACGCTCGGCAACAGCTTGTCGTGCGCGTCACGGACACCGGCATCGGACTCACCCGCGATCAGATTGATCGGCTCTTCGCACCCTTCGTTCAGGCCGACAATTCAACGACACGACGCTTCGGAGGCACAGGGCTCGGGCTCTCGATCACGAGGCGCATCGCCGAGCTGCTCGGCGGCGGCGTCGAGGTCGAGAGCAAGCCCGGCGAGGGCAGCACCTTCACCCTGCGGATCGATCCGGGTGATGTCGCGATGTCCACGCTGGTCGAGCCGGACAGTCCGAGCATGACCGACTCCGGCACGCCGGACGCCTCCGTGCCGCGCAAGCCAACGCTCAGCGGCCGCATCCTCCTTGCCGACGATGCGCCCGACAACCGCAGACTCTTCGGTCACCATCTGACCAAGGCCGGTGCCGTTGTGGAGGTCGTTGCCGACGGCCAGGCCGCGCTCGAGCGTGCCATCGACGCGTGGCGCAGGCATCGCGCCTTTGACGCAGTGATCCTCGACGTCCAGATGCCGGAAATGGACGGGATCGAAGCTGTCAAGCGCCTCAGGGCTTCAGGATATGAGGGGCTGGTCATCGCGCTCAGCGCGGATGCCATGACCGAAGCGCGACAGCGAGGCATTGAAGCCGGCTTCGACGAGTATCTCACAAAGCCCATCGCGGGAAGCGTGCTCATCGGCTCGATCAGAGCCATCATGGAACGCCGCGGCATCGTGGTATAACCCGCCTCGCGTGGTCCACCCCGTTCACACCGTCCCATACATACGGTCGCCCGCGTCGCCGAGCCCAGGCAGGATGAACCCGCGTTCATTCAGCTGCCGGTCCAACGCGGCCGAATAGATCCGAACATCAGGGTGCGCACTGGCGAGGTGCTGGACGCCTTCCGGTGCCGCGACGAGACAGATCATCCGAAGGTCAGTCGCCCCCGCCTCCTTGAGTATCGTCAGTGCCTGGATCGCGCTCCCGCCCGTTGCCAGCATCGGATCCACAAGCACGACAGGACCCGCGTTCAGATCGTGGGGGAGTTTCCGCAGATACACAACCGGGCGCAGCGTCTGTTCATCGCGGCTCAGCCCCAGGTGCCCGACCCGCGCCTCGGGCATCATCTCAAGAATCCCCTCGGCCATGCACAGCCCCGCGCGAAGCACGGGCACGACCGTGATCTTCGCGGTGATCCTGCGCGCATCGATCACCTCAAGCGGCGTCTGCACACGCGCCACGCTCGTCGGAAATGAGCGCGTCACCTCGAACACCATCAGACCCGCGATCTGGTACAGCAACGCGCGGAACGGCCGGTGGCTCGTCGACACATCACGCAGATACGCCATCTTGTGCTGGATCAGCGGGTGGTCGAAGACGACGAGGTTCGGGTGGGTCTCAGGAGACAATGGGTATGTCTCAGCCGCCGGCTTTGGGACGTCCGGACTTTGCCGCTCGGGTCGCGGCCGTCACACGTGAGAGGGGGCCCTTGACCTTCGCCGGGATAATCGGTGCAGGGGGCTCGATCCCGTCCAGATGCTCGATCAGCTCTTCGATCGACGCGCACGCCAGAGCCGCAGGCACCCGATCGCACGCGAGATCCACCACATCCTGCTTCCCGCCGAGGAAGAAGAGCTTGACGTTCATCAGCTTCTTGGTCGTCGCGAAATAGTCCGCGATCTCTCGCCCGTGCGAGGGAAGCCGTTCGAGCGAAACGATCAGGGCCTCGGGGATCGCGGCAAAGTCCAGCTTCGCCTTCGAGTCCGCGTGGATGCGGACAGTGTGCCCGTTCTTCCGAAGCGCCTCCGCAGCGGGAAGCGCCTCTTCCTCGTGCCAGTGGATGTAGACGATGCTCGCCATGTCGCACCTCGGGGCCAACATGATAGAGCGTCCATTGCTCAGATTCGACCGAACCGGGCAGACAGCATGCAACAGCGGTCGCGCTGAGCGATCGTGGAACCATTCCAAGCAAGGGAGACAGCAGGTAATCAGGCAGAAACTGGGGATCTAGGATTCGAACCTAGACTAACTGAGCCAGAGTCAGTCGTGCTACCGTTACACCAATCCCCAATCCGCGGCACGCCGCGTCGCTGAAGTGTACGCCTCGCACGCTTCGCGGCAAACCGACGCCAAAGGCCTCCCCGTCCTGCCCCACCTCCCCCCAGTACAGAGCCAGCGTCAGGCGACACCGCGGTCTCCCTCTCGCCCCAACGAATGGCTCAGTACCCTGCCCTTCGTATGGCGTTGTGGTCCGCGCGGCGTTACACGAAACACCCACTCGCTACCAAGAGCATTGCGCACGCTGGACTTGCGCACGCTGCTCGCGGGTCCGTGTTTGTTATCGATTCACCCGTTCTCTGCCGCTCAACCCTCGCGCTCGACCCGCTCAATCGCCTTGAGCACGTCGGTGCAGATCGGGAAGAGTCGATCGAGCTGCGTCAGTTTGAAGAGAAACTGGACGTTTCGCTGCGTGTTGACGAGCGCGATTCGTCCACCGGACTTGTGCAACTGCGTGAGCAGCGACACAAGCGACCCGATCGCCCCCGAGTCCATGTACTCCACGTTCTGCAGGTCGAGCACAAGGTGCCTCGGTCGTGACGCGCCCGTTGGTGTGCCACCAGGTCCGACAACATCGCCCCGGAAGCGTGCCGCGACCTCTTCAACGAGGCGTTCGGCATCCGGGCCGGACAGCGTCTGAATGACCACAATCGCGATCAGCACCTGCCCGAGGGTGTCGTAACGCGCCAACTCGCAGTTCGGGGCAAGGTGGCCGAGATCATCGGCCTTGCGCAGGGCGCGCAGCGTCTCATCGGACAGCACAGGCGAGTTGTGCATGTCGCGCGACTTGGACTTGGATCTCAGGAACTTGCCAAGCACGTAGACCCCTCCTTCGGATCGCCGCGCATCCAGAACATTCCCCCCATGCACCGCCGCGTCTCTCACGTCCCCCAGCGGCGTGCGCTGTTATCGGGCGAGGTCGGTCGAGTCAGCGGCTTTGCTCTGCCATACCCGCTCTTGGATGGCTCGGGCGATGCCGCGGGGCTGGGCGAAGCGATCGTCATCGGGGGCGTCGTCGATGCGCCGATCAGCGTCGAGCCGCTCGTGCCGACGCGCTGCTCCTGTGCCGCGGACGGAGCAGGAACCACGCTCGAAGCCGGCTGGCCTGCCCCGATCAGCGGCCCATCCGTGTGGGACTTGCCCAGCCGCTTGTCGCGTGCCTCCTCGATGGAACGGTCCATCCGATTGAGAAGACTCTTGACCTTGTTGAACGCCTGCCCGTCGGTTGCCATGCGGTGTCTCCTGCGTCGAGTCCATCGGCATGGTTTGCGGGCCTCTTCGGGTCGCGATCATTCCAGCGTGGGAAGGGTGAGAAGGCGTGCCGATCGTGCGGGCTGGAACGAGAACCGCACGTCCGCATTGGGGATAAACACCGACCCGGCATGGGTTTGCAAGCCAGGCCCGGTGTCGGTTCTCGTGGCCACGCGTCCCCTTGAATACCATCAGATCATGAAGCGACCAGCACCGGGTGGTTCACAGAGGCCCACATCCGACGCGTCCCATCGTGCCTTTGAGGGCATGCGCGGTGCCATCGACGCCCGCGAACTCTTCTGGAACAACGTGATCCGGGACATCCTGATGTCCCTCTCTGTCATGAAACTCCAGCACGACGAGGCCATCCGCCTCGCCACGGACGAGGCCGCCGTCCGCGCCCAGACCGCCGTCGATCAATCCGGAGCGACCATCACAGGCCCGCTCGGCGCGGATGCCGCACGCTCCGTCATCATCGGTGCGGCCGACCACGAGATGGAAAATGAAGAGGCCGGAGGCGACGAGGCCGACGAGGAGGCCCACATCTCAGCATCCGAAGACCGGATCGAGGCCCAGGCCGAAGAAGAGGGGATCCACCTCTCCGGCATTCCCCCCTTCGACGGACGCATGGCCGTCATCACCCAACTCGGCGTCCGCATCGCCATCGCCGATGTCTACCCCCTCTTCGCGTGCAGCGTCGGAGAGACCTCGCTCGAACGTGCCCTCTCTGAAGATGTCCAGTGCTCCGTCTTCCAGATCCGCACGCCCCAGGGAGAGGTCCACACACTGCCGGTCCACGAGATCCGGTCGTTCCACTCGCTCTCCGAGCAGTTGATGCGCCAGATCGCCGCGGCGTCCTCACGCGAGGACCAGTCCGGCGTCAAGACCACGGTCCCGTTCGGCTTCGGCGCGTACACATCGCTGGCCAAGTCCGCGACATCCGCTGAAGGACAAGCGGGCTAACGCCACACGCGGCCCATGCGCGGCGACAGCATCGGTACGCAGGCTCAGCGACGCCGCTGCCGTCCCGCAAGAAGCCCCGCCGCTCCCAGCGTGAGCAAGGACGCCGACCCCGGTACCGCGAATCGCTCCATGAAGACCGGAGCACCGGAATCGTCGAACCGGTAGCCGTTCAGTTTCCAGTCGTAGGTGCTCACTCGCTCAATCTGGACATAGCCGAACATGCTCTTGTCTGACTTCGCGTATCCGATCAAAACGACATCGCCGTCTTCAAAGGTCAGAAGATCAAAGTCACCCTGACTTCCTGACTGACCATATGAGGCCGGCTCCACAATCCCGGAGTCGATCTCGTACACGGGATCGAGCCACTGCCGACTCTCGTTGAGCCACGTTCCCTCCTGAAGAAGAGGATTCCCGACACCGAGAAACGACGGCGTTGCGAAGGGGGTTGGCGGGAAGAACGGCAGTAGATTACCAGTAATGAGTCCGATTGGCGCGCCTCCAAGCTCACGAAAGCTCAGCCGCATCGTGTTCTCGCGTTCCTGCCCGATCCCGCCGGGTGGAGTAAACGCGGTCACAACCAACTCCGTCGGATTGAACAAGTCGAAGACCAGGTCATTGTTGGTGATGATCCGCTGCTCCGGATCGAGGACGGTGTGAACGTCGGACATCGCGGTTCCTCCGATCAGCGTGAGTGCGACGAGGGCGAGTGTTCTCTTGGGTGCATTTCGCATCGGCTTTCTCCTTCCACCACGAGCGCGCTGCATGGGCAGCGAACCTCGACCAGCATCGCGCTGGGCGGGGTTCGGTGTCCGCATACTCACCGACGACGCATCTGTCCCGCGAGAAGTCCGGCGGCACCGACCGCCAAAAGAGAACCGGCCCCCGGCACCACGAGCGGTTCAATGAACAGCGGTGCGCCCGAGTCATCAAAGCGATAGCCGATCAGTTTCCAGTCATACGTCGTGACGCGCTGCATTTGCACGTAGCCAAACATACTCTTATCTGATTTTGCGTACCCAACATAAGCCATCTGGCCATCAGAAAAGGACCGAAGATCAAAGTCTCCCTGGTCTCCGAGCTGCCCCAGTGATGCTGGTGCGACAACGCCGGATTCGGGGTCATAGTCTGGATCAACCCAGATCCGATTCGCATCGAGCCATGTATCATTCTGGAGCAGTGCGTCGACGCCACCAAGCAGTGAGGGCGATGCGAATGGTGTGGGAGGAAAGGGGATCAGAATGTTGGCTTGTATGAGCGCGGTGGGTGCTCCGGCAAACTCGCGAAACGAGAATCGAAGCGAGTTCTCGCTCTGTGTACTTGGCCCCCCACCCGGTACATAGGTCGTGAACACGAGCTCCGTCGGGTTGAAGACATCGAACATGAACTCGTTGCGCGTGATGATCCGCTGTTCCGGATCGAGGACGGTGTGAACGTCGGACATCGCGGTTCCTCCGATCAGCGTGAGTGCGACGAGGGCGAGTGTTCTCTTGGGTGCATTTCGCATCGGCTTTCTCCTTCCACCACGAACGCGCTGCACAGGCAGCGAACCTCGGACAGGGTCGCCACTGGACGGGGTTCGATGTCCGAGCTCTCAGTGACGCCGCTGCCGTCCCATCAATATTCCGACGGCACCCAATGAGAGCAGCGACGCCGACCCCGGTACCGCGAATCGCTCCATGAAGACCGGAGCACCGGAATCGTCGAACCGGTAGCCGTTCAGTTTCCAGTCGTAGGTGCTCACTCGCTCAATCTGGACATAGCCGAACATGCTCTTGTCTGACTTCGCGTATCCGATCAAAACGACATCGCCGTCTTCAAAGGTCAGAAGATCAAAGTCACCCTGCGATCCAGCTTGGACATACGAAGCCGGCTCTACAATGCCCGAGTCGATCTCGTACACGGGATCGAGCCACGGCCGACTCTCGTCAAGCCATGTTCCTTCTTGAAGCAGCGGGTTGCCAACTCCCAGCAGAGACGGAGTAGCGAATGGCGTTGGAGGGAAGAAGGGGAGTAGGTTACCAGTGATCAATCCCCTCGGAGCGCCGCTGAGTTCACTGAAGCTCAACCGCATCGTGTTCTCGCGTTCCTGCCCGATCCCGCCGGGTGGAGTAAACGCGGTCACAACCAACTCCGTCGGATTGAACAAGTCGAAGACCAGGTCATTGTTGGTGATGATCCGCTGCTCCGGATCGAGGACGGTGTGAACGTCGGACATCGCGGTTCCTCCGATCAGCGTGAGAACGACACTCATGACGGTACTTCTGAGGACGGGTTGCATCGTCTTTCTCCTTCCACCAAGAGCGAGTTGCAGGCAGGGAACCTCGGCCAGGGTCGCCACTGGACGGGGTTCGATGTCCGAGCTCTCAGTGACGCCGCTGCCGTCCAACGAGAAGTCCGGCGGCTCCGAGTACAAGAAGAGAACCAGTCGCAGGAACGACCAGCTTGACTACATCAATCGCCACGCCTGTCGGCTCGTACGAATAGCCGATTAGTTTCCAATCCACCTCAGTCACACGCTCGATTTGCATATATCCGAACATCGAGAGATCAGATGATCCATAGCCGATGTACGCAGTGTTGTTCGTCTCGTTGAACATGGTCAGATTGAAATCGCTGAAGGGTCCTGTGCCATGCGTGATGAATGCTGGCGATACATCTCCGAAAAACGGATCGAACCTCGGCAAGACAAACATGTCCGTGCCGTCAATCGATGTGCCCTCGAGATTCAGCCCGCCGGTCGCCAGAATGGCGGGCGTTTGCAACGGATGCAAGGGAAAGAGGGGAAGCCAGTTGCCGCCCAGGCCTCCGGCAAGCACGCCACCCGTCGTGTACCCGAAACTGATGAAGATCGAGTTCGGCAGTGACCCCGCTGGCGCACTCGCTGGAATGATGCTCAATGTATCGGACAGCGCGGAGATGAGATACTCACCCCGCGAGATGATCAGGTCCCGATGCTCTCCATCATTCAGCACGACGATCGGTGCGGCCATGGCATTCCCTCCGATGAGCAGCGCGGCGAGCGCGGCGGCGGGGCCTCGTGTGTCTCTTGCGTACTTCATGGGCATTCTCCTTCTATTGTCCGAGCTGGGCTGTACGACCAGACGCTCTGCTCATGCCGCTTTCCAGTCGAATCCGACCTGATCCGCGGCATCTCCGCCCTCGCGCCGTATCTCCACGACCAGGTATCTGAATCCCGTGCCATCGAACGCGAGGACCGCCACGCCCGGACCAGCGACCTGGGGCACCACGCCGACATTTCCTGCATCGCGCGAGAGCATCACGTCGTCGAGCCGCGTGGGAGAGTGCGCTGGTTGGTCGAGGTCGAGAGTTTCGCCCACGTCGTTTGGACAGTCGCCACTGGCTCGGGCATCGCACATCCTCCCGCGTCAGCAGACGCGGCCTCGGTGTGTGGGGCCAAGGGCACGGCGGCATCGGCAGCCATTCGGTACAGCCTTAGCCCCCCCGAATCTCTGGGAGGAGTATGCCGCACGATTCCCGGTCGTGCCAGTGTTATCCGTATGAAGAGAGGAAAAATGAGCCGCGCGAATCAATCGGAGCGTGAACGAGAACGCCGCACCAGCCGAGCGCGACAATGCCGGTCCGTCGCCCGTTTCCTGAGCTTTGCCGCACATCTCTCAACGCCTACAGCCGGACCGACTCAACCCAGCCCGCCCTTGAAGCCCTTCTTGCCGAACTTCTCACGCAAGCGCCGGAGCTCGGGGGTTTCCTTCAGGATCTCTTCGGCGGTGCGTCCGGGGGTCTTGTCGCGTCCGCCCTTGCCTCCGCGTCCGCTCGGCCCGCCGCCGGCCGGCGCTTCCGGCGCGGCCTTCAAGGCCTTGACCGAGAGCGAGATCTTCCGCGTGCCCGGATCGATCTTCAGGACCTTGACCTTGACGATCTCGTCCTGCTTGAGCACATCGCTGGCGTGGCCGATGCGCCGATGCTCGATCTCCGAGATGTGGACGAGCCCTTCGACGCCCTTGGCGACTTCGACGAACGCGCCGAACTCCGCGAAGCGGACGACGCGGCCGCTGAGTTCCGCGCCCTCGACGACCTCGCTGAGCGCGGCCTGGAAGGGATCTTCCGAGAGCTGCTTCAGCCCCAGCGAGATGCGGTCGTTCTCAAGATCGACCTTGAGGATCTGCACACGGATCGGCTGGCCCTCGGTGATGTGCTTGGCGATGGCTTTTTCGCCCATCAGCATGCCGCGCTCGTGCGTGATGTCGCTGGCGTGCAGCAATCCGTCGAGCCCGCCGAGATCGACGAACGCGCCGTAGGGCATGATCTTGCGGACGACGCCGTCGACAACCTGGCCCTCGGTGATGGTCTGCTTGAGCTTGGCGGCTTTTTCCTTGCGCTCGACCGCGAGGAGGTCGCGGCGGGAGAGGACAACGTTGCCCTTGCCGCGCCGGTCGATGCGCTGGACCTGGCAGGTGAACTTCTGTCCGATGTAGACCGAGAGATCTTCGACGCGATCGAGCGAGACCTGCGACGCGGGCATGAAGGCCTGGTGGCCGCCGTTGAGTTCGAGTTCGAGGCCGCCCTTGTTGACGCCGGTAACGCGGGCCTCGACGGTCTGGCCGATCTCCATCTCTTCCCACGCGGCCTTCTGGACCGCGCCTGGCTTCGAGCAGATCAGGATGCCGTCCTTCGGGTCGCGACGGGTGACGATCACCTCGATCTCATCGCCGACCTTCGGCAACTCCGCCTCGACATACTGCGTGCGCTCGACGAGGCCGATCAACTTGGGACCGAACTCGATGAAGATGTCAGTCGGACCGACGGAGACGACCTTCCCCGAGCGATGCTCGCGCCCGGCCGAGACCACGCGCGGTCCTCGGATCGGTGCGGGGCTCGCGCCGCCCATCGGACGAGGAGTCGGCTTCGGCGCGCCGGGTCGATCGGACTCGACGCCCAGATCGGCCATCGCCGCGTCGAGCTCCGCCTGGATCTCCGGAGAGAGATCAGCCCCCTCGCGTCCGGTCGGCTTGGAAGGAGCGGATGTCACGTCTTCGTTGGTGGGGGCCATAAGTATCGGTGGGTGAAGGTGATCGATCGTCTGGGGCATCAGCGGCTGCCGCGCCGGCACGCGCCGACGGGCAAGAGTTTACACGGGCCGGTCGTCCGAGCCAACGGTTCTCCACCCAATCGCAGATTCAGCCCGGATCGGGCGTTCGAGGACCACCCGACGGGCCCTGATCGTCGATCGGACGCCCGAAGAGCAACTCGATGAACGGACGGTCTGCCGATTTGCACAAGACATACACATGGTCGCCATCGTGCAGCCGTGTATCCCCGCGCGGCGCGATCATCTGCTCACCCCGCACCACCAGCACCACCGCCGCGTGCCGCGGGAAGGCGATCTGCGACAACGCGGCATCACAGACCGCGAGCGAGCGATCGACGTGGAACGCCAGCAGCTCGCTGTCCAGCGATTTGCGGGCGTTGATCTCCAGCACCGCCTCGGGCACTGGTTTGTCCGGCACATCAAGACCGAGCTTCCGCGTGACAAGGCGTACCGTCGCGCCGGGGACCAACGCGTTCACCACCACAATGAAGAAGACAATGTTAAAGACTCGCCCCGAACCCGGCACACCCTCCAGCATCGGGTACGTCGCCAGCACAATCGGCACCGCTCCGCGCAGCCCGACCCATCCGATATAGCCGATCTCTTTCGCCGGCATGCGGAGCGGCCCGAGGCAGACGGCGACCGCGATCGGACGCGCCACAAACGCCAGAAACAGCCCCAGCGCCAAACCCTCGCCCCAGACCGATGCAAGCGACGACGGATACACCAGCAGGCCCAGCATCCCGAACATCCCGATCTGGCTCAGCCACGCGATCGCATCGTGAACCCGCGCCAAACCGGACTTATAAGGCAACGGCCCGTTCCCCAGCACCACGCCCGCGGCATACACCGCCAGGAACCCCGACCCATAGCAGAGCGTCGCCCCGCCGAACGCGAGCAACGCCAACGCCAGCGTCACCACGGGATACAAGCCAACCGTTCCGAGTCGCACCCTCGCCAGAAACCAACGCCCCGCGAGCCCGAACATCACGCCGAACGCAAGCCCGATCAGCAACTGCACCGGCACATCGATGGCCAGACGCCACCACACGACCGGGCCAGAACCGCCCGACGCAAGGATCGCCTGAACAAGCATGGCGGTGAGCAGCACGGCCATCGGGTCGTTCACGCCCGACTCGAGTTCGAGTGTCGAGCCCACACGGTCCTTCAGTCGCAAACGCCCGCCCCTGAGCACGGCAAAGACCGTTGCCGCGTCCGTTGATGAGACGACCGCGCCGAGGAGGAGCGATTCCGGCCACGGCAGCCCGATCATCCTGGCACAGAGCGCGACGAGGCCCGCCGTCAGCGCCACGCCGACCGTCGCGAGAATGCCCGCCGGCACCGAGGCCCGCCGGATCACCGACAGCGACGTGTTCAGACCGCCGTCAAACAGGATCAACGCCAGCGCGAGCGTGCCCAGCCGATACGCCAATCCGTGATCATCGAACGGGATGCCGCCCAGCCCCTCGGATCCGGCCAGAATTCCGAGCAGGAGAAAGAGCAGCACGACGGGAATGCCCAGACGATCGAGCGGTCGCCCGAACACAACGCTGAAGACCAGGATCGCTCCGAACGCCACCATGACGATCGCGGAGGCCGTTGGCTCCGAGGTCGCGAGAATCAACGCCGGGCTGTACGCAGAAAGATCGATCACGTCGCGTGGACCATAACCCCTCCACCGTGCCCCGTCCAACGCGCGAGTACGATGCCGCCACACGCCGACCCTCGGAGCCCCGCGATGCAGAGTCTGTACGTCGAGAGCATCCCGTCTCACGCGACGCCCCAACACCCAGAACGCCTCCCGGTGGCCGTCTTTCAGACGAGCGCGGCCGTGAACCGGGCCGTCGCCGGAGAGATCGCTTCGCTGATCCGCAGCCGCGCCGGATCGGGCCAGCAGGTGGTGCTCGGGCTTGCGACCGGCTCAACCCCGGTCGGCGTCTACGACGAGCTCGTCCGCCTGCACAAGGAAGAAGGCCTCTCGTTCAAGAATGTCATCACGTTCAACCTGGACGAGTACTGGCCGATGAAGCGCGACGAGCTCCAGAGCTACCACCGCTTCATGCGCGAGCACCTCTTCGACCACGTCGACATCGCACCCGCCAACTGGAACATCCCCGACGGCGAGCAGCCCCTCGCCGATGTCGAGCGATTCTGCCAGAACTACGAGAAGCGCATCGCAGACGCGGGCGGCATCGACATCCAGCTCCTGGGCATCGGACGCACGGGCCACATCGGGTTCAACGAGCCCGGTTCCGCCAGGGACAGCCGCACGCGACTCATCTGGCTCGATCACGTCACCCGCATGGACGCCTCCAGCGACTTCTTCGGTGAGTGGAACGTGCCGCGACGGGCGGTCACCATGGGCGTCGGCACCATCCTCGGGGCGCGACGCATCCTGCTTCTCGCCTTCGGTGAGCACAAGGCGAAGATCGTCCGCCGCGCCGTCGAGGGCGAGATCTCAGCGAGCGTCTCCGCCTCCTTCCTGCAGCAACACGCGAGCGCCCAGTTCGTGCTCGATCCCGCCGCCGCGGCAGAACTCACCCGCTTCCGCGCGCCATGGCTCCTCGGTCCGATCGAGCGCCACGGGCTGATGTGGGATGAGCGCATGACACGGAAGGCGACCATCTGGCTCGCCCGCGAACTCAAGAAGCCGATCCTCAAACTGACGAATGAGGACTACAACGAGCACGGGCTCCAGGAACTCCTCGCCAACCGCGTCGAAGCCGACGGCTCCCGACGCGTCGCTGGCCCGATCGGCACGCCCGCGGCACAGGGCTCGCCCTCGCAGGGTGGTGCCTACGCGATCAATCTCGAGGTCTTCCGCGCCCTCCAGAAAACCATCACCGGCTGGCCGGGCGGCAAGCCCAACCAGCGCGCCGGCGAAGGCCCCGGCGACTTCCCCAAACGCGTCATCGTCTTCAGCCCCCACCCCGACGACGACGTCATCAGCATGGGCGGCACGTTCATCCGCCTCTGCGAGCAGGGGCACGAGGTCCACGTCGCCTACCAGACCAGCGGCAACATCGCCGTCTGGGACGAGTCCGCCCTCCGTCACGCCGACTTCGTCTCCGAGTTCGCCCGCGCCTTCCCCCAGCTCGGTGCCGACATCGCCGAACGCATCGAGCAGTCCGTCGAGACCTTCATCCGCTCCAAGAAGCCCGGCGCGATCGACACGCCCGAACTCCAGAAGATCAAGGGACTCATCCGCCGCACGGAGGCCCGCGCCGGAGCGCGCTACTCCGGCGTCCGCGAGGAGAACATCCATTTTTTGGATTTGCCGTTCTATGAGACGGGGCGCGTCAAGAAGATGCCGATCGGCGAGCAGGACCTGAAGATCACGATGGACCTCCTGAAGCGAGTGAGACCGCACCAGGTCTATGCCGCGGGAGACCTCTCCGATCCGCACGGCACGCACCGCGTCTGCCTCGATGCGATCCTGAAGTCGATCGAGCGGCTCCGCGCCGATCCGAAGGAATCCGCGTGGGCACGCGAATGCGTCGTCTGGCTGTACCGCGGGGCTTGGCAGGAGTGGGAGCCCGAAGAGATCGAGATGGCCGTTCCCCTCAGCCCCGACGAGGTCGTGCGCAAGCGCATGGCGATCTTCAAGCACGAGAGCCAGAAGGACCGTGCGTTGTTCCCAGGGCCGAGCGATCCGCGCGAGTTCTGGCAGCGTGCCGAGGACCGCAACCGCGCCACCGCCAAGCTCTACGACATGCTTGGATTGGCCGAGTACGAGGCGATCGAGGGCTTCGTCAGGTGGAAGGGCTGAGTGCGCTCCCCTCGCTCACCTCGCCAGATCGGTGATGTTCTCGAAGCCCCAGTCTGTGTTGAGACTGAAGAGCGATGTGAACCGGGTCGTCTCGTCTGCGGGGTTGATGGTGAAGACACTGATGATGCCCGTCGCGTCGATCCGCACGTCGAGGACGCGCACCACTCTGCGCTCGATCGGGACGCCGAAGCCCGAAACCGTGACCCACGGTGTCGTGGGAGGAGGCAAGAGCAGCGAGACGGTGTGAAGGATGAGAGAGCCGGAGTCGAGGCGGGCGGTCGCGATGTAGAGCGAACCGGTGCGGGGATCGAAGGCGATTGACATCTCGTCGTGCTTCATGGCGGGGGACGCCTCGAAGGTCGTCGCGTTCCAGTACGCGTCGCCCGGCTTCCATGAGACGATCGTGATCTTGCCTGAGGCGTTGATGGCGCTGAAGTGGATGCCACGGGAGCCCGCGGCAGCGACATCGAGACCTGTCAGGGGGCTTGTGACGCCGGCGTATTCGCTGAGATTGCTGATGTACCAGCGTCCAGCGGTGAGCGAGGTCCAGACTGTGACGAGATGTCCACTGGAGTCGATCCCGGCGATGTTGAGCCCGCCCCATGATGTGGCGGTCGCGACGATGCGCCCGATGTACTGCGGGGTGGCCAGGCCGCGCCAGTCGAGTTGATTCTCTGAGAGATTCCACTCGTTCCATGACGCACCTGGACTGCGTGGGAGCACATAGCGGATGAGATCACCCTCGGTGCTGAGGCCGACGATGTTGCGGCTGCCTCCGGGTCCGGTGGTCGTTGCGATCTCGGGACGCAGCACCGTCCCCGTGCCGAGCGTCTCGCCGAGCACCTCGAACGTCCACATCCCGTTCGCCAGCTCGCTGTAGACCGTCAGGCCGCGGTCCGTTGATGCCGCGGCACGCGCGAGACCGGTTCGCGAGTCGAACCATGTCAGCAAAGGGCCGTTTGCCCGCGGACCTCCGGACGCTTCCGCGACGTCGGTCACGGTCCAAGGCGCGTTCGTCCGGTCGATGAAGACGAGCCCCTCGCCGTCCGCGCCTACTGAGGGGACGCCGAGGACCGGGTCGCTGCGAGACGGGGCGATCGTGGCGCGTGTACCGAATGCGAGGCGAGGCGGACTCACGGATGCGCCGATATGGAGAAGCCCCGCGCCCGAAGTGGAGATGACGTAGCGAGACTCCGGGCTTCCGCTGTCGGAGCGGAGAACGATCTCCGAATTCTTGTAGACAAACCAACTGCCATGGTCGCTCGAGACGTACTCGCCGCGAGACTCGAACGTGCCGTCCGGGCTGAGCGTGAGCGTCCACGAGATGGATTCCCGGCTGTATCTTCCGCGCTGCAGGATGTGGTAGGTTCCCGCGACCTCTTCAGCGGTGGCCTCGCGATCGATGCGCACCGCCACGCCAGCGTGGATGGAGCGGTCGCCGCTCGCGACGTCGGCGAAGATCAGCGTCGAGCCGTCAGCGGAGAGGAAGAACTGCTGGCCGGCGGACGTCGTGAAGCGGGAGCCCCCGGTCCAACTGGTGACGCTCGTTTGAAAGAGCAGCCGATCGGTGGCGGCCTCGTAGAACGTGACGTTCCGCTCATCACCCCCGCGTTGGATAGCGATGCGACCCGTACGGATCGTCTCGATCCCCGTCTGCGTGTCGCGCTCAATCATGGAGAAGCGGTAGTTTCCGAGTGCGGCGGCGAAGGGCATGGTGGGAGCCCCGACCGCGACTATGAACTGCTCCTCGGAGTGCGCAACATACGGCGTGTCGCCGACAATGTCGTCCTTCATCTTGTGGCCGCGCCACCAGCCGACGGTGTAGCCGTCCTCGGGGAGGAACTGGGCGCCCGTGCTGCTCCCGCTCGTCCAATAGGGCGTCTGGTACCTGAATGCTCCGTTGTCGGTGAGCACCAGCTGGGCGTCGCGGACGGGCGAGGCGGGGCCGGCACCGGCCGCGCCGTCCCAACGCATCCGATACCGCATCACGTTCTCATCCGAGACGCTGCCAAGCAGCGTGTAGCTGCGATAGGTCGGAGGGATCTCTGGATCGAACTGCGAGAAGTCGTAGGACAGGCCGACGGCGGCGATCTCCGTCGCCGCGAGGACGACGCGGGATTCGAGGGACTCGAGCGCGGCGGGCGAGGCGTGGAGCGTGGCGGACGCGGTGCGGCGAATCTCGCGAGTGCGCGGCATCAGAGGCCTCCAGTGAGCGCGGCGATCGTGCGTTCGGGCGGTGGTGCCCCGTTATCATGCTGTGGCGATCGGGTGGCCCATCGGGGGCCGCTCATCGCCTGCATATCAGCGGGTGCGACGTTCGGTGCCGCGACCCGCAATCCGGCGTGCCTGAGCCGTGGCTCGGCGGCCTGGACCCCCCGGTCCGTGCAAGATGAATATATCAGGCGGAGGCGGGGGATGCCAGCGGGATCGGAAGTTTGTGCTTCTAGATGGAGTGGGTGCAGCATCGGCGAGGAAACGCGCCACGCATGACGAGACGGGGCGACCTCACCCGAGTAATGGTTGCTCAGTCGTTCCCGTCATCACCGTCCGCCGCCTGTGCAGGGTATCCGGTGGCGTCGGATTGCTTTTTGTGAAGCCGCAGCGATCGCGCAATTCCGCCGATCAGAGCTCGCACATCGTCCCAGCCGTTCAGAATCCGAGACGTCTGCCTCTCGGTCTCCGGCATCCTTTCCAAAATGGTCACGAGCTCGGGATCCATGGAATCGCCATCCCAGAGCGACATCGTGTGGCTCGGCTCGATCGTGTTCGGTGCGATTCGTCCCATGTGGCTGTCCCTATGCATCATACGAGGATCATCGGCAAAAGGATCGCTTGGACATAGACAAGGATTGCGACGACGACGCCGATAATGCCGCGTGCCAGGTCTCTTTCCGCCGTCCGAATCCGTTGCCGCTCGTTGAGGTTCTGCTCCCGTAGACGCATCGCCGCTTTGTAGACCCCGAAGAACAGTCCCTTCTGGGGCTTCCCTAGCACGCTGGCGAGCTGATCGAGATCCTGCTTGCGGATGTCGAGTTCTTGGCTCGCGAAGCGAGAGAGCTTCTCGCGGCGCCATCCTCCGCACGCCAATCCGATGAGCAGGAATGCCATGTCCGTGGCCAGAAGCGGGAGAGTCACGAGGTTCATCACAATCATGATGGATCGCTGGCTTCCCATCGCTCCCCGCACAGCGAAGAGCAGCCGGAGCACTGATCGTGAGAGATACATCATGCCGAGAACAACCGCGCCGAGAAATGCGATCTTGGCGGCTTTCCCGGTGGCGATCGACTGACCGTCAAAGACGTTGAGTACCTCGGTCTTCAGCGTTGCAGCGAGCAGCAAGGCCAGGACAGCGGTGCAAAGTGGTACGACCATCCGAACACGTGCCGCGAATCGCTCAGCGTTCTCACGCTCTGCAGCCCATAAGCGATCCGCGTGTGCGAGCATCACGGCTTCGAGCGTACCAGCGACTGATCTGCCGTTTCCTGGCGGCGGTTGACCATGGTCGGTAGTTTGCGTGGGCATCCATCCTCCTTAGCAGATCGGAATGGTACAAGCGACCATGTGGTGATGCACGCTCGTGCAATGCAGGTCCTTCCATCAGAACGAATCCGCATCCCGATACGCCTGGATGACGGCGAGCTCGCCCTCCTTGCCGCCCTTTGAGTTCCCGTGCTCCATGCCGAGGATGAACTCGCGCTTGGATTCCGCGGCTTTGCGCGCGATGTGGCCGAAGACGTTGCGGTAGTTGACCTCGCCGGTGCCGGGTTCGCAGCGGCCGGGGTTGTCGCCGATCTGAAAGAAGCCGATCTCGTCCCAGGTCCGGTTGATGTTGTCGATGAGGTTGCCCTCGGTGACCTGCTGGTGGTACATATCAAAGAGGATCTTGCAGCAGGGGTGGTTGACGGCCTTCATGATCGCGTAGGCCTGATCGCTGTAGCGCAGGAAGAGGCGCGGATGGTCGCGCCAGTTGAGGGGCTCGTTGACCATGACGAGCCCGTAATCGGCGCATACGTCGCAGGCGCGCTTGAGTGCCTCGACGACATTGGCCATCTGGATGCCTTCGGGGATGTTCTCGGCGACGGTGCCGGGGACGATGGTGCAGAACTTTGTGTTGATGCGCTTGGCGACCTCGACGGATTCTTTGACCTGCTCAACGAACTTGTCGCGGTGGTCCTTCCGTCCCGTCGTCAGCGTGGGGTTTCGCCAGTCGATGTCGGCAGCGACGAAGATGCCCATTTTGATGCCGCGTTCGGACATGACTGCGGCGGCTTTCTCCTGGAACTCCGCGCCCCGCCCCTTCATCCCGTTGTCTTCCCATGCCCAGAAACCCTGATCGGCGGCGAAGCGGAGCTGGTCGAGGTCGTCGGGCGCGTGGTTCGAGAACATGCCGAAGTGAGGGGCGTAGGCCAACCGGAATCTGGCCCCATTCGACGGCTGATGTGCGTGTGACACGTGCGTGGCTCCGACGGCGCTCGACGCGACCGATCCTGTGGCAGCGGCAGCGATGGACGTTCCGATGAACTCGCGGCGATTGATCATGGCCGCAGAATAGCAGGAGAAGACCGGTCCCGTGATCCCCGCACGCGCCGCTCCCCATACCCTGCATCATGGGATACACAGGCGATGACGGACTGATCCTGATCGGCGGCGGGGGGCATGCGCTGGTGGTGGCGGAAGCCGCGGCGATGTCGGGGCGGCAGATCCGCGGGTTTCTCGACGACGACCCCGACGCGCCGCTCGGTTCGCTCGACGGGGTGCTCTCGGCGTCCGGTGCTCCGGCGATGCAGGTGAAGCGGCTGGGGTCGTTGTCGGCGATCGGCTCGCTGGATGAGTTCGGGCGCTGCGAGATCATCCTGGCGATCGGGGACCTTGTGGCGCGTCGGAGGATGATCGAGAGACTGGGAGAGTCCGGCATTGCGCGGGGTGTGAAGATCGCGACGATCATACATCCGAGCGCGATCGTCTCGCCGAGCGCGATGATCGAGCCGGGTGTGTTTGTCGGGCCTGGGGCGATCATCCACACGCGGGCCAGGATCGGAGCCCACGCCATCATCAACAGCGGCGCGATCGTCGAGCACGAGTGCGTGATCGGGGAGAATGTACATGTCGCGCCGGGGGCGGCGATGGGCGGGCGTGTGCGAGTCGGGGCGGATGTGCTTGTGGGGATCGGGGCGAGGATCCTGCCGAATCTTGAGATCGGCCGGGGATCAACGGTCGGGGCGGGCGCTGTCGTCATCCGGCGCGTCAGCGGGCTTCGGACCGTCGTCGGTTGTCCCGGGCGCGATGGGATCGACTGATTCGGCGGGGGCGGTGGAGGGCTGGGCTGGTGTCGGCGCGGGGCCGAGCTGCTCACGGAGCGCGCGGGCTCGCTCGATCAGATCGCTCTCGAACTGTTCACGCGGCATCGCGGTGGCGAGTGTCGGCGTCAGCGTGTAGTGCCATCGGATGGTCTTCTTCGCGTTGGGGATGGTCTCGGCGATGAGGTCGGGGCCGGGGTAATCCCACCAGGGGGTGCTCGCTTCGCCGATGGTCTGGAGCGTGTCATAGCCGTCGAGTTCGAGCCGGACGTCGTACTTGCCGTAGTGCTTGTAGTTGAACTCCGCAGGCGTGCGCCCGACCTCGACGTCGTTGACCCAGACGAGTGCGCCCGCCGGCTCGGAGGTGATGGAGATGCGTCGCTCGACGCAGCCGGAGAGAGTTGCTGCGGCAGCGATGACGAAGCAAAGGCGAAGAGGGGACTTACCACAGAGGCACAGAGAGCGCAGAGAGGAAAGCGAACAGCGTAAAGCGTATAGCGAGAGGGAGGATCGGCTCGGACGAGATTCAGGCGCCATGTGTTGCTCGCGTTGGATCATCTCATTGCCCATTGCCACCCCTTCGCCCTATTTCCATTCTTCCTTTGTCTGTGTCCTCTGTGCCTCGGTGGTGAGCCTTCTTCTTCTCACTCCACCGCGACGCGTGAGGTGTTCTGATCGACGGGCTCATCGAACTCATCGCCGCGGAAGAGCGAGCCGAGGTAGACGCGCTTGACCAACTCGTTGTTGATGAGGTCGCGGGGGGAGCCCTCGGCGAACTTCTTGCCGCTGTCGATGATGTAGGCGCGGTCGCAGACGCGCAGGGTCTGCTGGACGTTGTGGTCGGTGATGAGGAAGGCGATGCCGGTGGAGGCCAGGCGGCGGATCTCGGCCTGGAGGTCTTCGACGGCGATGGGGTCCACGCCGCTGAAGGGCTCGTCGAGAAGGATGAGGCGCGGGTTGGTCACGAGGGCGCGGGCGATCTCGAGCTTGCGACGCTCGCCGCCGGAGCAGGTGCGGGCGGCGTGCTTGGCCTTGTGCGAGAGCCCGAACTGGGCGAGGAGTTCGGCGGCGCGTTGCTTGCGGGCGGCGCGGCCGAGGGGGAGTGTTTCGAGGATGGCCAGGAGATTCTGTTCGCAGGTCAGCCGCTGGAAGACAGAGGGCTCTTGAGAGAGATAGCCCATGCCCTGGCGGGCGCGCTTGTACATCGGGAGGTAGGTGATCTCCTTGCCGTCGAACCAGACCTGGCCGTCGTCGGCATCGATCATGCCGATGGTCATGCGGAAGGAGGTGGTCTTGCCCGCGCCGTTGCGGCCCAGGAGGCCGACGATCTCGGCCTTGCCGACGTGGAACGAGACACCGGCGACGACCTCACGGCCGGCGTAGGACTTGCGCAGATTCTGGACGTCGAGGAGGGGCATCGGGGCCAGATGGTAGGTGGTGCCCCTGCGACGGCGCGCGGCTCCATCAAGACGCTCTCATCACGCCGCTCACTCGTGGCGGAGGGCTTCGATGGGGTCAAGCCGCGCGGCTTTGATCGCCGGGAACATGCCGAAGATGACGCCCGTCGCGCCGGAGAAGGCGACGGCGACGATGATGGCCCACGGAGGGACGGTGGCACGTTCCATCGCTTCGGGGTTTGACAGACGCAGCCCCAGTGTGGCGGCTTGACCAAGAAGGACTCCGACGAGGCCCCCCACGAGACAAAGCACGACGGCCTCGACGAGAAACTGATTGAGGATGATGGCGGGGCGAGCACCGACGGCCTTGCGGAGGCCGATCTCGCGGGTGCGTTCGGAGACGGAGACGAGCATGATGTTCATGATGCCGATGCCGCCCACGAGCAGGGCGATGGAGACGACGCCTCCTGCGATGGCGGTGATTCCCGCGGCCATTTTGTTGAACTGGTCGATGATGCTCTGGAGGACCTCGATGCGGAAAGTGTCCTGTTCTTCGGGTCCGAGGCCGCGTGCCTTGCGGAGCACGAATCGCACTTCCTCGCGTCCCTCTTCGGCGAGTTTGGGATCGCGGAGCTGGGCGATGCAGTCGATCCAGTTGTACGGGTTCATCTGGTAGGAGGTCTCGAAGGGGATGTAGACCTCTGACTGGGAGTCGCCGCCGCCAAACATCGGGGAGGTCTCTTTGGTCTCGACGATGCCGATGATGAGGAAGCGTCGTCCCTTGATGTCGATGAAGCGTCCGACGGGATCTCTTGGGAGTTCGAGTTCTTCGATGGCTTTGTCGTTGACGAGGCAGACCTGTCGGCGTTCGTCCATGTCGATGCGGAAGAAGGGTCGGCCTCGGGTGACGGAGCGGTTCTCGATCTCGTGCCACTCGGGCCAGATGCCTGTGACGAGTGCTCCGCGCTGGGTGACGCGTCCCGCGGTGATGTCGTAGCGTGCGTTGGCGGTGGGCGTGATGAGGTCGATGGCGTATGCGTGGTTCTGGAGCATCTCGACCTCGTCGAGTGAGATGCGGACATCGCTCCAGGACATGGTGGTGCGGAGCTCGCGCGGGACCCATCCCCAGATGTACATCTTCTTTGCACCGAAGGTCTCGAACTCTTTGAGGACGAAGCCACGGAGGCCCGACATCGCGCCGACGACGGCGATCACTGCGGCAACGCCGATGATGATGCCGAGCGTCGTGAGGATGGCACGCATCTTGTTCGCCCAGATCTGGCCGAGCGCGAGGAAGACGGTCTGGAAGAGGACGCGGAAGAAGATCATGGTGCGGCCTCGACGGTGACTGATGCCGCGGCGTTATCCCTGGCGGTGAGCTCGCCCATCGCGGCGGCTGCGGTCTTCATCCATTCGCGATGGATGGGGTCTTCGTCGGTCGGGTGGTCGGACATGATGCGTCCATCGCGGAGCCGGACGATGCGGTGGGCGTGTCCGGCGACGTCTTCCTCGTGGGTCACGATGACGATGGTCTGTCCCTCGTCGTGGAGTTGCTTAAAGAGCGCGATGATCTCTGCGGTGGTGGCGGAGTCGAGGTTGCCGGTGGGCTCGTCGGCGAGGAGGATCGAGGGTTCGTTGACGAGAGCGCGGGCGATGGCGACGCGCTGGCGCTGGCCGCCGGAGAGCTGGTTCGGTTTGTGCTTCATGCGTTCGGCGAGGCCGACGCGCTCGAGGGCTCGTTTGGCGAGGCGTCTGGCGGAGAGCCAGTTGCGCGAGGAGTAGACGAGCGGGAGCATGACGTTCTTGAGGGCGGTCTGGCGGGGGAGGAGCTCGAAGGACTGGAAGACGAAGCCGATCTCGCGGTTGCGGACCGAGGCGAGCTGGCCGGCGTTCATCTTATGGGTGGGCTTGCCGTTGAGGATGTACGCGCCCTTTGTGGGGCGATCGAGGCAGCCGAGGATGTTCATGAGCGTGCTCTTGCCTGAGCCGGAGGTGCCCATGATGGCGACGAACTCGTTTTTGTTGATGGTGAGGTCTACGCCGCGGAGGGCGTGGACGCGCTCGACGCCGATCTTGTAGATCTTCTGGAGTTGTTTGATCTGGATGGTCATTCGGAGGGTCTGGTGCGTGAGCTCAGCCGCCCTGTGAGCCGCTGTCGGTGGAGGCGGTGGCGTCGGTCTGTGTGTCTGAGGCGGTGTCGGCGGGCGCGGGTGCTGCGGGTTTCTTTGCGCCCTGCTTTGCGAGGCGATCGGCCTCACGTTTGGCGGCTGCTTCTGCCTCGTCGATGATCAGGACGTCGTTCTTGAGGGAGGTGAGTTCTCTGAAGGGGCCGGCGACGACGCGATCGGTCTGGTCCAGCCCGGCGAGGATGACGGTGTGCGTGAGGTCGCTGGGTCCGATGGAGACGGGCTTTGCGAGGGCCTTTCCGGCCCGCTCGACGAAGACGATGCGCGCGTAGGTCTTGGTCCTGTCGATGATCGCGCTGGCGTCGGCGATGTCTTTGGGGAGTTCATCGACGCGTCGATCGAGCACGGCCTGGCTGGGGATCTTGAGCACCCCGTCGAAGATCTCGACTTCGATCTCGGTGTTGGCCGTGAGGCCTGAGAGCAGGCGTGTTCCTTCCGGAACGTCGACGCGGATCTCGACCTCGAAGTAGCCGGTGCCGTCGGCCTGGTTGACCTCGCGTTTGAGGTTGATGCGTCCGACGGTGCCTGTGAGCTCGCCGTCGGGGTCGTAGGGTGTGTAGATGCGGGCGCGCTGTCCGGGCTTCACCGGCTTGATGTTGGTCTCATCGACCTGGGCCTTGAGCAGCATGCGCGAAAGGTCGGCGATCTCCATGATGACCGAGCCGGGCGTGTTCAGCGTGCCGACGACGACGAGCTCTCCGACCTCGGCGTTGAGGGTTGTGAGCACGCCGTCGATGGGCGAGGAGATGACAGCGTTGTCGAGGTCTTTCTGTGATGCGACGACGTCGGCCTCTGCGCTCAGGATCTCCGCGTCGAGCGCCTCGCGCGACGAGAGGGCCTGGAGGTAGATGGCTTCCGCACGCTCGAGGTCGCTTCTTGGGGTGTCGCCCGCGTCGAAGAGCTCGCGCGCGCGCCCGAACTCGGATTGCGCCCGCATCAGCTCGGCCTTGACGCCCCCGACCCGCGCTCTGGTCGCCATGAGGCGCGCCTGTGCGGCGTCAACGCGGGCCTTGAGGTCAACAGCATCCAGGCGGCAGACCACGTCCCCCGCGCGCACCTGGTCGCCGGCACGGAAGGGGAGCGCGATGATCCGCGCTGAGACCTGCGCGCTGATCTTGATGTTGGTTTCCGGCTCGATGACCCCGGGCGCGCTGACGGTCTTGATCAACTGGCCGCGCTCAACTTCGACGAGTCGGACTTCTTTGGGCTTCGATCCCGGGCGGAAGGAGAGCATCATCTCCTTCCCCTTCGCGGAGTTCAGAAAGAAATAGCCACCGACAGACAAGCCCGCGACGATCAGCACAAACGCCACGCCGAGCCCGATCAACCACTTCAGCACTTGGACCTCCGGCCCTTGAATCCACGGGATTCACTCCCGCGTTGTCGTATGCAGACTGCCACGTGTGGACCTTTGTCCGATTTACCGACCCGACCTTTCACCTGCCGCGGCTGAACCCTATGCCATCTCTCTTCGATCGTGGGCCGTGTTCAATCGCGGCATACCGGCTCACCCGTGCTTTGGTGCAGTGGGCTCTCGTCCTCGTGACATACTGGAAAGAATGGAGCACACGCGGCTCTCGCCTGTCGCTGATTGCAGCTCGTGCCTCGTCTCTTTGCCGCTGACCCACGGAGGCGTCGCCTGAAATAAATCAGTGTGTTGCGGCGAGATAAAACAGAATACGAACAAACTCTCTTCATCGAGGGGGGCCCCATGTGTTTGGGCCTCCCTCCTTTCTTTTCTGTGCCCTGAGAGCATATTGACCTTGACAGTTGATTGAACAATCAGTCAAATATAGAACGTTCAATCAACAGCAATAAGGGTTTCTGGGGGTGGTCGTGAAGAGGAGGCGTTCGCATGGCACCGGCGGATACACGCCGCAGGATACTGGAGGTGGCATTCCGGCTCTTCCACGAGCAGGGGTACCACGCGACGGGGATCGCGACCATCCTGCGCGAGGCGAACGTGAACAGCGGCTCCTTGTACCATTACTTCGCAAGCAAGGAGGACCTGCTGGTCGGGGTGCTGGTGTTCGCGCTCGAGGAGTTGGACCCGCAGGTGATGGCGCGGGTGCGGGCGCGAACGAGCGATCCGATCGAGCGGATCTTCGCCTTGCTGGATCAGTATCGATCGATGATGGTGTTCCTGGGCTGCCGCATGGGATGCCCGATGGGAAACCTGGCGCTCGAGGTCGCGGATGACCACCCGGAGGCGCGCCGGCTGATCCATCAGAACTTCGTCAACTGGACGCGTCACATCAAGGGGTGGCTTGATGAGGCGGGGGATCGGCTGCCATCGACGCTCGATCGCGAGCAGCTGGCCAACTTTGTGCTGACGGTGATGGAGGGCGGCATCATGCAGGCGCGCGCGTCGGGGAACCTCGCGCCGTACGACGACTCGGTGGCGCAGTTCCGCAACTACTTCGACTCTCTGCTGACGCTGGCGGACATCGAGCACGGGCGGCCGGTGGGGACGAATCGGGTGCCGGTGTTTGCGGGGGGAGAGGCCAAATAGCAAATAGCAAATAGCAAATAGCAAATGGCCAAATGGCAGATGAAGAGAAGAAGACTCACCACGGAGGGCCACAGAGGGTCACGGAGAGGATGGACAAGGGTTGTGTCGATGAGCCGCGGCGTGTCGGAGAGATGATCGAACCATGGGCATGGGCAAGATGCAGAGGCAAGATGCAACGGCGCACCGCTCCGGAGAGCGGCGCCACCAACGAGAATGCCACCAAGAGCAGATCGCCGGCTGGCAAGCTGCCTGCGGCACACCAACTCGGGAGGTCGCATGAATATCGATGTGAGTTCGATCAACTGGCTCGCGGTCGTTGTCGCGGCGTTCGCGACGTTCATGCTGGGCGGAGTGTGGTACACCGCGCTCTGTGGGAAGGTGTGGCAGCGCTTGAACGGGTACACGGATGAGAAGCTGGTGGAGATGCGGAAGAAGCGGCCGCCGCCGGTGTTCTTCGGGACGATGATCGGGTGCTATCTCGTGGTGTCGCTCCTGATGGCGATGATGGTGGGGGCGTTCGAGATCACACACTACCTGACGGGTGCGGCGTTCGGGATGTTTATCTTCGGTATCGCGGCGGCGGTGCAGGTCACGGGCCAGATCGCGAGCGACAAGCCGATGAGGGCGCTTGTGATCGACCTGGCGTACCAGGCGATCTACATGCCGATGACGGGCGCGATCCTGGCGTCGTGGCACTGAGAGGCACCCGGCTCGATCCGTGGGCCAATCAAGGAGTTTCCATGCATCATGCGCGTGATCGGAAGGTTCTGCTCTTTGTGACGGCGGCTCTCATGGTCGCGATTCCCATCGAGGGTTCGGCGTTCGCACAGCAAGCGACGAAACTGGATTCGACGAGGATCGCTCGCGTTGGCGGGAGGACGCTGTCGCACTCGACGATCATCCACATGCCGGCGGACGAGTTGTTCGCGCACTTCACGACGGCGGAGGGGATTGTGAAGGCGTGGAGCGTGGCGAAGGCCAAGGTGGACTTTCGCGTGGGCGGCCAGATCCGCACGGCATATAACGCGGACGCGGATCTGGATGCGCCAACATCGATCGTGAACACGATCCTGGCGTTCGAACCGAACCGGATGATCACGATCAAGGCGACGGCACCGGCGGGCGCGCCGGAGTGGTTGCAGTTGGTGTGCCGCGAGGCGTTCAGCGTGATCACGTTTGAGCCGGTCTCGCCGCTGGCGACGCGCTTGACGATCACAGGCGTCGGATACGGCGAGGGGGAGATGTGGGATCAGGCGTACGCGTTCTTTGACAAGGGGAACCAGTGGACGCTGGATGAGATGAAGCGGAAGCTGGGGCCGGGGGATGAGGATGGCGCGGCGGGAGTGGGGGGGGTGATGGAGTTGCTGCGGTCGTTCGAGGGGGACTGGGTGTTTGAGACGACGGGCCCGAATGGCAAGCCGTTCTATGGACGAACGCGGTTTGATGCGATCGTGGATGGGACGTGGATCGGAGCGGACGGGTGGCTGGGTGGTGAGGAGGGAATGTCCCCGCACGCGCACTGGGTGGCGGGTGTGAATCCGGCGACGGGGATGGTGGAGTACACGAACTACTTTGAGAAGGGTCACATCGGGACGGGGCACATTGCGTTGGTCGCGCCGAACACGCTGGGGTTCGAGATGCTGGTGTACACGGCGGGCGGGGCTCAGGAGGTGGAGGCGGGTGAGGGTGTGGCGTCGGCGCCGGCGCCGCCTCAGAAGATGTATGTAGAGTTTGAGAAGAAGTCGGACGATGCGTTTGTCTCGCGGATGTACAAGGGGATCGATCGGCGGACAGAGGGGGCGAAGCCGATGATGGAGTTGCCGTACACGCGGGTGGCGGCGGTGCCGGAGAAGTTCCTGCGTGTGAAAGGGGAGGCGATTCCGGGGGAGCCCGCGCCGTCGCGGCGGTGAAGAGGGTGTTTGGACGAACCTTGTCCCAAAGCGGGTAACGTCAGTGAAACGTGCGACACCGGGAGTTCTCGAGTGACGCTCACCCCATCCGGACCGACGCGACGGTGACGTCGTCGGCGAGGGATGCGCCGGCGGCGAAGGTGACGACAGAGGTGAAGAGGGACTCGACATCGCGCGCGGGGCTGTCGGTCTCGGCGAGCGCGGCGACGATGCGGTCAAGGCCGAACTGCTCGCCCTGCGGATCGGTCTGCTCGTAGACGCCGTCGCTATAGAGAATCAGGCGCGAGCCGGGGGGGAGTTCCAGGACCTCGTTCTCGTACACGGCTTCTTCATCGATGCCCAGGAGCATGCCGCCCTTGGCTTCGACGGAGCAGGGTGGACCGTCGGCGGGTCGGACCAGCCAGTGTCCGTGACCGGCATCGACGAAGGTGACAGTGCCCGCCTTCGGATCGATGACGCCGACCCACAGGGAGATGAAGCGGCCCTCGCCCGAGCGTGCGGCGATGTGCGGGTTGGTGAGGCGGACCGCGAGCGCGGGGTCGCCGGTCTGTTGCAGCGCGAGGCGGAGATGGGTCTGCGCGGAGGTCATGAGGATCGCGGCACCGACGCCCTTGCCGCTGACGTCGCCGAGGAAGACGCCGACGCGTCCATCCTTCAGCGGCACGACGTCGTACAAGTCGCCCGCGACGTAGCGCCCGGGACGCATGACGACGGCGTAGGAGACATCGCCGATGGTCCCCGATGAGGGCGGCATCAGGAGCTGCTGGGCCTTGCGTGCGGCGTTGAGGTCGCTTTCGAGGGTCTGCTGGCGCTTCTCAAGGTCGAGGCGCTTGAGGTTGGAGAGGGCGAGTCCGGTGAGGCGCGCGACGGCCTGCGCAAACGCCGCGGCGTCCGACGAAACGCCCTGTTCCTGGCGCCGAGCGTCGAGATAGAGATACGCTGCGACCGTCGGCCCCACCAGCACCGGGGCGCAGAGCGCCGAGTGGATGCCCAAGTCCATGATGCTCTGGCCGTAGTTGGCGACGGACTCGCCGGAGAGGCGGACGATCTGTCCGGCTGCGGCGGCGCGGATGAGTGACTGGCTGAACATCATGGCACCGGCGGTGTCGCCGCCTGAGATGTGGGCGATGACCTCGACCTCGTCCGAGGGCATCTGCCGGATCATGGCGGCGCGCCCGAAGCCGGTGCCTCGGGTGACGACGTCGATGACGGTGCGGGCGAGGGATTTCTCGTCCTGGGCGGTGTTGATGGAGGCGGCGCACTCGATCAGGAGTTCGAGACGCTGCTGAGCGAGGGAGCGGAGTTCCTGCTGGGGGACGGCCTGCACGCGCATGGAGGTGCTGGCGATGTCGTTAGTGGTGTGGATGCCGGTGCTGAGGGGCTCACCCATGCGGACGCGGAAGGTCCAGGGGCCGAGGCGGAGCAGGTCGCCCTCTTGCACGCTCGTGGGTTGCTCCGCGACGAGGGCGATGCCGTTGAGGTAGGTGCCGTGGCGGCTGGCCAGATCGGTGATGAGCCAGGTGCCGGCGCGGACGCTGAGGAGGCAGTGGCGTCGCGAGATGGTCTGATCGGTCAGTTGTACGTCGGACTGTGACGAGCGACCGAGGACCGTGGCGCGATCAGTGGGCGCGACGATGGTCGGCGCCTGGGGGCCGGCCAGCGGCTCGAGGCGGAGCGGGGGGAGGAACGAATTCTGCGAGTGGTCGGCCATGAGGACGGAGGGAGGATCGCACCAGCGCGGTCGGCCCCTCGCCGGGGAGGGCCGCGCTGGGACAAGGATAGTGCAATCGCCCGCCGCGTGCGCGACACAACTGGATCAGACGATGCCGTCGAAGTGGTGGACCTTGTAGCGGTTGTCGGTGGAGTCGAACTGCACGCCGTAGCGGAACCGTGCGGGGCCCCGTTTCTTGGCCTTGGAACGTTCCGCGCTCTCCATGTACATGTAGTGGTCGGAGGTGTCAAAGGTGCCCGCGGCGTTGTTGGCGTACGTGCCGTCGCGGTTGCGCCCGAAGACCTCGCCCCAGAGGAGTTTCATGTACTCGCCGTCGATGCAGACCATGGTGCTGACGCCGACATCGCGATGATGGGCCTTGACGTTGGCACGCTTGGATGCGCCGGCTCCCGAAGACTCGTGGACGTAGACATGGTCCTTGATGAACTTGTCCGTGCAGAACTGGCGGAGTGTTGCCGGCTTCATGCTGACCTCCCGTTGTGACTTGGCCGTGCTCTCGATGATCTCGGCTTACTGCTTCCTGGTCATGACGAACTCAATCGAACCCTTCTCATCGGACCCGACGTAGGAGGTCCACTTGGCGATGAGCGTCTCGGGGTCGCGGCGCGTCAGCGTAAGCCCACCCATGTAGTACTGCTCGGCGGAGGTCAGGTTCGTCACACTGTCCGGCTCGAAGGTGATCACGGCCGGATCGGTGCCGGCCTTGGCACGCATCCTGGGCTGATTTCCCGCGGCACAATAGTGGGTCACAACCATCGTGTCGCCATCCATGTGGTAGACATTGGTCATCTCGTGTGGCTGTCCCGGAAACATGATCTCTCGAACGACGGAACCGCCGGAGGAGACGGTGAAGACGGCGGCGGTGATCTGCTGGCCGCTCTCGTCGGCCATGGTCCACTCGCCCTCCAGCCCCTTCATGGAATCGATCAGCATGAGGCGCTGCGCCTCGGTTGCGGGTTTCACGACTTGATGGCTCGACGTGGCGCACCCCGGCAGAAGCAAAGAGGCGCACACGACGAACAGAGACTGGACGAGAATCGAGCGACGCATGATGGATCTCCTTGAAGGCCGCGCTGGGGCAGATGTGTCGGGCGACGCGGCGGCTGAACTGGTCTACGCGGGTTCGCAGTCCTATTCCCCGCGTTACGCGGGATCGCAATCATTGATGCGGTCGATCAGCTTTCTCACCAGCCCGAAGTGGTGTCTGGTGTGTGTGAAGCAGAGCCGCGGGAGGTCGCGGTGGTCGTCCTCCTGCTCCAGCGCGCCGCGCTGCTCGATGGTGCCGGTCTTGATCAGTTTGGCGAACTCCGTGCTGAGTCGGGCGACATCGGCATCTTTGAGCCGGTGGTGGAGCCGGATGACGAGCGTGTCGCGGACGTAGCGGGAGGAGTGGTAGTTGCGGTAGAAGCGGAGGATGTGCTCGACGGCATCGGCCGGGTCTTTGGCGAGGTAGTAGAGGTTCTCATCCTCCGGGCTGATGAGTTTCTTGGACATCAGCGTCTCGCGCACGAAGCGCAGGAACGCGGGCCAGTAGTCGTTCCCCTCCCCCTCCACGAGCACGATCGGGATCATCGAGGCCTTGCCGGTCTGCACGAGGGTCAGCGTCTCGTACGCCTCGTCCATGGTGCCGAAGCCACCGGGGAAGCACGCGACCGCTTCGGCCTGCGAGAGGAACATGAGTTTGCGTGTGAAGAAGTAGCGGAAGTGGATGAGCTTCTCATCGCCGGCGATGACGGTGTTGGCGGTCGTCTCGAAGGGGAGCCGGATGGCGACGCCGAAAGAGGCCTCGCGCCCGGGGCCCTCGTGTCCCGCCTTCATGATGCCGTCGCCAGCGCCGGTGATCGCCATCCATCCGGCATCGGCCATGAGTCTGCCGAAGTCGCGTGCCGCGGCGTAATCGGGATGGTCCGGCGGTGTGCGTGCGGAGCCGAAGATGGTGACCTTGTGGGGAGCGGCGTACTGCGCGAAGATGCGGTACGCGTAGCGCAGCTCCTTCAGAGAGGCGGTCATGAGCTTCAGCTCACCCGTGTCGCGCTTGTCCGGGATCAGTTTGAGGCCGGTGGTGAGCAGGTCTTTAACGAGGCGACCGTCCATGGTGGCGGGGTTGCCCCCGACCGCAGTGATCAGATCGTCGAGTTTCGACGCGATCTCCGGGGAATCGGCCCGCTTGTGGGCGGGCTGCTCGGGGAGGAGCCCCTCGCCCTGAGGCGTGGTGGTGAGGGTGGGGTCGAGTTCGACGCGGTTGTACTCTGATGCCATAAGACCCAAGCATATCGCGCACGATCCTCGCACCCACCCGGCCCGAACCCAATCACGTCGATTCCAAAGCCCTTCCTGCCGCGCTGCGCGAACTTTCTGTTATGCTCTCGATTGGTCTGGGGCAAGGGGCCACCCGATGGGCACATCAGCACGAGAGTCGCACGCACTTCCTTTCCTCGCGATACCGCGCGTCCGGGGTGGTTGAGTGGGCCCACGATGTCTCTCAAGACACGATCTGGAGCGCTACGCCAAGGGCGAGCACGCGGAGGATGCGGCACGCGCCCACATCCAAGCGTGCTCCGCGTGCGCGGAGGCCATCGCGGAGATCCGTGAGAACGAGCGGTTCCTCGGCGATGCGCGCAGCGCGCTCGTGGGTGCGGTGGGCCATCCGCCGCCACGGGTCGCGCTTCCCGCGAACGCGGTCCGCGGTTTCGAGCTCGGCGATGAGATCAGCCGCGGCGGGCAGGGCGTGGTCTATCGCGCGGTGCAGACATCGACAAAGCGTTCCGCTGCGATCAAGGTGCTGCTGGGCGGGGCATTCGCTTCTGATCGTCAGCGTCACCGTTTCGAGCGGGAGGTCGAGATCGCGGCGCGGCTGCGCCATCCCAACATTGTCTCGGTGTTCGAGTCGGGGCAGACGGCCGACGGCTCGCCATACGTCGCGATGGAGTTCGTCGAGGGCGTCGCGCTCGACGCCTTCGTCGAGCAGAGGTACGGCGCGTTGAAGCGGTCGGATCGCGAGCGGATCAACGGGGTCTTTGCGCTGATGGCGATGATCGCCGCGGGCGTAGGACACGCGCACACAGCTGGCGTGATGCACCGCGACCTCAAGCCGTCGAATATTCTGGTCGATCGTGAGGGGAAGCCGCGCGTGCTGGATTTCGGCCTCGCTCGCGCATCAGAGCCCTCGCGGGATCTCTCGACGACGCGTGAGTTCGTGGGGACGCCGGCATATGCATCGCCGGAGCAACTGGCCGGCGATCCGGCATCGGTGAACGCGCGGACGGATGTGTACGCGTTGGGGCTGATTCTGTACGCCCTGCTCACAGGGCGTCATCCATATCCCGTGGTCGGGTCCATCGCGGAGTTGGCGCGTCACGCGATCGAGACCGAGCCGACACCCCCTTCGCGTCACGTCGCGAGACTCCCCTCGGATATACAGACCATCGTTCTGAAGTGTCTCGCGAAGGATCCCGAGCGCAGGTACGCGAACGGCGCGGCCCTGGCATCGGACCTTGAGGATTACCTGCAGGGGCATCCGATCTCGGCGCGGCGCGACAGCACGGCCTATGTGCTCCGGAAGCTAGCGATGCGACATCGTGCCCCCGCGATCGCGGCGTTACTCGTGCTGCTCACGATCGTCGGCGCGACGATCGGGTTGGCTCTCTTGGCCAGCGACCTTGACGCGGCGCGGCGTGATGCGGAGCGTGCGCTGGCGGATAGCGACATCCAGAGGGCGCGCATGATCGCCCGCATGGGCAACCCGGCCCAGGCGGAAGAACTGATCTGGTCGCGGGCTGTCGGCCACACGTTCGCCAGCGGCTCCGGCACGTTGACACGCGCGACGGGCGAAACGCTCCGTGACGCCTGGGCCTTGGCTGAGCTGTACGCCGCCTCACCGTGCATTCTTCGGCTAGAGCCGGATGTGCGGTTCCACGTCATTGGATTCGGCGAAGAAGGCGCCACGCTCTGGGCCGTCGATGAGGCGATGGCCCGGTGGACGTGGACGCTCGACGGACGACTTGTCGATCGAACGGCACCTCTCGTGCCGGCCCTGGGCTGGAATGACTTTGTTCACAGCAACGACGGCAGATTGTTGGTGATTGAACGGGATCGCGAGATCCTCACCGTTGACATCGACAACTCGACCATGATCTCGCGCCCGACAGGCCGGGCCGGATCCAACGCGTCGTACATCTGCCCGCGCGGCAAGTACATCGTCAGCTTGAGCCGCGGCACACACTCCGGTGTCATTGTTCGTGAGACTTCCGGCTTATCCGAGTTGTTCAGTGCGGATCAGCGCTATGCAAGCGCGACATGGATGACAACGGACAGCACATCAACTCTGGTTCTGGGCACTTTCGATCACGACGATCTGCGCATCGAGTTCCGCAGCATCCCAGACTGGCGCCTCGAGCGTCTTGTTCCTGTCACGATAGACTCTCGCGCAGAGCACGTGGGCGTGCGGTGCGTGCGTGTCAGTCCGGACGGAACCTTGTTGGCGTACTCGATCGACGAGAACATCTTCGTCCACGATCTTGTGCGGCCGGATGCGCCACAGATCGCACACGCGGTCCGCCCCGCCACGATCACCGACATCCAGGTTGCGCCCTCCGGCGATCACGTGATCGTGCGGGGCATCGACGGCATTGTGGCGAGTCTGCGCCTCCCGGACCTCGAACTCGAACGGTCGATCTCCGTCGGAACCGATTCGCGTCGCATCGCCTCATCAGAGCCCGACAACCTGATCGCGTCGATCAACCTGAGCGGCGGGCTGGCGCTGCATTCTCTCGCGGATCGCCCGTGGATGGAACGCATCCCGTCGGTCGAGGCGACGAAGGCGTGCGTCGATGTCGCGCCCGGCGGCACCATCGCATGGGGCGATGAGGACGGCATGGTCCATGTCCTCCCCGGGGGCGAACCGGCGCGAGCGTTCACCTTCGCGGCGCACGGCTTAGAAGTCGGCGTCGCGACCGCAGTCAACTCCATCTGCTTCTCTCCCGATGGTCGGAAACTCATCACGGCAGGCATGGACGGCGTGATCGCGGAGTGGACCCCCGACGGCACGCTCATCCGCACGATCTCTCGCGTCCGCGCCAGCGCGTGGTCGGCCCAGTACTCGCCCCAGGGCGACGCGATCGCCGCGGGGTTCTCCGACGGGACATTCCGCGTCTGGCGTGAGGGCATCGATGATCCAATCGTGGTCCAGTTGGCGCAGGTGAACCGCGTCCCATCACTGAAGTTCAGCCCGGACGGACACAGGATTGTCGCGGCGACCGTCGGCGGGGGAGTCATTGTCGCCGATGCGCAGACTGGGGAAACGATCGTCGAGCTCCCGATCCAGCACACGTTCTCACGCGCGGTCGAGTGGTCTCGGGACGGCTCGCGCATCTACACCGCCAGCGACGACAACAAGATCCGAGTCTGGGACGGGCGGACCTACGTATTGCTCCGCACCATCTCCGGTTTGCCCTGGGGGCCGTTCTCTATCCGGCTTCACCCCGACGGGAACATCCTCTTCGTCGTCGGGCGCGGCGGCGAGCTTTTTGTGCTGGATCCGGAGCGTGGTATCGAGATCGCACGGCTCGATGTCGGCACGAGGCACATCTTCTCGATTGCCCTTTCGCCGGCAGGCGAACGGGTGATCCTGTCGGGTCAGGACGCGCCGCTCTACGCCGTCGATCTTGCGCGTCTCGGAGATCCGGTCGCGGCGCAGCAATCATGGTGGCGTTCGGTTCTGGTGAGAAAGCCGCCGGCTCGCCCGGGCCCTGTCGATCTGCCTCCCCCGCTTCAGCGTGCATCCAGCGAAGACCCGGGCGATTGAGCGGCGAAGAGGCGGCGATCGGTCCATGGCTTCTTCTCTTGACGCTCGCTCAGTGCGGCATCGCGTTCCCGTTGCCGGCGTTCGGGCTGTTTCTTATGAGAATACCCCGTCCCGCCAGCAACACCAGCAACACCGAGTCAACCGCGAACACGCCAACAAGCCACCAACTCGTTCGATCTCCCGCGATGCTGATCATGAGCGCGATCGCGATGGTCGCAAGCAAGACGAGCATCGCGGCACTCGCCGCAAAGACGAGCAACTGCCGCATCGGTCACCTCCTCCGTCGCCCAGCGGCTAGCACTGCGAGCGCGAGCAGCCCGGTAGAGCCCGGCGCGGGGACCACCTCGATCGTCGCGCTGAAGATGATCCCGCTCAGTCCGCTCGTCAGGTCACGCTGATAGAAGTAGAGATGGTTCAGGCCGGGATTGACCAGCGTGGTGATGCTCTGCGTGTGTGTGGTGGCGAAGGCGAAGTTGAAGCCCTGGTACATGTATCCGAGCCCGACGCCGTTGATGTAGACGCCGTCGGGGTTGGGGCCACCGCCGCCGAAGCCGGGCCACCAGTCGCCGAGGATCTCGTCCGCGCCGCCCTCGAAGGTGATGGTCGCGCTGGTGATTGTCGTGGTGTTCACCCAGAATGGCACGGCATAAAGCGCCGAGCCCGGCGCGCCGTTGATGCCCGTCATCCCGAAGTTGATCCAACGGGCGAGCGGATCCGTCAACGGCGCGACCGCGCCGCCCATCCACGGACCCGGGTCCACGACGACTGCGGCGGGTCCGGAGGCGGTCGCGGCAAAGTCCGAAGCAGTGAACGCCGATGCGGAGATGGGGCCCGTTGGATTCCCCCACGGGTTGTATCGAACGGTGTCGTCGAACATCCCGGGTGTGCCCGGCGAGCCGCCGCTCTGTCCGCTGCGCACGGTGATGATCTCCAGGCCGAGCGCGGTGCCGGCGTGGCATCCGATCGCCAGAGCCGTGCCGCACGCCGCCGCGAGCCAACGCTTCCGATTCAGATCCCTGACCATGTCAATCTCCTTTTCTATGGTTCGGGCGCACCCGCGCCTGTGGAGTCTTGTCGTGTGGAGTGATGACCTATCACGTTGCAATGTGCATTCTGCGAGAGAATGTGAGGCATTGAACATGCGTACCAAACAAGCCGCCCCGACATCCCTCCACTGAGAGAGATGCCGGGGCGGACAGAGGGCCAGAGACAGAGTGAGAGAGAGTCACGGATTCCGGAACTCAGGAGCTCACCGCCGGCGGCGTGCCGCGAGCAGCCCGCCGAGCCCCAGGAGCGTGAGCGCGCCGGGTGTGGGGATGTAGAACTCGCTGAGTGGGGCGATTGTCTGGAAGTAGTAGAGGTGGGAGTTTGGATCGCCGCTTGCGAACCAAGAGAGGTTCATATCAGGGACCAGTGATCCGACTTCCGACAGGAGAATCGTCTGAACGGGACCGGATTCAAAGGCGGCACCAGAGCGTCCGATGATCGTCTCGACTGAGACAAACTCGAAGACGGGATTGTTGATGTCCAGTCCGTTGACCATCGGCAGGGCATCGTTGGGGGTGAGATCGATGCCATACACCGTTGTCACCTGGACCAAGTCGGAGGGGATTCCATTCGCGCCGGTCGTGAAGAACGCGATTCCTGCTCCATCGAAATCGCGTCCGGTCGCGCCACCACCGCCCGGCGCGATGATGGCGTTATCTTGGAGATGCCAATGTGAGCCGACGATCCCGGTTTCTATGAACTGCACGGTCCAGCCCGCGCGGTAGTTTCGCCGCCAGTCCTGGTAGCCGATGTTGCCGACCTGCGCAAGAGCGGGCGACGCACAGGTGAGCATCGCACCGGCGGCGAGCGAGAAGACGAGTCTCGTCGTCGGTGTGACAGGATCCGCGTTTGCCCGACCAATCTTCGTTCCATGCATGAGAAGTCTCCTTTGTTGTCGCCCTTTGAAAGGCGTGTGTGTTCAACAGGGACTTGGAGCGTGGCAGCGGGGCCTATCACATACGCAGAAGAAAAATAACCCCAGCCACCGTGGTCACGGCTGGTCTGCGGCGATGGGCTTCATTGCCGAGCGACTCTCGCCCGTCTCAATCCACCTTCGCCATGGGCGCGGAGAGCGACAGCATGCGGTCGACCGCCGCGAGAGCTGCCGAGCGGACCTCGGGGTGGACGCGCACGGCGTTGACGACCTTGGGCTGCCCGCGCTCGGCTCCGTCCTTGGTTCCGTATCCCGCGAGGTGGTCGAGCACCCACAGCAAATGCGGCTGGTCGATCCTGAACATCGTGGTGCAGAGGCACTGACAATCGGAGAGGATGCGGGCGTGTACGTCTCGTGAGGCGGCTTCGCGGGCCAGGCGTCCGACGAGGTGGACCTCGGTCCCGATCGCCCAGCGCGAGCCCGGCTTCGCGCCCCGGATCGTCTTGATGATGAACTCGGTCGAGCCCGCCAGGTCGGCCTTATCGACGACTTCCTTGCAGCACTCGGGGTGGACGAGGATCTGCATCGGCTCCTGGCCGGGGGCGAGGGCGTCGTTGGCTTTCCGGATCTCGTCGCAGTGCTCGGGGCGGAAGAGCTTGTGGACGGAGCAGTGGCCCGCCCAGAGGATGACCCTGGCTCGCGCGATCTGCTCCGGCGAAGAGCCGCCCAGGGGCTCGCCACGCCGGACAAGGCGCGGGTCATAGAGGCAGGTCTCGGTGGTGACATCGAGGCCGTAGGACGCGGCGGTGTTGCGGCCGAGATGCTGATCGGGGAGGAAGAGGACCTTGATCTCTTCGCCCTCTGAGGCCGGGATCGTGCCGCCCGCCATGGCCCAGTCGAAGACCTGTCGCGCGTTGCTGCTGGTGCAGCACGCGCCGCCGTTGGCACCCACGAACGCCTTCACCGCCGCCGTCGAGTTGACGTAGGTGATGGGGATGATGCGTCCGGGCCACTCGCCGTGGCCGCCTGCCGCGGCGTGCCGGTCGTTGAGCGTCTTTCGCAGCATCTCCCACGCATCCACCGCGTCCTCATACGCGGCCATGTCGGCCATGGAGCATCCGGCGGACATATCAGGGAGGATGACATCGACGTGCTCGGGGGTGAGCATGTCGGCGGTCTCGGCCATGAAGTGGACGCCGCAGAAGATGACCCATTTGACGGGGCGTTCCGCGGCGACTCTCGCTGCGAGCTGTGAGAGCTTGAGGGAGTCGCCCGTGTAGTCCGCGTGGCGGATGATCTCGTCGGTCTGGTAGTGGTGTCCGAGGATGACGAGTGATTCACCGAGCTGGGCGCGGCGCTCCGTGATGAGGCGTGCCGCCTCATCGGGACTCATCTTGATGTATCGCTCGGGAAGCGAGGGTTGCCAGAGCACGCGCGTTCTCCGCCTTCGGGATCGTTACAGATCCCGGTATCGGCTGTGATGCCGAATCGTAGGAGGAGGCAACGGGCATGCCCGTTGAGGGCCGGGTTACGCCGCAACGCGGGCGGGCATCGGCACCTCGGTGATCCGCTGGATCGCGACGGTCTGCTGCCCGTTGAAGGGGGGGAAGACTCGTGTGACCCGGGCATCGGTCATCGACAGTTCGTCGATGACGGCCTGTCCCCGCCACGCGACCCCGATGCGGATCGTGTCGCCGGCGTGCAGTTCCTGGGGCGTGCGAAGCGCGACGAGCAGGCCGCCGAGCGAGACATCACGGGTGATGCCGGGGATGGCCCTGCCGGTCTTGGCCTCGATGATCTTGCACGGTGCCTCCACCTTGTGGCGGACGTAGCGCCGGCGATCCTGATTCTGGGTGATCGAGCGTGTCATCGCGGTGCTCCTGGTCGGGCCGTGGCCCTCATGGTGCATGGACTGCCTGCTCACTCTCACCTCCCGACGGTCGGACGCTTGAGTTATCGGGGTGCCTGAGGGCGGACTTTGGTCAAACCGCGAAAGTGCCGATAACAGACCTGCGGGTGTTTGTGGGCCAGGTCCCAGCACACCCGGCTTCTGGCACCCACTGCCCGAACCCGGAGCCACTTATGTCCGAGCGAACGCGTCCGGAACTCTCGATCCTCATCCCGACGCGCGGGCGCCCTGACAAACTCAGGGCCTGCATCGGCGGCCTGGTCTCTCAGGATGCCCCCCCGGGCACGTTCGAGATTCTCATAGGCGTCGACGGCCCCACGTCGGGTGAGGCCGAGGCCGTGGACGAGGCGATCGGGCTTCGGGCGTCGAGCCACACGTTGCCTCGGGTGGCGTGCCGCGTCTTTGAGCTCCCTCACGCCGGCCCGGCCGCGACACGCAACGCCCTGCTGGCCCACGCGCGAGGTGGGCATCTGCTGCTCCTGAACGACGATGTCATCCCTGACCCCGCGTGCGTCCGAACTCACCTTGAGACGCAGCGCGAGCTCATTGCTTCGGGCAGAACGGCGATGGTCCTTGGGGCTGCTCCGTGGAAGATCCACGAGCCGGACCGTCTTTTCGACCGGATGATCCGTGAGACGTCGATGGTGTTTTTCTATGACCAGATGACGGGTCCTGCCGCGGCTGATCCCGGCCATGACTGGGGATTCCGGCACGCGTGGACGCTGAACCTCTCGATGCCTACCGGCGCGCTCCGGGATGCTGGCGGGTTCGATGCCTCGTTCCCTTCGGCCTGCTACGAGGACATCGAGTGCGCCTGGCGGATCTGCCGCCGGTTCCGTGCGCCGGTGCTCTACAGACCCGGCGCGGTTGTGGTCCACGACCATCGTTATGAGCCGCTTGACTATCTTGCGCGCGAGCTTCGTCTCGGCTACGACGCGCATCTGCTGGCCCACTGCGCGGCCGAGTGCGCAATGGAGATCTTTCGGCGTGATGTGGCCTCGACGGAGGAGATCGCCCGCTGTGCTGCCGAGGTCGAGCGGGACGCCCCGCACGCCCGAGGGCTGGCCCGGTCGTTCCTCGCGCTGGCCGATGCCCCGGCGGGGCTGGTCCGCGAGCGTTCCACGCCGACAAGCGGGGTCGGGGCCGTGTATCAGCACCATCTGCCGCTCAAACGGTGGCTCTGGAAGGTGGGGCTGCTCTCTGCGGCGGAGGAGCGGCCGTTCGAGACGCTGGACGCCGGGGAGCTGTTGGGCATCCGGCGGGTGACGATGGCGGCGTAAGCGGTTTCGATGGCGTCGGCGCGTCGGCGGATCTACGCTTGGTGCCTATGTCACTCTCACTCGACACGTTCCAGCAAGGCCAGCGCGTCCGCGTGACGCAGCAGGTTCCGCGCCAACTCGGCACGCACACGATCACGGTCGAGGGCGTGGTGCAGCGTTTCGGCCAGGCGACGACCGGCTCTTGGTTTGCGCACAGCAAGGACAAGAAACTCTGGCTCGACCGGCTTGAACTGAAGAAGGACGATGGTGAGATCGTGGTCGTGAACCTCGATCGGTACAGCCGCGTGGAAGTGGTGTCCTGAGCAAGGCGCGAGCGTTCAAGGCGCGTTTCTTGGCTCCCTCGGCTCACATGAGCTTCTCCTGCGTTGCAGTGGTTATCACACCGGCCAACTCCAGGATGCCGCCGGGCTTCTACCAGGTCGTACCGAATAGACGGTGAACACCTGCTGCGAGCGGCCGATATTGGGTCTTGGAGGAATCGCGCGATTCACTTACAGTGCAAGAACGCGCAACCCATGACGCGATGGAGGTACCGATGTGCCGACGATTCTGCATACTCTGGATGGTCTCAATGGCGTACGTGTTCGCCGCTGCGGTGGCCGCGGCCCAGCCGGTCGGCAACGGCTTCACCTACCAGGGCGAGCTCCGCAACGCCGGCATCGTCGCCAACGGCACGTATGACCTCAGATTCCGACTCTATGACGCGCTCGCCGCAGGAACACAGGTCGGAACCTCGCTCTGCGTTGACAACGTCCCCGTCGCCGACGGCAAGTTCACCGTCGAGCTCGACTTCGGAGCCGTCTTCGCCGGCTCCACCCGTTACCTCGAGATCGATGTCAGGCAGGACAGCGGCCTGGGGTGCGGGAGCGGCACGGGATTCGTCACACTCGCACCGCGCCAGCGGATCGCGACGACACCCTACGCCGCCTACGCGCTCACCGCCGCCAACGCGACCAACGCCACGAACGCCGCCAGCGCCACGACCGCGTTGAGCGCGGGCAACTCGACCAATCTCAACGGACAGCCCGCGAGCTTCTACACCAACGCCACCAACCTCACGGCGGGCACGCTCCCTGATGCGCGACTGAGTTCCAATGTCACCACCCTCAGCGGCACGCAGACCTTCAGCGGCATCAAGTCGTTCTCCTCCTCTCCATCCTTCACCGCACCGGGCGCACCGTTCAATGTGACCAGCACCAGCAAGGTCACCAACCTCAACGCCGACCTGCTGGATGGGCTGGACAGCAGCGCGTTCGCCGCGGCCTCGCACGCCCACGATGCGGGCGCGATCGTCAGCGGCACCCTGTCCGACGCGCGGATCCCTTCCACGATTCCGCGCCTCGGAACACTCAACACCTTCACCGCGGCCAACATCTTCAACGCCTTTGCTGGTGTGAACCGCTCCTCGCCCCTGACGAGCAATGAGGTCTTCGGCCTCCAGAACGCCAGCGGAGGCACCGGCTACGCTGGCATGTACATCAGCAGCACCGACGCCGCGGGCGGACGACCCTTCTACGGCTACAGCGTCAATTCTCAGACCGCGTGGACATACGTCGAGCCGGGCGGCCAGTGGCGTGTGCACAACGGCGGGGATCGGCTGGCGATCAGCCGCACAACCGGAGATGTCGGCATCGGCACCACGAGCCCCGGCGCACGACTCGAAGTCTCTGCCGCAGACGCTGCCATGCGCATCCGCAACATAAACGATGTTGGTGGCGGCTTTGTGCAGAACACCTTCTCCACGCTGCAACTCGGCCTGTACAACCCGACGGCGTCGGCATGGGGCGCGGTCCCGGCGGGCTCGCAGCGATCGATGCTCGGCGTGCAGAACACCGGACGCGTCGGCACACTCACCAACACCTTCGGCTCACCCGTGTGGCGTAACACGATCGACGACGGAGCGGGAAACGCGGCATTCGCCGGCTCGGTCACGTCGTCGGGCGGCTTCGTCTACGCCACGCCGCAGGTCCGGACGCTCAACATCCAGCCAGAGGACTTTCGAGCGTTCAGCACCAGCACACCCGGCAACTTCGGTGGCGGTCCGTTGTTCCTCGCCCAACTCGATGCCAGCGTCGCATACGGCGTGATGCACGCCGCGCTCCCGCTCCCTCAGGGAGCGCAGATCACAGGCGTGCAGTGCAGCATGCAGGGTGGCACCGGGGGCCCCGTGGTCGTCGAGATCCGCAGGAGAGAGATTGCCAATAGCAACGAGTCAATCATGGCCTCCGGATCGAGCGCGAGCATGTCGGGGGAATACGCCAACCTCACACTCTTCGGAGCCAACACGCCCATCGATCACACGACATACGTCTACCGTTTCTACGCCATCTGCAACGACTGGACGACAAGCTCATGGGTCCGCATGGTCAGGATCACCTACACCGTCCCCGCGCCGGATTGACTGTTGGCACTGTGGAGAGCGTGGTGCAGCGTTTCGGCCAGGCAACGACCGGCTCTTGGTTTGCGCACAGCAAGGACAAGAAGCTCTGGCTCGACCGGCTTGAACTGAAGAAGGACGATGGCGAGATCGTGGTCGTGAACCTCGATCGGTACAGCCGCGTGGAGATCGTGGGCTGAGCCGGTTCGGTTTCGCCGGCTTGAATGCTCAGGTTCGACGGGTGTGAAGGCACTCTGCGGAATGGGGCGGATCAGACCGACGCGGCCTTGACGCCCTTGGACGACATCGACTTGCCGGCGGCGGTGACTTCGACCATCGGGGGCTCTCCCTCGAGCCGGTCGCGCATGAGCCGCCCGCCCTTGAACTTGACGCTCCGCTTCGGGGGAACGCTGACGCGTTGGAGGGTCTTGGGGTTCTGGGCCGTGCGTGCGGCACGGGACTTGACCTCGAAGACGCCGAAGTCACGGAACTCGAGGCGATTTCCCGCCGCCAGCTCGTCCGTGATCTGGTCGAGGAACATCTGCACGACGTCCTTGACGGTGGAGCGGCGAACGCCGGACTTCTCGGAGATCCGGTCGATGAGATCTTTTTTCGTGATCGTGGCCATGCCAGAGGATCCCGTGACAGGGGGTGCAAGGAGCCCGACGATTCGATCGGCCGGCGACGATGTTGCTCCGCTGGACCCAACTCTGGATCCAACCGGGGCTGGCGGCGATCCGTGCCTGCCCATCAACCCGACCGAGTGGTGAGAACGACCCACGCGGGTCCGGCGCGTCCTCCGCTGCCGGACCGAGCAAGTATCGCACACTTGCAAGTGCCGGTCAACGCCAAACTTGGGACTGATCGACCTGTAGAAAAACCGTGCATATCCGGTGAGACGGGCTTGACACAGGGGTGCATGGCCGGTCCGAAAAGAAGGTCAAGCGGGTGAAGCGGTCCGGTGTGGAGGCGTGTGGGGGTGAAGGTTCAGAAGCGGATGAGGACGCCGCCGAAGAGGCCGGCCATGCCGCCTTTCCAGCGGAATTTCTCCTCATCGTCTCCGTCTTCGAGGGTGAAGGCGAGTTGCTGGTATCCGATCTGCAGGCCGACATTCTCGATGGGCCTCCAGTGGAATCCTGCGACGATGTCCCACGAGAACGAGGTGTTGTCGCCGGGCATGTAGCCGAAGGCGGTTGTGACGTCGAAGCCGAAGCGTTCCCAGATCGCGAACTCGACGCGAGCACCGAGCACGGGCTGTGCCCAGAGGTTGTCTTCGCTCTGTGAGTCGGTGGGCGTTGAGACCTTGAGATCGACATCGAAGAGGCGGATGCCGCCGAGGATGTCGATGCCGACCGCGCCGCCGATGACGCCTTTGGAGTTGCGATCGGTCTGGTCCTGGAAGACGCGATACGAGCCCACGGCTTCCAGCGTCCAGAAATCCAGCGACGATTCGAGCCGGTCTCCCGAGGCGATCGAGAGGTTGCCGAACTGGAACGAGGAGTCGGCGACTGCGGAGCGATCGTCGAGCGAGTAGGCGAACCCGGAGAGAGAGATGCGCCACTTGTCGCGCCGGAAGTGGATCTCCGCGTAGGGCGCGAGGCGTGTGTCGTCGAGGTTGAGGTCATCGACCTTGACCTCTTTCGTGTTCATGCTGGAGCGGTTGGGGAGTTTGAGGTCGCCGGCCGGGGCGATGTAGTGGACCGAGGGCTCGAACTGCAGGGTCCAGCCGCTCATCATCGGGGCTTCTCGTGTTGACATGGGGAGGGCTGCGCTCGCCGGAGCCGCATCCTGCGCAGAGGCGACGCCGACGGTGAGCGAGCCGGCCAGTACGGCGAGCGCGGCGATGAAGGGCTGCGTGGCGGGGCGATGCATGGGATACTCCATCTGGCGGGCGGGCGTTTCGATGAGACGGACTAGCGGGGCAGAGGGACTGGGCATCGGCCGGGGCCGAGCGGTGCAAGGATAAGGTGCGAGAGGAGCCCGTGTGGCCGAGCAACGAGAAGAGATTGAGCATCGAGCCGCGCCCGGCGCACTCCGCCTCGGGGGCGTGGATGTCGCGCCGAGCGCGCTGCGGTTCAGCTTTGTGGCCAGTTCGGGGCCGGGCGGGCAGAACGTCAACAAGCGAAGGACGCGGGCGGAGCTGCGGGTGTGGGTGAAGGACCTGGGGCTGGATCCGGCGGCTGCCGAGCGGCTGGCGGTGATGTCCGGGCCGATGGGCGCGGGGCTGGTGACGGAGGCGGGTGAGTTGATCATCGAGTGCGATGAGCATCGCTCGCAGGGAAGGAACAAGGACGAGGCGCTGGAGCGGTTGGAGCGGCTGATCCGCGCGGCGGTCGCGAGGCCGAAGGTGCGGAAGCCGACCAAGCCGAGCAAGGGGGCCAAGCGCCGGCGGCTGGAGGACAAGAAGCAGCGGGGGGCGATCAAGAAGCGCAGGCAGAGCGGTGGGGAGGAGTAGGGCGGGGCGCGCAGGGAGGAGTCCGCACTGAGGGCGCAGCAAGAACGCGCCCGCGAGGCGGGTTTGGTGTGCTGGATTGAGCGTGAGGTGCAGCGGCGAGTCAGGCGGCGGGGTGGTCGCGGGGGGAGTTCGCGTCGTTCTGGAGGGACGCCGCGTGGGGGAGGTCAGGGAGAGCTCCGGCCGGGTACACCGTCCGGCTTGGAAGGTCAGAGGAATCGGGGGACGAGGGTGATGGGGAGTGGGCGTTGGGCGATAAGGGGGCGTTGGTTTCGGGTGGCATGTCTGCGCCACCCACGGCGCAGACATGGGAAACTTCTGGAGTGGGCGAGGGTGTGAGATCTTCGGAGCATGCCTGGTCTTCGCCCAGGCATGCCACCCGGTTTATCGGTTCATCGGATGAGACGGGCGCGGGGGTGGGCTCCGTGTTGGACGGGGCAGAAGAGGGAGCGGAAGAGGAACCACGCGGACTGAAGTCCGCGGCTCCGAGATTGTTGGAGGCGCCTTGTGGTGAGGATGGGGAGGGTGCGGGTGTGGGCGGGGGTGCGGGTGTGTCATGCACCAGTTCGGGCTCGCTCCTCACGGTGCCTCGGCCGGAACTGGTGCCATCCGAATGCGCGCGAGGAGATTGGGAGGGAGATTTCGCATCGGCTCGGAGAGCCGATCTACCCAGGACAGCGCGGGATTCTTTGGCGATGGTGGTTGCGGTGCGGCGGATGAGTTCGGCGTGGCGATGGAGTGTGCGCTGGAACTCTTCGGGCCGATCCATGCGGGTGGGGACGGGGGCTGGGTACTGAAGGACATCGAGGAGTCTGCGGAGTGAGATGGGCCGCGCGGTCTGGCCGAGGAGGCGGGCGCGGAGTGCGCAGAGTTCTTCGTATGCCTCGATCTCGGCGCGGACTTCCGGGAAGTTGATGTAGTCGATGAGCGTTTGGAATGGGATGCCGAGGTGTTCGGCGAGCGCGGGGAGGGGGAGGTTGGCATTGAGCATCTCGACGACGAGTATGTGGGCCCAACGCTGCATGGGTGAGATGGTGTCGGGGGAGGCGGTGGGTGCGTCTGTGTCGTGTGAGCCGCGAGCGGAAGCGGTGTGTTGGTCGGAATCGTGTGAGATGTCGTGTGTCGCGATCATGGAGACGAATGTACGGCGCGTCGGGCGGGAAGCAAGTGGGATGCGCGGGCAGAGTGCGGAGTGGGGTCAAATGGGCGCGCAAACACCCCAACTGCGCACGGGTTCACTGACAACAGTCTGTCAGTGAGGGGGAGTCAAGGGACGAAGTGAAGAGAACCGGAGGACCAGGAGATGAGAATCGGTTAGACCGTGATGTGCGATGTGAAGCGTCGCCTCTGGCGACGGGAAGGCGTTATCAGGAGGCCGCTGCGACTTCACCGGCGGTGTCTATCGCTTGGACGTGGGCGGCGGTCGTGAAGCCGAGAGTTCGCGGGCCAACTCAGCCGAGCAAGGGTGCCAAGCGGCGGCGGCTGGATGACTAGAAGCAGCGGGGGGTGATCAAGAAGAGAAGGAGTGGGGGCGGGGAGGAGTGAAAGTGGCTTGGTTCGCGTTTCACTCTTGCGGGTGGAGGTCGCTGGTTCATGGAGACGAAGAGACGGCCGCTGGTATCGCTCACACTCCGTTCCGACTGCAAGTCGGAGGACATCGTGTTCCGGTTCTGGAACGGGGATGAGTTCGTGTGCGACTCCTACTACCTGTGCATCGACAGCGATTACGAGGCGAGGTGGAAGGATCAACTGTGGCCCGTATATCAGCGCCTGATCGTGCGTGACCTGCTCGTGCAGTGGCGGAACCACATAGGGGCACTCCCCGACGGAGATGCGATCACCCTTCCGTTCGATCTCAGCGATCAGTGCAGCACGTTTCTGCGATGCAGACGGGAAGGGGACGTTGCTTTCCTGTCGATCATCGGTTCTTTGTTCGAGGGCTGGGGCGTGCGAGTGAGCGACATCTCGGATGTCATCCGCGATCCCGCGGTGCTGCGCGGCGTGCAGATTCCTGCGGAACACGCAGCTCTACTCTTGGATCTGGTCGCCGACCTTGATTCGATCATCGCATCACTCGCGTGATCTCGTGCGTGCGTGCTCTTTGAGCGGGCGTGCCACCCGTTCTTGAGGCCTCACTTCCGCTTGTACTCCGCCGCGCCGGACGTGAGCTTGATGAGCGCGTCGGATTCGAGGTAGGACCGGGCGGCTTCGGAGGTGGCGTTGGCGGCAGGATCGTCCGCGGCATTGTCCGCGCCTCTGAGGTAGCAATCGAAGAACGCCGTCGTGCCGCTGGAGACCGCGGCGGTGATGATGTCGATGTCGGTGGTGGGGTTCTCGCGGAGCATGTTCGCGAGACCTTTGCCCTGGTAGGAGCCGTGCGTTGCGCCCTCGATGTAGATGAGGTATTTGTCGCCGGGCTTGGCGTACTCGAACGGCTCGCGGCGGGACTCGGGGGTTTCGTTCGAGATCGGCGACGTGTCGAGCGACCCCGCGATCACCATCATCGGTCCCGCGATGTCGGACCAGGAGTCTTTGGTGAGGGAGCGATTGGTGGTGCCTTGGCCGCTGATGAGAATGGCGGCGGTGATGCGCGGGTCGGCGTGCGATTTCAGGCGCAGGGAGCCCCAGCGTGGGCCTCGGACCTTGGCGCCGAAGGCGATCTGCGTGGTGTATGCGCCGGCGGAGTGGCCGGCCATGCCGATGCGAGTGGCGTCGATGGTGAGGCGCGACGCTTCCGGGAGGTCTTTGTTCAACGCATCGGTGATTGCGGGGATGGAATCGATGATGAAGGAGGTGTCGGCGAGGCGATCGGGGGCGTTGACATCGGCGAGGAGTCGTTGCGGATTCTCGCGCAGCCCGGAGAGGTCTTGGCCGTTGCGGCGGCGGAGTGCGATGGAGTCTGAGTGCGTGGGGTGGACGACGATGTAGCCGCGTGAGGCCCAGTGGGCGGAGAGATCGGGGAAGGCGTCGTTTGAGCCGCCCGCGCCGTGGGAGAAGATGAGGAGCGGGAGTGGGGCGTGTCGGTCGTTGGGCGCGGAGGCGGGCAGCTTTGGCGCGCGGATGCGGAGTTCGAGGTCTTTCTCACGGGTGTCATCATGGAGCGTCAGGTCGAGCGTGAGGACTTCGAGCGCAGGGGTTGCCGGCGCGTAGGCGTGCTCGGGGTGGAGTGTGTATGGCGCGGGCTTCGGCGCGGCTGGTTGCCAGGCGAGGAGCAAGGCGAGAGAGATAGTGAGGATGAGCATGCCGGCCCCCGGGGTGTGTACACGATTGAACGTCGAGGCCCGGGCGAGATTGCTTCGGTTGGGTGATCGGGGTCAGTCGTCCATGAGCGGCTTGCGCGGCTTCGGGGCGGGGGCGGATTTGGGTGTGGATGTGGGGCCGCCGAAGATGGCGGCGTCGAGACTGGCGGGCCCTGCACCGAGGAAGAAGAGGGAGACCGCGGATGCGAAGAGTGAGAACTGGAGCATGAGGTGCTGCCATGCGGGGTCCATCATGGCGTAGTTGGGGAGGAAGCCGAACTGGGCGGTGCCGCCCTGGATGGCGGGGCCGATCTCTGTGAGCCACATGGCGACGGCCATGATGGAGGCGAGTCCGAGGGCGGAGAGGCGTGTGAAGAGGCCGATGACGAGGAGCGCGGCGGCGATGATCTCTGTGAGTGTTGCGGCCCATGCGAGGACTGCTGGCCAGGGCTTCTGTGCGAGGCGTTCGGGGGCGAGGGGCATGGGTGTGGAGCCATCGGGGCCGGGCGCGGGGTGAGCGGCGGCGTGGATGCCGAGCGCGATCATGAGTCCGGGCTTGACCTTTGCGCCGTCGGGGAAGTCGGCGGGGGTGTAGGTGGGCTCGGGATTTGTGGGTGTGGTGGTTGCGGCGGTTGTGGAAGGTGCGGGCTCTGTGGGTTGCAGGCGCGCGAGGTGCGGGATGTGAAGGGGAGAGGCGGCATCGGCGCGGGTTGAATCGGGTGAAGTGGATTCGGGGGTGCCGGTGGGGGTGCTGGTGGGGGTGCTGGTGGGGGGGGGTGTGGGCGCGTCGCCTGGCGGCACGATGGGTGTGGGTGCGGTGGGATCGGGGAGGGGGGGGACGCGTGACTCAGGCGAGGGGCGGGAGGGAGAGGAGGATGGGGAGATCGCACCGAGGTTCGCGAGTTGGGCGGCCTGTTCGGGCGAGGCGTCGATGGTGTGGATGACTTTGTTGAGCCCTGCGAAGAGGAAGATCGCGGCGAGCATGAGTCGGAGAGAGAGAGGGGCGAGTGCGAGGGCGATGGTGTCGCGGGTGCGCATGTCGGGCTCCGGATCGCGGCGCGGCCTGGGGTGGGGCGTCGCGTACATGATAGAGGATCGGCCGATGTTCGTGTCAGGCATGCGGAATCGGCGGCGTTTCGTGGTTGATCGGGAAGCGCGGAAGGTGATTGCGTGGAGGGAGTAGGATTCGGCGCGAGCGGGTGTGGCGGAACTGGCAGACGCGCGGGATTTAGGTTCCCGTGGCCGCAAGGCCTTGCAGGTTCGATTCCTGTCACCCGCACTAAGGCGGGCCATCCCTTGAGGGGCTGGCCCGGGGGTAGAGTTGGGGAGTTGGGTGGCATGCCTGCCCTTGGGCAGGCATGTCGTTCGAGCCAAGGCACATGCCTGCTCTGCGAGCAGGCATGCCACCCAACCACGTTAGACTGGTTCGTGTGGTGGATCCCATTGAATACAAGCGTCTGAAGCGTCGGGAGGTGGCAGGTCAGGCGCGGGCGCTGAACTTCTCGTGCTTCAACTCGCGTCCGTTCCTCCGGTCCGATCGCGCATGTATGTGGCTCGCCGATGCGGTCAGGGTGAACCTCGACAAGCACGATTGCCATCTGTGGGCGTACTGCTTCATGCCAACGCACGTCCACTTGTTTGTGTATCCGCAGGCCGATCCGCCGAGCGTGGGTTTGTTTCTCGAATCGGTGAAGAAGTCGGTCGCGCTGCGAGCAAAGCACTGGACGCAGATGCACGCGCCGCATCGACTGGCGGTCATGGCGGATGCTCGTCCGGATGGACGGGTTGTGCATCGGTTCTGGGAGCGTGGCGGCGGTTACGACCGGAACCTGTTCAAGGCACGAGCGATCTGGTCCATGATCGACTACATCCACAGGAATCCGGTTACGGACGGATTGTGCAGAAGGACCGGCGATTGGCGATGGTCCAGCGCCGGCTGGTACACGGACAAGGCAGAAAGCGTGCTGCCTTTGAATGTGTCGAAGCGTCCACCACGGCCTGAACGCAGGTGAGGATCACATGCCTGCTCATTGAGCAGGCATGCCACCCACATCATCCGTTGCACAAACGAAGACATGCCTGCTCATTGAGCAGGCATGCCACCCAGCACATGGGATTTGTATCGGTAATGTTGATTACACCGTGATCTTCTCGCGCACGGGGGTGGTGAGGGAGATCGGATCGGGGTAGCGGAAGATTTTGCCCTCGTAGTTGCGGAGGAGGAGTTCATCGCCTTCGCGGCCGACGACGTACTCGGGGGCGAGGGGGATTTTGCCGCCGCCGCCGGGGCCGTCGATGACGTACTGCGGGACGGCGTAGCCGGTGGTGTGTCCTCGGAGGGCCTCGATGATCTTGAGGCCGGTCTCGACCGGAGTGCGGAAGTGCGAGGAGCCGGGGATGGGATCGCACTGGTAGATGTAGTAGGGGCGGACGCGGATCTTGAGGAGGTTGTGCATCAGAGACTTCATGGTCTCCGGGTTGTCGTTGGTGCCCTTCAAGAGGACGGTCTGGCTGCCGAGCGGGATGCCGGCGTTGACGAGTCGGCCGCAGGACTGCGCGACCTCGGGGGTGACCTCGCGCGGGTGCATGAAGTGGACGGACATCCAGAAGGGGTGGCACTTCTGGAGGATGGAGACGAGGTTGGGGGTGATGCGCTGGGGGAGGACGGCGGGGATCTTGCTGCCGATGCGGATGAACTCGACGTGGGGGATGGCGCGGAGGCGCGTCAGGAGCCAGTCGATCTTGTCATCGTTCATCGTGAGGGGATCGCCGCCGGAGATGAGGACGTCGCGGATCTCGGGCGTGGCCTCGATGTAGGCGAGGGCGCGTTCGAACTGCTTGGTGTTGAAGTGGTACTCGCCGGTTTTGCCGACGAGGCGTGAGCGGGTGCAGTAGCGGCAGTAGGTGGCGCAGAAGGAAGTGACGAGGAAGAGGACGCGGTCGGGGTAGCGGTGGACGAGCCCTTCGACGGGCATGTCGCCGTCTTCATTCAGGGGATCTTCGGCTTCCTGCTCGGTGTGGAGGAGCTCGCCACCCGTGGGGACCATGGTGCGACGGATGGGGTCGTCGGCGTCCTCGGGATCGATGAGGGAGGCGTAGTAGGGCGTGATGCCGACGGGGAGCTGGCCACCGAGGTGGGTGACGGTGTCGCGTTCATCCGTGGAGAGGGTGAAGGCGCGCTGGAGGGTTTCCAGGTCTCGGATGCGCATGCGGAGTTGCCACTTCCAGTCGTTCCACTGGGCGTCGGTGGCGTCGGGGAAGACGCGGGCGCGGAAGCGGCGTGTGCGTTCAGACTGGACGAAGCCGTCTGCGCGTGAGGCCTCCGCGGCTTCGCGGGCGGTCATGTGCTCGCTGAACGTCCTTGTGGTCGCGTGAATGGGAGGGGGGGGCGGCGGGTTGAGCCGCGGGGTACTTGGGGGCTCGTCGTCGTCTGAGCCGGTCTCGCGCGAGTTCTCGCATGAGGCGGCATCGCTCATCGTCTCTTCAAGGACGAGGAGTTTGACGTGCTTGGCGGTGATGTTTGATGGAGAGGACGCGAGGCGAGCACCCGGGAGCGGGTCCACGATGTCCATGTGTTCCACTCGAGAGTGGAGGTCGATACGTGCGAGTCGGACGCCCCGTAGTTCCATGCGTCCGACGGATCCGCGGCGCGACCAACCCAGCGCGGATCAAGAATGGTGAAGAGCGTATCGACTTGGCGGACGGCGTCAACACCCACTCACCCAATGGTGACAACAGATTCGGAACGCGGCGTTCGTGGTTCCGATCCGCAGGCGGGTCCGGTCGTTTCCGGCCGGTTTCGTTCGAATCAGATCGGCAGGTGGGGGCAGCGCGCTGAGAGATTTGCGAGGGTCATCGATCGCAGTCGCAGCCACAGCCGCCCGGGGCGTCGTGTTCGCCGGGGTCTTTGCCGGGATGGCCGGCTTTCATGGCGGCCATGATGGCATTGATGAGGGCCTCGGGGGGCGGGTTCTTTGCTGCTTCTTCTTCCATTGCGTGCTGGCCGAGCCGGATGGTGGCCTGGTACTGGTTGAGGTAGCGGTGGCATGGGGGGCAGAGTTCGAGATGGAGCTCGAACTCGGCTTTCTTGGCGGGGGGGAGCGTGCCGTCGAGGTAGTCGATGAGGAAGTCGATGCACTCCTGGCACGTGCTGACAGCGATGGAGCCGGTGTGCTCGGCATCGTTGTCTGGTTTGTTGGAGCGGGAACAGCTCATCGGGTGTATGTGGTCAGGAGGGTTGGGGGTCGGATGGTTCGGAGTGTTCGGGGCGGAAGTGGGGGTCGAGGAGGGTGCGGAGGGCCTGGCGTGCGCGATGGAGGCGGGTTTTGACGGCGTTGGGGGTGATGCCGAGGGCTGCGGCGGTTGATTCGGTGTCGAGTTGCTCCACATCGCGAAGGATGAGGACGGTTCGGTATGCGTCGGGAAGTGACTCGATCGCCTCTCGGACGACGCGTCTGGTCTCATCGGCTTGGATGGGGTCAGGACCCGGAAGGTTCCACGGCTGGGCGGGATTCTCGGCGTGTCCTGTGGAGTCGAACTTGGGGAGGAGATCCTCTATCGCGGCCTCGTGGCGTCGGTTTCTGGACCTGAGCTTCATGAGGGCGGCGTTGATGAGGATGCGGTGGATCCAGGTTCCGACCTGGCTTCCTTCCTGGAACTTGTCGAGGTTCTTGAAGGCGGAGAGAAAGGCCTCTTGGACGGCGTCTTCGGCGTCGGCCTCGCTTCCGAGGAAGCGTTTGGCGGTGGCGAGCATGCGGGGGGTGAGATCGCGGACGATCTGCTCGTATGCGCCGGCATCACCGGAACGCAGACGCTCGACCAGATTGGTCTGGTCGGGTGGTTCGACGGGGATGCGCGGAACGGTGGTCACGCTCCCATGGTATGGGGAGAGCGGGAAAAAGTTGAGCAGGGTCGGAGCGGAGATGGGGAAGGGGTGTGTCACGCGGCGTGCTGGAAGACGTACCAGACGCTTCCGGGGTAGCGGTCTTCGAGGGCGTCCAGGACTCTGCCGACGTTGTTGGTGCCCTCGCGAGAGACGAGGCGGATGGTGCCGCGTGAGGAGGCGAGTTCGACGCGACCGAATGCGACGGGCGCGGGGTCTGGCGCGTGGTGTTCGAGGTGTGTTTCAAAGAGTGCCTGTGGGAGGGGCTCGGTGTCGCGGTGCTCTTCGTGGACGTTTCCGTGGTGGTCGACCCACCAGAGGGCGACCGGTCCTGTCGCGGGCGGGTGTCCGATGTCGTTGTATTGCAGCGTGTTCATGTGATCTCTCCCCGGGCGGCGTTCGTCGGCCTTGTGTGGTGCGGCCTTCTTTGTGGGGATTGGATCGGGTGGAGCGGGGGCGCGGGTCAGCGTGGTGTTGCCGAATGTGTGGACGAGGGACGGGCGTAGCCGTCACAACCGTCAAGGTTGAAGGTCCGAGAGCGCGATAAGCGTTGATGGGCGGTTATTGCGGGGATGCGGTGGGTGGTTTGGCTGTCGGGTGCGGCGGGGCGGGCCGAGGGGGCGTAAAGTCTGGGTTCATGCGGGCCGGGATCCGGCCTCTGGATGGAAGGTTGAGGACCACATGGCCTGGATCACGAAACCGTCGGGAACCATGAAGATCGAGCGGCGTGCAGAGCCGTACCTGACGGCGGAGATGCGTCGCGACCTGAGCGAGCGGTATCTGCCGCGGTATGAGCGGAAGATGGGGGCGTTGCTGCCGGCGTTGCACATGGTGCAGCATGCGTATGGGTGGGTGCCGTTCCAGGCGATGGAGGAGATCGCGGCATTTCTGGAGATCTCGGCGGCGGAGGTGTATGACACGGCGTCGTTCTATGAGGAATACTGGCTGAAGCCCAAGGGGCGGCACCTGGTGTCGGTGTGCCGCTCGATCGCGTGCGAGTTCTGCGGCCAGACGGAGATCACAGAGGCGGTGAAGGCCGCGCTGGGGATCGATGTGGGCGAGACGACGGATGACGGTGAGTTCACGCTGATCGAGCTGGAGTGTCTGGGGTCGTGCGGCGGGGCGCCGGCCATCCTGATCGATGAGGTTCTGCACGAGAGCGTGACGCCGGGGCAGATCCCGGAGTTGCTTGCCAAGGCGCGGGCCGAGTCGAACGGGCATGGTCATGGGCACGGGCATCACTGACCGGAGCGTGTGAGCGATGAGTGCGCCCCCTCCGACCGGGCCGAAGAAGAAACCCCTGATGCGATTGCTCGGGGAGTTCGTGGGTCATGTTGCGCAGGGTGTGAAGGCGGATCCGGGCAAGTTGCCGGAGAAGACGCACGAGGTGCGGCGCGAGACGACGGAAGAGGTGAAAGAGACGGCGCAGGGGCAGGTGGTGTTGAGAAGGACGACGATTGAAGAGGTTGTGCTGCCGCCGGAGCAGAAATAGCAAATAGCAAATGGCCAGATGGCAGATGAAGTGAGAGGGCTGAGGGGTGGAGGGGGGGTGTCGCTCCTCGCCCTGCGGGCTCGTGCGCGACTCGAAGGCGTTTGGAGGATGCCGCTCCGCGGCACTTGTACCAGATGCTGCGGTGCCCGCTTCGCGGTGCGCCTGGCATCTGGCAACCAACGCTCGCCCTCTTCGCGGGCGGAGATCTTGATGCACGCGGCCTTGATCGGTTACGAAGGGTCCGAGAATCTGGCGGCTTGTTTCCATCTGATGAGAACCAGACGGCATGATCGGGCGCATCGCTTGGCGGCGCGGGGGAGAGTTCCACGCCGCATGGATGGAGTGGCGGCTGCGGTCGATCAAGATGGGCTCGATTCGTGTTGTGGTGGACAGGGATCATCCGGGTCCAGCTTGTCATTGAGTTGTTCTTGGGTGGTCGTTGATAAAGGCGGCCTCTGTTGCGGGCGATCCGGACTGGCGCGGAACCTGGCACCGGCGAAGGTGATGAGCGGTGAAGCTGGTGATTCGAGAATCGTGCGGGATATGGCTTCGGTAGGTGGGTGTGTTGGATGGGAGCGCGATGGAGCAGGATCGGAACAGCTTGAGTGCTCGGATCGCGCAGCAGGCGGCGGGGATGGCACCGGAGCGGCGTGAGGCGTTTGTGCGCGAGTCGTGCGCGAACGATCCGGAGTTGTTACGCGAGGTGAGGCGGGTGCTGACCATCGCCGAGTCCGCGACGCTTGCACCCGAGGGGCCTGCGCCGTCGGAGCGGGCGAGCGTGCTGGATTCGGTGCTGATGCACAAGACGATCGAGCTATCGGCGCGGGGTGCGGAGGGCGGGGGTCGGCGGCGGATCCCGGGGTTTGTGATCGAGCGGGTGCTGGGTGAGGGTGGGATGGGGACGGTGTACCTGGCGGAGCAGGAGAAGCCGCGGCGGACGGTGGCGTTGAAGGTTGTGAAGTCGGGTCGGATGTCGGCGGCGATGCTGCGTCGGTTTGAGCACGAGGCGGAGATCCTTGGGCGGTTGCAGCATCCCGGGATCGCGCAGATCTATCAGGCGGGGACGTTTGAGGATTCCACTGGGGAGGGGTCGGCTGAGAGCGGGCGTGTGCCGTTCTACGCGATGGAGCTGGTGGAGGGGACGGGGCTGGATGTGTGGGCGAGGAGCGCGACGCAGCGGCAGAAGCTTGGCCTTTTCGTGCGGGTCTGCGATGCGGTGCAGCACGCGCACCAGAAGGGCGTGATCCATCGCGATCTGAAGCCGTCGAACATCCTCGTGACGCGCGAGGGGCGGCCGAAGGTGCTGGACTTCGGCGTGGCGCGGCTGGCGGATGCCGAGCAGAGCGAGTTGACGTATCAGACGGCGGCGGGGCAGTTGGTTGGGACGCTGCCCTATATGTCGCCTGAGCAGGTGGGGGGTGATCCGAACGATCTTGACACGCGGAGCGATGTGTACGCGCTGGGTGTGATTCTGTATGAGTTGCTGAGCGGGCGTTTGCCCCACGAGTTCTCGACGCCTTCGCTCGCGGATGCGTTGAGAACGATCACGGAGTCGCGGATCACGCCGCTCTCGGTGGCGGGCGGTTCGATCGACGGTGACATTGAGACGATCGTCGGAAAGGCGCTCGAGAAGGACCGTGAGCGGCGGTACGACTCGGCGGCGGAGTTAGGCGCGGACATCGAGCGGTATCTGCGACACGAGCCGATTCTGGCGCGAAGGCCGACGCGTGCGTATCTGACGAGGAAGTTTGTTGCGAGGAATAAGCCGCTGGTCGGGCTTGGGTGTGTCGCGGCGGCGGCGTTGCTCGCGGGTGTTGCGGGGACGGTGTGGCAGGCGGTGCGTGCGACGGAGGGTCAGCGGCTGGCGGAGGAGCGGCGTTCCGAGGCGGAGCGATTGCGGTATGAGGCGCAGGCCGCGCTCGCGGACTCGCAGGCGGTGACGGAGTTTCTGACGGGGATGCTGGGGGCGGTGGATCCGGAGCTGGCGCGTGGGGAGGAGATCACGGTCCGGCGGGTGCTGGATCAGACGTCGGAGACGATTCCGGCGTTGCGTGACAGGCCTCGGGTTGCGTTGGCGGTGCGGACGACGCTGGGGAACACGTACCGCGCGCTGGGGCTGTGGTCGGAGGCGATGCCGCACCTTGTGGCGGCGCGGGATCTTGCGGCTTTGGTGCATGGAGAGGAGAGCGTGCAGGCGTTGACGCTGCGCCGTTCGATCGCGATCACCACGAGCGATCTGAATGATCCGACGGGGGCGTTGGAGCAGATGGTCGGGGTCGTGGCGGCGATGGAGCGGGCCACGGGGCCGAGGTCGGTGGAGACCGCGCTGGCGGTGGGTGATCTCGGGCGGTTGATGGTCGAGACCGGGCAGATTGAGGAGGCGGAGCGTACGCTGCGGCGCGCGATCGAGTTGACGAGGGCGTCGCTTGGGCCGCGGCATCCGGAGATTCTGACGCAGCGTGACCACCTCGGCGCGCTGATGACGGACATGGGGCGATTCGCGGAGGGCGAGGCGATTCTGCGGGAGTTGCTGGAGGATCGGCGGGCGGTGTTCGGCGCGGAGAGCCCGACGGTCGCGTACACGATCACGACGCTCGCGAACGTGGTGCAGAAGCAGGGGAAGCACGAGGAGGCGATCGCGCTCTTGAGGGAGTCGCTGGCGATCCGGCGCGCGTGCCTGGCACCGGATCATCCGTCGCTGCTGATCAATCTGGCGAATCTAGCGACCGCGCTGATCGGTTCGGGGAGAACCGAGGAGGCGTTGCCGCTGCTGCGCGAGACGGTGGCGAAGCAGCTCGAAGTGCTGGGTGAGGAGAGTCCGAAGGTGCTGGTCTCGATGGGGACGCTGGCCTTTGCGCTCGAGAACATGGATGAGTTGGATGAGGCGGAGTCGATTCTGCGCCGGATTGTGGAGGTCGGGAGGCGGCTGCCGCCGGCGCGTGAGGCGGAGACGCTGAGCAACTTCAACAACCTGGCGATGCTCCTGTGGAAGCGGGGGAAGATGGAGGAGGCGGGGATGGTGTTTGAGGAGACGGTGGCGAGGGCGCTCGCGGCCCTTCCCCCGGAGCACTACATCTGCGCGATCTTCCGGAACAACTACGGGGAGTACCTGGTGGAGGTGGGGCGGGCAACGGATGGGGAGCGGCATCTGGTCGAGAGCCACGAGGCGATCGAGAGGTTTTTCGGGGCCGACCATCCGAGGACGGTGAAGTCGCGCGGTCGTTTGGAGAAGTTGCGGGCGGCTCTGGAGGGGGATGGCGTGAGCGCATCGCGGGGCGGGTGAGAATCGCGGGGCGGTCGGATTGGTTTGTGGTATACTGGGCGGCGGGTGCCAGACTGGGGGTTTGTGCACGGTGCCGCGTTCTCAGCAATCCAACTTTGCTACCCGCACGACGACGCGTCTCTTGGATGCGTTGAAGGAGGGCGACAACCAGCCGGCGTGGGCGCAGATCGACTCGCGATATCGGCCTGTGATCGCGGGGTTGTCGCGTCGGTTGGGGCTGAGCGATGCGGACGCGGAGGAGGCGGCGCAGCGGACGCTGGCGGAGTTTGTGCGTGTGTACCGGGATGGGCGTTATGACCGGAGCAAGGGGCGGTTGAGTTCGTGGATACTGGGGATCGCGCATCGGACCGCGTTGCGTGTGCGTCGGGAGGGTCGCCGGGCTGTTCATTTCGAGATGGACGCTGTGGAGGATCCGGGTGAGGAGGGTCACGACGAGGGGGCTTTGCGTTCGATCTGGACGGATGAGCGCGACCGGGCGATCCTGGCGCGGGCGTTCGATCTGCTGCGTGAGGATTCGGCGATCGATCCGCGGACGATCCTGGCGTTCGAGCTGGTTGCGATGCGCGGGGTGCCGGCGGCGGAGGTTGCGGCGCAGTGCGCGATGTCCGTCGATCAGGTGTATGTGGCCAAGACGCGCATGACGAGGCGTCTGAAGTCGTTGGTTGAGGAGCTGACAGAGGCCTTTGAGGAGGATGTCTGAGTGGTTCCGGAGCGTGGAGGGTCGGCGGGTCCTTGCCCGAGCGCGGCGGAGATCGACCGTCTTGCTTCCGGCGATGATTCGGACGGATCGATCAGGGCGCACGTGGATGGGTGTGAGATCTGCCTGGAGCGGCTGCGGGCAGCGGAGGAGGACGCGTCGTTCATCCGCAGGGCCCGCGAGTTGACTGAGGTTGATTCCGGTCCGGAGGGCGCGCCGCGGATTCGGGGGTATCGGATCCAGTCGGTGATCAGTTCGGGGTCTCAGGGTGTGGTGTACCGGGCGGTGCAGGAGGCGACGTCGCGTGTGGTGGCGATCAAGGCGTTGTCGACGGGCGGGGATGTGTCGGCTCGTCAGCGGCATCGCGCGGAGCGCGAGGCGGAGATCACGGCGCGGCTGCGTCATCCGAATCTGGTGACGGTCTTTGAGTCGCGGGCTCTGGCGGACGGGCGGATCGCTGTGATCATGGAGTATGTGAACGGCGTGCCGCTGGATGCGTGGGCTCCGCCGGGGGAGAGCGGGTCGGCGCGTCAGCGTGGGCTGCTGGAGGTGTTTGTCGCGGTTTGCAATGGGATCCACAACGCGCACCTGAACGGCGTGATCCATCGTGACCTGAAGCCGGACAACATTCTGGTGACGCCCGAGGGGCGTGCGGTGGTGATCGACTTCGGCATCGCGCGTGCGGGGACGCTGCGTCTGACTCTGACGGGTGAGTTCGCGGGTACTCCGGCGTATGTGTCTCCGGAGCAGGCATCGGGAAAGTCCGACCAGATCGACGCGCTGACGGACGTGTACTCGCTGGGAGTGATCCTGTACCAACTGGTGTGCGGGGCGATGCCGTATGACGTCGGGGGGTCGCTGTACGAGGTGATCCGCGCGGTGGAGACGGCGGAGCCGATCGAGCCGCGGCGGATTGCGCCGTCGCTTTCGCAGGATCTTGAGGCGATCATCCTGAAGGCGATGCGGAAGGATAAGGCCCTGAGGTATCAGTCGGCGGCGAGTCTTGCGAGGGATATCGAGCGTTACCTTGCGGGGATTCCGGTTGATGCGCGGAGCGGCTCGGGGTGGTATCTGCTTCGGAAGGCGATCGTTGTCAACCGCTCGCGGATCGCGATGGCGGGGTTTCTTCTGCTGCTTGTTGCGGCGGCGGGGGTCGTGGTGGTGATCAGCACGGCGGGTGCTGCGGCGGCTGCGCGTCGGGCGCGTCTTGATCGTGAGATCGCGAGGCAGGAGCAGGTGCGTGCGCAGGCGGTGACGGAGTTGCTGCGAGAGGTGTTGCCGACTGATGATCCGAATCGGCCGGAGTTGGCGCAGGAGCTGGGCGCGGGATTGGATCGGTTGTACACGCGTCTGGAGACGGGGTCGTTTGCGGCGGATCCGGACGTGGATCAGGCGTTGCGGCGGCTGTGGAGCCGCGTGTACACGGATATTTCCGGCGGTCGGGCTGTGGCTCAGGTGGCGTACGCGGAGGTGGCGTTGCGGACGGGTCTGGAGCGTCTGCGTGCGGAGCACGGGGCGGTGCATCCGGAGATTGCGGAGACGCTGCACGAGTTGGGCGCGGTCTTGCTCTTGCGGAAGCGGTATGCCGAGGCGGAGCGGGCGGTGCGGGACGCGATCGAGATGCGGACGGATCTGATGCGCACGGGGAACGAGCTGGCGAGGGCGGGGGTGGAGTTGTCGCGGTCGCTGCACGCGAGCGTGCTGATGGCGATGAACCGGGAGTCGGAGGCGGAGGCCGAGGCGCGTGTTGCCCTTGAGGGCCTTCGCGGGATCGAGAGCGACGAGGCGCGTGTGGCGGCGGCGCGGATGGCATCGCTGATTGCGCGCGTGCGCCTCATGGCGGGCGCGCCGGCGGAGGCAGAGCCCCTGCTGCGGGAGGCGCTGCGGCTGCGGATGCGCGTGCTCGTGCCGGCATCGCCGGATGTGGTTGCCACGCTCGGGGAGGCGGCGGCGCTCTTGGAGCGTGCTCCTGAGTGCGAGCTGGCTCGTGACTTTGCGATGGCGTGGGGTGTGCCGACATCGCGGGTTGCGGAGGCGATCAGGGCGGATCTGCCCGTGCTTGAGTCGTCGCGGAGGGTGTGGAAGGGAGAGGGCATGCCGGCGGGTCGGACGGCGGCGTTCGGGCGGCTTGCGGCGCTGCATCGGCGGCTGCTCGGCGAGCGGGATCCGTCGGTTGCTCAGGTGTACATGATGCGGATGCGAGCGGCGGAGGCGGAGGGGTTGAAGTCCGAGATGATCGATTCGGCTCTGCTGGCGTCGGATGTGCTGTCGTCTTTGTATGGTCCTGACCATCGCTCGCTGCTGCCTTGCTACGAGACGGCTTCTGTCGAGTTGGCGCGAGCGGGCCGGACGGCGGAAGCGGTGGAACTCTCGCGTGCTGTTGTGCGGATCCGTTCGATGCTGCCGCCCGGGGCACGGGACGCGCTGCTTCTCGGGAACAGCCGGAGGTATCTTGCGTGGTTTCTCGGGCTGCACGGCGCACATGAAGAGGGGGTGCGCGAGGGGCTGGAGGCGAGGGCGTTGTTGTCGGATGTGCTGGGTCCGGAGCACCACATCATCGCGACGGTTGATGCGTTCATGGCGATCTCGCTCGTTCAGTTGAGCGGGTCTGCGGTGTCGCCCGGCTTTCCGTTTGCGGATCCGCTGGCGGAAGCGGATGCGAGATCTGCCGGGGCGATTCGGATCGCGTTGTCATCGGCCTCGATGCCGTTCGATCAGGTGATGGCGACCAAGATGGCCAGGGCGCACGTGCTGTGTGCGACGGGGCGTGCTGCTGAGGCGGCGCAGTTGGTCAGAGAGGGTTGGAACGAGGCCGTCGGCGAGGATGTGGCGTATCCGTATCGGGCTCTTCACTTCAGGGATGCGATTGCGGCGTACGAGGCGGCCGGAGATGTGGCGGCTGCGGAGGATTTCAAGCGCCGGCTTGTCCGTGGTCTTCCGTATCCGGGTGAGTGAAGCGAGACGGGCCGGTGTGGCGTTGTGCCAGGCACCGGCCCGCGTCCCAGCGGGGGTGGAGAGATTCGATCGACAGTGTCGGATCAGAACCGACGGCGGCGGAACGCGAGCAGTCCGCCAACACCGAGGAGCGCGGCGGCGCCGGGTGTGGGAATCACGGTGATGCGTGCGCTGAAGATGAGTCCGCTGACGGAGACGCCGATGTCGCGCTGGTAGAAGTAGAGATAGTTCAGTCCCGGATTGACGAATGAGGTGATGTTCTGGAAGTGGAAGGTTGAGGAGACGAAGTTGCCGCCGTCGTAGCCGGTGGACATGCCGTTGATGTAAAGCCCGGCCTGGTTGCCGCCACCGTAGAAGGGGTGATCTCCGAGATAGTCATCGACGGCGAACTCGAGCGAGAGTGTTGCGTTGGTGATACTGGAGAGTGAGATGTTGAAGGGGACGGCGTAGAGGCACGAGCCGGGCGCGCCCCAGCCGACGCCGGGTGTGCCGTCGGGGTTGGTGAAGAAGCCGTCGAAGTTGATCCAGCGTGCGAGGGGGTCGGTGAGGCCCGGCGTCCAGGCCCAGACGGGGTTGATGACGGAGGCGGAGGGACCGGATGCTGCGCCGGCGAAGTCTGTGGTGGTGAAGGGTGATGCGCTGATGGCGGCACCGGGGGGGTTGTTGGGGAGGAAGGTGACGATGTCGTCCTGTTGCCCGGCGACGCCGGGGAGCCCGCCGACTTGTCCGCTGCGGAGGTTGATGATCTGCGGCGCGGCGGATGCGGCTCCGGCGAGTGATGCGAGCGCGAGTGCGGCGGCGATGAGCTTCGAGCGATTGGGGATGCTGGCTGTGCGTTGCATGGTTCCGTCTCCTTTGCGTGGTGTCGTGGTCGAGGGTTGGTGTGAGGCCTGGGGAGTTTGCGAGCATGTGAGTTGCCGCCACGGGGCTCGATCTTGCACCATGCGGAAGAAAATCTGGATGTGGATAGTGGCGGCACGGGCGCGGAGTGGGCGTGCGTCCCGATAGCTTGTCGCGTCGCCGGGAGGGGATGGGGGCTTTCAGTGTGTGTGGAGCGAAGGTCTCAGTGGGCGAGCATGTCGGCGGGGACGGGTTGCCATGAGCCGTCGGGCTGTTTCCATTTGAGGGAGAGCGCAGCGCCGCCGGTGGCGTTGAACCACTCGATGGTGATGCGGTGGTAACCGGCTTCGAGCGGGGCGTTGCCACGGACTTCGCGAGCGGCGTGGAGACCGTCGTTGTCGATGACGACGTTGTCGTCGATGAGGAGGCGTGAGCCATCGTCGGAGGTGAGGGCGAAGTGGTGCATGCCGGTGGCGGGGATGGAGATGACGCCGGAGTAGCGGCGGGCGATGCGCTCGCGCGGCGGATTCTCGGGGGGGAGGGAGACGGTGGGGAGCACGGTCTCGGATTCGGGAGTGGGGGATTCTGGCGAAGAAGGGGCGAAGTCGGCGCACTTCTGGAAGTCGCCTGAGAAGGTGTGGACCTTGAGGCCGGGGTCCGGGGCGCGGACGAAGAGGGTGGCGGGCCATGGGGTGGCGCTGGTGAAGGCGCGGGTGGTGATGTCGGAGACGCGGCGATCGCCGACGAAGACGGCCGCGGTGAGGGTGGCGCTGTGGGTGAGCGTGATCGGGCCGGATGGAACGGGAGAGGTGGCCGATGGGATGGAACCGTCGAGTGTGTAACGGATGATTGCGCCGGGCGCGGTGTTGAGCGTCGGCGAGGTGAGCGTGATGGTGGTTGAAGCGACGAAGTTCTCGCTGTCGGCGTTGATGGTGACCGGGTGGTAGATCACGGGCTCTCCATCGAAGACGAGTTTGATGACGGTGGCATCGGGGTCGGGGGTGATGGTGGGAGGGAGCGTGATGTCCAGGCCGCCGGAGGTGAGGGAGGAGCGGAGACGCGAGCCGCGTCGCCCGAGGATCGAGGCATCCCGCGGAGACGAGCCGAGCCCATCGACGAAGAGGCGGCCGTCGGTCGGCCAGTCGAAGGCGTGGAGGTAGAGGGTGGTGTTGCGGCCGTCGCGTTTGATGGTGCAGCGGCCCCAGGGAGTGGAGGGGAGGATGCTGGCGCCGGTGCCGTGGATGGACTCGGCGTTGATCTTCATCCAGCGGCCGATGTGGGCGAGGCGATCGGCCTCGGTCTGGCGGATGGTGCCTTCGGCGGTGGGGCCGACGTTCAGGAGGAAGTTGCCGCCCTTGCTCGCGACGTCGATGAGCGTGCGCACCAGTTCCTGACCGGACTTGGGCGTGACGTCGGCCTTGTTGTAACCCCAGTGGGTGTGGATGGTCATGCAGGTCTCCCAGTCGACGCCGGGGAGGCCTTGGGCGGGGACTTCCTGCTCGGGGGTGCCGAAGTCGCCGACGGCGTCGCTGGCCTGGCTGAAGCCGGCCATGCCGCCGCGGTGGACATCGACGCGGTTGTTGATGATGACATCGGGCTGGAGGGAGCGGCAGAGGTTGTAGAGGGCGACGCCGCGCTCGTGCGTCCAGGTGGATTCCCACTCGCCATCGAACCACATGACGCCGATGGGTCCGTAGTTGGTGAGCAGCTCGGAGACCTGTGCATTGAGGTAGGCGTTGAAGCGGTCGTAGTCGGCGCCGGCGGCGGAGCGGTCGGTCTCCCACGTCCGCCGCGGGAGGTAGTCGGGGTGGTGCCAGTCCATGATGGAGTGGTACCAGCAGATCATGAGGCCATGTTTGCGGCAGGCGTCGGCCATCTCCTTCATGATGTCGCGCTTGAAGGGCGTGGCCATGACATCGAAGTCGGAGATCTTTGAGTCAAAGAGGGCGAAGCCGTCGTGGTGCTTGGTGGTGATGACGATGTACTTCATGCCGGCGTTCTTGGCGGCGAGCACGATGGCGTCGGCATCGAAGTCGACGGGGTTGAACTGCGAGGCGAAGGTGTCGTAGGTTTCGAGAGGGATCTGGGCGGTGGTGCGGATCCACTCGCCGTAGGTGTTGACGCCGTTCCACTCGCCGGCGGGGATGGCGTAGAGACCCCAGTGGATGAACATGCCGAAGCGTGCGTCGCGCCACCATTCCATGCGCGGGTCGTCGCGGAGGGCGGGGTCGTTCAGGCGCGAGGGGGATCCGGCCATGTGCGATTGTTTCGCAGCGCAGGCGGGGAGGAGAGTGAGGGGGGTGCAGGCGAGGAGGGCGAGTGTTCGGCGTGTCATGGAGGGGAGTGTACAGGACGGGTGGGGTGTGTATGAGGTGGGCTGAAGGTGCGGCGAACGGGATCGAAGAGGCGGCGCAGGGGGCGTCGCCCCCTGCAACCCCCCGAAGAGGAAGAGCTTGAGATGTGTCGCCTTCGGCGACAGGGGGATAAGGAAGCGCGGCGGTGGGGGGCTGTACCGGTGGCTGGCTCGCGTCGCTCGCTGCGCCACCGGCAACGATCGTTCGCCCTGAGGGGCGAGAGACGAAGAGCCGTCGCCTTTGGCGACGAGAAGGCGTTTCAAGGAGGCGCTGCGCGGGTGGCCTTTCCCGGGGGTGTCGCTTGTCGCTTCGCGACAGCGCTCACCCCCGGCTGTTGGCGTGCAGCACTTCGTGCTGCTCGGGGCGAACGGGAGCAATGGAGCGAAAGGGATCGTCGCAGAGCGGACGATGTTGGGGGCGCGGCGGCGGGATTGTTGTTCGCTGCTCTGAATCACGGGCATACATGCCCTCCAAGCGGGCATGCAGGCAGCCTCGTGAGAGAGGAGAACAAGGCGCTGAGAACACCTTCGCGGCCAGAGAGAATCCGTCCACCATTGACTTCCAATAATCTATGCGGATGACCGACGAGCTTACCCCAACCTTTGACGAGTGGGTGACCTACTGCTTCACGCAGGGGCAGGATGATTTTTCGGGGACATCGCCCGATGGGGATGAAGCGGCGAACGCGCGCACGGAGAAGTTTCTCGGCATGTCCCCACTCCTGCTGACGACTTACTTGACCCAGCTCTTTGAGTCTCCGTCGTTTGTTGCCAAGCGGTACACCGACAAACAGATAGCCCAGGCGACCTGGTTCATCTTCGGCCACGGGTCCTGCTACATCGGCGACATGCGTCGGGGAGACATTCCGCCGGAGCTTCAGGTTCGATGTGTGAGGTCGATCACCACGCTCTACACGGATCTGTTCGACCGTGTGTGTGGTCGTCACGGGACAGATCCCGACTCTGATCTCAGGGATTCAGTTGAGGTTGATTGCGCGGTCTACATGATGTGGGATATGGATCACCTTGAGGGAATGGTGATGTTTCCGGAGAAGGGGCCTCATCTGGTCGCGCCTGGGATCGAGGTGCTTGAGCACGTTCTGCTCCGGTGCAGGACGAGCGCGTGTCGAGGCAGTGCGCTTCACGGGATCGGACACATCTACGGCATCCACAGCTACAGCGGACATGGGGACAAGGCGATCGCCGCTCGCCTGCGAGCGATCGTCGATGCGTTCATGGATCGAGACGATCTGCCCGAGTGGCTACGCGAGTACGCGGCCCACGCACGCGAGGGAGCGGTGCAGTAGGGTTACGCCGTGCTTGAGGAGAAGTTCCGTTGATCGAGCGCGAAGCACCCCGAGCTCGCGCTCGGGGCTCCCTAGAGGCGGGTGCTTTGAGACCGTCTTACCGGTTGTCTTTGATCGCCTCGACGATGCGTTCGGCGACGCGGACGTTGATGGAGCCGGCGCTGGCGTCGATGGTGGGGCGGCGGCCGTCTCTGACCGCGCCGAGGAACTCGCGGATCTCCATGACGATCGGCTCGCCATCGTCGATCACGAGGTTCTCGACGTTGACCAGCTCGTGCCACTTGAGCATGGTGAGATCGGTGCCGGAGCGGATCTGCTCTCTGACCTCGGACATCTGGATCTCGTTGGCGAGGCGCCGGATGATCACGCCGTTCTTGTTGGCGTAGTCGATCTTGATGTACGCATCCTCGCCGGTGATGCGGGTGACGCGCTCGGTCTTGAGGGCGAGGCGGCTGCCGGTGATGTTGGCGACGCAGTTGCCGCTGGGCCTGCGCCAGACCAGCCGGGCGTTGCAGATGTCCTCGTGCTGGGTGATGACGGCGACGCCGGAGGCCTGGATCTCGTCGGGTTCCTGGCCTCCCATGAGCATGAGGACGACGTCGAGGTCGTGGATCATCATGTCCATGACGACGCCGACATCGACGGAGCGGAAGGTCATGGGGCTGACGCGATGAACCTCGATGAAGCGGGGCGTGATCTGGCTGGCCTCGGCGGTGGCGCGCTGCATGGCGCGCATGATGGGGTTGAAGCGCTCGATGTGGCCGACCATGAGGCAGGTGCCCGTTGACTCGGCGAGGTCCTTGAGTGCGCTGGCGGTCTTCGCGTCGGGGGCGAGGGGCTTTTCGATGAGGCAGGCGACGCGGTTCTTGAGGAACGGCTCGGCGGACTTGTAGTGGGCCGTAGTGGGGACGGCGACGGAGACGGCGTCAACGCCCGCGTCGAGTAACGCCTGCTCCGTCGGGAAGGCCCGGCAGTTGAACTTTTTGGCGATCTCTGCGGCCCGTTCCGGGCTCGCATCCACGACGCCGACAAGCTCGCACCCCGGCTCCGTCGCGTAGACGCGGGCGTGGTGCTGACCCATGCGTCCGACGCCGACGGCTCCGCATCGCAGTGTGCGCCCGTTCATTCCATTTGATGGGGCGTTCGTCCCGGAGGTCGGATCGGCCATCACGGATCTTTCGTGCGCATCGGCGCGGAGCGTTGTGCGGGTGGAGGGGCGGTTCGTGCCGGGCCGCCTCGTGGCGTTCGGTCTGTCTCAGCCGGCGGCACGCTGGAGGGCTTGGGCGAGACGCGCCTTGTCCGTCAGCCCCACGAATTTCTCGACGGGCTGGCCATCTTTAAAGATGATGACGGTGGGGATGGCCTGGATGCCGTAGCGGACTCCGACGGCGCGGTTGTTGTCGGTGTCGATCTTGCCGACTTTGGCCTTGTCGCCGAGCTCGTCTGCGAGCTGATCGATGAAGGGGGCGAGCATCTTGCAGGGCATGCACCACTCGGCCCAGAAGTCTACGAGAACGGGGACCTTGGACTGGAGGACTTCCTGGTCGAAGTTGTCGTCGGTGAATGTTTTGGTGTTTGCGCCTGCCATGCTTTCGGTCCTTGCATCTCGCGCCCCGGCACGCGAACAAGCGGTCCCGGACGCGTCATTCTCTTGGATGGCCAAGCATAGGCGAACGTGACATTGTTCGGTATGAAGAGGGTGAGGGGGTCGTGCGCGGCGAGGGGCGCGTCTCGTCAGGGGTTGGGCTGGGTGAGGCGCCGGGCGATGCGGAGGGCTTGCGTGTGTGCCGCCACGTCGTGGACGCGGAAGAGGCGTGCTCCGGCGTGGTAGTGTGCGATGGAGCACGCGAGCGTGGCTGGGAGGCGTTGATCGGTGGGGAGCGGGGGGTCTGCTGCGAACGCGCCGACGAAGCTCTTGCGGCTGAGGGCGGAGAGGATGGGGCGCCCGAGGGTGAGAAGCTCCGAGGTTCTGCGGATGAGCATCGCGTTCTGGTCGACGGTTTTGCCGAAGCCGAGCCCGGGGTCGAGGACGATGCGTTGGGGATCGACGCCGGCATCGACGGCTCTTTGCATGAGTGCGCGCAGGCCTTGCAGGACGTGCTCGACCACATCGCCTCGGATGGGTGCTTCTGAGGGTGTGTAGGAGGTGGAGTATCTGTCCTGATCGGGCGCGAGAACGCGGTGCATGAGGATGAGCCCGGCTTTGGTTGACGCGGCGAGCGAGAGGATGGCGGGGTCTTCCGTGGCTCCTGAGACATCGTTGATGATGTGTGCGCCGGCGTCGAGGGCCGCGTGTGCGACCGGGGCGAGCGTGGTGTCGATGCTGATGGGGATGGTCCCGAGGATGCCGCCTTCGGCCCTGATCGCTTTGATCGCAGGGACGACGCGGGCGATCTGTTCTTCGGCGCTGACGCGTCGGGCACCGGGGCGTGTGGATTCGCCCCCGATGTCGAGCGCGTCGGCTCCGGCGAGAGCCGCGTGGTGTGCGGTGTGGACGGCGTCTGCGGGGGTGTCGAGGCGTCCGCCGTCGGAGAAGGAATCGGGCGTGAGGTTGAGGATGGCGATGAGGCGAGGGTGGGTGAGAGAGATGGCGAGGCCTGAAGTGAGCGGCCAGGTATCCGGGGAGGTGGACGTTTGTTCCGGCATGTATGCGAGAGCGTATGCGTCGCGATGCGCGCTTCGGGCGTATCTTCTCTGCATGCTGACGCTGGTCGTCATCCACGGGCCGGACAAGGGGCGCCGGTTCGAGTTGCCGGGGAATGTCCCTCAGTTGATCGGTCGATCGAGCGAGGCGCTGCCTATCTCGGACACGACGGTCTCGCGGCGGCATGCGGAGTTGACGCCCGATCGTGGGACGTGGTGGATCCGTGATCTTGACTCGCACAACGGGACGCTGGTGAACGGGGCGCGGATCGAGGAGCGCCGGCGGCTCTCCGAGGGGGATCAGATCCGCGTCGGCGAGACGGTCTTCAGGGTGGGTGATCGTCTGGCGCGGGAGCACGCGGACGCCGTGCGCCTCATGCTGCCCCATGAGATGGACGCGAGCGTGCAGCGGACGCTCGAATCGAGCGAGGACTCGATGATCCTTCCTTCGGAGGATCCCTCGGCGGCGGCTCGCGAGCATCTGCGCCTGATCTATCGCCTGACCTCGTTGACGACGCAGATCACGGATCGTTTGAAGCTGCTCGAGTCGGTGATGGATCTTGCGTTCTCGGAGCTTCGGCCCGAGCGCGGGTTCATCATGCTGAAGGATGACGACGCCGAGGGGACGTTGCGGCCCCTGGTCGTGAGGCACCGGACCGCGCCGGGACGGGGTGAGGACCCGCGGATCCAGGTGAGCCGCACGATTCTGCAGCACTGTGTTCGCCGGGGTGAGGGGCTCTTGACGAGCAACGCGATGGCGGACCCGAGATTCAGCGGCGCGCCCGGGGGGGCAGGGGGCGGGGACAGCATCCAGCGTTTCCATATCCGGTCGGCGCTCTGCTCGCCGATCAGGTTCAAGGATCGGACGTTCGGGGCGGTGTATCTGGACTCGTCCGCCGCGGCGGGGACGTTCACGCCGGCGCACCTTGCGTTGCTGAACGCGATCGCGCTGCACACGGGGCTTGCGCTTGCGCACCTTGAGTCGTACCAGCAGCGTCTGCACACGGAGCGTCTGGCGGCGATGGGGGAGACGATGGCGACGCTGTCGCACTCGATCAAGAACATCATGCAGGGGATGCGGGGCGGGGCGGATGTGGTGGAGATGGGGCTGAAGAAGGACGACCTGAAGATCGCGAAGGGGGGATGGACGATCCTCCGCAGGAACATCGACAGGATCGGGCGGCTGACGCTGAACATGCTGACGTACAGCAAGCAGCGAATGCTGGAGATCGAGCTGACGCCGCTCGGGGCTGTGATCGAGGACTGCGCGATGCTGCTGGAGGGGCAGTGCAAGCAGCGTCGGATCGGGATGATGCTGGATCTGGACCAGGAGATGCCGCCGCTGCACATCGATCCGCACCTGATGCATCAGGCGATTCTGAATCTAGTGACGAACGCGGTCGAGGCGGTGGTGGATGGGACCGGGATCGTGACGATCCGCACGACGTACCGTCAACCGGACGCCGGCGCGCCGGGGCTCGGTCCTTCGACCGAGATCCTGGTGATGGACAACGGGCAGGGGATTTCGGCGGATCGTCTGCAGTGGATCTTTGAGCCGTTCAACTCGAGCAAGGGGTCGCGCGGAACCGGGCTGGGTCTGGCCGTGACCAAGCGGATCGTCGAGGAGCATGGCGGGCGCATCACTGTTGAGTCAGAGCCCGGGAAGGGGACGACGTTTCGGATCTATCTTCCGAACGATCCGAACAAGGCGTTCGACCCCGCGGCGACGACCGAGACGGGGCCGATCGTGGATGACCTGTTGAGGAAACTATGAGCGTCTGGCCGCGGCGATTCATGCCAACTCGATGAGGATGAACTCTGCCCCGGCGGGACCTGCGGTGATGGCCATCTCGGTCTCATCGCTGATGAAGACGCCGTCGCCTTCAGACAGATTGTGTCCGTTGAGGGTGATGCTGCCCTTGGCGAGGTGGAGGAAGGCGTGGCGGTCGTGGCGGAGCGGGTGTGCCGCGGCTTTGCCCGCGCTCAAGCGCGAGGCATAGAAGAACGCGTCCTGGTGGATGAGGGTCGGCGCGCCCGAGCCGTCGGGGCCTGCGAGGAGCGCGAGGCGATCACGCAGGTCGGCATCTTTGAATTCGCGGTCCTCGTAGGAGGGTCGGATGTTCTTGCGGTCTGGCACGATCCAGATCTGCAGGAGCCGGAGCGGATCGGTCGGTGAGGGGTTGAACTCTGAGTGCCTGATGCCGCTTCCGGCGCTCATGCGCTGGATCCAACCGGGGGCGAGCGACTTGGCGTTTCCCGTGGAGTCTTTGTGGGCGAGCTGGCCGTCGAGGACGTAGGTGATGATCTCCATGTTGTCGTGGGGGTGCTCGCTGAAGCCCATGCCGGGGCGGACGCGATCGTCGTTGACGACGAGGAGCGAGCGGAAGCCGTCGGCGTATGGGACATCGTTCGAGAGGATCGAGCGACCGAAGGAGAAGGTGTGGCGACCGTCGAGCCAGCCGATGCGTGTCATGGCCCTGTCATCCGCTTTGCGAACAGTGATCATCTGCAGCTCCTTCTTCTGGTTCGTGCGGGCTCGCCCGCGCTATTGCTTGTTTCAACAGATAATACGATGCCGCGGGGCGCGGATGGTAACGGCGTCCGGCGTCGGATCCAAACCCGGGCCTCGCGGCGGGACGGGTCGCGCCTGGTGAGCGTCGGCGGGTTGGCCGGGAACGATGGGGAGGGGCAAAAATGACACCCCGCCGCTGGAGGTCTCAGAGTTGCGGCGGGGCGTCTGGGAGGTCTCGGGATGTTTCGGCACCTGGTATCGCCCCGTGGGAGGTGCCAGACTGGCTGGCCTGAGACCCGGAGGATACTCAAGCACGGGCGGCCGATCTCACTGTCTGATGCCGCGGTTTGGATTGCGTTTCGCAGTCCCCGCGGCTTTGGCCTGTGGGTGCCGGGTCGTGTCCGTGTGTCACACGTTTCCCGGCCCCTTACATTCCACTACGCGAGAGAGAGTTCGATGGTCCGCATCGCTTGGTTTCAGAATGCTCGGACCGGACACGTCTCTTCTGGTTTCTATACGCAGCCGGCGGGTGTGAGTTCTGGCGTTTCGTCGCGCGGTTATGCAGCGGTTCTGGGACTGTTGGTGCGTTGGGTGGATTCTCACAAGGTCGGGGGCACCGCCAGATTCATGGCTGAGAGCGAGCGCGGCGGATCTTGGCGAGCAGGATGAGGAGCTGCCCGAGATCGCGGTCCGAGACGTGGCCGAGCTGTTCTTTGTGGGCACGGAGCACCGGTTTATCCAGCGCGGCGAGTGTGTCGAGCCCCGCTCGGGTGATCTTCACGCGTGTGATGCGGCGGTCGTTTCCGTCGCGGGCGCGACGGGCAAGGCGCTGGTCTACAAGCCGATCGACCAGTCGCGTTACATCGGGTACGGGCGTGACCATGTGCTCGCCGATCTCGGAGCATGTGCGTGTGCCTTCCTCCCTGAGCGCACCGCGCAGAATCCGGAGGACGTTGTACGTTGCTTCTGAGAGTCCGTGGGGCTTGAGAAGCCGCTGGAAGTCGGCGGAGAGGATGCCGGAGGTTCGCTGCAGCGCGATGTACGCCTCCTGGGAGACGCTGGCGAAGGGAGACTTCTTGTGCAGCTCATGCAGCAGGGACGCATGCGCATCGGCGGCGGCGGCGCGTCGTTTGGGGCTCTTGGTGGAGCGGGTGGTTCGACGGTCGGGATTGGCAGGTGCTTTCTTGCGTGTTCGGCTGGGCATGCTCGCGCCCTCCGGGACGCGCCGGATGGTAGGGTTCGAACCCATGCCGATGCCCTCGGCACGGGTCGCCGCGGCGGGACGGGCCTGCCTTCAATAGATCGAGGGCTCGCCCGTGCCGGAGGCGACGCGGCCCGCAACGGAGTACCACATGTCCATCCGATCTCGCGCTCTTTCGCTGGTCGTCCTCTGTGTCGGGCTTTGTGGCTTTTCCACGGTTGCGGCAGCCCAGCGTGCGGAACCGGCATCGGACATTGTGAAAGAACTTTCGCGTCAGTCGTGGATGATCTCACCGGCGGTGCATTCGGATCTCGCGCTCGAGTTTCTGCGTGGTGTGCCGAGTCTGCCTGTAGCGGAACCCAGGACGCTGTGGCGCAGCCGCGAGAGGCGGGTGGCGTACACCGCCGCACAGTATGAGACGCTTGACGAGCAAGAGCGGGCGGATCTGTCGGCCCGGGAGTTTCCGCCGGCGTTTACTTATATGACGGCGTATGGGTCGCCGCTGGTCTATGCGAGAGTGCTGGATGTGGCGTCGGCGCACGGTGTGAAGTCGCTGAGCGGGAAGCGTGTGCTGGACTTCGGGTATGGCTCGATCGGGCAGATCCGGTTGATGGCGCTGATGGGGGCGGATGCGCACGGCGTGGATGTCGAGGTCGCGCTCGCGGCGCTGTATGGGCACGAGGGCGACACGGGGCGGCTCGGTCCTGGCAACGTCTCGCTGCACCACGGGCGATGGCCGGCTGAGCCCGCGATCGTCGAGGCGATCGGAGGCGGGTACGACCTGATCACGAGCAAGAACACGCTGAAGGCGGGGTACATCCACCCCGCGCGCGAGGCGGATCCGGCCCAGCTTGTGCATCTCGGCGTGGATGACGGGGTGTTCTTGAAGAGCGTTCACGATGCACTGAAGCCGGGCGGCCTGTTTGTGATCTACAACATCTGCCCGCCGCAGAATCCTGCGCCGGGCAAGGCGGGTGCGACGGGTGATACGGCGTACATCCCGTGGGCGGACGGTTGGAGCCCATTTTCGAGGGAGCAGTTTGCATCTGCGGGGCTTGAGGTGCTCGCCTTCGATGAGCGCGATGAGGCGGTGCTGCACCCGATTTTCCTTGCACTCGGGTATGACGAGGGAAAGGGGCTTGAGGGGCTTCAGAAGTCGATTTTCGTGTGGTACACCGTCGCGAAGAGGCCCGAGAATCCGTCCGAAGCGGGGCGGGAGTGATCGGACGTGAAGCCGGGAGCAGGGTGGGGGATGTCCGAGGGCGTCTTGGTGGAGTAGGGCAGGATTCCGCGGGTTGGCGGCGCATCGGGGCCATTGTGCTGTAAGATTGGGTTGATGACTGCGGGCTCTGAGAGGGGCTCCGGCGGCCCTCAGGTTCGCCGGAAGGTACGTTGTGTTCTCTGGACTGCCAGGGACGCGATGCCACCTTCGGAGTTGGACGTCGAACTCGGGAAGAAGGGGATCGAGTGGCGTGCCGCGGATGATGCGCACGGCGCGCTGGCTCTGCTGGTTTCTTGGGCGAAACCCACGGAGGAGCAGGGTGTCGTTCGCGTGCTGATTCTGGTGGAGCCCTCTGGGCTTGGGGGCGGGTCGCATGGCGTTCGGGCCCTGCTCGATGCCGCGGATCTGTATGCGCCGGATGCGGCGCGTTGGGTTTATGTCCGCGGCGCGAACCCAGCGTTGCGTGCGTTCGTTGAAAGCGATGTGAAAGGCGCGGCTTCGCAGGGAACTCGGTTTGGTGAGCCATCTCGTCCGGCACGGGGAACGGATGCCGGAGCGCGGGTCGGCACACCTCGGCCTGAGGCAAGGCCCCTTCCGCTGCGGATTGCGCCGGGATCGGTCGGCGACACGCCGGTTGCTCGGCCCGCGCCGCTGGAACCCGCCGGGATAGATGAGCATATGGAGGATGAGATCGTTCCCGGTTCGCACCTGACGGATGAAGAGTTGGCGATGCTTCTCTCCGACGATCCGCTGGATGAGGAGGGCGATCATCAGCGCGGTTCAGGGGGTGGGAGGCGATGAGGGGTGGCTCTCACGAGAACGGCGCGGATGGTGCTTCGCGAGTGATCCTGGTCGGTCGGACCGGGCTGGATCAGTCTTTGCGTTCGCGGCCCGAGGTCGAGCTTCTCCGCGTGAAGTCGACGCTGGAGGCGATCGGCGAGTTGTCGATGCCGATCGATGAGCTGTCGCCGACACGGACGGCGATCGTGGTCGGTGCGGATGTGATCACCGATGAGCGGGCGGCAACTGAGTTCGCAAGGGCAGCGAGGTCGGTGGCGCCGGGTGTCGTGCTGATCTCTTCGGGTGAACTGGCGGGTGCGGAGTTTGATGGCGGGGCTTCGACGGATGAGGATGTGGTCCGGATGCTGCGATTCGGCTCGGGCAAGCGGGGGTCGCCCGTCGCGCGAGGCGGGAGCGAGGATCGTGCACCCTCAGCCGGGCGTGACGCGACCAAGCCCGGTGGCGTGGAATCGCTGATCGCTTCGATTCTGAGTGGCGGGCCGGAGCGAACGCAGACAGAGAGCCGGCGTGGCAGCTCGGTCGCGATGCAGGGACAGCATGCGAAGGCGGTGCAAGGGCCGCACGATATTCGCATGGTTGAGTGTCTGCTTCGTGGGCATGATGTGCTCGAAGTGGGGCTCGAGTTGCTGAGGAACCGGCTCGGGACGAGCACGCTCTCTTTCATTCCAGTGTCGGCCGCGACGAACGGCGGCGCGGAAGCGCCTGGTGGCGCGGCACCGGTTGCTTATGGGCGCGCGCTGATGGGGTTCCTGGTTGCGCCCGGGATCGAGACCGATGCGCTGAGCCCGCACGCTTCGTGGCTGGCGACGTGGCTTCGTCTGCGTGATCAACAGTCGGAGCTGCGTCACGCGGCGTTCACCGACCCGACATCGGGCGCGTGGAACCGACGCTACTTCGATCGTTTCCTGGCTTCGGCGATCGAGGATTGCCGCGGATCGAGGCGCACGCTGACGCTGATGGTCTTTGATATCGACGACTTCAAGCAGTACAACGACAACCACGGGCATGGGGCGGGGGACGAGATCCTCTCGGAGATCGTGCGGCTGATGAAGAGCGTCGTGAGGCCGACCGACCGCGTCTGTCGGATCGGGGGCGACGAGTTCGGCGTGATCTTCCACGAGCCGGATGGGCCTCGGGAGGCGAACAGCCGGCATCCGGACTCGGTGTGCAAGATTGCGCAGCGATTCCAGCAGCAGGTCGGGCGTCACCGCTTCCCGAAGCTTGGATCTCAGGCGCCGGGTTCGCTGTCGATTTCGGGCGGACTGGCGACGTTCCCGTGGGACGGCTCGACGGCCGAGCAGTTGCTCGAGCGTGCGGACGCCCGCGCCCTTGAGAGCAAGCGAACGGGAAAGAACGCGTTGACGCTCGGGCCGAGCGCGATCCGGCGCGAGGAGTGAGTGTTCAGCGATCGAGTTCTGCCGCGACGATGTTGAGCGAGCCGAGGATCGCGGGGACGTCGGCGAGCTGATGCCCTTCGGTGAGTTTGGCCATGATCGAGTAGTTGATGAAGGAGGGCGGGCGGGTCTTGACGCGCCAGGGGCGCGGGCCGCCGTCGGAGACGATGAAGTAGCCCAGTTCGCCGTTGGCGGTCTCGTGTGCGCCGTAGCATTCGGCGATGGGGGGCTGCCAGCCGCGGTTGGTCATGATGAGCTCGAAGTGCTGGATCAGGCCTTCGATGGAGCCGTAGACCTCTGACTTCTTGGGCTTGACCATCTTGGAGTCTGCGAAGGTATCGATCGGTCCTTGGGGGATGTTGTCGATGAGTTGCTCGATGATCGACATCGACTGCTTGACTTCCTCGCAGCGGACCTGGTAGCGGGCGAAGACGTCGCCGTCGGTGCTGATGGGGACCTTGAACTTGACGGCCTCGGCTCCCTGGCCGTCCCAGTTGTCGGCGTAGCAGAGGTAGGGAGCGTCCTTGCGGAGGTCGCGCCGGATTCCGGTGGAGCGGGCGAGCGGGCCGGTGATCGACCAGGCGTTGGCCTCTTCCATGGTCATCTTGCCGATGCCGACGGTGCGATCGAGGAAGATGCGGTTGCGATTGAGGAGGTTCTCGATGTCCTTGATGGCGACGGAGAGGTCGTTCCTGAGGAAGTTCTTGACCATCCGCTTGAAGGTCTCTTCATCGGGAAGATCCTTCATCAGGCCTCCGACGCGGGTCCAGTCGGGGTGGAAGCGCTGGCCGGAGATGTAATCGACGATGTCGTAGATAGTCTCACGGGGGTTGAAGCCATAGAGGAAGCCGGTGAAGGCACCCATGTCGAGCGCGGCGGCACCGATGCAGAGCAGGTGGTCCTGGATACGGCCCATCTCTGCCATGATCGTCCGCAGCACCTTGCAACGGGGCGTGATGTCGATCCCGAAGAGTTTCTCGACGCAGTGGTGCCAGCAGATGTCGTTGGACACTGGCGAGAGGTAGTTCATGCGGCTGACAATGGTGACGTACTGGTTGTAGTCCAGCACCTCGGCGAGCTTCTCGAAGCCCGAGTGCAGGTAGCCGATGTGGGGTGTGCAGCGGGCGACGCGCTCGCCGTCCAGCTCAAGGACGAGGCGGAGGGTCGTGTGCGTGGCGGGGTGCTGGGGGCCGAAGTTGAGGACCCAGCGGTCGCCGGTGTCCACGTGCTCGGCCAGATAGCCGGTGGACTCGACATCAACGCCGAAGGTCTCGTCGGGACGGAGGGTATAGGACAAGGGGCGAACTCCTGAGCCGGCACGGGTGACCGGGTCGCAAGTATAGGAAGGGGTGTTCCTGTGGCGGCTTTCCCCGAAAGACCTAGGAGAGGCCGGATCAGTCTGCTACGCTGAATTGCGGGGACGGAGAGTCGGGCCAGACACCGGAGGGCATGACCATGCGACCTTCTCTTGCTTCAGTGTGGGCTTTCGGACGGACGTTCGGCTGGGCTCGCTGCTTGTCTCTCGGCCTGTCCGCCGCCTTCGCGGCACCCTCTGTCGCCGGTCCGCTGGTGCTCTCAGGCACCGGATACACGATCGATGTCTGGCCCAATCTCCCGGGCGGGGATCAGTACCCATTCGTCGGGCTCCAGTGGGAAGTGGAAGCCCGGCTGGAGTTCGAGTTCCACTACGACAGCGATACGCCGCCGACGACACTGACCGACACTTTCGCGCGATATGTCTTCCCGGGCGGCGGCTCGACCTTTGCCATCGACGGGCGCGTGGTGGAGGCAACGTCGCTTGAGTTCGCGATCACCCGCAGCTCCAGCGGCGGCATACTCGTTGACGCGATCATGCACAGCTCGGTGCACCAGATGTACGCACATGTCTCTCTGTATGGCGGTGGACTGCATCCGCTTGTCGTTCCCAGTTCGTTCGACTCATTCTCGTTTCCTGTGGAGATGGGCGCGAACTCGTACCAGAATGACTATCTCCTGCCGATTCTCATGGGACGAGCGGACACAATCGCCATCACCCCCGCGCCGGGCACCATCGTGGTGCTCGGATTCAGCTCTCTGGCCGTCGTTCGGCGCCGTCGCTGAGAGCCGACCGTCGATGCTCCTGCCGTAGGTGTGAAGATCGCCCACGGCGGCGCTTCGAGGAACTCAATACGCTTTCTTTATGCGAATCTGCCTCGTCAGCCGCGAGATGGCCCCGTTCTGGGGTGCCGGGATCGGGACCTATGTCTCGTCCATGGCGCGCGCGTGGGTTCAGGCGGGGCACGAGGTGCACGTGCTGGGCGTGAACGAGCCGGAAGCCATCTCGAAGGGGCCAAGACTCTTTCCGGGTGTCCGGTTCCATGACGTTGATCCGCTGGCGGAGTGGGACGATCGCGTGCTCTGGCGGTCTGACGTGGCGAAGCGTTCCCAACAGGTGAGGCGTGCGTTGATCCGCCTGCATGCCGCCCACCGGTTCGATTTCATCGAGTTTCCGGAGTACTTCGCCGAGGGCGCGTTCTCGATCCGAGGTGCGCGTTCGCTGGGCGAGTTGGCGGGCGCGACGCTCGGCGTGCGCCTGCACTCACCGGACCGGCTGTGTCGCGCGCTCAATGCGGACCCGGTGCTGGGGTTCAATCGGCTGCTGACGGATCGGCTCGAGATGGAGTCGGTGGCGCACGCGGATGCGGTTGTCTCCCCAACGTCGGCGTTGCTCGAATGGTGCCGCACCGAGTTGCGAGCGATGGGCCATTCGATGCACGGCCCGAGCGGCGTTGTGCCTTACCCGTTTGACGCTTCGGAGTTCGCGGGGGTGAAAGGTGGCTGGTCGGACCCGGCCTCGGGACGCGCGGGGCACCGGGTGCCGGAGATCTTGTACTTCGGGCGGTTGGAGCGCCGCAAGGGCGTCGATCTGCTGGTGGACGCGTTCAACGGGCTGATCGGGCGCGGCGTGGATTGCACGCTGCGCTTGATCGGCGGTGATACCAGGACCGGTCCGGGCGGGGGCTCGTTGCGGGAGCATCTGGTTCTGCGCCTTGCGGCCGAGGCGCGTGATCGCGTGATCTTTGAGGACCGGCTGCCTCGTGATCAGATCGTCGGGGCTGTGCTGGCTGCGACGGCATCGGGGGGCGTCTGCTGCTTCCCCTCGCGATGGGAGAACTTTCCGAATGTGCTCCTCGAAGCCATGTCGCTGGGCGCGCCGGTGGTGTGTGCGGATTCGAGCGGGATGTCCGAGATCGTGCAGCACGGACACTCAGGGTTGCTGTTTCGATCCGGTGATGTTCCGGCTCTCGCGGACGCGCTGTTTCTGACGCTCGCGGACAGATCGCTGCGAGAACGCATGTCGGCGAACGCGCCGGCTCAGATCCGTGCGCTGTGCGATTCGGCTACTGTCGCGGCGCAGGCGTCCTCAATGGCCGATCACGGGAGATCGCACCGGGCGTCGCGTGCGCTTCCCAGCATCGAGGGCGGCGGCACCCCCTTGCAGGAGATTGTGCTGACTACGCCGGGTGCCTGGCGGGAACTCGAGCGGTCGGCGCGGCGCCCAGAGACCACGGCGATCCTGGTTCGGAGCGTTGATGCGAGTGTCGAGCCGCGGCTTGCATCCGCGTCGGGACGGATCCTTGCGGCTGAATCGGATGTGGCCGTTGTGACGGCGTTTGTGCACGGACACTCGCCACGTGAATCGTGGGTGCCGCTGGGGCTGGACACAGCCGCGCTGGCTGCGCTCGATCTTTCGGGGATTGGGGCCGGGGCGGTCGTGCGTGCGGAAGCGTTGCGTGCCGCGATCCCGCGGATCGAGGAGGGGCTGAGCGCGCTGGGACCGGGAGCGGGGGTTGAGGGGCTTTCGTGGGTCATCGCGGCGGGGTTGGCGTCGCTGGGGTGGAAGGGCGTGGTCATCCCGGAGCCGTGGGTGTGCGTTCGGGGTGTGCAGCAGCCCTACGCGATACTGCCCCAGCAGCATCGCACGCGGGTTGTCGTGGCGTCGATGCTGGAGCATGCGGGTTCAACGGGACACGACGCGACGCGGCTGCTGGCGAGCGTGCTGGGCAGTGTCTCCGGTGGTGGATGATGAGGGCTGCGCAGAAAGAACAACCGCCCGGCCGTGTGGCCGAGCGGTTGTGGTTGCGTCCGCTATGGGACTATGGACCGGATCGATCCGGCCGTTCGCTGGTATCAGCGGCGACGGCGGGCGGCGAGACCGGCGAGGCCGAGGAGGGCCAGAGAGCCGGGGGCCGGGATCGGGGTGTAGTTGATGACGATGCGACCGCTGTTGATGCGGGCGTCCTGGACCGATGCGCCGCCGTCATCGAAGGTCTCGAAGACGGTAACGAAGAGATCACCCGTGGTAAGGACGAAGGGGCCACCAGCCCAAGCGCCGGGGAGGGAGCCGAAGTTGCCGGAGCCGACGAAGTTGCCGCCGGAGCCGAGCGTCGAGGGAGCGTGATCGAAGAACGCGCCGACGAGGCCGTCGTTCAGGGAGAGCACGAGCTCGGAACGCCACGAGCCGTTGATGGCATCGAAGTTGATCTCGTAGGAAGCGGAGTCGATGGTCGAGCCGGCGGGCAGGGGGATGTTGATGCTGCTGTTGTTGGGATGTCCGTAGCCAGCGAAAGAGCGCCAGCCGGTGATGTCAACGACGAGCACGTCGGCCGAAGCCGCGAGCGCCATACCTGAAGCCGCAAGAACTGCAAGAGTCTTCTTCATGTCTATGCCTCCCGATCCATCCCCGAGCGTGTGGGGGTATGCGGATCGAAACTACGCCCCGCAAGAACGACACCGCACGGCTCGCAGGGCACGAGCACGACGGCACACGGAACGCTCGATGAAGGGGAGGGTGTGCCAAGCTCTCCAACTCGGCACCAGACTTGTCTCTCTCCAGACTTGTCTCTCTCACCTGCACCAAAGCGAGTGGTACGAACCACCAGGAGTGTTTATACCTGACGTGCGTGATGCGATCAATGCTGACCAAACCAAATCTTCAGGATTTTCAACTTGAAACGTCCGAAATCCTTGCAAAACCACAGTTTATACGGACCTTGCGGAACTTGAAGGTCTCATAACCTGTCAAGCGAGCGATAAGTTTGTAATTTGATTGGTATCGTGTGTCGCTCCCCGACTCGCCTTCTTGTGCTGAGGGGGGGAGTCTCGACAGGTAGGGCTTCACGCACGATGGCCATGAAAAAACCGCCCGGCTTGAAGGCCGGGCGGCAATTCTGAATGACGTCTTGAGACTCGCGAAGTGAGTCTCGTGAATGGGTATCAGCGACGACGACGGGCGGCGAGGCCTGCGAGGCCGAGGATGGCCAGCGAGCCGGGTGCGGGAACGTAGGAGAAGTTCGTGATGGTGAGGACGCCGGGGCCGAAGACACTGTCGATGGTCTCGACGGAGAAGCCGAAGAAGTCGCCGACGTTGACGGTCACGCCGGAGACCGAGCCGGACTGCCCGTCGGTGTCGCTGAGGAAGAAGAAGCTGTTGGCGATGTAGAAGCCCGCATCGAAGCCGGGGTCATCGTTGGAGGTGTAGGACCAATCGAAGGAGATCGATCCGCTCTGGGGGACAACAACGAAGATGTCCGAGAAGCCGAATGCGAACGAGCCGTTGTCCGGGCCAACGAGCACCAGGGTGCTGGCGTCGTGCTGCGCCACGAAGCCGTTCTGATTGGTCTGGAAAGTCCAGTTCGCGGGAGCGTAATCGCCCGTGAAGCCGGAGGCAGACGCCGTGCTGGCGAGGGCAACGCCAGCGATCAGTGCGAGAACGGTTGTCTTCTTCATCATTGTCTCTCCTCTTTCAATCAACGAACACAAATCTCGTCCCATGCGGACACAACTGGCACCCGCGACAAAGTGGGACGATGAAGCATCATCAGATACGGACAATCCTCTCAAAGGCCGTTCGAAACGAAGCGATCCAGACCCACGCGAGGTTGGAGTCCCCGGCTCATTCTGCCCTCATCAAAGCGATCAAAGACTGCTCACTCCTGTGACCAAGACCAAGAACGTGAATGCGGCCGCGGGTCGTATCGCGTGGATCCACGGACTCGATCACTTTATAGACAGCAGCCCCGGGGTTCGGAAGCAGAATCCCCCCGGATTGTGCGTCTTCGAGTAAAAACCAGTGATAGTACTGGTTGCCGAATGACACGTCAGGTCTTTGTCAGAACTCCAATATGAAGCTCGCGACAGCCCTCGCTTCCGCGGCCATGCCGCGGAGCCAGATTCCACCAATCCTGCCCGCACTACGCGTGGTTCATGGAGCGGATCAGGTGTGTGAGGAGGCGGGTGCCCCACCCGGTCGGGCCGTCGATGTACATCCCGGCGTTCTTCTCGGCGACGTGGACACCCGCGATGTCGAGGTGGCACCAGGGCACGTCCTTGTGCACGAAGTTCGCCAGGAATGCCGCACCCTGGGTCGCATGGGCCTTGCGATTCGGGTTGCTGTTGACGATGTCGGCAACCGGCGACTTCATCATGTCGCGGTACTCCGCATGCGAGTAAGGAAGGCGCCAGACGAGTTCGCCCGAGCCCGCGGCGGCGCACTCCACGGCCCCGCGCAGCTGGTCGTTGTCGCAGAAGAGCCCCGCGTATGTGGAGCCGAGAGCGGTGATGACGCCGCCCGTGAGGGTGGCCAGATCGATGATCGCACGCGGCTTCTCGACCTCGCACGCCCAGATCAGGGCATCGGCGAGGACGAGGCGTCCCTCGGCATCGGTGTTGGTGACTTCGACGGTGACACCGTTGCGGTAGCGGATGACATCATCGGGGCGATAGGCCTCGTCGCTTATGCAGTTCTCCGCCGCGGCGAGGAGCCCGACGACGGGGAAATCGGGCTTGATGAGGGTGGCGATCGTGTGCATGGCGCCGAGTACGGCGCAGCCGCCGTCCTTGTCGCGTTTCATACCGACCATCATGTTGTTGATTTTCAAGGAGAGCCCGCCGGTGTCGTAGGTGATGGTCTTTCCGACGAGAACCAGCGGCTTTGCGGCTCGGGCCTTTGCGCTCTTTGGGGTGTATTCGAGGCGGATGAGGCAGGGTTTGTTCTCCGACGCCTTGCCGACGTTGATGAGCCCGGTCATCCGCTCGGTTTCGAGTTCATCTCCCTCGACGATGCGGGCCTTGAGGCCGGTTGCGCGTGCAAGTTTCCGGGCCTGGGCCGCCATCCAAGAGGGTGTTGCGATGTTGGGGGGGGTCTGGCTGAGCGTGCGAGCGAGGTTGACACCGGCCGCGATCTGGAGCCCGGCCTTCATGCCCGAGGTCATGGCGCGATCGTCGGAGCGGATTGCAAGATCGGTGCGCTCGGGTTTGGGTGTGGCGGATCCCCGGAACTCATCGCAGGACCAGGAGAGAAGACCGATCGCCTCGCCGATCGCCTCCCCGGCGACTGCGGCGTCGATACCTGCTTGGGCAGCGGGGCCGGAGAGTGCGAGCGTTGCGGCGTCGTCCTTGGAAGCAGCCAGGCGTCTGCCGACGGCGGCGGCGGCGTCCCGGAGTGTCTGGGGTGTGCAGGCCGATTTCTCGCCGAGTCCGACGATGATGACACGAGAGCGGGGGTTGATCCAGGCCTCGACGATCCGTCCGACATCGCCGGTTGCCTCCTTCCGTTTCAGCGCGCCGGCGACACCCGCCTGCGGGGCGGCACGTTTCGAGAGCCGGTCGAGGCCCTGGCCCTTGAAGTGACCGACGACGACGACGCCTTTGCCCTTCTCAGACACGGTCACGCTGTTGAACACTGGGGGACTCCTTGCGCCAGAGTGTGGCGATGGGTTTTTCCTGATGGGTCGCGCGGCGTTCGGAACGTCACACGAGGAAGAGGGCGTCATCGTAATCGACTCGGGGGCGACAGGCAGTCTCTTGTAGCACCTCTTTTGCCGGCCGAGCTTCGTGTGTACGCTGGATGGATGGGAAGGACACCCGTCGTTACGGCAATCTGGTTCCTGGCCATCTGCTGCGCGGGCGACACGCGGGCGCAACCCGCTCCGGTTCCCGGAGGTGAGCCCCCGCCTGTGCCCGTGCCCAAGGCGCCCGTGGCGTATCCGCACCCGTTGATCACGGAGATTCTGTACGCGGTGCCGACGAAGAACGGGGACGCGAATCGCGACGGCGAGCGCCAGACAACCGGAGACGAGTTCGTCGAGTTGATCAATCCCCATGATCGAGCGATCCGGATCGGCGGCTACACGCTGCACGACTCGGCGAAGCCGGGGCGAACGCAGTTCCGCTTCACCTTCCCGCAGCTCACGCTCCACCCGGGGCAGGTGGTGGTGGTCTTCAACGGGCATGAATCGGCGCTCAAAGGGGAGTCCGACGGGACCGTGGGCGACGGCGCGACTTCTCCGTCCAAGCAGCATCCGGACTTCGGGAACGCATGGGTCTTTACGGCCCGTGCACCCTCGACACGCGCGGGCTTTGCGAACGGGGGTGACTGGGTGATGCTCCTTGATCCCCGCGGGGTGCCGGTTCAGTGCGCCATCTGGGGCGACGCGGAGAAGCCGGTGCTTCCGGACGGGAGCGCGTGCGTTGTGGAGATGGTCGCTGACTCGAATGGTGTGAGCGCGCAGCGGCGCGGGCTCGATGGTCCCTTCGAGCCCCACCCGCCGTACCGGGCGAGCGGGCTGGGAGCCGACGCGCCGCTGATGCCGTTCAGCCCGGGCGTCTTTGTGGTGCCGGGCCTGACGCGGCTCGAGGACATGCCCCCCTACAAGGGCGAGCGATAAGCGTCGCATTCGGCTCTGCGAGCCACAGGGAGTGTTTCGACCTGCCACGGGCCGGGTGACGGGCTGTATGCTCTTGGCCCCGAGAGCGTGCGGGCTCGAGTGTGCCGCGGCGTCGGGTTCAGGAGTCGATGATGTACCTGGCCAAGTCGATCTGGCTCACGCGTTGGGTGTGTGGTGCGATCTCTCTCATGTGCGCGTGCGGGCTGGGTTGCCAGTCGGCGGGTGGGGGACGCGGGGCAGAGACGGGGCCGGTGGTCTCCGAGGCCGGCGCGAGCACCGGTGCGGATCGTTATGGACGCGATATCTTTGCGCCGCTCGATCTGCCTCCGGGCAACGAGGTGCGGAGCGCGAGCGGCAGGCCGGGGCACGCCTATTGGCAGCAGCGGGTCGATTACACGATCAACGCGACGTTGGATGCCGAGAAGCGGCGGCTCTCGGGCGTCGTGCGCGTGCGGTACGTGAACAACTCGCCGGAGCCCTTGGCGTATCTCTGGATGACACTCGAACAGAATCTCTTCGACAAGGAGAGCACCGGCGCGCTGATGCTCGGCAAGGGAGGGCGCTTCGGGAACCGCGACGGTTTCGACGGCGGGTACGACATCTCGCGCGTGACGCTGCTCGGTCCGGACGGGAATGCGCAGCGAGCACTGAAGATCGACGTGTACGACACGGTCGGGCGGATCGATCTGCCGACGCCGGTCGGTCCGCGCGGGGGTGAGGTGCGATTCGAGGTGGAGTTCGGGTTCGACGTGCCCCCGTACGGATCGGATCGCATGGGTGTCGAGAAGGTCTCGCAGGGGACGATCTTCCAGTTTGCGCAGTGGTTCCCCGCGGTGTGCGCGTTCGACGATGTCCACGGGTGGAACACGCTGCCGTATCTCGGCGCTGGGGAGTTTCACACGAACTTCGGGGATTATGAGCTCGCGTTGACGGTGCCTCGGGGGCACATTGTGGGGGCAACGGGCGAGCTTGTGAACGCGCCGGAGGTGCTGACGGCGGCTCAGATGGAGCGTCTGGACAAGGCGCGTCGGTCGCGTGAGACGGTGATGATCCGCACGCCGGAGGAAGTGGGGGATCCCGCGAGCCGTCCTGTCGGTGACGGGTCGTTGACGTGGAGGTATGTCGCGAAGGACGTGCGCACGGTGGCTTGGACGAGTTCGGAGGCGTTCATCTGGGATGCATCAGCGGTGGATGGCGATGCGTCGCGGGTCTGGGTCGGGAGTGGTGCGGGGAACGGGGCGGGCACCCTCTGCATGTCGTTGTATCCGAAGGAAGGGATCGGCCAGTGGTCGAAGAGCACGGACATGCTGCGCTTCTCGATCGAGCATTACAACAGGATGTGGTTCAGGTATCCGTACCCGACGGCGATCAACGTGAACGGGATCGTCGGCGGGATGGAGTATCCGATGATCATCTTCTGCCGCGAGCGGAACAACGAGCGCGGGCTCTTCGGTGTGACGACGCACGAGATCGGTCACAACTGGTTCCCCATGATCGTCTCCAACGATGAACGCAGGCACGCCTGGATGGACGAGGGGTTCAACACCTTCATCAATTACTACTGCAATCTGGAGCGGTATCCCGGGGATGCGCCCAGGCGTGGAGATCCGAGGACGTTCGCGGCCGAGATGCGCCGTGGCGATGACCAGCCGATGATGACGTTCCCCGACCGGCTCGCGGGCGGGCGATTGGGGCGGATGATGTACGCCAAGCCCGCCGCCGCGCTTGTGCTGCTGCGTGAGCGCGTGCTCGGTCCGGAGCGTTTCGATCGCGCGTTCAGGGCGTACATCGATCAGTGGGCGTTCAAGCATCCGCAGCCGGCGGACTTTTTCCGCATCATGGAGAACGAGGCGGGGATGGATCTCGCGTGGTTCTGGCGCGGGTGGTTCTATGAGAACGGCACCCTCGATCTCGCCGTCACCGGCTTCGATCAGGAGGATGCATCCAACGCGACCGCGAAGTTCAGGTCGCTCCGTCGCATGGTCATGCCCGCGGAGTATCGCGTGGACTACACGGACGGCTCGTCGGAGATCAGGCGGTTGCCTGTCGAAGCGTGGTACACGAGCGATGCGCACACCGCGGCCTGGAACACGCAGGGACGACGCGTCAAGCGGGTCACGATCGATCCGGAGAGCCGCCTGCCCGATCAGGAGCCGTCGAACAACTCGTGGCCGAGATAGAGACTCCTCTTCACCCGAGCGCGAAGCCGAGAGGTGGGCTTGTCGGCGCTGCTTGCGCTCGTTACGGCAGGAGCCAGATGAAGGCGTTGACCGCGATCGCGGCGTAGATGCCAGCGACGAGGTCGTCGATGAGGATGCCCCAGCCGCCGGGGATCTTCTGAAGCCCGCGCGCTGGCGGGGGTTTGATGATGTCCATGACGCGGAAGGCGACGAAGCAGAAGGCGAGCGTCGCGAGCGTGCGTGGCCAATCGACCAGCCCGGCCCACGGGATCGCGAGCAGCGGGATGCACTGACCGGCGGTTTCATCGGCGACGACCTCGGAGGGGTCTTTCTCGCCGAAGCGGACCTCTGCGAGGTCGCCGTGGGCGATGCATGCCCAGCAGAAGAGGGCGAGCACGAACGCGAGGACGCCGAAGTAGACCAGTGGGTTGTCGCGCGGGCCGAATCCGGTCAGCATCAGAAGGAGCGCGAGCGCGACAGGAGGAGCCGAGCCCCAGGTGCCGGAGGCGGGGCGACGGAAGCCGAGCCCGAAGGTAGTGATGAGGTGGAAGGTGGGAGGTGTTCGCGTCATGTGGCGGGCTTTCGTGTGGCGGAGATGGCGCGCGTGATGTAGGGGATGCCGCTGAGGATGGTGGCGACCACGGTTGCCCAGACGGCGATGTCGATGGCCCATGCGATGGCTGAGCCGCGTGCGGGCGCGCCCCATGCGAGCAGGATGAGGATCAGCGGCACAACGACCGACTGCAGGACCATCTTTGCCTTGCCTGCCCATCCGGCGGAGAAATCGATCCCGTCTCCTTCGAGTGCGGCACGGATCGAGGTGACGAGCAGCTCCCGCGCGAGGATCACGACCACCATCCAAGGTGCGACGCCCGAGACCAGATCGCCCGATGCGCTGGTGAAGGCGGGTCCGGCGAGCATGACGAAAGCGCCGAGCACCAGAACCTTGTCGGCGAACGGGTCCATGATCCGCCCGAACTTCGACACGACGCGCCACTTCCGGGCGAGGTATCCGTCGAGCGCGTCGGTCAACGCGGCGAGCACAAAGAGCGTTCCGGCAAGCAGGAGCCCGGCGTCCGGGGGGGCGTCCGGGATCGAGGTGCCAGTGGGGAAGGGGCGGGATCGGAACGCGATCAGTGCGACGAAGAGGGCGGCCATTGCCACCCGGAGCAGCGTCAGTGCGTTCGGCAGGTGGACCTGCCACGGGGCGGGGGCGGGTCGGGTGGATGGATGTGCCGCGGTGGGGGCCGGCTCGGGCATGGCAGCCGATGGTAGCGTGAGGGGTGGGGTCGTCCGGAACTCGGGGTCACGAGCGGTTGCGTGGGTTGGTTGAAGGATGGGTGAGTGCCATCTATCCTCTGGACCCGTTCAAGGCGGCGGACTGTCCGCTTCGCTGCGCGCGGGTTGTTCGCCGGTATTCGACCTCGAGAAGGGCCGCCGTTGGACCATCTCATTCATCCGATCGCGCTGTATCTCGGTTTGGCGCTCGTGGGGCTCGGGCTTTGTGTCGCGCTGCCGCGCGCGCGGGTCAGCCCTCAGGTCATCGGGGCGTTGCTCGCTGCGGGCGGCCTGGGCGTGATCTTGGTGCTCATGGGTCTCAAGGCCCAGGGCGAGCTGCCGAACCTTTACTTTTATGTGTTCTCTCTGGTTGCCCTCGGCGGTTCGCTGCGGGTGGTCACGCACCCGAGGCCGGTGTATTCGGCAATCTATTTCATTCTGACAATTCTCGCCTCTTGTGGTTTGTATCTGCTTCTCTCGGCAGAGTTTATGGCGTTCGCGCTGGTGATCGTCTATGCCGGAGCGATCCTGATTACCTATCTCTTCGTCATCATGCTCGCGACGCAGGCGCCGACCGAGGATCGGACAGAAGGGCTGAAGTCGTACGACATCGCAGCTCGGGAGCCGATGTTGGCAACCGTCGCGAGCATGGCGCTGGTTGCGGTGCTTACTGGGATGCTCTTCACGGGTATCTCCGGGCTTGAGCCCCGGCGCGCGGGGGCATCCCACGACGCGCTGCTTGCGCAACTCCCTCGCCGCGTTGAAGATGCGATGAAGGACGCGAGCGCGATCACGTTCAAAGATCGCATTGTTGAGCGGGACGGGGCGTTCCAGATCGACATCGAGAATCGGCGGGCGCTGGTCACCGGCCCCGATGGTGAGCGGTGGGTTGATTTCCCTGCCAATCTTGCTCCCCGGAACGTGGAGGCCCTCGGTTTCAATCTACTGAATACCCATCCCGGCTCGATCGAGATCGCGGGCGTGATTCTGCTGATGGCGATGCTGGGCGCGGTCGTGCTCTCTCGCCGCCAGGTCGAGATCGATGAGGAGGCGAAGGTCCTTCAGGCCCGCAACCTCATGGAAGGACGCGGGGCGGAGGGACAGGCGTGATGGGCACCGACCTCTTCATGCTGGCGCAGGCGGGCTTTCCTGAGCCGATGGGCGGGGCGACGCTCGCGCACTATCTCCTGATCTCCGTGCTGATGTTCGCCATCGGGCTCATCGGGTTTCTCACCCGGCGGAACCTGATCGTGATGTTCCTCTGCACCGAGTTGATGTTCCAGGCCGCCGGTATCGCGCTGATTGCGTTCAGCCGGTTCCACCTCGAGCACAGCGGGCAGACGTTCGTGATCTTTGTGCTGACGGTCGCCGCCGCGGAGGCGGCGATGGCGCTCGCTCTGGTTGTGCTCCTCTTCCGCAAGCGTGAGTCGCTCGATGCGGATGAGTGGACGGAAATGAAGGGTTGATCCCGCAGTGCCCCCGCCCTGCTCCGGCAGTGGGGGTGAGAGGTTCGGAACGTGACGATCGCCTCGGACATCATGGGTTCGATCCTGCACGGGGCTCTCGGTGCGCCCGGCGCTTCCGGAGCCGCACTTCCCGCGATCGAGGCCGGTCCGTGGTGGGTCTCGCTCATTCCCGCGCTCCCGCTGCTTGCCTGCATCCTGTGCGGTGTTTCCGCGGCGATGCGCATCAAGAGCAAGCTTCCGGCGTGGATCACGGTCGGGTGTCTTGGTGTTTCCTTCGCGTTGACTGCCGCGATGTTCCAACAACTCGCGGGTGGTCGATCGGTGACGATCGCGTGGGAGTGGATCAACGTCGCGTGGACCGATTCGGGCGGGCATGAACGCTCGCTCATCGCCAACTTCGGGTTCTATGTCGATTCTCTGACGTGCCTCTGGATGCTGTTTGTCACGGGGCTCGCGACGCTGATCGCCCTCTACGCCAGCGAGTACATGAGCCACGACGTGGGGACGGGGTATTGCCGCTTCTTCGCGGCGTTCGGCCTGTTCGTCTTCTCGATGGCCTGCCTTGTGATGGGCGACAACCTGATCCTGCTCTATCTCGGGTGGGAGGGTGTGGGCCTCTGCTCGTACCTCTTGATCGGATACTTCTATAAGAAGCCCTCTGCGGTCGCTGCCGCGAAGAAGGCGTTCATCATGAATCGCATCGGCGATCTCGGGCTCGCGCTCGGCATCTTCCTTGCGTTCGTGCAGTTCGGGTCTGTCGAGTACAAGGTGATCCTGGAGGCGGCGCAGCCGTGGCTGGCGGCGGCTCAGGCCGGTCACTTCGATGAGATCCCGGCGACGGTGCAGCTGATCCCGATCCTCTTGATGATCGGTGCGTTCGGCAAGTCGGCACAGTTGCCCTTGTATGTGTGGTTGCCCGACGCGATGGAAGGCCCGACGCCCGTGTCGGCACTGATCCACGCGGCGACGATGGTGACGGCGGGCGTCTACCTGATCGCCCGGACGTACCCGCTTTTCCTTGTGTCCGAATATGCCCTGCCGATCGTGGCGTGGGTGGGTGCGTTGACCGCGCTGGTCGCCGCGACCATCGGCATGGCCCAGTTCGATATCAAGCGGATCATGGCGTATTCGACGGTGTCGCAGCTCGGGTACATGTTCGCGGGCCTGGGCGTGCTCACCAGCACGGGCGCGGCGTTCCACGTCTTCACGCACGCGTTCTTCAAGGCGTCGCTCTTCCTCTCATGCGGCGCGGTGATGCACGGGTTCGCGGGCCAGTTGGATCTGCGGAAGTTGTCGGGCGTCGGGTTCATGAAGGGGTGGCAGTTCGTCGCAATCGCGATGCTGGTCGGCTGCCTCAACCTCGCGGGCTTCCCATTCACGGCGGGGTACTTCTCAAAGGACATGATCCTCGCCGAGGCCTTCGTGACGCCCCACATGGCGCCGATCGGCTGGATCCTGCTGCTGACGGCGGGGCTGACCGCGTATTACACGTTCCGCGTCTTCTTCCGCGTCTTTGTCGGGCCGAAGTATTATGAGCCGGGCGATGAGGTGCATGCACACTCGGATCATGGCCATGGGGATCATGGCCACGGCGAACATGGGCATGATGCGCATGGCCACGCGGGCGATCACGGCCACGCTGCTGGTGAGTTCCATCCGCACGCGCCGGGCTGGGCGATCAACTTCGTGCTGCTGACGCTCACGGTTCTGTCGGTCGGCGCGGCGGGGCTCTACTTCCTTGGTGATCACGGCGGCTGGGTCGGCAAGATGGTGCACGCGTCGAGCGCGAACTACCCGCCGATCGTCGATCTCGCGGCACACAGCGGCGAAGCGGCGGATGCACACGCCCACGCCGACCACGGGGCGCACGGTTCGTTCCTCGGCATGGATCCCCACAAGGTCATGTACTACGTGTCGGGCATTGTCGGCTTCGTCGGCATCGCGATTGCGTTCGCGCTCCACTATGTGGGCCGCAAGACCGCCGCGACCGCCAACGCGGACAAGCTGGTGCCCCTGCTCGGGCCGATCCCGAAGCTGGCGCAGGGCAAGTGGTTCGTGGATGAGGTGTACGACCTGCTGATCGTCAAGCCGCTGCACCTGATCTCGATTGTGTTTGCCTACATCGACAAGCTGCTTGTCGATGGGCTCGTCAACGCGTTCGGGTGGGTGCCGCGCGGCGTGGGTTCCGGCCTGCGTCCGTTGCAATCCGGCAACCTGCACAGCTATGCCGTGCAGATGGCGGGAGGCGTCGCGGTGCTCTTGCTGATTGTGTTCCTGGCGTCGATCGCGGGTCTGTAGGCGTTCTTCGCGTCGGGCGAGCCGATGCGTGAAGGAGTGTTGAGTGGAGTTGGTCCTTCTGATTCTCGTGCCCCTGGCCTTCGCGATCCTGATCGCGCTGCGCCCCGCGCAGGAGGCGAAGTTCCACGCCGTCATCGGCACCCTCCTGGCCGCGGGCATCGGCGTGAACGCGCTCGGGCGATTCGACTGGGGAACCCCGGCGACGATGCAGCTCTCTGCGGCGTGGGATTGGTTGCCGACGCTCGGGCTGCGTCTCTCGGTCGGCGTCGATTCTGTCTCGCTCATGCTGATCGCGCTCACGCTTCTGCTCGGGCCGATCTGTGTCTTCTGCTCGTTCACGGCGATCCAGGAGAAGGAGCGGACCTACTACGGATGGTTGCTGGTGCTGCAAGCCGCGATGACGGGCGTCTTCGCGTCGCGTGACATCGTGCTGTTCTACACGTGCTTCGAGTTCACGCTCGTGCCGATGTACGTCTTGATCTCGCTCTTCGGGTCCACCAACCGCAAGGCCGCGGCGACCAAGTTCTTTCTGTACACCTTCACTGGCTCCGTGATCACGCTCGCGGGTCTGGTCTATATCGCATGGTTCAACGCGACACAACTGGATTCGATCGGGATCCAGAGCGCGGGTCGGTGGACGTTCGACATCGCCGCGCTCGAGGCGGCGGCCCAGGCGATGCCCGCGAATGTGCAGGGGTGGCTGCTGCTCGCCATGATGTGCGGGTTTGCGATCAAGATCCCGCTCTTCCCTGTGCACACGTGGTTGCCACTCGCACACACCGAAGCGCCCACGGCCGGTTCAGTCGTGCTGGCCGGTGTGCTGCTCAAGCTCGGCACGTACGGGATGTTCCGGTTCGTGCTTCCCTTCCTGCCCGCGGCGGTCCTTGAGTACGCGCCGATCATCGCCACGCTCTCCATCATCGGCATCCTGTACGGCGGGCTGATCTGCTGGGTGCAGACCGATGTCAAGAAGCTTGTCGCCTATTCCTCCGTTGCGCACCTGGGGTTCTGCATCCTGGGGCTCGCGGCACTCAACACCGTGGGGATCACCGGCTCGATCCTCTACATGATCAACCACGGACTCTCGACTGGCGCGCTCTTCCTCCTGATCGGTATGGTCTACGAGCGATACCACACGCGGTCGATGAAGGAGCTCGGCGGTCTTGCGTGCAAGATGCCCGTGTGGGCCACGTTCATGGTCTTCTTCACCATGGCCTCGGTGGGATTGCCGGGCCTCAACGGGTTCATCAGCGAGTTCATGTGCCTCATGGGCGCGTTCCAGGCGGGCGACAAGTGGGGTTCGCTTCCGGGCGGCACGGGCGGCGACCTCGGCTTCTGGTACGCGTTGATCGCGGGCCTGGGCATGATCATCGCCGCGATGTACCTGCTCTATATGGTCGGTCGCGTCGTGTGGGGACCGCTTGTGCTTCCTGCGGGGCATGACGATCACGGCCACGATGGTGGGGGATCGCACGGGCCGCTGCCGACGGATCTGTGTGCGCGCGAGATCTTCGTGCTGTTGCCGCTCGCCGTTCTGTGCATCGCCCTCGGTCTTTTCCCGAAGCCGGTGATCAAGGCGCTTGAGCCGGCGGTGAACAACGTTGTTGAGACGATCAACGCAACCGGCAAGCGTCCGGACGCTGCTTCCGGCGTGAAGGCCATGAACGATCTGCCGGGCTTGCCCTCGTCGGCTGACGTGCGGCATGTCTCCGACGCCGACGTCTCCGTCGCATCGAGCTCGCCAACTGTCCAGTGGGGTGGCGCTCTGTCGGGGGGTGACAAGTGAGCGAGAAACTGGCCCTCCTGGTGCCCGAGATCATCGTCTTTCTGACGACGTGCATCGTCATGGTTGTCGGTCTCTCGCCCAATCTCGCGGTGCGGCGCTCGTGCGGGCTTCTCAGCGCGAGCGGGTTGTTCATCGCGGCGATCCTCGCCATCAACGGCCCCGCGGGCGATGGGCTGCTCCCGGGCCTCACGCCTTACATCAAGGCGGTCATCGCGCTGATCGGCGTCCTGCTTGTGATGCTCGTCGCGGGCACCGTCGATCGCGAGGAGGACGCCCGCGTCTCTCGGGGTGGAGTCTTCAACGCCCTTCGCACGAACCGGGCGGAGTTCTATTCCTTCATCCTGTTCTCTCTCACGGGCGCGATGCTCTGCGCATCGGCCTCGGATCTCATCTGGCTCTTCCTCGCCCTCGAACTCACGTCGCTGCCGACGTATGTGCTCGTCACGATGTCAACCCGCGGCACTCGCTCGCAAGAGGCCGGCGTCAAGTACTTTTTCCTCGGTGCGCTCGGCGCTGCGGTCTTCCTCTACGGTTTCGCGCTCATCTACGGCGGCACCGGCTCCACCAAGTTTGTTGATATCGCATCCATCATCGCGCAGCAGGGGATCAACCAGATCACGCTGGCGGGCATGATCCTCGCGATCATCGGCGTGTCATTCAAGATCGCCGCGGTGCCCATGCACTTCTACACCGCCGACGTCTACCAGGGCGCTGCCTCCCCCGTGACGGCCTTCCTGGCATTTGTCCCCAAGACCGCGGGCTTCGTCAGTCTCATCCTCCTCCTCGCGCTCGTCGGCTGGGACCACGGGACCGACAAGGTCTCCGTCGGTCACACGCTCCCTTCGCAACTCCGACTCCTGCTCTGGGTCATGGCCGCGCTGACCATGACGATCGGCAACGTGCTGGCCGTCGTGCAGAGCAGCCCCAAGCGAGTGCTCGCGTACTCATCGATCGCGCACTCCGGCTATATGCTCGTCGGCCTGATCGCAGGTCCGGGCGACTATGGCGCGGGCTTTGCTCACAATGGCATCGCGGCGGTGCTCTTCTACCTCGCGGCATACGGGCTGATGAATGTCGGCGCGTTCGCCGCGCTCGCAGGACTCGAACGCCGCGGGCGCGATGGCAGGCCGGTCGAGATCGACTCGTTCGATGATCTGCGTGGACTTTGCGCCGGTCGCCCCCTGCTTGGCTGGACGCTTGTCGTCTGCTCGCTCTCGCTGCTCGGACTCCCGCCGTTGCTCGGGTTCTTCAGCAAGCTCCCCTTGTTCACCTCGGGCATCGCGTCCGGTGAGATCGTGCTTGTGATTGTCATGGGCATCAACTCGGCGATCGCGGCGTTCTACTACCTCCGCTTCGCTGCTGTTGCGATGCTCGAAGATCCCAGTGATGGTCCGAAGCCGCTTGCGGCACCCTTCCCCGCACGTGCGATGTCCGGCCTCGTTGCTCTCGTGCTGGTGATCTCGCTCTCGTTCTTCGGCGATGCGCTGATGAAGGCGAGCCGGAACGCGGCCGTCGTCGAGGGGAGCGGTGTCCGCGCGGTTCCCGCCAGCCCGTCACCGGGGCACAAGGCCGGCGACCGTCACGATGCCGCGTCGCCCGCAGCAGCCCCCGCGCAGCGTGTCGGCGCGTAAGCCTCCTCGCATGAAAGCAATTGAGTGCCCGGAGCACGATCGGCACCCGCCGTCACGTTGTCGCTTTCGCGCCGCCCGCTCGCTTGTTCGTGAGCGTGAGCTGAATCGCCATCCCTACCAGCGTCGCGACGCCGAGGCCGAACGCGATCACCTTGGGCGGCTGGTCCATGAGCGCGGCACCCGAGATCTCCATCGCGCCAGCAAGCCAGACGGTTGAGACGGCCACGATCGATGCCCCGAAGAGCGCGGTGACCAGTGCGCCCGATCGCTTGGGCATCGCGATCCCGAACAAGACGCCGAGCACCGCGCCCGCGATGCCGCCGCCGCACAAGACAAGACGCTCATTTGTCCCGATCGCGTTCCACTCTGTAGAGACTCGCCCTCCGAGCTCGTTCGCGAAGGCCCGGGCCGATTCGGCGTGCTTCTGAACAGCCGGCAGCGCGTCCTTCACGAGAGCTACGGCCGCTTCAGACTGTTGCGCCATGATGGCCGACTCGACACCCTGGCTGTCCCTGGTGACGAGATACGACTTCGGTTCCGAGTCCTTGGGGCCATTGGTCTCTGGGCGCTCGGCTGGCGCGCCCAAGAGCAATCGAGACGGCGGCTGGATCGAGCCCGGGTTGCGATGATCGACATAGGCCGCGGCAACCAGCACACCCAGGGCGGCAAACACGATGCCCGAGGCAACAATCAAGGCGAACCGGAAGAGCAGGCAAGCCCCGATAAGTCCCGCTACGCCTCCGGCAGCGAGTCCTACATAGACAGACGGGAACGAGCCAACCTGCATCACGCCGAGGAGTGGGAGGGCTAGCGCGCCCAGAATCGAGCCAAGTGCCATGCCCACCAGCGCGAAGACCGGCTTGAGCGCCTTCACGCCGAAGAGCCAGACAGCGATGCCCGCCAACAGCGCAAGAAATGCGCCTCCATGGACACCGATCGGGAGGTTGCTCAATGTCGCGAGGAGACGCTCGAGCGTCTCCAGGCCGAAGGTTGGAAGGGATGAGCGCAAGTCCTCCACGCTCCTTTGCTTCGGGTCTCTCCGACCCTGGTTTCGAGCCCATGCAAGGGGCAAGGGCTGGCCGCGACGTCGGTCCTGACCGATACTCCGAGCGCGACACGTGCGCGGGTCCGGATCTACCGTCCGGCTCAGGTTATTGTGCCTTACGGCCGGGAGAATGCATGCCTCTTTCAGGAAAATCACGCGGCGGCTCTAAAAAGGGGAAGGGACCCTCCCGACGCACGAGCGCGACGCCTCCAGCAAGCCCCCGTGTTTCAGGCAAGGGTGGAGGCGCGAAACAACCGAAGACCAAGCGAAGCAAGAACCGCGCGAACCCTGGCGACGGCGCGAGCACCGGCACGCCGCGTGCGCTCGAGGAGCTGCGCATCGGGATCAGCGCGCTCGACGAGCAGATCGTTGAGCTCCTGAACAAGCGTGCGAAACTGGCGGTGCAGGTCGGCAAGGTCAAGCGGAAGCACAACGTGCCGATCTACACGCCTCACCGAGAGCAGGAGGTGCTGTCGCGTGTGCTCAAGCAGAACGCCGGACCGCTCCCGGACAGGACGATCGAGGGTGTCTACAAAGAGATTATGTCCGGCTCATTCGCTCTCGAAAGGCCGCTGCGGATCGGGTACCTCGGGCCCGCCGGCTCGTACTCCCATCTGGCGGCGGTCCGCCAGTTCGGGTCGTCGGTTGATTACGAGAACCTGCACGAGATCCGCGGCGTCTTCACCGAGGTGATCCGCGGGCATGTCGATTACGGGCTGGTCCCGATCGAGAACTCGACCGGCGGGGGCATCGTCGAGACGCTCGACGCCTTCATCGAGAACAAGGGACAGATCAACATCTACGCCGAGGTGCAGATCGAGATCCACCACGCGCTCCTGGCCAACTGCAAGCCGAGCAACGTGAGGCGGATCCACTCGAAGCCCGAGGTGTTCACGCAGTGCCGCACGTGGCTTGCGACGCAGTACCCGCAGGCGGAGCTTGTCCCCGCCCCAAGCAGCAGCCGCGCGGCACAGATCGCGGCGGAAGAGTACAAGCAGGCCGAGGCGATCGGGGCCGAGGGGAGAACCGCCGCGATCGGCAGCGTGCTCGCCGGTCAGATCTACGGGCTGCGGACACTGTTTGAGAAGATCGAGGACAACCCCAACAACATCACGCGCTTCTTCGTGATCTCGCGTCAGAAGACGCAGCGCTCCGGCGACGACAAGACCTCGATGATGTTCACCACGCTGAACAAGCCGGGCGCGCTGGTCGATGTTCTGGCGGTCTTCCGCGATGCCGGGATCAACCTCACCCACATCGACAAGCGACCCGCTGGACGCAGCAACTGGACGTACGCGTTTTTCATCGACGCTCAGGGGCATCGCGACGACAACGCGATGACCCGGGCGATCACCGAGGCGGAGAAGCATTGCAAGGAAATGGTCGTCCTGGGGAGCTACCCGCGGGCGGCGCGGATCCTGTAGAGATCTCGCGCAGGCGCGATCGGATTGTCGATTCGGTCTGTGGAAGGGTGTTGGCGGGTGCTGATCCTGCTCCGGGACAACACCCCATTCTGCGTTCGGTATGTGGATGAACGTCTGGGAACCTTGCTTTCCAGACGACGTATGGGTAGATTGTCCGAACGGGGACGCGCCGGGTGCGCGACCCCAGCCCTCGGGCGACCCCCGCTTGTCGCCATCGGGCCTGAGTAGTTGCTCCGAGAGCGTTCTGAACGCTGAGGGAGCGACGCTCGAACCCAGGTGCCGCGTCCCTGCTTGATGCAGGTGTCGCTCAGACCGGGTCCACCAGCCAGACAGGGTTCCGGCTTGCTCGAAAGGCCTGCCGAAGCCCCGAATCGTTCAGGGACTACACGTTGCAGACGTTGTCGCTACCATCCACGCCCCAGTCGGACCCCGCCCCGCGGGCGTTGTCCTGCTGTGGGCGGGCGCGGTCGCGAGACGCGTTCGTGTCCGCGAGTGTTGAAGTATGTCTCAGCAGCGGATCCGGCCTGCCGGAGCCGCGTCAGTTTGTTTCTCAGGAGCAGCCATGAAGGGTTCCCGTCGCTCCCCTCGTCCGTACACGCGTCCCGCGGCCTCCCGTCGGAGCACAGACCGCGATGTGTCGCGTCTCTCCGGCATCGCCGGGCTCGCCTCGCTCGAACGGCTGGAGCCGCGTCAGCTCCTGTTCTCCATGACGATCACTCCCAGCGATCTGGTGAGTGGCGATATCGGCGAGGTCCGTGCCCAGTTCGGGTACACCATCCCGATCCTCCAGACCGGAGAAGAGCTGCAGATCAACCCGCCGGATGACTTCGACGAGGACTTCAACGACGAGCGCGGCGACGGCGTCGCGGTGCAACCCATCGCCAGCGGCACGATCTTCAACGGCAGCGGCCTCCGCGTCACGCACAACGTCTCGGTAGGCGCTCGCTTCGCGGTACGCGAGCGTCTCGGCTACCTCGCGCAGGGACCCGGCCCCGCCTTCACCCAGCCCATCCAGGAGATCGCGCTCGAAGCCAACATGGTTGCGGGCGAGCAGTTCACGTACACCTTCCGTGGTCAGGGCACCAACACGACCAACATCGGCATCCAGTCGATGACGATGGAGGTCTACGGCGTCGGCAGCAACGTCGGCCTCGACTCGACCCGCATGCGTGTCGATCTCTTCTTCCGCGGGCAGGTCGTCGCCTCGTACACCGGTGCGCAGCTCCGCGCGTTGAACACGACCAACCCGGCGGTTCCCGGCATCGGCAGCTTCACGTTCACGACACAGAACAACGCCACACCCATTTTCGACTCTATCCGTTTCAATTCGACGGGTCCGGTCCTGTTCGCGATGGACAACGTGAATTACACGGTTCCCGCCGGCAACTTCTCCGACATCGTGTCGAGCAGGATCTTCGGTGCGGAGGTCGTCTTCAGCGGCCCCATCGGCTCGACCGTTCGGTTCCTCGACCTCTACGGACGCGACATCGTCCAGACGATCCAACTCGGCGCGCCCCAGGGTCTTACGGTGCCACTTGTCGACTTGGATGATAATGGCATCCCGAACTTCAACGACGGCATCGGCCGCATCGAGCTCTCCGGGGGCGACGTCCGCACATCCCTCACCATCGTCGGATTCAGGATCCAGCAGAACGTGCCCCAGATCCTTGAGAACCGCCTCGGATACTTCAGCGAGTTCGAGGACGCGGGCTTCGGCTTCGTGCTTGCCGCGGATGGCGTTGTCGGCCTGCCGGAAGCACCCGGCTCGGTGATCATCGGCAGTCCCTGGGTCAGGCCTCTGAACAACTACAGCCCCGCCGGGCTGCCCCCGGGAGTTGGTTCCTTCGTCGATTCCGGCTTCACGAATCCGGAGCAGGGGATCTTCGTCACCGACGGCTCTTCGATGGGTTCCGTCGCGATCCACGGCGTTGTCTTCGGCTCCAGCCAGTTTACCGGCGCGCTGGACACGCTCGCGATCACGTACCCTCTCGGCACGTTCAGCGTGCAGGGCGATCTCGGTCGGTTCGTGGCCGCGACCGATGCCGGTCTCTGGGTGCCCGACCCCGGCGCGGATCTCTCCGGTTTCAACGACCTCGACCTGATCACGAAGACCAACGGGAGTCTGATTGTCGGGCGCACGCTCGGCGAGTTCACGGTTGCCGGGCGCTCGCTGATGGAGATCTCGGTGCTGGGCGATCTCTCGTCGCCACAGACACGCCCCATGATCGACTCGCTCCGGTATCGTGAACTCGAAGTCGTGCAGGGCATCCCCCTCCCGGCGACGGAGTTTGCATCGATCCGCGCGCATGTCAACCGCACCAGTGTCAACAGCATCACGGGCGGCACGGGACAGGCCTTGTTCTATGGCAACAGTTTCTACCGCAACGACACCATCATCGGTGCCGAGATCGTCAACCGCCAGGGCACGTCCGTCATCATCAGCGGCAACGTCGGCCTCATGGATCCGATCAACTCCAACGAGGACGCCGCGGACGTCTACGGCTTCCTGGTTGACGGACAGAACGACGTTCGTGTCGAGATCTCGAACGTCACGGGCGAGTATGTCCGCATCGTCGATGTCGATGGACGAATGCTTGCCGCGAACTCGATCAGCACGCGCACATCGAAGCAGTCCGTCTTCACGTTCTCGCCCAACGCGCCGGGACTTTACTATCTCGTTGTGCTCAGCCCGGGGGTCGTTGACGGCAACGAAACCAGCGGTGTCGACTACGAAGTGACGCTCAGTGGGCTTGCCCCCGTGACCTTCGGCGGCCTCCGCACCGGCGGTTCACTCGGACAGGACAACGTTCGCAACGGTCTCGGCAACGACGTGAGCATCCAGGTGTTGAACGGCTCGCTCGGCGCGATCCGCGTCGGCACCGGCATCCGCACCTCCGACGGCAACGATGCCGACCCCACCGGATACATCAACACTGATGTCGAAGACGTGCAGGCCCTGATGACCTGGGGAGGCGGCACCGTCTCGATCCAGGGCAATCTCTTCAACATCACCACGGGCTCCGATCTCAACATCGAGTTCGAGGGCCTCCGCCAGGACGTCATCAACGTCTTCATCGGGGGCGATTTCGGCAACCTCGTGACGGGCATCGCCACGGCGGCGGGCGCTGGCGCCAACGACGGACTCGAGGGCGACCTCGGCAACCTCAACATGACGGTTGGCGGTCGCGTCGGCTTCATCGATGTGCGCGGCTCGATCGGCGTCGATCGCGACTCCGGTCCCGCGTCCGTCACCGGCTCTCAGTTTGTCCTCCGGACTGGCGTCAACGGCGGCGACGGCTCCATCGGCATGATCCGCGTCGGAGGGCACATCTACGGGCCGTCCATCTCTGTTCGCACACCCGCCGGTTCCATCATCGGTGCCATCCTCGTCACGCAGGATCTCGTCGAAGAGCCCAACACCAACTACGGCATCTGGGGCGGCTTTGGTGGCGGCTTCAGCTCCCTCAGCACAGGATTCGGTTCCGATGTCCGATTCGTTGATGCGCCTCAGGTTGCGGTCAACTCCGTCAACACCACCCTGCCGATCATCGGCGGACAGGTCCTTGAACTCGTCGATGACGGTGGCGCAAAGGTCTTCCTCAGCGTCGCGGGAGCACCAAACGGCGTCCCGGTCGGCCTCGTTCGATTCCTGCCCGTAGACGGCTCACAAGGCGTTGCGATCGCCGAGATCCAGGTCGATCTCAGCGGCCCGGGCCAGCGGCTCGACATCCAGAGCGATGGGCGCTCGGGCACGCCCGTCTCGATCGGACGCATCACGCTCACCAACACCGTCGCGACCTCCAGCATCCGCATTGTCGGAACCGGCGAGATCGATATCTGGCGCGTTGTTCAGACCGGCGGCGCGGCGTTCGAGCGCATCATCAACGACACCCCGAACGGCGACATAGTCGCGATGGACGTGGTCGGGATCAGCTTCGTCGAGTTCGGCTCGGGTGACATCGGACGCACCGAGGTTGTTGAGTTCGGTCCCAAGCTCATCGGACCCTTCCTCGGCCTCGCTTCAGGTCTCAACCAGACCGTCGGTGGGCCGCTCGGCATCGTCCGCGAGACCATGGCGGTTGACTGGAGCGGCGCGATCTTCCGCCCGACCCAGAACGCCAGCAACGCCGCGGGTGCCGCGTTCCTCGACGACGTCGGCTCGCCCTTCGACGGCTATCTCAACGGCATCGTCGTGCGCGACGGCATCGTCACCGAGATCCGCACCAACGGCGCGGTCGGCGACGTGATCCTCCAGGGAACAAACTCTGAACTCGTCCGACTCGCGGCGAACGTCGACGGCATCACGCCGATCGGCCGCTTCGAGGGCATCGTCGGAACAGTCTTCGCGAACATCATCTCCCGCGTCGAGATCGGCGACGGGCTCCTCCAGCGGGCCGATTCGCCCCTCTCGACGACCGGCATCTTCGCCACCAACGAGGTCCGCACCGTCATCGGCAACCGCATCGCCGGCTCGATCATCTCCAGCACGATCACGGCATCCAACCAGACCGCGGGCGAGGTGGGCGAGGTCAACGGCATCTCACTTGTTGAGCTCACCAACGGCGGCAGGATCATCGACGCCTATATCTCTGTCTCGAACATGGACAACTTCTGGACCTCGATCCTCTACGGCGCTGACAACGTCGCCAGAGGACAGGCCCAGGACATCCTCACACGCAACGCCGATATCTTCCGGACTGAGATGTTCTTCGGCGATCTCAACCGTCTCCAGGTTCTCGGCGGCGTGTTCGACGCTGTCTTCATCCAGGCAAACGGCAACGTCAACCTCATCACCGCAGACGAGTACCGCAACTCGACGCTCACCGGCACCGCGCTCGAGCTCTTCCCGAACGCGGTCATCGTTGACGGCAACCTCAACGAGTTCCGCGTCAACGGGAGCACGACCAGCACCACGACCCTGCTCGGCACGGTGAAAGACATCACGATCGATGTCGTGGGCAATCTGAATCTCTACTCCGCATCCGACACCGTCCGCGTCATCCTCGACGTCGATGGCATCGTGCGGAACTTCCAGACCGCGCGCATGCGGGCAAGCAACATCAACGCCGGTGAACTCACCCGCCTCGCCGCGACCGAGACGATCGTCTCATCCAGCATCGCCATCTCGGGTCCGATCGCCTCGCTCACCGCGGGCGACAGCATCATCAACACGGCGATCAGCGTCACCGGTCCCCGCGGCCGGATGGACCTGGTCTCGGCTGTCAACCTCATCTCGGGCCAGATCTCCTCCGCCGGGCCGGTCGGCACGATCACCACGACCGTCGGCGACATCAAGGCCCGCATCACCACCATCACCCCGTTCGGGAGCATCGCGCTCCTGAGCGCGGGACGCGACCTCGACATCACCGGCGATGTCAGCGCGGGCGTGACCACCGTCATCGCAGGACGCCACATCGGAAACATCTCCAAGCCCGGCGTCATCCTTATCCGAGGAAACCTCGGCAACGCCACCGCTGGGGGCACGCTCTACAACGACATCCGCGTCGGACAGAGCATCACCGGCACGGTCACCACGGGCGCGGTCTCCGCCAAGCCCGGCTCGAACCTTGTCGGGAACGGCTCCATCATCGCCTTCGGACGCATCAACTCCATCGTCGCAAACGGCGATTTCGCGGGCAGCATCGTCTCCTGGTCGGGCGGCATCGGCACCGTCACCATCAACAACGGCTCGTTCTACAAGGGACGCACGATCGCTTCGTACGACGGCAGCATCGACTCGCTTGTGATCAACAGCGGCCACCTCCTCGGCAATGTTCACGCCGACTGGAACATCACCTCGCTGCGCGTCGTCGCCAGCGCGGACGGGATCTTCGGCGATGTCGGCATCAACCCCGCCAACTCCGCCTTCCGCAGCTACGACGCGCGCCGCAACGAGCTGCCCCCGGGCGTCGCCGCAACAACCGGCGTCGACGGGCCGCGCATCACGGCAGGACACAACATCGTCTCCTTCCAGGTCACCAACGGCTCCATCTTCGAGGCCTTCATTCACGCGGGCAGGTCGATCCTCGCCATGCAGGTCAATGGCGGTGTCGCCAACAACGGCGGCACCACCCAGCGAGCCACCGTCATCGCCGCGGGAGACCAGATCGGCAACATCACCTTCACGGGCGGCGTCAACCGCGCCTTCTTCGGCGCGGGCTTCGTCTCCTTCGGTGCCGACAATCTCCCCGGAGGCACGGGCGCAAACGCCGACACCGTCAGGTCCGGCACGATCAACGGCATCATCACGGGCGCGCTCGACACCGTCGACTTCGTCGCGGGCGTGGATGCCGGGGCCGATGGGCTCTACATCGGCGGCGACGACCGCACGGCCGTCGGACTCTCCAGCGCGGGCAACATCAGCGTCTCCGGCACCGTCACCAACGCCCGGCTCACGGCGGACTCGCTCGCCGGCGGCATCGACGGCCGCATCTTCCGTGCGAGCACCGTTCGCCCGACCACCGATCCGGACATCCTCGCACCGGGCGAGGCGCAGCCCGGCGTCGTGGTCCCGGCCTCGGGCCTCACGGTCAACATCGGCGGCGTCTCCACACGCATCTCGTTCAGTGGTCCGGGCTCGGTCCGTTGGGACGCCCCGACACGCACCATCACCTTCTCCGGCACGACAGCGGCCACGACTCTCCGCGTTGACCCCGCGGGCGGCGGATCCGTTTCCAACCTGAACATCGTCGGGCGCGACGACATCAGCATCGGCTCGATCGTCGTCACCGGCTCCCTCACCGGCAACAGCAACATCAAGGTCGACGGCAACGCCGGCGTCATCAACGTTGCAACCTTCAACAGCACGGGACGCATCATCGTCGGCGGCACGCTCTCGTCTCTGATTTCCGGCGACTTCTTCGGTGGCCACGTCGAGGCCCGCACCATCACCGCAACCAACATCTCCGGCTTCTTCGGCAACACCTCGCCGGGCATCGTCGGAGAGGCCTCGATCATCGCGCTCGACATCGGCACCGTGAACGTCGGCAAGACCTTCCTCGGCCTGCTCTCGTCCGATCGTTCCATCACGTCCATCGTGATCGGCGGCTCCATCAATGTCGGGTTCGTCCGCGCCGGCGACACGATCGGATCGCTCACCGCGGCATCCCTCAGCCGCGCGTGGATTTCCGCTCGCGACGCCATCAACTCGGTCACCATCGCCGGCGACATGTTCGACTCCTCGATCATGTCCGGCATCGATCTCGGTGCCGACGGACGCTTCGGGGGCACGGGTGTCAACGCCGATCTCATCACCACCGGGCGCATCGGTACCGTCACAATCGGCGGCAACTTCGCAGAGTCCGACATCGTCGCCGGCATCTATCGCGGCAACGACGGCTACTTCGGCAACAGCGACGATCTGGTCGCCGAGGGACGCTCAACCATCGGCTCGATCACCATCGGCGGCTCTCAGGTCGGTTCCAACGTCAACTCCGAGTCCTACACCATCTCCTCGACCGGCACCATCGGCACCGTCCGCATCGCGGGCCAGAACGCCCGCAACCAGGGCAACTTCAGGTTCGGGCCCATCACGCTCAACCCAGAGCCCATCCAGGTCACCGATCTCCGCGTCGACGAGGCATCCCGCGTCTACTCCGCGAACCTCACGTTCAACATGCCGCTTGACGTCTCGACACTCTCCCGCGCACTCTCGGTCTCCGAAGTCCGCGGCACGGGCAGCGTTACGATCCGTCTGATCGAGGGCCTCGACTACACCCTCACATACAACCCGTCCACGCGCGTCGCGAAGGTCACCTTCGCTCGTTCCGTGACGGAACGCAACCTGCCGCAGATCGTCGGGGTGCCCGGCCCGGGTGCGTATCGGTTCGAGATCGATCAGAGCATCCTCCGCGCATCGCTCGTGAATGCTCGTCTCGACGGCGACGGCAACGGCTTTGCTACGACCGGAGACAACTACTCCGAGGACGATTTCGTCGGCGATGCCGGCGACAAGCTCACGCCTCAGAGGTCAACGATCACCAACACCTTCGGCAACTCGATCCTCGACATCGATTTCTACGGCCCGTTCAATCTCGACATCGTCATGGACAACAACCGCGCGTCGGATGGCCTTGCCGACGCGAATCGCAAGTTCACGATCCGCGGCTCCATCGGCGACCATCCCGATACCAACATCAACTTCTTCAAGCCCGCTGGCGATGTCGATCTCTACCGCGTCTCGCTCCAGGCAGGACAGATCCTCCGCCTGGGCCAGATGCAGGGCTCCGCGCTGCTCGCTGGCCGAACGATCGTTGATCCCAACGGTGCCATCCTCGGCGAGGGACAGACATCTGCCGCACTCCTCTCCCTGCCCGTCAACGGCCTGACGGAGTTCGACTTCGTCGGCGAGTTTGCGTATCTCGTGAAGCAGACCGGCGTCTACGTCATCGCCATCGGCAACACGACTGCTTTCTCGAACGCCACGGTTCCCAACATCGACTCGATCCCAGGCGCTGTCGGCACCTATCGATTCGACATCGAGATCTTCGACGACGGAGACTCCGGCTTCAACGCCTCGACCAACGCCGGCGACGGCAACGCGCTGGTCTATGCGCCGTCCGCTCTCGACTTTGCAGGTCCGGACCGCGTCTTCGGCACCGCAGACGATCTGACCACCCGCATCATCGGCTCCTACACCTTTGTGTACAACGCCGGACCCGACGGCATCAAGGGCACCGCAGACGACTTCGTCCTCGGCACAAGCCCCGACGGCATCACCTCGAACTTCACCACCGACGTCATCAACGGCGTCAACACCGCCGTCCGAACCGTCACCATCTCTTCCGCGATCGGTCCCACCGGACACAGCGGCGTTCCCAGCGACGTCTGGGCCGATGTTGACATCTACCACCTCAACAACCGCCAGGCCATCGCCCCCGGAACCCGACTCAAGATCACTGTCAAACTCTCAGACCTCGGCGCAGACCTCGGGTCCAGAAACCAGCGCTCCATCTCCGACATCTTCCTTCTCTCCACATTCTTCGACTACCGCGGCTTCGTCCAGTTCGGCGTCTTCGACACCACCAACTCCGTCGGCATCGACGACGGCGTGCTCCTCTTCTCACCCACCGACTTCACGGGGCGTGAGGGACGCACAGGCGTCATCGCCGACAACGGCACCAACTCCTACGGCTTCGACGCCAACGGCGACTTCTACATCGACTTCGTCACGCCCGGCGCGCTCGGATCCGACGGAACCGTCCCCGCCAAGTACGCCGTCTATCTCCAGGGTGCCTTCAACACCGACTACCAGATCGAGATCGTCCAGTTCGGCGGAACAGTCGCCGCGGCACCTCGTCTTGTGCAGAACATCCTTCTCGAAACCAGGGGCGGCTCCGTCAACTGGCTCGAAGCGGGCGGCCTGACCACGACGCTCACCGGCTTCGATTCCCGCGTGCTCGGCTACGCGGGCAACGTCGCAGACGGTCGCACGGTCGACAAGTTCCTCCTCGACTCCATCATCTCGCAGCTCACCGGCGCGTACGCCGCGGCGGGTGTCGATATCCGCATCTCGGCCAATCCCGCCGACTTCGAGTTCCAGGACTTCTCGACCGTCTTCCTCACGAGCGACTTCGACAGTCTCAACTTCGTGAACAGCGGCTTCTCCTTCTTCGGCATCGGCACCATCACCAACCAGCCCTTCGGGTACAGCCAGCGTTCCGACGCGTTGAACATCAGTGCCCGCGACGAGTCGGTCGTCTTCATCCCCTCTGCCAGTTCGCTTGGCTACACCCAGAGTCAGGCCGAGCTCGAGCAGCTCAGCCAGTCCCTCACCGCCGCCGTCGGACGGCGCGTCGGCGAGATGCTCGGCCTCCGCATCTCCAACAACTTCACGACGACGGCCGATGCCGACATCATGGCCTCCAACAGCGTCCAGAACATCCCGGGTCTGGCCCAGCCCTATCGCTACTCCAACGCCAACCGCCTGCTCTCCAGCAGCATCGACCCCATCGACAACACCAACTTCTTCCTCGGCCGCCAGCGGGCCGTCTCACTCCTCGACCGCATCCTGGCGTCGAACTGATTCGCCCCCCACACCGTGCTCGGGCGGCGTACGTCCGAGCGCGGACCCCCTGCGGACCCGCGTCCTGCTTACCCAGGGCGCGGGTCATTTCTTTGGGACAACGCTTGCCCGAGCCGTGCGCATCAGACCCAGTGCTTGAATGTGACGTCCACGACGAAGACACACACAGACGCCTGTCAACCATTCGACTTCATTGCAGCTACCTCGCGGCTCCAGAACGCGGAGCCGCGCCATGCCCGACGCCCTCGGCCCGCCTGACCACGGCCTCCAGCGCCGCACCGGTCTGCTGAGCGTGAGCCAGCGCCTGCGCCAGCCACACCCCGAGCCGCTCGGCGTGCGCCGATGCAGCGTGCAGTCGCTCCTCTGTCGATGCGATCAGCGCTCTCGATCGAGATTCCAGCTCGCGGAACGCATCCTCTCCAAGAGGTGGAGGGGCGTCGGACTCGATCTCGCAGGCCGGTCGTGCTTCAGCCCGGATCTTGTTCGCGGCGTCCTCAACGCGCTCTTTCTCCGCCTCGGCCTTTGCGAGCAGCTCAGTCAGAGAGCATCGCGCACGCTCTGCGTTATCGATCCCGAGTCCGAGCTCGCGCACAAGCGTGCGGATCGGCTCGAGAGTCTCCGGCCGTGAGAGCGACTCGGCCCGCTCAACCAATGCCCGGAGCGTCGCGCTCGCTTCCTGCGACGCCTCGATCCCGGCACGCGCGGAGCCCTCAACCTCCGTGACGCCACTCGTCGTCGCGTCATCGATTCTTGCAACGCCCGCACCAACAGCACGCTCGATCGCGTCCGTCGCGCCAGTGGCCTGCTCGAGCAGCGCGCGGCGTATCGCAGCGGCACGCTCGTCGAGTTTCGCGTCGAAGCGCGACACGATCCCTTCCGCGGCAGTAGCCGCGGCCCGGTGGGCCGCTTCCGTCGCGCCCGCCGCGGCCCTCGCTCCGCCGTCGCGGATCAGGGCCTCGATCACTGCGATGCCTTCGTCGGATCCTGCCCGTAGGCGTGCGGTCTCGCGCTGCGACGCCGCTTCGACTCGTTCGATCGCGGCACGCTCGGCCTCGGCCAGTCGTGCCGCCGCCTCCCCGACATCCGCAGCGGCCAGCCGCTCCACACGCGCGGTCGCTTCCAGCGCGGCGTGAACCTGCTCCGACGCCCGCGTGAGCTGCGATTCTCCGCGCGCCAACCGCTGATCGATCAGGGCGACGCTCCGCCCGAGCGACTCGGTCCTTGAACGCAGCTCTTCGAGCGTTCGCCCCGCAATGGCCTGCGCGACCCGCAGCTCCTCGGCCGCCGCACCCATCGCGCTGGTCTGCGTTGCCGCGGCCCTCACCAGCGAGCCGAGCTCCTCGATCATCGCCGCGTAGCGCTCGGTGTTGAGCACGCGCGGGGTGATCAGGATCTCTTCAACCGCCGAGGCCGCTTCTGCCCGTGTCAGTTTCTCTGCCATGGCCGTCCTCCGTGACGTACCCGCGTCATCTGCCCCCGAACCTCGTACACAATACACCGGATTCCCCGCTGCGTGCGCTACACTCCGGCGTGCAACACCCGCTCCGATCCACAAAGTCGCCCCATGCTCGCCCCGAGGACGAGTACCGCGACGCGTCGCGGGGTGAGCGCCTCCAGCGTGTGCTCGCGGAGGCAGGGGTCGCCTCCCGCCGCGCCTGCGAGCAACTCATCAAAGACGGCAAGGTCCGGGTCAACGGACGCGTGCTGACCGATCTGCCGATATGGGTGGATCCCGCCGAGGATCGCATCATCGTCGATGGCAAGCCCCTGAAGCCCGCCTCTCCGCCCGTCTACATCATGCTCAACAAGCCCCCGCGCACGCTCTGTGCCGCTTCCGATGAGCCGGGCGCGGACCGCGCGACCGTCCTTGATCTCGTCCGGCACCACTCGGGCGCACGCCTCTTTCCCGTCGGACGGCTCGATTACGACGCCATGGGGCTCCTCCTGCTGACCAATGACGGAGACCTCGCCCACCGGCTCACCCACCCAAAGTTCGGAGGCCGGCGTGTGTACGAAGTCGCGGTCGCCGGCGTCGTGCCGCCCCGCACCCTGGCGGAACTCAACCGACGCCTCCGCTCGCGCAGGCCCTCGGCAGACTCCGACGAGCCGGTCTCCATCATCGGGTTCGACGACGGCAAGACCGTCCTGCGCATCAATCTGCTCGAATCCCGCGGCACGCTCGTGCAGGACCTGCTCGCCAAGACCGGCCACCACGTCAAGCGCCTGGAACGCATCGCATTCGGACCGCTGCTCCTCAAGGGGATCGCCCGAGGGGAGTGGAGAGAACTCGAACGCCGAGAGGTCATCGCCCTCAAGCGGGATGTCAGCGAGGCCGCACCTCTCCCCGATCGTCCCAGATCGGCATCAAAGGCGGGCAAACGCAAGCCCCGACGCGCCTCGCGCGCCGCCAGCAGCCCCGCATCTCGTAGCGCGAAGCCCGATTCTGCCAAGCGAGCCCCAAGGCCGACCGGAAAGCCCAGGGGGGCGTCGCCGGGTGCCTCAGGACGCTCGGAATCCCCCACAAAGGGACCCAGGCCCTCTTCAAGCCCGCGGACCCGGAACGCTGGTTTCCAGCCCAAGAATCGAACTGGCGCGAACCGGCGACGCCCCGAGAGGGAATAACATCCTGCCCATGCTGCACGGCTCGCAACCAAGACGATCCCACCATTTGCTCACGCTGTTCGCGTGTGCGGCTCTTTTCGCCGTCTCGGCCACCTCGAGCGGCTGCTACAAAAGGGTCGTCAAGGCAGAAGGCATCGGCGCAGAAGGCGTCGCCGTCCAGCCCTCGAACCGCTCGAACAGTCTCGTTGATCGGGCTGTGTTCGGTTCAGAAACGAAATCAAACCCGCGTCGTCCGTCGGGGTACACGCCACGCGATTGAGAGCCGCGGCTTCCCACCCCCCAGCCGGCCACAACGGCCTGAGGGTCTTCGTCCCTTCACTCCGCTTCAGAGGGCCTGATGCACGCCGAACGTCACACCGAATTCTCGATCTACCTCGATCAGCGTCCAGGTGAACTTGCGGGTGTCTTAGGTGCGCTCGGGGAACACGGGGTCCAGCTCGCGGCGGTCAATGTGGCCGAGCACAACAGCCGGGCCGTTGTCCGCCTTCTCGGACGCGATACAGAGACGCTGAGGCACGCCTGCGAATCGCTTGTTGACTCCGGCGTCAGCCCGATCGTTGAGACCGAGGTCGTCGTGGTGGATATGTCCGATCGCCCAAACGCCCTCCGCGAGATCGCGGTCGCTCTGGCCGCCGCCCGAGTCAACATCCGATATGCCTACCTCGCCCAACGCGGCCCAGGGCTTGGCCCTCGCTGCATCCTGAAGGTCTCCGACATCGAACCCGCGATGGCAACGATCGAGCCCCTCCCTTAACCACTGCCCATTGCCCATCGCCCCTAGACTTCACCCTCTGGAGTTTCCCACATGGGCATCGAAGCAGCACTTCCCACCGACGCCATCCTGACCACGCAGCTCAAGCGCGTGATCAACTGGGCCCGCCGCTCCTCGATCTGGCCCATGCCCTTCGCCACCGCCTGCTGCGGCATCGAGCTCATGGCGACGGCCTGCTCGCGATACGACCTGGCCCGCTTCGGCGCAGAGGTCATGCGCTTCAGCCCCCGCCAGTCCGACCTGCTGATCGTCGCCGGCCGCATCAGCGTCAAGATGATGCCCGTCCTCCAGCGCATCTACGAGCAGATGACCGAGCCCAAGTGGGTCATCTCCATGGGCGCGTGCGCTTCCACCGGCGGCGTCTTCGATACCTACGCCGTTGTCCAGGGGTGCGACCAGTACATTCCCGTTGACGTCTACGTCCCTGGTTGCCCGCCGCGCCCCGAGATGCTTATCGAGGGCATCATGGCCATCCAGCGCCATATTGACAACGAGGGCATCCCTCCCAAGGGCCCGAACGGCAAGCGCATTCCGTTGAACATCGCGGTGCAACCGACCCACGTCGTGCGTCCGCAGCCTCTGCCGATCGGATTGCGTTGATTCCTAGTGATGCGTCAGCGCCTCATAGAGTCGCCATCCCCATAGCAAGGCCATGAGAGCGAGTAGTCCAGCCGCCGCTGTCCTGCCGACAGCGCGTGTTGCTCCGCGCAAACGGTTGTCGCCGCGATGCCACGCTTCAGGCACTAATCCAGAGAGCGCTATGAACATGAGCGCCACGAGTATCGGGCCGCCAAGCGGGTGCATATGCCACGACTCAGCGAATCGACCGCGCGTCAACAGTGTCATGCTGCGCGTGACACCGCAGCCGGGGCAAGGCAGATCCATCGTTGCGCGCATGATGCACACGTTTATTCCGAGGCCGTCGGCAGGACTGATCGCCGCGACAACGAGCAATGCCGCTGCAAATAATCGCATCGAGCGTGTTATCGTTTGACGCCGCGGCACAGCGTCGAATGTGCTGTTCGTCTCTTCCACCGGCATCACGACACTCTGTACGCGCGCTCTGTGTCGGGTACGCCTTCCAGAAGGGTGCTTGGCTTGCCGAGGCCCAGTTCCTCGAGTCCTTCCAGCGGAATGATGCCGACCTGCGCAAGGACGACGAGGAGAGCCATGAGGAGCGTGATCCCGAACCAGGTTTTCAACAGACTGTTGTCGCACACTGCGATGAGCCAGTACAGCATGTACACCCAGCAAAGTCCGCCGATGACGGCTTTGACGATGCTCTGCATCCCCATGGCAACCAGAGTCCACACCCACACCACGAAGCCACCGAGATTGGCGATGATGATAAATGTGAGAGCGCACGCGGAGTTCGATGTGCCAGCGATGAGCAGACCGATGCACACGACAGCGTAGAGGTAGGCCCACATCGTCGGATCGATGCCGGCCCGCTTCACGCGCGGCTCCTTCTCCTTCGGGGCCATGACCACCCTCGTCCCCATCGCCTTCCCCGTCTCGCTGTTGTGCCCGCACGTCGTGCAGATCACACCCTCTTTCGGCATCGGCGCGGAGCACGCTGTGCATCGCTTTCCCTCCACCGCCAGACTTCCAGCCAGCCACGCGGGCGTTGCCGCAGCGGGCGTCGACTTGTCGGCCTTCGCCGCCCCGCCCGCCTGCTTGGCCTCCGCTGCGGCTTTCGCAAAGCATGGCTCACACCAGTACCGCCCCTTGGCATCCTTGTGACGCTTGGCCTGAGAGACATCGACCCCGCACTTGCAGCACACTTTGTTGACGCTTTCGCCCGGCATGGTCGTCCTCAGCAATGGCAGAGAGAGGGATGGAATGGGTCCACGAGCGTACCAGATTGTGCCTCGTCAGTCATAGGGAATGGTCCTCAGCGTATCCCGATCCCCGACCTGCCTGTATTTGCGGGATCCCCTTTCCGGATAGCATCCCACCCCGTTCACAAAAGCCATCCGAAGGAGACAAGATGGACCTCGGTCTCACCGGAAAAGTCGCGATCGTCGCCGCCTCATCCAAGGGGCTCGGATTCGCCGTGGCGCGGGCCCTGGCCTCAGAGGGGTGCCGCGTCTGTGTGAGTTCGCGGTCGGCGGATGCCGCGGAAGCCGCCGCCCGCACCATCGCCGCCGAGACGGGCGCCCACACCCTCGGCTTCGCGTGTGATGTCACGCGTGCCGCCGATTGCGAACGTCTCGTTACAGAGGTCGCGAGCCAGTGGGGGGGCGCGGACATACTCATCAACAACTCCGGCGGCCCGGCCCCCGGCCCATTCGATGCCGCCGACGAGAACACATGGCAGCAAGCCATCGACTCCACACTCATGAACGTCGTCCGCATGTCGCGCCTCTGCATCCCGCACATGAAAGAGCAGAAGTGGGGGCGGATCATCACGATCACCAGCACATCCGCCGTGCAGCCGATCGATAACCTGATGCTCTCCAACGCGCTGCGCGGTGCGGTTCACGGGCTCTGCAAGACGCTCGCGACCGAGCTCGCGCCCTTCGGCATCCTCGTCAACTGCGTCATGCCCGGCATGCACGCGACCGATCGACTGGCCCACCTCTCCGAGGCCCGCGCCAAGGCCTCCGGCCGCACACCTGACGAGGAATACGCGCTGCTCTCACAGGCGATCCCGCTCGGGCGGCTCGGCGACCCGAGGGAACTGGCCGCGGCGGTCGCGTTCCTCGCCAGCGAACGCGCATCCTTCATCACCGGCACGAGTCTGGTTGTGGACGGCGGCGCGACACGCGGGCTGACGTGAAAAACAAAGACGCCCCGGCAACTGCCGAGGCGTGAATGAGCTTTTCAGTGGTGTCGCCAGAGGGCGCGAATCACTTATCAGCGACGTTCAGCGAGCGTCCCGCGGCACGCTTGCGGTTCATCATCTTGCGCCCGTTGGTGGTCTTCATCCGTGCGCGGAAGCCGATCGAACGCTTCCTCTTCAGACGGCTGACACGGTGTGGATAATGCATAGCCAGCTCCTGGATCGACATGGGCGACATCGCCCACACCCGCCCGATGGGGGGCAGAGACAATAGCCCCCCAGACACCCGTTTGCTACTTTCCATGCCAGATCAAGACGGGCGACCCATCCAGCGTTTTCCCCTGATCTGGACGATAGCTTGCATAGTTATCGGACATTCAACGCTGAAACTCACGCTCCTTGATCCATGTCCGGTGTACAAAAGGCCGATGCGTGGTATGTTCATAGGGTCGGGTCGGCTCTGCCGACCGCAGACGCGTCCGCTCCTCTGCCGTCGTCCGTTCGGTGTTCGCACGGACGGCAAATGAGCGCCCGCGTCCGCTCTTGAGCCGCATAAGGCCGCTCAAGCACATCGTCGGTCACCGGACTGACAGGCGGATGGCATGGACCACTCATCGTTGCGCGCCGCAGAAGCGGCAATCGGGTACACGTTCAAGCGTCTCGAACTCCTCGACCTCGCGCTGACGCACGCCTCGGTCTCTGAGGACCGGCTCAGCTCGAACGAGCGTCTGGAGTTCCTCGGCGATGCCGTGCTCGGCCTCGTCGTCTGCGAGATGCTCTACGAGCGTTTCCCCAATCTCCTCGAAGGAGAGATGACCAAGATCAAGTCCACGATCGTTTCCCGGCGCACCTGCGCACAGATCTCCACCCAACTCGGGCTCGATGCGCTGCTGATGCTCGGCAAGGGGATGCAGACAACCCGGGGCGATGCGCTTCCGTCATCGCTCGCCGCCGCTGTCTTTGAGTCCGTCATCGCGGCGGTCTATCTCGACGGCGGTTGCGATGTGACCCGTGCGTTCCTGCGTCCGCTCTTGATCGGGCTCGTGGATCGTGCCGCGGAGAGCGGGCACCAGCACAACTACAAGTCCGTCCTCCAGCAGCACGCCCAGCAGGAGTTCAACGAGACGCCGACCTACAAGGTGCTGGACGAAAAGGGCCCCGACCACGCCAAGTGCTTCAAGGTCTGTGTCGAGATCGCGGGGCGCCGATTCGAGCCGTGCTGGGGCCAGTCCAAGAAGCAGGCCGAGCAGGAGGCCGCGCTGATCGCGCTGCATGAACTCGGCATCGTCGCGCACGCCGGTGACGGCGAGGTGCGTGTGGTGAAGTCCTAATCACGAAGGCATGAGGCGCGATTGGTTCTCGTATCGATCCCCTTGCCTCTCTGCCCCTACTTCCTGATCCTCACATCCACCACGATCGGCAGGTGGTCGCTCCCTGCCGAGTCCATGCGATCGAGACCCATCCGCGCCAGTGCGGCATCGCTCAGCCGTCTCGTGTCAATCGCGAACGCGTTCAGCACCTCACTTCCCGCATCGCTGTAGAGCACCCAGTCAAGACGCCCCGGCGTGAATGGCGTGTTCCAATCGACCCACGTGTACGTTGCGCGCTCGCCGAGCACACGCACCGGAGCCGCAGCGAGGCCCGATCCGTCCACGTCCAGCCCTCTGCCGATCTCGTCGAGTGGTGTGCGCGTGCCGACCAGGTTCATATCGCCGCCGATCACACGCACCCACGTCGGGTCTGAGACCATCGCCGCGCCGAGCGTCGTTGCGATCGCTCTCGCCTCTGCGATTCGTGTGACATCCTCGGGGCTGCCGGCAGAGCCGCAACACTTCAGGTGCGTGCTTCCCACGACGATGTCGCCGACAGGCAGCGGCACAACACCTGCCACAAACCGTGCGCCGTGATCGCGCCCGTTGTGCGGAAACTCCACGCCATCCTTGATCAGCGGCGTGATCGGGTGCGGCGCCACAATCGCAACCCCGCGCGACTTGCCGTGCAACGCGTGCCACGATCCCGTCGGGCTGTCGATCCGTTCGGTGAACCATCGGGCGATCTGCGCCGGCTCGTCCGCGACCCACTCCTGGAGCAGCACCACATCCGGACGCACCGACTCGATCACCCTCACGAAGCTCGCAGGGTTCTTCTCCGGAGAGTTCCAGAGCACGTTCCAATTGAGCACACGGATCGCGCCCTCCGGCTTGCCCGGCATCAGTGCGTCTGACAACACGGGCTGATCGGCTGCAGCGGGCTTCGTTGCAAGGAAGGCGTCCGACCAGCCGCGGATCTGCCCGCCATTGTCCGCGAGCGTGATGACGCCCTCCCACGGCCCGGCCTCTTCGAACGCGCTCGTATCCGTGCCCGTCGCGACGTGGCGCGAGATGCGCACCTCGTACCACCCCGAGGCATATGTCGGCGTGAAGAGCAGATCGAGCGCCGCCGTCGGGATGCGGGTCCTGGTGCCGGATGCGTCAACGATCGCGGCCGCTGCGCCGCTCGCCAGCGTTCCGTCCGGCTTGCGAGGCGAGAACACGATCTCAAGATCCACGCCCATTCCCGCGGCATCGATCGGGTCGAGGAGCGTTGCGCCGGTTCCGCCGTTGCCGTCGATATCGAGATGGATCGTCACGGTCTGGTCGGATGCCTGCAGCGCGCGTGGCTCTCCTTCAACACTGAACCTCAGATAAAAAAACTGATCGTCAGCAAATGCCACCGTCTCGCGAGGCCACTCCGAGATGTCGCCATCCATCACGACCGGGCCGGACCACGGCTGATTCGAGGTTCGCCCTCCCATCAGCCCGAGCACGCTCGATCCAGCCCGGGGCTCTGCGCTCGATCCCGCGGAGTCGCACCCCGCGAGCGATGCGAGAGAACCCGCGACGAGCACGATCAACGCGGCACGAGAACGCAGGAAGGGACGAGTCGTACACGATGTCATACACACTGCCTCCGCGTAGAGGGATTGAGCACCCGCCAGGTGATCAGAGCCGCCCGATCCGATGGAGCCGGGCCGGCATTGTTGGATGCCCGCGCCCGCGTGTCCGGGCAATTACTCTGTCACGAGTTCGATCCAATCTAGATTGAACAAATACCCTGGCCCGCCCCGGAAGACCAGCCACAAGTCGTGCGTCCCACCGGGCGAGACGACGGGCATCTCGACCTCTTGCCATATCGTCCACCCGCCGGTGGCCGGCACCTCGATGATGCCGATCAACTGTCCCTTGACGCCGCCCAGGCGTGCCTCGATCACGCCGCCCCGTGTCGCCGAAGCGATGCGCACCCGGATCGAACGCACGCCGTCCATGCGTACCGGGCTGAACGATGCGTTGTCCTCGTTCTCGATGAAGGCCAGAGCGGTCGTCTGGGCACCGGTGCTGTCACTCTTGGTCTCGACCTGTGTTCCCTTTGATGTTGTCGCTCGCTCCGCCTCGATGCGGCGCAACTGGAGCGTCACGTCGGCACGGCCGGTCAACGCACCGACGCCAGGCGCGCCGCCGTCGGTGTACGTGGCGCGCAGCACGATCTGCGGCTTCGTGTTCGGATCGCCCTCCGGCTCTGGACCGAGCAGGAGCTCGCCAGAGAGGCCGCTCGCTCGATCGATCACCGTGACGAGGTTGCCCCGTTTCAATCCGAGCTCGACCGAGACGCGCGCGAGATCAATCTTTGAACCGTCCTCCGGGTCATCGATGCGAAGCCGATAGCGAACACGCTCTCCCTCGCGCACGAGCGTTCCTTGCGCGGGAGACTCGAATCGCAGCCGCGGCGCGGTGTTACCCGCGTGGATCGTGACGTGACCATCGCCCGCGATACCCGCGCTGTCGATCGCTCGAACCCGAACTCGCTTCACGCCCGGCTCGGTGAATGTGTGCGCCGCGCGCATCCCCTTCGCGTCAGGCATGCCGTCCCCGTCAAAGTCCCACTCAATCGAGAGAGGACCGCTCCCACCCGCTCGCGACCTCGACACGCTCGCAGAGGCGTCGAACTCGACCCGCAGCGGCACCGCACCGTTGGTCACGCTCGCGCTCGTCAACACACGCGGCGGGCGATTCCCTGACGCGTGGTAGTCGATGCGAGAGATGCGAGAGTCGGTGTTCAGCCCGCCGAACTCGCTTCCCCATTCGATCAGATACAGCCGCCCATCCGGTCCCATCTCGAGATCGTGTGGCCTCAGGAACGGGACGCCGGACAAGAACGGCTCGATCTCGAGCACGTCCCCGTCATCGTCCGTGCGCACCGAGTACAGCCGCCCTCTCGCCCACTCGTACATGAAGGTCGCGCCGTCCATCGATGGGGGCAGGGCGTGAGGGCTCAGCGCGCCGTGCCGCTCGCGCAGCCATGACGCACGATACGTCGGGCCTCCCATCGCGCACCGCCCGCCGGAGCCCATGACCGGAAACTCCACCGATCGCCCGTAGGGATACCAGACCCACGCTGGCACGGCAGGTGGGAGGACGCGCGCCCCCGCGCGATTCGGTGAGTCATTGATCGGCGCGGTGACATCGAAGAAATCACCCGGCTGCTTGGTGGCGAAGTCGTACGCGCGGTAGGGCTTGTTGTTCGCGATGACATACGGCCAGCCGAAGTTCCCCGCCATTCGTGCCTGGTTGAACTCGTCGTGCCCACGCGGTCCGCGTTCGGCACTCTCAGAGTCCGAGTCCGGGCCGACATCGCCGAAGTAGAGCCAGTTCCTGACGGGATCGATGCCGATGCGGAACGGATTGCGGCAGCCCATCACATAGATCTCCGGCCTGCCCTCCGAGCCGTCGCTCGGGAACAGGTTGCCTTCCGGGATCTCATAGCCGCCTTCAGGAAGCGGCCGGATTCGCAGGATCTTCCCGCGCAGGTCCGCCGTGCTCGCGCTGCTCTTCTGCGCGTCCCACGGCATCCGACCCTCTCGCTGATCGATCGGCGCAAAGCCGTCGGATGCGAACGGATTGGTGTTGTCACCCGTCGAAAGATACAGGAGGCCATCGGGGCCGAACGCGACCGAGCCCCCGCTGTGGCAGCACTCGAGCCGCTGCGTCGGCACATCGAGCAGGACACGCTCGCTCGCCGGGTCGAGCACCTCGTCCAGCAGCGTGAATCGTGAGAGTCGGTTGAGCGACTTCGTCCCGACCGGCGAGTAATAGATGTAGATCCAGCCGTTCTCGAGAAAGTCAGGGTCCAGCGTCATGCCGAGCAGGCCGTCTTCGAGCTCGGTCGTGACGTTCAGCGCGCCCGCGATGCGCACGCCAAGTTCTTCCGACCATACCTTCACGAGCCCGCCTCGCTCGATGTAGACCACCCGTCCATCACCCGCCACCGCGAGTTCCATCGGGTCGAGCGTCGCGCCATCGATGGTCACGATTTCGTAGTTCTCATCGATGGTGCCCCCGGCATCGTGCGAAGCCGATCCATCGATCCCCAGAGCCCACGCGATGCCCCCTTTGAGATGCTCTATGAACGCCGGCTCTGCGAATGACTCCTTCGTGTGCCCGAGCCCTGTGTAGAACGATCGGCCACCGTCGTACAAGTGGCACCACGCGATCGGATGATCGAATGGGGGCTCCTTCGACATGATGCCGCCTTGATAACTCGACTCGTCCATGGTCATCAGAACGTGGACCTTGCCGCGCGGGCTCTTCTGGTAGTCGTACCACTCGTCCGTTCTGATCCAGCGCGCCGGCAGGTGACGAGTCGCCGGGTGGGTTCGGTCCACCACGTTGATCGTCGCCCGCTGGGTCGCCGGATGGGTCTTGAACGCAGCACCGACCAGGCCCATGTACCACGCCCAGTCATACTCCGTGTCCGCCGCGGCGTGGATCCCCACCCATCCCCGCCCCGACCTCACAAACCGCTCCATCGCGCCCTGCTGCTCATCGTTCAGCACATCGCCCGTCGTGCTGAGGAACACGATCACGCCGTACTGATTCAACTGCTCGTCGGTGAAGACCTCGCTCTCCTGAGACCAATCGACCTCAAGCCCCATCTCTCGGCCGATTCGCATGAGCGACTCCGCCCCGACGGCGATGGAGTCGTGCCTGAAGCCCGCGGTGCGGCTGAAGATCAGCATCCCCGAAGGTGGTGCGGCAATCACCGGGCGGCCAATCCCAAGAATGGCGAGCACACACAGCAACATGGGCCAAACACGCGACACCGCCCGTATCCTGACTCGTTGGGAGAGCACGCTCATGCTCGCAGCGTACACACCTGCGGGCGACAATGCCCCGAATCCAGCCGCAATGTCGGTCCGGAATGCCTGTTCGGCTGACGGGATCCCCGTCGATGCGCATCCGGTGCTCATCGTCTGCCTCAGATCCTTCCCATACCCACCCCTTTGGATCCAGCTCTACACGCCATGACTGCACTCATCGAACTCATCCGCATCCTACTCGTCGCGCTCTTCAGCATCGCGGTTCGTGCCGCGGCTGGTTCCGACGGGGTGATCCACACACCCGGAGACATGCCCGACCTGGCATACACGCTCGCGTATGAGCCGGGGGAACTCCCCGCACTCTCGGTTGGTCTCTCCTTCAAGGGCTCCGGAGACGGCGTGAGCACCATCTCGCTCCCCGAGCAGTGGGGCGGGATCGACGAGCCGGGCAATGACATCGCATCGATCGTGGCGTCGTCGGATGACGGCACGCCGATCAAGGTAAGCCGCGACGGGCCGCGTACATGGACCATTTCTCACACGCCCGGAGCACGCATCACCTGCGAGTACCGGATCGCCCCTGGAAAGCGCGAGCCGTGGAGGCGAGGCAACGACTACCGCACCGTCGTCTCGCCGGAACTGGTCCACGCGATCGGAAATCTCGCTCTCGCGTATCCAGATCACATGCGAACGCCCGAGCCACGCGAGATTGCGCTCGACCTCACGGGCCTTGCGATGCCAGGATGGCAGGTCGTGTCGTCGCACGGGCCCGGCCCGAGCCGGCGCGTTGTGCGGATGCCCGGTGAGAAGTTCCTTCACGCGGCATTCATCGCAGGCAACGGGCGCATGCTCGAGAAGCAGATCGGCCGCAACCGCCTCGGCGTCTACATCCATTCCGATCTGTGGTCCTTCAGCGACGAAACGTTCGCCGACCTCTGCGCCACAATCGTCCGGGCGGAGCGAGACTTCTTCGCTGACCATTCAGATCCGTGGTTTCTCATCAGTCTGGTGCCGCAGGGCAACTCCGCCCCCGGCGGCTACTCCCTGGGCGGGACCGGCTTGACCAATGCCTTCGCGCTTTTCTGCACCCCCAATATGTCTCTGGAGCCGGGGAGCCACCAGCTCCGCAGCGTCCAGCGTCTGCTTGCCCATGAGTACATGCACACATGGATCGGGGGGAAGATCTCCGTGCGCGACACGCCGGAGCCGCTTGGCTACTGGTTCTCCGAGGGCTTCACCGACTTTCTCGCGCGGCGCGTGCTGCACAAGACGGGTTTGTGGACCGACGTGGAGTATGCCGCGGACCTTTCTGATGCGCTCGGTCGCTACGACGCGAGCCCGGAGCGGAGCGCGGGCAACAACGCGATCGCCGGGGGGTTCTGGTCCGATCCGATTGTTCGCGATCTGCCGTACCGACGCGGCGACCTGCTCGCGTTGGCGATCGATGAGCGTATCCGTGCGGCGAACGCGTCCGATGAGGGCACGCGGACGCTCGAACACCTCATCCGCGATCTGCTCACTCGCGCGATCGAGAACGGCGAGCATGCGACGACCGACAAGATCCTCACCCTCGTTGAGGCATATACCGACGCGGACTTCGCGGGCCGCGCTCGCGCGAGCATCAACGACGGGGGCCACATCCCGATCCCCGAGCGGACCACGGTCCCCGCGCTCGAGCTCACAACGCGGCAGATGCGGTCCTCGGATCCCGGTTTCGACATGGAAGCGACACGAACCAGCAAGATCATCACCGGCATTTTCCCTGGTTCGGGAGCGGCCGAAGCGGGACTCATGGACGGCATGAAGCTCGTGAGTTTCACGATGAACAACGGGTCGGGCGCCCCGCCCAAGGCCGTTGCGACCATCAAGTCTGAGTCCGGCGACGAGATCACCTTCGAGTATGAGGCAGTCTCCGCGCCACGCGCGGTCCGCGCGTATGTGCCAGTGCCGCATCGTCCCGATTGAGTGCATACGAGGCACATTCGGGCGGTAAGATCGGGCATGAGCCCGCGCACCCATGGAGCGGTTCCGTCGCCATCGAGCCCATCGGCGGTCGCCATCGTCCAGACGGCGATCGGTCCTCTTCGGTTGTCGGCGACGGCCGCGGGGGTGACTTCTGTTGAGTTCGATGCACCGGCGACGGAGGACCGGGCCGCGCATAGGACAGACCCCGACGCGGAGAGGGTGCTCCGCAAGGCGATCGACCAGATCGAACGATACTTCAAGGGGACTCTGACGCACTTTGCTCTCCCACTTGCGCCGGCCGGAACGGACTTTCAGAAACGGGTCTGGAAGCAGATCGGCGCGATCCCCTATGGCTCGACGACGACCTACGGCCAGATCGCTCGGTCGCTCGGCGATGCCAACGCCTCGCGCGCGGTCGGGTTGGCGAATGGGAGCAACCCGATTCCCATCATCGTGCCCTGCCATCGGGTGATCGGGGCCGATGGCGGGCTCACCGGCTTCGGTGGGGGTATCGAGCGCAAGAAGTGGTTGATCGAGCACGAGCGGCGTGTGGCGACGGGGCCGGACGGTGGGGACTTCCTACTGTTCTCCGGCCTTGCTCTCTGAAACCATCTGAACCCGAACCGGCGCGGAACCGACCACGCGCTCGACGGCCATGCCACCCGACACCATCCCCAAAGAGTTCGTCTCGCTGTACGAGAGCGAACGCGCACGGACGCTGCGAACCCGCGCGATCTGGTACTGCGCGATCGCCGTTGGGTATCTCTTGCTGAAGCTGCCTCGGGGGATCATGGGCGCGCTGGCGTCGGAGCGGTTCATCGGCCCCTGGGCCCAGGTTGTTTCGGATGCGGCGATCCTGCTGCTGCACGCGGGGACACTGGTGTATCTGGCGTGGCGGGCGCGGACGCGCGAGTCGCTCGTCCACGTGATGAGCTGGGTGATCGTCGGCGCGTGCATCATCGCCATCATCGCCACGCCCCTGAGCGACAACACGAACCTGATCAAGGATGCGTTGCCGGTCTCGGAGCCTCGTGCGGCGTTCCTGCAGGGCATCGCCACGCTGGTCGCCGTCTTCTTCATCCACTTTGTATCGACGTGGCTCGTCAACCTCTCTCCGAAGGAGGGGCTCGAACTGATCCTGCCGATCCTGGCGGTGTTCGCGGGGGTGACGCTTTTCATTACCGACACGACGTTTGTGCTCAAGCTGACGCTGATCGGGATGGCCCCGCTTGCGGGGCTGCCGGGCTTTGTGTGGTCGTGGTGGCTGCATCGATCGTTCAACGAGCGATTCATGGCGAGGGAGGCGTCGCGCCGCTACCACGATGTGACGCGCGAACTGACCGATGCGAGGACAGTCCATGAGGCGCTCTTCCCGAGGCCGATCACCACAGGGCCGGTGCGAGTGGAGTATCGCTACGAGCCGGCGCAGCAGATCGGCGGGGACTTTGTCTTCATCCATCCTGCGTTCCCTGCGCCGACGCCCCTCTCTGATGCGGGTGTGCCGCAGCGGCTCACGACGCTCTCCGATCTGCCGGAGCAGGAGGCACCTGCTGCATCCGAGTGCGGGGCTCTTGAGGGCATTCGACCGATCTCGATCGTCTTGATCGACGTCACTGGTCATGGGTTCACGGCGGCTCTGGCTGTGAATCGGCTGTTCGGTGAGCTGGAGCGGACGTTCGCGCTCGCGCCGGAGTCGAGGCCGGGCCAGGTGCTCGCCACGCTGAATCACTTCACGGGCGCGCTTCTGGCGACGAAGGGGATCTACGCGACGGCGATCTGCATGAGGGCGGAGCCGGTGGTGGAGGCGGGTGTGGTGGTGGGTGTGGAGGTGAGGTGGGCGAACGCCGGGCATCCGGCGGCGTTGCTGCTGCCTCGCGCGGGGTTCGCGCGCCGACTGGATGCCACGGCTCCGATCCTTGGCATGCTTGATCCGCCGGTGTTTGATCCGGGGGAGCTGCGTGTGAGGTTGGCCCCGGGTGATTCCATTCTTGCGTACTCGGATGGGGCGATTGAGTTGGAGGGTGAGGGGGGCGAGTTGCTTGGTGTCGAGGGCTTCACCCGGATGGTGGAGGCATGCCGCCGGAGTGAGGCGGCGGGCGAGGGGTTGTGCGACCGGTTGATGCGTGAGATCGAGCCGCTGCGGACGAGGTCCGGCAAGCGTGACGACACGCTGCTGGTGCGTGTGACCGCGGCGGAAGGGGTTGCGCCGGTGTGATGCACGCGGGATTGCGTGCGCGAGCGGATCATGCGTGCAATCAAAGACTGGGGTGAACACCCATCCAGGGAACGCTTCGGTGTGATGTGCCGTATCTCAGGGCATGTGGCGAATTGCCTCATTTGTCGCGTTACTGGTGGGATTGGTGGGGCTCATCGTGTGGGCTGTGGTGGCGTTGGCACTGGAGCCGGAGCGAGAGTGGGTGCGCAAGCAGCCGCTGGCGAACCCGATCGGGGTGGTGAGTGTCGAGGGAGGTGTGCTGCACCTTGCGGATGGGAGGTCCATTCGCGTGGCGGGGATCGAACCGCGTGCAGGCGTCGATGCCGAGCTCTTCGATACGTTCCTGCGAGCGGCGACGGTTCAGGGTGTCGAGATCGAGCGTGATGCGGGCGATGGATCGGCGGTGATGCTCGCGGAGCCGCGGTTTCATTACACGTGTGGCACGTGTGCTCGGGGACGCTTGGGGCACTCAATCTCGTGCCGCTTGGATGTGCTGGCGATCATGACTGACTACGCGGAGATGAGGGATAGTGAAGCCCTGACGGGGCGTGAGCGGTGGCGGCTCGAGGCGGCAATGCTTCTGAGGAACGGCGGAGAGCCGGTCTCCATCGGCGTTCGGGGCGATTCTCTCGCGATGTGCGGCGCGACGTTCAACCTGGCGCGGTTCGACGAGTACGCGGAGGCGATCGTGGGGCGAGGGCCGGAGTGAACAGCACGTCCGCGCGTCGGACATTGAATGCGCGGGTGAAGGGCGCGATTGCGAATGTGTGTTAGCCACGGGATGGTGCGTCGGCGCGGTGTGGCGGTCGCCAATCCATCCACGCTGCCGCGAGGTCGTGCAAACCGACGAGTAGCCACATCCCCTCCGTATCGAATAGCCACGAGTCGTCTCGCCACAGCACGGACTCGAACTCAGCAACATCCCGCGTTCGCATGCGGACGGCAGACGTAGAGCTCTCTCGCCACAACCAGACCTCACCATTCGTGGGCACGCCGAGGCGCGGCACCGCGGTGGAGAGCGGCTCGGTACCACCTTCGTAGGTCTGATCGCCTCGCCGGAGGTCGCCAAGTAACCGGTCTGTCGCGGCGTGCGTGATCTTCGCGATGCTCATCGTGGGAGGTTCAAGACGTAGTCTGCGTGACAGGGTTAACGCGAGAGACTCCAGCGAGTCAATGGGTTGGATCTCATACCACGGGGCGGGGCGATGGAATGACTCGCGGAAGAGCTTGTCCGCAACCGCGGGATCGTGAAGGGGCCACAGGTCCATAGCCGCGTGAGTATACAGAATCACGAAGTGCTGAGCGGCGCGGCAGCCAGTAATAGCGTCACTGAATCGGATGCGCCGCAAGCTGAGCACGCAGCACATTCACAGCGTCCGCGAGATCACGGAACGACGTGTACAGGTCGAGCACCACACCCTGATGCCACATCGTCTCATCGTCTTGATTGGCCTGCGAGAGTGCCTCCCCCCGCAGTTGGCCATGTATCGACATACCCGCTGAATCATCCGATCCAATCTTAAACTCCAGAAGCGGTTCGGTGAACGTGAGTCGTTCCACGACATTGCCTTGTCGCCCGGCTTCGAGCCAAACGATCAGTGTCTCAAGCTCCCACGTCACCAGGCAAGGATCGACAAACGTCCACGATCGCGACTTCGTCTGCACGCTGCCCTCGATCATAAGCCAGTTTGCGTCCCAGTCGCGATACTCCTTTGGCCGATTGCCCGGATACTGGTAGCGTACAACGCGCAGGCCGAGCCGGTCCAAGCTGTGCGATCCAAGCCACGCATAGTCTGAGTCTCGATGCGGTGTCATAGCTTAATCGGATGCTGACTGTTCGATCTCGGTGAGGCGAGCGAGGAGCTCCGACACAAGCGTGCCGCGAACCCGCGCATCGATGAGGCCGACCGAGAGCATGTCTGCGATGTGGACCCGGTCGATGTCTCGGAAACTCGTGAGTTTCATGCGGACGAGCGCGGGAAGATCGATGACGAGGAAACCATCGGGATCGCGGACTGCCTCTTCCACGGTCGGCGAGAGCACGGTATAGGAAGGACGGATCCTCTCACCGGCCCAGACGAGGTGAACGCCGGACTTCTTGCTCGGTTCGTCGGGGTCGATGAATGCCGCGGCAACTGCTTTATCGCGGAGTTCATCGTCATCGAACCCGAGACCCGTGATCGCCGCCGAGACACGCGGCGTATCGGTGCGCCGGACGAGAATGTCGACGTCCTTTGTGGCTCTTGTCGCGCCTTGATCCACTCGTCCGACCCATGATGCGACGGCGTTGCCCCCGACGACGGCATAAGGCACGCCCGCGGCGTCGAGTGCCGCGGTGACCTTGCGGAGCCGTTGCTGGACGCGTTCGATTGCCATGAGGTGGGAAGTGAGGCCCATGCTGGGACAGATTCTAGCGTCGAACGCTGAAGTGCAGATCACCCAGTTTTCACTTTGCAATCCCCAGTGGAAATGGCCGGTTACTCCTGTTGTTTCCATATGACGACCTGCACATCAGGTTCGTTCAACTGCGAACGCCAATCGCGCCGCCAACCACGCAGTCGAGATTCGCACTGTCGGATGAACTGGTCGAATCCAATCTCGTTACCTTGAAGGCAAAGCGAGCCGACGCTTCTGAGATCGATGGCCAACTCGACGCATCCTCGGGGCGTATCAGGGCTACGCCATACACGAGCAGTGGTGATGGAATCCCAGCCGGCCGTAAGCAAGAGGCGATCACCAAGTTGAATGACAAACGCCTCGTCATCCCATCCGAGGGCGAGCGACGTCTGTTGGCCGCGTGCTTTCATGAACCGGCTGAGCATGTCTCAAATCACCCGATCTTCCTTCGCAATCCCGAGCGCGGGGCGGACGTCGACCTGGACGACGACCTCGCGGCCGGCCTTGTCGCGTTGGAGTTCTTTGGCGGTGTCGGGGTCCACATAGTCGGAGTGGCAGGAGAGCTTTGCTTCGTCGGCAGACCCCGAGCTTGCGCTCGGGGCTCCCTTTGAGCCGTTCACCATCGCCTTCTTGGTCTTCGATGCGAGCTTGTGGATCTCGTCGGGGGAGAGGACGCCGCGCTTGGCGAGGATTTCCTGCTGCTCGGGCGTCAAGGCCGCGGACTTCACGGGCGCGCCGGGGGTCTGGCCATCCTTGCCGCCCATGCGCTCGAAGCCGTCGGCCTTGCCCGAGGCAAACTCCTGGATCTCCTTGGAGATACGGACGGAGCACCAGTCGTGCCCGCACATGGCGCAGAAGTCGGTGTCGACGTCGAGGTCCTCATCGTGATAGGCGCGGGCGGTGTCGGGATCGAAGGAGAGCTCGAAGTGCTTCTCCCAGTTGAGGGCGGCGCGGGCCTTGGTGAGTTCATCGTCGCGGTCGCGGGAACCGGGGATGCCGAGGGCGACATCGGCGGCGTGTGCCGCAATCTTGTAGGCGATGCACCCCTGCTTCACGTCGTCCTTCTTGGGCAGGCCCAGATGCTCCTTGGGCGTGACGTAGCAGAGCATCGCCGCGCCGTGATAGGCCATGGCGGTGGCGCCGATGCAACTGGTGATGTGGTCGTAGCCGGGGAACATGTCGGTGACGAGCGGGCCGAGCACATAGAAGGGCGCGCCGTGGCAGAGCGTCCGCTGGATCTTGGCGTTCCACTCGATCTGGTCGAAGGGGACATGTCCGGGGCCTTCGATCATGACCTGCACGCCTTTGCGCCAGGCGCGTTCGGTGAGCTCGCCGAGGGTTTCGAGTTCGGCGATCTGGGCGTCGTCGGTGGCGTCGGCGAGGCCGCCGGGGCGGAGGCCGTCGCCAATGGAGAAGGTCACATCGTACTGGCGGAGGATGTCGCAGATGTCCTCCCAGTGCGTGTACATGATGTTCTCTTCATTGTGGACGAGCATCCACTTGGCGAGGAGCGAGCCGCCACGGGAGACGATGCCGATGAGGCGGTTCTTGACGTATTTCAGGTGTCCGCGGCGGACGCCGGCGTGGATAGTGAAGTAGTCGACGCCCTGCTGTGCCTGGTGATGGAGGGAGGCCTCGATGGTGGGCCAGTCGAGGTCCTCGATCTTCTTGCCGATGATCATGGAGTAGATGGGGACGGTGCCGATGGGGACGGTCGCGTTTTCGATGATCGCCTGGCGGCACTCGTCGAGATCGCCTCCGGTGGAGAGGTCCATAACTGTGTCCGCGCCCCACCTCTCGGCCCACTTGAGTTTCTCGACTTCTTCGTGGGTGCCCGACGAGACGGGGGACGCGCCCATGTTGGCGTTGACCTTGGTCTTGCTCGCGCGGCCGATGGCCATGGGATCCAAGTTGTGTTTCAGGTGGTTGATGTTGGCGGGGATGACGAGGCGGCCCGCGGCGACTTCGTCGCGGACGGCCTCCGGGCCGCGGCCCTCGGCGAGAAGGCCGAAGTGCGGCTCGCGCTCGGCGACGCGCTTCATCTCCGGCGTGACCATGCCGAGGCGCGCGTGCTCGAGCTGGGTGATGGGCTTGAAGGTTTCATGGTAGTAGACGATCCGCATGATCCGGCGGGTGTCGAGGAATGAGGCGACCTTGCAGCCGGGGGGGACGCACGCCGCGGCGTCGGTCGCGTCGCACATGTTGCTGACCGTTCGCAGAGTCCACCCCTCGGGCAGGAAGTCCCAGGCGGTCTTGGTGCTCGGCGCTGGCATACCGGGGGCATCGGGGGATGAGAACATGAGAGGGCCACCGAGGTCGGGTTTGTTGGCGAAGGAGCCGGGCGTGGTGACGCCGGTGGTGTTGCCGGGGTTAAGGCCACCACGGAGGGGGGCGTTGAAGCGAGAGAGGGGGCGGATGTGGTTGGCGGCTTCGGGGGCGGGTGTGTGTGTGCTCATGTGCGGCTCCTCGCGCTTGGGCGCGTGGCGTTTGGGTTGATTCTCGGGGGGAAGTTGCGTGTGCGTGTCGGCTTGGAGGTTGAGAGTTCCAAGTCGTCGCTTCCCTCCGCCGGTGCGAACCGGATCAGGTTCAACGGGTGCGTCTCAGCGGCAGTGGCGATTTGGATCACGGCCCTGGAGAGCCGCTCCACCCAAAACGCCTGCCGCGCCCCGAGCGTTGAACGGTAAGAGTAGGTCGAGTGCGCGCGAGCGGTGGCGTGCGTGGGAGGTTGTTATGGCGGTTCAATTGCTCCGTTTCCTGGTTCCTGCGGCGATGTGCGTGCTTGGTGTTGCGGGGTTTGGGGTGATGTCCGGGGGGAGGGCATATGTGGATGCGGAGAGGGTGCCGCCGCCTGAGGTGGGCTCGACGGCGATCATCTGCCATGCCGCGGAGCCCGGACGGCGTCTGCTGGTCTCGGGTGTGGTGACAGATGAGTTGGGGAGGCCGGTTCGCGGGGCGACGGTGACGGCGTACAACACGGACGCATCAGGGCTGTACAACCCCAGAAACTCGCCGACGCGCGAGCCGCGGATCAGCGGCGAGGTGAAGAGCGATGCCGAGGGGCGGTTCCAGTTCCTGACGGTGTATCCGGGCCCTTATCCGGACATTGCGGAGCCGGCGCATGTCCACTTCGGGGCGACAGCGAGGCGCTTCAAGCAGGCCTGGGCGACGATATGGATCGAGGGCGACGCGCTGATCACCGCCGAGCGGAAGGCGTGGGAAGAGCAGGACGAGGAGACGCGGATTGTGCCAGCGGAGAGCATCGAGGGGTTGGCGTTCGCGCGGGTGACGATCGTGATGAAGCGATGAGCGAGGCGACATGATCGGAGGAGATTCGGTTCCGGATTTGTGAACCGGCGTGCCGGGCGGACGACTCTCTGTCAGAATGGGGACCATGGATCGCACGCCGGAGCGGATGCCCGACCAGATCTACGACGAGTGGCTGGTGATTCGCTCGCAGGATGGGGAGCCGGGCGCGATTGCGGAACTGGTGGCGCGTTGGAACGGTCGGCTGCTGGGCTTTGCGCTTGGGATCACGAGGCGTGAGGATTCGGCGCGCGATGCCGTGCAGGCGGCGTGGATGGCGGCGGCGCGGGACATCGGGCGGCTGAGGGATCCTGCTCGGTTTCCAGCGTGGATTCTGCGGCTTGTGTCGAACAAGTGCGCGGACGCTGCGCGTCGGGATCGGCGTGCGCGCCGGGCTGAACGCGGGCGGGCACGGGATCTGGGTGAGCGAATCGTGAACCGAACGGCATCGGCGAGCGACCTTGACGAGCGGTCCGAGGTGCGAGAGGCGATCGCAACCCTGGGGCCGGCGCAGCGAGAGATTCTCGGGCTGCACTATGGCGCGGGGCTCGGGATTGCTGAGATCGCGTCGTGCCTCGGGGTTCCGGCGGGCACGGTGAAGTCGCGGCTGCACGCGGCTCGTGCCGAACTCAGGGCCATACTCGAAAGGAGAGCAAGATGAATGCGAACCAGGACGGGATGAGCGAGCGGGAGATGGATGAGGCAATCCATCGAGCCATGCGGTCGGGGGCAACGGAACTGCCGCTGTTGACGCAGGTGACGGAGGCCATGGCTGGGCGGAACTGGTGGCTGAACCTGCTTGCGATGCCGGTCATGTTCGCGTTCTTCGGGCTGGCGGTCTGGGCTGGCGTGCGATTCTTCGATGCGCCCGACGCTCGGGGCATGATCATGTGGGCAGTCATCTTTCTCTTCAGCACACAGAGCATCGCGATGCTCAAGCTGTGGTACTGGATGCTGATGAACCGGAACGCGGTGGCGCGCGAGGTGAAGCGGCTTGAGTTCCAGGTGGCGCGGCTCGTGGAGCGGCGAGCGGGCTGATAGGCGTGTATTGTCGTGTTTGATCAGCGGTTGTGATCCGGTAGTTGAGAAGACAAATGAGCGTGCGCCCTCAAGGCATTCATGAGACGGTTCTGTACGGCGAGGATCTTGACGCGCTGGAGCGGTTCTATCGCGAGGTGGTGGGGCTGCGGATGGTGAGCAGGGTTGAGGAGCGCAGCCGCGGGTTTCGGGTGAGTGCATCGCAGGTCTTGCTCGTGTTCCGGGCGAGCGTAACGCGGCGTGGTCACCCGATGGTGCCGACGCACGGGGCGACGGGCGAGGGGCACGTCGCGTTCTCTATCGAGCGTGGGGCGTATGAAGCGTGGCGGGAGCGCATGGTGAACGCGGGAGTTGAGATCGAGCAGGAGGTCCAATGGGAGCCGTTGGACGGCATGGAGCGGGGGAGGTCGCTGTATGTGCGCGACCCTGCGGGAAACTCGGTGGAGTTCATTGAGGGTGAGGTGTGGCCGGCGTGAGCATCGTGTCGGAAGTGCGGGCCGGCAAGGGTTTGAAACTGCGGCTGGGGGTCTCCGAGTAATGGGACGAGCGGAAGGTGACCGGGCTGGGCGGCCGCGGGGGTGCGGTTGGCGGCTCCGGGGCCGCTCTTGGTACGATGCGGCACCGGAGGTCGGCCATGCTCGACATGTTTATCTCAGGTCAGGCGGCGTGGTTCGGTGTTCCTGCGGTTGCGGGGACGCTGATTTTCATTCTCAAGCTGGTGCTGATGTTCGTGGGCGGTGAGACGATGGATCTCGACACGGACATCGACTCTCCGTCTGATGGTGCGCTCGACGGGAGCGAGAGCACGGGGGCGTTCAAGGCGTTGTCGCTGCAGAGCATCGCGGCGTTCTGCATGGGTTTCGGGTGGGGCGGGCTTGGTGTGTATCACGGGTTGAACGCGGGGATCATGATGAGCATCGTCGGCGCGATCGGGGGCGGCGTGCTGATGGTGTGGGTGCTGGCGATGCTGCTGCGGGGGTTGCTGGCGCTGCAGAGCGACGGGACGGTCTCGATGCGGAGCGCGATGGGGGTGGAGGGTGATGTGTACGTGACGGTTCCCGGCGCGGGTGCGGGGCGCGGCCAGGTGAGGATCGTGGTGAGCGGGCGTCAGCGGATCGTGAACGCGATCACGGAGGGCGAGGGGCTGCCCACATCGTCGCGGGTCAGGGTCGTGAAGGTGAACAGCGATAACACGGTGCTCGTGGTCCCGGCCGGGTAAGTCCCGCGCAGGCGTGAGATGAGCGGAAGAGAATTGGCACGGCGCGCGAGCGCTGATGAGGGAGGTCTGGACGGATGAACGAGATTCTGAGCGTAATTGCGGCTGTTCCGGCGCGGAGCGCAAACCCGGCCTGGTTCTTCGGGATCATCGGTGCGATTCTGCTGCTGTTCATGTTTGTCGTGATCCTGCTGGCGACGAGGTATCGCAGGTGTCCGTCGAATCGGATCCTGGTGATTTACGGAAAGGTGGGAACGAACAAGGCGTCGCGGTGTCTGCACGGCGGCGGCGCGTTCGTGTGGCCTCTGATCCAGGACTTTGCGTATCTGTCGCTGGAGCCGATGGTGATCGATATCCCGCTGGAGGGTGCGCTGTCGCTGAACAACATCCGCGTGAACGTGCCATCGACGTTCACGGTGGGTATCTCGACCGATCCGATGCTTATGAATCTCGCTGCGGAGCGTCTGCTGATGCTCTCGCCCCAGCAGGTGCGGGACCAGGCGCAGGACATCATCCTCGGGCAGCTTCGCCTTGTCATCGCGACCCTGACGATCGAGGAGATCAACAAGGATCGCGAGAAGTTCATGCACCTCATCAACGAGAACGTGGAGCAGGAGATCAACAAGATCGGTCTTGTGCTGATCAACGTGAACGTGCGAGATATCACGGACGAATCGGGGTATATCCAGGCGATCGGCAAGCGGGCCGCGGCGGAGGCGATCAACCGCGCGAAGGTGGAAGTTGCGCAGCAGGAGCAGTCGGGCGCGACGGGCGAGGCGATCGCGGTGCGCGAGAAGACGGTGAACGTGACGCGCGAGCAGACCACGGCGATCCAAGCGCAGAAGAACCTTGAGCAGGAGCAGCGAGTGAAGGTCGCGGCGTACGAGGCCGAGGCCGTGAAGGGCGAGGTCGAGGCGCAGCGGAACCGCGAGATCGCGGTGGCGCAGCGCGAGGCGGAGACGGTCGCGGCCAAGAAGCTCGCGGAGCAGGAGCAGCGCATCCGCGTGGCGGAGGCGGAGGCAACGGCGACGACGGGCGAGAACATGTCGCGTGCAACAATCGCCGAGAGCAACGCGAAGCTGGCGGAGATCCAGGCCGAAGCCACGAAGCGGTCCCAGGTCGCCCAGGCCAAGGCGCAGGAAGCGGTGATGCTGGCGCAACGCGACGAGGAGCTGGCACGGCTTGCCAGGGACCAGATCGCGCCGCAGGAGATCGAGAAGCGCCGGATCGAGATCGCTGCGGAGGCAGAGGCGGAGAAGGTGCGGCGTGAGGCGCAGGGCGAGGCGGACGCGATTCTCGCCAAGTACGAGGCGGAGGCCAAGGGCGTCAAGCAGGTGATGGAGGCCAAGGCGGAGGGGTACCGGAAGTTGATCGAGGCGTGCGGCAGCGACCCGGCGGTCGGCCCGACCCTGCTCCTGATCGAGCAGTTGCCGAACCTCGTCGAGCACCAGGTGAAGGCGATCCAGGGGCTGAAGATCGACAAAATCACGGTCTGGGACACGGGAAGCGGCGAGGGGGGACGCAACACCACGGCGGACTTCCTGTCGGGGCTTGTCGGTTCGCTGCCACGCCTGCATGAGCTCGCGAAGCAGGCCGGAATCGAGCTTCCGTCCGCGCTCGGGAAGCTGGCGGAGCGGGACGCGAAGCCGGTGGCGCGGCGTGGCGGAGGGGGTGGGGGCGGGGATCGCAACGCGGGCGGCGGTTCTGCTGGCGGTGAGGGTGGCGAGCCGACGTGAGCGGCGCGATTGAATGGTGAAATGGTGTGAATGGACGCTGTCGGACGTGTCCGGCGGCGTCTTTCTCATTGAAAGTGGGGACGGGGATGTGCGTATGGCGCATCCGGTATGGTCCCCGGGCCGAGCGTGGTCGCGTGAGCGCGTGCGGGTCGGCTGAACGAAAGGAAGGCCTTGCGATGTGCATGCAGCATGCCGGCGCGAATCCCACGTTGTCAACGGATGAGTTCGGAGCGAGGTTTCTCGGGTGGCTGAATGGTGGGGCGATCATGCTGATGATCTCTGTCGGGCATCGCACGGGCTTGCTGGATGCAATGGGTCGGTTGGGTGGAAAGCCGGCGACATCGGCGGATATCGCTTTCGAGGCGGGGCTGAGCGAGCGGTATGTTCGTGAATGGCTTGGAGCGATGGTGACCGGGGGAGTCGTGCTGCACAAGCGAGAGGATGGGACGTACGTGCTGCCCGCCGAGCATGCGGCATTGCTCACGCGTGCATCGTCTCCGAACAATCTCGCGGGAACTGCGCAGTGGCTCTCGGTGCTGGGGAGCGTCGAGGACCTCGTGGTCGAGGCGTTTCGGCACGGCAAGGGAATCTCGTACGAGGCCTATGGGGAGCGCTTTCACGATGTCATGGCCGAGGAGAGCAACCAGACCACGATCGGAGGATTGGACGAGCACATCCTGCCGCTGGTGCCGGGGCTGGTTGAGCGTCTGGAGCATGGCGCGAGGGTTGTCGATGTGGGGTGCGGGAAGGGTCTTGCGATGGTCCATCTCGCGGCGAGGTTCCCGCGGAGTGAGTTCCAGGGCGTCGACCTCTCGCGTGTGGCGATCGAGGCGGGGATGCGCGAGGCGAGCTCGCGTGGGCTGGGGAATGTGCGCCTTGTCACGGGTGACGTGACGAGTTTCGGTCAGTCTGGCGAGTTTGATCTTGTGACGGCGTTCGACGCGATCCACGATCAGTCGCGTCCGGCGGAAGTGCTGGCGAACATCCGGCGGATCCTGCGACCGGGCGGGCTTTTCTTGATGCAAGACATCCGGGCTCGCAGCGCGGTCGCGGACAACATGGATCTGCCGCTCGGGCCGTTCACGTACACGATCTCCTGCATGCACTGCATGAGCGTCTCGCTGGCGGGAGGGGGGCCCGGGCTTGGCGCGGCGTGGGGCAAGGAGCTCGCGCTCTCGATGCTTGCGGACGCGGCGTTCCGCGAGGTGTCGGTGCACGAGCTGCCGCACGACATCATCAACCTGTACTACGTCTGCGCCGGATGATCGGCGTCCGGTTCCTGCGTTGCTCCACGGACAATCTCGGCGTCGCGCTCACCCGACTTGTGGAACGAGAGCCGTGCCTTTGTGTACTGCTCGGGCGAGACCTTGAGGTCGGGCTCGACCCCCTGCTGGTGCTGGGCGTGGAGATGCTTGAGGAACGGGACGCACCACTGGCACCCCGTGCCCGCGCCGAAGCACTCGGACAGGAGCGAGGGGACTGTGGGGTTGTGGACGCGGAGATAGGTGCGGAGTTTGCGCAGCGAGACGTGGAAGCAGAGGCAGACCTTGTCGTCGGGGTCCATGACAGGAATTGTATGAGCGCAGCATCCTTCGCCGTTTCGCCTGCATGCGATGCTCCCCGCTACACCCCCTTGAAACTCACGAGCGGCACAACCCGCCGCGTTGTGCGTGCCAAGTCTCGCTGTGCCTTGAGCACCGGACGCAAGTCTCGATACGCGCCCGGTGTCTCATCTCGCAGCCGCTCCGCCAGACGCTCATCAAACACAACGCTCCCATACTGACGCGCAACCTCGCGTGGGCTGAAACGCTTCGCGGCCTCGGCCCGCCGACGCGCACGACCCGCCCCATGAGCACACGAGTCCAGCGACGCCGCGCATCCCATGCCGATCGCATGGACGCTGAACGTCGCGGCGGATCCGGCAATCAACACCGATTCTCCCGCCCGGGCCCGTACCGCAGACTTGCGGTGGATGAGCAACTCTCGCCCTCCGAAATGCTCCGACGCGATCGTGTTATGTGGAGAGTCGATCAGCGACGCACGATCGAGCGTTGTGCCCGCGACAGAGGCGATGGCATCGGCCGCAGCATCAATGACGCGCTTTCGGTTCTCCGATGCCCAGCGTGCGGCCCACAACGCATCACCCATATACGCGCGACCATCCGGCCCGTCACGGTCGATTCCGAGGAGTGCGGCTCGCCTTCCGACTGCCGCGCCTCGGGAGTGGTGCGCATGGATTGCCTCTCCGATCCCCCGCGATCCGCTGTGAACCATCAGCCACGCGTGCCCCTCATCGTCGCGCTGAACTTCGACAAAGTGGTTGCCGCGCCCAAGCGTCCCAAGCTGAATACGTCCGTCCCGTCTGGCGGCGGACCGCAGCGTCATGACGGAAAGCGCCTCCGGATCCAGAGAATCTGGAAGTGGCGCTCCGTCAAGAGATGTTTGACGCAAGATGCGAACCCCCGCGCCAATGCGATGCAGAATCTCGCGAAGACTGGCGCGTTCGTCGCACCAGTCGGTGGATCCCCGCAGCATCGCCGCGGTGTAGCCGCACCCAATGTCGCGCCCGACCGCGTCGGGATACACGAGAGATTCAGTTGCAACAACGCATCCGTTGCAAACCCGCGCGCCCGCGTGGGCATCGGGAAGCACGATGACGCGTCGGACATCCGGGAGCGACGCTGCGGCCGCGAGCTGCTGCTTGGCCTCGGCATCCAATTGACCGGCAAGCCAGGAATGAACGGAAGCAGTGTGATGGTCATTCGAGGTCATCGTGGCCCCCCTCTTCGAAATCGGAGTTGAACACTGTGCCCGGCGGCGCGGCCTCAAACTCCAGGCGCGGCGCACGCTTGCGCGTGATCGCGTGCGAGACGGCCGCACGGAGCGCGGGAGCACGCCCACCCATGCGGGTGAGCACGTCCAGACGCCCGAGACTGGCGTCTGCCCAAACCAGATACACGCGGAGGCACGACGCGTCCGGCGCGGGCTCCACGGCGACAATCATGAGTCCGATATCGATGGCCCAAGGCCACAACGCCAGTTCGAGGTCAAGAGCCCGCATGGCCTGTTTGCAAAGCGACAGGCCCTTGCGGCTTGCTTTGGAGCGGGATTGGTCCTTGCGGTCACGACGTGGGTCAAGACCGTCTTCTTCGGCGGGAAGTGCGCAGAGATCGCGCAGGCCCCGCATGGTGCGGCGCTTCATGTGCAGAACAACTCCGGGCGCGCGAGACAATGCCTCCGCGCAGGGATCAGTGGATGCTGGTATCAACGCTATTGGAGTGGGAACACCAAAGATCGACGGCTTGCTGCGCGCTCACGAAGGAGCGACGGCATACTCGGACGAATACGTCCGAGCGGTCGATCAGACGTTCAGCGGCAGGATGGAGTGGGTTGCACGCATAACAAAGTCTCCCGCGAATGGGGTTTCCATAGATTACATCGGCCAAGGGCGGAAGCAAGTCCAATCTCGAAGAAAGTTGGGCTCGCCCTAAACGCTCACTCTGCAGAGTATCTCCAACGCCCCCTCCGCCTCCGGCTTGCTCGCCACGAAGTCCGCGCGGCTCTTGAGCTCATTCTGCGCGTTGCTCGGGCACCCGAACCAGGCCACGTGCTCTCGAATGGCAAGGTCGCTCGTGGTGTCGCCGATGCCGGCGAGCCGTTCGCGTGTGAGGCGGGTTCGCTGTTTCAGGCGGGCGATCCCCGTTGCCTTGCTCACGTGCGCGAGATCGCAGTTGATGTACAGCCACGTCATGGACACCCGCAGCCCCCACCCCTCACGCGCGAACACGCGCTCAATCTCCGGTAACAGCCCGCGCAGCACATCCGTCTCCCGGTGATAGAGCGAGATCGAAGCGGCCTTTCCCGGCTGGATCGCCACGCCCCGAGGCCCGAGGTCGGTGCGGACCCAGCGGGATGCCTCGGCGACCATCTCGAGGTGATGCTCGGTAATGGCGGGGTCCATCAGGTACTCGTTGGTAATGGGGTCGTACATCCAGACGCCGTTCTCGCAGACGATCGGGAGGGTCCGGTTTCCGATCAGGCGGCACATCGCCTCCGCAAAGGGCTGCGGGCGCCCGGAGCAGAGCGTGACGACCGGGCGGTCGTGCTGGTCCTGGGCGAGGTGGTTGTGGGCGGCGATTTTCGCGAGCGACGGGACATCCATCGGCCCGGAGTGTTCGGGGCTGAGGCATCCGTCGATGTCGCAGATCACGGCGTCGAAGCGTCGAGTGGCGTGTGGGGGCGTGCCCGGGTTCACTGGGTGTGCGTCGGTCGTCATTCGGGGCCGTTCTTGTGAGCAGAGTGTAGGTTCTACGCCCGGAAATCGCCCGAACGCTTGGCGTAGGGGTCTGTCGCGTGTAGTCTCTTGCCCCATGCTCTTCCTCTTTGCGATGACAATCTTCCTGAGCGCACTTCTCTTGTTCATGGTGCAACCCATGGCGGCGAAGGGGATTCTGCCGCTCTTGGGCGGCAGCCCGGCGGTGTGGAACACCTGCATGGTGTTCTTTCAGGCGTTGTTGCTGTGCGGATATGCGTATGCGCACGCCTTGTCGCGTTTGAAGTCGAAGTGGGCCCAAGTCGCGATTCACGGGGCGGTGATCGTGCTGGCATCGGCGACGCTGCCGATTGTTGTGCCGCGTGGTGTGGCGTTGCCAACGGAGGGTGGCGAGACGCTGTGGCTGCTCGGGCTTCTCGCGACAATGGTCGGAGGTCCGTTCTTCCTGCTCTCGACGACGGGTCCGCTGGTGCAGTCGTGGTTCGCGAGGACGGGGCATCCCAGCGCGTCGGACCCGTACTTTCTGTATGGGGCCAGCAACGCGGGGAGTTTCATCGGATTGCTGGGGTTCCCGCTGGCGATCGAGCCCCTGATGGGGCTTCGGGATCAGGGGGTGTGGTGGGCGGTGGGTTTCGGCGCGCTCGCGCCGCTGCTGATCGTGTGCGGCGTGGTGATGGCGCAAGCGGTGGTGCGTGCGCCGTCGCGGCAGGCGCGCCGCGCTGGGAAGTCTCCTGCAGCACCGACGCTGGATGCCTCGCCGGTCACGTGGAAGCGGCGCGGGTGGTGGGTCTTCCTGGCGTTCGTCCCTTCCAGTCTGACGCTGGGCACGACGCAGTATCTTTCGACGGATATCGCGGCGATCCCGCTCTTGTGGGTGATCCCGCTGGCGATCTACCTGCTGACCTTCATCATCGCGTTCTCGAAGCGTGAGCTCGTACCGACGGAGTCTCTATCAAAGCTGCTGCCGTTTATCGTGGTGGCGATCGGCGTGGCGTTCCTGATGCACGCGCGGGAGCCGATCGCCATGCTGATCGGGCTGCACGTGCTGTTGATGACGCTCGGGTCGCTCTTGTGCCACAAGCGGCTGGCTGATGCGCGCCCGGAGGTTTCTCGTCTGACCGAGTTTTATCTGTGGATCGCGGTGGGTGGCGTGCTGGGCGGGATCTTCAACGCGCTGGTCGCGCCGCTGGCGTTCAACGACGTGTACGAGTATCCGATCGCGATCGGGCTGGCGTGCATGTCGAGGATCGCGCCGGGTGCTGTCGCCCGGTCGGTGCGCTCGCGCATGCTGGATGTTGCTGTGCCGCTCGGTGTGCTGCTGATCGCAGCGGGGACGTTGCCCGCGATGCAGTGGGTCTTCCGGCTGGGGGGGATGGATCTTCAGGGCGGGTGGCTGGTGAAGGCGATGACGGTCGGGCTGCCCTGTATCGCGTGCTTCCTGGCGGTGGGGAGGCCGCTGCGGTTCTCGCTCTGCGCCGTCGCGATCCTGGTGTACGCGTTTGTGTCGATCGAGCCGACGTTCAAGGTGCTGCACAAGGAACGCACGTTCTTCGGCGTGCTGCGGGTGCTGGAGTCGATGGACGGCGCGATGCACACGCTGCGTCACGGGACCACGACGCACGGCACGCAGTTCATGATTCCCGAGTTGCGGGACCTGCCGACGACGTATTACCACCCGGACGGGCCGCTCGGAGATCTTCTGTATGTGTACCGGGAGGGGCCGATGCTGCAACGCGTGGCGGTGATCGGCATGGGAACGGGCGCGATCGCGGCGTACGGGCGCCCGGGAGACGTTCACGACTTTTATGAGATCGACCCGGCGGTGGACCGCATCGCGCGGAACACCAAGTGGTTCCGGTATCTCAGCGATTCAAAGGCGACGGTGAACGTGATCATCGGCGACGGGCGCCGAGAGATCGCGGAGGCACCGGACGGCTCGTACGGGTTGATCGTTGTGGATGCGTTCAGCTCGGACGCGATCCCGGTTCACCTGATCACGCGCGAGGCGATCGAGCTGTACATGAAGAAGCTTGCGCCGGGCGGCGTGCTGACGCTGCACATCTCGAACAGGCACGTCAATCTGAATCCGCCGCTGGTGGGGATCGCGGCCTCGCTGGGGTTGAAGGTCGTGTCGTGCGCGCACCAGTCTCCGAAACAACTGGCGACGGACGCGTGGACGAGCGTGTGGGTGGCGATCGGGCGCGAGGCGCGTGACCTGGAGCCGCTGCTCGCCAAGGGTGCGGACCGGCGTGACTGGTGGGTCTTCGAGCCGAATGAGCGGACACCGGTCTGGACGGACGACCACGCGAACGTGCTGCAGATGTTCAAGTGGTGAGACGGATGGGGAAGGCCTGATCGAGTGTGCCGCGGGGGAGGGGCGCGGTGCGTCGGCACTATGAACGACGCAACACTCCGTGGGCGATGTGTGGGCTTCCGCGATTGAGATCGGCGACGACTTGCATTGATGCCAGACAGACAGGTGTCGCCGGCCAGCGAACGGGGTAGATATACGCGTCGGCTGCACCGACTCGGCTGCTCTCGTTCGCTTCGCTGCCGTACCCTAAGCCCATGCCGATACTTGACTACCAGACTGCCGGGGAATCACACGGAGCCGCCCTCATCACCATCCTCACGGGATTGCCGCGGGGTCTGACGCTCGATCTGGACCTGATCAACGGCGAGCTGCTGCGTCGTCAGGGGGGGTACGGGCGGGGCGGGAGGCAACGGATCGAGCGTGACGTGGTCGAGTTCCTTGCCGGGACGCGGCAGGGGAAGACGATCGCTTCGCCCCTCTGCATGCGGGTGGTGAATAAGGACTCGCGGATGGACGACGGGGCGAGGACGCCCCCTGTGTATCGTCCCAGGCCCGGGCACGCGGATCTTGCGGGGAGCATCAAGTGGCTGACGACGGACTGCCGCGAGACGCTGGAGCGGGCGAGTGCGCGTGAGACGGCGGCACGGGTGGCGGCGGGCGCGGTGGCGAAGTGTCTGTTGCGCGAGGTGGGGATCGAGGTGTTCGGGTTTGTTCGCCAGATTCTGGACGCTGGGACGGAAGTGGAGGTGACGGAGGAGAACTGGAGGTCGCTGCGCGAAAGGCGGGACGCCTCGGAGACGTATTGCCCCGACGAGCGCGTGACGGAGCGTCAGTGCGCGATCATCCGGCAGGCGAAGATCGACAAGGACACGATCGGCGGGATCGTCGAGGCACACATTTTCGGGTGTCCGCCGGGGCTCGGCTCGTGCATGGATTGGCGGACGAGACTGGATGCGCGTCTGGCGTACGCGGTGATGGGCGTGCAGGCGATGAAGGCGGTGGAGATCGGGCTCGGGCGTGCGTGCGCGTCGAGGCCTGGGTCGGCGGTGCACGATCCGATCCGTTTCGATCCGGCGCGACGCGGGGATCACACGCTGGGATTCACGCGGGATACCAACAACGCGGGCGGGACAGAGGGTGGGATCACCAACGGCCAGCCGGTGGTGGTCAAGGCGACGATGAAGCCGATCTCGACGCTCCTGCGCGGGCTGCCCTCGGTCGATCTCAACACCAAGCAGCCGGAGATGAGCCAGTACGAGCGGTCGGATATCTGCGCGGTCTCGGCGGCGAGCGTGGTGGTCGAATGCGTCGCGGCGTTCGAGGTCGCGCGGGCGTTGACCGAGAAATTCCCGTCGGACTCGATGATCGAGCTCAAGCGTGGGATCGAGTCGTATCTTGAATACGCGAGGTCGCTGCCGCTCGATCCGCCGACGATGACGATCGCGTGAGAGGGTGGGCGTGAGGCATTGGGCATTCGGCGATGCACAACGAGAGTTGTGATCAGTGTCCGGTGGACGCGAAGTCGATGGGCATAGTGCTGAGGCGGCGGTGGAGGCGGGCTCGGCGCGCGATGGGCCACCAGTCGTACAGGAAGATCTCAAGGGGTCTCCACATGGCGACCCAGCCGACGATGATGAGACTCTGGCCGACGATCTCGGCGATGGTGCCCTGCCACAGGCCGCTGATGCCCTGTGCGGCGGCGATGCAGATGGCCACGAAGAGCAGCCCGATCAGGAGTGAGAGACGTCCGACGCCAAGGAGGTGTCGGAGTTCGCGTCGGGTGTTCTCGGCTTTGTACGCGAAGAAGTTGTGGATGGCATCGATGATGCCTTCACGGGCGGCCGGATCTTCGACGGGTGTTTCGATGTGAAGGACGAGTCGGAGCTGCGCATCGTGGTGGGACTCTGCGGCCCACCCCTCGATAAAGGCCTCGGCGTCGGCGTCGAGGTCTTTCTCGATGAAGGGGGAGGGGTCAAGAGAGTTGAAGAGTTGGGAGATGTTCTTGAGGCGGATCTTGATGGTGGCGCGGGAGGCGAGGTCATGCGGAGTTCTTGCGGGTTTCATGGCGAGGCCTCGGTGGAGCGGGCGAGTCGGGCGTCGAGCGCGTCGCGGACCGCGGGCCATTCGTCGCGCAGGATGCTGAAGTAGACGCTGTCGCGCCATGCGCCGTCGGGCATGATGAGGTGGCGACGGAAGATGCCTTCCTGCGTCGCGCCGAGTTTGGCGAGTGCGGCGCGGCTGCGCAGGTTGCGGGCGTCGGTCCTGAACGCGATGCGTTCGGCACCGAGCGTGTCGAAGGCGTGTGAGAGAAGCAGGCGTTTGGATTCGGGGTTGACGGCGGTGCCGCGGGAGGTTTCGGCATACCAGGTAAAGCCGATCTCTGCTCCGCGGTGCGCGGGCCTGATGTCGTAGAAGGATGTGGAGCCGACAGCGCGGGAGGAGGCCAGATCAATGACTGCGAAGTGGAGTCGGCCCGGATCGGCGATGAGGCGCTCGATGAAGGCGCGCATGGCGGCTTCGGTGTGGTTCTCGGGTCCGAAGGTGAAGTAGCGGAAGGTGTCGAGGGGTGTGCCGGCGTGGAGGTCATGGGCGTGCGCGGGAGTGAGGGGTTCGAGACGCACGTGCCGGCCCGCGAGCGTGACGGGTCGGATCCATGCCTGTTCTGAGGGCCGTGCATCAGCGGCTGTCATAGTGATGACCTTTCCCGCGCAAGCTCGGCTTCGAGTGCGGCGGCGAGGTACTCGAATTGCCCGGGTGCGTTGTACGCATGCGCGCTGATGCGGACGGTGCGCGGCCCGTCGGCGACTGACCAGATGGGGACCTGGATGCGCCAACGGGAGAGGAGCGAGTCCTGGAGCGCATCGTGGTACGCGCTCGGGCGTGTTGACAGCGATGCGCGGCGCGCGGGGTCGTGCGGCGGCAGGATGAGCGTGCAGATGCTGCCGATCGTGTCGTCGGGGGCTGGCGGTTGGATGGAGAGCCGAGTGCAGATCGCGTCGCGCCCTCGGAGCGTCATGGCGCGGTTGTGCGATTGGAGGGCGGGAATGCCGCCTGAAATGAGCGTGGAGAGGAACTCGATGGCGTCGGGGATGGTGAGGAAGGGCGTGATGTCGTTGGTGCCGACAAAGTCGAACTCGGTGTGGAGCGGGGGGCGGCCGGGCTTGGGCTTCTCGGCGAAGTTTGAGAGGACGAGTGGGCGGAAGTTGTGCTGGAGGTCGCCGCGGATCCAGAGGAAGGCGCACCCCTTGGGCGTGCAGAGCCACTTGTGGCAGTTGCTCGTGTAGTACGAGGCGTTGAGGGTGTTGAGGTTGAGATCGGGGAGCATGCCGATGGCGTGGGCTCCGTCGATGATGGTTCGGACACCTCGGGCTTCGAGCGCGGCGACGAGGCGCTCGACGGGGAGGATGAGGCCGCTGGAACTCGTAACATGGCTGATGAGGGCGGCCTTGGTGCGGGGCGTGACCCTCGACATGATGGCGTCGAAGGCCTGATCGGCGGAGCGGATCGGGAAGGGGATCGGCGCGATGACGGGGGCGGCTCCGACCATGGCGCAGACAGCGCGAAGGTTGTTCAGACAGGCGGGGTATTCGTGGTCGTTGGCGAGAACTTCATCGCCCGCGCCGAGGAAGCCGGTGCGGGCGAGGTGGTGGAGGACCGTGGCGACGGCGATGGTGGCGTTGGGGATCGGAACGAGGTCGGTGGCGTGTGCGCCGACGAAGGTCGCGAGGGCGGCGCGGGCGCGATCGAGCAGGTCCCACGAGTCTTCAACGAAGAAGCGGATGGGCTCGGCTTCCATGCGGTTCCGGTAGCGTACCTGGGCCTGGAGGACGCGCGTGGGGCATGCGCCGAAGCTGCCGTGGTTGAGAAAGCAGACGCTGGGGTCGTGCTGCCAGTGGACAGCGAGGGGAGAGGGCAGGGGTGAGTTGGGGAGCTCGTGGCCTTGAAGCGGGTTGGAGAGCATGGAGCATGCTACGGCGGTCACGATGGAGTCATTCGTCCAGAAACAACAACGATGAACGATTACCACTGTGATTATGGGACGTCTGTGTGCAAACATTTGTCTTGCTACACACTCGAGCGTCGGCTATGGTCTCTCTTCACCGACTTCATCATTGTGATGAGCTGTGCGTGTGAGCATTTCAGAGAGGGGATAACAGATGAAGATCCGTGCGTGTGTGGTGTTCGCGATCGTTGGTCTGCCTGCGGTTCTGGCGTCTGCGGAGCTTCCTGCCACGACGTTGCTCTTCAGCAACCCGGCATTTCCGGCCTCACAAGTTCCGGGCACACCGGGTGTGACGTTCACGAGCTTCCTTGATGGGTTCACCGTGAGCCAGAACGGCTCGCTCTGGGCGATCCGAGCCAATGCCACGACCGCGCCGACCACGCGTGACACCTTCTTTGTGACGGGCAACAGGAACGGGATCACGACGCTCGTACCGGAGAATGACATTCTGCCCGGCCTGGGCCTGGGCTGGTTCAACACCACCGCCGAACGAACTATGTTCATCAACGATCGTGGCGACTTCGCATTCTCTGGGCAGTTCGGCCCGGCGACATCATCGACCGACGAGATGGTCGTCAAGTACACCGCGTCAAGCGGGCTGTACTCCATCATGGCACGAGAAGGGGACCTGATTCCCGGCCTGGGTGGAGAGCGGTACGGCTCCACGAACGACGCCGCGGCGATCGATAACCTCGGACGCGTCTACTTCAGAGACGGCGGGACGAGCGGATCGATTCCATCGGATAAGGACGAGTTCATCTTCCGTGGTTCTGATGCGGCCAGCGTTACGCCGTACCTCCAGGGCGGCACGCTCGCGCCGAGCGGCCAGTTGGGCGGAACCAACGCGCTTCTCACCGGGCTCACGACCCGCACGTTCCATGTGTCTGACGACGGGGCTCGCTATATCACGCGGGGTTCACTCGCCCTCCCATCCAACAGTTCAGTGATCGTCGTGGATGGGCGTGTGCAGCTACAGGCCGGGGCTCCGATCGCCGGGCTGAGCGGGCTGGGCCTTTCGACGATTGCATCGTCGGACAACATGGGTATGAACGAGAAGGGGGATTGGTTTGTGTGGTCGTCGACCACGGCCTTGGAGACCTTCCTGATGGTGAACGGCGAGGTGGTCCTCACGAACACCACGCCCCTTCCGTCCGGTTTGGCTGGGACGTTCACCGGCATCGAGGATGTGGGGATCAACGGGAATGGCGATGTGGTCATCGTGTCTCGGATATCGACCACGGGCCAGTATGTGATCACGATCGATCCGCGCGGTGCCGCCGAGCCCTACGTCTTCCTCACATCCGGGCCGAGCAGCCCGTTCGCGCAGGGGATCGACATCAACGGTGATGGGCTGATCAACGACAACGCATTCCTGAGCACGATCAGCGACGTGTCCCTCGGCGATAACGGGGACCTCTATGTCATCGGGCGCGTCGCCAACAGTGTCACGGGATTGAACATCGGCGACGGGCTTTTCCACTTCTATGTGGACATCATCCCCGCGCCGGGTGCTGTCGGGGTCTTCGCGCTCGCGTCGCTGATGGTGCCCAGGCGTCGTCGATGAGGCCAGAAGACGCATGCGGCACTCAAAGCTCGGTGGAGATCCGCACTGCGGAGCGGCTTTGCCGGGTGCGGTGTCACCACGGTCACAAGAGCGGTTGAAGTTCAGGCGTAGCGTCCCGAGCGTCGGCGAGACAAAGCAGGGCGCGAAGGCCGAAAATGGCGTATCCGCAGTGATACGCCGATGCAGGCCGACAACGCCATGCGATGTCGCAGCCAGCTCTGGACGCTACGTATGGATTGAAGCCGCTCTAGTGCAGGACGCGATAGACCTCTGACTGGTCGGTGACGCCCATCTCGACTTTGTGCATCGCGTCCTCGCGCATGGGCTTGAAGCCGGCGTCGATCGCGGCCTCGCGCAGCGAGACGCCGTCGGCGCGCGACTCGGTGAGCCGGCGGAGGGTGTCGTCGATGTGCATGAACTCGTAGACGGCCAGTCGGCCTCGGTATCCGGTGCCGAAGCAGCGCTCGCAGCGCTGATGGTCGTTGATCGTGCCCTTGCCGACGCACGCGGTGCAGGTGCGGCGCAGGAGACGCTGGGCGAGGACCCCGAGGAGCGAGGATGTGATGAGGTAGGGCTCGATGCCGATGTCGATGAGGCGCGGGATGGAGCCGGGCGCGTCGTTGGTGTGGAGCGTGGCGAGCACGAAGTGGCCGGTGAGCGAGGCCTGCACGGCGAGCTGGGCGGTCTCTTTGTCGCGGATCTCGCCCACGAGGATCACGTCGGGGTCCTGACGGAGCAGGGCGCGCAGCCCGGTCGCGAAGGTGACGCCGCGCTTGGGGTTGACCTGCATCTGGCTGATGCCGTCCAGGTGGTACTCGACGGGATCCTCGATGGTCATGACGTTGCGTGTGGCGCGGTCGATGCGCCCGAGTGCGGCGTAGAGGGTGGTCGTCTTGCCCGAGCCGGTGGGTCCGGTGACGAGCACCATGCCGGTGGGGCGATCGATGACGTCCATCAGCTGGCCCTGCATCTGCTTGGTCATGCCGATGTCGTCGAGCGAGAGCTGGGTCTGGGTCTGGTCGAGGAGTCGCAGAACGAGGCGTTCCCCGTAGACGGTCGGGATGCAGGAGAGTCGGATGTCGACCTTTCGCTGACCGACGCGGACGGAGGTGTGTCCGTCCTGCGGAGCGTGTCGGTTGGCGATATCGAGCTCGGTCATGACCTTCATGCGCGAGCTGATGGCCGGGGCGAGCGTGGGAGGGGGTGTGAAGACATCGTGCAGGATGCCGTCGATGCGGAAGCGGATGACGAGGCGGCTCTCCTGCGGGTGGACGTGGATGTCGCTCGCACGCCGGCGCAGGGCCTCGAAAAGGATCATGTTGACGAGGCGGATGACGGGCGTCTGGCGCGCGAGTTGGAGGAGGTCGGTGGACTGTCCGATGGAGCCGGCGGCGGTCTCGATCGCGCGCTCGTCGAGGGGCATCTCGTCGATGATCTCGGTGACGAGGTCGCCGCGCTGTTCGTACCCGCGGTTGATGAGATTCTGGACCGCGGCGCGGGGCGCGAGGACAATGCGGACCGGCGCCTGGAGGATGTCTTCGAGGAGGGAGAAGATCGCCGGCTGCATGGGCTGGGCGGTTGCGACGGTGAAACCGTGGTCGTCCGAGGCGATGCCCGCGACGTGGTGGGCGCGAGAGATCGTGCCGGCCACGAGCTCGTAGTAACGGCTGGCCGAGTCGTCGAGCTTCGGCTCCTGGTCGAAGGTGAGCCCGGTGCGTTTGGCGAGCGCGGCGAGTGCCTGGTGCTCGTCGATGGCGAGCATGGAGAGCAGGACATCCCACGGCTCATCGTCGGAGCCGGTCGCGCGGGAGAAGGAGCGGAGCTGGTCGGGCGTGAGATCGAAGCCGTCGAAGGAGCGTGCGAGGCGCGTCCACTCGTCGTTCACGACGGTGGAGGGCTGCTCGGGCACAGTGTCGCGGCGTGCGAGCTGCTTGGTCTGCGCGGCGGCGCGTGACGGCGATCGGCGCTCTGCCATGTCAGCGGCTCCCGATCGGCGTGCCGGATGTCGTGGCGGCGGGGCGGGGATCGATCAGCGGAATGACCGAGGGCTCGAAGTCGGGGAGTTCCTCTTCGAGTTCGGAGACCTCGTACGGGCCTCGCGTGAGCAGGCGGAGATCGGCGAAGGTCTCGTCGCGCATGATCCTGGGGGTGATGAAGACATAGAGGCGCGTCGAGGCGTTGTTCTTGTTTGTGTCTCTGAACAGGTGGCCGAACAGCGGGATATCGCCGAGGAGCGGGACCTTGACGACGGTCTTGCGCTTGGTGTCAACCTCGATGCCGCCGACGACGATGGTGAAATCCGTGGGAAGACTCGCGCTGGAGCGGACGTTGTTCTCGATCCTGGGCGGGGGGATGCCGTCGGAGCCGGTGCCGTCGAAGGCCGAGAGCTGGACGGCGTATTCGAGCCGGAGGTATCCCCCCTCGCTGATGCGCGGCGTGACGGTCAGGGTTGTGCCGGCGTCTTCGTATCCGCCGAATGAGGTGACATCGCGCGAGCCGGTGCCGCCACCGCCGAGACTTGTGGTGGTGGTAGGTTCCTGGCGGATGCTGGCGATCTCGGCCTCCTCGTTGTCGTTGACGAGGAGTTGGGGGTTGGAGAGGATGCGGGTCTCGGCGACGTTCTGGAGCGCAGTGATGATGATGGGGACCTGGTCGGACTTGATGATGGCGGCCGTGAGCCCGCCGAGCGCGGTGGAGACTGTCTTGGGGTCGTTGAGTCCGGAGCCGGTCGGGAAGGTTGAGAGGCCGAAGTTCGTGTTGACGACGCCTCCTGTACCGTTGGCGTTGATGAGCTGGGTCTCGAACGCGAGGCGCAGCGAGTCGCTCGTGGTAAGGGAGACGATCTTGGCCTCGATGTAGACCTGCGGCCTTCTGAGATCGAGCTTGGAGATGATCTTGGCAAAGTCAGACTGCTGGGCGAAGGGGGCCTTGACGAGGACCTGGTTGTTGTCGATGTCGGCGATGACGAAGGCGTTGTCGGAATCGAGCGAGGTGCCCTCGCCCTCCGAACCCTGGGACTCGGGCCTCTGGAAGTTCCGGTTGCGATTGTTCTGGTTCTGGCGGAACTGGCCGGTGCCGGTGTTGAGGAGAGGCGAATCCGCGGCGGGCGTGGAACTCTGGAGGAGCCCAAGGAGGATCTCGGCGACGGTCTCGGCGTTGGCGTGGTGGAGTTTGTATTCGCGGATGACGATGCGCTCGCCCTCGGTGTCAAACTGCTTGATGAGCTGCTCGAGTTGTGCCTGTTGCTCGGGGGTTGCGAAGTAGACGATCTGGCCTCGGTACTCGTCGGCCACAATGACAGTCCCACCGACAGTACGGGAGTTCTGGAGGAGTTGTCCCGTGTTGGGATCGATCTGGAACTGCATCTGGTTCTGGAATGGATCGGTGGGCCCTGTCTGGATCTTGGTGACCTCGCCGAGCCCTCGCTGCTTGGCGAAGTCGGCGATCTGGTTGGTTGCGGAACCGGTGAAGTAACGCTTTGCGGCGAGGGTGCTGGTCGCGTCGATGACGTTCAGCAGGGAGCGGATCTGCTCGACCTCGTCGGGGCGTCCTCTGAAGATGAGGGCGTTGCCGAGGGGATCAACCGAGAGGCGTGATGAGAGGTTATCGAGGAAGCGCGTCGCGCCTTGCGGGTTATTCGGGTCGACGAACTGGCGAGGGCCACCGGTGGAGGTTTCCTGGCCGACGAGCGCGATGGCGCGTTCGCGGGCCACGGGCGCGGAGAGGTGGCGGAGTTCGAGGCGTGTGAAGGCAACCTTGGCGCGCTCGCGTGCGATCTCGGCGACGAGGTTCTCGATGGCGCGGATGTTTCCGGGCGTGTCGGTCGCGACGATGACGCCGAGATCGTCGAGGTAGGTGACGCGGACGCCGCCTCCGCTTCCGGTCGTGCCGCGCCCGCGCATTGCGGCTTCGATGGTGTCCTTGAGTATGCTGGGGACGATGTTGGGGGTTGGGATGATTCGCGTGGTGGCGAGCGTGCCCGCACTGTCGGCGAGTGTGGAGGGAAGGTTCTCGATTCGTAGGACGTTGTAGAAGCCGCTCGGGGTGCGGGTCATGCCGAAGCCGTGCTGTTCGAGGAGTGAGTTGACGAGCCCGAGCAGATCGTCCTTGTGGACGCGGAGTGGCGCATTGAGCATGACGGTGCCGGAGAGCGACGGATCGACGCTCACGTTGATCTCGAGCGCGTTCACGAGGTACTCGATGAGCGCGTTGAGTTCGACGCCCTCGCTGAAAGCATCGAGTGTGACGAACTGGTCATCGGACTCAAAGTCGTTCCGGGCTTCGCCGGGAGGCGTGATCGGAGGCAGGTCCTGGGCTCTGGCGTGATGACCGGCGGCGATCGCGCCGCACGCGAGCACCAACGCCGGCACGGCCGAGCGGTGTGAGCGTCTGAAGGTGGGGGATGAGTTGGTTGCCATGCTGATCTCCGCGTGAACCTGTGAGCCCTGCGCGGTTTGCGCGCGGGGCGTTTGAGTTATACCCTCTCCGCACGCTTCCCGTCCGCCGGGAATGCTGCGCGGAAGACCCGGAATGAAGCCATGAGTGAGACCGATCGAACGGGGATGCCTCGGGTGGTGAGTCTGTTGCCCTCTGCGACAGAGTTGCTTTCGGTGATTTGTACCGAGGGGTTGCTGGTCGGAAGGTCACATGAATGTGACTTCCCCGCCGAAGTCCGATCGGTCCCGGCGTTGACAAGGGCACGCGTGATGCCTCTGGTGAAGCCGGGTGGGGAGATCGATCCCTCGAAGGACCCCTCGGCGATCGACCGGGCGGTGCGAGATTCGCTGGGGTCGGGGCGGTCCCTGTATGAGGTGGACGAGGCGGCTCTGGCGGCTCTCAAGCCGGATGTGATCCTGACGCAGGATGTGTGCAGTGTCTGTTCCATTGATCTTGCGTCGGTCGAGCGTGTAGCGCGCACTCTCCCCGGTCCGCCTCGGGTGGTGTCGCTCAATCCATCGACCATCGAGGATGTTCTGGATGATCTGCTGCGGGTCGCGGCCGCTCTGGGGCCGGAGTGGGGGTCACGCGGCGATAGGGCGATGGTCGGGCTACGCGAGCGGCTCTTCAGGGCCGAGGAGTACGTCAATCCATATGAAGACGGGCCGGTCGTCGCCTTTCTGGAGTGGACAGACCCGCTGTTCTGCGCTGGCCACTGGACCGTCGAGCTGATCGAGCGGGCCGGAGGGCGCCACCCGTGGAATGAAACGGTCGCGCGGGCCGACTCGGGTGCCGCGGCTGGTCCTCAGCGGGGGGCACGTGTCGCCGGGGCGTCGCGGGTTGTGTCAGTCGAGGAGTTGGTGAACGCTCGTCCGGAGTTCCTGGTGGTTGCGCCGTGCGGGTTCTCGCTGGATCAGGCATGGGCATGCACGGAAGAGCTGGCGACGCGGGAGTGGTGGGGGGAGTTGCCCGCCGTGAAGCAAGGGCGCGTGGCGGTTGTGGATGGGAACCAGATGTTCAATCGGCCCGGGCCGCGGCTGTTGGACGCTTTCGAGTGGCTGGTTGGGTGGGTGCAGCAACGGCCGGAACTCGTGCCGCACGGGTTTCCGTGGCGTGTGTGGGGTGCTTAGCGGAGCATGTTGTAGACGATGATGCAACGCAGCGCGGAGATGCCGTCTCGCCAGGTGATTTTCTTTCCCTCGGCGTAGGTTCGTCCGGCGTATGAGACCGCGACCTCGTAGATCCGCGCGGGGCGAGGGCTTTCGCTCGAGTGATCGGAGGAGGAGATCCGGATGCTGGAGAGTTTGGCGATCAGTTCGGGCTCGACGCCGAAGCGGGGCTCGGAGATGGTCAGTTGCTGGGCAACGCGGCGCGTCAGGGCCTTCGTGCAGCACTCGATGTCCGAGAGGTTGAGATTGGTCAGCATGTTGCTGAAGAGGGTGATCAGGCGATTCGCGGCGTAGTGCCAGAAGTAGAGCACGCGATGGGAGCGCCCGAGGAATCGCGTGCCGATGACGGCGTCGGCACGCCCGCTCAGGATCGGTTCGAGCACGGAGGCATGGTCGGCGGGGTCGTATTCAAGATCGGCATCGTGGATGAGGAGGATGTCCGCGCCGTCGGCGAGGGCGGCATGCAGCGCGGACTTCAGCGCAGCACCCTTGCCCTTGTTGGACGGGTGGCGCACGATGAGCACATCGGGGCGTGGGGCGAGCTCGTCGAGGATCGCACCGGTGCCGTCGGTCGAGCCGTCGTCCACGAGCACGAGGCGTCGGACCAGACGCTCGTTGCTCGCAGGGTCGGTGGGCGGGGGCACGGCGTCGAGGCGCGCGACAGCGTCCCGCAGCAGTTTCTCCTCGTTGTAGATCGGGATCAGGATCGCGAGTTTCATTGATCCAAGAATGTACCGAGCTTCTCGCACGGACGTGCGGGGCCGGAACCGGAAGGGCAACACCATGCAGAGCGTGTCGAGGCGTGCGAGTGGGGCGGGCGTGCTGGCGGCGGGCCTGCTCTGGATCGGCTCCGGGTGCGAGACGATGGGCGCGGTCTCCTCTTCGGGTTCGGGCGATTCGTATTCGTATGTGATGGGCGATATGTACACGACCGAGCAGACGCGCTTGCCACGCGCGTTCGAGGCCGCACGCACTGTGCTGGAGTCGAGCGGGTATCGAGTCGGCTCGATGTCGCGTGATGATGAGAAGGGACAGCTCTCGGCGCAGCGCAGCGAGGGCCAGACGGTGCAGGTGGCGCTCGAGCGGCGCGGCTTGGATCAGGTCCGGATCCAGGTTCGCGTGGGCGTGGTGGGTGATAGGGCCGAGTCGAAGCGGATTCTGGATGAGATCAGGTTGCGGCTGTGATGCGAAGGGACCAGGTGCTCAGTGACCGTTGAGCAGCACCCGTGCCTGCACGCTCGACACGCCCATGCCCGCGATCGCTTCGCGAGTCGCCCACGAGAGGCCCGGTCGTTGACGCTCGATCGAGCGTTTCATGCGATCGGTGACGCGGACCGTCAGCACGGTGAACTCGAATCGCCGGTGCGTCGTCTGGTGCGTGAAGCGTTCTCGCTCGCGGAGTTTGGCTGAGGGGCCGAGTGCGAGGGCTTCGCGGGCGACATCTGTTGCATCGCGAGAATCGTCGGCCCACTCGATGGTCGGCGCCTGCACCATCGACGCCCACATCCCCTTTGCGGGCCGTGTCTCGATCGCGACTCGCCCGGCATGATCCTCCAGCACAATGCTGACCGCCCGGACTGTCGGGGTCTGCTTTGTTCGCTTCGGCGTAGGGATCGTGTCGGTCAAACCCGTGGCACGCGCGACACACCATGTGCGTAGCGGGCAGACATCGCAGCGAGGCGATCTCGGCGTGCAGACCGTGGCGCCGAGCTCCATAAGGGCTTCGCCCGCGAGCGTCGGGGCGGGGGTGGGCCCAGCGTGCCGGATCAGCGCGTCGGCACGCGATCGAGCCCAGGCGATCGCCTTCGGATCGGATGCGCCGGCCCGCCGTGCGTCGAAACGCAGCAGGACCCGCGTGACGTTTCCATCCACCATCGCCGTGGGCTCGTGGAAGGCGAGGGAGGCGACCGCTGCGGCGGTGTATGCCCCGACGCCGGGCAGCCCCTTGAGCGCGTGCGAGGTGGAGGGCATGGTGCCGGCGTGGTCGGAGACGACGGCTTGAGCCGCGGCGTGGAGCATCTTCGCGCGCCGGTAGTAGCCGAGCCCTGACCAGAGGGCCAGGATGTCCGGTTCGGGTGCGTTGGCGAGGGACTCGATCGTGGGGAAGCGGGCGATGAACCGCTCGAAGGCGGGCGCGACGCGGGAGACCTGCGTCTGCTGGAGCATGATCTCGCTCACGAGGACGACGTAGGGGTCGCGTTTGATCCCGAGAGGGCGCGGCCGCCAGGGCATCTCGCGGGCGTTTGCCTTGAACCAGCGGACAAGGGCTTGGGCCGTGGCCTTGTCCCGGGCGCCGGGGTGGGGCTTCGAGGGCTTACGGGCCATGGCTCTCGATTCGAGCGACGATGTCGCGAATGGCGGCCTTGATCGGCTCCCACTGCCCATCTGGAGACTTGCAGACCGTGATCCAATCTGTGTGGATGAGGACGTTTGTCACGTTCGGGATCGAGAAGAGGGCCACGGCGAGCGTATCGGAGGCGGCCTGTGCTTCTTCGGGCTTGAAATAGGAGCGGGGCGTGTCCGAGATCCGGGCGTCGAGCGAGCACTTGATCGCGTTGGGGTTGGGGGTAGCGTCGAATCTGACGACTTTTGAGGCCATGTTTCTCTCAATCCGATGGAGGGGGTGACAACAAGTGGCCGGCGAGAACGTAGACTGTTGGAGGCGGTGGGTCGAGCAGCGTCGGCGCGATGTCGGTCGTACCCCGTGGAAGCGTTGAGCGAGGATTGTGGGCGTGTTCCCCTTCGAGCGGCTGGGCAATCTCCTTGATCGGCTCTCCTCCTATGTGTGGTGGGAGGTCGCGCTCGAGTTCGCCTTCATCTGGATCTTCGTGTACGCGATCGCGAGGTTCGTGCAGGGTACCCGTGCGGCGGGCGCGCTCAAGGGCGTGCTGGTGCTCTTTCTGCTGCTGACGCTGGGGGCGAAGATTCTGGCTGGGTCTGACGCCTTTCCTCGGATCGGCTTCCTGTTTGAGCGCGTGCTCGGCGTGATCGCGCTGGGCCTGATCGTGGTCTTTCAGCCGGAACTGCGCCGTGCGCTGATGAAACTGGGTGAGACGCAGATCGGCTTCCGAGGGACTCCGTCGGAGATCGCCGCAGTGGCGAAAGAGATCTCCGACGCCGCGGGGTATCTGAGCAAGGCACGCTTCGGTGCGATCATCGTTGTGCAGCGTCTGGAGGGTGCCAAGGCGATTCTGGAGACGGGCGGCGGCACACTGATGAATGCGTCGCTGTCGGCCCGTCTCTTGCAGACGATTTTCTTCCCGGGCTCCGCGCTGCACGATCTGGCGGTGATTGTCCGCGGTCAGACGATCATCGCGGCTGGTGTGCAGCTTCCGCTCGCGGATCCGTCGGAGATGCCCGATCCCTCCCTGGGATCCCGGCATCGTGCGGCCCTTGGCGTCAGCAAGGAACAGGACGTTGTGGTGGTCGTCGTCAGTGAGGAGACGGGCGCGGTCCGGATCGCCGAGCGTGGGCGCCTGTCGCAGCCGATGACGCCCGCGGCGTTGCGAATCGAACTGGCCAAGCGGCTTGGCAGGTCCGCAGCCGAGCACGAGGCAAGCCGCGCGGATGTCGGCGAAGAACTCCTCGACACCCACGAGAAGCGGGAGAGCGCGTGATGCTCAAGCATGCTCCGACGCTGCTCATTGTGACGATCGTCACGGCGGTGATCTGGCTCTTTGCCGAGGGAGAAAACGTCCAGCGTGCGGAGATTGTCGCCTCGATGCAGGTCGTTCCGGGTTCGACGCCGGGGCTGATCACCTGGGTGGAGTCGGACACCCTCTGGGACGGACGGGTTCTCTTGAGGGCGTCGGGTGCCACAGTCGGCATCGACCGCCTCCGTGACAGGTTGCGCCAGCCGGTGCTGATCTCGCCGGGGACGGATGGTTTCAGTCTCGCGCCCGGGAACCACTCGCTGGACCTGCGGGCCTTGCTGCGGCAGCTTCCCGAGATACGCGAGACCGGGGTGTCGATCGAGGAGTGTGAGCCACGGACCATCGTCGCGCACGTGGATGTGGTGGAAACGATCGAGCTGCCCGTGCGCGTGGATGTCGCGGATGCGGAGGTCGAGGGGCTGCCAGAGGCGAACCCAGCGCGGATCTCCGTGCAGGTGCCGAGTCTTGCGAAGAGCCGGCTGTCTCAGGACGCGGCGTTGCTCGCACGGATCGGGACGGACGCGGTGCGTGGGCTCGGGCGCGGGCGGCGTGAGACGCTGCCGTCGGTGGTGCTCGAGCTGCCGCCCGAGCTTCTAGGTGTACGCGGGGTTCGACTCTCCTCGCCGACGACGAGGGTCTCGCTGACGCTGCGTGAGCGCACCGTGACGGAACTGGTTCCGTCTGTGCCGGTGCATATCCGTGTCGCGCCCGGGCAGCTTGCCAAGTGGCAGATCTCGATTCCTGAGAATGACCAGTTTCTGCGCGACGTTCGCGTGACGGGGCCGAGCGAGGAGATTGAACGGATCCGGAAGGGAGAACTGCGGATCATCGCCATGGTCGCGCTCTCTTCGCAGGAGCTTCAGTCCGGTATCACCAGCAAAGCGGTGAGTTTCTCGGATCTTCCCTCGACATTGCAGTTCCAGCTCGAGGACCCCATCGTTTCGCTGGAGATCCGCCCGATCGGGGAGAATGGCGTAACTCCTTCGAGGACAGGACCATCCGTATCGAGTCCCGACACCCCCGACCCGGGTGAATAGAAGCTGGACGGCCCGAAGTGCACCCCGACCACCGCTTCCTGGCTGAGCCGGGGTTGCGGGCGGCGTCCCTTCTCTTTGCGGGCGAGCCGACCTAACCTTCCACCCCCCCGGACCCGGCCAGCGGGTTCGGATGTGGGAACCCTTGTCAACGAGCCGTGATCGACACGTCTCGTGCCCCAACTCACCGGCCGAGTCCCGGCTCTCCGGGCTTCGCAGAGGACCTGATCGTGAAGATCAAGACCGACGAGATCGCCAGCGTCATCAAGCACGAGATCGAGCAGTATTCCGCGAACCTTGAGGTTTCGGAAGTCGGGCGGGTGGTGGAGATCGGCGACGGCATCGCGCGGATCTACGGGCTCTCGAACGCGATGGCGGGCGAACTGCTCGAGTTCCAGACCAACGATGGCGCGGTCATGGGCCAGGTCTTCAACCTGGAACTCGACACGGTCGGCGCGGTTATCTACGGCGACTACCTCTCCGTGAAGGAGGGCGACCTTGTGAAGGCGACAGGCCGCCTGCTGGAGGTGCCCGTCGGCGAGGCGCTGCTCGGACGCGTGGTCGATCCGCTCGGTCGGCCCGTGGATGACGGCCCCGCGATCCGGACCGACACGTTCCGCAAGGTCGACATCATCGCTCCGGGCATCGCAGAGCGTCAGCCCGTGACCGAGCCCGTGCAGACGGGCATCAAGGCGATCGACGCGATGATCCCGATCGGCAAGGGCCAGCGCGAGCTGATCATCGGCGACCGCAAGACCGGCAAGACGGCCGTCGCCATCGACACGATCATCAACCAGAAGCAGTACTGGGGAACGCCGGACGCGGTCGTCTGCATCTACGTCGCCGTCGGCCAGAAGGAATCCACGGTTGCGGGCGTTGTCGAGACCCTGCGCAAGGCCGGAGCCATGGATTACACCATCGTTGTGGTAGCCAGCGCGTCCGACCCGGCACCCATGCAGTACGTCGCACCCTACTCCGGCACCGCCATGGCCGAGCACTTCATGTGGCAGGGCAAGAGCGGCAAGACGCCCAAGCACGCCCTCTGCATCTACGACGACCTCTCCAAGCAGGCGGTCGCCTATCGCCAGCTGTCCCTGCTTCTCAAGCGTCCCCCGGGCCGCGAGGCGTACCCCGGCGACGTCTTCTATCTGCACTCACGTCTGCTCGAGCGCGCGACCAAGCTCTCCGACGAGAACGGCGGCGGCAGCATCACCTCCCTCCCCGTCATCGAGACGCAGGAGGGCGACGTCTCGGCGTACATCCCGACCAACGTGATCTCTATCACCGACGGACAGATCTACCTCGAGCCCGAGCTCTTTTTCTCCGGCGTTCGTCCGGCGATCAACGTCGGTATCTCGGTCTCCCGAGTCGGCGGCAACGCGCAGATCAAGGCGATGAAGAAGATCGCCGGCTCGCTCCGACTCGACCTTGCTTCCGCACGCGAGCTCGAGGCCTTCGCCCAGCTCGGCACCGAGCTCGACAAAGCCACCCAGCGTCAGCTCGACCGAGGCCGGCGCATGGTCGAGTTGCTCAAGCAGGGCCAGTACACGCCCTTCAATGTCGTGGACCAGGTTATCTCGATCTACGCGGGCACCAAGGGCTTCCTTGACGACATCCCCGTGCCCCAGGTCCGCGAGTTCGAGCGTGCGATGCTCGACCACTTCCAGGCGGCCGGCAAGCCGATCTGGAACGACCTCAACGCCAAGAAGGCCCTCGACGCCGACCTCGAAAAGCGCCTAACCGACGCCATCGCCAACTTCAAGGCCGGCTGGAAGCCCAAGACCTGAGTCCGGACACGCAGGTGATTCGTTCACGCGGCGTTGCTGATCGAGCGACGCCGCGTGTGTGTTTGTGCCGTTGTCGCTGAGCATGTATCAGCGCCGGATCAGGCCCATCGCTCGAGGATCGATGCGAACTCTTCCGCAAAGCCGATCATCGCCGTGCTCGGCGTGAGTGAGTAAGGATCCGAGATGATCGCGACGCGGCGCTCGCGAACAGCGGGTATCGAGAGGCGCGAGATCGCACCCAGACGCCGCTCGATCTCGCTCCAGTCGCTCGGCGCGGGCTCCGAAGCCACCTCGCGCGGGTCTCTGGGTTGAATGAGCACGATCGCGTCGGGCGCGATGTCAAGAAGGTCCTCCATGTGCAACTGGACGTACGGATTGCCGGACGTGAGCGCGGGGATGCACCCCAGACGCTCAAGGATCTCGTGGTGGAACGAGCCGGGTCCGAGCGCCGCGGGCGGCAGGACGGAATGAAGGAGCAGCACCCGCCCCGCGCGAGCGGAAGCCTCGCGTCGCCCGCACGCCAGATCGAGTCTGGATGCCAGTTCCTCGGCGCGGCTGGTCAGAGCGAGCGATTGATCTATGGGCATGTCCGAGGCGATGAAGTCAGCGATCTCCGCCAGACTGCTGCGCACCTGCGCATATGAGAGCAGCGACCAGCTCCGGACGTTCCAGTCGTGCGTCGTGGCCAGACCAAGCAGGCGATCGGGCACGGGCCGCTCGCCCCATTCAAGCAGCACATGCGTCGGGCGCGCCCCGATCAGGACCTCGTAATCCAGCGACGATTGATCCCCCGCGATCGGCAATCGCGCATCAAGGGCCATGTCCCAGGCGTGGCGAGCGACGATGCTCTCGGTAAGCCCAAGATCGCGGAGTGTGATCGCGAGCGCGGGGCTGAGGGCGGCGATCCGAAGCGTGCCGCTTCCGGGGGACTTCGGCGCACTCTTGGGGGAACGCGTGCAGGCGTAGAGAGACATACATCCAGTGCCGATCCCGGTGAGCATCGCTGCGCGACGCAGCGAATCAGCGATGAATTCTCGCCGGCGCATCATGCTGAGGTTCCCGTCTGCGCACCGTGCATGATCTGGTCCTCGATCCGACGCCGGAGTTCCCACAGCGTTGCCTCAGGATAGAGCGGGAAGGGCCAGGTGCGCTCGCGGACGAGCGGCTCTTCGGCGGCCTTTCGTGCGAGCACGCGTGATTCGTGATCGAGAGACGCGAGGCGATGGGCGTGCTCGGCACGGGAGCGTTCGAGCAAGGCGTGGAGTCTTTGGAAGAGCATGGCACGCTCGGCCCTGTCTTCCGAGCGATCGATGCGTGCGACCAGCTCGCGCTTGGCGAGGCCCGCGTCCCTGTCGCCCAACAGCTGTGGATCGTGACGCGCACGGTGCGCAAGGTGGCGTGCCGCTCGGGCCTCGGCGATGCCGACGCCCCCTCGGTCGCTGTCGAACGCCAGGCGTGCGGTCGCCGTGCACACAAGGGGGGGCGCGAGCGGCAGGGCGTGCGCGAGCTCGATCGTCTCAGGATCGGTCGAGCCGCAGAGCCAATCGTGCAGCCACTCGTCGGTGATCCGGTCGTACATGCCGCCCCCGGTGCCGTGGATGAAAGCGTCGCATGCACCGAGGCGTGCAAGACCCGTCATGAGCAGAGCGCGGGGGCGGAGCTCATGGGGCGGGATCTCAGCGAGCTGAGAGAGCATGACGCCGACCCGCGGCACGCCCGAACGAACTCTCCAGAGCGGGAGCTCAACACGCGCCGGATGATCCGCAGAGACCTTCAGACCGAGCGGGCGGATACCCGCTTCCGGCATGCGGGCCGCGACGCGGTTGTGCGAGTCCACGGCTCTCACCGCGTCGCGCCGCAGCGCGGCAACCAGTGCCGCGAACCCGTCGGTGGAGGAGAGGTGCCCGGTTGTGACGGTGTGAACACGCGGATTCGCAGCATCGAGCGGGGCGCGGGTTGCGCCGGGAATGAGCGACTGTGACGCGAGGCCGAACTGGGTCGCGAGCGTCGGTTCGCCCGCGAAGTGGTTCAACGAGTCTGCGATCCGTCCCAGCCCGGCGAGCCAACCGGGATCGAATCGACTCGCAGCACCGACGGCGGCGAGCGAGGAGGAGAGATCGACTCGCGCCGCCGGCCGAGACCCTGTCGGCACATCGGTGACCGGAGGGACGAGGGCGATGTTCTGCCTGATGAGTCCGCCTGCGTTGTCGAAGGCGGGAACGATGAGGCGTCCCGGGTCGTTGGTGTCCTGATCGACATGGAGCCAGACAAAGGTTCCACCGACGCGCCGAGCGAGCGCCTCACCGGCGAACCACTTGGCGAGGATTCCGGGGTGCCAGAACTCGCACTGATGCCCGGACATGACGATCGGTCTGTCCAGGGGGAGTCCGAGCTGCGCACGGAGGGTCGATTGGAATGTCGTAAGGGGGCGACGCGCGACGAGGGTGTGCCATTCGTCGGCGTGGGGTTCAAAGTGGACGCGGTCGATATGCGATGGGGTACACGCATCGTCCGCGGGCGCGATCTCGTCGTCGGACTGACGGATCCCCATCTCCATCAGGCGGTTGCTCCGGGGGCAGGATGGGTAAGCCCCAGCAACGCGGACTGGTCGAGTCGGCCCGCGCAGCGTACCAGCTCTTTGTAGAGCACCGTGCGGTAATGGGCCAGACGAATCTGCTGGTTGTCGAGTGGCCCCCCGAAGGATCGGTTCAGATCGTTGTAGATCAGTTTGACGGGGATCTCGCTGATGCGAAGCCCCGCAGCGACGGCCTGCACCCAGAACTGGAGCGGGAAAGCATATCCATCGACCGTGAGCGTCAGGGACCGTACGGCGTCGATCCTGTACGCCTTGAACCCGCAGAAGGCATCGGTGATCGACAGCCCGAGGCGTCGATTCAGCTCTTCGGTGATCTCAGCGTTGATGCGTCGGCGCTCCGGCGGGGGGCGGTCGTCTTCCGGTGTCGGCGCGAGGTACCGGCTGCCGCTCACGATGTCCGAGTCGTTCCGCGCGATCGCGTCGATGAAACTCGGGATGGATGCGGGCTCGTGCTGCTCATCGCAGTCCATCGTGATGACCCAGTCGAACCCGTCGACAGAGGCCCAGCGGAACGCATCCATGAGACTCCGCCCGTAGCCGCGGTTCTTGGCGTGGCGGATGACCTCGACCGGGAACTGGCTGAGGAGAAGGGGGGTTGCGTCGGTCGACCCATCGTCGATCACGAGCACGTCAGGGGCATGGCGGAGCACTCGCTCCAGCACCTGCTGGACATATCGCTGCTCGTTGTAGACGGGTATCGCGACGAGGACTCGCATGTTGGGCTTTCCGAAGGGCATTCTCGAACGAATCGTCTTGCCGGTCTGCGTGAGCGGCTCCAAGTCCCTTTCTTGGATGAAGGATCGGGACGAGAAGACACACGCTATCGCAACTCTATGACAACCGAACGGACGGTTTGTGATCGGGGTATGGGTGTGTGGTGGGGGGGCGTGGAGCGAAAACGGTGTCGGGTGACGGGGGAGAATGCGAAAGGGTGTGTGTCGATCAAGGGGTGTCAGAGGCCGGACTCGACGAGGTCCAGGGCCTCTTTCAGGCCGAGTCCGGTCAGTTCACGCACGCGCTTCACTGCTTCGATCTTTCGGTTCGCGATGATGAGCGCTCGTATCTCCTCGACCGCCTCGGGGTTCAACGCGACACCCGCGGGCGTGTTCGATCGGTCCGGGACCTCAACCCCCAGCGAATCGATGATGGCGTCGAGTTTCTGCTCCATGCGCGCGAGCCGAGCGTTCAGGATCGCGTCGTTCTTCCTGCCCAAGAATCCCATGGTTGGTGCTGCCCTTTCATTCTTGAGGCGGCGGCTCGGATCAGTGATATGAGCCGCGATCACCCGGGATGCGGTGGCGCGCCCTTCGTTGAAGCATGCAGGACGCGCCACTTGGTGACGGCTTCGGGCTCTCTCGGATAGAGCGGCTCCAGTTCAATGGGATCAAGGGGCTGGTATCGCGCCCCGAGGTCGCAGCAGGCCTGTGCATCGAAGGTCGGCGGCTGGATCCGCACGCCGCACGCCCTCGCACGCTCCACCATCTCGGGCGGAGCGAATCGATCAACAACCAAGAGGTCAACGCCGATGGAGACGAGTGTGTCGATCACACGCTCGTCACTGATTCCGATGGCCCGAAGCTCGGTCCGGTCGGGGTTGAACGCCGCGACCCACGCTGTCTCCCGTTTGGAAGCGAGCGCGATGGCGAACGGGTGCGGATTGCTGACGCGAGCCGCGGCGACGTGCGCGGTCGGCACGGGGATGCAGAGTGCGCCGGTCGATTCTGCGAGGACCTTCGCTGCGGTCACGGCAAGCCGTATCGATGTGTAACCACCCGGGCCGATGGAGACCGCGATTCGTGAGCCGGGCACGCGGAGCGCGTCAGGTGTGAGCGAGCATTGCTTGAAACAGCGATCGATCGAAGGGAGGAGGCCCTGTGAATCGTCCGGACCGAGCGTCACGCTCGCCACCTGCCTGGGGGGGGCCGCGTCGGACCCGTCGAGCAGAGCCACCGCAACCGAGGCCGAGCACCCGGGATCAGCGGTGGGGTTGCTGGTCTCTATCGCAAGGATGACGGGTTGGACACGCTGCGGATGTGCCACAGACGGAGGATATGTCCCGTGCAACGCGGAGAATCCGGGAACCGCCGGGGCTCACGCGGCATCTCAGGTAATGTGTGGCAGAGTTTGTTTGTCCCGCACAACCCTACGATGAGCACCCCCCTTTGAGAGGAGCGCACGCATGGCCCGTCTTTCATTGATCGATCCCGCGTCGGCCACCGGCAAGGCCAAGGAGATTCTGGACGGCCCGCTCGCGGGCAAGCACTTCAATCTCTTCAAGGCGATGGCCAACTCACCGGCCGCACTGCAGGCATATCTCGGCTTGTCCGGCGCGCTCGGCCATGGCGGGCTCAGCGGCAAGGAGCGTGAAGTGGTTCAGTTGGCCGTCGGCTCGCTCAACGGCTGCGGCTATTGCGAAGCCGCCCACACCGCGATCGGTAAGTCCCTCGGGCTCACCGAGGCCCAGACGATCGAGGCGCGGCGCGGCACCATGAGCGATCCGAAACTCAACGCACTCGCGCGATTCACGGTCGCAATCCACGAGAAGCGCGGCCACATCAGCGATGACGACATCCGCTCCTTCAAGAACGCCGGATACGGCGATGGCGACATCGCCGAGGTCGTGGCCGGATACGCGCTGGCTGTCTACACCAACTACTTCAATCACATCGCGCAGACGCCGATCGATTTCCCGCCCGCCCCGAGCATCTGATTCGCTCGTTCCATCCTGCCGCGAAGAGTGAGACCGTGCCGCGCCACGGTCTCACTGCTTGAGGGCATCACGGATCGCTCGCAACTCGTCCGCGAGATCGCTTGGGTCTTCGAGCGTCTCCAAGACCACACGCTCGAGTTCTCTGCGGAAGCGGCGCTTTGCGGTCTGGATCGTCGAACCGGCCTTGGTCCAATCGCTCAAGCCCAGAGACTTCGCCAGGCCTTCGAGAGACTGGCTCTTGCTCCCTCGCGTCGCCGGCGCGACGACGTTCAGCATGAACGCCGTATGCTGCTCATCCAATCCTTCTTCAACGCACTTCCGCTCGAAGCGTTCGAGCGCAAGCTCGATCACAGTGGTCGCCCATTGGCGGTCGAACGCTCTGACTGGATCATCCGTCGGAGAGGGCTCCGCCGCGTCGAGGAGCGGCCTGCCTCGCTCCGGGTCCGCGAAGGCGGGCGCGTCAAGCGATCTCAAGGGCGTGGCGGGCGCGCGGGTCGAGGCCGTCCGGTGCCGGTGATCATCCACGAGAAATCGGGAGAGCGCAGTCAGCAGGTACGACCGGAACCTTCCCTTGCCCTTCTCGGCCTTCGCCAAGAGGTCGCGGGCGAGCACGACATCGCAGATGAAGGACTGTGTGAGGTCCGATGCGTCGTGCCTGGATCGGCCCTGCCGTCGGAGCCACGCGTAAACAGGCCGCCAGTAGAGGCGGAGCAACTGATCGAGTTCGGTCCCGCTCCCCTGTGCCCTCAGTACCAGCGACCATCGTGTCGTGCGAAAGGCGGCGGCCGACGAATCAGGCATGGCAGCATCTCCCCGCATGATTGACCGGGTTCGCCAATCGGTAGGGAGTGTATGTGGTAAGATGCTGTAGGCGAGTGGATCGGATCACGTTGGGATGCGAATCGGTGGGTGCCGGTTCGGAAGGGGTAGCGGGGCAGGTGGGCTTGGACCGGGAGCGAATGTCCGAGCGAAGCGAAGAAGACTGGAACGGGCTTCCGGTGTCGCGTGACGAACCGCCGGAAGAACCGGTGCGCGCCGAGTACAGGCCGGGCGATGAGGGCGCACTGACCGCCGATGCCGCGGGGCAGTTGATGGAAGACGTGTTCTCGGAGGATCTGGACGCGCCGGGGCTTGTGCTCTCGGCGTCACCCCGGATCGGCGAGTACTCGATCGTGCGGACGATCGCTTCCGGCGGCATGGGGACCGTGTACGAGGCGCGTCAGGAGAACCCTCACCGCAGCGTCGCGTTGAAGGTGCTCAAATCCAACGCGATGTCGCCGACAAATCTGCGTCGTTTCCAGAGCGAGTGCGCGATCCTCGGGAAGCTGCGTCATCCGGCTATCGCAACGATCTTCGGCGCGGGCGTGCATCGAGACGAGCCGACGGGTTCGAGTCTGCCCTATTTCGCGATGGAGCTGATCCCGCTGGCGAGGCCGATCACGCTCTACGCCTCTGATCGCGGGCTCGAACTCGACCGGAAGTTGCGGCTCTTCCTGCACGTCTGCGACGGCGTCCATCACGGCAACCGCCAGGGCGTCGTCCACCGCGATCTCAAGCCAGCGAACATCCTTGTGGACGACACGGGCTGGCCGAAGATCATCGATTTCGGAATCGCCAAGACGACCGATGCAGACGTCGCCGCGACGACAAGCACCGACATGGGACAGGTACTCGGCACGATCCAGTACATGTCTCCGGAGCAGTGCCACGGCGATCCGTTGATGCTCGACGCCCGCGCGGATGTCTACGCGCTCGGCGTGGTGCTGTACGAGCTTGTGTGCGGGCAACTGCCTTACAAGGTCTCGGAGCTGCCTGTGCATCAGGCGATGAAGGTGGTGACCGATGAGGTCCCGCCTCGCCCGCGCAGCGTCTCAAGATCGATCAGCCGCGATCTGGACGCGATCGTGATGCGTTCGCTCGAAAAGGATCCCTCGAAGCGGTACCAGAGTGTGCAGGATCTGGCAGAGGACATCCGCCGCTGTCTCGCAGGGCATGCCGTCCACGCGAGCGCGGGGGGCGCGGCTGGGCGGCTGGTTCGTGAGGTCTTTAAACGCCGGGCCCTGCTGCCCGTCGTGATCCTCGGCGGGCTGGCGGTGATGCTGGCCGTCTCGCTCATCGTGCAGGTCGCAGACGTTGTCCGCGCGGGTGCTGTTGTTGCGGCGATGCTCCTTCCCGCCGCAGGACTCGGAGCGGCTGCGCTCGGGCTGCGGCGCGAACGCGACGAGCTTCGCGCGAAACAGAACCACACGGGCCAGCTCCTGGCGGGCGAGCGTGCCCGGCGGCGCGGCGCGGAGAACGAGCGGGCGTCGGTCGAGAAAGAACTGATGGCATTGAAGCGGATGACGCGACGGCTTCTCCGCGACATGGACGATGCGCTCCGCCAGTCCAGGGCGGATCCCGCCCTGCGCGCCCGGCTCCGCAAGATGATCCGCGAGCGGCTGGTCTTTAAGCCGGGCGAGGCGGGCAAGGGGCACATCCTCGCCGAGCCCCCCACCAAGACATTCGCCGAGAGGATCGAAGAGCGTCCGTGAGCGCGATCAGTACGCGTTCCGCTTTCTGAGCGTGCGCTCATCGGGAAGGGGCGCCTGCGCCAGCAGATCGGCTATTCTCGCGCCGCTCTGACCGTCGCCGTACGGATGCGTGAGCGCCTCGCGATCGATCGTCATCGCGAGCTGGATCGCCTGGCGGACCTCATGCGTTGTCTCCGATGGCGCGTCCACGACATTCGGAGGACGCTCGCGGCCCGCCTGTCTCGGGCCGACGTTGACCGCCGGGAGTTTGAGGGCCGCGCCCTCGATCAACGCCGCGGATGAGTTGCCCACGATCAGCCCCCCCGCGACCGCGAGCCGTTTCAACAACGAAAGAAAGAGCGGACGCTCCATGTGAGCCGCGCGATGCACGATCGTCGAGCCCGAGCCAGTGTCGAGGGCCCGCATGATGCCGTCGCGCCCCGGGTCGAGGTTCGGATCGAGGGCGAGGACACGCCTGCCGGAGAGGGCATCGATGACGCCGCTCACGCTCGCCTCTTCGTGCTCCGCGGGTCGGCCGATCGGGTGCATGAGCAGGAGCGTGTCCGGATCGCCGAACGACCGTGACACTTCGTCGCTCATCGGCTGGACACGCGAGAGGCCATCGATCGCCGGGGAACCCACGATGTGAACGGTCTCGGGTCGCTCGCCCATGCGGACGATACGCTGCGCAGATGCAGCAGTCGCAGCCAGATGCACGTGAGCGAGCTTGGTGATCGCGTGACGGAGCGATTCATCGGCGACGCCCTCGGCGCGATCGCCCCCGTGGATGTGGGCGATGGGGATGCCCGCGATCGCGGCGGCGGCGGCGGCGGCAAACGCCTCGATCCGATCGCCCAGCAAGAGAACCCAGGTGGGTTGTAGCCGCCGGTAGATACGGGCGAAGCGGTGGACGCCCCGTCCTGTTGCTTCGGCATCGTCGAGGCGCGTGGTGCGCCCGGGCGTCTGCATGATCGCGGCATCGGCGACGTGAAAAAGCTTCTTGACGTCGCGATAGGTGAGCGCGGGCGTGACGAGGTGGGAGCCGGCGGCGACAACGACGAGTTCGAGCCCCGGCTTGGTCTCGATCTCACGCAACACAGGGACGAGCAGGCCGAAATCGGCACGCGAGCCCGTGATAGCGAGGACCCGCTTCGTGCCCGCGCTCGGCGCACTCAGCGGCTCGGCGTACTCGCCCGGCCGCACCGATGGTTCGCCGTCCCAACCGTCGCCGATCATGATCTGGACCTCCTGCGCCCGTTGCCTCTTGTGCGCCTCGGCGTGGATTCACGCAGCGATGTGGCCCCCTTCAATCGCTTCGGCGATGTGTTCATCGGCAGAAAGCCGGTCGCGAGATTGGAGAGTACCGACCTGCGGACTCGCTCCATCGCATCAGGTGCGTCGCCGGTGAGAGCACGGGGCATGCTCTCGGGAGCCAGCCGGAGCGCCGGACCTTCACGAAAGCCGTAGAGATTGTGCGCGATGATGTGGCGGGCGACCGGGGTCGGAAGATCGCGGAGGGCTTTGCGTCGCTTCCACGACTCGGCGTTGCGGGGTGCGCCAGGAATCGCTTCACGCACGGATGTTGAAGCCGCTTCCAACGGGAAGTTCGGCGCGAGTCTGGTGCACCATGCGCGTTTCTCCTCGCGCGTCCAGAATCCGTCGTCGAGCGCTGAGAAAACGGACGAAACACGTTCCGTCGGTTCGCGCATCAAGACCAGCGGCTCCGCGAGCCGAATGATCTCACGCGGCTGCCTCCAACGATGGAACTCCCACACCTGATCCGAGCCGATCAACAAGCGGAGCTTGACGCGAGCAGGCACGATGCTGCGCAGACGCCGGAGTGTGTCGATGGTGTACGAGGGCGGTGGCTTGTGCTTGTGCTCACGTTGCCAGCGGGCGCGGTCGAGCTCATCGGTCCATATCGAGCGAGGACCGGGGATGTCGATGGCGAGGCGGAGCATCGCGAGGCGGTGGTCATCAGGGGCAACGACGGAGCGCTTGTGCGGGCTGCGGGCGGCCGGGACGTAGAGCAGCCATCCTTCCTTCGGTCCATACAGCCGGACCACGGTCGTGATCGGGGCGACGACGTGCATGAAGTGGGGCGGATCAAACGAGCCCCCGAAGACGACGAGGGTCTTCACGTCGCGGGGGATGCCGAGTGGAGTGATGGGGGCTTCGCCGGGTTTGCCACCTTGAACGGGACGCGTTGCGGAGGCAGCGGGCTTGGCGGATCGTTTGCTCACTCGACTGATGTTAGGGAATCCGCAGCCGCAATGTGGTGCACGATCCGATGATCTCGCGCTGAGAACGCTCCTGCAAGGCCGATGCAGTGTGTCATTCTCGGACGTGTGCGTCACAGCCAAGCCGCACGGATGCCATGACGGGCGGGACGTTCACGTAGCGCGATTGCGAAGTCCGCTCGGGCGCTTATGGGCGACATGCGCAGGAAATCGCTCGCACTTCTGAGATTTCATCTACTCGATACTCGGCCGGTCGTATATGCTGCTCCTGAGAGCAAGACGTTCGGATCTGGAAGTTGTTTCTGAGGGGAGACTGGTCGGTCGGTTCTCGGCGTCCGTGGTGGGCGCAGGGGCATCTGTTCCTTGAGAGCCGTCCAGACAGCCATCCACTCTCATACGAGGAGGCCTTGAACATGAAGAAGGTGGTTTCTCTGTGCGCGTTCGCGCTTCTGGCCGGTTCAGTGATGGCGGATGTTGAGGAGTACAACGGTGACACCACCGGCGCGCCGACTTTCAACCGCGCCCTCGCGGGCAATCCACCGACAGGCCTCTCCGGTGTCGGCACGGCTGTTGCCTACGAAGTCATTCCGATGTACACCAACATCAACGCTTCGGTGATCTTCGACATCATCGCCGCCGGGCCTGGGTTTGACACCTTCATGCACCTCTATGGCCCAGGCGGGTTCAATCCCGCGTCGGCGCTCTCCAACGTCATCATCGGCGATGATGACTCCGGTGCTGGCGCGAACTCGCTCTTCACGACGAACCTGATGGGTGGCACGCAGTATTACGTCGTCGTCTCCGGGTTCGACAACGGCGATTTCGGAACCTTCACCCTCCAGATGTCATCCACGTCGGCCGACATCACGATCGGCATGATCCCGGCCCCGTCGGCCCTTGCGATGCTCGGCCTGACCGGGCTCGTCGCTCGTCGTCGCCGTTGAGTTTCTGCACGGCTCGAAACTCGATCTTCTGAGCAACCGCCCGGACACGCGCCGGGCGGTTGTCCATTTTCGGCTGTTGTGCCGTTGATGGGAGCGTGCGTGGCCCGGTGTGCGCTGCCGGTGTGGCTCCCCTCATTCCTCGGAGAACTGGGGCATCCGCGTCTCCTGCACGGCCGGAGCTCCGGAGGACTTCACGAGCGTGCGGAAGAGATCGGCGTACTTGGCGGCATCTTCCGTTCGATTGACCGCTATGTAAAACGATGCGAGCGTCTCGGTCAGGCGCAGGCGCCTGGAAACATCCTGCGAAATGACCTGCTCCTCGCGCTCGAGCGCCTCGATCAGCACGCGCTCGGCCTCGTCGGCGCGGCCCAGTTTGAGCAGGCAGTCCGCGTACGTTCGCACGCCGCCGGCGTAGTACCCGTCGTCTCGGGCGGCGGGATCAACGGCCCACCACGTGTATGCGTCTCGGAGATACGGCTCCGCCTCCGTGTACTTTCCGGCCATCGTCCATGAGAGCCCCAGAAAGAGCCTGGCCTGCGCAAGTGTCTGCTCCGCAGCGGGACCGTAACGGCTTGCGATCGCGACGGATTCCTCGAGCGCGGCTCGGGCCTCGTCCAATCTGCCAATCCACACGAGCACTCGCCCATGGTGCAGGCACGCGATGGAGATGTCGCTGGGGCTCGCTCGATCGAGCTTTCGAACCATCTCGAGGCCTTCCATAAGATGGAGCTCCGCCTCGACGTTCCTCTGGAAGCGCTCGAGGATGAGCCCGAGCTGGATGATCGCGATCGCGTGGAAGCGGCTGCCCGCGCCGTACAACTGCTTGGCGGATTGGATCCGCTGGCGGGCCAGATCCTCCATTCCGTCGACCTGCCGAAACTGCGAGAAGGTCTCCAGGAGCAGCGCGTTGGCACGGTCGCGCTCGCCGATGATGCGCGCGACGGCGACCCACCCCATCGTGGCGAGCAACGCGACGCATGCCGCGAGGATTCCAACGGGGACGCGATGCCGCCGTGTCCAACGCCAGGCGCGGACGCTGCGAGGGAGTTCACGCGCGGTGATCGGCAATCCTGCGAGATAGCGCCGGATGTCCGCAGCGAGTTCCGAGGCGGTCGCGTAGCGATCCTGCGGCAGTTTCGACGTTGCCTTGCCGATGATCGCGTCGATGTCCGGACCCAGACCGTTCCGGATCGAGGAAGGGCGATCGGGCTGCTCCTGCTGGATCCGCTTGATGACATCCAGCAGCTTCCCGTCCACATCGATCGGGTGGTGGCCCGTGAGGAGGTAGTACCCAATGACGCCGAGCGCGTACACGTCGCTGCGGACGGAGATGCCCTTGGAGCCGCCCGCGGCCTGTTCCGGCGGCATGTACGCGAGCGTACCCATCGGCCGCCCGGCTTCGGAGATCGTCAGTTCGGCGTTGACGCCGGTATCCGGATCGATCGCCTTTGCGAGTCCGAAGTCGAGGAGGCGTATACGCCCGTTGGACTCAACAAGAATGTTCGCGGGCTTCAGGTCCCTGTGCAGCACGCCCCGCTGATGCGCGTCATTGACAACGTCGGCGATGTCGGCGAGAAGTTTCAGAACGCTGCGCGGTTCGCTCGATCCGGGCGAGAGATGTTGGTCGAGCGGGCGGCCCTCGACATACTCCATCACGTAGTAGTACCGACCCGCGGTGGCTCCAGAGTCGATCACAGAGACGATCCCCGGGTGCGACAACCTCGCGAGCAGATCGATCTCTCGCTCGAACCTGAGCGAGAGATCGCGCCCAGAGCCCCGCATGAACTTGACGGCGACGCGACGCCCGGTCGAGCGCTGGTATCCCTCATACACCACGCCCATGCCGCCACGACCAATCTCCTCGATCAGGTCGTACCCGGGGATCTCGGGAAGCGGCTCGCCCTCTGCATCGATCGCTTCAGGCGTTGAGCGCGATACCGAAGCAGCCCCCACCAATCGATCTACGGGTAGCGGTTCTGGTTGTGATTCAGACATGCGGCTGGCCCCGTCCGGCAGGCACGAGGTGCCCCCGGATACGCCCAGTATAATCCCCGGGATGCAAACGTACACTGGCGATCAGCCCCCTTCTTATGACGCCGCACTTGTGCGTGCGGCACAAGCCGGAGACGATCGAGCGATCGAACGGCTGTTGGGCTCAGTCCACGATCGTCTGCTCGGACGCGCCGCGCGGAAGATCGGCCCGGAGTGGCAGGGCCGCATCGATCCGGACGATCTGCTGCAGGAGACCTATATCCAAGCGGTCACCGATCTGCCTGGCTTCACGGATCAGGGCGAGGAATCGTTCTATCGCTGGATCTCTACGATACTCGATCATCGCTTCATCGATGCGGTGCGCAAGCATCGTGCGAAGAAGCGTGGAGAGGGGCGGGTCGCTGTGGCACCGGGGGCGATGTCCCGCCACGAGTCGTTCCTCGGGCAGTGCCTGCCGGACCTCCAGACGCCCAGCGTTCTGCCCCGGAGGCAGGAGGCGGTCGCCGCGATGATGGTGGCAATCGCACGGCTGGACCCGGACCAGCGCACGGTCGTACAACGCCTGATGCTGGACCAGGAATCAATCTCCGAGATCGCGCGTGACATGGGCAGGTCCGAGGACGCGGTGAGGCGGCTCGGATCCCGAGCGGTCGAGAAGCTGCGCGGCCTCATGGGAGATGCGGCGCGGTTTTTGAGTGTGGGGTGAGGCGCCGCTCGCTCCCGCACCAAACTTCGAAAGAACATTCTCGATTCCGCGCCGGACTCGGGCGCAGTCCACGCTGAGGGTCTGTCGGGATCAAGGGCAGAGGCCCGGAAAGACCCGAGCCACGCACCACCACTCAGGAGAAGGACCATGAAGAACGCTCGCACCATCCTCGTGTCTCTTGCGGCACTGGCTCTTTCGTGCGGTTCGGCGAGCGCCGATCTCACGCTGGAGTTCGACCTCGACAACAACGGGGCCAACGAGAGCTCGATCAAGAGTTCTAGAAATGACATTCCGTTCACGACGTTGAAGTACTACAGCTGGACCGTCAAGAACGGCAACAAGAACAAGGGCTACGACGTCAGCTGGGCCGCGCCGGCTCTGAGCGCGAAGATCGCTGCCGCCACGGCCGCGGATAAGCCCGCAATGATGCACTTCACACTCGTCTCAAACCTCGCGTCAGCCGAGCGTCTGAGCGACTTCAGCATGAAAACGTCCGGGCTCTCGTACGAGAAGCGAGCCAAGTCGTACGTGCCGTCGGTTGATAACGCCAAGCACGAGGACACGTACACGATGTTCGAGGTCATGTCCAACGCCGGTGTCGGCGACCTTATTACCCATCTTGTCTTCAAGAGCGTGGTCAAGGACGGCACGATCGTCTACACCGTCGAAAACAAGACCAACGCGAAGGTGACCGTCGCATGGCCAGGCACCGGCATCTCCGGCGACATCAACGCGGGCAAGACTCTCACCGAGAGCCGCAAGGCCAAGAACGGTGCCACCGAGCGGAAGAGCACCGCAACTTTCAACCCCATGGGCGACGGTCTGGGAGGAGGCGAGATGAAGTTCTCGATCAACTTCCTCGCCCCCGCAAGCGGCATCCCCGCCCCAGGAACCGTCGCGCTCGCCGGGATGGCCGGACTGGTCGCGTCTCGCCGGCGCCGCTGAGCACCCCCGAGGCAACACCAGAATCGGAGTTGCAGCATCAACGCCCGGCCTCGATGGTCGGGCGTTGTCTTTCTTTGCGTGAACCCGACGAATCTGCGCCGGAGGTGCCGCTCTTCCACGCTGGGGTATGTGGCGACGTGCGTCGCCCGACGCGCCGGATCACGAGCACCAACCATCGGAGCCACAGCCATGAATCTCAGAGCCATGCACCGGATCTCGATCACCAGCACCGCCGCACTCTTTGTCGCGGGCACTGGTCATGCCAGGATCATCACCACACTCTCACTCGACCGTCCGGCAGACATGGTGCTGACGGAATTGGCCGAGAGCTTGGGCAATCAGAACCTGATCGTGCGTCAGATGTCCGATGTCGTCCAGAACCGTCACTTCCAGCTCGAATGGGGTGATCCCGCGGTCAAGTGGCAGAGTCTGAGCACCACCGACTACTGGGGCATGGACTTCGAGATGTACACCAGAACAGGACTTGAAGTGAAGGAGAAGCGAAGCAAGGTCCGCTGGAGATCGGCTGGAGGCGAATGGAAGGAAGAGCGAGTGAACACGCATGGTGTCGCGATCTCGAACGAGATCCACGCCGATGATTCGATCGACACAATCTTCATGGGAGAGGGTCACACTGGCGCAGCGATGACGCTGGCTTTCCATAGCAAGATCGAGAACGGAGTGATCACGTACACCGTCTGGAACCACGGGCCGGCGACCCACGTGAAGTGGGAGGCGGTGGGTATCGATGCCGTCATCCCCAAGAACAAGTCTGAGAGCGTCAGCATCCGCTCGGTGCGGGGGGCCGTGGAGCGGCACAGCACGGCCTCGTTCATGTGGAACCCGCTGGGGATCGCCGCCACGCCGGTGATGATGCCGGTGCTGCACTATGCAAAGCCGCCGCGCGTGCCCGCGCCGGGGGCGGCCGCGCTCATGGGGCTCGGCGCTTTGGCCCTCGGTGCTCGCCGTCGCGATTGAGATCGTCTGCGGAGCTTTGAGAGATGGGTTGTCGGGTGCTGCGTGATCCGCATCCGGCAAGCAAAGGGGGCGCCCGGTATTGGCCGGACGCCCCTCTTCACGACGTGTGATGCGGCTGTTCTCTCAGGTGCTCGGCGCGCCTGAGCCGACGGGTGTGTCGGTCGGAGCCGGTGCCGGAGCGGGTGGCGCCTCGGTCGGGACGAAAGTCAGTTTGTCCTCGCCTTCGACGCGGGTCACCTGAACGGCGTTCTTGTTGTGAAGGTCGCCCGAGAGGAGCATCTCCGACAGCGGATCCTCGATGAACTGCCCGATCGCCCGGCGCAGCGGCCTCGCGCCGTAGTCCGGGTTGTAGCCGCGCTCGATCAGGAAGTCCTTGGCGAGCTGGTCGAGCGTCAGATTGATGCCCTGGGCCGCGAGCCGCTTGCCGAGCTTGCCCGCCTCGTACTCGATGATCTGGACGAGGTCCTCGCGGGTGAGCGGACGGAAGACGATGATGTCGTCGAGACGGTTGATGAACTCAGGCCTGAAGAACCGCTCGATCTCCTTGAGCAGGATGGTCTTGACGTTGTCGTGATCGACCGCGTCGGAACGCTTCTGGAAGCCGAACCCGCCGCCACCCTTGATCAGATCAGCACCGATGTTGCTGGTCATGATCATGATGGTGTTGCGGAAGTCGACGTGACGCCCGAACGAGTCGGTCAGGCGGCCCTCCTCCATGATCTGGAGGAGCATGTTGAAGACATCGGGGTGCGCCTTCTCGACCTCGTCGAGCAGGACGACGCTGTACGGGCGGCGACGGATCTGCTCGGTGAGTTGCCCGCCCTCCTCGTAGCCGACGTAGCCGGGGGGCGCGCCGACAAGGCGGGAGACGTTGTGCTTCTCCATGTACTCGGACATGTCGAGGTGCACAAGGGCGTCCTCGTTGCCGAACATGAACTCCGCCAAGGCCTTCGAGAGCAGCGTCTTGCCGACGCCGGAAGGCCCGACGAAGATGAACGAGCCCATGGGGCGCTTGGGGTCCTTGAGCCCGGCGCGGGCGCGGCGGATCGCCTTGGAGACGGCCTTGATGGCCTCCTCCTGGCTGATGACCTTCTTGTGCAGCTCTTCCTCGAGCTTGAGCAGGCGCTGGGCCTCGTCCTTCTCGAGCTTCTTGAGCGGGACGCCGGTCATCTTGCTGACGACCTCGGCGATGATCTCCTCATCGACCGTGCCGTCGTACTCCTGCGAGCGCGTACGCCACTGCTTCTGGATGTCTTCCTTCTTCTTCCGCATCTGCTCGGCCTGGTCGCGCAGTTCCGCGGCACGCTCGTAGTCCGCGGCCCGGACCGCCTCGTCCTTCGCGACCGTCAGCTTCTCGATCTCGGCCTCGAGCTCGGCAAGGTTCGGGGGCTTGGTCATGCTCTTGATGCGCACGCGGGCTCCCGCCTCGTCGATCACGTCGATCGACTTGTCGGGCTGCACACGCCCGGTGATGTAGCGCCCGGAGAGCTCCACGGCCGCCTTGATCGCCTCGTCGGTGATCCGCACGCGGTGGTGCTGCTCGTACTTCTCGCGCAGGCCCTTGATGATCTCGAAGGTCTGCTCGCTCGACGGGGGATCGACGGGGATCGACTGGAAGCGGCGTGCGAGGGCGGCGTCCTTCTCGATGTACTTGCGGTACTCGTCGAACGTGGTCGCTCCGATGCACTGGATCTCACCGCGTGCCAGTGCGGGCTTGAGGACGTTGGACGCATCGATCGCGCCCTCCGCGCCGCCGGCACCGACCAGCGTGTGGAGCTCGTCAATGAAGAGGATGACGTTCTTGGCGCGACGGACCTCGGTCATGACGGCCTTGATGCGCTCCTCGAACTGGCCGCGGTACTTCGTGCCGGCGACCATCATCGCGAGGTCGAGCACGACGAGGCGCTTGTCGAAGAGGATCTCGGGGACATCGTTGGAGATGATCCGCTGGGCCAGCCCCTCCACGATCGCGGTCTTGCCCACGCCCGCCTCGCCGAGCAGCACCGGGTTGTTCTTGGTGCGGCGGCACAGGACCTGCACCAGACGCTCGATCTCGTTGGTGCGGCCTATGACAGGATCAAGGCCGGACTCACGTGCGAGCTCGGTCAGGTCACGCCCGAACGAGTCGAGAGCTGGGGTCTGGCTCTTGCGCTTGCCGCCTCGTGCCTCACCCGGACCACCCGATGCCTGCTGGCCGGGGCCTGAGGGAGAGACCGAGGACGACTCTTCGCTCTCCGTGCCCGCGCCCAGGAGATTGAGCACCTCCTCGCGGACCTCTTCAAGCTTCAGGCCGAGGTTCATCAGCACCTGGGCCGCGACGCCGTCATGCTCGCGAAGGAGTCCCAGCAGCAGATGCTCGGTGCCGACATAGTTGTGGTTGAGGTTGCGGGCCTCTTCGATGGCGTACTCGATCACCTTCTTGGCGCGGGGCGTCTGGGGGAGCCGCCCCATCGTCACCATCTCGGGACCCGCCTTGACAAGCTTCTCGACCTCAAGACGCACCTTGCGGAGGTCAACATCGAGGTTCTTCAGCACGTTCGCGCCCACGCCCGAACCCTCCTTCACAAGACCAAGAAGGATGTGCTCGGTGCCGATGTACTCGTGGTTGAACCGCTGCGCTTCCTGGTTGGCCAACGCCATGACCTTGCGGGCTCGATCGGTAAATCTCTCAAACATCGCGGTTCTCCTGCGGCTGTTCCCAGCCGTGGCCTGACACTCTCTTTGATGCATCCCACGTCGCGAACGGTCTCCGCACTTGCACTACTTTCTCACACAAACGGACCGGCAACGCGCTCTCTCGAACCCTTCTTCCTTTCACCATCACGATTCGCGTCTTCCTACGTTTCGGATCAGCCCGAGTTCAGGAATCGTTGGGGTTGAAGCCACCGAAGCCCACTCGACCAATCTGGATCGGTTCAAGTGCCGTGCCAGTTCGCCAAAGTCCTTCACGTATCGCAAACGCCCTTCTGATTCATCCGGATGCTGCCGAATCCGGATACGTATGCCAATTGGGCAGTCGCGCACAAAGTGCGCCTGATCTCTCCTGACCCAGGCACAGCAGGGTCCGAGCTGGCCGTTCAGAGCCAATCCGGAACACCCAGCGCTGCTTACACGAGCCGTATCAGTTTGCGACCAACCCACTCGATGCAAGCGAGCAGCAGGAAGCAAATGAGCGCAAGTGGTGTGTCCCAAAGTGTTTGCACAGTGGGTGGAGTGACAATCCGCACTTGTCGGTTGGGGAGAACCTCTTCGAGATTCTCAAGGTCCTGGAGACTCAGCATGCGGCCGCCAGTCTCCTGGGCGAGCACAGCCAGCAAGGCATGATCGGTCTCAGGCGTGCGCATCTCGTTATCTGGCAAGATAATAGAGAGCGGCTGCTGAAGACCGATGCCGGCCAGCATCGGCTCGGATGCCTCGACTCGATACTCGCCCGGCTCAAGAGCGACCCAGGCGTCTGCATAGGTCCGGATTCCGCCCCGAACGACACCGTCTGACTCCTGCTGAAGGCGCAAGTCGATGGGGGCGCGGCCGATCGAGTTCTCACCGATCGGGACGAGGCGAACGCGAATCGTGCTCGGGGCGGCATCAACCAGCGATTGATCGAGAAGGCGAACCGCGATCCGCACCGGTTGCTCAACCGGTACCACCGATTGCGAGAGCTCGAGCACCGCCGGCAATCCCGTGCGTCCGACGCTGTCGCGCGCCAGCAGACGCACGAGCGGCAGCCAGAACCGCTCCTGCAGCGTCTCCCCGCGCGCATACCGCCAACGCCAAGTCTCGTCAGTCGCCACATAGATCACGCGGCCCGCGCCGTATCGCATCGTCAGCACAAGGGGCGATGCTCCCCGCTGGCCGTCGGCCGCATGCGCGAAGGCGAGCGTCTCCGCGCTGGGCTTCACGCTTCCCGGTTCGATTCGCTGAGCCCACCTGAGCAACGACCAGCCGGTATCGGGGTCGGCCAGTTGTGCCGGCCAGCCGCGCGGCTGAGAGAGGTTGAGCAGGCCCAGACGCTCCGACGCGGGCGCGGGCTTCACAACGACGGGGCGGTCCCAGGCACGCACCGAGCCCGTCTGCCGCATCCCGGCACCGGAATCGCTTCCAATGGCGAACGGCAAGAGGTCGGCCAGAGGCGTCTCGCCCCAGGCGTTCGGCGTTGAGCCGGGTCCGGCGATCCACAGGAGGCCGCCGCCGCGCATCGCCACGTGCTCGCGGATCTGCTGGAGCTGCTCGGTCGTGAAGAGATCGGGCCTCAGGTCGCCAAGCACCACAACGTCGAATGGAGCCCACTCCTCAGACGATCGGGGCAGCGAACGCAGCAGCTCGTCACCTTCCTGAAGAAAGCGTTTCTCAACGGCCAGGAGGAGATTCGACGACTTGATCGAGCCCTCGCGGATCAGCAGGTTCTTGACATACCGATACTCCCATCGCGGATACCCATCGAAGTAGACGGTGCGGATAGGGCGGTCGAGCAGGTCAACCGCGAATGACTTTGTGTTGTTCTCGGCGATCAGATCGGCCCTTGTCGGCACGATGCGGACGCTCCAGTCGCGTGAGCCCGCATCAGTGTCGGAGCCGCTCAGCGTGAGCGTGACGGCTGCGGGGTCCGTAGGGTCTGGCTCGGCATCACTCAACGGGCGAGACTCGTACACGCGCCCCGTCAGTTGATCGACCAGCTCAACGGTCGCGTCGAGTCGCCTCTCGGGGTCGCCCCTGCGCTCGATCCGAACCGATACCGGGATCGTGTCGCGCACGAAGGCGACCGTCGGCGCGACGGCCTGCGTCACGGCGAGGTCCCCGATCGGTGTCGGGCTCCCCAGGGCAAGAGGGAAGACAGGCACGCGGTCGCTCTGCAAACGACGCAGCAGCGTGCGATCGGGCGGCTCTGTCGTTCGCCCGTCGCTCAGCAGGATCACGCCCGCGACAGGGCGTGCTGCGGTTCTCGCCAGCGCCTGCGAGAGCGAACTCGAGAGCGACGTCCGCGAGCCCGTAGCGGGTGGAAGCGTGATAGGTGCGAGCCCGCGGTCATCCTCGCTTGTTCTGATCGGAAACGCAGCGCCGTCGAAGCCCATAAGCAGCAGCTCACGCTCCGCCGCGATTCGCTGAAGGGACGGGTGAGCACGCGAGATCGCATCGCGCAGCTGCTCGTCTCTCGTGATGCGATCCGACGAGCGGCCCGGCACATCGACATCCGCGACCGTCATCGACGCCGATCGATCCGCCATCACGACCACCCAGTCCGGCTCGATGGTCTCGTTCTGTCGTTCAAGCCGCGGCCCGAGCACAAGCAGCACAAGAAACATGATCAGCATCGCGCGGACTGTCGCGAGCGCGACGCGTGCTCTTCTGCCCGAGTCGAGCTTCCAATAGGCCCACATGGCGAGCAGGATCGCGCCGGTCACGACCAGAGCCCAGCCCCACGGTTCGAGCGGGCGAGTGAGCCCGAAGCGAACATCCTGATCTCCGAATCGGAGGGTCTCCGTGGACAGAAGCCGGTTCAGAAGCTCGTTCATGCCGCGAGTCCTCCGGTGCCGGCTCGTGTCCCCGAAGCCACCAACGGGTCGGTAGAGACTCGTGCGTGGCTGGACCATCTCGCGAGCACGAGTTCGGCAAGCGCGAGAGCCAGAGCCGCCAGGAGAAACGCGAACGAACGATCCTTCGCGCCGTCGGCTGTGCCGATCGCTTCGGCGAGCTGGCCGCGTCCGGTCTCGGCGTGCTCGGCGACCGCTAACTCTGTCGCTGCTGAGCCCGGAGCAATCGCGCCGAGCCACGATCGGAGTGGCGAGGGCGCAACAGGGCTCGTGTCGCTGGCCCGTGGATCGGGCGCGATCGAGATCCACGCCCGCGTCGAGCCCTGGGCGTCGAGAGCGCGAAAGACGCCCGAGCGTCTGATCGCCGGCGGGGCCGATTCACGCCCCGCTATCGCGATCGTGATCGGGCTTGATGAGCCCGTCTCGATCACCTTCTCCGACGAGCGGAGCTCGCTCGTCCCCGTCGGCAGCGGGGGGATCGTGCCGGCGGATGCGTGCCAGATCCCGCGCGCTACGCCCACACCCTGACGCACGATCTCCTGCACGAGCGGCACGATCAGCGGCTTCGCCGGCAAGTCCGTCCAGCCAAGATCGAGCGAAGAGGCAAACAACACCACGAGCCCGCGTCCCGAACGAGGCGTCTCGCCGCTGGGTGTTCCGGCCACCAGAAAGGCCGAACCATCCGCCAGCCCGAGCACGGCACGCTCGCGACGATCCGGATCAATCGCGAGTGAGAGTGCGCGACGCACGCCGACCGCTCGCACCAGTTCCTGCAGCTCAGGGCGCACGAGCGAGAGCAGATCGTCACGAGGCGAGAGCGTTGTCGAAGCGTCGATCGACTGCGGCGGCTCAAAGTCCTTCGCCTCGCGCCCAACCGTCCAGCCCAGATCGAACGACGCCAGTTGGTCCGCCCAGAGATGAACAGAGACGCCCGCGGGAGGCACGATGATGAGCAGCCCGCCTTGATCGACAAACGACGAGATCGCTCGCCACCCGGTCTGATCGAGCGACTGCGGCGCGCACAACGCGATCGCGTCGAACCCCGCCAGCCGCGCCGAAGTGATCGCGCCCGGCTCGACGCGTGAGGTCTCAATGTCCGCTCTCGGGCCCGTGACCTGCTGCGCGATCGGCTCCAGCGCGAGCGAGATCCAGTCCGCGGCATCGAATCGGTCCAGCCCCGCGCCCTCGGTCGGTTGCTGGAACCTGCGAGGCGCGACGACCGCCACGCGGATGGAGTCTCGGAACTCGATCACGCGATGCACGCCATCGTCGCCGGGCAGCGCATCGGCATCGATCGTCGCCGCGATCACGCGTGAGGCCCGCGATCCCGACTCGGGTGGCCCGATGTTCGCCTGCATGATGACCGACGTCTCTCTCTGCCCCGGCTCGAACCTCGCCTGCGCCTGCGCCAGCGTCTCGGAGCCGCCCCCCTCGCGCGTGGTCAAGACGCGCACGACGCGGCTCGTCGCCTCTCCGACGCTCGGGCCCGACCTCATCAGTGTCACCCGGACCTGATTCGACGAAGCGAGAGAACGCCCACCCGTCACGACCGAGCGAAGCGGCTCAACGCTCGTGATCCCCACGTTGTCGATGCCCTCCGCTCTCGGTGCCGAGAAAAGCAGCGCGTCGGGCTTCGGCATGAGGGCCGTGAGAGGCGTCTGAAGGTCCACCGAGCCCGCGAGAAAGTCGGAGAGCACCGCGACGACAACACGTGGTCGGTCACGCTCGTCGATCGCGAGCACGGACCGATTGATCTCGTGCAGTGCGCCCGCGAGGTCGGCGGAGGCATCTGTCGGTGTCAGGCGCTCGATGATGTTCCTGACCGCTCCGATGTCGCTGCTCGGAGGCAGCACAACGCCCTCGGCTGGGCGAGAGAGCGTCACCAGTGCCGCCGTGTCTCCCGCGCCGGGATTCAACTCAGAGAGCAGGCGAGCCGCCTCTGATTTGTGTCGTGCCAACGCATCCCCGGCCCCCGACGTCAGCGAGTCGTCGATCAGAAGGATGAGCGAGGTCGGGCGCGTACCGGAGCCGAGACCCGCGCCCGCGCTGCCCCCGAAGAGAAGCCGCCCCAGCGCGAGCGCGACACACCCGACGAGCGCACAACGCGCCATCAGCACGAGAATCTGCTCAAGCAGCAGGCGCCTGCGGCTCTGCTTGTACGCATCCAGAAGGAAACGCATCGCGGCCCAGCGCACGGGCTTGATACGCCTGCGGATCAGCAGGTGGATGATGATCGGCAGCGCGATTGCCGCCAGACCGACCAATGCAAGTGTTGGATGCACGAAGTTCATGCGGCGTGTTTGCCTCTGTCACGACTCACGATTCATGTTGCCCAATGCCTAATGCCCAATGCCCAATGCCCAATGCCCAATGCCTATGCATGTTTCGATCGCTTGATCTGCGCGTTACGTCGAGCGACGAAGGACGCGAGCGTCGGCCCGAGCCACTCGTGCGTGCTCACCACCTGATGGTCGAACCCGAAGCCGCGGGTAAGACGCTCGATGCCGTCCAGGTGTTTCCGCAGCTCCTCCAGATACGCCTCGCGGATCGCACGCGGATCAACGCGAACCTGCCCCTCGCCCTCCAGCCCGATGAACGGTGCCTCGTCCTTCAGATCGAACAGCAACTCGGCGCGATCGAGAACCTGGAACAGGATCGCATCGTGCCCGCGATGGCGCACCCGGGCCAGCGTCGTCTTCAACTGCTCCAGATCCACGAACAGATCGCTGACAATCGCGAGCAGGCAGCGGTTCGTCAGCTTGCTCATCGCCTGCTCGACCGCCCGCAGCAGATTGGTCGGTCGATCGACAGGGTGCATCGACAGTGCCCCGACGATCTGACGCCACACACCTTGTGCGCTGGATCGCTTCAACTGGGCGCGGACCTCGTCGGCGTACACCAGCAGGCCGACCCGGTCGCCCTGCTGGAGGGTGATGTAGGCGATGGCCGCGGCAATCGCGGTCGCGTGATCGAACTTGCTCCAGTATGTCCGTCCATCCGGGCTGGTCTTTCGTCCCACGCCCGATGCCTCTTCGAACGAGCGCGAGCCGAAGTCCATCGAGCCGGAGGAATCGACCAGGACCATCAGATCGAGGTTGGTCTCCTGCTGGTACTGCTTGAGGTGGAGTTTGTCCGTCCGCCCGTAGACCTTCCAGTCCAGGTGGCGGATGTCGTCGCCCGCGACATAGGGGCGGTGCTGGGCGAACTCGACGGAGAAGCCGTGGTAGGGGGAGCGGTGCGTGCCGCTCATCACGCCCTCGACGATCATCTTGGCGCGGAGTTCAAAGGTGCCCAGGCGAGCGAGGGTCTGGGGGTGGAGATAGAGAGAGGCGTCGCCCTCGGGGAGGACGCCGCGGCGCGCGCCGAGCGCGGGCGCGTTCGCTCCCGATCCGGCCTCCGTGCTCTCTGGGGGGCTCATGCGGGGAATGGTACCGACAGATGCCGATCGGGGTTCGGCGGGAAGGGCTGAGTTTCACCCGATTGGGGCGGCGAGCGTCGAGGATGAAGCGCAAGAGCCGCGGTTCCGAAGAAAGGTCTGGAAGGCGGTCCGGCGGCGTCGGAGATCCCGACGCATCGCACACGTCGGGCCGACCGGTCAGGAGGGCATTGGCCCATGCGTTCGACACCTGTGTCCTACATCCTCTGGTTCTTCTGCTTCATCGGGCTCTTCGGCCTGCACCGGTTCTATCACGGTCGCTGGATCACGGGCCTCATCTGGCTGTTCACCTTCGGGCTTCTGGGCATCGGGCAGATCATCGACCTCTTCCTGATCCCGGGGATGGTCCGTCTGAGCAACCTGGAGAATCGGGTGGAGCGGTTGTCTTGGCGAGTCGCCCCCGCGTGATCCCATCTACGGTTACGTTTGTGGCGGCATGCTGCTTTGGCGCCGCTCTACTATCCACCCATGCCCACACCCATCACCCGCATCGGCGTTCTCACGGGCGGCGGCGACTGCCCCGGCCTTAACGCGGTCATTCGCGCGGTCGTAAAGGATGCCGCCTCGCACGGCATCCAGACCATCGGCATCGAAGACGGCTTCCTCGGCCTCATCGAGAACCGGGTCCGCCCTCTCACCCCCGCCGATGTCTCCGGAATCCTTCTCCAGGGGGGCACCATCCTCGGTTCGTCAAACAAGGCCAACCCGCGGAAGTTCGCGTGCGGGCTGCTGCCCGATGGCACGCCGAAGATCGAGGATCGCACCGATGCCTGCATGGATGTCATCCGCTCGCACGGGCTTCAAGCCCTCGTCGTGATCGGGGGCGATGGCACGATGTCGTGCGCGGATACGTTCGTCAAGCGGGGTGTGCGGTGCATCGGCGTCCCCAAGACCATCGACAACGACATCTACGGGACGGACCTGACGTTCGGTTTCTCGACCGCCGTGCAGATCGCGACGGATGCGATCGATCGCGTGCGGACGACGGCCGCGAGCCACCATCGCGTGATGGTGGTGGAGGTGATGGGGAGGAATGCCGGGTGGATCGCGCTGCACGCGGGCATCGCCAGCGGCAGCGACATCATCCTCATTCCCGAGATTCCCTTCTCGGTGGATCACGTCTGCGAGCACATCCGGAAGCGTGCGAGCGAGGGGAAGAAGTACAGCATTGTGTGTGCCGCGGAGGGAGCGAAGATGGCCGGCGGCAGCGCGTTCGTTGAGCGCGTGGTCGCGACGAGCCCCGACCCCATCCGCCTGGGCGGCATCGGCAAGGCGCTCTCGGGCATGATCGAAGAGAAGATCGGCGTCGAGTCGCGCTATGTCGTGCTCGGACACGTGCAGCGCGGCGGCACGCCCGTGGCCCTCGATCGCGTGCTGGCGACGCAGTTCGGCGATCATGCGATGGAGCTGCTCAAGTTCGGCTCGGGCGAGGCCAAGGACATGGACGCGGAGCGCGGCTCACGCTTGGTCGTGTGGAAAGACGCGAAACTGGGTGACATCGCGCTGACCGAGGCGAGCAACAAGCAGCGGCTTGTGCCGCTGGACCAGCCGCTCTTGGCGGCGGCGCGGAGCGTGGGGACGAGTTTCGCGGAGGGGTGAGCTACATCCTCTCCAGCGTCGGCAATCCCAGCGTCGTCAGGCCATCCTCCAGCACGCGCTCGGTGAGGGAGTACAGACGGAGCAGCGAGAACATCGTCGCATCGTCGGGGGCTTTGAGCACGTGGCACTGGTCATAGAAGGTGCTGAACGTGCCGGCGAGGTCATACAGGTAGGTGCAGAGCCGGTGGGGTTCCAGAGCGTCGGCGGCGGACGCGAGAACGCCCGGATACCGCAACAGCGCCAGTGCCAGCGATTTGGCGGCAGGCTCCGCGACGGTTATCGGCGCGTCCTTCCATGCGGCGGGCGTGAGGCCGCGTTCAGAGACGGCCTTCCGTTGCACGCTCCGCGTCCGCACCAGCGCGTAGAGCAGGTACGGTCCGGTGTTCCCTTCGAACGCGAGCATGCGATCGAAGGAGAAGACGTAGTCCTTCACGCGGTCGTTGGAGAGGTCGGCGTACTTGAGGGCGGCGACGCCGACGGCCTCCGCGACCCTCGCGCGCTCGGCTTCGGGGAGTTCGGCCGAGCGCTCGTTGACCACCGCCGCGGCACGCTTGAGCGCCTCCGTGATCACATCCATCAGCTTGACGTTCTCACCCGAACGTGTCTTGAAGGGACGCCCATCATCGCCCAGCACCATGCCGAACCCGGCGTGGTCCATCCGTGCTGGCTTCTTCGTCGTCAGGTTGATGTCGTACCCGGCCCGATGGGCCGCGCCGAAGACCTGCTTGAAGTGGAGCGACTGGCGAGCATCGACGCAGTAGATGATGCGTGTGCCGCCGAGCTTCTGGACGCGCCGCTTGATCGCCGCCACATCGGTCGTCGCGTAGAGATAGCCGCCGTCGCTCTTCCGGATGATGCACGGCTCTTCGAGTCCTTCGACGCGCACGATGAGCGCGCCGTCGGAGACTTCGGCGATGCCGCGGGAGGTCAGGTCCTCGACGACCTGGCCGAGTTCGAGGGCGTAGCTGGACTCGCCCGCGGAGTGTTCCGGCTTGACGTTCGCGTGCAGCGCCGCGCAGGTGTCGAGGCAGGCCTTCATGGTGATGTCGCTGATCCGCTGCCAGATGGCGAAGACGCCGGGCTCATGGGCCTGGAGGTTCACGAGGGTCTGCTTGGCGTGGGCCATGGCCTCCTTCGCGCCCTCGACCTGGGCTTCCAGCTCTGCGATGGCCTTCGGACCCATGCGGTACTTGCGGGCCATGGCCAGGCCCCGTTCTTCCGCCGCGCACTCCAGTTGCGCCTGCTTGTAGAGCTTCTCCATCGAGTCGAGTGTGAGCGACGCGAGGTCGATCTTGCCCGCGTCGGACAACTGCTTGAGTTTGGCCGTGACCATCGCGATGGGGAGGCCCCAGTCGCCGACGTGGTTCTGGCGGATGGCGGTGTGGCCGAGGCGCTCGAAGAGCCGGGCGATCGCATCGCCGATGATGACAGCGCGGAGGTGGCCGATGTGCATCTGCTTGGCGAGATTTACGCCGCAGAGATCGACGACGGCGGTCTCCTTCACCTCGGGCACGGGCACGCCGAGCCCCCCCCCCGGCGTGTCCATGTTGGCGACGAGCGCGGCGAGGGCATCGGACCGGAGCTTGATGTTGATGAAGCCGGGGCCGGCGATGGAGGCGTCGGTGAGGGGCTCGGCGATGTCGGTGATGTTCACCTTGGCGGCGATGGCGGCGGCGACTTCGCGGGGGTTCTTGCCGAGTTTTTTGCCGAGGGCCATCGCGCCGTTGGACTGGAAGTCCGCCAGCTTGGCCATTTTGCTGGGGGTGATAAGGGGGTCGCGGTCGGCCTCGGGGACCTCTGGGAATGCGGCGGCAATGGCGGTGGTGAACCGCTCATCGAGGATCTCGACGGGATCGAAACGTGCTGATGCCATGCCGCCAAGCGTAGGGGGGGCATGGGTTGGCGCAAGGTGGAGCGGGGGCAGAGGGACAATGGCCAGATGGCAAAGAGACAAATTTCAAATGAAGAGGGGATACGGCCGGATGGCAGTTGAAGTCATGAGCAGCGGAGGGACGTGCTATGGAGAGGAGCCGAGGGGGATGGGTGCGGTGCTGGCAGCGCGGATGAGGTCGATCGGGCGGCGTGGTGATGGGGCTGGACGCGAGGATCGGGAAGGAGAGGACTCACCGCGGAGGGGAGAAGAAGACTCAACGCGGAGGGCCGCGGAGGAACGCGGAGAAGAGTGGGAGGGAGTGGGAAGAGGGGAAGTGGGAGCAGGGAAAATGGGAAGAGGGGAAGTGGGAGCGGGGGGTAGGGGTGTCGAGGTGGAAAGAGGGGCGGAGGGGCGTGCGGGGGCGGTCTGAGGCGCTTCGAGACCAGTCTGGAGCGTGGCGCCAGCGGAAGAGTGGGATGCGCGGCGTGCGGGGGTGGTCTGAGGTGCTTCGAGACCAGTCTGGAGCGTGGTGCCAGCGGAAGAGCGGGATGCGCGGCGTGCGGCGGAGCGGGCGGCGGCGTGGGCGATCTGGTCGTCGGTGAGGGGTGTGATGCGGGAGAGGCGGTAGAGGTGGTACGCCGCGATGCGGGCGTGGTTGGCGGCGCGGATGAGGATGGGGTCGGCGGGGTCGAGCGTGGCGTGGAGGCGTTTGAAGTTGTCGAGGATGAGGAGGAGTGTTTCGACGGCGGCGGAGAGGTGGAGGGATGCGGTGAGGCGGACGTGTCGGCATGCGCCGGATTCGAGGGCGTGGAGGAGTTCGACGCCGCGGGGAGTGGTGAGCCAGAGGGTGAGCGTGGCGATGTGGATGTTGTGTTTTTCGGCGACCGAGGCGAGCGTTGCTTGTGGCTCGGCGAGGTCGGCGATGATGCGCGCGGCGAGGGTGTCGGATATGGAGGGCAAAGGGGAGAAGGCACCGGGCTCGGGTGCGGCGGGGGAGTGGTTGGCTGTCGAAGTGGCCACGATCCGAAGATACGCGCGGGCGGCCGCGATGCAAGGGGGTGGGAGGGCAGAAAGCGGCTGTCACTGACAGACGTATGTCAGTGGAGGAGTGAGATTTTTCGGGGCCGGGAGGGGGGAGGGGGGCGGCGCAGGGGGCGAGCCCCTGTAACCCCCGGAGGCAGGAGGGCGGAGTCGGGGCCGTCCGGGCCGCTGGGAGTTCGCGATCGCGCGGAGGGCGATCGCGAGGGGTAGTCGTGGAAGGGCGCCCGGCGGGTAAGCCGCCGGGCTTCAGAGGTGAAGAAAGCCGCGGCGTCCGCCGCTCCATTAAGGAAGTCGCTGCGCGAGGGGATATCCACGGGTTGAAACCCGTGGCAACGATCCGTGCGCCGCGGCGGCGAAGAGGGGTCGCCTTTGGCGACGGGGGGCGTTTTAAGGAAGTCGCTGCGCGACGGGCTATCCACGGGCTGGCTTGCCGCTTCGCGGCTGCGCTGCGCCGCGTGGCTACAGCCCTGCGTCCCGTTCGGGACGCTCGGACGTGAGGCAGCGGGCGTGAGGCGGAAGAGCACCGAGCTTGCCGCCGAGCCGGCAACCTCGGTGGCACGGGGGAACTTCAAGGAAGGGAGGGGCCACCTGCCGGCACAGTGGGCCTCGGGAAGGAACCCAGGGACTCAGTCCCTGGGTTCTCGGGTCGCTGGCGCGCCTCGGGCCGGGGGCGGTTTTGGACTGGTTGGGGTGGGGAGGCGGTTCTCGTGCTGCTTCGGCGGTGGGCAGCGATAGAGGGCCGCGCCGCGTTCGGCGTGGTCGGCGATGTAGCGAGCGACTTCGACCTGGTGGTCGCGGTCACGGATGGGCGCGCAGTGGGTGCGTGCGGCCCATACGCCGCCGGGCTTCGCGAGTCCGGCGGCTGAGAGTGCGCGTGAACACTCCTTCTTCGCGATACCGACCCATCTGCGTGGGTGCTTGTCTGGGAAGCGGGCGAGCAGGTGGAAGTGGTGGTCATCGACAGCGCAGATTGCGACTTCGATCGCGTGATGGTGCAACGCATGGATGATGGCGTCGAGCGCGGCCTGGCGCGCTCGGGGCGAGAGTGAGACCTGCTCACCATCCATGAGTCGGCGCGAGTGGTCATGGAGCGCGGAGCGATCGGGCTCGGTGAGTGGGATGTCCGCGCCGGGCTGTGGGCGGCCGTGGCGCGTGCGCCAAGTGCGTGGATCGCCGGGGAGCCATGTGCCGTAGGTGTTCCCTGTGATGTGGTACCAGGAGTTCCAAGGCAGCATCTGCAGAGTGTACAGGAGTTGCAGGGGCCTGAGAACCCAGGGACTGCAGTCCCTGGGTTCTGGAGCGATGTGCGGCAGGTGGATGATCGCGTGTCGAGTGCGAAATGAAGAACCCACGGACTGCAGTCCGTGGGTTCTCGAATGAACAGAAGCATGTGGCTCGTCGCGCGAGCGGTGCGTGGATCAATAATCCATATCATCCATCCCGCCCATGCCGGGCATGCCACCGCCACCCCCTGCCGGAGCGGCCTTCTTTTCCTTGATCTCGACGATCGCGGCTTCGGTGGTCAGCAGCAGGGCTGCCACTGAGGCGGCGTTCTGGAGGGCGACGCGCTCGACCTTGGTGGGGACGATGACGCCCATCTTGAGGAGGTCGCCGTACTCGTGGGTGAGGGCGTTGAAGCCGAAGTTGGTGACATCGGACTCTTCGACCTTGTTGGCGATGACGGAGCCGTCGAGGCCGGCGTTGGCCGCGATCTGCTTGATCGGGGCGGAGAGGGCGCGGTGGATGATGTCGATGCCGGCGCGCTCGTCCTGGTTCTCCGTCTTCTTGCGGAGCTTGTCGAGGACCTTGCGGGCGCGGATGACGGAGACGCCGCCACCGGGGAGGATGCCCTCTTCGACGGCCGCACGAGAGGCGTGGAGCGCGTCCTCGACGCGGGCCTTCTTCTCTTTCATTTCGACTTCGGTGGCCGCGCCGACGTTGATCTGTGCGACGCCTCCGGCGAGCTTGGCGAGGCGCTCTTCGAGCTTCTCGCGGTCGTAGTCGCTGGTGGTGGCGTTGATCTGGTGGCGGATCTGCTCGATGCGGCCCTTGATGTCATTGGAGGAGCCGGCGCCCTCGACGATGGTGGTGTTGTCCTTGTCGAGGGTGACCTTCTTGGCGCGGCCGAGGTCGGAGAGTTCGACGGTTTCGAGGTTGAGGCCGAGTTCTTCCATGATGGCCTTGCCGCCGGTGAGGATGGCGATGTCCTCGAGCATGGCCTTGCGGCGGTCGCCGAAGCCGGGGGCCTTGACGGCGGCGACCTTGAGGACGCCGCGGAGCTTGTTGACGACGAGGGTGGCGAGCGCTTCGCCTTCGACATCCTCGGCGATGATGATGAGGGATGCGCCGGCGTCGGCGATCTTGCCGAGGAGGGGGAGGAGGTCCTTGGCGGAGGAGATCTTCTTCTCGTAGATGAGGATGTAGGGCTTGTCGAGGGTGGCCTCCATCGTGGCGGGGTTGGTCACGAAGTGGGGGGAGAGGTAGCCCTTGTCGAACTGCATGCCTTCGACGAGCTCGACCTCGGTGTCGAGGGACTTGCCCTCTTCGACGGTGATGACGCCGTCCTTGCCGACCTTGTCCATCGCGTCGGCGATGATCTTGCCGATCTGCTCGTCCTGGTTGGCGGAGCAGGTGCCGACCTGGGCGATTTCCTTGCTGGAGTCGACCTTCTTGGACATCTTGCCGAGCTCGGCGACGACGGCGGAGACGGCGGCGTCGATGCCGCGTTTTACGAGGTTGGGGTTCGCGCCGGCGGTGATGTTCTTGAGGCCCTCGGTGTAGATGGCTTCGGCGTAGATGGTGGCGGTGGTGGTGCCATCGCCGGCGTCCTTCGAGGCCTTGGAGGCGACCTCCTTGACCATCTGGGCGCCCATGTTCTCGTAGGGATCCTCGAGGGTGATCTCCTTGGCGACGGTGACGCCGTCCTTGGTGACGGTGGGTGCGCCGAAGGATTTTTCAAGGACGACGACGCGGCCGGAGGGGCCGAGCGTGACCTTGACTGCGTGGGCGAGTTTCTGGACGCCGCGGAGGATGCGCTCGCGTGCGTCGGTGTTGAAGGCGATTTGTTTTGCTGCCATGTGTGTGATACTCCTAGTTTCGTTCGGTTGCTTTGTGAATCAGGAGGGCTGCGTAGCTGCGGGGTGCGTTGTACTCAAGGTAGAACTTGATCTGCGACCATCCCGCTTGCTTGGCGGCCTCTGTGAACCATGCTTTGACATTCTTACGGACGTTCTTGCGATGCTTGTCGGAGCCGTGCGCTGCGTTGTAGAGGGCGACGATCTGGGCGGAAGGGACGACCAGACAGGGCTGGTCGGTCTTGCCGCCTGGTGCAGAAGGAAAGTCGCGTTGGAGGGTGATCGTCACGGGTGGTGTTTGTGGGGCTACTTCTACGCGATGGGTTTCTTGAGTTCGATTCTGATCCATGCGATGCGTTCGGCATCGAGGATGTAGATGGACTTTCCGTCGGTGACCTTGACGAGGTGGTCGGGCTCGTCGGGGATGAGCATGGCCTTCTTGACCTCGATCCAGGGGACTGGTGAGTGCATGTCGGCGAAGGCGACGCCGAGGTCGCGATGGCCGTCGAGTTCGGAGAGGGCTTGACGTAACTGCAAGGGTGTCACTGAGCGGGCTCCGAAATAGCAAATGGCAAAGGGCCAGATAGCAAATGAAGAGAGGAAGCGGAGGGTGTGGGGGGGGTGTTGGGGGGTGTGGGGGATCAGTCGATGACGGCGAGGACATCGTCCTCGGACATCATGAGGTAGTCGGTGCCGTCGAGCTTGATCTCGGTGCCGGCGTAGGAGGTGAAGATCACGCGGTCGCCCTTCTTGACGGTGAGGGGGATGCGTTCGCCGGTCTCGGTGTTGAGGGCGCCATCGCCGACGGCCTGGACGGTGCCGGTCTTGGGGCGCTCCTTGCCGGACTCGGGGAGGAAGATGCCGCTGGAGGTCTTGGTCTCGGCATCGTCGCGGCGGACGAGGATCTTGTCGTGGAGGGGACGGATACCGGTGTCGGACTTCTTTGCCATGTGGGACTCCTTCAAGCAGTGAGTGAATTAACGTGTGGGAATCAGCGAGACAGAGACAAGGGGAGAGGCATTCGGCATTCGGCGTTGGCCATTCGGCATTCGGCATTCGGCATTCGGTATTGGCAGAACGCGAGGTTACGAGGATGGTGGATGTGGGATGTTGAGTGCGTGCGGCCAGCGGCCGGCGTAGAAGCGTGAGAGTGCGCGGCGGAGGACTTCGAGCAGGAGCTCGAGGTCGCGTGTGCAGGAGGGGCGGTCGATGACGGCGAACGCGCCGAGGCGGAGTGCGTCGGAGAGCTCGCGCGAGTCGTCGCGTGCGGACTGATGGCGTTTGACGGCGACGGTGGGGGGCGGGGCGTCGAGGCGGGCGAGGAGTTCAAGGAGGCGGCTGCCCCCTTCGGTGAGGTCTTGCGCAGCCGCGGAGCCGTCGAGGGGGAGGCCGAGATCGACGACGGCGATGTGGATGGGGTTTGCCTGGATGAGGTCTTTGGCTTCGCGTCCGGTACCGGCGCGGAGTGACTGGACGCCCATTGGTTCGAGGAGGCGTGGGAGCTGGTCGACCCATGATTCGGTGCGCCAACCGGCGTAGGAGAGGAGAAGGTTCAGGCGGCCGCCGGGTGCGGGGCAACCGCCGCCGGAGCGGGCCGGGGGTGTGCTGGCGTTGAAATCGTTGCGCACCGACATCATCGTGCCGGAGCAGGGGCAAAGCGGATGCCGGGCGAGAGTCGCGTGCAGAGTGTGTTGTGGCAGGGATTTATGGAGTTGGGCAGGGCGGGAGTGGCGTGGGGTGCTGCCATGAGGTCGAGGGATGGGTGGTGCGGGTGCCAAGTTGGCAGGCGGTGGAGGGGAGTAATGGCAAAGAGCACATGGGCACATGGCAAACTGCGGGAGTCAGTGGATGAGGAACCGGGGAGTGGAGGTCGGCAGGCCGAGGAATCGTTGTGCGGGGCGGGTTAGGGATGGTTAGGATGTAGGCATGGAGATCATGCTGGGTGTTGTTGCGGTGCTGGGTGTGGGGTTGGCGGCGGTGTGCGCGTGGTGGGGGATGAAGGCCCAGCAGGCGCGGGGAGAGGCGGTGCGCGCGGAGGCGGCGGCTTCGGCGCGAGCGGCGGAGATGGAGGGGCAGGTCGGGAGATTGGGGGCGGAGGTTGAGCGCGTGCGCGCGGAGGGTGCGGCGGCGTTGGAACGGGCGCGGCAGGAGTTGTCGCGGGCGGCGGAGCGGGCGCAGCAGTTGGAGGTTTTGCTGACGCAACGTGATGGGGAGTTGAAGAGCGCGATGCAGATGCATCGGCAGGAGATCGAGGGGATCGAGGCGTCGCATCGCGAGCGGGTGGAGTCGTTCGAGCGCGAGCGGCAGCGGTTTGAGCAGGAGGTGCGGAAGCGCGACGAGTTGATGGAGCAGAAGTTCACCGCGCTCGCATCGCAGACGTTGAAGGGGGCGAGCGACGAGCTGCTCAAGCGCGCGAACGAGACGTTTGATGCGAAGGGGAAGGAGTCGCAGCAGGAGTTTGAGAAGCGGGCACAGGTGGTGATGCAGGCGATCCGGCCGGTGAGCGAGACGCTGGGGCGGGCGCAGGAGCAGTTGGCGTCGCTTGAGGCGCGGGTGAATGAGTCGAAGATGGTGAGCGAGGGGTTGAGGTTGGAGACGCAGAAACTGAGCCGCGCGTTGTCGAGGCCGGAGGTGAGAGGGCGGTACGGCGAGATCCAGTTGCGGCGGGTGGCGGAGCTGGCGGGGATGACGAGTTACTGCGACTTCACGGAGCAGACGAGTTCAAGGGATGGTGAGGGGAACCTCTTGCGGCCGGACATGGTGGTGCGGCTGCCGAACGAGCGTGTGATTGCGGTGGATGCGAAGGCGAACATTGATGCGTATGTGCAGGCCGCGAGCAGTGCGACTGCGGAGGAGCAGGAGACGCATCTGGTGCGGTTCGCGGATCACATCGAACAGCAGATCCGGAAGCTGTCGGAGAAGCGGTACTGGTCGCAGTTTGAGGGTGCGCCGGAGTTTGTGGTGATGTTCGTGCCGGGTGATCAGTTTTTGGATGCGGCGCTGGCGCGGAAGCCGCAGTTGTTGGAGACGGCGGCGCAGCAGAACGTGATCCTCGCGAGCCCGAGCACGCTGATCGGGCTCTTGCGGGCGGTGGCGGTGGGGTGGCGCGAGCACAAGCTGGCGGAGGATGCGGTGAAGCTGTTTGAGCTTGGGCGTGAGTTGCACGATCGTGTGGCGACGGCGCTCGGGTATGCGTCGGATCTGGGGAAGACGATCAATCGCGCGGCGGAGCAGTACAACAAGTTCGCGTCGAGCGTGGAGTCGCGGCTGTTGCCGACGATCCGGAAGTTTGAGGAGAGCGGTGTGAGGTCGGCGAAGGGGGTGGATGCGTTGCCGGAGGTTGAGGTGAAAGCTCGCGTCGGTCTTGAGGACCTCCGCGAGGGGTAGGAGCGTGGAGAGCGCCCGGCGGATGAACCGCCGGGCTTGAGAGTCGGGCAGGCGGGAAAGGATGGACCCGCAGTCGCTCCTCGCTGCGCTCGTGCGCGACTCAAAGGCGTTCAAAGGATGCGCTGCGCGGGGGGCTTTACCGGGGGTGTCGCTTGTCGCTTCGCGACATCGCTCAACGCACCGGCTACGAGCGTGCAGGGCTTCGCCCTGCTCGGACGTGACTGGGAAAGGACGTGCGAAGAGGCGGATGCTCCACGTGATGTGGAGATGCTACACCCCGAGCTCGCGCTCGGGGCTCCCTTCAAGGCGTCGCCTTCGGCGACCGGGAGGTGTGTGAGTCTCACACATGCCTGCTCTTCGAGCAGGCATGCCACCCCGTGAGTGAGGCGTTTGAAGGATGCGGTGCGCGGGGGACTTTACCGGGGGTGTCGCTTGTCGCTTCGCGACATCGCTCAACGCACCGGCTACGAGCGTGCAGGGCTTCGCCCTGCTCGGACGTGACTGGGAAAGGACGTGCGAAGAGGCGGATGCGGTATCAATGATGTGGAGATGCTACACCCCGAGCTCGCGCTCGGGGCTCCCTTCAAGGCGTCGGCTTCGGCGACGGGAGGTGTGTGAGTCTCACACATGCCTGCTCTTCGAGCAGGCATGCCACCCCGTGAGTGAGGCGTTTGAAGGATGCGGTGCGCGGGGGACTTTACCGGGGGTGTCGCTTGTCGCTTCGCGACATCGCTCAACGCACCGGCTACGAGCGTGCAGGGCTTCGCCCTGCTCGGACGTGACTGGGAAAGGACGTGCGAAGAGGCGGATGCGTTATCAATGATGTGGAGATGCTACACCCCGAGCTCGCGCTCGGGGCTCCCTTCAAGGCGTCGCCTTCGGCGACTGGGAGGTGTGTGAGTCTCACACATGCCTGCTCTTCGAGCAGGCATGCCACCCCGTGAGTGAGGCGTTTGAAGGATGCGGTGCGCGGGGGACTTTACCGGGGGTGTCGCTTGTCGCTTCGCGACATCGCTCAACGCACCGGCTACGAGCGTGCAGGGCTTCGCCCTGCTCGGACGTGACTGGGAAAGGACGTGCGAAGAGGCGGATGCGTTATCAATGATGTGGAGATGCTACACCCCGAGCTCGCGCTCGGGGCTCCCTTCAAGGCGTCGCCTTCGGCGACTGGGAGGTGTGTGAGTCTCACACATGCCTGCTCTTCGAGCAGGCATGCCACCCCGTGAGTGAGGCGTTTGAAGGATGCGGTGCGCGGGGGACTTTACCGGGGGTGTCGCTTGTCGCTTCGCGACATCGCTCAACGCACCGGCTACGAGCGTGCAGGGCTTCGCCCTGCTCGGACGTGACTGGGAAAGGACGTGCGAAGAGGCGGATGCTCCACGTGATGTGGAGATGCAGCACCCCGAGCTCGCGCTCGGGGCTCCCTTCAAGTTGTTCAGTCTTCGCCGCCGCCGGCGCGGAATGAGCCGGGTCCGATGAACCAGAGGAGGTGTTTGACTTCGGCTTCGTGGAAGTCGGCGCCGAGTCCAGAGCCGGTGGTGTAGGTGTGGCGTGTGTCCTGCCAAAAGTCGGCGGTGGCGCGGAGCGTTGCGACGTGTCCATCGGCGAAGGCGGCGGGACGGACCTTGAGGGAATCGTGGGTGCCCCGATTGTCGTACGTGGATTCGTTGCCGGGGATGATGATCTCTTCGGCGCGACCGAAGAACTCGCGTGCGTCACGGTGGCCGTGCTCGATGACGAAGTAATCGACGTTGTCGATGAGCATGGCGATGTCGCTGGTGCGAGTGACCTGATCGAGTGTGCGCCACGCGCGGGAGCCGTAGCGGGGTGCCCAGGCGTCGGGGGCGGCGTTGGAGATGAGGAGCGAGCCGGTGCGTTCGTTCATGACGACTTCGGAGAAGAGCCAGTAGTTCGGGGCGTGGTGGAGGTTGCCGTTGTGGGTCTGGCGGAGGTCGTCGTCGTCGGGCTTGACGTTGGGGCAGCGCCATATGTCTGTCGGAGAGGGCCATCCATAGTCGCGTCGGCGGAAGGCGCGTCCCTCGTAGCGGGCGAGGAGGGCGTTGATGAGCCAGGGGTTGGATTCCCAGCCGGTGGGGTCGGTGGTGGAGGGCTCGGTGTGATACATGATGCGCGGCGGGAGGTGCCCGGCGAAATCGTTGGCGTAGGCGAGTACGGAGACGCCCTGCTGGCGGACGTTGGAGAGGCAGAGGGTGACGCGTGCGTTGGAGCGTGCATGCCCGAGGGCGGGGAGCAAGATGCCGACCAGAGCCGCGATGATGGCGATGACCACGAGGAGCTCGATGAGTGTGAAGGCGCGCGGTTCTGGGGATGGTCTTGGGAACGGCGTGCGCATCGGAGCATGGTAACGGCAGCGGAGCGTTCCCGGAAGTGCCGATGCTTTCTTGGCGGCCGTGCGGTATGCTGTCGGCGTGCTGAGAGGTGGGGGTCAGAGCGGGCGCGCGGAGGAAGTCTCGGATGGATCGACTCAGGCGTGGCGCGGGGCGGTTCGTCGTCGAGTTTGAGTCGACGCTGTTTGGGATTCTGGGGTCCTATCTGGTGGTCATGACCGCGATCGTGTGCGCGGTGTGCGGGTTGATGTTTGCGGGGTGGGCGTGGCCGCGGGTGGGATGGGTTGAGACGGCTTTCGTCGTGTTCGGGATCATTGTGGGTGGTGGGGCGGGGCTGCTGGCGTTTGTGGCGATCGGCTCACGGCTGACGGAAGGTGGGCGTTCGCGTTTGCTCTGGCTTGCGATGTCGCTTATTCCCGGGGCGGGTGTGCCGATCGGGATCGCGGAACTGGTGATTCGAGTGCTGAGGACGTGGTCGGAGCGTGGCGAGGCGTGAGCGTCAGTTCGGCGCGGGAACCCAGGGACTCAGTCCCTGGGTTCCCGGGCGACTGGCTGTTGGTGTTCCACGGCGTAGCCGGTATGTGAGGTGGCCTGTCGGGTGTCTGGTTGGCTGGTCGCCTATCCTATTTGTCTGTCGGTTGAACGCGAGTGTTTGACGCTCTCGTGCCGGCTGCCGTCCTTTCCTGCCGCACACATAGCCGCTCGAGAGCGAAGCACGCCCCTGACTCGGTGCGAACCGAGGCGTGATCGGTCCCGGGTGAGTCGAATCCCAGAGTCCGTATGCCACCTTCTTCATCCAATATCCGCAACGTCGCGATCATCGCCCACGTCGACCACGGCAAGACCACGCTGGTGGACAAGCTGCTGATGCAGTCGGGGAACTTCCGCAAGGAGGAGCTGGAGAAGCTGCAGGGCGGGCAGCACGACCTGATCATGGATTCGAACCCCTTGGAGCGTGAGCGCGGGATCACGATTCTGTCCAAGAACTGCGCGGTGAACTATCACAGCGCGTCGGGGGAGGATTTCCGTGTCAACATCATCGACACGCCCGGGCACGCGGACTTCGGCGGCGAGGTGGAGCGGGTGCTGCGGATGGCGGACGGGTGTCTCTTGCTGGTGGATGCCTTTGATGGGCCGATGCCTCAGACGAAGTTCGTGCTGGCCAAGGCGCTGGAGGCGGGTCTGAAGCCGGTGGTTGTGATCAACAAGTGCGACAGGCCCGAGGCGCGTCCGGACGAGGTGCTGGACGAGGTGTTCGATCTGCTGGTGGATCTCGGTGCGGATGATCACGCGCTGGACTTCCACTGCGTGTACGCGTCGGGGCGTGGCGGGTGGGCGACGACGGATCTGGATGCGCCGGGTCAGGACCTTCGCCCGATCTTCGAGTCGATTGTGAACCATGTGCCCGCGCCGAGCGATGACGCTTCGAGGCCGGTGCAGATGCTGGTCACGACGCTTGACTGGTCGGACTATGTCGGCAGGATCGGCATCGGGCGTGTGTATGCGGGGACGCTTTCTGTCGGGCAGCAGGTCACGGTGATCAAGCGTGACGGCCGGAAGCAGAACACCAAGATCGGCAAGCTGCTTCGGTTCGAGGGGCTGGGCCGGAAAGAGGTTGAGCAGATTTTCGCGGGCGACCTGTGCGCGGTGATCGGTGTGGAGGGGGTGGACATCGGCGACACGCTCGCGGACCCGGCGAACCCCGTCGCGCTGGAGCCGGTCACGGTGGACGAGCCGACGATGACGATGACGTTCCGGATCAATGACTCGCCGTTCGCGGGGCAGGAGGGTCAGTATGTGACCAGCCGGCAGATCCGCGAGCGCTTGATGCGTGAGCTTGAGACGAACGTTGCGCTTCGGGTGGAGAATGGTCGGACGTCGGATGAGTTCGTCGTCTCAGGGCGAGGTCTGCTGCACCTGGGCATTCTTCTCGAGACGATGCGCCGCGAGGGGTACGAGCTTTCGGTGGGCAAGCCCGAGGTGATTCTCAAGAGCGTCGACGGGGTTCTCTCGGAGCCGATGGAGTCGCTGGTGATTGATGCGCCGAACTCGGCGGTCGGCAGCGTGATGGAGCTGGTGGGTTCGCGTCGGGGCGAGCTCGTGAAGATGGAGCCGCGGGGCGAGAACACGACGCACATGCTCTTCAAGATGACGAGCCGCGCGTTGATCGGTCTGCGTGGTCGGATCCTGACCGCCACGCAGGGCGAGGCGATCATGCACCACCGCTTTGAGTCGTTTGTTCCTGTGAGCGATGAGACGGTGCGGCGGATCAACGGCGTGATCATCGCAACCGAGGGCGGGCAGGTGACGCCTTACGCGGTGAATCTCGCGGCGGAGCGGGGCGTGTTGTTTGTCGCGCCGGGCGAGCAGTCGTATGCGGGGCAGATCGTGGGTGAGCACAATCGCGACAACGATCTGCCGTTCCACATCACGCGGCTGAAGCATCTGGACAACATGCGTGCGGCGAGCAAGGACGCGACGATCACGCTGAAGCCGCCGCGGAAGATGTCGCTTGAGCAGTGCCTTGAGTACATCGAGGAGGACGAGCTTGTGGAGATCACGCCCAAGTGCGTGCGTCTGCGGAAGCGGATTCTCGATGAGAGCATGCGGAAGCGTGCGGAGCGTCAGTCGAAGGACAAGGAGCGGGCGGGCGCGGAGGCCTGACTCGGGTTTCGAGCGGCTTGGGCTGTCATCCTTCGGCTGCAGAATGAATGGTTGGACCTGGCGATGCTCTGGCTGTGGGTCAGAGCGGGTTGTTGCTCGCGCGTAGGGTTCTGTGTGTATCGCACCGAACGAGCTGCAAACGAGGTGTTTCTTGCGATGCGGTGCTGCTGGGCTGCTTCTTCTGGTATTCTGGCGCGAGAACACGCGTTACAGCAAGGGATGAGCACCGATGTCAAAGTCTGAGAGCGAATCGACTGCGCCACGGCTCAAACGCAGAGAGTATGAGAAGGAGCTACGCAAGCTTCAGGGCCGCCTGTGCATGCTGCAGGACTGGGTGAAGCACAAGGGGTTGCGTGTCATCATCATCTTCGAGGGACGGGACGCGGCGGGGAAGGGCGGGGTGATCAAGGCGATCACAGAGAGGGTGAGCCCGCGGGTCTTTCGGGTGGTGGCGTTGCCAGCGCCTTCGGATCGCGAGAAGACGCAGTTGTACATGCAGCGGTACATCCAGCACATGCCCGCTGCCGGCGAGGTCGTGATCTTCGATCGGAGTTGGTACAACCGCGCGGGTGTCGAGCATGTGATGGGTTTCTGCTCGAAGGAGGAGTACAAGCGGTTCCTTGAGTTGTGTCCCACGGTCGAGCGGTTCATCATCGGGGCTGAGGGCGGGATCCGGCTCATCAAGGTCTGGCTCGAGGTGAGCGACGAGGAGCAGAAGCAGCGATTCGAGGCACGGATCGAGGATCCGCTCAGGCAGTGGAAACTCAGTCCGATGGACCTTCCCTCGCGGAGCAAGTGGTTCGAGTACTCACGCGCGCGGGACAGGATGCTGGACGCGACGGACACCGAGGACTCGCCGTGGCACATTCTTCGTTCAGACGACAAGCGGCGTGCCCGGTTGAACTGCATCCGCCACATTCTCGATGCGATACCGCACAAGGAAGTGCCTCGGGAGAAGGTGAAGCTGCCGAAGCGCGAGATGGAGCACGCGTACGACGATCAGGCGACGCTGAAGCATCGGAAGTTTGTACGCGAGGTCTACTGAGCGGGCTGCGTGGTGTGTGAGGGGCTGGGGCGATACGTCTGGTAGCGTGATGTCGGGTGGCGTGTGTCTGTAGCGGGGCGCGTGATGTCGGGGTCTGTGCGCATGGATACAGATACGGAGTCGGGCGCGAGTGTCAGAGCAGATCACGGGGGTGCCTGGTATCGCGGGTATGGCCTTGGGGTGCTGCGGGCCGATGTGATCGCGGGGGTGACGCTTGCGGCGTACATGCTCCCTGCGGCGATGGGTGATGCGTCGCTTGCGAATCTGCCGCCGGAAGCGGGGCTGTACGCGTGTCTCTTCGCCGGGTTGGTCTTTCCGTGGTTCTGTGGTTCACGTCGCACGACGGTGACGGTTACGTCGGCGATCTCTCTGTTGATCGGCACGACGCTTGGACCGATGGCGGGCGGCGATGCGGAGAGATTCGGCGCGCTGGCGGCTTGCACCGCGTTGATGGTCGCGAGTCTGGCAGCGATGGCGTGGCTGATCAGGGCTGGGTCGCTGGTGACGTTCGTGTCTGAGACCGTTCTTGTGGGGTTCAAGATCGGTGTCGCGCTGACGCTGGCGAGCACACAAATGCCCAAGCTGCTTGGCATCGCGGGCGCACACGACGGGTTCTGGGGGAATCTGCGGCATCTGGCGGCGAGCGTGCCTGAGACTCACGGGACGTCCTTCGTCGTGGGGATCGCGGCGTTGGGCGTGCTTGTGCTCGGCAAGATGTATCTGAAGCACAAGCCGGTTGCGCTCGTGGTTGTTGTCGGTGCGATCGTCGTGAGCGGGGCGATCGGCCTTGAGGATCGCGGCGTGAAGATGCTTGGTGATGTGCCGCGTGGCCTGCCTGCGATCGGATTTCCACGCGTGACCCGGCACGATCTCAATGAGTTGCTGCCGCTGGCGATGGCGTGCTTTCTGCTGGGCGCGGTCGAGACGGCGGCGATCGGACGGATGTTCGCTCGGAAGCACGGTGAGCGAGTGGATATCAACAGAGAGTTGCTTGCACTGGCGGGGGCGAACCTCGCTGCGGGGCTGGGTCGGGGTTACCCGGTGAGCGGCGGTGTCTCGCAGTCACTGGTCAATGAGAGTTCGGGGGCTCGCACGCCGATGTCCGGGCTGGTCGCGGCGGCGATCATCGCGGCGGTCGTTGTGTTCTTCACGGATTTGTTGCATGATCTGCCGCAGCCGGTGCTCGCGGCGATCATTCTGACTGCGGTCGCGGGGCTTGTGAATGTGCGGATGCTGGTGCGGCTCTGGGAGCGGGATAGGACCGAGTTGCTGATCGTTGCCGCCGCGCTTGTGGGGGTGCTCGCGTCGGGGTTGCTGCGCGGTGTCTTGATTGGCGCGGTGATCTCGCTTCTTCTTCTGCTGCGTCGCGCCTCGCGGCCGCACGTTGCGAGTCTGGGGCGTGTTCCGGGGACGCGCCGATTCTCTGATATCGAGCGTCACCCTGAGAACGAGACCGTGCCCGGTGTCTGCATCGTGAGGCCGGAGACTGGGATCGTGTACTTCAACGCGGACTTCGTTCGTGACAGCGTGATGGAGCGGGTGAGGGGGTCTCGGGAGCGTGTTCAGGCGGTTGTGTGCGATCTCTCTTCGACGCCATTCACCGATCTTGCCGGTGCTGAGATGATCGTGAAACTTGAAGAGGAGCTTCGCGCGATGGGAGTTCGACTTCAGGTTGTCGAGGCGCGAGCCGTGGTGCGGGATCGGTTGCGTGCGGAAGGGCTTGAGGAGTCAGCAGGACGTATCGATCGCTTCACGACGGTTGCCGATGCGGTGGATGATGCGATTGCGGCGCAGGGTCGGCCGCGAGACGTGTGAGTCTTGTTCTCTGCCTTCACGGTCGGGCATGTGGCGGCGACATGCGTGTGCGTGCGAGGTCGGCTCCTGGGGGTCAGTCGGGTTTCGATGCCATGGCCCCGGTGCGGCTCTGGCTGCGGCGTCCGTTCGCGGAGGTCTTTGCGACTGCCGTGAGCGAGCCCGGAGTCACGCGGCTTCTGTGCTGGATTGGAGACTTACGGTCTCTGAGCGCGATCGTGCGGTTCTTCGCGTCAGCCAATCATTGGCATGTGCGTGACGGAGCGCTTCGCAGGTGCTGCGATCGGTGCTGGGGCTCGGTGGTGGGCGCTGGCGCAGCGATCGAGGTGCGTTGCCGCGTGCTTTGGATTCGTATCTCGCGTGAGGGTGCTATTTGCCGCGTGTGCGGAAGGACGACCATTCGACTCCGAGTTTCCGCATGCGTGATCTGAGCGTGTGCGGGTTGATCCCGAGTGCCTTTGCGGCACCAAAGGGACCTTCGATTCGACCGTGGCATCTGGTGAGTGCATCTTCGATGTGCCGGACCATCGCTTGTTCGAGTGTTGCATCGGATGGTGGTGTGCTGGTGAGTGGCGTGGAGGTCGCGCTGCTGAAGCGTGCCGGGACGAAGAGTTGTGTGCCGGAGTGCGGCTGTGTTGCTGCGAACGAAGGGGATGGGGAGTGACCTACACCGAGCGCGGTCGCGACGTCGAGGGTGTGGCCGTTGCCGAGGATGACGGCGCGCTCCATCACTGAGGAGAGTTCGCGGATATTGCCCGGCCATGAGTAGCCGAGGAGGAGCGAGATATGTTCCGGGCTTGGCGCGATGGGCGAGGTTCCGAACCGGCGTGCGGCCTTGAGCGCGAAGTGCGTGGCGAGTGCCGGCACGTCGCCGAGCCGCTCGCGAAGAGGCGGGAGTCGGACGGGGAAGATGGCGATGCGATACCACAGGTCTTGTCGGAAGCGGCCATCGGCGACCATTGCCTGGAGGTCTCGGTGCGTCGCGGCGACGATCCGTACGTCCGCGTGGAGTTGGCGTTGTCCCCCGACACGTTCGAATGTGCCGTCCTGAAGGACGCGGAGGAGGCGGACCTGTGCCGCGGGCGGGAGTTCGCCGACCTCGTCGAGGAAGAGTGTTCCTCCGTCCGCGCGCTCGAACCATCCGAGTCGCTGCGATTCGGCACCGGTGAAACTGCCCCGCTCGTGGCCGAAGAGTTCGGAATCGATGAGTTCGGACGGGATGGCCCCGCAGTTGACGCGGAGGAATGGCTTTGTTGCTCGTCGCGAGCGGTAGTGGACGGCGCGTGCGACGACTTCCTTGCCGGATCCGGTTTCTCCGAGCAGGAGGACGGGAACATCGGAAGTGGCGACCTGGTCGACGCGTTCCATGACATCGCGGAGGCCGGCCTCGGAACCGATGATCGTGTCTGAGATGTCCTGGCGGCCGAGCCGGGTGAGGAGCGTGCGTTTGTCGGCCTCCGCCGCTTCGCGGAGGGAGCGCATCTCGTGGACCCGGAGGTCGTTTTCGAGGGCGATGGTGAACGGTTCGAGGAGGGTCTGGGCAAGCGAGACGTGATCCTGCGTCGGAGCCGCGCCGGGCTTGAGGACGAGCACGAGCATCGCGGTGTGACCCTCTGCGCCGTTCAGGGGACCGATGATCATGTCCGCGCGATCGGCGGCGTGGACCGCGCTGAGCGCTGGGGGCTTGGAGCCGCGTGGGCCCACTCGTGCGGCCTGAGCTCGGCGGCACCACGCGAGGAGTTCCTCGGATTCTGATCCTTGGAGAGCGCTTCGGGTCTGATCGGGTCGGCTCTGGCCGCCTGCCTGGGCGGTGGCCATGGTCTCGAGCAGCGAGCGTTGGAGATCGAGGCGTCGGATCAGGATTCGTTCGAGGGGGATTCGCCGCGCGATAGGCGCGAACGTGCGTTCGAGGGACTCGGCGAGTTCGACGTGCTTGCAGACTTCGCGCCAGACAGAGAGCAGGAGTGTGGTGTGCCGTTCCATGTGCGAGCCAGCCCCGGCGTCATCGGACGGAATTTCCGTGAAATGTAGCGGTTTAGTGTAGGCATTTCCGTGATCCGTGTCCGTCATCGGTTTGCTCCGTGGGGCTTTCCGGGTGGGGCGAGAGGCGTTCTGTGGTTCGGCACGGCATTGCAGACGTCATTTCGCGGCACGGCGGTTGCAATGTGCCTCGCGCACGCGGCAGCCCCTGTGCAAATGCGATGCCCGCGTGGGCACCGCTCTCTGGGGACCGCTTCTACAGGAGTAGTGGCCATATGGAACGAATGACTCGGACGGCAAGGCAGCGACTGTCGGGCAGGGGAATCGCGTGGGCGATGATGGCGGCGGCGACGTCTGTGGGATCTGTCACGCATGCCGACACCACGGATGCCTCTCGCGCGGAACTCGCCGAGTTGAAGTCCTCCGCAGCGTCGGGCGCGCCGGCTGGGCATGACGGCTCAGGGTTCTTCATCGGGAGTGAGGACGGGGCCTTCAAGCTCAAGATCGGCGGACAGATCCAGTTCCGTTATGTAGCGAACTTCCGTGACGAACCCACCGACTCCGACGATGACTACACGGGTGGCTTCCAGACCCGGCGTGAGCGTCTGGAGTTCAGCGGCAACGTTATCAACAAGGAGACGACGTTCCTCATCCAGACGGATTTCAGCAGAAGCAACGGCGGCGCGTCACTGCTCGATGCGTGGGTCCGCCACTCGTTCAATGAGAACTGGTCGCTGCGCTTCGGACAGTTCAAGGCGCCGCTGCTACGGGAAGAACTCGTGAGCGGGAAGCGGATGCTGGCGGCGGACCGCTCGATCACCAACGGCGTCTTCACGCAGGCGCGTTCGCAGGGGATCCAGCTGGAGTACGACGCCGACCGCGTGAAGCTTGCCGGTGCGTTCACGGACGGACTCAACACACTCAACACGGATTTCGATTCGAGCACCGAGGCCGACTACGGGTTGACCGGTAGAGCGGAGATACTGCTCAAGGGGGACTGGAAGCGATTCGCGGACTTCACGTCTTGGCGCGGCTCGGACTTCGGGGCGATGGTGGGCGTCGCCGGCCACTGGCAGAGCGGCGGCTCCACCGGTGGCACAACAGACACGGACGTGCTTGAGTACACGGTTGATCTGAGTCTTGAAGGCAACGGCTGGAACGCCTTCGCGGCGTTCATCGGGAGGAGCACGGATCCTGCGAGCGGGGAGGATGTTGATGACTTCGGTGTTGTTGTGCAGGGTGGTGCTTTCCTAACGGACAAGACCGAGTTGTTCGCGAGGTACGACGTGGTCATGCCTGACGACGATCGCGGCAGCTCCAGCGATGACTTCAGCACGGTGACGGTCGGCGTGAACCACTACTTCATCGAGAAGAGCCACGCCGCGAAGTTCACCGCGGACCTTCTCTACTTCATTGACGCCCAATCAGACAGTTCTTCGCTCGTGTCGAGGAGCACCGGCGTTGGGTTGCTTCCTGATACTGAAGAGGGCCAGGTCGCGGCGAGATTGCAGTTCCAGTTGCTCTTCTGATCGTGTCAGCAAGGGCTTCCTTCGACGGGCGTGGGTGAGCGATCGCCTACGCCCGATTCATTTGATCATGGGTGAATGGGCTGCGACAGATAGAGGATGGTGCGGTAGAGCAGATGGACTGTGCCGTCCGGGCCGGCGAATCGCTGGTGGGCGGCCCGGAGATCTCTCTCGACGGCCGCACGTGCGTCGCCTTCGTTCGGGACATACGAAGCGGAGATGGCTCGTCCGACGAGCCCTTCGGCGTTGAGCGACTGTTCGTAGACGAACGTGAGTTCCCAGGCGGTGCTGAAGAGCTGGCTGATGTACAGCTCCTCGGGGCGGATGTGCCATTTTTCCTCGGGAGCACGGTTGGAGGCCCGAGAGATGATGTCGGAGTAGACGGCAGTGAGCGGGTCGGTCAGGTCGCGTTCGTTCCACATGACTGCGAGACGTCCATTCGGCCTCAGGATTCGGTGGAACTCTCGGAGAGACTCTTCTGGACGGAACCAGTGGAAGGCCTGTGCCGCGAGCACGAGGTCGAAAGCCTGAGGTTCGAGCCCGGTTTCTTCGGCGGTCCCATCGACCAGGGTGACGCGCGGATGTTTATCGGCGGCTTCGCGCATCGCACGGTTCGGTTCAACCGCGTGAACTCGAACGCCTCTATCGGCGAGCAGTCTTGACGAGATTCCGGTGCCTGCACCGATATCGGCGGCGCGGAGGGTTTCTGGCCGACCGAGCCCAGCGAGTATCGCGTCGATTGCCGGCGCAGGATACGACGGACGGAAGCGGCGGTAGTCATCTGCCCGGTCACTGAATCGTCCTGTCGGGTTCAGCGTGTAGAGGGCTCTGCTGTGCTGCTGCTCTGATGGGATCGACATTGGCGTTCCTTGGCTGCGCGTGTGTGGGAGGCGTGCATCGGGCCGGCGTGAAGATCGGCTGTACGCGTACGCTGATTCGAGAATCAGGTTCGGAGTGATCAGCAGCCGGCGAAACCGTGACTGATCCCGGATAAGTCCGTGATAAGTCGCGGTTTTTCTGTGTGTTCTGACCTGATTGGTCTCCGAAGGCGTCCGGAAGGCCCTCCAGACGTCACAACGCGATCTGGCACGCCTTTCGCCCAAGTGCTGCTGTGCCGTCGCCGATCGGCTTCGCACACAGGAGAAATCGACATGGCTGGTTCGTTCATCACACGTCTGCTTGTCTCGCTTGGTCTCGGAGCCGCGCTTGTGGGTGGCGCGGCGGCTCAGCAGAGAATCACCTTGCTCAATGTTTCATACGATCCGACGCGTGAGCTCTATACGGAGGTCAATGCGGCGTTCGCGAAGGAATGGAAGGCGTCCACCGGTCAGACGGTTGAGATCCAGCAGTCGCACGGCGGCTCGGGCAAGCAGGCCCGTTCGGTCATTGATGGCCTTGAAGCGGACGTTGTGACGCTCGCCCTTGCGTACGACATCGACGTGCTTGGCACGCAGGCCAACCTGATTCCATCGGATTGGCAGGCGCGTCTGCCGGAGAACAGCTCGCCTTACACCTCGACGATCGTCTTCCTGGTCCGGAAGGGCAATCCGAAGCAGATCAAGGACTGGAATGATCTGGCGAGGCCCGGGATCGCGGTCATCACTCCGAATCCCAAGACGTCCGGTGGTGCTCGGTGGAACTACCTCGCGGCGTGGGGTTACGGACTGCGTGCGTTCGACGGAGACGAGACCAAGGTGCAGGAGTTTGTCGGCAGGATCTTCAAGAACGTGCCGATTCTCGACACGGGGGCCCGCGGCTCGACCAACACGTTTGTTCAACGCGGAATCGGCGATGTGTTCCTCTCGTGGGAGAATGAAGCGATTCTCGTTCTCAACGAGTTCGGCAAGGACAAGTTTGAGATTGTGACGCCCTCGGTCAGCATTCTTGCGGAGCCGCCGGTCGCGGTCGTGGACAAGGTCGTGGACAAGCGCGGCACGCGTGCAGCCGCAGAAGCGTACCTGAAGTTCCTCTACACCGATAAGGCCCAGGACATGATCGGCAAGCACTACTTTCGCCCTCGGAACAGGGCGGCGCTCGAGAAGTACTCCGAGCAGTTCAAGCCGGTCGAGCTCTTCACGATCGACGAGGTGTTCGGTGGTTGGGGCAAGGCGCAGAAGGTGCATTTCGATGATGGCGGGATCTTCGACAAGATCATGACGGGGAAGTAAGCGGAAACTCCTCGACGGCACACACGGATTCACGTCTCTCTCCTCACCTCTTGTCGGTCTGCCGACCGGCAAGAGGTTTGCCTCGGACCAGATACCCGCTCGGTTCTCGGAGCATGCACGATGGATGCCGTACTCGCGAACGCAGCACGACCTCGCAAGCGGCTCTCTGTGCTGCCCGGATTCGGATTGACCATGGGGTTCTCTGTCACGTACATGAGTTTGATTGTGTTTCTCCCGCTCTCAACGCTGTTCCTGATGACGGCGCGTCTTTCGTGGGATGAGTTCTGGGGCATCGTGTCGAACGATCGGGTCCTTGCTGCGTATGGGCTCAGCATCGGTGGGGCGATGGTTGCGGCGAGCGTGAACACGATCTTCGGTGTGATCATCGCCTGGGTGCTGGTGCGCTACTCGTTCCCGGGCAAGAAGATCATGGACGGCTTGGTGGATCTGCCGTTCGCGCTGCCGACAGCGGTTGCGGGCATTGCACTGACGGCGATCTACGCCGAGAACGGCTGGCTGGGGCAGTTCCTTGCGCCGCTGGGAATCAAGGCGGCGTACAGCCGCGTTGGCGTCGTGATTGCGATGATTCTGGTGAGTCTGCCGTTTGTGGTGCGGACGGTTCAGCCGGTGCTCGAGGATCTTGATGCGGAGATCGAGGAGGCGGCGGCGTCGCTCGGCGCGCGGCGATGGGCATCCTTTCTGCGTGTGATCTTTCCGACGCTGCTTCCCGCGATCCTCACGGGCATGGCGATCTCCTTTGCCAAGGCCGTCGGTGAGTACGGGTCGATCATCTTCATCGCGGGCAATCTGCCCGGGAAGACCGAGATTGCGCCGCTGCTGATCTACCTGCGTCTTGAGGAGTTCAATTACCCTGCCGCGACGGCGATCGCGGTCGGCATGCTCGCGGTCTCATTCGTGATGCTGCTGGTCATCAACCTCTTGCAGGCGTGGACGCGCCGGAGCTCGCAGACGTGATCGAATCAAACACGAGCATGGCGTTCATGCTTCGGGAGGGTTACTGACATGGCTGGCGGCGGTGCGACATTGATGGCCGGCATGCGTGCGCGTTCCGCGGCGGGGCGCGTCTCCAACCAGGATGCCATCTGGTTCAAGTGGATGCTGATCTCACTCGCCGCCATGTTCCTGACGCTCATGCTGGTGCTGCCGCTCGCGGTGGTGGTGTACGAGGCGCTCTCGCGAGGGGTCGGGACTTTCTGGAAAGCGGCGGTGGACAAGGACGCACTGGCTGCGATGCGCCTGACGCTGCTGACTGTGGCGTTCGCGGTTCCTCTGAATCTGGCCTTTGGTGTGGCGTGCGCCTGGGCGGTCGCGAAGTTCAGGTTTCCCGGGAAAAGCTTCTTTGTGACACTCCTCGACCTGCCCTTCAGCATATCGCCTGTGATCGCGGGCATGATCTTCGTGCTTCTGTTCGGTGCGAGAGGTGTCTTGGCCGGGACGTGGGTCGGCAACTGGATGGCGGAGAACGGGATCAAGATCATCTTTGCACCGCCCGGCATTGTGCTTGCCACGATCTTCGTCACGGTGCCGTTCATTGCGAGGGAACTGATCCCCTTGATGCAGGCGCAAGGGCGGGAAGAGGAAGAGGCGGCGATCTCGCTCGGCGCGACGGGAATCAAGACATTCCTTCGAGTGACACTGCCGAACATCAAGTGGGGGCTGTTGTACGGGGTGATCTTGTGCAACGCACGGGCGATGGGCGAGTTTGGGGCTGTGTCGGTCGTGTCCGGCCACATTCGCGGGAAGACGAACACGATGCCGCTGCATGTGGAGGTGCTGAACGGCGAGTACCAGTTCGCCGCGGCTTTCGCGATCGCGGCGATTCTGGTCCTTATGGCGGTTCTCACTCTGGTGGCCAAGAGCATCGTTGAGTGGCAGGCGGCCCGGGAGTTCGCACGTCTTGCAAACGCGGAAGGGGCTCAGTGACATGTCGATTGAGGTGTTCAATATCACCAAGAGGTTCGGTGCGTTCACGGCACTCGACAACGTCAGTCTGCATGTGCCCTCTGGCGAGCTCGTCGCGCTTCTGGGTCCTTCTGGATCGGGTAAGACAACACTCCTGCGCGTGATCGCGGGCTTGGAGTCGCCCGACAAGGGAACGGTGCTCTTCGATGGTGGCGACATCACTGAGCAGCACGTGCGGCAGCGCCAGGTGGGTTTCGTGTTCCAGCATTACGCACTCTTCAAGCACATGAGCGTGTTCAAGAACATCGCGTTCGGGCTGCGTGTCAGGACCCGTGCAACGCGGCCCAGTGCGAGGGACATCGAGCAACGCGTCATGCGGCTGCTGAAGCTTGTTCAGCTGGACAAGTTCGCCAACCGCTATCCCTCGCAGTTGTCGGGCGGTCAGCGTCAGCGTGTAGCCCTCGCCCGTGCACTCGCCGTGGAGCCGCGTGTGCTTCTGCTTGACGAGCCGTTCGGCGCACTCGACGCGAAGGTGCGTGTTGAATTGAGGCGGTGGCTGCGTCGGCTGCACGAGGAGATACACGTCACGAGCGTGTTTGTCACCCACGACCAGGAAGAGGCGATGGAGGTTGCGGATCGGATCGTGGTGATGAGCAACGGGCGGATCGAGCAGGTCGGTGCGCCTGAGGATGTCTATCACCACCCTGCGAACCCGTTTGTCTACAACTTCCTCGGCAACGTCAACCTCTTTCACGCCCGCGTCGTGAACGGGAGGCCCGAGATCACGGGGAGCGGCCCGGGACTCGGTGTCGACTCGAAGACCCGGGCGCATGACCGGGCCGAGGCGTTGGTCTATGTGCGGCCGCACATGATGGACATCGACGCGATCCCACGGGGTGACATCAGCGTCAGAGCAAGGGTCAAGCATGTGAACGCCGCGGGTCCGCTGGTGAAGGTGGAACTGACTGCGCCCGAGAACGACGACATCCACGTGGAGTTGCCCCAGGAGCGATACCGCTCCCTTCGGTTGAAGCAGGGAGATGACGTGTTCGTCATTCCGCGGGACATGCGACTGTTCGTGAATGCGGGGTAGCCGCGACCATGCGAACCATCGCGATCATCGGCGGCGGCTTCAGCGGTCTGGCGGCTGCGCTGCATGTGTCTCGGCGTGCCAATGGCATTTGTCGGATGGTGCTGATCGATGATGCGGAGCGTGTCGGATTGGGCGTGGCATATCGCACGACGCGGCCGGAGCATCTGCTCAACGTGCGCGCGGCAAGGATGAGCGCGCTGCATCACGAGCCCGATCACTTCGTCCAATGGCTGCGTGCCCGCAAGTACCCCTTCGGAGGCGATGATTTCGTGCCTCGGGCGGTGTTCGGTGCGTATCTGACTGAGCTGTATGAGGAGTTACGAGCCGCAGGACACGTGGATCACGTGCGATCACGGTGCATCGCGCTGCCGCAGAGAGAGCGGGGGCGTGCGATCACGCTGGCGAACGGCGAGGTGTTCGTCGCTGATGCGGCCGTGCTGGCGCTTGGCAACGGGCCTCCGACGGAGATTCTCGTCACGAAGAACGGGGGGCCAGCCACGGATGGCAGAGTTGTGCAGGACCCGTGGCGTGGGATGGGCAGGATGCACATCTCGCCGGATGCCAGGATCGCCCTGATCGGCGCAGGACTGACCGCGGTCGATATGGTCCTCACGCTCGACGCGATTGGTCATAGAGCCCCGATCACGATCTTGTCGAGACGAGGGATGATTGCCTGCGGCCACGGTGCTCCCGGGAGGGCGGCGGTCGTGCCGCTCGACCCTTCGAGAGTCATCGGACTCTCCCCGCGCATGGCGACCCGATGGATTCGGCGCGCATGCCAGGCGGAGGTCGAAGCAGGCGGCGATTGGCGCACGGTGATCGATTCGCTCCGGCCGGTCACACAAAGCGTGTGGGCGGCATGGACGATCGCGGAGCGTGGGGTGTTTCTTTGTCACCTGCGAACGCTCTGGGATGTGCACAGGCACAGGATGGCGCCGTCGATCGCGGAGCGGATCGGGCACCACCTGAAAGTCGGGCGATTACGAGTGCTCCGGGCGAGGGTTCATTCGATTGAGTTGCTGGAGAGAGGCCTATGCGTTCGTACGACGCGTCATGATCCGGAGTCGTGCGAGGACTCATCGCTCTCATTTGATCTGGTGATCAACTGCACCGGCCCCGGCACGAATCCGGGTCGGTGGGGTGATCCTCTCATCAATGGATTGCTCGATCGGGCCGAGGCGAGAGTAGACGCTCTCGGACTTGGACTGGAGACGGACCAGCACGGCCGTCTGCATGGCGAAGATCACTCCGTCTCGCGCGGGCTCTTCTCGCTTGGCCCACTCCGGCGACCATCGCTCTGGGAGACGATCGCGGTTCCCGAGATCCGGGAGCAGGCGTCGTTCCTCGCGGACGCGATTCTGAAGGCCTGAGGCAGCCAGTGCCCCATCAACGCCATGCGCCGGCGCGTGAGCCAGCGTCGAAGCATGTGCCTTTGCCACGCGGTCCCGCGTGCAAGGCGTGTCTCAGCCCTGATCTGACAGCCAGATGGGGCAAGTACGGCTACTACTCGAAGTGCAACGCATGCAGCGCGAGCACGGCGATGCCGACCGTGTGCTCGGCATGCGGGGCAGAGGGTCAGCCGTCGGATCGTTGCCGCGATGAACTCCGGACCGTTGTCGCAGAGGATGTGCCGGGGCACGCCCCGTGACGTGAACAGGTCGATCAACGACTCCATCCCACAGGGCTCGATGCCTTCCCACAATGGTCGGTGGCCTCCTTCAGGATCGAGATGTCGATCGCCTGGTCCGCCACCAGCCGCTTGAGACGCGCGTTCTCCAGTTCGAGCTCCTTCAGCCGCCGCGCCTCGTCGGCCTTCATCCCGCCGTACTGGCTCCGCCATCGCGCGTACGTGGGCTCGCTGACGCCCAGCGCCTGCACGATCTGCGCGATGCTCCGACCCGCCGCCAGCATGGCGTCGGCCTCACGCAGCTTGCTCACGATCTGTTCCGCCGAATGTCTCGTTCGCTTCATGGTCCAGAGTCTCCGGGGCCGTGCCGCGGCCCGACGGGACTCTCATAGTTGCTGGTTCAGGATTCGGGGGGCAGGTCACTGCTTACCCTCTGCCGAGAGAATCCGCTCAGCTAGTCATGACCCAAACGGTTTAGATGACATCGTTGTACGGCATGTCCCTTTACAAGAGTAGTCTATGCGAATGCATGCTATTGTGAATTGGTATACATCGAGCAATGTACGCTTTGCGTCTCACTGCGGCGCAATAGATGCAGCTGTGCGATGGATGGTCGATGCCGGATCTGTCACGCTCTATAGGATGCCTGCTGATGGGGCTAACGAGACCGATGCATCGATGGTGCCGTATTCAATCGCAGCAGTTGAGCGTATGTGTCTGGAGGCGGACTCGTCTCATCACCCTCACACAGTTGGATTCTGGAATGCTGAGGCACGCGCACAGTTGTATCAGCTGTTCATATCATTGAGTAAATCATCGTATGTACCATGCATGGTGTCGCTCGATAGACCGGGAAGCGTGATCACGATCTATACATACGCAGAGCAGCTTTGCAATGCGGCAAGCGTCCTATCTGCACGAAGATCTCGAGCTATTGATATTGATACGGCACAACATCTGGCAATGTCGCGACACAGTCCGCGGCGTGGGTGGGCGGGGATTGTCACATATCTATGCGATAGCCAGATGCACGCCATCGACGGATTCATGTCACGGCGTCACGGCGACGGCGTCCTGTACGTGATGGATCGGCAACTTGCCGAGAGCGGTGTCGAGGCACGAGCCGCCGCGATCCTGCGGCTCCAACCGCTCTATGACTCGCTCATGTGAGAGCCAGCATCGCCGCAATGAATCGAGTGAGTCGAATGCTCCGCCATCTCGTGTCGATCTTCCTGCTCGCCTTGAGTGCATCGGCCACGATGAACGACTACGAAGGGGGCGGCTGATCGTCGCACCCAACGGCCGCGACCTGACGCCGCGGCTGGGTGCGCACCTCCGACCCGAGCCCGCGCCGCACCTGGTCCGAGCGATCGGGCAGGCGTTTGCGCTGCATGAGGAACTGCTGGCGACCGGGGATGAGGTGAACGATGTGGCCCGGCGCCTCAGTCTGCATCCCGGCCGCGCACACCACTTGCTGCATCTGACGCGACTGAGCCCGGACGTGATCCGCGCGGTGCTGACGGGAACCATCGGACGCAGGATCGCGCTGACGGATCTGCACGCCGCGGCGGACCACATCGAGTGGACGACGCAGCACAAGCACCTGCGCTTGCCAGCAATCCACGACTGATGAGAGGACGGGAGTCGGTGAGGCGTCGTCGCGTCGCGCCGCATTCGAGGCCATCACGGAAACCAGTACGCGTGCCGCCCCACGAGCCAATCCGTGCCTCTGGGGACGCATGCGAGGACTCGTGACGTGCCCGAGTCACCGCGACACTGTCGAGTCTCAGAGCCATCGGCCCGATCGCGGCCTAAGAGCGCTCTGAGCGGCTCAGAGCACGCCGCGCGGGCGACGAAAACGCAAGGATCTCGCGAGAAATCCGCGACATTGGCCGCGTCGCTCTGAGCGCGCACGGGCAGTCGGGGATGGAAGCGGAAAGGGGGGGATGCACTGCGCTCGGCAGCGCCTCGCTTCGTGGCGCCTTCGGCGTCGAACTCCCCCGTCACGCTGCGCGTGGCCGGGTGTTCTCATCCCCGCCACAATCAGGCGGGGGACTTGATGCGAGTCCATGCATCAACGGTGTGAGGGAGTGCCCTCGAACACGACTCTGGGTGTGGCAACCATCTCTGATGAATCGGGGGTTCGAATCACCTGCTCTGACAGCAGGAACCTCCGGCCCCAGAGGACCGGCTCAAAGTGGCACAGGATGGCAGGAAATGTCCTGAAATGTCAGGATCTGGGTGGCGGATTTGGCAGAGGTTGCGAGCGGTCGAAGTGGCCTAAGTCTTTGCGAGGCAAATGGTTGTGCGTGACTCATTGCACAAGGTCTGACACGGGTGCGATTGGCTGGTAACGGACTGCTCGTGAGGCGTTCGATCTCGCCCGCCCGAGTCACTCAGGGGCGTGCCCAGAGGCACCAAGCTGGCTTGGCTGCGGCCGCTCAGAAGGGGTTCTTTCCCCAGAATCTGCAGGATTTGCAAGAGCCGGTGGGGTGCGAGGGTTGCTCGCGACGGAACACCGAGAGAACTCGGCGCGGATCCTCCCTGAGCCACTTGAGCATGTCATGTGAACAGTGCAACCGGGTAAACACCCTGAAGCGCACGACTCTCATGTTCTTCGCGTACACGCATCATGCGGCGCAAGTGACAATGTCACATGAAGATACGTCATGACTTGGCCGCCTTCGTGCTGAATCCTCAGTCGTCTTTTGTGCTGAACGGACTTGCGAGACACGAATCGGTATGTATGCTGGGGCCTGCTTGGAGGATCTGCATGAACATCACTCGGACGCTCGCGTGCTTCTTTGGTATCCATGTGATCGGGCTGCTCGCGTACACGGCTGACTGCAGCGGGCAGGACTTCAATGGAGACGGAACTCCCGACTTCATAGAAGCGGTCGCCGTGGCTCCAGGTGTCCCGACAACGGGAGCGGTCGTTGTTCGCTCAGGCGTTGACAACGCAGTCCTCTTTGTGATCGAAGCCCCCGATCCCGACGACGCCTTCGGCTGGGACTTCGAGATCCTGCCGGACATCAACGGCGATGGTGTGCCGGAGATCGCGGTCGCAGCGCCTCGCTCGCACCTCTGGACCGACGCGATAGGCCGCGTGTTCGTGCATTCGGGCGCAACCGGCGACCGGTTGTTCGCGCTTCGCGGGCGGCGGGGCGATCGCATCGGCTTCACGTTGGGCGGATCTCACGATGTGAATGACGACGGCGTGCAGGACATTTTCGCGACGGGGATGCGCCTTGATCAGATCGGTATGCCGCGCTGACCGGCATGAGCATCCAGCACGCGGCGGCGGGCGAGGTGTTCACCGTACAACCTCGAAGTCCAAGACTTCCACACGTACTTTGTGGGTGAAGCGGGTGTGTGGGTGCACAATGTCGGCGGCACCGAGTGCCAGCGAGTCGTCCGGGCGTTCCTGCACAAGATCCGGGTCCATCACCCGGACAACCCGGTCGCCGCCTATGCCAGCGTCCGAAACCAGATGCAGGGCATGTCCGACGCCATCCACCGCGGGCTGGTGGACGAGGTGCTGGGTAAGATCGACAAGATGAACGCTCTGGGTACACTCAGCGTGCGGTGGAGAACGCTGGGAATCGATCCGGACATGCGAGCTGAGCGGCGCCGAGATGATCGAGCAGCTCGGTCGCGCGCAGCATCTTTCCGACCGACCAGGCTTGGAAGAGACAGTCTCTGGGAACTTTGGGTGGCTCCGCGTCCAGAATCTCCGAGACTCCGTCGATGCCTCCGTAGTCCAATTGACGCCCAAGAGGTTCCAGAAACCGCTGGCGGGCTGTGCGAGCGTTTTCGCTCGTACGGCCATGAACGTTGAGCCACGCCTCGGCGACCCATAGGGGCGCCATCAAGCACTGCAAGGCCCAGTTCACCCGCGATCAACGGCGGAGCTTGCGGCGAATAGTCGAAGGGGCTTGGGATGAGCTCCAACACGAGATTCAAGACGGAAAGGCAAACAGCCAGCGCCGCTACTGCGGCTGCCCGATCGCGACCCACCCGCCCTCTTTGTTGATGAGGTCTTTCAAGGATGTGCCCGCGAAGACTCGCTCAATCGACTCCATCTGCGCATCGAGCAGACGATGAAGCGGGCAGAGGTCGGCGTGACACGGGAGCCCCAGTGGACAGCGATTGATTCGAGGAAGCTCGCCGTCTGATGCATTCAGCACGTCGAGAACGGTGATCGATTCCGGTGGACGCGCGAGATTGAAGCCGCCCGAAGAGCCTCGGCTCGCGGTCAGCACCCCGTGCTTACACAGCATGCGCAAGATCTTCTGAAGATAACCCGTCGGTACATTGATCGACTCTGCGATGTCTTTCGCACGTACCGGATCGGTCTCCGTGTGTGCCGCGAGATGGACGACAGCCCGCAGAGCGTACTCGGTTGTCTGTGAGATCATGCTGCGTCTCCTGCGGAGTGAATTGCCCTCGCCGTCGCACGGAGGCAAGGCAGTTAGAACTTGAATGTTGTCTGCAACCACACTCGTGAGACATCCGGCTGCCCGTTGTGCCCATCAAAGAAAGCGGCCTTGGCAAGGATGGACCAGTATGCGGTGATCTGCTTGCTTGCGACCATGTCGTATTCGCTCCCGAGATTGGTGCCGCCCTCATCCGACCAAAACTGGTGGAAGATGAAGGCCGCCTTGATGCCGTGCGGCAGGTCGGCCCCAATACCCGCATAGAGATCTTGCAGGCCCTCGTTCGGCGTCACGAGGAAAAGGTCATCGAAACCCTGGAAGACGTGATTTGTGCCAAGTGGAAAGCGAAAACCGAAGTTCCCGTCATCACTGCCAAGAAGCTGGTAACCCGCGAGCATGTCACCAACCGACTTCTTCGTCACGCGGACCTGGACCGCGAAAAAGTCGGCTTCATAGTCGACTGGGTTCGAGCCTGCATCGACCTGCCGTGCGTACGTCAACTCGTAATCCGCGTACACATCGGCCGAGTCATCTGCGTCACGCCACAGATCGCCCGTCAGTCGAACGCCAAAGCTGTTGCTCGAATTCAGAGGGTCATCGTCCTCGAAGTCGAGCAGGTAGGCGAACGGCGTCACCTTCAACTCAGGGGCGACGCGGTAGGAGAGGTTGAGGAAGTGAGAGTCGGAGTCGGGGTTGGGGCCGTCCGGCCCGAAGATCCGCTGCACACCCCATACATAGGCGTAGAAGAAGCTCAGGCCCTCGACACCAAAGTCTGTGCGGACGCTGACCGAGTCGTAGGTCTGCTCGAATTGCCGCCAGCCGACATTGCCGACGAATCGGTCGTCATCGAGTTTGATCCGCTGCCGGCCGGCCTTGAGGTCGAACAAGATCCCGGTATTGCCGAGCGAGTCGACCTTCAACCGACCGAACGCCTGGTTGACTTCGGTACCCGGTGGATCGGCAACGACCGTCCGGTCGGACGTGCCTCCACCCGTCGCCGGCACGAAGTAGTTATCCTCGGCTGGGGTGGCGACGTTTTCCATCTCAACGAAGCCGTTGAACCCATAGAACGGCTTTGTTTCGTAGCCGAGCCGCAGCCGGTTGGTGATCGCGGTAGAGGAGTTCCGCGCCGTGCTGTCCGCGAACTCGACTCTGAAGTTGTTATCGAAGTGAATCTTGCCGGAAACAAGCGCATCAAAGATATCGTTCGGAGGCTCCTTCGGATCCGAGAGCCAGCCGAGCGGCGGGCGTTTGCTCAAGGTCAACTCCGGCGTCTCCGAGAGCTCGGCTACGGTGACGGGCGTCGCTGTTTCGAGCGAGGGAGTCGTCGACGCGCCTTGGCCAGCAGCGGGTAGCACTCCTGCGAGCAGGCTTAGAAGAGCGGGGTATAGCGGCTTCATGGTCGACGCCCTCTGAGGCGGCGTGGTCGAAAGCGTATGACCCCGGGTCCTCCGCCGTCGGCCCGGGGGGTGGACAATCATTCAAAACCCGGAAGAGGCGCGATCAACCTGCTTCGGCGTCACGCCCTGAATCGGCTCGATCGGAAGATCGTCCGTGCTCGGCGCCTCCGGGGCTCGCAGTCGGAGCGCCATCGCTTGCGCCTGACGGCTGTAGTCGATCGATTCACCAAGGATGCGCGTCGCCTCTTGATCCGCGTGGAATCCGCGGGAGTTCTCGCTGCTGATATAGTCCAGTCGCCACATCGCTTTGCGTTGGAGCGCGAACACAGGGGCAAGCTGCTCGTCCGTCGCACCAGCCGCCTTGGCCTCCAGGATCGCGTCGAGCATCTCGGTCATAGCCTCAGCAGCGCGGTCCATGAGGGCCAGCGTGCGGCTCTGGATTGTCTCGACCTTCTGCTGCAGAGTCTTCTCGTCGTCGTTGTGGCACTGCTGGCAGGCGTTATTGATGTTCTTGAGGGGACTTTGGATGTTGTGGCTGCTGACCTTCATCGCGCCGATGCGCTCATAGGGCATGTGGCAGTCGGCGCAGCTCACGCCGCTACGGGCGTGGATACCTTGGCTCCAGAGCTCAAACTCGGGATGCTGGACCTTGAGCACCTCGGCGCCGGTCTCGCCGTGCTTGTAGTCGAAGAAGGCTGAGCCGTCTGGGAACTTCTTGGCGTCCCAGTGGGCTTCGAGCTGCTCCATCTTGAGCCCCTTAGCCCAGGGGAACTCCAGCGTGTCCTTGGGGGCGCAGTAGTACTCAACGTGACACTGCCCGCAGACAAACGAGCGCATCTCCTGACGGGTCGAGTCCTTGTTGGGGTCGTATGCCTCCTTGCGGTCGCCTGTCCGCCAACGCTCGATACTGGGGATGTGCGGGGTCGGCTCGGGGCTGTTGGCCAGGGCCGCGATGCCCATCACAAAGCCTGGGCGCGTGATCCGAACCTGCATGGTCGCGGGGTCGTGGCAGTCGATACACGAGACGGGGTGGGCCTCTCCGCCGAGCATGGCGGGATGATCCTTGGGGACATCCTTGCCGGCGAACTGGCCGGTGAAGCCGCCGACGGGTGGCTGGGGGACGACAGGCTGGTTTTCACCCGGGGTGCCGTCGGGACTGGCGGTAAGGAGGGCGAGGACTTCGCTGTAGGGTTTGCGGCTGACTTCTTGGAAGCCACGGATGACGGCGGGCATGTTGAAGTCTTTGGCAAGGGCTTCGTCGTCGTGGGGCAGGCCCATGGCCTTGAGGCCTTCGCGGCGGTACATGACGGTGGCGGAGGCGTGGCAGTGGAGGCACGCGCCAGCCTGGGGCCTCTGGGTAACGCGTTCGGTGACACCCTGGTCGTACAGCATGTAGGCGTGCCCACGGGCCTCGCGATAGTCGATGCTGAAGGCATAGCCGGCGTACAGGCGCTTGAGCCAGGGGTACGTGTCGAGTTTGCTCTGGGGCATGGCGTTGGCACCGCCGTAGAACTTATCGCCAGCGGTGGCTTTGTAGCCGTCGTAGTGGTGGGGCCAGTTGAGGCCCCAAGGCTGTGGATCGGTGCTAAGTTCAGAGAGTTCGGCGACGCGGACAAAGGGTTGGCGTGCGGCCTGCTTGTGGCCGAACATGGTGATCAGCACCCACGTCACGAGCAGTGTTCCGACCACGGCAACGATGAATACGAGCGCGAGCAGCATCGCTCGACCAGGCCGAGAAACGCGGGCGGGCGACTTGGTCGTTATGTTCAGTTGACTCGTCATATCAGCACCTCACCCCGCGGCTCGTCCGCGAGTCAGTCTCGATCTGCGTATCCCGATTCGCGCCCGGCGTGCCCAACATCGCCGTGGCAATGCACGCAAAGCTGCATCTCACCGCCCGGCTCGACCGGCAGCATGTGTTCCACATAATCCGAGTGGCAGTACAGACACGCGTTCTGTGTGACCCGCCGGTTGCGGTCCTTGATCTGAATCGGCTCGTGGAAATCACCTGTGGTGAACGCCAGCGAGTGGAAGAAGCCATTGTCACCCTTGGTCAGCCATTTGCCGGCGAAGTCGTGCGGCAGGTGGCAGTCGTTGCAGGTTGCGACGGCATGATGGCTCGACTTCGCCCACGCGTTGTAATGCTCCTGCATCACGTGGCAGTTGGCGCACGAGGCGGGGTTATTGGTGAGGTAGGCAGCCCCGTCGCCATACCCAAAGGTGAACGCCCCGAGACCGCCGAGGACGCCCAAGACACCCGTGCAGCACACTGACAGAGCTGTCAGCCCTCGGAGTTTCCCAAGCTTCTTGGGGCTGAGGGCTGCTTTGCCAATCTGCTGTTCCACATCGGGCTCCTTGACCGCGACATAGTAGTATTCTGGATACACATATGCAATTACTCGGAGGCCCGCTTCGGCGTTCCTCGGTTCCGTAACCCAGCAAGAGCCATCACGGCGACTTGGGAACCAACGAAGACCGTCAGCCAGAACAGCCCGCTGTCCACGAACCCGTAGGCGTGCAGCCCGACGCCGAGCAGGTTGGTCCCGAACCAACTCCACGCCGTCACGATGTTGCCGCCGACCGCGAGGGCCGCAATCCCGCGGGCCCGGATCATGCCCCCCCACCGGGCGTGCAGGACGATTGCGTTGATCAGGACGACGAGCGCGGCCCCGTTCTCCTTCGGGTCCCAGCCCCAGAACCGGCCCCAGGACTGGTCGGCCCAGATCCCGCCGAGCACCGTCCCCACAAAGCTCAGCAACAGCGCGAAGCACACCACGCCGTAGACCATCCGGATCATCGCCCGCTCGCGATCGGGGGTCACCGCCGTGGTCATGACGCGCCCGATCAGGTAGACCGACGCGATCGCGCCGGCGAGGAACGTCGCCGAGTAGCCCAGCGTGATCGTGATGACGTGTGTCGCAAGCCAGAAGTTGCTGTCGAGCACGGCCTGCATCATCTGCATCGTGTCGCCATCGTTGCCCAAGTTGTGCGCGATGATGAGCGTGCCTGCCCCGATCGTCGCCGACCCGAGGATCGAGACCCCGAGCGGGAAGATCCGCTCCATGAAGACGCCGGCCAACGCAGCGGCCCAGCCGACGAACACCGCCGACGAGTAGAGGTTCGTCACCGGCGGGCGATCCGTCAGATAGATCCGAAGCGCGATCGCGACCGTATGAACAATCACCGCTGCGATCAGCAACGCTAACGACCCGACGCGCAATCGCTCCGCCCATTGCCCGATCGACGAGCCGGCCTCGTGCCGCGACCGCAGCAGGAACGAAGCGCACACCCCGAGGAAAGCAAGTACATAGACCGCCGTCGCCCCGCTGAACAGCGAGGCGCGATTGAAAAGAACTTCCAGCTGCATTCGCTTCATGACCTCGGGCATCGAGGCTTCCAGCAGTTCTGTGTACGACCCGAGCGCGGCGTTGAACCCTTCCGCATCATCTTGGCCCGCGGCCGTCATCATCGTTGCCAGGAACGCCACGCTCGGGTGCGGAGTGTCCGACACCCGATCATCCAGAAAGGCCTCGTGGAAAGGGCGCCACTCGCCATCGGGTGACAGCGGCGGGATCGCGAACGGATCGCGCATCTGCGCGTGCGAGAGCACGGTGTTCACGCGCCGGTGCAGCTCGAGGACTGCACGCTGGAACTGGTCCCGTTCACGCGGTTCGACGTTCGCCGCCATCTGCGCTTGCTCTGCGATCTCCTCCCACGTCGGCTCGATCGCCGACAGCGGGATCCGCCCGCCGTCCTCGGGGGCGAGATTCAACATCGCCAGCAGGTCGGGGTGATCGACACGCAGGATCGGCAGCCCAGACACGCGTTCGGGATTCGTGACGAGGTCGAGCAGGTACTGCGACGCGGGCACGGTTCCCTCGTCCGTGCGCACCTGCTGCCGACCGCCCGCGACCATCAACATCGACCGCGCCGCCGTATCCAGCGGTTTGATGCGCCCACCCGCGGACACAGGCAGGTTGGAGAAGGTCTGCAAGTCAAAGTCGCTCTGCGGCATCGGCCTAATCAACGCGCTGCACGCGATCACGATTCCAAGCAGACCGACCGTCCAGGGCCAGACTCGTTGCAAGACAGACGGAGCACCGGCTTGTTCGATTGTCGGTGCACCCGCAGTCACCGGTCCGTGCTTCGCACGACGGCGCAAGAACCCGACCAGCGTCTGTCCAAAGTGCCACGTCATGCCGCCAGCGACGAGCACACACGCGACATACGGCAGGAGCCAACCCGGGTTCCGCACGACCTGGAGTACCGTCCCGCTGCCGTCGGGCTTGTACGACGACTGATAAAAGGTCATGCCCGCATACCGCAGCGGGTTGTTCATCCAGATGCGGACCTCACGGTCGGTGCCATGCTCGGGGTCCACCAGCCGAACATCGCTGGAGAAGTTCCGCGCGATGTTGGTCCCCGTGAAACGATCGTGCCGGAAGTCCTTCAGATGCAGCGTGAACGGCAGGTATGTGCGCTTGTATCGCAGCGAAAGCCCGTAGATGTTGTCGCCGACCTCGACCCGCTGGGCATCGATCAGCGCGGCAGACACCATCCATGTACCCACCTCGCGCTCGCCATCGATCAGCGTAACATATGCCGAGGGCGTATCGGTCTGCGATCCTTCCACGCCTGTCACGCGCGGCTTGCCCTCGGCCCTCGCTTCAAGCCCGATCCCGGCGGTCGCGTCCGTCTCGCCGTGCGCGTGAAACAGAGCCGAGTTCGCCATCCAGCGATCAACGCTGACCTTGAACGGCAGGCGCTCATTCACAATTGGTGATCCCGACCGCGCCGCCTCGGCCAGCATCCAGCCCGGCACCGTGATCACCGTGTCGTGCCCAGGGTCACTCGGGTCGATGACCGCGAGTTCGGCTTCACGGATGTCCTCGAGGAACGAGCGACTCGATCCCTCATCGATCGACATCAGGCCTTCGTCGGCCATGAAGCCCGTCACGAACTCGCCCGTGAGCAAGACGATCAGCCCCGCGTGCAGCACGAGCACGCCGACCCGCTTCCGCGTCGCCTTGAACCGACTCACATGCGCCGCGAGCAGGTTGATGATCATGAGCCCCGCGATCGTCAGACCCCCGGGAATCGGTACGCGAAAGCCCGAGTCCTCCATCGGGACAAAGAGCCCCGGGTCGGCCATCGCGATCCACGACCGGAAGTACTCGTCCACCGCCTGCCAAACGCCGAGTTGGGTCTGTGCGATCGTGCCGATGAAAATCAGCACCATCGCGAGCGCGAGCAGCACGACCGTCAACCTCAGCGAGGCAAGCATCTGAACGAACCGCCGCATCACTCATCGTCCTCGTTGTCGAGACCGGCGATCGAGCGGGCCATGCCGAACACAGCATCTTCAAATCGATCGGCCACCTCGGCGTCAGGCACCGTTGTGCGCACAAACCACATCTGATCTATCGCTTTCTGGTACACCCCGGCCGCGAGCATCACCCCTCGCGGTGACTCGATCCGGATCTCGTAGCCGTCAAACCCAGCAGCCGAGAACCGCGAGATGGAGGTGCCCAACTCGTCCTCACCGATCGGCCCGAGCCCCATCTGCCCCCGCCACCGGTTGATGTTGGCGAGTTCCCCGCCCACAATACCTCCAAACCGGGTGATCGCGACCTCCACGGGTCCGGCAGGGTCCGGAGCCATGTAGGTTGCGAGCCGCATCAGTCGTGGCGCGGGATCCTCTGTCCACGCAGCGGGCGCGACCCAAGGCCGCTCGCGGGACGGAGCGGCGTCAGCCTCCGCATCTGCGTCACTCGTCCGGGCCGTTGCCACAAGCACCTGCTCAATGCCCTTCGCGACCTTATGCTCTTGCACGCCTTCGCGCTCGCACCCTGTGAGGACCAAACACATTGCGGCTGTCCTGATCACGGATGTTGCCGAACTCGCCCGAGAGCTTGGGGCTCGAGTAGCTGTGCGACGTGGACGGAAGGTGCGCCGGGACATAGTGCACAAGCGTATCCACTTACTGTGCGCGGGACCCCTCGGCTCTACTGCATGCGGGCGCGTTTGTCGGTTTCCTCGCCAGTGCGCTCAAACCCGAATCCTGATCCAGTCTAAGTGAAAGTTTCGGAGTTTCAACCCGGCCTTTGTTTGGAGGTCAGGACGATGAAGAAGTCGAGGTCCACGGAAGAGCAGATCGCGTTCGCGTTGCGGCAGGCCGAGGGCGGCACGCCGATCGAGGAGGTCTGCCGGAAGATGGGGATCTCGGAGCAGACGTTCTTTCGGTGGAAGAAGAAGTTTGCCGGGATGGGGATCGCCGAGGTCCGTCGACTGAAGCAGTTGGAGGAGGAGAAACGCAAGCTCAAGGCGTTGGTGGCGGACCTCTCGCTCGACAAGGCGGTGCTTCGAGGTCGGATCAGGGAGATCGCGGGCGTGAGTGCGGGTTGCCGGAGAGGATCCGGGTCGACAACGGGAGCGAGTTCACCAGCCGGGTGCTCGATCAGTGGGCGTACGTGAACGGTGTGCGGCTGGACTTCAGCCGGCGCGGAAAGCCCACGGACAACGGGCTGATCGAGGCATTCAACGGGAGGTTGCGGGCCGAGTGCCTGAACGAGAACTGGTTCATGAGCCTGGAAGATGCACGGGAGAAGGTCGAGGCCTGGCGTCGGCTTTACAATGAGGAACGACCCCACAGCGTCCTGGGCAACTTGGCCCCCAGGGATTTCGCTGCTTCAACCGGTCAGGCGAGCGTGGCCGGTTGAAGCGAGAAAGCTCACCCTGCAGTTGGTACAGGATCGGGTACAAGCGCAGCGACAAATATGCAGATGATGGCGGACCACACGCGGACATCTGTCACTCGATTGGTTCGGCGCGGCGTGTTCATCTTACTGATGCTACCTGCTCAACCGCCGCGTCGCAGGGCGTTTGGACGAACGAACGATAACCGAAGCTCGATCGCCCGACGCTTGGGCGGCTTTGTCGCAGTTTTTCATGTAGTGACTTGACTTCGCGTCCCAATGATCAATAAATGGATAGAGATATCCATTGTTGTGTACCGCATTGCTCGTGAGGTGAGCCATGGATCGAGAACTTCAAGCCGTCGCCCCCCGATTCTCGGCGACGACCGACGAGTGGAAGATCGCGCCCGGCAGCAACTTTCGCGAGGCGGGGCTCGCGATCCTTGCCGGTATCGCGGTCTCGGCACCGGTTGTCCTTCTGGGGATGGTGTCCGTCTTTGGTCAGTTGCGGGCCAGGGAGCGGGCTGCTGCTGATACGGCCCGTGATGCTCAGGCGTATGAGTTGCTCGTCGCGGGGGCGCCTGGCCCGATGCTTCCGATCGACGAGGTTTCTCGTGGACGGGAGCTCTTTGCCACAACGTGTGTCGCATGCCACGGTCAGGCAGGTACGGGCGTGCCGGGCCTCGGCCGCAATCTGGTCGAGAGCGACTTCGTAGCCCTCCAGAGCGATGCCGAGCTTCACGCGTACATCATCACGGGGAGGCCGGACGCCAAGCCCATGCCGATGCCGCCGAGGGCGGGGCGCCCCGACCTGACTGACGAGGACATCCATCGGATTGTGGTCTTTATGCGGGGCCTGCAGGATCCGCGACGGATGCCTGAGTTGGCGCCACTGGTGCTGACGGTCGCGCCGTCGGAGGGAGACAAGGCGGCAGCGCTCGAAGCAGCGGGCGGCGACGCGGAACTTGCGGCGTTCATTGCCAAAGGCAACGCGATATTCCACACATCCTGCGTAGCGTGTCACGGCAGGGAGGGCGTTGGCATCGCCGGCAACGGCAAGGCGCTTGCGAGCAATGCGTTCATCCAGTCGCTGGATGAGGATGGGTTATTCGAGTTCCTTTCGAAGGGACGCTCCCCGACCGACCCATTGAACACAACGGGCATTCAAATGCCGCCGAAGGGCGGGAATCCAGCGATGTCCGAGGACGACATTCTCGACGTGATCGCATATCTGCGGACGCTGCAGCCGGCCTCGTCCGAGTCCCCCAAGTAGCTCTCTCCGTCACCTCGCTGGGCGGCGGCTCAACGCCGAGCCGGTTGCCCCGCATTCTGGAGTTCGCCATGAAAATGCCTATTGGACGCAATCGACTCCCTGTGTCTCTCCTGCTGGCGACAGCTGCGGGAGTTCTCCTCTCGTGCGTGGTCCCGGACGCTGTGGCCCAGCAGGAGGGTCGGCGTCGTCGGGGCGGAGAGCAGGAAGTCAAGCCGCTCAACTTGACGCCAGACCAGGTCGCGCAGCTGACCAAGGTCGCCAATGAACGCAAGCTGAATGTGGACGACCTGCTGGCGGCGGCGAAGACCTTCATGCCCAGCGGACGACACGACGAGTACGTGCTTTTCTCGTCCGGAGGGCAGAGCGGCCAGGTCTTTGCGATCGGCGTTCCGAGCATGCGGCTGCTGCGCTCGATCTCGGTATTCACGCCCGAATCGTGGCAGGGGTACGGCTTTGCTGGTGAGCACGATCCGGTGATCGAGTCTTTGAAGATCAACGGGAAGGTTGTCGCGTGGGGCGACACGCACCATCCGGCGCTTTCCGAGACGAAGGGGGACTACGACGGTGAGTTTCTGTTCATCGGTGACAAGGCGAACGCGCGGGTAGCGGTGATCGACCTTCGCGACTGGGAGACCAAGCAGATCGTCAAGAACCCGCTCACCATCAGCGATCACGGTGCCGCGTTCGTGACGCCGAACACGGACTACATCATCGAGGGCGGCCAGTACGCGACGGTCTTGGGTTATGGCTACGCGCCGCCGTCGGAGTACAAGGACTCCTACCGCGGGATGGTCACCATGTGGAAGTTCGACCGGATGAAGGGCCGGATCGATGAGTCGCAGTCGTTCGCGCTGGAGCTGCCGCCTTACTGGCAGGACCTTGCAGATGCCGGGAAGAACGCCAGCGACGGGTTCTTTTTCATCAACTCGTTCAACGTCGAGATGGCGACGGGGGGCGTGGAGAAGGGCAACCCGCCCTTCGAGGCCGGCGCCAGCAAGCGCGACATGGACTACCTCCACATCGTCGACTGGAAAAAGGCGGAAGCCGCGTTCAAGGCGGGCAAGTTCGAGAAGATCAACGGCTTCCCCGTGATCAAGATCGAGACGAGCATCGCCGAGGGCATTCTGTACTTCGCTCCAGAACCCAAGAGCCCTCACGGCGTCGACGTGACGCCAAACGGCAAGTACATGGTCGTCGCCGGGAAGCTCGATCCGCATGTGACGGTGTACTCGATTGACCGCATCAAGAAGGCCATCGCGGAGAAGATGTACTCCGGCACCGACGAGTACGGCGTTCCCATTCTGAACTTCGACGCTGTCAAGGAGGCGCAGGTTGAACTGGGGCTCGGGCCCCTCCACACGCAGTTCGACGACAAGGGATACGCCTACACGTCGCTCTTTCTGGATTCGGCGGTGGCTCGCTGGACGCTTGGCGGCGAGTACGACGCACTCAACGACGACCAGCCCTGGAAGCTCGTCCAGAAGACGCCAGTGCAGTACAACATCGGTCACCTCTGCGCCGCGGAGGGCGACACGGTGAGTCCTGATGGCAAATACCTGATCTCGATGTCCAAGTGGTCGGTGGACCGGTTCCTTCCGACCGGGCCGCTGCTGCCTCAGAACTTCCAGTTGCTCGACATCGCGCAACCCGGCACGACGATGCCCGTGATCTACGACAGCCCGATTGGTGTCGGCGAACCGCACTATTGCCAGATGATCAAGGCCGACAAGCTCAAGACGTGGAAGGTCTATCCCGAGGTGGGCTGGAATCCGCACACGCAGAGACTGGACGCAAACGCGCCCAAGAAGGGCTCCGAGGGCGTCGTCCGCGATGGGAACAAGGTCACGGTGAACATGACTGCTGTCCGCAGCCACTTCTCGCCGGAGCACGTGGAGATCAATGAAGGTGACGAGGTCACATGGCGCATCACCGCCATTGAGACGGCACAAGACGCCACGCATGGTTTCTGCATTGGCGGCTACAACGTCAACCTCTCGCTTGAGCCGGGTGAGTACGTCGAGTTCAGATTCACGGCTGATCGCGCCGGCACGTATCCCTTCTACTGCACCGAGTTCTGCTCCGCACTACACCTTGAGATGATGGGCTACCTGCACATCAAGCCCAAGGCCTCGGCCCAGGCCGGGAACAGCCCCGACTGATGTCCCCTCCACGCCCGTCGGGGGCCGACGCCCCCGATAGGTGTTTCGATCTTACACGGCAACGCGAGGCATTCACTGGCCCGCCACTGCTCGGAGTTCCGTATGTCACGCATCATCTCCACGCTGATCGGTCCGCGGGTTCCCCTTGAGGAGCTCCGCACGCATCGCTGGCACTACCTGACACCGACGTTCATCTTCATGCTCGCCCGAGTGCTGCTGCTCGTCTCGATCTTCTTCCCCTACTGGCACATGGAGCTGGAGGCGCCACAGTACCCCGATGGGCTGTTTCTCACCGCGTACGTCAACCATCTCACCGGCGACGTGCGCGAGATCGACGGGCTCAACCATTACATCGGCATGCGCCCGCTCGGTGAGGCCGCGGCGTTCGAGCGTGCGGCCTCTGTGTGGATGATCATTGCCATGTTCATGCTCGTGGAGGGAGCCGCGTTCATTCACAGCAAGTGGGCCACGCTCTTGGCGATCCCTGCAGTCACGTTCCCGGCTGGTTTCTACGCGGATTTGCACTACTGGATGCGCACGTTCGGGCTGAATCTTGATCCTGAAGCTCCCCTTTCCGCGTCGGTCAAGCCATTTGTGCCGACCGTCATCGGCGAGGGCGGCATCGGCCAGTTCAAGACCTACGCCGAGTGGGGCCAGGGGTACTGGCTCGCGGTCGCGTGCTCGGTGCTTGTCGTGGTGGGTTTCTACTTCCATCGTCGTGCGTACCGGCCGCTCTCACTCCGCGCCAAGGGCGCGACCTGATCCGGCATGTGTCATCTGATTAGAAGTCCACAACCTGAGTGCAATCCATGTCACGCCAAACCGAGAACCTGAAGCAAACCACCACGAGGCTCGCGTGCGCGGTCGGTGTGGGTGCCGTGCTGCTCGGGCTGGTGGGGCCATGGGCATCGGCGCACACCCAGCCAAACGAGCACGAGGCGCCCGCGCCTCGTGTGTCGCGGGGCGATGCTGAATCCGTGCGACAGTCGACGGGCGAGATCGGCAGGCGAATCGCTCGGGCATCGCCCGGTGACACGCTCATCATCTCCGCCGGCATCTATCGCGAGCACCTTCGGATCGACAAGCCGCTCATAATTATCGCCGACGGTCGCGTGGTCATCGATGGGGGTGGGAGCGGGGACATTGTTGAGATCACCTCGCCGGACGTCACGCTCCGCGGCTTTGTGATCCGCAACACGGGGATTGATCTCGATAAGGAGAACGCGGCGATCCGTGTGACCTCGCCCCGCGCCATCATCGAGCACAACACGCTCGAAGACATTCTCTTCGGCATCGATCTGCGCGAGGCGCCGGACAGCCGCGTCGCTTTCAACCACATCGGGGGCAAGCGTCTGGACACCGCGCGGCGCGGCGACGGCCTGCGGCTGTGGCGCTCGGATCGCAGCGTGGTCGAGGGCAACACGATCCATGATGGGCGCGACGCGATCCTCTGGTACTCAAAGGGGATCGTGGTGCGGGATAACACGGGATACGACTGCCGCTACGGCCTGCACCTGATGTTCAGTGATGATGTCACCATCACCGGCAATGAGTTCTCACGGAACTCGGTTGGCATCTACCTCATGTACAGCACCGGGGTGGAGATCGTTGGTAATCGTCTTCTGAGGAATCGTGGCCCGAGCGGGTACGGCATCGGGCTCAAGGAGACCGATCAGTTCTCCGTCCGCGACAACCTCATTGTCGGCAACCGATCGGGCGTCTACATCGACGGGTCGCCCTTCACGGACAAGAGGCCTGGCGAGTTCACACGCAACACCATCGCGTACAACGACATCGGTTTCACGTTCCTCCCCTCTGCCCGGGGCAACGAGCTGACGGAGAACAACTTCATCGACAACATCGACCAAGTCGCCGTCGCTGGGCGCGGGTCGCTCGAGGCTAACCGTTTCTGGAAGGGCGAGCGCGGCAACTTCTGGAGCGACTACACGGGCTACGACCAGAATGGTGACGGCATCGGCGACTTCATCCATGAGTCCCAGACCCTGTTCGAGAACATGATGGACAAGGAACCGAAGCTCCGGCTCTTTCTCTTCAGTCCGGCCCAGCAGGCTATCGAGTTCGTCGGGCGCGCGGTCCCCGCTGTTCGACCCGAGGCCAAGTTCATCGACGAGGTGCCTTTGATGGCGCCGGCTCCGCTCTTGAACAACGTCTCCGAGGCGTCGGTCTCTGCGGGCGTTGCGGCGCTCGGACTCGCGATGTCCGGCGCCGGCGCGGCGATCGTCATTGGCGGCCGGGGCGTCTGTCCGTTCATCAGCCTTCTCACACTGGCACGAGAGCGGCGAGCCGCGCGTCGCCCGGTTGGAGCACTTCCATGATCATCATGCACGGCGTCACAAAGCGATTCCGGCGCATCGCGGCCGTCGACAACGTCTCTATGACTCTGGACGCGGGCGACAGCGTCGCGCTCTGGGGCCCCAACGGTGCCGGGAAGAGCACGCTGATCCGCTGCCTGCTCGGCCTTCATCGGCACAAGGGTGTAATCACCGTCAACGGGCACAACGCCCGGTCACATGGCAAGCGTGCCCGCGCCTCGATCGGCTACGTGCCGCAGGAGATCGGCTTCTACGACGATCTCGTGGTGGGGGAGGCCATCCGCCACTTTGGCCGTCTACGCGGGATACGCCGCACGGACATCGACGGCACGCTTGAGCGTGTCGGGCTTCCGGGGCAGCTCGCCAAGCGTGTGCGCGACCTGTCGGGGGGCATGAAGCAACGTCTTGCGCTCGCGATCGCGCTTCTCGGTGATCCGCCGATCCTGGTGCTCGACGAAGTCACGGCGAGCCTGGACGCCTGCGGGCGCGAGGAGTTCATGTCGTTCCTTGGCCAGCTCTCCGGCGCGGGACGCACGATGCTCTTCGCGTCCCATCGCATCGATGAGATCGCTGCGCTCGCGAAGCGTGTCGCGGTCATGGAGAGTGGGCGTCTCACGGCGGTGATGGACGTCGCGTCGTTCGCGTCGTCGCACGGCGTCGGCTCCTTCGTTCACCTTGCGATCCCTGAGCGAACGCGGCCTCGGGCGATGTGTGTTCTGTCCGAGGGCGGGTTCGAGCCGCGTCTGAACGGCGTAGGCATCATCGTGCCGGTCCGGACCGACCAGAAGGCCGCGCCCATCGCCCTGCTCGCCCGCGCGAGCATCACCGTTGACGACTTTGAGATCATCTCGCGCGCCACGGCAGACGCCCACGCGCCGATCCACGGCCCGACTTGAGGCACACCATGCAAACCACTGTCTCGCTCACGTCGCCACTCTCACGCCCGCCGCACACGCTGGTCACCGTCGCGTGGATCGGCGTCCGCGAACTCAAGGACGCCATTGGCACGCGGTGGTTCACACTCTACACGCTGGCGTTCGCGGCGCTGGGCTTGGGCGTTTCGTTCGTGTCCGCGTCGGGCTCTGGCGGGTCCGGGCTCTCCGGATTCGGCCGCACGAGCGCGGGGCTGATCAATCTCGTGCTGCTGGTGGTGCCGCTGATGGCGCTCTCGGCGGGGGCGGCGTCCATCGCGTCGGACCGTGAGCGCGGCATGCTCGCCTATCTGCTGGCTCAGCCGGTCACACCTGTTGAGCTGCTGCTCGGCAAGTTCGTGGGTCTGGCGGTCGCCCTTCTCGCGTGCATCCTCCTGGGACTCGGGCTTTGCGCGATGGTCGTCGGCTTCAAGGGCGGTGCACTGAACGCGTCGAGCATCGCGTGGCTCGCGGGACTCTCTTTCCTGCTCGCGCTGGGCATGCTCGGCACGGGCATGTTGATCTCCGTCGTGACGCGCCGCGCCTCGGTCGCGACCGGTACAGCTGTCTTCATCTGGCTTGTGCTTGTTTTCGGGACCGACCTGGCCCTCATGGCGGGAACGCTGACGTTTCGACTCCGCATTGAGGAGCTCTTCGCGCTGAGTCTCATCAATCCGCTCCAGGTGTTCAAGATGTGGTCGCTCCATGCGATCGATTCGACCCTCGACGTGCTCGGCCCCGCCGCGCTCTACGCCGTCGAGGAGCACGGCGAATCGCTCCACGCCATCTTTGGGCTCTGTCTCAGCGCGTGGATTCTTGCGCCCCTTACGCTCGCGTGCGTGCTCTTCTCACGAAAGGGTGTCTCATGAACGCAGTTACAAACCGTGCCGCGGCGTTCCTCCTGCTCATGTCGCTCTCCGCGTGCGGTGGACGAGACTTGTCCGGGCCGCCGGAGCTGCGCGCGGGGCGAGACGAGTGCGCCGAGTGTGGCATGATCGTTGCCGACGAACGCGCCTGCGCCGCGTTGCTTGTCGAGATCGAGGGCCGTCGCGAGTATCGGCTCTTTGACGATCTCGGGTGCCTCGTCGACTTCATCGATGCGCACAGCGTTGCTGGCCAAGTTCTTGAGGGCTGGGCTGTCGATCACACCGATGGCGAATGGCTCCCGCTGAAGGGGGCGCACTACCTGCTCGCTGACTCCCGCAGACTCATGACGCCGATGGGGTCCGGCTTTGTCGCGTACGCCGATCCCGCGGCGGCGCTGAGGGGCACGGCCGAGTTCGGCGGAAGTGTCGCGTCTTTCGACGACCTTGCCGACGCACGACGCGCGTGGCGAGCATCACTCCACTCCGGGATCGCAAACCAGGAGCCAGACCATGACGATTAAGGCATCCCACGAGACCGTTGGATCGATCGCGGTGTCAACACCCGAGGCCGTTTCTGTCTTCATGAGCCACGGCCTGGACTTCTGCTGTGGTGGAGGTCGCACGCTCGAGCAGGCGTGTGCCGCCATGGGTTTGGACGCCGAGGCGATTCGCGCCGAGATCCAGGAGGCGGCAGGGCGCAGAGGCGCAGGCGAGCGCGAGAGCTGGAGCACGATGGGCATGTCGGATCTGGCCGACCACATCGAGCAAGTACACCATGCGCGGGCCCGCGAGCTCATCCTCCGTGTCGATGTGCTGTTGCCGCGCGTGATCTCAGCGCACGGGGACAGCCAGCCGGAGCTCCACGCCGTGGTGGAGACCTTCAATCGTTTCCGGGCGGAACTCTTCGACCACATGATCCGTGAAGAGCGCGTGCTCTTTCCGTGGCTCCGGCGGCTGGAGGCGCCCGGCTCGGTCCATACTGGACCACCGTGGAGCGTCGCGAGGCCCATCTCGTGCATGGTCCACGACCACGACGCCGCCGCGGCGGGGCTTGCGAGCATGCGGTCCGCGATGTTGGACTACGCCATACCGGCTGAGACGTGCGGGAGCTACGTGGCACTTGTCACGGCACTGAAGGAACTCGACGAGGACACTCGGATCCACATCCACAAGGAGAATAATGCCCTCTTCCCGGCGGGCATACGGGCCGAGGCGGAGTGTAACGCGCGGAGCGGTTCATCGGACGCCCATGCGTGCGGCATGCCCGATCCCGTACACTCTCATGACTGATCCGTCCGTTTGATTCGGCGTGAGGAGCGTCCAAGCATGATCTCCCAGACCATCGAGTATGCACTCCGCGCCATGGCGCATCTCGCCACGCTTGAAGAAGGGCGCGCCGTGAACAGCGAGACGATCGCGGAGCACACGCACGTGCCGCGGGGTTACCTCTCCAAGGTCCTCCGCGATCTGGTCGTCGCGGGGCTGGTGGACTCTCAACGCGGCCCCAACGGTGGATTCGCGCTCGCGCGTGCCGCGTCGGACATCTCGATCCTTGATGTCGTCAACGCCGTCGATCCGATCGCACGCATCACCGAGTGTCCGCTCGGGAACCCGGCGCATGCGCAACTGTGTCCGCTGCACAGGCGGCTGGACGATGCCCTTCAGACCATTGAGCAGCAGTTCCGAGACACCAGCCTTGAGGATCTGCAGAAGACCAATAGCCGAGCCACGGTCTGCCGCGAGCTGGGCGCGACATCGCGCAAGAAGCAATGAGTGGGCGCAGGCACTCAAGCCGGATAATCGCCATGCTTCAGCAGACAATCGAACAACTCTTCATCTCGGGCGGCATCAGGGAGCCGTTCCCCGCAGATCCCTTTCCCTTGCTGGGGCAGTGGCTGAAGGAGGCCATCGAGTGCGGTGCGTACGCCGACGCGAACGCGATGGCGCTCGCCACAGCAACTCCCGAGGGTCGTCCGTCGGTGCGCATCGTGCTCTGCAAGGCGATCGAGCCGGATCGGCACGCACTCACATTCTTCAGCAACTATGAGAGCCGCAAGGGAACCGAGCTTGCGGCTAACCCCCGGGCGTCGGTCGTCTTCCACTGGCCGCATGCAGGGAGGCAGGCGCGCGTCGAGGGCGAGATCGAGCGTCTGGGCGACGCGGAGAATGATGCCTACTTCCGCACGCGCCCGCTGCTCTCACGTATCGGAACTCGCGTCAGCCACCAGAGCTCGCCGATTCAGTCCCGGGCCGTGCTCATCCGGGAGGCGGCGAGAGTCGCGGCGGCATCATGTCTGGAGCTCGGGGTGTCGCGCCCTGCATACTGGGGCGGCTACCGGCTTCGCGCCGACTGCGTCGAGTTGTGGACTGCGTGTGAGGGCCGGCTGCACCAGCGCGTTCAATGGCGGCGGAGCAAGGAAGCGGCAGTCTGGATGCGCGACGAGCTTTCGCCCTGAACTAGGTCCTCGCCACGCGACTATACGCTTGATACTAGGTCCCCCGAAGCGCAACCTGATCCACTCTGATGGCGCGGATCATCGTCCCGCAATATGCCGCAGATTTGTCCCGGGTAGACTCCAAACTCCACGCGGCACCCACATTCCGTCCACAATGCTCGGAATCCTCGCCTCAGGGGCCACATCGCCTTGCCTGTGCGCGCTGATCTTGCCCTGATGTGAACCACGCGGCCGCCGTCGTTGAACCCGGCCGCGGGGAGCACACGGCCATGACGAACGCACCCGAACGAACCGCCGCCGAGACCTACGCCGCGCACCGCCGCAACATCGCCCGCCTGCTGGATGTCCTCGGCATGGAACTCGATCGGCACGCCGAACGCGCCAAGGCCGAGCCGCGCCACTGGGGCCTGCCCGGCGACCTCGGGAAGGTCCGCAGCGACCTGTTGGACACCGTCGCCTTCCTCAGCGGCATGGACCGCGCCGAGGTCGAGCGATTCCTGAACGACGTCGAGTGACCGATCCCCACCCGCCACCCCCACCCGCGCCCCCGCGCCGCTCCTGGAGATCGGTGCGAGCGCGATTCCCCCACGAATGCCCGGAGCGATGTGCTTCGGGTTCCACACCTCAGACGGAGAACATCATGTCGAAGAAGACCACCAGGAAGACGACCAAGTCCACGAAGGCCGCGGCCACGAGCGAGCCCAGCGCCAACGACAAGGCCCGCGCCGACGCGCTGCCGAAGTTGAACGCCAGGCCGGACAAGATGGCTACGAACGCGCCCACTCGCGGCACGAAGCCCGCACCTGCCACCACGCCAGCACCGCGCATTACGACCTCGCCTCGCGCGAAGCCCATCCGTGCCACCGAATCAACGACACCCGCCAAGCCCAAGCGTCTCTCCTCGCTCGACGCCGCGGCACGGGTACTGGGCACGCTCCACGCACGCGAGGCGCGCACGGGACTCACTGCAACAGAACTCATCGAGCGCATGGCGACGGCCGGTCTCTGGACCAGTCCCGGCGGCAAGACGCCCGCCGCGACGCTGTACGCCGCGATGACGCGTGAGATCGCATCCAAGAGCGCCGCCTCGCGCTTCGCGCGTGCCGATGCGGGTGCCAACGGCTCACGCGGCCGCTTCGTCGCCACGACGCACACCGCGCGGAGGGCCAAAGCATGACCGACGCCGCGCCCACGCAACGCTCGCGTGCTGCATCACGCGCCGCATCGCGCCTCAACGCCGCGCTGGATGTCGATCTGACACGCCTTGACTCGTTGCCGCTCGCCGCACTCCGCGACCTCTGGCGCACCATCGGCGGCAAGGGCGAACCCGTGCAACGCCGCCTGCTGATCCGCGAGATCGCGTACCTCGTCCAGGCGCGTCGGTTGGGGGGCATGGACAAAGCGACGGCGCGGCTGCTCGCCGCGGCCGTGCGTGATGCGCGTGAGGAACCGGCCCAGCCCACGCGTGCGGTGCGAACGAGCAGGATCACGAGCGATGGCAACGCCCCTCGCACGCCGACGTACAACGCTGCCGCATCGCCTTCTCCCACTCGCTCCTCGGCCACTCCCAAGCCCCGGCGCTCGCGACTGCCTTCCGCTTCCACGCCGCTCCCCACCGGGGCACGGATCACCCGCGTCTGGCGGGGACGCACCTACGAGGTCACCGTCGCCGAGGGCGGCAAGGCCTTCATCTCCAACGGGCAGACCTACCGCTCCCTCTCGAAGGTCGCCGAGGCGATCACCGGCACGGTCTGGTCCGGGCCGCTCTTCTTCGGGCTGACGAGGCCGCGCAGAGCTCGTGCGCAGGAGCCGCACGCATGACGACCCGCGCGCGATCCGGCTTCGACCCGGGCGCATCCCATCCTGCGCGACCGCGCGGGTCACCCAACCCACCCGGTTCACCTCCCACCCTGCGCTGCGCGGTCTACACACGCAAGTCCAGCGAGGAGGGGCTGGACATGGCCTTCAACTCGCTGGATGCCCAGCGCGAGGCGGGGACCGACTACATCAAGAGCCAGCGCTCCCACGGATGGGTGCTCATCCCCACCCTCTACGACGACGGAGGCTTCTCCGGCGGCACCACCGAGCGGCCCGGCCTGCAACGGCTCCTCACCGACATCCGAGGGGGCCGCGTCGACATCGTGGTCGTCTACAAGGTGGACCGGCTGTCGCGTTCCCTGAGCGACTTCGCTCGGCTCATGCAGACCTTCGACGAGCACCACGTCTCCTTCGTCTCGGTCACGCAGCAGTTCAACACCACGACCTCGATGGGACGGCTGACCCTCAACATGCTCCTCTCCTTCGCCCAGTTCGAGCGCGAGGTGGCGGGGGAACGCATCCGGGACAAGATCGGCGCAACCATGCGCAAGGGGCTCTTCATCGTCGGGCAGACCCCGTTCGGGTACCGGAGACCGGCGTTGGGGGACCCCGATCCTGACAACCGCGTCATCCGCATCGTGCCGGAGGAGGCGGCCCTCGTGCGTCGGGTCTACACCATGTACCTCGAGCACCGCTCGCTGCTCACGATTGCGCAGACGCTCAACGCCGAGGGGCTGACGACCCGGCGATGGACCAGCAGCAGGAAGCGCACGCACGGGGGGCGTCCCTGGACCAACGCGCTCCTGCACCGCATCCTGACCAACCCGGTCTACATCGGCAAGATCGTCCACACCCGCGGCTCGCACCTGCCCAACGCCAAGGACCGGGCCGAGCCCGTCATCTGGCCCGGCCTGCACGAGCCGATCATCGACCAGGAGATGTGGGACCGCGTCCGGGCGGTGATGGACGAGCATCGCGAGCGCTCGCACGCCTCGTGGTCACACACCCACCTGCTCAAAGGGAAGATCCACACCGCCGACGGGCACCGTCTGACACCGGGGGGGACAGGGAGGAAGCGTCCCGATGGGCGCTCGCACCGGGTGCCGTACTACGTCAGCATGCAGGCGGTGCGTCACGGGTACGCGGCGTGCACCATCAGCAGCATCAACGCCACGCGGATCGACGACCTGGTGCGCGCGCTGGTGCTGGACCGGCTGGAAGCGGCCCACGGGCTGGTGCTCGACGCCTTCGAGCCGCTGGTGCGTGACCGCTGGGTGCGTGAGGTGGTGGAACGCGTGGTCGTCGGTCCGAACGAGGTCGAGGTGGTGGTGGGAGTGGAACAGATCCGGGCGTGCGCAGAGCAGCACGGTCTGAGGCCGATGCCATCAGCACCCGCATCAGCCGCATCTCGGCCAACCACATCAGTGCCAACCACATCAGCACCCACCGGTTCCGCGCTCGGCACTATCGCACGGGCCAAGTCGGGACGCACGACTGCGGCACCCCGATCGCATCGCTGCCTGCACGAGCCGGTGGTCGAGGTCGAGCGTGAGATCGGGCACGATGGCAATGCCGCGCCGATCCGCGAGAGGCTGAGGTTGGCGGTCGCGATCAGCGGCACGCGTGGAAGACGGGCCACGCGCGGGGCGATCGTCGCACCCGACGGCCGCGACCTGACGCCGCGGCTGGGTGTGTGCCTCCGACCCGAGCCTGCGCCGCACCTGGTCCGAGCGATCGGCATGGCGTTCGCGCTGCATGAGGAACTGATGGCGACCGGGGATGAGGTGAACGTTGTGGCCCGGCGCCTCGGACTGCATCCCGGCCGCGCACACCACTTGCTGCATCTGACGCGACTGAGCCCGGACGTGATCCGCGCGGTGCTGACGGGAACGATCGGACGCGGGATCGCGCTGACGGATCTGCACGCCGCGGCGGATCACATCGAGTGGGCAGCGCAGCACAGGCACCTGCGGCTGCCAGTGACACAAGGATGATCATCGAACCGGGCTTGAGAGATGCGACGCGCGAGCCGCGACGCTGCTGAAGGCGTGTCGCGCCTCGATCCATCGCGGGCACTCTCAGGCGAACACCCAATGACCATCACACAAGCCGCCCACCAGCGATTCAACGAGCCGCCCTCCGAGCCATCAGATGAGCGGTCAAAGCAGCCATCAGACGAGCCGCTTGTGTTCCTCTGGGTACGCATGCGAGGACTCGTGACGTGCCCGAGTCATCGCTACACTGTCGAGTCTCAGAGCCGGGGGTCAGATCCGCGCCAGCGGGCGGCCCGGCCCAGAGTTCTGAGGACTTCGCGCCATCAAACCTCGCGGGAATCCGCGGCACGGGCGCGAGTTCCGCACTGCCGCGCCAGCCAACTCTGGGCAGTCGGATCAAAAAGCGGGGAGAGCGCCGACGTATCAGAATCGGCCTGTGTTTGAACTGGTCCTGCCGGAGTCGCAGATCGTGCGAGACTCGGCGCGAAGCAAAGTGGATTCGGACCCCGGTTGGGCGATCAGAGACCGATCAACAACGTCCAGATTGGCACAAACTGGCAGGAAATGGCAACTCAGGGGAGTCGCAGAGTGTCATGAAATGTCCAGAAATGTCGGGATCGGTTGGTTTGAGGGTGGCAGATTTGTCATGGAGATCCAGGGGGGGCGAAGTGTGCAAGTTATTGTTATTAATATGTTTATGCGATATGTCGCCCGCGCGGTATGACAGTCTCTGCTTGGGCGATCTGCGTCTGCTACATGGTCGGGACCGCCCTGGCCTATTCGCCGTTCAGCGTCTGGAGCTTGCGCCTCAGGTCCGGGCAGGGAAATCCGGTCAAGATAGTGCTCCCGGACTCGCTGATCACTACTTCGGCCCGTTTTTCTTGAGCGTCTTGAAACTGGATCCCACGGTGCCGACTTGTGAGAAGGTGCACTACCTGATTGCTCGATCCTCTCCACGTCAAGCCTTCCACCCTGGCTGCTCGCTTAAACCTCCCAGTCACAACGATGTCAAGCATATCGAGCAGCTGCCGCCGTTCAGTGTCCATGAGTTCGTCTAGCTCAAAGCCCGTGAATGCCATCAGTGAGACATTGTCACGTTTGAGGCGCTTGGCGAGTACCGCCAAGCTCTGAGCTTGAGCGAATGGCTCACCACCTGAAAACGTGACGCCATCGATCGGGCCGCTTTCGCCAATAAGATTGAAGACCTCAGAAACAGCCATCAGTCGATTCGCGGCGAACGACCACGTTTCTGGGTTCCAGCAGCCCGGGCAGTGAAGCGGGCAGCCCTGAACCCAAAGGACGAATCTTTCGCCGGGACCATTAACACTGCTGCGCGGCAACCACCTTGCGACATTGATCACTGGGTCGGTGTCCATCAGTAGACCCGCTTTGAGAGCACTAGTCTGATGCGCCCCTGCTCGGCACGCTCCTCGATCCGATAGCCGCTGCTCTTGGCCTTGTCGATCACCGCTTGCCGTGTGGCCTCGACGAGTCGACGACGCTCCTCGTCGGCCGCAAGGCGCTGTTCTTCGGCCATGCGGCGGCTCTTCTCACTCTGATGAACCTCGTAGCGACTGCTTAGTCGTGACAGCCACGCCGTACCGAAGCGAGACTGGTCATACCCGCTCACGATCAGGCGAAAGCCGGTCGGTGTCCGCACAAAGCCAACATCATTGGAAGCGCTGCCGATGTGTTGGCGGCGGATGATGATGTGGGCTTGCTGCTCCCTAGCTGCTCCCTCGTAGCCAACGAGTGCCACCGCCTGTTGATGAACCTCCACGGTAGAACGAGCAAAGCCAACGTCAGCAAGTGCGTCCAGAAGGCACTCGGCATCAGTCATCGGAGTGGCGAGTTGCAGGTACGCGCTCATTGCCGCCCTCCACTCTTCAGGTTGGCCTGGTTGGATGTCGACGCACTGGTCGGCCGATCCGCCTGCTTCCGATCGACGCTCACCCACACACCAGGGCAATCGGCGAGGATCTTCTCTAGGTCCTTGATACAGGCGTCGCCAGTAAATCCATGTGCGTCGGCCTTGATCCGGCCGTGCTCGTCGATCTCGATTTCAATCCGCTGTTCTCGCATGGGTCACCTCTTTCGAGCCACGAGGCGTGCGTTGAGCCGTGCTGCCTCGGCACGGGCCGGATCGAGTTGCTCCCAAACGTCGACCGCCAGGAAGCGGTCCGACCCTGCTTCCAGTAGTTCGCCAACCGCGGGCAAGGCCTCCGCTGGAAGCCGGTGCCCGGGCGACTCCCTGACGGGTGCGGGAACAAATCCCTTGCCGCTTTTGCCCTTGGCATCATTGCTCTGCTTCAGTTTGAGACTGAAGGGCCGTTTCAGTGCCTGCTCCGGCTCACTCCGGCTGCCGTTCAGGCGTGCGATCTCGCTGCTGACGGACTTCAGTTCATCGTTAAGCTTCCGCTGCCGAGCCTTCCAATCCGACTCACTCTCGTCCTTCGCTTGACCCCCTTTGATCTCTTCGTCAAGGGCGGCTTTGCGTTCCTTGGCAGCAGCGACACTGGCATCAATCACGCCGAGTCGCCGCCTGTGCTCAGCCTGCTCCTTCTCCCACTGCTCGCGTTGCTGATGTTCGTCGGCCTTGGCGATATCGCTATCCACGCCACGGACATACTCCTGCACCGCCGTTTCGAGCGCATCCAGACGCGCTACTGCGCCGCGAGCGGCGTCTACCGATCCGCCGGCGAGTTTTAGGGGTACGAGCGACTCATGCTCTGCCATCAACTCGCGACGCTTTCGGTCAAGGCCAAGTACGCCATCGAACCAGCGCCCAAGTGAGGACCTCGCCAGATCGCTGCGTTCGCCAGCGGACTTGAGCAGTTCGCCGCAGGACTTGACTCGCGAGGCAACGGACTTCTCCGCTTCATCCCACTGCTGGTAGAGGCCGCTGCGAACCGCCTTCGTAGGAGGTGATGGCGGAACATTCGTCCAGGCGAAGACGGCTTTGCGGACAAGCGCAGGTGCGTCCGGCCACTTTGCCGGCTCCTTGTTCGACACATCTTCCAGTGTCTCGCAGGGAACCTCACCTGCCTTGATCTCTTCTTCCTCGATACATGGCTTGGGTCCGGCAGCGCCTGGAAGCCATACCGCCCCCGACAGCGTTCGCAGAGATGCCTCCCGGCGGAAGACTGCTGCTGGTGTGGCTTGGACTAGCGCATCGTGGAGCGGCCGCGCTTGGGACGGATTCAGTCTGACACGGAGGAGGAACTCGGCGATTGGCCATTCGATCACTCCTTCCGTTGGCGTGACCCACATGTCTGGCAGCTGAACCCCGAGGCTGACCACTTCCGACCCGGCCGCTACAAGTTCCGCCAACGCTGCATGTCCTTCGCCCGATGCTAGAGTCACGAGGCGTCGAGCCCGCTTCGGGAGGCCGGCGCCTCCGTTCCGTACACAAACCGCATCATTTGGAACAACCTCAGAATCCACTGGCCAGCGAAGCAGACGCACCGGACCGTCCGTGGGCGGGACGACATCTACTGGTCGGTCTTGGGGTGGCTGGAACGTCAACGCCTGTGACTGTGGCTCTGTCCATGCCTCATCCACAGCATGGTGCCAGAACCAGTGAAGGGCAACGCGGACGAGCCCCGCGCTCTGAGCTTCGTCTAGTTCGACGATCCATTGGGGCGCTCCGGTCAGAATGGCTCCGCTGCAGAGCACGGCGCGCCGGGTTGCGAAGTTCACCACGGCTGAAAGCAGCGGCAGCGACGTACGGCGTGCAAGCACGAAGGACGACGCCCTCTCTCGCAGACCCGGATCTCGCTGTCCCGTCCCAAAGCCTATAGGGGCCAGCACATACACCCGACGATCACCAACTGCGACATCGAGCATTGCACGCGCGAGCGCGCCAGGACCTGCGTCCGAGAGTACAAACATGGACGGTTGACTGGCATCGCCAACCACACGGCGGACGAGGTCGCTCGCCTGAGCACTCGCGGGGTCCATCCAAGGACCGTTGAGCGCGAGACGCCCTGTGCGTTCCGGAAAGCACTCCCATGCCAGGGGCAGGCACGCGTCGGAACGATCAATCGCCTTGCTGCGCGGATACGGCGCGATGGGGCCGCGAAGAGTGCTCATGCGGGCTTCCCTCCATCGAACCACTTGACGAGATATGGGTAGTACAACTCTGGTGGTGCGACCGGCGTGCATGCCAGATCACGCCACCTGAGCGGCGTGTCCGGGGCCGCGGTCTTGCCAGGAAGAGGTCGCGCGTCTAGTGGGCTGTTGGACATCTGCCACGCGAGACGGATATCGCCAGCGTCGACGAGAAGGAAGCGATCGTGCGGTTGCTCGGACCTGATGCGACCGAACGCCTGCTCATACCACGCGGGCAGCTCGCCAACTGCCTGCTGAACTCTCGCAGCCTGCTTTGTGTCCTCCGCATCCCGATCAGTCAGCACGAAGAGCCGCGCGTTCGCGTGTTGCTGACAAAGGGCGTCGCGGAGGATCTTGAGACATGCCAGGTTTCCATCGCCTCGTACGAAGCGATCGCAGAGGAGCAAACGCCGTGGACGGACGTTGCCGAGCAATCGCGAGAGCAACTCCTGCATCGAGAGGTTGGAGTTCCGCAGGAGCCGCACACTTGCAAGCGATGGCTCTTCTGACGCCACGACCTTCGTGGCTGGCGCAGCCGCTACTTTGGGATCGCAGTTCAGGTCGAGCCCTGCGGCTACGCGCCAGAACACAGGCCGCTCGATCCGCGCCTCCTTGAGAATGTCCTCAGGATCCGGTGCTGCAGTCATCGACTCGAGCGGAGTACCCTCGGTGACGGTGACGTAGTCTGCGGTCAGCGCATCGACCGATCGATATCCAGGCTCGGCGAGTCGCCGACGCAGGCGCCAGAGCATCCATCGACGAGCGTCATCCAGCGTCGCCGGGCCGACGGGCACCTCTGTCATGCGAACATCCGCATACACGTCCCCATCGGGACCTTCAACTTCGGCGAGACGAACGGTTGTCTGGAATGTCTGTCGAACGGCCTCGTCAAGAGCCTCCTTGAAAGAAACGTCAAGTCGGCGATGCTGCGGGTTCCAGCGACCTTCCGCCGGGGTCACGCCGCGCATCCAGCGATCGGCCAGTGTGGGAAGGTCGCACGGGCGATTCGTCGGCGTTGAGCGGATCGGCCCCGGGTTGCCTTCGCGGCCGCCTGCGATGCTTCCGGCAAGCTCCCATTTGCTGACGCCGGCATGAAAGTCGACGACCCATCGAAACTCGCAGGTGGACTGGTGCTTGGGATCCGTGTATCCGAGCGGCTCCGAGTTGCCACCCGGCAAATCTCGAACCTCAAACCGCTTGCCTGTGATGACCGACCGCCACGCCTGCTTCCGGTCGATCTCCATAGGCAATGGTGCGGGCGTGCCCTCGTCACTCCGATCGATCCGAACTCGTTCCCAGTGAAGGATCCGCCCTCCGAGGACGGTGTGCTCCACGCCCCACATCGCGTACACACCCTGTTCAAGCAGGGGCGCTTCACCTTCTTCGCTCGCCGCTTGCTCGCCGGCCTCTGTGAGCCCGCCACGACCGTCACAAAGTCCGATCTCGCGGCACCAGTCGATGATGTTCCTGATTGCCACATCCGACGCTTCCGGCAGGACGCTACGCACCGCCTCCGGCGTCACGACACCACCCGTCTTCAGCGCCGCCCGGCATAGGGCCTGCATCTCCGGCCGTTTGACGTACACCGCCATCTCTGCAAACGCAGCGAATCGGTGAACTTCCAAAGGCTGCACAACTTCACACCTCACAGACGACCTCCCAGATTCACACGCGGCGTCATCGTCGCCAGCTCCTTGAGTTCCGACGCCACACGATCGTCCTTTGCGTAGAAGTTGTACTTACCGAAGATGATCAGCTGCTGCCGTGCTCTGGTCACTCCGACGTTGATGCGATTTGGGCTGTCTAGGAAGCCGACCCGTCCGGTGTTTCGCATCGACAGGAGCGCAAGATCGGCTTCGCGTCCCTGGAACCTGTCAACAGTACCGCAGCGGATCTCGATCAGTGGTTCGTATTCGTCCGGGCACAGAAAGCAATGGCGTGCATCCGAGCCGGTGACTTCACGCACCATTTCAGAGAGCGCTTCTTCCTGGCGGACGTAGAAGCAGAGGCACGCGACCTCCCACACCGCTCGCTCCTTGCCGGTCGGCGGCTTTCGTCCAGTGGGTGGTCCCTTGCGTTGAGCCCACTCAATGAACCGCTGCAGCCAGATTCGCATCGCGTTCACTTCAGCTTCGTTAATGCCGCGATGCTCACTGCCGTGTATGTCGATCCAAACTCGGCGCTTGCGGACCTCTGGAGCAAAGTCCCACCCAATGACCGCATCACGTCTCGGAATCGTGTTGGCATCCCGCAACGCCGCCTGCTTCGCCAGCCGCTCGTAGATTACGCTCCGTGAGTAGTTCGAGATGTCGGCGTGCATCCGATGCTGAAACGTCAAGCACTCGAATCGGGCCTCTAGCACTTGAGGCGCAGCGCGCAAGCCGTGGGCAAGAAAGTTCGGACGGCGTGACCGGCCATGCCCGACCCCCTCCTGAACAACCTCGATCACACTTGGGAGCCCGATATCACGCTGATCCGCGATCGCCTCGCGAATTCCCTTCCACGCTTGGGGCACGAGTTCGTCCAAGCCGCGCTGCATGCGCTCTCGCTCCGAACGGTCAGCGCTCCACCGCAACTCGTGCGATCGCTTGAGCCGCCAGGCAACCTCGGCAGCCCAGCTTCGGCGGGAGAGGAAGTCGCGCTCGAGCCGCTCGAGCTGGTCGCGCGTATCGATCTGCTTGCCTCGCTCCCGGAAAGGTCGAATCCTCGATGAGCGCGCGAGTGAATGGGCGTGGCGGAAAGACCATGATGTAGATGGGTCCGCCAGCCCCGTCGCCATGGTGAGCCCAGCAGGCAGTACATCATGGATCTGGGACCACACGTCCAAATCGACAAGTACCCAATCCGCCCCAGCCACTCGAAGAAGGCCGTTCGAGCCGGCTGCGACGTCGGCCACAACTACTCGGGCAACGGACCCAGGACGAGACATCCGCGTGACACGCGCAACATGCCTCTTGGGATCTGAGTCGAGGAGCTCTCGCTCAAGGTGATCGAGCACCTCCCCCGTCTCGACAATCAGCCATCGCACGCCCGTGCCTCGCACCTGTTCACGCGTCAGTCGCCAGGCAATCAGCCGGGCACGCTGCTGGGCTTGGGGAATAAGGCTATTCCCGGCATCGTCGCTCACGTGCGCGATATTGGCCTCAAGATCGTCGGTGTTCGTAAACGGGGGCAACTGCTGCACGTCGCCGACGATGATGTGCTTTCGGGCAAGCAACGCTGGAATGATGAACTCGGTGACTGTCGTCTTGCTCGCCTCGTCAACGATGAGGAGATCCCACGGCACAAATGAGGTCAGCGGCCGGTCGCCGCCAGTGAATCGCTGTGACCGCAACTGCGGATGGTTGAGAATGCCGGCTGTCGTGCTACACGTCAGATTGGCGCTGGTCACGACGAGGCTTTGTGCAGCCTCCCATCGCTCGTCGTCCGAGAGATCTGCGAAGACGGAGTGCGAGCGCCATGAGTCCAGAACAGATTGGATGCGTCGGTCGAGTTGCAGCGCACGCACTTTCTCGTCGACTCGATCCTCGATGCCGATCCGTACAGCCTCGAGCATCTCAGGACGCTTGTCGTAGAGCTTCTCCAGCGCGTTGTCGATCGCGACATGCGTCGTCGCGCACATGAGCACTCGCTCGCCCCTCTTGATTGCCTGCAACACGAGCTCGCAGATTGCAGTTGTCTTGCCGGAGCCAGGCGGCCCTTGGAGCAACGCGATGTCCGTTGTTGCGAGAGACTTGCGCACGAACGACCGCTGCTCTTCGGTGCCGTCGATGGTGGAATCGGTAAGCAGCTCCCATTCTGGCTCGCGCAGTGCCCGCGCCGGAACCTCTGGCCATCTCGCCTTCTCTGGGTTCTCGCAAAGGCGAATCAGGCCACGATGTGCGGGCAGAGGGCTGTATCGAAGCTGCTGAACCGCGCGCTTCTGCGTATCAAGCGCACGCGTATCGAGGGGAGCATAGAGGAGGTCGGTCCCCTTGGGCGGCAAGTCCTTGAGCCGCAGCTGGTATCGGTCGCGGTCTACCTCGAAGATTCTCAGGCTCTCTGCGCGGCGTCGCTCAGGAGCCGTCCAGATCTCTCGCACATCTTCGCCCTCGCAGAACTCCGCCCGCGGATCCAGCAACGCCTGATCTGCGGGAAAGTCGTCCGGAAGGAGAAGCTGGACCCAGTTTCCGCTTCGGCCCCGGCTTTGAACGGGTTCTACCTCCAATCGCACTCCTTTATCGGCTTGAAGCAGGGTGCCAGCCAGCGGCTCATCCAGGCGCAGCGTGTTGCCATGCAGCGCATATTCAACCTTCTTCGAGTCGCGCGCCACCGTGCACTCTGCCCAGACAGCGAGTGGAGAACATTCCCGCGGTTGTCCATCCACAACGAGGTCAGACGCTTCAACACTTCCTTCCAGGCAAAGAGCATCCTCCTCGTCGACTCGACCCCACCATCGAATCACCAGCTTCTGCCCATCCTCGGTTGCAACGCTTTGGGGTCTGCTTGACGCAGCAGGCTTTCGGACGACACACTCCTGCCCGTACCATTCGACACGATCCCCATCTCGCAGCTGCTCGGAATCGGTCCCGATCAACAGTCCTGAAGGAACCGGCGTCGCCGAGGCGACACGAATGTACTCCTGGCGATCGACATTATTCAGCTTGCGAGCGAGGTCGAACGCTCGGTGGGCAGGCCAGCCTTCCAGCAGCCAAAGTCCGCTGGCGGGGGCACGCAAAACGACCAAGGTGTCAAGAGGGTGCAGCCGATAGACGTGCTTTCGTCGAACGATCTCGAACCTGAATCGATGCCGCTTCTGACGCTCCTGAGCGTTTGCGCGTGCTTGGAGCAGGTACCTCTCGAATGGTCCGAGGGCGTCGCGGGCCTGCTGTTGGATCACAGTCGCCCGCTGCATCGGCTCCATTGCGAGGTAGTTCAGTAAGCCCACGAGACGACGTCTCCCTCTAGTTGGTCGCTGTCATCACGTCCGACGTTCACCACGGTCCTCGGTTCCGGCAAGCGTCCCCTTCGGCACGAACGGATTTCGTTGCTCCTGACGAAGAACGGGAACCGCCTGTCCGGCGTCCAGCGGTAAGGACTCGGGCTCTTGACTGCTGGCCCGTCTCGCCCGTGCTCGAGACCATTCGCGAAGTTGAGTGATCTGGTCACGCATCGTTCGAGACAGCGGGTACGTTGCCCTGATGGCACGAGCGATGTGCTCGGTCGTGACCTCCTTGCCTTCAGCAAAGGACTCGAACAGAGCCTCTCGCACCGCTTCTTCGATCTCAGCGCCAGAGAATCCCAGCGATTCCAACGCAAGCCGCTTCAGGTCAAAGTCACCGGGCGATCGCTTCTTCCTAGACAAGTGGATGGAGAGGATCTCTCTCCGAGCATCCTCAGTAGGAAGGTCGACGAAGAAGATCTCATCGAAGCGCCCCTTCCGCAGCAACTCGGGCGGCAGCGCTTCGATGCGATTCGCCGTGGCAACGACGAACACCGGTGCGCTCTTCTCCTGCATCCATGTCAGCAGCGTTCCGCCGACTCGAGCGGAGACGCCCGCATCGAGTTGGTCTGAACTTCCCATCCCAGAAAGTCCCTTTTCGATCTCGTCGATCCAAAGCACGCACGGGGCGAGCGCCTCGGCAACTTGAAGAGCCAGCCGCATGTTGCCTTCGGACTGTCCAACGACCCCACCGAACACGCGGCCGAGGTCGAACCGCAATAGAGGGAATTGCCACGCAGCAGCGACGGACTTGGCAATCAGCGACTTCCCGCATCCTTGGATACCGAGAAGCACGATCCCGCGCGGCGGTTCAAGGCCATGCTCCCGTGCTCCAGCCCCGAAGCCGCGACCGCGGCGATCCAGCCATGACTTCAGGTTGTCTAGGCCGCCGACATCTCGCATCGTGGCGTTGGGTTCGAAGTACTCCAGAACGCCACTCTGCTTGATGACCCGTGACTTCTCCTGTGCGACGAGCGGGATCGCGTCGGGTCCCAGCCTTCCCTTTTCGTGAGCCGCTCTCGCGAATGCAAGGCGAGCCTCCATCACAGTGAGACCTCTCGCCGCCTCGAGCAAAGGCTCGGCGGGATCGCACTCGACATGCCGATCCTCGGCAACGGTGCGGCAGACCTGGAGAAGGTCATCTTGGTCAGGCAGGGGCAGGTCCAAAGCTGGAACTTCCTTGACGACTTCCGGTGGAAGACCCGGCACCGGCCCAGAGAGGATAAGCAGTTTCCGAGGTGCTCCTCGGAGGCGCGACGCTTCTCGGAGCCACCGCGTCACCTCGTGGCGTCGATCTGACGAGAGGTAGAAGTGGTGGGCGTCCTCCATCAACAGGATCCCCGCCACCTTGCTCTCGCAATGGGACTTGAGCACTTCTTGGGGGTCTGTCTGCTCGGGGTCCGGTTCGCCCACTTGAGCCTCTCGGTCCATCACCGCGAGGCCACGCGAGAGGCTCCACACTCGAGCTGGAACGCGTAGATCCCGCGAAAGGCCTGCCACGAACCCTCTTACTCGCTCCCATTCATGCGAGACGACTTGGACAGCCGAAGCGTCAGAGTTGGCGAGACATAGTAACTGATTGAAGAACCTGGCCATTCAACTAGCATACCGTGGGCTTCCCTAGTACGCCAGTCGTAGCTGAGCATCGAGGAGCAACACATGAAAGACGATATGCTTGCACTCAAGGGTAAGTCGACTCGCGGTAAACGCTCGGAGCACTCACGTCGACATACGCTTGTGAACAGCATAGACGAAGCGCGTGGACAGACGTCAACTATCCTGTTTGTCATGGTCACATGATACAGCGCGATAATGTGTCAACCGGATAGTATTGCATCACGCCAGCACCAGCTATTTCACATTCTGTACATATTCACGCCCTCCCCATCACTCTCCACGTCGGATGATCCTCGTCGTTCATGGCTCGCAGCATAAGCTGCCCGCAGGACTCCTGCCGCCCATCTCAGAACAGCGGCGCATCCGGATCGCTGACCCAGAACTTGCCCAGCCACCCTCACCATCTTGCGATGTTCTTCCAGATCCGCGGATTGTCATCGTAGAGCAGTCTCGCCATCCGCTGTTCGGGTGTTTCCGCGTTGGCTCTGCGGCGGGCAAGGGCATCCAGATCGGTGACGTAGCAGACCGGCTGGCGCACGACCTCGACGGCCAGCGCGAGCGCATCCGGCCCGTCGTCGTGGGCCGCGAAGGGGAACTGGATCAGCTGCTCCATCAGCTTCCGATGCTTGCGGCTGAAACGCAGCGTGCCATTGACCACCAGCGGCTGCAGACTCTGGATGCGTCCGAGCTTGTCTGACGTGTGCGTGATCTTCCGAACCGGAAGGCAAAGCCCGGCGGTGTTGCTTCGCCGCGTCAGCTCGTCGGCCAGGAAGTGCTGGAACTGGTTCGTCTCGATGCCGACATGCGTGAAGCTGCGACGCTTCCCCAGTTCAATGAGGTGCTCGATCGTCGAGTTGGGTGTGCGCTTCGTGATGTCGGCTTCGAGGACGTAGAGGACGCCCGTCGCCTTGTCCCGTACCACCACGATGATCGCCGTGTCGTCGTTGTGCCGCCCGAGGCGGCCGAGACTCGGGTCGCACGCGGCGTAGAACGCGAGCGGCCCTCGCAGGGAGACCAGCAGCTCGGCCTCGCCGATGTGGTGGTCGTCCCAGAAGACCAGGTCGCGCTCTCGGAAGATCGCACGCTCGGGATCGACGGGGTGGTTCTGCTTCTCGGCGTCGAAGCTCGCCTGCCCCTCGATCAGGCGCATGATCATCAACTGCTCGTAGCTCTCGCGCTCGGGCCACAGGACCCTCGTGCCAGCGAGCATCGCGTCTCGGTTCGTGTGGAAGAACTGTTCGGCGGCGGCAGGACCCGAGGGCGCATCCTCCACAAGGCCCGTGTAGATCGATCGCCACTGCTCCCAGAGCGGTTCATTGTCGGCCATCTGCTCGATGGCGCGGTAGATGCGGCTCTGCCATCCCGGGCTCCGGAGCGTGTCCGTCAGCGTCGCGAGGAGTGAATCATGGTGCAGGATGGTGCCGACCACGAGCACGTTCGTCATGGCGTCACCGGCCTTCAAGAGCGTGCCGTTGAACCAGTGCGCGAGCTGCTCCCGCTGCTCGGGGCTGCGCACCATCGTCTCGTTCTCGATGTCGTCGGCGACGATCAGCCCGGGCCGGGCCTGGTTGTGGCGTCGGCCGCGGATCTTGGTGCCGGAGCCGAGGGCCGAGACCTTGACGCCGTTGCCGGTGACGATCTCGTTCCGCCGCCAGACCTGCGGCCGGCGCGACGCGGGCGGCACCAGGCACGCATCCGGGAAGTCCTCCCGGAGCCGTGGGTTGTTCTCCAGTTGCTCGCGGACCGATGCGAGATGGCCCACGGCCTGATCCTGCGAGTCGCAGACGAGGAGGATGTAGTCCTCCAGTTTGAAGACGATGCACCAGAGAATGGTCGCGAGTGTGACGACCGTGCTCTTGGCGTGGCCGCGTGGCGCGGCGATCGCCACGCGTGCTCCCCGTCGCTCCGACGCCTGCACAATCAGTTCTCCCATCTCGATGTGCATGCGCGAGAATGGCTGCTGCGCGTAGCTCGGGAGGTAGATGCGTAGGAACTCGATCGGCGAGAGCCGAGCCCGCTCGCGGCGGACTCTTGAGACCCGCATGGCCGCGGACTCTGCTACGGAACGAGCGTCGCCGGCGCGCTGTGGGTCGGGCGTGTGACGCAGTGGGGGCCGATGTGGAGTGGGCTGATGCGGTGGGTGTTGATGAAGTGGGTGTTGATGAAGTGGGGGGGCCGGTGGGGGGGCCGGTGGGGGGGCCGGTGGGGGGCGAGACTTCATGCGTCACCTCCCGTGTCGTCGACATGGCCCTCGGCTCGGGGCGAGTCCGGATGAGAGTCATCGCCGCGAGCCAACGTGTGCAGCCGCTGGGCCACGACGGAACGCGTGAGGACAGAGCGGAGTTCGGAGAGTTCGGGTGAGACGATCAGTGTGCCGTCCGCGGCCTGGAGTGCCGGAAGTGATTCCAGACGCTCGATCTCGGCCAAGAGCGCCTCGGTCTGGGGAAGTTCCTCGCCGTTCGTGATGTGCGCGTTGAGAGTGGTGGGGGCGGTGGGGAGGTAGCCGAGGCCCTGGAGCGTGACCACAACCTCGCGTTGCACTTGCCACGCCACCCTCTCGGCCTCGATCCTCTCTGCGGGCTTGATCCCTGCCTCGCGCCCGATGCGGCGCAGGCGGCCTGTCGCCTGCTCGGCGGCACGCACAAGGTGTCCCACCATCTGGCCGACCAGCTCAGGGCTCGGCAAGAGTGCGTTCATCTCGCGGACCGCGATCCGATCGCGGATGACCGTGCGCTCCGAGACCTTCAGGACCTCTGCGATCTCCGGCCCGGTGTACCCCTCGGCTGTCAGATGCTCGACCACGCGCAGGCGGTCCTCCCTGTGGAGCATCACGCCCGACATCCGGCCCTCGCGCACGTCCCGGATGAGGGAGAGGACTGTCCGCTCAGAGGGAGTGATGGCTTCGGGATCCAGATGGGGTGCCTCGTGGGCGTCGGGCGTATGGGGAGATTGGCCGTCGCTCGCTCTGCGTTTCGGGCGTGCGGGTTGCTTCGGGCTCTTGGAGCGGGTCGTGCGGGTTCGCTTTGCCATCAGCGTCCCCCCTTCGTCGAGCGTGAGCGTGCCGCGGGCTTGGATGCGTGGCGTGCATTGGCTTCCGGGGCCTTCGCTTCGATGGTCTGTGCGGCACTGCGATCGCTCGGCGCGGCCGATGCACGCGCTGGTTGCCGATCCGTCAGGCGATACTTCTTCGCGATCGCGGGATCGACTGCGCCCTCGCCAGCGAAGGCGATGTAGCGGCGGACGATGAGGTCGCAGTACGTCGGCGAGATCTCGATGCCGAAGCAGCGGCGACCGAGTTTCTCGGCCGCAATGAACTGGCTGCCGGATCCGGCGAAGGGTTCGTAACAGATCTCGCCCGGGCGAGTGTGCTGATCCATCGGGATGATGAAGACCTCGAGCGGCTTGGGAGTCGGATGATCGGGCCGCTCGTCGCCGTTGGGGATCGTGGGGATCTGCCAGACGGTCGAGAGATATGTGCTCGAGCGACGCGGCGGCTTCTTGCCGACGATCCAGCCGAACAGGCACGGCTCGTGCTGCCACGCGTACCACGTGCGGGTGAGCACGCCCCGGTTCTTCACCCAGATGACCTGCGCGTGCACGAACGCGCCGTGCTTGATCCACATCGACTCGAGCATCGCTTGGCGACGCGAGGCGTGCCAGCAATACCACGCGGCGTTCGGTGCGATCGCCTCGGCGACCGCTGCGCCGATGAATCCGTCATACAGCGCGGTGTCTTCGACGGAATCGTCCCACGTCACACCGTAGGTGTCGCTCCAGTCTTTGTTGGCTTTGCCCTTGCCGGGGTGATTCGTGCCGTCGTAAGCAACCAGATATGGTGGATCCGTCGAAAAGAGGATGGCGCGCTCGCCGTTCATGAGACGACGCACCTGCGCGTGATCGGTTGAGTCGCCGCAGAGCAGGCGATGCTGGAGACGCGGGTCGCGCCCGAGTGTGATGAGGTCGCCGGGCTTCGTGATGGCAGGGCCCTTGCCCGCCAGTCGCAACGCTTCTTCGATGTCGAACGATTCCTCGCGTGAGGGGTCGAGTTCCAGCCGCGAGTTTGCGATCAGACCGTCGATCTCGCACATGTCGAAACCCGTGAGCAGAACGTCGAGGTCGGGCGTTGCGGTGAGCTCGTCGAGCAGGGCGCCGAGCTTCCGCTCGTCCCAGTCGCCGGAGATCTTGTTCAGTGCGATGTTGAGGGCCTTCTCGCGCTCGATGGGCAAGTCGACGACGCTGACGTCGACTTCCTTCACGCCGCGGGCGAGCAGGATCTTGAAACGCTGGTGGCCGCCCACGAGGTTGCCGGTGCGGCGGTTCCAGACCAGCGGCTCGACAAGTCCGAACTCGTCGACGGAGCGGGCCAGCTTCTCATAGTCGGGGTCGCCCGGCTTGAGGTCGAGGCGCGGGTTGTAAGGGGCGGGATTGATGCGGCGAGCGGCGATGCGCTCGAGCCGGAGCGAGGCGGGCGGGCTTGTGTTCGGCGAGCCGCGTGATGCGGCGGGCACGGCGTCTTCGTCGGGGTGGCAAACCCGCGTGCGCGGCGCACTCTGCTTCGGAGGCGTGGTCTTGGGTGGTGTGGTGCTGGGTTTACTCGACTGGATCGGGCGGGAACTGGAACGAGAACGGATCGTCCGTGACATGCGGGTACTCCTTGGCTCGGTGTCGGTGCCTATGACGAGGACCGACCGGGTGCTGATGAGCGACTACCTTCATAACGAACCTCCTCTTGGTTACGACCCCGCGACGGGCAGGGTCTATGTGCGTTCGGTGCGAGTGTAGCGGGCCCGTGGCGCGAATCTACGAAGCGACAGGTTGTAAAAATGGACGAGCACCAGCACGTTGTGCCTGCTGCTTTTCCAGCCGCTGGCGCATACGCTGGGTCTGTGGCGCAGAGCCTCGGCATGCAGAGTTCAGCTCTGGGAGGATTTGTATGGACGCAGGAACTATCACCTGTCCCAATTGCCACCAGCCGTTCGAGTTGACGGCGGCAATGTCCGCATCCATCGAGGCCTCGCTGCGGGCTAAACTCGATGCCGAGGCGAACCGACGCAAAGCCGAACTGGACGCCCGGGAGAAGAACATCTCGGAGAAGGCTGCGGCGACAGAGAGGGCCAAGGCTCAGGTTGACGAGGAAGTCGCCAGCAAGCTCGCCAGCGAGCGGAGCAAGCTGACTGAACAGGTGAAGAAGCAGGCCCAACAGGAAGCGAGCTTGGAGGTCAAGACGCTTCAGGAGCGGCTTCAGGAGAACCAGACCAAGCTGGAGGCCGCCCGTCAACGAGAAGAGTCGCTGCTCAAGCGAGAACAGTCCCTTGAGGATCGCCAGCGGACGCTGGAACGGGAAGTCCAAGAAAAGCTCAAGACTGAGCGGACAGCGCTCCTTCAGCAAGCTCGCCAGGAGGCGACTGCCGAGGCCACCGCACAACTCTCCTCCCTTCAAGAAGAACTCACCAAAAACAGAACTAAACTCTCTGAAGCTCAGAAAGCCGAACTTGACCTCCGCAAGCAGAAGCAGGCCCTTGAGGACGAAAAGCGAGAGTTCGAGCTTGAGAAGCAGCGGGCGATTGACGCAGAGCGTAGCAAGATTCACGAAAAGGCCCAGCGTGACGCAGCCGAGGAGTACCGCCTCAAAACCGCCGAGAAGGACAAGCTGATCTCGGACATGCAGAAGCAGGTCGAGGAACTCAAGCGCAAGGCCGAGCAAGGGTCGCAGCAACTCCAAGGCGAGGTTCAAGAGTTAGACTTGGAAGCAACGCTTCGAGCGGCGTTCCCCAAGGACACCATCGAGCCGGTGCCGAAGGGGACGTTCGGCGGAGACACTCTTCAACGCGTCGCAGGACCGCTCGGCAACTCCATCGGCACAATCCTCTGGGAATCCAAGCGGACGAAGGCATGGAGCGATGGCTGGCTTGCCAAGCTTCGCAGCGATCAGCGAGAAGCAAAGGCCGAGATCTGTGCCATCGTGACCTCAACGCTCCCCAAGGGCATCAACAGCTTCGGTCAGATGGATGGAGTCTGGATCTGCGACATGGCTTCAGCCGTTCCGCTGGCGATCGTTCTTCGCTACGCCCTTGTGGAGGTTGCCACGGCTCGCCAAGCATCCGAAGGCAAGCAGACCAAGATGGAGTTGGTCTACGGCTATCTGACCGGGCCGAACTTCCGGCAGCGGGTCGAGGCGATCAAGGAGGCGTTCGAGAACATGCGCGAAGACCTTGAAGCGGAGAAGAAAGTCATCCAGAAGCAATGGGCCAAACGGGACAAGCAGATTGAAGCGGTCATCGCCAATACCGTGGGCATGTACGGCGATCTCCAAGGCATCGCGGGAAAGAGCATGCCGGAGATTGAAGGACTGGAGTTTCGAGCCTTGCCCGGGAAGCTAACTGACAGACAGGAGAAGCCCGAATGACGCTGCACGCTCCTAGCGGTTCATTGTGGCATCGGTGGGATCTCCACTTTCATACGCCTGCATCGTTCGACTATCAGTGCAAGAGCGTGACAAACGCCCAGATTGTCGATAAGCTCATCGCCGAGGGTGTACGGGTAGTCGCAATAACGGATCACCACACGATGGATGTCCGTCGCATCCAGGAGTTGCAGAAGCTTGGAGGTGACAAACTGACGGTCCTTCCCGGTATTGAGCTTCGCAGCGACCAGGGTGGGAAGCCGATCCATTACATTTGCATTTTCCCTGAGTCATGCAAACTAGACGATGTATGGGTGACTGTGTGCGGTCGTCTCGGGCTGACTCCAACTGATATCGCGGCAAAGGGTGGGGATGAGAAGGTCTATGTTCCTCTCGAAGATGGTGCCACGGTCACTCGTGAGTTGGGTGGCATCGTCACCATTCACGCGGGCGAAAAATCCAACTCGATTGACGAGATCAAGAATCGTGAGCAGTTCCAGCAGCGCATCAAGTTTGATATCACGTCACGATTCGTGGACGTGCTGGAGGTTGGCCAAATAAAGGACATCGATGTTCATCTACACACGATCTTCCCGCGAACTGGGTTGAACAAGCCGCTATTTCTCTGCTCGGATAATCACGACATTGCCAACTACGCGGTCAGGGCTCCGCTCTGGCTTCGGGCCGACCCGACATTCAGAGGCTTATTGATGGTCATCCGAGAGCCTCGGGACCGTGTGTTCATGGGACCCCGACCGCCCGATCTCGTGAGGGTCGAGCAGAACCCGACAAAGTACCTCTCTGGCATATCTTTCAATCGCGAATCGACCGCCCCCGCTGCCGATGTCTGGTTCTCCGGAACAGTGCAGTTCAATCCCGGTTTGGTCGCCATCGTTGGCAATAAGGGCAGCGGAAAGAGCGCACTCGCCGACACACTAGTGTCCTGACTTCGAGGAAGTCGCACGATTCTTGGCGACTCGTCCGAGGATGGTATCGGCGTCCGCGGTCCAGACGAAGGGCTTGGCATCGTCGTTGCGCGCGTCGATGTATCCGAGCGCGGCGTGCTCCAGCGAGGCGACGCTGGTGAAGACGCCGCGGCGGAGCTGCTTCTCGGTCAGGTCGGCGAAGACCCGCTCGACCTGGTTGAGCCAGCTGGCGCTGGTGGGCGTGAAGTGCAGGTGGTACTCGGGGTGCTTGGCGAGCCACCGCTGCACGGCGGGTGTCTTGTGCGTGGCGTAGTTGTCCAGCACGATGTGGACCGCGGTGCCGACCGGCTCGGTCGCCTTCACCACCCCGTCGATCGTGCTCAGGAACTTGATGAACTCCTGATGACGGTGACGCCGGTGGCACTCGCCGATGACCACCCCGGTCTTGACCATCAACGCCGCGAAGAGACTCGACGTGCCGTGCCGGTAGTAGTCGTGGGTGCGTCGCTCGGGCGATCCCGGGCGCATCGGCAGCAGGGGCTGGGTGCGGTCCAGCGCCTGCATCTGGCTCTTCTCGTCCACGCAGATCACGACGGCGTTCTGCGGCGGGCTCATGTAGAGCCCCACGATGTCCCGCGTCTTCTCGACGAACCTCGGGTCGGTCGAGAGCTTGAACGTCTGGCTGCGGTGCGGCTGGAGATTGAACGCCCGCCAGATCGTGTTGACGCTCGAACGCGAGATGCCGGATGCCGCGGCCATCGAGCGCAGGCTCCAGTGCGTCGCGTCCGGGGGTTTCTCCTCGAGGGTCATGCGGACCACCTCGGCGACCATCTCGTCGGTGATCTTCCTCTGCACGCCCGGGCGAGGCGCATCCCGCAGGCCGGCCACGCGGTGCGTGAGGAAGCGTGTACGCCACTTGAGCACGGTCTGCTCACGCATGTCGATCCTGGCGCCGATGGCCGCGTACGTCAGCCCCTCGTCGTCCAGGAGCACAACCCGGCAGCGATCCGCCAGGGCACGCGGCGTGCGCGGCCGGCGCACCAGCGTGCGGAGTTCGTCGCGTTCAGCATCGGTCAGATCCAACGGTTTGCGTGTGCCCATCGCTCGGCTCCAGAGTACCCCGGAACCGATACGCGCCAACACCGCAAACGGTTGCGCTCTTCTTCAAGTCGGGACACTAGGACTGCTTGGAGCGACCAAGAACGCGGAATCGTTCTCGTTCCTGAACGCTGGTCGGTTTCGTCATCCGACGAGCGGGCGTGCTGGCCACTTCACTGCGACCGCAAGGTGGGAGTCGGGGGAGACCGTTTCTCGCCGACTTAGCGACATGCCAAAGACCGAAGAGGTGGAACGCCTCAAGTACCTGCCACAGAATCATGTCGAAGAAGTCTGCAATGAACTGGTCGGGGTTGGCGAAGAGGGCTTCGAGCGAGAATTGAAGGCGGTCATTTTCTCCCACGTGCCGGAGGCTCAGCGACTCGGCCACTCAACACTTGACGACTTGCTGAGATTTCAGTCTGACGAAAAACAGAAGCGCGTTGATTCACTTCTCAAGCAGTTGCGGGAGGCGAGCCGCGAACGAAGCATCCGGGAGGCACAAGCAGATCCGGTTGCGCACCGAGAACTAGAGGAGAAGATCAAGCGTCGGGAACTCGAACTGGAGGCCCATGACAACGCCAAGCCAGTGGCCGTGCCTGACCCTTCCAAAGGCGAGGGAGGCGTACAGCCAGACGAGGAGCTGCTTAAAGAACTGGCAGAGGCTGACGCCAAGCGAAAGGCACTCAACGACAGAGCTGCCAATGCTGCGTCAGCCATCCGCGTGAGTCAGCGGCGGCAAGCGGTCGCCAAGCGGCTCTTGGAGAAACTCGACAACTTCCAGAAGGAGTTTGGTGTCTTCAAAGCCTCATTGGAGGAGGACGCCAAGGAACTGGGCCTAACCGCAGACAGTCTTGTCACTTTGTCCGTCACCAAGGGAGAGCCAGAGCGCATTCGGGACAGCGCGATCTCGGAGAGCGATAAGGCCGTGAAAGAACTTGATGCAACGGAGCCACCCGGACTTCGCGCCCAACTGGCGAACATTGACGCTGTGATCGCCGAGATTCAGTCCAAGCTCGGCGCACCAAACCGGGCATACCAAGCCTACTTGACCATTCTCGCCGAATGGACGGAACGCCGGAAGCAACTGGCGGGCAGTTCAGACGACGCCGAATCGCTGGCAGGGCTTCAGGCTTCCAAGGCAGCGCTCGCGGCACTTCCAGCATTGATCAAGCAATCACGAGAGCGGCAGAAGCGTTTGGCACTGGAGATCCACGCTGAAAAAGTCGGCCAAGCGGAAGTCCTCCGAACTCTTTATGGGCCGGTTCAGACGTTCATCAACTCTCATCCGCTCGCCAAGGACAAGCTCAAGCTTGAGTTCCGCGCCGAGTTGAGCAACGTCGATTTCGTTGACCGACTGATGGCACTCCTCGCTCTCAACCGTCGCGGCAGCTTCATGGGCGTGGATGAAGGACGCAAGCGAGCCACTGATCTGACACAGGCAACCGACTGGGAGTCGGCTGCTTCCGTCGAGAAGTTCCTGAAGGACGTGGACGATGCCCTCCATATCAATCTTCGGGATGAGCCACCGAGAGAAGTTCAACTCAAGGACCAGCTACTGAAGGGCAAGCGTCCTGAAGAGGTCTTCGATCTGATGTATGGACTTGAGTATGTTCGTCCGCGGTACATCTTGCGTTGGGAGGGCAAGGAGCTGGCGATGCTCTCTCCGGGCGAGCGTGGCACACTATTGCTGGTGTTTTACCTACTCATCGACAAGAGCGATGTTCCGTTGGTGATCGATCAGCCAGAAGGCAATCTCGACAACCACACGGTTGCGAAGGTGCTGGTGGACTGCATCAAGGAAGCGAGACGCCGGCGGCAGGTGTTCCTCGTCACGCACAATCCGAACCTCGCGGTCGTGTGTGATGCGGATCAAGTTGTCTACGCGAGCATGGACAAGCAGAACGGCAATGCGATCACGTATATCTCCGGAGCGCTAGAGAACCCGCAGATAAGTCAGTTTGTGACAGATGTCTTGGAGGGAACGAGATGGGCATTCGGCGTGCGAGGTGCGAAGTACGAGGTCGGCGAGTGAGTACCTAGTGTCCTGACTTCGAGGAAGTCGCACGATTCTTGGCGACTCGTCCGAGGATGGTATCGGCGTCCGCGGTCCAGACGAAGGGCTTGGCATCGTCGTTGCGCGCGTCGATGTATCCGAGCGCGGCGTGCTCCAGCGAGGCGACGCTGGTGAAGACGCCGCGGCGGAGCTGCTTCTCGGTCAGGTCGGCGAAGACCCGCTCGACCTGGTTGAGCCAGCTGGCGCTGGTGGGCGTGAAGTGCAGGTGGTACTCGGGGTGCTTGGCGAGCCACCGCTGCACGGCGGGTGTCTTGTGCGTGGCGTAGTTGTCCAGCACGATGTGGACCGCGGTGCCGACCGGCTCGGTCGCCTTCACCACCCCGTCGATCGTGCTCAGGAACTTGATGAACTCCTGATGACGGTGACGCCGGTGGCACTCGCCGATGACCACCCCGGTCTTGACCATCAACGCCGCGAAGAGACTCGACGTGCCGTGCCGGTAGTAGTCGTGGGTGCGTCGCTCGGGCGATCCCGGGCGCATCGGCAGCAGGGGCTGGGTGCGGTCCAGCGCCTGCATCTGGCTCTTCTCGTCCACGCAGATCACGACGGCGTTCTGCGGCGGGCTCATGTAGAGCCCCACGATGTCCCGCGTCTTCTCGACGAACCTCGGGTCGGTCGAGAGCTTGAACGTCTGGCTGCGGTGCGGCTGGAGATTGAACGCCCGCCAGATCGTGTTGACGCTCGAACGCGAGATGCCGGATGCCGCGGCCATCGAGCGCAGGCTCCAGTGCGTCGCGTCCGGGGGTTTCTCCTCGAGGGTCATGCGGACCACCTCGGCGACCATCTCGTCGGTGATCTTCCTCTGCACGCCCGGGCGAGGCGCATCCCGCAGGCCGGCCACGCGGTGCGTGAGGAAGCGTGTACGCCACTTGAGCACGGTCTGCTCACGCATGTCGATCCTGGCGCCGATGGCCGCGTACGTCAGCCCCTCGTCGTCCAGGAGCACAACCCGGCAGCGATCCGCCAGGGCACGCGGCGTGCGCGGCCGGCGCACCAGCGTGCGGAGTTCGTCGCGTTCAGCATCGGTCAGATCCAACGGTTTGCGTGTGCCCATCGCTCGGCTCCAGAGTACCCCGGAACCGATACGCGCCAACACCGCAAACGGTTGCGCTCTTCTTCAAGTCGGGACACTAGGTGCTTGGTCATTCCGAAATCCCAAACTTCTGCTTCAACCGCTCAATCGTGTAGGGCCACTTGGCATCTCTTGGCTCAGCGACGCAGTTCTGGTTGCCGAAAAAGCCAGGCTCGCGGACGGCTTGATTGAGCGGCACCGTCTTTAGCCACTTGACTCGGACCAGATACTCGCTGAGGTCGGAATTGTCGGCGTTCTCGCCCATGTCCTGACAGACCGGTCCTGCCTGCAAGATCGGCACCTGCTGACCTCGGTCGTTCTTGACCATGAACTCATTGACGGGCACAGCGGGTGCTTCGACGATGCCCACACCCACATAGCCGGTGCCGCCGGGGACGTTGACCCAGATGCGATTCCCGGGCTCAAGGCGCTGAAGGGCATCGCGGAACCGGGTGCCCTGCCCCGCGCTCACAAAGTTGAACCGCCTCGCATCCTCCCAATGGCGGTGGTCGCCTTCGCCGAAGTTCACGTAGTACTCGCCATTGAACTCAACCCGCTCGCGGGCGGCTGGCAGTGCGGGGCTGACGGCATCCGCCGAGTCGGTATCTCGAAGCCATGCACGGGTGAGGTACTCGCGGTCTCTGTCCTTGAAGACACGGAAAAAGACCGCATTTATTCGAACCTCGTACTCCTCCGCGAGGTACTGGACGATCCTCTCGGTGGCGGCGTCAAGCACCGCGGCAACGATGACCAGTTCGTGCGAACTGTTGAACTCATCGGGTATCGGAAGGCCTTTGAAGTGCGCGCTAAAGGCCTCCTCGATCGTCTTTGCTAGCTGATCCCCTGCGTACTCCTTCTGATACCGCGCGAAAATCCGTCGTACTTCATCCGCCTGCACGGTCTTGATGTACGAGCCGTAGTCGAGTGTCTGGGCGACGATCTCGCGCTCGGTCTTATTCCGCTTCAGCTCAAGAACGATCAGCCTGCCCTCGGTATCGATGCAAAGCAGATCAATGAACTTGCCCCAAGGCGTCGGGACTTGGCGGCCGATCATCATCCAGTTGGGCGAAGCGATGGAGATGTCCTTGGCGAGCAGGGACTCCAAACGCTCTTCGAGGTTCATAGATGTTGGCTCGACTCGTTCGAGGTCCGTATCGATCCGCCACATGGAGAGTTCAATCGGCATGCGCCGATTGTACCATCCTTTGATGGCTTCATGTCTACGTGCTTCGCCTGCAGCGTCGAAGCATCCGGAATGATCTAGCACGACCCAAAGCCAGTTCGCTCACGGTCGTGTCAGCTCCTTTCACGCGTCATGCTCGTAGACAAGTGCGTCGATCAACGCGACTCGAGCGTCCCACAGCTCGCGCGAGAGCGGATCTGATGGCGGGGCAGACCGGAACCACGGAGAGCTCCAGAGCCGCCGAAGGGCTTTCGAATAGCCGTCCCATGACTTCAGCGAAGACATCGAGACATCAAAGGCATTGGCCACACCCCGGTCGGACTTACCATTCACCGAGAAAAACCTCTCTGGCCGAGTGAGCGTGAGCAGCCGTGTTGCAACGGCGTGGCTCAGGCCGTGCTCCTGGCACACGCGTTCCCAGATCCGCTTGGCGGCTTGCTCATTGGCCACATCGTCTCTCATGCTCGTTCCCCGGAGCAATCGGAGTAAGGCGTTCAAGTCCCGCCTTAGATGAGCGTCCTGCCCTAGTTTACTTTGGGCAAGCCCGGACCCCTGGAAGTGCCCCAGCCACCCATGGTCCACAGGGGTGCGCTTCGACTTACGTCCCACGATCATCTGAAACTCGACTGACCCCGCGGGTGGCAAAGGCCCCGACGCCACCTGCCGAAGCTCTCGCAGTGCGGCACGATATCCCAGCTGGTCATCAGCAAGCCAGTTCTCGGTGCCACGTATTGCCGCCCGCAGCAGGATTCGCTCATAGGTCGGCCAGCTCGCAGCCAGAATCTCCGGCGTCGCGATCCCGGGAGCGTTCCGTACCGAGCCCCGACCCGCGAGGTCTTCAGCATCCGCCAGCTTCCGAAGCGGTCCCTGTGTTGGTGGGTTCCATGATTCTCGATAAGAGGCGAGCCATTGAGCAGTCACCTTGGTCGAGTCGTTGCGCCAGCCCTCCCACACCTCGATCCATGAGCGTGACTCCTGAGCAGACAGCTTGACGTGGAGGGCGCACTCCACATTCGACAAGAATGCCGCATTCGTCAGGTTCGCGCTTCCGACGATCGCTTCGGTTCGCTCCCTGCTCCGGAACAGATAGAACTTCGAGTGGAACAACGGAGTGTCCCGCTCACTTACCCATGTGTCGTTTCCAATTGCTGCAAGTGATGCTAAGGCATCCGGATCGGTCATCTGGAAGCTGAGCCCCACGACTGCATGGACTCGCGAGTGCCGCGCGGCGAGTTCGAGTATCGCCCAGCCCGGTCTCGCCCACGCGGTTCCGATGTACACGTCCTCCGCCCATCCAAGGCACGCCAAGAAGGCCACTTGAAGATCCTTTGGCGTGGAGAGCAGGCGTGTGGCAGACTCGCGTGCATTCACTCTCGTGACGCTCATCATGTCCTCCTGATCCCCCCGCCATCGCGTTCGAGCAGCCCCCGCCGGATTCCCGCGTTGATCGCGGAGCGGAACGCATCCCGGATCGTCGAACCCGTGCGGCGGAAGCCCAGATACCGTGCCGCGGCGGTGATCGCCTCCTCGCGATCCCACACGGCCGGGCCGCCCGCGTCGCGCATCGCCGCGATCAGGAACTCGACGCACTCATCGCGGGTGTAATCGTCGATGCTCCGGGTCTGGAGACTCAGAAGGCCACGCTCGGTCAGGATCACCTTCCGCCGCGCGGCAGCAGTCAGGCCGCTCTCCACCAGATCCGCAACCCGTGAACCGACGCGAGCGAAGCCGAGCGTCCTGGCGACGCGTCGGACCGCCTGATCGCGTTCGAGGTCAGCGTTGTCGGGATCGGTGAAGGTCTGTCTGACCGCCATGACGACGTCGGTCAGATCGAGGTCATCGATGGATGGGGCCTCGGATCCCTGCATCGCATCTGCCGCGGCATCGACCAGCGAGTCGACCAGTCGGCCCGTGACGGCCTTTGCGGTGTCGCGCAGCGACCACTTCGGCGGGGCGGGCTGGGAGGCCGGAGGCGCTTTCGCGGACTCACGCTTGGCTCTGGCCTCGGGCTTGCTGGAGCCCGGGGCCTTCATGCGAAAGGGAGTTCCGGCCCATCCTTCTTGTCTGAATCGGCCTCATCGGCTTCGGCTGCCTGACTCGGAGCGGTTCTGGGTGATGTAGCTGAACCGCCCGAGTTGGAGGGACGGATGCCCAGCTTCTCGAGTTCAGCAGGATCGGTGATGAACGCGCCGGGCCAGCCGCCGTGCTCTTCGATGACCTTGTCGATCTCGCCCATGATGCGGATGGTCTCGCTGATGGCGACAACGATCTTCTGATAGTGCTCGATGTCTTCCTTGGAGAGCGTGCGGCCCTTGCGGTCCTTGAGCCACTTCTCACAGACCTGGTAGCCGCCGATGTGGAAGTTCCAGACGGTCTCGGGGACGCCGCGGAAGCCGTTCGTGCGAGCGCGATCTATCCAGACGGCTTCGTCACGATGCCACACACCGTCAACGGCGGCGCGGTTGGATCCGACCCATGACACTGAAGCTTTCTTCGAGTCCGGCACCTCCATAAGGTGAAGGTCCACAAGTTGCTGTCCGAGCTGCGATAGGGTGTGAAACAGCCGAGGGTGGGAAGGCAAGTGCACTCGCGGGAACTCGATCTTCAGAAACGGTGCGTATCGAGTGCGGTAGGTCGGACTGTGAAACACCGCATAGAGATAAGCGAATATGTGCTCAGCGGTGACACCCTCGGGCAACCGGAACTCGCCCGCTCGCCTGACACCAAGTGCTCCCGCAAGTCCAGTGATGAACGAGTCTTGGAGGTTTGGGCCCCGGCGTCCGCCACTAAGCAGAGAACCCGGGTCGTCCTCGCCGGAATCGGCGTAAAGCGGAAAACAGTTCGCGATCCCCCGGTTGCTGATGAAAACGCGACACTCTGAAAGCCCGCGACAGGCGAGAAAGTAGCAGTACTCGGGAACGTCGTATTCGAACTGCCTCATCGCGAGCAGGCCGAGCGATGGCTTGCCCAGCATATGGCGCATCACGTCCCAAGCTGGGCGGCTGGTCAGACCGACCGAGTAGTAGATCCATCGCTGATCAAATGGCCTGTAGAGACACGACTGAATCGCGCTAGGTCTGAATGACTCGCTGCGACGGCGTTTGAGTAATGGATAGCTCGATGAATCCTCCACCCGGTACTGCGTGCGAAAGGGATCCTTGAGCCCTTGGGCTGAGAAGAACTCCTCGATTCGGTCTCGGAGTGCGGTCCGCGACTCGTCGATGAAAAGATCGTCGCGGTCGGTTTTCACGCCGTTGCCATCGACTCGAAACACGTCCGTAAGCGAGATGCCTGCGCGATACTCGTCCACGAGAGCGAAGTCCTTCGGCACGAAAAACTGATACGGCTCATGCGGATCGAGACTGGCTTGCTGAATCGTCTCCATGCGCTCGGCGAGGAGCACCATCGCCTTTGCATCCCGCGAACCCCATAATTCGCCGTGATACACAGGAGCTCGCTCATCGCGTTTGCCACACCGGGACCAAAAGCTAATGCCGACGCCTTGTTGGATATCGAATACGTTCTCGTCCGGCGAGCCGTCCGGACCCGTCTCTTTTTTCAAACTACTTCCATGCAGGTCAAGAACTCGCACGGTACTCATCGACAACCGTATCGCGCGTCGCATCTGCCGATGGGTGATGCCGTCGAAGTACGTGTTGTTGGTTATGAAACCGAGCACGCCAATCCCTGCTGATTCGATCAGGAACTGCGCGAAGCGAAGGAACTTGATGAAGTCGTCGTCGAGGTTCAGCTTCTTCTCGTTCAGGCCCTCCTTGTACGTGTCGAGCAGCCCCATGATGAATGGGATGCGATTGAGCTGGCCGTAATTTGAGTACGGCGGATTCCCAATGATCGTGTTGAACCGCCGGCTACGTTTGACGGCATTGACGGCCTGGGCCTCGTGCGCCAGTTCGGGCACGTCGAACTCCAACCGATCCGAGAAGTCCTGCGCTGGTTCCAGTGCGTTGGTCAGGTACACGCGCACACGCTCGTCGCTCTCGAATCCGTACCCGGTCTCGTGGAGCTTCAGCCCGATCTTCATGTGGGCGATGGCGTAGGGCGCGGGCATGAGTTCGTACCCGTGCAGGCGCGGCAGGAGGTGGGCGGGGACGTACTGGTTCCAGAGTGTTCTGATTTCGACCGCGTTCTTGCCCTCGCGCCTCCAGCGCGTCACGAGGGTGGTGTGGATGGTGTCGATCACCTCGACGAGGAACGTGCCCGTGCCCGTCGCTGGGTCGAGGATCGCCACGAAGGGGTCCTCGGGCTTGACCGCGGGCACCTCGACGGGGTCCTTTGCGCCGGGCTTGATCTCTTTGCGAGTGGGCAGCTTGAGGCCCGGGTGCTTGTTGAGCATCTCGCCCCACGTGGCCGTGTCGGCCAGGCCGTCCGCCAGGCCAAACTCCTTCTGGAGGATTTCGTGGACGGAGCGGACGATGAAGGAGACGACGGGGCGTGGCGTATAGAAGACGCCGCGCTGCATGCGCTTCTTGGGGTCGTACTCCTTGAGGAAGAGTTCGTAGAAGTGGATGACGGGGTCTTCGAGGGGGTTCTTGTTGCCAAAGTCGCGGAGCACCGCCTCCATGTTCGCGGTGCGGAGGAGGTCCACGACCTCGGAGATGCCGAGTTCATCAAAGTCGATGCCCTTGTGGGAGGACTTGGCTCCCCCACCCGCGTGGCCGTTGCGCCCGCCGGCCTTCAGGAACCGCTCCAGCATCTCTTTCAGGAACGGATTGGTGACGGGAACCATCTCGACGGCGGAGTCGGCGGTGACGGGGTTCTGCCCTTCGCCTGGCGCGTGGCGCGAGACGGCGGCGGTGAGCAGGCCGTAGGCGATGGTCTGGGCGTACATGTCCGCGAAGTCATTTTCCGTGAGGTCGTGGATCAGGGCTTCCCTGAATGCTTTATGGAGCGTGCGGAGTTCGCCCTTCTCGGATTCGTGGGCGATGACGGTGCGTGCACGTTTGCGGATCTTCCCGGCCAGTGCGGCGAGACGCACTGCGAGGTCTTTGGATGTGCGGACGACCTCGCCGTGTCCGAGGGTGAAGGCCCGCGACCACTTGTTCCGCCACGCCGTAGGTTCGATAACCCCCGCCGAGTCGGCGGGCCAGCGCAAGTGCTGGCGCAGATCTCGGTCAACCTTGTCCAGATGGAGCGTGGTGTCGTCATCGTCCCAGCCGAGGACCTTGAGAGTGGGTAGATCGGTCTCGTGGCCTGGCGGCGGATCTGCGAAGTGGGCGAAGGTGAGGGCGCGGTCGTCGGACTCGCCGTAGGCGGAGATGAAGAGCAGGTCGCGGCGGTCCCACGCGGCTTGCCCGGCCTTCTTCGCCGCGCCGCGCTTATTCAGCACCAGCGAGCGAAGGACGCGGCGAAGCACGACGACCGGGAGCTTGCCCACCTCGAAGTTGACAAAGAAGATGCCCCATGGCTGATTGGAGGTCAATGGCCGAAGTTGCTTGATCCCCTTGACCTTGACAGCCGTCTTCGCATCGAGGCCGAGTTCTTCGGGAGAATACTCGAAGGTGATGTCCTCGACATCCTCGGTCTCAATGGGCCAGTCCAGATCATCGCGTAGGTACTTGATGAGTTGGGGGAAGCTGCGGATCGACCGGAGGCGTTCGACCTCCGCACGTGATGGAATGGGAGCGGGCATGGTTCGATTGAGCTCCGGGAGGTGCTGGAATCGAGGGTCTTAGCGCTCCTTGCGCGTGAGCTGGCCGGTCTTTCGGGCGCTTGAGAGCGCACGCCAGAACTCATGAAGAGTCAGGTACTTGCCGGTTGAGCGATAGAACTCGGCGCACATCCGCTCGAACTGCGGCGTGTACGGGAGGTCGTCCACCGTCAGCTCGCTCTTGGCGTACATGTCGATCAGGGTGGCGCGGCACGCATCGTCGAGTTCCTTCCATCCCATGGCGGTATCCTTCCATCAGCAGAGTTCCATCCAACACTTCAAGACCGGCTTGGGAGCCGTGACCGGCGCCTGGGCCTGCTTCAAGTACGTATTCTTGATGTGCTTGTCGACGGCCGCTCGGGCGTCGGCGAGCGTCGCTTGAGGCGTTGAGACCTTGCGGGGCTCGGTCGGGCCGCAGCGGATGAGTGCCGCGGCGTCGGGGGCGGCGGGCTCCAGCACGGCGTTCTTCTCCAGGTCGTAGATGTACCAGCGCACCGGCCCCTGCGAGACGGCCCAGCCGTCGATCGGCGGCTCGGAGAACTCCTGCGTCTGGCCGGGTGCGCCGCCCCATGGCTCCTGGATGCGTGTGGGGAGCTGGTAGCAGAAGAAGACGGCGCGTGCGTCGGAGGAGGGGTGGGCCTTGCCGCTGAAGACGCGGCCGGGGAGGGCATCGAGCCGCTGGACGAGACCTGGGTGATCCTTGAGGAACTGCTCGTACTCAAGGGCGAGTTCCTCGACCTTGGTCTGGCGTTCGTAGGAGGCGTTGAAGTCCTTGAGAGCGTCGAAGTCGTCCTCGGGCCGGAGCAGCTTCTTGCCCTCGATGCCGAAGGTCTTGGAGATATTGAGCGTCTTGTGAGTGACCCGGTTGTAGAGGGAGAGAAGGACGTTGAGCTCGTCCGGGGGGAGGAAGTTCCAGTAGCAGGCGGTGGCTCGGAGGGGCTTCTGCTCCGGGTGATCAGCGAGGAGGCGCTCTTCGATCTCGGGGTTCAAGCGGCGGTCGATGCGGCCGATGCGCTGCATCAGTCGGACGGGGTTCCAGTGAAGGTCAAAGTTGATAAGGCGGGTCGCGTCCTGGAGGTTGAGACCCTCGGAGAGGACATCGGTGGAGATGAGGACGCGGATCTCGCCGCCCGCGGCCTCGGCTTCTGCGGAACTGGAGCGGTTGTAGTAGGGGGCGAAACGTTTGACGACGTCGACGCGGTCGCGTGCGGCGTGAGAACCGTCCACGGCTTCGAGCCCGTCAATCCCGGCCTCACGCAGTTGGCGGCGAAGATACTCGGCGGTGTCGGCGAACTCGGAGAAGATCATGACCTTGTGAGACTTGAGGACCTTGTCGGTCTTCAGGAGCTTGATCAGCGTCTGGAGCTTGGCATCGCGCTTGGGCTCGACGCGGCGGACCTCTTCGAGCAACTGGGCGACGACATCGAGGTCGTCGAGCGTCTTCTCGACCATCTCGTCCACCCGAAACTCCTGCCGGTCGAACTTCTCAACGCCGGCGAGGAGATCGGGGTCGAGCAGGTCGTCGGCATCATCTTCTGCTTCTTCACCTTCGGGATTGAAGAGCGTTGCCTCCTCCGGAAGCACGAAGAGGTCGGGGTGCGTGGCCTTGAGCTCGTCCACCAGCGAACGGTGAGTCTTCTGCCAGCGCTGGAAGTCGGCCTTGTGCTTTTCCTGCTGGACGTTCTGAACGATGAACGCGAGCAGGCGGATGAGCAGGCGGTGGCAGGAGAGTCGAAATGCCTCCGCGGAGCTCTCCAGCCGCTTGAGGAAGCCGGTGCGGATAAGAGCGACGATCTGCTCCTGGCGACCGGAGGTGAACTGCTCCTGCTGATCCTCGGGATCGATCTCGATCTTGCGATACAACAGCGGCTGGTACATCGGCAGCGAGAAGAGCGGATCCTCCTTGTGGAAGGCGTCCGCGATGGTCTTCAGCAGGTTGCCGTACACGCCCTTGAGGGAGTACTCGGCGACCTTCGGCGGCTCGCGTTCGGGGAAGACCACGGCACGCCCGCCGTGGAGTTTCTGGCTCTCCTTGACGTAGCCGCGGCTGCGCTGGACGACGAGGGCCGAGACGAGCGGGTCTCGTTCGAGCACGCCACTCGCTTCGACGGCATCGGTGATGACGGCGGCATCCGCGGGGAGACCTGCGCCGTGCAGCCGCCGCTTGAGTTCGTTGAAGTATGATCGCAGGTTCTTGATCGCGATGTCGTGGTTCGCGAAGTAGTCATCGCGTCGACGGCTGAAGAGCTCGATGAGGTGGCGAAGGTCGGAGAGGTCGTTGTTGACGGGCGTCGCGGTGAGCAGGAAGGTCTTCTTGTTGCCGATGAGCTCAAAGAGCTTGCGATAGCGGGAGGGCTTGACCTTGCCTTCACCGGTGATGAGCCGCCCGCCGCGAGCGGGCGCGTCCGTTGCGATGTCGGCGGTGAACTCGCCTCGCGTGCCGATGTTGCGGAAGTTGTGGGCCTCGTCGATGATGACAACGTCGGCTTCGGCGGCCGCATCCTGGATGATCTTCTCGCGACTCGGCGCAGTTAGATCGGTGTGATTGAGGATGACGAGCGGCTTGCCGAAGAGGGTGTTGATGTGGCCGAGATGGCGGTTGATCTCGGGCACCCAGACCGTCTCGCTTCCGCTCTTGGGAACCAGCAGGAGAACGCGCTTGCGTTCAAGCACCGCGAACCGCTCGATGAGCATGAGACCGATGTACGTCTTGCCGAGGCCAACGCCGTCGCAGAGGAGTGCGCCATTGTACTTCGCGGCGATCCTCAGGAGGTTGCGGTACCCGTCTTGCTGGTACCGGTCGAGCTTGCTGAAGAGCTTGGAATGGCGCAGATCCCACTCGTCAGGGTCCAGCGAGCCGCCGCCTCGGAAGTACTCGTGAAGCGCCTTGGCATACACGTCGAACGGCATGTACTCCCGAACGTGCCGCTCAACGGTCTTGAGGATCTCCGGGGTGATGTCGTGGGCGTCGTTCCAGTGACGCTCATACCACTCCTGCAGGAGCCCCACCTCGCGCCGAATCTGGACATTGAGTTCAACGTTGTCCGTGAGGCCCGGATGGGTGAAGTTGCTTGACCCGACGAGCGCCGTTGAACCGACAACCGCCTGCTTGGCATGCGTGATATAGGCCTTCGCGTGGAACTTCTCTTTGTTATAGACGCGGCACTCGATCTTTCGTGAGCCCAGTGCGTCGTGGATCGCGGCCGCACCGGTGAGGAAGTCGTTGCGCTCCTTCTCCCGTTCGATGCTGGCGTCCAGCTGTCGTGCACTCGCCGCGATGCACTCGAGAAGCGCCCGCTTTGTGCGCTTGCTGACTTCATCGCCCATGAGGATGCGGATCTTGTCGAGCTTCTGCCAGTGACCGTCCATGGCCAGGAGCGCGCCGATCTCGAAGAACCCGGTCGCGATATCGAACTGGTGCGAGAGCCCCGCCCATTCGATGAGGTACTGCTTGACCTTCCAGTCCGTGTCCGAGTTGTCGACGATGAACAGATCGCCGCCTGAAGTCGCTTTGCCCGTCATCCACCGTCCTCCGTCAGCACGTCGTCGCATTTCGCGGTGAGCGTGGCACACTGACCCGCCTGGACTGCCAGTGTACACGATGATGCAGGCTGGTTATCGCCATGGCGGCTGATCATCGGTTGTTGTTCGGGTCTACCACTGACAGACGTCTGTCAGTGGTAGACCGTGTCGAACGGAGTCCGAGGTGGGAAGCCCGTCATGTTGTCGGAGTGGGGATACGGGGGGCAACGGATCGCCGCCATACTTCACTCAGCCACCGCCTCCGCCTATCTTGCAGTTCATGCTCCGGGAGGACCCTTCGCGTGATCATCAAGCAACTGGCTGACATGCCCACTCCTTCGGACCCACGGCTGGCCGCGGGAATCGCGGCCGAGCGCCAGATGGCGTTCTATCTCAACCGCGCGTTCGCTGCACATCCCGAGGTACTCGTCCTCAACGATCTCAGGCTCGTCGACTCCGATCAGCCTGATCCCGACGGTTCGTCGGGCGTCTGCCAGATCGATCACCTTGTCCTGCATCGCTGGGGCGCGTTCGTGGTGGAGAGCAAGTCAGTCCACGACGAGGTCTCCATCAAACCCGATGGCGCTGGAGGCGATGAGTGGACTCGTCGTTACCGCGGCCGCGACATGGGCTTTCCGTCTCCGATTCAACAGGCGCGGCGGCAGGCGGAGTTTCTCCGAGCCTTTCTTCAATGCAACCGAGAGCTGCTCCTGGGAAAGGCACCCATCGGTCTACGCACGGTAACGAGAGCGTTCGCTGGATCCGATCAGCGCGGTTTCGGCCACATGCCAATTCAGATCATCATCGCGATCTCTGATGGCGGCAAGATCAATCGGCAACAAGGGTGGGAGGCGCCTTCCGCACCATTCCGCACATACGTCTGCAAAGCGGATTCAGTTACCGATAGAATCGAGTCCGACCGCGAAGAGCATCGCCGCAACAGCGGCATCCTTAGCTTGGCGGACACCGAGTATGGCATGTGGCAGATGAGCTCGGAAGAGCTTGCACGCGTCGCGGCGTTTCTTCTAGCGCGCCACACGCCTTCCGCGCCCACCACCTCTCGCGGGACGAATGAGGCTACCGAAGCAGCTTCGGATGCCGTGGAGATGCGGGTCCAGCGTTCGCCAGCACAGTCCATTGCAACAACACCAGATACCTCCGCATCGTCGCCGCGCGGTGGTGTCGCGACTCCCTCGCCCATTGCGCCTCCCACATGCAAGGCGTGCAGTGGGTCAGGCCTGACCGCCCACTGGGGCAAGTATGGCTACTACTGGAAGTGCGACGCATGCGGCACGAACTCAGCAATGCCCACACTGTGCTCTGCGTGCGGCGCGGAAGGGAAGCGTGGCCAAACGGTCCGCATTCGGAAAGAGGGGCCGAAGTACTTCAGGCATTGCGATGCTTGTGGGATTGAAGAGCGGATTTGGACGGAGGCGTGAGTGGGACACGCGACATATCGCCACAAGCGGGCACCCGCCCACTTGCGCGTGACATGCCCACTGCTTGCCCACATTCTGGACGCTGATCGCGGATTCCGCGCGACATGGGCCGGATCGCCTTGCCTGTGCGCGATGATCTTGCCCTGATGTCTCTGACGCGAGCGGCACTCGTACGCACCAGCCGCCGCTCGTGAAGGAGAACGCCATGACGCACGCGAACCAGATCTCGCCGTTCCACCAACTCAAGGCCGCCGCGAGGGCGGCGCACGAGCGCCTCGGGCTTCGCCACCAACCGGTGGTGGTCCGCAGCGAGGAGAGCGCCTTCAGCATCGCCGACCGCACCAGCGCGGGGATGGTGGTGCTGGGCGAGGGCGCGTACTGGGTGGTCTGCCTCGCCGACGCCGAGCGGCTGGTGAACGCCGGGTACGAGTACGCCCCGAGGCCGACGAACCGCTGAACCAACGACCAACGCACTACACACCGACGGAGACGATTCATGACGAACCCCCACGACCCCCACGACCCCCACGCCCCCCACGCCCCCCACGCCCCCCACGCCCCCCACGCCCCCCACGCCCCCCACGCCCCCCACGCCCCCCACGCCCCCCACGCCAAACATCATCTCAACCGCAAGCCCTCGCTCGACGCGCTGGCCAAGCGCCACGACCTCGACGAGGAACTCGACTGGGCCAAGGCGGAACTGCTGCTGGAGACCTTGGAGACTCGCGGCCGCGACGCTTTGGACTTCCACGAGATCGCGGTCAGCGCGATCCGCGACCTCGTGCGACACGCCTTCGAGAGCGGTTACCGGGATGGGCTGCACAGCGGCTACCGCCAAGGCAGGTCGGACGCCTGCGAGGAGGCACGCGGCAAGGAGGCCCGAACCCAGCCCCGCAACCCCGACCTCGTAGACCGATCCACAACCGACCCGACGACCTGAAGCCCGCGATCTGCGGGCTTCGCTGCTTTTGGACCCGACGCGATCAGACGCAACGCCGCGCAACCCACCACAGACAGGAGCACCACCATGCACGACACCGACCTTCAGGACATCCTGCTCAACGCCATCCAGAACATCCTCGACGCCAGAGACGAGATCGAGGGCGAGGACGACGACATCGCGCTGGCGGAGATCGCTCGCGACATGGTCAGCGACCTCGACGACCTCGCGAACGTTGCCACCTTCGAGCGGGCCGGATTGATGACCACCAACGCCGGGATCGTGCTGCGCTTCGGCGACGGCTCGGCTTTCCAGATCTCGATCGTGCAGAGCAGATGACCGCCACGGCCCGCTCATCCACGCGCCGCTCCGGGAGACCGGTGCCAGCGCGATTCCCCTGCGCGACGTGCGCCGGGTTCCACACCAACGACGGAGAACGTCATGTCGAAGAAGACCCCCACGACGAAGTCCAATCCCGCAAGCAAGACGAGCAGCAAGCCCGCGCCGGACACAGCCGCGAACGACAAAGCCCGCGCCGACGCACTCGCCAAGTTGAACGCCAAGCCCGACGCGACGGCCAAGGACGCCAGCAAGGGCGGCACGAAGGCGTCTACGACGTCGGCACCGAAGCCCGCAACCAAGACCACCGCCAAGCTCAAACCCAAGCGCCTCTCGGCGCTCGACGCCGCGGCTCAGGTGCTGCAGGGCTTGCCCGCGAAGGAAGCTCGGCTCGGACTCTCTGCATCCGAGCTCATCGACCGCATGGCGGCCGCAGGCCTCTGGACCAGCCCGGGCGGCAAGACGCCCGCCGCGACGCTCTACGCCGCGATGACGCGTGAGATGTTGGCCAAGGGCGATGCCGCTCGCTTCGTGCGCCTCGAAGCCACCGATGGTGGGAAGCGCGGCCGCTTCGCGGCATCGGCGCACCGCACGACCAAGCCCACACCCGCGAAGGCCGCCTCACAGAAGGGAGGCGCATGAGCCGCACACGAACCCGCAAGGCCCCACGCACATCCGCATCCAGGCCCCTCGTCGATCTCGCGCGGCTCGATTCGCACGGGCACGCCGAACTCCTCGGCCTCTGGCGTGCGTACGGAGGAGAGGGCAAACCGCCCCAGCGTCGCTTCATGATCCGCGAGGTCGCGTTCCGGGCACAGGCGCATGTCTACGGCGACTTCGACCCGGTCACCCGGCGTCTGCTCAAGGTCGCGATGCGTGACGCGTTCGTGGATCGCCCTGCATCATCAGCAAGCCCCGACCCGGATGCACGGACCCGACGCCCGACCGCGCCCACCGTGAGCGCCGCGCTGCCATCCGGCTCGCGGCTGGTGCGGCAGTGGCGGGGTCGCACCTACGAGGTCACCGTCGTCGAGAACGGCAAGGCCTACGTCTACAACGGCACCACGTACCGATCGCTCTCGCGCGTGGCGTCGGTCATCACGGGCTCGACTTGGTCGGGTCCGAAGTTCTTCGGCATCTCCAGCCGCGCCACCCGCAAGGGGGAGAACGCATGACGCGTGCGGACCCACACGCTCGAAGCGGACCAACCTTGACGGATCCCGGCTCCTCGTCCGGCCTCCGGCAGTACCGGTGCGCCGTGTACACGAGGAAGTCCAGCGAGGAAGGGCTGGACATGGTCTTCAACTCCCTCGACGCCCAGCGCGAAGCGGGTCTCGACTACATCAAGAGCCAGCGGAGCCACGGGTGGGTCGCCATCGACGACCTCTACGACGATGGCGGGTTCTCCGGTGGCAACACCGAGCGCCCGGGTCTCAAACGCCTCCTGGCCGACATCCGATCGCAGCGCGTGGACATCGTGGTCGTCTACAAGGTGGATCGCCTCTCGCGCTCGCTGACCGACTTCGCGCGGCTCATGCAGACCTTCGACGAGCACAGCGTCTCCTTCGTCTCGGTCACCCAGCAGTTCAACACCACCACCTCGATGGGGCGGCTCACGCTCAACATGCTCCTCTCCTTCGCCCAGTTCGAGCGTGAGATCGCGGGTGAACGCATCCGCGACAAGGTGGCCGCGACCAAGCGCAAAGGGCTCTTCGTCGGCGGCAACCCGCCTCTCGGGTACCGCAGGCCGATGCCGAGCGATCCCAACCCCGCCAACAAGGTGCTCCGTGTCGTGCCGGAGGAGGCAGCGATCGTTCGACGCATCTACGCGCTCTATCTCGAGAGCGGCTCGCCGCTGGGCGTCGCGAAGCAACTCGAAGCCGAGGGGACCCCTCCGCCGCGGCCCTCGAAGAACAATGACCGATCGCCCGGCGACAAGCGTTGGGACACGTCCGTCATCAGTCGCGTCCTGACCAACGCGATCTACATCGGGCAGATCGTCCACGTCCGAGGGCACAACCTCCCCAAGGGCAAGGGGCGAGGCACAGCCGAGATCTGGCCGGGCCAGCACGAGGCGATCATCGACCGGGCGACGTGGGACCGGGTGCGTGCCATGATGGACCAGGCGAAGCCCAGGGCAGAGCCCCGTTGGACCCACACTCACCTGCTCAAGAAGAAGCTCAAGACGATCGAGGGCGTGACCATGACCCCGGCCAACACCGCGAACCTCAAGGGAGATCGCGGCAAACACATCGTCCGGTACTACATCAGTCTCAAGGCGTGCAAGCAGGGTTACCGCACCTGCCCGATCGGGCGCGTCAACGCCGGGTTGATCGATGATCTGGTACGTGCGATGGTGCTCGACCGACTCGAAGCGGCGCACGGGCTGATCCTCGACGAGATCGAGGCCACCAGCCGCGACCACTGGGTGCGAGAGATCATCGAGAGCGTGGTCCTGGGGCTCGATCACATCGATGTCGCGATCAGCATCGCGCAGATCCGTGGGTGCGCCGACGCGCTCGGCGAAGCCGCGCGGGCCAAGCCCAATGGACGGGCTGGCGATCGTCCTCGACGACGCTGCCACTTCACGCCGCAGGTCCGGATCGAGCCATCGGAGCGGCAGGGCATCAGAGGCGGGCGCGAGGTGCTGACGACCGAACTCCAGATCAAGCGTCACGATGGCCGACGCCTGCTGCTCTCGCCCGAGGGGCGCGATCTTGTGCCGCGCCTGAACGCGGCGAGCACGCTTGTGCCATCGCCCCACATCGTGCGGGCCATCGGTCAGGCCTTCGTGCTTCACGAGGCCGTGATGCGCACACGCGGCGAGGTGAACGCGATCGCCGATCAGCACGGCATCCACCGCAGCCGCGTCCACCATCTGCTGCACCTGACGCGGCTCTCACCCGCAGCGATCCGTGCCGCGCTCACCGGCACGCTGAGCCCGCGGATCGCGCTCGAGGACCTGCACGACGCGGCGGACTCGCTCGACTGGTCGCTGCAGGCGGTTCGACTGGGCCTGCCAACGCACGGCAGCTGAGCGGCCCCAACTCACGACATCACCACCCGCCCGACACGCCAGCATCCCGTCTCAGGCCAGTTGCGTGAGAACTCATGCGCCTCGGCTCCAGAAGCATCGCGGTTCCGGCCCGAGACACTGCATGCCTCCGTGCCCGAGCCGCGGCTCACGCGAAAGTGGCCCACTCAGAACAATCGGAGCGCGCACCGTGGCCCGAGACACTGCCAAACTCGCCGACTCAGAATCCGGTCCCCAAAGAGGTGGAACCGGCGCGACGTTCTGGGTTCTGAGAATCCGGCCTCGCGGGAATCTCGCGAACGTCCGCGAGGAAATGGCCGCGGATCCGCAGCGACGGAGTCACGGCCCGGAGAGTCCGGGTTTGGAACGGAAAGGGGGGGATTCGAACCCCCGATGAGCCGGAGCCCATACCAGATTTCAAGTCTGGCGCATTCAACCGCTCTGCCACCTTTCCGGGTGTGGGTGAGAGTCTAGGTCGGAAGGCCGTCGCCGGATCTCATTGGCTCCCTATGGCGCGGGGCGGAAGGTCTGTATATTGGTTTCATGGAATCAACCGTTCGATTCGGGCGAGGGCGGGTGGCGGCTCTAGGCGTGACGGCGGGCGCGGCTTTCTGCCTTGGCTGGATTCAGGCCGGTGCGAGCACGGGCGATGGAGAGTCGGCTGCTCGCGTCAGCCCGGGCGATCTCTTCGCATCAAATGAGCCCGCGTTGATGGCCGTGCGACGTGAGTTGCGTCTGGGACTGGTGCCGCAGCCGCCGCAGCCGCCGGTGTTGTGGGCGGGCGTGGAGCCCTTTGTCGCCAACGAGATCGACCGCTTTATTCTCTCGCGGTGGTCTGAAGAAGCGGAGGCCGGCGTGCCGGGCTTCGCGCCGGGTGCGATACCGACGATTGACGACCACACCTTTGCGCGGCGCGTGTATCTGGACGTGATCGGAGTGGTGCCGACAATCGAGGAATTGGATCGCTTCGTCTCCTCGCGAGAGCCCGACAAGCGGGCCTCGCTTGTCGCCGAACTGCTCGCGCGCTCGGGCGACTACGCCGATCATTGGACGCCTTTCTGGGAAGACGCGATCGCGTCGTCCTACGCCGCGTTGCAGGGAGGTATCCCGACGCGCGGCAACTACCGCGCCTGGATCAACAGCGCGTTCAGAGAGAACCGTCCGTACGACGTCTTTGTCGCGCAGATCATCGACTTTGGTATTCCCGGCGCGAACCCGCCGGTGATGACGCAGGCCAACGGCAAGCCGGCGCGCGTCGTCTTTGTGCGGAACGAGACGCACACGGAGACGCTGCAGACAGCCGCGGTCGCTGCGCAGGTCTTCATGGGCACGGCCATGAAGTGCGCCTCGTGTCACAACCACTTCGAGAACGATGAATGGCCACAGACTCGATTTCTCGCGTTCGCCGGGCTTTTCTCCGATCACGATCTTGAGGTGATCCGTTGCGAGAAGAACATGGGACGAAGCGTCGTTGCGGCGTTCCCCTTCGAGCCGGAGGGCGGAGAGCCGGCGATTGCCGGGTTGCCGACGGATATACCGACAGATGAGGCCGGGCGTCTGCGTCTGGTCTCTGCGATGATCACGGACCCGGCGAATCCTCGTTTCGCGCGATCGATCGTGAATCGGCTGTGGAAGAGGTACATGGGCCTCGGGTTGTTCGAGCCGGCGGACGACTACCGGCTTGATGTTGAGCCGTCGCATCCGGAGTTGCTCGACTGGCTGGCGTATGACCTGATGGCGCACGATTTTGATCTCAAGAGGACGATCGCGCTGATCCTGACAAGCCGCACGTATCAGCTGCGTTTCGATGCCGCGCTCGCCGATGTGTTCGATGTTGGCGATAAGCACGCGCCGCGTTTCTATCGCTCGCCGACGCTCAGGCGGCTGACGGCGGAGCAGGTGGTCGATAGCGTGCGGGTCGCCATGAATCAGGCACTCGATCCTGCGCGGCGGCTGTATCACGTGAATCAGTCCACGGCGTTGAGCCGTGCTCTCGGAAAGCCGGCGTCCCGCAACGAGATCAGCACGCAGCGTCCCGACGATGTCGCGGTGGTGCAGTCACTCGAGTTGTTGAACGGCCCCGAGTTGCTCGCGCTCATCGGCGACGGGCCGCTGCTCGATCGTGTGATCGCTGCGACGGATGACGAGGCGGCGGGCGTGATCTATCGGGCGTTCCTGTCTCGGCCACCGACGACGGAGGAAGAGAGGGTGGTGATGGTGTATTTGGCAGAGGCGGGGGAGGAGCGCGAGGCACGGCGTGCCGCGGCGGTCGATCTGTGCTGGGCGTTGGTTGTGTCGCCGGAGTTTCAGTATCTCAAGTGACGTCGTGAGCGTGTGGCGCGGTGACCGTGGGCTGGTATGGAGTGATCGCCATGAATGGTGGATGGAAGTCGGAACTGTCGCGGCGGGACCTCCTGCGTGCCGGGCTCGGCACGGCGTTGGCGGCATCGGCGGGGCTTGGGATTTCTCGTGGTGCTCGGGCGTCGCTGTTTCAGCCGGGGCTTGTGCCCCAGCCGCCGGCGCGTGCGGATGCGTGCATCTTCATCTGGCTCCCGGGGGGCGTCGCGCAGACGGACACGTGGGATCCGAAGCAGTACACGCCGTTTGTGGCGGGGATGAGGGGCTCGGATCTTCGCGGCACGTGCGAGCCGATTCCGACGGCGGCCGATGGCGTTATGCTCGGGGCGGGGATGGAAGAGATCGCCTCGGTGATGGACAAGGGGTGCATCCTGCGGTCACTGTCGAACGACGTGATGTTCGGCGCGATCCACCTGAAGGCGCAGTACTACGCGATGACGGGGTATCTCTTCCCGGCGGGCGTGAAGGCACCGAGCATCGGGGCGATTGTGGGGCGCACGCGGGGCCGAAGGCACGAGCAGATCCCGCCCTACATCTATATCGGGCGGGATATCGACTCTTCGGATGAGGAACGGATCTTCATCAACGAGTACATCGGCCCGGGCTTTTATGGCGTGGAGCACGCGCCGTTCATGATTCCCGATGCGACGCAGGGGCTTGCGACGCTCTCCGCATCGGCGGGTATGTCCGTTGATCGGCTCGATCGGCGGCAGCGGTTGCTCGGCGACCTGGCCCGGGCTTCGGACGCATCGCTTCGGGATGCGCCGCGTGCGCGCGAGTACCTGAAGGCGATGGACGATGCGCGGGCGATGATGGACTCGCCGGTGAAGCGGGCGTTCGATTACATGAAAGAGGAGTCGCCGGAGACAATCGCGGCGTATGAGCCCCGGATCGCCAACGCGGATCTCTACGAGCCCGGGTACGACAACGGGAAGCGGTTCGGGCACGGGCTGCTCTTGGCCCGTCGGCTGGTGGAGTCGGGCGCGAGGTTTGTTCAGGTCGAGTACCAGTACGGGCCCTTCAAGGGCTTCGACATGCACGAGCACGGGGCACGTCGCATGCGCGAGATGAAGCAGCAGTTCGACGCCCCGATCGCGCAGCTGATCCGCGACCTTGATCAGCGCGGCATGCTGGATCGCACACTGGTCGTCATCGCCACGGAGTTCGGGCGCACCATCGCCAGCCAGCCCGCAGCGGGAACAGAGCCGGATGGTGCGAGCGAGACGCACGACGGTTCGGACCTGGTGATCGAGCACGAGGGGATGTACGGCTTCCACGGGCACTTCAGCAGCACGAACTGCATGGCGTTCTTCGGTGGGGGCTTCAAGCGGGGCGTCGCCTACGGCAGGACCGCCGACCATCACCCGATGGTGACGGTCGAGAATCCCGTGAAGCTGATCGATGCGCACGCGACGATGTACACCGCGCTCGGGATCTCGCCGGAGACGTCGTATCTCACGGAGGAGCGACCCTTCTATGTGACAAAGGACGGAAAGGGGAAGCCGGTGCAGGGACTGCTTGCGTAGCCGGTGGTCGTGTGGCCGGTGGGGTGGTCACTTCTCGTTCTGGTCGCGTCCGATGCCGCTGAGCCAGCCGAGTCGCCAGAAAATGGTGAGCATGGTGGCGGCCAACCCGACGGAGATGGTCCAGAAGAGGCCGTACCCGTGGTGCCAGCCGAGCTCGGGCATGTTGCCGCGCTTGGTGGTGTCGAAGTTCATTCCGTAGACACCGGCGAGGAACGTCAGTGGGATGAAGATGGTGCTCATGACGGTGAGCAGGCGCATCACCTGGTTGGTGCGGTTCGAGAGACTGGAAAGGTAGACGTCGATGAATGATGCGCCGAGTTCGCGGTAGGTCTCGATGATGTCAACGATCTGGATGACATGGTCCGCGGCGTCGCGGAGGTACGGCTTCACGTTTTCTTCGAGCAGGGGGTGTCCGTCGCGCATGAGATGGGAGAGGGCTTCGCGGAGCGGCCAGGTCGCGCGGCGCATCGCCATCAACTCGCGCTTGAGCGTGTAGATGTTGTGGAGGGCGGCGCGGCTCGGCGCATCGATGATCTCGTCTTCCATCTTCTCGAGTTCTTCACCCACGCCCTCGAGCGCGGGGAAGTACCCGTCAACCACGCCATCGACGATCATGCAGCCGAGGAACCCAGCGCCGTGGGTGCGCAGCGACTGTTTGCCCTGGCGGAGACGCTCGCGGAGCGGATCGAGGCAGTCGCCCGGCGTCTCCTGGAAGGTTGCGACGAACCCGTCGCCGATGGCGATGGCCATCTGCTCCCACGCGAAGCCGTGCTCGGGCTCGCGCTGTGCCAGACGCACAACGATGAAGAGCACCTTTCCGTAGTCTTCGACCTTGGGCCGCTGGCCGACGTTGACCGCGTCGGCGAGGAGGAGGTGGTGCAGCCCGAGCGCTGCGCCGATCTGCTGGATCAGGGCGTGGTCGCGGAGCCCCTGCACGTCGATCCACACGGTGTGCCCGGGGCGACGCTGCTGGATTGGTCCGAGGTCGCCGGGGCGGAGCTCGGACTCCTCGAAGGAGTCCGCGGTATAGGACATGATCTTGACGCGCGTCGGCTCGGCCTCTGGCTGGGTCACAAGCGTGCCCGGCGCGGCGGCTGTCTGCGTGAAACGCCGGTAGTACACGCCACGATGCTTCAGACGCCGACGCTTGCTCATGGGGTGATAGATCGGCTGGAATGTGCGGCCAAGCCCAACAAGCCATCTCCACGGCCCGCTCCCAGAGGCCGCTAGAGTTGGGTCCATGACACCGAACAGCCCCAAGCCCCGCATCCTCACCGGCGACACGCCGACCTCGACCGGCCTGCATCTCGGCCACTACGTCGGCTCGCTTGAGAACCGGCTCGCGCTCCAGGATTCCTACGACTGCTACTTTCTGATCGCGAACGTCCACGCGTTCACCACGCTCGCGGATAAGCCCGAGGAGATTCGCGCGAACACGATCGGGATCGTGAAGGACTGGCTGGCGGTGGGGCTTGACCCGGAGCGATCGACGTTCGTGCTCCAGTCGGAGATCCCGGCGATCGCGGAGCTGACGTTTCTCTTCGCGATGCTGCTGCCATTCAACAAGGTGATGCGGAACCCGACGCTCAAGACCGAGATCGAGAGCAAGGGGCTGGGCGACCACTACTCGTTCGGGTTCCCGATGTATGCTGTGGGGCAGTGTGCCGACATCCTCGCGTTCCGGCCGGAACTGGTGCCGGTGGGTGAGGACCAGGAGGCGCATATTGAGATGTGCCGCGACGTCGCGCTGAAGTTCAACCAGGTGTACGCGGGCGTGGGGAATCGCGTGCTTCCTGAGGAGCACGTGAAGGCGGGGGGCGTGTTCCCGATTCCGAGGGCGAAGATCGGGCGGATCGCGCGGCTTCCGGGGCTGGACGGCGTCAACAAGATGTCGAAGTCGCTGAACAACGCGATCTTCCTGTATGATGATGAGAAGACGGTCCAGAAGAAGATCAACAAGGTGACGGTGCTGCCGGACCCGGCGACGGGGCTTGTCTCGCCCGATCACATCCTGCTGAAGCTGTGCGATGCGTTCGTGTCGAAGGAGCGGGCCGAGGCGATCCGTGCGGAGTACGCGAGCGGCAAGGACGTCATGCACGGGCATGTCAAGGCCGAGCTGGGTGCGGCGATCAACGCGCTGCTTGGGCCCATGCGCGAACGGCGCACGAAGCTGGATGGGGAGCAGGGTGATGCCATCGTGCAGGATGTGATCCGGAAGGGCGTGCGCCGGGCGAACCTCGTTGCCGAGGAAACCCTCTACGCCGCGAAGAAGGCGATGAAGATCGACTTCGGAACGAGGACGGTGGGGTGAGCGAGCAACTCGAGCAGCGGCGGCTCGTCAGACTGCTCATCTGTGGGCTCGCGTTCGCGGGGTGCGCTGGGACGGTTCTGGTTTCCTGCTGCTTCGGCGCGGCTTTGCCTTTGCTTCGTGAGGGTTTGGGTGGTCAGAAGGTTGCTCTTCCGATCGCCGGCTCAGTCTCAATGACCTCTGTATTCGCATGCCTGTTCGCGATGCCGCTCTTGGTGCACCGGTCTCGACTGGGTTTCGAGAAGCCATTTCGTGTGGTCGTGTCGATCCTGTGTGCGTTGGCCGCGGTGATGAACGTCGTTGCGTTCGGGCTTGAGGGGATTGCCTATGCCGCATCTCCCGCTGTCGCATCCGTTGTGGTCTGGGTCACTCCAACGCCCTTGCCGCCATACTGCTGCCACAAGTGTGGCTATGACCTGAGGGGAACCCCCAGAGTGGGCGAGAGACCTCGGTGTCCCGAGTGCGGGTCCGTTCGGCTCACACGCGATGCCGAGATTCCGTCGTGATGCATCGATACGCGTGCGAACGCTGAGTGAGTGACTACTTCCTCAGCAACTCGTACGTGATAAACGAGACCTGCACCAGGATCAGCACCGCGCCCTCGATGCGTGAGATGTGTCTGTTGTGTGTGCGTGACATCGGGATCAGCATCAGCCCGAGCACGCACATCGCGACGATGGATGGGAGCGCGTCCGGCGTGGGCGGCGCGGGTGCGACAATGCCGCATAACGCAAAGATCGCGCCGATGTTGAAGAGGCAAGATCCCGCGACATTGCCCACGGCCAGGTCGGCCTGCCCCTTGCGGATCGCGATGATCGACGTGATGAGTTCCGGCATTGTGGTGCCGATCGCAACCACCGTCAATCCGACGACACGGGGCGAGAGGCCCAGGCCGACGGCGATGCCGCCTGCGGCATCCGAGCCGATCGAGCCGCCGACACTGAGCAGCGCCATGCCCACGATCGCGAGCACGAGTGCCATCCAGAGCGGTCGGACCCTGCCGACGATCGAGTTCTCGGTGGTCTGTATCTCAAGCGGCTTGTCCGCTGTCCGAGTTCGGAGGCCAGCCCGTATGGCGACCGCGCTGTAGGCACCGAAGGCCGCGATCAGGATCAGCGGCTCAAGACGTCCCCCGGCCGCGTGCTGGAGATCGACCGAGAGCGACGTCGCGAGCATCAAGAAGAACATCCCGATCATCAGGGGGATCTCGCGCCGGACGATCTGGGCCTGTACTGCGAGCGGTGCGATGAGCGCGGCCACGCCGAGCACGAGCCCCATGTTGCAGATCGAAGCGCCGACGACGTTTCCGAGGACAAGATCCGGCTTTCCCTTGATCGCGCTGGTCAGATTGAACGCGAGTTCAGGCGCAGATGTTCCCCATGCCACGAGTGTCAGCCCGATCAGCAGCGTCGGGACGCCGAAGCGCTGGGCGATGTCGACCGCTGCGGAGACGAGCACCCGCCCGCCGACCAGCAGCATCCCGAGCCCCGCCGCGAAGAGGAGAAAGTCTTTCATGGGCAGATTATTCCGCGTCTCGGGCACGCTCGCGAACGAGGCGGACGCACGCTACGCTGGGCGAGCCGATGGAAGGCGAGCGTGAATCAACCGGGCGTTCGGAGAGCCGCCCCCGGCGGGTCGGGCTCTCGGTCTCCGTGCGATCGATCGGCGTCTGGGTATCGCGTGGGTTGGCGATTTCAGGCGCGTGCGCTGTGGCGTTGCGTCTGGGTGATGCGTTGCCGCAGGGCGACACGGTCTTGCCCCTTGTGGAGTGCTTCATCGTCGGCGCGTACTGGCTCGTGCGTCTGGCGACGGGGAATAGGCCGCCCGTGCCGCGAGACTGGCCGCACGCGCTCAGGCGTCTGGCTCTGCTCGCGGTGGGTCGTGACGCGTCCGATGCGGCGGCTGCGCTGCGGATGTTCGATGCGCCGATGTTGATCCTGTTTCTTGCGGCCGCGGTGGTGGGGGGACTGACCGCGGGCACGGATTCGACCGTTGCGTTGCGTCTGTTTGAGGGCGCGATCCTGCTCACGTGTGCTGTGGAGGTGGTGCGCGGGGTGCGAGGGGCGCTGCGCGTGGTACCCGTGGCGTTCATGCTCCCGCTCTGGTTTGCTTCGATGATCCTCGCGTGCGCGGGGCTGCTCAAGCTTCCCGTGTGCACGCCGACCGGCATCTCGTGGACCGACGCGATTTTCACAGCAACCTCGGCGGTGTGCGTGACGGGGCTCGTCGTGCGGGACACTGGGACGGCGTTCACCGATGCGGGCCAGGGGGTGATTCTGGCGTTCATCCAGTTGGGTGCGCTCGGCATCGTGCTCTTCGGGGCCGGGCTCTCGATTCTGTTCAGGCGAGCGCTCTCGCTGCGCGAGCACGTCTCGATGCGTGAACTGCTGGAGCGGGGCTCGATCGGCGATCTGTGGCGATTCGTTTCCTTCGTGCTGCTCGCGACGGTTGCGATACAGGCCGTCGGCGCGGGGATCATGTTCCCTCTGTGGCGTGCCGAATCGGGCGAGTCGCTCTCGATGGGTCGCAGGGTCTGGCTGAGCGTCTTTCACAGCGTGAGCGCGTTCTGCAACGCGGGGTTTGATATCACCGGATCGAGCATGACCCCGTATCGCAACGCTGCGCTGCCGTATGTCGCTGTCATGCCGCTGATCATCCTGGGGGGCATCGGCTTTCCTGTGCTCGCCGATCTGCTGAAGGTGCTGAGGGCAAGGCGCTGGAGTCATCGGGCCGTGGCGGGGCTTGTGCCGCGAAGCCGGGCGGCTTCTGCGGGCCTTTCGTTGCACTCAAAGCTGACGCTGACGACGACGGGGGCGCTGCTCGCGATCGGGTTCGTCTCGATACTGATCGCACAGAGTTTCGGAACCCACGCCAGGACTCGACCCTGGCATGGAGAGATCGCGGATGCCGCGTTTCTCGCTGTGACTCCCCGCTCGGCCGGACTCGCCACCGTTCCAATGGAGGAGATCACACCCGCCTCGGTCATCGTGCTGATCGGGTTGATGTTCGTCGGCGGCTCGCCTGGTTCTGCGGCGGGGGGTATGCGGACGACGACGCTCGCGGTGCTTGTGCTGTCGATCCTGGCGACGGTGCGTGGCCGTTCGGAGACGGAGGCGTTCGGGCGAGCGATCCCCGAGACACTGGTTCGGAAGGCGGGCGCGATCGCGATGTCGATGATGCTCCTTGCGATGGGCTCTGCGATCATGCTCGCGCTGACCGATCCTGGACCTATCGGACCGCTGGCGTTTGAGGCGGTCTCGGCTGCGACCACGACCGGGCTCTCGCTCGGCATCACGCCGGAACTCTCCACCGGCGGGAGATGGGTGTTGATCGTGACGATGCTGCTCGGGCGTATCGGACCGCTCGCGTTGCTCGGCGCGCTGGTGATGCATCGGCCCCCGTCGCGTGATTATGTCTTTCCTCGTGAGGGAGTGAACCTGAGTTGATCGCGGGCGCTTGGTGCCCGCCAGGAGGCGGAACGATGCCACAGGATTCGAGCGGGCCGGTCGCGGTGATCGGGCTCGGGCAGTTCGGGAAGGGGCTGGCGGTCTCGCTCGCGGCACGGGGTGTTGAGGTCATCGCGATCGATCGAAGCCGCTCGATCGTGGAGGACCTTCGCGACGATGTCACGCTCGCGGTCGCGTTCGACGCCACCGATGAGGACTCGCTCCGCGCGAATCTGCCTCAGAATCTCTCCGCTGCGGTCGTCGGCATCGGGAACAACTTCGAGGCGACAATCCTCGTCACGGTGCTTCTCAAGCAGCACGGCGTCGGGCGTGTGATCGCCCGCGCGGCGTCCCCGCTCGCGGCACGGATCCTCGCGAAGATCGGCGCGGACGAGGTGGTGAACCCCGAGGAGGAGTCGGCCGACCGGTGGGCCAACCGGATCCGCACACCGAACCTTCTCAGCCACATCGAGTTCCACGAGGGATACAGCATCGTGGAACTCGGTGTGCCCAGAGCGTGGGTCGGGAAATCGCTGATCGAGCTCAATCTCCGCGCCAAGGCGGGGCTGCACGTTGTGGCCATCAAGCGAGTCCGCCCGGCCCATCATGGGTCTGTGCCCGCGGGGGCGACGGTCCGAACAGGGGATCCGGAGGCGCGAATCGAGGTCCCGCTTCCGACCGAGCCGCTGCGCGATTCCGATATCCTCATCCTCATGGGGAAGGACGAGGACTTCGCGCGGATCGAGGCGTGATCACACTTCGGGCGGCGAGGTAACCAGGAGCGGGCGGGGGCTTGGCCGGGGTTGAGCCATGGGCCTATCCTTCTCTTCCTGCGAATCGGTCGGCCCGCTGAATATCTCGCGTGTGCGGGAGGCGGTGACACCCGGTTGAAGCAATCGCCCCTCAGGGGCTGCCGCGCGTCCGAACAACGGCGCGGCAAGGGCATCCGAGATCGTGACACACGCCGACCGTGTCACGAGCAGACGGACCCAGACATCCGGGACACCCCCGGGAAGACCACTGTTCTCATGATCGACCACAATCTGATCGGCGCCCTCGGCGGCAACCTCGACGCGGAGCTCGAGCTTCTGATGGGATCCTCCAAGGGCGGCATGGACGCGCTGCTCGGGGACAAGATCGGCGACCTCACGCCCGGTAAATTGATCAAGGGCAAGGTCATCGGTTTCCAGGGCGACGGCGTCGTCGTCGAGGTCGGGCTGAAGTCCGAGGGACTGATCCCGCGTGACGAGTTCGACAACATGCCCGAGCTCAAGGTCGGCGACACGATCGACGTGCTGCTCGAATCGCTCGAGGGCGAGGACGGCACGGTCCAGGTCTCCAAGCGTCGCGCCGACCGCATGCTCAACTGGCAGCGGATCATCGACACGCAGCGTGAGGGCGATGTTGTCGAGGGCATGGTGACCCGCAAGATCAAGGGCGGCCTGCTCGTCGATATCGGCGTGCCGGTCTTCCTGCCGGCGTCGCAGGTCGATGTGCGTCGCCCGGGCGAGATCGGCGACTTCATCGGTCGCAAGGTGCGGGCCCAGATCCTGAAGATCGACACAGAGCGGAAGAACATTGTGATCTCGCGGCGCAAGCTGATCGAGGACGAGCGCGATGCCGCGAAGAAGCGCCTCATGTCCACGCTGAAGGAGGGCGAGGTCGTGACCGGCACGGTCAAGAACATCGCCGACTTCGGCGCGTTCATCGACCTGGGCGGGATCGACGGTCTGCTGCACATCACCGACATGTCCTGGGGCCGGATCAACCACCCCAGCGAGCTGCTCAAGATTGACCAGAAGATTGAGGTCAAGGTCCTCAACATCGATCGGGAGAAGGAGAAGATCGCGCTCGGCCTCAAGCAGCGTGAGGCGTCTCCGTGGGAGGAGATCGAGAAGAAGTATCCCGTCGGCTCGCGTGTCCGCGGCGCGGTCGTCAATCTCATGTCGTACGGCGCGTTCGTGCGGCTGGAGGACGGCATCGAGGGTCTCGTGCACATCTCCGAGATGTCGTGGACCCGTCGCATCAACCACCCGTCCGAGATGGTGCAGCCGAATCAGGAGGTCGATGTCGTTGTCCTTGAGATCAACAAGGACAAGCAGGAGATCTCGCTCGGCATGAAGCAGATCGATGTCAACCCGTGGGAGCTCGTGGGCGAGAAGTACCCCCCGGGCACGGTTGTCGAGGGCAAGGTCCGCAACCTGGCCAACTACGGCGCGTTCGTCGAGATCGAGCCGGGCATCGACGGCCTGCTGCACATTTCTGATATGTCATGGACCCGCAAGGTCACGCACCCTAACGAGGTCGTCAAGAAGGGCGACTCGATCCGCTGCGTGGTGCTCGAAGTCGATCAGGAGAAGCAGCGCATCTCCCTCGGCCTCAAGCAACTCACCGAGGATCCGTGGGTCACTGCGATCCCCGAGCACTACAAGCCCGGCATGGTCGTTCGCGGCGCGGTCACCAAGATCACCAACTTCGGCGTCTTCGTGGAGCTCGAGTCCGATCTCGAAGGCCTCCTCCACATCTCCGAGCTGGCCGACCACAAGGTCGAGAACCCGCAGGACGTGGTCAAGCCCGGCGACGAGGTCGACGTCAAGATCCTCCGCGTTGATACCGGCGATCGAAAGATCGGCCTCTCGCTCAAGCGTGCACAGTGGGGCGACAACACCCAGACACGCGACGAGACCGCCGATCGGACCGGGGCGGGAACGCCCAAGCCCACCCGAGGCGGCATGGACACCCACGGCTCCATGGGCACCGACAAGATCCAGCTCTGATCGGATCCTGATCGACGCCTGAACCTCTGATCCCACACCAGCCCCGGCCATCTGGCCGGGGCTTTTGTTTCCGGTGGCATTGCTCTCCAGAGCAGCGCAGGCCGTGGGCTGGCCTCACCGGTCTGGATGCAGGTTCCACCACAACCGACACGCCCCGACCTTCCAGGCCGGGGCGTGTGATCGATCAAGTCCCGTGATGAAGGGGACGGTGCAAGGCGTTATGGGGTGCAAGCCGGTGTGCGGTCCCGAATCGACAATCGCGACGCTCGGCGGCGGAGTTCCGTACCCTGTTCAGAAGGAAGACCTTCAGCAGAGGGCCAGGAAGCTCAACGCGGCAAGCATCGCGATCCGGAGGCGGCTGTCAGACATGGTAAGAAGTGCTCTCAGCATCTTTGGGTGTCCTTCGCACATCCATGTTCAATGGGCGTGCCAGGCCACCATGCCCGACGCGAGTACGCGTTTCCAGAGCCCCAGAGGGGGTCAGGTCCGCGAACTCAGCATACCAGAATCAACACCGTTGTGTATGGGCAACACACATCGCCAACACCACTCTCTCCTGCAACGCAACCGGGGTGGAGCGTGGTCGCTCCTCTTCCGCGATCGGTTCGTGGTTCTCGGACTTGCCGCGGTTCTGCTCTTTCCAGGGCGGTCTGTCGCTCAGGGGATACCCGAGCCCGCTGAGGCGATGGCCGCGTTCAACAAGGTCCGGGCGTGGGTCGATGCGATCTCGGCCCCGCCGGATTCTGACATGTCGCATGCCGCACTCCCCGACTGCCCGGCGTCGGTCACGATTCGATACGCCGGGCGAATCGTGGGCAGGGGAGTCTCCTTCGCGCCCGGGCGCGGAGTTGCGATCCGAGAGGCGTCTGCGAGAGCCATCCGAGAGGCCTCGGGACGCGTGCCGATCCCAGTTGATCCGGATCTTCGACGTGAGGTTGCGCGATCACTCGTGCTCTCGCTCGAGTTGGCCTCTCCGCCGGTGCCCGTTGCCCCTGATGCGTTGAAGGAACTGTACCTCACGCTCTCGCCCGGAATCCACGGCGTCGCGGCACGCATGGGTGATCGCGTCGAGGGTCTCTTTCCCGGCACCATGCTCGCCACCGGCACAGAGCCCAGGGGCGCGATCGGTGCTGTTGCCGCAGCGGTGACCGGCTCTCCCGAGAACGCGATCAGGGATCCGTCGCAGGTTCGTCGCGATCTTGGCGTGTCGTTCATGACGTTTCGCACGACGCACCTGGCGCAGACGGGCGCTGGCGCATCGCCTCACTTTCTGTACCGGGGTTCGGGGCTCCCGACTGCATCGCCACCGACAGTGCAGGATCTGGAGTCGCTGACGGATCAGATCGTCTCCAATCTACTCGCTCGCGAGACCGAGCCCGGCGAGAGAGCCGGCATCGCGGGGACGTATCTCCCGCTGCAGGATCGCTACGAGCCCGCGGTCGGCTCGCCGATCGAGCAGGCACTTGTCGCGTTCGCGCTCGCCCGCTCGGCTCATCGTCACGGCGGTGAGAAAGATGTGCGCGAGCACGCCGCGCGGCTCGCGCGCAGGATCATCGAGGATCTCGCGTTCGTCGGCCCAGAAGAGATCGCACCCGATGCCTCGCCGACGTCCGCTGCGATCGTCTCCATCGCGACCCGTGCGGCCTTCGATGCCGCCGAAGTGCTTCCCGATGACGTCGCCACGATGCTCCGCTCGTGCGATCGACGGATGGAAGAGGCCGAGGTTGGTTCGCTCTCCGGGCCGGAACGCTCGTTTCTCGCCTGGGGCATGTCGGTTCGGGCTCGGTGGTCCGGCTCGCCGGAGCATGTCACGATGGCGACGAAGCTCGTTCGCGAGGCGTTCCTGAGCACGCCCGCGCCGATGCTCGTCGGACAGATGCCCTGGCTGCTCTGGGCGGAACAGGCGCTCGCGCCACGAGACGGTCCGATTCCTGCCTCTGAGTCGCTCCGCCAGATGAGGGCGATCATCTGGACGCACCAGATAAGGCCCGAAGACGGCGGCGACGATGGCGCGGACATGGTGGGGGGGATCCTCTTCACCGGGGCATCGAACCCACTCCCGACGGCCCAGTCTCTCCGCGCGATCGCCGCGGCCTCTTCCATGATGGTCGATCCCCGTCTGACGCCGGCCGAGGATCTGCCTCGAGAACTCGCGCGTCTGCTCGGCGGTGTTCGGTTCATTGGTTCGCTGACGGCGGACGAGGCGACGTGTCACATGTACGCATCCCCCGAGCGAGCACATGGCGGTGTGCGTGCATCGCTCTGGGATCAGCGCATGCCGCCTGAGTCCGGCGCGCTCGCGATTCTGATCCTCTGCGACCTGCTGGATGTCGTGTCACCCTCGCCGAGGGCGGGTCCTAACGCTCATGGGATTGGCAGCGTGGAGGCCGAAACGGGCATCGAATCGGGTAGGGAAGCCACTGCGGAATCCGGCGTCCATGGGGAGAGGTGACGTGTCTCGCATCCGCCCCGGTCATCTCGCTGAAATGCTCGGAAAGAGGGCCGATTCAGGGGTGGAAACCGGGATTCTGAGGGGTGTGAAACCTACCATTCCGGAGCGCGCCAAGGCGCGTTCCGGGAGCCCCGCCGCATGGCCGAACAGGACATCGTGACCAACGACGGATCGTCATCTCCGGCGCCCGATGAAACCGGGCGCATGATGGACACCGACATCGGCAGAGAGCTGAAGGATTCGTACCTCACCTACGCGATGAGCACCATCATGGACCGGGCGTTGCCCGATGTCCGCGATGGTCTCAAGCCCTCTCAGCGGCGGATTCTCGTCGCGATGAACGTGCTGAAGCTGCGTCCGAACAAGAAGCACCTCAAGTGTGCGAAGATCGCCGGCAACACATCAGGCGACTACCACCCGCACGGCGAGAGCGTGATCTATCCGACCATGGTCGGCATGGCCCAGAAATGGAAGATGCGAGTTCCGCTGATCGATCCGCAGGGCAACTTCGGATCGATCGAGGGCGACCCGCCCGCGGCCATGCGTTACACCGAGGCACGCCTCACGCACGCCGCAGTGGACATGCTGGCTGATCTTGAGTTCGAGACCGTCGATGAGCAACCCAACTACGACGACCGCCTGATGGAGCCGACGGTGCTCCCGGGCAGGTTCCCGAACCTGCTGATCAACGGGGGGCTCGGCATCGCCGTCGGCATGGCGACGTCGCTCGCGCCGCACAACCCGACCGAGGTGCTCGACGCGATCGTTCGCGTCATCGAGAAGCCGACGATCTCCCTCGGCGAGCTCATGACCGACGAGGTCGATGCCGACGGCAAGGTGACGCGACTTGGGATCAAGGGTCCGGATTTCCCTACGGGCGGCGTCATCATGGGCCGCGCCGGCATCATCGAGGCGTACTCCTCGGGGCGTGGGCGCGTCTACGTTCGAGGCATCTGCCACGTCGAACAGACCAAGTCCGGGCGTGACCAGCTCGTCATCGACAGAATCCCCTACGGGCTGGGCCAGAATGGCCTCGTCGAGAAGATCGTCGAGGGCGTCAAGGAAGAGCGTCTGGAGAACATCTCGGACGTCCGCAACGAGTCCGGTCGAGAGGCACAGACACGCATCGTCATCGAGCTCAAGAAGGGCGCGGACCCCGCTGTTGTCGAGAGGCAGCTCTACGAGCACACGCCGCTCCAGCAGACCTTCAGCATCATCAACATCGCGTTGGTCGGGCGGCGTCCCAGGACGCTCGGTCTCAGAGAGATGATCGACTGCTACATCAACCACCGGGTCGAGGTCATCCGCAGGCGTACGGGCTTCCTCCTCCGCGAAGCAAAGAAGCGAGCCCACGTGCTCGAATCGCTGATCTACGCGGTCTGCGACATCGACGAGGTGATCCGGATCATTCGCGCCAGCAGCACGCGGGAAGAGGCGATCCAGCGCCTGATGGAGCGTCGGTTCCGCATCCCGCCGACGCACCCGCACCACGCCGCGCTCCCCGAGCGTCTCCAGCGTCAGCTCCGTGCCGCCGAATCGCAGGGCGGCGTCGCGCTCTCCCGCCTTCAGGCCGAGACCATCGGCAACATGCGATTGATCCAGCTGACCGGGCTTGAGATCGAGCGTCTCACCGGCGAGTATCACAGCGTCGTCAATGAGATCGAGGGTTACGAGCGGATCCTCGGCGATGGGCAACTCGTCCTTGACATCATCAAGAGCGATTGCGCCGACATGCGTGCCCGCTATAGCGCGCCCCGCGTCACCCGCATCGAAGAAGCTGCGGAGGACATCGACGTCGGCGCGTTGATCCAGGAGCACGATGTCGCGGTCACGATCTCTCACGCGGGGTACGCCAAGCGTGTCCCCCTCGACACGTACCGGACGCAGAATCGCGGCGGGAAGGGGATCATCGCTTCCGACGCCAAGGACGACGATTTCATCGAGCACCTCTTCGTCGCATCCACACACGACGACCTGCTCTGCTTCACGAACACGGGTCGCGTCTTCAAGAAGCGCGTCTTTGAGCTCCCGGAGATGAACCGCACGTCGAAGGGCCGGGCACTTGTCAATCTCCTCGATCTCCGCGAGGGTGAGCGCTGCCGCGCGTTCCTCACCGTCAAGAACTTCGAGTCGTCCAGCCAGTTCCTGACCTTCGTCTCCGAGGGGGGCATCGTCAAGCGCACCGCGCTCAAGGAGTATCGCAACGTCAACCGGGGCGGCATCATCGCCGTCGGTTTGAAAGAGGGCGACTCGCTCCTGGCCGTCACCCTCACCGACGGAAACGACGACATCCTTCTCGCGACCGCGAACGGCATGGCCATCCGCTTCAACGAGCAGGACGCGCGTCTGATGGGCCGAGCCGCGGCGGGCGTCAAGGGAATCGAACTCGAAGAGGGGAATAAGGTCATCGGCGTCGTACCGATCCCTATGGTCGAGGACGCGGAGGGAGACCTGATCACGCAGGATCCCACGCTCACGCTGCTGACCGTCACCCAGAACGGCTACGGCAAACGCACCGCGCTCGACGAGTACCGCGTCGCCCCGGAGAGCGGCAAGATGTACTCCCAGACCCGGGGGGGCAAGGGCCGCGCCGATATCAAGACTTCGGAAAGAAACGGGCTCTCCGTTGCCGCGTTGGGTGTCAGAGACTCCGACGAGATCGTGGTCGTCACCAAGGGTGGCCAGCTCGTCCGATTGCCCGCATCCTCGATTTCCGTCATCGGGCGCGGCACACAGGGCGTCCGGGTCGTTTCCCTGCACGATGGCGATGAGGCGATCGCGGTCGCTCGGGTCGAGGAAGACTCCGACCAGACTCCTACCGCATGATGCTCGGTGCAGGGGTAGAATGGCTCCAGTATGGCGATCGAATGGTCAGATGACATTGTGTTGTCCGAGCTCTCCGACGAGCCCATGCTCTCGGAGGAGTTGAACGCGATCGCCGATCGCCTGGCTTCATTGGAGCCGGACGCGACGCCCCACGTGGTGCTGAACCTCGGTCGCGTGTCCTATCTCAACTCCTCGAATCTGGCGCAGCTCCTCCGGATCCGGAAGCTCCTCGCGGCTGCGGGACGGATCCTGAAGCTCTGCGCCGTCACGGACGAGGTCTGGTCCGTGATGATGGTCACGGGCCTGGACAAGGTCTTCCGTTTCGCGCCGGATCCCATGACCGCGCTGGCTGGCATCCAGCTCGAGGACGAAGCCCGCGGGGGGTGATGCTCATCCGGGTTGAGGTTCGCGACGGTGTACGCGACCTGGTCCGTGCTCAGTCGAGTCTGTAGAACGCAACCTCGCCCGCGATGTACCTCTCGGTCTCCGGCTCGGTGCGAGTTCCCGTGCGGACAAAGCCGCACCGCTCCAGAACGCGGATCGAGCCGACATTCGTGACCGAGACGGTGGCGTAGATCGGGCGGGCTTCGATCTCAGCGAGGAACGCGTGCAGCGCGCTTGTCGCCACGCCCTTTCCCCATTCCGATCTCTCGATCCAATAGCCCACATGGTCGTGCCCATCAGCGCTGAACCTCGAGATGCCGCCGATCACCCTTCCATCGCGAACGATCACGCGGGCCACGATCGTCGGATCCGCCCGATTGCGCAGCCACACACGCTCGAACTCGGCGCGATCACGCGCCTTGGTGCTGGCCATCCGATTCGCATCCGGGTCGAGTTGCATGAGGTAGAGCGCGGGCACATCCTCCCACGCAACATCGCGAAGTGTGATCGCAGGCGTTCCTGCGTCTCGCTGCGGCTCATTCGTGTGGCGATCGGACATCAGAAGTCACTTCATCGAACTGTGGCTCATGCGCAGCGGCGGTCGGGGGTTCACCCTATCCTGAGGCACCATGAAGATCCACACACGCCGTGCAAGCTTGTCGCTCCTTGTTGCTCTCTTCGGGTTGTTGCAGGGTGGATGCGTCTTCGAGAACATCCGTGACATCCGGGATGATCTGCGCGTCACCAACGACCAACTCGACCGGACCGAGCAACTGCTCATTCAACTCGAGACCGTGAATCCGAAGCTCGCCGATCTCCAGGCGCAAATCGACAACACCCGAGCGCGGCTCGAAACCATCCAGTCGATCGATGAATCACTGATCTCCATGAACGAGACGCTCCAGTCCGTTGACAGATCGCTTGCATCTCTTGATCGCCACCTCGCGTCGCTCCGCAAGACGCTCGAGAACATCGATTCGACGATCCCCTTCCTGAAGTTTGCAGACCCGGGAAAGCAGGAGGATGCCGAGGAGACTCCGCCGCCGGACGCCCAGCCGGCGAGCGATGCTGTGCCGCCCCCCGATCAGAAGTGATGGCGTGTTCTGCGAGAGACGTACTCGATCCGGGATCACCACATCCACTGCGTCGGTGCGAACTCGAACCCTTTGCCGCGCTGGCGCACGTGTCCGAACGCCGGGAACGGCAGGTGTGACCCCGAGATGAACGCGCGGTCCGAGGCGATGCGATCGAGCACACGGCGTCGAACCCGGGAACCCTCCTCCGGGTCGTAGTCGAATGCCACGCGCCATTCCGGATGAGTCATCCCGAACGAGACGTGATGGACCAGGTCGGAGACGTAGACCAGTTCCTCGCTCCCGGATGCGATCCGCAGACCGATGTGCCCCGGCGTGTGACCTCCGAGCAGCATCGCATGCACGCCCGGCGCGATCTGGTCTTTGTCGCCGATCAGGTCGAGCCGCGGCTTCATCGCGTCGAACGCAGCGTTCGCCCCTTGGATGAACTGATCGAGCATCGGCTTGGGCAGTGGTGACCGCGAGAGGTCCGGAGCCGGCCCCCGCCAGAAATCGTGCTCGTCGCGGGACACGAAGAAACGGGCTTTCGCGAACGCGTCCGCGGCTCCACCCCCAACAATCCCGCCGAAGTGATCGGGATGCGCGTGCGTCAGGACCACCGCATCGATGTCGCCCGGCTTGAAGCCGGCCCGTGCCATGTTCGAGAGCAACTTCCCGGTCGCCGGGCCGAACAACTCGCCGCACCCCGTGTCCACAAGGACGGTCGCGTCCGGCGTCCGCACGAGAAGCGTGTTGACTTGACCCATGACATGATCAGATCGCAGGAACGCCTCACGGAGCGCATCGTCAAACTCGGCCGCCCCTGTGTCAGAGGCCAGAACCGCCTGAGGGTCCTCGAACCTGAATGCACCATCGCTGATCAGGAAGAGATCGAACTCGCCGAGACGCATGCGATAGAAGCCTGCGCCTTGGAGCGAGGGATCCGGTCCCGGCTCGGACAACGTGTGCGAGCCCCGTCCGAACCCGCCTAGAGCGGCGGTCGCCGCGCCAAGCCCCGCAAGCCCCAACGCCGAGCGGCGTGAAAGCCGCACTGTTCCGATCTCTGCTGCCGTCGTCATGGTGAGTCTCCCTCGTGATTCAGAGAACCAGCACGCCTGAGATGCCCTCGTGCCATGATCCGTTTCGGGCTTACCGGCCGCGTGCGATCCGAGTCTCACGCGCTCGCCGCGAGCCGAACCAGAATATCAACGAGGTTGTGGTCGAACGCGCCCCGCGTGATCACCTCATCAGCCCCGGCGTCCCGTGCCTGCTGCATCAGGTCCTTCTTGACGTGTGGCGCGAACGCAAGGACCCGCAGTCTCCCTCCGGCCGGGTCGGCCCGGAGCGTGCGGAGGAGTTCCAGCCCCGCCTCCTCCGTCTCCAGGTCCAGAATCAGGGCGACCGGGGCCGAGTCCGCGAGACGCTGGGCGAGCATGTCGGGGTTCCGGACGGGGCGGCATGGCAGCCCCAGATCCTCCGCCGTCGCCTTGATTCGGGTCGCCCATACCAGATCGGATGCGAAGTACAGGATCATGCGGCTTTGGCCCAAAGGACGGGACGGATTCTTGTCGATTCGCACGCTGCGACGGCCAAGAATGTAGACCGCTCCTGAATGGTCAGAGCGGCCCCTGTTTGGAATCCGGGCACGAGTCGTCCTCGAAGGCCCGAAGCATCAGGTTACCGATCACCCGTTTCGGAAAAGTGCCATGACCACCATGACGGCGCCCAAGGCGCACGCGGCTGAACAGTCCAGCAACGGCATTCTCCACGATGTCGGTCTGCCCGACGATCCCAACAATCTCTACACGCAGACCGTGGGCTCCATGCTCCACGCCGCGGAGATCATGGATCTTCCCCGGTACCTCCGCCTCATCCTCGCGCAGCCCAAGAACGAGATCATGGTCCACTTCCCCGTGAAGATGGACTCAGGCAAGTACGAGCTCTTCAAGGGGTACCGTGTCCAGCACAACAACGCGCTCGGCCCCTACAAGGGCGGCCTCCGCTTCCACCACGACGTGCACCTGGATGACGTGAAGTCGCTGGCGTTCCTGATGACCATGAAGTGCTCCCTCGTCGGCGTCCCCTACGGCGGCGGCAAGGGCGGCATCAAGGTCGATCCCCGCAAGCACTCCGCGACCGAGATGGAGCGCATCGTCCGCCGCTTCACCGCGGCGATCGCCCACCAGATCGGCCCGGACTACGACATCCCCGCTCCCGACGTCGGCTCCAACAGCCAGCACATGGCCTGGATCGCCGACACCTACACCTTCCTCTCCGAGATCGGCGGGCACAATCCCGGCGCGGTCATCACCGGCAAGCCCATCGAGTACGGCGGCTCGCTCGGTCGCGAGAAGGCCACCGGCCAGGGTGTCGTCGACACACTCGTCGAGATGCTCCCCGAACTCAAGCTCAAGCCCGAGACGAGCACCTTCAGCGTTCTCGGTTTCGGAAACGTCGGTTCCTGGTCCGGCAAGATCTTCCAGGACAAGGGCGCGAAGATGACCGCTGTGGCCGACCACACCGGCTTCATCCGAAACGACAAGGGCATCGACGCCAACGATCTCGCGGCGTACGTCCACCAGAAGGGCGGCGTCGCCGGCTATAGCAAGGCCACCACCATCTCCAAGGAAGAGTTCTATAAGACCCAGGTCGACGTCTTCATCCCTGCCGCACTCGAGCAGATGATCCAGGAGCCCGAGGCCAACATGCTCAACTGCAAGGTCGTCGCCGAGGGCGCAAACGCCCCGACGACGCCGGCAGGCGAGCGCATCCTCCAGAAGCGCGGCATTGAGGTCCTCCCCGCCATCTTGTGCAACGCGGGCGGCGTCACCGTCTCCTACTTCGAGTGGGTCCAGAACAAGACCTTCCAGACCTGGGAACTCGAGCGCGTCGACCGCGAACTCAACAAGCACATGGTCAAGGCCGCCGGACGCACGCGCGATGCACGCCGCAAGTACAACTGCGACCTCCGCACCGCTGCGTACGCCGCCGCGCTGGAGCGCCTCCAGAAGGCCTACGAGGCCCGCGGCATATTCCCGTAAGTTTCATTTCGCCCACCATAAGCCAGACAACCAGCGCATCCTTCACAAGGCCCCGGCATCGCATGCCGGGGCCTTTCTGCTTGAGATGTGCCGCGAGTGAGGCCACGCGGGTATAGGCGGCTTCGACCAGTGTCTGTGAAACAGGGCAATCTGGGGTGTCGAGCGAGAGTTCAACTGTGAGCGATGCGCGAAATGGCCCGGTGAATCTATCTGAAATGCTGTTGGGCCAATCCACGCAAGGAGTACGCTCGTAAGATCTGCACGAGAGATGCGCCGGGGGTCATAGCCCGGTGCCATGACGATTCCACCCGATAGATGAGGAGAGACCCGATGCGTTCAAAGTTTGTTCTCGCCGCGCTCAGCGCGGGGGCTATGGCTGTTTCCGCCAGTGCCGATGTCCTTTCCAACTGGAACCTGATCGTCTTCAACGATCTCACCTCGACCCAGGAGGTCGAAGGGCGCACCATGGTCGGGCGTGACCTGAACACCGGCGCGTCCAACTACGGCACCATGCTCCACCGCCCGAGCCACCTCGGCGTCGATGTCCTCATCGTCGGCCGCAACCTCAACGGCGGCAACGTCCAGATGGAGGCCGGAAACCTCCGCCTCGGCGGCACTCGCACCGGCAACGTCAACTTCAACGGTGGCGGCGTGCAGATCAACGATCCCGGTGCGGCGTCGATCGTTTCTGCGGCTCGCTCAGAGGTGCAGTGGATCTCGAACCACCTCGCTGGCCTTGTCGCGACCAACACGGTCTCGATCCCAATGGGCTCACCGGCCCCTGTCAACTTCTCCGCCGTTGCGAACGTAGACGGCGTCGCTGTCTTCAACGTGAACGGCAATCAGTTGTTCGGCAACGGCTTCGTGCAGCAGTTCGATATCGCGATGAACAGCGCGGCCAGCGTCATCATCAACGTCTCCGGAACGAGCATCACGCACAACCAGGGCAACTTCCTCGGCGGCTTCAACCCGGCCAATGCCTCCAAGATCCTCTGGAACTTCTACGAGGCAGAGACGCTCAACATCGAGCGAGCCCTCTACGGTGCGGTCCTTGCGCCGAATGCGCACCTGACCAACGGCAACTTCATCGCCGGCTCCGTGGCCGTCGAGAACTTCACGCAGAATGGTGAGATCCACCTGCCGACATACAACGGCTATGTTCCCACCCCCGGCGCTCTCGCGCTGCTGGGTGTCGCTGGGCTCTTCGCCTCCCGCAGGCGCAACTGAGCCGTTCACGTTCAGCACAAACAGACGAGGCCCCGGCATGCCGCCGGGGCCTCTTTGTCTTTCGGATGAGTCTTTCAGACGTGTGTTCAGGTCGGACCGCGATGCCCAGAGCCCTTCACGAGCGCCTCTCTCGCCTCGACCGCCATGCGATCGCAGCGCTCGTTCTCGGGGTGCTCGCTGTGACCCTTGATCCAATGGAAGCGGATCTCGTGACGCGACGAGAGCGCGTCGAGCGCCATCCAGAGGTCCTGGTTCTTCACCGGCTTCTTGTCGGCTGTTTTCCACCCCTTCTTCTTCCAGCCGTGGATCCAGCTCTTGAGCCCATCCAGCACGTACTTGGAATCGGAATAAAGATCAACCACACTCGGGCGTTTCAGCACCGAGAGCCCCTCGATCACCGCGCGGAGTTCCATCCTGTTATTCGTCGTGTCATGCTCAGCCCCGCTCGCGGCACGCTCCTTCCCGGAGACCCCGTGCTTCAGCACATACGCCCAGCCACCCGGGCCGGGATTTCCAGAGCATGCCCCGTCTGTGTGCAACTCAACATGGGGCTTCGAAGCCGGGCCCGATTCTCCCGCGGCTCCGCCATGCTTCTTGTCCGCGCTCATCGCAACTCCCCGGACTCGCGCGCAAGCCGCTCGAGCGCGAGATCGTGCGCCCGGTGATATGCCGAACCGAGGCGGCTCCAGTCAAAGTCCCAGCTCTTGCTCTCGACCGCGTTGCGCATCGCGATCCGTCCGCGCCGATCAAGGCGGCAGTACGCCAGCATCCAGCGGGCCAGATCAGCCGCCGCCTCATGAAACCCGCGCCCACGCCGCTTGAGCACGGTCATGCCCCACGCGTCGTGATCCGGGTGGCGGTCGGCGACATACCCGCCGAAGCCCGCAAGGTCTGAGGTGATCGCGGGCGTTCCCGCCGCCATGCACTCCAGGGGCGTGTATCCCCACGGCTCATACGCGCTCGGGAAAACGCCCAGGTGCGTGCCGCGCACGAACTGGTCGTAGTCCATGCCCCAGAGCGGGCTGGTCGGCGAGATGAACTCCGGGTGATAGACGATCTTCACGGGGTCATCCGGGCGATTGCAGAGCCCGAGATGCCGGATGTGGCTCAGGACCGGGTCGGACCAGTCGCCCTCGACGTGGTGCGACACGACGGGCGGGAGGCCGTTTCTTCGGAAGGCCTGCTGCATCCGCCGATAGCGCAGGGACCAGTACGGATCGACGAGCGCGTCGAGGTTCGCCCTCTGGCCGGACGCCGCGAGCGGGAACATCCGCTTGCCGACGCCTTCGAGGATGCTGTTGCAGACGTTGTCGAGCTCGTTGAGCACGCCCCGCAGCCGCAGCGACTCTGGGTCGATGGTCCGCGTCTGTCTCTGCGTGACGATGAAGAAGACAACGTTGAGCCCGAGATCAAACTCCTTGATCTGCGCATTCAGGCGTGCGAGGGCCTCCAGGCAGAGATCGAACCCCTTGTTCTTCGGCTCGAATCGCCCGCTCGTGAACATGTAGATTGTGCGGTCGAGGTCGAAGGCATACGACGGGAAGAAGTACCCCATCACGAACCGATGGATCGCTTCCTTGTAGGTGGCGTGCAGCGTCTGGAACTCGTGCCCCACGTTGTTGAGCGAGACATTCAGTCCGTTCGGCGTGAACAGGTCCGGGACGCGCCCGAGCAGCGCGCCGCACTCCTCACCCGTGATCGGCGAGACCGTCGTGAACACGTGCGACCCGTGCGCACATGCCCGCTCGTAGCCGTGGATCCCCTTGATGTTGTACTTGCCCGCCTCCGCCGCGTTGTCGATTGACCACAGCCGGTCGTAGAACCCCTCCTCGCTCGATGCCATGTACCTGCCCAGGAGTGTCGCGTGGGTTGTGAACACCGTCGCAACAGGGAGCTTGGCCTTGCGGATCATCGGGATCGCAAGCCCACCGAGCCACTCGTGGAAGTGCGCGATGATCCTTCGTTGGGCACCGTGCGATGGCTCCTCCGAAGGGTCATCGATTGCCTGGTCGCCGGCGGATGCCGAGCGCATCTCGCAGACACGCGTGAGGAACCGCCTGACACTGTCGCCGAACACGATCGCCTCGTCCACCAGCCGGTCTCCGCCGGGCGATTCGATCGAGTGCTCAGACCACAACTCAAACTTGAGTTTGTCGATCTCCTGCCACTGCACCGCACGCTCGATCAGCAGCACGCGTGGGTTCCCGGCGATCAGCCACCGCCCGTGGTGGATCCTGATTCCCTCGGATTCGAGTGATTCCAGCACCCGCCCGAGCCACCGGGGAGGTCGGGACGGCTCGAACTCGACCGATGCCTTCTGCTCCATATACGGACCCACCAGCCAGTAGCGATTCGGCCAGCGCGCCGTGATCAACGACGCCTTTGAGCGAAGGACCTGGTAGATCCCGCCGACCTGGTTGCACACCTCTGACGAAATCTCGAACAAGACGCCGTCCGCCACGCCATGCAGCGGCGAGGGCGCATCCGGGTCCGGGCTCCGTGTGATTCGTTCGCGTCGCTTCGCCATCGGTCGCCACTGTATCACACCTTTCTCAGATCGCTCTGGTCTCAGATCGCTCTGGTCTCAGATCGCTCTGGCTGCAAGCCCGAACCGATCAGACCGCCAGGGGACCCTGCCGCGCAGCCGGCCCCGGACCGACCGGCACCGTGGCCAGCACGCGCAAAGATCGCGGCCATCTCCGGTCCGCGCCGGTTATCTTGTGGCGTCAACCCTCGCGAACCGCCGACCAAGTGAACCGACAATCCGGGTGGTACCGCCGCGCACGGGCGGCAGCGCTGCGGCACGTCCCACATCGAGACCGATTGCCGAGTTCTTTGTCTTGCCTGAACTTACGGTATGATTCGAGCACAGAAACCCCGGAGACACGCGATGAACGCCAACGCGGGTCCGGGGAGACACACCCGTCGCCCGTGTGCGCCGGGGAAGCTAGGTTTGCCGGTCGATCCAAGGGCCTCCCACAGAGAGGCCATCCAAAGGAGGTCTTTATGAACGTTCGCACGCTCGCCGCATACACACTCGCCGCCGCATCGTCGATTGCGCTCTGCGCCGGAACGGCGCAGGCACAGAACGACTGGCAGTTCGCTGGCAACAACACCGACATCTTCTTCACTGGTGGAAACGTCGGCATCGGCGTCGGCACGCCCCTCTTCCCCTTCAGCATCCAGGCCAACGGCCCCTCTCGCGCCATCAACGCCGTCAACAACACCTCAACGGGCACCGTCTACGGCCTCTGGGCCCAGGTCCTCTCGCCCGCCGGGCGCGGTGCGATCGGCTTCTCGAACGCAACGACCGGAACCGGCTCCGGCTTCTACGGCCAGTCGAACTCGACCGATGGGCGAGGTGTGGTAGGCCTGCACAACGCCACCACTGGACCCGGCAACGGCGTGCTCGGTCAGACAAACTCCAGCTCAGGACGCGGCGTCTACGGGCTTGCTCCCTCGGCGACTGGCCAGACCTACGGAGTCTTCGGCCAGGCAAACTCGTCGATCGGCACCGGCGTCGCGGGAGTGACCAACTCCTCCACCAACGGCGCCAACACCATCGGCGTCTCCGGCATCGCCAACTCCTTCAACGCGGTCGGCGTCGCGGGCCGCGGCAACGGTGACTCAGCGGGCGTCGTCTACGGTGTGCTCGGCATTACCTCCACCATGAACGGCTTCGGCGTCTTCAGCAACGGTGCCACCGGCGCTTCCGGTGCCAAGAGCTTCGTCATCGATCACCCCAACGATCCCGCCAACAAGTTCCTCGTTCACTACGCGATCGAGAGCCCCGAGCCCTATCTCATCTACCGTGGCACCGTCGTGCTCGACGGCACCGGCTCAGCAGTCGTCGAACTTCCGCACTACTTCGATGACATCAACACCGATCCCCAGTACCAGCTCACGCCCATCGGCGCGCCGGCACCCATGCTCCACATCGCCAGCGAAGTCTCCGACAACGAGTTCGTGATCTCGGGCGGCGTCCCCGGCATGAAGGTCTCCTGGACCGTCACCGCGACACGCAACGACCTCTGGGTCCAGCAGAACCCCCCGGTCGTCGAGCGTGAGAAGCCCGTCGCCGCGCGTGGCAAGTACCTCCACCCCGAGCTCTACGGCCTGCCCGAGACCGCCGGCATGTTCTACGCGCCGCCCGCTCCTCTGGCAACGCCCGAGGTCGGTGTGATCGGTACTCCCACCAAGCCGGGCAACGCGACCGGCGTCTCTCTCTCCGGCACTCGCTGATCTCTCGCCGTTCTCACCACTCGATACGACGCGGCCCCGATCACCCGATCGGGGCCGCTTTGCATTCAAAGAGATCAATGGGCGCACAACGCTCGTGCCGAACCATCACCAGTCCAGCGTGCCGCGCCACGCGCGGGCAAGATCATCAACCCTGACATCAAGGCCCGCAGCGGGCCACGTGATCGAACCGGACTCATCGAGCGTGCCGATCCGAACGACGCGTGCCCCCGCCTTCGCCGCCATCTCATCGATGCGTGCACGCTGCCGCGCCTCAACCTCGATCACATACCTCGAGGGCGCCTCAGAGAACGCGAATCCGTGCGACGCTCCCAGCGACGCCTCGATCCGCAGCCCGAGCGTCGCATCGCCACCGTGCGTCCCGATGAGCATCTCCGACAGCGCCACCAGCAGCCCCCCATCCGAGACATCATGGGCCGAGCGAACCAGCCGTTCACGAACCATGGCCGCGATCAGGCGCGCCGTCTCAGGCCCGGAAGCAAGATCCACCGAAGGAATCTCCGCTTCCCCATCGGACGCACCGACGCCGAACATCGACGCGTACCGCGAAGCCCCAAGCCCGTGCGTTGAAGCCCGCGGCTCGATCAGCACGACCTCTGAACCCGCCCGCTTCGCGTCGCACGTGCAGACGCACGACAGATCCGGCACGATCCCCATGCCCGTGATCAAGAGCGTCGGCGGAATCTGCACCGTCCGCCCGTCCTCGGTCGTGAACTGGTTGTTGAGCGAGTCCTTCCCCGACACAAACGGGGTTCCATACGCCTTCGCTCCGTCGTAGCACCCCTCCGCGGCACGCACAAGTGAGCCGAGGTTCTCCGGCTTCTGGCAACTCGGCCAGCAGAAGTTGTCGAGGATCGCGATGCGCCCCGGGTCCACGCCGACGCACACGAGATTCCGCACACACTCGTCGATCGCCGCGAGAGCCATCTGATACGGATCGCCCCCGATCTCAGGATCACCCACGGGCGTCTGCAACCCGCACGAGATCGCGATCCCCCGCCCGCTCCCCGGGATCGGCTCGATCACCGAACCATCACCCGGCCCGATCCCACCCGGACCCACGAGCGGCTTCAGAATCGTGTTGCCCTGCACCTCGTGGTCATACTGCCGGATGATCCAGTGCTTCGACGCGATGTCCGGATGCGCGAGAAGCGCGAGGAGCGCGTCGCGCGTCGAAGGGCGGGGAGTTGCTGCGCGCCCCTTCGCGGGAGAGGGCGACCACGAGGCATCGCGCACGGGTGTCGGGATCCCCTCGTGCAGGAAGTGCATCGAAAGCCGTCCGACCTCGGTCCCCATGTATCGAAGCACAAGCTCCGCGCCCGGTGTGCCGAAGGTGCCGAGCACGGAGAGTTCCACACCCTCTTCGTCGCAGATCCGTCGGAGCGAATCGAGATTCGCCGCAGGCACCGCGAGCACAATGCGCTCCTGGGCCTCGCTGATCCAGATCTCCGTGTAGGAGAGCCCGTCGTACTTCAGCGGCGCACGATCAAGGTCCACCGCCGCGCCCAGCGTCGCGCCCATCTCGCCGACGGCGGAGGAGAACCCGCCCGCGCCGCAATCGGTCAGCCCGTGGTAGAGCGGCTCGCCGTGCTCATCGCGGGCCCGAAGGATCGCGTCCAGCGTCCGCTTTTCTTCGATCGCGTTGCCGATCTGCACCGCGTGCCCAAACTCGTCCGCGTGCGAGTCCGTCAGCTCAGCGGAGGAGAACGTCGCTCCGTGGATCCCGTCGCGTCCGGTGCGCCCGCCAAGCGCGACGATGAGATCGCCCGCCCGCGCCGCGCCCTTGACGCGGTTCCGGGGTAGCAGCCCGACGCATCCGCAGAAGACCAGCGGGTTCCCGATGTAGCGATCATCAAACGCGACCGCGCCCGAGATCGTCGGAATCCCCATCCGATTGCCGTAATCGCGCACGCCCGCGACCACATCGCCGAGAATCCGGCGCGGGTGCAGCGTCCCCTTGGGCAGAGCCCGCACGCCCTCGCGAGGCGCGCCCTCCGTCCAGCGATCCGGATACGCCACGCAGAACACATCGCTGTTCGCGATCGGCTTCGCGCCCAGGCCCGTGCCGATGACATCGCGGATGCACCCGCCAACACCCGTTGCAGAGCCGCCGTAGGGCTCGATCGCGGAGGGGTGGTTGTGCGTCTCGACCTTGATGCACACGGCCCATGTGTCGTCCAGCGCGATCACGCCCGAGTTGTCCTTGAAGACCGAGAGCGTCCAATCGATCCCCTCGTCGATCAGCTCGAACGTCGCTGCCGCGACCGTGGACTTCAGCAGATTCTCGATCGTCACCGTTCCGTCCGCGTTGACCGTGTGCCCGGGGCGGCCGCTCCAGCGGATCGCGTCCGTTGCCGTGCCCGGCGATTCGTACCTGATGCGGCTCTTCAGCGTTTTGTGGACGCAGTGCTCGGACCACGTCTGAGCGAGGGTTTCAAGCTCGATGTCTGTGGGATCACGGCCAACGCGCCGGAACTCGGTCTGGATCGCCTTCATCTCGTCCAGCGAGAGAAAGAGATGGGCGGTGCGCGAGAGAGAAGTGAGCGCGGTATCGTCAAGGTCGCGAATCGGCACGTGCGTGATCTTCAGCACATACGCGTGACCGGTCGGGAGCGCGTCCGGATGGAACGGACGCTCGCGGATCTCGTGGATCACGGGGTTCGCCAGGGCCCGCCGAGCGAATGACGCCGCGTCCGCAGCGGATACACCCCGGAAGTCATATCGCCAGCCCGTCGAGACGTGCGCTGCGCTTCCCGTCAGATCGGCAATCGCCTCCGCCACGGACTGGGCCGTCGGGTCCATCACGCCCGGCTGGGGATGGACCTCGATCGTGACCGCGTCGGCAGGGGTGGGGGAGATCCCCTCGCGCGCTGTCTCAACCACAGGATCCGCCAGCAACCGGGACGAGATCCCCGCGAGCGACTCGCGCGTGCCGCCGGAATGCGGCTCGATCAGATACACGCGGGCAGTCCGCACGCTCTCCACACCGACGCCCAGAGCCCGGGCCTGTGCGAGCACCGAGTCTCCCTTGGGATCGGGACGCCCGGGCGCGGTCGCGACCTCGAAACGCAGGACTCGAGACGAAACAGTGGGGGCGACGTGGCCTTCGTTCATGATGCGATCATAGGAATCGCAAGCAGCGGCCCGAAAGGCCCCAACACACGATCAATAGCCCGAAAGCCGACGCATGAACCACATCGCGCCCTCGGGCGTTGTGTTGATCCAGTTCCACGTCCGCCCGGCATCCTCGATCGCTCTGGACGCCTTCTTTCGCTGCTCCTCCATCTTGGCCACGATCTCTTCGGTCGGATAGAGACTGTCCAGACCCAGCGAGACTCCGACACCCACGATGATCCCCGCCGCAAGCGGCGCAGCGGCAACAGACACTGTTCCCACAATGATCATCGATGCAATGTAACCAGCCGCCGCGGCCATGCCCGCCTTGCCGACATCCGTCACGATCGTGAATCCCAGCTTGCTCGTCATCAGGTCCTCGTCCTTGAGAACGGCTTCGAGAATGTCGGCGCCAACCGTCAGGATCACGGTGAACCCGCCACCCTTGATCGCAGACTTCACGATCGATGCACGCCCGATCCCTATCTGCACGATCTTCGGGTTGTTGATCCCGTACCTTGTGCCCGTCAGCGTCTTTCTCAGCCCCGGATAGCCGCTGAGGACGACATACTGCTTTCCGTTCACGGTCTTGATCGTGGCGCGCCCTGAGATACCCATCTCCTTGCACAGTCGTTCGAGTGTGCGGAGGTCGAGTGTAGGTGCCGTGTAGTTTGCCGCGACCTTCGCCATAGCGATGAAGTCTTCCTTAGAGAAGATCGCCATCTCCTGCCATTCATCACCGGTCGGTGTGAAGGAGGCAAAGGTCGTGACAGACGCGATGGTGCGCGAATCCTGTGGTGCCGCGCAAACTCCGGCCGGCCCCTGCGGAAGGGTGGACGGGTGCCAGACGCCTGTCGGGCCCGGTGGCTGGGTCTGGCTCTCGCGATCGTCGAATCTCGGTGAGAAGGTCTTTGGCATGCCGGACTCCAGTCTAGTGCTCCGGTGTGTTGGCGCTTGGCTCCGCTGTGCCGAGCGGTATATCCGTGATCGAAGAGGCCAGCCGCTTCCAGTGCTCCGTGCCGGGGACGATCGCGACGATGTTCACAAGCCGGTCCTTCGGCACCCACGCCGCATCGACGGGCGTGAGCCAGAATCGCTCGCCGCGGCGCATCGCCCGCGCCTCGGCCCCCGGAATAAACACCTCATACCCCCAGCCGCAAAGCATCCCCAGAAACTCCGCCGCGCTGGAGCCGCAGGCGGTCAGCGTCTGTGGGTTGACCTCCGCGACGATCGCCGGCTTGCGGGCCGTGATCGCCCGCGTCAAACCCCGGAACGCGGCGGTCTCAAATCCCTCAACATCGATCTTGATTGTCAGGGGCGGGCCCTCGGGCTTGATGTGGGCGTCGCCGACGACGACTGGAACCGTGTACGTCGCCGAGGTCTTGCCCTTGTGGCGGGGAGGCAGCACGCCGAACGTCCCCGCGCCGGTGTTCCCCGTGGGCGGCACGCTCAGCGTCAGCGTCGCTTCCTGCTCGCCGAAGCCCGCCTCGATGATCCGCACCCACCGAAGCCCGTTGGACTCCACATGCGAGCGAAGCTCGGCACACACGGACGGATTCGGCTCGATCGCGGTCACGCGCCCGCGCGATCCCACGGCGTGCGCGCCGATCATCACCGTCATGCCGATGTTGGCGCCGATGTCCAGGTACTCATCGCCCGCCCGCATCGCCCGCAAGAGCGCGACCTGCACAGGCAGATCGAACAGCCGCCCGAGGAAATACGCCCCGCGCTGGTGATAATCCGCGAGATTCAGCCGCAGCCGATACCCATGCCAGCGTCCGCGGCACTCGGCGTGCCCGCGCGACGCCCACCGCGCGTTGTCCAGCACACCGGCGCGCTCGAACCAGTACCGCCGCCCCGGCAACTCCCAGCGCGAGACCAGGAACGCGACGCGTGCCGACAAGCCGTTCATGCCTGAGGCGCCCACGTCCGACTCCTGGCTAGCGAAGCCCGTATTCCTTCAGTTTCCGATACAGCGTCCGCTCGCCGATGCCGAGCAACTGGGCCGCCTGCTCGCGATTCCCCCCCGTGAGGCGCAGGGTCTCGCGGATCGCCCGCTTCTCGATCTGCTCCAGCGAGGTGCCGGCGAGCGAGCCCGGCGTGCCCGAGACCTCCTCGCCCTCGTCAGGCGCGCGAATCTCGGGCGGCACGTGCCGCGCATCAATCGTGATCGTCCCATCCGCATCCGCCACGGCGTTCACCAGCGCGTTCTGCACGACGTTCATCAACTGACGCACGTTGCCCGGCCAGGTGTAACTGGTGAGGCGCATCATCGCGGCGTCGGTCACGGCAGGCACCGGCTTGCCGGGGAACATCTTCTCTGCGAACCGCGCCAGCGCGTGGTGCACGATCCTCGGGATGTCCTCGCGCCGCTCGCGCAGCGGGGGCAGCGAGATCTGCGACCCGTTGATGCGGAAGTACAGGTCCTCGCGGAAGGTCCCCTCGCGGACCATCTGCTGCAGGTCCTTGTTCGTCGCCGAGACCACGCGCACGTCGGACTTCCGCGTGTCGTTGGAGCCCAGGCGCACCACCTCGCCGGTCTCCAGCACGCGCAGCAGCTTGGCCTGCATCTTCAGCGGCATGTCGCCGATCTCATCGAGGAAGAGCGTGCCGCCCGAGGCATACTCGAAGACGCCCTCGCGGTCCTTCTCCGCGCCCGTGAACGCGCCGCGGACGTGCCCGAACAACTGGTCCTCAAGCAGCGACTCGGCCTCGGAGGCACAGTTGATCGCAACGAATCGCGCCTTGGCCCGGTTGGAGAGCCGGTGGATTGCCTGTGCGATGAGCTCCTTGCCGGTGCCGCTCTCGCCCGTGATGAGAACCGGCAGGGGCGAGGGCGCGACCGCCTTGACGGTCCGCAGAATCCGACGCATCGGCTCCGAGCCAGCGACGATCCCCTCGAAACCGTCGTGCTGCACCAGATTGCTCAGCGTGCCCGACTCGTGACGCAGGAGCGCGGTCTCCGCGGCGCGGTTGACCAGCGAACGAAAGACCTCAAGGTCCAGCGGCTTCTCGATGAAGTCGAACGCGCCGTGCTTGAAGGCCGCCCGGGCCGTCGGCACATCGCCGTGGGCCGTGACCATGATCGTCTCGGCCGTGGGCTGGAGCTTGCGGGCTTCCTGGAGCACCCGGAGCCCGGCATCCGCGCCGTCCGGAGCGATGCCGTTCACGCCCGCCGAGTTGGGCATCCGAAGGTCCGTGATGATCACGTCGAACCCGCCCCCCTTGAGTTCTTCCATGGCCTGTGGCACGGAGTTCACGATCGTGCAGACGTGCCCTGGCTTGCGCAGGGCATCGGCCATGAGTTCGGCGTGCTCCGGCTCGTCCTCAACGATGAGCACCTGGGCCGCGAGTTTCTCGGTCTGGTCGGTCATGCGGCAAACAGTGTAAGCGAACACGCTCCCTGTGGCACCGCTCTCCGGAGCGGTGTCTACGGTCGAATCCACACACCATGCGAGAAACCGGTACCGCCAGCCATCACGCGAGCATTGCCGACGAAGCCCGTCGCCCCGCCGCCAGCGCGATCGCCAGCGCATCCGCCACATCATGCGGCGTCGGCGGCTCGGACAGCCCGAAGAGCGTCTGCACCGCCCGTTGCATCTGCTCCTTCTTCGCGTGGCCGTGTCCCGTGACCGACCGCTTGACCTCCAACGGCTTGAGTTCCATCAGGCGGACGCCCCGCTGTCGGATCGCCAGGAGCAAGACCCCCCGCGCGTGCCCCATCGCGATCGCCGTCGCCGGGTGCTTGTAGTGAGCGAACAACCCCTCGACCGCCACGATCTCCGGCTCGACACGATCCAGGAGGCCCCGGAAATCCGCATCCAGTTCCATCAGACGCTCGGAGACGGTGCGTCTCTCCGAACCGGCCGCCACCAACCGGATCACCCCCGCCTCGACGATCTCCGACCGCTCGCCGGCGTGCACGATGCAGCCGTAGCCGGTGATTCGCAGGCCGGGATCGATGCCGAGGACACGCATGCAACGAGCATATCACATGGATGCCACATGCTTCTGGCTTCCTGGACTTGCATCCAGCCCGTTCTGGTGGTATTGTGATCAGATATGGGAGCTGCTGAACCTCCAAATCTCGCCCCGTCGCCCCGTCGCCCCGTCGCCCCGTCGCCCCGTCGGTCTCGGTTTTCGACATTCTCTGGCTTCGATTCTTGCAATCGGGCTTGGTCTGATGCTGGTGTATGCCGCCGTACACAAAGCGATTGACTCGAGGGACGCACAAAGACTGATCGACGCGACGCTGCCGGCACTCCCCGCACCGAAGCTGGTTCGAATCACCGTCGTGGCTGAATGGATTCTGGGATTGATCCTGATCGCGGGCTTCCGACAGCGTGCGGCATTTCTCGCGCTGCTCTGCCTCCTCGCCATGTTCAGCGGCGTGCTCTACCGGGCCAAGCTTGCCGGCTTCTCCGGCAGTTGCGGCTGCCTCGGCCTCGATCAATCGGCATCCGGCGCGCTCATGCGCAACGCCGTGCTGGCGGCTGCCGGCCTGCTCGGATACTCACTTTCCGCAGCGCGTGTGCGCTCGGTATCCCCGTCTTCGCAAAGGAGCGACGCATGAAGAATCGACTTGTCGGCATACTCGCGGCTGTGCTCGGGTGCGCGACCATCGCGATGGCTTCGGACCCGATTGAGGTTCCAGACCCGCTTATCGCGGATGGATATACGGGGGTCGAAGAAGCACCATTCAGTTGCGGCACAAGATGCAACGGTGTCTGGAAGCACGTTGTCACATGCTATGGTAATCAGACCTGTTGCGGTTACTACTACTGCTCGAACGGGCATGGGCAGGGAACATGCTGCAACCCCGGACAGAGTTGCAGTTGGAATGGTGTTGGCACCCCCGGTGCGATCTACTGTATTGCGCATCCATGACTCAGACGTGCTCGTCTGGCCACAAAGGGAAGCCCTTGTGGCCATATTATGACAACGCGATATGAACAGCGTATTCGAGCATGGTCTGCCGCCGTCGTTGGTGGGTGCTCGGTTGTGTATGCCGCTTTCCCATCGATGCTCACGAGCCAGCCCGCTCAGGGTATCGCCGAGACGCAATCTGCCGATCGGGTAGACGGCGACACGACGTGGTCGGCAATTACAGGAGAAAGCTCTGCCTCCGTTGCCTCGCTCCTCGGCAGAACCGCGCGAGATGCGTGGATTTCCATAGGCATGGACGAGGCGAAGGCGGCACAGCTTTCTGACGATATCCGCATTATCTTGACTGCAATCTTCACTCCTGATTTTCAGACATACCACAACCACATGACATCTCGCGGGCTCGTCCCGGACAGCATGGCCAATGCTCTTGTAGACGCGTTCGTGGAATGGGATCTCTATAGTGCCGCTCTACCTGCACTCTCGCCAGAGGCAGGTGAGCTGCAGCGGTTGGAGTATGTGTGGAACCACCCGCATGAACGGCGTGTGGAATGGAGATCGTTCAGAGTTGATTCGATCATCGCAGGGTTTGGTCTAGTAAGCATCGCGAATTCTCGTGAGTGGCCTCACCACGGGTTTTATACTCAGTTCAGCGTATATGCACCGAAGCATGGCCGCCTTATGGAGGCAGAAGGGCACGCGCTCAACCGATCGAAGGACTCGGCGTGGATCATGTTTGAGGGCCGATTCATGAGTGGAATGCAAACCCATATCAAACTCAATTTTTACTATGACGCCCAGACTGAGGTATGGATCCCTCTGAACATCGTCTTCGGCACCGATGGCGACCATCGGCCCTTCCCGCTTCTATGAACTTGGGGCAACTGCTGTATCAGCCGATCCGCTCTCGCTCACGCGAGCCAGCCGCACTCGTTGGCATCCGGGCTTGTCTGCGGGAGTGATTCCTCTCAATCCGGATACTTGTTGTTCCCTGACCGACGCGCGTTCTGGTCCCCGATGATCAGGCCGCCGACACCGCCGATGATCGCCCCCGCCGCGGCACCCTTGCCCATGTTGCCCGAGAGCGACCCGAGCCCCATCCCGGCAAGTGCACCGATCGCCGCGCCCGACGCCGCGCCCTGTCCCGCGTTGTTGCATCCAACCGCCGTCGCGCCGAACAGCGCAGCACACGCAAGCCATCCCACGCGCCGAGAGATCTTGCCTGTTGTCATTGTTCTTCTGTTCATCCGCCACACTCCTCTGTACCTCATCCGCACACCGAGGCACCCGTCTTCGATGCCCCATCTCTCAAGGAAATACCCACCCGACCCCAGTTGGTTCCGATCCACATCGGGCTGCTTGCGAACGAGCATACGAACAAAGTCCGATTCGGCTCAGTTCCAACTCATCCCCTTTGGCCACGATTCCGGGTGCTGTTCTGATGCCCGCCGGATCAGCCCTTCGAGCGAGGCCAGTTCCTGGCGGATCACCGCCGCACGCTTGAGGATGTCCCCCTCGGCCAGCAGGCGGTATCGGAGCGACTTCCCGCTCAGCATCGTGAAGGACACGAGTTCCAGCAGGGCCGATGTCGGCACCTCGACGTTCTGTACATACTCGAGCACCGCCCGCGATGCCGCCAACTGAGAGAGCGGCCCCTCCGCCAGTGCCTCCTCCAGATACTCCCTCGCCTCAGAAAGCGACTCGTCATCGGGTGCAGCGCTATCGATCGGACGCAGCATCGCCGCACGATACAGACGCGACTCATCCGGCCCCGATTCCTCCGCGATGCGTGCGCGGCACACGCCCTGCAGCAGCAGGTTGAATCGGCCGTCTGACAACTTCTCGTGCTGCGCGATCTGGCCGATGCAGACCGCCGGCATCAGAGGCGGCCTGCCGTGATACTCCTGCTTCCACGCGCTCCCCTTGAACACCGCCATCGCGAACTGGCCGGAGCCGTCCAGCGCGTGCTCGACCATCTGCCTGTACCTGGGCTCGAAGATGTGCAGCGGCAGCACCTGCTGAGGGAGGAGCGAGACCGAATCCAGCGGGAAGAGCGGGATCGGCTTCCCGAAGTTGACGCGGATCGTGATGTCTTCCCCGTCTGACATCGCAGCACTCCGATGCACTCGGAGAGTGTATCGAAGAAACCGACGCGCCGGATGCTTGTGTTCCTCACGCGAGCGGATCGGGGCGGAAGAGCTTGGTATCCAGGGCCCACTGCCGCTCCGTGAAATTCCCCCCCAGATCCTGGTCGGCGTGGTCGGGCCGGGCCGCAACGAGGGCCATCGTCGTTTTGGCGTCGAGATTGTCCAGGATGGAGACGAGGATCGCCTCTGGCGTCGCGGGGATCTTGGCCGCACCGAACTCGGGCACGCCGTGATGGCTCAAGATGATGTGCTGGAGCACGAGGGCCGCGTTTGCGGGCACACGTATCCCATGGTCCCGGATCACCTGGTGCACCTTGTCGTGGAGCATGATCGCCCCCTCGACGATGTGCCCGACCAGTTCCCCCCGATCCGAGTACGAGAACGCGCGGTCGTACACCAGCTCGCGCGTCTTGCCGAGATCATGGAGGAAGAGGCCCATCAGCACGATGTCGCGGCTGATTCTCGGATACAGCGGGCACACGCGATCCGCAAGACGCATCAGCATCAGCGTGTGCTCGAGCAGCCCGCCCAGGTACGCGTGGTGCATGCTCTTGGCGGCCGGCGCAGCCCGGAACTGCTCCATGAGGAACGCATCGTCAAGATACACCCGCGCCAAGGCCTTCATCGCCGGGTGCTCAAGTGTCTCTAAGAGCGCGACGACCTCCGCGAACATGGCATCCACGTCGTTCTTCGTCGCCGGGAGCAGCTCGCGCATCTCCTCCGCCGTCGGGTCGTACGTGTCGATCACGTGGATGATGATCTGCAGCTCGCCGTCGTACTTCTGCGTCTCCCCCTCGACCCACACAAACCCGTCCGTGGGGATCCGCTTGAACGTCGATTCCTCGATCGTCCACATCCGTCCCGGCACCTGCCCGGTCTTGTCACCCAGCAGGCATCGCAGGTACGGCTTATCAGTCCGAGTCCGGCCCATCTGCGCGTTCGCGATCGAGAACGCCCCCTTGATCCGCGACGAGGGCTCCATGTCCTTGATCAGCGTGCGCTGCGAGGGAGCGGTACCGGGCATGGAAAGTCTCCGTGAAGGGTGAAAGGGCGTGTGCTGAATCACTGAAGCCAGTGCGAAGGGACATCCCCGTGCATCGCGCGAACCGTGGACCGAATACCCCCGCGTCCGCGCCAGTCAGTCCTGACGACAAGCCACGCAGGGTTCATCAGCCGGGCCAGATCGTCACGAATCCGGTTCGTCACCGCCTCGTAGTAGATTCCCTGGTTCCGGAACGCCTGCAGGTACATCTTCAGCGACTTCAGCTCCACGCACGTGCCGCCCGACCCGGGCTCACGAGGCACGAACCTCACCGTGACCGACCCGAAGTCCGGGTGGCCCGTGACGGGGCACAAAGACGTGAACTCCTCTGCCACGTGCTCGACCACGAAGGGCCGCTCGGAGGGCGTCGGAAAGGCCTCAAGAAGTGCGAACTGCTCGTTCTGCGTCATACGGCGTTAACCGTAGCGCGTCACAAGCTCCACGATCCGGGGCTGACTGGGCTGAATCTGCAACGAACGCTTCAACGCCCTCATCGCTTCGTCCAGAGCCGCCCGGTCTCGCCGATCGCTCCAGACATACCGGTTCAGCATGCAGACGCCCACCCCGTTCAGTGCCGGATAGTGATTCGGGTCGATCGCCAGCGCGCTCTGGAAAGATGCCAGAGCCGCGTCGTACTCCTTGATCCGGAAACGTGCAAAGCCCAGACGCTCATACGCGATCGCCGACGGATTCCTCGCGACCAGCTGCTCCAGCGTCGCCAGCATCTCCGCGTACCGCTCCGTCTTCCCGTACGAGTCAGCAAGGTTCAGCAGCAACTCTGCCGAGAGCGTCATGTGCTCCGCCGCCTGCAGGTACTCCGTCACCGCCTCGGAATGGCGGTTCATCGCGGCATACACCGACCCCAGATTCACACGGGCCGGACCCGACGAAGGATTCAACCGCACCGCCCGCTGCGCATAAGGCAACGCCTGCCCCGGCTCCTGCAACTGCAGGTAAGCCGTCGCGAGATTCAGATTGGCCTCGAAGTCCTCGGGCCGGATCGACAGAGCCCTCAGGTACGCCCGGACCGCTTCTGTCACACGATTCAGCAGCTGCAGCGTCAGCCCGTGCTTGTACTGCGCATCAAAGTTCTGGGGCTCCGTCCGCGCCGCCTGGGCGTACCGGCGCTCCGCCTCCGGATAGTCGCCACGCTCTCTGTAGATATCGCCCGCGCCGAGATACGCCACCGTCAACCGAGGGTTCACCTCGATCGCGCGCTCGAACTCGGCGAGCGCGGCGTTCAGATCGCCCTCGGCCCTCAGCATCTCCGCGCGCGTCACAGACTCGATCGCCGCGACGTCGATCACTTCCTGATCGCGCGACGCCCGGGGACGCTGACGCTCGCTTCCGGAACCCCCGCCCGAAGACGAACAGCCGCCAACGACCGTCGAGAGCGACACCAGTCCGACCAGAGCGACCACAGACACGCCACGATGGGTATTCGACATGTGCCAACCTTCACGCAAAGCACCAGAACAACACGCGAACCCATACCGTGGGCCGCAGCGTAACGACAACCTCCCCCTCCACAAGGCAAGCCACAGATGTTATCGGCACCTCCACCCCACCCTGTGAAGCCAGATACGCCGGGAGAGAGCCGATCGTTCGCCGGGATCAGCCCCGTGGCAGCACGATCCTCATCCCCCGGCGAGTTTCCTGAGCCGGCCGAGGTTCACGGTGTCCATCGGCGTCCCATCCTTCGCATCTTCCTTCGGCGTCTCCATGATCTTCGGGATCGTCGCGAACCGCTCACACTCGAGCACGGTCGCGAACCCGCTCGAAGCCAGACGCTTCGGGGTTGTTCCACCGCCGATCGTCCCCTCGCCGATGTGCGCGTGCCGATCCTTGTTGGAACCTGCCGGCGCCTGAGAGTCGTTCATGTGCAGCACGCGCACATGCTCCAGCCCGCACGCCCCGTTCAATGCCTCCAGCATCGCAGCGCCGCCGGCTCGATCTGACATGTCATACCCCGCGGCGTGCGCATGGCACGTATCAATACAGAACCCGATCCGCTCCGGCTTGCACCCCGTGCCATCCAGAATCATCCGCCGCAGCCCGCCCAACTCCTCAAACGACCGCCCCAGCGTTGTTCCCGCCCCAGCCGTGTTCTCAAGGCACGAGACCGTCGTGTATCCCTTGGTCTGCTTGAATAGCACCTTGTACGCCTTCGCGATGCGTGCCAGCCCCTCCTCACGCGTCTGGCCCACCGCCGCGCCCGGATGGTGTACGAGATACCTGATCCCCAGCGTCTCGCACCGCTCGATCTCATCCAGCATCAGGTTGACGGACTTCTCCCACAGTTCCTCGTTCGCGCTTGCGAGATTGATCAGGTAGCTCGCGTGCGACACGATCCGATCGCCCCACCCCAGCCGCTTCACCTCGCCCTTCCACTCCGTCACCATCGCGGGGTCCGGCGGCTTGGCCTTCCACTGCTGCTGGTTCTTGGTGAAGACCTGCACCGTGTCCAGACCCAGCTTCTCCGCCTCGTGCAGGGCGTTGACCATCGAGCCGGCGATTGAGAGGTGGGATCCGAACATGAGGCGAGTGTATGGGGGCGGCATCGACGTGCCCCGACAGGATGCTCAAGCAAGGGCAGCAAAAGGTGTGGATGATGGGAACCCAAGGGTGTTCGGCGGGGTTCATATGGGCGTGAGCGACGGCATGGCCATCTCGATGCGGATCGGAGCGGGCGATGTTGACTCCAAGACGCCGACCGCCGAAAGCCCCGCACAGATTGCCGGAGCCGAGAGCGCCCTCGCCTCGCCAACACCGCTCGAAGAATCGCTCCTGATCGAGCGTGCAAGGACAGATCGACGGGCCTTTGCCCCACTTTACCTCGCGCACTACGGGCCGATCCTCGCCCACATCTTCAGGCGCATCGGCGACCCGCACGCGTCGCAGGATATCGCCGCAGAGACATTTATCCGCGCCATGAACAGCATCGCAACGTACCGAGACCAGGGGCTCTCCTTCCGCCACTGGCTCCTCCGGATCGCGACCAACGAGACCAACCGCTCTCTGGAGCGAGATCGGCGCCGGCGCCACCGCGAACGAAGCGTCGCGTTGAACAAAAGTCCGGCCTCGGAGCAAGCCAACCAGGAGACCGCAGAAGACATCGGCCTCGCGCTCAAATCGCTCAGCGTCGAGCATCAGACCGTGCTCGCCCTTCATTACTTCGAAGGGCTGGATGTCGAGCAGATCGCCCGCGTCCTGGGGACAAAGCAGGGCACCGTCAAGAGCCGCATGTCTCGAGCGCGGGCCGCGATGGCCCGGATGCTCAACTCGGGCACACAGGAAACGGAGGGCGCGCGATGAACAGAACCAACCGCAACACACACACCGCCACGCAGCCACCCCAGAGAGACGCGAACGGCAAGGTCGGTGGGGCAGGGACTCACGTCCCCGCTCCTGAGTCTGAAGATCACATCGCACGTGCGATGAGGGTTCTCATGGATCGGGAATGGCCCGGCCCGAACCCGTCGGATCGGAACCATCGAATCGAGGAGGCCATCATGGCTGGAAGCACTGTCAGAGGATTGTCGAAGCGTCACATCTGGGCGGGCGGAATCCTGCTTCTGCTCGCGGGCTCGGCCATCGGTGCCGTCGCCACGAACATCATCACCCAGCGGTTCACGGGCTACGTCGAGCTCGAAGACGGCAGCCGCGTGCCGGTCCAGGGCGAGATGATGATCGAGACAGACGGCGACCGCAAACAGGTCACCATCAACGCCGAGAACCTGCCCGCTGGCGCAGCCATCACCGGCGGCGAGTGGCACACGCAGGACGGCCGAGTCATCAGGGTGCAGCCGGTCGACGGCGGTGCGGAGGCCACGTTTGTGATGCCCGCGGGAGCGACCGAAAAGGCCGCTGGCGGCAACTGAGTCGAGAGGCCCGATCTACAGCCAATCGCCCTCGTTGCGTGCGGGAGATATCCCGTCGCCGCGCGGGCGATTGGCGGTTGCACTCCACCAGTTCTACCCTGCTCGCATGAGCCCAGTCCCAAGCGCAAGCCCAGGCGGAACACTCTCCGGCCGCATCGCCATCGTCACCGGCGCATCCGCCGGTATCGGCGAGGCCATCGCCCGCGACTTCCACGCCCACGGCGCCTCCATCGTCATCAACGCCCGCCGCGCCGAGAAACTCGAGCAGCTCGCCGCATACCTCGGCTCCCGCGTCGCCGCCGTTCCCGGCGATGCCGCCGAAGATTCCACCATCACCGCCATGCTCGACACCGCCCGAACCAAGTTCGGCGGCGGCACGCGCGAGGCCGATCTGATCATCATCAACGCTGGCCGCGGCCTCGGCGGCACCGTCATCACCTCCGACATCTCCCAATGGGAAGAGATGATCCGCACCAACGTCCTCGCCGCCGCGAAACTGATTCGTGCCGCGGGCCAGCGCCTCCTGAAGGAGCAGGAGGGCAAGCAGGGCGAGGCCCTTCTCGACCGCGCCCGCGACATCATCGTCCTCGGCTCCACCGTCGGCCGCCACGTCTCGCCCTTCTCCTCCATGTACGGCGGCACCAAGTTCAACGTCCACGGCATGGTCGAGGGCGTGCGCCGAGAGATCGGCCCCAAGGGCATCCGCGTCTCGCTCATCGAGCCCGGCTTCGTCGTCTCAGAGTTTCAGGGCGTCGCGGGCTACGACGATGCGTGGCTCAAGGGCGTCTGGGACCGCATCGGTCCCGTCTTGAAACCCGAGGATGTCGCACGGACCGTGTCCTTCATCGCCCAGCAGCCGCCCGCCGTCCACATCAACGACATCATGATCAGACCAACGAGGCAGGATTATCCGTAACATGACGGTTCCAACGACACAGCAATCGGGCAAAGCAATTGCTACCAACCTTCGCGATGAGATCCATGTCACGAAACTTGATGTAGCCACACAACAACTCTGTTCAGCGATTCGACTCCTCTTTGAAGGACCGGAGCATATCGTCGCCGTCCATACGCTGGCGAGTGCCAGCGCGGCCGTCTTTCGAGACATTCTGAAGCACAATGGTGACGGAAGTGTCCTGCGCGATAAGGCAGTCCGTCCAGAGAAGCACGATTTCTGGAATAGGCGACTTAACGAGTCGGCGAATTTCTTTAAGCATGCAGATCGTGATCCCTCTGCGAAGACACGACTGCGGACAGTTGCAACCCACTTTCAGCTTATTGATGCCATAGACATGAACGCACGGACTAGCCAGCCTGTAACGATTGAAATGTGGGTGTACATTTTGTGGACGTGCCAGATATATCCTGAGATATGGCAGGAATGCGAACTGAAGGCACGGCTCAACGCATCCATTGATGCTGGAGACTTTGATCTTTCCGACCATGACAGCGTTAGAGGGTGGTTGCGTGACCACGAGTTCTGTGAATATATGTCGCGTAACCCTTTAGGTCTGTTTCACCCATGATCGTACAAGCCAGCCGTTGAGCTCGCGCAGAAGTGAGGAGAATTGCACAGCCTCGACATGGACCAAGAACGCTGGCTCCGGACGACCGCCTACATCCGCGAGGTCTTCGCCAAGACCGACGCCCGCCACGCCGGCATCATGGAGCGCGCTGTCGCCGCGGGCATGCCGCCGATCGATGCCGGACCCGAGACTGGCCGCTTCCTCCAGGTCCTCGCCACCTCCCTCAACGCCAAGCTCATCATCGAGGTCGGCACCCTCGCCGCATACTCCGCGATCTGGCTTGCGCGCGGCCTCGCCCCCGGCCTGACCTCCCGCGGCCCGCGCGAGGGCCGTGTCATCACGATCGAGGCCTCCAGCGCCCACGCCGCGTTCGCGCAGCAGGAGATCGACGCCGCCCACCTTGGCTCCAGCATCACCATCCGCCAGGGCAAGGGCGGAGAGGTTCTCCCCGTGCTGCTCCGCGAACTCGGCCCTGATTCGGTTGACCTTCTCTTCTTCGATGCCGAGCGCAGCGAGTACCTCGCCATGCTCGACACCGCGCACGAGCTCCTCCGTCGAAGCGGCATCCTCGCCATCGACAACGCCCTCGCCGCCAAGCGCTGGACCGCCGACCCCGTTCCGCCTAGCGAACAGCCCGATCAGATGGACCTCGTCAACCGCGCCATTGCCGCCGATGCCCGCTTCCGCTCAACCCTCGTGCCCGTCGGCAACGGCGTGCTCATCGCGACGAAACTCTGATGTCATGCAGCGTGCGGCACACCCCGTGCGGCATGACGCAACGACCCGATCTCGATACGCTCCCCCCGTGGAGCTCACGCCCCTTCGCTACTTCGTCGCCATCGCCCGCGCCGGGCACATCACCCGTGCCGCCGCGGCTCTCGGTGTCACCCAGCCCGCGCTCTCCGCGTCCGTCCAGCGCCTGGAATCCGAGGTCGGCGCGCCCCTCCTCCTTCGCACCGGCAAGGGTGTCCAACTCACCGAGGCCGGCCGCGCCTTCCTCACACACGCCGAAGAAACCCTCCGCGCTGCGGATGCCACTCTCCGCGCCGTCCGAGAGGTCATGGGCCTCGAACGCGGCAGCATCCGCATCGGCGGCGGCGCCACCGCCGTCGCCTACCTCCTCCCGCCTGTCGTCTCCGCCCTCCGCAAGAAGCACGCCGGACTCCGCTTCTTCGTCCGCGAAGCCGGCTCCACCGATGTCGCCCGCGCTGTCCTCTCCGGCGAGCTCGACCTCGGGATCGTCACTCTTCCGGTTGCAATCCCCGAGGCGGATGGGCTGGTTCGCGTGCCGCTGGTGGAGGATGAGCTTCGCCTGATCGTGCCGCCCGGCCACGCGCTCGCTCCCCGGCGCACGCCCCGCGCATCGTCCGTGAACAGGCCTGCCAAAGCAGTGGGGGAGTTCCGCTGGAAGGACATCGCCGGGGAGCCGTTCGTTGCCTTCGAGGCCGGCACCGCCGTCCGCTCCATCGTCGATCGTGCTGCCGCCGCCGCGGGCGTGACCCTCAATGTTGTCATGGAGCTGCGCTCCATCGAATCCATCAAGTCCATGGTCGGAGCAGGCATCGGCGTCGCCCTCGTCAGCCGCTTCGCGCTCGGCGATGGCCACAGGGGCGACGGACTCGCCTGCCGCGACGGGCGGCTGTCACGCACGCTCGTGCTCGTCCGCCGCCGCGACCGCGCCCGCAGCCCCGCCGCAGAGGCCTTCGAAAGAGAACTTCTCGCCCGGGTGGGAAAGCGTGGGCCGAATGGCCGGCCTCGCGAGTCGCGTGGTAGACTGCCTTCATGACCGAGCCGATTATCGAACGCGTCGAAACTGAGGATGAACGCTTCGAGCGCTTCCGAGCGATGACGCCTGCGGAGCGGCTCAACGAGGGCTTCGAGCGGATGGATCGGGAGCGGAAGGCGCTCGCCGCGGTGATCAGAGAGGAAGGCCACGATTGGCCGGAGTGGCGTGTGGACTTCGAGGTCACATGGCGAACGCTCGAGTGGGACAACAAGGCCGAGTGGCTCGAAGTCTTCAAAGTTCTTGCAAGGATGAATGGTTCGTCGGAGGTCCTTGGGCCTGAGTACACAGAGGGCGTACGACCCAAGTTCCCGCCCGGTTGTCGATACGTGCCTCGCTTCTGAATGTCCCGTTTCCCTCTCCACGCCACGCCGCGTTCAGTCATCTTCTCCGTTCCAACTCTTCTCCGTGGCCCTCCCGTGGCCCTCCGTGGTGAACTCTCTTTCCCGATTCCCTCCGCGTCCTCCGCGGCCCTCCGCGTTGAGTCCCTGTCGCATCACCAAAATCTATCGAACAAGTCAACAGCATCGATTGGATTCATGCCATCGACCCGTCCATCATTCCCTGTCTGTATCTCGCACACGCCCCCGAAGGAGCCCATCCATGGCCGCTAACACGAATGCCCGCCCCGACCCCTTCAAGGCCCGCCAGACCCTCAAGACCGCCCACGGCACCTACACCTACTTCTCCCTCGACGCCCTGAAGAAGGCCGGCATCGGCCACGTCGACAAGCTCCCATACTCCATCAAGGTCCTGCTGGAGTCCATGCTCCGCAACCTCGACGGCTTCGTCGTCACCGCCGACGATGTCAGCGGCTTGGCCAACTGGAACGCCAAGAGCCCCGCCAAAGAAGAAATCCCCTTCATGCCCGGACGCGTCGTCCTCCAGGACTTCACCGGCGTCCCCTGCGTGGTGGACCTTGCCGCGATGCGCGACGCCATGAAGAAACTCGGTGGCGATCCGAACGCCATCAACCCCCTCGTGCAGTGCGATCTCGTCATCGACCACTCGGTCCAGGTCGACGCCTTCGCCTCCAAGGTCGCTCTCACCATCAACTCGCAGAAGGAGTTCGAGCGCAACAACGAGCGTTACGAGTTCCTGAAGTGGGGGCAGCAGTCGCTCAGCAACTTCAGCGTCGTCCCCCCCGCGACCGGCATCGTCCACCAGGTCAACCTTGAGTACCTCGCCAAGGGCGTCCTCACCAAGAAGGACGGCGCGGACACCGTCGCCTTCCCCGACTCCTGCGTCGGCACCGACAGCCACACCACCATGGAGAACGGGCTCGGCGTCGTCGGCTGGGGCGTCGGCGGCATCGAAGCCGAGGCCGTCATGCTCGGCCAGCCCATCTACATGCTCACACCCGAAGTCATCGGCTTCAAGCTCAAGGGCAAGCTGCCCGAGGGCGCGACCGCCACCGACCTCGTCCTCACTGTCACGCAGATGCTCAGGAAGAAGGGCGTCGTCGACAAGTTCGTCGAGTTCTACGGCGACGGCATCGCCGCCCTCTCTGTCCCCGATCGCGCGACGATCGCCAACATGGCCCCCGAGTACGGCGCGACCATGGGCTTCTTCCCCATCGACAAGGTGACCGTCGAGTACCTCAAGTTCACCGGCCGCAGCGACGAGACCGTCGCCCTGGTCGAGGCCTACTGCAAGGCCAACGGCATGTTCTGGGCCCCCGGCACGCCCGAGCCCCAGTTCACCGACACCATGGAGCTCGACCTCTCAACCGTGCAGCCCTCGCTCGCCGGTCCCAAGCGCCCGCAGGACCGCGTCCTCTTGAAGGACGTCAAGACCTCCTGGAACAAGGAGCTCACCGACTCCTTCGGCAAGAAGGCCCCCGCCGAGAGCGTCAACATCGGCCGCTGGGCCGCCGAAGGCGGCAACACCGCTGGCAAGGCCGTCAACACCAACCTCGTACCCGATGCCGATGCGGGCTGCACCGGCGTCCCCGTCACCATGGACGGCAAGTCCTTTGACCTCCTTCACGGCGACGTCGTCATCGCTGCCATCACCTCCTGCACCAACACGAGCAACCCCGACGTCATGATCGCCGCCGGGCTCGTCGCGCGCAAGGCCCGCGCCCTCGGCCTGACCCGCAAGCCCTGGGTCAAGACCTCCCTCGCCCCCGGCTCCAAGGTCGTCACCGAGTACTACAACAAGGCCAACCTCACCGAGGACCTTGAGGCCCTCGGCTTCCACACCGTCGGCTACGGCTGCACCACCTGCATCGGAAATTCCGGCCCCCTCCCCACCGAGATCGAGTCCGCGATCAAGTCGGGCGATGTCGTCGTTGCCTCCGTCCTCTCCGGCAACCGCAACTTCGAGGGCCGCGTCCACTCCAACGTCAAGGCCAACTACCTCGCCAGCCCGCCCCTCGTCGTGGCATACGCGATCGCCGGCTCCGTCGCGATCGATCTCGCCACCGAGCCCCTCGGCACCAGCAAGGACGGCAAGCCCGTCTACCTCAAGGACATCTGGCCGACCCACAAGGAAGTCCAGGACCTGAAGGCCATGTGCGTCACGCCCGAGCAGTTCCGCACGCAGTACGCCAACGTCTTCACCGGCAACCCCGACTGGAACAAGGTCCCCGTCTCCAAGAGCGACCTCTACACCTGGAAGCCCTCCAGCACCTACATCCAGAACCCGCCCTTCTTCGAGTCCCTCACCGCCCAGCCGACGCCCCCCAAGCCCATCAAGGGCGCGAAGGTCCTCGTCTACGTCGCCGACTCCGTGACCACCGACCACATCTCACCCGCAGGCGACATCGCCGAGGCCTCGCCCGCCGGTGACTACCTGAAGTCCCTCGGCATCCCCAAGCCCGAGTTCAACTCCTACGGCGCACGCCGCGGCAACGACCGCGTCATGACCCGCGGCACATTCGCCAACGTCCGCGTCAAGAACAAGCTCACCGCCGACGGCTCCGGCAAGCCCAAAGAAGGCGGCTGGACCCGCGACATGTCCAAGAAGGGCCAAGGCAAAATCGACTGGATCTTCAACGCCTCGCTCAACTACAAGGCCGAGGGCACGCCGCTGATCGTCCTCGCCGGCAAGGACTACGGCATGGGCTCCAGCCGCGACTGGGCCGCCAAGGGCACCAACCAGCTCGGCGTCCGCGCCGTGATCGCCGAGTCCTTCGAGCGCATCCACCGCTCCAACCTCGTCGGCATGGGCGTGCTCCCCCTCTGCTTCATGGAGGGTGAGTCCGCGGCGTCCCACGGCCTCACCGGCGCGGAGACCTTTGACATCAACCTCCCCGTGAGCACCGAGGGTCTTGTCGAGCCGCGCTGCGAGGTGCCCGTCACCGCCACCCGCGCCGACGGCGGCACGATCTCCTTCACCGCCCGCTGCCGCATCGACACACCCGTCGAGGCCGAGTACTACCGCAACGGCGGCGTCCTCCAGACCGTCCTGCGGCGGCTGTTGAACGAGAGCCGGAAGCCGGTCGGAGTGTGAACGATGGTGCGATTTCACGACTATCACCGGACAGTCATTGGCTATCACGGAACTCGTGAATCGGTTGCTAAGCGACTTGTAATCGGAGAGCAGCCTTTTTCCAAGAGCGAGAACGACGACGACTGGCTAGGCCACGGCGTCTATTTCTGGGAATACGCGCCGCAGCAGGCATGGTGGTGGGCACGGCGTAGGGCAAAACGTAACGGATGGACGGAGCCCATTGCAGTCGTGGCATCAATGATCAGACTTGGCAACTGTCTGGACCTCTTGGATCCGAGCAATGTCAAACGCTTGCAAGACCTTTACGAGGAGATGTCTGCGGATCTACGAGATGCAGGTGTGAACGTTCCCGAGAATGCACGACAGTACAAGCGACTCGACTGTGCCGTCTTCGAGTACGCGTACGAAGCACTCCTTGAAGAGGGTTCCCATATTCAAACGGCTAGGGCGGTATACGTGCCCACAGACGCCAAAGGGCGAGCTTGGCCGCACAGTTGGATCAACAAACGGGCTCATATTCAGTTGTGCGTTCGGGATCCGTCGTGTATACTTGGTACGTGGCTTGTGAAGCCCGATGAGGAAGAAGCCGATGACTCAGGCAGTGCACAACCTCCAGAGCAAGCCGATGCCGGTCCAGTTGAAGACCGTGCTCACGAAGATCCGGAAATCGGGTCCGAAGGACCGCATTCGGCTTCTTGTTAGAGCAGGCATCCTCTCGGTTGAGTTCAAGGATCGCGCCGAATCCAATCTTGAGCAAGTACGGCGTGGCTCTTGAGGTCGGCGGTGGCGCACGAAGCGATGGTGTGACTCAAGTCTCCCTCTCCCTCCCCGTCGCATGGGGCGAGATGGACGCCCTCGGCCACGTCAACAACGTCGTCTACTTCCGCTACCTCGAGTGCGCACGCGTCGAGTTCATGCGTCGCTGCGGCATGACCGAGCTCCGCACGCCGCAGGGCGTCGGCGTCATCCTCCAGCACGTCCAGTGCCGCTTCCGCCGCCCCATCGTCTTCCCCGACACCGTCACCATCACCGCCCGCGTCGCCTCCATCGAGTCCGACCGCTTCACGCTCGACCACGAGATCATCAGCGAGGCCCAAACGCGGGATCAGTCCAAGCTCGCGACTGACCGGAAGCCCGTCGTCGCGGCCCCCGTCGTCGCCGCCGTCGGCACCAGCACCATCGTCACCTACGACTACACCAACAAGGCCAAGGTCCCCATCCCCGCCGACCTCCGCAGAGCGATCGAATCCATGCGGCTCTGACCAGCGAACTCCCGCCCGATGCCCCGACGCACGCACGACACGCCCCGTCCCGAGAAGGTCTGCCCCGTCTGCGCCCGGCCGTTCCAATGGAGGAAAAAGTGGGAGCGTGACTGGGACCGGGTCATCTACTGCTCAGACCGCTGCCGCAGGTCCGGTCGAGGCATCACCCCGCGACTCACTCCTAGATACTGAGACCCTTCGCCCTTTCCCCTACGCGCCTTTCTCTCCGTGGCCCTCTGCGGCCCTCCGCGTTGAATCCGCTTCCTGCTCCTCCTGCGGTCCGCTGTGGCCGAGCGCGGGCCCCGAGGACCGATTGAATCGCTCGGCAGATGCTGGTACATTACCCGGCCGGACGCCGCGTGATTGCACTGCGCCCATCATCCAGCATGCCCGGGGCTTGTGCGCACCCCGCCGCCCGCAAGGGAGCAACCCATGTCCATCCAACTCGGCGACACCGCCCCGAACTTCACGCAGCAGTCGACAGAGGGCGAGATCCGCTTCCACGACTGGCTCGGTGACAGCTGGGGCGTGCTTTTCTCTCACCCCAAGAACTTCACGCCGGTGTGTACGACCGAGCTCGGAGCCGCGGCCAAACTCAAGCCCGAGTTCGACAAACGCAACGTCAAGATCCTCGGCCTCTCCGTCGATCCGCTGGAGAATCACGAGGCCTGGTCCAAGGACATCGAGGAGACGCAGGGCGCGAAGCTCAACTTCCCTCTGCTCGCCGATGCCGACAAGAAAGTCTCGAACCTCTACGGCATGATCCATCCCAACGCCAGCGACACCATGACCGTGCGTTCGGTGTTCATCATCGGCCCGGACAAGAAGGTCAAGCTCACGATCACCTATCCCGCCAGCACGGGGCGTAACTTCGATGAGGTGCTGCGCGTGATCGACTCACTCCAGCTCACTGCCAAGCACAAGGTCGCGACGCCCGTGAACTGGAAGGATGGCCAGGACTGCATCATCGTCCCCGCCGTCACCGACGAGGAGGCGACCACGCTCTTTCCCAAGGGGTTCAAGAAGCTCAAGCCCTACCTCCGTACCACACCCCAACCCAACAAGTAAATCCCAACAAGTGATGCCCAGGCACGCCACGCTCATCGCGATCCTGCTGGTCTGCTTCGGCGCGGGGCCGTGCGCTGCGCAGGGTGGGCCTCGTCCCGCGCTTGAGATGTTGCGCGATCACTTGATGCTCGCGCCGGCCGATCGAGCCCCGCTCTCTGAGGAGTTCTTCGCCGATCTTCCGATTTCCGTGCGCGATGCGGGACCGGCGATTGACGCCCTGTGGAACGATGCCTTGCAGCGGGCACGCGAGACGAACCGGGCCGAGTGGGATGCGAAGGCCATCACCATCGGCGGGCGGACCATGAAGTTCGAGTGGCGCACGTTCGGCGAGCCGCCGACCGACCCTCTGGCCGGTGATGTGCGCGGTCGATCGCTCTTTCTCTCGATGCACGGCGGCGGCAACGCGCCGCCCGAGGTCAATGAGCGTCAGTGGCAGAATCAGATCCGGCTCTACGAGCCGGCCGAGGGGATCTATCTCGCGCCGCGCGCACCCACCGACACATGGAACCTCTGGCATGAGGCGCACATCGACGCCTTCTTGGACCGCATCATCTTCGACGCGGTCATCTTCGAGGGTGTCGATCCCGATCGTGTGTATCTCATGGGATACTCGGCGGGCGGCGATGGTGTCTATCAGGTGGCGCCGCGCATGGCCGATCGATTCGCTGCCGCGGCGATGATGGCCGGCCACCCCAACGAGGCCCAGCCCCTGAACCTGCGCAATCTTCCCTTTGCGATCCACATGGGCGCGAACGACAGCGCGTACGACCGGAACAAGGTCGCTTCGGCGTGGGGTGCGAAGCTCGATGAGTTGCACGCCTCGGATCCGGACGGGTATGTCCACGTCGTGAAACTCCATGAGGGCAAGGGTCACTGGATGGACCGCGAGGATGCGGAAGCCGTGCCGTGGATGGCGCAGTACACCCGCGAACCCTGGCCGAAGCGGGTGGTGTGGCGTCAGGACGATGTGACGCATCCGCGCTTGTACTGGCTCGGGCTGCCCGAAGACGCACGCATCCCCGGCGCGGTACTCGCGGCACGGTTTGAAGAGATCAACGATGAGCAGGTGATCACGATCGAGGCGGCCGAGGGATTCGGCGAGCGTGAGTCGATCGAGGTCACACTCTTTCTGCACGACGACCTTGTGAACCTCGATCGCAGGATCGTGGTGATGCACGGCGAGCGCGTGCTCTACCACGGCATCGTCTACCGAACGATCCGGGCGATGGCCGCCGGTCTTGAGGGGCGAGCGGATCGGCGGCTGATCCCATCGGCGGCGCTCCGCGTGACGGTGCCGCTCAGGCCCTGACGGATGTCTCTTCGGTGTGCTCGCGTCTGCGCGGCATGGCGCACGCGCCGTTGCTGCAACGGGAGAACCAGCGCACGCGGTTGCGAGCGAACACGCGGTACAGGGCGTCGAAGGCAGGGCGAAGGATCGGCCAGCCGGTCGGAGCCCAGAGCCACCCCAGGCCGACGAGCGCGTACGCCCGGCGGAAGACCTCCATGCCGATGATCTTCTCGCCGTCGGAGGTGAACGCGTGCATCTGCGCCATCGCCTCTTCGTGCGTCACGCCCCAATCGGAAGCGATGAAGTGGGGCCCGCTGATGTCCTCAAACGCCAGCACGCCACGCCCACGATCCAGACGTCTCAGAAGGCGAACCTCTCGGGCGCAGACGGAGCAGCCGCCGTCGATCAGGAGGGTCAGGGCTGCGCATGCGTTCTCGGTTCGTGGGCTCGTGGTCATGCGTTTGGATTCGCTGGAGAGAAGGGATCGGATGTCTCAGTCGTCAATCAATCGGGACCATTCCCCCAACGCCTCCGATATCCACACCACCAACGCCGACGCCCCCGACATCCATGCCGCCGATATCACCATCGATCTCGAGCACGCCTCCATCCACGATGGAGCCCGCAGCATGGTCGGAATGGATGGTCTGTGAGCCGGGGTCGTAGCGCCAGCCGTGCGTGTTTGCACCAGCGGCTGCCCCGCCGACACGCACGGTTCGCATGCCGTTGTAGGGGTTCTTCGGCATGGTGCGGAGGTACGGTCCGAAGAGCCCGCCGGGTGCGACGGTGCCATCGTCTGCGGAGCGTTCCAGGAGCCGCGCGACGAACGTCGAGCTGGAGCCGACGACAGAGCCCCCCGGCTCGTGTCCCGGGCTGAGCCCTCCGTGCTCGGCGGTATATCGATCGATGGCGGATTGGATGCGCGCGAGGGAGCCGACCAGTGTGTTCTGGCGTGCGGTGTCGCTCGCTCTGGACATGCGCGGCACGGCGATCCCCGCGATGATGCCGATGATGGCGATGACGATGACCAGCTCGATCATCGAGAAGCCGCGAGTCACCGAGATGGTCCGAGAACGCCCGTTGTGCATGTTCCCGCCCGCTCTCCCTCGTTGAAGGATCGGCATAGGGGGTGGCGGTGTTGGGCGAGTTTCGCCGAGTGGGGTCGGATGCGTGGATGCGAGGCCTGACACGCGTCAAGGTTTCGCGAATCCGCCGCGGGGCCGGCACCGAAACGGGTTGTCCCTTACGAACCCGACCCGATCCTGAGTATGCGTACTTTCACGTTGAATACCGAGCTTTGGCTCCCCCGGTCGCCGGAGGATGTCTTCCCGTTCTTTGCGGATGCGCACAACCTGGAGACGATCACGCCGCCTTTTCTGAGGTTCTCCGTGCTCACGCCAGCTCCGATCCACATGGCGACTGGCACGCTGATCGACTATCGCCTACGCCTCCGGGGCGTGCCGATCCGATGGCGGACGCGGATCGCGGCTTGGGAGCCGCCCCATAGGTTCATCGATGAGCAATTGAAGGGACCTTACCGACTCTGGCACCACGAGCACCTGTTCATGCCCGAGGATGGGGGGACGCGTTGCGTGGATCGCGTGACATACGCGGTGCCAGGTGGTCCGGGTCTTGAGGGGTTGATCGAGCGAGGGTTCGTGCGCCGTGATGTGGAGCGAATCTTCGAGTACCGGAGGGCGCGCCTTGCGGAGCTGTTCACGCGATTGCCGAGTTACACTTCGGCATGAGCATGATCGGTACGGCGTTCCTGGTCGGGCATGTGCTGTTTGGAGCGGGGAGTGGGATTCCTCCTGCCCCGTTCGGTGTCTATGACGCCTGGATCGAATCGCCGGGGGGCAGGATCCCATTCATCCTTGAAGTCAGGCCGAGGCTCGAGTTCGATGCCGCGGATCCAACCGGGGCGGTGCCGACCGACGCCGAGCTTGGCGCGTTCGTCGTTGCGATTCAGAATGGTGACGAGCGGGTGACGGTAACGAGCGCGGCGATGCTGGGCGAGACTCTGGTGCTGCGATTCGATCCGTATGAGGCGGAGCTGCACGCCTCGCCCGGCACGGAATCCGGCACGCTGGAGGGTCGATGGATACGGAGGCGGGGGAAGCAGCAGTTCGTGGCGATGCCGTTCGGGGCGGGGCCGGTCGCGCCTGAGCCGCTGCACAGGCCCGACCCCGTGTCGATCGAGCACCGCTGGCGGATGGAGTTTGCGCCCGTCGAGCCCGCGCCGGCACTGAAGCCGCAGTCGAGCGGACCTGCGCCGATCGAGTCGCCTGACGTCGGTCTGGTGCGCGTCCGCGCGGATGGAAGGGCGACGGGCACGATTCTGTCGACCACCGGGGACGCGCGGTATCTCCACGGCACGTTCGACGGCACGACCCTGGAACTCGCCTCGTTCAGCGGCTCAGGCGCATCGCTCTACAGGGCTGTGTACACACCGGCATCGGACGGCTCTCCGGCAACGCTGACCGGTGAGCGCTGGTCCGGCTCGACATCCCACAGGCGTTTCAAAGGCGTTGCCGATCCTGGTGTCGCATTGCCCGACGACATGGCGATCACTCGGGCGATTGCCAGGCCTGATCTTAATGCGCTGCGGTTCATTGACGAACGCGGGAACACGGTCGCGCTCTCGGCGTTGATCGATGGGCCGGCGATTCTCCAGATCTTCGGGACGTGGTGCCCGAACTCGAACGATGCCGCGGCGTTGATGGACGAGTTGCACGCCATCTGCGAGGCGCAGGGGGTCGATCTCGTTGCGCTGGCGTTCGAGTCCGATGGGGAGTTCGCAACAGACTCGGTACGAATCGCGCAGTTTCGTGCGCGTCACGGCGTGAGGTATCCGATCCTCTTTGCGGGAGAATCGGATAAAGCCAAGGCGAGGGCTCGGCTGCCCTTTCTTGATCGAGTTCATTCGTATCCGAGTATTCTCTTTCTCAACGCGGCGGGGGACGTATCGGCGATCCACACGGGGTATTGCGGTCCAGCGACCGGTGTCGAGCACACTCGAATGATGGATCGGATACTCGGCGCAGTTCTGGATATCGTGCCCGAGTGACTGAGCTTGCGGTTTGGATCACCAGATGCGTTTCATCGCCCAGGGGAGCGTGGCCCTGGCGATGAGGTAGGCGATCAGGGTCTTGAGGATCGTGCCGGGGATGAAGACGACGAAGCCGCCGTAGAGCGCGTCGCGGATCGAGAGCGAGTTCACGGCCTCGCTTGGGTCGAACCGTCGAACGAGATAGAGCCAGGGCACCCCGATCGCGAAGATCGCGGCGTGTCCGAGGAGTGAACCCAGGACGATGCCGCCCCATCCGCGCGCCGAGCCATCGGGACGCCTGACACACGCAGCGATGATCGGCTGGCAGACGACGAAGCCGACGAGGTAGCCGCCGGTCTGGCCGAGGACGACGGCGAGGCCCGCTTCTCCCTTTGAGAAGACAGGGGCGCCGATCGCGCCGATGGCGATGTAGGCGAGCATGCCGCATGTCCCCCAGCGTGGTCCGAGGTGGAGCGCAGCGAGGATGACAACGAGCGTCTGTAGGGTCTGGGGGACGCCGAAGGGCGGGAGTGGGAAGGCGATCTGTGCTCCGATGGCGGCCAAGAGGATGTAGAGGCCCATGAGGAGGGCGCGGAGGTGTGCCGCGGAAAGGGAGGTGCTGGCGAGTTGTCCGCTCAGCGGCTGGCCGGCCATGGGTGGGAGGGTAGTCGGGATGGGTGGTGGAGTCGCGCGGCTAATGTGTGACTTCCGTCCTCGGCACCGCGAGGTAGAAGCGTGCGACGGTGAGTTCGGTCTGGCGGCCGCTGTCCCATCGAGCGATGTACACGCCTTCCATCGTGCCCCATTCGGTGCGGATCGGGCAGTAGGAGGCGTAGTGGAATGACTCTCCGGGCGCGATATGGGGCGTGAGCCCGATGACGCCTTCGCCCTCGACCTCGTGGGCCTCGCCGTCGGACTCGATGATCCGCCAGCGGCGTGAGAGGATCTGAATTCCCTCCGACGCGTTGTTTCGGACGTCGATGTGGTATCCGAAGACGTAGCGCGGCTCTGACGGGTCGGACTGCTCGGGGAGATAGCGGGGCGTGACCCTGATCGTCACGTTCTCGGTGGTGTGTTCTGAGCCGTGCCTTCCTTCACGCATCCTGCATCCTCGGCGGTCGACTTTCTCAGCATACGCCGGATCGGGGCGGGCGTCGTGGGAGGGGTGGCCGATGCCGTTCGGGGCGTGTGGAGGGGCGCGGCCCGCGACGAAGGGTGTTTGAGATGGACTGCCGACCCCTTTACACTGTCGTGCCTATGCCCGATCCCCTAAAGCTGATTCCGGTTGTCGTCTTGGCCGCGTCCTTCGCGTGTGCGGACGCAGCGCAGGGTCAGGCACGGGAGTTCAAGCTGGACGAGTCCGGCGAGTTCCAGGAGGGCGAGAGGCCCGCGGAAGGGACGGACGAGGCAGTGATCGCCCGCGCCCGGGAGTTGATCGCCACCAAGCGTCCTTCTGAGGCGAGGTCGATTCTCTCGAAGTGGATCGACGAGAACGCAAGAGAGGACCATCCGCTGCTTCCCGAGGCGTACCTGCTCCGTGGGGATGCGATCATGGCGGGTGGGAACGAGTACAAGGCGTTGTACGACTACGAGGCGGTCATTCTGCAGTATCCGTCTTCGCCGGAGTTTGTGACCGCTTTGGAGCGTGAGTTCGACATCGCACGTCTCTACTTGAACGGGCTCCGCCGGAAGTTTCTCGGCATCAGGTTGGAGAATGGCGGGCCGATCGGCGAGGAACTGCTTGTGCGGATCCAGGAGCGTCTGCCCAAGAGCCAACTGGCGGAGAGCGCGGCGATCGAGCTTGCCGATTATTACTACCGCACCCGCGAGATGGAGATGGCCGCGGAGATGTACGGCATCTTCCTCGTGAACTTTCCGGAGAGCCAGTATCGCAAGAAGGCGATGCAGCGCCGGATCTACTCGAACATCGCGAGGTTCAAGGGTCCCAGGTACAACGCGGCTCCGTTGGTCGAGGCGCAGGTGTTGGTTGAGGGATTCTCGCAGACCTATCCGCTCGATGCGCAGGCGGCGGGCCTGAATGACGCGCTGGTCGCGAGACTCGACGAGTCGCTTGCGGCGCAGATGCTGGAGACGGCACGGTGGTATCTGCGTCAGAAGGACGAGGCCTCGGCGCGTGTAACGCTGCAGCGTCTGCTACGAGAGCATCCCGGCACGCTTGCGGCTTCTCGCGGCACCGACATCATGGTCGACCGCGGGTGGCTGGGAGCAAAGCCGGAGGTTCCTACTGAGAACAGTGGTGAGGATCGGGGGGCGGCGGACGCCGCGGGCTTGTGAACGAGAGAACCCATCGAGTCTGTGCCCGGATGGTGGTTGCGATGCTCTTCGGGGCGTGCGTGAGTGGTTGTGCGTCTGATCCGACGCAGGGGTATTCGACGCGTTCGACGTATGACGAGAGCGTGCGGTCGGTGTCGGTCCCGATGTTCGACAACGCGACATACGACGTCGGTCTTGAGGCGTCGCTGACCGAGGCGATCATCAAGGAACTGCGGCTGATGACTCCGTGGATCGTGACATCACCGGGGAATTCCGAGACGACGCTCTCGGGGACGATCACGCGATCGGACATGATCGCGTTTTCGAGGGAGTCCGGGATCGGGCTGGTGCAGGAAGTGGGTGTTCGTCTGACGGTCAGCTTCGAGTGGGTGGACAATCGCACGGGTGAGACGCTGGTGGCGAGGCGGAACTTCACATCTGTCGAGCCGTTCGTGCCCTCGCGCCCCTCGCAGGAGCGTCTGGATGTCGGCCAGCAGGCGGTGATCCAGGAGCTTGCTCGGGACATCGTCGCCGAACTTCGCTCGAACTGGTAGTGCCGAATGCCTAGCGTTCACCTACCCTGTGTGTTTGGGGATCTCTGTGATGAACCCGTGAGTTGCGGCATCCGAATGAATGGATAGCACGAACGGCATCCGGACGAGTCTGGGCCGATCTCGTCTGACGGGTCACGTCGGGCGAGGATTCGATGGAGACAGGGACGAATAGACCAGAAGTGAGCGCGATGAGCAAGCCCGAATCCAAGCCGAGCAACCAGCCAAGCGGTGACCAGGGACAGGGAAGCGGGCCACGCCCCGGCGGGCGGCCGCAGGCGGCGGCGGTGCCACCTTCGAAGGGGCTGTTCGGTCTGGTCGCGGTGTTGCTTGTGGTGCTGATGCTTTACATGGTGCTCTCGTCCGGGGGCGAAGGAAAGTCGATCACGCTGGCGGAGTTTGAGACGCGGTATCGCGAGAAGCAGATCGACCCGGAGAGCGTGGTCATCCGCGACGATGCGATCGTGGCGCGGCTGCTGCCGGGCGCCGATTCGAAAGTGCCGACGACGGTTCGCGTGACGCTGAACTCAGCGACGAAAGAGCCCTATACGAACGCGGTGCTTGAGATCACGGGGCGGAAGGTCCACACGCGTGCGCCCTCCCCGTTCCTGCCCCTGTTGCTGTGGTTCGGGCCGTTCATTCTGGTGCTGCTGGTGCTCTGGTTCATCATCTCACGCGGGCTGAGGAACGCCTCGAACGCGGGGGGGATGCTGGGGAACTTCGGCAAGAGCCGCCACAGGACGCTCTCGAAGGAGATGACGGGCATCACGTTCAAGGATGTTGCGGGCATCGACGAGGCGAAGGAAGAAGTCACCGAGATCATCGAGTTCCTGAAGAACCCCAAGCGGTTCACGAAGCTCGGCGGGCGGATCCCGCGCGGGGTGCTGCTGATCGGCGAGCCGGGGTGTGGAAAAACCCTGCTGGCCAAGGCGATCGCGGGCGAGGCCGACGTGCCGTTCTACTCGATCTCGGGGTCGGACTTTGTGGAGATGTTCGTGGGCGTCGGCGCATCGCGTGTGCGCGATCTCTTCAAGCAGGCGAAGGAATCCGCGCCGTGCATCATCTTTCTGGATGAGATTGACGCGGTGGGGCGTCGGCGCGGCTCCGGGTTCAACCAGGGCGGGCACGATGAGCGTGAGCAGACGCTGAACGCGATCTTGGTTGAGATGGACGGCATCACGAGTTCGGACGGCGTGATCGTGATCGCGGCGACGAACCGGAACGACGTGCTGGATCCCGCGCTCGTGCGTCCGGGACGGTTTGATCGCCAGATCACGGTGCCTCTGCCCGATGTGAAGGGGCGTGTCGAGATTCTGTCGGTCCACGCGAAGAAGGTGAAGCTCGGCCCGAACGTCGATCTTGAGCGTACCGCACGCGCGACGCCGATGTTCTCCGGCGCGGAGCTGGCGGCGGTGATCAACGAGGCCGCGATCTCTGCGACGATGAAGAACAAGGATTTCATCGAGCAGGAGGATCTCGAGGAGGCACGGGACAAGATCAAGTTCGGGCGGGCGCGCAAGAGCCGCGCGGTCGACAAGGACGAGAACCGCGCGACGGCGTATCACGAGGCCGGTCACGCGGTGCTGCAGGCGCTGCTGCCCAACGCCGATCCGTTGCACAAGGTCACGATCATCCCTCGGGGTCAGTCGCTGGGGTCGACGATGTCGCTGCCGGAGAAGGATCGGCTCGGCTACGGCAAGAAGTGGCTGCTGGCGACCATGCGAGTGCTGTGCGGCGGGCGGATCGCGGAGGAGCGGGCCACAGGCGACACGTCTTCGGGTGCTGCGATGGATATCTCGATGGCGACGCGTCTAGCCCGGACCATGGTGCTCGAGTGGGGTATGAGTGAGCGTCTCGGCTTCGTGCGGTACGCCGGGCAGGACACTCGCGAGTTCTTCGCGCCTGACAAAGAGTACTCAGACGAGACGGCACGACTGATCGACGACGAGGTGCGGCGTTTCGTTGATGAGGCGTATGCCGATGCGCAGCGGCTGTTGAACGAGAACTGGGACAAGGTTGATCGCGTTGCGCTCGCGCTTCTCAAGCATGAAACGCTCAGCTCAGATGAGGTCGGGAAGCTGATGCGGAATGAGCCCCTTTCGAAGCCGACCGTGGCGGACCTGCTGGCGGCCGAAGCAGCGAAGAACGAGGTGCCTCCCGCGTCTCGTCCGCCGATGACCACCAACTCCCCGGACGTGCCCCCGGGGGCGTTCCCGTCACCGGCATAGCGGTGGCCCGCGGAAGCGGGATTGGATCAACCTGGACCGACACGCCGCCCTCGCACAGGTGAGGGCGGCTTCATTGATCGAGCGGCAGGAGGCCATGGATGCACCGGGGCACGGGCTGTCGGTGCCTCGCTCGGCCCCGCCGTGCGGCGGTCCTGCGCGGGGCCGCTGGTGCGGGATCGGGCATTGTCACCGCTCTTGAAGCAGTGGGTGACGGCAGAGGTCGGGTCAGGCCGGTGCTGACCGTTCTTTGGAGGGCCGAGCGGCTTCCCCTGTTCAAAGGTGCCGCGGGTCATGCTGAAATCTCGCATTCCGATTGGCAAATCCCAGAATGTGGTGCATATTGACTGTCGCACAGCAATATGGAGGCAAATATGTACGTCAGCAGGTTCCTCGGTTCCGCAGCTCTCGTTTCGACGCTCGCATGCTCCGCCACTGCGGACACGTACCTGACTGGCGCACTGATCTACTGGTCAGACGCCGTGGGCAACAACGTCGCAGGCGCGTACGAGTTTGATACGTTTTCAACGACGCCGAACTCGAAGATGTCCCTGAATGGGGACTCCAGCGATCCGGTTGTCTCACTGCTTCCGGGCTTGAACGTCATCAACTTCTCGTCCCCCCACGGCACCACGCTCTCGCTCGGCCTCTTCCTCTCCGATGTGGCGGTTGCGACCAGCGGGCCTTTCGGGCTTGCTCCTGATCTGGTCATCGCCGGTGCGCCGGGGGCCGTCGCTCCGACGATTCCTGCTGCGGGCGTGCTGGTCTCCACCTTCGGTCAGTTCTCTCCCTCGGCCCCGTACCACGGGCTGGATTACGTCGATATCGGCGCGGACCGCGTCTCGGTCGTCGGCTTCACCTACAGCCCCGCGGCCTTCACGGGAACCGTGACGCTTCACGTCGGACCGGTGCCGGCTCCGGGATCGCTCGCGCTGCTGGGCGTCGCGGGGATCCTGGCACGGCGTCGCCGCTGAGGCGCCGGTCGGGACTCGGTCAGGTTCGATCATGTGATGATCGCGCCGGTGTGCCAACGCTGCACACGCGATGGAGCCCGTGTACCCGGCGCGAGCGATGATGCCGGCGCGAGCAGTGCCTCCGCGATCTGCACGGCGTTGAGTGCCGCGCCCTTGCGGAGCTGATCGCCGGAGAGCCAGAGGCACCAGCGCGTGGAGCGGCCTCTCCCGTCGAAGCCGGCTCCAGGATCGGGCCTGATGCGCCCGACGAGGACGTCGTCGACACCGGAGGCCTTCAAGGGTGTCGGGAAAGCGTTTGCGGCACGATCGTCGATGATGGATACGCCGGTCGCTGAGACAAGGGCGAGGCGGATCTCGTCTTCGTGGGCGGGTTCGCGGAGCTCGATCACGACGGATTCGCTGTGGGCGCGTTCGACGGGGACGCGGATGCAGGTCGGGGTGATCGCGAGGCGCGGATCGTCCCAGATCTTCCGCGTCTCATCGATCAGTTTCTGCTCCTCCGCGTTGAGCCCGGTCCGCAGATCAACCGCAGAATCGTGGCTGAAGACGTTGAACGCGCACGGCTCCGCGAAGACCCTCTTCGTTGTCGTTCGGCCTGCGAGCGCGTCGCCCGCTTGCATCCTGAGTTCATCGATCGCCGCGAGTCCTGCGCCGGACACGGCCTGGTATGTGGAGACCACGATCGAGCGGACACCGAATCGGCGGCGAAGCGGCTCGAGCGCGACCAGAAGCAGGATCGTGGAGCAGTTCGGGTTTGCCACCACCTCCGCTCCCACGTCCAGCAGCGCGCCGTTCACCTCCGGCACCACGAGCGGCACGGTCGGGTCCATGCGGAAGGCGGATGAGTTGTCAACCACGAGCGCGCCGCGTTCAACAGCGATCGGAACGAACGTGCGGGCGGTGTCCGCGTCGGCGCAGAAGATTGCGACATCCGCGAGCTGGAACGTTCGCTCCGCGCTGCGGTCGTCGAGCGCGACGATGCTGAGGCGAGACGGGCCATACTCCACGCTCGCTCCGGCGGACCTTTCTGAGGCGAGGGCGATCACCCGCTCTCCGGGCACCCCTCGCTGTTGCAGGATTTTCAGTGCCTCGCGGCCGACCGCTCCGGTCGCGCCGACAACTGCCACTGTGCACGTCTGAATGGGCATGGAGGTTACCTTTGTCCAAGTCATGAAATCATGAAGTCACGGAGACAGGGCAGCGCGAGGCGGTGGCGTGTTCGAGCACATCGGCAAGCACTGCTTCGGCGGTGGGCCAGCGTCCTGCGCCGCGCCCGAACACGGTGTGTGTCTCGCCCGTTGCGATCCGGACCGTGATGGCGTTCCACTCGCGCTCGACACGTCCCAGCGGCTCGTTTGCGTCCACATGTCGGATGCGTACTTCGGCACTGATCGCCCCATCGCTGGCCCTCGCAACAGCGGCGACATGGCGAATGACGTGGCCCGCGTTGCGTCTCTTGATCGACTGGCCGATGGACTCCTGGCTGATCGGCTCCCTCTCGATCGTTGAGGGGTCGAGAGCGACACCCCACGCCTCTTGGGCGAGGACGCAGAGTTTGTCGCCGGCATCGCGCCCGTCGAGGTCGCGGGAAGCGTCTTGCTCAGCGAAGCCGGCGGCTTGCGCACGCCGCACGGCCTCGCTGAAGCTCTCTCCTTCTCCGACTCGGCCGAGCACAAAGTTTGTGGTGCCATTGAGGATGCCTGCGATCTCAACGATGTCTCCGAGTTCGGCGGCGTGTGCGAGGGCTTCGAGCGCGGGCGTTGCACCGCCCACAGCGGCGCTGTATCTCAGCGTGGTGCCGGTGGAAGCGGCGATCGCGCGGAGCTCGTCGCCGTGGGTCGCGATGACCGCCTTGTTCGCGGTGACGACGTCCTTGCCTGTCCGGAGGGCACGCTCGATGGCGTGGCGCGCAATCTCCACACCGCCGATGGTCTCGATGACGAGGTCGCAGTCGGTGTCCGTTGCTTCGAGTGCGTCGGTAGTGAGCAGTCGCGGCTCGACACCAGAGGCAACGGCCTTCCCGATGTCGCGGACGGCGACGGCGACAACATCGAACAGGTCCGGGAGTGCGATGAGGTGCTGGTAGACACCAAGCCCTACGGTGCCGCACCCGAGCAGCGTGACGCGTGTTCGATGCGTGCGATCGCTGCCAGGGGCGGCATCGAGCGACTCGCTGGTGTTGGCGACGAGGGTGGCGCGGTCCTCCAGGGCCGCGCCGACCTCGAAGCTGAGTCCTTTCTCTTTGGCGTAGCGCACTGCCTTGTGCTGGACGATGCCGCCGTCGAGAGCGAGGGCTCGGTCCCAGTGGAGATGCGTGAATCGGCGCGGCCTCTCTCCATCCGTTCCATTCGCGGGGTCGAACTCGTAGAGCCCATCCACGTCCTTGACGAGTCGGCACCGGGTCTCGCTTGCGCCGGCGGCGATGAGACGTTCGGCCACGAAGAGCGCTGTGAGGTCCGAGCCGCCCCGGCCGAGGAGTGTCGTGCGACCTTCGGCGTCGCGTCCGATGAAGCCGGGCAGCACGATGACGGGTACGCGGCTGAGCGTGACGAGAATCCGGGTTGCATCGATCGACTCGGGAAAGCCGTCGACGATCGTTCCGCTGGTTCGGAGCGAGACCGACGCCGCGTCCAGCACCTCGACGGGCACGCCTGCGCGGTCGAGCGCGAGGCCGAGGAGGGCAGCGCTGGTCTGCTCACCCGTTGCGAGGAGCGTTGCGTACGCGCCGGCGTGGAGTGAGTCGGGCGAGTCGGCGTAGGCACGTGCCTGTGCGATGAGCGCGTCGGTCGTCCCCTCCAGGGCCGACACCACCGCCACGACTCGCTTGCCTCGACGAACCCAGCGGTACACCTCGTGGACGACACGCGTGATATCGGCCTGGTTGCGCATCACGGAGCCGCCGAACTTCAGCACCACGACGGGCAGATCTCGGCTCTCAGCGGTTCGGTTGTTCAGACATTGGCCAGGCATGACGCCCTCCCGTCTGCGGAGGCGCACACGTCGGCCTCGAGATCCGCGGCACCCTCCTCGTTGTGGGCCAGCGTGATCGCGCGATCGAGGTCTTCGATGATGTCGTCGGCGTCCTCGATGCCGACGGAGACGCGGATTAGTCCATCGGTGATGCCGACAGCGAGGCGCTGTTCGCGGGGCACGTCGGCGTGGGTCATCGACACGGGGTGCGTGAGCAGCGTTTCGACGCTCCCGAGGTGCTCGACGAGCGAGCAGAGGCGGGCGTTGTTCAGCACGCGTGCGCCGGCCTGGGCACCGCCCACGACCTCGAAGCTGAGGATGCCGCCGTGCAGGACTCTTTCGCCGACTTTCGCGTGCTGGCGCAGGGCCAGGTCGTGCTGTGGGTGCGTTGAGAGTCCGGGGTAGTTGACGGCGCTGACGAGCGGGTTGGACGCGAGCCATTCGGCGATGCGTTGGGCGTTCTGCGAGTGGCGTTCGAGCCGGAGCGGGAGTGTGGAGAGGCCGCGTCCGGTGAGGAAGGCCTGGAACGCTGCCTGGATGGAGCCGGTGCACTTTCGGATGAAGCGGACACGCTCGACGAGTTGCTCGTCGCGTGAGACGACTGAGCCGCCGATCGCCGTTGAGTGTCCCTCGATGTGCTTGGTGGTGGAGTAGACCGTGATGTCGGCCCCGAGATCGAGCGGGCGCTGGAGCACGGGCGTGAGGAAGGTGTTGTCCACTGCGAGCAGCACGCCGGCGTTGTTGGTGATGCGGGCGACGGCGGCGATGTCGGTGAGCTTGAGGGTGGGGTTGGCGGGGGTTTCGATGAAGACGAGGCGGGTGCGGGGTGTGATGGCGCGGGCGACGTTCGCGGGATCGGAGGTGTCGACAAAGGTGCCGCTGATGCCGAGTTCGCTGAGCAGTTGTCGGACGAGGCGGACGGTGCCACCGTAGATCGCGTCGCCGCAGACGACGTGGTCGCCGGCGCGGAGTGTGGCGAGGAAGAGGGCGGTTTCCGCGGCGAGTCCTGTGCCGAAGCAGACGGCGGGTGCGGCGTTCTCGATCGCGCCCAGCCGTCGTTCGAGCTCGGTGACGGTGGGGTTTGAGACGCGCGAGTAGGCGTGTCCCTTGTTGATGCCCACCTGGTCTTGGACGTAGGTTGTGGACTGCACGATCGGCGTGACGAGCGATCCGTGTACAGGGTCGCAGGAGCGTCCACCGTGGACAGCGATAGTTGATGAGAACGAAGACATGCCGTGAACTCCTCACGGCATCAATCGCAGGAACTCGCAACGTGGGGGTGACGCGAACGATCGCGTCTTGTTTGCCGGATCCCGTTGGACGGTTCCGACCGCATCGGTCCCCACGTTGGGGAGTTCCTCGGCACCGCGGCAGGTGTGCTGCTCGGTTGCCGCCCGGACACCTGGATGGGTCCGAGACTCTTGATGCTGCGATGAAGTTAACCGCGCTTTGGCGAGAGTCAAGCCGGCGTCGAGAGAAAAACGGTGAACTTCACGCAATCGCGGGGATGAATCGTCGGTACGCTGTTCATATGGGTTCTGCACGCCTGATCTCGTGGTCCGATCTTGCGACTGATCGTCCGATGCCGCTGATCGATCGGAGGCGGATCATCGGTGAGCACCTGATGGTGTCGGAAGTTCTCCTGCATAAGGGGTTTTCGCTGGCTTCGCACGCGCACGCGAACGAGCAGTTCGTGGTGGTGGTTTCGGGGCGATGTCGGTTCGGCGTCGGGGCGGAGGGGACGGCGGAGCATCGGGAGCTGATCGTCGAGGCGGGGCAAGTACTTGTTCTGCCTCCGAATGTGCCCCACTCGTGCATCGCGTTGGAGGAGACACGGATTCTCGACTTGTTCAGTCCGCCGAGCGCAACGACGGGTGTGGATCGCGCGTGAGGGGGTATCAGCCGAGTTTCGAGAGATCGCGCCAGAAGGTCGGGTAGGTCTTGTTCACGCACGCGGGATCGCGAACCAGCACGTTCGGGCGGCGGAGCCCGATCAGTGCGAGCGACATCGCCATGCGATGATCGTCGTATGTGTCGAACTCGACCTGCGGCGCGGATGTGGAGCAGTCGACGCCCGTTGCGGGAGGGGTGATGCGGATGGCGCCGGGGTCGCCGAGGTAGTTGGCTTCGACGCGTGCGCCGATCTTGGCGAGCTCGGTTTCCATGGCCGCGATGCGGTCGGATTCTTTGACGCGGAGCGTCTGGAGCCCCCTGATGATCGACGCGCCCCTTGCGAAGCACGCGACGGCGGCGAGTGACATCGCGGCATCGGGCATGTCGGTCATGTCGGCGGCGATGGAGCGAAGCTCGGTGGGGCCGGTGCAGGCGATGCCATCGGCGTGGGGTTCGACGCTTGCGCCCATGCGTTCAAGCAGGGAGGGGAATGAGGCGTCTCCCTGCAGGGAGTCGGCGGTCAGGCCTCGGACCATCGCGGACGAGCCGGGGACGATCGCTGCTGCGGCCCACCAGTAGGTCGCGCTCGACGCGTCGGGCTCGATCGAGAGGTCGAACCCGTGCATACCTGGGCCGTCGCCGGGGCCGACGCGGATGACACGCAGATCTTCCGAAGATTGGACGCTCGCGCCGAGGCGTTCGAGCAGGCGCAGACTCATCCAGATGTAGGAAGGGCTGGTGACGGTGGCGGAGTGGCGGACGGTGAGCCCGCCGGAGATCCATGGCGCGATCAGCAGCAGGGCGGAGACGAACTGGCTCGATTTCAGCGAGCCGAACTCGATCTTGGGCGAGGAGAGATCGAAGTCTGGTGGTGTGATGCGGACGGGCGGGCAATCCGGCGTGCCGAGGTGCTGGATCCGGACGCCGAGGGCGGCGAGCGCGCCCGTCAGTTCACCGATCGGGCGTTGGCGCATGCGGGCGTTGCCGTCGATGATGACTGGAATCGGCGAGAGGACGGAAGCGGCGGCGAGGAACCGGGTTGCGGTGCCCGCGTTGCCGAGGTCGAGAGAGAGCTCGCGTCCTTCGGGCTTCCATCTTCCCGCGACGCCCTCGACTCGGAGTGTGTCGGTTGATTCGCGTTCGATCCTTGCGCCGAGACGCCTGAGGGCGTCGATCATGCGTGCGGTATCGTCTGCCTCGATGAGCGATCGCCGGATGATGCTCTGGCCTGTCGCGAGCCCCGCGAGGAGCAGTGCTCGGTTTGTGAGCGACTTGGAGCCGGGAGGGGTCAGGAGGGCGTTGAACGGGCGTGTGTGAGGGCGCACGGGCATCGGATCGGCGAGGGCCGGGGCACGGTGTGCTTCGGTTTGCGGACCCTGGTTCATCTCTCGTCCGTTGACGGCGCTTCGTGCTCGGTGGCGGCCGGCGTGGCTTTACTCGACTTCTCGCCTGAAGACCGCGACGACATCCTCGACAGGGACGACAAAGAGGCGGTTGTCCCCTTCGAAGTCGACGGGAACGCTGTTCTTCGGGTGGAAGAGGACGCGGTCGTACTGCTTGATGGGATAATCCGCGTCGCGTTCGACGTGTGCGCTGATGGCGACGACGCGCCCGGTGATCGTGGGGATCTCCACCTTGTCGGGGAGGTGGATGCCCGTCTTGGTCTGCTTCTTGTCCTCATCCTTGCGGATGAGCACACGCTTCCCGAGGGGCTCCACAATCTCCAGACCCGGCGAGGACTTGCGCGAGGGCTGCGGCTTGCTCGTCATAGATCGAACTCTAGGGACGTGCTGATCGGCCGGGCGGCGGGGGCACGATTCGGGGTTGGTGCTGGTCCGCCGGCGCGATTGGGCCGATATCCTCACCCGCCGCACTGCGGCCACAGGAGCGACCCGTGGATCGACTTGAATCGCTTATCCGCGAAGTTCCGGACTTTCCTCGTCCGGGGATCTCGTTCAAGGACTTCACGCCGTTGCTGGCCGACCCTGCGGGGCTTGCGCTCGCGGTGGAGTTGATGGCGAACCCGTATCGCGGCAAGCGGATCGAGTTGGTGGTGGGGGCGGAGTCGCGCGGGTTTATCTTCGGGATCGCGATCGCTCAGGCGATATCGGCGGGGTTTGTGCCGCTCAGGAAGCCGGGGAAACTCCCTCGCAAGGTGATGGGCGTGGACTACGCGCTTGAGTACGGCACGGATCGTTTGGAGATGCACGCCGATGCGGTCGCGCCGGGGCAGAGGATCCTGATTGTTGACGACCTTCTCGCGACAGGCGGGACGATGCTCGCGGCGTGCCAGTTGGCGACCAATCTCAAGGCCGAGATTGTCGGGTGCACGGTGCTGATCGAGTTGGCGTTCCTGGGCGGGCGGGAGAGGTTGAAGCCGTACGGGGAGTTGCACTCGGTGATCAAGTACTGAGTCACGGCATCGAGCAGCGATAGATCATCAGGTGTGCACGCTCATGGTTGGAAAGCCCACGTCCCATGTGGGCTGTCTGTGTTGCCAAGCGATGCCTGAAGACACTACAGAAAGAGGCCGCGAGGCCAAAAACAAAGTCCGCCCCAGCGGAAACCGGGGCGGACTTGGACATTTGTGGACAAGAGTGGTCTCAGAGGGCTCTTGCGAGCCGTGAGCCATTCATGCTCAGCGACGACGACGGCCAGCGACCAGACCACCGAGGCCGAGGAGGGCCATGGAGGCGGGGGTCGGGATGATCACGTCGAAGGAGCCGATCTCGAACTGAACGGTGTGGGTCGAAGAGGTGCTGGTGAGGCCGGAGCGGCTCTGGGTGCCGGAGGCGCCGATGAAGACGTTCAGGGAGCCGGCGGGGGCGATGTAGTCAACGATTACGAGTGAGACGGTGTAGTTCGCGACGGCGGTGCCGGAGTCGGTGAAGGTGATGGAGCCGAGGAACGCGGGGTTGGCGTTGTAGGTGCCGCCGAAGCCCGGGGGGAGCTGGCCGCCACCGAAGTCGAGCAGGTTGCTGCCCACGACGATGCCGTTGTTGACGCCCTGGTTGAATCCAGCGTTGTTGACAGCGCCAGCGAGGGTGCCGTTCAGGTTGCCGATCACGTCAAACTTGAAGCCGGCGAGCGAGAGGCCGCCAACGACGCCGGTCCAATCGGCCCACAGGTCGACCGTCACGGAGCCACCGGGGCCCGTGGAAGCCGCGCTGGGGATGCCAACGAGGACGAGGTTACCAGCAGCGCTGGCGATGCTGGCAGCGCCAGCGACAAGGAACAGAGCGATAGCCTTCTTCATCTGATCATCTCCTCACTATGGGAAAATTGCTCTCTCTCAACACATACCGGAACGAAGAATCGAACACAACGTTCCTGACCCACAGCCAAGATACTGCGCTCTGTTCTCGACTTCAAGCCCATTTGAGCAAGAAACGCCCAAATGCAACAAAAAAATCTCTCGACCGCTCAAAGAGCGGCCGAGAGAGTGTTTGATTATCCGATCACATTCCTTACAGGAATGCGGTCTTTCTGATTAGCGGCGACGACGGCCGGCAACCAGACCACCGAGGCCGAGGAGGGCCATGGAGGCGGGGGAGGGGATGATCACGTCGAAGGGACGGATCTCGAACTGAACGGTGTGGGTCGAGGAGGTGCTGGTGAGGCCAGCGCGGCTCTGGGTGCCGGAGGCGCCGATGTAGACGTTGAGCGAGCCAGCGGGGGCGATGAAGTCAATGACGGAGAGAGCGACGGTGTAGTTGGCCACAGCGATGCCGCCGTCGGTGTAGCTGATGGTGCCGAGGTAGGCGGGGTTGGCGTTGTAGGTGCCGCCGAAGCCCGGGGGGAGCTGGCCACCACCGAAGTCGAGCAGGTTGCCAGCAGCAGAGATGCCGTTGTTGACGCCCTGGTTGAAGTTGGTGCTGTTGACAGCGCCAGCGAGGGAGCCGTTGACATTGCCGATGACGTCGAACTTCCAGCCGGCGAGCGAGAGGCCGCCCGTGACGCCGGACCAGTCGGCGTACACGTCCATCACCATGGTGCCGCCGGGTCCGATGGACGCGGACTGGGGAACCATCGAGAGGACGAGATTGCCTGCCGCGCTAGCAGCAGCGGTCAGACCAGCGACAGCGACGAGAGCAACGATCTTCTTCATTTGGAAATCTCCTCACACGGTCTTGGGGTTACCCTTGAACAACCACAGGTTGGTCGGGACGAACAACTCGTTCACGATCCAGTGAACAAAGTGCCTCACGTCTCGCAAACGGCAACCCTTTTCACCGAAGTACTTCGCATTTTTGTTGATTCGCGCCTGGAGCGGCCCCCGCCCGGGCCCTCGTCGGGTGTATCGGACCCTATCAAAATACGAATAATGGCCGGTGTGAGCCAGGAGTGCGCACATGAGGCCCTGAAGGATGTTGAGGTCCTTGCCGGGGGGCGCTCGCTCTCTGGGGATGCGGGGGTTCGGGGGCGGGGCTTATGCCGCGCCGTTCCGGCGGTACCAGGGGGTGATGACCTCGTTATTGGCCGCGGCTCTTGCGAGGGTGCCGAGTGCCCGCGCCAAAGCCTCGCCTGTCTCAACGAAGGCGACCCCGATTTCGTGACGACGGAAGCCGACGCGGCGGATCCAGGTGATCCGGACCGGAGCGAGCATCGGTCCGTCGAGAGTCTCGATGGTCATGCTGAATGCATCACCCTTGCGCACGGAGAGCTTGCCCGTCGTGCGAATGCGAAGCCCCGAAGCGGACAGGTCGAGCACTTCGCCCAGGGTGCAGTAGATATCGTGGCACTTGACGCGGCCGTGCCTGCGATGGTTCTTGTGTGATTGCTCCGGCCCTCTCCAGACCGTGTGCTTTCCCGGGTTGTCGGGAGTAGAGGCAGGCATCGCAACGGGTCGTATCGACAGGATGGCCCCGGCTGTTCAGCGAACACAGGGCTTTCCCGGGGGTGCTCTTGCATGAGACGGGGGGCAGATGCGGCTAGAGCGATCGGCAGGCGTGGTTATCGAACCCTGCGGACAGCACTGGTCATTCGAGTCTCATAGACGAGCGGTGGGTTGTCGTACTTGAACTCGGTCCTGACGTCGAGTTTGTTGAGTTGTCCGCGTTGGGTGTCCCAGTCGTATTCACCCTCATAGGTGAATGCCTTGATCGGCTCGCTCTGTTCGGAGGCCTTGGATCTGGCTTTCGCGGATGAGCCGGCTCCTTGTCCTTGCGAGGCCGGTGGCTCGATCTTCCCGGAGATGGAGACCTTCGCGGTTGTGCTTGTGGAGCTCTTGAGGCGGTGCGTGGTGATCATGTTCATGCCGAGCCCGCCGAGCGTGTCGGTGTTGGTCCATGTCTCGCGTGGCTTCACGAGCCCCGTCGGGTGTCCCATGGAGAGAAGTTCGCCGAAGGGGATGCCGATGCCGCCGGGAACGGACATCAGACCGCCGAGCCCTGCGTTCGTGAGTGCGGAGTGAGAGCCGGCACCGGGGAGAGTGGAGGGCGCGGAGATGGACGCGATGCGTCCGGAGGGCTCGATCTGGATGAGAACGCTGCTTCCGGCCATCTTGGCGAACGCTTCGAGCGCGCGGGTGTCGTTCTGGTCGGCGTTTCTCGGGCTTTGTGGCTTTGCCGAGTCGAAGTTGATCGCGGTGCCATCGGTCTCCAGACGTGCCACGACGCGTTCGACGAGGAGTTCGACGGTGGAGCCCTTCTCGGTGTCGGACTCGATGACCTTGAGTTTCAGGTCGAGCTGCTGCTGGATCTTGGATGAGCCGTCGAATACGAGCGTGCCGGCGTCGCCCGCTTTGTACGACGTGGTGGTCTCGGTCCGCATCTCGTAGCGGATTTCCTGTCCTTTTTCGAGTTTCGGGCGCAGGTCGATGAGACGCTCGGTGGTGTTCTGGGCGAGGGCGATCGACGCGGTGCCCGAGACCAGGAACGCTGCGGCGATGAGGCGCGGCTGGGAGAACAGCGACGAGAACTTCATCAAGGTCGGCATCATGGTTGGCTCCGCGTGGTGGTGGTGCTCGGTGTACGGGAATGAGAGGTGCTCACTGGCTCACGCATTGGACGAGCCCTTGCTGCGAGTACGCAAGAAACGGAGCGTTGCAGCGGGTACGGGCCGAGCGGTGGTGATCTATATACGTTCTTTATATTTTACAAAGTCTTGGTGTGTCTGGTGTTGCGGCTTGATTGCATGTCTTCATTCCGGCTACCGAATCCGGCGGCATTGGGGTCTCGAACGCTCGTGCGATAGGGTGAATGCCTCAGGCATTAAAAGGGTCGGGTGGTTGCTCGGCCTGGTTCCGGATTTTCTGTCCTGCAACATCGCACAGAAAGGAGCAGTCCATGTCAAGTGTCGCACACGTCTCGTTCCGGGGGAGTCGGAAGTCGCGTGGTTTGGGCCTTGCATTGGTGGTTTCGATGGCCGCGGGTCAGGCGTTTGCGGGGACGCTTCGGGTCCCGTCTGAGTTCCCAACGATCCAGAGCGCGATCGACGCGGCGGTATCGGGGGATGAGGTGCTGGTTTCGCCCGGTGTGTACACCGAGGCGATCAATCTGCGCGGCAAGGCCATCGTTGTGCGGTCAGAGGCGGGTCCTGATTCGACGGTCATCGACGGGGGCGGGCTTGCTCGGTATGTGGTCACCATCAACAGCGGCGAGACCGCTCAGACGGTGGTTCGTGGCTTCACCGTGCGGGGCGGTCTGGGTGTCACGGGTGGTTCTGGCCCTGCGGGTGGTGGTGTGCGGATCGTTTCGTCCAGCCCGCGCCTTGAGAACCTCGTGATCAGCGGGAACTCGGGGGTGTTTGGTGGGGGCGTGTCGATCGTGGGTGGAGCTCCCGCACTGATCGACCTTACCGTCGTGAACAACAACGCGAACAGCGGCGGGGGCATCTACGCGGAACTGGCGAGCACGCGCATCGAGGGGCTCGTGGCGTCGGGCAACCGGGCGATCAACAACGGCGGCGCGGTCGCGATCGCGGGCGGATCCGTCACGATGACGGGAGCAGACCTCGAAGCGAACACGGCGGGCTCGTTCGGCGGTGCGATTTTCCTGAACCACACCAACGCGCAGATCAGCATCGTCCATGCGAAGAACAACGGCGAGATGACGGTTGACGCGTACGGCACGCAGACATTCCACACGTTCGGGGGCGGGGGCGTCTACGCCACCAGCACCACCGGGCGTATCGAGCGTGCGACATTCACCGACAACAAGGCGGCGGCGGGCGCGGGCGTCTACGTCGCGAGCGGCAACGGCCTGACGATCGTGAACACCGTGGTTGCGAGGAACATCGCCGGGATCGGTGGTGCGGGCGTCTGGGCGAACAGCGCGAGCCCGACGATTGTCAACTGCACGATCGTGAACAATCGTCCGGGCGGGATCTACACCACGTTCAACTCGTTCCCGATCGTTCGGAACACGGTTCTTTCCAAGAATGTCTTCGGCGCGATCACTGGTGTCGAGATCTACGGCAACGGGAACACGTCGATCTCGGACAGCGTGGTGCGAGGCCCGATCCTCGCGGGCGCGACTGTCGGTCCTCGCGTGATCGACGCCGATCCTCGTCTTGATGCCACGTTTGCACCACTGGCGGGTTCGCCGCTGATCGACGCCGGGAACAACGGCTTCGTGCCGGCGGATGTCAGAACGGACCTTCGCGGGAAGCGTCGGTTTGTGGATGATCCTGCGACGGCGGACACCGGGGTGGGGACCACGCCGATTGTCGATATCGGTGCGGTCGAGTTTGTTCCGCCTCTTGCGCCTCGAACCTCGACGCATTCTCGTCCGCAGCCGCGCTGAATTGTGAGTGATCCAGAGTACGAGGCCCCGGGTCGATCTGGCCCGGGGCTCTTTGTTACGGGCGTTCGACGTGGCTTGTTGGTATAGAAGGGAACGGGGGCACGCTCACACCACGTGCCCCCGGGGGAGAAAGTCGTGTGCCGGCGTCAGGGCGTCGTGATGCATGACGCCGGCAATGTGTCTCTCAGTTCGACCTATGACTCTCCAGCGAACCGAGATGCTCGAACTCCATCGCGTTGCCCGATGCACGACGCCGCACCGTGCGACGCACCCCGACGAGAACCGACCCGACGATCCCACTTTCAATCCGCGTCGGCACGGCACCTTCCCGAGAGAGCGCACGGAGATCCTGACGCTCGGACTGGAGCCGGCGTGTGGGTCAACGCACGTGCGGTGTCGGGGTGGGGGCCATCCGTGCCGCGCGGCCCTCTCTCTCTCGCGCGGGGCCCGGCGTATCCGCCGGCTGTGTCATGCCTTCCTGGCGCGGACGGGTTCGATGAGCCCGAGTCGCGTCATGACGCCGACGCCTGCTCTATCTCCCATCGCGTGTAATCGCAGAGGACCTTGGGCTGGTTCGGCGCGCCGAGCAGCTCGATGGGAGCGATGGTCCCTCCGCGGGTGTCGATCTTGTACTCGTCGAGTGCGGCCATGATCGCGTCGGCGGCGTCCATGAGTCGCACTGGATCGAGTGGAGCGGGCTTGCCCGGCTCCGTGTTCTCTTTGTCTCTTTCATCCTTTCTCATGACCCGGCCCTCCTGCTTTCTCTTTGATGCTGCTCAGGGCTCTCTGTCTCCGTTCCGCATTGCCTCGGGTGTTCCGCTCACACCACGGATACACCCGCCGATGCGCCATCCTTGCGCATCCTTCGCCAACCCTGGCCAGTACCCGTCGGTTCTCGGGCTCTTTCTGGCCCTTCCTACGCTCTTTGGCTTGCCCACTTTCGCATGGCCACGAGCATTCCACTCAACACATCACTATTCGATTCGCGTCGTTGAGGGATGCAATTCCGTAGGGAACTCGCCCCTTTTCTTTGTGATTCGGTGAATCTGAATTGCTGGGAAAAAGAGGTGCGGAATCGGCGCGGATCCGACGCGTGAGTGTCTCGCCCGCGTTCTGGGGCTTCGCGGTTTCGTGACTCAGTTACTCTGTTGCTGTGTCACTTCTCTTCCACGCGTAGTCCTTGTCTTTGGAGAGCGCGGTTGCGCCGAGGTTGATGCAGCGCCCGCAGATCACGGAGCCCTCGACCCACGGGCTCTCCCACGCGGGATCATCGCGATGCTCCAGACACATCGTGCAGGTGCGATGGCTCGTCACAAGCGTGCCGCCATCCAGCAGCTTGCACGCGGTCTTCAGGCAGACGCCGCAGATGATGCTCCCCTGGTGGCCTTCGACCAGCGGCAGGTCGTCGGTCCACTCGCGCGCACAGAAGTTGCAGAGCACGTCGCTCTGGTCCACGCTCATCGGATCTGCGCCGGGTTTCAGCACGCTGGCTCCTTTCGTTCGCTCACATCGCTCATTTGCTCAGTTTCTGCACCAGTTCGGCGAGGGCCTTGATGTCCTTGGTCCGGAGCACGGCCGCGGCGCGGGCCTCAACTTCGGGGAACTTGGCGAGGGCTGTCTCGACCGTCTTCCAGAGTTTGTCTTTCTTCTTGTCGGTCTCGGCAAGGTACAGCTCCGAGACCGCCTCCTGGAGTTTCGTCAGGGAGATCGTGTCGAGGTTGCTGTAGTAGCGGTCAACGATTTTGCGCTGGGTGGAACTCAACTCTTGCTTTGCCACGGTCATTCCTCTATCTGTTCGATTTCAAAGCCGCCGACCGATTTCGTCATGTAGACGCCCTCCTTCGTCGGCATGCGGACGTGCATCTCCGACGCGGTGTGAATGCGTGCGAAAACGGGAACTGCTCGTGAGAGGTCGAGCACGGCTTCGCCCGTGATCTCCGATTCTCTCGCGATCAACTCGGTCTCTTGCCCGCCGATCATCACCTGTCCGGGCTGGCCGGACTGGCGCTGCGCTGTCGAGATTCGCAAGACGGTCCCTTCGATCGACTCAACACGGAATCGCCTCTGAACGAGCGTTGAGCTTCCCTGAGCAGCGACGGCGAGGTGAACCTCCCATTCTGCGCCGACGCCCACCGGCCACTCGGGCAACTCGAACGGGCTCAGCATCGCCTGTGTCGTCATCGCCCATATCTCAAGCTCGGGACTTCTGATCTCGCTCGCGATGTCCTGCGAGACGAGTTCCATGCGTGGTGTGGTCACGCGCCGAAGAACGAGGCCGGTCAGCCCGGACAGGTCCAGTTGCTTCACGATCCACCTTTGGCCGTCGGTCTCGCGTGGGGGGAGCGTGCGAACGCTCTCCACAATCTGGAAGACCTCCGTATGGTCATTCGCCTGCTCGGCACGAACCCGAGCACGAATCGCAATCACGACATCGGGCTCCGCGTCGGCTTTGATGACCTGTTCGTCGATCGCGGACAATGTGCGATTGAACCTCGTGAGCCGCACACGTTGTGACGAGGAAGGTTCCGCCGTGTACCTCAGCACAACATGCGGTTCGGCGCCCGCGTGGATCAAACGCTCGCCCTCTTGCCAGGGGCCATATGGGACGACCAACGCGTCTGTCGCGCGCGAGACCGCACCGTCCGGACTCTGTGCCGACGTGACGCCGATTTGTGCGCACCCCAAAGCGATGCATGCCGCGAGTGAGCCATGCAGCCGGGCGCGAGTTGTTCCATGATCTCTCAAGTCATGTCCCCTTCAACTCACACTATAACGTACCGATCCTCGCCGCCCGCACCCCCCGTGGACCCGCGCGGCCGTTCCACTTCCTGCCTGCCATTCCCCTACACTCTCGCCCATTCCGGAGTCCCCCATGAAGATCCACGAATACCAGGGCCGTCAGCTCCTCGCCTCCTTCGGCATCCCCGTCCCCGCAGGCACGCTCGTCGAATCCATCGAGCAGGCCGCCACTACCTATAAACAAGTCGCGGCGGAGTCCGGCTCGGATCTGGTCGTCGTCAAGGCCCAGGTCCACGCCGGAGGTCGGGGGAAGGCCGGATTCGTGAAGCTGGTTCGGTCCGCGGAGGAGGCCGAGAAGGCCGCCCGCTTCATGCTGACCAACCGCATGGTCTCCGTCCAGACCGGCCCGGAGGGGCTGGAGGTCACGAAGCTCCTGTTCGCCGCGGGCGTCGATATTGCCGATCGCAGCGGGGGCGGGAAGGAAGAGTTCTACCTCGCCGTCACAACGGATCGGGCCACCCGTCGCAACATCCTGATCGCGTCGCGGCAGGGGGGCGTGGACATCGAGCAGGTGGCGCACGACACGCCGGAGGCGATCATCAAGGAGCCGCTGCATCCCTTGATGGGCCTCCAGCCGCACCAGGCGCGGCGGGTCGCGTTCGACCTCGGCTTCAAGGGCTCGCAGATCAACCAGGCCGCCAAGATCATGGCCGCGCTCGCCAAGCTGTTTGAGGCCAAGGACTGCACGCTCGCCGAGATCAATCCTCTGATCATCACGCCGGGCACCGCGACGCACCCCGATGGCCAGGTCCTTGCGATCGACGCCAAGTTCTCCTTCGATGACAACGCCACCTTCCGCCACAAGGACATCCAGGCGATGTTCGATCCGACGGAAGAGAACCCCGCCGAACTCCGCGCCCAGCGCTTCGGCCTCTCCTACATCGCTCTCGATGGCAACATCGGCTGCCTCGTCAACGGCGCGGGTCTGGCCATGGCCACCATGGACATCGTCAAGCTTCACGGCGGCTCGCCCGCCAACTTCCTCGATGTCGGCGGCAGCGCAACCGAAGAAGCCGTCACCGAGGCCTTCTCCATCATTCTCTCCGATCACAACGTCAAAGGCGTGATGGTCAACATCTTCGGCGGCATCATGCGCTGCGACGTCATCGCCGCGGGCATTATCAACGCCGCGACCAAGCACAAGAACCCCGATGGCTCAACGGGCTTCAAGGTGCCGCTGGTCGTGCGGCTCGAGGGCACGAACGTGGATGCCGGGCGCAAACTCCTCGCCGATGCTAAGAGCTCTCTGCCCACCCTCCAGCCCGCGACGGATCTGACCGACGCCGCGATGAAGGTGTGCAAGGCGGTGGGGTAAGAAGCATGGGCTTCTTGGTTCTCATCGGTATGGTGGTCGCACTTGGACTCGCTATCAGCGCAGTCGTCTTTCTACTCGATGTGCTAGCTTTCCGGGAACTTTCGCGAGCCGGTCCTACTCTTGAAGCACTGGCGAACCAGATTGAAGCCGACGTAAGACGCACAGCAGAAACTCGACCGATTATTCCACCATCACCGAAAGTAGCGCATGGGGACTCGCCATGACGCTTTCGAGCCGGGAGAGGTTAATTGCGGGCGATCTATCGAACGCGGAGCACGACAGTTCCGTGCGGTCACGCCTCATAGCAATGGCTCGTAGAGTGATATGGAACCATGATCGCATCGCTAAGGAAGTCGCTCATGCAGAGCAGATGCTTGCGGAAGCTCGCAGGATGTACGCAGATCTCGAGGTACACAAGGCCAACTTTGATCGATTAGTCAAGGAGAAGACTATTGCATTCCCTTGGCTCGCGCATGCTATTGCCGACTACTACGCGTTATGTGAAGACCGGCTCGCGAGGCAACTTGACACCAAGCAGCGACCGGCACCAAGAGCTGCGGAGGAGATTCGGGAGGCATCTCGTCGGAGACGAGAGGCCGAGAGGCTTCTTCGACTTGCCGAGTACAAGACGCGATACTACGAATCACTGTTTCCATGGCTGACAGAACTTGTCGACGAATCTGTTGCCGACGACGTTGTGGCGGCTACGCAACCTGAGGCTTCAGCAGAAGATCCTGTATCAACATGGCTGACTGCCGCAGAGTACCAGAAGTTGACGCCAAGCGTGCGCAACCAGATCGCGCTGGATCGCTACAAGGCGCGAACGAAGTCCAAGTGGGAGATTGGCAGAGACTACGAGCGCTTTATCGGGTACTGCTATGAACGGGACGGGTATCACGTCTCTTACAAGGGTGCAGTTGATGGCTTTGATGATCTAGGACGAGATCTCATCGCATCCAAGCAGGGGGAGGTGCTGATTATCCAATGCAAGTACTGGTCGCAGCACAAAATGATTCATGAAAAGCATGTATTCCAGGTATTTGGTACAGCAGTTGAATACGACATGAGTACCGGGCCGGTCGCAAGTCGTGCCGCCGACAATCGAACCGCTCCGCTCCTATTTAGCCAACAGTCACAGATTCAACCCGTATTGGTAGTATCAAACAAATGCAGCGATCGAGCGAGAGCGTTTGCGACACGACTCGGTGTCGTACTTCGCGAACAAGTACCCCTTGATAGCTACCCTGTGATTAAGTGCAACGTATCGAGCTCGCGTCAGAGGATATATCACCTTCCGTTCGATCAGCAGTATGACCGTGTCGTAATCGAGCTGCGAAAGGGCGAGTGTTACGCTGACTCCGTGGCTGAGGCGGAGAGCATGGGCTTCCGCAGGGCTTTCCGGTGGAAGTCGGGCCAAGAATGACACGAAGTGGCCCCGACCTTCCTTGAAAATGCCACTGCGATTGGCCGCTCGGCCCCAACCTCGGTCTCTTCCGCCACTCTCGTCGCGTCCGCAGGACGCCGGAATGTTGCCACGAGTGGGGGGCGCAGCGCCGTCCCGAAGCGACAAGCCAGCCCGTGGAACGCGACACCCCACGCCCCTCTTCCTTCTCCATCCCCTGCCCCGGCGCGCTGAGGCGTCACGTGCCTCGCGTCCTGATCTCAGATGATGCGTCATCCTCTGCCGCACGAAGCCGGACGCGGAGTGCATCCGGAATCTCGGCATGCACCAAGCTCGCTTCTTCGCCGCTTCGGCGCACTGATGGTTGCCACGGGTTTCCAACCCGTGGAGAGCGACCCATCCAATCCCCTTCTTCCCTTTTTCATCCCCGCCCCCTGGGCGGACGACGCCTTCCCATGACCGCTCTCTAAAGCCCCAAGCCACATCACCCGAGCGGCAGGTGGCCCCGACCTCCATGAGTTTCCAACGTGCCACCGCACCCGACTCTCGCTCGCCTCCCAAGCCCCCCGGTTCACCCGGCTGGCGCACTGTCTGATCTCTCCTGCGCGATCACGATCCGGGCACGCGAGCAGGATGGCGGCCGCTTTCGTACACTCTCGGCGTTGCTCGTGACGATGTCGGGAAGGGAGGGCTTGCATGGTGACCGTGTACGTCTGGAACCCGCTGGTTCTGTCGAAAGCGCCGCTTGTGGGGCACGCATCGATGCATATCGGGCGTGAGTATGTCTCGTGGTGGCCGGAGCAGGCGGGGCGCGTGTTCAACACCTCTCCCTACCGGCAGCGAACGCTCGAGCAGGACATCGAGGCGGAGGCGAATCGGCAGCCGGACTATCGCATCGCGATCGACGGCTTGGACACGGCGAGGATGCTCGACTGGTGGGCGAGTGTCGGCTTGCAGGCGAATGGGATGTTGCTCCACGGTCCTCTTCAGGCGTACGACCTGATCGAGCGGAACTGCTCAACCGTGGTCGCTGCGGGATTGCGTGTGGGTGGCGGCGACAAGCACGCGGCTTGGTGGAACTCGTGGAACATTGTGTGGACGCCTCGTGATGTCATGCGATACGCCGAGGACATCCGCCGATCTCTCCTCAAGGGGAGATGATCGAGCCCGCGTTGCGTGGCCGGGGTGGTTGCTTTCCGTGCGTGAGGGAAGGGCGAGGGTTGTGGGGCTCGGATGGTTGAAACTTGTTTCGAGGGGTAGGGCGCTAGACGAACGAAACGGAAAGGGTGAGCACGGATGGTCTCTGCGGTGCTGCTGGTCGTCGGGCTGGTGGTCCTTGTCGTGGGGGCCGAGTTCTTCGTGCGGGGTGCCTCAACGCTCGCGGGCCGACTCGGTATCTCGCCGTTGGTCGTGGGGCTGACGGTCGTGGCGTTCGGTACGAGTGCACCGGAACTTGCGGTGTCGCTGAGCGCTGTGGCCAATGAGACTCCGGACCTTGCGGTCGGGAACGTTGTAGGCAGCAACATTTTCAATGTGCTGTTCATTCTTGGGTTGACAGCATTGATCCAGCCCCTGGTAGTGGATCAGAAGCTGATCCGGATCGATGTGCCGCTGATGATCCTTGCGTCAGGAGTGGTGTGGTGGATGGCGATGGATGGACGGTTGATTCGGTGGGAGGGCGCGATTCTGTTTGCGGGTGTCATCGCGTACACCACGACGGCGGTGGTGTCGGCCCGGCGGGAATCCGCGGCTGTTCGGGCGGAGTATGACAAGGCGGACAGATCGACTCGCAAGCAATCGATGTGGGTGACGATCGCGATGCTTGTGGGAGGCATCGGCGGGATCGTGCTCGGGGCACACTGGCTTGTGGAGGGTGCCAAGGGGATCGCTGTTGCGATAGGGATCAGCGACTTGATCATCGGTCTGACGATCGTCGCGGCGGGAACATCGCTGCCAGAGGTGGCGACATCTGTGGTTGCGGCGGTGCGTGGACACAGGGATATCGCCGTCGGGAACGCGATCGGAAGCAACCTCTTCAACATCATGTGCATCCTTGGGCTGACCGGAGTTCTGGCTCCCGGGGGCCTTCCGGTGCCGGCGAGTGTGCTGTCGTTTGATTTTCCCGTGATGTTTGCTGTCGCGGTTGCGTGCCTTCCCGTGTTCATTGCCGGACGGGGCATCACCCGATATCAGGCGGCGATGCTGTTCCTCGGGTACTTGGCGTACACGGGGTACCTTGTGCTTGACAGCGCGGGGCACGACCGTCTGGCGGATATCTCGGCGATCGCAATCTGGTTTGTGCTTCCACTTGCGGGCGTCGGTGTGTTCAGTGCGCTGCTGGGGATGCGTCGCAAGGCAGGTTCGGAGGGCTCTGCGGGTATGAGCGGCGAGTAACATGAATCGGCTGTCGCGCGGCCGCGAAGGAGTGGCGGGACCGCAACGGCGTGTTGGGCCTTCTTGGGGGTCTCGCCCTCGATTCGTGTCGCGGAGCCCGCAGGGATCCGGGGCTTCCGCCTTTCGCGTGAGCTGGGCGTTACAGTTCGGCCATGAGTTTCAACGCGCGTCTTGCTGAGCGGTTCGAGCGTATCGCGAAGATTCTTGAGTTGCTGGGCGAGGACAAGTTCAGGGTGAACGCCCATAGCCGTGCGGCACGGGCCGTTGAGGCGCAGACGATCGATCTCTCGACGATCGCGGGGGACAGGAAGGCGTTGACGGCGATAGAGGGGATCGGCCCGAAGATCGCGGACAAGATCGCGGAGTTTGCTTCGAGCGGCCGGATCTTGGAGTTGGATGAGCTTGCGGGTCGTGTGCCGCCCGGGCTGCTGGAAATCATGGAGATTCCGGGATTAGGCCCGAAGAGTGTCGCGATGATGTGGGAGAGGGCGGGTGTGGAATCGCTGGAGGATCTGAAACGGATCATTGATGACGGGACGATCCTGACGCTGCCTCGGATGGGTGAGAAGAGCGTTGAGAAGATCAAGAAGTCGATGGCGTTTGTTGCTGAGGGGAACAAGCGGCTGGAGCTCGGGGTTGCGATGCCCCTCGCAGAGTTGATTGTTGCCGAGGTGGAGAAGTGGCCGGGTGTGGAGCGTGCGGCGTTCGCGGGATCGCTGCGTCGGGGGAAGGAGACGATCGGCGATATTGACGTTCTGGTCGCAACGAGCGACATGGCGGGGGCGAGCGAGCGATTCGCGAAGCTCCCGGGTGTGGTGCAGGTGTTGTCGAGCGGTGAGGGGAAGTCGTCGGTGCGGATGCGGGCGTCGGCGGATCTGGGGAGGTGGGGCGCTGATTCGGCGGGGCCGACGGTGCAGGTCGATCTGCGCGTGATCCCGCTGGATCGCTGGGGCGCGGCGATGATGTACTTCACGGGCTCGAAAGAGCACAACATACGCCTGCGCGAGCGGGCGTTGAAGCGGGGGATGACGCTGACGGAGTGGGGGCTGTTTCCGAATGATGATGATCCGACGCCGCCTCACAAGCGGGGGATCGCGCCGATCGCGTCAACGGCGGAGCGGGATGTGTTCGCGGCGTTGGATTTGGCGGAGGTGCCCCCTGAGATCAGAGAGGACCGGGGCGAGATCGCGCTCGCGGAGCGAGAGTTTGCGGAGGGGAAGGGGAACGGGCTGCCCCGGCTGATCGAGGTGGGTGATATCAGGGCTGAGTTGCACGCGCACACGACGGCGTCCGATGGGAAGATGTCGATCGTGGAACTGGCTGGGGAGGCCAAGCGGCGCGGGTTTCATACGATCGCTGTGACGGACCATTCGAAGTCTTCTGCGGTGGCGGGTGGGTTGTCGCCCGAGCGGCTGATCGAGCACATCGGGGCGATCCATCGTGCGCGGAAGGAAGTTGAGGGGATCACGATCCTTGCGGGTTCGGAGGTGGACATCCTGGCGGATGGGACGCTGGACTATGAGGACGAGCTGCTCGCGAAGCTGGACGTGGTGGTGGCGAGCCCGCACGCGTCATTGAGTCAGGAGCCGGAGGTGGCGACGAGGCGGCTGGTGCGGGCGATTGAGCACCCGATGGTGCACATCCTCGGGCACCCGACGGGGCGGCTGCTGAACCGGAGGCCGGGGTTGGAGCCGGACATGCGGGAGATCTTTCGGGCGGCGAAGAAGCACGATGTCGCGCTGGAGATCAACGCGCACTGGCTGCGGCTGGATCTGCGGGACACGCATGTGAAGGGGGCGATTGAGGCGGGGTGCCTGATCGCGATCGATTGCGATGTGCACCATCCGTCGGATTATGACAACCTGAGGTACGGGGTGGTGACGGCCAGGCGTGGGTGGGCGACGCAGCAGGTGTGCGTGAACGCCTGGGATGCCGGGCTGCTGCACGCGTGGCTGAAGCGGAAGCGGCACGCCGGAAACGCCCTACACTCCGGGCATGTTTGAACGACTGAGCGAGAGTTTCCAGGGTCTGTACAAGCGTCTTTCCGGGCAGGACAAGATCACGGAGTCCAACGTCCGCGAGGCGATGGGCGACGTGCGCACCGCGCTGCTCGAGGCGGACGTGAGTGTCGAGGCCGTCGATGCCTTTACATCGAAGGTGCTGGACGAGGCGATCGGCACGCAGGTGACCAAGTCCCTCGCGCCGGGCGAGGAGATGATCGGCATTGTTCATAAGCATCTGGTTTCGTTCCTCGGCGGGACGCCGGGCGCGAAGCCGGTCGCGCCCGGTGAGAGCAGCGATCCGGTGATGCGGATCTCGCCGGGGCCGGCGGTTGTGATGCTGTGCGGCCTGCAGGGCTCGGGCAAGACGACGACGGCGGGCAAGCTGGCCGGGTATCTGAAGAAGCGAGGGCGGAGCGTGATGCTGGTCGCGGCTGACCTTCAGCGCCCCGCGGCTGTCGAGCAGCTCGAGATCGTGGCCAAGCAGGTCGAGACGGAGTTGCCCGGGGGCTCGCAGGTCCACTTCTATGCCGAGCCGGACAAGTGCGCGGAGTATGGCAGGGCTGTGGGCGTGGCGGTGCAGATCTGCCAGCGGGCGATCCAGCAGGCGCGGAAGCTCGGTGTGGACACGGTGATCCTCGACACGGCGGGGCGTCTGCACGTCAATGACGAGCTGATGGGTGAGCTGGCGCAGGTCTCGAAGGCGACTCAGCCGCACCACATCTTCCTTGTGGTCGACTCGATGTCGGGCCAGGATGCGCTTGTCTCCGCCAAGGCGTTCCATGCGAGATTGCCGGTTGACGGCATCGTGCTGACGAAGTTTGATTCGGACTCGCGCGGCGGCGCGGCAATCAGCGTCAAGCATGTGACGGGTGCCTCGATCAAGCTGGTGGGCACCGGCGAGAAGCTGGATGCGATCGAGGAGTTCCACGCCGACCGCATGGCCGGGCGCATCCTCGGCATGGGCGACGTCGTTTCACTCGTGGAGAAGGCCCAGCAGGAGGTGACGGAGGAGGAGGCGCAGAAGCTTCAGGAGAAGATGGCCCGTGGTGAGATGACCATGGATGACTTCCTCAGCCAGCTGCGGACGCTGAAGAAGATGGGGCCGCTCAAGCAGTTGATGGGGCTGATCCCCGGTGTCGGCCAGATGGTGAAGAACGCTGATGTGGATGAGTCACGTCTGGGACGGATCGAGGCGATGATCTGCTCGATGACGAAGCAGGAGCGTCGGGACCCGACGGTCTTGAACAACTCACGACGCAACCGGATCGCGCGGGGATCGGGCGTTCAGGTGCATGAGATCTCCGAGGTCGTCAAGCAGTTCGAGGGGATCAACCGTCTGACCAAGCAGATGGCGGCTCTGACGCCGAGCGCCAAGGCGCAGGCCGTGCGCGCGATCGGGCGGGCGGGCGCGGGCGACATGGCGGCGTTGCAGTCGCTACCGAGCATGCGGCGCGGCACGACCCACACGCCGAGCGTGAAGAGCAAGTTCAAGAAGCGGAAATGAGGTCGGAGGCATGAATCCGCATATAGGCGGGTTTAGAGCTCCTGACAGAATGGCATTGCGTGTGTAGTGTGCGCGGCGTGACGAACAACCGAAGCCCGGCTGTGGGGCGTGGGTCCTCTTCGGCCGATGGGGCAGTCGAGGAATCCGTCGGGCCACATGACTGCGCACCCTCGGCGGGGGTGGCGCGGAGTCTGTATGGGAAGGAGGGGGCGGATTTTCGTCGATTCTGGCGAGCGTAGGCCCCAGGGCTGCGGCTCAACGCCACTGTGAAGTGGTTCAAAGTGAGCGACAATGCCTACGATGAATCTCTCGAGATCCAGCGATCTGTGCCGCGCACTTTCCAGGTATTTGCTCGTCGAAACATTCTCGAATCTTGCGCGCCTGCGCACGGACTCAAGGTCTATCTCATTCGAATGATGCCGGAGTGCGGTGCTGCTATGTGCGAAGTGCGCCGTGGACAACGTGTTCAAGGCCTTCTATGAGCGGAGAATCGTGCTTCAGGCAGCGATGCGAGGAGGACTTGCCGTGAGTCGAACTGCTGCGATGGTGATTTTGTCGTGCTTTGCGAATTTGGCGGTCGCCCAGCCGAGTGGGCAACCGGGTGGCGGAAGCCCGGGAGGGCCTGTCTACGAGTTCACATACGACCCTTACACCGACGCGAGGTTCCACTTCGCGGAGCACTGCGTGGAGTTCGTCTCGAATCGAATCTTCGGTTGGTACGATACGTCGCTCTCGTACGATCTCCGGCTTGATGCTCCAATAGATCCGAACCTTGGAGTTGCAGCTGGTGCGAACGCGACTGGGCAGGCGTTCGCTATCCACACACACATGCTCGTGTACCCCGCGCACACGAATGTGCCCGCCGGGTACAGGATCGGGCACTGGAGTGGCTCGATAGCGGGTCCGCTTGGTTCGTACCCATGCTCGGGATTCCTCATCGAAGGTCCCGAGGAGATAAGGATCATTCCTTTCGTCGCCATGTGTCGACGAGGCACTTGGCTGGGACGTTCATTGGACGATGCTCGACATTTCTCTTCGTGCGACATGCGCAATGGACGCATTGGCAAGGGGACAGCTTGAGCAGAATATCATCAATGCGGACGCGTGCCAGGATACGCGAAGCGCCCAGTACTGCGGTGTCGTGCTCGGCTGTGGCGTGGGGATGTTGATTACATGCGGTCCGACAGCGGGTATCGGGTGCATCGCAGGACTCGGCTGCATGGGCGTCGCGCTGATCGGCGCGATGGTACATGACGTCAGCTACTTCAATGAGTGGGACAGGTCGCTGGCGTGCCTTTGTGCTGAGTCGGCATGGCGTGCCGAGAATCCAGGGCAGACTCTGCCCACGACGTGTGGCGGCTTCACATGCCCGCCGTTTCAGCTCTTCGGTTTTTGATCCAACCGGGGTGCGCGATGCTCGGTATCCAAGAGACTTCGGCTCCAGCGGGAATCATGACGAGTGTGTATATCCTCATCGCGATCCTTTCGGTCGCGGGAGGCGTCATGTATGCAAAGATATCTGTAAAGCGAGGCAGGTTCAGACCGACATCAGGGGAACTCAAGTACGCCGGCATTGCTCTGGTGGCCATGCTCTTGATTGTGGCGCTCGCTTCTCAGTGATTATCCGGCGTCTGGATCGTCAGAGCAAGGCGAGCGGCGATTCTCGGATGGTCTGGAGTTCATTGCGGGCGGTCTGGTATTTGCAGCGGCCCTGCAACGCCAGTGTGTGCCGCGGCATTGTGAAACGGACGCTCGCGTGCATCGAGCGTCCGTTTTACCTGCTTCAAAGCACACAGGCCGCCAATCTGACCGGCGGTTTAGTTGCTGATGGGAAGGAAGTCTGTTTCCTTGCCCTGTGCCCAGCGCTTGAATCGGGGCCAGAAGAGTTCCTGCAAGAGGATCTTGATACAGGCCGCGACAGGGATCGCGATGAGCAGGCCGTAGACACCTGCGAGCGCGCCGCCGGCGAGTGATGCGAAGAGAATGGTGGGGGTGTCCATGCCGGTGGACTTGCCCTGGATCGCGGGCGTCAGCACGTAATCGTCGAGTGCCTGGCCTGCGACGTAGAGGGCGATGGGTGCGCCGAATGTCCACCAGATGGCTTCCTGGAACTCGAATGCGTTCGGATGGAGATAGAGAAGGATGATGGAGATGGGGACGCCGATGAGGGCGGCGTAGGGGATGATGGAGAGGAAGGCAACGAGCGGGCCGAGGATGATCCAGCCCGGGACGCCGATGAGCAGGTAGCCGATCGCGAAGACGACCGATTGGATGGCTGCGATGGTGAGGCGTCCACGGACGAAGCCGCTCACGGCGGCGTTCATTTTCTGTCCGAGGTCGATGGCGAGGCCCTTCTTTCGTTCTGGGATGAGGTCTCTCCAGAACTCGAGGACTTTGCCGTAGCCGGTGGAGATGAAGAAGAAGAAGAAGCCGGTGAGGAAGGCGGTGAAGGCGATGTAGCCGACGGATCCGACGGCGCGCAGTGCGGCGTTGAGGGCGTCGGAGCCGGTGCCGAGGGCGCGCTTGCCAACTGCGGCTCCGATGGCCTCGGAGTTGTCCTTTACCCAGCCGAGGAGGAACTCGGCAACACGGTAGGTGCCGCGGCGGCCGCTCTCGGCGAAGGGGATGGGGATGCGTAGCGACTCGGGCGTGGTCTGGTCGAGGTCTTCGCTTGGTGCGTCGGGCTGATCGGTGGCTTCGGTGCCTTCGGGTTCGTTCGCGGCGCGTTTTCGGTTGACGTTATCGTTGAGATCGGCAAGCCAGTCGCTGACGTTGCGCCAGCCGGGGCCGTCGAGGTTGTCGTACGCGGCCTGACGCGACTCGGGGGTATCGGCGCGGACGCTGTCCAAGAGGTTGCGGGAGTTGGCTGCGACGGATGTGGCGGCTCCGGCGACCTGGACGAACGCGACGGCGGAGCCGATGACGGCGGGGACGATGACGAGGATGAGGGTGGCGATGATGAGTGAGGCGACGGCGGTCTGTCGCTTCATCCGGGTTCTGCGGGTGAGCCATCCGACGACGGGTTCGAGGAGATAGGCGAGCAGGAGCGCGAGGAGGAGGGGTACCGTGACGATGCTGAGCGTGTGGCCGAGGTAGACAAGGCCGACGAGGAGGAGCACCACGAGCACGTCGCGCACGGGCTGGATCTGCCAGATGTGGTGCTTACGCCAGTCGATGCCGGGAGAGCGCGAGTGGCCCGTGCTCGGATTTTGGTTTGTGTCGGACATTTCAGAGGAGGATCGACCGCGCACGGGGGTGCGGCTTGACAGATCGGCGCCGAATCTGGGTGGCGGGGATCAGATCGCTTCGGGGCCGGCGAAGGCCTCGTCGAACTCGTAGACGGATCTGAAGTCGTCGAGGGTGTCTTCGTCGGTCTTACGCATGAGGCCGACGTCGATCATGCCGAAGACGATGCGTCCGAAGTCGTCGGTGCGGCGGATGCCCCAGCGGTCGAGGACGACGCGGGCGAGGCCTCCGAACTGGACGACGGCGTAGTCACGGAGTCCCATGCAGAGTTGCTGGCCGGAGACGTGGCGGCTCTCGTCTTCGAGATCGCCGGACATGCCAGACTCGCCGTGGATGAGGCGGACAGTGTGGGCGAGACCTTCGCGCACGAACTGGAACGCATCCGGCGGGTAAGGGCCTGCCTTCTCTTGCACACGCTTCCAATCAACAAGAGCTTGTTCGGACACGTCGCTTGACTCCACGCTCGTTCCGCGGCGGGTGTGCCGCGTGCGGTAGATGCTAGACCTCTCGGCGGCGATGGGCATCCTTGCGGGAGCGGCTCACCGACGGGCAGTTGCTGATCCAGAATCGGAGCGGAGCGGATGTCCACGCACCCTTGTCGCCGATTCCGATGCGAGGTCCCTTCGACACCTGCTCGGGTGATATCGGCAAGTTTGACGGAATCTCAACACTGAGTCGGTTGTCGGTGACGAGGTCGATGCCGTCGAGGGATCGATCGATGTTGAGCGCCTTGCAGACGTTGCCGGGTCCCCGGCAGAGGTGGTGGTCGGGAATGGGTGCTTTGCGTGTGTGTCGGGGGTCTTCGCGGCGAGCGCGCATGATCGAGCTTCCGTCGAGCGGCTCGAGGGATCTGAGCAGGACGGCGACGGGCTCGCCGGGAGAGCCGCACACGATATTGGCGCAGTGGTGCATGCCGTATGTGAAGTAGACGTAGAGGACTCCCGGCGGGGCGTACATGGACTCGTTCCGTGGAGAGCGGTGGGCGTGGTATGCGTGCGAGGCGCGATCGTGGATGCCGACGTATGCCTCGGTCTCAACGATTCGTGCGCGGAGTGTGGAGCCGTCGTGGAGCGTTCTCACGAGGATTGTGCCCAGGAGCGCGGGAGCGAGCGACTCGGCGGGTTGCGAGAAGAATCGGCGCGTATCGGGTGGCGTGTGCATCTTCTCGCACCGATCGAGGAGATCAGAAGCCGATGATGAACCGGGCGAAGAGTCCTTCGTCCATCATGGTGTTGAAGTCTTCGCTGGGGAGGCCGGTGCGGATGAGATCGAACCCGAGGGACATGCCTGCGTTGGCACCGAGCATGAAGTATGCCTCGGCTGAGAGGGTGGTGTAGCGACGATCCTCTGTGAAGGCGCGGCCGACACCGTCGGCGCGGAAGTAGACGCCCTTGCTGATCTCGAGGTTGGTGAGGATGAAGTGTGACTCGGAGTGGTCGCCGGGGTTGTTGGTGGCGACATAGATGTTTGAGCGGTCGGAGAAGATAGGTTCGAGTTGGGCGTCGTATCCGTATCCGGCGCGAGATCGCCTCGCGAGGGCTGAGAGAAGGTCGCCGTCTTCGTCTGCGTTGATGGAGTTGAGGAGGGAGCTGGTCCGCCTGAGTTCGGAGTAGGAAGTTCCAAACGAGACACGGAACGGGTCGCGTTGCGTGCCGTTCTCGAGTTGTGGCGAGAATGTGGGGGCTGGCTTGTCGAGCTGCTCGTCGGGGCGACTGGTCACGGGTTGCAGGCCGACTTTGGGGGCGGGGGGCGGCGTTGTTTCTGCGACGGTAGCTGGGGGTTCCGCCTGATGCGGGGACAGAGACAGGAGGCATCCGGCGAGACTGGCGAGCGTGAGTGTCATCATCACGCGGCCTCCCTTGCCGCGGCGGGTGCGTGCGGCGGCTGCGCCTGTGTGGTTGGGGAGCGGGGAATCAGCTTCCCTGCCCGCTCAATACCTTCGGCATAAAGCGGGCGTCTTCCATCAGATAGAGTCCTACAAGCCATTCGCCGACGAGGTACGGTTCGACCTTGAAGGTGCCTTGTACTGCGCCGGTCGTGGCGAACTTCCCGTCATCGACGACAGGTTGGGCGAGGCGGACTTCGACGGCGTCGTAGGGTGTGGGGGGGACGCCGATGCAGCATCCGTCCCACTGGTTGAGCATGGAGAGGAGTTCGCGGGGCTGCTCGATGGCGAGGGGGAAGCAGACGAATCCCTCGATCAGGACCTGTTTGTCTGCGAGCATCATGACGCGGCCGGGGAGGGTGGTTTTTTTCGCGCGGGGATCGAATTCCTCGTGCGCGGAGACCAGCATGTCCCAGGTGATGACGTAGGGCTTTTCCTTTGTGCCCTGGCCCTTGACGATGTACTTGTCATCGACCAGGAGCGAGCCGTCTTCCTGCTTGACGATCTTGGCTTCGGTCTGGGGGTACTTCGGTGCCTCGGTAGCCGCGGCTTGGGCGGGTTGCTGGGAAGCGAGCGTGGAGTCTGGAGCACCAAGCATGGAGGCGGCGACGAGCAGGGCTCCGACGCGTCCGAGCGATCTGGTCGAGCGGATGCGGATGCCGTTTTTTGGGGCCATGGATGATCTCCGTTTCGGTCTCATCTGTGTAGCAGGTCGAATCCGTCGGGTCTGCTTTGAACGAGCTGCCTGAGGGGATTTCTGGTAGGGGTACCGCGACTCAGGCGATGGGCTTCAGATTCTTGGCGACCGGGGTTCGATACGCCATGATCGCAGGAATGATGCCGGCGAGCATGGCGAGGAGCGTGGTCCCCCCCAGAACAAGCAATGTTGGGCGCAGGGGAAGTGTTGGGTCCAGGAAAATCCCCAGTTGGGCCTTGAGGGTTGCGGCTCCGGCTTGGCCGCCGATGAGACTGACGGCGAGACCGAGGATGCACCCGATGATGCCGAGCAGGGCGGACTCGGCGAGGATGAGCCGGAGGATTCGGGTGCGACTGGAGCCCAGGACGCGGAGGACCGCGATCTGGCGTCGGCGCTGCTCCATGGAGTTGTAGAGCGCGAGCGTGATGGAGATGCCGCTTGAGATGATGACGACGACGGCCATCGCGATGAAGACTTTGTCGATGTTGGAGACGATGGAGAAGAGGCGATCGATCTCTGTCTTGGGCATGGCGACGGTGATGGTGGGGTCGGCGCGGAGGCGGTAGGCGGTGGAGGGGATGGCGGCGGAGACGTCTGAGCCGGGGCGAGTGGCGACGCGGGCGAAGATGCCGGTGATCTTTCGGTCGGCGTCGGTGAGGTCTTCAACCGTCGTGGTTTGTGTGGAGGCGTCGTCGCGTTTGCGTCGGTCGTGGGCGTGGATGATCCACGTGCTGTCGAGATCGGTGAAGAGGGCGCGGTCGTGCGCTGAGCCGGTGGGGGCGAGGATGCCGACGATGGTGTACTTGAAATCGGTGTGGACGTGTGGTTGCATCGCGTTGGGATCGCCGAGTTGGCGTGAGGAGGCGATGCCGTGGGTGAGGAAGATGGAATCACCGAGTTTGAGGCCGCTGGACTTGGCAACGGTGGAGCCGAGGACGACCTCGAAGGCCCTCTCGAAGGGGCGTCCTTCGACGAGGGACCATGGTTCTTTGTCATTTGGCTCGAACTTGGAGAAGAACTCAGGGGTGGAGGCGAGGACGGGGAAGCCGAGGTAGGAGTCGCCCTGTTGGACTGGGATGAAGAACTCCCACGGTGCGGAGCGGACGAGTTGACCGTACTTGGTCCACTCGATGGGGCGTGCGGGGGGATTGGCATAGAAGACGCCGTTCAGGACCGAGACGAGCGGGGAGGAGTCTGCGCTGACGAGGAGGTGCATGTTGCCCGTTCCTCGGCTGAAGGCGTTGCGCGTGGCGTCCTTCAGGGTGAGGAGTGTGAGCATGAGCGCGACGGCGACGCCGACCATGAGGATGGTCGTGACGGTCGAGAAGAGGCGGACCTGCATGCTGCGGCGGACGATGGTGAGGTCGGTGATGGCCATGTTCAGCGACCTCCTGCGTTGGTGAGGGTTGGTGCGTCGGCGAGTTGGTCGAGGGATTCGCGGCGGGTGAAGCGTTCGGCGGTGCGGGGGTCGTGGCTCGTGCAGAGGAGGGCGGCGTTGCGCTCGCGGCAGGCGTTCTGGATGAGATCCATAGCGGCGGCTGCGTTCTCGGGGTCGAGCGAGGCAGTCGGCTCGTCGGCGAGCACGAGGACCGGGTCGCAGGCGAGGGCTCGGGCGACGGCGACACGTTGCTGCTGGCCGAGCGAGAGTTGGTCGGGCTCGGCGTGGATGCGCTCGATGCCGAGGGTGTTGAGGAGCTTGGCGGCGCGGTCGCGATGCTCGCGCTTTGGGATGGGGCTGAAGATCATGGGGGCCATGACGTTCTCAAGGGCAGAGAAGCCGGCGAGCAGGTTGAATGTCTGAAAGATCATGCCGATCTTTGAGCCGCGGTAGAGATCGCGTTTCGCGGCGCGGAGGGAGTGGATGGGTGTTCCGTCGATCTCGACCGAGCCGCTGGAGGGATCGAGCAATCCGGCGATGAGTTGGAGGAGCGTGGACTTGCCTCTGCCGCTGGAGCCGGTGAGGAGGATCTGTTCACCTTGAGCGAGCGTGAGCGAGCGGACGCGGATGACGGGGTCGGGCGCGCCGGGATAGGTGAACGAGAGGTCGGTGATGCGGAGTGCGTCGGGCATGGGAGAGAATAGGGGCGTTGGAAAGAGAGAGGGACCCGGGCCATTGCGGATGGACCCAGGCCCCAAAGGGGATTGAGATGTTGAGCAAGAATCAGTTTCTGCGGCGGCGGAGTGCGAGCAAGCCGCTGAGTGCGAGGAGCGAGCCGGGTGCGGGGACGAGGTTGCGCTCGACCCACTCGACGGCGAGTTCGTGGTCTTCTTCGTCGAGGCCGTAGTTCAAGACGATCCACGCGGGAAGCGATGTGCCGAAGCCGTCCTTCGCGAACTCGATCTCGAGGAGGTAGATGCCGGTGATGTCGGCGTTGAGGATGAAGTCGGGGTGGTCGTGCAGGCCCCCGTTGGCGTCGAAGTCGAAGATCATGGGTCCGGTGAGACCGTCGGTGGCGGGTGTCGTGAGGGTCTGGGGTCCGAACTCGAGGGTGAGATCGGTCGCGGCGAGGGAGAAGAAGTCGGAGCCGTTCCAGACACGGAGCGACTTGCGGATGTTGAGGAGGAGTTGTGCGCCGGGGGTGAAGGAGCCGTCGAGGATGTCGATGCCCGGTTCATCGGCGAAGATGGTTCCGCCGATGTTCTGGAAGTCGCCCTCAAAGACTCGGACGTTCGGGGTGATGATCGAGGAATCCTCGTCGATCGCCCCGGTGAAGAGGACTCCTCCGGATTGATAGACGGTGATGTCGAGGTGTCCTTCGTCGGCGAGGGCGAACGATGCGACCGAGACGAGTGCGATGGTGGAAACGAAACGCTTCATGTGAGATCTCTCTTTCTTCCCCCAGCGGGGGATGGCAGGTAAACGTGCAGGAAGAAAGCGGGCACGATCCGGTGGACCGACACCGCTCTGGAGAGCGGTGCACAGGCGGGCGGTTCAGGGGCAGCCGGTGCCGAAGGCGTCGAAGAAGTCGAGGAAGTCGAGGATGTCGACGAACGTGTCCCCGTTGAAGTCGGCGTCGATGCCCGAGGAGCCGGCGCATGGGGAGGGGAGGTTCTCGCAGGAGCCGAACGAGTCGAGGAAGTCGAGGAAGTCGAGGATGTCTGAGGTGGTGTCGCCGTTGACGTCAGAGGGGCATGGCTGGGCGATGAGGTTGTCGAGGACCCATTTGGCGGCGGCTTCGAGTTCGGTCAGCGGGAGATCGTTGTTGAAGAGGATCCAGAGCGGCTCAGAGGTCAGGATGGAGGGAACTGAGGACCAGAGTTCGAGTTCGAGGAGGTAGATGCCTGTGCCGTTCGGGGATTGCAGCGTGTAGCCGACGTGCTGGTGGAACTCGCCGCCGGACGAGACGGGGATGCCGAATCCGGGCGTGAAGGTGTCGGTGGTGGGCGTGAAGACGTCGCCGAAGCCAGTCTTGCGGATGCGTAGGCGCTCAGGCGGGATTCCTGAGGCGTCCATCGGGAATGCGGAGCCGTTCCAGCGTTGGAGGGCGCGGAGAACGTTGAAGCCGATCTGGGATGGAGCGGGGAATGTGCCGCTCGGCGTGTCGAAACCGGGCGAGTCGGTGAAGTCGAACGAGCCGAAGGTGGTGGCGAAGACGCGAGATGGGATGATGGAGCCGGTTGAGGCGTCGTTGGTGGTGATGCGACCGGCGTTGATGGTGAGGATGATGTCGCCATCGTGGAACTGGGCGTGCGCGAGCGGTGCGAGAGATGTGAGGAGCGCGGCGGAGATGAGTCGTGAGCGTCGGCGTTGCATGGCGGGCTTCTCCGTGGAGTGCGGCGTGTTTGGGAGGCAAGGGGTTACTTGGCGGTCTCTGGGTAGAAGTTGTTGTCCTCGAAGGAGCGGTAGAGGGAGCGGAAGGTGCGGACCTCGGCGTGTCCGTCGAGGAAGCCGTACCCGGCTTTGGCCTCGAAGGACTCGGGCTTGCCGTGGTGGAGGTTGAGTTGCATCTGGGTGGCGGCGTACGCGGCGGCGGCCTCGGGTCCGGCGTTCTCCCAGTCTTCGGCGTGGACGTGGTCGGAGCGGGCGAAGGTGCCGGAGCTTGTGATCGGATCGGAGTCCCCGAGTGTCATGGGGAGGAAGTGGACGGTGGCGTGGGGACGGGGGATGCGGTGGAGTTCGTCGTAGGCCTTCTGACGCATGATGCTTGAGGGAGGGTGCTTGCTGGCGGTGACGTAGTTATTCAGCCCGTAGCTGGTCCAGCGAGAGAGGGATGCGGATGGCGGGTCGTTGGAGGGATCGTCGTCGGCGAGCAGCGCGGCGGCGGTGGTGAGTGAGACGCCGGGGTGGAGGCCACCCTCGGATTCGGGCCAGAAACGGGAGCGATCGAGAGGGGAGCGGAGCGCGATCGTGCCTCCTGCGTACTCGCGGAGCGTAAAGGGCCAGGCCTTGTCGAGGTCTCCGAGCCCGCCGTGGTCGAGTCCGGCATCGATGAACCTGCCCTTGTGGTCGTCGGTGTAGAGCGTGTGGGCGACGGCGAGCTGGCGGATGTTGCTGAGGCACTTGACGCTTTGAGCGGCGCGACGGGCGGCACCGAGTGAAGGCAGGAGGATGCCGACCAAGAGCGCGATCACCGCGATGACGACGAGGAGCTCGATGAGTGTGAAGGCGCGGGTGCGCATGGTCGCGTTCCTCGTTGGGCGCGGACGTGGCGGTGATGTGAGTGCTCCGCTCGCGCGGCTCGGCGTGGGAGCGTGAGTGGGAGCGGGGGCGCGAGCAGTGGGATGTGAGATTGGGAGGTGGCCCTGTGCCGGCGCGTTGGCATGACGCTTCGTGCGCTCAGCGAGGGCAGCGCAGATCAGGCGATGCACGTGGGTGGGCCGCGTGCCGGGAGGTTGGGATCCGCAATGTGGGAGCGGGCTTCCGTGGCAGCGAGCTTGATGCAAGGCGCGACGAGGGGCAGGGTGCCTGGGGTGCAGAGAGGAGACGCGAGGATCTGGCGCGCATTGGATGCGAGTTTGAGGCAGGTGGGGCAGTCGTTGTGGCGTTCGGGTGTGTCGTCGCGGTCGTGATCATCCTGAGGCGGGGCGGTGTCGCCGGGCTCGGGGTGAGGGGCGTCGTGGTGGGAGTAATGGGTGTGCGAGCAGATGTGGGCGTGGTTGCCCTGGGTCTGGGGAACCGGGGTGGTGACGGGCGCTAGGTCGTGATATCGGTGTGTGCAGGCGTGGAGGGTGGCTCCGAACCCCTGCAGGACCACGGCGGCGATGCCGAGCCAGAGCGCCAGGAGGAGCGAGCGGGGGATGGTGGATCCAGCGTGCATCGGTGTACTTGAGAACGTATTCTCAAATCATGCCCGATGGGTTGCAGGTTGTCAAGGGAAATTCGGATCTGGGCATGGAGAGGGGCTATTTAGAGCGTGTCGGGGTGTGCTGGGGCACTCTTGGGTTCGGTGAGAGCGTTGGGAGGGAGCGGGGGGAGTGTGCCGCCTGAGAGCCCCGCGTTGAGGGCGATGCGTGCGAGTTCGACGCGGTTGGTGGCGTTCAGTTTCTCGCCGAGCGAGACACGGTGCCACTCCACGGTCTTGACGCTTCGGCCGAGGCGGGCGGCGATCTCTGCGGTTGTCATGCCCCTGCCGATGAGGTCGAGGAGTTCGAGTTCGCGCTCGGTGAGAACGGCGAGGGGTCCGAGGTCGTCGACTTGTGCACGGATGGCGGGGAGTATGCCAGCGGCGTCAAGAGGGTTTGTTTCGTCTGTGGGCTTGGGGCGACAGACGATGAGCACCATGGGAGTTTCGCCGGAAGGCGTTCTGAGCGGGCGGAAGGTCGTGCGACGGTACAGCCCCCACGAGATGCCCTCGCAGACGACGGGTATGCCGGTTTCGACGGCTTGACGAGCGAAGCGCATGCGCTCTTCGAGGTAATCGCGCGGCAAGATCGTGAGCGAGGGGACGTTTGTGAGAGCTTCTCGGGGTAAGCCGCACGCGGCGGCGGCGGCGTGGTTGGCCCATCGGATGATGCCGTTGAGATCGATCACGAAGGCCATGCAGTTTGTGTCGGCGGCGAAGGCCTCGGCGAGTGTTTGATGATCTGACACAGGGAAGTCGAGTGACGGTTTCGACTCAGTCATGCGCAGCTCCATTGCTGAGTTCGGCGGCCGTTGAGTTGGTGTTAGACGTGTTGGTTATGGTACTATCGGTTGTTGAAGTGTGCGGTGGCGTGATTCTTCCCAAGTACTGGGTTTAGCGCATCGCGATGCGGAACTTGATCGAGGTCATCATCGGATGAGCGCGCCGTTGTGGATGCAGGCAGTTGGCGCAGCGGGAGGGGGCGCGATCGGTTCGTTGCTCCGGTTCGGCTGTTCGCACGTTCTGGCAGCGCAGGGTTGGTCTCACTGGCCGTTTTCGACCTTGCTTGTGAATGTTTCGGGTTGTGCGGCAATCGGTGTCTGTGCGAGGTACATGCAGGCAGCCGCTGACGGCGGGCATGGGGGGATGTTCAGGGCGTTTGTGATGTACGGCGTGCTCGGCGGGCTGACGACGTTCTCCGCGCTCGGGATCGAGGTCTACGGTCCGCTTCAGTCCGGTCGTCCGTGGCATGCGCTCGGGATCTTGGCGGCGAATCTGGTGCTGGGTCTGGGGGCGGTCGCTGTCGGTTGGAGTGTGGGGCGGATGTTTCTTGCGTGAGGATGATCGAGATGCCTGGTCACTTTGATGATGAGACGGGTCCTGAAGGTCAGAAGGGGATGGGCGTCGGGGGTGCTGCGCGGGGCGATGACCTTCGGACGGTGTGGGGGAAGATCACGGACAGCATCGAGGAGCGGCGGTTTCTTGCCGGACCTCGGACGCGGCGCGAGGAGTTTGGCCGGGCGGTCAGGATTTTCGGTGAGACGATCCGTGGCTTCCGGCAGTTGCACTTTGCCGGGCCATGCGTGACGGTGTTCGGTTCGGCGCGCTTCGCAGAGGACCATCGGTATTACCAGTTGGGGCGGGAGATGGGGAGACGGATCGGGAGGTTGGGTCTGACGACGATGACGGGCGGGGGGCCCGGGATCATGGAGGCGGCGAATCGTGGGGCGAGAGATGTCGGCGGGCGTTCGATCGGTTGCAACATCAAGTTGCCGATGGAGCAGGAGCCGAATCCGTACCTGGATAAGTTCGTGGAGTTCCGGTACTTCTTCGTGCGGAAGGTGATGCTCGTGAAGTACTCGTTCGCGTTCGTGGTTCTGCCGGGCGGGTTCGGGACGATGGACGAGGCGTTCGAGGTTGCGACGCTGATCCAGACGGACAAGGTGCAGTCGTTTCCGGTGATCCTGATGGGGACGGATTACTGGGCTCCGCTGCGGGACTTCATCGCGGGGACGATGGTTGCCGAGCGGACGATCTCGATGCAGGATGTTGATCTGCTGACCTTCACCGATGATCCGGAGGAGGCGGAGGCGATCATCCGGAGGAGCGCTCGGCTGCACGCGAAGGTGCTGGAGCGGCGGACGAAGCCCGCGGCGTTGCTGGGCGAGAGCGAGTAAGTCTGCTGTGGTCGTGCTGACGCGGAGGGCTTACTGGCCGGTGGTGTTGCGCGTGTTGTCTTTGGATCGCGGGGTCTGCACGTATGGGGCGGGCGAGTCCGCGGCATCGAGCCCGAGGAGCTGTCGCTTGGCGGCCCATTCGGCCTGCTCACGCTGGTTGTCGGATGTGATGGAGCCATCGCCGCCGGATGCGAGGGCGCGGATCGCTTCGATCTCGAGTCGCGTGAGTCGGAGGGCGTCGAGTTCGTAGTCTTTGAAGGCCTCGAGCGTGATGGGGACGATGGGTTCGAGGAGGGCGTACATGGCTCGGGCGAAGTCGCGGATCTCCTGCTGGGCGTGTGGGTCCATGCGGAGCGAGAGGAAGCGGAGTGTGTTGTGCAGGTCGCACTTCCAGTACCACTCTGTGTAGACGCTGACGGGGAGCCCGATGCGTGCCATCTCGCGGCTGACGCCTTTCTCGGTGAACTCCTGGTAGCGGGCGTACATGGCCTCGGTCTCGTCGAGGAAGCGGAGGAATTCTTCGGCGGTCTTGGCTTCGGCGGCGTCGTCTGCGCTGAAGGTCTGTTCGCCTCCCTGGCGGTTGCTCTTTGACTGCTTTCGGACCGACTCGAGAGAGGGTCGGTAGAAGCGATCTGGGACGATGGAGTAGCGAGCGGAGTATTCGTTGACGTTGGCGGTGCGGTGGCGGATCCACTGGCGGGCGATGAAGATGGGCATGGCGATGTGGAACTTGAGTTCCACCATCTCGAATGGGGTCGTGTGGCGATGGCGGAGGAGGTAGCGGATGAGGCCTCGGTCTTCGGAGACTTTCTTGGTGCCCTGGCCGTAGGAGACGCGTGCGGCCTGGACGATCGCGCTGTCGGCGGTCTGGCCCTCTGGGACGAGGCGGGGCATGGCATCGACGAGGGCGACGAATCCGTGCTCGTGGATCTTGATCTCCCAGCGAGATGAGCCGCCCATCACGTCGCGCATGGGAGATTCGGGCTGGATGCGCGAGAAGGCGTGTGTGTCTCTGCTCGGGTTGTGGTGCGTCTGCGGGCTTTGTGGGGCAGGGTTCATGTCGGCTCCATCCTGAAATCGCACCGGACTCCGCCGGCGGGTCGAGTGTAGCGAGACGAGGGCATGCCGGTCTGGAGTGAGGGGGCACCCGCAGGCGGGAGAGCGAGCGACGGCAGATCGATCTATCCTCCGGTCCCGCCGATGTTTCCGCGCGGGCATGCGGGCACCGACGCGTGTCGGAACGGGATGACGCTTCGAGATGCTCTTTCACTCGTACACGTTTCTTTTTCTCTTTCTGCCCCTGGCCTGGGCCGGGTTCTATGCGTGCAACGGCATTCTGGGGCGTCGTGCGGGGCGTGCGTGGTTGCTTGGGGCGTCTTTGGTTTTTTATGCGTGGTGGAATCCGATCCATCTGCCGCTGCTACTCGGGTCGGTCGTGGTGAACTTCTGGCTCGCGCGTGCGGTGGGGGATGAGCGTCGAGAGGCGAGCGTTCGGAAGAGGTTGATGGTGCTCGGCGTGGTGGCGAATGTGGGGGCGCTCGCGTGGTTCAAGTATCTGGACTTTGTGCTGCGTTCGACGCTGGGGACTCTGGGGTATGAGGTCGAGCCGACGGGGATCATGATTCCGCTGGCGATCTCTTTCTTCACGTTCCAGCAGATCGCGTACATCGTGGATGCGTACAAGGAGCCGGGGCGAGCGCGGTCGTTCATGGATTACGCGCTCTTTGTGACGTTCTTTCCGCAGTTGGTTGCGGGTCCGATCGTGCATCACAGCGAGTTGATGCCGCAGATCGCGGGGGTGGAGCCGTACCGGGCGCGGATGAGCAACCTGTCGATCGGGATGACGATGTTCATTCTGGGGTTGTTCAAGAAGGTGGTGATCGCGGACGAGATCGCGCAGTGGCCTGACGCGATTTTCGGGGCGGCGGGTCGCGGGGATGCGCCGACAACCATCCAGGCGTGGATCGGGATGCTGGGCTTTACGATGCAGGTGTACTTCGATTTCTCGGGGTACTCGGACATGGCGATAGGCCTGGCGCGGATGTTCGGGATCCGGCTTCCGATGAACTTCGACTCGCCGCTGAAGGCGACGGGGATCTCGGAGTTCTGGCGTCGCTGGCACATGACGCTCTCGCGTTTTCTGAAGCAGTATGTGTATGTGCCGCTGGGAGGTGGCCGTGCGGGGCGTGCGCGTGGGTACATGAATCTTGTGATCACGATGCTTGTGAGCGGGTTGTGGCACGGTGCGGCGTGGACATTTGTGGCTTTCGGTCTGCTGCACGGGATCTATCTGGTGATCCAGCAGATCTGGTCGAGGCGATTCCGTCTGAAGCCGGATGCGCCGCAGTGGAGGCGTACGTTCCGGTGCGCGTGGGCGAGGTTGCTGACGTTCATGGCGTTCGCGTTCAGTCTGATTCTGTTTCGCTCGTCGAGTTTCGAGGGTGCGTGGCTGATGCTCAAGGGCGTGGTGGGTGCCGGGGCGAGTGAGGGTTCGGGTGTGGTTTCGGTTGATCAGACACGGGCGTTGATTTGGATCGGCTCGGCGTGGATCATCGCGTGGACGATGCCGAACGTGCAGGAGTTCATGCGGCGTTGGTCGCCCGCGCTGGATTGGTCGCCATCGCGGACGAAGTGGCGTTTCTGGACGTTGCAGGTTGCGTATCCGGCGTGGGGTCCGAATCCGCTGTGGGCGGTGCCGCTGGTTGCGATGCTGGTGTGGAGCGTGCTGAGTCTGGATCGGGTGGCGATCTTTGTGTATTGGCAGTTCTGATATGAGCGAGCATGCGGGGATCACGAGCGGGAGAGCGAGCGGCACGGCGCTGGCGCGCACGCATGCGCCGTTTGTGGCGGCTTTGCTTGCGTTGTCACTGCTGGTGTTCGGTGGGATCGCGGCGTTCAACGTGGCAGTGGATCCGTTCCGCGCGTTCAGGACGGAGTTCAGCGAGAAGCGGTTTGCGAGTGCGTGGGTTGGGACGAGGCGTGTGTCGAAGGGTGAGGTGTTGAGGCACAGCGAGTGCCGCGTGCTGCTGCTCGGGACCTCGCGCGTCGAGCGTGGGTTCGACCCAGCGCACCCGGGGTTCGGCGGTGTGGCTGGGGGCGGGTGCAACATGGGGCTGGGGGCAACGAATCTGTGGGAGGGTTTGCGGGTCTTTCGTTATGCGGTTCGGCACGAGCCGCTGGAGCATGTGGTGCTCGGACTGGACATGCTGATGTTCAACGCGAACAGGCAGTTTGAGTGGGACTTCCGTCAGTCGATCTTCAACGAGTCGCGTCGCTATCCGGACTATCGCTTGGGGACGCTGCTGAGTCGGTACGCGATCGATTCGTCGCGGAAGGTGATTGAGCGGTCGCGGATGAGCGTAACGGATGCGAACGACGATCGCGGATTCCTGGCGCGGGGCGTTCACTCGGGGTTTGACTATCGGGGCGAGTCGGTCAAGTTGCTGCGCGGGTTCATGACGAACCCGAAGAGTTACGGCCCATATGTGGACGACGGCTCGCGATGGGCGATGCTGGACGAGATTCTGAGAACGTGCCGCGAGAGGGGGATTCGCCTGACGATCGTGCTGCCTCCGAGTCACGCGCTGGACATGGAGATGCTCTGGGTGAGCGGGAACTGGGGTGCGTTCGAGGTGTGGAAGCGTCGGATCGTTGAGATGGCGGATGCGGAGAACGCGCGGGCTTCGGAGGAGGCCGCGGGCGCATGGCGGGTTCCGGTGTGGGACTTCACCACGCACGCGGGGAGGAATGCGGAGGAGTTGCCCCGGAGGGCAGAGGGGGAGCAGTGGCGTGCGATGCGGGACTGGCTGGAGACGAGCCACTTCACGAAGGAGTATGGCGACGATGTGATCGCGCGGATGACGGGTGTGCAGCGTGAGGGGCGCGAGATGCCGGGGGAGGATATTGGTGTGCGGCTGACGGGCGAGAACATTGAGGCGCATCTCGCGCGATTGCGTTCTGATCGTGGCTGGTTCGTCAGGGCGTTTCCGACTGATGCGAGGATGGTTCGCAATCTCTGGGAGCAGGCCAAGCGGGCGCGTCGGGAGAGCGCGGCGGAGGGTGGGTGAGCGGGTGCTGAGTGGGGCGGGGCTTGCCTCGTGGAGTGATTCAGTCTTCGGTGGGCGGTGGTGGAGGCGGCAGGGGCGGGAAGAGCACCCAGTCGCCATCGATGTTGTCTCGGCTGGTGCTGACGGCCATCAGGGCATCGACCTGTTCGCGTGGCTTCCATGCCCCGACGAAGACCGAGTCGGGTCTCTTTGGGCGTCGCCCGCCATCGTCCTTTCGATCGACACCGACGGAGTAGATCACGGGTAAGCCATCGATCAGTGTGTATCGGATCGGCTCACCGTCGAAGACATCCGGCGGGATCGCGGGGAGCAGGTCGGGCACCAGTGATTCGAGTGAAGCCGGGTATGCGCCCGTGCGGCGCTTGGAGAGGGTCACGGCGATCGCTACAAGTGTGGCGTCGCGTGTCTGCGTGTAGCGATGGGCTGCGGAAGCGGCCTTGCCCACGGCGGCGATGAGGTCGGCGATAATGGCGTATCGCTGACGCCAGAGGAAGTCTGACGTGCGTGCGTCGATATGCTCGCCGGGATCGCCGGACCAGGTCCAGAGGGGTCTGCGTGCAGCGGCTATCGCGGCGGCCATGAGCGCGTCGTACTCGCGCTTCATGGATGCACGATCGGCGAGCATCGCGGTGGCGATCGGATCGGCGAGGCTTTGCGGCGCGTGAGCGTCAGGCCCTGAGATGATCTCGTGCATGAAGCGCATGCCCTTGGCGGTGACGCGGCCGTTGCCCCGGCCATCGTCGGTGTAGACGCGTTGGAGCGTGTCGTCGAAGATGGATGCTTCGGAGGCGTATCGGACGATCTCATCTTTGTCGCGCGGGAAGGCAGAGAGCGAGTGCGCGAGCGCGATGAGTTCCTGCTGGGAGAGCAGGTCGGGAGTGTGATGGAGTACTTCATGGATCTCTTCGCATGCGCGGGTGGCGAGGGCGATCGCGACGAGATCCGAGATGAGGAAGGGGAGCTCGCGTGTGTGCTCGGCCATGCCGAGGATGGTCCGGATGTTCTTTGCGATTCGTGGCCCGTCACTCTGCTCTCTTGCGAGCATGCAGTCGAGGATGAGGAGGTGCGAGAACTTTCGGAACTCGCCGAGGGATGGGAGGAGGATACCGATCGCGGGCGGATTGTCCGGCCAGTCAGGATCTTCCAGCGGCTGGATGTCTTTGCCTTGCTTGGCCCAGGGGGAATCGGGCTCGATGTGGACGCCGAGGATGTATCCGAGGCGGGGCATCGCTGCCGCGGCGTGTGCGTGCTCGATCGCGGTTCTGTTCGCCTCAAGGTTCGCGAGGGCAAGCCCTCGATAGGGAGAGCCCGCGGGGACGCGCGGCCATTGGGCCTGAGGTGTCATCAGTTCATCGGGTGCTGGTGAGAACGCGGCGATCGCGAGTCTGTAACGGGACCATGCGCGTTCTTCGGCAGGGATCGAGAGGGCGGGAGCGTTGAGGGTCGCGATGGTGTTGGTGCGAGGCACGGGCCTCCCGGTGTGGTAGCGGATGAGCAGAAAGAGGTAGATGAGAATGCACGCAACCAATATGAACCCGATGCCCTTCCACGCGAGGATCCAGAATTTCCATGGGAGCGGGCGGGCCTGTTTCTTGGTGCGCCTGATGAGTCGGGCGGCGACGGCTGCATCTCCGAAGGACGCGATAAGTTCATCCGGTGTGCGTCCCGCATCGAGCCCGTCGCGGAAGTGGGCGATGAGTTCCGCGCCGACCTCGGCCTTCTCGATGCGCCAGAGGCGCGTAGATCGGACGGTGCGGAGGACGATGTCGCGGAGCGTGGACGGGAGCGCGGCCTGTTCGCACGCGCGGTCGATGTCGAGTCGGCCTGTGAGGCGTCCCCTGAGCGCATCGCGAAGGGGCGTGGAGCGCATCAAATGCAGCGTGCCGGACTGTTGGCGTGGAGTTGAGCCCGTGGGGTTGGAGTTCGTTGGTTCGCTCATGACGCACCTCCCGCTGGTGCGGGTTCGGGCGCGATGGTTCGGGTGGCGATGCCGATGGCGCGCATGGCGTCGATGACGCGAGACCACTGCTCGGTGTCGGTGGCCAGCCGCTTGCGACCCTTGTCGGTAAGCGTGTAGTACTTGCGATCGCGACCGTCCACGGTCCGCCAGACGCCCTGGATCATCGACTTGGCTTCCAGCCCATACAGCATGGGGTAGAGCGTGCTTTGGCCCATGGCGAGGATGCCGCCGGTGCGGGCGCTAAGGGCCTCGACGAGTTCGTAGCCGTACATCTCTTGGCGTTCGAGGAGCTTGAGAACAGCGACGGGCCCGGCACCACGCATGAGTTCACGCTCGATCTTCATGGACAGCTCCACGGTATGTGAGTGGGGGAAATCGGGGTCTGGGAGCGATGCTCTGGTTCGTATACTATGCGTACCATAGTATGTACGCAAGGGGTATAGGGCGGATTCGCAGAAACATCGAAGTTTTGGGTTTGTCACTCGCCGGAGACTGGGATGAGTTGGATCTGGAAGGTGAGGTGGCGCGTGCCGCGGCGGGCGGAGAGGGTGACCGTTTCGCCGGATTGGTATGAGCCGAGGATTCTGACGAGTTCGAAGACGTCTCGGGTGGGGCGTCCGTTGACGGCGTAGATGACATCGGCGGGGCGGATGCCGCTGGTTCGTGCTGAACGTGAGGCGGCTTGGGTGACGACAGGGCCGTCTCCGGAGCCGGGATCGACATCGATGCCGAGGCCGACGCGTCCCTCTTTGCCTCCTGGCTCGGGGACTGTCGGCAGAGCTTTGAGCCAGTCGCGGTACATGGCGTTGAGGCCTTTGAGGTCTGTGTCGAGCGTGTTGAGAATGGCCGCGATACCGGATGGGTCGTCGGCGAAGGTGGATATGTAGGTCTGGTACCAGTTGCCGAGAGCGCCTTTGTCGTGCAGGAAGAGGAAGACAGCGCGGCACTCTGCGTAGCGGGCCATGGTGCGTCCGCCGGCGGTGAACTTGTCGCGTGGGATGGCCGCGAGCTCTTCGATGGGCGTCAGACGCCCTGCGTTCAGCAAGCGTTTGACGGTGTTGGTTCGCCAGGAAGGGACCGGTGTGAGCGTGCCGTTGATGATGTCGTAGTCTTCAACGAGGGAGCAGAGCCCTTCCTGGATCCAGATGGGGTGTTGCTGGCCTCGGCGCGTGGCGGATCGCCAGTGCAGGACGTGGAAGAACTCGTGTCGGAGGGTGCCCCCGAGGTCCTGGGCGACAAGGAGCTTTCGATCGTGGTCGTAGGCACCGCCGATGCCGCTGAAGTTGTTGCGCGAAGCGGGGCCGTAGGTCATGGCGACCCATCGGAGGAAGTCCTGCCGATTGGGGAGGATGACGGTGACGTAGGGATCCTGTGGGGAGTCAGCGGTTGCGGCGGGATCGAGGTCTTTGAAAACGCTTGCGATGCCCCAGTCGGCGAGTCGGGCGAGTTCGTCGCGGGCAATGGCGAAGGAGTCTGGGTCGTATGCGGTCGCGTAGATGAGCCGGTGTGTCTCGTCGGTCTCATAGATGTAGACGTCGCCGTACATCGCTCGGACTTGTCCGAGGTTCGCATCGGCCCGCGCCTTGGTGATGGCTTCCCAGTTCTCGATGAGCGAGGTGTATCCGGGCTCGTTCCTGATGGACTGGAGATCGGGATCGGTCGTCAGTTGGCGGTGGTCGATGAAGCCGAGTTCGATGGCGCGGTGGAGGTGGTCGATCGCCTGGGCGGTCTCGCGGAGGCGAGCGTGGACGCACGCGAGGTTGTAGTGAACGACGAAGCTGGATGGTTGGAGTGCGAGCTGTTCCTGGAGGGCTTCTCGGGCGGCTTCGTAGTCGCCGGATGTGATCGCGCGGAACGCACGCGACTGTGCTTCGGCTGCCTCGTCGGTTGCGGAGTGGGGCGGGGGCGAGCGGGGTGCGTCTTCCTGCGCGAGCGCGGGTTGGCCGAGGGATACCAGCGATGCGATGGCAGCGAGCCGGATGGAGCCGCGTTTATGTCCGGTGTGCTGCATCGGGCGGGGTCTCAGCGCATGGTCGGGTCGTGAGGGCTGGTGTCTGAGTTCGGTACGAGCCGATCGATCACGAGTTGCAGCGCCTCCGGATACGCGACGCACTCGAGATCGAAGACGCGGGCCGCGAGGGTTTCGGGCGTGTCGTTCGGGAGCACCGGGCAGGACTTCTGAAGGATGATCGGGCCGTGGTCGAACTCGTTGTCCACCTCGTGGACGGTGCATCCTGAGATGGTCTCGCGGGCGGCGATGACGGCCTCGTGGACGCGGTGGCCGTAGGAGCCCTTGCCGCCGAACTTGGGAAGGAGCGAGGGGTGGATGTTGAGGATGCGCCCTGCGAGTCGTTCGGGCACGTGGACATAGCGGAGATAGCCGCAGAGAGCGACGAGACCTGCGTTGTGGTGGTTGCAGATAGAGACGAGCGTGTCGCGGGGGACCTCGCCCGGGAGAATCTGGACGGAGACACCACGCGCCTCGAGGCGATCGGCTCCGGCGCACGGCTTCGACGCGATGGCGTGGACGATGCGAGCGTTGAGCGTGTGTGTGTCGATCGCATCGAGGAGGTTGAGCGCGGTGCGGCCTCCTCCTGAGAGCATGACGAGGATGCGGCTTGGTGAGGGTCGCGGGCTCACGCGGGGCTCTCAGTCAGATGGTGGGTGGCAATCGGAAGGGGATGGTCTTGCCTCGTGAGTCAACGGCGACCATGGTCATGGTTGCGGACGTGACGGGTACGACTTCGGATGTGTCATTGCGTTCGGCCTCCACATCGACGCGGATCGTGACGCTCTTGGTGCCCTGACGGGTTGTGCATGCGTAGAGGTTGACGATGTCTCCGACGTGGACCGGCGCGTGGAAATCGACGCGTTCGATGGAGGCGGTGACCCACCTGTGGGCTCCGTTTCGGCGTGCCTCCACGAAGCCGGCTTGATCGATGGCGGAGAGGATGACGCCGCCGAAGATGGTGCCGTAGTGGTTCGTGTCCTGGGGGCGTGTCATGACGCGGAGTGCGAGGCGGCGCAGATCTATCTGGCAGGCCCCTGAGTCGGGGTTCGGGCTCTGTGTGTCGGTGGGCATGAGAGGAGAATAGGTCGGGGTCTGCGAGGGCCTATCCTGAGGTCTGGACAGAAGTTCCAGAAGTTCTTTGGCACGCACGGCGGGGACGCCGCACGCGAAAGGATGATCGATGACAACTCTCTCGTCCGAGGCGAAGGTGTACACGCAGTGTCCGGGCATGTCTCAGATCGGCGCGTTGTCGTTGCCGGAGTTGATCTCTCGGTATCGGATGGGTTCTGAGACGATCGACAAGCGTGTATTCCAGCTGTCTCCTGAGCAGGTTGACCAGGCGTTTCTTCCTGAGGCGGGAGTGGGGCGGTGGCCGATTCGGGTGCTGCTTGGTCATGTGGCGGATGCGGAGTTGGTCTACATCCATCGCGCGCGGCGTGTGGTTGGAGAGGACAATCCCGTGTTCAGCGTCTGGGATGAGAACTCGTTCATCGACAACGGGCTGTATCGGCACCAGCGTCTTCCCGGGCACCCTTCGCCGATGTGCGGGGGGCATGTGGCGATGCTTCACACGATCCGCCTGTGGGGTGCGGAGTGGCTGGACACGCTTGCGGACGCGCAGTGGATGAGGCAGGGCATGCACCCTGAGTATGGTGCTCTGCGAGTGCGAGATATTGTCTCGATGGCGGTGTGGCACCTGGAGCACCACGCAAGGTACTTGAACATGAAGGTCGAGAAGTTCCTCGGGACGTCGCCCGCGCAGCAGACGCCACGCGGCGGGTGCGGCTCAGGATGCGGTTGCCACAAGTGATTCGCAGTGGTTGCGGAGGATGCGTGCGGGGCGCTGACGGGAACGGATGAGCATGGATCGACTGTTCGACCAACGCAGGTACCTGATACCGTTTCGGTCGTCGTTGTTGCCGCAGATCTTCACGGACACACTCGTGATCGGCGCTGGCGTGGCGGGTCTATCTGCTGCGAGATCCGCGGCGGAGCATGGCGATGTGATCGTGGTGTCGAAGTCGGACCTTTCGACGTCGAATACGGCGTGGGCTCAGGGGGGCATCGCGGCGGTGATGCGTGATGATGACGACACGGAGTCGCACATCCGTGACACGTTGGAGGCCGGGGCGGGGCTCTGCGATGAGCCGGCGGTGCGGTTTGTCGTTGAGCACGCAGCGGAGCGGATGCGTGAGCTGCTCGAGAACGGGCTGGACCTTGATAAGGATCTTTCGGGCCAGTTGCTTGTCGGCAGGGAGGGCGGGCACTCGGCGGCTCGGATTTATCACGCGGGAGGGGATGCGACGGGGCGTGAGGTCCAGCGGTGCCTGAACGCGGCGGCGCGTTCGCTTCCGAACGTGCGCGTGTTCGAGCACTGCTTCACGCTGGATCTGATCACGGCCTCGCCGGAGCCGGGGTCCGCGGTGATGGGCGCGATCACGTATCACGCTCGGTACGGGCTTCAGATGATCTGGGCGCGAGCGACGATCCTGGCGACAGGTGGTGCGGGCGTGGTGTATCGCGAGACGACGAATCCGTCGGTCGCGACGGCGGATGGTCTGGCGATGGCGTACCGCGCGGGGGCGACTCTTGCCGACATGGCGTTCATGCAGTTCCACCCGACCACGCTGTATCTGCCGGGTGCGGCACGGTTCCTGATTTCCGAGGCGGTGCGGGGTGAGGGCGCCCACCTGCTGGATGCATCGGGCGCAAGGTTCATGCCCGAGGTGCATCCGCTGGCGGAGCTGGCACCACGTGACGTGGTGAGCCAGGCGATCGTGCGTCAGATCTCGAAGCAGGGCGGACGCCACGTGTGGCTTGATTGCCGGCACGTGGAGCGGTTCGATCGGAGATTCCCTGGGATCGCACGCCTGCTCGGGCAGTTTGATCTGGATCCTGCGCGGAACCTGATTCCCGTGCATCCGGCGGCGCATTACATGGTGGGAGGCGTGAGGACCGACCTTGAGGGGCGGACCGATGTGCCCGGGCTCTTTGCGGTGGGAGAGGTCGCTTCCGTGGGACTGCATGGGGCGAATCGATTGGCGAGCAACTCGCTGCTTGAGGGCCTGGTGATCGGGCATGCGGCAGGGCACGCTGCCGGCGCTGTGAATGGTGCGCTCGGCCTTGAGGCAGCGCGTCGTTCCGCGCCGGTGCCGGTCATCAGCGATGTGCGTCCGTCGAGCACGGGTGAGCTGGATCTTGAGGATGTTCGATCGAGTCTGCGATCGGCGATGTGGAAGAATGTGGGGATCGCGCGGACGGGCGGGAAACTCGCGGATGCGGTGGACATGCTGCGCTTCTGGGCACGCTACACGCTCGACAAGATCTTTGATGATCCCGAGGGGTGGGAGGTCCAGAACATGCTCCTCGTGGCCTCGATCATGGCCGAGTCGTCGGCGTGGCGAGAGGAATCGCGCGGGTGTCACGCCCGGATCGATCATCCGCGCGAGGAGCAGGCATTCGCCGTGCATGACTGCTGGCGAAGAGGATCGTCTGAGCCGACGCCGCTGGGCGTTGTGTCACCGTATCCGGCGGGAGTCTGAGCGTGGGGATGCGAGCAGCGACCATCCTTCGATCGGCTCTCTTGGGCGTGGCGTGCGCGTGCGTGGTCGGCGGATGCGAGACGGAGGAGAAGATCGTTCGTTACAGGCCGATCCTGGCGGCGGTGCCTGGTGCGCAGTCGAACACGGCGCCGGTGGGGGATCCGTTCGAGGGCAGGCGGGTCGATCCTTCTGCGACGGATGCGAAGTCACTTGTGGTCGAGCTGCCTGATGGAGAAAGAGTGCTGGTCATGAAGACCGGCCGGCAGTTGATGGCGCACATCATCAACACGATCGACGCGAACGAGCGGGACCTCTTCGTCGAGCAGGTGCTGAGCGAGGCGACAAAGAAGGAGTTCCTGGAGCGTGCGATCGACCCCGGCGAGGCGTTTGACCTTCTGAAGAAGCGGCGCATGGACATCATGAAGCTCTTCAACCTGATGCCGATGGGGGAGTACACACCGGGCGTCTACATGAAGGGAGTAGGGGGCGGTGTGCAGCGCCTCCGTGTCGTGGGGCCATCGGCCACCGACCTTCGATGGAACTTCATGGACATGAATTACGAGCGCGGCGGATGGCGGCTTCGCTGGTTCGGCAGCGATCGCTGAGTATCAGCCGCCCGGCGTTCTGCGGCTGGCCTTCAGTTTGACAGTAGCGGTCTGCTCTTTGTCGTCGCGGATGTAGGTGATGACAACTTCGTCACCGGGCTCGGCCTTCTCGAGCTGGGGCATCCAATCGTCGACGCTCGTGAGAGGCGCATCGTTCCACTTGGTCATCAGGTCGCCCGCCTGGAGCCCGCCTTCAGCAGCGGAGGTGTCGGGGAAGACCTGTCCCACGAGCACGCCAGGGCGAGATCCGGAGTAGTCGCCGGGAGCGATGCCGAAGCGGACACGGACGCGACGCTGCCCACCCATTGCCACGCCGCCGCCGTCGGTGGAGGTGAAGGTGAGGGGCTCGGTTCGATCGGCGACGGAGAGCGCGATTCTCTCGACGAGATCGACGACCTTGACGGCTCCGACGGGATTAATGAGCGCAGCCACATCGGAGGGCGCGTGGTATTCCTCGTGCAAGCCGCTGAAGAAAAACATGACGGGTATTCCTGCGGCGTAGAAGGAGGCGTGATCGGAGGGGCCGGTGCCGCCGGGGCGTGCTGCGATGTTGAGTCCGGAGTTCTCGAAGAGGGGTGTGACCATCTCGGCGAGTCCGGAGGCGGTTCCCGTGCCGTTGGCTTCGACGTTGCCATCGCGAACGCGCCCGATCATGTCGAGGTTGAGCATGATGGTGTGCTTCTCTTTCGGCGCGATCATGTTCTGGACGTAGTATGCGGATCCATTGAGGCCGGACTCTTCGGCGGAGTAACCCATGAAGAAGACGGAGCGCAGGTTGGCGTCGGTTCCCGCTGCGGCGTAATGCCTTGAGAGGCGTTCGGCCAGGAGGAGCATGCCGGACGTGCCCGAGGCGTTGTCGTCCGCTCCGGGGTGGATCTTGCCCGCTTCGCCGGTTCGCGAGCCGAACCAGCCATAGCCGACGTGATCGAAGTGTGAGCCGATAACGATGAATTCGTCGGCGAGTGCTCCCTTGCCTCTGAGGATCGCGCCCATGTTGGCTGTTCTGTTGGGCGCGAATCGGGTCGCGACACTGAATTCAACCGCGGCGTTCGGGAGATCGATGATCTCTCCCTTCTCGTCTGCGATCCGGCGGAGGTCGAGGAGTGAGCGCCCGCTCGGGTCGCCCGCACGCACGAGTCGATCGGCCATGTCTTCGGTGATCATGACGACGGGGACACGTCCCGATCCACCCTGCCCGGTCGTTTCGCGCCAAGTGGCGAGCTTGCCGATGCGGTCGTCCTTTGCGCCGGGCGGATTGACGACAATGACGCCTGCGGCTCCGCGGCGCACGGCAGCGGAGATCTTGGGAGCGAGGCCCGCATAGTTCGACCAGCCCTCGACACCCTCACGGACCCACTTGCTGCGTCCGTTCTCGTCCATGGGCTCGAAGCGGAGGATCATGGCGATCTTGCCCGTGAGGTCCGGGTTCTCGCCGAAGTACGAGCCATACTCATTGGGACCGGCGACGATCGAGTAGCCGACAAAGGCAATCGGCGCGGTGAGTTGTCCGCTGCCGGACATGCCCAGGACGGAGAAGTCCTTGCCTCCGGCGAGCACCATCTGATCGGTCTGGCCGAGTTTCAGCGTCACAGCGGCAGAGTCAACGTACATCTCCAGACCGACTTCGAAGTGCTGGCGGAAGGAAGGCGTGCTGGTGATGACTTCGGAGCCGTCCGCGGCAGTGATGGTGGTCGATTCGGTAAAGGCGGGTTCGAGGCCGAACTGTTTGAACCAGAACTCGATGTACTCCTGCGCGATATCGTTGCCTCGCGTTCCGGGGGCGCGACCCTCGAAGAACGGGTTGGCGAGTGTCATGACGTGCTGGGTGTAGCGTGTGACATCCGGCCCGAGCTTTGTCAGGAGTTCCGCGAGCGGGCTCTCGCCGAGGGCGGCCTCGGAGGTCGCTGTCTGGGCGATGGCCGCGTGGGTGAGGGCGGCGGAGCAGAGCAGGGCGAGAATGGACGACTTTGCGGGGCGGTGCATCTTGTGGGCTCCGGGATACGCGATTCTTGGGCGCGAGTTTAGGAGGGGGTCGGGTACGAGGGCGTTCGAGGGACCAGCACGTCGAGACGGGTGTTGGTCGGTGGGGCGATGGGGTTGTACCCGTTCGGGGGTCGGGACGTTGCCGAACCGGGCATAAGAGCGGGGTGTGCAGAGAACCCGAGGTGGCGATCTCGTTGGCGATCGTGCATCGAATACCTACGATCTTTCGATCCCTTGGCAGCGGCTCAGGATTGCTCGCACCGTCGTGCGTGGCGCGACGAGCGGACGCCGTGCCGCGTGGGGAAGATGAGGTCGCGTCAACCGATGAGCCAAAGCCCTGCCGCCCCTTTCAAGACTGTGCCGTCTGCGCCCGTGTCTCCCGTTGCGGATGCGCTGCTCCACCCATCCGACACGTTCCTGCATCGCCACGTCGCGCCGACGCCGGAAGAGCAGAAGGAGATGCTGGAGCTGATCGGGTACAAGACACTCGATGAACTGATGGCGTCGACGGTGCCGGCGTCGATCCGCAAGCACGACGCGCTCAAGCTTGCGGGCTTGCCGACTGAACGGGCACTGGGCGAGCACGAGGTGCTGACGAAGCTGCGTGCGATCGCGGACCAGAACAAGGTCTTCAAAAGCTACATCGGGATGGGGTATTACGACACGATCACGCCGGGCGTGATCCTCCGGAACATCCTCGAGAATCCGGGTTGGTACACGCAGTACACGCCGTACCAGGCCGAGATCGCGCAGGGGCGGCTTGAGGCGCTCCTGAACTTCCAGACGATGGTGGCGGACCTGACGGGGCTGCCCCTCGCGGGCGCGTCGCTTCTCGACGAGGGAACCGCCGCCGCAGAGGCGATGGCGATGTGCTACAGCATCGTCGGTGCTGGCGGTGGAAACGCCCAGAAGTCCGTCTTCTTCGTCGCGGACGATTGCCACCCGCAGACGATCGAGGTTTGCAGGACACGGGCCGAATCACTCGGCATCGAGATCGTGACGGGCGATCCCTTCAAGGCGGACTGGTCAAAGGGAAACCTCTGCGGCATCCTCGTGCAGTATCCGAACACCTCGGGCGAGATCAAGGATTATGCGAAAGTCTGTGAACAGGCGCACGGCGCGGGCGCGCTGGTTGTCGCGGCGACGGATCTTCTGGCCCTGACGCTGATCAAGCCCCCGGGCGAGTGGGGGGCGGATATCGCGGTCGGGAGTGCGCAGCGGCTCGGCGTGCCGATGGGATTCGGCGGGCCTCACGCGGCGTTCATTTCAACCAGCGACAAGTACGTCCGCAAGCTGCCGGGGCGCATCATCGGCGTATCGAAGGATGCGCACGGCAACACCGCGTACCGGATGGCGATCCAGACGCGTGAGCAGCACATCCGGCGCGAGAAGGCGACGAGCAACATCTGCACCGCCCAGGCGCTCCTGGCGATCATGGCGGGCATGTACGCGTGCTACCACGGGCCGCAGGGGCTGCGCACGATCGCACTTCGCGTCAACAAGCTAGCGGGAATGCTCGCTGAAGCAATCCGTCGCCAGGGCCATTCGGTCGCTTCATCGCAGTTCTTCGACACGTTCACGGTGCGTCCTGCGAGTGGAATGACCGCGGACAAGATCCGGGAGCGAGCGGTCTCGCATGGCATCAACTTCCGTTATCTGAGCGACGGCTCTATAGGTATCTCGCTTGATGAGACCGTTCAGCTGCAGGATCTCGACGCCATCGCCGCGGTGTTCAGTTCCAAGAGCGAGACGAAGCACGACTTCGCGGAGATCGCTGACTCGATAGATTACCCATACGAGTCGTTCCTGCGGGAGTCGGCGTACCTCACCCACCCGATCTTCAACGCGTACCACTCGGAGCACGAGATGCTCCGCTACATCTTCAAGTTGCAGGGCCGGGATCTCTCGCTGGCGCACAGCATGATCCCGCTCGGCTCGTGCACGATGAAGCTGAACGCGACGGTGGAGATGATTCCCGTGACGTGGCCTGCGTTCGGTCGGATGCATCCCTTCGCACCCGCCGACCAGTGGAAGGGATACGCCCAGATCTTCCGCGACCTGGAGTCGTGGCTGGCCGAGATCACGGGATTTGCCGCGGTCTCGCTCCAGCCCAATGCCGGAAGCCAGGGCGAGTACGCGGGACTGCTCGCAATCCGGGCCTATCACAAGTCGCGTGGCGACCACCATCGGAACGTCTGCCTCATCCCAACGAGCGCCCACGGCACGAACCCGGCCTCGGCGGTGATCGCGGGCATGAAGGTCGTGCCGGTCGCCTGCGACTCTCGCGGCAACATCGACGTCGAGGACCTGAAGAAGCGGGCGGCTGAGCACAAGGACACCCTCTCGGCCCTGATGGTGACCTACCCCTCGACGCACGGCGTCTTCGAGGAGTCGATCAAGGAGATCTGCAAAATCGTGCACGAGCACGGCGGCCAGGTGTACATGGACGGCGCGAACATGAACGCCCAGGTCGGGCTCACAAGCCCCGGCATGATCGGCGCGGACGTCTGCCACCTCAACCTGCACAAGACTTTCTGCATCCCCCACGGCGGCGGCGGACCGGGCATGGGCCCCATCGGCGTCGCGCCCCATCTCGCCCCGTTCCTCTCCGGCCATCCCGTGCTCAGCCCGTGGAATGATCGCGAGCAAGGCAACCCGACCAGCGCGGGCGCGAGAGCGGCTGGGCCAGTCTCCGCCGCACCGTTCGGGTCAGCGACGATTCTTCTCATCTCATGGGTCTACATCGCGCTCATGGGCGCCGACGGGCTCAAGCACGCCACCGAGGTAGCGATCCTGAACGCGAACTACATGGCCAAGCGACTGGAGAAGCACTTCAAGATCCTCTACACGGGTAAGAGCGGGACGTGTGCGCACGAGTTCATCCTGGACTGCCGCGACTTTGACAAGTCCGCGGGGATAAAGGTCGACGACATCGCCAAGCGCCTCATGGACTTCGGCTTCCACGCGCCGACAATGTCATTCCCCGTCCCCGGCACGCTGATGATCGAGCCGACCGAGAGCGAGCCCCGCCCCGAGCTGGACCGCTTCTGCGACGCGATGATCGCGATCCGCGAGGAGATCCGCGCCATCGAGCAGGGCCGTGCCGATCGAGAGGACAACGCGCTCAAGCACGCGCCGCACACGATGCACGCCGTGACCGCGAGCGAGTGGAAGCACGCGTATCCGCGTGAGCAGGGCGCTTTCCCCGCGCCGTGGACACGCGACCACAAGTTCTGGCCCGCTGTTGGACGCATCGACAATCCGTTCGGCGATCGCAATCTGATCTGCTCATGCCCGCCGATGAGCGATGACGTCGGCTCGTGGTCGGGCGGAAAGTCCAGCGCGACTTGAGCTTCGTCCGTGATGCGGATGCGGGCGGCTTGGAAGATGTCCTTTTTGCGAGCCGCGGGGTTCACATGAGCGAGCGCGGGACTTAGCATGCCTTCATGGCGACGTTTCTGAACCTGCCCGAGGGGACACTTCCCTGGGCGTCTGCGGTGCTGGCGGCTGCGTGCGCTTTCGTGGTCTTTGGACTTCTGACGGCGACGGCCCGCGGCTTTCGGGCCCTTGCTGCTGCGCCTGTGGGCTCTCCTCGTGCGCTGGCTCACAAGCTGCTGCGGAGAATTCCGTTCACGACGCCGCTGCTGGTCGGGTGCGTGGCAGGCCTGCTGGTCCTCTCGCTCTTTTCGGAGGTCTCGGCTGCGACACTCGTTCTCGCGTGGGCGATGCTGTGGAAGGGCGCGATCGTCGGGATTGCGATCCAGTTGATCTCCTGGGCCGGCCTGCTCGTGGACTGGGCGGGGGCGCTGTGGCTTCGGCGGCGGGCGATCGCCGAGGGTGGTGAAGATCCTGCGATTGCCGGTGCGATGGGGACTTTCCGATGGCTGTTTCTGCTGGTCGCGTATGCCGCGATCCTGCTGCTTGCGCTGGAGAATTTCGGGATCGACGTGACGGCGTTGATTGCCGGGCTGGGGGTGGGTGGAATCGCGGTTGCTCTGGCGGTTCAGAACATCCTTGGTGATCTGTTCGCATCGCTCACGATCACGCTGGACAAGCCGTTCGTGGTCGGCGATTTCATCATTGTGGGCACGGAGATGGGCACGATCGAGAAGGTCGGGCTGAAGACCACTCGGGTGCGTTCACTTGGCGGCGAGCAGCTGATCTTCGGGAACAGCGACCTGTTGAGCAGCCGGATCAGGAACTACAAGCGCATGCAGGAGCGGCGCATCGTCTTCTCATTCGGCGTGACATACAAGACGACACCGGAGCAGCTGACGAGGATTGTTGAGCACGTGCGTGCGATCATCACGGATCACGAGCTTGCGAGATTTGATCGTTGCCACTTTCACAAGTTCGGCGCTTCCTCGCTGGACTTCGAGGTTGTCTACTTCACGCTCAAGCCGGACTACAACGTCTACATGGACATTCAGCAGGAGATCAATCTTGAGTTGATGCGCCGACTTGAGCGCGAGGGGGTCGAGTTTGCGTATCCGACGCAGACCCTCTACCTCGACCGTGTGCCGCGTAGCGAGTCGGCGAGTTGAGGCGTGAGCTGATCTCGTTCTGATCTCGCGGCGTGACCCCACGGGGTCCGGTACGCCAGCGGTTTCGGCCGGGTTCGCTCACTTGTTGGTGTTCAAAGTGGGCTGGAATGTGGTTGGCAATGTGGGCGTGCGTGGCGTCGTGCCGCAGATATACGCGTACTGCACCTTGCGGCTCGTTTGTGTTGCGGACAGTCCCGGGTACATGGGTCGCAGCTGGCAGCTGCTGCCCCTGCGGAAGCAGCAAAGGAAGTGAGCGTGCGGCGAGCGACGAATGCGAGCGGTCTGTTTCAGCCGCCGCCGCCGGGCTGTCCGGTGCCAGTGCCGCCGCCTCCCGCGGTCGCACCCACGGCACGCTCGGCGAAGCCGTCGATCTGGGAGTGCCCCCAACGTCCGTCGATGGTGACCCATCGCCGCTCAGCGGTTGCGGTTGTCTGTGAGGAGCGGCGAGAGGGCCACCACGAGTACCCGATGATCTGGCGGTGGACATAGTCCGGCGCATTCACGATGAACGAGCCCTGCCAATAGCGGATGGTGGCTGCGTCTCCTCCGTTGTCGACCCACTGATCGAACTCAACGAGTTCGGTGATGAGTGTCTTCAGGTCCTCGGCGCGTTCGGAGCGGGGAACGATGGTGATGTCATTGTCATTTGTGTTCTGGAACGGGCTCTGGCCCCCTCCGCCGCCGCCACCCTGATTGCTCTGGAGGACCTGAGAGAGGTCGAACTCAGGGGCGTTGTCGTAGTCGGGGACTTCGAGCAGGAGATCGTTGATGTCGTAGATCTCGATCCTGCGATACGAATTCAGACGCGACTTGGGGCCAATCTGAATGGACCCGGTGTCGGACATCTGCCATGAGTTGCCGCCGGAGAGAGCGTCCTGCTGCGCCTTGGCGAGCACCTTCTCAACGAGGGTGAGGGCTGTGACGTTCTTGACGGTCAGAGAGATGGTGGCGTCTTTGTCGAGGCCATCCGGGTTGCGGTCGTCGAGCCACATGACTTCCATGTCTGCACCGGTCAGTTGCTCGATGAAGCTCATCACGTCTTCGAGACGCTGGCTGTCGAAAGAGATCGAGACCTGTCGCAGCATGCGCGAAGCGGTCTCACGCTTGGCTTTGATCTCGGCACGGCTGGCGACTTGTGCCTGAGCGGCAGGCATGTACGAACCGACGAGCCCGCATGAGAGTCCGGCGGCGATGACGATTGCAGCGATGCGGCGCATGGACGCCTCCGTTGTGTTCGGGCACAGGCAGGTTCGAAGCACGCTTCGGAACGTACCCATGCCGACTCTAGTTTAGCGATTCGGCCCTACGGATGCGAGAGTTGCGTTGGTGTGCAGAATCGAAACCAAACAGGGTCTTCACCGGGGTGGTGGTGGGGGGGGCGGTGGCTGGCCGATAGGGAGATGACGTGTGTGAAGTGGCGACACACACCTTTGGGGTTTTCGACAGCAGTAACGCGCAGGAACTACCGGTGCGGGAGATCACGCACGAAATCGATCACGAGGTCAAAGGTAGGGGAATTCGCGGCCCGATATGTCCCTCACCTTGGGCAGAAAGTCTTCAAAGCAGAATGGCCAGCACCTCCGCCTTGTGCAGAGCGGAGAGGGGGCTGTTCCAAAGAAGGAATCTGTTAGGAACGCAACCTTACGCGATGCCGAGTCCCTCGGTGGGGCCGCGGAATCGCATGATTCGATTGGCTCGAAGCCAGGAGCAAAGATGACCACCACGTACCCGACCAATGGCACCCAGACGTTCAACAGCCAGCCCTTCAATGGGCAGCCGAACTACGGCCAGCCCTTCAACGGTCAGCCCTTCAATGGACAGCCGAACTACGGCCAGCCCTTCGGCGGGATCCAGAACAGCCCGTGCAACACCGTGCCATTCAACTATGGATCGTTCTCGCCCGCAGCTTTCGCTGGCTCGACGATCGGCACACCGTTCAACGGCATCCACCCCTCGTATCCCGGCCCTTACGGATTCACTCCGTTCAACGGATGGAATCAGTTCGGCCAGACGCCTTGGTTCGGTTGGAACACCTTCAACGGCGGCTTTGGCGGCTATCGCGGCTCGTTCACGCCCGCTTGGAACATCATCAACGGCTACCAGACTCCGTGGAACACGCCATTTACCTCGCAGATTCCTCAGGGCTGGTTCAACACCCCGTTTAGCCAGGGCTTCAACGGCTTTGAGCAGAACTGGTATGGCTCTGGCACGCCGTTCGGCTTTGGCTCGACCACGCCATTCTTCTCCACCCCGAACTTCTTCGGCCCGACCAACTACGGCTACGGCTCCGGCGGTTTCGGCGGCACGGGCACTCCCTTCGGCTACGGCTTTAGCACACCTTACAGCACGGGCTTTGCCACGCCCTATGGCTACAACACGCCGTTCAATTACGGCTTCGGCGGGTTTGGGTTCAATCCCGGCTCTGGCTTCAACTCCGGGTTCGGCTTCAACACCGGCTTCGGGTTCAACCCGATCAACGGTCAGTTCCCTGCGAACTTCGTTCAGCCCGGCACGCCGATCAGCGGCGGTTGCTCCGGGATCGGTCTGAACCGCGAAGCCGCCTGAGCGATTTCACGGAAGTCTCACACTGTTCACCGACGACCCGCCTCACGGCGGGTCGTTTACGTTCTAGAGTCGAGCTCGGCTTACCGCTCGATCATGGAACTGTGTATGAACTCTCGCCACGCGATCGTCATCTCTCTTGTTCCCTTGGCACGGTTGCCGCTGCCCGGCGCGGAGATTCCCGCGTTCGATCCCGTCTCACAGCGACTCTTGATCACGTCCGCGTCGGATGTCCATGTGTTTGAGATGCGTGATCCGCCGGGGCTCCTGGGGGTTGGCTTTGCGCGCCTGGGTTCACGGGGTGATGACGTCACGCATGTTGCGATAGATCCCGCGGGGCGCGGGTTTGCCGCGGCGTGTGTCGTTCCTGAGAAGTTCGGCACACGTCACGGGCACGTGGTCTTCATTGATCCGGTGACGCTGCGTGAGGTTGGGCGCGTCGCGGTCGGACACAACCCTGATTCATGCGCGTTCTCGCCGGGCGGGGAGTTCCTTGTCGTTGCCAACGAGGGACAGCCGCAGGTGTTTGAGTCGGGCGAGATCGTCGATCCTCCCGGTTCTGTGACTGTGGTAGATCTGAGAGAGGTTCGGGGCGTATCCGATCTGGCTGCGCTCGGCGAATCGCGCGTCAAGACGATGCTGCTCTCCGGGCCGGCATTGGATGCGGCGATGGCATCTCAGACGCCACCACGGATATCGCCGCGGCTTGCGCACTCCCCCGCGCTGGACCTTGAGCCGGAGTACGTCGCGGTTCCGAACAACCAGATCGCGTATGTGTCTCTCCAGGAGAACAACGCGATCGCGGAGATCTCGCTCAACCCGCCCGAGGTTCGGCGCATCGTCGGGCTGGGTCTCGTGGTGCGGGATCTCGACGGCTCTGACCTCGACGGGCCGCTCGGTTCGACGTGGCTGGTCGAAACCGCCCCGATGCCCGATCAGATCGCAACGTTCGGTATCGGCGGCAGGCGTTACCTCGCTCTGGCGGAAGAGGGGGACACGCGCGGCACGCGGAGTGCTGCGGAAGCGAACGGGCTCTCAGATGTTGCCCGACTCTCCGATCTGGCGTCTTGGTGGGGTGTGGACGAGGATCAGATTCCGAAGGATGTGACGAGCCGCGATCGACTCGGGCGGCTGCACGTTCTGATAGATCTGGCGGACAAGGGTGGGAACGGGCGTGTGGACTCGGTGGCCGCGCCCGGTTCCAGATCGCTGGGCATCTATGACGCGGAGACGCTTGAGCGCGTCGGCGATACAGGATCGCATTTGGAGATTTCGTCGCTCGCGCTGTTCGGCGACGATTCGCGAAGCGACGACCGGGGGCCCGAGCCCGAGGGAGTTGTGATCGCATCGTTCGGAGGCGGCACCTTCGCGTTCGTGTCGCTTGAGCGGCCGGGGGCTCTCGCGTGCGTCGATCTAGGAGAGCCGGAGCGGCCTCGGCTGGTCTCGGTCTATCCGAGCGCTTGGGATGGCGACCTCGGCCCGGAGGGGATGTGCATCATCGATCTTCCGGGGGGGCGCACTGGCCTGGTGGTCTGCTACGAGACATCGGGCACGGTTGTGATGTATGAGATCGTGTTGAGAGACTGACACAGAATCGGTCGGGCAATCGGGTGCCGGGCCGCGCGTGCCATTCGAAGCCGGCCAATGAGAGCGGCGGCGTTCGGGGTGAACGCCGCCGCGTGTGGGTTGATACGGGGTGCTCTGACCGCGGACGAGCAACGATCCTGTCGCTCGCGAGTGATCAGCGCCGGCCGTTGGTCATGTCACCGAGTTCGCCGGCACGGATGAGCTTCATGTGGGCCTCGATGTCAGCGGCTGTGACGGCTGGAGCGTTAGTGCCTCCAGGGCCGTCGTTGGTGCTCATCTCCATCATGGCGAGGATGCCGTTGAAGTCTCTTCCCTGCCACTTCCATCCGGTGTATGTGAAGTCGTCTGAGGGATCGAGCGGGGTGTTGTTGTTGTCTTCGACAAGGATGGTGTCGTCGAGGGTCGCTCCGAGGCGGGCGTGGATGAGGAAATGGTCCTCGATATCTGCGACACCGTCGAAGTTGAAGTCGCCGGGGACGAAGCGGAACTGGGTGATGCCCGCGACGCCGCCGTCGTTGAAGTTGCCCGGGGTCATCGCGAAGCCGGTGAGGTTGATCGGCTTAAAGAGGTACACACCCGAGGGGTTGGGCGCGCATCCCGGAGTGGTGTCGGGGTTGCAAGAGCCGTCGTATCGCGGGCCGTTGGGGTCGGTGGGGCCGTCTGACCGGGCGGGATCGTACTGGATGCCGGGCACGGAGAGGATGTCGCCGTAGACCCACTCTTCGTCAGCGATGCGGGTGAACGTGAGGACGCCGTCGTTGTTGAAGCGGTGCCCGCGGCGTGGGTTTGTCCCATAGTACTGGAGTCGCGAGAGCGCGTCGGGGTTGAAACCGACTGTGGTCGATATCTCATTCTGGGTGGAGCGTGTGTACTCCTTGCCGCCCTGGTGGGACCAGGAGACATCGTCGACCATCTGGTATCCCTCGAGGGTGAGACCGCCGACAGGATGGCCGGGGAGATCCACTCGGCTGTTCCAGTCGATATCGGGGTCGATGTCCTTTCGCCATGCATAGCCGGGCGCGTAGACGCTGACGCCTCCGACGATGGAGTGGAGCGGGCGCTTGCGCATGAGGATGTAGGTAGACGAATCGTCGTTGGCGAGGTTGCCTGCGGTGTCGGTCGTGGGGATGTGTCGGGCGGTGAAGGTGACGACCGTGGTGCCCGGGGCGCACCGAGCGGGGATGAAGCTCGCGCCGGCGGTGTTGTTGTGGATGACGAGCAGCCCGTTCGCGCCGATCGTGAGCCCGTCGAGCTGGAAGGCCTCGTCGATCTCGGATGGAGCACCAAACTCATTCCCACCCTTGACGAGCACGATCGCGTAGCCCGTGAGGGACATTCCCGGGCGTCCGTACAACTCGACATACTCCCAAGACGGGTCCGTGCTGCCGGGCGGGTTCTCGAAGACCTCGTTAAGGACGACCTGCGCAGATGCCGCGAAGCCGAATGCCGTGAGTGCCGCAGCCGCGGCCAGGGTACGAATGTTCATCATCTCTCTCCTTGCATCACGCCGTTTCCGGGCGGCGTGTGCGTCAGAACTACCAACGCTTTCCGGACGACAAGATGCCGCCGAAGACCTTGCCCTGAAGCTCGTCGTAGACGAACTTTCCATCGATGTAGTCGCCGCTCCATTCCTGGTCGTTGTTGAGATCACGGAATGAGCCGACATGTCCGTCGGCAAAGGCGAAGTTTCCGATCGTGCGTGTGTGCCCTTTTTTCCTGCTGCGAGACGCGCCGGCAGAGCGGCCGCCGTGTCCCGGGCCTAGATCGTCGTAGTCTTGCCACGCGTACTCACCGGAGACGGGATCGCGCTTGATGGGGCCGTCTGACATGGATTTGACGGTGGGGAGGCGTTCGCCCATATAGACGATCTGCTCGCCTGCGTCGGCGGCGTCTGAGCGTCCGTCTCCCATGAGAGGAACGAACGAGGGTGAGACCGCGCTCAGGTATTTTTCGGTCAGCGGGCCGACGACATCGTTCTTGTTCATGGGGTCGGCGAACGGATCGGAAGGCCGCTTCATCTCGGTGTAGGCGAGGTACCAGCAGGTGGTGTAGTTGGTGTTCAGTCCCCGGGCGATCATCTCGTCGCGCTCGGCTTCGGTGGGATTCGTCCAGGTCTTGGAGCCGTCGGAGATGCGATTGAGGATCAGGTTCTGATTGAACTGTGCGGGGCTGCTCGGGCAGAGGATCTTTCCGGGTTGTGCGAAGCCGCCGTTGGCGAGCGACGCGACCCACGAGGCCTCATCGATGGGACCCCACGCCTGCTTGACGCGATTGTCGAACGGGCCACCTCCGTACGCGCCCCGGTAGTCATTCGCGTAGCCGAGGAGTCCCATGCCCAGTTGGCGGAGGCCGCTGGCGCAGGTCGTGGTGCGTGCCGCCTCACGCGCGGCACCAAGAGAAGGCAGCAGGATGCCGATGAGCAGCGCGATGACCGCGATGACGACGAGGAGCTCAATGAGCGTGAACGCGCGAGATCCAGTGCAGGATGGAATCTGAGATAGCGTGAACTTTCGCGGCAAAGTCTGTGCTCCAGCATGGCCGTTCAGTCGTGAGTGGGGAGCAACATAGACGATGGGCTTGCTTGTCCCATTCGGCTTGGGTCAGCGTTTCGTCAAGGAACCACGAAGATTGGCTGGGAATGTGGAGAGAGCGTGCGAGCCGAGAATGTCGGATGAGTCTTGAACGGGGATAGTCAGATCTGTTACGCTGGCCTGTTCGGTAATACACCGAACGTGGCGCGAAGGCGCCGAACTCACGTGGATCAGCGAATGAAGGAGAACGAGAGATGCGAATCGTGGCGTCAATCATGCTGTCAACGATCGTGGCATCAGCCGGGGCGACCGGTCCGACTCCCTGGACGTCCGTCGATGGAGCGATGATGGCTCCTGGGCTATGCCCGGAGCATTTCATGCTCAATTCTCCGGTGCGGATCGTGTGTCCTGCGCCTCCCGCGGTTTCGCGAAGCGACGAGACCACCTTTCTCTCGACCGAGGACGGTCCCGACGGCGACTCGTCACGAGACATTGTGTTCACCCCCGACGGGACACAGGCCGTCATCATCAACGCACAGACAAACACGATGACGTTCCTGGATATCGCCAGCCGCACGATCACGCACTCGGTCGATGTGGGGGAGTACCCGGTTGATGTTGTCGTCACACCGGACGGGCGGTACGCGCTGGCAGTGAACACGCTCTCGAACACGCTGTCGGTGGTCGATATCGCAACGCACACCCAGATCGCGCAGGTCCCGATCAGCGGCGACCAGCCGTACAGCGTCGCGGTTACTCCTGATGCTCAGCACGCCATCGTGGGTGTCATTAACGACGCGGTCTTCAGCGCGTTCTCGGTGGTTGATCTCGACACATTGACGGAGATCCGGGTGATCGACGCCTCTTCGCAGGGTGTCATCGGCGGGTACTTCACACCGGAGTACGGTATCTTCGGCGACACGTTCACTGCGTTCGCGCTGTCCGCTGACGGTACGAAGATCATCTACCCACAGCGTTTCCAGGACATCATCTATATCTACGACGTCGCGACCGGGGCGCAGCTCGCAGCCCTGCCGACGTTTGACCAGCCCTCGGCGGTGGACGTTTCGCCGGTGGGGAACTTTGCCGTTGTGTCGTGCGAGGGGGCCTCGCGCAGGGTTGTCAGAGTCAATCTGGACACAAACACGATCGATGGCTCGTTCGCGACATCGGCCGACAACACGTGGCAGAAGGTGCGTGTCACGCCGGACGGCACCCATGCGATCGTCACGCAGCTCAATGAGGTCGAGTTCGTGAACCTGAGCACGGGGGCATTGACGCGGCTCTCAACGGGCTCACCGGGGGACATCGAGTTCTCGCACGACGGCCAGTACGCGTTCATCTCGAATTTCAGCAGCCGCGTGATCAACCTCGCCACCCGGTCGCAAGTCGCATCGATCACGTACGCGGCGTCGGCGGAAGCGGCGACCAGCCAGGTCGCGAATATCGCGGTCGCGCTGAACAATCGGTTCGGCGAGGATGTCCACGTCTACAACATCAACGGGGCTTCCTCCTCGTTTCTGGGTTTCTCGCTCACCGGGCTCGGCCTGGAGAGCGACTCGACGCGTGAGCTTGCCATCACGCCCGATGGTCGGCGGTTGTTCTTCGGGAACTGCACGAGCCGCTCAGGCGGGTTTGTTGAGTTGGGCACAAACACGTTCTCGGCGATGACGACGACGGCTTTCCGGACGCTCGACGCAACGATGACACCGGACGGCGCGTACGTCGTTGCGACGAACGCGGACGGGCAGACGGTCTCGATCATCGATACTTCGACGCGGACGACCGTGGCGAACCTGCCGGTGTTCGACCGTCCATCCCGTGTGGTGATCAGCCCGGACAGCGCCTACGCGTATGTGCTGTCGATCGCCGGCACGGATAGGGTGCACAAGATCGCGCTGAACGGTGCGAGCTCGAGCGTTGTCGCGACCCAGATCGCCGGGCAAGCGGGCTCGGTTGGGTACTCGTTCTCCGAATTCAGCGGGATCGCTCTGTCGCCGGATGGGTCGCTGATCGCGGTGTGCCGCTCGTTCGACGATCTGCTGCGTCTGATCGACACGTCGACCATGGCGGTGGTTGCGGATGTGCCGTGCAACCCGACGGGAAGCACGGACTTCCCGATCCGGGTGGCGTTCAACTCGACTGGAACCCGTGCGTATGTTTCGACAACATTCGGCGACACAATCACGGTGGTGAATGTAGCCGGCCCGGCATCGAGCGTGGTGACGAACGTCCCCGGCATCGACGCGCCGCTTTCTCTCGATCTCGACGCCTCGGACACGTACCTCTACGTGGGTACTGCCGGGTTCGGAACGGGGCGTCTGGCTGTCATCGACACGGCGACCAACAGCGTGGTGCGGACGGTGCTGCTTGGCGCGAACGGCACGATCAGATCGACATACATGTCGCCGGTGGATGGCAAGCTATACGCGGCGGGTTCCGACAACAACGGCGGGCGGCTCTGGATCTTCAACGCCGACGGGGCCTCAACGACGCTGGACCGCTCGATCGAGCTCTCGGCGAGTCCGGCTGATCTTGCGTTCTCCGAGTCGCTGGGGCAGGCGATCGTCTCGCTGCCGGTGCCGGACGGTATAGAGATCGTGCAGGTGCGGGAGCGCTGCACTGCTGACTACAACGGGGACACACTGGTCGATATCCTCGACTTCCTCGACTTCATGGACGACTTCTCGGTCTGCGATCAGCAGAATGGTCCGTGCGGCCAGTTCGGGAACACCGATTTCACCGGCGACACGATCGTTGACATCCTTGATTTTCTGGACTTCATGGATGGCTTCGGGTCACAGTCAGGAACGTGCGGTGCCTGATCACCGAATCGGCATGATGCCGGAATGAAAGCCAGGCCAGAATGAGCGAAGCCCGGTCGCAGGACCGGGCTTCGTGTGTTTGAGAGGACAAGAAAGAGCCACCTCAGGGATTTGAACCCTGGACCTATGCTTTACGAAAGCATCGCTCTACCGCTGAGCTAAGGTGGCATGCGGCCTCCCGAGCCCGGGGGACCGTCCGGAAGTATCGCAGGCAATCCCCCCCGGGTCCACAATCGGCCCCTCGAATCGTGCTTTCCGAGGGATTGGTCGGCGGTTCGGACGCGTTCCTGGCGCGAGTTCGGCATGTTCCGGGACTCACGCGGGCCCGCCGCTCCGGACCTGCATGCGGGTTCCGGAGGATCGGAGCTGGTCGAGCTGTCGTCGTCCGATTCTAGCGCGGAGCGTGACGGTGGAAGTGTCGTAGGCCCTGTCCAGTACATGGGCGCGGTTCTCGATGAAGTGGATCGACTTGGCTTCGCTGAGGGGGAGTGTGATCTCGACCTCGTCAACATCTCCCTGCGCGTGGCGGCGGACGATGTCTTCGAGCGCGTCCTGGCCGAGGCGCATCCTTCCGTCGGGTCCGGGGAGCGAACTGATCGCGATCGCGCCAGGCACACGCGACTGCCACTCCAGTACAGCGGCATTGGTCGGCAGCCGATCGGCCTTGTTGAGTAAGAGTGCGACCGCGGGCTCGCTCCACGATTCACCGTCCGCGGCCTCGGCCTCGGCCGTTTCTTTGAAGAGATCTTCGAGTGTTGACATCACGGTTCGATACTGGAGTTCCGCCGCATCATCGGACGCGTCGAGCACGATCAAGAGAAGGTCGGCGTGTGTCGCCTCTTCGAGCGTTGCGCGGAAGGAAGCGATGAGGTTGTGCGGGAGGTCTCGGACGAATCCGACGGTGTCCGAGAGCATGACGGCGAGCCCGCCTCCCAGGTCCCACTCGCGGGTTCGTGTGACGAGTGTTGCGAAGACGCGATCATCCGCGTATGCCCCGCCGGTAGTGAGTGTATTGAAGAGCGTGCTCTTTCCGGCATTGGTGTAGCCGACGAGGCCGACGGTAACGTGGTCGCTCTTTCTTCGCCGGACCTCGCGGCGCTTTCGGTCCTGGATCAGGCGGAGCTCGCGGAGGAGGTCGAGCTTTCTGGCCTGAACGAGGCGTCGGTCGGTTTCGAGCTGCTGCTCGCCGGGGCCGCGCGTGCCGATGCCGCCGCCCGCCTGTCGTTCGAGGTGGGTCCACATCGATTTGAGGCGCGGGTAGGTGTATTCGAGCTGCGCGAGCTCGACCTGGAGTTTGGCCTCGTGGGTGGTGGCGCGGCTGGCGAAGATGTCGAGGATGAGCTCGCTGCGATCGATCACCTTCCGTTTCACGACCTCCTCGATGTTGCTGATCTGGCGTGGGGAGAGGTCGTGGTCGAAGATCACGGTCGTGGCACCGGTTGCGTCGCAGATGCCGAGAAGTTCCTCGACCTTGCCTCGCCCCATGAACATGCCGGCTTCCGGACGTTCGCGGCGTTGCTCGACCTCACCGACGACCAGCGCGCCCGCCTGCTCGGCCAGTGCGCGGAGTTCGCCGAAGGGGTTGGCGATGTCGTAGTTGGAGTCAGGGAGGCGGACCGCGGCGAGGATCGCCCGCTCGGACTGGACCTTGATAGTTGTGCGTTCTTTGTTTGCGGTCATTCGTGTAGGTATCTCGCCTTCCAGAGATTGTACGCGAGTGATGGGGCGGCTATGAAGTAGCGGAAGCGGTTCCCGTTTCGTCGCGCTCGGCTCGGACTCCGTCCGGGATCGTCGCGAGGATCGTCCCGCATTCGGGGCAGGCAACGATGCCGCGGACGAGACTGGCGGTGTCGTAGCCGCAGGCGTGGCAGTGGCCGGTCGCGAATGAGCGACTGCTTGATCGCCTGCGCCCGAGGATGGTGTCACGAATGGAACTGATGCCGAGCAAGAGAAGGCCGACAGTGGAGATGAAGAGCGTCAGAGTTGCGGCCAGACTGAGCAGAGCGGTCCACGCACCAGTGCTCCGCGGCATCGCGAGGGTGGCAGCGATAGAAGTGACGAAACCCGCGATCAGGACCCCCGTTGATCGTCGGATTCGCATCGGGTGGATGGTACGGACATGGGGACTTGGCGGGGAAGCCGAACCCGGATCTGTCACCGGACGAACCTACGCTTGTAGAACCGGTGCGGACCCCATGGAGACACCCTTGAAGACCGCTCGTCTGGCGACCAAAGCCGTTCTGTTCTCGATTCTTGGCGTGGCTGTCGTGGGCTCGACCCTTGCGATCGCCCGGCGCGACGACTTCGCGTTCTTTGATCCGATCCTGGACGTGAAGGGCGCGATCGATCGTTACTACCTGGAGCAGCCGGATGAGAAGGCGATGCAGGTCGGTGCGATCCAGGGGATGATCGAGACGCTGAACGATCCGTACACCGTCTTCGTGCCTGCGCGTGACCGCAAGGAGTTCGACAAGGAACTGACCGGTGAATATGTCGGCATCGGAGCGCAGATCCAGATCCGCGACGGGTGGCTCACGATCGCCTCTCCTCTGGAGGATTCGCCGGCGTATCGCGTCGGGCTGATGGCCGACGACCGAGTGACCAAGATCGATGGCGAATCGACCTTCGGGCTGACCGACGAGCAGTGCGTCGAGAGATTGACGGGTGAGCCGGGGACGAGCGTGACGCTCACGATCGAGCGCAAGGGCGAGCAGATCGAGCTGCGGGTCGTGCGCGAGCCGATCAAGACGCGCTCCGTCAAGGGCTTCCACCGGGATCCGATGGACGCCCAGAAGTGGCAAGCGTACATCGATCCGGGCAGGAAGATCATGTATCTCCGGCTCACCCAGTTCACGCCCAACTGCTCCGTCGAGTTTGCCCAGGCACTTCTCGCTGCGGGTGCTGACAAGGGAGAGGTCAAGGGGCTGATCGTCGATCTCCGCTGGAACGGCGGCGGCGTCCTGCAGGATGCCATCGCGATCGCTGATATGTTCCTATCCGAGGGTGTCATCGTCTCGACGAAGGGGCGCGCGCACTCGGAAGAGGTTGCCAGGGCGTCCGCTGCGGGGACGTTGCCGGAGTTTCCAATCACCGTGCTTGTGAACTCACAGTCCGCTTCTGCGGCTGAGGTGCTGGCAGGTGCTCTCTCTGAGAACGGGCGCGCGATCGTGGTCGGTACAAGGACCTTCGGCAAGGGGTTGGTCCAGACCGTTCGGACTCTGCCCAACTCGGGAGGCGCACAGCTCAAGATCACCGAGCAGGCCTACTACCTGCCTTCTGGCCGCTCGCTGCATCGAAAGGGTGATTCCGCCGAGTGGGGCGTAGATCCCACCGATGGTTTCTATCTGCCGATCACGGATCAGGAGGTGATCGACCTCTTCACGGTTCGGCGTGAGCAGGACATTATTCGAAATGGTGCCTCCGCCTCTGAGTCGGATTGGGCGGATCCCGATCGAATCCTGGAGAAGCTGAAGGATCGGCAACTCGCCGCAGCACTGCGTGCGATTCAAGCGAAAATCGACACCGGCGAGTGGCTGCATACCGGACAGCCGCTGCCGGAGCGCGGGGCCCAGGCGGGCGAGGAGCTGGCAAGGTTGCTTCGGACGCGGGACCGCATCGAGCGTGAACTGCTCCGGATCGATGAGCGGATCGAGATGCTCCAGGCAGCAAGCGGCAAGCCGGCTGAGTTGCCCGACCTCTGGGACGACGAGATCGAGATCACGGGCGGGCGGCTGATCGTCTACGACAAGAGCGGGCAGAAGGTCTCTGAGTTGCAGATCACCGGCCCGAATGTTGAGCGTGCTTTGCAGAGTGCAGATGTGAAGAAGTCCGAGGAAGGAACCGGCGAGTAAGGCGTGCTGACGCTCGGCATCGAATCATCCTGCGATGAGACTGGCGTGTCGATCGTTGAGGACGGCTGGCGCGTTCGATCGTCCGTGGTCGCCTCGCAGAATGATCTGCACGCCGAGTATCGCGGCGTTGTTCCGGAACTTGCGGGGCGAGCCCATGTCCGGAGCATCCTTCCCGTGTTACGTACCGCACTGCGAGAGGCGGACGCCACGCTCAACGATGTCGGGCTCGTGGCTGTCGGGCATAGGCCCGGCCTCATCGGGTCTCTCCTTGTGGGGCTGACGGCGGCCAAGGCAATCGCCTGGTCGATGGGGCTCCCGATTGTCGGGGTCGATCATGTGCACGCGCACCTGTACTCGCCGTTGCTTGATCTCACAGAGCACGAACGTCCGGCGTACCCGGCGATCGGGCTGGTTGTCAGCGGCGGCCACACATCGATCTATCGCCTTGAGTCACCGGTCGTGCTCACTCGACTCGGCGCGACGATCGATGATGCGATCGGCGAGGCGTACGACAAAGCGGCGACGCTGCTCGATCTGCCATTTCCCGGCGGGCCAAACCTTGATCGCCTCGCGGCTGAACCGGGTGCGAATGATCGCGCCCACGACCTGCCGATCTCACGTCTGAGTCCGACATCCCTCGATTTCTCGTTCAGCGGGCTCAAAACCGCGACCATGCTCGCCGTGAGGGGCGATCCGCAGGCAGGGTCGGACCCGCGGACGGCAGACCGGCTCACTCATGAGGAACGCCGTGATATCGCGGCATCGTTCCAGCGTGCGGCCGTTCGCGCGGTCCTCATCAAGCTCGAACGTGCGTTCGACGCGACACCCTGCCGCTCGCTTCTTGTCGGCGGGGGCGTCTCCGCAAACACCCGCCTCAGAGCCGAGTTGCTGAGACTGGGTCAGGACCGCGGGATCGACGTGCGATTGCCCCCGATGAGATACTGCATCGACAACGCCGCCATGATCGCGGGGCTGGGGCACGCGATGTACGCGTCTGGACGGGGGGATGATCTGACACTCGAACCAACACCCACAACCGCATGCTGAACACTCTTGTCATCATCGCATCGCTCGTTATCGGCATGGCTGGGCACGCGCAGCCGCCGACTCAGCCGGCTTCGGTTCGTCCCGACATCCCGCAGATCGACTCGTACGAAGAGCGCACAATCGCGGGGTTTCGGGTCCTTGTCCATCGCGACCTGCTCTCGGCGGATTCGGTGGGGGGGCGGCGCGCGATCGCGGCGTTGACGTGGGATCTTGAGCTGGCGGCTCTGCTGCTGCCGCGTGACCCGATCGAGATGCTCCGGGGGACTACGCCGATCTGGCTGACGCCCGATCTTCCCTCGGCTGGCGGGTGGAACGCGCGGGGCTTATGCCACCATCCCAGCCGGGACTGGCTGGTGAACGCGGGCTATGGACCGGATCGCGCGGGTGCGATCGAGGTCTGCAATGTGGAGGAGTATCTGCTCTGGCGGGCGGAGCAGCCCCTCTGCATCGTGCACGAGCTGTCGCACGCGTTGCAGCATGAACTGGGCGATCCTGTCGAGATCAAGCGAGCGTTCGAGCATGCGGTTGCTTCGGGGGTCTACGAGCGGGTTGTGTTCGCGATGGGTGCGCCGGGCGAGACCAGACGCGCGTATGCACTGACCAACCACATGGAGTACTTCGCAGAGATCTCGGAGGCGTACTTCGGGAGAAACGACTTTTTCCCGTTCACACGCGACGAATTGAAGGCCGCGGATCCGGATGGGCACTCGCTCGTGGAGCAGATCTGGTTCGGGCCGATGGCAACCACTCGAGTTGGTCGTCCTTCGCCATGAGCCGACGCCCCGTCTCCATCGCACGGGATGATCGCCCTGAGGGTTCCGGGCATCCGGCATCACTGCCGGACGAGGTGCTCCTGGCGCAGTGCGTGCAGGGTCGGGGCAAGAGTGGTGGCCCCGGCGGGCAGCATCGCAACAAGGTCGAGACGCTTGTCGAACTCACGCACAAGCCCACGGGGTTGCAGGCCCATGCCGGTGAGCGGCGCAGCGTGTCGGAGAATCGCCAAGTCGCGATCCGGCGGCTGCGTCTGCTGCTCGCGACGGAACATCGCCAGACGGTGCCCCTGGGTGAGATCGGGTCCGCGCTCTGGTGGTCGCGGGTGCGAGGGGGGCGGATCGTCTGCAATCCCGATCACACGGACTACCCATCGCTGCTCGCGGAGGCGATGGATGTGCTCTTTGCGATGAAGCTCGACCCGCAGAAAGCCGCTATCCGGCTCGGGTGCACCGCCAGCCAGCTGATCAAACTTCTGCGTGAGCATCCGCCGGCGCTGCTTCGCGTGAACGGGGCGCGTGCGGAACGTGGGGAGCATCCGATCAAGTGAGGTGCAAGTCGTGTGTGCCCGCTCGATAAGAACACCAGCCCGGCACGGGGCCGGGCTGGTGAGCGAGTTCATTCGAGTTCTTGATTGATCGACGCTTTCTGGTCAGCGTCGAGCCAAACTCAGCGGCGACGACGGGCCGCCATGAGACCGCCGAGACCGAGGAGAGCCGCCGCACCGGGGGTGGGAAGGGCCTGGATCTCGAACGCCGCGTAGCGAGCCGGAGCGAGCGTGCTGCCGTGGCCGAAGGTCAGACTGTTGGTGCCGGGCACCGGAGCGGTCGTGGTCATGTACCAGCGGCCGGTCGTGCCGGTGCGGCTCTGGATCTGGAGGCGGCCGTTGACGGCCACATCGGCAGGAATCGTCGGGGTGATCGTCCAGAGGAAGTCACCGGCCGAGGGGAGTGCCACACCGAAGGAGGAGATGATGTTGTTCGAGTTGTCGAGGAAGAAGAAGTCGAGGATGCCATTGACAGCGGTGACGCCACCAGCGAAGCGCCACGCATCCATCTTGAAGTTGCCCGATGCGGTTGCCGGGTGCACGGACTGATAGTCGTCGATGTGGGCGAACGACCCCGCGGCGAACGCGGAGAACGGAGCCAACATGCTGGAGTACACGGGCGTGCCGCGGGAAACCGCGCCGCTGCTCAGGTCAATGGCCTGAACCGCGCTCGCGGGCAGCATCACGTGATTGGACGGAAGGTCCAGACGGATATCGGCGGAGGCCGAACCGGCGACAAGCGCGAGGACCCCAACAACCTTCAACGCAGTCTTCATGTCATCTCTCCTGACGTTCACAAATCAACCAGTCTGATCCCATGCACACGCACGAGACAGGAATCAACACACCGAGAAGTGCGAGGAGGTATCTCTCTCTGCCTCGCGACGGCCACTGTATCTCTGAGCGTCAGAGCATACCCGACTGTGCGGCGAGTATGACAATCTGCAACCGTTTTGTCAAGTTTTTTATGTGCGGACGAACAATACTTGTAAGCAATTGAATCGCAAGAGTTTACACGAATTGTTCGCGGCGACCACTCGCTCGGTTCCTTTGGACACGAACGGAGCAGTCACGGCCGGAATAAGCGTAAACGCCTGTCCGATAACGACTTTCGGAAACAACGAGCCCATCGGGCATTGCCCCTGGTTGCTGGATACTGCTCGAAGAAGCAGTCGAGCGGGCAATGTCACGCTGATGGATTCGACCGATAAACTCTTGCCGCTATTGGGCTTCCGATAAAGAGCTCATGGTCTGCCTCGAGATCGAAGTGGCGGACAACCTCGCAGTCGAGTGCCGCGAGTGAGCGTTTGGGGATCGGCGATTGAGATTTGAGCGTTTCGACCGAGAGCGCATCGAAGGTGTCGCCCATCTCGTCGGGTGCGATCTCCATCTCGAAGCGTTTGAGCATGGGCGATTCTGCTTGCGGGATGATGCAGATCGCAAACCGATGGCTGTCGCGAATCAGAGGGGCGATGGAATGCCCCTTCCTGGCGGCAACGCAGATCAGCACAGGGATTTCGGAGCAGACTTGCACGGATCGAACGATGTGACCCGCGCGTTTGCCCTCATATGCCGCAGTCATCAGGAACAAACCCGCGGGGAGCATCGCGAGCACCTCATCGACGGGGTTGTGCTTCGCTACGCCCATGGTTCCTCACGAGTGGCGGAATCGTCGATCGACTGTATCGGAAAGACAGTTCTCACGCTGAACCCGGCTTTCGACCGATCGGTATCCTTCTAAAGCATGAACATGATCCGCTGAGTACGCCTCTTTGTTGCCTTTCACACACATCTTCTCCACATTTTGAGAAAGAAGTGTGGCAGTGTGTTGCAAAGTGTGGTGAAGTGGGGCAGAATCCCGAGCCATGAGCACGGGAGTTACGCGTCATGCTCTTCACGGGACATTCCGAGTTGACGATCGACGCGAAGCTGCGTTTGCAGATTCCCGCGAAGTATCGGAACGCATGGGAAGAGTCCCGGGACGGGAAGGCGTGGTATTGCGTGCCGTGGCCGGGGGGGATTGTGCGGCTGTACTCGGAGGCCTGCTTCGAAGAGCTCGCCTCGCAGGGGCTGAGCGGCGCACGCGCCACGCTGACGCCGGATCAGGATGTTGCGGACCTCGAGGCAGATCTGTTCTCGCTGGCGGAGAGGATCGAGCCAGATTCGGCAGGACGGATCGCGCTGCCGCGGCTTCACCTGGAGCTCGCGGGGCTCGGTGGGGGCGGGATCGAGGTTGTGGTGATCGGCGCGGGGAATCGGTTGGAGGTTCGGGATCGAGCATCGTGGAAGCAGACGTTGGCGCAGCGGTTCGCGCGTCTTCCGTCGCTGGTCGCGAAGAACGAGGCACAGCGCGAGATGTGAGCGTCGCGAGCGGGAGTGTTCACCACGAGCGCCACGGACGGGTGCTCGAGAGCCGCAGGATCGAAGTGGGGTCGGGGGTGACCGGCAGCACGTTCGATTCTTGCGGGGCTCCGGACGCGGAGCAGGTTGGGTGAGGGATCACCCAGCCCGGCTCCACTCGAGAGAGTGGGGCACGGGGTTACAAGAAGGGGCGGCTCGGAACATTGCGAGCCGCCTCGATCAGGATGACGCACGAGCAGCGGACGGCGAAGGGAATCGACGCCCACGCCAGCATGAAGCGCCGACACGAGCCACCCAAGGACGGGCGGCCCTCGGCGATCTCCTTCCTGGCGGTCCGCAGGGACGCAGCAGCTGCTCGTTCTCCCGGCCCGGTCGAGCCACCACCGACCGGGCTTTTTCATGCGCGTTGCATGTATTGCGTTCGGACCGGGTCTGTACCCCATATGGTCCAATCGGGCACGAACGCGGCGTCTGTTCGTGAACCTTCGCCAATGCTGCGCGTATCACAGTTGGCACCTTGAAAGGATGGGTGCCCTCGGCACGTCAAAGGGCCACAGGCCAAGGAGGCACGATGCAGCTTGTGATACGCGCGACCAATCTACCTGTGACTGATCCGATCCGAGAGCATGTGTCGAAACGCGTGCTCGGTGCTGTGAAGCGATTCGCAAGTCGGCTATCGACCGTGACGGTTGTGCTTGAGGACGAGAACGGCCCTCGTGGCGGGATCGACAAGGCGTGCCGCATCGAGGCGGGGCTCGCGACCACCGGTGAGCCGGTGGTCGTCGTGGATCGGTCCGATGATTTGTACGGGGCGGTCGATCGCGCGACGGGTCGGTTCAAGCGCGCGCTTGCGCGTCGCACTGAGCGTCGCAACGCCAGGCAGCGCAGACCCCGCAGAGCAGTCGCCTGAAGCAACCCCGGCAGCTCTGCACGAGTTGCAGCGCCGGTGACTCCAGGAGGGTCGGAGCGCCTCGACCCCCGGAAGGAACTTTCTCTTGAATGATGCTTGATTGACACGTTCTGTTTGAGGGGTATTATCTGGCCGTCGGGAGAAATCCCGGCCTCAAACAGTCCCCATTTCCCCCCCACAGCGACCCGGTCGATACGTCGATCGGGTCGCGCCCCTTTTGGAATCTGTGATTCGATCCGCGAATCGCGGAAGAGCGCGACTCCTGCGCTCGAAGTCCGTATCCTGTTCGCAATGGCGAAGGGCGGCACGAACGGAAGCGGTGGGGGATCCAAGGCGGGGGGCGGGAACGACCCGCGCCAAACGCCCGCGATGCGTCAGTACTTTGCTTTCAAGGCCAAGCACCCAGACTGCGCGCTGCTTTTCAGGATGGGGGACTTCTACGAGACCTTTGACGATGACGCGGTGAAGTTGAGCAAGGCCCTCGGTCTGACGCTCACCCAACGCACCGCCGGGTTACCCATGGCCGGTGTGCCCTACCACCAATTGGAGGTCTATCTCCGGCGTGCGATCTCAGCCGGATTCCGAGTTGCAGTCGCCGATCAGATCGAAGATCCGTCCGAGGCCAAGGGGATCGTCGCTCGCGCCGTGACCCGCGTCCTCACCCCGGGCACGCTCGTCGATGACTCGGTCCTTCCCGACGATGCGACCAACCGGCTCGGTGCGGCGTGCTTCAGCGGCTGGGGCGATGGCAACGACGAGGGCGAAGAGTCGGAGGTTGGTCTTGCTGTCGTCGAGGTCTCCACCGGCGCCTTCACCGTCGTCGCGTGTGCCGCGTCGTCTCTCCTCGACGAGCTGTCCCGGCGTGGTGTAACGGAATTGCTCTACGCCGATCCGGGCGATGGACGTCCTCCCGCGCGTGTGAAGCGAGTGATCGAGGCGCTGAGCATCTCGGGCACGCCCCGCCCATCATGGCAGTTCAGGACCGATGAGGCGCTCGAGGCCCTGCGTGAGCAATACAAGGTCCGGACGCTCGGCGGCTTCGGGCTGGACGATCGGAGCGTCTGCGTGCCCGCGGCGGGCGCGGTCATTCGGTATCTGAAGGAGACGCAAACCCCCGCGGCCGGCGAGAGCGTGCCCAAGGACTCGGCGTATGCGGCTTTCACGCGCGCGACCCTGGCGCACATCTCACCACCACGGGTGGAGTTTGCCAGGGGCGATGGTGGGCTTGGCATCGATGCGACGAGTCTGCGCGCACTCGAGATCGAGCGTCCCCTCCGGCAGCTGTCGTTCGCGGGTGCGGGGAACCTCTCGGGCACCGGCGACGGGTCCCTGCTCGGTCTCTTTCTCGGCACATCGGGCGCATTCGCTACCCCGATGGGGCGGCGGCTGCTCCGAGAGTGGTTGGTGCGCCCGCTCGGGAGCGTCGATCGCATCAGGGAACGTCAGACGTGCGTCGCGTGCCTCGTCGAGGATCGTCGCTTCGCGTCGGGACTCTTCGGAGCGATCGACGGCGTGCAGGACGCGGCACGGATCGCCGCGAGGGTCGCGCTCGCGCGGGTCACGCCCCGTGACATCGTCGCGCTCGGGTCATCGCTGGCGAGGGTTGATGCGATTCTGGCAGCGCTCGGCTTCACCAGTGGGGCCGCAGAGAAGGGCGTCGTGGGGAATCCGGGTGCGTTCATGCCGCACGCGTCGCGTCTGAACTCGATCCGCGATGCGCTCCAACCCCTCGCCACGCGGATCACGACGACGTGCGTGGATGCTCCCCCGGCGCACTTGCGGGAGGGGGGCCTGATCCGCGACGGGATTGACGCGGAACTCGACGAGGCCCGCCTGCTCCAGCGTGATGCGGGGCAGTGGATGCTCGAGTATCAGCAGCGTCTGATGTCAGAGCACCAGATCGCGGGGCTGAAGGTTGGGTACAACAAGATCTTCGGGTACTACATCGAGCTCACGGCGGCCCAGGCCCGCTCCGCGCCCGCCACGTTCACACGCAAGCAGACGCTGAAGAACGCGGAGCGATACATCACGCCTGAACTCAAGGCGTTCGAGGACAAGGTCTCCACGGCGGAGGCCAGAGCGGTAGGTCGTGAACAGGCGATCTTCGACGCGCTCTGCGCCGAGGCGATGGCGCGGCTGACCGAGATCCGCGATTTCGCCGAGATCGTCGCGGAGCTCGACGCCCTGCACGCGCTGGCGCACCGTGCATCGCTGAAGGGGTGGATCAAGCCCGAGATCGTCGAAGAGCCGACGCTGGTGATCCACGGCGGACGCCACCCCGTGCTGGAGGATCGCCTCGGGCGCGACTTCGTGCCCAATGACCTGGAACTCGGCGCGATTGTGCCGGACGACGCGGCCCGCGCGCCACTCGCACTCATCACCGGACCCAACATGGCGGGCAAGAGCACGTTCATCCGCCAGACAGCGCTCATCACGCTCCTCGCGCACGCAGGCAGCTTCGTCCCCGCCGACCGCGCGACAATCGGCATCGTCGACCGCATCTTCACGCGCGTGGGTGCTGACGACGCCATCCACCAGGGGCAGTCCACGTTCATGGTGGAGATGACGGAGACGGCCAACATCCTGAACAACGCCACGCCCCGCTCGCTCGTTGTGCTCGATGAGATCGGCCGCGGCACATCGACGCTCGATGGCCTCTCACTCGCATGGGCGATCACCGAGCACCTGGCGGGGGAATGCGCAGAGGCGGGCACGAGCGAGGATGCGGCCACCGCGCCCACATCTCGCGGCCCGCGCACGCTCTTTGCCACGCACTACCACGAGCTGACGCATATGGAAGAGCGGCTCCCCGGACGCGTGCGAAATCTGCATGTCGCCGTGCGCGAATGGACCACGCCGGATGGCTCCCACGAGATCGTCTTCCTGCATCGCATCCTGCCCGGTCGCACCGATCAGTCCTACGGCATCCACGTCGCGCGGCTGGCGGGCATTCCACGCGATGTCACGGACCGCGCCAAGGAAGTCCTTGATTCACTCGCCGTGCAGCACGACATGGGAGGCGGACCCGAGGGCATCTTCAACGCCGCATCCAGCACGGGCGTCGGCGCGGACGAGGCCCCCGCGAAAGGGAACCCTCCCAAGGCGCCTCGCACCAAGAAGCCGGACATCTCGCGCATCACGACCCGCGCGCCCAGATCGCAGCTCGCCCTCTTCACGGAGATTTTGGAACACCCGGCGGTCTCCGAGATCCGCGAGATGAAACTCGATGCCATGACACCGATGCAGGCATTTGACATGCTGCGCGAGATCAAGCGACGGGTGGATGAGAAGTGAACGCCTCGGTGCCCGCCGAACTCGGCCGCCACGCACAACCGCACTCCGGGCACACCACGCACCCATCGTCCTGTCGCGGCAGCCCCTCCAGCGAGTGCGTGCACGAGGGGCATAGCGTCGCATCGAGCATGACGCGGCGCACCTCGCGCAACCCCTTCCGGAATCCCGCACGCCGGCGGAAGTACGAGCCGACGATCACGAGCGAGATGACACCGACTCCTGCGGTGATCCGGAACGGGAGCGGGTGGCCACGCGTGCCGACATAGACCGCCGCCCATGCCGCGCACGCCGCACTGTACCACGCGAGTTGCCCCGGCCTGATCGACCGCCGCAATCCCGGTCTCGTCGGATCGATTTCGATCAGCAACGATCGAAGGCCGGGGATTCTGGAGCAGATGCCGTCCAAATCGGGGTGGTACGGCATCGGAGCTGGTTGGCCCCGGTCGTCAAGGAACTGGCGGCTGCTGGGTGGCACGATCTGAGTCTACCAAGCATCACGCCTGCCGCCGTGTGACGTACGCTGGCCCAGACGCATCGGAGTACCACATGCTCAGCAACGACATCCTCCGCTCCAAGTTCCAGTCGGGCTACGCCTACGACGACTATGTCGCCAGCGGCACGCCCGATCAGCAAACCAAGTGGCGCGACTTCCACGCCCGTGTCGCGATCACCCCTGCCCAGCGAACGCTCCTGGGGGGCTTCACCCGGCAGGTCAACATCCTCATCGTCTCCGGCACCTGGTGTGGCGACTGCGTCCAGCAGGTCCCCATGTTCGACCACATCGAGCGTGCGAACCCTGGCAAGATCACCCTCCGAATTGTCGATCGTGACAAGAACCTCGACCTCGCCGAACCGCTTGCGATCTGCTCGGGGCTGCGGGTTCCGACGGTCATCTTCCTCAACGAGGATTTCGACTTCTGCTCGCTGATGGGAGACAGATCGCTCGCCCGCTACCGTGCGATAGCCGCGGCCAAACTCGGCGCCTCCTGCCCACTTCCCGGCGCGCCGGTGCCGGCCGACGAGATCGCGTCCACGCTCCAAGACTGGGTGAACGAGCTGGAGCGTGTGCAACTGATGCTTCGGTTGTCACCAAAGCTCCGTGAGCGGCATGCGGACTGAGGAATAGCAGGCCGGTCAACCAGCGAGGCCCGACTCACGCGCCCATTGCCAGGCACGCGTTGATCGCTTCGAGCATCTGGCGATCGAAGCGATCCTCGGCGAATCGGGCCGCGAACTTCTCGCAGGACTCCGCCGTCGCCCGCCGGTCGCGTGGAAGGTCTGCCACGGCCTCGAGCACCGCCTCCGGGGTCGGCTCATCAAAGAGCGCGCCTGTCACGCCATCGCGCACGATGTCGAGCGCGCCACCGGCCCGGCGAGCGACCACCGGCATGCCGCACGCCATAGCTTCGCACGCGATGATCCCGAAGTCCTCGATCTGAGGGAAGAGCAGGAGTTCTGCGGTGCGATAGAGCTCACGCAGGCGCTCATCGCTCACACGTCCCTCGAACGCGACCAGCCCCGGGGCGTGATCGCGCGCGATCCCCTCCAGCTTCGATCGCATCGAACCCTCGCCGGCCACAATGAGCCGGCGCTTGGCCAGCCCCGCCGCTCGGATCGCAAGGTCCACGCGCTTATAGGGTTCGAGCGCGGCGACGACGAGCCACGATTTCGATCGCACCGTGAATGGGTCGGGGGTGAAAAAGGATGTACGCACCGGCGGGAAGATGACGGTCGACTCTCGCCCGTACGCGTGCTTGATGAGCGACGCCGTGTGCGTTGAGTTCGCGATGAACTGCGTCACGTTCGCCGCGGTCCGCCGATCCCACCTTCTGAACCACGGGCCATACGCCTTCAACGCCATGGCGCTCAGCCCGCCGCCCGCCGCGTACTCGCCTTGAACCTCCGGCGACCAGATATATCGCGCGGGGCTGTGGCAGTAGCAGAGGTGGGGGACCCGTGAGCCGTCAGTTCTCAGAAGTGATCGCAGCCCCTTGATGGCGGCCGAACTCGTCGAGATCAGCAGGTCGATCGGCTCGGCCGCGTGGTCCGCCTCCAGCCGTTTGCCCAAAGACCGCACGGCCCGTGGATAGAGCGGCATGAGCCAGCGGCGTATCCGAACCGAGCCCGGGAGCCGGTTGAGGGGCGAGGGGATGCGATTCCATCGGTCGATCGGTGACCCGGTCGGCTCTCCCGCATCGAACATGGTGTAGAGAGTGCCGGGTTGTGTCTCGCGCTCAAGAATCGACGCGATCCGGGCGAGCACCATCTCGCCGCCCCGCCAGGTGCACAACCAATCGTGCGCGAGCGCGACGCGTGTCGCGGGGGAGAGCGAGCGTGGTGCTCCGGAGTCGTTCACGGCGGAGGGTATGATCGAGTCGTGGCACATTCAGGCACGTCAACCTCTCCATCCGCCGGGCCCGCGCCAAGGAACCCAGACGCCAATCGTCTGGGCCTGGATTATCGCGCCGAAGCGGCGAAGCTGGGCACGCCGGCTGTTCCGATCATCGACGCCCACATCCACGTCAACGGGGGGCGGGCCGCTCGGGTGTTCAAGGATGTCGCCTCGCTCTATGGCATTGACCGGGTCGTGACGCAGACACGCCTGGTCGAAGCGCACGCGGTTCGGAACGTCCTCGGTTCTATGGCGCGGTTCGTTGCCGTTCCGGACTATGGATCCGCCGATCGACGAACCGCGATGACCTCAGGGTATCTCGCAGATATCGAACGCTGGAGAACGGAGTTTGATGCGCGCCTGATGAAGCTCTGGTGTGCGCCTCGCCTGCGTGACCTCGCGACGGGCGATGATGCCAACGAGTACGTCCCACTCGACTCGCCTTGGCGCATCCGTCAGGTCGAACTGGCCCAGTCGCTCGGCATGATGGTCAAGGTCCACATCGCGGATCCCGACACGTGGTTCAGCACCAAGTACGCCGACGCCTCGCGATACGGCACCAAGCACTCCCAGTATGAGCCCCTGGAGCGCATGCTCGATCGCTTCGCAGGCCCGTGGATCCTCGCGCACATGGGCGGCTGGCCCGAGGATCTCGCGTTCCTCTCCGATCTCCTGGATCGCCACCCCACGGTCAACCTCGACACCTCCGCGACCAAGTGGATCGTCCGCGAGATCTCCAAGCATTCGCGCGATGAAGTGGTCGGCTTCCTCACGCGATACGCCGGTCGCATCCTCTTCGGATCGGACATCGTGACCACCGATGAGCACCTGATGCCCGACAAAAAGGCGGGCGTCTATTCCGGCGAGCTGGCCAGTTCGCCCGAACAGGCCTTCGAGCTCTACGCGAGCCGCTACTGGGCTCTTCGCACACTCTGGGAGACCGACTACGACGGCCCCTCGCCGATCGCGGATCCCGATCTTGCCATGGTTGATCCGTCTCGGTTCGCGCCGACAGATGCGCCTCTGCTCAGAGGCAAATCGCTGGACGCATCGATGCTCCGCATGCTCTACTCGGGAGCGGCTCGGCGAGTATTCGGATCGTGGCTCGACTGACGAAGCCCGCAGGTGCCTCGGCGGACGCTCACTCGTTCTGCTGCGGGTCGCTGGCGACCTCGTCGAGCGGATCGGGCTCGCTCGCCCTCTCCCGATCGTCGGGGATGCCATCGCCGATGGTGACGGGTAAGGTGAGCCGGACGAGTTCTTCCAGCCGGGCCGCGATGCGATGTGCTGTGGGCTGATCGAGCGGTGTGGAGAGACGTGCCGAGAACTCGCCCGCTCCGATTCGATCCTCGAAGCCGGGTGTGGTGCCCGTGAGTCTGATCGATGCCCCGCTGATCGAGCCGCCGAACGATCGAGCCCCCGGTTTGCCAGAGGGGAGCATGAAACCGCCACCTCCGTAAACGCCCAGATGTCCCTGAGCGATGACCAGCGTGCGGACAGCAGCAGTTGAAGCGGTGCGATCAATCGGTGTCTTTCCCGCTTTCGGGATCGCGAAGAGATGCACATGCGTGATCGTGCCGCTGATGCCGGAGAGACTCGATCCGACCTCGAGCGCGTCCTCGCTGAGATCCGTCAAGTAGAAATCCGCGGTCGATGGGTCCGTGCTGAAATACGCGCGGGTCACCGGCTTGGGCTTGAGACCGATAGACGAATCGATCCCATCGAGCCGGATTCCCGATGGAGAGCCGACGGACGTCGTGCAGCCGCCGGAAATGGACAAGCACGCCAGCGCGACCCAAAGGGCGAATGAACGCGAACAGGTTCCGATCTTCATGCCCCATAAAGGTACACGCCCGCCGCTGCTCGTGCATCTGAGGTATCTGCCGGGGCAACAGGAATCGGTCGAGTCCGTATAGAATACGCAAGGCGTTTGGGTGCCCAGCATCGTACGAGTGGTATGCTGTGGTGTGGGTAGGCAGGGCTGGCTGCACGACGCGGCCGATACAGAATGCGAAGAACCAGGCGAGGAGCGATGCATGCCGAGCCGCACGAGATCACACACGGCGATTGTGCTCACCCTTCTGGCGGGTGTTCTCACGCTTGTCGGAAATGCTGGCGCACAACCAACACAGTCCGTGGGCAAGCGTCTTCCCGGGACATCGAACCAGGGCTTTCCGACGCGCGGCTATGGCGTGCGCGCGCCGTTCGTCCGGGTGATCGCCCCGAACACGTTCGCAACCGGCGGCAACCGGCCATCCGAGCGGGTGCTGCCGCCTCGCCTCGATCCACGCCCTCCCGTGGTCGTCGCACCCTCTCCCGGTCCGAGTGCTGAGCCCCAGACGAACTCGCCTGATCCCACGAACACGATCGATCTACCGATCACCTCCGGCGTCGCGATCAGCACATCGGTCTCGGTGCCCGCTTCGCTGAACGGGTACGGAGTGCCGACAGGCGTCTACACCCACGCGTCCACACGTCGCGCAACAGGTTGGAGCCGGAACCCGAACGATCAGTACGGGCCCGACCCCCGGCTCTCTCCGCACTACAAGCCGTCCGAGATCGCGGCGATGATCGCGGCAGATCAGGCCAACGAGGCCGCGGCTCGAACCCCAGTGGTCGAGCGTGCGGCGTCCGCACTCCAGAAAGGTGATGCCGAGCTCGCCTTCGACCTGTACCGCGAGCATCTGTCTCAATACCCCGACGATCTCGACGCGGTCCGGACGCTCGGCATCATCGAGTTGCTCCTGAAGCGAACCGATGCCGGCGTCAAGCGAATCGCGTCTGTTTATGCCTCAGATCCGCTGATGGTCGGGGAGCCGATCGATCCCGCGAATCTCCCCGGCGGGTCTACAGACCTGCGTCGTGTGTCGAGCGATGTGGCCGCGCTCGCATCCCGAGGAGGCCGTGCCGATGCCGCGCTGGTTGCCGCAGTGCTCGCGCAGGCACGCCAGGATCGATCGGTCGCGATACGGTTCCTCGATCGTGCGGAAGCCGCGGGTCTCGATCCCGCCCTCGCTGCACGAATGCGAGCGGAACTCAAGCCCCAGACGACTCGGCCCAGTTCAGCAAAATAAGGCGATACTGTGATCGATCGATTCATGTGGAGGCGATGATGTTGAACATCGGACTGTTGGCGGTAATCGTGATCTGCTCGTCGAGCGCAGGCGCACACGCCCAGCCATCGGTAGACATGGGGCCGGCACAGAAGGGTGTCGGTCCCCGGACTTCGCCCGCGAGGCCCATGACAACGACCGGGCCTGGAGCACGGCTGCCGAGCACAAGAACCTCTTCGCGTCTTGGTCCGATGGAGCGCCCCGCCGCTCCCGCCCCGAGCGTGCCGCAGACACAGCAGTCTCCCGGCGATGCGATCCGGCAGGTGACCGTTCGCGGCCCGAACTACACGATGACATTCGATACCTTTGAGACTGCCCTTCAGAAAGTCCCCGCAGGTGCCGAGATTCTTTCGTACCACCAGGGAATCATATCGTATAGATTACCGAACCCAAACCACGCGCTGCCGAGCTCGAGTATCCCCGCCGGAGTAACTGGACCGGGCCTTTCAGTTACCTTTCCGACCTCCGAGTATCTCTACGGCAGGGCGGGTGCCCACAGATTCAGTGCGCGTAACCAGTGGTCGTACCGCAGTGGTTACGGTCTTTGCTTCGCGAGCTCGGACGAACTGCGTGGAGGCTTCCTCTCTGATCCGGTCTACGCCGCCGACCTGGTTCCTCCCTCATTTTCGAGATTCATGGAGGGGCCGACGGCAGAGCAGAGCACGGACCTGACCAAAGCCGATGCGGCACTCGCCGCCGGGCGAGCTGCGGATGCCGCCGCGTTGTACGAGTTGCATCTGAAACAGAGCGTCGATGAATCGCAAGGTGCGAACGTGCGTCACGGGCTCGCGTTGATCGAGAGCGGGCGCGTCTCCGAGGGGATCGTCGCGGTGTATCAGGCGTACGAATTGGACCACGGACTGGCGGACAACTCGCTGCGCCTCGCGATGCCGGAGTGGTCAGATCATCGGATCAGGACCATGGTCTCCCGGGTCGTAGGGCACGCGAACCGAAACCAGAGCGCTTCATCGTGGCTCGTCGTCGCCCTCTTGATGGAAGCCGAAGGCCGGGCGTCGCTTGCGAACCAGATGCTCGATCGAAGCATTGGCTTTGGGTTGGATCAGTCGCTCGGCATGCGTGTGCGCGGGATGATCGCCGGTTCGATGCCCAAGCGTTGATCGCCGCGCGTTCGTACTGCGTTAGTTATGTCATTGCGTTACTCCTGCGCTTGCCCTTGCGTGATTGATCTGCCTACAGTCCTCCCCTTGCCATGGGCTGTCCCCATGGCCGGACCCTCTGGGGCCGACATCCCGGATCAACCGTTCGAACCACTCGACTGTTCGTCCCACATGGCCGGGGCGGACATCCGGGGCCAGATGGCTTCCGAGTCGGGTGGGAGGTGAGGACCAATGGCCAAGAAAGAAATCACAAAGGTTTTTAAGATCATGGCCCCCGGCGGCCAGGCGACGCCCGCGCCGCCCCTTGGCCCCGCGCTCGGTGGAGCGGGCGTAAACCCTGGTCAGTTTGTCCAGCAGTTCAACGCCGCGACGCAGAACGTCAAGGGCAAGGTTGTCGGCTGTGTCGTCACGGTCTACTCGGATCGCTCATTCTCCTTCGAGATCAAGAGCAGCCCCGCATCGGTTCTGATCCGAGAGAAGGCAAAGATCGACAAGGGCTCCGGCGTACCCAATAAGAACAAGGTTGGGAAGCTCGGACGTGCCGATCTCGAGGCGATCGCGAAAGAGAAGATGAACGACCTGAACGCGGGGTCTCTCGACGCCGCGGTCCGCATCATCGAGGGCCAGTGCCGCTCGATGGGCGTGGTGGTGGAGGCCTGACCCATGCCAATCCTCAGCAAGCGAAACAAGGCCAACGCGCCGCTCAAGCCCAAGCAGGCGATGTCTGCCGCAGAAGCGGTTTCCGCCCTCAAGAAGTTCAAGGGACCGAAGTTCGATCAGACGGTTGACGTCTGCATCCATCTCGGCGTCGACACCAAGCAGGCCGATCAGAACCTGCGCGGCTCCGTCTCGCTGCCCAACGGCATCGGCAAGGCCAAGCGCGTCGTCGCGTTCTGCACCTCCGATGTCGTTCCCAAGGCCATGGCGGCCGGCGCGATCAAGGCCGGCGGCGAGGATCTTGTCGCCGAGGTCGAGAAGGGGTGGATGGACTTCGACGTCGCCGTCGCCTCTCCAGACATGATGCGCGTGATCTCGAAGCTCGGACGCGTGCTCGGTCCCAAGGGGCTGATGCCCTCTCCGAAGGCGGGTACCGTCACGCCGAACATCCCGGACGCCGTGAAGGAGTATTCAGCCGGTAAGGTCGAGTACCGCACCGACACGGCAGGGAACGTCCACGCCGTGATCGGCAAGATGTCGTTCCCCGAGGCATCGCTGCAGCAGAACCTTGAGGCCTTTATCTCGACGATCGAGAAGGCACGCCCGCAGACCGCCAAGGGCACCTACATCAAGAAGATCACGATCAGCGGCACCATGACGCCCGGCATCCAGATCAAGTACGTCCCCGCCGCCGCTGCGGCCGAGGCCTGAGCATCCCGCACGCAAGTAACCAGAGGACACGTCCATGTCCAAGACCATCAAGCAGATCATGATGCGGGACTACCAGAACCGCCTCGACGGTGTCGAGGAGGCCATGGTGATCTCGATCCGCGGCATCAAGGGGACCGACACCACCCGCCTGCGGAACAACCTCCGGAAGAGCAACATCAAGGTGACGGTTGTTCAGAACGCCCTCGCCCGCAACAACTTCAAGGGAACCGCGCTCGAGCCGCTCAACAAGTTTCTCACCGGGTCGAGCGCTCTTGCGTACTCTGCGGAGCAGTCGGTCGTCAACATCGCTCGTCAGATCGTCGATTCCCTCAAGGACTTCCCGGGGATCGAGCTCAAGGGCGCGATCCTTGACGGCCTGCTCTTCGAGGGCAAGGCCGGCGTTGAGGAGCTCTCGAAGTTCCCCACACGCGAAGAGGCGATCGCGCAGAATGTCACCCTCGTCCTCAGCCCCGCTCGCAAGCTCGCGGCCCAGATCGCTGGCCCGGGCAGCGGAGTCGCGGGTCTTGTCAAGGCCATCGAATCGAAACTGGAGAAGGGCGAAGCCATCGCCAAGGCCGGTTGATCATCAGTCCGCACAGTCTCGCACGACTGGCCCTCAGGGGGTAAAGCACCGAATCGTTCGGTCCCTCTCGTGCGTCGGGTTGGCTCGGTAAGCCGAGCGTTCACAAGAAAGAGATCCACATGTCTGACACAACAACTTTCGATGCCAAGATCACCAAGCTCGGCGACGAGCTCGCGGGCCTCACCCTCAAGGAGGCGGTCGATCTGGGCAAGTACCTCAAGGAGGCCTACGGCATCGAGGCCGCCTCGGGCGGGGCCGTGATGGTTGCTGCCGCCGCCGGCGGAGCCGCTGCCGCGAAGGAGGAGCAGACCTCCTTCGACGTCATCCTCAAGGGTGCCGACGCCGCCAAGAAGATCGGCGTCATCAAGGTCGTCCGCGAGCTCACCGGCCTCGGTCTGGCGGAGGCGAAGGCCTTCGTCGAGGCACCCGGCAAGCCCGTCAAGCAGGGCGTCACCAAGGACGAGGCCGAGAAGCTCAAGAAGCAACTCGAAGAGGCCGGGGCCACCGTCGCCCTCGCCTGATCGGGTCCTCGCTTCGATTGAAGTCTGATTGACCAACGGGGCCGACCCTGAATGGGTCGGTCCCGTCTTGAGTGTGCCTCACGCGGTTCGCTTCGCAGGTCTCTTCTTGTTCGGTGCATGGGAGGGCTTGCGATGGTAGCGCGGGGGGTATACACTGTTTGGTTCGGAACGCAACGGGTGCGACAGGGATTAGAACGCATTCAGTAACAAACCGACCGCCCCGCCCGACGGCAACGATCGGGCTGGGCTGTTTCTCCATCGCGAGGTAGCTGATGGCTTCGACGAAGGTGCGGAACTTCGCAAAGCGCGGCGATGCGATCAATGTGCCGGATCTCAACCAGGTCCAGCATGACGCATACGAGCGCTTTCTCCAGTTGGCGCGTGGCCCCGAGTCACGCGACATTCACATGGGGCTTGAGTCCCTCCTCAGGGAGGTCTTCCCCATTAAGTCGTACGACGAGACCATGTCTCTTGAGTACCTGCACTACGTTCTGGAGGAAGCCCGGTACACCTCCGACGAGTGCCGAGAACTCCGCCTGACATACGGGCGGCCCTTCCGGATCGCCGTCCGGCTCAAGCGCGAGAACCACCCCGACCTGCCCGAGGAGGACATCTACCTCGGCGAGTTCCCCATCATGATGGGCGGCGGCGAGTTCATCGTGAACGGTGCCGAGCGCGTCATCGTCAGCCAGCTCCACCGCTCCCCCGGTGTGGACTTCTCCATCGTCTCCAGCGAGGCCGATCGCCCGCTGCACTCGGCCCGCATCATCCCCGAGCGCGGCTCGTGGATCGAGCTGGAGGTGACGAAGAAGGACGTCCTGGCGATGCGAATCGACCAGTCGACCAAGCTCGCCGCGACGACCTTCCTGCGCTGCCTCGACGAGTCGATCTCGACCACCGACGCGCTGATCTCGCTCTTCTACGTCGTCAGCGACGTGAAGGCCGAGAACGTCCGCGCCGACCACTGGGCCGCGGCGTCGATCATCGACACCGAGTCCGGCGAGGAGATTGTGCACGTCGGTCGCCAGATCGGTGAAGAGGGCGCTGCGAAGATCATCTCTTCGTCCCTCAAGACGGTGCGCGTCGTTGAGAATCCGAGCGACACGCTCATCCTCAACACGATCGCCGAGGAGCGTCTCGAACAGTTCGAGGCATCCACCGAGTACGAGCGTGCGCTGCTCAAAATCTATTCGAAGCTCCGCCCCGGCAACCCGCCGCAGGTCGAGAAGGCACGCCAGCTCTTCCAGGAGAAGTTCTTCGATGAGAACCGCTACCGGCTCGGTCGCGTCGGTCGCTTCCGCATCAATCGCAAGTTCGATCTGAACACCCCCGAGGACCTCATGTTCATCACGTCGGAGGACTTCCTCCGCGTGGTGCAGTACATGCTGGACCTGCGTTCGAATCGCCAGGACCCCGAGACCGGTCGTGCGGTCGCTGTAGTCGACGACATCGACCACCTTGGCAATCGGCGTTTGCGCACGCTGGACGAGCTTGCAGTGGAGGAGCTCCGCAAGGGCTTCCTCAAGCTCAAGCGCACCGTTCAGGAGCGGATGAGCGTCAAGAACCCCGACGAGGTCGCCAAGATCGCCGATCTCGTGAACTCCAAGAGCATCTCCTCGGCCATCGATTTCTTCTTCGGCCGTTCAGAGCTCTCTCAGGTTGTTGACCAGACCAACCCCCTCTCGTCGCTCATCCACGAGCGTCGTCTGTCGGCGCTCGGACCGGGCGGTCTGAACCGCAAGCGTGCCGGCTTCGAGGTTCGCGACGTCCACATCTCGCACTACGGGCGAATCTGTCCGATCGAGACGCCCGAGGGCACCAACATCGGTCTCATCGCTTCGCTCGGCATCTACGCGATGGTCGACGAGTACGGGTTCCTTCGGACCGCGTACCGCGTCGCCAAGGGCGGCAGGTCCACCGGCGAGAACGTCTACCTCCGTGCGGACGAGGAGATGAAGACCGTTCTCGCTCCCGCCGACGCGCTGGAGCCGGACGGCAAGCTCAAGAAGGGCATGATCCTCGCCCGCGTCAACGGCGAGCTTGCCGAGGTCGATTCCTCGCAGGTTGACTACATCGACATCTCACCGAAACAGATCGTCGGCATCTCTGCCGCGCTCATCCCCTTCCTCGAGCACGACGACGCCAACCGCGCGCTGATGGGCTCGAACATGCAGCGTCAGGCCGTGCCCCTCATCAAGGTCGATCCGCCCTGCATCGCGACCGGACTCGAGAAGGACATCGGCAAGTACTCGGGCATGGTCGTTCGGGCCAAGAACGGCGGCACCGTCACATACGCCGATGCCCAGCGCATCATCATCGACAACTCCGACGAGTACGTCCTTCGCAAGTTCGTGGGCCTGAACGAGCGCACCTGCCTCAACCAGCGGCCGATCGTTGAGCCGGGCCAGAAGGTCGAGAAGGGCCAGATCCTCGCCGACGGCGCGTCGACGAGGCACGGCGAGCTGGCGATCGGCAAGAACGTGCTCGTCGCGTTCAACACGTTCGACGGCTACAACTTCGAGGACGCGATCGTCATCAACGAGCGTCTGGTGAAGGACGATGTCTTCACGTCGATCCACATCGACTCGTTCGACGTCGAGATCCGCGAGACGAAGCTGGGACGCGAGGAGTTCACCCGCGACATCCCGAACGTCTCCGAGAAGATGCTCCGCAACCTCGACGAGAACGGCATCATCCGGATCGGTGCCCGCGTCGGTCCGGGCGACATCCTCGTCGGAAAGGTCAGCCCCAAGAGCAAGACCGAGCTCACCCCTGAAGAGAAGCTCCTGCACGCGATCTTCGGCCGCGCCGGCGAGGACGTCAAGAACGACTCGCTGGAGGTTCCCGCGGGCGTCGAGGGTGTGGTGATCGGCGCACGGAAGTTCTCGCGCCGTCAGCACATGAACGAGTCTCAGAAGAAGCAGCTCAAGAAGGACATCGAGACTTACGAGCAGTCGATGGACGACAGCGCGATCTCCCTCTTCAAGGAGATGATCGACGCGATCAACACCGCTGTCGGCACGGAGACCGTCGATCCGATGACCCGCCAGAAGGTGGGCGCGTCCGACATCCGCGAGGTCATTCTTGAGCAGATCAAGACATTCGACATCAAGTGGATCAAGGGCTCGAAGGAGACCAAGGCCGACGCCGAGCGCATCCACTCCCAGTTCTGGCCGCGTATTCAGGCGGTCGAGAAGGAGAAGCAGCGCAAGGTTGCCCAGATGAAGCGCGGCGACGAGCTTCCCAACGGCGTGCTCGAGATGGTGAAGGTCTATCTCGCCACCAAGCGTCACCTCTCCGTCGGCGACAAGATGGCCGGACGCCACGGCAACAAGGGCGTCATCGCGCGAATCGTCCCCGAGGAAGAGATGCCGTTCATGGAAGACGGCACGCCCGTCGAGATCCTCCTGAACCCGCTCGGCGTTCCCTCGCGAATGAACGTCGGCCAGATCCTCGAACTGCACCTCGGATGGGCAGCCCGAATCCTCGGTTTCCAGGCGGTCACCCCCGTCTTCGACGGCGCCACAGAGCAAGAGGTGCACGACGCCGTCGCAGAGGCCAACAAGAGCGTCGCCGATCGCCTCGCCAACTACGAGAAAACCGGCACGTTCCCCCACTGGCGTGAGATCCTCGCCCACATGCCCAAGGGCGGCAAGATCCAGCTCCACGACGGACGCACCGGCGAGCCCTTCACGCAGCGCACCGCTGTCGGTTACATGTACATGCTCAAGCTCCACCACCTCGTGGATGACAAGATCCATGCACGTGCGACCGGGCCCTACTCGCTCATCACGCAGCAGCCACTCGGCGGCAAGGCCCGCACCGGCGGCCAGCGATTCGGCGAGATGGAAGTGTGGGCGCTCGAGGCCTATGGCGCTGCGTACATCCTCCAGGAACTCCTCACCGTCAAGTCCGACGATGTCGAGGGCCGCACCAAGATCTACGAGTCGATGGTCAAGGGTTACAACAAGCTCGAGGCGGGCATGCCCGTCGCCTTTGACGTTCTCTGCAACGAACTCAAGGGCCTCGGCATGAACGTCGCGCTGGAGAAGAAGCAGCTCCAGGGCGGCTCTCTGCTCTGAGCATCGGTCCGATCCCCGTCAAGTCTCCGTTCCCGTTTGTCGTCCTGATCCCGCCCGCACATCACGGGTCCGCTTCACGCGGCCCGATCACCGGAGTCACCGCCCATGGCCGAGACCGTCTACGAGCGCGTGAATGACTTCTCTGCCGTCAAGGTCACGCTCGCGTCGCCCAACGACATCAGGGCGTGGTCCTACGGCGAGGTCAAGAAGCCCGAGACCATCAACTACCGCACATACCGTCCCGAGAAGGACGGGCTCTTCTGCGAGCGCATCTTCGGCCCCGAACGCGACTACGAGTGCGGCTGCGGCAAGTTCCGCGGCACGAAGTACAAGGGCATCATCTGCGACCGCTGCGGCGTCAAGGTCACGCACTCCCGCGTCCGCCGCAAGCGCATGGGGCACATCAACCTCGCCGCGCCCGTTGTGCACATCTGGTTCTTCAAGTCCATGCCGAGCCGCCTCGGCACCCTCTTGGGCATGAAGACCTCAGACCTCGAGAAGGTCATCTACTACCAGGATTACGTCGTTATCGACGGCGGCGACACCGAGCTCAAGTTCAAGCAGGTCCTCACCGAGGACGACCACCGCCAGGCAGTAGAGAAGTACGGCAACGCCTTCAAGGCCCGCATGGGCGCAGAGGCGATCCGTGATCTCATCGAGAAGACCGATCTCAATGAGCTCTCGCACCAGCTCCGCGAGGAACTCAAGGCAACCAAGAGCAAGCAGAAGATCAAGGACCTCGCCAAGCGGCTCAAGCTGGTCGAACAGATCAGGAAGAGCGAGAACAACCCCGCGTGGCTCGTGATGGACGTGGTCCCGGTCATCCCGCCGGACTTGCGCCCACTCGTCCTTCTGGAATCGGGCAACTTCGCGACGAGCGACCTGAACGATCTCTATCGGCGCATCATCAACAGGAACAACCGGCTCAAGAAGCTGATGGACCTGAACGCGCCCGACGTGATCATCCGCAACGAGAAGCGCATGCTCCAGCAGGCGGTCGACGCGCTCTTCGATAACAATCGCTGCCGCAGGCCGGTGCTCGGATCGTCGAATCGTCCGCTCAAGTCTCTGACCGACATGATCAAGGGCAAGCAGGGCCGCTTCCGCGAGAACCTGCTCGGCAAGCGAGTCGACTACTCCGCGCGCTCCGTCATCGTCGTCGGTCCCGAACTCAAGATCAACCAGTGCGGCCTTCCCAAGAAGATCGCCCTCGAGCTCTATCAGCCCTTCATCATCAGGAAGCTCAAGGAGCACGGACTCGCCGACACCATCAAGTCCGCCAAGCGCATGCTCGAGCGTCGCGACGCCGAAGTCTGGGACATCCTCGAAGAGGTCATCTACCAGCACCCCGTGCTTCTCAACCGCGCCCCGACCCTCCACCGAATGGGCATCCAGGCCTTCGAGCCCGTCCTCGTCGAGGGCAACGCCATCAAGCTGCACCCGCTGGTCTGTGGCGGCTTCAACGCCGACTTCGACGGCGACCAGATGGCCGTCCACCTCCCCCTCTCCGTCGAGGCACAGGCCGAGGCGCATGTCCTCATGCTCTCGACCAACAACATCTTCTCTCCTGCCAACGGCAAGCCCATCATCTCGCCGTCGCAGGACATCGTCATGGGCGTCTACTTCCTCACGACCGAGATCCCCGACGAGCGCGAGAACAAGACCTACAAGGCGTTCAAGGACCGCATGGAAGCCCTGCTCGCCTTCGAGCACGGCACCATCGGCATCCACGAGAAGATCCTCGTCCGTCTCGACGGCTTCACCGAGGTCGTCAAGTCCCAGGGAGGCCCCGCTGAGCCGATGCCCAAGGACGGACGCGTCGTCACCACGCCCGGACGGATCCTCTTCTCAGACATCCTGAAAAAGGGAATGCCCTTCTACAACTGCGCGCTCGGCAAGAAGGGGTGCGCACGCGTCATCGACGACACCTTCCGGTATTGCGGCAAGCCCGACACGATCGGCATCCTCGATCGCATGAAGGAGATCGGCTTCAAGCGTTCAACGCTCGCCGGCCTCTCCTTCGGCATCACCGATCTCCGCATCCCGAAAGAGAAGCTCTCCCTCATCGACGAGTCACAGAAGAAGGTCGATCGTGTCGAGAAGAACTTCGACAAGGGCATCATCACCGACCGCGAACGCTACAACCAGCTCATCGATATCTGGTCGCACTGCCGCGAGCAGGTCACCAAGAAGCTCGTCGAAACCCTCAAGCACGATCGGCGTGACGAGGCGGGCGAGTACGTCGATATCGAGACCAAGAAGGGCAAGCCCTATCTCAATCCCGTCTACCTCATGTCCGACTCGGGTGCCCGAGGCAACGTCGCCCAGATGCTCCAGCTTGCCGGCATGCGAGGCCTCATGGCCAAGCCCTCGGGCGAGATCATCGAGACGCCCATCCGCTCGAACTTCCGCGAGGGCCTCACCATCCTCGAGTACTTCTCCTCCACGCACGGCGCCCGAAAGGGTCTGGCCGATACCGCGCTCAAGACCGCCGACTCCGGTTACCTCACCCGCAAGCTCTGCGATATCGCCCAGTCCGTCATCGTGGGCGAGCTCGATTGCGGCTCCAAGCGCGGCGTCCTTAAGCGGGCACTCTACAAGGGTGAGCAGGTCGATGTTCCCCTCTCCGAGCAGATCATCGGGCGTGTCTCGGTCAACGCGGTCATCAACCCCATGACCGACAAGGTGATCGTCGCCGAGAACCAGATGATCACGGCCGAAGCCGCGAAAGAGATCGAGAACCTCGGCATCGATTCCGTCCTCGTCCGCTCGCCCCTCACGTCCGAGTCCAAGACCGGATGCTCGGTCCTCGACTACGGCATGGACATGTCCACCGGCAGGATCGTCGAGCCCGGCATGGCCGTCGGGATCATCGCCGCACAGTCGATCGGCGAGCCCGGCACGCAGCTGACCATGCGGACCTTCCACACGGGCGGCATCGGAACCCGCTCGATCGTTGACTCGGAGTACCGCGCCCTCAACGCCGGTAACGTCGAGCTTCGCGAGTGCGCCGAAGTCCCCGGCAAGGATGACGACGGCCGCGAAGTCCACATCGTGCTCAAGCGCAACGCCGAGATCGCGATCCTCGACCCGAAGGGCCGAGAGCTCGAGAAGTACAAGATCCCCTACGGCTCGTACCTGCTCTGCGCAAGCGGCGCAGAGGTCAAGAAGGGCGACGTGCTCGTCAAGTGGGACCCGCACCGCACGCCGGTCCTTGCCGAGAAGTCCGGCAACGTGCAGTACGTCGATATCGAGATCGGCGAGACCGTCCGCGAAGAGGATGCCGGCCAGGGCAAGAAGGCCCTCGTCATCATCGAGCACAAGGGCGATCTGCGTCCCGCGATCAACATCGTGGACGATTCCGGTCACATCCTGGACTTCCACTTCCTCGCGGCTCGCGCCCGACTTGAGGTCAAGGATGGCGACCCGATCAAAGCCGGCCAGATGCTCGCGCGTCTCCCCCGAGGCGCGGAGCGCTCGCAGGACATCGTCGGTGGTCTGCCCCGCGTCACGGAGATCTTCGAGGCCAGGAAGCCCAAGGACCCCGCCGTCATGGCCGAGATCTCGGGCAAGGTCGAGATCCTCTCCGACAAGCGCAAGGGCAAGATGACCATCCGCGTCGTCTCGGAGTCCGGCATCGAGAAGGACCACCACGTCCCCAGCGACAAAATCCTTCTCGTCCACACAGGCGACCATGTCGAAGCCGGCGATGCCCTCACCGAAGGCCCGCTGGTGCCGCACGACATCCTCAGGATCAAGGGTGAGGAAGCCCTCTGGACCTACATGCTCGACGAGGTCCAGAACGTCTACCGGGCTCAGGGCGTGACCATCAACGACAAGCACATCGAGCTGATCCTCAGCCAGATGCTGCGGAAGGTCCGCGTCGAGAATCCTGGCGACACCGAGCTTCTGCCCCACCAGGTTGTCGACAAGTTCGACTTCCGCAAGCAGAACAACGAGATCGCGATGATGGTCCGCGTCACCGATCCCGGATCAACCGATCTGCCGATGGATGCGCTCGTCACCCGGACTGAGATCAAAGAGGCCAACGCCAAGGCCGAGGCCGCAGGTAAGGAAGGGGCAAAGGCTCGCAAGGCCCGCCCCGCGACCGGGCGCACCCTCCTGCTCGGCATCACCAAGGCCGCGCTCTCGTCCGACTCGTTCCTCTCCGGCGCATCGTTCCAGGAATCGACGAAGGTCCTCACCGAGGCGGCTCTCCGCGGCGCGGTCGATACCCTTGTCGGCCTCAAAGAGAACGTCCTCCTCGGGCACCTCATCCCCGCCGGCACCGGCTTCCGCCCCTACCAGGACCTTCGCGTGAAGTATCTCGTCGAACTCCCGGCCGAGACGGACGACGATGAGGAGCGCATGCTTGCCGAGGCCGCCGAAGCCGCCGAGGCCCTCGGCGCCGATCGCAACGACTCCGTCGGTGTCCCCCAGATCGAGATCCGCGATGTGAACATGGCGGCCGATGCCGCCCGCGAGAACTGATTCCAGCCCGGGTGGCACCTCTCTCCAGAGCGGTGTCCGAAGAAAACCCACGCATCCCACCCGGACCCCGCCCCTCGGCGGGGTCCGTTTCTTTCCTACTACACTCTGCCTCATGGCCAGAAAGGCACCTTCCAAGCCCTCCCCGCCAACGGGTGCTCATCCGCCCATCCGCTTCACCGCCACACTCAAGAAACCAAAGATCCAGGACCACGCCGCTCAAAACGCCGCCGACTGGTCCTTCCTGAATCTTCCCAAGTCAGCAGCACCAAACTCCCCTCACGCGGCATGGTCTCGGTCCGGGTCCTGCTGAACCAGGCGCCCTTCGAGGCCACGCTCCAGCCCGACGGTGGGGGAGGGCATTGGCTCAAGGTCGATCGCAAACTCCGCGAAGCAGCGGGCGCAACCTTCGGCGACACCGTCTCCGTCGAACTCTCTCCCGTCGCTCCCGGCGAAGAGCCCGAACCGGTGGTGCCCCCCGACCTGCGTCGCGCCCTCACCGCCGCGCCCGGCCCCGCGGGTGCCGAAGCTCGCGCCGCCTGGAAAGACATCACGCCCGCCGCCCGCCGCGACTGGATCCAGTGGATCACCAGCGGCAAGCGCGCCGAAACCCGCGTCCTCCGCATCGAGAAGGCCTGCGACATGCTCGCCAAGGGCAAACGCCGACCCTGCTGCTTCGATCGCTCTGGTATGTACGACAAAGGTCTCAGTTGTCCCGTGGCCGAGGACGAAATGGGCGACTCCTGAGCTGGCCGAAGCGCACAATGAAGCTCACCCCTGATTCGCCTGCATCTCCTGAATAAACGCATTCGCCTCGTTGATCGCCTGCTCCATCTCCGCCACCAGCGTCTGCACATCGCTCTGGATCTGCCCCGATGTCTGCTGCAACGACGCGATCGCCCGCGCGTTGAGATTGTGCTTGAGGAACAGCGTCTGGTCCTTGAACGCCGCCAGCACCGGATCCATCTTCGCTGCCGCCTGCTTCATGGTGGAGAGCAGCGCGTCATACTTGATCTTCGTGTCGTCGAGTTGCCGCTTGGAGGCCGCCCGCATCTCGCTCGATGAATACTGATCCAGCTCCGCGTTCCACTCCTTGAAGAGGGCCGTCGCCACCCGCTCCACATCCTTGATGCGCGCGTTCACCGCCTTCGCCCGATCCTCGCACCGCTCGTACTGTTTCTTGATCGAGGCGTACTTCTTCTCCAGCTCGCCCGTCTCCACGCCCGTCACCGACAGAAACTCGGCGAGCGCGGACTCAAACTGCTGTTTGGCCGCCTCCTGGCCGTCCCGTGCATCTTCCACGCGATCGACCAGCTGCTCACGCTTGGCGTAGCCGAGCGATTCCTTCACCGCGATCTGGGTCGACGAGCAGCCGACAAGAGTCGCGAGCACCGCAAGTGCCATCGGGATCAGAAGAACACGCATGCAGAACCTCCATGGTGCGGGATTGTACGAGACGCTCCAGCATCTCTATGCCGAGACAGTTCCCTCCTGATGCGTTTCCTGAAAAAGACAAGCGGCGGAGCCACAGAGCGACACCGCCGCGAAAGTGGGTTGATCTGAGCGACTCAGCGCCGACGGCGGCCCGTGACAAGCCCGGCGAGTCCCAAGAGGGCGACCGCGCTCGGAGCCGGAATCAGCTCGAAGTGATACCTCACGGAGATCGCATTGACACCAGCACCGATGTACTGCCCGTCGAGCAGGTCTCCCGGATCAAAGCCGTTCCACGGGCTCGGCTGCCTCGCGGTGTGGTTGCCGCCCGGGATGAAGGAGTTCCCACCGTTGAGGGAGAAGGACCAAGTCGCACGGATCAACCGGAAGTCGGTGACCCACGACTGGAACTCGATCGCGTCGGTCTTGCCCACGTTCCAGCCCCAGAACGCCGCGGGCTGTCCGTTGACCTGCGTGCCCAGTGGCACCATATCCCTGCCGTGACGCGTGCGGAAGATCACATCGATGAAGTTGCCGGTCGCAAGAGCGGCCTCTGACCACTTGGCCTCGATGATGTCCGCGCCGTTCACCGTGGTTCCGATCGACTGGAACTCCGAACCGATCTGAACGACCGAGTGCCCGTTCGAGTTCACGAAGCCCTGATTCAGCGACGCCGAGTAACCGACGACCGCGAAAGAGGCCTTCTCATTCGCCTTCAGACCGAGCCGCCCGTAGACGGCGTCGGCATGAGCGAACGATCCGAATCCCGAGGCACACGCTGAGGCAATCATGATGACAGTCAGACGCATCTGATTTCTCCATGCGTCGCCCGATCCCTGGCCGCGGCACAAAACGAGCCGTGGCCGGCGCTTTCACGCCGAGCGGACGCAACTAGGGCTAAAGATGCGCCGTGTGCTCGGAATGGCCAGAAAATTCCGGAGGATTGATACAAGTTCTCCGGATTCACAGGCCGAGAACGTCATCGAACCCAAATAAAACCAAAACAGTGAGCGCGAGCACGCACCGCCACAAGCACTTACGCCCCGGACGATTGCTTGCGCATCATCACCCAACCAATGACCAGGAAGATCAGGAGCCCGATCAGAACAAGGGGCATGACACCCCCGCCCTGTGCCGGGTTTGTACCAGCAGTGCCAACGCCGGAGGGTGCGTCATCAACGGGCTTGAGGACATACGCCGGATCCAGCCGGACCCCGTTGGCGAGCATCGCAAAGGTTGGACCCATCGAGCCGATCTCGGAGGCAGGTGTGTAGCAGTGCAGCCAGAGAACGCCGTCGATCGCGAGCAGCCCATATGTAATCGCCTCCACAGGGCCCGCAGGCGACGGCAGGGAGGTCATAAACGTGATCCTCGAACGCACCCAGTCGAACGAGGGATCCGAGAGTTCCGCGCCCGCTGCGGCTCCTAACCCGCGGCTGACCGCTTCGATGTTCGAGCCCACAATCCGCTCGATCTCCGATCGCTTCATGGACGCGTAGCCGCCAGATTCCCATTCAACCAGAACAAGCACACGCCCAGCATCGGGCTGCACATCCGGTACCAGCCCCATGAGATACTTCTCAGCCCCGTCCGTCGCCCCCTGGGAGTTCGTCCAGACTCGGTTGACGCGCTCGATCTCCTCGTCCGCAAGGCGCGTCCACCCGGCGGGGATCTCGATCGTGTAGTGCCTCTCAACGTCGCGGATCTCTCGCGAGTCCTGCCCGAACGACTCGGTCAAGAACAGGGCGACAACTGCCGCCAAGAGGAGCGATCGGAGGGCGTCAGGCGCGAGGATGCCGATTTTCATGCCCGCATCAAAGCAAACACCCGGGGCGGCATCAAGCCGACCCGGGTGGTGGAGGAGTCGCTCACTTCACTTTCTCGAATCGTGCCACGCCGCGAGTATCGCCTGCTCACGCTCCGGAGGGATACCCGCCTTGAGCAGCGTCGGATCGCCAAGCCGGGGCGGCTCCCTGCCCGCGGCCTTGGCCTCTTCAGTCAGAAGCTCACCAGCCCTGCGGCGTCGATCGACCTCGGAAGGCCACCAGGCGAGCGTGTCGCGCACAATGGTCTCCACTGGTCTGAATCGGAGCCCCGCCGCCTCGGCGCGATCGTTCGACCAGCGGTGGAATCCCGCGTAGTCCCCCTGGGGCGGGATCCAGATCGGGAGCGATCCACCAGGAAGCCCGTTGGATTGCAGGAACTGGCTGTCGATCCAGGTCAGCGTCGGCCTGCTCGCGGCAGCCGCGGCACACGCGCTGAGCACATCACCCCACCGGGCCGGCGACGCGGGACCGACAGCGTTGAAGACGCCAGCGGTGCTGTTCTCAGCCAGCGTGATCAGGAACTCGGCAAGGTCACGGACATCGATCACCTGGATCGGATCGTCGGGATTCCCCGGGGCGAGCATCTCGCCTCCCATATTCGCACGCACAGGCCAATAGGTGAATCGATCCGTCGGGTCCCCGGGGCCGACGATGTACCCCGGACGAACGATCGCGGCCCTGCCCGGCATGGCGGCCTCGGAGGCCTGCTCGCAGAGCGCCTTGAGCGGTCCGTAGTACTCGAACGAGGGCCCCATGTTCTCAATCGTCGGATTTTCCATCGTTCCGACCGGCGCACTCTCGTCGCCCTCCGGCGTCGCGCTGCTTGCATACGCGGAGATGCTGGAAATGAAGATATACATCCCCGCGTTCTTCGCGGCCCATTCCGCCGACGCCTTCACGATCCGCGGGTAGTACCCCGAGTTGTCGATCACCACATCAAACTTCTTCCCCTCCAACTGAGAGAGACCCTTGGGCGTGGTGGGGTCGTCCTCCTGTGCGTGCTTTTCGGGGTCGCGATTGCCGTAGAGATGCTCGACGGCCTCGTGCTTGAGCGGGCGATATCTCTCTGTCCGCCCGCGATTGAAGATCGTGACCTTGTGCCCCCGGGCGAGAGCCGCCTCGATCGTCGCCGGCCCGAGAAACCCCGTGCCGCCCAGGATCAGGATCGACTTGGGCTTGACCGCACGCCGCTGCCACGCGAGTGCACGGGGCGTGGCAATCGCCGTGGCGGCGCCGGTGGCAAGGAGGGTGTGGACAAAGTGGCGGCGGGTGATCGTCACGAGCGTTCTCCGATGCTGGTCCTGCGCAAAGTGGGGCACGGCGAGTGTCTACATCGTTCGATTCGAGCGGTTGCGGCACTCCGTCGCCCGCGCCCACCACCGCTCTCCAAGCCCAGCCCCCCTCGCGCCCCTTCACATAACGCCCCCCCACACAGCCCCCCCCTACAGCCCCCCAGCTTGGATTCCACCAACGAATCATGTTCGGCGATAAGGCGATCATCCCTGCATCGCATCGATCACAAGCGGGTACGCTGGAGGGCGTGCCAGATGCCGAACACTCATCTCCAGCAGCAGGCCCCACCGCCTCAGGCACCGCTCGCTCCGGCGCGATCTCGCACCTGTTGCAGGTTCGTCCCGGCGAGGGGCGCCGACTGATCCTCAGCGCCGCGTACTTCTTCCTGATCCTGTTCAGTTACTACATGCTCCGCCCCGTACGAGAGACGATGGGTGTTGAGGGCGGCTTCTCCAAACTTCCCTGGCTGATGACGGGCACGCTCTTGGCGATGCTCGTGATCAATCCGGTGTACGCCTGGTTCGTGTCGCGCACCGCGCGCCGCGTCTTCATCCCATGGACCTACCGCTTCTTCATGCTCAACATCGGAGCGTTCTTCGTCGTCCTGATGATGAACGCCGGCAAGCCGCCCTTGTGGCTCGCCTACGCGTTCTACATCTGGCTGAGTGTGTTCAACCTCTTCGTTGTCTCCATCTTCTGGTCGGTGATGACCGACGTGCACAATTCAGACGAGGCCAAGCGTCTCTTCGGCGCGATAGGAGTGGGGGGGACGCTGGGCGCCATGGGCGGAGCCGCCGCGACCGGCACGCTCACCGGCGTGCTCGGGCCGGAGCGAATGGGCTATCTGCTGCTCCTCTCGGCGGGTGTGCTCGAAGTCGCGGTGTGGGTTGCCAGAGCGATTCTCAGGCGCGAGCGTGCCAGACCTGATAGCGCAGCCAACAGCCCGCGTGAGCCCGGCCCCCGTCCGCTCGACGGATTCCGGCTTCTCGCTCGCTCGACCTACCTCCAGAAGGTCGCGCTCTACATGTTCCTGTTCACCGTGACCGCGACGGTGCTCTACGTTGAGCAGGCACGCGTGATCAGCGCGATGTACCCCGACCGTGCCGACCGAACCCGCGCCTTCGCCTCTCTCGACCTCTGGGTCAACACCGTGACGCTGCTGACGCAGTTGTTCCTCACCGCTCGGCTCCTCAGGTGGATCGGCCTGACTGGTTCGCTCCTCATCGTGCCGCTCGTCACGATGATCGGATTCGGCGTCATGGCGTGGGCCGCGCTCTCGCACGCCGCAGACGGCAACGCCGATCACGCCGCCTCCATGCGCACGCTCTTCATCATCCTGTTCATCTTCCAGGTCACACGCCGTGGTCTGCACTACGCCATCGATCGCCCGGCCCGCGAGACCCTCTACACCATCACGACCGTCGATGAGAAGTACAAGACCAAGGCCTTTATCGACACGTTTGTCTACCGACTCGGAGACCAGGTTGGCGCATGGGGAACCGTCGGCGCCTACGCCGGCCTGAGCGCAGCCGTTGCGCTCGGTGCCGTTGCGATGCCCGTTGCACTCCTCTGGGTTGGTGCCGCCTTCGTGCTCGGACGTGCGTACGACACGCGAACAAACGCCTCTTGAACGCTTGCATACCCTTCGTACAGATGCTCGGATCAACCGGGCATAGCGCGTCGCCGCGTCATCTGCGCGTGCTGATGTCGAAAGACGCTCAGGGGATGAAAGCAATGAAAGAGTTCGCGAGACTGTCGCTCGTTGTTTCGTGTGTCCTGCTCACCGGCTCCATGACCGCGTGCAAAGAGGGTGAGTCCGCGGGTGACGCGACGAAACGGGTCGTCGATGGTGCCGCTCAGAAGACCGGCGATGCCCTCGGCAGCGCGGGCAACGCCGTGAAGGATGCAGGGGCCGCCGTCGCCGATAAGGCGGGCGAAGCCGTGGACGCTGTCAGCGAGGCAGCTCTCAAGGCGAAAGACGCCACGATCAAGGCCGCCGAAGAGAAACTCGCCGAGGTCAAGCCCCTCGTTGACGGTTGGGCGAAGAAGGCCTCAGAGGCGACAGGTCTTGAAAAGCCCGTCATGGACAATCTCGTCAAGGGTGTCAAGGACAACGTCGCGGGTGTTGAGTCCAAACTCGGCGAACTGAAGAACGCCGCGGCGGACAAGTGGGAGCCCCTCTCCAAGGAACTCGGCACCGCGCTCTCGGGCCTTGAGAACGCCGTGAAAGCGGCGGCGTCGAAGTTCGGCCGCTGACAACTGCCGTCGCTCGTGGTTGGTACGCTATCAAGCAGTCCTGATCCGTCCGGCCTCGCGGAGGCGTCGGACATGAACAGTGGTCCACCGGCGTTGCCGGTTGCGGAGGTCTCGTATGGGAATTGTCAAAGAGTTTCGGGATTTCGCGCTCAAGGGGAACGTGCTTGATCTGGCGGTCGCCGTCATCATCGGCGGCGCCTTCGGCAAAATCATCAACTCGATGATCGCCGACGTGATCATGCCGGTTGTGAGCATCCCCGGCAAAGCCGACTTCTCCAACCTGTACTTCCCGCTGAACGCAAAGGTCAGCAGCGCGGTCGAAGCGGCAGAGACCGCTGGAACTCCACTCTCACTCGCCGCGGCACGCGAGCACGGCCCCGTCTTCGCCTACGGGTCGTTCCTGACAGAGACGCTGAACTTCATCATCCTCGCGTTCTGCGTCTTCATCATGATCAAGATCTTCAACACCGCCCGCAAACGCTTCGAGGCCGAGAAGCCGGCCGCCGCCCCCGCCGGTCCGACCGTTGATCAACAGCTCCTCACCGAGATCCGCGACCTGCTCTCCAAGCGCGGCTAAGGCCGCATGGCTTCCTGCGTTCTTGCAACCACGCGCGGCCTCGCTCCACGAGCGGGGCCGTTTGCTTTCAAGAGTGCTCGCACTGGGGCACAAGCGCGGGAACCACATCGCACCGCGCCTCGCGAACCGATACATGGAGCACTCAGTTTGGCGATCTCTGCTTCGTGCCCCCGTCGATCATCGTCTCGGCCGGGCCGACTCAAGATCCCACGTCGGCTTGTCCATCACCATCATCGCCGGGCGCATCAAGCGAGATGGATCTGAAGCAACGCTCGGCCCACTCCGACCCGCTCGGATCCTGGTACAGCATCGTGCAGAACAAGAACGAGCCGGGTAGTGCCACGAGCCCCTGGGTGAGATACGTGGGCTCGTCCTCGCCTTCGTCGGGGTCGGCGACCCGGTGCACGGCGCGTCCGACCGACGCGTCGTTGCTGAAGGTGAACGGTTCGCCGACATCCTCGCCCTCAAAGTCCGACATGAAGGATTCCCACGCCTCATCCAGCATCTCCGTCGCGGTCTTAGGCCTGCTGGCACTCCCCTCATTCGCCACGTAGGGCGTGATGTGGATCGAACACGATCCGCCCGCGGCCATCCACGCCTCATCGGTGAGCATGTGCGTCAACTCGCCGGGGACCGTGATAGTCGCACCGAAGGGGAGCATGATCGTCATGTCGTGGCGGCGATACCCGATGGGCTCGTCCGGCTCGGGTGTTGACCCCGCCTGTACCCGCACCTCCGCAGCCAATGGCCTCTCCTCCTCGGCGATCTCCATCAGCTCAAGCCACTCGTGCCACGGATACTCAAGCTCAGGATCAAGCTCGTACGCCGCTTCCAGCAGATCAAGCGCCTGCATCATGGCGCGGTGGGGAGGGCCCTCGGCATCGGGGGCATCTTCAGGATCAACCGCACGCCACACGACATCGCACCACAGCAGAGATTTCGCCGCAGCGAGCACCGTCGAAGCGTCGGGGGCCGCGTCCATCCACGGCATCCACGCCGCGGCTGCCACGTCCGATTCTGCACGCAAACGCATGTCCGTCGCCGACACCGGGCCGAAGGGCGTGAGAAAGGGTGCAGGATACTTGTGGTACACCCCCATGCCCATGCAGACGGATATGCCCGAATCGCTCTGGACCGGATCGCGTGTGATCGCGTTGGCCAGACCCCGCGACCAGCCGATGAACTCCTTGCGGACGCGATCGTCGTTCTTGGACTGATAGAACTCGGTGTCGTCGGAGACCTCCGACCATTGCACGCCGAGCTGCTTCTGGATCCCCTCGATGAGGACCGCGACAAGCATGTGGTAGCCCGCGCCTATCGGTGAGGTCGTCGCCTCGAACTCCACCGCGCCGTCCTCGTCGAGGGAGATCGAGACCTCCGCCGCGCTCGGGAAGAGCTGGAGGAGGGCGTGGTCCTCGGCGATCCTCGCGCCGGAGAAGAAGGGTGCGAAGAGCTCCGCCGCGAGATCCGCGACGGACTCGAAGAACCGCACGGGGTTCTTGAGTGCGGCGTGGTTGCGGGGGAGCGTGCCGATTGCGGTGATGCCGATGCTCATGGTGGCGAGTGTAGGGGCAAAGATCGCGCCAGCAGCCGCCCGTCTGGGGACATCGGGTCAGTCGAGCGAGACGTATGCACGGAGGCCCTGCATCCCGCCCTCGCGACCGAAGCCGGGCGGTGTCCTAGAGGGCAAGTTCGCAGTTCAATAGAGCGAGTTCCAGATCCCGGGTGCATTCGCGTTTCTCGGCTCGCTCGCGAATCTGGGCCGCCAAGGGTGAGCGGTCGAGGAGGATACGAAGGCGAAGATATGTGGCGAGGGGAAAGTCGTTGCTATGCCAGACAGCCCGATACGTCGCAAGGCCGGTTGTCGTCCATACGTCGTGAAGGATGGCGCAGACATTTCGGGCGAACGTCAGATGGTGTTCGGATGCCTCCAAGACGAGTCTTGCCTGAGGCGATCTCGCTCCTGACTCCAGAGCGTCGGGATCTCGATGTACGACCAAACGAACGGAATCCCCGTCACGGAAGAACTTGCAGATGATTGCACCGGGCTCACCAATGAATGGGATCTCGCACACGCAGAATCCATGCACGTACTCCAACGCAACTCGCGCGAGGTCGCCGAGGGAATCGTGGAGGTAGGAGACGTTGGAATCGACCCGAGCAACGCCAGACGTTATGACAAGCCACGCCCACCCGAGTTCGTTCATGTCGATGGTGTACTTAATCTCGAATGGCATAGGCTGTTTCTACGATTTCGAGCCGCGGTCTGGTTCATCGACTCCGTGTGCCATCGGCCCAGTCGAGAAAGGTGCGAAGGCAGCGCTCCAAGTCGTTGGGACCGCAGGCCGCCTCGAACTTGTCATCATGGACCCAGCAGTCCATCCAAGGGCCGATTTGGTTTCCCTCATCGTCGTAGTTCGAGTCTTCCTCACCGTCGATAATCTTTTCAAAGGGTCGACCGGCGAGCTGGGTTTCCGTCAGACTGATCGTGATCCACCATCCGGGGTTGTCAAGCGTGCCAATCTTGATTCCGTACGCGTGTTCCCACTCGTCATTGCAGTGCGAGTGGTACCACTTCTGAAGGCGCGAAAGCACGGACTGCTGGTCGGAGCTCACGGTTCAGATCTCCACGTAGGCACGGAGGCCCTGCATCCCGCCCTCGCGACCGAAGCCGGATTCCTTGTAGCCGCCGAAGGGGCTGGCCGGGTCGAAGCGGTTGTAGGTGTTGCACCAGACGACGCCGGCGCGGAGCTTGGAGGCGATCTGGAAGATCTTCGATCCCTTGTCGGTCCACACCCCCGCGGCGAGCCCGTACGGCGTGTTGTTCGCACGAGTCAGGGCCTCCTCCGGCGTGCGGAAGGACATGACCGCGAGCACCGGGCCGAAGATCTCTTCGCGGGCGATGGTGTGGCTGGGCTGGACGTCTGTAAAGAAGGAAGGGCGGCAGTAGTAGCCCTTCGTGGGAAGGGGCGAGCCGTTCACCTCGTGCAACGTCGCGCCCTCGCGCTTGCCGGACTCAACATATCGATTGATGATGGAGAGCTGCTGCGCGCTGTTGATCGCGCCGATATCGGTGTTCTTATCCAGGGGATCGCCGACGCGCAGGGACTTCAACCGGTGGGCGAGCTTCTTGCGGACGGTGTCGAGGATGGATTCCTGAACGAACAGCCGCGAGCCGGCGCAGCAGACGTGTCCCTGGTTGAAGTAGATGCCCTCGATGATGCCCTCGATCGCCTGATCGATGCTGGCGTCCTCGAAGATGATGTTGGGCGACTTGCCGCCGAGTTCGAGGGTGAGGCGTTTGCTGGTGCCGGCGACGGCCTTGGCGATGCGCTTGCCGACCTCGGTGGAGCCGGTGAAGGCGATCTTGTGGATGCCGGGGTGTTCGACGATCGCGGCGCCGGTGCGGCCGTCACCTGTGACGATGTTGACGACGCCGCGTGGCAGGCCGATCTCTTCGAAGATCTCTGCGAGGCGGAGCGCGGTGAGGGATGTGGTTTCGGCGGGCTTGAGGACGACGGTGTTGCCGCAGGCGAGAGCGGGCGCAAGCTTCCACGCCGCCATCAGCAGCGGGAAGTTCCAGGGGATGATCTGACCGCAGACGCCGACGGGGCGCGGCGATCGACCGGCGAAGGCATACTGGAGCTTGTCGGCCCAACCCGCGTGATAGAAGAAGTGTGCGGCGGCCAGCGGGATGTCGATATCGCGGGATTCCTTGATCGTCTTCCCGCCGTCCATGGTCTCGAGAACGGCGAGTTCTCGGGCGCGTTCCTGGATGCGGCGCGCGATGCGGAAGAGAAACTTGCCGCGTTCCTTGCCGGAGAGCGACGACCACGCGGGGAGCGCATCGGTCGCGGCGGCGACGGCGGCGTCGACATCGCGTGCCGAGCCCTGAGCGATCTGGCTCAGCACCCTCTCGTTACCGGGGTTGATGGTGGGGAAGCGTGTGCCCTCGGAGGGTTCAACGAAGCGGCCACCGATGAAGTGACCGTAGGTTGGGGCGATATCGACTTTGACCGACTCCGGCGCGGGCGCGTACTCCCAGCCCGCGGCACGCGGTCTGGTGCTCGAAGCAGCGCCTTGGGCCGAGGCGGATCCCTTTCCAGCCGAGGCGTGCGCTCCGTTGGTTGATGCACCCAGACGCCCGTTCGACGCGGCTCGGGAAGTCCCGGCCCGCGCGGGCTTCTCAGTGGTGCGGGCGGGACGTGACTTTCTCGGATTGGCAGCGCGTGCGGGCATGGCACCATTGTAGAGACCGCGTGATCGGGTCGCGATCGGGTGTCAATCCGTGCGGCTTGTGCGGGCTGCGTCCATGGTGCGCAGGGCCAGGTGATCTCTCCTGCTCATGATCGCGGGTCCGGCTGGACGCGACAGCACAGGTATCCGTTTCCTGAAAAGTATGGCAAGCCGTGGAAAGACCGGTACATCCCCCCGCAGGCACGAACGCCACCTCACCGAGGGGCTGACATGTGTCACGGGAGATGTGCTGGATCTCTCAACCGGCGGGATGCGGGTCAGATCGAACGAACGCCCCCCGGCGAAACCGGGCGCGGTCGCGTCGTTCACGCTCCGCGTCGGCACCAAGACCCTCACGTTGCAGGGACGCGTCGCCTGGATCAAGAGAGCATCGCTGCTCGGAGGACCATTCGAGTACGGCATCCAGTTCGTCGGCGTCACCGGCGCTGTCGGAAAGGTCCTCGATCAGATCGCGATGTACGGCTTTGTCCACGATGGAAAGAGCGAGCCGCATCACACTCCGAGACGAGACGTGGGGGCCGCGGGGGCTGGCTCGGCGCATCGCAGCACCGGTGCATCAAACGGCCCCGCAAACGCCACGGGTGCATCCGAAGGCACCCCGGACTCGGCACGCCCCAAGGTCACCGTGACGGCGGACCTGCCCTGTTTCTACCAGACGCTCGGCGTCGCGTTCGATGCCACCGAACAGCAGGTGCGAGCCGCGTTCCGCCAGTTGGCCAAGAAACTCCACCCCGATGTCTGCAAAGAGCCCGACGCCGCGGAGCGGTTCGCGTTCATCACCCGCGTCTACGAGGTGCTGAGCGACGACGAACTCCGGGCCAAGTACGACGAGGCAATCGCCAAACGTCGAGTGGCGTGATCCGGAGCGGCACGGCCTCTCCAACGCTTCCGTTCATGACGCATCGGCTTCGCGTCCATCCTTCTGATCGGACAGCATTCGTTGCAGCCGATCAACCTCGTCGATGATCCGGGCAAACTGCTCCCCGAAGGGTGTGAGGCGGTACTCGACATGCGCAGGACGACTGGCAATCTCATGCCGCTCGATGATGCCGAATCTCAGAAACTTCGCCAGTCGCTCTGAGAGAACCTTGTGCGTCAACCCCGGTGCCGAGCGTTCTAGCGTGCCGGGCCGAAGATTGCCGGCGCGGATCTGTGCGAGCACGTGCAACGACCACTTGCATCCGACAACGGATTCGACCATCTCGGCGACCGCGGGAGTCGGGCCGCTGTTCGCAGTCGTCGCCCTGGTCTTAGCGGGCTCGGGCGCAGCGACAATCCTGCGTGCGCGAGGACGATTCGGGCGGCGTGATGATGAGGATTCGGGACGCACCGTTTTGTGCCCTCTTGATGGTTCACGCGGGGCGGCGATGCTCTCTGGTGATCGCGGCACATGCCGCAGAAAGTGAGCATAGCAATGAAAGAGCGAGTGCGTTTCTATCACGCGGGGTGTCCGGTGTGCGTCGATGCCGAGCGTTCTCTCGCGGGGGCTCTGGACCCTGCGCGATTCGAGGTTGAGATCGTCCACCTCGGTGAGTCGAAGGGGCGAGTGGCGGAGGCGCGTGATGCGGGAGTCAAATCTGTCCCCGCACTTGTGATGAGTGGACGAGCACTCCATATCAACTTCGGCGCACCGCTTGAAGCGCTGGGCTGAAGCGATTGACGATCGGGCGGACCCACCCGGGGCTCTCTCCGGGTGGGCCGCGCCCCTCTCTGTCGAGGAGGGATGCACTTCTGGAGGGAGTTCGCAGCGATCAGGGTACAGCGACTGCATTCGCAGTAACCACCGGGATCTCAATCGGCTCCACTGGCTGAACAACGGTGGTGGCTTTCCACTCGCAGAAGCCCGTATCCGCTGACCCGACTGGGCCGTTCCGGCGACACCCGACGGGTGGATTGTCGCAGTCGCTGTTGGCGCACGTCTTGTAGACGGTCCCACCGATTCCGCCGCATCTGCACTTGGCAGCGGCCGTGACCCCGCCCGTCGAGGTGATGGCGAACCGGGTTGACTCGTGCCCCGGCTCATCCCAGTGGATGACAAGGAGCGAATCCTCGTCGAGGTCGATGTACCCGCTTATCGCCGCGACGGTCTCCGACAACCAGTTCGCGTGGAAGACCGGTCGATTGTCTGCGTCGGCGCTCATCACGAGATCGGCGACAAGCTCGTCATCGACGTACAGAACGAGAGATGCGCTCATCGCGTCCCAGAGAAAGTCAACATCGGCGTTGTTGATCGTCACACGCGTGAGCACACCCTCTCGTGCGTCGAGCACGTTCCAGACACTCACGGCCGGGTTCCCATCGCGGAACTGGCGCCAGTACGTTTCGATGGGGCTCTCGCCCCGAGCGGCGCATGTGGCCATGAGGGTGCAGGCAAGCGCGGCGATCCTTCTCAGCATCGATTCCATGATCGTTCTCCGTGCGCACGCGAACACCACCGACAAGGTGACGCATCACGTGGCTGATCTGGGCGGTTCTTCAGATGAAAGGTGTTCGCTCAGAAACCCGAGCGTGCAGCAACAGACGACGCACTTCTGGGAGGTGTCGCGCTCTGAAGCTGCTTGGAGTCGAGTCTCCAGACGATATTCTCAGGGGGCTTGGAAGCCCGAACGAACTCGTAGTATCGCTCTCGCTCGATCGAGTACCGATTCGTGCTCTGGGAAGTATCCCAACGGACGGGGAGTGATGTATCAGAGTTGATGTAGAGCGTGTTCTTGATCGTGAGTTCGCCGCGTTCTTCGTTCGCAGGGAATATCACAGAATCGTGGAAGACCATACAGCGAACGCCATCAATCATCTGGTCCTCAAGTCGCTCACCATTGAGGATCCGATCGGTCCATGTAGACACGAGATCAATCCGTGGGTCGAGCCATGAGGTCATCAGCGTCCCGAACTCACAAGCGGTATCCGGATCGAGCAGCATGGTGAACCCGACACTCACGGCCCCCTCGACGAGGGCGAGTTTGTCAAACTCGACAATCACGTTGCGGTACTCAACGTCATCATGGCCGGGAACGAGAACCGGTCGGTACTCCTGCACTCGATCACCTTCGATGGCAAACGCGGCGAAGAGGGTGCTGCCGCGAAACGCCTCGACACGCAGCTTGTCGGTGGTCATGTCGCTCCGGACGAGCAACTCCTTCCCCTGGTGCACAATCCGGGCATTGACCTGCAGGTACGCCCCGGAAAGCAGAGCGTCGCTGACTCTGGCGGCCAAGTCGACGCGATCGGCACCGGGGTTCCTTGAACTTGGTGACACCTCATGGAGCACGCCATGGGTCTCTGTCAAGTGCCTTGACAGAACGACAAGGTTGCCGCCTGCGAGTGCCGTGTACAGCGCGAATACGAGCATGTTGACCTCCCAACACCATGAATGCGATTAATCAGCAACGCATATCCCCTATGTTAGTGGCATTCGCGACTGCTTCAATCGCGTTGCGGGCTGTGGATAACTGAATTTCACATCTTCAGTGTACAGCAGAGTGCGATAACTCACGTTCGTACGTAGCCCGATAGGGTCGGCATATGTCGTCTGTGCCGGCTTGGGTGGCGGGGCAAGCAGGGTGGGATCGACCGATTGGGAGGCGGGGTGAAGGGGCGCACGCGGTGGGCCGATGAGATTTGAGGACTCAGTGTCCTGCACGACGAGCCCGTTGAAGGGCGATGGCGCACGGCTCGGCACGATCTGGAGGGAAGCCCGCGTGGACCTGCACACTATTCTCAAAATGGCGTATGAGGCCGATGCGTCGGATATTCATCTGGTCGCGGGGCACCCCCCTGTGATGCGCGTGCATCAGGTGATCACGCCGATGAAGTTTCCGGCGATCACGCCTGATGATGCGGAGCAGATGCTGGACCAGATGACCCAGCCCGAGTCGCGCGCCACCTTCGACAAGCAGAAGGACTCCGACTTCTCCTACGAGGTGCCGAAACTCGCCCGCTACCGCGTGAACGCCCACAGGCAACGCGGCACCATCGGCATCGCGATGCGAATGATCAAGACGAAGGTGCCGCCCCTGGGGGCACTGTCGCTGCCGGAGGTGATTGCGCGGCTGACGTACCTCCCCCGCGGCCTCGTGCTTGTCACCGGCGACACCGGATCCGGAAAGTCCACCACGCTCGCCGCAATGATCCAGGCGATGAACGAGCGATATCGCAAGCACATCATCACGCTCGAGGACCCCGTCGAATACACCTTCCAGAGCGACAAGTGCCTCATCGAGCAGCGTGAACTCAACCACGACATGCCCACCTTCGCATCGGGCCTCAAGCACGCGCTGCGACAGGACCCCGACATCGTGCTCGTCGGTGAAATGCGCGACCTCGAAACCACGGCCCTCGCCATCTCCGCCGCCGAGACCGGCCACCTCGTCCTCTCGACCCTGCACACGGTCAACGCCTCGCAGACCGTCGAGCGAATCATCGATATGTACCCGGGCGGGCAGCAGAACCAGATCCGCTCCATGCTCGCCAACACGCTCCAGGCGGTCATCAGCCAGACGCTCTTCAGCCGCATCGACAAGCCCGGCATGATCCCCGCTGTCGAGACGCTCCTCTGCACCCCCGCCGTCCGGAACCTCATCCGCGAGGCACGCACCTTCGAGATCCCCAACGTCATCGAGACCAGCCGCGCCATCGGCATGTGCTCCCTCGACACCTCGATCGCAGAACTCTACTTCAACGGGTTCATCAGCCGCGAGGACGCGATCGCACAGGCGGCGTACCCGGACAAGCTCGAGCGTCAGCTGGTGGCCTGAGCAGAGAGTGATGCAGTGACAGAGCAACGCAGCACAGAGTGGAAGAGATGTAAGGAGGCGCGGGGCGACTTGAGCGGCGGATGAACCAGCGACGAGAGTCTCTGTGTCACTTCGTCACTCGCTCACTCCGTCACTTCCCCGAGGCACCCATGGGCAACTACCGCTACCAGGTCAGAAACGCATCGGGACAGGTCCAGACCGGCATGCTCGCCTCCGACTCGGCGGCAAGCGCGGCCGCGTTGCTGCGGAACCAGGGCTGCCACATCCTCTCGCTCACAGCACTCGGGGCCGAGGAGACGGGAACCGGCCTGCTCGCAAAGTTCAAGCAGCTCAACGCCGGCAAGCCCAACCAGAAGCACGTCCTCGACTTCACCACCCAGCTCGCCGTCATGATCCGTGCCGGCATCAACCTCCGCGCCGCGCTCGACGGCATCGCGGACCAGACCACACACCTGGGCTTCAAGCGCGTCATCAACCAGCTCAAGAACGACGTCGAGGGAGGCAAGCAGTTCTCCGACGCCGTCGCGAGGTTCCCCAAGCTTTTCGGACCGCTCTACGTCAACATGGTCAAGGCATCGGAAATGGCCGGCTCGTTCAGCCAGATGCTCGACCGCATCGCCGGGTACATCGGGCAGCAGATCGAGACCCGAAAGATGGTCGTGGGAGCGTCGATCTACCCCGGCATCATCGGAGGCATGGCCGTCACCGTCACGGTCTTCCTCCTGACCTTCGTCCTCCCGAAGTTCTACGGCATCTTCGAGGGCAAGGAAGAGGTCCTCCCCTGGGCGACCGTCTTCCTGATGAACCTCTCGAAGGGCATCGTCGCGTACTGGCCCTTCATCCTCGGCGCGCTCGTCGGGCTGGTGATCCTCGCATTCGTCTTCCTCAGAACCGAGATCGGACGCTTCTGGCTCGATCGCACGAAGCTCACGGTGCCCGTCGTCAAGGCGATGTTCCGCTCGCTCTACATCAGCCGCTCGCTCCAAACGATGGGCCAGCTGATCAACGCCGGTGTCCCAATGCTCGACACGCTCGCCATCACGGGCGACATCTCCGGCAACATGCTCTACAAAGGCATGTGGCGCCGCGTGCACACCAGCGTGAAGCAGGGCAAGAAGATCACCGCGCCGCTCCAGAAGGACAATCTCCTTCCCAAGGCCGTCGTGCAGATGCTCGCCGCAGGCGAGGAGTCCGGTAAGCTCGGCGAGGTCCTCGACGAGATCTCGGTCTACTACGCCAAAGCCCTCAAAGACCAGATCAAGGCGGTCACATCGCTTATCGAACCCGTCATGATCCTTGTGATGGGCGCAGTCGTCGGCTTCATCGCCATGGCCATCATCCTTCCGATCTTCAAGATGAGCCAGATCGTCAAGTGACCGATGGACTCGGCGCGGGACGGTCCCGGCCGAAGTCCGGGAACGAAGGAGCAAGGATGGACCGTCCACCCTCAGTCACGCCGCAGGCCGCGGCTCGACGCACGCGACACTCAGGCGGCGGCTTCACACTCATCGAGACCGCCATGGCCACGGTCATCATCGGCGTCGGCGTCGTCGCCATGGTCGATGCCCAGGAGGCCTTCACCAGAAGCACGCTCTGGTCGAGCCACGCCACAACCGGCACATTCCTCGCCAATGAGATCCGCGAGATGGCCAGACATCTCTCACGCCACGACCCCGTCACAGGGCTCTGGCTCGACGGCGAGACACTCCGCGGCTGGGGACCCGAAGCCGGTGAAGTCTCCGTCAACGCTTTCGACGACCTCGACGACCTCGATGGACTGGTCTTCGGCGAGGGTGGCAACTTTCCGGGACCCATCAACGCCTACGGCGAGGTCATTCCCGAGATCGGCGACGATGGCCAGCCGATCACCGATGAAGACGGCAATGTCATCTCGATGGTGGGATGGCGTCAGCGGGTCATCGTGGAGAAGGTCTCTCCCTTTGACTACGCCACAACCCTCCCACGCGCCTTCTTCGAGGGCGCGTCGGGCGGCTGGCCCGGACGCGCCGTAGGCGGATATCCACTCCGCGTCACAGTGATCGTCACATACCAGTCCGGCCTGGCGCCGGAGCCGATCGAGGTCTCGCGTGTCTCATGGGTCGTGCCCGAGTAAGTCCGGAGTCTTCGAGCATCGCGCGGGTGAAGGCCTAGGGGTGATCGCATGAATCGGATCAGTCGTCAACGGTGCAGGGCTCTCGAACGGAAACAGGCCGCGAGGCAACGCCGCGCAGTCGCCTCTGTTCTGGCCATGATGCTCCTCATCCTGTTCGGCTCGCTCGTGACCGCCATGGCCATCGCGAGCAAGGGCAACATCAGGACCGCAGACACGCAGCTCCACGTCATGCGCGCGCTCGGCGCCGCAGAGACCGGGCTTGCCGTCGCGGAGCAGCGGCTGATGGAAGCGGCCTCTCGCTTCGTCGTCTCAAGAGGAGTCATCGACGGCGATGCCGGTTGGAACCTCTGGATCGGCAATCTCGGATCGCTCGGAAACGTCGAGATCCTCGACGCGCCGAGCGGTTTCAACGAGTCTGGCTCGCCGGATGGTCTCGCCGAGGCAGTGGCGAACCGCCACGCCGCCGACGTCGGCATCGTCGTCATCGACGGTCTCAGCGTTCCCGTGATCGGACCCGCCGCATCCGGCGCGGATCTCTCGATATACCGCGGCGATTACTGGATCTACACGCCCCTCATCGGCCTCGAAAGCAGGCCCGAGGGCGAACGGCCCGTCTCGTTCCAGATCGTGTACGCGCCACTTCAGGACGGCGCGACCATCCGGGCGATCGTCACCGGGTACGACTTCGACAACGCCCGCCAGGGACGTCCGATCACACGCACCATCAGCCGCGACTTCACACTCACGAAACGGATTAATCACGCGATCGTCAGCAACAGCCGCATCATGCTCGGAAGAAACGTCCACGTCGAGGGCGATCTCGGCGCACGCTTCATGGGCGTCGAACACGAGAACGGCCATCCCATCGTCGCCCGCTCAGACTTCTACGGCCTCGCCCCCGCGCTCGACACCAAGCTCGAGGCCTTCTACGCCGGCGTGGCTCAATACGATGTGGACGGCGACAACCGTCTCCGCGTCGGCCATCCTGTCGAGAGTCTCGGCATCCCCGTTGACACAGACACGGACGGAGACACAGTCCCCGACGGCAGCTATCTCGACGTCACGGGCGACGGCTACGTCGACGAGTTCGACATCTTCATCCGGCACTTCGACCGCGACGGCGACGGCCGCGTCACGCTCAGCTCGGCCCTCACGGTCGGCACGCCCGCCGAGGGAAGAGAGCCGGAGTTTGTCGGCCCCGGCGGCGCCCCGATCAACGACGACCTCGCCCTCCTGATCGATTCGTCGAACCCGGATCGAAACAAGAACGGGATCTACGGCTTCATCGACGAGAACGGCAACGGCGTGTGGGACCCCGACACCGAGTCGCTCCTCGACTTCGACCCCGTACACGTCGTCTACCGAGACCAGGTCCTCGGATACCGCGACGGCTTCATCGACAAGATGGACCGCTACACAAAGATCCGCGGGCGGCTCGCATTCAAGGTCAGCGCCGACGCCTGGGTCGCGAATCAGGGCAGTTGGCGCAACCACATCGAGGGCGGAATCAACGCCGGCGATCGCTCGCCTGTCCAGTTCTCGATGAACGACACCGAACTCCCGGGAATCACCGCGTCGAGCTTCACCAGCACCGAGTCGGCACTCCGCGCCGCAGCCAACGGCGAGAGCTTCGCACGCCAGGTCGCCGACAACCTCGGCGTCTCAGTCGAGTCTCTCCCCGGGTATGTGGAAGCGAAGGGCGCGGGGACGCCCCGCTACTATCGCGTCGACCCCGACAACGACGGAGACGGCCGCCCCGACAACTGGGCCACCGCCTACTTCGAGCAGGTCCCCTTCAACAGCCCCTCCTACAGCGACTGGTACTACCGCCCCGTCTACGAGAACATGGTCTTCAAGGATGTCATCATCCCCATCGGGACGAACGCACTCTTCAAAAACTGCACATTCGCCGGCGTCACATACGTGCGCACCCACACGGGCAACACGCACGCAAACTGGACGCTCTACGGCAAGATGGTCATGGACTCTTCGTCAGGGCGCCCCAAGCCGGACCGCGCACGATCGATCTACGGCGACGATCCACACGAAGAGAACGGCGCGGACGCGCCGGACATGCTCCCTGTGACAGCCATTCCCCCGCAGCAATGGGTCCTCCTCGCCGACGAGCCGCTCGACAAGGGCGATCTGCTCCAGAGCCAGGTCGGCAGCGTGAGCGCCACGAGCTACGCGCAGCTCCCCGCGCCGCTCGTGATCGACGGCAAGCGTGTGACGGACACGAGGGCATATTCAAACAACATCCGCTTCCACGACTGCACGTTCGTCGGCTCCATCGTCAGCGACACGCCCACGGAATACACGCAGGTCCGCAACAAGTTCCAGTTCACCGGTGCGACCAGGTTCCTGAAGGTTCATCCCGAGTATCCCGACGATGCGCGATACAACCCCGAATCGTCGGACATCCAGGAGATCCTCAAGAGCAGCATGATGCTCCCGAACTACTCGGTCGACATCGGCAACTTCAACAGCCCGCCGACACAGAACGTCCAGCTTCAGGGCGCGGTCATCGCCGGCGTCCTCGACGTCCGCGGCACCGCCACGATCGACGGTGCGCTCGTCCTCACCTTCAGCCCCGTGCGAGGCGAAGGCCCCATGAAGGACTCGCTCGGAAACCCAGTCGGCAACCCCGCCGGATTCAACGCGACGCTCGGCTACTTCGGCCCGGACGACGGTGACAGCGAGTCGCTCGACCCCGCCACTCTTCCCGAGTTCGAGGGCGTCAAGATCGTCGGTTGGGATCTCGACGGCGACGGCATCGCCGACCTGGGACCCACAGACACGCCCACCGCCGCGGAACTCGAGAACGGCGCGGTTCCCGTCCCGTTCCACGGTCTTGGCAGGGTCACGCTCCGTTTCAATCCCGACATGATGCTCCCCGATGGCATCATGCTTCCCCTGCAGATCAGACCAAGCGTGGGAACCTACCGGGAGGGCAAGCGATGAAACGCACCGCCAGGGGCTTTAGTCTTGTGGAAATGCTCGTCGCCTTGACGATCTCGGCGACGCTGCTCGCCGCGACCTTCTCCGCGCTCAACGCATCCTTCAAGAGCTACAAGCGCACCACCGAATCGGCATCCACGCACGTCGTGACCCGGATCGTCATGCACAGGATCATGACGATGATCCGCACCGGCGAGGCGGGCAGCTTCGGACCATTCCCCGAGAATCCCATCGAACTGCCGACCATCACCAGCAACAGCATCGAGTTCGTTGTCAACGGCCGCACGATCGACGAGTCCCAGATCGTTCGGCTCGAACGCCGAGACGCACCCGAGGGCTCGCCCGACGGCCCCTTCGAACTCTGGCTCCTGCTCACGACCGTCAGAGACGGTGTAGAGGTCGAGCAGCAAGAGCGCCCGCTGCTCGTCGGCATCGTTGACGCCGTCTTCACCCTCGAGTACGACGTCGGACCCTCGCTCAGACGCGCCACGGTCGATCTCACGGTTCGGCCCAACGATCTGCAGGACGCCGCCGTCGGTGCGAACCTCGACACCCCCTCGATCCGCATGGTCGCGAGCGCCAGCCCGCGTAACGAGTAGCCCCCGCGAACACTCAACCGCTCACCCGCCGATCAGCACCGGAATGATCACGGGGCTTGCGCCTCAAGCTCCCCGAGAATCGCCGGAATCTCGTTCGCAAGGTCGGTCGCGAGCATCCCCCCGCTCGCACGATGAGCCGCCGCCCACCGCTCACCCGCACGCGCATGGGCAAAGACGGCGATCCGCACCGCGTCCAGCAACGTGAGAGCCGGTCCCGCTCGTCTCGGCGTCGATGCCCTCCCGACATGCTGGGCGATGATCCCTGCGATGATGCCCGCAAGCACATCGCCGCTCCCCGCAGTCGCGAGCGCAGGATGCCCGTGCGGGCAGGTCCACGTCTCAAGCCCGTTCGACACAACCGTCCCACGCCCCTTCAGAACCACAATCACGCCGAGCTTCTGCGCCATCTCAGCCGCTGCCGAAGCACGGGAACTCTCCTCGGTCGGATCGTGGGTGATCCGCAGCACCGATGCAAGACGCCTGAACTCGCCGGGGTGGGGCGTAAGCACAGCGCTCGCACGCAGGTCAAGATGAAGATCAGGGATTGTCGCCAGCGCGTTGATCGCGTCCGCATCAACCACCACCGGAGCCCACTGCTGCTGCAGCGCCCGCAGCGTCAGCGTAGCGATCGCCGGATCGCTCCCCATCCCCGGCCCGATCACAAGGCACTGCGAGGTGGACGCCGCCCCGTCGATCGCGCCACACGCGTCCGATGGGATGATCATGCCCCGGCTCGATGTCGCCAGCACGAAACACGTTGCCGACGGGCTGATCGCCAGCGCGATCGGTGCAACCGGCTCAGGCACAAGCAACCTGACCAGGCCGCACCCGCTGCGAAAGGCCCCGAGCGCTGCCAACGCGGGCGCGCCGGCCATGATCTGATCCGAAGTCGCGCAGCCGCCAATAACCGACACCGTGCCGAATGTGCCCTTGTGGCCACCCGGGTCGCGCATCGGAAGTGGTGGGAGTGTCATCATCAGACCCCGAGGCCGTTCGGCGTGAGTCACTCGATCGATTCGATCTTGATCTGCAGCGAGCCCATCAGCGGGATGATCGACTGATACGCCTCGATCGTCTCGGAATCCGCGTATGTGGAAATCGCGCACGCGATGTGCGTCGCGTCCGAAGCGCGGGCATCGTCGATCGCCGCATCCAGATCCACCCACGTCGGAACGCCTCCGACGTCGAGCAGGGCCTGCGTCCACATGTGGTACCCGAACACGCCCGCTTCACCCAGGAACTCGTCCACATACACCAGGCCGGTCACGCCCCGCGACGGAATCCCGTCCGCACGCAGCATCGCCGCGAGAAGCACCGCGTGCTCCGTGCAATCTCCCGAACGGGATCGTGCCGTCTCCGATGCCGACGCGAACCCGACATCGAGCGACTTCCGGTCCAGATACGACCGAACGAAGCGGCGCATCGCCTCGGCCCGCTCGATCCTCGATTCCCCCACGCCCTTGACCGCTCTCGCCGCGAGATGCTGGATCAACTCATCATCGCTCCCACACGCAAGGGTGCTCGCGAGGTACGCCTCGTTCGCGATGTCGCTCTCAGAGGCGGGTTGCGGCGATGAGAGGTCGATCAAGAGCCGAGCCGTGCTCGCATCAATGGGCTCGACGCGCTGCGCACCCGCGCTCGGAAACCGCGGCAGCGTGCCCGATCTCAGCGACAGGGCCAGCGACGCACGGGTCGTCTGACGCGCGTTCCTGATCGGCCGGTCCGGCTTGATCAGCGTGCGGACCATGACCTCCGCGCCGCCCTTCACATCCGCGAGAGCCGCTCGCTCGTCCGAGATGCGCGACTCGATGCTCATCCCCGCCATCGGCGTCTCCGTCCGGACCGTCGTGCCCTCCAGATCAAACTCCTCGATCATCTCGACACCTGGCATGTATGAAGTTGACGAGCGAGCCAGCCGGGTCTTGATCGTCTTCCCGTTTACGACCTCCGTATCGTCGCCCAGGATCGTCCGCGTGATCGTGATCGGCGCGATCCCCGCCGAAGGGTCGAGCGTGCGGACCACGATCTCCGTCGCTCCCGATTCGAGCCGCTGGCGGACATATCGCTCCGCCGCCGCAGGAGCCAGCCACTGCTCAGAAGGGAGGGCCAGCGACTCGACCGAGGTCGTCTCGCCCTGCGTGCGGGTGACGAGCAAGCCGTCATCCTTGAACTCTACCAGCGTCCTCAGCGGCATCGCACCGATCCGCTGCTCAGAGGACGCCCAGATCGGACGCCCGTCGTGCGACTCGACAAACCGCTGCTCCATCGTGATGGCCATCTCCACCGGCCCGCGCTTGATCGCAAGACTCGTGTGGCTCGCCGTCGTGATGCTGTCCTCCGCGATCGTCACCGACTGCCGGCTATACCCGGCTCGCACCCCGTCAATCCAGAGCGTGTACCACAGATCCCTCGGCTCCGAGCGTGGTTGGAGACCGAATGCCGACGCCGCGAGGAGCAGGCAAGAAAAGCCCAGAAGCACAGAGCGTTGGATCTGACGGAGTGTGGTCACGGATGATCTCCAGATTCTCTGGTCCGACGCCGCATTGTACGGATTCGCGACGCGGGGCTTCGGGCTATCGTGTGGCTCGGACATCAGCGATTGATCTCGGGCAAACGGGCAGGAATGATCGACACGCATTGCCATCTCACCTTTCCGGAGTTCGCGGGCCAGGTGCCCGAGGTGCTCGCCCGCGCGAAGCAGCACGGCATCCACGGCGCGATCACCGTATCAACCTCGACATCCAACGCGCCGGAGTGTCTGGCGATCGCCCGAGAGCACACAAACGTCTGGTGTACCGCGGGCGTGCATCCTTTGTACAGCGATGATCCGGCGTCGTTGCCCCACCTCTGGGACCGGCTCCGCGAAGTCGCCCTGCATCCCAAGTGCGTCGCCTGGGGCGAACTCGGTCTGGATCGGCACTACAGCGACCCCGCGTTTGGCGTGCAACTCGCGGTCCTCGATGAGCAACTGGACCACCTTCTCCGCTGGAAACGCAGCGGCATCGAAAAACCCGTCGTTCTCCACTGCCGGGAGGCGTTCGACGATCTCATCCCCATCCTCAAACGCAGCGGTCTCGACACCACACGCATGGTCTTCCACTGCTTCACCGGTGGCCCGCAAGAGATGCGCAAGGTGCTCGACATCGGTGCATGGGCCAGCTTCACGGGTGTCGCGACCTACAGGAACGCCGCCGAGGTCCGCGACGCCGCGAGACTCGTCCCGCTCGATCGCATCATGGTCGAGACCGATGCGCCCTACCTCTCCCCCGAGCCCAAACGAGGCGTCAGGCCCTGCGAGCCGTGGATGGTCTCGATCACCGCCCGCTCCCTCGCAGAGGCCCGCGCCGAGCCATGGCCGGACTTCCACGCCGCCCTCAACCAGAACACCGCCCGCTTCTTCGGAATCCCAGAAGAGTCGATCCGGGGAGGAGCCGCGTGAGATCCGTGCCGACGATCTGCTCAACACTCGCCGAATCGTGGTTCCACGACCTCGGACCGGTCCTGCTGCAACTCGGCCCCATCGCGATCCGCTGGTACGGGCTCTCGTACGTCCTCGGGTTCATCGCGGGGTGGTATCTGCTCTCCCGCCTCGCCCGCAAGAACCTCATCGCCCTCCCGCCAGACCGCGTCGGCGACGCCGCAATGCTCTTCGTCCTCGGCGTCGTCCTCGGGGGACGCCTCGGCTACGCCATCCTCTACGATCCCGCTCTGTTCATCACATTCTCGTCGAACTTCCCATTCTGGGCCCTCCTCGAGATCAACAAGGGCGGCATGGCGAGCCACGGCGGAATTGTCGGCACGATCATCGCCGCAGCGGTCATCTCACGCGGCTTCAAAGACGCAGACGGCAAACGCGTCGGCACTTGCCCCGCCCCCCACATGATGGACACCATCGCCCTCGTCTGCCCCGTCGGGCTCGGACTCGGGCGCCTGGCGAACTTCATCAATGGCGAACTCCTCGGAAAGATCGTCACGATGCCAGGCGCCGCACCCGGCCCGTGGTGGGCCGTGAAGTTCCCGCAGGAAGTCCTCGACGAGCACGCGCCGGATCTCTCCGATTCACAGATCGAGTCGCTCAGAACCCTCGCCTCAACCTACGCCAGACCCGGCGACATCACCTTCTCCCAGCAGTACCAGCGTCTGCTCGAAACCCTCCACGCCGGAGGCGAGCGGGCGGCACAGATCAAGCATGATCTCGCCCCCCTCCTCGCCGCGAGACACCCCTCACAACTCTACCAGTTCGCCGCCGAAGGCATCATCCTCGGCCTCGCCCTCTGGTGGATCTGGCGCAAACCCAGAAAGCCCGGCGTCGTCGGGTCCTGGTTCATGATCCTCTACGGGGTCATGCGCATCGCAACCGAGTTCTGGCGCCTCCCGGATGGACACCTCGCCGTCCAGCGCATCGCCGGGCTGAGCCGCGGCCAATGGCTCAGTGTGCTGATGGTGATCCTCGGCCTCGCACTCCTCAGATGGTTCGTGTCTCGAGACGCCGCAACACTCGGCGGGTGGATGAAAGCAAAGGTGAACGCATGAGCGTGCTCGTGACCGGGGGGGCCGGGTACATCGGATCACACGCCGTCCAGCGGCTTCTGGCCGAAGGGCACGACGTCGTCGTCGTGGACAACCTCTTCCGAGGCCATCTCGCAGCCATCGATCGACTGCGCCAGCGCGCCAAGGGCGGAGATCGGCTCGGCTTCGAGCGCCTCGACATCGGACAGACCGACGCCATCGAGGCAATCATCCGCGAGCGAAGGATCGAGACGATCATGCACTTCGCCGCATGGACCTATGTCGGAGAGTCCGTCGAAAAACCCGTCGACTACTACACCAATAACACAGCGGGCTCGCTCTCGCTCATCCGCGCGTGCGAACGCAGCTGGAGCCACTCGCACGGCGGCGTGAAGCGATTCGTCTTCAGTTCCACCGCCGCGACCTACGGCGAGCCGCCCGCCGAGCACGTCCCGATCCGCGAGAACTGCCCCCAGCATCCCATCAACCCGTACGGCGCATCCAAACTCATGGTCGAGCGCATGCTCATCGACGCAGTCAGCGCCGCCGCAAGGCACGGGCGAAACTTCGGAGCCGCGTGCCTGAGATACTTCAACGTCGCAGGAGCCGATCGCACAGGCCTGATCGGCGAGGACCACGATCCAGAGACCCATCTCATCCCGATCGCTATCCAGGCCGCCCTCGGCAAGCGCCCCGGCCTGACGATCTTCGGCGACGACTATCCCACGCCCGACGGAACCTGCATCCGTGACTACGTCCATGTCGAAGACCTCGCCGACGCGCACGTGACCGTCATGCAGAAAATGCGCGCACGCGAGACAGTCGCCTACAACCTCGGCATCGGGCGCGGCTATTCCGTTCGCGAGGTCGCCTCCGCCGTCGAACGAGTCACCGGAAAGCCCATTCCCATCACGATCGGCAAACGCCGCGCGGGCGATCCGCCCGCACTCTTCGCAGATCCCGCAAAAATCCGCCGCGAACTCGGCTGGAACGCCGGCTGGACGGACCTCGACCGCATCATCGCAACCGCGTGGGATTGGATGCGTCACAACCCCGACGGATACAAGTCCTGACGACCACTCCATCGCGTCACGGAGGGGATTCTAGATGGCACCCACACCGAACCGCCTGATCACATCTCTGCTCGGCGTGGCTCTCTTCCCGTTGCTGGCTCTCTGCCAGTCCGCCGCGCCGAACGAAGCCGCCATCGTCTCCGGTCTCCAGACCGCCGGCGCATCGGGCTCTTGGCGTGACCCGTCCCAATGGCCGGCGCGCTTCGGCCGCACGATCGAAGAACCGATCCAGGGCGTGGTCATCGAACTGCCCGCCGGCAGAACAACGCACGCATGGAGAGCCGCCAGCGCAACAGGCGCGCTCGCCCGCGGGTGGTGGGACACGGCCTCAGACGGCGAACGACTGCTCAACGGACAAGCCGCAACCAGCATCTCCTTCGCAGAGCCGATCGACGGAGTCTTCGGGTTCCATCGAGAAACGCTCAAGCCGAACGAGCCCCCGGAATCGCTCCCTCCCGCCGCTGCAATGTTGTTCGTCAGCGGCCAACGCGTAGACACGCCCAGGGCGCGTCTCGCGCCAGAGACAGTCTCAATCGAACGCACATGGTTCTCTCTCTACGATCCGACCAAGGGCCCCGCACGAGGCATCGCCATCGTCATGCCCGGACTCTTCGGCACACCCGAAGCCGTCTTCGATCAGGTCGTACGCCACTTCCAGTCACGCCGCTGGGTCGTGCTGCGCATGATGGCACAGCCCTCGCGCTACACAGAGCGGCTCACCCTCTCGATCGATCCGGTAGACACCGCCGCCGCGGCATCCCGACTGGCATCCACCTTCGATCAGCGCGCCGCCGAGTGCGCATACGCCGTCGAAGCCGCCCTCGCGTGGGCCGAGTCGAGCCGCCCGGAGATCCGCAACAAGCCGCGAGTCATCCTCGGCGGGAGCGGCGGCGCCATGTCTCTCCCTCCCGTCGTCGCACGCCGACCCGGGAGCTTCCACGCCGCCGTGCTCATCGCCGGCGGAGCAGACTTCGCCACAATCGCCGCCACGAGCAACTATGAAGAGTGGGTCGATTCGGTCCGCCTGCGTTGGGGCGACCGGAAGGGAACACCTGCCGAGGTCGAAGCGTTGAGCCGCGCCTATCTCGCCCACGCAAGACTCGACGCCTACCACACCGCCGAGGCCCTGAAGGGCACGCCGATGCTCTTCGTGCAGGCATCCCGCGACCGCGCCGTCCCGGCGCAGCAGCAGGAACTGCTCTGGGAACGTCTCGGCCGCCCGGAACGGCGCCTGCTCAACGTCGGCCACGAAACACTCTTCGTCTCACTTCCGCTCCGCATGAGCGGCATCATGGACTGGATCGATAAAGCCCTCAACTCCGCGGAGCGCGGGCAAGACGCAGAGCCGCACCATCCGCCGGAACCGGAATGAACCAACGCGAATAGAGTTCCGGTACACACGTGAACCTCTTCATCAGCCCATATCACCTCGCGACACGAGAGCCCCCGGCGATGGTGGCCATGCTTCTCGCCAGAAGCTGCGTCTCACTCATCCCCGCACCAATAGGCGCGGACTCTCGTGAGCAACTCTCAACGGCCGCTGCCCGCATTCCGCGATACGCGCAGCTCATGGATCGCTTTTCATGGGCAAAGCCCCTCTTTGCTCGCCATGTCGCGGCCTCCCACATCGGCGGCGCCGACGCGCTCGCCGACGTGCACGCGATGTGGAGCAGGATCGAGCACGAGGACGCGTGGTCGCCCCTCCGAGCATGGATGCGCTGGTCGCTCGTTGAAGAGCCCGAAGCATTCCTCGACGCGATCTGCGCCGATGTGCTCAGGGGCGGGCCGGATCCCGGCATCTGCGTCCCCATCGCCGCCGGCGTCGATCGCTTCGCGCAGCGATTCGGCCTCGTCGTCGCGCGGTCCCACCCAACGTCCCTCGCCCAGCGCGCCGAAACCGCCTTCGCACGATCGATCGTCTCCTGGTCGATGCCCGTGCTGATGCAGGCAGATGCAAGCCGAATCCTCCACGCGAGAGAACTCCTCGAAGGCGAGCTCAATGTCCTGCGTCTCGCCCTCGAATCTGCCGCCGCCGGACACGGAAGCCGCGACGATGTACGCGACGCGGCACGCCTTTACAACGCCCGATTCGCCGAGCTCGAAGCCGAACTCCTCGCCGATGAGGACGACGAAGTCAGGCCCGTCGCCGGCACCGTCGCGCTCTCTCTCGTCGCCATGCCGCAGGATGTCGCCCTGCGATCGAGCGCGGACGCCGCCGCCGCTGTCTCCTCAGCACGCGAGCAAAAGTTGCGGGCCGCTCATGCCTTCGAACCGCACAACGACCAACTCACACTCTCGCTGCTCGTCAAGGTCATGGGGCGCGACGGCGTCAAGGGCAGGGCAGGCCGCGCCTGGGCTCGCGGCTGAGCGCGTGAAGGAGGAGTCGGTCGATGGCATCATCACACCCTGGCGGATCCGGGCGACCACCCAACCGGCTGGCTCATGAGAGCAGCCCTTATCTCCTTCAGCACGCACACAACCCGGTCGACTGGTGGCCCTGGTGCGCCGACGCGTTCGAAGAGGCGCGACGCCGCGATGTCCCCGTCTTCCTCAGCATCGGGTACTCAACCTGCTACTGGTGCCACGTCATGGAACGCGAGTCCTTCGAGAACGAGGCAACAGCCCGTCTGATGAACGAACGCTTCGTCTCGATCAAGCTCGACCGCGAAGAGCGGCCAGATGTGGACGATATCTACATGGCCGCGACACAGATCCTCACAGGGCGTGGCGGCTGGCCCATGAGCGTCTTCCTCGAACCCAAGACCCTCCGCCCATTCTGGGCCGGAACCTACTACCCGCCCGAACCACGCCACGGGCTCCCCTCCTTCAAACAAGTCCTCGAAGGCATGTCCGATGCCTATCGAGACAAACGCACGGAAGTCATGGAGCAGGCGTCTAAGCTCGGCCAAGCCGTTGAGGAGCATCTCGCCTCCGGCGGGGCAACGCACGCGCAGATGCCAGTCGCGATCGGCATGGGTGAGGTCTCAGGCGCAGTCGGCGCACTGCTCAAGCTCTTCGATCGCACCGACGGCGGGTTCGGCCGCGCGCCCAAGTTCCCCCAGCCCGTCTATCTCGACCTCTTGCTGGATGCACGCCGCAGCGCGGGCGATGACGCCACGCGGTCCGCGATCGATCACGCGCTGACCCTCACTCTCGACCGCATGGCCATCGGTGGCATGTTCGACCAGGTCGGTGGCGGCTTCCATCGCTACAGCGTCGATGCCCACTGGACCGTCCCGCACTTCGAGAAAATGCTCTACGACAACGCCATGCTGCTCGGTGTCTACGCCGATGCCGCTCGCACGCTCGACGACGGCTTCTACGCCCGCATCGTTGCCCGAACGATCGACTACCTGCTCCGTGAGATGGTGCTTGAAACCCAACCATCCAACGGCCCGACGAACAGCCGCGCCTTTGCCTTCGCGACCGCTCAGGATGCCGAAGTAGATGGGCATGAGGGGAAGAACTATGTGTGGACGCGCGAAGAGGTGATGGCCGCGCTCGGGGACGATGATGGGGCGTTCGCGTGTCGTGTGTATGGCGTGGACTCTGGCCCGAACTTCAAGGATCCCCACCATCCGGACGAGCCGGCGGTCAGCGTGCTGCGAATGCAGGATCGGCCCGAACACACCGCCGCAGCGATGGACATGGAGGTCGAGGCGTTCACCTCGCGCCTGGATGATGTCAATGAGAAGCTTCTCCGCGCGCGAGCGGCACGGAAGCAGGCCAATATCGATGACAAGATCATCGCGGGTTGGAACGGGCTGGCGATCGCGGGGCTGGCCCGCGCCGGCGATGTGGATGCTCGGGCCCTGAACGCCGCGCGCCGTGCGGCGAACTTCTTGATCGAGCACATGATCGAGGAGGACGCAACGCTCTACCGGATCGCAAAGATCGGTGCGGGTGATGATGCACACGGAGGGGCGAGCAGTGGGGAAACAGGTGGGGGGGTGGGCGTGAAGCATGCCGCGCCGCTCGAGGATTACGCCTTCGTGATCCACGGCATGACGACGCTCGCGATGAAGTCCGAGTCCGATCGGCAGGTTGGTGTGACCGTGGCCCGTGCGCTCGCGGCTCGCGCCCGAGACCTCTTCTGGGACGATGAGGGCGGCGGGTACTATGACACCATGCCCGAGGCCCCGGACCTCTTCGTGCGGGCGAGATCAACGTATGACGGGGCCATCCCGTGCGCTACGAGCGTGATGATCCACGCCCTGATCGACCTTCATGAACTCACGGGCGAGCGTGCGTATCTCGAGGACGCCGTGGGCACGCTGGCCGCGATCAGCCCGGCCGTGAAGTCCTCGCCGGTGTCGACGGCGAACTCGACGCGTGCGCTGCTGCGCCTGCTCGCCGGCGGCATGATCGAGGAGTCGAGTGAGGCAGCCGAGGCGAATGCCGCGGCGCGCGAGCGCGCGGGGAATGAAGAAGAGGGACTCAGGACGCCCATCGAGGTCTACGCGAGCGTGGAGCGTGTGACGGTGAAGGACGACGAGCCCGCGGAGGTGACGGTGAAGCTGCGCGTGCTGCCCGGATACCACGTCATCTCGCCGCTGAGCCCGGTGTTCGCCGCCGGGAACGATGCGGCGGCTCTCGTTCCCCTGCACGCGCACATCATCGGCGGCAGCGGCGTGCGCGTCTACGCGGATTACCCCCAGGGAACGCCTCTGGCGACTCCGGGTGTGGACGGAACCACAGGGATCGAAGGGGTCCACGGGATCGAGGGTGAGTTCGAGCTGCGCCTGGCGATCGAGCGTGACCCGGACCAGCCGTGGAAGGGCAACCCGCTGATCGCGATCACGTTCCAGGCGTGTACCAATACGGCCTGCGAGAAGGTACGGACGCTGGAGTTGGATGTGGCGATCGATCGGGGGTAAGAGACCACAGAGGGCGCAGAGAGCGCAGAGAGCGCAGAGTGACGCAGAGAAGGAAGTGAGATATGGAAGGCACCACGCATGGCCAAGACTGCGGGAACACAGTACTCTGAATGAACCATGCCGAGAGAGCCCTCCAAGACCTATTACCACGAGTGCGATGTCGATCCTGCGGGCATGATCTGCCTGCGCGCATCGAATGAAACACTCATCGACGTGATTAATGTCGCCACCCGCCGGCGCGTTGCACTCCACGAAACAATCTACTCATTCGGGGGCGAGCGCTTGGCCCTCTCTGACGACACGCGGCACTTCGTCGCCGCCAGTTGGGGCAATTCTGCTGGCGGTGGGGTCGCGTGCTACGACACAGAGTCCGGTGAACGCATCTGGTGGCGTCGCGACCTCAAGGCGGTTCAGCAGTTACGTTTCGAGCCACTCACGGGCGGGTGGTTCGTGGCACGGGATCGAGGTGGTACGCATGTCATTGACCGCATGACAGGTGCCGACATCTGCCGACTTCGTGGTGAGCGGTACTTTCTTGGCACGGATAGCCGCGTTGGGCTCATCGTTGGAAGCCGTAAGGAGATTCAAGCAGTCGATCCACGTTCGGGCGAGCGCCGCTTCGCGATACGCCCGCCGCTGATGTACGAGTGGATTGATGGGAAGACACCGGGCGGCTATGACAACCGTCTCCTGGCCGCGATGCACGAGGATCCGCGATACGAATGCAGGCCGACGAACGACTTGAATCCCGTGGCTGGAAGCGTGCATCATGGGCTCGCACTCGTGTCCACCGTTGGCGGGCCGCTGCTGTGTTTCGATCTCGCGTCCAGAACGCTCCGATGGACTCTGCAGCCTGCCAGCGGCAGTCACTTTGTTGTTCTAGGAGCAGCCAAGGATGGTCGTCGTGTCTGGGCTGTGGCACGCCGCTATTCCGTAGGCAATGGGCCGAATGTATGGGAAGTCTGTGCGGCGTCGGGCGAGTTGGTTTCTGCACGCGACATGCCGGCGATCGGCACTGAAGGGTCGATTTGTCGGGATGACGAGGTCTTCATCTCGGGTAACGGGCTTGTGTATCTTCAATCCGGAGAAGTGGAAGAGTTTGAAGAATGAGTTCGTTTCCTCAACTCCGCTTTCTCCTCTGCGCCACTCTGCGCTCTCTGTGCACTCTGTGGTCTCTTCGCTTCACACTCTGAACTTCGCATCCGTCCACACCGCGCCCTTGCGGGCGCTTTCAACCACGCTCTCGATGAAGTGAACGCCTCGCGCTCCATCGCGCACAGTCGGGAACTCGGTCGCGAGACCCTCCGGCTTCGCGCCCGCTTTCTTCGCAGCGATCGCATCAATCGCGCCACGGTAGATGTTCGCAAACGCCTCGATGAACGCCTCCGGATGCCCGCCCGGCAACCGCGTGGCACGGCCGGCTTCAGGCCCGAGTCCGGGGCCGGAGCGGGTGTAGACCTGGCGTACGCCGCCCTCGGACTGGAAGCGCAGCGAGTTCGGCTCCTCCTGACGCCATGAGATCATGCCCTCGCTTCCGTAGACGCGGATACTCAGGTTGTTCTCCTCGCCGACGCAGACCTGTGAGCACGTCAGCGTGCCCTTCGCCCCGCCCTTGTACCGGATCAGAACCGCAGCATCATCATCCAGCCGTCGCCCAGGTACGAATGTCGTCAGGTCCGCGCACACCGACTCCATCTCCAGCCCCGTGATCGTCGCGACCAGATTCTCCGCGTGCGTGCCGATATCCCCGACCGCTCCCGCGGCGCCCGATCGCGCCGGATCCGTCCGCCAATCGGCCTGCTTCTGCCCGCTCGATTCGAGCGGCGTCGCCAGCCACCCCTGGTGGTACTCGACAAACACCTTCCGGATGGTGCCGAGTTTGCCTGAACGCACCAGCGACGCCGCCTGCTTCACGAGCGGGTAGCCCGAGTAGTTGTACGTGACGGCAAAGACCACACCGGACTTGGCGACGGTCTCGACGAGTTCCTTCGCTTGCGCCGACGTGTGCACGAGCGGCTTGTCGCAGACGACGTTGATCCCCGCCGCGGCGAACGCCCTCGCCACCTCGAAGTGCGTGTCGTTCGGCGTCACGATCGACACGAAGTCGATGCGATCGTTTGCCGGCCGCTTGAGTTCCCCCTCAAGCATCTCCTTCCATGACCCATACGAGCGATCCGGCGCAAGCCCGAGGTCCCTCGCCGATGCCCGCGCCTTCTCCGGTGTCGACGAGAGCGCGCCCGCCACCAGCCGCGCCTTGTTGTCGAGCGAGACCGCCATGCGGTGCACGCCCCCGATAAAGGCCCCTTGTCCGCCGCCGACCATGCCGTAGGTGAGCATGCTTGAGTTCCTTTCAGCGGGCTCGAGTCGGCACGATGCGCAGCGCGCGCCGACCGTGAATGCGGTACACCTTGAAGTGCTGATCGAGCGTGAAGATTGTCTTCATGCCGCGCAACTCGGCGATGGCAACGAGGGTTGCATCCGCCAGATCCATGGGCAAGTCCGCATACTTTCGCATCAGATCCGCGGCTCGTCGAGTTTCGTCCACCGTCAGGTCGAGCAGTATCAGTTGTCCCGTTTCAACAAGATTCCAGAGCGATTCGCGGGCGTCACCGAATCGCGGCTTGCCCAGACGCGCGAACAGAACGTGCATCGATTCCGCGATTGCGGGCCAGGTGGTCGCGAGCGGCACATCAATCGAAGCGGCCGCATCAAGACATCGCTGGTGGTCCCCGTCCCTCCTGTCAAACAGCGCGATGATGGGACCGGCATCCACCAGCATCATGGCTTTCGCCCGCGAGGCCGCTTCCTCGGGTGCTTCTTGCTCAATGCTTCGGTCAGTTCCTTCTTTCGATTCGATGCGTGCCGGCCCGGCTTCCCGCTATCGACGCATCCGATAGCGTCACCCCACCGATCGAGGAGCGACTGCCCCTTGATCTGCGCGATGTGCGTCTTGACCGCCTCGCGAACGAACTCTGACGGGGTCTGACCGCTGGCGCGCGAAAGTGTCTCGATCTGATTCTCAAGTTCGGAGCCGAATCGAATCGTTCTCATGGCTCAGTCCTCGCGCGTGACAAGTCGTACACATTGTACCACAGATGGAATCTACGGACCAGCAACCTCACTTCTTCTCAAACGCCTTGTCGAACGCCAGCCCGCTCGGCGAAAAATCCATCCCCCGCACGAACTCCACCGCCTCGCTCGCCCCGTGCACGCGATCCATCCCGCAGTCCTCCCACTCCACCGACAGCGGGCCCGTGTACCTGGCCCGGTTCAACGCCCGCGTGATCTCCTCGAAGTCCACCTCGCCACGCCCGGGCGACCGGAAGTCCCACCCGCGCCTGTGATCGCCGAACGAAAGATGCGATGCCAGAATCGACGTCTCACCATCCAGCGTCCGGATCGCATCCTTGACATGCACGTGGTAGATCCGGTCTTGGAACGCATCGATGAACTTGACCGGATCAATCCCCTGCCACACCAGGTGCGACGGATCGAAGTTGAAGCCGAACGCAGGCCGTCCCTTCAATGCATCGATCGCCCGACGCGCCGTGTAGATGTCGTACGCGATCTCCGTCGGGTGTACTTCAAGCCCGAACCGCACGCCCACATTGTCAAACTCATCCAGAATCGGGTTCCACCGGTCCGCGAAGTCCTTGAACCCCGCGTCGATCTCCGGCTGACCCGTCGGCGGGAAAAAGTACAACTTGTGCCACACCGAAGACCCCGTGAACCCGTTCACCACCTTCACGCCCAGCTTCGCCGCCGCCTGCGCCGTCCTCTTCATCTCCTCCGCCGCACGCTGACGCACGCCCTCCGGCTTCCCGTCCCCCCACACCCGCGCCGGCAAAATCAACTTGTGCCGCTCATCGATCGGATCGCACACCGCCTGTCCCACAAGGTGGTTGCTGATCGCAAAGCACGTCAATCCGTGCTTCTCCAGAATCTCCCACCTCCCGCGGCAATACCCATCCTCCGAAACCGCCTTCTCCACATCAAAGTGGTCCCCCCAGCACGCCAGCTCCAGCCCGTCATACCCCATCTCCGCAGCCAGCGCGGCCATCTCCTCCAGCTTGAGATCGGCCCACTGGCCGGTGAACAGCGTGACGGGTCGAGGCATGAAACGGCTCCTTGATCAAGAACTGGGGGGAAGTGGGAGATGTCATGGTAGTGGATGACTCCCCGTATCGGGAAACACCCCGAAACCCCCCGCCGCTTTACGCGGCGCAAAGAGGTCTTTACACTCGGCCCCCACCCAACCCCCGGCGTTCCACGGGCCGCCCCGAGAACGCAGAGCGAGAGCCACACGATGAACATCCCTACGGCCCCCGGATTCCCCCCGCCCGCCGCCCCAGGCGCCATCGGCGCTCGCCTCTCCGTCATGATGTTCCTGCAGTTCTTTTTGTGGGGGGCCTGGTACGTCACGATGGGGCCGTACATGGCTTCGCTCTCGATCGACGCCAAACTTATCGGCTGGGCCTACACGGTCGGCCCCATCGCCGCGATCATCTCCCCCTTCTTCCTCGGCATGATCGCCGACCGCTTCTTCGCCACCGAACGCGTCCTCGCCGCCATGCACATCCTCGGCGGCGCGATCCTCTGTGCCGCACCCGCCGCGGCCGGCGTCTCCTCCGAGGCCTTCATAGGCGTCGTCTTCGCCCACATGCTCTGCTACATGCCGACCCTGGGTCTCACAAACACGCTCAGCTTTCACAACATGACCAACCCGCAGAGGCAGTTCCCCATGATCCGCGTCTGGGGGACCATCGGCTGGATCGCCGCCAACTGGGTCATCTCACAGCTCAAGTTCGACACCTCGCCCAACATGTTCTACGTTGCCGGCGGATCGGGCATTCTGCTCGGCGTTTACTCCTTCTCGCTCCCGCACACACCACCCCCCGCAAAGGGCAAGGCGTTCTCGGCAAAGGACGCCCTCGGCCTCGAAGCACTCGCCATGCTCAAGAGCCGCGCCTTCGCTGTCTTCATGCTCTGCTCCTTCCTCATCTGCATCCCGCTCGCGGCGTACTACTCCTTCGCAGGTGAGTACGTCGGCGCATCCGGTTTCACCAAGATCGCCCAGACCATGTCCTTCGGCCAGATCTCCGAGATCGGCTTCATGCTCATCATGCCCCTCTTCTTCGCACGATTGGGTGTCAAGTGGATGCTGATCGTCGGCATGTCCGCATGGGTGCTTCGCTACGGGCTCTTCGCCGGTGCTGCAGACGAACAAGTCAAGTGGATGGTCCTCGCCGGCGTCATCCTCCACGGTATCTGCTATGACTTCTTCTTCGTCACCGGCCAGATCTACGTCGATCAGAAGTCCAACCCCGCAATCAGAGGTCAGGCACAGGGCTTCCTCGTGCTTGTCACCCAGGGGCTTGGTCTCGGCATCGGTGCTCAGGTCATGGGCCGCGTCGCCAGCGCGAACACCACAGAAGGTGTCCGCGATTGGGGAACGATCTGGGTCATCCCGTGCGCCTTCGCGGCGGTTGTCCTCGTGATCTTCTTCCTCGCATTCAGCGAAAAGAAAAAGCCCGACCTCACCGCATAAGCCCCTCAACCATCTCGCGCGCCCCCACAATGTCCTTTACGCGCTGGTCCCCTCCCTCGCGCTCGATCACCAGATCGATCGTCCGCGCCCTCCCCGACGCGTCCTTCAGACCTCGCACCACATCCACAAACGCCGCCCAGTCCACGGCGCCAGTCCCTCCACGAACCTCTTCGCCCCACGTCCCCGGGACTTTCGTCGGCTTGGCATCTTTGATGTGAACCTGCCTGATCCACGGCGCCAGTGCCCTCATCGCCGCGATCGGCTCACCCTTCCCATACAGGATCATGTTCGCAGGGTCGAAGTTCACGCCCAGGTCCGGCCGGTTGATCTCCTGAAGCACCCCGATCAGCGTCTCCGCAGTCTCCTGACCCGTCTCGAGCGCCACCTCCGCGCCCACCGCCGCGAAGCAATCCACGACCGCGTTGATCCGATCGATCAGCACACGCCGCTCCGGGTCGCTCTTCGACCCCGGCAGATACCCCGCGTGGAACGTCACCAGTCTCAACCCCAGCCGCTTCGCAATCGCCGCATTCTCACGCGCGGCAACCAGATTGTCCGCCCACGTGGAATCCAGCCGCACGCCCCCCGTGTGCTCGATCGTCTCGAGCGAGGTGTAGTCCTCGCCCTTGCACGCCATCATCCCGGAAACAACCCCGACACCGGCCGCCGACAGCGACGCAAGCGTCTCCTCAAGATCCCAGTTGGCGGCTTGTACCCCATCTGGTCCATGAATCTCGCCCCCTCGACGCAGGGGGTCGAGTGCAAGCTGAATGCTTGTTATCCCGCACGATGCGGCAAGCGTGGCCAGCTCCGCGCCAGACCTGGCCCGCAGCGACCACGAACACACAGCGATTCTTCCAATCATCGGGGCCTCCGCGCCATCAACACCTCACGAATCAGGGTCGTCTTCATCGGCAATCCGTCACGGAATCGGCCAAGCCACTTGCAGCGCACTCCATCTGCTGTATGCTGGTACAGGAGCGGGATCCTGACGGATTCCGCACTTTCACGTCAATGCGGGCACCGACGCCTCGCAGCGTGGTATACGGCAAGGTGACGAAGGAGTGATCATGCGCGGCTCGAACTCTCATCTCAACGTTGCCGGCAACACCCGGCGCGACTTTCTCGTTAAGACCGCCGCTCTCGCGGGAGCGGGCGCACTGCTCGCAGGAGCCGCGAAGAAGCCCTCGGTCTCCGGACCGTCATCCTCGATCAAGGCCGCCAAGCGCGTCCCCGTTCCCGACGGACAGCCGATCCGCCTCGGCGTGATCGGCACGGGTGGCATGGGCACCGGCCACTGCGATGCGATCATCAAGCTCACCAAGGACGGACGCACCAACGTCCAGATCGTCGCCGTCTGCGATGTCTGCGATTCGCACATGGCCAGGGCCAAGAAGCTCTGCGAAGAGAAGCAGCCAGGCGTCAAAGTCGATTCGTACCGCAAGCACGAGGACCTCCTCGCCCGCGAGGACATCCACGCCGTCCTCATCGCAAGCCCCGAGCACTGGCACGCGCAGCACGCCATCGACGCCATCACCGCAGGCAAAGACGTCTACCTCGAAAAGCCCATGACCCTCCGCCTCGACGAGGCGCTCGCCCTCCGCGAGTACTCCCTCAAGCACCCCGACGTCATCCTCCAGATCGGCACCCAGATGATGCAGCTCCCTCGCTACCACGAAGCCAGGAAGCTCATCCGCTCCGGAGAGATCGGACACCCCACCCTCGCGCAGACCAGCTACTGCCGCTCCTCCAAGGACGGCGAGTGGAACTACTACGCCATCGACAAGAACTGGAAGCCCGGCGAGAATCTCGACTGGGACCGCTGGTGCGGACCGCTCGGCTCACGCGAGTGGGACCCCAAAATCTTCGCACGCTGGCGCCGCTACCGCGATTTTTCCACTGGAATCATCGGCGATCTCCTCGTCCACGTTGTCACGCCCCTCCTCCTCGCCCTCGACTCCCCGTGGCCGACCCGCGTCGTCGCCTGCGGCTCTCACATCATCGACAAGGACATGGAGAACCACGATCTCACCAATCTCGCCATCACAATGGAGAACGGCACACAGATGATTGTCGCCGGATCCACGTGCAACGAGGTCGGACTCGAAACCCTGATCCGCGGCTACAAAGCCAATCTCTACCTCGGCAGCGTCAACTGCCAGGTCAGGCCGGAACGCCTCTTCGTCGATGAGGTCGAGGGCAGGACCATCGAGTGCGAGAACATCGGCAACGACCAGGATGTCCATCGCGTCGCCTTCTTCGACTGCGTCCGCTCCAGAAACGAGCCGCCCGCGGGCGTCGATCTCTCCACAAAGGTGATGGTCATCGTTGACCTCGCCACACGTTCCATGTGGGAGGGCAAGGCCTTCACCTTCGATCCCAAGACAATGACTGCCTCGCCGGCGTGATGGTGTCATGATCCACAGGGCGGCGTGCTTCGCGATGGGGACACGTTTCGAGCTCGTGCTCGACGACAATGATCCCTCGCGCCTCGGGCCGATCGCAGACCACGTCCTCGAAGAGATCACACACTGGCACAACCGGCTCTCACTCTTCAGGCGAGACTCATACCTCTCCTACATCAACGCCAACGCGATCAACGCCGCGGTCCCGCTCGAACCGGAACTCTTCGAACTCTTCTCCATCTGTCTCAACGTACACAGACAATCCGATGGGGCCTTCGACCCCGCTATCGCCCCGCTCATGACGACCCTCGGACTTCACGAAGGCGCGATACTCCCAGCCGGCGACCAATCACGCGATCACGGAACCCACATTGATCCGGCATCCGGATTGCCGCTCGGCCCACGCGGCATGGCCGCCGTCGAACTCGATGCCGACCGCCGGACCATCAGGTTCCACTCCCCGGGTGTCGTCCTCGACCTCGGAGCCATCGCCAAGGGCTTCGCCATCGACATGGCCGCCTCACACCTCCGAGAGTTCGGAATCGAGCGAGCACTCGTTCACGGCGGAACCAGCAGCATCGTCGCCATCGGCTCCCCACCGGACGCCGATGGGTGGCGAATCGCCATGGGATCAGACGCAGACGCGCCCGTCATCACACTCTGCGATGGCGCTCTCTCATTCTCATCCCCATCAGGACGCTCCGTCGAAACCCCCGACGGATCACACCGCAACACCCACATCATCGATCCACGCGTCGGTGCCCCCGCAGATCAGGGCGTCTTCGCCGCCGCCGTCGCTTCGGCACTCACGGGCAACGCGGTCGATCCCTGGCCCGCCGCACGCTGCGAAGCGTGGTCCACCGCTCTCGTCGTTCTCGGTTCGCGCCCCGAGAGCATGCCCGAAACCCTCACCAGCGCGATGGCACGCGGCTCCAATCCCCCTCGCCAATGGTCGATTGTCGGCCCTCACCGTCCGTACATTACACACACCATTCCGCCGGGCCCCTCGGTCTCGCAGGGCTCGCGCTGCTAGGAGCGTTCGATGTTGGGAACAGACTTTGCACATCTTCCCGCCGGCTCGCCCTCCAACGGCCGACGCCAGTTCATCAAGGCCGCCGGTGCGACCGGGGTCGCCATCCTCGCCCTCACCCCCGAGTGGTCGTTCGCAGCCGGGCTCTCGGCCGATCCGATCAACATCGCCGTCATCGGCGCGGGCCGCCACGCCCGCGCGATCCTCGACGAACTCTCGAAGTTCGAGAACGCAAAGGTCACCGCGATCTGCGACATCGTCCCCTCCCGCCTCTCCGCCGCGCTCCGCCGCGTGCAGGGCGCAACCGGCTACGCCGACCACAAAGATCTCCTCGCCAAGGCGACCGATGTCACCGTCGTCTTCGTCGTCACGCCGACCCACACGCACAAAGAGATCTCGCTCGATGCCATCGCCGCAGGGAAGCACGTCTTCATCGAAGCGCCAATGGCCCACACGATAGAGGACTGCGCCGAGATCGCACGGGCCGCACGCTCATCGAGCAAGGTCGTCCACGTCGGCCTCTACGCCAGGTCAAACCCCATCTACAAACTCGCAAGGACCTTCTTCCGGTCAGACTCGGTCCGTGACCTCGTGACCATGCGCGCCCAGAGCAACCGAAAGAACGAATGGCGAGTCCCCGTCAGCGATCCCAAAGACGATCGCGCCCTCAACTGGCGCCTCGACCCACAGGTCTCCATCGGTCTCCCAGGTGAGTTCGGCTGCCACCAGATCGATGTCTTCAACTGGTATCTCGGCAAGTATCCCGTCTCCGTCTCCGGCACCGGATCCATCCGACTCCACAAGGACGGACGAAAGGTCCCCGACACCACACACGCGACATTCCTCTTCGAAGACGGTGCGCGGCTGGACTGGTCCGCCACACTCGCAAACTCCTACGAGGGCCAGTACGAGGTCCTCTACGGCACAAACGCCGCCATCAAACTCGCCTGGACCGCCGCGTGGATGTTCAAAGAAGCCGACGCCCCCACCCAGGGGTGGGAGGTCTACGCCAATCGCCAGCGCTTCCACAACGACGAGGGCATCACGCTCATCGCCGATGCCACCAAACTCGCCTCGCAGGGCAAACTCAAAGAAGGCGTCGGGCTCCCCAATCCTCCCGTCTACTACGCCATCGGCGATTTCATCGATGCCATCGCCAACGCCAAGCCCGCCGTCGTCTCCGCCGATGAAGGCCTCCGCGCGACCGCCATCTCAATCCTCGCAAACAAGGCGGTCCTCGACGGCTCTCGCATCGACATCTCCCCCGATTCTCTCAAGGTCTGATCCCGCCACCCACACGCCCACCACATCAGTACCCGAGCGCAGTCAAGCCGCTCGCAATGCAAGCAGGAAACACCGCTCCATGCACTTCAGGCACCTTCCTTTCATGGCGCGGCTCGGCCTCACGATGCTCATGCTCGTGCTGGTCGGCGGGCTCGCCGCGTCCGCCACGCATCTCATCTGGCACCACGAGAACCGTGACGATCAGAAGGGCGTCTCCTACGACGACATCGCCGGCGCATACCACGGCGTCACCGCCGACGCGCCGCTCATGAGGGCCATGAAGGCCAACCACCCGCCCGAACTCCCCGAACAGGCCCGCAAGGTCCTCACCGATTGGCTCATGTCCGGACGCATCAGCGAAGACTTCGACAACATCGACCTCGGCGACAACGCCCCCGATGCCATCATCGCCACCAACTGCGTCTCCTGCCACAATCGAAACTCGGCCGATACCGAGGCCCGAAAGATCCCCCTCGAGTTCTTCGACGACGTGCGGCGTCTCGCCTTCGCCAAGAACATCAAACCCACAGACATCAAGATCCTCGCCGCATCAACCCACACCCACGCCCTCGCCCTCGGCACGCTCTCGCTCGTCCTCGGCGTGTTCATGCTCGGCTCACGCTTCAGCAAGGGGCTCGGCTCCCTCCTGATCGGCGTCTCCGGCCTCTCGCTCCTCGTCGATCTGGGCGCATGGTGGCTGGCGCGCGACAACGAGGTCTGGGTCAAGGCCATCCTCGTCGCAGGACCAACCTACGCGATCTCCACGGGGCTCATGTGCCTGCTCTCGATTCTCGACCTCTGGCTCCCCGCGAAGAAACAACCCGAGTGAACCGAGCGAAACCCGCTCACTTCTCGGTCGCAATCAGCTCCAGCAGGGCCTTCGTGAGACGGATCCCCTCCGGCTCCGAGTGCTTGTCACCCTCGTACTCAATCCCGACGTACCCCGTGTACCCTGAGTCACGCACGATCCTCATCATCCGCCGGTAGTTCGTCCGCACCTCGTTGCCATCCGCGTCGAACTCGTGGCTCTTGGCCGAGACGCCCTTGGCGTAAGGCATCAACTCCGATACACCCTTGTACCGGTCGTACCACGCCTCCGGATCGCTCGCTCGCGACCAGTCCAGACAGAAATTCCCGAAGTCCGGCAGCGTCCCGCAACGCGGGTGATCCACCATCTTCATCACGCCCGCAAGCCACACGCCGTTGCTGCTCAGGGAGCCATGGTTCTCAACGATCACATTCAGTTCAAACGGCTCGGCGAGATCCACCAGAGCCCGCAGGCCATCCGACGCGTGCCTCATCCGCTCGTCCCACGGCGCATCGCCGGCCGCGTTCACGCGGATCGAGTGGCACCCCAGAGCCGCCGCCGCCTCCAGCCATTTGCGATGATTCTCGACAGACTGCTTCCGCTTCACCTCGTCCGAGTGCGCCAGTTCCCCCTCCCTGTCGCACATGATGAGCAGCGACTTCACGCCCTCGCCATCCGCCCGCTTCCTCATCTCGCCGATGTACGATGCGTCCCGTGCCTTGTCGAAGAAGAACGCGTTCACATACTCCACTGCCTCAATGCCGTAACTCTCACGCGCCGTCCGCGCAAAGTCGAGATTGTCTAGTTCCTTCGCGAACAAAGCCCGATGCAGCGACCACTGGGCGAGCGAGATCGGCAACGCCCCCCCTCCCCGGCCCGAAACCCCCGACACCCGCCCGAACGGAACCACCATCGCGAGCCCAACGCCGCCTATTGCAACGAGTGCATCACGCCGAGAAACCGCCTGCTTGCTGTCTGCCATGCTCGCCATACTCCGTTCGCTCGACCTCGGTGACAATCCCAACACCCGTTTCCGTATCATGCTATCGAAGCCGCCTCAGCCACGCACCCACACAGCCCACTCAGATCCACACACGCTCAGACCCGCATCCGGAAACACACGCACCCGGTTAGACTGGAGCATTCGTGGATGAATCCCCTCAAAACACGGTCTCCGATCACGCCCCGCCCAACGCGCCAAACACCCACACCGCACCCCTCCGCCTCCACCCCCCGACCTCCCCCGGACCCGTCGAGCCGGAGGCCCTGCGCCGTGTCTGGCCCACGGCCGTCGGCGTCGTCATCATCGTCTGGCAATCCCTTGGCCTCCTCATCACACTCGCCACCGCCGCTTCCCTCTTCATCGACTACGGCTCCTTCATGGGACAGATGGGCGTCGCACCCGCGATGGAGGCCCAGCGCGCCTGGCGCCCCGCCTTCCTCCTCTCGTACGCCGTCGTTTCGCTCCTCACGCTCGTGGCGATCGCCGGCGCGGTGCTCCTGCTCTACCGAAAGCGCCTCGCGCCAACCCTGCTCATCATCTGGGCACTCCTCCGCATCCCGCACGCGCTCCTCACGGGCTGGATCACCGCCCGAGCGCAGATGGACACCATGGCCGCGATGCCAACCGCCGCCACCCCGGCCATGCCCCCCGCGTTCAGCGATTTCATGTACTGGGGAACGTTTGTCACGACCGCCCTCTGGCTGCTCGTGCTCCCCACATTCCTCCTCATCTGGTTCCTCGTTCCGCCGATCCGCCGACAGACGCGCCAGTGGGCCTGAGCACGCGCACCCCGCCCTCCCCGAGAGTTCCCGATGTTCTGCAAGGTCTGCAACTACGCCCTCTGGAACCTGAAGGAACGCACCTGCCCAGAGTGCGGAACCGGCTTCGCGCCCTCGCAGTTCCGCTTCAGGCCCAACTCCATCCGCTTCCTCTGCCCGCACTGCTCCCAGCAGTACTACGGCACATCCAGCACCGGCCACCTCGTCCCCCGCGAGTTCGACTGCGTCTCCTGCCACAATCGCATCGACATGGACCGCATGGTCCTCGTCCCCGAAGCCGGAATCGACGAGCGGCAGACCCGGGCACGCGGCAATCCCTGGCTCGACCGCACCGGTCGCCCCCACATCGCCGACTGGTTCCGCGCCACAGTCATGTCCCTCTTCGCGCCCGTCCCGCTCATCGCCGCGACCGACGACCACGCCCCGCCCCGGCGAACGCTCGCATACGCCGTGCTCACAGCAGCGATCGCCTCCGCAACAAGTCTCATCATGCCCTTCTTCGTCCTCCTCCCCATCCTCGCGCCCCTCGGCATCAACGCCAACGGCATCGAGGCCCTCGCCATCTACGCCCTCGGCGTGCTCGCCTCCGGGCTTCTCATGTACGCCATCGTCCCCCTCTACGCCGCCATCGCGCACCTCATCCTCCTCGGCGGCTCACCCAAACGCCCCTTCAGAACCACGCTCCACGCCGTCGCGCTCTCCTCCGGCGGAAACATGCTGTGGGGCATTCCCCTCTTCGGATTCATGACCGGCCCCGCCGGTCTGATCTGGTGGGGCGTATCGCTCTCGATCATGCTCCGCGCGGTCCATCGCGTCCGCGCTCCGCGCGCTTTCCTCGCAGGACTCGGACCTCCCATCGCCCTCTGCCTCCTCGGACTCATCGCATTCATCCTCATGATCATCTGGTCCCTCTCGCTCGCCTCAGCCGCCACCGCGGCCATCGGCCAGCCCGTTCAGGCCCAGGTCACCTCCGTCGAAACCGCATGGACATCCGCCGCCGCCACCAGCGAACGCCACGTCGGCTCGCTCATCCTCGACGGCACACTCCCCGCAGCCATCGCCATCGCTCCCGCTTTATCCCAGACTTCCGCCGTCATCGCAGCAGGTATCGACCTCTCCGCCTCACTCTCAACCATGACCGATGAACAGCGAGAGGCCCTCGCCGCCTCCCTCGACGCCTCCCTCACACCCGACATCATCGCCTACCGCATCGGCGATCTCATCGTGATCCGCGACGTGCCCAATCCCACCCCATCCTCATCGCTCTGGCGCGTCGCCTACTCACCTGAACCAACCGCCAATCCCGCGTTCGCGCAGATGGCCGCCTCCACGCAGCTGGCGATCGGAACGCCGGTTCCCTTCACCAGTCAGATGATCGGCGGCCCTTCCAACGCCAGCATCGGCCCATCACTCATCGATCAGAACCGCATCCGCGCCTCGCACGGCCTCCCGCCCCTCCCGCCCCTCGAAACCATCCTCGCCGGCTCGCCCTTCACGACGACATCTGCCCCGGCACCCACACCAACCGATCCCGCGACGCCCGAAAATCCGCCCGAAGGCACCCCAGGCCACGCCCCCCCAGACGGCCCAATCCCCGGTCGCGGCGGGTAATCCACCAACAACTCCACCAAACAAATTCCCCCAACATCTATCAGCGATACGTGAATCCACACGAACCAGCCGCCGAACCCTTGACTGGAACCCCATCCGACGGAACACTCTCCCCGTGACCAAAGCCCTTCACCAACTTCATCATTGCATGAAGCAGCACGCCGCAGGCGTGCGCCGGTGATGGTGCGGTCGCTCTGAGCAGCAGATAGACCACACGCGACGCCGGCTCCCGAAAGCCGGCGTCGTTCGCTATTGCCAGCGAGCGTGTCGGCCGGGAGCCCAAACCAGGACCCCGGAACATGACCACGCTCAACGCCCCCCGATCCCAGAACCGCCCCTCCTCCACAACGAACGCGAGACCCGCGTCCCCCGACGCGCAGGCCACCCTCCACGTCGGCATCCCCAAGGGACGCATGTACGAGGGCGTCGTCGCACTCCTCGCCGAGGCCGGCATCCGTCTCTCCGCCTCCGCCCGCGGCTATCGCCCCACCCTCTCCCTTCCCGGCGTCGAAGCCAAGATCCTCAAGCCCCAGAACATCATCGAGATGCTCGAGATCGGCTCGCGCGATGTCGGCTTCGCCGGCGCCGACTGGGTCGCCGAACTCAACGCCGACGTCGTCGAAGTCCTCGACACCGGGCTCGACCGCGTCCGCGTCGTCGCCGCCGCGCCCCGCCAGATCCTGGAAGATGGCCGCCTCCCGCGCCGTCCCCTCGTCGTCGCCTCCGAGATGGAACGCCTCACGCGTCAGTGGATCGCTACACGCGACCTCGACGCCCGATTCGTCCGTTCCTACGGCGCGACCGAGGTCTTCCCCCCCGAAGACGCCGACTGCATCGTCGATATCGCCGCCTCCGGCGCGACCCTCGCCGCCAACGGGCTGGAGATCGTCGACGAACTCCTCTCATCCTCCACCCGCCTCTACGCTAGCCGCGCCGCAATGGCCGACGACGCCAAACGCGCCACCATCAACGATCTCGCCCTCCTCCTCTCCTCCGTGCTCGAGGCCCGCAAACGCATCATGCTCGAAGTCAACGTCCCCGCCGAGAACCTCGACGCCGTCGTCGCCATCCTCCCCTGCATGCGACAACCGACCATCTCCCCGCTCCACGCCGGCACGTGTAGCCAGTCCCTCTCCCAGCCCCGCGCCTTCGCGGTCAAGGCCGCCGTCCCGAGGGATCGGCTCCCCAGACTGATCCCCGCAATCAAGCAGGCCGGCGGCACCGATCTCGTCATCTCTCCCATCGCACAGGTCGTTCCATAGCACATCCCGGGAAACGCGAACCACCGCCGCTCCCGCCAGACACACACGAAAGGGCCGACTCATGGCCTCCGCAACCGCCGACAGTCTCTCCAGCGAAAGCGCCCGCGCCTCGCTCGACGACAACACGCTCTCGCACACCAACACCATCCGTGGCCCACGCCCCGCGCCCCTCATCCGCGCCCTCAAGCCCTACTCCCCCGGCGCGCAGCCACGCCCCATCGACCTCAAGCTCGACGCCAACGAGGGCCCTGCGCCCTCCGGCATCCTCCTCGAATGGCTCCGGCCGGGCATCGCGGACATCCTCCGCAGATACCCATCCGCAGCATCCCTCGAATCCCAGATCGCGGCACGCAACAACGTCGCCCCCGATCGCGTCATCGTCACCGCAGGCGCTGACGACGCCCTCGAACGGATCACTCGCGCCGTCCTCTCCCCCGGACGCGAGGCGATCCTCACCACCCCGACCTTCGAGATGCTCGCTCGTTACGTCCGCCTCTCCGGTGGCGACGTCGTCGAGGCCCCATGGCTCGGCGAACCCTTCGACATCGACGCGATCGAGTCGAGGATCGGACCACGCACCTCCGCCATCTTCGTCGTTACACCCAACAACCCCACCGGCCAGGCGATCCCCGCAGAGGCCATCCGCCGCCTCGCCGCAGCGATTCCCGCCGGGCTCCTCGTCGTCGATCTCGCCTACGCCGAGTTCGCCGATGAGGACCTCACCGGCGTCGTCCTCTCCCTGCCGAACGCCGTCGCGGTGCGCACATTCTCGAAGGCATGGGGCCTCGCCGGAGCCCGCGTCGGATACGCCATCGGTCCCACCGAGGTCATCAACTGGCTCCGCGCCGTCGGCCACCCCTACGCCGTCAGCGGCCCCTCCCTCGCCCTCGCATCCGCCTGGTACGACGCCGGCCGCACCCGCGTCGAGGGCTCCATCCGTCGCGTCCGACTCGAACGGCGCGAACTCACAGCCCACCTCCGCGACCTCGGAGCCGAGCCCATCGAATCCCAGGCCAACTTCGTCCTCGCTCGCTTCGATCCCTCTCTCCACAACCCGATCCCAAGCGCCCACCTTGTCGCCGACCTCCTCGCCTCACAGGGCATCGGCGTGCGCCGCTTCCCCGGCGGCACACCCCTCGAGTCCTACCTCCGCATCACGCTCCCCGGCGAGCCGGCCGCCTTCAATCGCCTCTGCAACGCCCTGACCTCCGCGCTGCGCCCCCGCGCCATCCTCTTCGACATGGACGGTGTCCTTGCCGACGTCTCCACCTCATACCGACAGGCGATCGTGCGCACAGCCGCCGCGTTCGGTGTAAACCTTTCCGCCGCCGACATCGCACGAGCGAAAGACGCCGGCAACGCCAACAACGACTGGGTCCTCACCCGCCGCCTGCTCCTCGCGCGTGGCGTCGATGTGCCGCTCGAAGACGTCATCCGCACCTTCGAGTCCTTCTACCAGGGCGATCCCGACAACGCAGCACGCTCGCCGGGCCTCTGGCAGACCGAATCCCTGCTCATCGATCGCGCCCAGCTCGAATCCCTCGCACGCAGGTTCACCCTTGCGATCGTCACCGGCCGACCACGTCGCGACGCCGAACGCTTCCTCAACCACTTCGGCCTCGCCGACCTCTTCGCCGCCGTCGTCACGATGGAAGACGCCCCCCCGAAGCCCGACCCGCGCCCAATCACCATCGCCCTCGAACGCCTCGGCGAACACGCCGCGTGGATGATCGGCGACACCCCCGACGACCTCGTCGCCGCGCGACGCGCCGGCGTCGCATCCATCGGCGTCCTCGCGCCGGGAGATCGCGCAACGGAAGAACGTGCCTTCGAGGCCGGTCGATCCCTCGTCGCATCCGGCGCGGCACGCATCCTCAACACTGTCACAAAGATCACGGAGCTGCTCCCTTGACGACCACACCCACAAGCGTGCTCTCATCTGAACGCTCCAACCCGGCACTCCGCCGCGCCCGCATCGAGCGATCCACCCGCGAGACCTCCATCACCGCCGACCTCGTCCTCGACGGCTCCGGCCGCGCCTCGGTCAAAACCGGCATCGGCTTCCTCGACCACATGCTCGCGACCCTAGCCCTCTTCGCTCGCTTCGACCTCGACCTCATTGCACAGGGCGACCTCCACGTCGACGACCACCACACCTCCGAGGATTGTTTCATCGTCCTCGGACAAGCCATCGACAAGGCGCTCGGCGATCGCGCCGGCCTCGTCCGGTTCGCCCACGCCTACGCCCCGCTCGACGAGGCCCTCGCCCGCGCCGTCGTCGATCTCGCCACCCGCGCAACCGCCTCCATCGACCTCGGCCTCACGCGCCCCGCCATCGGCCAATGGGCCTGCGAGAACATCACCCACGCCCTCACGACCCTCGCCGTTTCCGCCCGCCTCACCCTCCACGCCGACGTCCTCAAAGGAGCCAACGACCACCACCGCGCCGAAGCCGCCTTCAAAGCCCTCGGCCTCGCCCTCCGCGACGCCGTCCGCCGAGATCCCACCCTCTCACCCACCGACATCTCCAACAGCACCAAGGGGGTGCTCTGATGGTCTCGAATCCGGAACCAGAAACCCCGTACACACCAGACCCGGGAGCCGCACGCGATGTCTACATCGTCCGCACCGGCTCCGCAAACCTCGCCTCCGTCGCCGCCGCCCTGTCCCGAGTCGGCGCACGCCCGATCCTCACCTCGGACCCCGCCGACATCCTTCTGGCCGATCGCCTCGTCCTCCCCGGCGTTGGTTCCTTCGGTGCTGCCATGTCCGAACTCACGCAACGCGGACTCGTCTCAGCGATCCGCGAGCGTCTCGCCGTCGGCCGCTCCACCCTCGGCATCTGCCTCGGCCTCCAACTCCTCGCTCGCCGCTCCGAAGAGTCCCCCGGCATCGCCGGGCTCGGCGTAATCGACGGCACTGTCCGACGCCTCGAAAGCGCCCCCGGGCTCCGCGTTCCCCAGATGGGCTGGAACCTCACCACACCCACGCACTCCTGCCGCACGCTCACCGGCGGCTTCGCCTACTTCGCGAATTCCTACGCACTCCCCGAGATCCCCCGCGGCTGGCGCGGCAGCACCTTCACCCACGGCCAGTCCAACCCCGTCGCCGCCATCGAACAGGGCGATGGAGACCGCCTCGTCGTCGCCACACAGTTCCATCCCGAACTCAGCGGCCGCTGGGGGCTCGACCTCATCCGCCGCTGGGTGATCGGACGCCCGTCCATCGAACTTCCCGAACACGAGGGCTTCGACACAGTCGCGGAGCCGATCCAACACCTGGCCACGAACGCCGCTGACTCATCAGGGGTCGCCCGATGCTGACCACACGCGTGATCCCCTGTCTTGATGTCCGCGACGGACGCATCGTCAAGGGCGTCCGCTTCCAGGGCCTGCGCGATGCCGGAGATCCTGCCTCCCGCGCCGCCATGTACGAACAGACCGGCGCCGACGAGATCGTCATGCTCGACGTCAGCGCCACCAACGAAGCAAGAGCCACCGCCGCGAGAACCGTCAGAGCCATCCGCCGTGTCCTCTCCATCCCGCTCACCGTGGGTGGCGGCATCGCCTCGATCGAAGACGCCGCCCGCCTGCTCGACGCCGGCGCGGACAAAGTGAGCGTGAACTCCGCCGCCGTCCGCGATCCGTCCCTCATCACCCGCCTCGCCGAACGCTTCGGACGCCAGTGTGCCGTCCTCGCCATCGACGCCGCACGCACCGAAGCACGGACCGCAGAGGCACCCACCTACACAGTTCTGACCCGCTCCGGCACGAGAACCGAGCCGCTGGATGCACTCGAGTGGGCCGTCGAAGGCCAGTCGCGAGGCGCAGGTGAGATCCTCCTCACCTCCTTCGATCGCGACGGCACCGGCGATGGGTACGACCTCGATCTGCTCGCCCTCATCGCCTCCGCCGTCGAGATCCCCGTGATCGCCTCCGGCGGCGCGCGCCACGCGCAGCACCTCGCCGATGCCGTCAGGGCCGGCGCCGACGCGGTGCTCGCCGCCAGCATCTTCCACGACGGCATCACAACCCCAGACGCGATCAAGCGCGAACTCGCCGACCTCGGCCTCCGCGTCCGCCGCGAAGAACCGTCGAACGACGCCGCCGAGGAGTATGTCGCATGATCATCCCCTCGATCGATCTCATGGGCGGCCAGACCGTGCAGCTCGTGCAGGGCAAACGCAAGGTCATCGACGCCGGCGACCCAGCGCCCATCGCCCGCAACTTCGGCCTCGTCGGCGAAATCGCCGTCGTCGATCTCGATGCCGCACTCGGGAAGGGCACCAACGAGTCGCTCATCGAGCCGCTGCTCGGCATCGCCGACTGCCGCGTCGGTGGCGGCATCCGCGACGCCCGAACCGCCATCCGCTGGCTCGACGCCGGCGCGACCCGCGTCGTCCTCGGCACGCGCGCCGTCCCCGAGGTCCTGCGCGACCTCCCCCGCGAGCGTGTCATCGCCGCCCTCGACGCACGCGATGGCGATGTCGTCACCCACGGCTGGACCGCCTCCACAGGCACCAAGATCGCCGACCGCATGCGCGACCTCGCCGAATACGCCGCAGAGTTCCTCGTCACCTTCGTCGAAGTCGAAGGCACCATGCAGGGCACCAACATGGAGCGAGCCGCAGAACTCGGCGAACTCGCCCGCTCGCTCGGCTGCCGACTCACCGTCGCAGGGGGCGTGCGCAGCCCAGAAGAGATCGCCGCCCTCGATCGCCTCGGCATCGACGCCCAGATCGGCATGGCCCTCTACACCGGCACCTTCACCATCGCCGATGCCCTCCTCGCCATGCTTCGCACCGACCGCCCCGACGGCCTCTTTCCCACCATCGTCGCCGACGAACGAGGTGCAGCCCTCGGTCTTACCTATTCGTCACCCGAGTCCATCCGACTCGCCCTCTCCGAACGCCGCGGCATCTACCACTCCCGCAGCCGCGCAGGCATCTGGCGAAAGGGTGAAACCTCCGGCGACACCCAGGAACTCCTCCGCGTCGACCTCGACTGCGACCGCGACACCCTCCGCTTCACCGTGACACAAGCCGGCGGCTTCTGCCACACAGGCACACGCACCTGCTTCGGTACCGCCCGTGGCCTCGCCTCTCTCGAATCCCGACTCACCACCATCGCGCGTGCCACTGACCAGCTTGACGTCGGTGCCCTTCCTCATGCCCCCCTTACCCCTCCGCGGTCCTCCGCGGCCATCCGCGTTGATACCTCTTCTTACACCTCACGCCTCCTCCGCGACCCCTCACTCCTCCGCGCCAAACTCCTCGAAGAAGCCGGTGAACTGATGGAAGCGACCGAGCGGGACCACATCGCCCGCGAGGCCGCCGATGTTCTCTACTTCACCCTCGCCCGCCTCGCCGGCGCGGGCGTCCCACTCGCCGATGTCGAGCGTGAACTCGATCGCCGCGCCAGGAAGGCCACGCGACGGCCCGGAAACGCGAAGCCGCCCATGACCGCACCGCCCGCAGAGGCCACACCATGACCGCCCCTCTCCTCAACCTCATCGCACCCGCCGACATCCGTCTCTCCCGCAAAGACCCCCTCGATGCCGACACGCTCGCCATCGCCTCCCGCATCCTCACCGACGTGCGCGAGCGCGGCCTCGACGCTGTCGCCTCCCACGCCATCCGCCTCGGCGACGTGACGTCTGCCGACGAGATCATCGTCCCCCCCTCGCGTGCCCGCGCCGCCCTCGACCGCATCGACAACGCTGACCGCCGCGTCCTCGAGAGTGCCGCCGATCGCATCCGCGCCTTCGCACTCGCACAACGCACCTCGATCACGGATCTGAGCATCCCCTCGCCCATCGGCGGCAGCATGGGCCACAAGATCGCCCCCGTCGAGCGCGCCGGCTGCTACGCCCCAGGCGGCCGCTATCCACTCCCCTCCAGCGTCCTCATGACCGCCATCACCGCCCGGGCCGCAGGCGTCCGCGAAGTCTGGCTCGCCTCACCTCGTCCGTCTGACGCAACCCTCGCCGCCGCCGCCATCGCCGGCGTCGACGGCCTCATCGCCATCGGCGGTGCCCAGGCTATCGGCGCGTTCGCCTACGGCGCAGGTCCTGTCCCTCGCTGCGACGCCATCGCTGGTCCCGGCAATCGCTTCGTGACCGCGGCAAAGCAGCTCGTCTCCGGCCGCGTCGCCATCGACATGCTCGCCGGCCCCAGCGAACTGCTCATCATCGCCGACGAGACCGCCGACCCCGCGACGATCGCCGCCGACCTGCTCGCGCAGGCCGAGCACGACCCCGACGCGATCCCCATGCTCGTCACCACCGACGCCGCGCTCCCCGCGCGAGTGAACGCCGAGCTCTCCCGCCAACTCGAAACGCTGCCGACCGCCGTGATCGCTCGCGCATCCCTCAGCAACGGCTTCGTCTGCCTCGTCGACTCCATCGACGACGCCATCGCCGCATCCGACGAGATCGCACCCGAGCACCTTGAGATCATCACCCGAGACGCCGACGCACTCGCCCCACGCTGCTCGAACTACGGCGCGATCTTCATCGGATCGGCCGCCGCAGAAGTCTTCGGCGACTACGGCGTCGGACCGAATCACACGCTCCCCACCGGCGGCACGGCCCGCTCGTTCGCTGGGCTGTCGGTGTTCACCTTCTTGAAGGCACGAACATTCCTTCAATCCGCAGCTTCCATCCCGAGCCCTCTCCTCGTCGCCGACATCGCCCGCTTCGCCCGGCTCGAAGGCCTTGAGGCCCACGCCCGCGCCGCTGAGAGCCGCCTCTGAACGCTGCTCACTGTGTCGTGAACACGCCCTTCGCAAACGCGACCAGCTCGCCCATCGACATGGCGTGATGAGCGTTCGGGCTCGACGGGATGAGTGCCCGGCTTCGCCCACCGATCACGAACGCGATCCGCCGTGCGGCAAGATCATCCGCAAGTCGCAGCGCATCCTGGCCCGTGCTCGCGGAGATCTCATCACAACTCACGCTCAGCCAGACCAGCGACGGCGTGAGGTCCGCAGCCGCGGCCCGCAAAGCCGAGAGCGGCAGGTCCGGCCCCATGTTGCTGGTCCTGAACCCCGCCGACTCCAACACAATCGACGCCATCAGCGACGGAATCACATAAGGGTCGCCCGACGGCGACGCGCCGATCGCAAGCGGCGCGTCCTCCGGCAGAACCGGCAGCAGCCCGCGCAGATGATTCAGCGCGTTCACCATGATGTCGCTGGCCCGGTGCTCGCGATAGATCCCAGACTCCTCGTGCCGCCACAACTCGCCGATGCGATGCATCGCCTCCCGCACCGGCCCGTCGCAGATCTCGATCACCGAACGCCCCGACAGATAGAGGGAGATCAAAAGCCCGCGTGCGTGCCGCTCCTGCCCATCGCGCAGCAACTCGTACAGCCGCAGACCCTCAAGCCCCGGCGAGGTCGGCGTGTCCCGGGCCGTGTCCACATCCTGAACACCCAGAAGATCCGGGTTCACCAGCGACAACTTCGAATCGCGAATCAACCGAATCGCCTCAGATCTCGGGATCCGTCGGTGCCCGCCCGGCGTCTTCGCCGCGGCGATCACGCCCGAGTCAACCCATCGCTTCAGCGTTGACTCGCTCAGCCCAACCGCCGCAGCCAACTCCTTCGGCGATAACGAAAGCTCCGGCTCCGGAAGGGCTGAACGATTCACAGGGAGAGGTTGTCCGCGCTCAACATGCGATGAAGTCATGACGACCCTCACGTGGCTGACGATACCAGCAATTTTGCCTTCGGATCGCTCAACCGGGTCGATTCAGTGCTGAACGTTCTTCACGTTTTTCTCAGCAAGCACAGGCCGATTTTCTGAACAAAAACGTTCTTTATGATCAAGTTTGGCCAAATGTGACCTGTGTAGGGGGTGTCACCCGAGGCCCGGATCCAGCCGAGTGCGTGCTCAGCTTCTCCCGCGCGATCTTCTCCCACCCGCTCCCCAGTTCCCCGATCGGGTCCGGCGGCACGATGTCCACCTTCTTCTCACCCAGCTTCGCCTCGCCCCGCAGCACCCGCCCCTGGAACGCCAGACACTCCGCGAGCAACCTCTCCAGAATCTCCGGCTCGGGCACGTTCGCGACCTTCTCGCCCTGCACGTAGATGATGCCGCGCCGATCCCCGGCAAAGACCGCGACGTCCGCGCCCTCCGCCTCGCCCGGCCCGTTGACGATGCATCCCATGACCGCCACCTTCATCGGCACGGTGACCTGTGCCGCGAGCTGCTTGCGGACATCCTGCACGAGCGTGAAGAGATCGACCTGGATGCGCCCGCACGTCGGGCAGGCGATGAGATCGACACCCTTTCGCTCGCGCAGCGACAAGGACCACAAGAGTTCCAGCCCATCCTCAACCTCATAGATCGGGTCGTTGGCGTACGAGATGCGGATCGTGTCGCCGATCCCTCGCGTGAGCAGCCCCGAGAGCGCGGCAATCGACCTGATGCACCCCGTCTCCTTCGGCCCCGCGTGCGTCACACCGAGGTGCAGCGGATGGTCGAACCGCTTGCTGATCTCGCTGTAGGCATCGATCACCAGCGCGGCATCCATCGACTTAGCCGAGATTGAAATGTCGTAAAAATCCTGCTCGTAGAAGATATCGAGGTACTCCTCGAGCTTCGCGATCATGATCGCCAGCAGATACCCGTGCTTGTGCTCGCTGAAGACCGCGCCGAGTTCCTTCTGGCGCTTCTGCTTGTCCTTGCGCTCGATGATCGACCCCTCGTTCACGCCCACGCGGATCGGCAGGTTCCTCGCCTTGCACGCCTGAATGACGTCGATCACCTGCTTGCGGTCGCTGATGTTGCCGGGGTTGAGCCGGATCTTGTGGACGCCCGCATCCACGGCCTCAAGAGCCCGCTGAAAGTGGAAGTGGACATCCGCGACGATCGGCACCTTCACCGCCGGCAGGATCTCGCGGAGCGCATCGGTGTCCTTCTTCTCCGGCACCGCCACGCGCACGATGTCCGCCCCCGCCGCAGCAAGCTTGTGGATCTCCGCGATGCACTTCTCGACATCGTGCGTGTACCCGGCCGTCATCGTCTGGACGGAGACCGGCGCGGCGGTGGTGGGGTTGCCCGCACGGTCGGGAACCCCGCCGCCGATGCGGACAATGCCGACGCGCTCATCACCGACGGAGATCTGCCTGGTTGGACGCCGTGTGAACATGCGGGGGAATGGTAGAGGGACCAAGGGAGCCCCGAGCGCAAGCTCGGGATGACGTTTCCAGTACGACCAAACCCCGGGGAAGTTCACCACGGAGGGCCACTGAGGGGCACGGAGGAGTCGGGATCGCGAACAAGGCCCGAAGCGCGAGCGAGGGCGTTCTTGGCAATGGGAGACAGGAGCATGCGCTCAAAGCCAAGGCCGCGGAGTGCTGCGGAGTCTGAAACCCCTTATCCTCCTACTTGCCCGCTCGCTCGTCATCAAGTTCGTATCGAACCGGCGACCTCTCGCGGGGCACAGAAGCGGCTCGCCGCAGCGCCATCATCGCATGCTCCAAGTTCCGCAATGCACGAGCCGTACCAGAACTGTGCCGCAGGTTCCCGCTTGAGACTCCCGGCAACCGACGTCACATCGCGCGGGCACTTCACAATATCGGCAATCCCGTCGCGATTCCGTTGCTTCTCTCGAGTCTACCGAGCTCTCGAGGATTGCTCCGAGGCGACATCATCCGCGCCCTGGCCTCTCTCGGGGCAAAGGAAGCGATTCCGCATATCCAACGCGCCGCACACTCAAGCGTGCCCTGGGTTCGCGAATCCGTCGTTTGGGCGCTGAAGAGGCTTGAACAACGTTGCCGCATGGCCACGATTGGCGCAAGGATTCACCGTCAACAATCTGCACCACGGACCGCGATTGCTTTCTTGGATGGAGCCCTGAGTACGCAATCGTTAGACTATCGGTCGACGCAAAGTACGCTCGAATCTGATTCGCACGAAGCCTACTGGACCGATCGCCATGCAACCTCCGCAACCTCACCACTTTCGCGACGTCGGAACGTGCATCATGCGGCCTGTCGGCTTATACCTCGCGGTCTGCGACGAGCAGTCACCCATGCACACGCCCTCGCTCGCCTCGAACGCATGGCACTCGACCACGCGGGGATCGGACATCCGGCTGTTCCAGTTCAATGGGTACTTCGTGGATCGGATGCGAGCCGAGCAGGGCATCGCATGGATTCTCGTGCTCTGGGGCACCTTCCGACTTCGCGTCGTACTCCACTCGCCAGACTCAACGCAGTTCCCGTTTACCGGCCTCGCTCCTCTTATCGGCAACGAGTACGAAGCCGTCATCACGTGCAAGACCGGGCGACTCGTCTGGGTCGATGTCGAGCGCGAGGACGGCCTCGGTTCGCGGCACGTCGCCGAAGTTCCGCCCGGCCGCTACAACTGCGTCCTCACGGGCGAAGAGGGACATTGGGAAATCGAAGATCCGGCCCACTACCCCGAGGGCGATGAGGACTGGACTCTCCACATGCAGGCCATCTGAAATCACGCTCATTTGCAGGTCTCACCCGTCAGCGCCTGCGCCGAGTACAAGCTCGCCACAACGGGCTAAGGCACTCGGCAGGTGGCGCCGACTTCACCTCGCGCCGTGCCACAGAAGTTGCCGGCTCTGCGGCAAGTTCTGTGCTCTTCGTCTCCGTCCTCCGCCCATGAAATGGGCGTGCGTTGGTCGCCAGATGCAAGGCGCACGCCGAAGGCGTCGCTGCAGCATCTAGTACATGTGCCGCGCAGCGCATCCTTCAAACGCCTTCCAGTCGCCAGAGGCGACCCATGTCCTGTGGGCCGCAGGCCCGAAAGTGGCCAGCTGTGGGTAAGGTCGTGCCTCGCGACCGCAACCCACGGAGAAGCCGCCCGCGCAGCGGCATCCTTGGTGGAGCGGGGCGGATGCCCCCGGCTCTGCTCGACGGGGGTTGCAGGGGGCATCGCCCCCTGCGCCACGCTCCCCACCCCCCTCTCATCTCCGCGCAACCAACTCCCTTCCAACGACTTCCATCAATTCTCTCCAACACCAAACAAAACCCATTGACACGCCCGCCGCCATGGCGTACATTCACCGTACTCATGGTCGCACCACCCGCGACAACTCCTTTCGGTGACACCCCTCCCGGTGGCACCGCTCTCCAGAGCGGTGTGTCTTCGGCTTTGGATGGATCGGCCCTCCGCGTTGAGTCCTCTTCTGCCCCTTCACCCTCTTCCCCATTTCCCCCCTCTTCATCGCTTCCTCCGTGGTCCTCCGTGGCCCTCAGTGGTGAACCTCTTCCTTCGCGTTCCTCCGCGTCCTCCGCGTTCAACTCATCTTCCGATTCGCCCCCCTCTTCCGACTCCTCCCTCATCCCCGCCCACCTCCACAGCCCCATCCTCTCCGCGCTCTGCCACCCCGGCTCATCGCTCTGCTCGGTCGCGCGCGACTTCCGCATCGCCGTCGACATCCTCGCCATGTGGCTCACCGAGCCAGATACGCGCGAGAAGATGCTCGTCATCGAGAAAGGCGGCTGCGCCCACACCCGCATGGCCGCCTCCGTCACGCTCGCCTCCACCGTCGGCGTCCTGCAGACCATCATCGACGATTACACCGAAGCCCGCGCCCACGCGCGTCAACTCCGAGCCCAGCACGAACACCTGGCCTCCGCCGCGTCACGCCACGACCCGCTCCCACCCTCACACCTGAACCAGAGCGCCGACCGCGCGTTCTTGCCCGGCGAAGCGATCCTGGCGGGCACATCGCTGCAAGCCCAGCGCATCGAACTCCGCAGAGCCGAGGGCGCACGCCGCGCCTGCCACCATCTCTACCGACTCTCCCGCATCGTCCCCATCGACGACTCCAAGCTCGCCCGTGCCACTGGCTGCTTGTCAGCCACTGCGAACGACAGCAACACCTCGCTCTCCAATCGAACCGCGACTGTGAACGAGCGGATCTCTTCTTCCGACTCTTCGCTCTCAAGCCCGACGCTTCACGCGAGTGGGGGGGCGGGTGCTCTCCGTGACTTACCCCTCGCTTTGTCCCTCAAGGACGATGCGGACCTCTCCCGGGTGGCATGCTTGCACGAAGTGCAGGCATGCGATGAAGAACGCACCTCTTCACCATCACCAGATGACACACATGGCCGCGCTGTGGGGGGCGCGGCCACGCCACTCGATCGACTCACTCCCGGGTCCTGCTCACCGCCATCGTCCGCTTCTGCTCCGCAGCCCACTCGTGGCCCTCCGCGTTGAGCACTCTTCGTCTTTCCCATTCCCCATTGCCTCGCTCAGTGGCCCTCCGTGGTCCTCCGTGGTGAGTTCTTCTCTACGCTCGGCCTGTGCGCCGACGCAGTAATCCCGCGCCAGAATCCGGGCTTGCGGTCGTAGCCGGGCTGTCCGGGCTCGATGCCATCGACCTCGGGCGTGCGCCAGATGAGCATGACCAGAGCGGCGGCGATGAGCGCGGCAGACACAATCGCGAGGCCGAGCTGCGTCGCGGAGCCGGCATGTATCCACTCGGGCCTCACGGATTTCAGCGTGTGCTCCGCGCTGTGACCCGCCGCGGAAGCGACCCACGTGCCGACCGGCATGAGGCCGAGGGCGATGCTGTTGACGACGGCGGAGACGCGCCCGCGCATCTCCTCTGAAACCAGGTGCTGGATGGCCACATTGCAGGCGTTGAACCCCCACATCCAGAAGATCCCGATGATGAACATGACGGGGTAGGCGTAGGTCTCAACGTTGATGAGCGAGAAGGTGAGGATCGAGAGCCCTGCGCCCAGGATGCTGACCGGGATGAAGTGGTGCATGGGGTACCACTTGGGGATGAGTTTCATGGCGAAGCCGCCGACGACCGCGCCGCACCCCATGAGCGCGAGCAGCATGCCGAAGACATCTTCCTGTCGGGCGTAGACCTCCGAGACCATCAGCGGCATGAGCTGCATGATGGGTGTGGCAAGAACAGCGAAGATGACGATGGCGATGAGGGCGGCACGCGGCCCCTTGCGTCGCCACGTCCACGAGAGGGCCTCGGCTGTGCGTTTCCAGGCGATGCCGGGCTTCTTCCACGCGCCGCGGAGCTCGGCGGGCGCCGGCGCATCCGGCGTCGTGAGGACCGCGAGCAGCACGCCGATGAAGGTGATGGCGTTGAAGAGAAGAAGCGCGGAGACGCCGCGGCTGATGGATGCGGCGTTGTCGGTTGTGGGGGCGGCTGCCGGCCCCAGGGCGTCCGCCGCGACGATGGCGGTGCCGGCCACGGCGACGGGGGCCGCGCCCTGGAAGGCCTTCATGATGAGCCCGCCGGTGGCAGGGCCGATGACGCGTGCGGCGTTGAAGGAGATCCCGTTGAGGGTGATGGCCTTCGAGAGATCCTCGCGCGGCACGAGGCGCGGGGTGAGCACCTGCCACGCGGGCATGTTGAAGGCGACGGCGATGCCGTGCGCCAGCATCAGGGCCAGCAGCACTCGGGGTGTTGCGAAGCCGACGTACGCGGCGGCGGCCATCGCGAGGGCGATGACCATCATGCAGACCTGGGTCACGACGATGAGGGTCTTGCGGTTGACGCTATCGGCGACGAGGCCGCCGAACATGCCGAGGATGAGCGTCGGCCCGAGCTGGGCGGCGGCGAGGTATCCCATCCAGGCCTCGGACTTGGTCTGCTGCGAGACGATCCAGCGGATGGCGACGAACTCGAACCAGCTGCCGAGGTAGGAGCCGAAGGCGGCGATGAAGATGGTTCGGTAGTGGGCGTGGCGGAGCACGCCCAGGCGAGAGGGACGGAAGGGGGCGGGAGTGGCGGGCGTGATCTGTTCGAGTTGTGTCGGATCAGGCAGGAGGGAGCCGGGCGGAGCGGGGGCGATCGCGCCGGCACCGTCTGGTGATGAATCGTGCTGGAGCGAGGGCTCTTGGGGTTGCTGGTGGTCGCGTCCGTGCATCGTCGTTGCACCGTCCGTTGCGGAGCGGGCGAAGGGCGATGCTATGCGTGGGAAGCGGTGCGGAGCGGGAGATCAGCCGCCGAGGACGTCCTTGGCGCGGGCGCGGAGGCGGGATGCGCCGGGGCCGTCGAGTGTGTCGCGCATGTGTCGGAGCTGGGTGGCGATGGAGGCGTCGACGAGTTGGTCGCCGATGCGGAACTTGACGCCGCCGATCATGGAGCCGTCGGTGTAGGGATGGAGGACGATGTCCTTGCCGAGGCAGGCGGCGAGCTTGTTCTTGATGGCGGAAAGGCCCTCGGAGGTGAGGGGTTCTGCGGTGAAGACATCGACCTCGATGCGTCCGAACATCTCTTGGGCGAGTGCGTCGAATGAGGCGACGATGGCGTGGAGGTGGGAGAGGCGTCCCTTGTCGTTGAGAACCCTGAGGAAGTTGACGACGAGCGGATCGGCGCGGTTGGAAAAGATGCGTTGGAGGGATTCGGAGCGTTGGGCGGCGGGTACAACGCGTGAGGCGAGGAACTCGCTGAAGTGTGCGTTCTGGCGGGCGAGTTCGAGGATGTCTTCGAGTTGTCCGAGGACGGTCTCGATGGCTCCGCGGCCGCCGGACGCATTGACGAGCTCGAAGAGCGAGCGTGCGTAGGTGCGGGCGAGTGCGTCGGGTTGTGACTCGATGAGGGGCATGGAGGGCTCCGTCGGACGGGGAGAATGAGGACTCGAACCGTGTCGGCTCGGAGAGCCGACGTACCCAAGAGCCGTCAGTTGCGGTGCTTGCCGAGTTCGGCGAGGGATTCATCGACGAGTCGCTGGTTGTCGGATACGCCGAGCTCGCGGCGGAGGATTTTGCCGGCGATGGTTGTCGCGAGGGCGGTGGACTCTGCGTAGATCTCGGAGAGTGCGGAGCGTTTGGCGGCGTCGATGTCGCGCATGGCCTTCTCGCGCATGGCAGCGAGTTCGGCGTCGGCCTTTGCCTTGAGTTCGTTGGCGAGTGTCTGCTGCTGCAGGCGTGCCTGCTCGATCATCTTATTTGCCTCGGCGCGGGCCTCGGCGAGATTCTGCTGGTACTGCTCGAGGGCCTCCTTGGCCTGCTTGCGGGCGTCTTCGGCGTTCTGGATCTCGGCGCGGATCTTGGCTTCGCGGTCGGCGAGTCCCTTGGTGATCTTGGGCCAGACCTGTGTGGAGAGGATGAAGAGGACGATGACGAAGACGATGACCGTGGCGAGGGCGGGCGCCATGGCTTGTTTGACGGTCGGGACGGGACCGACGGCTTCATGTCCGTGGTCGCCGGCGTGTGAGGTGTCGGGCGCGGCGTGCGCGACGCTGCCGGAGATGGCCATGGGTGTGAAGGCGAGGAGTGTGAGTGCGACGAGGATGCGGAACAGACGCGTCATCGGAGGGATCTCCGTGGGGTGTTCGATCGATAGAGCTCCCCGGGCGGGGAGAGGAAGCCGCGGCGGCGTCTTTCGAGGCCGCCACGGTGGGATGCGGGCGAGTGCCGATCAGAGAGCGGCGAGGAGGCCGACGACGACGGCGAAGAGGGTTGCGCCTTCGACGAGTGCGGCGGTGAGGATCATGTTGGTGCCGATGGGTCCTGCGGCCTCGGGCTGGCGGGCGATGGACTCGACGGCGCTCTTGCCGATGAGTCCGATGCCGAGTCCGCCGCCGACGACGGCGAGGCCGGCGCCGATGGCGGCGAGGCCCTTTCCGATGGTGTCGGCGGGAGCGGCCTGTGCGTGGGCGGTGGCGCCGAAGAGGGCGACGAGGCCGGAGGCGACGAGGACGTTCTTGATCATGGTCTTCATGGGTCGAGTGCCTTTCTGAAACGAGTGACTGTGTGTTTCCCCGGGGAAGAGCGCCGCGACGAGAGTGCGCGGGGCGGGAGATATTTTCGACCTCTGCCCTTCCCCGTCGTGGGCAGGTCTGTGGATCGGATCAGTGCGCGGGGTGTGGGTGTCCCCCGTGTGAGTGGTCGTGTGCGTGGTCGTGTGAGTGGTCGTGATCGCCGTGGTGAGAGAGCTGTGAGATGAAGACGGTGCTGAGGAACATGAAGACGAAGGCCTGCAGGAAGGCGACGAAGAGCTCGAGGAACATGATGGCGATGGCACCGATGCATGAGATGATTGTGACGGGCGCGCCGACGGCGAGACCTGATTTGAGTGACATGCCGACGAACATGAAGAGCGTTGCGAGGAGAACGTGGCCGGCGGTCATGTTCGCGAAGAGTCGGATGGCGAGCGCGACGGGCTTGATGAAGGTTCCGAGGATCTCGACAGGGACGAGGATGGGCCAGATGAATGGCGGGGCGCCGCCGGTGAGGTGCTTGAGATAGCCGCCGATGCCGAGTTCCTTGATTCCTGCGGCGTTGATGACGAGGAAGGAGATGAAGGCGAGGACAGCGGTCACGGCGATGTTGCTGGTGGGTGTGCCACCGATGGGGGCGCGGTGCTGGGCCTTCCAGTCGCTGTTGATGAGGTGGATGACGTCGAGGATGGGTATGAGGCCGAGCAGGTTGTTGACAAGGATGAAGAAGAAGACGGTCCAGAGGAAGGGCATGAAGCGATCGGTGCGATCGTGGAGGAGCGGGCGGACGGCTTTTTCGCGGAGGTAGAGGCAGATGACTTCGACGGTCTGCGCGAGGCGGCCCTTGGTGATGTATCGATCGTTGCCCTCGGATTCCGGGCCGGTGCCGATCTGGCGGGCGATGCTGGGTCCGAGGATGAGCAGGATGAGGCCTGCGAGGACGAGCGTTCCGACGTGTGCGGACCAGAGCCAAAGTCCACTGTCGGTTTTGAGGAAGGGATGGTTGACGACGTGGTCAACGGGGTTGTCCGCGGCGAGCGTGAAGAGGGTTGCGAGGGGGATGTCGATCATCGGGCGGAGTCCTCGGTGCCTGCGGCGTGTGCGGCACGTTTGAGGGCGGAGTATGAGACGATGGTTTCGACGGCGAGGATGGTGAGCGAGCAGGCGAGGAAGCTTCCCCAGTAGGGGGCCTTCTGCATAGGGAGCGCGAGGAAGAGGCCGAGCGCGAATGCCAGAGAGCCGAGCATGCGTGCGGAGGAACTGAGGACAAGGACAAGCGACCACTTGGCGGCGTTGCGGCGGGGGAGGAACGCCATGGCGCCGACCCAGACGAGGGCGGCGAGGAGGGCGATTCCCGCTCCGATGGCGGCGGCCTGGCCGGTTTCGGCGGAGCGCATCCACCAGAAGGCGGCAAGTCCCGTGCCGACGACGATGCCGGGGGCGAGCGCGCCGACGGCGAGGGTCGGAACGGGAAGCCGGATTGCGGGTTGGGCAACCATCGACGTCATGCTGGGGAGTCCGAGTCCTGAACGCTGGCCGGGCGACCGACGAGGGCCGTTCCGGGGGGCGAAACAATAGCGAAGGGACCCACGTCCGGCGAGTGTTCACATGCTCGGATTTGACGATCCCTGCCGGATTGTGTCAGGGGCGGCGGTTCTGGTCGCCTCTGGACAACTTCATCCCTTCCCGGATGAATCGGTACATGGCCACGACGATGCCGATGCCGGCTCCGATGAGGAGCCAGCGCGGGGGGGTTTTGAACCACCAGTCGATGGCCCATCCGAGGGCGGCGCAACCGACGACGCCGTAGACGAAGTCCATGCCGATCGCGAAGACACGCCCGAACTGCATCGCCGAGGATCTGGGGATCGGAGTGCTGGGGCGCGAGGGTTCGGAAGGTCCGGGGCGCTTCAGGACATCGGGCAGGGGTGGCGGAGCGAGGGTGTCGGGGTCGGTCGGGCGATCGCCATCTGCTTCGAAGTCCTTTCTGGGGGCATGGTTGTGGTCGGGATCGAGGGGCATAGGGGGCTCTCAGCCGCCGTTCAGGACACGGGCGGCGTAGGTCCTTGCGGCCTTGGAGGCGTCTTTGAGTTTCGAGAGATCGGAGCCGCCACCTTGGGCGGTATCGGGCTTTCCGCCGCCCTTTCCGCCGCAGGCGGCGGCGGTCTCCCTGACCCAGTCACCGGCCTTGAGCCCTCTGTCGATGAGGGGTTTGGGGACGGCGGCGACGATCGAGAGCTTGCCTTCTGCCTCGTCCGGGGAGAGGAGGAGGATCGCGACGCGACTCGTCTTCTGCTGGATGACGTTGACGGCTGCCTGGAGTGCCTGGCGGTCTGAGCCGGTCTCGATGGTGGCGATGATGAAGTCGTCCATGGATGAGGCGGCGGCATCGGCGATCTGGCGGGCCACCTGCTCGGCTTTCTCGCGGCTTGCGCCTGCGGCGCGCTTCTGGGCGGCTTTGACGCGTTCCTGGAGGTCGGCCAGTTTGGCGCGCAAGGCGTGCTTGCGGCTGAGGGGGATGGTCAACTGGTCGATCTCGTTGCCGATCTCGGTCGCGAGTTTGGGGAGGTCATCGTCGGAGGCGGTTGATGCGCCGGCGATGCGGGATTCGAGATCGTCCGCGGCCTTGATGGCGGCTTCGGCGGGGACGCCGGTGAGCGCTTCGATGCGTCGGATGCCCTTGGCGACGCCGGTTTCGGAGACGAGTGCGAAGGCACCGATCTCGGAGGTGGATCCGACGTGCGTGCCGCCACAGAACTCGACGGAGAGCTCTCGCCATGCGGGGCTGGTGGGGCTTTCCAGGAGTTCGGCGACGGGCTGTCCGATGGAGACGACGCGGACGGGATCGGGGTAGGTCTCGCCGAAGACGGCGCGGAGGCCGTTGATCTGCTTGCTGACGAAGAGGGGAGCGATGTCTGCGTAGACGGTGAGGTTCTGTGCGATCTGGCGTCGGACGGTCTCTTCGGCGGCGGCGATGTGCGCGGGTTCGACGGGGCCGTTGTTGGAGAAGTCGAATCGGAATCGGTCGGGTTCGACTTGGGAGCCTTTCTGATCAACGTGCTCCCCGAGGGCTGCGCGGAGGCCGAAGTTGAGGAGGTGGGTGGCGGTGTGGTTGGATGCGACGGCCTTGCGTCGGTTGTGGTCGAGGTGGAGGATGACATCGTCGCCGACGCGGATCTCACCCTTGATGATGAGGCCGATGTGGAGGACGTAGCCGCCGAAGGCCTTGGCATCTTCGACGCGGAACTCGCCTCCGTCGTGGTTGTCGCGTGCGCTCTCGCGGCTCTCGCGGGAGACGACGATGCGTCCGTGGTCGGCGACCTGGCCGCCCATCTCGGCGTAGAAGCAGGTGCGATCGACGATGATGCCGACGCGTTTGTTGAGGGTGACGCCCGCGGAGACGTGCTGGTCGAAGTTGTGTCCGTTCCAGATGGCGAGGACGCGGGCACGGACGTCTCGTCCGTGGAATTTGTCGGAGTCGTCGGTGGGGGCGATGTTCATCTTGCCGAGGCGCGCGACGGCGTCGCCGTCGAGCGCGAGGCCGGTGGCGGCGGTCTCTTTCGAGCCGGCGCGGGAGCGTTCCTTCTGCTCTGCCATGAGTTTGTCGTAGCCATCGATGTCGACCTTCAGGCCACGTTCCTCGGCCATCTGGAGCGTGAGGTCGATCGGGAAGCCGTAGGTGTCGTAGAGCTGGAAGGCGTCTGCATCTGATAGAAATGGAACATATCGATCTTGAACGCCAGTCCAGTTCACATCCAGAAGGAGTTCATCATTCTTGGTGATGTCTGCTGAATGCTTGAGTGCACCAGTCTTCAAGAGTTGTTCTTGAGCAAAGGCCGCCATGGGATGGCCGTTATCGATACTGCTCTCTTCCATCGATTCACGGATTGCACGGAGTGCCGCCTCAGCGAACAGCTTGATGCCCCGATCGAGCGTGCGACCGAAGGACTCTTCCTCTTCGAGGATGATGTTCTGGACGCGCTGCGGGTCTTTGCGCAGTTCGGGGAATGCATCGCCGAAGTGCTGTACGACGATGGGCACCAGCTGGGCAAAGAAACCGGGTTTGGCGTTGAGTTTCTGACGCCCAAAGCGAACCGCGCGGCGGAGGATGCGGCGAAGCACATACCCCCGGCCCTCGTTGGAGGGTGTTGCGCCATCCGTGATCGCGAATGTGAGCGTGCGGATGTGGTCGGCGATGACGCGGTACGCCGTGTCCACCAGGTCGGTGTCTTCCGCGCCAAGTCGTCCGCGGTATGAGCGTGCATTGGTCGCGAGCTGTATCGCCTCGAAGATGGGGTGGAAGACGTCGGTGTCGTAGTTGGAGCGTTTGTTCTGGAGGACGGAGACGAGGCGTTCGAGGCCCATGCCGGTATCGACGTGTTTGGCTGGGAGGGGGCGGAGCGAGCCGTCCTGCTGGCGATCGAACTGGATGAAGACGTTGTTCCAGATCTCGATGACATCGGGGTCGCTGGAGTTGACGAGGTGGGCGGCGTTGCGTTTCTCGATCCCCATTGCGGTGAGGCGATCGACGTGGATCTCTGTGCAGGGGCCGCACGGGCCGGTCTCGCCCATCTCCCAGAAGTTGTCCTTCATGTTTCCGGGGAGGACGTGGTCCGGCGGCAGGACCTTGAGCCAGAGGTTTTTGGTTTCATCGTCGGGTGGGAGGCCGAGTTTCTCGTTGCCTTCGAAGTATGTGGCGTAGAGGGCTTCGGGGGGGAGTTTGTAGACCTTGGTGAGGAGTTCCCAGGACCACTCGACGGCTTCTTGTTTGAAGTAGTCTCCGAAGGACCAGTTGCCGAGCATCTCGAAGAAGGTGTGGTGGTAGGTGTCCTTGCCGACATCATCGAGGTCGTTGTGCTTGCCGCCGGCGCGGATGCACTTCTGGCTGTTGACAGCGCGCTTGAGACCGGCGAGGGGGTGTGACGCGGGGACGTTGCCGAGGAAGATCGGCTTGAACTGGTTCATGCCGGCGTTTGTGAAGAGGAGTGTCGGGTCGTCTACGGGGACGCAGGGGGAGGAGGGGACGAAGCGGTGTCCTGCGTCTGGGGCGGCGGGTGAGCCGCCTTTTGACTTGAAGAACTCGATGAAGGTTGAGCGGACTTCTGCGGCGCGCATGGGAGGGGGGTCCTGGCACTGGTCTTGGGGATTGTGAAGGTCACGGGCGCGAGCCCGTGCGTGGTGCGATGGTAGGTGAATGGGTGGGGATGTGGGTGCTTTGGTTCCGACCGGGGGCACATCTGGCCGATAACCTGTGCGCGGGCGTGCATGAGCCGGGCGACGGAGTTGTGCGTCTTGGTGTCCGCTGTGGTGCGGCGCACGCAAGCGAGTTGGGCGGATGATCGAGAGATGAAGGGGTTTGAGGTGATGCGTCACTACGACCTGTGCGTGATCGGAAGCGGGCCGGCCGGGCAGAAGGCGGCGATCCAGGCGGCGAAGCTCGGGAAGAAGGTGTGTGTCATCGAGCGGCACGATATCGGCGGGGTTGCGATCAATACGGGGACGATTCCGTCGAAGGCGTTGCGCGAGGCGATTCTGTGCGCTGTGGGGCGAGCGACGCCGGTTCCCGGGATGGGTGACTTTCGCGAGGCGCATGGGCACGTCACGCTTCCGAAACTGATTGAGTCTTGCCAGCAGGTGATCCGCGCTGAGGTGGAGATCGTGAGGCGGCACTTCGAGCGGAACGGGATCGAGTCGATCCAGGGTGTGGGGAGGTTCGTCGATCCGCACACCGTCGAGGTGACGAAGAAACATTCGGTGGAGTTGATCCACTCGGACTTTGTGATCGTGGCGACGGGGACTCGTCCGGCGCGTGCTCCTGGTGTTGAGTTTGACACGACGGACATCATCACATCGGACGAGTTGCTGGGGCTTGAGACGCTGCCTCACTCGATGATTGTGGTGGGAGGGGGCGTGATCGGGACGGAGTATGCGTCGATGCTGTGCGCCCTGGGCGTGAAGGTGACGCTGATCGAGGGGCGTGGGAGGTTGCTGGACTTTGTCGATGCGGAGATCACGGAGGCGCTTCAGTACCATCTGAGGCAAGCGGGGGTGACGCTGCGGATGGGCGAGAAGGTGGTGAGGATCCAGCGGATCGCGCCGCCTCCTGGGGCGAGAGCGAGCAATGAGTACATGGTGGAGGCGACGCTGGAGAGCGGGAAGACGCTGCGCGCGGATAGTTTGTTGTACTGCGTGGGGAGGCAGGGGTGTACGGAGGAGTTAGGCCTTGAGAAGGCGGGTCTGAAGGCGGATGATCGCGGGCGGATCAGGGTCAATGAGCACTTCCAGACGTCGGTCGGGCATATTTATGCCGCGGGGGACGTGATCGGATTCCCCGCGCTCGCTTCGACGAGCATGGAGCAGGGTCGGGTCGCGGCGTGCCACATGTTCGGCGAGCGGTACGAGCAGATGCACGATCTGCTGCCTTACGGGATCTATGCGATACCCGAGATCTCGATGGTGGGTTGGACCGAGGAGCGGCTGACGAAGGAGGAGATCCCCTACGAGAGCGGGGTTGCGCAGTATCGCGAGATCGCGAGGGGACAGTTGCTGGGCGACGAGATCGGGATGCTGAAGCTCCTGATTCATCAGGAGAGCCACGTGATTCTGGGTGTGCACATCATCGGGACCGGTGCGACGGAGCTGGTTCACATCGGGCAGACGGCGATGGCGTTCAACGCCACGGTGGAGTATCTGGTGAACGCGGTGTTCAACTACCCGACGCTTGCGGAGTGTTACAAGGTCGCTGCGTTGAACGGTCTGAACAAGCTTCGGAGCGTGTGAGCGGGTCTGTGGGTGGAGCGGCTGTGCGCGGAATGGTGCTACGCTGAGCGCATGGCGAAGAAGGCCTCAGGATCTGGTGCGAGCGCGGGGGCTTCGAGGGCCGCTCCGAAGGCGGGCGCGAAGCGTGTGTCGAGAGGGCGCGGGGGGGACGCGGAGCAGGAGCTTGCGCCGATTGTTGTGCCACGTCCGAGGCCTCTGGATGGGTTGATCGGCCAGGAGCGTGCGGTCTCGCTTCTTGGGGCGGCGTTCTCAACCGGGCGGCTGCATCACGCGTGGATTTTCGCGGGTCCGAAGGGCGTGGGGAAGTTCACGGCTGCGCTCGGGTTTGCGGCGGCGGCATTGGATCCGACGACACGGGTTGGGAGGGACGGGGTTCCGAGGCCTGATCCGGAGAGCCGCGTGCAGCGGTTGTTGCGGGCGGGGACGCACCCGGACTTTCATGTAATCGTGAAGGAGCTGGCGAAGTTCAGCGAGGACCGCGAGGTGCGGGAGCGGAAGCAGACGACGATCCCGACGGGTGTGACGAAGGAGCACCTGATCGATCCGATCGAGATCTCCGCGACGCTGCACGAGGGCGGGCTTGCGTCGAAGGTGTTCATTGTCGATGAGGCGGAGTTGATGGATCATCGCGGTCAGAACCAGTTGTTGAAGACGCTGGAAGAGCCGCCCGAGGGTTCGCTGCTGATTCTTGTGACTTCGGTGGAGGAGCGGTTGCTGCCGACGGTTCGGAGCCGCTGCCAGCGTGTGGGCTTCGGGCCTCTTTCTGATGAGGCGTTGTCGGCGTGGATGCGTGGGAGCGAGGGGTTTGCTTCGGCGAGTGCTGGAGTTGATCAGCGGACGATGGAGTGGCTGCTGCGAGTTGCGGATGGATCTCCGGGTGTGCTGATGGGGGGGCTGGCTTGTGGGATGGGTGAGTGGGGGCCGCGGATTCTGCCGATGCTGGACCGTGTGATGTCGGGTGAGTTTGTGGTCGAGCTCGGGCCGGCGATGGCGTCGATTGCGGAGGAGATCGCGGCGGCACAGGTGGCGGCGAATCCGAACGCGAGCAAGGAGCAGGCGAACAAGGAGGCGGGTCGGCTGGTGCTGGGTGTGGCGGCGGAGCGGCTGCGTTCGCGGGTTCGATCGGTTGAGGGTGATGCGCAGCGGCTGGAGCGAGTGTGCGATGCGGTGGATGCGATCCGCGAGGCCGACCGCCTGATGGATGCGAACGTGAACCTCGTGTTCCTGATGGAATCGACGGTGGTGGGGATTACGAGGGCGATGTCGAGTTAGATCGCGTCGTTCGGTTCAGCCCTGGGCTGCGAGGGCTGCTGGAGTGGGCGCTCGGTTTGTGCTCTCTCTCTCGGCACGGACCTTCTGCATCGCCATCTGCCATGTCTCGCGCTCGAACTCGATGAGACCGAGGACCTTTCGGAGGCGATTGGTGTCTCGTGAGAAGGAGGCGTCGACGAGTTCGGCGTAGAGGAACGAGTAGAGCGACTGGACACGCTCGACGAGTTCTGGGGCCTGCTCGGGGCGGACACCTGTGAGCAGTTCCATGATGATCGCGCGGCATTGCGAGATGCCGTTGAAGGATCGCTCGTAGTCCTTGGCTTCGAGGCCGTCGATTCCCTGGCGGAGGAAGCGTGCGGCTCCGTCGAGGAGCATGAGGCGTAGCTCTTCCGGGCTTGCGGTCATGACCCTGGTCTTGAGGTAGGCGTTGGCCTGATTCGAGAGGGTTTGTGTGGCGGTCATGCGGTGCTTATCGGCGGTTGGATGGTCGGGGTTGAGGAGCCGGGTGGTTGGCTCGGCGCGTGTTCTGCGCGTGGGTGTCGCGGCGGTGCTAGCCGATGAGCCCGATCTGCGAGATCGTGCTCTGTTGGGACTGGAGTTGCGCGATGGCCTGTTCCATGGCAACGAACTGGGCCTGGAGGACCTGGCGGCGTGAGGCGAGCCGAACGTCGATCTCGGCGATGCGCTTGTTCTGGAACTCGATCTGGGTGTCGATGGAGCGTTTGCGGCCGGTGAGGATGCCGCTGACGGAGTCGATGTAGGTGTTTGCGAGGCGTTCGATCTTTCCTGCGAGTCCGAGGACTGAGAACGGCCCCTCGGGGTTCTGGATCTTGACCTTGATGCCGTTGCCGAGGTCTTCGTACTGCTCGGCATCGCCCTGTGTGTATCCGGCGAGGACCTGCTCGACGGAAGCGGGATCGGTGGCGAGGGCGTTTCTGAGGCGTTCCTCGTCGAGTTCGAGTCGTGAGCCGGAGCCGACGCGGACGCCGAGATCGGCGAGATCGTCGTATGTGCCGGAGGCGCCGATCGCCTTGCTCTGGATGGTGGTGAGGAGACTGCGGCGGAGCGACTGCGAGGTCTGGTCGCCGAGGAGCGCGCCCTTAGTCTTGGTCTCCTGGTTGTATTTGCTCTGGTCGTCGATTCGCGTGAGGACGGTGTTGAAGGCGTCGATGAAGGCGCGGATCTCTGTGACGATGGAGTCGGTGTTTTGTGAGACGGAGATGCGGACGGGGTTCTCGGAGACGCCGACGGCGTCGATCGTGAGTCCGGTGACGACGTTCGAGAAGGTGTTGCTGGAGCTGGTGAGGAGCAGGCCGTTGGCGGCGTTTGAGCCGCCGAAGATGATGCGGGCGTCGCTGCCTTTTTCGATGGTGGTGAGTCCGAGGTCGAGTGTTCCGCTGTCGAAGAGGACGCGGCCTGCGCTGCCGCTGGTCTTTGAGGTGAGCGAGAGTCTGAAGGGCTTTGAGCCGGTGCCGTCGTTGACGATGGAGGCGGCGAGTTGGATGCCCGCGGAGTTGATCTTGTTGGCGACATCCTGGAGGGTGTCGTCGGCGTCGATCTCGACGGTGCGCTCGTAAGAGCCGTCGATCTTGTTGTCCGGTCCGACGTCCTTCGCTTCGCCGGCGATGCGGAGTGCGGCGGCGACGCCGCCGGAGCGGTCGGTGATCTTGATCTTGGATGATCCTGGTGTTTGTCCGTCGGGGATGTTCTCGTAGATCTCGATTCCATCGCCGTTGGCGTTGATGCGTGCGCGGACGCGGAGGCCAGCGCCGGATGCGCTCGAGTTGATCTCTGCGACAAGTTGCCCGACGTTCTTGGTGTCGTTGCCGATGTCGATGTCTACGGTGCCGCCGGTGGAGTCTCGGATCTCGAAGACGCCGGTGCCGATGCCTTTGCCCTGGTTGAGCGTGGAGACGAGGGTGGAGGCGGTGACGTAGGCGTGCTGGAGGTTTTTGCCGGTGACGGTCGCGGCGTTTGTGCCGGTGGTGCTGATTCCGAGCGAGGTCGCGGCTGCGCCGGAGATAACGAGTTGGCTGCTGCCCGCGGTGTTGTCCTTGATCTGGAGCCCAGTGCCCGAGGCGTTCATGGTGACGGAGACCTTCGGTCCTCCGCCGGCGAGGGTTCCCGAGGCGTTCTGGATCGCGGAGATGATGTCGTCGATGGTGCTGTCGGCGGAGAGCGTGAGGTTGAATGTCGAGCCGTCGCGCAGGGTGAAGTCGATCGCTCCGTCAGAGCCGAGACCGGAGCCGCCGTTGATGTTGCGTGTGAGCGTGCTGTTCATGCCGGCGAGCACGCGCGATCCGTTGAGCGTGCCCGTGGCGGGCGAGGGCGTGAGGATGCCGAGGTCTTTGGCGGTGGAGCCGGTGCCGGTCTCTGTGACGGCGATTGTGCGTGTGCCCTGATCGTCGATGATCTGGAGGCGAGAGCCGTCCGGCGCGATCGAGGCCTGGATGTCGGAGAACCCGGCAGCGGCGAGGGCCTCGTTGATGCGTGTGAGGACCTGGCCGACGGTGGAGGCGGCGCCCTCGGTCTGGGTGCCTCCGGAGTTGAACTTGGGACCGATGTTCACCTGGACGTTCGTGGAGCCGTCGATGGTGATCCGGAAGTCTGAGCGTGCGGCACCGATCGCGTCTGAGATAAAGACGCCGTTGCCGTCGTTGAGCGAGCCGAGTGCGGTGTCCTGGCCGATCGAGTAGACGATGGAGCCGGCGATGCTGCCGGTTCCTGTTCCTGCGATACCGAGACTGGTTGCGGTGGTGGAGCCGACGGCGTCTGCGACGGAGATGGAGCCCCCTGCCTTGTCGGAGACGATGAATCTGCCGCCTTCGACGCGGGCGGTCACGGCTAGACCGGCCGCGCCGTTGATGGCATCGAGCACTTCGGAGACTGTGCCTGCGGTTGAGAGGTCGATGGTTTGTGAGCCGCCGACGGAGTCTGTGATGACGATTTTGCCTCTGGAGACGCCGTCACCACCGTTGAGATCCGCGAGTGCGGTGTCACGAACGAGGCCGCCCGCTGCGGACTCAAATGTGAGGGTGGTGGCGCCTACGGACGTTGAATCTTTGTTGGCGAAGCCCTTAGAGAGCATCTGCTGGGTGCTGACCAGTCGATCGACGATGAACTGATACGTTCCGGGTGCGGCTGAGTTTGATGCGGTTGCTTTGAGGACTGAGCCGTCGCTGGTGGTGGCCTGCTTGCTCTGGAGTGACTTTGCGGTGCGGAACTTGGTGGCGATGGTCTTGAGTGCGTTGAGTCGAGAGTTGAGGTCGAGGTAGGCGGTCTGCTGGAGTTGCAAGCCGAAGACGCGCGACTGGGCGAACTGCTTGGGCTTGGCCTCGATGCTGAGAATCTGGTTGATGAGCGAGCCGGTGTTGATGCCGCTGATGAGGCCGACTCCGGTGGATATGCCTGACATGGCGGTCCCTCCTGGTCAGGGAACTGGCAAGCGGAGCGCCAGGCCTTCACAGGCCTTGAATCGGCGTTCCGATACCCTTATCTCCATGCCTCGCGGCGAGTTGGCTCGATGTGCCTCGGACTGAGGTGTTTGGATTCGAGCGGCACAATTTGCGCGTTCTGGGCATCAAGACGGGTGAGGGGTGTGCCGCACGTTGCATGCCAGCGGGTGGGAAGTGCGAACACAACGCGAGCGCGCCCGTACTGAAGGCCGATAGCATCTGGTGTAGTGAGCGTGTGGACAGATTATGAGTGAGCCGTTTTTGCCAATTGATCCGCCTCCGATGCCGCGTGCTTTGCGGGGCGTTGTGCTTGTCGGGAGCGTCGGGGTTTTGTTGAGCGCGGTTGCGGGTCTCTACCTGTCGTTGGGTGCGGATCCATCCCCGCAGTGGGGGGCATTTGGATACGAGGTTGTGATCGCGGCCTCCGCGATTTTCGGCGTGTTGCTTGGGCTGGGTCGATTCCGTGCGGGGAGCGGGCTTTGCGCTGGTCTTGTTGCGTTGGCGTGGTTTGTGGGTACGGGTATGGGGCGTTTGCCGTTCCACTCTTCGCCACGGGGTGTGGTGACTGATCCGTGGTTTGTGGGGCGTGTGGTGGCGGCGGGGCTGGTTGCCGGCTCGGGTGCGTTGGGGGTGTTGGTGCGTGATGCAAGGGCATGGAGGCATCTGATCGTCGGCGGGATGCTCCTTGCGCCGGTCGGCGTGTTTGTTGTGTACTGGTTTGGGATGGGTGGTGGGTGGCTTGGAAGTGCTCAGACGGGGGCGGCCGAGGTGATCAAGAACTGCGTGTTGTTCGTGGTCGTGCTTGTGCTTGGGGGGATGTTCTGTTTCGGGGCGGACGCGGTGATTCGTGCGTTCGGGTACGGCGTTCCGGCCGGGCAGCCCGGCGCAGCGGCGCCGCCCACGCCGAAAGGCGCGGGCCGCGTCTCCGAATGATCGTGCATCATGCTCGAGATCTGGATTTTCACGCTCGTTCTGGCGTTCGCCTTTGTTGTGATCGCGTTCCTGGCCGTGCGCGGGCACTTTCGACGTCAGAAGAAGTCGAGTGAGTTGACGACGACGCACATCCGGATGATCACGGAGCGTGTGCGTCCGGTGGGTCGTCTGGTGGGTCTTGAGGTGTGCGCGAAAGAGATCGTGACGGCGACCGCGGGGATCGGTTGGCTGCCGCCTTTGCTGGTGAGTCAGGCGAAGATCGCGATGATCTTTCACTTTGAGAAGCAGTACGGAGTGGATCTCTCGAGTCTGGGGCCGGATCGGGTCCGTGAGCGGCGTGACGGATCGGTTGAGGTTAGCCTGCCGCCGGTCGAGGGGATGTTGCGGCTGCTTGATGTGACTCCGTATGACATTCAGGACGGGCGAGTGTTCGGTCTGGTGGATGTGGTGCCGATGAATGCGGCACGGCAGACCGCGTTGATGCAGCGTGCGCAGGAGCAGGCGGGGGTGTTGTTCAGGCAGTCGGACGCGAGGTATATGGAGCAGGCGAGGCGGAGCATTGAGCGTCAGCTTGAGGTGATCCTTGCGCTGGGTGGGCGTCGGCTTGTGATTGTGTGGGATGAGCGCGAGGCGGAGGCGCGTCAGCCGTCGCTTCTCGACGCAGACTCGGCGGCTGGCGATGTCGCGCGTGTTCCGGCGTGAGTGAGCGGATGGTCAGCGCTTGGGACGGAGCATGAGTGTCTGGCCTCTGAAGCCATCGGGCGTGGGGCGGAGCTCGGCGACGGTGTCGCCGATGTGCTCGGTGATGAGTTCGGGCGGGGGGAGGAGGCGTGCCCAGTCGCGCTGGTCAGAGCCCCGGGCTTCGCGGATCTGTTGCTTGAACTCTTCGTCGATCTCGAGTGCGTCGAGCTGTGCATCGACGATTTTGTCGGCGTTCTGGAGCGACCAGATCGTGTATCGGATTGTTCGCTCGGTGTCCTGGTACTGGTTGAGGACGGCGTCGCCACGGAGCATGGTGACGGCGGATCTGAACTCGGGTTGGGCGTTGAGTTGGTCATCACCGGGCGCGCTGAGGCGACGGAGTGCGTCTTCGACGTCGGGGGTCTGGCCGATGAGGAGCCACTCGGGTGAGATTCCTCCGGCGATACCGATCATGTCCTGCTCGAAGATCTGTGTTCCCTGGAACTCTCGTACCTGGAGGCCGATCTGGGCTCCGAAAGCGGTGGCGAGGTTGGTGAAGACGAGCGAGTCGGTGATGCGGATGGCGAAGAGGGTTTTCTGGCTGTCGGGGCTGAGGGGCTGGGTGATTGTCTGCGCGATGTAGATGTCTGAGCCGAGGGCTTCGATGATGGGGAGTGCGATGGGCTCGGCCTGGGCGAGTGCCATGCGGGCTTGTGCGCGTGTGTCTTCGGGGAGGGTCTCGATGACGCCTCGCGCGATGGCGGGGATGCGTGAGAAATCGACGACGATCTGTGAGATGGCGGAGACGTCGGCGGGGACGAAGGACGGGGTTTGGAATGAGGGTGTGCCGCGTGAGAGGAGGGAGAGGATTCCCTTTTTCTCGGGGACGAGGATGCCGATGGTTGCCTCGGCCATTGCGGCGGCGGTGTCGAGTCGGATGCCGAAGCTTGCGGCCTGGATCGAGAGGAGGCCGAGCGTGTCGAACATGATGGTCATGTCGGGCGCGGTTTCGTCCCACTCGCGTTGTTGTGCGGTGGTGTTTGTGGCGAAGAGTTTCCAGGCATCTCCAGCGCGGAAGAAGACAGTGGCGCCGGCATCGGCGGGGTGCTGGGCGAGACTCTTGATGTAGATGGTGTCTTCGGCGATTGATGGCCTGCCCGCGTCGGCGGCGCGATCGATGGCTGACTGAACGGAATCGAGCGAGTCTCCTGCGAGATAGGTAGAGCCGAGGCGGACGATGTGGATGGAGTATGCGCCTGAGTCGGACTCGAAGGGCATCATCATGCCGACGCCGGGGAAATCGAAGTCTTCGTCGTTCGCAGTGTCGGCTTCGGCATCGGCCTGGCGGATGATGGAGGTGATGTTGTGACCGCTGTGCGGGGTCTGTCGGATCTCTGCGCCGTGCTTGTCGGAGGCGAAATCGCAGACTTTCTCTATCAGGTCGGCGAACTTATCGGCGTTCTCGCCGAAGTCGGCGAGGAGGATGGCGTCGATCTCGAGGTCGCCTTCGAGCGTGTTGATCTGTGAGGCCACGGCGTCGATGGATTGGGCGAAGAACATGGCCATGCCGATGCTGCCGCTGGGGTAGACCATGTCGTCTTTGGTGACGCCGAGTTCCTGGAGCATCTCGTCGAATCCGGATGCGGCATCCTTTGCGAGCTCCTTGACGAGGGCCTGGATCTCGTTGGTGGACCAGAGCGTTTTCATTCCGGTGCGATCGAACTGGGCCTTGAGGGCCGCCCAATCTTTCACGGAGACGACGAGCATGGATTCAGTGGGCGCGACATCGGCGATGACGGGATCTGCGGCGTGGCAGAGGCCTGCGAGCAGTGTGAGGGAAGCGGTGGAGAGCAGGGCGGTCATGGAAGGGCGGCGCATCGGGTACTCCTGGTCTGCGCCTTGTGTTGCACGTGTCGGCGCGGATGGGGTCGGGCGTGTGGTGAGGTTTGCGGGGGGGGGCGGGATCAGCGGTTGCCTGCGGTGCTGTCGTCGAGCCCGGGCGTGGGCCCGAAGTTTGTGCGAGCCGGGGGCGGGGCGTAGGAGAAGCCGGAGTTTGGATTCTCTTTGTCGTATGCGAACGCGTCGCGGTTGCGGATGAAATCGATGATGTAGCGAGCTGGGATGGCGAAGTTGAGACCCTCGCCGAAGGGAATTCCCATGTTGGTGACGCCGATGACCTCGCCGCGGTCGTTAAAGAGGGGGCCGCCGGAGTTGCCGGGGTTGATCTGGGTGTCGGTCTGGATGAAGGTGAGCCCCTCGAAGCTGCGCTGGGTTGTGGAGATGACGCCACGGGAGAGGGTTCGTTCGAGGCCGAGCGGGTTGCCGATGGCGAAGACGGACTGCCCGGCGGCGAGTTCCTCGCGCGACTGGATGTAGACGTGTCTGAAGGGCTTGCCGTCGGGGTGCTTCATTTTGATGAGTGCGAGGTCGGTGTGGTTGTTGACGGCGATGATCTCGACGTCTTCGACGAGGATGCGGCGGAGTTCTTTCTCGCCCTTTTCCCAGACGGTGCACTTGAGGCGGGATTCTTTCTGGATGACGTGGGCGTTGGTGATCGCGTAGCCGTCGGGGCTGATGATGAAGCCGGATCCGAGGCCGGAGGGGGTTGAGACCTTGATGACGGCATCGCCGAAGCGTTCGGCTTGTTCACGCGGGGCACGCTCGGGGAGGTCGAGGGCGACGTGGAAGAGATCTTTGGCGGATGCCTCGGTGGCGAGTTCGTCGCGGCGAGCGCGGACGATCGAATCGACGCGAGAGCGGGGGATCTCTACGACGGAATGGCCGAGATCGAGCCAGAGCGTCTCGGCGGTTTCCTTGAGGATCGGTGCGGTGATGGAGCGTCCGTCGGTGAGGACGAGGGTGTCACCGACGAGCCCGTCTTTGGCGGGTTGGTCGGCGGCGAGGGTCGTGGGGGCGGCGAGCACGGCGGCGATGGTGAACGCCGCGAGATGGGTGGGAAGTGAGGGCGTCCGTTGCATCAGTGCGTTCTCCCGATTGGTCGCGGCTCGTTGGCTGAGCCACTACAGTGTATCGTGCGTGCGAGCCGTTCGGTTCGCACTTTGGTCCCGCCCGCAAAAGGGAGGCAGCATGGGTTCCAGCGTACACCGTGCCGACGTATGGAGATCTGGTTCAGTGCAGGCGCGCGTGCTGGCGGCATCGATAGCGGTGCTGCAGTCGGGCGTTGTGTGCGTCGGGCAACCGAGCGAGCCGATCGCGTCGTACTTCGGTTTCGATGCGCATCGGATCATCGTTGTCGGGAACGGGTGCGGTCCGGTGACGGTTGCGGACTTCAACGGTGATGGTCGTCCCGATATCGCGGTGGTGAACAACGGCAAGAGCCGGGTCGAGATCCATTATCTTCGCGCTTCGGAGCGGAGTCTGGAGGAGGCGTCGAGGGCGTATCGGGTGAATGAGTTGCCTCCGAATCCGTGGTACGACACGGTCAACATCAGTGTGTCGAACCGTGTCGGCGCGATCCGGGCGTTCGACGTCGATCGAGATGGTCGGATCGACCTTGTGTGCGGCGGGTCGTCACCTGCGGAGTTGTTCGTGCTGCGGCAGAACGATAAGGGGGAGTTCGAGATCGGGAACAGGAGACGGGTTCGGGACCTGACATCGAGCCAGTCAGCGCTCGTGATCGCGGATGTGGTGGGCAACGCGGATCCTGAGGTGATCGCGGTTGCGGGCGGGCGCGTGCAGGTCTTCCCGCTTTCGGCGCAGGGCGTGATAGGCAACCCGATCGAGATGGGATCTTCGGGGCAGATCGTCGCGGTCTTCGCGGAGGACTTTGACGGTGATGGGCGGATGGATCTGCTGGCGGCTGCGCCGGACGATGCGTCGCCGCTGCGGCTGTGGTTGCAGACCGAGGATCCTCGGCCTGCGGCGAGCGCGAGGGGGAGCAAGCAGGGGCTGCTGCCTTCGGAGCTGAGGTTTGAGATGCCGCCCTTGACGGAGGTTCAGCCGGTGAGGATTCCCGGGCGTGCTGGTGCGTCGATCGCGGTGATCGAGCGTGCATCGCGGCGCGTGGTGCTGTACGACGTGACGGCCTCGGATATCGCGGAGCGTTCGAGCGATGCGAGCGCGGAGCGGTCGTTGCAGGCGGCGGTCGGTGGCTTTGTGGATGGTGCGTCCAAGGGGCGTTCGGTGGCGATCGCGGATCTGAACGGGGATGGCCGGCTGGACATGCTGGCGACGGACTTTCGTGGGAACGCGATCGCGTTGCACGTGCAGGAGGGCGGTGTCGGCATCACGCCGGGGCGTCGCCAGCCGACGCTGAAGAATCCGAAGTCGATCGCGGTCGGATCGTGGGACGGCGCGGGCGCGCCGGAGGTGTTCGTCCTGTCTGAGGATGAGAAGACCGTGGGGGTCTCGCGGTTTGATGCTGAGACCGGAGGGATCGGATTCCCTTCGCCGATCACGCTGGCGACGCCGGGATCGACGCCGCTCGCGATCGGGTATGCGGATCTCGGGTCGAGCGGTGCGCCCCGCCCGACGCTGGGCGTGATCGTGAAGGACAAGCGGGACCATGTGCTTGAGTTGCATCGTCCGTCGGGCGAGCCGATCTCGCTGGCGTTGAAGGGTGTGACTCGGCCGCCCCAGACGATCACGGCGGTTGATGCGGATCGTGACGGGCAGATGGATCTCTTGCTGCTGACGCCGGGGGAGCCCTTGATGATGGTGCGGAACGCGGGGGCGGAACGTGCTGACGAGATGCAGTTGCTGACCAAGGACGAGATGAAGCAGTTCGGTCTGATCCAGGCGGCGGGGCCGGACAACACGGCCCTTCTGGACATGAACGGGGACGGCAGCATCGAGTTGATCATCGCGGATCAGAACTTTGTGCGTGGGTGCGTGTACGACGCGGCGAGCGGGTGGCGCGTGGTGAAGCAGGTGAACGTTCCGGACTCGGGCGCTGCGGCGACTTCGCTCGTCGGGGCGTCGATTCTCGGGAGCGGTGCAGAGGCGTCGATCGTGGTTTCGGACCGAGCCGGAGGGCGTCTCTTGCGTCTGGCCAGGTCGGGCGAGACGTGGGAGATCGCGGACAACATCCGAGTGCTGGGCTTCCCGGTTGGTCCGATCTGGGCGGGCGCGTTCGGAGGGGACGGGCGTCCGGGGATTCTGGCGGTTGCTGAGGATGGGTACGCGCTGGTTGCGTTGCAGGGATCGCGGCCCGCGCTCGAGCAGGTGTCGGTGTTCCGCGCCGACAGCGAGACACGGCTTGAGCATGACATTGAGGTGGGTGATGTGAACGGGGACGGGTTTACCGATCTTGTGGTGCTGGATGCGCGGGAGCAGATGTGCATGATCCTGTCGCTGACGGCATCGAGGCGGATCGTGCCCGCGACCGAGTTCAAGGTCTTCGAGTCCAGGTTGTTCATGCGGGGCGATGGGCGTCAGTATGAGCCGTCGGCCTCATGGGTCGGCGACCTGACGGGGGATGGCGCCCACGACATCATGCTGACGGTGCATGATCGGCTGTTGATCTACCCGCAGATGCGTCGCAGGTGAGGCCAGGCGTGACCTGTTGGCTTGATCAGGTGCCGCTCGGGTGCCAGATGGTCTTCATCTCGACGAAGGGCTCTATCCACCACGGGGACTCGCAGGCGTCGGCGTCGAGCCATGCGTCGCCGTGGAGCGAGCGGATCTGGACTCGCTTGAGGTTCTCGGCGGTTCCGGCGCGGAGCGATTCGGCGGCAGCCGCGGGGAGTCCTGATGCGTGAACGGCGTCGATGTCGCGGTGGGAGGCGATGGGGGGGGTGAGTTCGGACCTGAGGCCGGTGAGGATGTTGATGACGCCGGCGGGCACATCGCTGGTGGCACAGACCTCTCCGAGTGCGGAGGCGACGGGCATGTTGGATTCTGCGCCGATGGCGACGATGGTGTTGCCGGCGCAGAGGGCGGGTGCTACGAGCGAGATGAGCGAGAGGAGCGGGGCATCGTCCGAGGCGATGGCGGCGACGACGCCGACGGGTTCCGGCGAGGTGAAGTTGTAATAGGGGCCGGAGACGGGGTTGTTGCAGCCGAGAACCTGTGCGTGCTTGTCGGCCCACCCGGCGAAAGCGACGAGCCGATCGATGGAGCAGGCCACCTCGGTGTCGGGGGAGAGGGTCGGATTGGATGTGCCCTTGAGGAGGTTCTGGAACTCGTCGCGGCGCGATTCGAGCATCTCCGCGAGTCGGTAAAGGATCTGGCCTCGGTTGTAAGCGGTTGCTGCGGTCCAGGAGGGAAGGGCGGCGCGTGCGGCTTCGACGGCGTCGCGCAGGTCCTTTCTCGAGGCGTGGCAGACGTGTGCGAGGGGTCTGCCATCGCCGTCGGTGACGGGGAGGGAGCGGCCGCTCTCGGTGCGGGGGAACTTGCCTCCGATGAAGAGTTTGTACGTTTTGAGGACGCCGAGGCGATCGGTCATGGGGTTGTTCCCGGGTCGGGTGGCGTTGAGATTGAGAAGGGTACGTCTGCCGCGGGTCTGGGGGCGTGTTGTACGCGAGCGAGACGGGAGTGAGAGGACGTCGGAGTGCGGGAGGTGGTGGTTGGGTGCAAGCGTTAATGGGAGCCGACGAGTGGGTCGTGCTGGGGTGTGGGGTCGCCGTGCTTCTGGACGTGCTGCTCGGCGCTGGAGAGCATGTCGCGAGACCAGGAGTCGGCGTCGGCGGGGCCGACCATCTCGTGGGCGATGGCGTCGACGATGCGTTTCAGGAAGGTGTGCGGGATCGGGTGTCCGATACCCGCGGGCTCGATCTGGAGCGAAGCGATCATGCGTGCGAGCGCGTGGGCTCGTTCGGCGGGCTTGTATGGCTGTATGGCGACTGCGTCGACGATCGAGATCCGGGCGACGGGGGGGCCTGCGGCGACCACCACGAGATTCGAGGGTTTGTGGTCGCGGTTGAACCTGCCTGACTTGATGATCTGGGCGATGCCGCGGCCGGTCTCGTAGGCAATCGCGCGGGATGGGGGTGACTCGGGATCTTCTTTGACGAGCCCTCTGGCGATCTGCCAGAGGAGGGTGTGTCCCGGGACATACTCGGTGATGAGCGTGCGAACGGGGGCTCCGTCGCGGGAACCGGCGACGATGGCGACGCAGTGCGGCGCGGAGAGGCCGATGGAGCGGAGCCACTCAGAGCCTGACCACTGGCGTTCTTCTCGTCCGGATTGGGTGAGGGACTGCGCAAGGGCCTTGAGCCCGGAGGCGTGACGGGTCTTGAGGACGAGATCCCGGGAGAGGACCATGCTTCTGAGCACGGAGCTGTGCGGGGATTGTTTGAATACTTCGGCACCGACGGCCCAGTCGCGTCCTGAGAAGACGGAGACCCAGCGGCTCTTTGCTTCGGCGGCATCTCCCTCGACGGCTTCGAGTCGCACGATGCGGATGGAGCGGTTCGGGGGGAGGAGCATGTGCATGACTGTACGAGCGTATCGGATCGCGTCGGGGCGCGGTTCCCCCGCGGGAAAGAGGATGTGTCGCGCTGTTCAGGGGCGTCTTGCGGTGACGGCCCAGACGCGGTGGGGCACGTGGATGGGTGTGTTCGGGAAGCGATCCTGGAGCATGGCTGCGAGGTCGGCATCGAACAAGGCGACACGTGCGGGGTCGAGACTTGCGCCGACGCCGTTGCAGGTGCGCATCCGGCCTCGCCATTCTTCGTGGTTGAAGGGCTGTGGGTGCTCGAACGAGAACTGTACGACCGAGACGAACCCGGCGTTTGGAAGGTCGTTCAGCGGGTTGATATGGACGCCGTGTCCGCCGGCCATGGGCCAGTTGGGGTTGTGCCTGAGGATGAGTTCTTCGGTGGCACGAGCGAGTTCGGAGCGATGTGGGAGGTAATCGAAGGAGGCGCAGACGATGAGCCCGCCTGGCCTGAGGATGCGCATCGCTTCGAGGGCGGCGCGGGGTCGATCAAACCAGTGCCAGCATTGGAGGGCGAGGTAGAGGTCGATGGAGTGGTCGGGGAGGCCGGTTTCTTCGGCGCGAGCGGGGCGAGTCTGGATGGTGAGGGAGCGACTGGTTGCGGCGCGTGTCAGCGCATCGAGTTGGTCTTGTGCCGGGTCGATGGCGGTGACGCTTGCTCCTCGGCGTGCGAGGGCGATGGCTCCCGCGCCGGTTCCCGCGCCGACGTCGATGGCTTGGGCATCCTGGAGTCGGTAGAGCGCGTCGATGCGGTCGTAGAGCGTATCGGGGGGGCCGGGGCGGTAGCGTTCGTAGTCGAGCGTGACGCGTGCGAAGTCAACGCTACGGGCGTATGCAGCGACGGCGGCGGTCTTGCTTTCGAGCGACATGCCGCATTGTTCGCAGGTGGGGAGGGTTGCGGGATTCTTGCGGTGATGCTGGGTCAGGACCTTGTGGGGGTGTCGTCCATACACTCGACACCTGTGTACCAGATTCTCCTCACGCGCAAGTACCTCACGAGCAAGATCATGCCCCTCTTGGCGGCGATCGCGGTCGTGTTGTGCACGGCGATGGTGCTGATCACGTGGTCTGTGATGGGTGGGTTTCTGAAGAACCTGGTGAAGAGCGGTCGCACGATGATCGGCGATGTGGCGATCGTGTGGCCGAATGTGGGCTTTGCGCATTACGAGGATCTGATCGAGATGCTTGAGGCCGACCCGATGATCGAGGCGGCGTGCCCGATGATCGAGTCGTACGGGCTCGCGCATCTGCCCGGGGATCGGACGGAGTTGGTTGTCATCAAGGGTGTTGATGGCCCGTCGTTCGATCGTGTGACGGGGTACGCGGAGACGCTGTATTGGAAGCCGCTCACGGCACCGCACCCGAAGGACAAGCAGCAGCGAGACTGGCGGAATCGGAGCCACGGGTTGTGGGAGCAGAAGTATCGGGATGGGCTGGGTCTGAAGGAGTATGACGCGAACACGGATCGTCAGGTTGGCGCGGCGGTTCTGGGGATTGAGGTCTCGGGGTACAACATCCGGGAGTTGTGGGGCGGGTACACGCCGGGCGTCGTGGTTGTGCCGCAGACGGACGGGACGACGCGCGATGTGCAGGTGTTGATGTTTGATGAGACGATCACGCTGAACCTGCTGGCTCTGGATGGGAGCGGGCGGACGGTTGATACGAAGACGCGGAAGATCCCGGTCGCGAATGAGTTTCAGTCGGGTTTGTACGACATCGATAAGCAGACGGTGATTGTGAATCTGGATGTTGTGCAGGACATGCTCAACATGGATCAGGCGGAGCGGATCGATCCTGATGGGGTGGATGATCCGTTCCGAGTGGTGATCGATCCTTTGACGGGGCTGGAGTCGCTCGGGGCGGGGCCGGCGATGCTGATCGATCCGGCACGGGTGACGACGGTGCTGGTGCGTGGGGTGGATTCGGAGGGGGATCCGAGACTGCTCGCGGAGCGATGCAGGGAGATTTATGCGAAGTTCGCGGCGAAGCACGCGAGGGTGCCGCCTGCGGAGAACATCAGGATCTCGACGTGGGAGGACCAGAATCGGACGCTGATCTCGGCGGTGAAGAAGGAGACGGGGCTGGTTCTGTTCATTTTCTCGTTTATATCGCTGACGGCGGTGATCCTGGTTCTGGCGATTTTCTGGTCGATGGTGAGCGAGAAGACAAAGGACGTGGGTGTGCTGCGTTCGATCGGCGCGAGTCGCTCTGGCGTTGCGATGATCTGGATCTCGTACGGTCTGGCGATCGGGCTGATGGGTTCTCTTCTGGGGGGCGCGTTGGCGTACGCGATTGTGCTCAATATCAATCCGATCCACGATTGGATGGGTGAGGCGCTGGGGCTGACGATCTGGGATCCGCGTGTGTACTACTTCGTGGAGATTCCGAACGAGGTGGAGTCGGACAAGGCGGTGATCGTAATGCTGGGTGGGGTTCTTTCTTCTGTGGTGGGGGCGATGATCCCGGCGATTCGCGCCGCGTGTCTGTCGCCTGTCCGGGCACTGCGGTTTGAGTAGTGATGGGGTTGCTTGATGCCGTTGCTGGAAGTGCAGAATCTGCAGAAGACGTATCGCCTTGGGCGTGTGAGCGTGCCGGTGCTGCGCGGGGCGTCGCTCTCTGTTGAAGAGGGTGAGTTTGTGGCGGTTCTCGGGGCGTCGGGGTCGGGGAAGAGCACGCTGCTGCATCTGATCGGCGGGCTTGACAGGCCGGATCGTGCGGAGTCGGTGATCCGCTTTCAGGGCGAGTCGATTTACGGGATGTCGGCGGGCGGGTTGGACAGGTACCGAGCGAGAACGGTTGGTTTCGTGTTTCAGTTCTACCACCTGTTGCCGGAGCTGAATGTTCTGCAGAACGTGATGATCGCATCGATGGTGAGGCACGGGTTTGCGTTCTCGGCGCGACGGACGGGGGTGCGTGCGCGGGCGACTGGTTTGCTGGAGGCGTTCGGGCTCGGTAGCCGCCTGCGGCATCGGCCGGCGGAGCTTTCGGGCGGTGAGCGTCAGCGTGTGGCGATTGCGAGAGCGTTGATGAATGAGCCGCGGCTGTTGCTTGCGGATGAGCCGACTGGGAATCTGGATCGCAAGACGGGTGATGCGATTCTGGATGCGTTGGGGAGGATCCGTGCGGAGAGCCGCCAGACAGTGATCATGGTGACGCATGATGCGCATGTTGCGGCGCGTGCGGACCGGGTGGTGAAACTTGAGGATGGGTGCGTCGTGGCCGAGCACTCGAGGCCGTTGGTGTAGATGGCGGGTTGGTGAGGGGGCGCGAGATCGGGTTTGGTTTGGACGACCTTTGTGGTTACTATCTTGGTCAGACTGGAGCCCTAGCGACCATTGTCACCCGGCAGCGATCAACTTGGTCTTGCGATCTCCGACTTCAAGGTCGGGAGCCACATTCTGTACGGACCTGAGGGGACCCCGGTCGAGGCGAAGGTGGAGCAGACTGGGACCGGCAGGCGTGTGGTGTTTCTGCACGGTCTGGTCGGTCTGAACGATCACTGGGAGGATGTGGTCCGTTCGATCCGTCATCGTGCGGCGTGCGAGATGCTTGAGATCCCCTTGTTGAGTCTTCGCGGGGAGGATTGCACGATCCACGCTGTGACGGAGATGACGATCCGGTATTTGTCGTCGAACCCTGAGCCATCGATTCTTGTGGGGAACTCGTTCGGCGGTCACGTCGCGTTGCGGGTTGCGATCGAGAGGCCTGATCTTGTGGCGGGGCTGGTGCTCGCCGGTGCTTCGGGTCTTCTGGAGCGCACGATGGTGCGTGAGATTCAGATCCGGCCGTCTCGGGAGTGGCTGGGTGAGAAGATCGGCGAGCTGTTTCATGACCGCTCGAAGATGCGTGAGGCGGATTTGGATCGTGCGCATCAGGAGTTGTCGGTTCGTGGCGGGGCGCGAGCGATGGTTCGGTTGTCGCGGACGGCGCGTCGGAATCATCTCGGGCCGAAGATCTCTCAGATTTCGTGCCCGACGCTGCTGATTTGGGGCAGGCAGGACATCGTGACGCCGCCGGAGGCCGCGGAGGAGTTCCACGCGAAGATTCCGGACACGCGACTTGTGTGGCTGGAGCAGTGCGGGCATGCGCCGATGATCGAGTGTCCTGGCGAGTTTGCCACGGCGATGAACGGGTTTCTGGACGAGTTCGATCGGCGCGAGAACAGGTCCTGACACTTCTGCCGGCCTGAGCCATACGCTGACGCTGCCATGACGAGCACTGAGGCCTCAATAGCGGGACGTGCGATATCGGGCCGGGCGGTGGCGCCCGCGCGGCTGACGTCGCTGATTGGTGTCGGGCTGCAGGCGTATCTCCGGAGCCGCCGGCGACTGCTGGGCGATCGGGAGTATTGGCGAGCCAATACAGCTCGTTTGCAGCGTTTGCAGCTTCGGCGGCTGCTGAACACGGCCTCTGGGTGCGAGTTCGGTGTAGCTCACGGTTTCGGCAGGATCGGGCGGATGCCGGGGGAGGAGCTGCTGCGGGCGTATCGGGGCGAGGTGCCGATCGCGGACTGGTACGCGTTCAAGGAGACGATCACACGGATGCGTGAGGGTGGTGAGCCGGATCTGCTCTGGCCGGGCAGGGTGATGGACTTTGCGCAGACGAGCGGCACGACCGCTGGCGACAAGTTCATACCGGTTTCAAAGGCGATGCTGCGTTCGAACTATCGAGCGTCGCTGGACATTTTCTCGCATCTGTATCGCTTCGGGGTGCCGACTTCGCGGCTCTTCGGGGGGAAGTGTCTGTTTCTCGGAGGTTCGAGCGACCTGGCTGTGAATGAGCACGGCATACGGACGGGTGACCTTTCGGGGATCGTGACGCCGCTGATCCGGTGGCCGCTCTCGGAGATCTATGCGCCTGGGAAGCGGATTGCCCTGATGTCGCACTGGCCGAGCAAGATCGAGGCGATGGCGAGGGCGTGTCTTGAGATGGACATGCGGATGATCAGCGGCATGCCCTCGTGGGCGATCGTGCTGTTCGAGCGGGTGATGCAGCTGGACGCGGAGCGGCGGGGTGGGAATCGTCGGACGATCCGTGAGATCTGGCCGAACCTCGAGGTGTTTGTTCATGGTGGAGTGAAGTACGCGCCGTTCGGCGGGCGTGTGCGTCATGCGTTCAGCGGGGCTTCGGATGGGGATGACATCCCGACGCGATTCGAGCTGTATCCGGCGTCGGAGGGGTTCATCGCGATGCAGGACACGCCGGGCGACCCCGGGTTGCGCCTGATGTGCGACACGGAGATCTTCTACGAGTTTGTGCCTCTCGAAGAGATCGATAGGGCTGACGCGAGGGCGTTTCCCTGCGACCAGGTGGAGAAGGGGCAGCGTTATGTGGTGGTGATGTCGACGTGCGCGGGTCTGTGGCGGTACATCATCGGCGATGTTGTCGAGTTCGACACGATTCCGAGCAGGCCGGACGGGGTTGGTGGTGATGGTCCGTGCAGGTTGCGGATCGTGGGGAGGCATCGGCACTTCATCAACGCGTTCGGAGAGAACCTGATCGTGGAGCACATCGAGAACGCGGTCGCCGAGGCGTCGAGAGAGACGGGCGTTGTGGTGGGCGAGTTCACGGCCGCGCCGGTGTATCCGGAGGGAGGTCGGAGGGGCGGTCTGGAGCTTGTGGTCGAGGTGGATCGGGAGGCGTTTGCGCGCGGCTCGGTGAGGTTCGCGGAGCTGTTTGACGCGGGGCTCAAGTCGCAGTGCGTGGACTATGCGACGAAGCGCACGGACGACCTCGGAATGGCGGCACCGACCATCACGCCTGTTCCTGTGGGGGCTTTCCACCGCTGGCTCGAAGCGAAGGGAAAGCTGGGTGGCCAGCACAAGTGTCCGCGCTGCGCGAATCATCGCGAGATCGTCGCCGGCGTGCTCGAGGCGGCGCGTGCCTGAACGGTCCGGATGCGTGTTGTGAAGTTGATGGTAGTTGCGGTGTGCTGGCGGTCCTTCGCAACCGGATGCTGTGTGATGTGTTCAGAGGTGTACCACTGGGAAAGGAGCCAAGTGATGGATGCTCGCGCACGTGTTTCGGTTGTACTGGGGATCGTGCTCGGGTTTGTGGTGCTCGGACTTGTGTTTCAGAGGATTGAGGTGGTGGTGTTTGGATGCCTTGTTGCACTGGGCGGCTCGGTGGCGGCGATTCTCGAGTGTGGGAGCGGCGTGCAAGGGCGTCGCTGGGACTGCGGGAGGCACGCGAATCGGGGCTGATCTCAGGGCTGGTGGCGTACCTACTGTTGTGCATGGAACAGTCGTCGGTTGGTTTGGTCGGGATTGCTGCGGTTGCGTTGCTCGATCAGTGTGCCGCGTTCATCCAGTCGATTCCTGAGCGTGTGTACACGGCGGACGCGACGACGATCCGCGGCGGGACAATCGGGAAGCACGTCCGCCACTCGCTCGATCACTTTGCGGCGGCGTTGCACGGCCATTCCGGCACGGAGCCGATCGACTACGACCATCGGGCCCGGAACGTGCCGATGGAGACGGAGCGCGAGTCCGCGCTTGCGGCGATCCGGTCGATGCAATCGATGATCGCGTCGCTGGGAGAGGCCGAGTTGGGTTCTCCTGTTCGTATCCGTGTGATGCTGTCATCTGATGGCGGTGATGCGGTGCTTGCCTCGACGCTGGCGCGTGAGCTGGCGTTTGCGACGCATCACGCGATCCATCACAACACGATGATGAAGACGATCGCGGCGGAGTTCGGGCTGGAGGTCGGCGATGAGTTCGGCAAGGCCCCGTCGACGCTCAACTATGAGTCGTCGCGTCGTTGAGTGATTGATCGTGTGCACGGTCTCGATTCTTGCTCTTCCGGGTGTGGGGCCGTCGTATCGGCTGGTGACCAGCCGCGACGAGCAGAGAACTCGCGCGCCCGGTGAGCCGCCTGCGTGGCGGACTCTGGGCGGGGTGCGGGTGTTGTCGCCTCGTGATCCTGTCGGGGGCGGGACCTGGGTCGCGACGACCGATGGGGGTGTGACGCTGTGTCTGTTGAACGGGAACCTCGGTCGGCCGGTTGCGCTTCCGAAGCGGGCGCGTTCTCGGGGAGAGCTGATCGAACGTCTGATCGGGCTTGACTCGATAGAGGCGATGATCGACGCGACGCGTGGGGAGAGTCTGGATCCGTATCCGCCGTTCCGATTGGTCGCGATCGTGCCGGTCCGAGGAGAGGGCGCGGGGGTACGGATCGCGGATCTTTTCTGGGATCGGGCGGCTCCGGTGTGGACGCTCGATCATGCGGCACCGATCTGCTTTGTGAGCTCGGGGCTCGGGGACGACCGGGTTGTGCCGCGGCTGGGGCTGTTTGATTCGATGGTCCGGGGTGAGCGGCGTCCATCGGCGCAGGACGCGTTTCACGACCATGTGTGGCCGGAACGTCCGGAAATAAGCGTGCGGATGTCGAGGGAGGACGCGAGGACGGTGAGTATCACGGCGGTGACGGTTCTGTGCGGTCCTGATGGGGGGGCGCAGGTGACGTATGAGTACCGACCGGTCGCGGATGGTGTGGGCGGGGCTCTGGCATCCGGGCGTCACAACGGCTAAGGTCCATTCCAGACGCGCCACGCGAGCCCCGATGCGAATCGCCCTGTTTCATTCCGACGACCCGAATGACGTTGCTGACGCTGTTGCGCTCGGTCGGTCGCTGCGTCGGCACGGGCACGACGTGCTGGACCTTGTCAGGCCTGGGGTCTTGAGCGCGTTCAGGGCGTGCGGGTCTGAGCAGGTTCGTGTGTGTGATTCGCGTGCGTCCGATGAGCGGTTCGGGGGGGCGGTCGCGGCGTTTGCTCCGGATGCTTTCGCTGTTCTCGCTTCTGGGGCTTGGCCCCATATCGGCGAGCTGTCGGATCTTCACGGTGCGAGGTCGCTCCTTGAGGGTGAACGCAACTGGGCGAGTCACAAGGACCGGTGCGAGGGTGTGGAGAGGGCGTTGCTGGGTACGGTCGGATCTGCACGGAATCGCGAGGCGGATGAGCAGCGCGAGATGCTGGAGGCGGAGGCGGCTGCGCTCGATGCGGCGTGTTCGGAGGCGGTGACGAGAATCGCGATGGGGATCGAGAGCGCTCGGTCGCTGCGCGAGGCGTCTCGGTTGATTCTCGTGTTGCAGCATGCGATCGAGGCGCAGGCGATCGATGCGGCGGATCTGCAGACACAGTTGGATGCGAGAGCCGCGACGATCCGCGATCGAGACGCGCAGATTGCGCAGCTTCGAGCGCGTCTTTCTGAGTTGGGGTCTGAGCTCGATCGGTTGCACCGAGTCGGGGCCGATCTGACGCTTGCCCACAAGGAGATCGCGCGTCTTCGTGATCTGATCAGGGTGCTTGAGGACGGCGGTGTCGCTGTGTCGCCGGAGGAGCACGCGGCCCTGAAGTCGCGTCTGGCGGCTGCGGAGGCCGAGGGCGCCCGGGTCGCTGAGATCGGGGCGGAGTTGGAGCGGATGCACCGAGTGGCAGATCACGCGCATTCGTTGGCCGCTGCGAGGGAGGCGGAGCTGGCTGCGGCCCGAGCCCAGATCGAGGAGTTGCGTGAGCAGGCGCGCGGGTTGCACACGCTCGGGGCGGAGCTCCATCGAGTTCATGGCGTTGCGGGCGAGTTGAGGGCGCAGTTGCAGATCCAGAGCGCCCGAGTCGGAGAGGCGTTGGAAGAGGTCCAGAGGGCTCGTCGGGAGTTGCGGGAGGCGGACGCGAGTACGGCGGCTGCGAGGGCGGCAGCGCTTGTGGACTCGGCGCGTGCGGCGAGGATCGCCGAGGAACTGGCGCGGATGCAGCAGGCGGTGATCCAGTCGCAGGCGCGTGCGGAGACGCTGCGGAACGATGTGTCGCGAGCGAGGACGGACAGGGACGCGCTCGACGCGGTTGTGATCGCACGAGACGCGGAGATCGCACGGCTCGTGAAGGAGACGGCTGAGGCGAGGCGAGAGGCGGCGGCAGCGGTTGGCGCACGCGATCGGGAGAGGGCGAGAGCGGACGCGCTCGCGGCCGAGAATGTGACGTTGCGTCAGCGCCTCGGGGAGTTGCTCGCTTCGCGTTGGAGGAAGATCGGCCAGCGTTTTGGGGTTGCGATGACGATGCCGTGGGAGCGTGAGATTCGTGAGATCAAGCCGAGTGATTCGCGTGCGGGGATTGCGGGTCCGGGCTCTCGGGAGCCCGGCCGAAACGGGCGGGGAGGCGTATGACTGACGGCGTGTGTCCATCGGATGGCGGCTCGGGAGGGGCGTTTCGGGCGAGTGGCTTGGGGATGCCCGGGCTTCGGTGGCCCCGGATCGAGCCCGATGCGGCGCGGCTGCCCGCGACGCTTCCCGATGGTTCGCCGTGGCCTCGGATCTCGATCGTGACGCCGACGTTCAACCAGGGGCGGTTCATCGAGGAGACGCTGCTTTCGGTGATCAACCAGGGGTACCCCAACGTTGAGCACATTGTTGTAGATGGGGCATCGACCGACGAGACTGCGGAGATTCTGGCTCGGTACAGGGAGCGGCTTGCGCATGTGGTCTCGGAGAAGGACAGGGGGCAGTCTGATGCGATCAACAAGGGGATGCGTCTTGCGACGGGCGAGATACTCACGTGGCTGAACTCGGATGACATGCTCGCGCCGGGTGCGCTGCACGCGGCGGCACTGGCGTTCTGGCGTCATCGGTCGGACATGGTCGCGGGAGTGTGCGAGCTGTATCGCGACGGGGAGATCGTTCATCGGCATCTGACCGCGTGCCCGAACGGTCCGCTTTCTGTGGGCGAGCTTCTCGACCTTGAGGGCTCGTGGCTGAGGGGGCGGTTTTTCTACCAGCCAGAGGTGATGTTCACGCGGGCTCTGTGGGAGCGTGCGGGCGCGCATGTGAGGGAGGATGCTTTCTACAGCATGGACTACGAGCTGTGGCTGCGATTCGCGCACGCCGGAGCGAAGATGCGCGTGATTGCGAGTCCGATCGCGCATTTCCGTGTCCATGATGATCAGAAGACCGCGGTGGCGGAGAACTACAGGGCGGAGCTTCCGAGGGTTCGGGATGAGTTTGCGAGGGAGCGTTCGCTCACGATCCCGAGGGCGCGTCCGGAGGGGAGGGCGCGGCTGAAGGTCGTGCTCTTCAATGACATTGGTTACACATATGGGGCGGGGATCGCCCACAAGCGAGTGGCCGCGGCGTTCACGCTGATGGGGCATGAGGTGGTGGTGCTCGCCGCGACGAGTGTTCATCCGACGCGTGAGCAGACCCGGTTGGGGGGCGAGTCGGTGCTGGAGCAGATTGAGCGCCACTCGCCCGATCTTGTGGTGCTCGGGAATCTGCATGGCGCGGGGGTGAGTGCGGAGACGATCGGCTTGATCGCGGGTCGTTTTCAGACGGTCTTTGTGATGCACGATCTGTGGCTGGTGACCGGAAGGTGTGCGTACACGGGGGGATGCCGGGCGTACCTCTCGGGCTGTTCGCAACGATGCACGTGTCCGCCGGGCTATCCGGATGCGAAGCCGGAGGCGATCGCGCCGATGTGGAATTCGAAGCGGCGTGTGCTGAGTTCCTCGGCGAAGCTGGCTGTGGCAGGGGATAGCAGGCACGTGGCGGGGGTCGCTGAGGAGGCGGTTGCGAGCGATCCGTTGTGCGCGATGACGGGTGTTCGTCCGCCGGTGTCCTGGATCAAGTACGGGTTTGAGACGGACGTCTTTGTGCCTCGGGATCGGCGATTGTGCCGCGAGTTGCTGGGACTGCCCCAGGACTCGTTCATCGTGCTTTCGAGCGCGTCGTCGCTGGACGATGAGCGGAAGGGTCTAGCGCACCTTGCGGAGGCGATGGCGTCTCTGGAGCTGCGTGATGCGTTGGTGGTATGTGTGGGGCACCTGCCGGCGGATCGTGAGCCACCGATACCCGGTATGCGGGCGATGGGGTACATGGACGATCCGATGCGTCTGGCGATGCTGTACAGCGCGTGCGATATCTTTGTGGGGCCATCGCTTGAGGAGGCCTTTGGGCAGGTGTTTGTAGAGGCGGCGGCGTGCGGCACGCCCGCGGTCGGGTATCCGGTTGATGGGGTGCCCGAGGCGATCACCCACGGCGTTACCGGGCTGGTTGCCGATGGGTGCGAGCCGGCGTCGCTTGCGAGGGCGATTGACAGCTTGTACCGGGATCATGTGCTCCGTCGCACGCTTTCATTGTTGGCACCGATTCACGTTCGCAATGAGTGGTCGATGACTGCGGCGGCGCATCGCTGGCGGGAGTTCTTCCACGAGACAGGGCTAGAGAAGTCCTTGCGGCTTGGCGCGAGGATGGATATCGGCGTCGGTGACCGGACGCCGCCAGCGCCTCAGCGGTTGGCTTCGGTTGAGCCGGGGTGGCGTGCTGTCAGCGGGTTTGACAACTGGGAGGGACCATATCCGGAGCAGGAACTGCCCCGTTGTCGATGGATCCTCGGGCCGGTGGCGAGGTTCGAGGTGGACGTGGCGGATGCGGGGCCGCATCGGGTAGTGGTCAGGTATCGGAACTTTGAACAGGGCCAGCGTGTGCGGCTCGTTGGTGAGCGTGGCGTGGTTGCCGAGCGTGAGGTTCCTGTGACTCCGTCGGGGCATAAGCCCGCGATCGCGTTCATCACGCACCTGAAGAAGGGCGTGAATGCGTTGGAGCTGCACGTCTGGAAGTGGCGGCACGGCGATCGACCGATGTCGCTGCTCGTGACGAATGTGCGAGCGATCCCGACGCGAGCGACGATCGGGGCTCCGCGGGTTGCGTCGACGGCAGAGGCGAAACCGGCGCAGACGGCCGGCGCGTGAGACGTTGCGAATTTGCGGCGGGAATGGATGAGCCGTGCGCGGTCAGTGCGCGGGGAGTGAGCCCTCATAGGGACGGTCTTCGAGTGCCATGGGATCCGTCGGGGCGGTCTCGATGTCGTGCCCATCAGGGGCGTAGAAGCGAGAGCCGGCGAGGCGGATCTTGCGGTTGGGCTCGTTGCGGGGGAGACGGGGGAGGATCCAGAGGACCGCGGCGATTGCGACGGCGTTGGCGATGAGCATGGGGACGACGTCGGTGAGGCGGAAGTAGACCATCACGCTGGTCAGCACGACGACCACGAGCGCGAGCGGGATGACGCCCTGCCAGGCGACCTGCATGATCTGGTCGTAGCGAAGACGGGGCAGCGACCAGCGGATCACCATCATGAAGGCGATGAGCACGAGGACCTTCGAGTAGAAGATGCCGAACTTGGCAAGGACAACGAGGACGCTGGAGGTTTCGAGCGGGAGGAAGTTGTGGAAGGGCGCGATGTCCCAGCCGCCGAGGAAGATCAGCGCGAAGAGCCCGCAGGAGGTGATCATGTGGGCGTATTCGGCGAGGAAGTACATGGCGAATCGCATCGCCGAGTATTCGGTGTGGTATCCGCCGACGAGCTCGCTCTCTGCCTCGGCGATATCGAAGGGGGCGCGGTTGGCCTCGGCGAGGATCGCGATGAAGAAGATCACGCAGGCGAGGGGCTGGCTGAAGACGAGCCATCCGTGCTCGAGCTGGTAGCCGATGATGCGCTCGGGGGTGAGTGAGCCGACCATGAGCAGCACGGCGAGCAGGGCGAGGCCCAGAGGGATCTCGTAGGAGATCATCTGAGCGGTTGCGCGCATGCCGCCGAGGAAGGAGTACTTGTTGTTGCTGGCCCAGCCGCCGAGGGAGACGCCATAGACACCGACGGATGCGACCGCGAGCATGTAGATGATGCCGACGTTGACGTTGGCGCCGGCGACGAGGACGGGGCCGCCCGCGATGGTGCCGATGAAGGGGAGTGTGAGTTCGGGCATGATCCACACGCCGCCCCACGGGAGGATCACGAAGCCCATGAGCGCGGGGATGATCGAGAACATGGGCCCGAGCGTGAAGAGGATCTTGTCGACGCCTGACGGGGTGTAGTCCTCTTTGAGGAGGAACTTGAGCCCGTCGGCGAGGGGCTGGCCGAGCCCCCAGAATCCGAAGCCGAAGGTCAGCTTCTGGAGGATGGGTAGCCCGAAGTCAAAGCCGACTCGGTTCGGTCCGACGCGGTCCTGGATGTAGGCGGAGATTTTCCGCTCGAGGTAGATGAGGTACGCGACCGTCAACAGGATCACGTGGACAACCACGAGGATCACGGCGACGTTGACGATCAGTTGTGCGGTCACAATCTTGCTCAGGTCCATAAGGGCGTGATGCTAGTGCGGCACTTGGTCGGTGGAAAGTGCGCCCTGCAAGATGGGTGAGGCAGGGGGTGAGGGGAGTCGTTGGCTATGGAGCCCTCAGGGGGCGGCTGTGTGAGAGGCGGCGGCTCTGGCGGCGGCGGCGTTGAGGTCCCGGATCCGGGCGACGCGGTCCGCAAGGGCCGGTCCGTATTCCTGGGCCTGTCGCTCGAAGCGTGCGGCGACCCACTCGTAGAGCTCGGCATCCAGGCTGTTCATGTCCCGGATTCTTTCGGTGACGTCTCTGGAGAGGGGGTAGCGACCGCTTCGACCCGAGACCCGCGCTGGGAGGTATGGGGGGATGGTCTGCCAGCCGAGACTATCCGCCAGCATCACCATGCTCTCGTCGAACCGTTCGGTCAGCCCGACAGCACAGAAGTGGTTTTCGAGATTCTTTTTCGCGCTTTCGAGCAGATCGCGTGATCCGGATCGCACGGGTGTTCTGGCGTTGAGCGAGTAATCGGCGAGCATGCGAGTCTGGCCGTTGTCGAGTTCTTTGGTGCCGATGGCGTTCTGGGCGTATTGCAGCAGGGTCATTTTGCGGGTTCTGACCATGCTGTGGAGATAGTGTGACGTTTCGTTGAGGACGTGGTGGTAGTGCGAGACGACACGCGCGACCGGATCGCGTATGACGGTGACGTAGTCGCAATTGCGGGGCACGTGCTCGTGGATGCCGAAGGGCTGGTGCCCGATGAAGAGTGCGGGTCGGCGCCGCTCGGTTTCGGGCTCTTGGGCGAACGCCTCGCGTCCTGGGTCGCCACCTGTGACGGCCTTGGTGTTCTCTTGTCCGTAGTGTCCGATGAGGATGATTGCGAGCGTGGTTCCCGCGGTTTTGGGGATGTGCAGGAGGATCAACGCGGATTCGGGGTCTCTGGCTCTGAACATCGCGTCTCCATGCACAGGGCCGCTCGGCCCAGGCGAACAGCCCATACTATGTTGAAATAACGGTTCCTGACAACCGCGAAAGCCCGCGTGTACATGATGAATGCCAGACCCAGCATGGAGCAAGAGCCGGACGGGGCTGCGGAGTGGCTCTGCCTGAGAGCGGATGGTTCGCTGGGATCGTTTCGGAGACTGCTCGGCGCGTGCGCGGGCGTTTCGCGCGATGAGCGTCGTTTGGTGGTGATTGTGCCAGGTCCGCGATGGGTTCCGGAGCCGGGGATGGAGTCCGCACTGGCGGAGGTGATGCGCGCTGATCCGGGGCTTGATGGCGCGGCCGCGTGGTGGGTGTGGAACGATCCGGTGGAGCGTGTCGCGCAGGGTGATGGAGGGCTGGTTGTTCGCGTGGGCGGGGTGTCTGGGGATGATCTCGGACTTGTCGATCTGCTTGCGCGTCCGATGTCGGTGGGGCCGATCGCGGTGCGAGCTGCTTCTCTGGATGCCTTCTCGATGTATGGGGGTGTGCCTGCGGATGCGGTGCTGGATTGCGCGGGATCGTGGCTGCTTGCGTCCGCGCTCGTGGGGGCGGGAAAGCGCGTGGGGACGCTGCCTCGTGTGTGCTCCACTCGAATGAGGACTGTGGGCGAGGATCCGGAGCGGTTGCGTCCGATCGGCCTTGCGTGGCTTGTTCGGTATGTGCTTGATCGGCTCGGCGAGGGATTGCCGGCGATTCATGAGCGGCGTGAGTTGATCGCGCGGTGGAGGGCGTCTGCACCGATCGAGCAGGGGGAAAGCGGATCTTCGTTGAAGCGTGAGGGGATTCGCGAATGAACATCGCGTTGATCTCTCGTGAGTTTCCTCCGTTCTACGGCGGGGGCATCGGGACATATACCGAGCAGGCGGCGGTCGCGCTTGCGGAAGCCGGGCACAGCGTTGTTGTCGTCACGATGTCGCACGATGGATGCGAGTCAAGGGTGTCGCATGCGGCGGATTCCAGGATTCTGGTTGTGCGGCTGCCTCTCATCGTCGGCGATGATTGGTCTTGTCCTGCGCCATCGATCGATGGACCGATTACGCGGGCGTGTTTCTCGCACCTCGGTCCGTGGAGCGTCTTCAGCAAGCAGGTGGCGGACGCGTTGCCGGGGCTTGTGAGGGAGCATGCGATCGATGTGATCGAGGGCCCTGAGTGCGGGGCGATCCTGTGGTGGACGCTGAATCAGCGTCGGCTCGGTGCGGAGGTAGCGCGACGTGCGGATGGTGCAAGACCGCTGTATGTGGTGCAACTGCATTCTCCGAATGCATGGATCGATGAGCAGAATCGGGAGTCTCCGCCGAACCGGGCGGCGTTCGAGTTGCGACGGGCAGAGCGTGAGTCGGCGACGTGGGCCGACCTGGTGATCGCTCCGTCTCTTGATATTGCCACGTGGGCTGGAGAGAGGTGGGGGATCGGGCCTGTTGAGAACGTGCCGTATCCGCTCGGTTTGATCGGGGTGAGGAGCGAGCGGCGACTCGACGGGGGGAGGCCGATCGTTGGAGCGACGGGTGGCGTTCGGTGCCTGATGATCGGAAGAGCGGAGCCCAGAAAGGGCGTTGACGTTCTGGTTCGAGCGATTGGGATCGCCTGCAGGCGCGGGATCGATGTCTCTGCGGAGATCGCGGGGCAGGACACGAGGGATTGGCGCACGGGTGCGTGGTTCGCGCAGCGGTGCATGAGCACGATGCTCCCTGCGGAGATGAGAGAGCGGGTGTCTCACCTCGGGAAGCTGGATCAAGCACGGCTCGCTGATGCACGGCAGAGGGCGGATGTGTGCGTTGCGCCGGGTGCTGTTGACAACTTCCCGTATGCCGTTGTGGAGTCGATGGCGAGAGGGCTACCGGTGATCGCGCCGTCGATCGGGGGCATCGCGGAACTGGTGCGAGAGGGGATTGAGGGTCACATCTTTGTTCCCCATGACCCGGGCTCGCTCGCGGATGCGTTGTCGAGGCATGCCGCGCTCTCGCTCGAGCAGCGGGCGCGGATGGGGGAGGCATCGGTGGCGCGTGTGGCGTGGTTCTGCGGCAATGGCAGGGCGGTGTCTGTGCGCGAGCGGGTCTTCGGCGAGGCGATCCGACGTCGAGAACGTGAGGAAGAGCGGTGCGCGCGCGTTGTGGGGCATATCGGTGGAGATGCCTCGCTGCTTGCGGGTCCTGTGCGAAGGGGTGTGGTCGACTTTGCGATCGGCTGGGAGCGGGCGCGAGACGGGATGGTCGTGCCGTTCGGTACGCCCACGCTGGAGGCCGTGGCGTCAATGCCACCGATCCGCGGCCCTCTTGCAGTCAGGGCGGATCTGATTGAGCGGTACCGGGAAGAGACCGGCAACGAGGATCCGGCTTCTGATGAGATGGCGTGTTGGCTCGTTCAGCACGGAGCGAGGGGCGCGGTTGATCCGAGTGTTGTCACGGAGGTTTGGCCGTGCGGCGAGGCGGAGGGTGAGGATCGTCCGATTCTGATTGATGAGCGTGCGTTTCGCTCGGTCGTTCCGCTGAGGATGGCACGAAGGAATCACCCGTTGCCGTGGGTGCTTGCGCCCGCGAGGGCGGGCGTTACTGGCTTGCCGATGCGGTCTGGTCGTTCGGGATGAGGGCGTGGTGCGCGCTCATGGGGAGGCGCGCGATGCCGAAGAACGTGCGCTTCTGATCGGCGGGGGTTGAGACCTCGAGAGGCCCGAGGAGATCGAGGCAGTCGAGGTATGTCGGTTGGCTGGAACCGTCGGTCCCGGGCTCTGCCAGCGAGAGCCCGAAGGTGTACGCGCCCTCTTTCACTGAGAGCGAGAGGGTGAGAGAGACGACCATCCGGTGACCCGGGGAGAGGGGTGGGAGTTTGTGGCGCAGCTGGGCGGTGGCGGCGGCGAAGACGAGATTGTTCAGGCGGTCGTACAGCTGTAGCCCGACACTCGGGCGTTCGACAGCGCGGTCGGCCTCGACGAGGATGTGGAACGTGAGTTTCTCGTCGATCGCGATCGTCGTCGTGTCGCGGTTCTGGCTGTCTGTGATGCGGCAGGCGATGATCCGGCCTTCTCCGGTTCCGTGGCGATGCTCGTGGCGTGCGCCGATGATGTCTGCCCCGATCAGTTGGCTCTCTTCCCGCGAGAGGGATCTGGCTTCAGCCGGGCTATCGGCGGCATTTTGGGGCCGTTTTCTGGTCCATTTGACCGGCTGTGAGAGCGATGAGTGGTGGCGGCGCATGACCTCTTCGGGCGGCCCGTGGAAGACCATCCGGCCTTTCTGGAGGAGGATCGCCTCGTCGCAGAGGTTGAGCACGGCCTGTGCATCGTGGCTGACGAACATCATCGTCATGCCTTCTTCGAGGAGTTGGCGCATGCGGGTTGCGCACTTCTGCCGGAAGAAGACATCGCCGACCGAGAGCACCTCGTCCACGATGAAGATGTCGGGACGGAAGCATGCGTACATCGAGAAGCCGAGGCGAGCACGCATGCCGGTTGAGTACTGGCGGACGGGGCGATCGAAGAACTCGCCGAGTTCTGAGAACGCCTGGATCTCGGGTGTGCGTTGGGCGGCGAACTCGCGAGGGAAGTTGAGGAGCGTCGCCATGCTCCGGATGTTCTCTCGCCCTGTCATCTCGCCGTCGAGACCTGCGCTGAGTTCGAGGAGCGAGAGCACACGGCCGCGGATGTGATAGGAACCGTTGGACGGGCGGAGGACGCCTGTCAGCATCTTGAGGAGGGTGCTCTTGCCTGCGCCGTTTGCGCCGACGAGCCCGAGGCATCTGCCTTTTTTCAGCGAGAAGGAGACGCCATCCACTGCGACGAACGGTTTGTGCCTCTGGGTGCGACCGAGTGTCGCCCATTCCACGAGTCGGTCGGCGGGTTTCTTGTAGATCTTGAAACGCTTCGTGAGCCCGTGCGCTTCGAGGACGATGGGTTGATCGGGTTCGTGGGTCGCAGTCGGGGCGGACGAGGCGAGGGTGGCCCCGTTGGCGGTGGATTGATCAGCGATCGATTCATTTGGGCTGGGGTGGGATGACACTCGGAACGATCGTATCTCGGGATCGGTCCGCAGGAGGACGTAGACTCCTGCGTGACGTTTCTTGCTCCGACCAGCGCGATTATTGCGGCGGCGATCGGCCTTTCGCTGTTGATCGCGCTGTCGCTGCTGCGCCTGAGGCGACGCCCTGTGTGGGTTGCGTCGACGCTTTTCTGGGAGTCATCGGCGAGGGACCTTGAGGTCAATGTGCCGCTGCGGATGCTTCGGGCGTCGTGGCTGTTGCTGTTGCATGCTCTGGCGATCGGGCTGCTTGCTCTGGCTATCGGGCGGCCGGTCTCGACTGGCGCGGAGGAGTCGGCGACGCGTGTGGTGTTCTTGATCGATCGATCGGCCTCGATGGGGGCGATGGACCATGTCGACTCGTCGGGGGGACGGACAACTCGTCTGAGGGCGGGGATCGAGCTGGCGAGGCGTTCGATCCGCGACCTCGGGCGTGGGGATCGAACGGCGGCGGCAATCGTGGTGTTTGGCGCGGGTCCGGCAATGCTTTCGGAGTTCACGACGGACCGGCGGCTGCTTGAGCGTGCCTTGGACCAGATCACACCGACACATGAGGATGATCACGGGCTGGGCGCGGCGATGGAGCTCGTTCGTGCGATGATCGCGGACGATGGGGACGAGACTGCGCCTCCGGCAAGGGTTGTGGTCATCAGCGATGGAGCACCGGCGCCTGTCCCGGGTGCCGCGATTCCGGGCGCGGTCATTGAGTTTCAGAGGGTCGGGCCGGATCCCGGCATCCTGACTGACAATGTGGGGATCGTCACGCTCGCGGCGCGCCGCTCGGCTGACATGCCGTCGCGGATCCGGGTCTTTGCACGTTTGCTCGGTTCTGCGGATGTCCGGAGAGATGTGATCGTCACGTTTCGTCATGGGGATGAGCTGGTTGCGAGCAGGGCGGTGACGATCGAGCCCCGGGCGGGTACTCAGCCGGAGGCCTCAGTGGTCGCAGATATCGATATCGCTTCGGATGCTTTGATCAGTGTTCGTATCGAGAGGCCCGACGTGCTTGACGCCGACAATGAGGCGTCCATCTGGATTCGGGAATCGCGGCCGCTGCGGATCATGCTTGTGACGCCGTCGGGTGAAGCTGATGCGGACGGCGCGTGGCCGCTCCTGGATGTGTTGGCTGAGTTGCCTCGTGCAACGACGCGTGTGGCATCTGCGGTGGCATGGAACGCGCTCGCCGGCACACGCGATGATGCGGAGTTGTTCGCTGACCTTGTTGTGCTTTCGGGGGTCGAGCCGGGGTGGGCACGAGCGCGGCCGATCGGGGTGCCTGTGCTTTCGTTTGGTGTGCCGCCCCCTGATCCGCTCGTGCAGCTCGGGCGAGAGGGGCGAACCGGGAGCAGGATCATCGCCTGGGACCGGGAGCACTTGTTGACACGTCACGTCGCATTCGACACGGTGCTGGCTTCACAGATGCCGCGGTACGAGTATTCGAGCGAGGCACGGGTTGACCCTATCGTCTGGAGCGATGCGGGGATTGCGATAAGTGCTTCGGAGGCGGGAGCCGGCCGTTGGGTGGCGGTTTCGTTTCCGTTGTCGAGTTCCAACTGGCCGCTGCAGGCGTCTTGGCCGCTGTTTGTGGAGAATGCGGTCGATTGGCTGACGCGCCGGGCCGAGCGAGAGTCCGGCCGAGTGTGGTCTGCCGGCGAGCCGATTTCTCTGTCGGTCCCTGCGCGAGGCGCGACGTATGTGTTTCGACAATCTGGAGCGTCTGAGGGAAGGCGGGTTTCTTCGGATCGATCCGGCATTGTTTCGATTCCGGCCCAGCCGCTCGCGGGCGTGTACCAGTTGGCATCTGAGCCGGCTGGGGAGAATCACCCGGTTCCGGTTGCTGTCTTGAGGGCGGATGAGACATTGTGCCTCACGAGCGATCGGCTATCGATCGGTTCGCAGCCAGTCGAGGCATCGGCTGCGTCGGAGACGCGTCGCGAGCTTTGGCCGTGGTTCGTCGGCGCGTTGTTGGTGGTTCTGACGTTTGAATGGATGGTGTTCGCATCGCGATCGCGGATCTCTTGAGGTTCTGGGGTATGGGGGGGATTGGCAGACGTGGGTGCTCTATGGTCGCACGGGATGGCGGGTTGTTCGTGGAATCTTGTTGCGATCACGCGTGCGTCGAAGATTGACCTGTGTTACGCTCTGCGAGATGAGACGGCGCAACTTTCTCAAGTCGTTTCCAGCGATAGCCGGCGCGGCAGGACTGGTCGTGTCGGCGAATGGCGCGGAGCGGGTTCGGGTCGCAGGTGGCCAGCGGGCCCGATCGGTTATTTTCATGGTTTCGGATGGGATGTCGATGGGGACGCTGACGCTCGCGGACGCTGCGTGTCGGCTTCGGACGGGGATAGGTTCTCGGTGGGTGTCATTGTGGAATGTGCCGGGCGTGGTGCGGAGTTCTGCGCGGACCGATGCGGCGGACTCTTATGTGACGGACTCTGCTGCGGCTGCATCGGCGTGGGGGATCGGTCTCAAGGTCAATAACGGGGCGGTCAACATCACGCCGGAGGGGTCTCAACCGGAGCCGGTGCTTGTGACGGCGAAGCGGGCGGGACTTGCGACAGGGCTGGTGACGACGACACGCGTCACTCATGCGACGCCAGCGGGGTTTGTGGCGAACATCCCGTCGAGGAATCAGGAGCGCGAGATCGCGTTGCAGATTCTTGAACGGCGTGTGGATGTGGTTCTGGGGGGCGGCGAGCGATACTTCAATGAGGCGGCACTTGCGTCTCATGCGGACATGACGGTGGCGAGGAGCGCCGGCGCGCTCTCGCTTGTGCCTGAGGATGTGGGCACGGGGCGTGAGGGCGCTGGGAGACTGCTCGGGCTGTTCGGGCGTGACCATGTGCCCTGGGTGCTCGATCGGACCCCGAGCGTGCCCTCGCTTGGCGTGATGACCCGTGCGGCGCTTGATCGTCTCTCGCGGTCGGATCGCGGGTTTCTGGTTCAGATCGAGGGCGGGCGCGTTGATCATGCGGCGCATGATAATGATGCGGGATCGCTGATTGCGGAGCAGCTGGATTTCGATGAAGCGATCGGGGTCGCGCTGGAGTATGTGGCCAGAGATCCGTCGATTCTCTTGATCGTCACGTCGGATCACGGCAACGGGAATCCCGGACTGACGCTATATGAGAAGGCGGGCAACGAGGGGTTCGGGAGGCTGCTCGGCGTGCGTCACAGTTTCGAGTGGATCGCTTCGCGCCTTGCTGCGGCTCGGACCGAGGAGCGTCCTGATATTCTCGTTCAGAGCGTTCGCGAGGCGACTGATGTGACGCTGAGGGATCACGAGGCGGAGATGGTGCTCCGTGCCGCGAACAAGGAGCGCGTGGATCCGTTCGCGCCGGCGAATTCCGGCATGCTTGTGCTGGGGTCGGTGCTTGCGAACCACTTCGGTGTGGCGTTTCTGTCGCCGAATCACACCTCCGACATGGTGGAGGTCACTGCGATCGGCCCTGGAGCGGAACGCATCGGGCCCATCATCGACAACACCGCGTTGTATTCGGTGGTGCGGGAGTCGCTCGGGATCTGAGTGCGTTTATCGGTTGACCATCAGCGAGATCGTGCGCCAGCATTCGTGGAATGAGCCGCTCGCACTCTTCGGTCCGAGCTTTGGCACGACAGGAAACGGAGCGAGCGGGAGGTGGTTGAAGCCACCGAATCGAGAGTCGGCGAGGGGAGTGGGCTTTCCCTCCATGCGGCTGATCATGGAGTCGAGGTCGAGTCCTCGGGGCCAGGGGTGGGCGATCAACCGATCCGGGCTCGACTGGAGCAGGGGCCGGAGCGTGACATCGGCGCGGGGGCCGATGATGAGATCATCTGGCTGGGTTACTTTGTTCGCGGCTCTCGTTCTGAGACGCTTGAGATAGAGGTCGTGCGGCTCCGAGCGTGAGACCTCTGCTGAGACGATCAGTATGCCGCGGGGGCGGAGCGCGGCGCACGCGTTGCGGAGCAGTGCTTCTGCATCGGGATGATCGCCGAGTGCTCTGTGGAGGATCAGGCGCGAGACGTTTGCGGGAGCGGTGGCGTTGAGCAGTGTGTCTGGCGTGATGCGGGTTCCGCCGAACCGCGAGATGATCTGATCTGCTTCTGTTGTGTGGGTCTCCGGGGAGACGAGCAGCGTGGATTGCGAGGGATGCGTTCCGGCGTTCCATGCTTGCTGTAACGAGTCGAGCCAGCCAGTAGGCGTGATGCGTGGCGAAGGAGAGAACGGGGCGTGAGGCGATGGATCGTGCCTCTCGGGCGCAAAGGCGTGGTCGATCGCCTGGGTGTAGCGTGCGGCAAGTTCGAGTTTGCGTTCGAGGGCTTCAATCTCTGCCCGGACGTGCGGGGCCTGCAACGGCCAGTGCTGCGCGCGTCGATCGAGCCATGCGCGGGAGCCCGTGATGATCGAGCGCGTGGCGACGAGTCGGTCGGCGGTTTTCTGTCCGGGATGTACACCCTGGCATGCGACAAGTGTGCGGATCTGTCGGACGCGTGCGCCGCGTTCGACGAGTTTCAGCCAGAGATGGTGGTCCATCGAGTGGTGATTCTCTTCGTCCAACCCTCCGACTTCGCGGAAGAGATCCAGACGGAAGAAGACCTCTGGTTGCGCGATGGAGTGGCCGGCGAACCACGCTGATCGCAGCGAGAGGAGGGCCGGCTCGTCGATCCGCTCCGGGGGGATCGGTTCGTGAACGACCCGCCCGTCATGTGAGACGAACCTTGCGCGGCAGACAAGCATGTCGGTCTCGGGATTCTCCAGCAGGAACGCCGCAACCTCGCGGAGCACGCCGGGGAGGTACCAGTCGTCTGCGTTCAGCCATGCTCCAAAGCGTCCTTGCGCGAGGGCGAAGCCCTTGTTGATCGCGTGGGACTGGCCGCGATCCGGCTCTGAACGCATGTGTGAGAGGCCGTGCGCTCGGTGCAGGATCTCGGCGCATCCGTCGCTGCTTGCACCATCCATGACGATGTGCTCGGCGATCGCGTGGGGTTGGTCGCGGACCGAGGCCAGGCAGCGTGGGAGGAATTGGGCCTGATTGCGGACCGGAGTCACGATCGAGAGGAGCGGGGGCTGGGATGTGGTCCGTGCCTGATCCATTCGTAGCAAGTAAAGGTCGCCAGTGGCGGCCGGGCATGAACACCGGCCGATACGGTTTGCCCGCTCCACGGCGTCGGCGCACTACCATCGTCCCTCGATGCTTGCCGCACTTTACCGCCATCGCGTGTATATCGCCCGCACAGCGTGGCGTGATGTGCGTCATCGGCATGTGGGATCTGCGGCCGGCGCGGCGTGGAACATCCTGCGTCCGGTCGCGTTGATCGCCGTTTTCACGATCGTCTTTGGCCAGGTCATGACGGGGCGGGATGGGGGCGGATTCACGGGTATTCACTTTACGTTGTACCTGTGCGCTGCCCTGCTTCCATGGACGGCGTTCTCGGAGGCGGTGAGCCGTGGTACGCACGCTCTTGTCGGCAGCGCGGCGTACCTGCGGAAGCTCGCGATCGACGAGGAGGTGTATGTTGCGCAGTCCGTGCTGAGCGCGGGTATTTCGCTGCTGATCAGCATGGTGCTGCTGGTCGGTCTGGCGCTGGCACTCGGCCACGGGCCGTTGTTGACGTGGCTGCTTCTTCCATTGCCGCTGGTGTTGCTGCTGCTGTTCGGCATGGGGCTGGGGATGGCCCTCGGCACGGTGTTCGTCTTTGTGAGAGATGTACGCCAGCTCGTAGAGATCGCACTGCTGATCGGCTTCTGGACCGTTCCGATCGTTTATGACCCTCGCATCGTGCCGGACTGGTTCCGGGCGACGTTCCCCTTTAATCCGGTGTATCCGTTTCTTCACGCGGTGAGGGATCTGTTCCTCGCGGGTACGCTACCGGCTCTGGGCACCTGGGCACTGATGCTTTCGTGGACGGTTGCGTCGATCGCGTTCGGGCACGTGGTGCTTGAGCGGCTCCGTCCGGAGATCCGTGACAACCTCTGATCCTGTTCCCTGCATGGCACGTCTTGCCGATGCCGAAACCGTTGCCCGCCTCACCCTGTAGACTCCCGACCCATGCAAACCGCAGCCGCACCAGTCAGCACGAAGAACGTCGCCGAGCTCAGAGGCGTGCGCAAGGTCTATCGCAAGCCGGACGGAACCGTGATGGTTGAGGCCCTTCGGGGGATCGATCTGGATATTCCGCGCGGCCAGTACATCGCGATCATGGGTGCCTCGGGCTCGGGCAAATCAACCCTCATGAACATCCTGGGGTGCCTCGATCGGCCTTCGGAGGGGTCGTACACGGTCGATGGCGAGGACACCCGGACGATGCCGGATGAGCAACTTTCCGTCTTCCGTGGTCGGAAGATCGGATTCGTGTTCCAGGCGTTCAACCTTATTCCGCAGTTGACGATTGAGGAGAACGTGGCGACGCCGCTTTTCTACCAGGGGGTTCCGAAGCACGATCGGATCAAGCGGGCGATCGAGTCGCTCGCTCTGGTAGGGCTGGATGATCGAGTGGGGCATCGGCCGAGCGAGCTTTCGGGCGGGCAGCAGCAGCGGTCTGCGATCGCGAGGGCGCTCGTGACCAATCCGGTGATCCTGATGGCTGACGAGCCGACCGGGAACCTCGATTCGACCACTGGCCGGGCGATTCTCAGACTCTTTGAGAATCTTCATTCTCAGGGCATGACGCTCATCATGGTGACGCACGACGACTCGATCGCCAAGCGGTGCGAGCGCGTGGTGCGTCTGAAGGACGGGCTGATCGAGTACGACCGAATGGTCGAGAATCGCATCAGGGACTGAGACGCACCGGATCGGTTGATTGAGGGCTGCGAGCGTTATGCGGCTCTTCGCATGGCCTGAGTGTCGGCGTCTCTTGCGGCGATCGCCATAGCGGTGACATCGTCGGCTTGGTGGAGCGATCCGGCTTGTTCGAGGAGCACGCCCCGGAGTTCGGCCATTGACTCTTCGAGCGATGCCGCGCTCTTGGGGTCGCAGAGTCGAGCGAAATGCTCGACGTATGTTGTCGTGGGCATGCGTATCTCGTGGGCGTCTGCGCCGGCCTTTGGGAAGCAGGTCTCGAACCCATCGGTGTACATGAGCAGCGTGCGTCCGGGTGCGAGCGTGAGTTCTGTCACGCCGAAGCTGGCGTCATCGAAGACGCCCAGAAGCGGGCCGTCGGTCTCGACGCGTTCGACGCCGCTCTTTGAGATGAGCAGGGGTGGGGGGTGTCCAGCGCCAGAGACTTTCACGACTCTCGTTACAGTGTCGATTGTCGCGTAGATCGCGGTCACAAATCTGGTCGCGCCGGACTGAGCCGCCATGAGATCCACGTTCAGCCGGTCGAGCATTGCGCCTGGATCGGCCATGACGTGTGCGGGGGCGGATTGGATGGATCGAGCGATGATCATGGTGAGCAGAGCCGCGGGGACGCCGTGCCCGACGGCGTCCGCGACGAGAACACCGATCGTTCGGTCGTCTATCTGTCGCACGCAGTGCATGTCTCCGGAGACGTATCCGGTGGGCTGGTGGAGAACTGCGATGTCGAAGCCGCGGGCTTCAACGGTCCCGCGTGGCATGAAGTCGCGCTGGATCTTAGCTGCGAGCGACATCTCCTCGTGCATGCGCGAGATCTCGCCGTGCATGCCTCCCTGGCAGTGCTGGGCGATTGCGAGTTCATGGGCGAGTCGCTGGACGGTGTGCTGTCTGAGGGCGAGCGTGCAGAGCGCGGTGGCGATGCGGGCGGGCGAGGCGTCGGCGTTCCAGACCATGATGCCGGGGGTCTCGGCCTGATCGGCTCTGCTCTCGAGGAGCACGAGGGCGGGGACACATCTGCCGTCGAGCATGTCGAGGAGTTGGGTGAGCTTCGCGCCGCGCAGCGTCGGGTCTCCCACGACGAGGGTCGTATGCTGGGCGAGGGAACGCTCGAGCGCGAGCGAGCCGTGATCGACCATTCTCACGGTTGGCGCGGGGGACTCGGGAGGCCAATGCTCAAGGATCCGAGTCAGGAGCGCGTCGCACCGCGATGATTGCCCTTCGCCGTGCGCGACGATCAGCGTCCGATGCGTCATCCTGCTCCCCTTGGGTGGCCCGATGTGCGAGGGCCTTGTTTGGGGATCGGCTCAGCGAGCGAGCCGCTTCAGGCGTTCGGCGTCCATGCCGATTGTTGCGCCGGGTTGAAGTCCGAGCGTGCGGATTGTGCCGCCCCGGAGCTCGATCGCGAACTGCATGAGGCCGTTGCTTGGATAGGGCTTCAGGCGATTCTCGTATGCATCTGGGGATTCGCCGGGGGCGCGTGGTGGTTCGGGCAGCATCTCGTGGAAGGAGAGAACCTTGCCGGACGCGTCGAGGTAGATAATGTCGATGGGGATTGGGCAGTCGCGCATGACGAAGTGACGCTCGGTTGCGTCCGGAAACACGAAGAGCATGCCGCTGTCCTCGGCGATTTCGACGCGTCCTGAGAGTCCCATCATCCTGACGGGATCGCTGGCGGCGAGTTCGAGGTAGAAGTCTTTGGATCCGATTCTGACACGTTCGAGTTCGGACGCCTTGGAGAGTCTGGCGGTATCGATGGCGACTTTTTCGCCCTCGGTGATTCCGAGTTTTGCGGCCATGCCCCCCTCGATCTCGATCGCGAATTGGGCGGGGAAGCGGCTTGAGTACTTCTTGAGCCGCGCGTCGTAGGCGTAGTCGTCCTCGTCGGGGCGTCGGGGTTCTTCGGGCTGCATGGTGTGGATCGCCGTGATGCGGCCCGTGGCGTCGATGAAGAGCACGTCGATGGGAATGGGGCAGTCGCGCATGAGGAAGCTCAGGCGCTGAGCCCTCGGGAAGACGAAGAGCATGCCGGTGCCGGGGGGGATCTCGGTGCGACCTCCCATGCCTTTGATTCGTGCCTCGTTCGTTGCGGCGACCTCGAGCTTGAACGGCTTGTCCTTCAGCTTGACGGTCATGGTTGGGGCGAGCACGACACGTTCGTTGGCCTTTGATCCGTCGGTCAGCCCGCCGCTGATTGAGGCGACGATCGCTCCGGCGACGGCGAGGAACGCAACGACACCGATCAGCTTGCCCATCATCGATCGCCCCTGCGAAGCCATGCGTCGTCCTCCGAACTGAATGTGATCGCGTGCTTTGGGATCTTATCGAGGGAGAATGCCCGGAGGAATGCGGCGGCGGACATGGGCTCGGGCCTGTCGATCATGGCGCACCAATAGGCGATGAGGCCGATCACGCGTTGGGGCGGCACACCGAGGGAGCGATAGGTGTCGAGACGTGTGTCGCCGTGGCGTTTGGCCAGACGACGCCCGTCGGGGCCTTTGACGAGAGGCAGATGGGTGTGGGTCGGCTCATTAGGGAGGCCGAGGGCGCGGTAGAGCAGCAGTTGTCTTGCGGCAGAATCGAGGAGATCATCGCCGCGGACGACCTCGGTGATGCCCTGCCTTGCATCGTCGACGACGACGGCGAGTTGATAGGCCGGAACCCGCTGCTTTGTCCAGACGATGAAGTCGCCTGCGATCTGCGAGATGTCGAATGATGAGTGCCCGGCGAAGCGATCCAGGAGGTCGACCACGCCGGGCTCGACAACGAATCGCCATGTCGCGGTGTCGTTGTCGAACCCGCGGTTCATCGCGGCTCGGTCGATGGGGGGCCTGAGACTCGCGGGGAATCTGACCTCATGCGAGCCCTCTTGCGGCGCGGAAGCTGCGTCGGTCTGCGCGGCGCTGTGTCGATCAACATCCGAGCGGGTGAGTGCCGTGGGGTAGGCGAGCCCGGACTCTGCCAGGCGTTGCATCGCGTTTCTATAGACGTCCGGCGTGCTCGACTGCCAGGTCGGGCCTTCATCCCAGTCGATACCGAGCCATGCGAGTGTGTCGATGGCTTGTGTGTCGGCTCCGGGTTTGATGCGGGGGCCGTCGAGATCTTCGATGCGGAGCAGGATGCTCCAGCCGGCCTGACGCGCCATCGCCCAGTTGATGAGGAACGTACGGGCGTTTCCGAGGTGCAGCGCGCCGGTAGGGGACGGTGCGAGTCTTGTCTTCGAATGTAGGGGTGCTTCATCCACAGGTCGTCAAGGGGGCATCTTTACCGTGCGGCACGCCCTGATGCGTTGTGCGCGGGCATCGGGTAGCATACCTCATACGCCCGCTGTCCGGGCCGACCACATCGCAGCCGGAGTTGACATGCAGAAGCTCAACGAGGACGAGATCCAAGCAGAGCTGGCGAAGCTGCCCGAATGGTCTGAGACCGGTGAGGCGATCCAGCGGACGTACGGCTTTCAGGACTTTGTTCAATCGATGGGGTTTGTCACGCGGGTTGCTGAGGAGGCGGAGCGGTCGCAGCACCATCCGGACATTCTGATTCGCTACAACAAGGTCACGCTGACGCTCTCGACCCACGACGCGGGCGGGATCACGATGAAGGACTTTGACCTGGCGTCCAAAGCGGATGGGTTTGCGAAGGCGCAGAGATAGTACGGGCGTTCTTGTCGTGTTGATCGAGAATGAAAGACGCGCCCGGCTTTCATCGCCGGACGCGTCGAAGAGTACATGTAGGGACAAGATCGTGGATTGGAGCCGGCAACTGCGTCTTTCAGCTCCGGCGGCGACGCCCAGCCCCGAAGAGCACTCCCATGCTGAGGGTGAGAACCGCTCCGGGGGCCGGAACGATGTTGAACCCGCAGCCGCAGAATCTCACATCGTTGAGATTGATCTTGTCAGCGATGAGCTGCGTGCACCCTTGTGCGTTGTTGATGTTGATCTCGCCCCCCCTCAGCCCGAGTGACCAGAATGCAACGCCGTTGATCACGGCGTTGCTGATGTTGAAGTGTTGGCTGTTATCCTCGCGATCGGTCACAAACAAGACACTTCCGAGGCCAATTCCGCTGTTGCCGATGAGGATGTTTGCCTGTGAAACGAGGAATTTCGCGTTGTCGGGCACTCGGAAAATGGCGCCTGAGCCCTCGGGACCATCGATCACGAGATTGGCGTTCTGAAGCAGGAAATCGCTCCCGCCGGTGACGATGTCGATCACGTTCAGGCCCGGTCCGAGGGTGATCGTGCGGTGCGAGTCGATCTTGCCGCCGGTCCCGCTGACGTTGAGCACGCCGGTTGATGCAAGCCCATTGATCGCGGTGCGTGCGGCGGCCAACTCGTTGCGCAACCCGGAATGATCGATGTTTCCGGTAACGCCTGCGAAGTTACTCGCATCCATCCGTGTGGATGCAAGCGCCATTCCTGGCCCGACATAGGTGCCGAATCCATTCGTGTTGTGGTTCACGCCGGGACTTGCGAAGCCGGTGGGCGTGAAGGTATTGGGGAAGTGGTTCGGGTCATTGAAGAACGAGTTCTGAGTCCCCGCGTTTGCACTTGTTCTAGGCCCCGCAGTCCACACACCACGGTCGCCATAGACACCCACATCCTGTAGGTTGTAGACGCCGTTCGGGTGGGTGATCGCCACGTTGCCATTGCCGCAGATGCCGGAGTTGACCGGTCGAGCATTGAGCGGGATGTTGGGAACGTTGCCGCGCAGCCCGGGACCGCCACTGCTGCCACCAGTGAGAAAGCTGCTCGTGGAAGGAACAGGTGCCTTGTTGGCTCCGAGTTCGAAGTTGTTCACGTTGACGGCTTGCCCTACGCCTGGCTGACCACCCGATGAGTTCTGGGGACCCATTCCGACGAGCAGCCAGTTGCGGCTTTCGAGTGTGCTGAACGGGAGTATGTCCGCGCGTGCATCCCCACAGAGCCACAAGCCGCAGGTCAATCCTGCAGCGGCTACGAGAACAAAGCGGCGAACGATGTTGATGTCAGCATAAATTGAACGCATCCCGTTTCACTCCTATTAGGCCGATGTGACCACAATGATGGCGTAGCCTTACGGGATACAAATAGAGGTTCTAGCAAGTAAAATCCAGCAAAATCACCCAAAATAGTCGTTGCCTCACTTGAGGTGGCCAGATGTGGTCTGGATCACCTCATTTATTCTGTTGAAGTGCGAGCCAGATCACCCATTTTGCCAGAGGACGACCCGGAGTTTGACCGCCTTATCGCAGTTCGACGCTCCAGTACGCGTGGTCGAGGAATGCCTTCCATGACTGGTACTTCTCGCTGCCGAGGCGGAGGGTGACGAGGGGGTTCCGCTTGGGGCGGATGGGACGGCGGACGAGCTTCATGCTGGCCTGATCGGGCGTTCTGCCGCCCTTGCGCGCGTTGCATCTGATGCAGGCACAGACGAGGTTCTCCCACGTGTCTTGCCCGCCCTGTGTGCGGGGCACGACGTGGTCGATCGACAGCTCGCTTGTGGAGAAGTGTCGGCCGCAGTACTGGCAGGTGTTGCGGTCGCGAGCGAACAGATTGCGTCGGTTCAGCTTCACGACCTGGGCGGGGAGGCGGTCGTACCCGAGGAGACGCACGATGCGCGGCACGGCGATTTCTGTCCGCGTGGTGCGGACCCAGTCGTGGCGTTCGCGTTCGAACTGGCGTTGGAGTTCGGCGATCTCGCACCAAGACTCAAAGTCGTAGTTCAGGTACTTGCCGTCTTCGACGTGGACGACCTCGGCGATGTTGCGGACGAGGAGGCAGAACGCACGGCGCGCGGAGACGACGCGGACGGCGGCAAAGGCCCGGTTGAGCACAAGCACTTTCGCGTTCATGCCATCGGCACCGAGCATGCCTGGAACGATGGCGAGCCCGCCCGACGAAGAGACAACGACATCCGTGTCGTCGAGGATGTGCCCCGGAAGGCCGATTCCATGCTCGGCAGTGTCGCCTTGCATATCTCCCTCTCATGTCGTGGCTCCGCCACGCACCCGTAACCTTACAGATCGGCTCGCTGCCTATCAAGTCGGAAGAGAATGCCAAATCTCTTGTTCACAGAGACTTCGCACCGGGCATGCCGGGAGAGGCGTGCTTCGATCGGGTTGGGTGGAGGAGCTGCGGGGCGTCCGAGAATGGTGAGGTGATGCACCGGATGCCCGGTTTCAGTGCCTGAAGTGTCTTATTCCAGTGATCAGGCAGGTGACGCCGCGTTTCTCGCAGAGGTCGAAGGTCTCTTGATCGCGCTTCGAGCCCCCGGGATGGACGATGACGGACACGCCGGAATCGATGAGAACGCCTGGGCCATCCGGGAAGGGGAAGAAAGCATCTGAGACGGCGATGACACCCGAGGCGAGAGGGCCGGACTTCTGGGCGGCGATGCGGCATGAAGCGAGGCGGTCCATCTGTCCCGCGCCTGCGCCGTAGAGACGCAGGCAGCCGCCATCAGCAGTCGTTGACTCGATGCCGCCGATCGCGATGGCGTTGCTGGAGAGCGCGCGGCAGACGATTTCAAGCATGGCGGCGGCCGCAAGAGTCTGCTCAGTGGGGGTCGGTCCTGCGGTGTGTGTCCATCCGGATGTGTCGCCGACGCGTGTGTCCTGGTCCTGCGCGAGTATTCCGCCGGAGATAGATCGCAGTTCCATCCTGCCGGTGCGGCCGGGTCGGAAGAGGCCCGTTTCGAGGATTCTCACGTTTGCCCAGCGATTCGCGATGATCGCGGCGGCGTTGGGCGTGTAGGACGGAGCGATGACAACCTCGAAAAAGGTGCCATCACGGACGATTCTCTCTGCGGCTGCCTCGTCGATCTCGCCGTTGCACGCGAGAATGCCGCCGAACGCGGCGAGGGGGTCGCCCGCGATTGCCCCATCGATGGCGGCGAGGGCCGAGCGGCCGATCGCGGCTCCGCATGGGTTCGTGTGCTTGACGACGCATGCGCCGAAGCGAGCGGGTTCTCCGGCGACGCCGCGCATCATGGCGACGAGATCGAGAGCTGCGGCGGCATCGAGGATGTTGTTGTAACCCAGTTGCTTGCCGTGGATCTGGCGAGCGTTTCCGATGCTTGTTTCCTGTGAGGTCGGATCGACATAGAGGGCGGCGCGTTGGTGCGGGTTCTCGCCGTAGCGAAGCTCTTCCTGCTTGACGAGGCGCGGCGAGAGGACGGGGGGGAAGGTCGAGCCGTCGCGTTTGCCGAGGTGTGTGGCGATGGCTGCATCGTACTTGCTGGTACGGCTGAAGGCGGCGGCCGCGAGCTCGGCCCGGAGGCGGTAGGTTGTGCAGCCGTCATGTGCGGCGAGTTCGGAGACCACGCGGTCGTATTGATCCGGGCTCGTGACGACTGTCACGGAGGCGAAGTTCTTCGCTCCTGAGCGGATCATGGAAGGGCCACCGATGTCGATCTGTTCGATGGCTTCGGCATCGGTGACGCCTTCGCGGGCGATCGTCTGTTCGAAGGGGTAGAGGTTCACACAGACAAGATCGATCTCTCGGATGCCGCGGGCCTTGAGTGTGGAGACATGGTCGGGGTTTGACCTGAGCGCGAGCAGCCCGCCGTGGATCGCCGGGTGCAGCGTCTTGACCCTGCCGTCGAGCATCTCGGGAAAGCCGGTGAAGGCGTCGATCGGCGTGACCGGGAGACCGGCATCGGCGAGGGCCTTTGCGGTTCCTCCTGTTGAGATGAGTTCGACCCCTCGCTCTGCGAGGGCGCGCGCGAAGGGTACGAGGTCCGTCTTGTCGCTGACGCTCAGGAGCGCACGGGCGATCCGCACATGGTCCGACATCTCGCCACGCCTCCCGCGGCACTCCCTCCGCTTATCGAGGGAGATACTTGCCGATTCTGCCCTTTGCATCGGTGACATAGATCACCGGATCGGTGGATCCATCTGTGGAAAGGATCGAGACGCCGGGCAATTCGACCCTTGAGAGGATGTCGCCGGTGGACGGCTCGACGAGCCACGCGGTGCTTCCATCCCAGACGATGACGTTGACCCCTCTGGTGCAGATGACGGTGCCGCGGAGGTTCTTATTTTCCCACCTGACACTGCCTGTTGAGGGTTCGATGGAGCAGAGGCCTCGCTCGGGCAGTTCGCAGTAGAGCATGCCACCGACGACGGAGGGCTGCACGGTGAGGGGGCGTGAGGTGCGGATACGCCATGCGATTCTGGCACCGTCTGGGTCGATGCCGTAGAGCGACTGGTCGCTGCCCGCGACAAACATCAAGTTTCCGTCGGAGACTGGGTCGGTGGTGACTCCACCGAAGAGGCGGACTCGGCCGAGGAGCGAGCCGGTCGATGCGTCGAGGATGACGGTATCGCCCGTTTGCGCGACCACACCGACGGCTGAGCCGATACGGACCGGGGCGCCTTCGATTGCGCCGGAAGTCCGGAACCCCCAGAGCTTGACGCCGAGACCTCTGACGTGTGCCATGACCTCGCCGACTGATGTGCCGTAGATCAGGAGGTCGCCGTCCTGGACCGGCCTGGTTGTGATCACTCGCTCGAAGCTCTCTCTACCGACGAGGGTGCCGGTGTCGAGGGCGAGGGTGAAGAGTTCGGTCTCTGAAGAGGCGTGTACAAAGCGGCCTTCGCGTGTAGGGGTTGTAAAGAGTGTCAGGGGTCCGGCGAGCTGGCTGGCCCAGCGGACACCGCCATTGCTGGCTTCGAGGATTGAGAGCGTGCTGCCGGATTCCTGGAACGCCAGCACATCGCCCATGGGCTCCAAAAACCTGGGTTTTTGGCCTTTGTCGACGAACCCGAAGCCCCTCCAGTCGAGTTTGTATCCGAGTTGCCCGAATGCGTCGGCCTGGGGGTCCTGAGGGACTGTGGACTTGGTTCGCGAGGAGGTGGTCTCGCAACCCGTTGCGAGGCAGCAGGTTGCGATAGTCGCACAGGTGAGAAGAATGAGCGAGCGGCTCAGGGAGGACCGATTCTGCTGGTCGCGCATGGAACCCAACCTTACTTCTTCCCACGTCGATGCCCCAAGCCGCCGAACGCGGGCGGAATCCGAGGCGTGGCAGTATGGACAGGGCTTCCCTGCCAGTCAAGCCCGGCGTGTGCCTTGATACCCCCCTCGGATGCCCCTCTCTACCAGCGAACTACCCTCGGAGCATGTTTACCGGCATCATTGAGCGCACGGGCACTGTCCATGCTTTGGCCCAGACTTCTACCGGATCTGAGCTCCTGATCGATGCAGGGGGCTGGGGAGAGGGCTTTGCCCCGGGTGAGTCGATCGCCATTTCGGGCTGTTGTTTGACGCTGGCGCCGCGACTTGGGATGGCCTCGGGGATGCTCCGCTTCGATGTCGTACCAGAGACGCTCTCAAAGACGACGCTCGGGTTCATCGGCCCTGGAACGCGGGTGAACCTGGAACGTTCTGCAACCGCGGCTTCTCTGCTCGGAGGTCATGTTGTGCAGGGGCACGTGGAAGGACTAGGCATCGTTCGAGGCGTGAAAGAGGTCGGGGAGTGGCGAGTGACCATCGAGGTGCCTTCGGAACTGCTCCCTTGCATCACGCCCAAGGGCTCGGTTGCTGTCGAGGGGGTCTCCCTGACCATTGCTTCGGTGGATGTGGCATGTTCATCGTTCGATGTCGCGTTGATCCCGACGACGCTCGACCTGACCACGTTGCGCGATCTGCGTGTTGGCACCCGAGTCAATCTCGAGACCGACATCATCGCAAGGACGGTCGTTCACTTCATGCGGCACTTCACGGACCGGTGATCGGCATGCAACGTCCTGGTGCCCCCTCGGGGGAGGGGGGCGAGGAGGACTCTGCGCGGAGTTATGCCACGGATCATTTCCTGAGATGCACCAGAACGGCCGTTCGATCGGCGGCAACTCGCCCTAGCATCTGCCGTGCGGCCGTAGCTCAGTTGGATAGAGCGGCGGTTTCCTAAACCGCAGGTCGTGGGTTCGAATCCCGCCGGCCGTGTTGACCGAGTTCCAATCGGCTTCACTCCAGTCGCCCATGGTCGAGATGTCCCGATTACGCCCCTTGTGCTTCCTCAGCAGGCAGGGGTTCGGAGAGACCCGCGCATGTCGATTCTCAACCACACCGCGCGAGCAGGCCGCTGGCTCCTCGCGGCTTTCGTTGCCTTTGCCCCGTTTGGGTGTGCTCGCGTCGCGCACGGACAAACAGCGGCCCAGCTGTGGAGCAATAACTGCGTCTCGTGTCATGGGCAGAATGCGCAGGGAGGCAATGCGTCGAGCATGCTCGATGACGAATGGCTGACCGGCCCGACCGATCGCAATCAGTTTGATGCCACGTAGCATGGGATTGTGGAGTCGGGAATGCCCGCGTATGGGGGGGCACTGACGGACGAGCAGATCTGGTCGCTGGTCGTTCATATTCGCGAGTTGCGGGCCGCGAATGAGCGGGCACGAACCGGCTCGCCGAAGCCGGATCGCGACGGTGTGTATACGACAGCGCACGAACGGTTCCGGGTCGAGCGTGTGATTACGCGAGGCCTCGACACGCCGTGGTCGGTGGACTTCGTGCCCGCCGCCGGTCCTGAGGGCTCCCCCTCGGGCGTGATGCTTGTGACGAGTCGCTCCGGGGCTCTGCACGTCTGGTCGGGAGAATCCCTGAGTTCGCCGGTGGCTGGTGTGCCAGCGGTGCGGAATCGAGGGCAAGGTGGCTTGATGGATGTGGCCGTGCATCCCGAGTACCGCTCGAACGGCTGGGTCTATCTCTCGTTCTCTGACGCTCAGGGGAGTGGGGCTCGTGGTCCGGGGTTCACGAAGGTTGTGCGAGGGAGGATCAAGGGCGAGGGCTCTATGTGGCGTTGGGCGGATGAGGAGACGATTTTCGAGGCGAAGTCTGAGCACTACAGCAACGGGGATATCCACTTCGGGAGCCGCATCGTCTTTGAGCGTGCGTCGATCAACGGTGCTGAGCCGGCATGGCTCGTGTACTTCTGCATGGGTGAGCGGGGCGTGATGGATCTTGCGCAGCGTCTCGATCGACCGAACGGGAAGATCTTCCGCTTCCATGACGACGGGCGGATTCCCGCGGATAACCCGTTTGTCGGGCAGAGCGGCGTGTATGAGGCGATCTGGTCGTACGGGCATCGCAATCCGCAGGGGCTGACATTCGGCTTGGATGGTCGGCTGTGGGATACCGAGCACGGGCCGCGCGGGGGCGATGAGTTGAATCTCGTGCAAAGGGGGAAGAACTACGGGTGGCCAATGGTCTCCTTCGGGATCAATTACAGTGATGCACCCTTCCGCACGCCGTGGCCCACCGAGGGGCAGGACTACGTGATGCCGGTGTATGTCTGGCTTCCCTCGATCGCTGTGTGCGGGCTTGACACGGTGCGTCCGGGTCCGGATGGCGAGGCGTTTCCGGCGTGGAGGGGCGACCTGGTCGCGGGTGGTCTGGCTGGTCAGACCGTCGAGCGGCTGCGCATCGAGGGCGAGTCCGTTGTTGAGCGCGAGGAATTGATTCACGGGATGGGACGGGTGAGGGATGTTGTCACGGGTCCTGATGGTTCGATCTATGTGGTGCTGAACCAGCCGGACCACGTGATCCGGCTTGTGCCCGCGAAGTGAGTGCCCGCGCGGCGATGTTCAAGTGACACGGCCGTGACGGCGGACTGCACTGTTGCTCTCAGGTTCTGGTACAACTCCGAGACTCACGGTTACCGGAGGTGCATGATGAATCGAGGGTATGGTCGGCGATTTCCCGCAACGATGCGCGGTGCGATGGTCGTAGCGATCTGTCTTGCTGCGTCGAGTGCGGTGTTCTTCGGCTTCACGTCACAACCGGGGCAGTCGCGCGGGGCTCCGAGGGTCGAGCACGGTGTGCTGACCTTCGCCGCGACGGATGCGACATTCTTGACTTCCGATGCCCGGGCCCGGCGGTGGCAGGAGATCGTCAAGGCTGCGGGTCAGCCCGTGGTTGAGGAGTACAACCGCATGTCGATTCTGGACACGATGGTCAACGGCGGGTGGGAGATCTTGGAGTACGAGTTCCAGTTCGACGCGACGAATGGCGATGTTGAGAGGTATCTGCTCCGACGCACACGATGACCATCGAGCGGGGAGAGCATCTGCGAAAGTTCAGGGGAGTGCGTTCTCGATCTCTGAGAGGTTTGCTTTCAACACGCGTCTTGCGATGGCGTCGAGTTGGGAGCGGTCTCCTGAGATGTGGATCGTCCGGTGCATGTGGGTGGCACTCTGTCCCGGCGCGAGCGCCAGCGCCGGTGAAGAGGTTTCGAGTTCGTAGAAGGTTGGGCCTTGCTTGCCGGGGGCGTCGTTGTAGCTGTTGATGACGTCGCCCGCGTATGGATTCTGCTGGTGCTCCCACATGCTGTTGATGTACTCGCTCGACAGGTTGACGCCTGGAGGCAGCGTGTATGTGACGAGGGTCAGGACGCCGCGTTCGGGATCCCAACTGCCGCATACTGGGAGCGATCTTCCGGGTCCGACGCCGATCTTTGTTCTCATTCGGCTGTCACCTCTGAAGAAGATCGCTTCGTCTGAGAGCGTCAGGCGGTCTTCGGGGACCTTTCCGAAGTAGTCGTCTTTGACGACTGGGCCGTGCGTTTCGTCTGGTCCGGGCTTGTAGGGGATCACCACGGTGCAGGTATCCGAGGGCTTGAACATGCCGAGGATCCAGATGGAGAGAAGGCCGGTCTCGCGTCGCCACGGAGCCGTTCCGATGTTCGTGATCGTGTTCTCAGATTCGAACGCCACGACATCGCACATTGCAAGGTTGATGTCGAGGTCTCTTGCGACGCGATCGCGATCGATGATCTGGATTGTCCGGTCGATACGCACGTCGAAGGTGGTTCCAGAGTAGTTCGTCAGTGTGCAGTCGTGCTTGAGCGTTACGGAGTCCGGTGTTCTAGAGACGACTTCGTACGCGACCGAGTCGATGGGTGCGGGCGTCTGCCAGTCGTTCAGTGTGAATTCGTCTCCCTGCTTAAAGAAGATGGCGAACTGACCGCCCTCCGGCCCGAGCCAGAAGCGGTCTTCGCCGCCCCAGACGCTGATCTTCGGCACCGGCTTCCCGGACTTGATCAGCTCGTCATTGATGTAGCCGTAGGAGTGACCGTTCGGGCCGCTGAGCGTTGAGGTCATCACTCGGCCCTGATACTGCGGAGCGACCACGATTCGTGCCCGGCCATCGGCGGAGGCGAGCTCGACCGTCGCTGAGTGTCGGACGAGGAACGCGGCATCTTCGCCGAAGGTGCGCTCTCGCTGCGTGGCGCATCCTGTGAGCATGGTGGCTCCTCCGATGATCGCGGCTCCGAACGCTCTTGACACAGGACGGTGCATGGCCGGCTCCCATTCTACAGACGGCAACTGGTACGATTCGCGGCTTGCGCTGCCGCACGGAGCGATAGCGTACCGGGCTCGCACCGATCCTGCATGTGGGTCGCTTGCAGCAGAGCGAGCGTGTGTTCGTCGGATTGTCCGGGCGTGTGCGGACTCTCGCGAGGTTTTTTTGGCAAGCAGCCCGTTACAGGAGCTCGGCCCGCTTCGCTGCCTCGGCCGAGTTGATGACCGGTATGACCTCGAACTCGACCAGGTCGCACCAGTTCGCGATCCATGTGTCGATGAGGGAGCGGTCCTCGCACTCCATGACCTGGTAGCAGGTCGTGAGCCCTTCATCGATCCAGCTTGCGATGTAGTGGAGGCCTTCGGGCGCGAGCCGCCCGCGTTCGTTGAATCTGCGATAGACGTCTTGTATGCACCCGTCGCGGAAACGCTCTATGACCATGTACTGCATGGATACGTGTCCTCAACGTCCGTGAGCGGGTGTCGAGTTCTGAATCGGTATCAAGAAATCACTCGTCGAGGATATACGGCCGTGGAGTCTCGCGAGTTCATGAAGCGAGGGAGTATGCTCATCTGTAGTGGGTTCGTTTCGGGATACTCTCAGGCACCGTGCCTGAGCGTTATGCACGCTTCTGGAAGAGGTAGTGCGAGACCAGCCATTCGTTGCCGTGGTTGAGTCCCCAGAGTTCTGCGCACGCGAGAAAGAAAGCTCGCCAGCGCTGTGTCCAGGTCTGTGCATCTCTGCCATATGTCTCACGCATCACGGTTTCGATTTCGTCGGCGTGGGCATCCATATTTGCCAGCCAGGCATTCGCGGTTCTCTGGTAGTGGGTGCCGCAGACACGCCAGTGATCCTGCAGGATGAGGTCGTCCTGGAAGTGGTGGAGCAGGTGATCGGAGGGCATTGTGCCTCCCGTGAAGAAGTAACGACCGATCCAGTCGTTGGTTCGCTCAAAGTGGTACGCGATCTCTCGGTGCGTGAAGATGTGGACGAAGAGGCGTCCGTTGTCCTTGAGCATGCGGGAGAGGCCTGCGAGCAATGCCTGGTAGTTCTTCATATGCTCGAACATCTCGATAGAGACGATCCGGTCGAAGCGACCGGTGAAGCGTGTTTCTTCGATGAACCGGTTGGCGTCTTGTGTGATGACATCCCAGGCGCTGATGCCTCGCTCGTCTCTGCGGCGTTCGATGAACGCACGCTGGAGGGCGGAGTTCGAGACGCTGGTGACGCGGCAGTTGGGATACTTTTCCTTGATGTATCCAGAGAGTGAGCCCCAGCCACACCCGAGATCGAGCACTTCCATGCCGTCTCTGATCTCGGCGCGATCGCATGTGAGGGCGAGCATCGCCTCTTCGGCTTCGGCAAGTGTTCGGACGCCCTGAGTCCAGAGGCAGCCGCTGTACTTCAGACGCGGTCCGAGCGTCAGTTCGAAGAATCGTGCGGGGACCTCGTAGTGTTGGATGTTCGCGGCATCGGTCTCGATCGCGATGGGGCTCGATCGCAGGTCGTTCACGAATGCTCGAAATCGCTGGTGGCGATCCTCGATGGTTCCGCGGCATTCGTGGCGGATTCGTGCCCACAGTCGGCGTCGGATCTGCCAGCGCAGGATCGTGTCGGGGATGAGGCCTCGGTTCAGGAGGGGCTCGTACCACGCCTGCGGCGCGTCGGGGAGCGAGCGGTCGGCTGTCACTCGCTGGATTGGTGGATCGATGGCGTCCGACCGGGGATGGGGGCCACTGATGGTGCTCATGCCTGATCCTCGGAGTATGGCTGTTGGGGAACCGATGTGTGCGACAGGGCAGACGGCCTTGGGAACCAGGGGAAGAACGCGCTGGTCTCTTTCTGGTACGCGCGATAGTCATCGCCTCTGGAGCGAACGGACTGTGCCTCAGTGGGTGGGATGCCGGTGATGCGCGTCAGGAGGAGGTACATCGTGGCGACGGGCACGAGCGCGAGCCACCAGTGCGGGGACTCCGCTGCGACGAGTGCGTACGAGACCCACAGCAGCCACTCGAAGAAGTAGTTCGGGTGCCTTGAGTATCTCCAGAGCCCTGCGCGGCAGGTTTTGCCCTTGTTTGCCGCATCTTTCTTGAATCGCTTCAGCTGCATGTCGGCAAGCGATTCGCCCGCAACCGCGATGAGGTACAGCCCGAGCCCGGCAAGCGCGATGGGGCCGAGGCCATTGCGAGAAGTCGTTGCGGCTGCGATGGGAGCGAGGCAGAGCAGCGGCACGCTGATTGCCTGAAACTGGTAGAAGATGAACATGAAGGGCTGGAAACGGTCGCCGAATCGCTCTCGGGCCATCTGGTACCGACCATCTTCGTGGCCCGTGAGGACCCGGTCGGTCAGGATGTGTGTTCCTAAGCGAAAGCCCCAGAGCCCGATCATGGTGGCGATGAGGAGGCGGTGGTGAGTTGAGCCCTCTCCGGTCGCGGCGGCGAACACCGCTCCGACCGCGACGGCGTATGACCAACCGACATCAACGATTCCTGCGTCGCCGGTCTTGCGCTGTGCAAGCCAGAGCAGTCCGAACAGCAGGACCGACGCGACAAGCAGCCACACGACCTGTTCGAGAGGTGTCAGCGTCGGCATGGAGTCTCCTGGTGCCGAATCGAGTGCCTCGTGGTGTGCGAAGACTCTTCATGCTTCGGCAGTAGAGGCATTTCTGAGGAGCCGGACATGGGAGTGAGGGTGTTTGCGAGTGTGTGCTGTGGACTGATTGCCGCGATGATCGGCTTGATTGTGGCATCTTCGCTTGAGATGGGTCTGGTTGCGGGCCTGCGTCTGGTCGCGGGATCGTGGTGGGGAATCACGACACTTGCTGATCTTGGCGTGGGCTTGCTGTTCGTCATGGCGTGGTTGTGTCTGCTTGAGCGTCGCGTGTGGGCAAGGGTGTTGTGGTTCGTGGCGGTCTGCTTGCTCGGGAACCTGGCGACGCTTGTGTTTCTGCTGGTGCGATGCCGCGATGCTGTGACGGTTCGCGAGGTCTTTCTGGGCAGGTGAGAAGAATCAGGCGTGTCCACAGGAGTTGATTCGGGGTCTTGCCAGTGGTTTGGCGAGCACGAACTGGTAATCACCGCAGTGCCTGGCGCGGAACGCGCCCTCGCAGTACTCGAAGTAGTACCGCCACATTCTGATGAAGCGGTCGTCGAACCCGAGTGATCGGATCTCGTTCACGCGAGCATGGAACGCACGGTTCCATGATTGGAGTGTCCGCACATAGTGCGGCGCCATGTCGTCCATGTGGATGAGAGAGAGGTCTGTGTTGTCACGAACGGCTCGGGAGACAGCGGTAAGTCCGAGCAGGCATGAGCCGGGAAAGATCCGGCGTTTGAGGAAGTCCACGGTGCGCCGCGCGGCGTCGTACCTCTGGTCTCTGATCCAGATGCCCTGGATCACTGCGAGCCCGTCGATTGTGAGCATGCGCGAGATCGTCTGGAAGTAGCGGGGGAGGTATTCGTGGCCGACCGCTTCGATCATCTCAATCGATAGAATCTTGTTGAATGAGCCGCGTCCGTACTCGCGTTCGAGGTCTCGGTAGTCGAGTCTGACCACGCTGACCCTGTCTTGTAGCCCGCGCTCTCGCACGCGGGCCGTCGCGAGTTGGAACTGCTGATCCGAGATCGTCGTCGTGACCACACGGCATCCGAAGTGTTCTGCGGCGCGGATGGCGGCCCCACCCCAGCCCGTGCCGATTTCGAGCAGACGATCGGAGGGCGCGAGGTCGAGCTTTGAGCAGCATCGATCGACCTTCGCGAGCTGGGCATCTTCGAGTGACATATCGGCGTGCTCGAAGTATGCCGCGGAGTAGAGCATGCTGGGATCGAGCCAGAGCGCGAAGAACTCGTTGGAGAGGTCGTAGTGGGCTCGGATGTTGCGGGTGCTTCCGCGCCTCGAGTTGCGTCGAACCGTGTTGAGTACGCCGGCGATTCGCGCTGTCGTGCGAGAGAGCGCAGACTGAGTGGATTCCAGCGCGTCACGGTTGATCAGAAGCAGCTCGAAGAGTCCGGCCAGGTCATCGCACGTCCACTCTCCATCGATGTATGACTCCGCCGCACCGGCCGTTCCCTCGATCAGCACACGCTTATAGAACACCGGATCTTGGATTCTGACCGTAACGTGAGGTCCTCTCTTGCGGTCACCCGCGACGGTCGTGTCTTCTCCATCCTGCACCGTGAGTGAGCCATGTGTGATGCGGGAGAGCGTTGAGCGCACAATCCGCTGTCCCGCGCGTTCCAGTCGCGTTGGAGTCCGTCTCTTGATGTCACGCTCGCTCGCGGCGTGGAACGTTGTCATGAATGGGACTCCGAGGGCGTATGTCGTGCTTAGGGGTGGATTCGAGTCGGGCATGCTGAACGGATTCACGAACCAGTGGGTCGGTCGGTGGACTGATGTGTCTGATCGTCTGCGCTGCGACGTCTCGGGTGACGAAAGACCGGAACGTGTCGCAACCAGAGACGGAGTGCGTGCAAGTGAATGGAGAGCGTGACACGTGCGGTCATCAAGGGGAATCGCAGGAGCATGCCGTCCAGAGTCCAGGGGCCGATTTCTCGGCGATCGAGCCTCAGGGTCGCGTCAAAGACACGCCGATCGGGTGTTCCATGCGTGCCCATGCCTTGAACGCTCTCACCGTGTGTGGTCTCTCGCAGCGTCATGTGGATGCCGAGGCGAGAACCCTCGTGCGGGCATGGCATCGAGAATGCCCAGTCATATGCGAGCCCCATGGGCATGAAGGGCGACACGTGGAAGACCTTGTCGAACTTGAAGCGGAGAGATCGCGGTTTCTCGCAGAGGGGCGGTGTGCTGACAGCTCCTGAAGGGGCGCGACAGTCGAGGACGTAGGCGTGACGTTCCTTCCAGGGCGTGTTGGTGATCTCGGCGACGATCGACGCGAGAGTCTCCGCGCCGGTCGTCTGGTCGTGATCAAAGCAGTAATAGAAGCTTACGGGATTGAAGGCATAGCCGTACTGTCTCGCGTGCGTCAGGATGCGCACCGGGCCGCTCGGCCGGAAGCCGAGCGAGTCTTCGATCCGAGTGAGCACTTCTTGCTTAAGGTCCTTGGAGGCGTCGCCGAGATAGTCGCTGCGCTTGAAGCTGCCAAGTGCCAGGGCTCGTCTGCGTCGATCGGTTCCCCATAGCCGACCTGTCGCCATGGTCTTCTCGATCTCGTCGAGATCGAGCCACAGCATGTAGAGGGGGAACGTGAACGTGCGGATGAGCGGTGCGAACCGACGATGTCTCACCGTGCCAACGTAGATCGCGCTCGATCGTCGGGAGGGTGTAGGAGGCGTGGGCGTTTGTGCGGCATCTGGCGGCTCTTTGGCTTCAGACAGTACAACTGGGATGGAGTCTGATCGCTGCATGGTGCTGTCACGATGCGATGCATGGGCTAGAGCGAGCTTGCCAGTGCAGGTGCGACGGGGATGGCGCGTCGTGAGGACCGGATAGCGTCGGCGACCCGGGCACCGCTCCGGACTCCGTCTTCGTGGAATCCGTTGAACCAGTATGCCCCGCAATAGTGGGTGTGACGCACTCCAGAGATTTCCGCATGGCGCTGCTGGGCCTTGATGGATGCGACATCGAATGCCGGATGCTCGAAGCTGTGGCGGTCGATGATCGTTGCAGGATCGACAGCACCGGTGTTGTTCAATGTGACGCACGGATGTCGGCGTGTTCCTAGACGCTGGAGGATCTCCATGTCGTAGGTGACCGCGACGCCCGGTGTGTTGCTCTTGCGAGCGATGTAGTTCCACGCGCTCCACGCCCGGCGACGCTTGGGCAGGAGTGATTGATCGGTGTGGAGGAGTGCTTCATTCGGGCGATACGGGAGAGAGCCGAGGATCTCGCGTTCGGTGGGCGTGGGATCTTCGAGCAAGCGGAGGGCCTGATCCGCGTGGCAGGCGAAGACGACCTCATCGAAGGTGTGTTCTTCGGTTGCGGTCCGGATGCGGACTCCATCTCGAAGCCGCGCAACGGAACGGACGGACGTGTGAAGTCGGATGCGGCTCTGGAATGGAGCGGTCAGGCGATCGACGTAAGTGCGGCTGCCGCCCACGATCGTTCGCCAGACGGGGCGCTCTCGCACGGAGAGCATGCCGTGGTTCGAGAAGAATCGGACGAAGAAGCCAAGCGGGAGACCGAGGATATCGGCATCCGGCGTGGACCAGATCGCCGCAGCCATGGGGACGATGAGGTGGTCTCGGAATGGTGCGGGATAACGCTCGCGCTCGAGGTAGGTGCCAAGCGTTGTCCACTCATCGCCAGATTCGATCGCGCTGGGGGCTTCGGCGGCGAAGCGGCGGAAGCCGGCGATCATTCGCCAGAAGCGAGGGCGAAGAAGGTTCGAGCGCTGGGCGATGATGGCGTTGAGAGAGCCGCCGCCGTATTCAAAGCGACTCGCATCGTCTCGAACACTGAATGACATTGTGGTCGGCTGCGACTCGACGCCGAGTTCGTCGAGGAGCGCGGTAAAGAGCGGGTAGTTCCGTGTGTTGAAGACGATGAAGCCGGTATCGACGGGGATTCGCCGGCCTTCGTGGTCGATAGTCAGGGTTCGCGTATGCCCTCCGACGTGCCCTGCGGACTCATAGATCGTGAGATCGTGCTCGTGATGGAGTCGATGGGCGACAACGAGGCCAGAGATGCCAGAGCCGATGATCGCGATCTTCACGACGTGGCCCCCTCGCCCGTTCGGCGACGGGCGTTCATGGCCCGACGGGCCTCACGCCGAAGTCGGCGCAAGCGTATGGATTCTTCTCGTACTCGCGGGGCGTGAGCATGGGCGTCTTCGTATACCTTTGCGGGAACAGGACGGAGGCCCCAGACGAGCCCGCACGCCTGCATGGCGCGAAGTCCGTAGTACGTGGGGTCGATCTCCCACCAATAGAAGCCCTGACGCACCGTGCCGGGGTAGTGATGGTGGTTGTTGTGCCACCCCTCGCCGAGCGTGAGGATCGAGAGGATGAAGCTGTTGCGGCTGTCGTCGGAAGTGGCGAAGCGACGGCGCCCGATGGTGTGTGCGAGTGAGTTGATCGTGAATGTGCCGTGGTAGAGGAGCGTTGTCGAGACGCCGAAGCACCAGACGAACATCTGCCATCCGGAGGTTCCGAGTGAAGGGGCCAGTGATGCGAGCAGAGATCCTGCGGCGAAGGAGCCGAGAGCCAAAGTGAGTGGCCCGAGCAGGTGCCATCGCTCGAGCCACACGAGTTCGGGGACCTTTGCCCAGTCCGGGACCTGTTTCCAGTCTGTCTTGATGCCGTCATCACAGAGGAACCATCCCATGTGGGACCAGAACAGACCCCACAGGCCGGGCGAGTGGACGTCCGGGGGGTGGTCTGAGTGGCGATGGTGATTGCGATGATGTGCCGCCCACCAGAGTGGGCCGCGCTGCGCCGTCGTTGTGCCGATGAAAGCGGCGATGAACTGGATGGTGCGGCTGGTCTTGAATGTGCGATGGGAGAAGTAGCGGTGGTAGAACGCTGTGATGATGAACATGCGTCCGAAGAAGAGCGCAACGCAGGCGATGACCGCGGCCCATGACCAGCCGACCCAGAGCAGCCCGATACAGACCAGATGGATCGAGAGATAGGGGAAGACGTTCGTTGCACGAATACGTCGGCCGGGGGCTTCGGCGTAGCGAGTCAGATCCATGCCACTGGTCTGTGAAACGGACCCGGGATCCATCGTGTCTGTCGCGGCATGAGCGTGGTTGAGTAAGTCGGACACGCAACGATCTCCGATACCTCTGGGCGGCTCCGGCCGCCGGCATGTGGGGCACAATACCCCGTGCTCGACATCGCCGCGTGGTGTTCGGGGTGTTTGGTGAACTGGATTCGGATGGCGCACCGAAAACATCCAGAATGGATGGCATTGGGTTCGCCGTTTCTGTCCTGGTGAGGGCAGGAGAGTGCCAGCGGGAAGATCCGGCGTCCTCGACCGAGTTCGCCCGACACGCAAGGCGCTGGGTGCCTTGCCCGAGTGTTGTTTGTCCGAATCTTTGTCTGACGGATCAAACTGGAATCTGTCTGTGTCTCCGCCTCTCGCGATTCCCGCCAGAAACGGACCACCGCGGTGCCACCAAAGACATCCGACAGACAGGATCTTGGTGATGATCGCCGAAGTGCGAGATCGCACGCATTGACCAGGGTTTCAGTGGGTCTGGGTGGTAATCGTGATCAGCTGCTTGCGGAGTTGCCGGGCCGAGAATCTTCGGGCGAGCTCAGGCGCGAACGGTTTCATGATCAGCCCGAGTAGTCCGAACGATGCGAGCACCTCTTCCACGGGTATGTCCATGGCGAGGACCCCTCTGAGGAGCGTTCGATCTGCTGACCTGTCGATCGTGTACGTCAGGAGTATCGGTGACTCCGGCATCTTCTCGCTCCAGACGACATACGCAACGGTGGTGTGTTCTGCTTGCCGGTCGATACGGGCGTGAAAGATCCCGCCGCCGACGCCATTGATCCTGAAGGTGTGTCCATGGGCGGTGCCGGTATTGTCCGAGTCGAGAGGTCTTGCGTCTGTTGCTTCGCCACCGAGAAAGTGGGCTACGGCGGATGGATGGAGCAGCCGCTGCCAGAGCAGCATGCGGTCGGCGTGAGACTCCACGGCATCGGTAAGGTCGATTTCCATCGCTTGGCGCAATGGTATGGGAATCAGCATTCGGTGGTGTGGGCATCGAAGCCCTAGGTGGCTTTGGGGCGTAGGCGGGGGTCTCGTCACGCTCTATGTCTGGGTGATGAGCGAGTTCGCGCCATATCGAGCGTCATGACGGTGAGGGGCCGTTGCCACGAGTGCTACTACCGGGTCGGCAAGAGCCGCACCGCCTCTTCGGCAACGCCCATCGCGTCTATGTGACTAGCGACCAACCTACAGCAGGTGTCTGCGTGAGAGCGTCGGCGCGAACAGCGGTGCCATGGATCGTCTCTGCTGCGATCATGCCCGACATCTGGCTCGCGTGCCGCCTGTCCTCGCGGCGAGCGGTCTTCACGTTGCTGAGAGCGCGGACATCCTTCTCGCTCGCCCAGGCGGCGATGGGTGCGGTGATGATCTTTTGGGAAGGCCCTATTTCTGTGCGTGATCATCTTTGTGCGCGATATGCCACGTCAAGAAACGACAACCCCCGTGTCTTGCGACCCGGGGGTTATGCGAATAGAGGGCGTGGGGTGGTGTGACGACGCGGTTTTCGGAGCCCCGGAGACACGGCGCAGGGATGCTGCCCCCCGGCAGCGTCCTGCCGCGATTGGCATCGACGTCTTGCACATCGCCGCCAAATCCGGAATACTCTGCGGTTATGCGAATCTCCTGGCGGCGCAGTATCGGCGGGTTCATCACAGCATCGCTCCTCGCAGTATCCGGTGCGGTCGCTGGTGGTCCTCCGGAACTGGCCGGTCTCGATGCTCTCTACCCCCGGTTGGAGCGCATCTACCTCGACCTCCACCAGAATCCCGAGCTCTCGCTCCGGGAGGAGGCGACCGCCGCGAAGATGGCCGCGGCGCTGCGCTCCGCGGGCTTCGAGGTGACGGAGCGGGTCGGCGGCTTCGGGGTCGTGGGCGTGCTGAAGAACGGACCAGGGACGACGGTGATGCTCCGAGCGGACATGGATGCCCTGCCGGTGAAGGAGCAGACCGGCCTTCCCTACGCGAGCACGGTGGTTGTTCAGAACGAGTCCGGTGAGCAGGTGCCCGTGATGCACGCATGCGGGCACGATGTGCACATGGCCGCCTGGATCGGGGCGGCGAACCTGCTCGCGAGTTCCAAGGACCGCTGGCGGGGAACTCTCGTGTTCGTGGGGCAACCCGCGGAAGAGATCGTCCAAGGGGCGGCGCGGATGGTGAGCGACGGACTCTTCGAGCGGTTTCCCAAGCCGGACTTCGTGCTCGGAGTCCATGTCACTCACCTGCTGCCCGCGGGGCAGGTCGGGATCGTCCCGGGCCCGGCTTCAGCTGCTTGCGACTCCGTGGACATCACGTTCTTCGGGTCGGGCGGTCACGGGGCCATGCCGCATCGGGCAGTAGATCCCCTCGTCATCGCGGCTCGCGCCGTCGGTGCGTTGCAGACCATCGTCTCTCGCGAGGTCGACCCATTCGACGCGGCCGTCGTCACGGTCGGGACATTCCACGCCGGGACCAAGCGCAACGTCATCCCCGACGAGGCGAAACTGCAAATCACAGTGCGCTCCTACAAGCCGGAGGTGCAGGCCAGGCTCCTCGCCTCGATCGCCCGCATCGCCAAGGCGGAAGCAGCGGCGGGAGGAGCGCCCCGCGAGCCCGCCATCTCTGTGATCGCGGCGGAGTCGAGCCAGGTTGTGGTGAATGACCCGGCTCTGGCCAACCGACTCAAGAACTCGCTGCAGCATGGCCTCGGTGAGGGGCGCGTCCACACCATCGAGCCGGTGATGACGTCTGAAGACTTTGGGGTCTACGGGCGAGCGGCCGGGGCGCCCTCGATCCAGCTTCGGATCGGCGCGATCAAGCCCGATCTCTTCGACGCGGCGAACAAAGCAGGGCGGTCGCTCTTGCTCCCGGGTCCGCACAGCCCATTCTTTGCTCCGGATCATGAGCCAACGATCAAAACTGCGGCCGCGGCGTTCACCCTTTCGGCAATCGAGGTGTTGACGAACGCCGACCGATGACGGACTCCCGGCGCTCTCGGCGCTTTGAGCACTCGTTACCGGATAACGACGCTGGCGAGCGACGATCGCAAGGGAACCGATGCCGCGCGTTGAGGGTCAGACTCCGTTGAGTTGGCCCAAACGACAACCCCCAGGTCTTGCGACCCGGGGGTTCTTCGAATAGCGGGGGTAGGATTTGAACCTACGACCTCCGGGTTATGAGGGCTTTCACGCCCCAAAATGCTACTTCTGTCGGTGACGGAACTTGCATGTTTGCAGGCAGATACAGCATCCGCCTTTCTGCGACCATGTTACCCATGTCACCCAACTTTTGCACGCGGTAGGTCACGCGAAAGGTGACGAAACCGCGATCGAAAAACAAGGACTTACGTTCGACCTCCGGGCTGGTTGCCAACCGAGTGCGAGCCTTGCAGCTCCGACTCGCGAGTGGCTCCCTTCTGGAGCAGGCCCGCCCATTGCCCGTCGCCAGAGCGATGCGGGCGATGGGCCGGGACTGCGATCGTTCGTCGCCTGACTCGGGGCGGGATCGACGGCGCAGAATTGTTCCGAAAAACGGAACCGACGAGTTGCGGAAAGCGGAACCCATGGTATGATCTGCAACAATGGTCGAGTTCCCCGAGTTGCCGTATGGGCGCGTGCCAAATGAGTGGCTCGGATCACATGCCCCGATTGAAGTGATTGCGGGAACTCGTTGGATAGTGGAACGGGGAACGGTTCACTCCTTCCGGCACTGGCTGGACGAACTGCACCGGGCGAACCCGGGAGATCTGATTCCGATGCAGTGGGCACCACAGTACATCGGTGCTTCACGCCCGGGCATTCGCAAGCGGGCGCTTGCGGGGCGATTGACGGTGTTCACGTTCGCGATTGTCCAGCCAAAGAAGAAGCTGCTCGGCAAGGTCGAGTATCGAGAGAGCAGAGAGACTTTCGACTATCTGTTGAAGAGCGAGTGCGAAGCATGGAGAGACCTGTTGTTTGAGCAGCGCGAGGACGAGAGGGCGGCTTTCTTTGCCGTTCGCGAAGGTCGCGAGCGGGAGCTGCCCAAGGGGCACAGGAAGGTGGGTAAGAGATCATGAAGGAGCCAGAGATTCGAGTCGTCGATTGCGGTCGATACGGAGTCGCCCTTGCGTGGGTGAGGCCGGGACGGGAGCCGAGCATTCGAGAAGTCGAGACGATCGATAAGACCGGGGGCATTCGGACGATCAAGCCGCATGCTGCATTGGTCGAGATGGTGAAGCGGGCACTGCGTAAGGCCTGATCGCCAACACAATTCGGCCCGAACGCCAGCCGCCCCCGATGGGGTACGCCAGCCATGGGCCTCCAACCGGCGCAATGAGCGCCAGTCAGGAGTGCTTTCATGGCTGTAGTTGTTTCTGGATCGGACGGGTTGGGCGGCGCGGACGGCGACGAGACGCAAGCCGGGCCCCGCAGCGAAGCGCGGGGCGGCGGCGGCTCGCCGCCGCCTTTGCTTGAACACTCTCAGAACGTTGTGACGGGAGAGGGGGAGAGGGAATACGAAGTCAGTTCCTGCGGTTGTGACTGCTGGTACTGCCCTGACTGCTGCAAGCGGAAGGGGTACAACCTGCGGGCCGAGCTCGTCCCGATCCTGACGACGTTCCGTGGGCTGATGATGCTCACGCTGACGATCGACCCGGAGCTCTTCCCGACGGCGAGAGACGCGTACCTGTACCTGCGGAAGCAGCGGGGGATCTCGCGGCTCATGCGCGAGCTGGACGGCCTGGGGCACCTGCACTCGCGGCGGTACTTCTACGTCGTTGAATTCCAGCAGCGGACCGAGCAAGCCCACTTCCACGTCCTGGTCGATGCGTCCCACATCCCGAAAGCGGCGATCGACGCGGCCTGGTCGCGGCTGCGGCCTCGATGGGCTGGTCCGGTCTCCATCAATCGACCGGCGTTCGGCATGACCCGCTTCTCGGTCGGCACCTTCGCGGGAGGGGCGTTGCACGCGGCTCGATATGCGACGAAGTACCTCGTGAAGACCCCAGAGCATGGTTGGCCTGCGTGGGTGATGGGCATGGGGAAGGACCGGCGAGTGCCTCGGTATCAGACGAGCCGCGGGTTCTGGCAGCGGGACACGGTGCCATCGACTCCGACGGGGAAGACGCGTGAGGCACTGCCAAGGACCTACGCCGATCGCCTGGCCGAGTGCGGCATGTTCTCAAACCTGTTCGGCCTGACGGAGCGGATCGACCACGAGACCGGCGAGGTGCAGCGGGAGCGGGCATGGCTGGCGCGGCTCGGGCTGTCTGAGGACAGATTGCGAGAGCTGCTCCCGGATGCTCGGGCAGGACGGCTGCGGATGACGCTGCGGGCCGGGAGCGTCGGGGCGTGCATCGACGCGTTGCGGCTGGCGGTGGGCGAGCCGATCCGCGTGATCAGCGGCCTGGGCGTCGCGGGAGCGCGGCCATGAAGCGCAAGCAACAACCGGAAGGGCCGCCGGTGTACCTGTCGCCCAATGAACTCGCAGAACGTTGGCGGTGCGCCCGGTCGAGCGTGGACCGGATCGCCAAGCGTGCGGGCCTGCATCGCGTCTGCCTCGGGGGCGGAATCCGCGGCATGGTCCGGTACTTGAGAGAGGAGGTGGAGCGCTTCGAACAGTCCCGGTTGGTGTGACAGCCAGCCGACACATCTCTACCCCGCAGCCGCCCTGGGAATCGCAAGTCCGCCCGGGGCGGTCGCGTGCGCGCGTCGTCCTCGATCTACATGCCTCCCATTGGCGGTTTCACAGAATTCGGACCGACGGTCAAGAAGGATGTTGAGCCGCTATCGCCACCATCGTCCTTTGAATACCCGGTGGGGCGTGGCGAGAAGATGCAATCAGCTGCCTTGTTGAGCACAATATCGCTGTTGGATGGATCGTGTGCAGCCTTGACGATTGCTGTGTACGTCGCAAGAGCATTCTGCCTGTGCTTATTCACTACAGCGTTGTGGCGGTGTGCAAGGTAGTTCTTGGAACAAAGGACGAGCATGAAAAATATCGTCCCGAAGATCAGGGCCTTGCTTACGGTGAGTTGAATCGTCTGAAACGAATTCACTGGAGCGATCCATTGCCATTTATGCAAGAACAAGGTCGAAAGCGCGTAGAGGCCCAGCAGACCCGTCATGACGACTGTGGCTTTCAGCCACTTCGCAGCGGCCGTGTTGTGTGAATCTCCTTCTTGCTTGAAGTGGAAAGCTTGCTGGGACACTCCTTGTTCAGCTGCTACTTTCTTGATCGCATCGAGAGTGGCGTCTGCTTCTTTCCTAGATGCATCGAGCTGCTGTTTTATGGCCTCGGCTTCATCCTTGACGCTTTGGTTCACTGACCGTGCTTCACGGCCAAGCTTCTCGAAATCAGTTGAACGCCGAACAGAGTATGAGATGGTCTCGGCTAGTGTCTCGAATGCTGGGTCATAAGCGTCATAGAGCTCTTGGATCAGAGCGTCTCTTCGAGCCTTGCCCTGCTCGGGGTTGAACTTCGAGATCGCTTCAAACTGGTTGAAATTGCTGTCTGCTTGTGCTCGGATTCGATCGAGCCGTTGGATGGATAGCGACTCTAATACATCGACTGACAGTTGGTTATACAAGGCAATGAGTCTCGAAGCTGGCTCAATGGCGTCCTTGAAGTTGAGTAGGCCACCCAGATCATCGGTGCGAGGCAGCTTCGCTGCATCAAATTGCTGCACGCGTACAAGCGAATTCTTCGCGGTCGTCAATGACTGTGTACGTCGTGTTTCGTTGGCATCAGGCATCGAGTAAACCCCTATGTGTGGACCAAGTGTTTGCGATAATACGGCGCACTGAGTGGCCGAAAGGGCGCTAGTGCCGACCGGACAGGTTCGGAGGGAGAGGTGGGCCGAACTCTACCACTGCCCCCATGGCCTCCGGAACCATCGCCGCGTAGTGCCTGCGGCAGATCTCAGGGCTATTCCCCATCAGCGTGGCGATCTGGAAGAGACTGACGCCGCGTTGGGCCAGGTGGCTGCCGAACGTGTGACGGAAGTCGAGGCAGGTCCAGGGGAGGCCCGCGTCGGCATTGGCCTTCGCGAGCGTCTGAGAGAAGTTGTCGACGTTCCATCGGCATCCCTGCGGGCTCGGAAAGAGCCACCCGCCATCCGAGCGGCGAGGCGTCCAAGTGTCGAGTTCGCGGCGAAGGTCGCGGCTGATTGGAATGGCGCGGTTCTTCCGGGTCTTGGGCTGCCAGCTTTCGCCGCCGACCGTTTTCGCGCGAACGCGAAGCAGGCCGTTGGGTGACTGTGACGAGCCGCCAGCCCGATCCTCGACCTGGAGCCACAGCAACTCCTCGCGGCGGACGCCGGCGTAGATGAGCGTCGCGACCATGGCCCGAAGCAGCGGGCGGGACGAAAGGGACTTGAACTGCTCGGCGATCTGTTCAAGCGTCAGGTATCGGATCTCGGGGGCCGACTCGCGGTACCGGGCGACCTTCGCGGCTGGGTTGCGATCCAGGGGCAGACGGACGAGATCGGTCTCCATCGCCCAGTTGAAGACCTTCGCGATGACCTCTCGGTATCGGTTGGCGGTCTTGGGCGCCAGTCCTCGGGCCTTGACGCGATCGGCGATGAACTCGGAGATCGTCGAGGTGCTGATCTCCTCGAAGCAAGGGGCACCGAGCGGCCAGAGTCGCTTGCGGCGATCGTCGGGCCTCCTGAGAGCCTGGCACTTCCTGGCCCGCGTGCTGTCGAGCTCGAGGGCTGGGCAGCATTCGCCGAATGCCTCGCGGAGATACGAGGTGTCCCGCCGCCAGGAGCGTTCGTGGCGGTGGGCTTTCATGTGCTCGATGTACGCCGCGACGACCTCGCCGATGGGCGTTCGAGTCGGGAGTGGGCAGTCGATGCCTCGGAGCTTTGCAGACTCGAACTGGCGGAGCTTCTCCTTGGCGATCTGGAGAGAATCGGTGCCGAGACTCCTGCGGCGCTTGATTGAACCCTCGTACCACTGGACGTGAAACGTGTCGCCTCGCTTGATCAGGCTCGCCATGGCGTGCCTCCTGCGTTGGGCGAGTCCTTGTCCTGTTCGAGCGGCGCGGGTGACGTTTTAGGTGACGCGGGGCCGTTCGGGCAAAGAAAAAGGGACTCGCGATATCTCGCAAGTCCCTATCACTAAAGAAGTAGCGGGGGTAGGATTTGAACCTACGACCTCCGGGTTATGAGCCCGACGAGCTACCAGGCTGCTCTACCCCGCAATCGTGGGGCGATGTTAGGGAGCCATCGGCGGATGGTCAACGCATTGAAGCGATGTGAGGCGGAAATTGGCTTTTTGCCGCGGAAAGAGGGCGGTTGTGTGGCACGGACGCTGGGCAGCTTGGGTGGGGCGGGGGCGTAGAGCGCGGGATGCGATGTGGATCACGCGAAGAGTTCGTGGATGACACGCCCGTGAACGTCGGTGAGGCGGAAGTCGCGTCCCTGGAATCGGTACGTGAGCTTCTCGTGGTTGAGGCCGAGCGCGTGCAGCATCGTGGCCTGAAGGTCGTGGATGTGGACGGGGTCTTTGGTGATGCGGTAGCCGAGTTCATCGGTCTCGCCGTGGACGTGTCCTTTCTTCAGTCCAGCGCCAGCCATCCAGATGGTGAAGCAGTGGGGGTGGTGGTCGCGGCCGAGGAACTTGGAGCCGGCACGCTCCTCGTTCATTGCGGTTCGGCCGAACTCTCCGGACCAGACGACGAGTGTGTCTTCGAGCATGCCGCGTTGCTTGAGGTCGAGTACGAGAGCGGCGGCGGCCTGATCGGTCTGGCGACACTTGATCGGGAGTTGGGTGATGATGTCGTCGCCGGGGTGTGTGCCGTGGACATCCCAGCCGTGGTCGAAGAGTTGGACGTAGCGGACGCCCCGCTCGAGCATGCGTCGGGCGAGGATGCAGTTTCGTGCGAAGCTGGGAGTGGCGGGATCGGCACCGTACATGCTGAGAATGTGGCTTGGTTCTGCTGAGATGTCCATCACTTCGGGGACGGATACCTGCATGCGGAATGCGAGTTCGTACTGTTCGACGCGGCTGAGTGTCTCTGGGTCGTTGTGCGATGCGTGGCGGGCGCGGTTCAGGTTGCCGAGGAGGTCGAGGGCCTCGCGGCGGGTGGGGCGGTCAACGCCCTTTGGGTTGTTGACGTAGAGGATCGGCTCGCCTTCGGAGCGGCACTGGCAGCCCTGGTAGACGGAAGGGAGGAAACCGCTTCCCCAGACGGACTTGCCTGAGGAGGGGTTTGAGCCGCCGGAGAGGAGTACCACGAAGCCGGGGAGGTTCTGATTCTCAGAGCCGAGGCCGTAAACGGCCCATGAGCCGATGGAGGGTCGTCCGAGGCGGGGTGAGCCGGTGTAGAGAAAGAGTTCCGCTGGTGCATGGTTGAATTGATCGGTGTGCATGGAGCGGATGAGCGTGACTTCGTCGGCGATGGAGGCGAAACTGGGGAGGAGTTGGGAGCACCACATGCCGGACTTGCCGACTCTTGCGAAGCGGTAGGGCGACCCGAGGATCTTCGGATGGCCCTTGATGAAGGCGAAGCGTTCTTTCTCGAGAAGTGATTCGGGGCAGAGTTGGCCGTCGAGTTCGTTGAGGCGCGGCTTGTAGTCGAAGAGATCCTGCTGGGGAGGTGAGCCGGACATGTGCATGTAGACGATGCGCTTTGCCTTCGGCGCGAAGTGGGGGAGGTGTGAGGTGAAGAGGTCTGCCGGCAATGGCTCTGGCGTGCCGGTCGAGGCGTTCACGCGAGATGTGTTGCCCAGGAGCGATGCGAGCGCGATGAGCCCGACGCCGTTCTTGAGCTCACCGAAGAAGTGGCGGCGTGTGACGTCGCGTGCTTCGGTGAGTCGGGATGGAGTAAGGTGAGGGTCTGGGCGCGGGTTGGAGGGGTTGGATGGCACGCGGTGTCACTCTTTGGTGAGGGCTTCGTCGAGGTTGAGGATGACGGACGCGAGAACGCTCCACGACGCGGCTTCGGACGGCGGGATATCCGGGTCGAGTGGGCCAAGCGGGTCGGTCGCGGCGGCGAGGGCGTCATCGGGGCTGTCGGTGTAGCGAGTGCGAAGGAAGGCGAGAGAATGGAGCATGGCCGCGAGTTCATCGGCGGTAGGCGGGCGACTGAGGACGCGCTGCATGATGAAGGCGGCGCGTGAGGTGTCGTCCTCGTGGGCGTGGATGGCGAGGCGGGCGAGAGCCTGCGACGCTTCCACAAACTGCGGATCGTTGAGCGTGACCATGGCCTGGAGCGGCGTGTTGGTTCGGATGCGGCGTGAGATGCATACTTCGCGGCTCGGGGCGTCGAATGTGGTCATGGCCGGATGGGGCACGGTGCGTCGGATGAAGGTGTAGAGACTTCGTCTGTGGGCGTCTTCGCCGGTGCTCTGGTTCCATCGATCGCCGCTGTAGATCATGATCCAGAGCCCCTCGGGTTGGTAGGGGAAGACCGAGGGGCCATACATCTTTGTGGAGAGCAGACCAGAAGCGGCGAGCGCTTGGTCGCGGATGGTTTCCGCGTCGAGTCGAATGCGAGGTCCGCGGGAAAGCCGCAGGTTCGCTGGATCGTCGGCGTATGAACCTCGTGATGAGACAGAGGACTGTCGGTATGTGGACGATGTCACAAGCTCTCGGAGAAGGCGTTTGAAGTCCCATGGCTCTGGTGAGGTGTTGTCGGAGTAGGTGCCATCGCGGAAAAGGATCGCGAGTGAGTCGAGGAGTTCGGAGTGAGTGGGCCATGCGCCCTGTGTGCCGAAGTCTTCCAGTGTCGTGACAAGCCCCTCGCCCCAGATCTGCTCCCAGACACGATTGACGATGACGCGAGCGGTGAGTGGATTGTCTGGGTCGAAGAGCCACTCGGCGAGTTCCAGGCGGTTCGATGGATTCGACTCGCTCACATCCGAGAGCATCGCCGGAACGCCTGGTTGTACAGCTTCCTGCGGCGCGAGGTGACTTCCACCGGAGAGGCGGTGTGTCGTGCGGCGCTGGTCTGCCTGGAGCTCTCGCATGATGGGGATCTTGATCACGGCATTCTGGAGGTCGCCGAGCTGCTTTCGCTGCTCCGCGAGCTGTGGTTCAAGGTCCTTTGCGAGCGCCGGTTCGGCTTCGACCGCGGATTGAAGGCGTGTGATCTCTGCGTTGAGCACTTCGATCTTGCTGCGTTGGTCATCCTCGGGGAGGGGCAGGACGGGCGACTCGACGGGGTACCGGTCCGCATCTTCGGTGTTGTTGAAAATGGCGGCGAAGGCGAAGTAGTCGGTATGGGTGATCGGATCGTACTTGTGGGTGTGGCACTGGGCGCAGGCCATGGTGAGCCCCTGCCAGATCTCCATGGTGGTGTTGGCGCGGTCGATGACGGCCGCCGTGCGGTACTCTTCGTCGTCTGTGCCGCCCTCGTCGTTGGTCATTGTGTTGCGGTGGAAGGCGGTGGCGATGAGGTCGTCGGTGGTGGGCGAGGGGAGGAGATCTCCGGCGAGCTGGAGGAGTGAGAAGCGGTCGAAGGGGATGTTGTTGTTGAGGGCGCGGATGACCCAGTCCCGATAGGGCCAGATGGTGCGTCGATCGTCTTTCTCGTAGCCCTTGGTGTCGGCATAGCGTGCGAGATCGAGCCACCAACGCGCCCATTTTTCGCCAAAGCGAGGGGAGGCGAGGAGTCGGTCAACAACGCGTTCGAAGGCGTCCGGCGAGGCGTCGTTGACGAAAGCAACCGTCTCTTCGGGCGTGGGCGGGAGCCCGATGAGGTCGAGTGAGACGCGCCGGATCAGTGTGTGGCGATCGGCTTCGGGGGAGGGTTCGAGTCCTGCATCTGTGAGCGAGGCGAGGACCCAGTGGTCGAGCGGACGGCGTGGCCACGCGGGGTTCGGAGTGGGAGGTGGGTCTGTTCGGACCGGCGGCACAAAGGACCAGTGCTCGCTCCATGAGACACCCTCCGAGATCCATCTTCGGAGGACCGCGATCTGGTGGTCGGTGAGTCCGTGTGTGGAGACTTCGGGCGGCGGCATTCGCTCAGATTCGTCGGGAGTCTCTATCCGTCGGATCAGCAGACTCGCGTCGGGGTTTCCAACTCGTATGGCTTCGAGCACGCCATCGCGTGTGTCGAGCCGGAGTCCCGCCTGGCGAGTCTGTTCGTCAGGTCCGTGGCACTTGAAGCAGTTGTTCGAGAGGATGGGACGGACATCGCGACTGAAGAGAAGCGGGCTTGATGGGGCTTGAACAGTCGGTTCATCCGCGTGTCCACAGTGAGTGATGGGGCATGTGATCAGAAGGGCGACGACAGGGAGTGCGAGTCGTCGCATGGCTCGGGCGAGGGTGCGGACAGTGTCGACCATGCAAAGTAGTGTAACGAATGGGTGATTTTCAACCAATCCCTGTGTGAGCCGGGGCTATGCGGCCTGAGGCGTTCACTGGTATTCTGCGAAGATGATCAAGCGACGCGAGTTCATTCGGGCGACGGTCGGATTGGCGGCGGCGGGGGCAGGCACAACCCTGTTCGCTCCTTCGGTTCGGGCGTGGGACAAGTCAGGATTGCGACACCCGGTTCTTGGGAATCCGCTCGGCGACGGGGCGCACTCCTACGAGTGCATACACGATTGGCTGATGCCGCCCAAGGAGCTGCTGTGGGGCGATACGCATGGTCTTGCGCAGGACGCTGCTGGCAGGATCTATGTGGCGCACACGGTGAACGCTGAGAGCCAGCGGTCGCAGGCGGTCGCGGTGTTCTCGCCTGAGGGCGAGTTTCTTGATGCGTGGGGCGATGAGTTCAGGGGTGGAGCGCACGGTCTGGATGTGCGTGAGGAGGGGGGCACGGAGTATCTGTATCACTGCGACACGGCGCGGCGGCTGGTCGTGAAGACGGATCTGAGAGGTGAAGTTGTCTGGCAGGCGGATTGCCCGATGGAATCGGGGAAGTATGAGTCGCGGGAGAAGTGGTGCCCGACAAACGTGGCGTTCCTCCCCGGCGGAGACTTCTTGGTCGGCGACGGATATGGCTCGTCGTATGTGCACAGGTACTCAGCAGACGGGAAGTACATTTCAACCCCGATCGGACCTGGGAAGGAGCCGGGGCAGGTGCTGTGTCCGCATGGGTTGTTGGTTGATGACCGGATCGCGACGCGTGGGCAGGGTCCGACGCTGCTGGTGGCGGATCGCTCGAATCGCAGGATCCAGCGGTTCACGCTGGATGGAGAGCATATCGAGTTTGTGACTGATGGGATCCGTATGCCGTGCCACTTCAAGACGCGGGGAGAGCTGCTGCTGGTGCCGGATCTTGAGAGTGTGGTGACGCTTATTGGGATCGATGGAAAGCCGGTGGTGCATCTGGGCGATGGGCACCCGTCGGGGCTGCGCGGCAAGCCACGCGAGGCGTTTGTCGATGGGAAGTTCATTCACCCGCACACGGCGATTTTCTTGCAGAACGGCGACATCCTGGTTGCGGAGTGGGTCCCGAACGGGCGTGTGACGCTGCTGCGTCGGGTGGGATAAGAAAGGGCAACGACGAGGGAGTACCGAATGAAGGCACGGATTGATCCTCGTTTGTTTGGTCTGGTCGGCGTGACGACGCTGATTGTCGCTGGGATCGCCGCGGCACAGAGTGCCGCAACTGCAGCGGGTGCCGGGCCTCGGACGATTGATACGCTGCTTCGGATCGGCGGTCGTCTGCATCCGATGCTGGTTCACTTCCCGATCGCGATGGTGCTGGTTGCTGCTGGAATCGAGATTGGGCGAGCGATCGTGAGGCGACCGACACCGGCGCGAACATCGATCAACATGCTAGCTATTGGCGTGCTCGCAGCGTCTGCGGCGATTGCGAGCGGCTGGCTGAACGGCGACTATGAGAACCATTCCAGCCATGCCGAGACGTTGGAGTTGCATCGATGGGTGGGAATCGGGGGTGGGGCGGGTGTGCTGCTCGCATTTGTGGCTGGATTGGCTGCTTCCAAGTCGAGGCGTGCGATCTTGGCGTTTCGGTTCCTCCTCTTGGCGGCGGCTGGAGCGATCGGCTTTGCGGGGCATCTCGGCGGGATCATGGTGTACGGCGAGGGGTACTTGCTTGCGCCGCTCAAGATGGGTGCTGAGCCCCCGAGGAGCAAGCCACCAAGAGACGATGTGACGCGCGCACCGCTGGAAGGGAGTGCGGGCGGGGCGGTCACTGCGGGCCCGGTGTCATTCGACCGGGACGTGCTGCCGATCTTTGAGGCGCGATGTGTTGAATGTCACGGTCCTTCGCGTGCTCGCGCTTCGCTTCGACTTGATTCGCTTGAGCGAGCACTGGACGCGGAGCCGTGGGTGCTGAGCATCGCCGAGCCAGAGCGGAGCGACCTGATCGCCAGGGTGAAGATGAGCCAGAGCGAAGATGGCGCGATGCCTCCGAAGGGTGAGCGACTGGCAGCGACTGAGATTGCGTTGATCGAGGCGTGGATCGCCTCTCTCGCTGGGGATGGGAACATTGAAGGGGCGGGGGTCGGTGGGGGACTTCCAACACCGGTCTTGAGCGATTCTGAAGGGGATTCGGAGCCCGTCGAGGACAGCCCTTCATCTCAGCATCCGGGCACACAGGCGTGGTCAGAGGATCAGGTCAGCGCATTGCGGTCGTTGCGGTCGTTGCGGTCACGCGGAGCAAGGATTGAGCCCGTCTCGGTTGAGTCGGAGCTCCTCGACGCGAACCTGTCATTGATGTCACCTGCGTGCGATGGCGATGCGTTCGCGACACTCGGTCCGATCCTTGGTCGTGTTGAGCGGCTGAATCTATCTGGCTCTGCTCTGACAAGCGGAGATCTTGCCGCGATCGCTGGTGCGGAGTCGCTGCGTTCGCTCGCTCTCGACCGAACCGGGATCGATGACTCTGTGGCCGGGTTGCTCGCTTCGTTGCCGAAGCTCGAGACCTTGGTTGTGACAGGTACGCGGTTCGGAGACTCAGGTCTGCAAGTGCTGTCGGGGTCGGCAACACTCCGCAGGGTATATGCCGCGGATTCGCGTGTGACAGATGAGGGAGTCTCATCGGTGTCAGCGGCGTTTGAGGTGACGCTTGGCGCGCCGGAAAGAGGCACCATGGTTTATCTCGTGCGTCACGCCGAGAAGGAGACGGAGGGCGCGGACCCCGGCTTGACGGAGGCGGGACTTGCGCGTGCGGGGGCATTGGCAGCGGCATTGCTCGGAGAGCCAATCGATGCGGTGTATGTCACGCAGTTTGCTCGGACGCAACAGACGGCCAAGCCGCTCTCGGATCGGGCGGGCGTGCGCCAGACCGTCATCGAAGCAGGTGCTGACATCGCGGCGCACGCCTCTGAAGTCGCCTCGGCGGTTCGTCGCGGCACGCGAGGCCGCGCGGTCTTGGTTGCCGGCCATAGCAACACGATTCCTGAGATCGTGCGGGCTCTCGGCGTGAACGACGCCATCGTGATCGACGACAGCCAGTACGGTGATCTGTTTGTCGTGGAACTCCGGCCGGACGGGGCGAGATTGGTCGATCGGCGCCGTTTCGGGGCCTGAGCGGGCGTGTAAACGATGTGTCAGCTTTGAATGTGCAGGGTGGCGGGGCGGACCGACGATACCAAACGGATGCCCGAAACGACTCCTGTTGTCGGTGTGCCGAAGAGCCACAACTCTGGTGCGAGCGCGAACATGCCGAGCGGCTCGGTGACGCGCGCTCAGATCGTCGCGATCGGGCAGTCCGATCGGCCGTGGGAGTTTGTCGGGCTGGCGCATCGGGCGCTAGCGGCGCACCCTTTGGATGCCGGGGTTCGGTTTCTTCTCGCGACGAACTACGCGAAGCTCGGGCTTCGGACCGCGGCGTCCGAGCAGATCGCACACCTGCCATCCGAAGTCGTCAACGACCCGGCGGTCATGTCGGTTCGGGCTGCGATTGAGCGGCTGGCGGATGATCGTGTCGGCGTGGATGAGCGTGAAGCGATCCTACGAGGCAATGTCGAGGCGATTATTGAGCGGGGTGCGCTCGGCGCGATGCATACGGACATGGTCCAGATCTGGCGCGAGGCGAGTGTGGGGATCGAGTGCTTCCGGACGCTCAGCGGCGGCGTTCTCTCTCGCGTGTGTGATCCGGCAGAGAGGGCGAACGCTGGAGGAGGGTGGCTGCGGTTCGCGAATGAGGTGCCTCCGGCGCGATCCCAGAGCACAAAGTCCGAAGGAGATCCCGTGGTTACGGCGTGGCCTCGGCCCGTCACGATCGAGGGATTCAATCCGTGGGTTTTGCGGCACGTGGCTGATGGGCTTGCGCGATTGGACTCGGGGTATTGGGCGCGCATCAACGTGTTGGAATCGGACTTTCAGGCGTTCGTGCGAGCATTGTCGGTCTGTGACATCCGCGAAGTGCTCGGGCAGACGCGCGTGCATCTGTTCGTTGGCGAGGATGCTGTGGTTCGGTTCCGAGCGGATCTGGAGGCCCGGAACGGGACGCAGATTCTTGGTCCCGTGATCGTGTGCCGGGGGTGCGGCACGGGAGGAACGCCGGTTGTTGAGAATGTGGTTCGTGATGCCGTCATCGCGCAGAAGGCAGAGGAGACGCGGCTCGTCGGCGAGTTTGATCGTGATGTCTCTGTGCGGACGACGGCTGCGTGGCGAGAGCGATACGCATCTGCGCTTAGAAGAACGGGCACACCTCTGCGGCTGCTCGTGGCGACGTGCAGGTACACGACCTTTGTCAAACACTCAGCTCTCGACATTGCCGAGGCGATGCGTGATGCGGGGCATGAGGCGGAGGTCTTGGTTGAGCCGGATGAGTCGTCGCTGCTCTCGACGGTTGGATATCTGCGGAAGATCCGCGAGTTTGCGCCCGACATGGTGCTGGTGATCAATCGCACGCGAACGAACCTGAAGGGGATGATCCCAGCGGGGATTCCGATGGTGTGCTGGATCCAGGATGCGATGGCGGAGATCTATGACGATCAGGTGGGCGGGGCGCAGGGAGAGATGGACTTTCTGGTGGGGCACACAAACCACGACCTGTTCGCGAAGTTCGGGTACCCACGCGAGCGGAGTCTGATGCTTCCGGTGGTGGCGTCGGAGCGAAAGTTCCGCACGGAGCCGGCAGACGCTTCGTCGAGAGAGGCGTTCGTTTGTGACGTGGCGTATGTAAGCCACCACAGCGAGACACCGGATCGGTTGCACGAGCGGGTGGCGGCGATGGCGGGGGATCTTGCGGTGGCGGCGACGCTTGAGGCGTTACGGCCTCGGGTACGCGATGCGGTGGCGAAGGCAGCGGAGATTCCGCTCCAGTCGACGCTTCGGCAGATCACGGAGGAGGCGGCGCGGCACGTGATCGGACGCGACGCGGACCCGCGCGTGCTCACACGCATTTGCAATCAGTACACGCTGCCTCTCGCGGATCGGTTGTTGCGGCACGAGACGCTGCGATGGGCCGCGTCGATCTGTGAGCGGCGGGGTTGGCGACTGATGATTCACGGGCGCGGGTGGGATGGGCACGAGGCGTTCGCGAGGTACGCGGCACGCCCGATCGAGCATGGAGATGAGTTGCGAGCTTCGTATCAGGCGGCGGGGGCGCATCTGCACGTGTCGGTGCACTGGCCGTTCCATCAGCGAGTGATGGAGTGCGCGTTGTCGGGTGGGATGCCGCTGTGCCGCGCGAAATGGGACGACCTTGCGATGCTGCACGGGTTTACGGCTATGCGGCTGGCGGATGCGGGTGTTGCGCACGCGTGCCGCGTGGGCGAGCCAAAGATGCATCTGTACGCCGTGGCGGATCATCCTGAGGCGATGCGGATGGTTGGGCTCTGGCAGCGAATGGGTGATGAGCGGGGGAACCGGCCGAACATTCCGACGACGGATGCGCTGCTGGATGCGGCGCGACTGGCGTGGGAGCAGATGCCGCGGGAGAGGGATGTGGCATGGATGCTCGGCGATCCGAGCGAGACGATGTATAGGAATGAGATGGAGTTGGAGGGGGCGCTCGAGCGGGCGATCACGAGGCCACGATGGCGTGAGAGCGCGTCGGCTGGAATCGCGGGACGGGTGCGGAAGCAGTTCACGTATCGCGTGGCGATCGAGCGGATCATCGCTCTTGTAAGCGGGTCGCTTGGCGTGGCGTGACAGTTGCTACTTGCGGGGTGTCGCGACGGCGATGAGATACTCGGGTGATTCGCCTGGCTCGATGGGGCGGATTCCTGCGGCGGGCTCCGCGGCGGCGGGCTCGGTGCGGGCCCACTGTCCGTGCCACTGGATGTCTGTGAATCGGGTGTCGAGGAGTTCGCCGAGCGATTGCTGGGTGAAGGTGTGGACGTGGTGCTTGGTGAGCCCCGCGTTGTTTGGCGTGCTGAGCACGAGCGTGCCGCGTGGCTTCAGGATTCGGGCAAACTCTTCGATGAGGCCCTTGGCGTCCTGGATGTGCTCGATGGTCTCGAAGCTGACGCCGACGTCAAATGAGCTCGCGGGAAGGCCGGTTGCGGTCGCGCTGGCGCACATGAACCTGGTGTTGGGTGAGCCGAAGCGGCGCGTGGCGTAGTCGGTTGCGCGGGGCTCGATGTCGATGCCTGTGACGCTCGCGGCCCGACCTTGGATAGAGAGGAGTGAAGAGCCGTAGCCGGTGCCGCACGCGGCGTCGACGACGTGGCGGCCGGCGACGTAGCGCGCGGCGAACTCGTAGCGGCGGAGGTGGAGCTCGGTGCGTTCGGGCGGGAGCATGGGGAGGGTGGCGTCGTGGCGTTCGTCGCGATTCTCGGCGAGCCAGCGTGCGTCGGTTTCGGTGAGTCCCCAGCGGGTGATGAGGCGGGCGTAGATGTCGGCGGGGGATGGGCGCGCGGGGGCGGGTTCGCTGTAGATGCGGAGGAGGGGGATGCCGCGGAGGGCGGGGTTGCGGGTGGCGCGTTCGTAGATTTCGGATTCGTAGGTGTCGGAGCTGATGACGATTGCGTGGATGGAGCCGGGCGGATGGAGCGTGAGATCGTGGGGACGGATGACAGGGACGCCACGCAGGGCGGGGACGCGGGGTGAATCGTCGAGGATGGCGACGACACGGACATCGTGCCATTGCCATGGCTGGCGGATGATGGGGAGCGTGTGGCGGCCCGCGCCATAGAGGGCGATTCGTCGGTAGTTGCGGGCTTCGCAGAGGGCGGCGGTGCGCTCAATGAGCATCTGGCAAAGCGTCTGGATCTCGCCGGCCTGTGGTGCGGAATCGGTGTGCAGTGCAGTCGTAGGCATATCCGTTCATCGGCTTGTGGGGTGCATGTGACCCGCGATTATGCGAATCCTGAGGGTTCGGCCGATAGGAATGGGCCTAGCCATGGAGGTCCCGCCTTGCCGACCGACTATCAGGACATCTATGACCACGTCATCTCGTCGGAACCCCGGTACAACGCCGCCGAGAACTCCCCCGGATACGCCGCCTGCCTGATGTGGAGCGATCGCATTCGTGCTGCCGGAGGTCCTGCGTTGGATGTGGGGTGTGGTGTCGGCTTTGTAGTTCAGTTGTTGTCGGGGAACATCTTCGGGCTTGATTCTTATGGAACTGATATCAGCCGCGTGGCCGTCGAGCGTGCCGCAGCACGGACGTCAGCGGATCGTGTGCGTCTGATGGAAGGGGAGAAGATCCCGTTCGCTGACGGGCAGTTTGGCCTTGTGACGTGCTTTGATGTCCTGGAGCACATCGACGAGTCGGATGTTGTTGGTATGCGTGATGAACTCCGGCGTGTGCTGAGACCCGGCGGCCTGCTTTTCTGCACGGCTTCATGCCGTCCTGCTGGGATGGTGGATCATCATGGCGAGAACCTGCACCGCACCGTACGCGGCCCGGAGTGGTGGGCGGAGCGATTCAGTCCGGAGGAGTACCTGGTTCGGCGTGCACATTCTGATGTCGTCATGTGGTGGCGGAAGCCGTGATGGATCGCTCGTAGCCGAGCAATTCGAGGAGCGAGCCGGCGCGTGAATCGAATGCGGCGATCTGCTCATTGGTAAGCCATGACTGCCAATCACCCGCGACGCCCTTGCGGAAGAAACTGGTCGGATCTTCCTGGCCTGTGTTGCGGCCACCCGAGAGCATACGAAATGACGCTGATTCGACGCATTGTTCGGCGTGGGCTGGGTCGGCCCCGATGAACCGGAGCACGGCTTCCGCGGTCTCGAACGGCGATGTCAGCAACTGTTCATACTTCACGGTCAGCGCGCTTTCAAAGATTGCCGTTGCTTGAAGGCCGGATGTCGCGGATTCGATCCAGAGCTCGGTGAAGAACTCGAAGGGTTGAGCGAGAACACGCCGGTTGCTGAGCGAGTCACGAATCTCGGTCGCTCTCTCGTGAGTGGCGGTTCGCAGCTGCAGATTTGACCAATGAGCCGCGCCGGAGACGATGACGTCGCGTCCGTCGCGTACGAGGTTAATGAGTTTGAGGTCGGGGTTGTAGCGGTGGAGCTGTTCGACGGCGTGCAGGCCGGTGCTGAGATAGGGCGTGAACTTCTCGCCGTAGATGGGCTTGCCGGAGGCGCCGCGGGCGGTCATTGCGACGGCGTCGATGACATTGTGGAGGAGCGACTGGTAGAAGGCGGGGGTGTCCTGAGCGGGGACGGGTGGGTGGTAGTGGCGGGCGAGGTTTTGAACGTAGGACTCGACGGTGAGATTCGGGCCGCTCGGATTGTCCTTGTCGAAGTAGCGGCCGAAGAGGCGTGATTCGGAGCAGTGGACTTGGGGGTGAGCGGAGAGGAGGCGCTGCATCCAGGTGGTGCCGGACTTGGCGGAGGCAAGGACGATGTAGTCGATGCCGCGTGAGCGGGGCGTGGGAGATGGATGGGGATGCGGCGTCATGTCTCGGGGCTTTGAGTGCGTGCGTTTCTCAGGGCTTCTCGAAGCGAGCGAGGAAGGCCCAGCCGATTTCGGGGCCAACCTGCTCGATCCTGAGACCCAGCGACTTGGCGCTGACGCGGAGCTGGTCCATGGAGTTGTAGAACATGATGCCGTACTTGCCATCCATGTCGGGGCGGTGCTGCTCGCGCCAGATCTGCATGGCACGGTCGTTCCACGTGACGAAGTGGATGAGGGCCTTGCCGCCGGGCTTCAGGACGCGCGTGATGGATTCGAGGAACTGATGGACGAGGTCGGCTTTGAAGTGGACGAAGACGTCCATCGAGTAGACGAGGTCAACGGAGCCATCGGGGATGCCGCCGAGCTTGGCTTTCTCGTCGTGATGGAGCGAGAGTTTGCCGAGGTGCTTGCTGAAACGGTGCTCGATGGCTTCGTAGAGAAGGCGTGCGGCGTAGTCCACAGCGTGGTACTTGCCGGCTTTCTCGATGACGTGCTGGGTCCAGAGGCCGGTGCCGCTGCCGATCTCGCAGACCGTCATGCCGGGCTTGACGTGCTGCATGAGCGGTTCGAGGAGCGAGGACCACGCGACAGGGTTGGCGGGGGGATACTCGCGGTCGTAGAGCGGATTGAGGCCGCGTGAGGTGGCGATGGAGTATTCGTACTGCTCGATGAGCGTGCCGTCCCATCCTTTGTCGACGAAGGGCTTGGGATAGGCCAGTAGGTAGACGCCGGCTTCGCGGAGGCGGCCGCGGTTTGCCCAGATCTTGTCGAAGTTGGGGCCTGCGGCGGTGATGATCACGCCTTTAACGCCCTTGGCGAGGGCGTCGCCGAGTTCGAGGACCGGGAGCCCGGCCCAGGTCTTGCCGATCTTCTTTGAGTCGTCGTCGATGATGCCTGCGAGGACGCCCTGGGGGGCGTGCATGAGCGGGCAGAGTCGCTGGACGAGGTCGCCTGCACCGTAGAGGGCGATCGGGGTGCTGCCCATGGTAACCATGCGCTGAACGAGCTCTTCGAACTGGCCGTGGTCGATGGGGAGTTGCGGCTTCTGGCTCATGGGTGTCCTCCGGATGGCGGCGCAAGGATGGCTCGCGGGCCTGATGCCACTTATCGGCCTGTCCGGAGGGGGTTATTGAGCCCGGCACAAGTAGTGGATGAGATTATCGGGAGTTGGTGGCGATCTCCGCGGCACTGGAGCTGTTGGGGTGTTCCCTCAGTCGATCGCAGAGAGGTGCTGTGCTGTAGACGCGGATGACTTCAATGCCCGCCTCGCGGAAAGGAGCGGCGTTCTTCCAGAGCTGGTCCTCGAACACGTCGCTGGAGAGGACAATGGCATCGGGGTTGAGTTCACCAAGGGCGGCTGCGGGTGAGACGATGGGCAGCCCGAAGAGGCGAGCGTGAGCGGGCGGCTTGTCGTCGATGAAGCCAACGAAGGGCCAGACGGGCCAGCGGCCGTCGATAAAGAGGGCGTGGCGATCGCGGGTGTGGCGGCCCGCGCCGTAGATGGCGATGCGCCGGCGGCCGCGGTGGATGGCGTCGAGAACGGCGCGATGCAGGTGGGCTTCGTGCGGCGTGGGCACGAGCATGGGCGAAAGTGCGACGCCGAGGCCGGAGGCACGCCAAGTCGCGACTTCCTCGGGCGTGGGAGAGGGATCGAGAGCGCGGACGAGGACGGCGTCGCACGCGAGCCCGTCGATGGGGGCGGGGCGGCCTCGCGCGATGCGCTTGTATCCGGCATCGCGGAGGGCTTGCAGGCAGTATGCGTCGGCGGCGGCGGGATCATCGTTCCAGGGCTTCAGCCATTGCCACGGTTCCATGATGCGGAGCGCGGCGTCGGATGGTGTTCGATCAAGGGGCTCGGCGAGCGCGGCGTCAAAGACAGCGCAGTACTTCGATGCAACCGTGTCGAGGCCGATGGTGGAGCGGACGCGTTCCCAGGCGCGGCGACCCATGTGGTTGAGCATTGAGCCGCCGGCGTTGCGATCGCGCCAGAGCGCGGCGAGCCGCTCGGACATCTGATCGACTGCGCCGATGGGGACAACGACGCCTGATTCACCGTCGGTGAGCCATTCATCGACGCCGCTGCGGACCTTGGTGACCGCAGGGACGACGCCCGCGCCCATGGCTTCGAGCATGGTGACGCTTGTACCCTCGAACTCGCTGAGGAGAACGCTGATGTCCATGGTGGGGAGGAAGCACTCGACCCATGCGGGATCGCGTCGGCCGTGGATGCGGACGACCCCGTGGGTGAGGGCGCGTTCTGAGAGTTTCGCGGTCCAGGCGGCCATGTCGTGGCCATCGCCGATCATGTGCAGTTCGTAGGAGACCTTGCGGGCTTCGAGGGCGTCGATGAGGAGGAGGAAGTCGCTGATCCGTTTCTGGATCTCGACCATGCGCCCGATGTAGGCGAGTTTGAGCGGTCCGGGCGCGGACTGAGGGCGGGGTTCTGCGGCGACGGGCACGCCGTAGACGATGCGGTGGATGGGGCGGGCGTACTTCTTTGCAAGGGGGGCGAGCCACGACTCGCATGCCGCGCTCACGGCGACTGCGGCGCACCAGCGTGAGTATGTTGCGGCGAGGTCTCGGTAGTAGGGTTCATCGGAGTGGGCGATCGCGATCGAGCGGACGCCCTCGTATGTGAGGCGCGTGGCGGCCATGTGGCAGATGTCGCCGTAGTTGGGCAGCACGATATCGGGTTCCATGCGGCGGAGGGATTCGACCAGCGTTTCGAGTCGTTCGGTCGGGTCTGCCATCGGGTCAAGCACGCAGAGTGAGGTGAGACCATCGGGATCGATGTCGAAGTCGCCGAAGAGGTTGCCGGAGGGATTGTCGGCCTTGGTCACCACGATGAGGGTGCGGACGTCATAACCGAAGTTGTGTGTTGCACACGAACGCGCGAGGCGCAAGGCCCAGCTCATGACGCCGCCGACGGGCGAGCCGTCACAGGCGACGCAGTTCACGACACGCTTCTTGCCCTGAACGCGAGGGATGCGAGCCGGTAGGGAGGTGACTGCGGGGACTTCAGGAGGGGACACGCGCGGGACACGCTTTCCGGTATTGAGGTCTGCGAGCAGATCGGCAAACACATCGGCCGCGGGCGTGTCGGGCGTGGCGACGGAGCCGTGCTGGAGCGTAAGGTCCCGGGCTTGTGCCTGGAAGAGTTCTGGTGTTGGTGCGAGAACGCTTTCGAGCAGGGTCGCGAGGCCGTTGGTGGGATCGAGTTGCGGCGAGGACTTGGAGGACGAGGGTGGCGCGGGTGCCGGAGGAGTCGGGGAGAGTGACGCGGAGGCGACGGCAGCCGAAGGGTCGTTGCGCCAGACCCAGGGGGTGCGCTGCCAGAGGGGTCCGGGGTGGGGGTGGATCAGCATCGTGGGGCGACCGGCGGCCATGGACTCGAGCGCGAGCGTGGAAGGAGTGGTGAGGACTGCGGAGGCGTCGGAGAAGCAGTCGCGGAGGGTTCGGGTGTCGTTGAGGACGCCGAGGTCGATCTCCAAGCCCCCGGTGAGGCGCCAGATGGGGCGGAGGTTGCTGCGGCACAGTTCCTGCTGGAGGAGCAGCAACGCGGCCAGCAGCCGCGAACGCTCTTCGGCGTTGAAGGCCGGTCTATTGGCAGTAGCGATGAGGACAGCTGGTCTTGTATCGAGGCAGGGAGGGGGGATCGGGGCAGGGAACGTGGCGTCTATACGCGGGAGACCTGTGGCGACGGCGTCGTTGCCCCATGATCTCAAGAGGGCTTCATCCATCGGGCCGGCGCAGGCGACGATCTGGGCGAGGGCAGGACGAAGAAAGTTCTTCTCCGCAAAGGGGTTATGGAAGGTGTTGCGATACTCCAGCACACCGTCCATGAGCAGGACAGAGGTCGCGCCGGAGAGATGAGCTTCTCGCAAGGCCCATCGGGAGAGTGGGGACTGGGTCTCTTTCACGACCACGACACTGGGTGTATGGAGGCGGAGAAGTTCTGTGTTGGCTGGGGTGAGGAAAGCTGTCGCGTGTCCACGCGCTCGGAGGGCCTCAGCGACACCAGGAAAGTGGTCGGTGGTGGTCGGATCCTGCACGATCACGATGGGGGGATAGGCCATAGGTCAATCATCGACCGACCTTGATGTCAAGCGGGAAAGACTGTTTCTCCCCCCTTCCGAAGGCCGACGAACCTAGACATCATGGCGATTTCTACGGTGACATCGGCGACGGCCAAGATGCATGTTCCAGCTGCGGCTTCTGCTGCGAAAGCATTGAACCCGGTATTGATCAGTCTGCCCCACGGTCTCGATCTCGGGGGCGTGACCACATGGGCGGTTCGGTTGGCCAACGGGCTTGCAGAGCGTGGCCGCGAGGTCGCGATGCTGGTCCATCCGAGAGGCGAGGGGCAGCCGGCGGCGGTGGTGGAGTTGCACCGAAAGGTGAGGCGGATTGAGCCCAGCGGCTGGCCGTCGATGCATCACATCGAGGGCGACCTCTCGCCGTTCCTTCCAGCGTACCGCGATGCGGTCCGTCAGATGTCGGATGAGACGGGCGCGCCGGTCGTTCTGATGCCGAACATCCTGGGTGACTCGTACGGATTGGCTGCGGCGCTTTCGCTGACAGACTTTGATCGTGTACGGGTGCTCGGTTGGCAGCACACGGATTCAGACTACGACACGGGACTTCTGCTCAGGTTCGAGCCGATCATCTCGAAGTATGTCGCGATCGACGAGCGGGCAATTTGTGTCCTGGGTGCCAAGCTGCCTCATCGTCGTGGCGACATCACGACGGTGCGCCACGGCGTCCGCGTACCGTATCTGCCGCCCGAGAGGCGAGAACCGATCGAAGGGCGCCCGGTGCGGGTTGTGTACACGGGTCGGATCGAACACTTCCAGAAGCGAGTGCTCTCATTCGCGTATCTCTCTGACGAGCTGACACGTCGTGGCGTTGATCATGAGATCGTGGTGGTTGGCGATGGGCCAGCAGCTGCGGAGTTCGATGCGATGATCGCCTCGCGACCGAAGGTGGTGAGGAAAGGGCTGGCGGGCACGAAGGAAGTCGAGGGGTGGTTGAAGTGGGGGGATGCGTTCGTGCTGGGGTCACGGTTTGAGGGGCTGTGCATCAGCCGCATCGAGGCGATGGCGCACGGGTGTGTGCCCTTGGTGACAAATGTGAACTCGGGCGCAGCGACTGGGATCGAGCCGGGAGTGAGCGGGCTGATTGTCGATGCGCAGCCGGGCGATGACGAGAAGGCGGTGGGTGTTGCGCTCGCAGACGCCGTGCGGCGGTTCATCGGGAGCGATCGGAACGCCATGGCAATCGCGGCGTGGAACGCCGCACTCTCGCAGTTCAGTATCGACGAGCACGTGGAGGGCGTTTCGAAGGTGCTGGATGAGATCGGGCGGAGCCCGGCGCGGCCGTGGCGAGCGTCTTGGCCGTGCGCGTTCAGTTTCTCACCCAACTCGCCGGGATGCTCAGGGACGGTGCCGTCGCACGGGCCGCGGCGGATGAAGGAGGTGCTGGAGTTGCTCGCGGGCCGGAAAGTTGCGATTCATGGGGCGGGGCGTCACACGATCGAGCTGGCGGGGGTTCTTTCGGAATCGGCGGCGACAATCGTGGCGATCACGGATGACAACCGTGATCGTTGGGGTAAGCCGTTTCTGGGTTGGCAGGTCTGGGAGCCGGCGCGCCTTGCAGCAACAGGCGCGACAGACGTCGTGATCTCGTCTTGGCTGCACTCAGAGACGATCTGGGGTCGCCGCGGTGTGTACGAGTCGCAGGGACTCCGAGTGCACCGGCTGTATGAGTGAGTGCCGGACCAGATCGTCGAGCGAATGCCGGAGACAGGAATCGAACCTGCACGGGGTGTGAGCCCCAACGGATTTTGAATCCGTCGCGTCTGCCAGTTCCGCCACTCCGGCTGTTGGGTGGTGAACAGGGCAGATCATTGGCGCGTTCTTTCAACGAGTCAGGGTGGTCGGGTGCGAGTTACTCGCAACCCCGCCCGAACGCGTCGAGGAAATCAAGGAAGTCCAGAACATCCACAAGGGTGTCGCCGTTGAAGTCGGCGTCGAATCCGCTCGGCGTGCATGGGGCGGGCTGCGACTCGCACTGGCCGAAGGCGTCGAGGAAGTCGAGGAAGTCGAGCACGTCGGACTCGCCGTCCTGATTGAAGTCGGCGGGGCAACGCGAATCGGTGACTTCCCCGAGAAGCGTGACGAACAGGGTGGGCTGGTCTGGTGCATCGGAGGTGATGACGATCGTTCCGGACTTCAAGCCCGGGGTCGATGTGTCCATCGTGATCGTGTGGAAGTTCGCCCCCCCTCCTGCGTCCTCGGAGAATGAGCCCCCAGGTGCGGAGAAACCAGCGGAAGCGGCGAGCGAGTAATTCAGAGTGTTGATGCCCGAGGCGGACCACTTCGCGACGTCACCGCTGTTGGTGACGGTCAGGGTTGCATCGGCCATGGTGTTGATGCCGACCGATCCGAAGTCGATCGTGGTGTTTGCTTCGATCTCGGCGGGGAGCAGCAGATTGAGCACCACGGGCAGGTGACCCGCGCCATTGGCACAGTTGATCAGCGCCTGAGCGATGGCCGGGCCGACCATCGTGTTCCCAACGGCCTTGAGTGTCGTGTCGAAGCTTGTGCCGTCGTTCCCCCATGCACGGTACGAGTGATTGGGGTCGTTCCAGGTTGTCGTGCTGTACGGGATCGCCGGGTTGCCCTGGTAGGTCAGGCCGACACCATCGATCAATGTGGCTGAGAGCAGGATCTGGTCGTGACGATCGTCCATGCCGCCTGCGCCGATGGGATCCTGTGTGTGGACGATTCGGAATGCGCCGTTGTTGTTCCAGGATCCTGGGGTTGCGATGGGATCGAAGAAACGCCCGCTGTTGTTGGCTTGAGAGCCGATGAGTTCTTGGTAGGCCGCTTGGCTGGATGTCTGGATGTTGAAGTCTCCGCCGACGAGGAATCGGTACCCTGCGGGGAGTGCGCTGCCGGGTCCGTTCGTGTTGATGCCTTCGGCGTTGTCGCGGATTCGCTGGGCTTCAACCAGGCGCCGGCTCTGGTCGGTGGACGCGGATCCGGCTTTCATGTGGACGCTATACGCACCGATCGTGGCTTGCGTGGATGAGTATCCGACCGGCCGAAAGTCGTACCTGATCGTGTGGCGTGGCTGATTGCTGCTAGAGGATGAGCCGACGGCGATCACGGTCTGGCCGAGGAAAGTCACGCGCGACGAACGGTAGAAGAAGGCCGAGTCTGTGTCCGGGCCGTCTATGAAGGTTGCTCCGACCCAATCACCAGGCGAGCCGGGGGCGGTATTCAGAGCGTTGGCGAATGACACAACTGCCGTCGCGGAGAGAAACTCCTGGCAGATAAGGACATCGGGATTGAGAGTGCGTCCCTCGAAGATGCCGTAGACGGAGGTCTGAATGTCGGCAACGCGTCCACCGCTGTAGTTTGAGATGTTCCATGCCGCGACACGGAGCTGAGCTTCGGAGCTGAACGTGGAAAGTGCGACAACGAGGCCTGCGACGGGCGCGGCGATTCTGCTGCTTGGCATGGCGATCGATCTCTCTGCTGCTCGGTGTGCGGACGATTGGACGCGGCCCCCGACGTGCTCTAGATGATAGAGGGTTAGCGGGAGAAGGGTCGCGGCAATTGCTTTCTTGGCAGGATCTTGTGATCTCTGCGGTTTGAAGAGGGGAGGTTGGCTTGTCTGTTCCCGAACGGGAAGCGATCGTGGACGGCGGATGGCCGATGTCTACACTTGCAGTCTACCCACAGCCCGGCCCAATGGGGGCCGCGCGATCGGTCCGAGAACCACGGTCGGCGCCCTGGCGTCGTCGTTGAGCGTGCGAGGGATCACATGTCGAGCGGAGTTGCCGAGCAAACCAACAAGGTCATGATTTCCGACGCCGGCCCGAGCCGCAAGAAGATCTCGATCGAGATCCCCGCGGAGGTTGTGACGGATCGGATCAAGCAGGCGATGTCGATGGCGGCCGCGAGCGCGGAGCTGCCTGGTTTCCGTCGCGGCCGCGTTCCGCAGCAGCTCATCGAGAAGAAGTTCGGCGCGGGGATTCGCCAGGATGCGAAGCAGCAGCTTGTTTCGGAGGCCTATGGCCAGGCGGTCGAGGCGCACAAGCTGCAGGTGATCGGCGATCCGACCAGTCAGACACTCGGGAAACTGGAGCTTGTCTCTGGTCAGGCTTTCGCGTTTGAGATCGAGGTCGAGATCCTGCCTGAGTTCGATCTGCCCTCGCTGGATGGGATCTCTGTGAAGAAGCCGGTTGTGAACGTTACCGATGAGATCATCGAGAAGCAGCTCGAGACGTACCGGATCAACGAGGGCACGCTTGAGTCGCGCGAGGTTCCTGAGGCCGGCGACTATGTGACCGGCCACGCGATCATGAAGTCTGAGGCCGACGGCACGACGTTCTACGACCTGAACGGCGCGGTGGTGCAGATTCCCGCCGATGACAAGAACGGTCGCGGCATGATCCTCGGCGTGATGGTCGAGGACTTTGGCAAGCAGTTTGGCCTGCCCAAGGCCGGTGAGACGGCGACGATCCGTGTTGTCGGTCCCGAGAACCACGAGGTCGAGGCGCTCCGCGGCTTGAATGTGGTCATCACATTCACTGTCTCTCGTGTGGATCGGATCGTGCCTGCGACCACCGACTATCTGGTGCAGATGTACGGGCTTGAGAGCGAGCAGCAGCTTCGCGAGCAGACTCGTCTGTCGGCAGAGGGTCAGTTGCGAGTTCGGCAGCAGTCTGTGCTGCGGGCACAGATCTCGAAGTATCTCGATGAGAACACGAAGATCGATCTGCCCGAGCGTCTGACGGCGCAACAGGCGGCCCGGACGCTCGAGCGTCGAAGGATGGAACTGATGTACCGTGGGGTGAGCCCCCAGGACATCGAGATGCACATGGCCGAGTTGCGTGAGGACGCAAACAAGGCCGCCCGTCGAGAGCTTCGCTTGGCGTTTATCCTGAACAAGGCCGCAGAGCATCTGAAGGTCGGTGTGAATGAGGGCGAGGTCAACTCGTACATTGTTCAAATGGCTCAGTCGCAGGGTGCGAGACCTGATCAGCTGCGCCAGCAGTTGATCCAGAACAATCAGATCGGCGGCATCGTTCAGACTGTCAGGGAGCACAAGACGCTCGATGCGATCCTCGCGAAGGCGAGCGTCACAGAGATGGATTCTGAAGAGTACAACGCGCTGGCGCGAAGCGGTCAGATCTGAGATGCTGCCCCGCGGCTCGTGATCGTGGCAATGAAGTAGGAAGAGGCCCCGTCCAGTGCGGGGCCTCTTTCATTGGTACTGGTGTGGCATCGCTGTCGAACAGACGCGGTGGTGCTCAGCCGAGTCGAGGGTCATCCTGTGGGGATGCCTCTTCCGATGTGTCGAACGATTGCTCGCTGTCGTCCGGATATCCGGGCAGAGATGCGAGCTTGAAACTGATTGAGCCGCACGACGGGCAGGTTCGGCCGTGCTCGCCCGCTTGGACGTCGTGCATGTCATGGCCGCACGAGTAGCACGTCTCAGTGTTGAGGCGGTTCGTCATGGTTGAAACGGTGGCGACGACGATTGCGACCGCAACACCGACAACCGGCCACGCAGGAAGGGCCATCCACGACACGGCGGCAATCCCTGCCAGGGTGATCCCGAGGAGCCATGCCAGCACACGGAGTCGGAGTTTGTGGATATAGGTCAGGCGTCTCTCATCATCCATGATCGACATCTCCGGCACGTGGTTCGAGCGTCGCGATGGTATTCGCCATTGGGTGCATCTGGCTCTGGGGACGTGCCGCAAGGTGCTATGTGCCCTCTTTCGGTGATCGGTAGCCGCCGGCCTGAGAACAGCACGGGGTCAGAGCGGGCGGTAGAGATCGATGATCTTCCTGATCTCTTGGGGATTCGGGGCATCACGCATAACGATCTCAACGGCGTCCTGCCCGGCACTCGAGATGCCGATGGTGCCTACTTTCAGGACCCGTTGGAGGAATGTCTGCGAGATCTGGAGGTTGCGGATGTCGTCGTGGACGACCTCGGTCGTCGCCTTGCTGAGGAGCCCGCGGCGCAGGACAGATCGCTTGGTCGTAATCTCCATCGTCTCGCTGAGAGAGAGGACTTTCCAGACGCCAAGGGCGCCAAGAGCACCGAGGCAGGCCACGAGCGACGCCACGAGCCATGTCGTGGAGCCCTTCACGAGGCCGAGGTAGATGGCTCCAACCAGTCCGGCCAGAACAAGCGTCCAGAGGCCGACGATCGCGACAGGATGGGCCCGAATAACGGCAGGTCGAATCAATCGCACACGCTGCTCGGGGCCGGAATCGGGTGGATATCCGGCGGCTGCGGCTCGGTCAACACTGGGGCGCGGAGCGGTTTCGCGCGAATCGGGTGCGGAGGCACGCTTTGGGATCACGTTGATGTCGCCGCAGTGGGGGCATGCGATCTTCGAGCCGGCGAGCGAGTCCTCCACTGAGAGAAGACGCTCGCACTTGTCGCAGGTGACGGTGATCATGGGGCCTCCTTGCTTCGCGTCCGGCTCCACTGCACGAGAGAACCAACAGGTTATACTCGAAGGCAATGCGTGTAGTCTTGGTCAACTGGGCAAGAGTATGGGATGGAGCCGGGATCGGCGGTGGGGTAAATGGGTACGCGCAGGCGCTGGCGCTCGAATTGAGCGACCTCGGGCACGAGGTGTGGTGGATCTGCTCCGGTCAGACGTATATTGCGGGCGAGCCGTTGCATGTGCGTCGGCAGGAAGACTGGCTCGGCGTTCGAGTGCTCGAGATCATCAACTCTCCGGTGATGGCTCCGTCGATCGTCCAGTTCAAGGACCCGGGTGCCGAGATGTCGTCGCCGGAACTCGAAGCCCTGTTCACGAGGATCATCGGGTGGATCGAGCCGGATGTCGTTCACTTTCACAACGTCGAGGGGCTGAGCGCAGGATGTGTGAAGGCGGCGTCGGGGGTCGGGCGGCAGCAATCACGGACGGCTGTTGTTTACAGTCTGCATAACTACCACACGATCTGCCCGCAGGTGTACCTCTTGCAGGGGCATCGACACGTCTGCCACAACGCGGAGGGGGGTGCTGCATGCGCGAGGTGCGTGCAATCTCCCGACCCCGCGGAGACCCGTCGTCAACGTGAAGCTGAATGGCTGCCCACCAAGGCCGAACGCCCGACACTCCGAGCGATCGGAGAGGAGATTCGCTCGTTCGTTGTCCGAAACAATGCGTCAGATCGTGCTCCGGGGCGTGTGGTTCAGGGGCAAGGCGATCTCATCGCTCCGATGGGACTTGATCCGAACACCGACAAGCGAGGTCGCACGGCCCGGGTGCTCGCTGAGCGGGAGCAGCAGAAGAATCCTTCGCCGACACTGCGAGTGCTGAGCAACGAGATCACTCCAGATCCTTCGATCGAGTCGCCTGTGAATGAATACGGGCATCGACGCCGGGCGATGATCGATGCGTTGAATTCGTGTGATGCGGTGCTGGCAGTGTCCGACTTCGTGTCGTCGAAGTTCCTGAGCATGGGTGTGCGGAGCGAGATCCTGCGTACGCAGCACATCGGGACGACGCTCAACCGCGTCGTTGCCCGGCGTCGTTCGCTCGCGTTTGCGCCTCCACCTTTCGACCCGGTTCGTCCGCGCCCGATTCGGATGACGTTCATGGGCGTGAATCATTGGTACAAGGGCCTGCCCTTCTTTCTCGACACGCTCGAGACGCTCGACCCAGAGACACTCGCGGCTTTCCATTTGTCGATCTTCGCTCAGGGAGCGGACCAGACCGAATGGATGGTGCGGCGATTGGAGCCGCGACTTGCGGGCGTGAGGATCCAATACGGCTACGACCAGGCGGATATTCCCTGGATACTCGGCGGCGCGGACCTTGGGCTGGTTCCGAGTGTCTGGTGGGACAACGCGCCGCAGACCGTCTTTGAGTTCTTCGCCTGCTCGGTGCCGGTTCTCGCCTCTGCGGTAGGCGGCATTCCCGACTTTGTGAAGCATGGCGTGAATGGCATGTTGTTCCGTTCAAACGACAGAGATGATCTCGCTGCAAAGCTTCGCTTGCTCGCTGCGGATCGCTCGATTCTGTCGTCCTTGCGTGCGAATGTTCGGCCGCCGAAGGACATCGGTGAGCATGCGAGAGAGTTGGTCGGCGTCTACGCTGAGTGTGTCCGCATTCGCGGACGTGATCCGATCGATGCGATTCGCGAGCGGGACGTTCCGCCAATGTCAAGCCCCGGAGTCACGAGTTGACGATACTGACGACATTGCGTGGGCATCTTCGTGAGCCGCTCGAGGAAGCTGCGATGACGCGTGTCGCCGCGATTATCGTGACATGGAATCGAAAGGAACTGGTCTCGGCGGTGCTGGAGGCCTTGTCGCGACAGTCGATCGGCGCCGGTGTGATCGATCTCGTCGTCGTGGACAACAACTCGACAGATGGGACACTCGATCGGCTTGTGGAGCGGTGGTCTCCGGACGTAATCGTTGATAATCCAACGCCGCACGCGCACCAGCCGTGTTTCCGACCACGCTCGCAGCGGGCCGGACCGAATCAAGGAGGGTTCAGGTCGCTCACGATCGTGCGGAACTCAGAGAATCTCGGCGGGTGTGGCGGGTTCAATACAGGGTTCGAGTACATCGCCCACGCCCTCGACACAGACGAAGCGAGGCGACAAGGGCTCGCGCCCGATTATGTCTGGCTGGTGGACGATGACATCGACATCGCGCCCGACACGCTCGATCGGTTGGTATCGACGATGAGGTCGGATACTTCGATCGGGCTCGTCGGTTCACGGACGATGGATTACAACGCGCGCGAGGAGACGATCGAGACGACGATTTACTTCGACCCGAGCACCGGGTTCATGGGCGATCACCCCGCTCCCGGGCACAGGCTGTACGACTCCCATGCCAGGTGGGTCGAGCGCGTGGGAGGTCCGAAGGGCAGGCGCGAGTACAGCGGCGTTCGTGACGTGGACATCGTTTCTGCTTGTTCGATGCTCGCTCGCTGGGCCGCGGTGCGCGAGATTGGTTTCTGGGACTACAGGTACTTCATCTATTGTGATGATGCGGACTGGTGTCTGCGATTCGCAAGGGCCGGGTATCGCATCGTCTGCGATCTGGACGCGGTGATCTACCACACACCATGGCACCACAAGCTCACGCCCGCTCGCCTGTACTACGCACAACGGAACATTCTGTGGGTCATCCAGAAGGTGATCGAGCCGGAGCGTTCGCGACGTGTGCTTGAGATGCGAGTACGTGGACTCATGCGCGATGCACTGAGAGCCGCAATGAATCGACGCCTCTTCCACGCGGAGATCATCCGCAGGAGCGTCGAAGACGCGGCCGTGGGCAGGGTCGGCAAGCTCGACGAGCAGGGGCCGAGATCCGAGCCGATCATCGACGCGTTCGCTCGCCTCGGACTCTTGTCGGGTACGCCGCGGGTTGCCGTTATGTGCGGATCACCCGACTCATTGGAGTCGTCCGCCAAACTCCGCGCGGCAGTACATCCAGCCGGGAGCGGGATTCAGTGGATCGAGATCGTGCGGAACGACATTCCGGGCCACGACCACCCTGCCCCGCCAGGTGTCAAGCGGATCGTGTACTCCGGCCGGCGTCGCTCGAAGCTGCGCCGGCAGATGTCTCTGCTTTTCCGTCCTGTGCGAGCTGCGGTGGTCTTTGATCAGACGAACGACTTCCCGCTGCTCGGCGGTGAACACAATCTGCATATCGACAGGAAGAACCCCGGTGTCGTGCAGGTTGAAGAGGATGGCGCGGCGGCGCGATGTGAGTTCCTCTCGAAATGGCTTGGAACTCGCCTGAGGGCTATCCGATGGTGCCGCACCGGCGTTCCCCCGGCGCATGAATCCCGACCCGTACCCATCGAGAGTTGTGCATGAAGCCGGGCGTGCATCACGAGACTGTGGATCAGCGCCACGAGCGGCCATTGAACTGGCCTGTCGCAGAGCGTCCGCTGCGCATCGCGATGCTCGGATGGGCGCGTCTGTCATTCCAGGCCCGCGAGGGATCCGGGTACAACCTCTCTGCGTCGGAGCTCGCGGCTGGCCTCGCGCAGATGGGACACCATGTCTTCTATCTTCGATCGGGCATGGACTATTCGCTCCGCCCCGGGACCTACGTCAAGCGATTCGAGTCGTGGCGTGGTGTCGAATGCTTTGACCTCTTCAACGCGCCGAATCTCTCGCCTGCTGCGGCAAACTTCGGGCGACTTGCGACAGAGCTGGCATGCCCGGTGCAGTCGCGTGTGGTGCTCGCTTGGCTTGCACAGATCGACGCCGAGGTTGTCCATGTCCATTCGCTCGAGGGGTATCCGCTCGATCTGATCGGCGCGATGAGGCAGGCGGGATATGCCGTTGTTGTCACTCCCCATAACTACTGGTATGCGTGCCCCCAGGTTGATCTCTTGCACAAAGAGCGCGAGGTCTGCATGGACTTCGACGGAGGGCGGCGGTGTGCTGGATGTCTCTCACCTGAGGCGGGTGATCGCGTGCTCGCACGCCGAAAGCGAGAGCAGACGATGGTCCGCCTGTTCGGGCTTGCGCCGTACCAGAGCGCGCGGCAGGTCTGGCTGTTCTTCAAGAAGCATGCGACGCGATCTGGTCGAGCGAAGCGTCCGATCAAGCGGGACCCGCCGCCGCTTGATCCGGAGATCGGCATGGGGTTCGATGTCGGTGATCCCGCGGCGCACGCCGGAACCATTGAACACAATCTGCGGCTTGATGAGAACGACAAGATCGTCTCGCTTGGGCGTTCGCCCCTCGATCAGAACGAGCGATTCCTGGCAGGGGAGCATCATCTCGTGGTGTTGAATGAGTTCGGCGAGCGGCGGTCGGCCGGCATCGATGCGCTGAATCAGGCGAACATTGTCATTCCACCGAGCCGCTTCGTGTTGAACACATTCCTTCGCATGGGTATGCGTCCCGAGATAGGTCGCCATGTTCGCCTCGGACAGGTCCATTTCGACCAGTTGCACCGTCTGGTCAAGCGTTCGCCGTTTTACCGCGTGCGGCCGTGGTCGCCGGAGTCAGAACGCCCGCTGCGATTCGCGTTCCACGGGACCGTCAGGAACAACAAAGGGCTTGAGATCCTTGCGAGCGCGATCCCGCTGCTGTCGAAGCAGGTCAGGCAGCGATGCCACTTTCAGATTCGTGCTTCGGGGTGGGACTGGACGTTCCGCAAACGCCTGAGTCATTATCCGGAGGTGCAGTTCTGCGGCGGGTACGACATGCTGCAACTATTGGCCTCTGTCGGCGAGTACGACGTAGGAATCCTGCCTCATGTGTGGTTCGAGAACTCGCCGCTTGTCCTGCTCGAGCATCTTCACGCAGGGAAGTTCGTCGTCGCCTCCCGGCTCGGAGGTCCGCCGGAGTGGATCAACGAGGGGAAGAACGGGATGCTCTTCCCGGCTGGAGATCCGGAGGCGCTCGCGGCATGTATCACGCGATTGGTCGGCGGTGAGGTTGCTGTCCCGAGCCCTGAGGAGATCCACCGAGCCAGCGTGCTGCGCTCATACCCGGATCATGTGCGAGAGGTCTCTGGGATCTACGCGGAAGCACTCGGGGCAAGCGCGGGACAACCCAAGAGCAACAGCACAGATGGAAACTCTGATGCCGGGTTGCACCGAAACGCGTATGGAGCGGTCTGACTCGAGCCTGCGCCCTTCAGTACGCCCCGAAGTCCTCAAAGAAATCGAGGAAATCGAGGATGTCGACCTCGCAGTCGGAGTTGTAGTCTGCGAACGGATCGCCGGCTCCGAACGCCCCGAAGAAATCAAGGAAGTCGAGGATGTCAACGATTGTGTCGCCATTGACGTCCGGTCGCACACCGATCCGCACCTCGATATCGAGGGACACTCGCAGCAGAGGATTCGTTGACGTCTTCGGGTCTTCCTTGGTGTAGAACCGTGGGTAGAGCCCGCCGCTACCGCCTCCGGGGCCACCAGCGGCGGGTTCGAGAGATGTGATCGCAAGGTGCAGTCGCCCTGTGCTGAGAGACCTTGCGAAGTACGCGCGTGTGGTCGGGTCACACAGGTCGACCTCGAAGGTGAGGGTGGTGTCGAGCGGGACAAGACTGCCCGGCATGACCTGATCGGTGGTTCCAATGGCCATGGCGGCAGGATTGAGTCGCTCGCGAACCTGATTGGAGACGTCGGTCGCGTTTCCTGACAGATCGAATGTCGCTGCGAACGCATCTCGCCACTTCTCAGCGGGACCCGGGTCGGGCGAACCGGTCGAGAAGGAAGAGAACTCGTTCCATGTCAATGCGGAAGCGCTGTTGCGGTAGCCAACGCCGAAGAGCTCAACCGGGCGCCCTGCATCGGTGTCGGCGATGTAGTCGGGGTCTGTTGTTGGGTAATACGACGCGGTGGGGTCTGGGGTGCCGTCGTAGCGCCAGACAAGGTTGTTCGCGACGGTCGCGCGAACGGTGACCCTCTGGATGTGGTATTCGGTCTCCTCAAGTCCGGAGGGAATGACAGCGTTGGTTTCCCACGTGACGAGCATCTGCGAGTCACGGTCATCGAAGCCGGGCTCGAGGATGGCTCCGAACGTGGGTGCTGAGATCTCAAAGCCGCTCGAGAAGTTGAACGGGTACATCCAGCGGTCGCCGGAGGCGGGTGCCGCGTACTGGATGGGCTGGGCGATCGCACGAGGTACGAGGCCGGCGAGTGCTACGAGCGTCAGGATTGCCCTCATGTTTCCGCCCTTTCAAAGTGCCGAGTTGACGAAGCCACCACAAGTCGGATAATAATTGCGACTGAGTCTCAGTCGCGTCAAGTTTGACTTCTCCAACCAGCCGGAAAAAATCTCGCCTTACAGGAACGCGGCACTGGCTCTTGAAAGCCGCACACCGGCGGATTAAAGGATACGATAGTCTTCAATGAGTCGCGCAGCACACAGCATACCGCGAGACATGACTCGGCAGCGGAGGTGTCCGCTGCGCTCTGTTGCTGAGGCGTTTACGCTGGTTGAAGTGCTGGTCGTGATCGCGGTGCTGGCGTTGCTGATCGGGATCCTTTTGCCGGCGTTGGGGAAGGCGAGAGGTGCGGCCCGTTCAACCCGCGAGTTGGCGGCTTCGCAGCAACTCATGATCGCGTATTTCGCCTACGCGGATGACCACCGGGGAGCTCTGATTCCCGGCCTTGTGCCGCTGGATTGGGTCTCGGTCACTGGCGGGATGCAGGTCACGGATGCGTCGGGCGAGCGGATCACGGGACCCGAGGCGCGACGTTGGCCGTGGCGGCTTGCTCCCTACCTCGACTTCAATTTCCGCGGCATGTACATGTCAGACGATCTGCTGACCGCCTTGCGGGCGGATACCTCGGCACCATCGCACACCTACTTCGTCTCACTTTTCCCCTCTCTAGGGCTCAACGCGGAGTTTCTGGGTGGGAGCGAGTTCGGGTTCAACCCGGCATTTCGTGCCATATACGGAAAGTACCACATCGAGCGACTGGATCAGGCACAGCGGCCTGACATGCTCGTGACGTTTGCGACGGCCAAGACGCAGGACTTCTGGTACACCAACTGGGATGCAAGGGAGAAACACGGGTGGTACGAGGTGCTCGCGCCGCGTTTCCCCGCGCCTGGTTCGGACTCGACGGGGCGGCTCTGGGCGAGCGTGTACGATCCGAACGCACCGGATCCTCGTCGTAACTCAGGATTTGTACACTTCCGCCACGACAAGAAGGCGATCGTGTCCCATCTGGACGGGCATGCCCAGACCCATTCGTGGGATTCGCTGCAGGACATGCGCCGCTGGGCTTCCCAGGCCAAGAGCGATGACTGGACGCTCCCGAAGCGGTAGGGGCGCTCCTCACCTGTCACGACCTGTCACGTCGAAATCGTTCTGAATCGGCAACGAATCACTCGACAGGAGCACGTGTCGTGTGCATTGCCATCATTTTCAGCGTGTGCCCAGCCAAGAACGCCGACCGCCTCCGACAGGTCTTCCTGCGCGCAATGTCCGCGACCGGAGCGACGATTGCTGATCGCCGCTCGGAACTCATTGACAACGGCGACGATGGGTTCTATTTCGTCGTGTGGGGAAGTGATGCGCTCGATTGCCACGTATACCCCTTTCCGGTGCTGCCCGAGCTTCTCGCGCTCCCGGCACACGCACGCCATCACCCGGCACTCATGGCCATCAACCGCGAGTCGTACGCCTGCTTCACGATCGAACCATCACCCTTTCTTGGTCCACTTGACGAGATCCAGTTCAAGCGGGTCGCCCTCGCCGTCGCAGACTTGATCGATGACTCGGCTCTCGCGATTCTCGATCTCATGGGACGACGACTGGCACGAGTCGAGGCCCTGACGATTGAACGTCTTCGCTCCAATGACCCTGGCTCTGCCTTCTGTGACGCAATCACGCTTCCGCGCCATGCCTGACCTTGGCATCCCTCCGCGTTCCTCTGCTCCCTGCGCGACCTCTGCGTTCTCTTGGCACCATTCCTACCCTCCCGCCTATGCCCAGCGATCTCATCGCCGAACTCAAATGGCGCGGCCTTTTCCACCAGTGCACGGATGAGGCGGGGCTGCACGCGCACCTGTCTTCGGGCGTGCGGCGGGGGTACGTGGGGTACGACCCCACGGCAGATTCCCTGACCATCGGCAACCTGGTCACGATCATGCTTCTGCGCCACCTGCAGAACGCGGGGCACCAGCCGGTGGTGGTGTCGGGCGGGGGGACGGGCCTGATCGGGGATCCTTCGGGGAAGTCGGCGGAGCGCACGCTGATGACGGAGGAGATCGTCCGCGCCAATGTTGAGGGCCAGCGCCGGATCTTCGGGCGTCTGCTGGACTTTGACGCCCGAACGAAGAACCACGCGCTGATCACCAATAACATGGATTGGCTGGGGAAGATCTCGTTCCTGGAGGCGCTCCGCGACATCGGGAAGCACTTCTCCGTCAACGAGATGATCAAGCGCGACTCGGTGCGGGACCGGCTCAACAACCGCGAGCAGGGCATCTCGTACACCGAGTTCAGCTATGTACTGCTCCAGGCGTACGACTTCCTTCATTTGCAACGACGTTGCGGGGTCACGCTGCAGATGGGCGGCAGCGACCAGTGGGGCAACATCGTTTCTGGTGTGGAGTTGGTTTTCAAAGATCGTTTGCTGGAGTACCTCTTTGATTCAGCCTTCGCTATCGGAACGAAGGGCGAGGCTCTGCGGATTGGTCCGCCGGAATCTGACGAGGAGATACGCCGCAGAGTTGCAGCCAAGCCCGAATATCAAGCCTTCGGCCTCACCGCTCCTCTCGTCACGAAGGCGGATGGAACGAAGTTCGGCAAGACCGAATCGGGTGCGATCTGGCTCACCGCCGACCGCACCTCCCCCTACGCCTACTACCAGTTCTGGCTGAACTGCGCCGATGCGGATGTCTCGAGGTTTCTCCGCATTTTCACGCTCCTCCCACGCGAGGAAGTGGAGCGGATTGAAGCTGAGCACGCGAAGGACCCCGGCCAGCGGGTCGCGCAGCGGACACTCGCGCGCGAGGCGACAACGCTGCTCCACGGCAAGACCGAGATGGAGCACGCCGAGTCCGCGGCAAAGGCCCTCTTCTCCGGCGATGTCGCGTCACTCCCTGAGAAACTCCTCGAAGAGGTTCTCGCGTCCGCGCCGTCGAGCTTGCACAACAAGACGCTACTCTCCGGCGAGGGCGTAGCGCTGGTTGACTTGCTGGTCGAGACAGGCCTTGCATCGAGCAAGCGGGAGTCACGCGAGTTCCTGGGCAACGGGGCGGTCTCGGTGAATGGTCGCAAGGCCTCGGCTGATGAGCGACTGACCGCATCGCATCTCCTGCACGGCAGAATCGCCGTTCTTCAACGCGGAAAGAAGGCACGTCACGTGACGCGATGGGAGTGAAGTGAGAATTGGATGAGACTCCTGTGTACGGGGCGTCGGTAAGCATGAAAGGCGGCGTGTGCAGAGCGGCAATCGGAGTTTGATATGCGTCGGGATTGCCGCGCTTTTGGTCGGGCCGATGGTCTCGGTCATTGCGGGTGGTTTGCAACTGCCGGATGGCGCGGCTGGCGCGACCGCGCTGACGAGCGGCGACAGGGTGCTTGGTGGCGGATTGTTACTCGTGGCGCTCTCGATCATCACGGCGAGTGGCACGCTGGCGGCCCGGATTTCAGGGGCGAGGACAGGCGCCCTGTGTGCGGGCATTATGGCGATGTGGATCGCCTTGAGGCAGGGAAGCCCCGAAGGCGTGATCCTCCACGCACGGAGTGGCGAACCGCTGATCTGGCTCGCGATCGAATCGACGATTGTCGGAGTCTGTATGCCGTTGCTCCTTTGGATTCTCTATCGTGCGTCGGATCGGAACGAGGACTCGGGGGGATCGGGAGGGAATGGCCGTTCGGTTTCAACCATTGGAGCAGTCGGTGCGGGGGCCGCGGCTGGATTGCTCGGTGTACAGCTGTTCGGGGTCGAGTCCTTGAAGGGGCAGACGATCTTCGCGGCGTTTGTTTCGGCTATTCTGGCGGGTGCGGCCTCGCGGCTCGTCGTTTCCGCACACGAGGATGTGGCCATTCGACGGGCGACGATCGCCGCGATGGGCGGAGTCGCGCTCCTTGCCCTTGCAGGTCCGCTCGCGGCGATGGCGGCCCATGGTCGAGAGGTTGTGGAGGCGGCCTTTGCTGGGCGGATGATCCGCGTGGCGAACCCCGCGCCCCTTGATTGGCTCGCGGGGGGGCTGTTGGGGGTGCCGATCGGCGTGTGGTGGGCATCGGCGATGATGCCTCCCGACCGGACTGAACGGTGATGGTGACGTTCAGGGGATTCAGACGTCTGCTGGATGAGTGCCGTGGTTCGCTTGTGACACCACGGGATCAAGCGCATCGAATCTAAAAGGGACTTGGGTTCGATACAACCCGTGATTCCGGCCTTGCGAGCGCTAACCTAGGACATACCTTGAGATGACTGGAACGACGGCCATGGCGAAGCGGAAAAGTGTGAAGCGGACTGCGGGAATGCCGGACGTGCAGTCGCTCGCGGACAGCCGCAAGGTCGCGATCGATCGTGTCGGCGTGAAGGACATCACCTACCCGATCACATTGCGGACACCCGATGGCGGGGAGCAATCGACTGTCGCTTCGATCAATATGTACGTTTCGCTTCCTCACCACCAGAAGGGGACGCACATGTCCCGATTCTTAGAGGTGTTGAACGAGCAAACGGGCGAGCCGCTCAGTCCGGATCGGATTCCGGAGGTTGCGAGGGCGATTTCTCGTCGGCTGCATGCCGCGGAGGCCCACTTCGAGGCCCGGTTCACCTACTTCATCAAGAAGAAGGCGCCTGTGAGCGGCGCGACCGGTTTGATGGATTATCAGGTCACGTTCGAGTGCACGGCGAACGGCGAGACGGACTTTGTGATCGGTGTCGCGGCTCCGGCAACGAGTCTATGTCCGTGTTCCAAGGAGATCAGTGTCTACGGAGCGCATAACCAGCGGTGCCGCGTCGAGGCGAAAGTGCGGGTCAAGGGGATGCTGTGGATCGAGGAGCTGGTCGAGATTCTCGAGGGTGCTGCCTCACATCCGGTCTACGCGGTGCTCAAGAGGCCAGACGAGAAGTTCGTGACGGAGCGTGCATACGAGAATCCGAAGTTCGTTGAGGACATTGTGCGGGATCTCGCTCTTGCCCTCGAGCGCGAGAAGCGGATCGTATGGTTCCAGATCAACTCCGAGAACTTCGAGTCCATCCACAACCACAATGCCTATGCCCAGGTGACGCGAGACAAGCGTCGCAAACCGAAGGGGCGATCGAACGGGTAAGGCGTCAAGGCGTGCCGAGCCCAGACATAGTGCTGAGTACGTCCCCGGCGGAGGATCTCACCGGGGGCGTGGAGTCACGGGTGCTGGAAGTGTGGCGGGTCGGGGCCGATGCCCGATCTACCATGGCTGTGGGTCGACCCACGGAAGGGCAGCCATGGCCAGGTCAGTGCGTCAGTCAAGGCGTTTCGTGATCAGGATGCTGGTGATCGCTGCGGCGGTCGGCACCGGTGGCGCACTGTTGCTAGGGCAACTCTGGCGGTTGACCGTGCTCGAGGGCGAGGCTCTGCTTGCGGATGCCGACCGCCGTCTGACGCGTGTGGTCTGGCTACCCACCACACGGGGACGCATTCTTGATCGCAAGGGGCGGGTGCTTGCTGAGGACCGTCCGGCATTTGATCTGACCATTGATTACAGCGTTCTGGCGGGTGAATGGGCGGTCAAGCGTGCGGGTCGATACGCGCGCCAGGTACACGCGGCACAGTGGGGGCGGCTCTCGGGAGACGAGCGGGGACAGCTCATTGACCGCTATATCCCGGCATATGCGGCGCACGTGGAGAGCATGTGGTCGAGCATCGCGCTGACATCGGGCGTGTCGGGCGAGACACTCATGCGACGCCAAGATGAGATTCTCGATCGGGTCGCGAGGACTCACCGTGTGATCTCCTCGGCTCGGAAGCAGCAGTTGCTGGATGCGGCTCTTGCGAGGGGTGAGGAGATCACGACCGAGGTTGAACGCCGCGTTGGACAGGTGGCCGGACAGGCCATACGTGAGCAGCGGGATCAGCACGTGATCGTGCCTCGGATGTCGGAGGCCGCGGCGTTCGAGATGATGCGGGTAGTGGGAGAACTCATGCGGTTGCATCCGGGCGGGTCTGGGAGTCCTGCCGATGAGGTTGAGCGGCTTCCCGGTGTGTCGGTCGTCGACGCCGGTGCGCGTGAGTATCCGCTTGAAAGGATCGAGGTTGAGGTCGATCTTTCGACTCTGCCGGGTCCGCTGAAGCGGTCGGAGGTTCGTCGTGTTCAGGTCGATGGTGTGGGTGTCCATGTCGTCGGTTCGATGCGTGACAACCTGTTCAAAGAAGATGCGGAGCGAAGGGCTGCCGCGCTCCGGAGCAACGAGACGATTCGTGCCGCGGCTCTGGGACCCGGTGGCATCGACCGTGGCGAGTATCGAGCTGGGGATGCGGTCGGGCGGGGCGGTATCGAAGAGTCGCGCGAGCTGTTGCTGCGTGGTTTGCGCGGCGTGGTGACGAGCCGCATCGACACTGAAGAGCGGGTCATCGCGCCGCCCAGCCAGGGGCGCGATGTGTCGTTGGCGATCGATATCCAGCTTCAGGCGAGGATCCAGGCGATCATGGATCCGTCGGTCGGCTTGGCGATCGCGCAGCCCTGGCATGGTGATGAGAATCCGACGGTGCCTGTCGGGACGCATCTCCACGGGGCGGTGGTCGTGCTTGATGTCGACACCGGAGACGTGTTGTCGATGGTCTCGACACCGACGTATACGCGGGCGCGGATGCGTGAGGATCCCGGGTCGATCTTCCGTGATCCGATCGGTGTCTCATGGTTGAACCGGTGCATCGCAAGACCGTATCCGCCCGGATCGATCGTCAAGGCGTTTGTGTATGTGGGCGCGGTCACGCGCGGGAATCTCGGCATCTCCCAGCGCATCTCCTGCACCGGACATCTGCTCGCTGGAAAGCCGGACATGTACCGGTGCTGGATCTACAAGCGGTTCGGCTCGACCCACGACGCCTCGCTCGGTCACGCACCCTCTGGCCGCGAAGCATTGGCGGTTTCGTGCAATATCTTTTTCTATACGCTTGGACAGCGCCTTGGCGCTGACGGGATTCGCTGGGTGTACAAGGCATTCGGCCTAGGTACACCCTTTGGCCTTGGAGTTGGTCAGGAGTTCAACGGATTCCTTGGGATCAACGGGGATGAGTCGAACATCCAGATCGGCGACGCCATCTTCATGGGCATGGGGCAGGGGCCGGTCGCATGGACACCTATGCACGCCGCTCACAGTTACGCGATTCTCGCTCGGTCGGGAGTGGTGATTCCGCCCCGCATCGTGCTCGGAGAGACGGCATCGCCCGTGGAGATCGACGTGGACCAACGAGCGATCGAGGAGGCGTTGCTCGGACTGGACGGATCTGTGAACGCGTCGAATGGTACTGGACACTCGATCGCGTTCGAGAATGGTCGGGAGAAGATATTCAATGTTCCCGGTGTAACTGTGTGGGGAAAGACAGGGACCGCCGACGCCCCCGCGATCACGGTTGATCCCGATGGAGGTGGTCCTGAGCGCGCGGTGACGCTTCGCAGCGGCGATCACTCCTGGTTTGTGGTGATGGCTGCCCCGAAGGGCGAGGAGCGTCCGAGGTATGTGGTAGCGGTCTTGATGGAGTATGCCGGATCGGGGGGAAAGGTCTCCGGCCCGATTGCCAACCAGGTTCTGCACGCGCTGAGAGCCGAGGGGTATTTGTAAGTTGCTGCGAGGTCTGATCCTGCCACCGACGCACGCGACAGGTCCCAGGCGGGCGGGACTTCGAGTCGTCAATTTTGGGTGGCTGTGCGTGCTCGCTGGTTTGGCATTGTCGCTGCTCGGACTCGACGCGATAGACATCGGAGAGCGGCTGGCACCCGGTCCGGGAGATCCGATCGGACCGATCGAGCAAAAGCAGACGATCTTCCTGTTTGTGGGACTTCTCGCGGGCGGATGTATAGCCCTGCCCTCGTACAGGTTCTTCGCAGTCTTGGCGTGGCCCGCCTACTTTGTCGCGATTGCTCTGCTGATATTCCTGCTTCTGCCCTTTGTACCAGAGTCGATCGTAAAGCCCCGCAACGGCGCGAGGGGGTGGATCGATCTTGGCTTCGTCGATCTGCAGCCAGCCGAATTCGCAAAGGTCGCGTATGTCCTTACCGTAGCGGCTTATCTTCGGACTCGGCGCAACCATCGGACATTCATCGGGCTGGCCGTGCCGGGAATCATCACGTTTGTGCCGGTTGCGCTGCTTACCAGGCAGCCCGATCTTGGCACTGCGGCCCTCTTTATTCCCTCGCTGTTCGCGATGCTCGTCATCGCCGGGGCGAAGATAAGGCACCTTACACTGATCGTGGCGATCGCGATGATGGCGGCTCCGACCGTCTATCCGCTGCTGGAGCCCCACCAGAAGCAGAGAATCGTCGGGTACGTCGGGCAATTGCGTGGGGATCGATCCACGGCGAGCGACATTAACTTTCAGGCATTCACCGCTCAGGCGCTGGTCGGTGCGGGCGGATTGCACGGGCAGCCGGAACCGCGTGCGCGCGCACTCGTCCATTACAACCGCTTGCCCGAACGCCACAATGACATGATCTACTCGGTGATTGTGTGCAGGCACGGCCAACGAGGTGGCACGCTTGCGTTGGGGCTGTACGGGGTGTGGCTGCTCGGCGCGGGCCTGACCGCATGGATGAGCAGGGACGGCTTTGCCCGGGTCATGATCTGCGGCGTTATGGGCTTCCTCGCGGCACAGGTCTTCGTGAACGTCGGGATGAACATCGGGCTTCTGCCCATTATCGGGATCACGCTGCCGTTCGTGTCGTATGGCGGATCGAGCATGCTGACGACGTGGCTGATGACCGGGTTGGTGCTGAACGTAGGGCTCCACAGGGCCCCGTCGGTTCGCGGCCGCGGATCCGGCTACCCTGATGGTGATGACGAATAGTCCCAAGCAGGATCAGGGAACAGGACCGCTCTCGCCGCCGATGGAGTTTCTCAGCGCGTGCGGCGAGCTGGGCATCGAGTTCGAAGCCGGTGATGTCGGCAGATTGGGTGAATACCTGCGTCTGATGCTCGAAGCGAATCGGACGATGAACCTGACGGCGATCACAGACCCGACGCTGGGATGGATCCGGCACATCCAGGATTCGCTGACGCTGATGCCGTTGCTGGCGGATCTTCCGCCCGGGGCGAGAGTGATCGATGTGGGGTCGGGCGGTGGGTGTCCAGGTGTTCCGCTTGCTGTGGCGATGCCCCATCTCTCGTTTGCGCTGCTTGAGGCGACAGGAAAGAAGGCCGCGTTCCTTGAGTCGGTCGCTTCGACAATCGACCTTCAGAATGTGACGGTCTTGAATGGTCGAGCGGAGACCTTCGCGGCGTTCAAGTCTCCGCACCGGGAGGCATACGACGTTGCGGTCGCGAGGGCCGTGGGGCCGCTGGCCGTGGTTGCCGAGTTGACCGTGCCGTTCGTCAAAATGGGCGGTAGAGCGTTGCTGATCAAGGGGCAGAAGGCGGACGCGGAACTCGACGCCGCGGCCGGTGCTCTGCGGGCGTTGAACGCGGTGCATGCCGGAACGGTGGACACGCCGACGGGACGCATCGTGGTGCTGGAGAAGCGGGTCGCTACCCCCAGGACGTACCCGAGACGCGACGGGGAGCCGAAGCGGGTGCCCCTACGCTGAATCTCGATGCTCACTTCACGCGAGATCCTGAGTGACAACGGGCCGATCTCGGCCGCCCTTGGTGGGCGGTTTGAGGCACGCGATGAGCAGATCCGCATGGCGGTTGCCGTTGAGCGTGCGATGGAGCAGGGTACGCACCTCGTGGTGGAAGCCGGAACGGGCGTCGGGAAGAGCTACGCGTACCTTGTGCCGGCGATCCGTCGTGCAATCCAGAAGAAGCAGCGCGTGGTGATCGCGACTCACACGATCTCGCTCCAGGAACAGCTGATGGAGAAGGACATCCCGCTGCTTCTTGGCACGCTTGACGTAGATGAGCAGCGAGGATGGGGACCAGAGTCTGATGTCAAGGCGGTGCTCGTCAAGGGCCGCGGGAACTACGTCAGCGTGCGTCGGCTTCGGCTGGCATCGGAGAGACAAGACAGATTGTTCTCGGATGCGGCGGCGAAGCGATCTCTGCATGTGATCGAAGACTGGGCGTATGAGACCGCTGACGGCTCTCTGTCTTCGCTGCCGCCGCTTGAGCGTCCCGGCGTGTGGGACAAGGTCCAGTCCGACTCTGCGAACTGCATGGGTCGGCGTTGCCCGACATACGACCGCTGCTTCTACCAGTCGGCTCGTCGCGAGATGGACGAAGCCAACATCCTTGTGTGCAATCACGCCCTGTTTTTCAGCGATCTGGCGCTGCGTGCAGAGGGCGTCGGCTTTCTACCGGAGTATCACCATGTGGTTCTTGACGAGGCGCACACGGCCGAGGAGGTTGCCAGCGAGCACTTCGGGCTGCATCTGACAGAGGGGCGTGTGATGCACCTGCTCACTACGCTCTACCAGCGGCGTTCCGGCAAGGGCTATCTGCCGCAACTTGGGCTTCAGTCTGACGATGCGGGTGCTATCGACCGCGCGGTGCATCTGGTCCTTGAGGCGGAGACATCCTGTCGCGCCTTCTTCGCCGAACTTCTTGCCCTTGTGCAATCCGGTAAGCTGAAAAACGGGCGAATTCGGTCGCCCGATCTGATCGACAATCCGCTCACACCGGCAATGAACGCTCTGGCTCTTCGCCTGAAGCAACTGCGAGAGACTATCAAGAATGAACCAGATCGCTTCGAGTTGAACGCGTACATCGAGCGAGCGGATCGGATGGCAAAGGAGTGCCGCGCACTCGTCTCGCAGTCTCAGCCGGGGTGCGCTTACTGGATTGATGCGTCTTCGGGTGATGGTGAGGAGAGCGAGTTCGCCTCGATCCGTCGGGTTGGGCTCTCGTGCTCTCCGATCGATGTGGGTCCGCTGCTGAAGGAGCGGTTGTTCGATGCGGGTCACTCGGTCATCCTGACAAGCGCGACGCTCTCGACCCGGTCTGTCGCTCGAGACGCGCCGTATGAGCATGTCGAGGCGGCCTTTGCACACACGCTCACGCGGCTCGGCTGCGAGGGCGCGGAACTCATCCAACTCGGCAGCCCCTTCGATTACGCCCGACAGGTCGAGCTTGTTATCGATCGGGCGACCCCGGCTCCCAAGGTGTGGACGCAGAAGAACGGCCGCCACAGTGAACGCACCAAGGCCATAAAAGAGTACACGGACGCCCTCGCGGATCGCGTGCTGCTCCATGTGAAAGAGTCTCAGGGTGGGGCGTTCGTGCTCTTCACCTCGTTCTCGACTCTCTTTGCCGTCGGCGAGCGTCTGGCTGCTCCGCTTGCCGAGGAAGGGCTTCCGCTGCTTGTACAAGGCAAGGATGGATCAAGGTCAGATATCCTGAGACGCTTCCGCCAGGATGAGCGAAGCGTTCTGCTCGGAGCGGCATCGTTCTGGCAGGGAGTCGATGTCCAGGGACGCGGACTTCGGAACGTCATCATCACGCGACTTCCGTTCGATCCTCCTGATCGCCCTCTGGTCGAAGCACGGATGGAGCGGATCGCTTCCAAGGGTGGAGATCCCTTCAGGGAGGATTCGATCCCGAGGGCCTTGATCCGATTCAAGCAGGGCTTCGGTCGCCTTATCCGCTCCAGGAAGGATCGTGGGCGCGTCGTGGTGCTCGATTCAAGGATCGCATCGTCCGTCTACGGTCGACTCTTTGTGGCGGCGTTGCCCGAGGGCGTGCCGATCAGGGTCATCGAACCCGGCAGGCGATCCCCTCGCGAAGAGATGTACGATGATTGATCGTAACCTATAATGGGTATATTTGGGACTTTCGCTCTCGATCGCGCTACCCTTGGCACCTGATACGGGTCGCCGGGTGCTCTCTTTGGGCGTTCGGAGGCGCGTTCTCTTGGAGCACTACATGCTGGGACGCATCTTCAAGGCGTACGACGTTCGAGGCACATATCCCGACCTATTGAACGATCAGATGGCATGGCAGATCGGATTCGGTGTAGCGAAGTTCTTGCTGAGCGAGGCGAAGGCCGCGGGGGAAACGACGCCGATGATGCGCAACATCATCGTCGGTCGGGATATGCGCACATCCAGCCCGTCACTTTCGAAAGAGCTGATCTCGGGCATCAATACCTTCGGCGCGGATGTGATCGATGTCGGTCTCGTTGACACCCCGTTCGTGTATTTCGCGATCAATCATCTTGATTGCGCTGGTGGCGTGATGGTAACGGCGAGCCATAACCCGCCCCAGTACAACGGGTTCAAGGTCTCGAAGCGGAAGGCGAAGCCAGCAGGGGAATCTACCGGCTTGGGCGAGGTGCGCAAGCATGCAGCGATGGTCGAGCGTGCTGCCGCACTCAATGCGAGCGGCGGACAGACTGGGCGGGTCGAGAAACGGGACCTTTGGGCCGCGTACACACAGCATGTGCTCGGCTTTCTCGACCTGCACGGCAGGAAGATCAAGGTTGTCGTGGATGCCAGCAACGGCATGGCCGGCACGATGTGTCCCAAGATCTTTGGAAAGAACGGGTCGAGCGTTCCGGGTCTGACGATCGTCGAGCTCAACTTTGAGAACTCGAAGGGCCAGTTTGTTCACGAGCCGAATCCGTTGGTAGCGGCCAACCTGAAGCAACTTCAAGAGTCAGTCGTCAAGGAGAAGGCAGACCTGGGTATCTGCTTCGACGGCGATGCCGATCGCTGTGTCGTGGTGGACGAGAAGGGGAGCATCGTCGGGTGCGATCATCTGACCGCGGTGCTTGCAAGGCAGTTCCTGGCCGAGACGCCGGGAGCGGCCGTCGTCTATGACCTGCGATCCACCAAGGCGGTCGAAGAGGACATTCGGGCTGCCGGCGGCAAGCCGCTGAGAGGTAGAGTCGGGCATGTTTTCATGAAGGCGCTTCTCGCGGAGAGTCGCGGCGTGTTCGGCGGGGAGCTCTCCGGCCACTTTTACTTTCGCGACAACTTCAACGCCGACTCCGGGGCGATCGCGATGGCGACCGTGTTGTCCGTGCTCGCAAAGAGCGGGAAGAAGATGAGCGATCTGATCAAGCCGGTCGCGCGTTACGTGCAATCGGGCGAGATCAACTTCGAGATCGAGGATAAGGACGGCGCACTCGCGAAACTGAAGCAGACGTATGGTCCCGGCACCGCGGCGAACGCGTCGATCGACGATCTCGACGGCGTGACCATCGACTGCTTCTCCACGAAGGGCTGGTGGTGCAACGTCAGGAAGAGCAATACCGAGCCGCTGCTCCGCCTGAACGCCGAAGCGAAGAGCCAGTCAACACTCGATAGGATCATCGCGGAGCTGGCCCCGTTACTCGGAAAGCGTGTCGACCATTGACGCCCGGCTCGTAGATCTGTTCGTTGTTGGTGGAACATCTCCTTCTGATCGGAGTAGGCGCCCGCGATGAACACAAGCACTTTTTTCGATCACTGGCGCATCGCCGAGAATCCGTTTCGAGGCGAGGAAGCCAGAAGCGACACCGTCTTCGCGAAACTTGCCGGCGCCTCCTCGGGCACGAGTGGCTCCGGAGGTGCTGCGGGCGCGGCACTCGTCGGTTCGCACGCCGTTCACTCGGACTTCGAGAAGATCGTCGGAGAACTGACGCGTCCCTCGTCGTCCATCGTGTTCGGAGAGAAGGGGAGTGGAAAGACCGCGATCCGCATGCAGCTTGCCGAACGTGTGGCTCGCCACAACCAGAACTCGCCCTCGCAACGCGTGTTTCTTGTTCCTTACGACGAGTTGAACGCAACGCTCGATCGCCTGCACACACGTGCCGGAGGGAAGGACTCTCTCAGGACTTTGCAGCAGATCCGTCTCGTGGATCACATCGACGCGATCATCTCGAGCGCAGTGACCCGTCTGGTTGACCGGCTGACCGGTCTTGGACCGTCGAGAGTAGAGAGCGACTTGCAGAAAGCGTTTCGGCGCCTGCCGAAGCTGGCACGGAATGACGCTCTGATTCTTCAGGCCGTGTACGACTCGTCCGACCTTGCGACGGACAGGACGCGTCGGGTCGCGAAGCTGGCGCGGGTCTTTCCCCCTCGTGACGCGCTGGCTTGGGCTCTTGCGGTCGCGATCGGGTGGTTGCCGCTCGGTGCTGTTGTTGCCTGGTTTCTGATCGAGCCGCCCGAGACGCAGCTCTGGGAGACCGTTCTTCCCGGAGTGGGCATCGCGTGCGCCGCACTCTATGTTGGGATTCTCGTAGGGCGTTTCGTTTGGCGACCGCTCTCGGTTGCGCGTTTAGCCCATCGGCTCGGTCGGCAGATCAGGACGCTCGGGCGGTCTGATTCGTCGCTGACACGATCCTTGTCCCAGTTGAGGGCACAAGATCGAGCTCCGTCGCGGCTCCCGGTCACCGATTCTGACGAGCAGCGATACGCGATGCTCGATCGGTTGCGAGGTGTACTCGCAGGGCTCGGGTATCCTGGAGTCATCGTTGTGATCGACCGCGTGGATGAGCCCACGCTTATTGCCGGAGATGCCGAGAAGATGAGGGCGTTCGTCTGGCCGATGCTGAACAACAAGTTCCTGCAGCAAGAGGGGCTCGGCGTCAAGATGCTGTTGCCGATAGAGCTGCGGCACGCGTTGTTCCGCGAGTCGAGCGCGTTTTTCCAAGAGGCCCGACTCGATAAGCAGTCACTCGTGGAGCGTCTGAGCTGGACCGGTCCGATGCTGTACGACCTCTGCGATGCGAGATTGCGAGTTTGCCTTGCACCAGATGCTCCGGGCATAGCGTTGCTCGATTTGTTCGCAGAGGATGTCACTCGTCAGGACCTGATCGATGCACTCGATCAGATGCACCAGCCCAGAGACGCCTTCAAGTTTCTGTACCGCTGCATCAGCGAGCATTGCTCGAACGTCACGACAGAGCAGGGGCAGTGGCGGATCCCGCGTCTGGTTCTTGAGACCGTCCGCAAGCAGGAGTCGGAGCGGGTTCAAGGGCTTTATCGGGGCATCCGGCCCGCCTGAACACGGGCTCAAAGACCTTCATTGATTGTCGCTCGCGCTGATTCGGGAACCGACGCATTCTTGCCGTATGGCGGACAGGCATCGCGGTCGCATGACGCTCCATTCTGAGCGGCATGGCTTCTGCCAGCATTCGCCTCGCTTCACTCTCGTGGCAGGCGACCATCACGCCCATGGTGATCAGGTGCAGGTCTTGCTCAATGGTCGTGTGGTGAACCCGGACAACGATCGAAACGCTGCCGGAAGGTCGGTCTCTTCTCACTGTGAATGGTGTGCGAGTGCTCATCGATCTCAAGCAGCCCGGCGGGGAGTCGACCACTCTCAGTGACGAGCATCACGATGACGAACTGAATCATCAACGCGCCGGATACTTCCACTCAACACCGGGCTTGTACCCGATTGCGGTGTAGAGCTGCTCGCGTGTCTGCATCTCACCAAGCAGCTGCTCAACGCTCCCTGTCTCCCGAAGTGTCGCGAGCCCGCGGCTCACAGCACCCATCGCGACCCGCAGCATTGAAACGGGGTAGATGACGATCGAGTAACCGATCTCACCAAACCGTTTCAACGGAATAACCGGTGTCTTGCCGAACTCCGTCATGTTCGCGAGGAGGAAGTATCGCATGCCCGGCTCGACCTTGCTTCGAAGGAGCGAGGCAAAGCGGGCAAATTCATCTTCACTCGCAAGGCCCTCTGGAAAAATCATGTCCGCGCCGGCATGCAGATACGCCGCGGCACGCTCCACTGCGGCATCGAAACCATCGACGCCACGCGCGTCGGTTCGAGCACAGATAATAAAAGATGGATCCGGAGACTCTCCGGCGGTCTCAGCTGCTGCTCGGATCTTTTCGCACGCGTGTTCGAGCGGCACGAGCTTCTTCCCGTCGAGGTGTCCGCATCGCTTGGGAAAGACCTGATCCTCGATATGCAGCCCGGCCGCTCCGGCACGCTGATACTCGACGACTGTCCGACGAACCATCTCCGACTCGCCGAACCCGGTGTCGGCATCGGCGATGAGGGGCAGGCCACTGGCACGGTACGACTCATGGATCGCACGGACGAAATGATCGAGTGTCAGGATTCCGACATCGGGGACGCCTGCGGCCACGCTCGTAGCTGCGCCGGAGATATACGCAGCTTGGAATCCGGCATCACGGATGGCCAGCGCACACAGTGCGTTGAACGCTCCCGGAGCCGCGACGACTCCACGGGACATCAGTTCACGCAGTCTGGCCCCGGGAGACATGGTTGCTGTGTCCATGGACCATCATAGTGGCGGCGCTCTGAGCTGGCATCTCGGGGCATCGCGGCGACCTTCGAGTGCGGGTAGACTGCTGACATGAGACGAACTCTACATGGTGTGATGTGCTTGTCGGCGGCATTGATGGTGCGAGTTCCTGCTGCGGGAGCGGTCGTGCCGGCACCACGGGCCACCGATGCGATGGCCCGAATTACCCCTGAGGGCGTTCGTCACGCGGTTGAGATGCTCGCGTCCTTTGGCACACGTCACACGCTGAGCGATGCGGTCTCCGAGACACGCGGCATCGGGGCGGCGCGGCGTTGGATACGAGGAGAACTCGAGGGAGTCCAGCCGCCCGGTCGACTGAGGGTGTTTGATGAGACCTTTGTCGCGCCGAGGGGTCCACGTATCGATGTGCCGACGGAATTGGTCAATGTGATCGCGGTCCTGCCGGGATCAATGCCTGAGGCGGCCAACCGAAGGTACTACGTGGTCGGTCACTACGACAGCCGCGCGAGCGATCAGATGAACCGAGAGATCGACGCGCCCGGTGCGAATGATGACGCCTCGGGTGTTGCAGTTGTGATCGAGTGTGCAAGGGCTCTCGCCTCAGAACGGCTGGATGCCACCATCGTCTTCCTTGCGACACCCGGTGAGGAACAGGGGTTGCTCGGAGCGCACTACCGGGCATCACGTGCAAAGTCAGATGATGAAGACATCCGCGCGGTTCTGAACAATGACATCGTCGGTGATCCGATGGGGGAGCCGGGTCTGATCCGGGTCTTCAGCGAGGGCATCCCTCGGAATGCGACTGCGGAAGAACTCGCGCGGATTCGGGGGCTCTCAGCCGAGAGTGACGGCGGAAGCAGGCAGCTTGCTCGCTATGCGGAAGAAGTGGCGGCGATCGAGTCATGTGCAGTGAGACCGATGATGGTCTTCAGGCCAGACCGATTCCTCCGTGGCGGGGATCATTCAGCGTTCAATGAGCGGGGATTCAGCGCGGTCCGATTCACGGTCGTACACGAGGACTATGACCGGCAGCACCAAGACGTGCGAGAAGAACGGGGGCGTCGGTACGGGGACACCGCTGAGCACGTGGATTGGGAGTACCTGGCGGGCGTGGCGAGATTGAACGCGGCTGTCCTTCTGCATCTTGCAAACGCTCCATCGACACCCGCGAATGTGCGGATCGTGACCGCGCAATTGGAACGATCGACTACCCTGCGCTGGCAGGCTAGTCCTGAGCCGGACGTTGCGGGGTACAGGGTCGTGTGGCGCGACACAACCGAGCCGAGATGGACACACTCCGCGGATGTCGGGAACGTCACAGAGGTGACGCTGCCTCTGAACAAGGACAATGTCTTCATTGGTGTCAGGGCGTACGACAACGATGGCTACCAGAGTCCTGTCGGCTTTGCGGGCGAAGCTCGGGACTGATGGCGGGAGTTGGGAAACCGGGCCCCATTCGATGAGCATCGTGCTTACACGATGGACTTCTTCAGGAGTTCGGCCTTGTCTGTTCGCTCCCATGCAAACAGAGCACCCTGCGGCTGGCGACCGAAGTGCCCGTGGCGAGCTGTGGGTCTATAGATCGGCGCGCGCAGGCCGAGCGTGTCGATGATGCCGCGAGGAGTCAGCGGGAAGACCTCACGAACGGCTCTTGCGATCTTTTCCTCGTCGGCCTTTGCGGTCCCCTGGCAGTCGATGAACACGCTTGTAGGTTCGGCGACCCCGATCGCGTACGAGACCTGAACCTCGCATACGTCGGCGAGGCCCGCCGCGACGACGTTCTTTGCGATATAGCGGCACATGTAAGCCGCGGAGCGATCCACTTTCGTCGGGTCTTTGCCGCTGAAGGCGCCGCCGCCGTGCCGTCCGCGACCGCCGTACGTATCGACGATGATCTTGCGTCCAGTGAGCCCGCAATCTCCGTGCGGACCGCCGATCTCGAAGCGGCCTGTGGGGTTCACGTGACATGTGACGCCAGGGTTCCACCACTCGCCGAGCACGGGTTTAAAGACATGCTCGATGATCTGCTTCTTGAGATCTGCCTGACGATCATTCCACGTTCTATCGTGCTGGGTGGAAAGCACAAGTGTATCGACACGCACGGGGCGCTGTCCGTTGTATTCGATCGTGACCTGGCTCTTCGCGTCGGGGCGGAGCCCCGGGATGAGGCGTTCGCGGCGCACATGGGCCTGCTGCTCAACCAGCCGGTGGGCGAGCTGGATCGGAAGCGGCATAAGTTCCGGCGTCTCGCGGCAGGCAAACCCGAACATCATTCCCTGATCGCCCGCCCCGTCTCGATCTACGCCCATGGCGATATCGGGCGACTGCCTCTTGATGGATGAGAGCACGGCGCACGACTCGTAATCGAACGCCATGTCACCAGAGGTGTACCCGATCTCGCGGATCGTCTCGCGTACAACATCGGGGATCTCGACATATGCCCGCGTGGTCACTTCACCCGCGACGACCACCATTCCGGTAGAGACCATCGTTTCGCACGCGACTCGGGAGTACGGATCCTCGCTGAGCATGGCGTCGAGAATCGCGTCGGAGATCTGGTCCGCGACCTTATCGGGGTGGCCCATAGAGACGGATTCTGAGGTGAAGAGGTGGGACCTGCCCATGGGTGCTCCTTGAGGGGTCGAGTTGTGAGTGCCGAGGTCTGGTGTCGTCCGACTTCCGATCCTAGAGAGGCGAGCGAAACCGGGCAAACGGAACGTGCTCTCACATCATTTCTGCGGACAAGGTCTGGAGAGCTGGTGTTCAAGGATCTTGGCCGCCTGTTCCCAAAGGGCATGGTCGAATCGGTTGACCTCACGGATCATCGGAGCAGCGTCTGAGCCCTCGGCGTCGCCGGGAGGGCTGGCCGGGATATCCGCTGCGAACCCAGCGGAATCGGTCGTGGTTCTATTGAGGTGCTTCACTGGATGTGCCTGCCAGCCCATCCGATCGCAGAGCATCGCGTGGAACTCGCCCAGCCGTTCGGTCGTTCCAACGAACTGGATGGATGACAGCCGCTCGTACGCAACCTCGAACATCTGCAGTGTGACTGTGCCAAATGGTGTTCCCTGCCGCCCGACGGAGGCGAGCGTCCGTGTCATGTCATTGTCGAGTTCGGGTGTCATGCGACGGCGGACGCAGTCACCCAGCGAGAGCCCGCCCTGGGCGACCACGCCGTGGAATCGGTGACGCGGGGTTTGGCATACGTACCGGTGCCACGAACGAAGGCGAGCGACCGGCTCGCGAAGCAAGGTGATGTATGAGTACGGCCCCGGGATGTGCTCGTGGACCCCGTACAGCATGTGTCCCTCGACGAGCCCCAGCAACGCCCTTTCCTGCGGCTTCATGGCCAGCAGAGGGGTGTGGTCATGGTTCATGAGTTTGATAGAGGGTCGCGGGGAGATGGAAGCGAGCAGCGTGGCGCGGAGACTTGTGCCTCCGGTCTTGGGGAGGTGAAGGAAAATCAGCGTTCCGTGGCCAGAGGGCATCGCCGGGAGCGTAGGGTGACGTCGGGCGTCATACTCTTGGCCCATGGCCCGAAAGGCATCGACCAGACCATCCATTCACTCCAAGACGCGTGCGGACGTCGCTTCGGACGTTTCCCAGCGATCCCTCACCTACGCGGACGCGGGGGTGGACCTCGATACATACGACCAGTTCATCGATACGGTCGATTCGGTGCTCAAGCGGACGCACGGGCCGAGGGTGATTCAGAACCCGGGGGGATTCGCTGGTCTCTTCCGGCTCGATTACAACGAGAAGCTCTTCAAGCGGAACTACAAGGATCCGGTGCTCGTCGCGTGCACGGACGGCGTAGGCACGAAGGTCTCGCTCGCTTCGAAGGCAAGGATCTTTGATGGGCTGGGGATTGATCTGGTGGCGATGAGCGTCAACGACCTCATCGTGCAGGGTGCTGAGCCGCTGATCTTTCTGGATTACATCGCGGTCGAGAAGGTAGACAAGAGGGTGCTGGGCACGCTTCTCAAGAGTGTTGCCGAGGGGTGCAGGATCGCTGGATGCGCACTGATCGGTGGGGAGACCGCGGAGATGCCGGGCGTGTACCGCTCTGGTGAGCTCGACATGGCGGGCTTTGCCGTGGGCGTTGTGGAATTGAGGCGGGCGATGAACCCGCTCCGTGTCTTGCCCGGAGATGTTGTTCTTGGGCTTGCCTCCAGCGGCGTTCACTCCAACGGATACTCGCTCGTGCGCAAGGTCGTCGATCACGCGGGCCTCGAGCTGGACCGTGTCTATCCGGAGCTTGAAGGTCCAAAGGGCGAGGACAAGGGCAAGACGCTGGCTCAGGTGCTGCTGACGCCGACGAGGATCTACGCCGATTCAATTGTTCGGACGATGCGTCAGTATAGAGTGAAACAGGTCGTCTCCGGCATGGCACACATCACCGGGGGCGGATTGGCCGACAATCTCGTCAGGGCGCTGAGCGACAAGGTCGATGCCAAGATTGATGCTGGCTCATGGCCGACGCTGCCGGTCTTCCGCTTCCTCCAGAAGCATGGCAATATCGCAGAAGCTGAGATGCGCCGTGTCTTCAACATGGGGATCGGATACTGCGTGATCGTGAAGCCAACTTTCGCGGGGGCGGTTGCCGAGCGCCTCGCGAAATGTGGTGAGAAGGTGTACACGATCGGTAAGATCGTGAAGGGGACGGGTAAGGTATCGGTGGTGTGATCCGAGCTCGCTCGGAAGTCACTCCGCGATCAGATCGTACCTCTCCGGCAGCCGCGGGACGATCACGATCACGATTCGCTTCCCGATCTTGCCCTCAGGGTCGGAGAGGGCAGATGTGAGCATGGCTTCGCCGACTGATGGAATGGAGCCGGCGAAGGGGCCGACGCGTGTTGCCTCGGCGATGTTCTGCTCTCGCTCGCGAGCCGCGGCTGAGCGTTCTGCGCGTTCGGAGACCTTCGTCCAGTCCGTCACAGGCGACTCGGGCACGATGAGGTATGCGACGCGGCCGTCTGCCGACCATCCGGCGCGCAGCCGCGTGAACACGAGTCCGTCATCTTCGATCGACCAAGATTGGGACTCGAGTGCTGCGAGTTCGCGGCGTCTGGTCGCACTCGGTTCGACATGTTGCGGCACGAGTTCGACGCGGATTGTGGGCGTACCGTCGCCACTCGGCGCGGTCCAGCACCTGGCAAGCAGCCTTAGGCGTCCACCGTCGAGCACAAGCCGCCCGCCCTCGCCGGAATCAAGCTGTATCGCGCGGCGTCCGTTGAAGTCGGGTCCTGAGACAACCTGCGTCCAGGTCGGGAGCAATCCGAGCCACTGGGTGTGCCCGACAGTTCCGGCATCGAGTCGTGACTTGACCGCGCCAAGGTCATCGATCGGTACACGCAGAACGCGCAACCCATTGGTCCACCAGAGCGAGCGAGTCTGTTCGCTCAAATCGTGCGAAGCGACCGGCGATGCCGTGTCGCTCCTTGCAGTTTGCGTCTCCAATTGGGGACCAGCGGGTCGTCCGGTATCCGCCCCCCGTCTTTCTGCATACTTCGCCAGGCCTGCGCCGATGAGGGACTCTGGGTCATCGACGACCCACCACTGAATCTCTAATCCGGACTGGTTGCCGACAACGCCGATGGAGAGCGTTCGATCGGGCTGGTCGGATGTGGCACCCGAGGCCCGAGATGCGGCAACCCTATCGCCCGCACTGTTGCCGGAGGTTGGTGAATAAGTGGCGCATGAGATCGGGATGCACGTAGAAAGCGTAAGCCACAGAGCGGCGAGCATGCGTCCGAGTCTGATCGCAGATCTCTCATGAGCGTGCGCATCATCGCGATGCGGTGGGCATCGATGGCAATAGCCCGTCAGATGTCGGGGTAAAGGGTGCATGGATCCGAACCATCGTATCCGCGTCACGGCGCGGTTCTGCAGGTGGCTCCGTGCCTTGTAGAGTATCAGTTATCGCTCTGCATCGCTTCGGCCCTGGAGAGATCTTTGATCCTGTCACCCGCTCGCCGGATTCGATCCTGAGAGGAGTACGCGCGTTGGCGGATCCTCTGCATTTCTCTTGCCTGCTCGGATGCGGAGCCATCGATCAGCCGCTTGAGGAGGCCCCGCGCGCTGGCGAACTGTTCGAGCGACACATCCGGACTTGTGAGGGTGCCGCCGACGCTCACGCTGATGAGTTCGTTGCGAATCGCCTCAAAGACAGAGGACACAATCGGCAACTGACGAGCGCCGCGCGAGACAACCCGTAGGTCCAGCTCGGTCTTGGGCCACGACATCGTGCCATACCCGAACAGCTCGACCGTCGGCGAGAAAACGGACATCTCTTCAAAGGTAAGCCGTCCCTGCGAGAGATGGAATGATGAGAGCGCGAGATCGAGTCGCTCTCTCGATGGGACTTGCAGGTTTGCGACTTGCAGAATAGGAAGCAGTAGGGGGTAGGAGAGCACCTCACCGCCGGAGATCGCCATCTCGCCGCGGCCGGTCTGCGACTGCGTCTGGCCGAGAACACCCTCGACCGTGAGCTCGCCGTCGAGCAGGCCTCGAGAGCCATCCGGAGCGACTGGTGGAGAGCCGTTCGATCCTGAGGTGAGGTCGGCGAGGACACTTGCGAAGCGAGCGCCGGCGACTCGCATCGACGCGAAGTACCTTCGCTGGTCTGGCTGACGAGGATCCGGACCTACGGTGGCGCGGCCGGAGAAGCGCCCGCCGTGCGTCGAGCCGGTGATCAAAGGGGCGATGATCGTTGGGTCATTTGCGTCGCTCGCGACCCTGAGTCTTGCCTCGGTGACAAGAAGGTTCGCCACGCGGAGGCTGCTGGCGATCATGCCCACGTCGAAACTCGTCGAATTCGGCTCAGATCGTGCGGTGAACTCGATGATGCCAGACAGGTCTGTAATCCGAGGTCCGACCTGCATCGATGCACGGTCAACAACGACGGTGCCGTGGGCCGCGAAGCGAGATGCGTTCGGGCCTGGAGCGACCTCAGCACGTACATTTAGTTCGCCGATGCGGATCCCGCCCTCAACTGAGAACTCGGAGTCCCGGGCCAGATCGTGGAGCTGATTCGGGAGCATGGCGTACAGGTCGGACCCTTTCGCGGTTGTCCAGCCGCTGATGCCGAGGTCGAGAACCGGATTTGTTTCGCTGTCCAACGTCCATGAGCCGTTCAGCAGGAGCGAGGTGCCCTCTGCGTTCAGCGTGAGCCGTCTGACCTCGCCGCCGCTTGGTGAGAACACGAGCGATCCGTCCACGCTCGGGAAGCTCATGCGGTGCCCGTGACGCGTGACCGAGAAGAACCGGGGGCGAATCGTACCCCAGGCACCGAGTCGTGTGGTGTCAGAGGGGATCGGACGCAGTTCCAGATCGAGATCGAAGCGGCCATCGGGCTCGTGATTCTTGTAGAGGTCATCGATCACGGCGCCAAATCTCATCTGCACGAGATCGCGGATCACCTGGTGTCCCAGTGGAGCATCACTCCAGACAATGCTCAATCCGGCGCTGTGCGAGACACGAGCGGCGTCTTCCATGTCGAAAGAGAACGTGCCGTTTGCCTCGATTCGTCCTATCGGATGATCATCGTGATCTACCGCCGCGACGAATCGGTCGAAGTGAATCGAGATGTCCGAGCGGCCGGTTGCCTCTTCGGATTCGGATTGCCGAGAATGCAGCGTCACGCTACCTTCGGGCACGGAAAGCGTATTGCGACCGCCGAACGCATCCAGAGCCAGGTCAACCGGATCGCTGAGGGTGAGCTCGACATTTGAGACGCCTTCGTTGCTCCGGATACGCAGGGTCGCATCGAGGAGTCCCGAGGGACGATGCGTACCGCGGAGAGAGGAGAGCCGGTTTGCGATATCGGGGGAGAATTCTCTGATCAGATGCTCGATGCGAGCGGATGTGTCGAGGTGAGAGACAAGCACATCGAGCTCGTACGGACTCGACGGCAGGGTGGGAGAGGACGTAAAGCGAGCGGTCGCCCTTCCTGCGGGCCGTTGCAGGTCAGGCGAAGACGTTGGCGAGCTAAAGAGATCCGCGGCGATCGAGGCATCGATGGACTCATCGGTCAGGTGAAGCTCACCGTTCAGTTCTGCCAGTGTGATCGACGTATCCGCTTCAGAGCCGCCCGACGGCGTAGCGTAGAGCGATGATGCGCTTGCTCGGACGTCGTATCCGAGTTCAACCTTACCCGTCGCGTCTGGTGCTACTTTCGGGGTGATCCGAGCAACAACATCGATAGTGCCTTCGAGGTTGAGGGCTCTCAAGGACGCTTCCAGCGTCGGCCGGTGTGGGTCCCCTGTGGTATCCGGTGGCCTGCGATCGGGAATCGAGTTGATGAGCAAGTCATCGACGGGTATGCCCTGAGCCGCGATATCAACTCGCGGGATGAAGCTCTGGGTTCCGTCTGGGGTGAAGAGGTCGACGGTGGCGTCGATACGCGCGTTGCCGCCTCTGAGTGATGTATAGGTGCCTCCCACAAACGTAGCGGTCTTGTCGTTGATACGCAGCGCGACATCAGAGCCAACGATTGGAAGCGGAAACGCCTCGGGAAGGATGTGCAGTGTGGCGAAGCGGACATCGACTTGCGTGCTCCAGGGTCTCAACGGACCGACCGGCCTCGTCACACGAATGTCCACAACGGCGCGTCCACCCGGTTCGAGCAGCGGCCGTTCGTCAAGCACCCTCTGAAGGGCGGCAATTCGCGCAGAAGTCGCTTCCGATCGCTCGGGCAACGCCGAGAGGGAGCGAAGCTCGTCCTGCACACGTGCGGCTTGCCGCGGATCAAGCACCAAGCCGGCTCTGACGATCTCCGTGTATCGCTGCTGATTGAAGAGCGCCGTCACAATCTCGCGCCGATCAGAACCGAGGGCTTTCTCAAGAGTGGCATCCACGGGCACGTTCTCGACATGCACGCGAATATCGACACCCGCCTCCTCATTGATCGGCGAGATGTAGCCGGTTGCCACGAGTTGTGCGCCGCTCGGAGCAACGCCCGCGATCTTCAAGAGTTCGATGTGCTCGTCATCGAAACGGACGGAGCCGCTCATCTGTTCGAACTGGTACGGGAAGTCCACATATGCCGCGACGCCGTCTCTGAAATCCAGCGTTCCAGAGACACGAATCGGTGAAGCCCCGGCAGGTGTCGGAGCATCTCTTGTGATGCGTACGCGCGAGCTGACCGTCGCAGTGGGATTCGAGAAAGAGGCAAGTCTCTCTTGAACGATCAAGGGAGCAAACGGGAGGAGATCGGGGCGATTGGTGACATGGAAGCCCTCCGTGGCGAGATCGCAGGTAAACGCGGCGTCCGCATTTGGACCGGCGTAGTCGAGTCTGACCGTCCAGGGCAGATCTGCGAGCGTACCGCGCAGGTCAGCACGGATCTTCTCACCGCTGACCAGGATGATCCCAGCGACGCCGCTCATGCGCAGTGTGGCCGCGCTGTCCGGATCATCGACCAGGATCTCGGTGAGATTCATGGCAATGCCACTCAGCCGGATCTCGGCCTCTACCTTGCCGGTTGCGAATGTGTATTCGAACTTCCTCACCTGTAGTCTGCCCGCCAGGTTGAGTCGTTCGAGCTGGGTGCGAACCGCCGTAGGGAGCGTCGATGGTCGGAGTGAAGCGAGCGAGAGATTGCCAGGTTCGATCGTGACGGAGTCAGCGTCGATGCGCCCAGTAATGAACTGTCCGGGGATTCCGATGATCGGCCCATCCGGAGCCAGCTGAGCAACACGGATCGTTGAGGCGTTCGATGGCGATGCGGGATCCGGTATGACGGAAGCGTCGAAGTGGATGACGCTCAGAGGGAAGTAGTCTGCACCCGCGTGCTCACCAATCTCCAGGGCGGCATCGTCAATGACGATTGTCGGCAGAGGGCCTGCGGATGTTCCTGACGGACGGAAGAGCGTCAAGCCCGAAACGTTCAGGGTCTGAGTATCCGCCGACTGTGACAGGCGGATCCGCGGCTCGTGGAGTGTGATGTTCCGGACTCGGTTCGAGGTGAAAAGTTCCCGCCACTTGAACTCGATCTCGACCTTGGGGACTTCGACGAATGTCGCAGCCGGGCCGCTCACGCCGGGCGCTTTGGCACGGACGTTCTCAACGGTGAGTGTGCCGTTGGCGCGGATCGTCGCGTGTCCGATGTCTATATCGGCACCTGTCAGATTTGACAGGACCGGCACAACAATCCACGCGGTCAGGGGCGATTGCGTCAGCAGCAGGAAACAGAGCACCGGCAGGGCAACAACTGCGGCGAGCACGAGTGATCGCCGCGCCCTGCGGCGTCGGCGGGGCTCTTTTGCGGGTGGAGTCGTGGTGCTGTTCGACCCGTGCATAGGCGTGCATGGTAGAGACCGGATGTCCGCCGCGAGTTTGGGGTGGCTAACCTGAGCGCATGGCCAAGTCGCGAGAGGTCTACGTCTGCGCTTCATGCGGTGCCGCACACCCCCGCTGGATAGGGAAGTGCTCCGACTGCGGAGCATGGGACTCGCTGGAAAGGCGAGCGAGGGATGCGGCCAGCGAGAAGGACCCTCAACGCGGTCTTGTCGAGGCATGGAGCTCCGTCGGATCAGAGCATACCGCTGACAGCCCCGTTTCGGGCGATCAGAGTGCGGGGGCGGTTCCGATCTCTGAAGCTGGCCGCGGAGCTGAGACTGTGCGTATCGCAAGTGGGATTGGAGAGTTGGACCGGGTGCTCGGTGGTGGGCTGGTTGAGGGGAGTGTCGTGTTGCTCGGCGGAGAGCCCGGCATAGGCAAGTCGACCCTGCTTCTGCAGGGTGCGGCCTCCTGGGCAAGCCATGGGGCTCGTGTCCTCTATGTGTCGAGTGAGGAATCGGCGGAGCAGGTACGTTCAAGAGCCGAGCGTCTTGGCGCTGCGGACGAGAAGGAGCTCTATGTTCTTGCGGATACCAATCTTGCCCGGATCGTCGAGCAGGCCAGGCGGATCGTGCCCGGCGTCATGGTGATCGATTCAGCACAGATGATCTACAAGTCTGACATCCCGGCGGGTCCGGGGAGCGTGACCCAGCTGCGACGATGTGTTGCGGATCTCGTCTATCTGGCGAAAGCGTCGGGGATCGCGGTTGTGCTTGTCGGACATGTAACCAAGGAGGGGACGCTGGCAGGCCCGCGGATCGTCGAGCATCTGGTGGATGTCGTCCTGAACTTCGAGGGAGACAGGTACCACGCGCACCGAATCGTGCGGGCCGTAAAGAACCGGTACGGGACCACGATGGAGCTTGGTATATTTGAGATGACCGGATCAGGCCTTCGCGAGGCGCCCGAAGGTGCGGGCGTCGCGGCGGTGCAGGGGAACGAAGGTGCGGGCCCGCGTCCTGGCAGCGTGGTGTGTCCGATCGTTCAGGGATCTCGTTGTGTCCTCGTAGAGGTCCAGGCGCTCACGGCGACGGGGTTCCTCGGTGCCGCGAAACGCAAGTCGAGCGGGCTCGATTCCAATCGACTTGCGATGCTGATCGCCGTGTTGGAGCAGCACGCGGGCATGCGCCTCGCAGACATGGACGTATTCGCGAGCAGTGTCGGAGGGCTTCGGGTCGTAGAGCCCGCGAGTGACCTCGCGCTTCTCTTGGCGATTGCGGGTGCGCACCGCAGACGCTCGACGCCGCCACGCACCGCCGCGATCGGTGAGGTAGGGCTCGGGGGCGAGGTCCGCCCTGTTACGCAGATCGAGCAACGCGTTCGAGAGTCGGCCCGACTCGGGTACACGCGGATGCTTGTTCCCGAACCGAATCGAGCACAGGCCACAGCCACTGGCATCGACGCGATTGGCGTCCGGAACATCGATCAGGCGATCGAGATCCTCGGCTCATGAACCGGAGAAGAACGCCGCGGTCGGGCGAATCCACAGGAGAGTAAAGAGGCCCCGAGGAACGTCTGTTCCTCGGGGCCTCTTGGTGCTATGACGAGGTGAGGCGAGGGCTCAGAAGCGGGGCTTCGAGCCGTCACCATCGTCCATGGGATCGCCCATGTCGCCTTGCATCTGCTTCTGGATGTCTGCCACAGTGGTGATCACGTCCATGGGAACGAACAGCCGCCCAGAGGCCGCTCCGCCGCTTGTGGACATCGACATTCCGACCGGGGGCAGATTGTCCTTGACCGCGAACTCCATGGGCATGCCCATCATCGCGGCGAAACCCGCCGCAGTCTTGATGATCTCGCCGACACCGAGGTACATCTCGGCCGAGCGATCGGATGGAAGCTGAGTAGCCGTTGCGGCGAGCGTCTTGTCGGCACCGAGTCCGTTGCCATCGCTAGCGACCTGAAGAGACTTCTCAAGCAGCATCGAGTTTTTGGAGAGTGTTTGCACGACGCCGTTCTTGCTCGGCGCGAGGTAGCCCGAGGGGCCGGCTGTCGGTCCCCAGATCATGAACATCGCCTGCATCCCCTGCTGGGCCATCATGGCATTGGGGTCGTTGGGATCGACGGACATACGCACGGCCCAGGAATCGACAGGGGTGCCGCCGATCGTGGTGTCGGCCTGCTTGTAGGTTGTGGCGAGTTTCATCCCATTCGCGCTGGTGTTGTTCATCTTGGCCATGACGTCCTTCGTCGTGGCGAGAAGGCCCGGGGCGTCGTTCGTCTGGTGGAAAACGACGGAGTTCGCGAACAGGCCACCGCCCATCAGCGCGGGTGATGTTCCGAGGACGAAGGACATCGCGTTCAGCTTGTCCATCATCTCCGCGCCCGGCAGGAAGGACGACCCCTGCGCCTGCATGGCGTTCATCGCGGTGAGCATGTTCTTCATCGCGGGGCTTGAGATGTCAGCGCTCATCGCGAAGAGGTAGGGCACGTTGGGCAATCTCGTGAGCGGCTTCATTGAGTCGCCCTTGACCTGCAGCGCCTTGAACGCATCGGTGCCCTCCTTGAACTGTGCGCCGAAGTCCATGGCAACTCCTGCAGCGGAGAGAGTCGTGCCCATGATCGCGAGATCGCCCTGAGACGTCAGGATGTTGGCGATGGTCTCGATCATGGCGGAGGTCTGCTTCATCTGGTCGCCTTGCGGCCCGGCCATCATGGCCACCATCTCCATCTGCTGCTTCATCTGCGCCATGCCCTGATCGATCATGGGCTTGAGCTTGGCGAGGTCTGCGAATACCAGAAGGTCGGCGGTCTCTGCGAGGGCAGAACCATTTGAGCCGAGGCGCTTCGAGTGGGCGGCTCCCTTTCCGGGCTTGCCGTCGAATGATGCCAGAAGCTCGGCGGTTGGGGCCATCGCGACAAAGCCGCCACCGATGTCACGCAGATAAGCGGGGTTTCCGTCAAAGTCTGCGGTGTAGGTGTCGCCGCTCGCACTGGCACCGATGCCCGTGAAGAACTGCTTGGCATCTTTGACGGGAATGACGGCCACCATCGGGGGCTGATCCGCGTCAAAGTCGAGCTCGCTGCCGACGAAAGCCGCGGCGACAGAACCCTCGGCGTTCATGCCGGGTATGGCGAGGATCATGCCGATGGGCCCGCTCGCGAGGGCTTCCTTCAGCGGTGGGAGCTTGTTTCCCATTTGGTCCAGATCGGCCTTGAGCTCGCTGACACTACGGATTGAGATCACGGCGAGGGCGTCTGTCGGGAGACGATCGATCGCACCGGGCAGTCCGGCGAGTGCCGGGAGCGCGACTGTCAGCGGAACTGCGAAGGCCACAAGCGAGCGAGCCAGACGTGACGTGTTGAAAGCCATGAACGTTGCCTCTTGGGTTGGGGGGCGTCACCCTCCGGTGGTGGCGACCCTGTCAATGAGTGTGTTCGGAGTGTCCGATTCCCGATCGACCACGCGAACAACACACCCTCGGTGAGAGGGTGAGCGGAGTTTATATGGGAATCGGGCAGGGTCGATTTCAGGGGGAGGGCAAACCGTCGAAAAGAAGGCACCCGAGCGGAACGACGCGTCGGGTGCGGGTAAATCATTGTAAAATATGGGGTTAGGGAATTAGTCCGTCAAGAGCAGGCACCGAAGTACTCGAAGAACTCGAGGAAATCGAGGATGTCTGTCCACCCATCGTCATTGAAGTCGCCGGGGACGCCGCTGGATGAGGCGCACGGGGCGGGGGAGCCGGAGCAAGTGCCGAATGCGTCCATGTACTCGAGCAGATCGAGAATATCGATGATGAGGTCTGCGTTGATATCAGGCGAGAGCGGTCCACCCGGATATGAAGCGGGGTTTGCCTCGCTCGTGCAGACATCGATCTCGTTTCGATCAAGCCAGCCATCCATGTCTCGATCAATGCCCATGCGGATCTCGGTTCCCTTCGGAACGACTGTCCATGTGAGTTCGGAGCCGGGTGCCGCCAGCGTACGGAGTTGTGTGTCCGTGTAGGTCTCGCCGATGCGATCGGAGAGATAGCGTGCGGAAGCTGGGTCGTACGCGAAGCCGCGCTGCTCGCCGTTCAGCGTTCCCTTGACGATGAGCCCTGTGCGAGAGCTTACTGCCTGTTCGAGAAAGACGTTGAGATCCGCGATCTCGGCTGACGTGGCTGTCGCGAGCGAGGCCAGGGTCACCTGCTTTCCCACGGCCGCTCTGGCATCCTTCGAGGGAACACCTGGCGGGATAAGCATGTTGTTCGCAGTCCCCGCCGGCAGGTCACCACCTGAGAGTGAGAGAAGGAAAGCGACCAGATTCGCGACTTCAGTATCGTTCGCGACGTTGAATGCCGGTTCGGAAACAAACCTTGCGAGCGTGTCCACGCTCCCATCGTGCAGCACCCCGAATCCTGACAGCGAATTGGTGTTCGTCGAATCGAACCCGACCTTGTCGTAGAGGGCACGGAGTTGAGGCGTCTTGATCGCTCGATTCGTCGAGCCGTCTACAGAAACGAGTTGCTGGTGACGTTCCCCAAGCGGACCGACTGGGAAGGGCACCCATGAGCCGCCGGAAAATGTGGCATCTGGACCGCCGCCTGTCGGCAGGGCGTGGCACGTGACACACGCGAATGCGCCGCCGTCGAGACGCCGCGTGGTTGACCGATAGAGGGTGAGACCGGCTGCGGCGTTTCCGTTGGGCAGCGGGGTTCCCGCAGGGGAGAACCTGCCGCCGGAGAAGTGCCCGGGGAGGGGCAGATTCGTCGACAGTGAGTTGTTGAGATTTCTGAACGGGTTCGGCGGAAAGTGGATGCTGGCGAGGAAGTCTTCAAACCGCTGCATCTCGGTTGGCGTGAGCAGGGCGTCGTCACCCAGCAATCCAACGAAAGCGCCGTTGAACGCCTCGATGCCACGGCGGTCTCCGCGCCAGTGGTGCGGTTCGTGCCCGATGATGTCCTGCATCGTCTGGGTCGTCATCGGTCCCTTCATGGGATGGAACGGCGCGAATGGGATCGGCGTCGTGCCCGGCGTGAGCCCTGTGATCCCCGCACCTAGGTTGTTGCCAGTGAGTGGATCGACCGCGCCAGCCGGATCGCCGAGATCCCAAGCCAAGCGGTCGGTCCGAGCATCCACATGGCAGGACGCGCAGGATGCCTGGCCGAGGCCGCTCGTGAGGTGGGTGTCATACAGGAAAGGGCGTCCGAGTCTTATGGCCTCTGGCGTCGGGTCGTAGTAGGAGGCGGTTGCAACCACGGAGTTGCTGGCCAGATCAACCACGGAGACAGAAGCGTCGAAACGGTTGAGCACATAGAGCATGTTGTTCGCGGCGGAGACCACAAGACCCGATGGGCCCCGCCCGACGTTGATCGTGTCCGGGGCGCCGATGCGATCACCCGCAGCGTTGATGATGGTCAGGTTGTTCGAGCCCATCCCGGCGACGTACGCGAGGTCGCCTGCGGGTGTGAAGACGACCGCCCGCGGATCTCCAATCGAGCGATTCCTCTGTGACTGCGGGATGGATGTGACGGCGTACGTCAAGTGCGGATTGAGGTCCTTCGCCCAGCCACCCGTCCCGGACGTGGGATCGACGGAAGCGACGATCGATCGGATGAACGTTGACTTCACGTTTGGTTCGAAGCGGATCTCGTTCGTCGCGTCAGTTCCGACGACAGCGACATGTCCGGTCGCCGGATTTGTCGCGATCGCCATGTTGATGTTCATGAGGTCCGTGATGTAGGAGACCGAGAGCGTGGCGGTATCGATTACGGCGACATCGTGGTCGTAGAGTCCCCAGCCCACGGGCCTCCCGGACTTGGCTGCGTCCGGTCCGGACACGAGACTGGTCCAATCTCCGCCGTTGTCGTCCATCCACTGGCCCGCGCTGTTCTGCCGAACAATCATGCCGACGCGGGGCGGCGTCGGAAGCCCGGGAGCGAGCGGAGGAGTGAAGGCCATGCCGTCATTCGGGGGGGGATTCACGCCGCCCCACGGACCCGCTGCATCGTTCACGACGTTCGGCGGGAATGCGAGAGTGCCGGCGGCGGCTGGATCGATCCCTCCGCCGAGGATGGTCGTGCGATTGCCTGACTCGTACGCGGCGACGTACACCTTTGTGCCATCAGGGCTGATTGCCATGGCGCGAGGATCCTCCGCGAGCAGCGGGATTCGGATCGGTGCGGCGGCAAGATTGGACGGATCGAAGACCAGAACGGTATTGGCCTGCGAGCATGAGACGAACGCGCGTTCAGGTATTCCTGCGAATACGACATCGCACGGCTCGTCGTCGGTTCGAAGCGTTCTGATGACGCGCATCGCGTTCAGATCGATGATGCTGACTGTGTCTGAGATGTGATTGACGACCCACGCCTCTGAATTCGATCTGGCTCGGACTGAGACCGGGTCATATCCGACAGGGATCGACCCGATGGGGATCGGGAGCCCCGCGACGATCGAGAATACCTCGAGGCGCGCATCGGCAAGGTTCACCACAAGAAGCCGTGACTGGTCGGGCGTCAGGGTGATTGGGTGTACAGGCGGAGTCTCGAAGTTGACGAAGGTCGGCTGAGCTGACGCTTCGGTGATCGACAGGGTTGCCGCGAGGGCGGCGGCGGTGACAAGATATCGCATGCGATGAATCTCCCGGTTCTGACTGAACGGCGAAGGACGCCGGCTATTTCAACATAAACCGATCCGAAAAGCCAGACCGGTTCGGTTGGGATTTGGAGAGGATGGGTTTCTGGGACTGGACGCAACCGGTAGGAAACGTCTAAGGTTCCGAAATCCGACTTAAGGGTACGGAATCAGGCGCGGCGACCCGGTCTGGCGGATGTGGCCTCGCGTGGCAGGGTCGGGGAATGTATGCTTACCTGTACATGGCGTTCGACGTGTCAACTCGGACGGTAAGTGTGACGACCGAGATGGAACGACGAGTCGAGTGACGCGGATGGGCCGACCCCTGACTCGCCCGAGATGGCGGAGCGGTTCATGATCCAAAGTGCTCGGGCGAGGGACTGAGTCGTGGTCAATATCTATGTCGGCAATGTTTCGTTCTCGATGACTGAGTCAGAGTTGCGGAGTCTCTTTGAGCCGTACGGACAAGTGATGAGAGCATCGATCGTGATGGACCGCGAGACCGGTCGATCCCGCGGGTTTGGCTTTGTTGAGATGGCGAACGATGACGAGGCACGCACCGCGATCGAAGCCGTGAACGGCAAGGACGTGGGTGGCCGACCCCTGAAGGTTAATGAGGCCAGACCTCGCGAGCAGGGCGGCGGTGGCGGCGGATTCGGTGGGGGCGGCGGACGTCGTGGCGGCGGCTACGGCGGGGGTGGTGGAGGTTACGGTGGGGGTGGAGGTGGGGGTCGCCGAGGTGGCGGGTACGGCGGTGATCGTGGGGGTGATCGTGGGGGAGACCGCTGGTAATCTTGAATTGAATCAAGGCATACGTGTATGAAGCGGGCCGGCTCCGATCACGGGGTCGGCCCTCTGCGTTTATCAGGTGGTGGGCGGTTGGCTCTCTGTGCGAAATGCCACGCTGTCGCACCAAGCTCTCCATGCAGTCCGGATGGCAGACTCAAACCGTGTTGCGTATGCCGTCGCATCGCAAAGCGGCGAGGAGAGCATTCGATCACGGAGCGTGTCGCGGAGTGCTCGAATCCTGGGCCGGTCGGAGACGAGCTGTGCTGCGATGCCGTTGTACTCATCGTTGGTCTCGGCGATCAGGTCTTGCAGCCCGATTGCGGACAGAATCGAAGCGGAGACCCTCTGAACATGTGTCTCGCCACGAAGCGTCACGACGGGAACACCCATCCAGAGCGACTCGCAGGTAGTTGTTGTTCCGTTGTATGGAAAGGTGTCGAGCGCGACGTCGATGTGGCCGTACAGCGCGCGCGCCTCGCTCGGGGTCGCGGTGTTCTGCATGAACTGGAGGCGGTCGGGCTCGATACCCTCGCGGCAGAACGCATCCCTGATCGCCGACACGACCGCAGTCAGACGCACATCCGCCTTGAGCAGGAGTCGAGATTCGGGAACTGAGCGTAAGAGTGCCGCCCACCGTGAGAGCTGAAGCGGGTTGATCTTGGTGATGGAGTTGAATGATCCGAATGTGGGCGGCCGAGTTGGATCATCGATACTTGGGAGCGGATCGGCGGGTGGTTGGTAGCAAAGGAAGCACGGATCGAGTCGAAGCACCCGATCATGTCGATCGGCCTCGGGCGTGTCGGTGATCGAATCGCCGATCCTAGCGTCGATGGCTTTCAGGCGTGTTGACGCCGGATAGCCGATCGCACTCAGCTGAACCGGTGCGGGCTTCAGTGCGAGCAGGTGAAGCCCGTGGTCCATCGTGTAACCAGAGAGGTCGATAAGAACATCGACACCCATCGAACGAATCTCTCTGGCGACGTCGCCTGGAGGGCGCCCTCGACAGGCATGGAGTCGTGCGAGTGACATGAACCGCTCGGTGGTGGCATCGCGGGACTTCCCGGTCCAGAAGAGCTCGGGTTTCACTCTCGAGCGATCGATCGTCTCGAGCAGAGGGAGCAAGAAGTACGAGACGGAATGGCAGTGGAAGTCGCCTGAAACGAACCCGACCGTCAGGGGCCGATCATGGTCTGGCGTGTTGGCGAATAAAGTGGTTGGAGAAAGTCCCGCCGGTACAAAGAGACGTGCCGCTCGATCGTGGAACTGGCGTACTCTGTCCTGAGAGAGACCTGGCACATAATTCGAGATCGATGCCGCTGCGACCGCGATGTCGGAAGCTTGCGGGTGTCTGATTCCTGCCCTCTCGAGTATGGCCAATGCCTCAGTCGCCCTCCCCGTGCAAAGAAAGAGCACCGCGTACTCATGCCATAGCTCACGCAGATCACTCCGGGAGCTGACCGCAGTCTCCATGATCTTCTCAGCGTCAGAGAGCCGATCCGCGCGAAGGAAGATGCCGGAGAGCGCGAGCATTGCCGAGGAGTTCATGGGATCTCGCTGCAGCGCCTCTCTGTATGCCTCGATCGCTTCGTCGAAGCGTTGCATGGAAACCAGCGAGTGTGTGAGCGTCTTCAGGATGTGAGCATCACCGGGCGAGGCACTGAGCGCGATACCAGCATAGTGAACGGCTTGGGCGTGGTCTTCCCTCTGCGCTGCGAGCTGAGCCGCGAGAAGATTCGGAGCGTGGGCCTTCGGTTCGCGCTGGAGGATGGCTTGCAGGGCGCGGCGTGCTTCGTCAGTCTTACCGGACGCGAGCAACGCATGGACATCGGTGAGCGTTATGGGTTCCCTTGCCACTGCGGTTCATCCTCTCGACTCTGTTTGCTGAAACTGATTCCACAGTGTCTGGTAGGCCTGTTCCATCACGCGGGCATGTCCGACCTCGTCGCGCAGCGAAGATCTCTCGATCGTTCCACGGAGCGAAGCGCGTAGAGTCGCCAGCTTCTTGTGATCATGCGCGAGCTTCTGAGCGATGCGCACATACTCCCTTGCGTCGCGTGCAATCCAGTTCTCGCGGCCGATAGCGGTCAGAATCGACGCCGAGACACGGGAGGCATGCACGTTGCCGCCGAGTGTGACGACGGGCACTCCCATCCACAGCGCTTCGCAGGTGGTTGTGGTGCCCGAGTATGGTGTAGTGTCCAGAGCGATGTGCACGAGTCGGTACCGCTGGAGATGCTCGACACTGGAAGTGGTCGGACCATGGATGTCGAGTCGCGCCGGTTCCAGTCCGCGTCTGCGAAACCGCTCGATGAGCAGGTCGCGGGCTGCGGGCTCATGCAATCCGACTCCCTTGACCATCAGAGAAGATGCTGGCACAGCCCTCAGCACGGCTGACCAGAGATCGATCGTCTCTTCGCTGATCTTTGCGGGGGAGTTGAATGATGCGAACCGGATATGGTCTGACTCGTTCAGTGATTCATCCTGTGTCTCGGGTGGACACTCTTGAGGCGGGCGGTAGCACAAGAAGCAACGAGAGAGCCGCACAAGGGGTTCCACAGAGAGAGAGTCTGTGCCGGCCCCCGGCGGGTCTGTGATTGAATCAACGATTCTGGCATTCACCGTCTGCAGCCCGGTCGTGTTGCAGTAGCCGCAGTATGTCACCTGCACAGGCGCCGCTTGAATCGCAAGGACCGCTGCTCGGTGGTGAGCGGTCAATCCATTCAGGTCGATCAGGATGTCAACGCGGTTGTCGCGGATGCGCTTTGCAAGTGCCGCGTCATCGAGCGCGTGAACGTGGTGAAACTCATCGCACTTCGAGCGAAGACGCAGTGTGATGTCATCGACCTGATGGTGAGTGTGGTACAGATTGACACGGAACCGCGACCGATCATGGCGTTCGATCAGATGTTCTACGAATGACGCGACTGAGTGGGATCGGAAGTCTGAAGACATGTACCCGAGAACGATCGGACGATGATCCTTTGGGGTCGTCGGCGGGAGGGGTCCAAGCGAGCGCGATGCAGGTCCAGCAGCGGCCATCATGGCCGAACCGAACCGCACATGGCTCTGGAAGACATCGGCCGGGTCGAGCCCAGACGGGTAGTTCATGATGAACGCTCGCGCCGACGCGAGCGCGAAGTCCTGAGAGCTTGAGGGGTCGTCGATGAATGGCAGCCGTATGGCCTCGTCAACTCGCCCCAGTTGCACGAGCAAGAACGCATAATTCGCGACGCATTCGTGCCTTGAAGGGTGTAGCGCAATCGCCTTTGCGAAGGTTTCCGCGGCTTCATGCTGTCGCCCGGTCTCCGAAAGGACGATACCAAGCGTGTTCAGAGCGCCAAAGCTCGACTGGTCGATCGCGAGGGCCTTCCGCGCCGCTGCCTCAGCATCGCGGAGCCGTCCCGCTGCCGCACGGATGGACGCGAGCAACTGCAAAGCCGTTGCGGAACGCGGAGCACCCGATGCCGCTCTCTCGGCGAAGAACTCTGCACGATCCAGCTTTCCGGTTGTCGCGAGCATCGATGCAAGGGCTTGGTCGAGCGAGGGATCGCGCTGGCCACTCCTCAGGGCACGCTCCAGGAGTGCGATCGCTTCTGTCGGTTTGCCAGACGCGAGGAGTGCTGCTGTCTGCTTGAGGATGGCACGCGAGTCAGTCATTCTGAACCTGTGGTCTGATGCGAATCGCCTGCACGCGTCGCCTCCACACCTCTTCGTTCGGCTTCGATTCTCGTCTGGACATATCGGCGCGCCTCACGATCCGCATCCAGGACATCGGCCAAGTCGCGCAAGTGATTGGTGGGTATGTTGTGCATGGCATCAGCGACAAGAAGCGAGATATCTCCGAATCTGATCCTTCGCTCAAGAAATGCCGCGACCGCGACCTCATTCGCCGCGTTCATGACTGCGCCGGTGGAGCCGCCCCGATCGATCGCTTCGAAAGCCAGAGCCAGCGCGGGGAACCTCTCGTTGTCCGGCTGCTCAAACTCAAGCGAACGCATCTTTGCAAGATCCAGACGCCTCGCTGATGCCTCTACACGTTGCGGAAACGAGATCGCCTGCTGGATAGGCAGGCGCATGTCCGGCGCAGCGAGCTGCGCGACGACCGAACCGTCCTGCAGCTCTGCGATGGCATGAACGATCGACTGGGGATGGATGATCGCCCCAAGCTTGCTCGCGGGGATACCGAAAAGCCAATGGGCCTCGATCAGTTCCAGTGCTTTGTTCATGAGCGACGCACAATCGATCGTGACCTTTGTGCCCATGCTCCACGTTGGGTGCCTCAACGCCATTTCGGGTGTCGCGTTCTGCATGTCGGACAACGACATGGTGCGGAACGGGCCGCCGGACGCGGTCAGGAGCACCTTGGTCACTGTCTCGGGAAAGGCAGTGGGTGGACATGTGCCTGTTCCAAGAAAGGGAGACAGGCATAGCCAGAGCGCGGCGTGTTCGCTATCGACAGGAAGCAGACGAGAGCCGCTTCTCGCTGCTTCTGGTTTGACGATCGCACCGGCCGCAACAAGCGTCTCCTTGTTCGCGAGAGCGATATCCCGTCCCAAACGCACGGCCTTGAGTGTCGCAGGAAGGCCGGCCACGCCCACAACTGCCGCCACCACGAGGTCGCATTCAACCTCATCCACAAGCACCTCTGCGGCATCGTCGCCAACACGAGTGCGAATGTCCGGCATCAGTGCCGACACATCCTCGGCATGCCGAGGATCGGCCAGCGCGACGTCTCGCACTCCAAAGCGCACGGCCTGTTCCACCAGCAGTTTCGCGTTGCTGCCCGAGGCAAGCCCGACGACACGATACCTCGGGATGTCCGCACCATTGTCATGCAGTCGGTTCAGATGCTCGATGACTTCGAGTGTCTGAGTGCCGATCGAGCCCGTGGAACCGAGTATCAGAACGCGGCGATCGCCCCTCTGGCTTGAAGTCGTCATGTGGCGGGGTAATGGCTGAGACATCGTCTGCGCTCACTCAGGCCCCATCGCTCGCTTCTCGCTTGGCGAAAGCTTGCGACGCGTTGCATACAGGGTGCGTGGAAGACCCTCTTTTTTCATTGCCGGTGCCGATGGCTTGGGTTCATCGGCGTTGCTGCTCGGTCTTGGGACAGATTGCTGCACGGGCTGGGGCTCGGGTGATGCGGCTTGGGGGCCGGGTGTCACGCCGTCGCGCTCGCCGTTCTGGCGACCTCGGCCTCGACCGCCGCGCCTGCGTTTGCGCCTGCGTTGTCCACCGGTACCTGTGCTCTGTGTGGGCAAGCCATTCTCGTCAGAGGGTGAATCGTTGGAGTGGGATGCCTCATCAGGACTGCGGGATTGGGCACCCTCTGTACGCGAACGACGTGGTGTATTCGACCGGCTTTCGACGTTCTCGTCGGATCCAGTCGTTGCATGGTCAGTATGCGTCTCTGGTCCGTGCTGCGAGCCCTCCGTGCTCCGACCCCGTCCGCCACGTCGGCGCCTGCGGCGACGCTTCCGCGTGGCTCCTTCCGTCCCGGGCTGCCGATCCTCTCCAAGGTCGTTCGCCTGGGCATGTGGATCCTCGCCTTCCTGTGAAGGCGTGTGGTCGGAGTTGTCAGCATGATCAGAAGCATCCGGGCGATCGCTGCGAGAGAGATCGAGCGAGGGTTGAACCGGCTGCTGCGGGCGTGTGGATTCGTCCGCTTGGCGTCCGCGATCGCGCCCGCCTCTTCTACGCCGTCTCTTGCCGCGCTTCCCTGCTAGTCCTTGGTCGCCAGTGGGTTCATTCTCTGCTCCTTCGGATGGAGCCAGAGCGGAACCCGGTCCTTCGAGTTCCAACGCAGTGGGCTCGTAGTCGGGCTCGGACGGTTCGTTGCTCGTTTCGTCCTCTTCGTCCCAGATGTCGACTTCACCGACTAAGGGTGACTCATCGAGCCAGTCCTGGATATCCGGGTTCTTCTTCGCGTGCTGGAGCTTGGCGGCCTCGACGTCGGCTCCATTCGCGTCATATGCATAGAACGTGACGCGATCGAGCGGAACGGCTTCGCTGACCCGCACTTCGACAATCTTCCCGCTTGTGCGTTCAACCCGCGAGAGTGCTCGCCTCCGAGCAGAGAGGAGTTCTCCAGCGACGCGGGGGCTCACGACCATCTCGATCTTCGCAATGCTCTCGTGATCGAGCATTGCCGCAAGCTCTCGAAGCGCATCCGCAGCGACCGAGCCCGGACGCTGGATCAGGCCCCTTCCGTGGCACGTCGGACAATCAGCGAAATGCTGGCTCTCGTGGCTCGCTCGGTTCCGCTGCCGAGTCATCTCCAGAATGCCGAACGCGCTGATCTGGAGCACCGTGGTTCGAGCGCGATCTCGCTTGAGTCGGTCCTTGAATCGCTGCTCGATATCGCGTCGTCTTTTCAGATCACGCATGTCGATCAGATCGTTGATGATGAGGCCACCCACATCCCGCAGACGAATCTGCCGGCATATCTCCTCGATCGCCTCGAGATTCGCTCTGTAGGCATTGGTCTCTGCGTCGCGTGCGTCACGCATGCGGCCGGAATTCACATCGATCGCGACGAGGGCCTCTGTCTCATCGATGACAAGTCGCCCGCCAGAGGGGAGCGGCACCTCGCGAGAGTGCATCATCGCGATCTGCTGCTCGATCCCGAAGGCGTGATAGATGGGCGTCTTTCCCGCGTATCGCTTGAGCTTTGCGCCTCCGCGCGGCGCGACGATCTTCAGGAACTGGCTGGCACGTTTGAGCGCGAGCTCGTTGTCAATGATCACCTCTGACATCTCGGTAGAGTGCAGATCGCGAAGGCATCGGACGAGAAGGTCGCTCTCAGAGTAGAGCAGACGCGGGCGATTGCCCGAGCCGCGTCGGCGCTCCATGTCCTTCCAGAGGCGGGCAAGATACGCAAGGTCTCGCTTCAACTCTGCCTTGGTTCGTTCCATTCCCGCCGTGCGAACGATGAAGCCGAAGCCCTCCGGCAGTTCGAGTTGATCGAGGATCTCGCGCATCTTCACGCGTTTCTCCTCGTCCTCGACTTTCCTGGAGACGCCCACCTTGTCCATCTGAGGCATCATCACGAGGAATCGCCCCGGGATGGAGAGGTACGAGGTCAGGGTCGGCCCTTTCGTGCCGACACCCTCTTTGATCACCTGGACAGCGATCTCCATGCCCTTCTTCAGGGCCGCCTGGATCGGCGGGCGTTCGCGTCGCGGGGTCTTCTTCCCGACACGCTCGGTTGTGTCCCCATCCTCGCCCGGGAAGTATCTCGGATGAAGATCCGAGACATGCAGGAAGCCGTTCTCCCCGACGCCGAAGTCCACGAACGCGGCTTGGATCGCCGGCTCGACGTTGGTCACACGACCGACGTAGATGTTCCCGACACGGCTGACAGCGCTCATCCGCTCTGCGTAAAACTCCTCCAGCTTGCCGTCCTCAACGATCGCGACGCGGCATTCTTCGCCCGGCACGTAGTTGATCAGCATTCTCGATTCAGGCATCCGTTCACCATTCCTTTGGCGAGCGGCGCGCCGTCCACTTCATGACGGACCAACGCGAGCGCTCCCGGCGGCATCGTGCCGCGCGCTAGGGAGTTGCTCGTCGATCTGACCTGTTCGGGACATCGCGCCTTCGCTCGCACGTTGTGCGGCGGGCGCCATCTCGCGGAGGATCCATCAAGCAGCGCGGCCGCACGCGTGTGCGTTCCGGTGGAGCGTTGCGAGCGACGGGAGAAGTCCTCACGATCGCGTCTGCGCCAACCGGGCTTTCCAGCCGCTCGGAGCGTTCCAACTCGGTGAGAGCCGGTCGCGAGCGACGGGTGTCTGCTCGACAGGTCCGACACGCTTGGCGCCGAGACCGTGTGTTCTTTCCTTCGGCGACGGTCAGATCGGGTCTCTACCCGAGCCTGGATCCGCGTCATCGACGGAACGCCCGTCGAAGGCCTCTGGGACAATCTTTCGAGCCCTGTCGCGGAGGTACGCCGCGACCTGGACATCGGAATCGAACGAAAAGGCCTTTCTGGCCAGGCGTTCGCATTGGGTAAGTGAGACGCCGCGTATCAGCCTCTTCAGAGGTGCGATCGCGGGTGCTGAGACCGAGAGCGTACGCAATCCCATGCCGATGAGCAAAAGGGCGATCTCGGGGTCGCCTCCGGCCTCTCCACAGAGAGAGACGTCGATCTCGTGACGACGTGCGGCACGGATGGTGTCCCGGACGAGACGGAGCACCGCCGGATTGAGGGGGTTGTACATCCCCGCGACCCGCTCATTGGTCCGATCGACTGCAAGTGTGTACTGGATGAGGTCATTCGTCCCGATTGAGAAGAAATCAACCTCCCGGGCGAAGGTATCGGCCATCAGTGCTGCAGCGGGCACCTCGACCATCATGCCCAACTTCAGGTTGCGGTCAAAGGGGATACCCTCTTCCTCGAGATCCTCCATGACATCGTGAACGATCAGTTTGGCATGTCGCAGCTCGTTTGTCGTCGTGATGAGGGGGAACATGACCTTGATAGGTCCGAGTGCTGATGCTCGAAGGATCGCTCGGAGCTGCGTCTTGAACATCGGAATCGAGCGCAGGCAGTAGCGGATGGAACGGAGGCCGAGAAACGGGTTCCGCTCAGGTACTTCTGTGCGTTCCTGCGTGTACTTGTCCGCTCCGAGGTCCACTGTTCTGATGACAAGCGGCTTTCCGTCCAGCAGTGTCACACAGCGCTCGTACGCCGCGAAGTGGTCGTCCTCGGTGGGCTCTTTCGCGCTTGCGAGATAGAGAAACTCGGTTCGATACAGGCCGACACCCTCGCCACCCTCATCGAGGAGTGAGGGTATTTCCTGCGGAAATTCGATGTTCCCCAGGACTTGGACCGGCACCTTGTCGAGCGTGTAGGCGGGGAGTCGGGCGTCCTCGCCGACAGTGACTCGTGCACGCTGGCGCTTCTTGATGGCTGCCTTGTAGTCGTCGAGAGTCTCTTCGTTTGGCTCGAGGATCACAACGCCTCGGTCGCCGTCGATGATGATCGACGAAGCGTCCATGGCGAGTCGTGTTAATGTTTGGCACCCGACCACAGCCGGTATGCCCAGGGCTCGCGCGACGATCGCGGTGTGGCTGGTCTTGCCGCCGAGGTCGGTCGCGAAAGCCAGTACTCGAGAGCGGTCGAACGAAATGGCCTGAGTCGGCGTGAGATCGCGAGCGATGACAACCGTCCCCTGGGGCACCTGCGCCAGTTGGCAACGCCGCTCGCCGGTGAGATGCGTCAATATCCTTTCCTGAAGGTCTTCAAGATCGTTGACCTTGGATCTGAAAGCCGTGTCGGGCATTCGAGCGAACCGTTCTGACCACTCACCGAGAACGCGGCTGACGGCGTGCTCCGCAGACACACACTCGGACGAGATCATCGCGCGTATAGGTCCGATAAGCGACTTGTCCCCAAGCATTCCTTGGTGAAAGAGAAAGACCTTGGCAGCGTCCACACCCATGACCGTCTCGGCATCTTTAAAGACGGTGGCGAGCTCCTCGCGAGACTTTCGCAGCGCAAGATCGAGCCGAGACAGTTCTGTGTCAACAGCGTCTCGGTGAACATGATGCCGTCCGATGTGTCTGGCGTCGGCATCGAGGACGAATATTCGTCCGATGACGATGCCCTGCGATACCGCGATGCCCTTGAGAACTTCCATCCGTGGTGTGTGCTCCGGGCCGGCCGGCACGGCAGGCTTGACCTCGACCTGCGAATCTGAATGGTAGCTGAGGGTCTTCGGGTCCATGGTTACCTGCTCGGGGGCATGATACTGGGTTCGGAGGCACACCGCAGACTTGACAACACCCTACCGGGTTGCGGATACTCCTTACGCTTGTTGGGAGTGCGTCAGTTCGGACGTATTCCCTCGGGCAGGCAGTCGCCGCCCGCCTCCCATGTTCGATCACCTCGGTCTGGGCCTCAATGGTCCAGCGGATCGTTCCACGCATGGAAACTGTGACCGGTATCCTCGACGTCCCGAAGAGTGGCGATGGCAGGTTGCGTCAGCAGACTGACTTCGGACCAGTAGAGGCGCCGGGAGACCCGATAGTCCCACTTTCGATCATCGAGCGGCTCAAGCTGCGCCCGGGGCTTCGCGTCACTGCAGATGTCGAGCTGACACGCTCGAAACGCCGCAGGGGCAGGCCGGGTCCTCGCCCGTTGCGGGCGATGGTACAGAGTGTCGTATCGGTCGAAGGGGGAGCACCCGACTCGCTCGTATCCTCGAAACCGTTTGAGGAACTCACCTCGATCGATCCGCAGCCGCGCTTGACACTTGAGTATCCGGGTTGTCCGGCCTCGTGCCGCCTGATCGACCTTTTCTGTCCGATTGGTAGGGGGCAGCGGGGACTGATTGTCTCGCCGCCTAAAGCGGGCAAGACAACACTCTTGAAGGACATCTCCATCGCTGTGCTCAGGAATCATCCGGATGTGGATCTCATCGTTCTGTTGGTGGATGAGCGCCCCGAAGAAGTCACCGACTTTCGACGCACCTTCGCCTCGATTGCCGGCGTAGACCCCGCACGCGCTTCGGTGCTCGCTTCGAGCAACGACCACGATATCTCCCGGCACATCAGCATCAGTCTGTTCTGCATGGAGCGGTGCCGCAGGATGGTGGAGGCCGGCAGGCATGTCGTCGTCGTCATGGACTCGCTGACCCGGCTGGCCAGATCATTCAACAGGTCGAGCAGGTACGCATCCAGCGGCAGGACAATGTCAGGCGGCATTGACTCAAAGGCACTCGAGCTTCCCAAGCAGATCTTCGGTTCCGCAAGGAACACCGAGGAGGCAGGGTCATTGACGATTCTCGCATCGTGCCTGATCGACACCGGCTCCCAAGGTGACCAGGTGATCTTCGAGGAGTTCAAGGGCACCGGGAACATGGAGCTCATCCTCGACCGAAAGATCGCCGAGAGGCGCCTCTTCCCAGCGATCAATCTGGCGGCAAGCGGTACGAGGAAAGAACATCTGCTCACGCCTGAGAACGAGCTCAAGACGATGACCGCACTGCGTCGTCGCATGCTGTCGATGCCCCCCCATGTCCAGGTCGAGCAGCTTCTGGCCGCACTCAAACGCTTCCCGACAAACGAGTCGCTGGCGAGCGGTGCTGGAGGCGGTTCCGGGTCGTCCAGCGATTAACTTTGTGCGCAGATCGCATGGGGATCGGCGCGTCGTGACGTTAGAGTGTCAAGCATGTCGCAGGCCTTCCGGCCCACCCAGACAGGCGGTTTGCCGCTTGTCGTCACCGTCTCCACGCGGCTGGATCGCGAGGGCTTTGGCGTGCGCTTCGTCGCTTCTCGCAGGCGATTGTGGTGGGTCGCGGTTTCCATTCTCGGACGGAGAGAGTCCGCCGATGATGTGCTCCAGGAAGCGGCGTTGATCGGACTGACCAAACTCGATGAGTTCGATTCTTCAACATCTTTCGACGCGTGGATGGTGCAGATCGTTCGGTTTGTCGCGCTCAATGTCGCGCGCAAAGCGCAGCGTAGATCTTCCCACCACGAGCGACACGCGTCGGATCTCCACGCCGCTCATGGCCAGGACTCAGCCGAGATCGACATCGCAGAGGTGCTGCGGCATGACGACGGCACCTTTGACGATCGCACGCTCAGGGCACTCATGGCATTGCCAGAGCAGCCCCGGACGTGCCTGTTGCTTCGGGTACTCGAAGACCTCTCATACCGCGAGATCGCGGGCATGCTCTGTATTCCGGAGGGCACGGCAATGAGTCATGTGTACAGGGCTCGAACCTCCCTTCGCCGCACACTCGAGAGGGAGACTGATTCGTGAATGATCTCTCGCAGCATGACGATCGGTTGGTGCGGTACCTCGATGGGGCCATGAGCTCGGGTGAACGCACCGAGTTCGAGAAGGAGCTCTCATCGAACACGTCCTTGCGCGATGCGATCGGGCTCGACGCGAGAGTGGTAGAGTCGCTTCGTAGAGCACTTGCGCCGATCGAGGTCAGCCCGGCGAACTCGCGCAACACGCACGTCACAGATCCTGATCGAGGGCAACCCAATCGCCGGCTTGTGCGATACTTGAAGACGCGGATTGCCGTGGTTGCGATGGCTGCTGCGGCGTTGATCTGCATTCCGGCGATCTCACGTCTGCCGTGGCCGAAGCCGAATGACAGAATGAGCGTGCCAAGTGTCGGCATGGCCGATCTCGCTGCCCTCTACAGCCGCGTGGATGAGCGGACGATCGACATGGATTGGACCTTTGCGGACGATGCCGAGTTGCTTGAGTTCATGCGTCAGCGTTTCGATCGCGGGCTGTTGTTCATGCCCGAATCGGATGTTGCAGCCGTCGGATGGATCGATGCGAGCGGCGTGATCAGCAATTCGACGGCAGCCATGGTGGTCCGGAAGCATGAGCAGCTTGTTGTTCTGCTCGTGGATCGAGCCCGCCACTCCCGTCTGGTGGCCGAAGCGGGTGAGGCGTTCCATGAACTCAGCGTCTTCCAGCGGCGTGTCGGACCATTCATACTCCACGAGATCACACCTCTGGAGAGACCCCATCTGCTCGAGTTGGCCTACACGGTGGGGAGCGAGATACGTCTGCGGAGCGGGGAGCAGGGACCCGGACCCCGAACCCAGCAGTAGGGGCCATGCGATCAGGGTGACGTGATCCAGCTGGTCGACTCATTGAGATTGAGTCTCAGCTGACTTACTCTTGGCGTTCCACGCCGCGGCGTGCAAGCCGGAGAATGTGAGTGAGCGAACAAGCTCAGAAAGTCCAGAATTCATCGATTGCATCTGTGGGACCATGCTCGTGCGCGGCGAACGCATGCGCGTGCGATGGGCCTGGACGTCCCTTGCGCGGGGAAGTACCACTGACGAGCATGGAGCAGGGCCAGATTGGGGTGATTACGAGAACGCTGCTTCAAGAGCAAGACGCCGCCCTGCTGCGTGCGATGGGGCTCAGGCCGAACACCAAGATCAGAGTCTGCCAGACGGGTGGCCCGTGGATCATCGAAATGAGGCGGAGCGGGGGGGCGTGCAGCCGGATCGGGCTTGCTGATGCGATCGCGGCACACATCCATGTAGGGCCGTTCTGATCCATGACCACCGAAGTCGGCCAGAGCGAAGCACGCCCGCGAACCGCCGATTCGGCGCGTGTGGCACTGTTGGGCAACCCCAACACCGGCAAGAGCACGCTCTTCAACCGCCTCTGCGGGGCTCGACAGAAGACGAGCAACTTTCCCGGTACGACTCAAGAGGCCCGTGTCGGATTGGTCCGAGCCGATGATCACGGTGCGATCGAGTTGATCGATCTGCCGGGTGTGTACTCGATTGAGTTGGATATGACCGAGGCCGCGCTATGCCGGGGCATGATTTCCGGTGAGATCGCGCCTCGGGGCGAGCGATTGGCACCTCCCGACGTGATCTGTGTCATGATCGACGCCACCGATCTTGGACGAGGGCTTGTGCTCGTCGGCGAGGCGCTTCGCCGGCGTCTGCCAACGGTGGTGGCGATCAACATGGTCGATCTCGCGCGACGGCGCGGTGTGCACGCTGACGAGGGCAGGCTCGCCGACATTCTCGGCTGCGCTGTTGTCGTGTGCAGCGCACGGACGGGTGAGGGTGTCGATCGATTGCTCTCTGAGATGGCCCGCGCATCGATTCCGAACCGAACGCCTCCCGGTGATGCTTCGGGGCTCGAACGGTGGGCCGATGAGGTCTTCGCAGAAGTCGCACTTGGCGATGATCGAGACGAGGCACGCACGATCACCGATCGATTGGACAAGGCATTTACCCACCCCGTTGCAGGCGTCGGGGCGTTCGCCTTCGTGATGGCGTTGATGTTCTATGTCATCTTCAAGCTAGCCACGTACCCGATGGACCTCGTTGACGGCCTGTTCGCATCACTTGCCGACGGAGTCCGGCGCGTGCTTCCTGAGGGAATCCTGGCCGATCTTCTTGCGGGAGGGGTTGTGGGGGGCGTCGGAGCCACCGTGATCTTCGTGCCTCAGATCTGTCTGCTGTTCTTCATGATTTCACTGCTTGAGGATACCGGCTATCTCGCGCGCGCTGCGTTTGTGATGGATCGTGTGCTGAGGCCGTTCGGTCTCTCTGGCCACTCCTTTGTCCCGCTCTTGTCGAGCCACGCGTGCGCGCTCCCCGGGATCATGTCCGCACGCGCGGTCCCCGACCGAAAGGATCGTCTGGCGACGATTCTCGTCGCGCCCTTCATGACATGCTCTGCTCGCATCCCGGTTTATGTGCTTCTCACGACCATTCTTTTCCGGGGTCGGCCAGCGATGGGTGCGATCGCGTTTGTTGGGTGTTACGCGCTCGGCATCATCGCGGCTCTGGGCAGCGCGGCACTCGCGCGTCGCACCCTCCTTCAGGGCAAGAGCCGGCCCATGGCGCTCGAACTACCGAGTTACAAGGTGCCGTCTCTCTCGACGGCGTTGCTGACGACGCTCGATCGTGGGCTGGTCTTTCTGAAGAAGGCGGGGAGCACGATCCTCGCCATATCGATCGTGCTCTGGTGGCTCTCGACGTATCCCATCGTCGAGCCACCGCCGGTCGCGACGGACCTTCGCGCCCGCGCTGCCGCGCTGGTTGCGACGGCTGGCGATGACTCCACGGACCCACTTTACGAATCCGAGATGCTCTTGGCAGAAGCCGGTCTGCTTGAGGCAATTCACGCGACCCGAATGTCGTTCGCAGGGCGGCTCGGCAGAGGGATCGAGCCCGTCTTCCGCCCGCTCGGCTTCGATTGGCAGTTGTCCGTCGGCGTGCTGAGCAGTTTCGCGGCTCGTGAGGTGTTCGTGTCAACGATGGCTGTGATGCTCACGGGCGAGGAAGACACCGAGACCGAGGGGATTCTCGATCGGCTCGCCCGAGCGACTCGTGAAGATGGAGTCACGCCGGTCTTCACAGTCGCCGTGAGTTGGGCCCTCCTGGTGTACTACGTGCTGGCGATGCAGTGTCTACCGACGCTCGCGGTGACTGCGAAGGAATCCGGCTCGGTCAAGTGGGCGGTCTTGCAACTCGTTTGGATGTGCACGGTGGCCTATCTGGCGGCAATGATCGTGTACCAATCTCTTCTCTTGTTTGGTGTCAGGTGAGCAGAGGGTGTCGGGCTCGTGCGGATCAGCAGCCATGATGTTCCCCACCCAAGACTGGCAGTTCTATGTCGCGACGGGTGTCGCCATAGCTGCTTTGGCTTTCCTCTTGCGCAGGTTCATCCCGTTCAGTCGGCGGTCATCTGGGCGTCGACGCCAGACAACGCTCACGATCGAAGGTCGGCTGGTCTCCACTCGCTCGCCTAAATCGCGAAGATGACGGATTCTCGGACGCCCCGTCGCGTGACTTTGGCCCAGGGGCTTCTCCTGGCTCTCAGTCCCCTATAGACTGCTGTCGTGATCTACCTCGACAACAATGCGACCACCGCGCCGAGCGCTGCCGTCATCGAGGAGATGAGCCGCGCGCTCGGTGAACTCTGGCACAACCCGTCGAGCATTCATCGCCCGGGTCAGGCCGCTCGCCAGGCGGTTGATCTGGCGAGGAAGTCTGTCGCCGCGCTGATCGGGGCGAGACCCCGAGAGATCACGTTCACCGGCAGCGGCACGGAGTCGATCGTCGCCGCGATCGTTGGTTCGCTACGCCAGACAAGCCGCAGGGTTGTGGCGACAACGGCCGTTGAGCACAACGCGGTGAGAGAGCTGATGGATGACCTGGTTGAACGCGACAGGGCCGAACGCGTCCTGTTGCCTTTGGACTCGGACGGAAGGGTGGACCTTCATACAGCCGCGTCGCTGCTCAACGACCAGACCGCTGTCGTGAGCGTGCAGTGGTGCAACAACGAGACTGGCGTGATCCAGCCGGTAGAGGAACTGTCCAGACTGGCACGTTCTGTCGGGGCTGTGTTCCACTGCGATGCCACGCAATGGGTCGGAAAGATGCCCACCAGCGTGGGTACTGCGCCGATGCAGCATGGAGACGTGCGGCCGGCAACCGCTGCATGGACCGATGTCGATGTGCTCACCTTTTCGCCTCACAAGTTCCATGGGCCGAAAGGGATCGGGGTGATCTGGACGCGCCCGGGCACGCGACTTCGGCCGATCATTTTCGGCTCGCAGGAGCTGGGGCGTCGGGGTGGGACCGAGAATGTACCTGGGATTCTCGGGGCGGGCATCGCGGCCAAGGAAGCGTTGGCATTTCTCGCCGATCCATCAACGCGGGCCGCATTGGCCCAGTTGCGTGACCGATTCGAGCGGATGGTGCTCGATCGAGTGCATGATGCCGTGCTGAACAAGCCCAAGAATCCGTTTCACAGAATGTGGAATACCGCGTCGATCGGCTTCCCGGCTCTCGAGGCCGAGGCACTTCTCCTGTTACTCTCAGAGCGCGGAGTTTGCGCCTCGGCAGGATCTGCCTGCTCGTCCGGCTCGCTCGAAGCATCACCAGTGCTTCTTGCTATGGGCGTGCCGCCTCTGGTTGCACACGGCACCATTCGATTCTCGATATGCCGCGAGACAACAGAACGAGAACTGGCAGAAGCAGCGGCCGTTGTTGGGGAGTCCGTCGCGGTATTGAAACGGTCAATGGCCTCGGTCCGGGCTTGATCCCCTATTTCGTGTTGAAACTCGCTTCCTTGCTCTCCGAGAGATAGTCTCTTGGCATGAGTCAGAACCCATTCTCGAACCCCTATGACCTTCCCGAAGCCGTGGTGCCCGAACGCACGAGTGTGCTGGCGGTCTTGTCGCTTGTCTTTGGGATCGTTTGCGTGCCCTTTTTCGGCATTATCGCCGCGTTCCTCGGCGTGATGGCGCTCTTCGGGATCAAGGCGTCGAGGGGGCGTGTAAGCGGCACAGGGCTGGCGGTCACGGGCATAGTCCTCGGGACAGTCTTTTCACTGGTTTGGGGCGGCTGTGTGGGCACGCTCGGTTTCGCACTCCAGATCATGACGAAGCAGGTCGCACCCGATGTTGGAGCGGCGATCACCAGTGCGCAGCAGAGCGATGTTGAGGGTGTTCGGTCGAAACTCGCTTCTCCAGGTCAGCAGCGGCTGACCCAAGAGGCCGTTGACCTTTTCGGAGCGGCACTTACCTCGGAACTCGGGGCATTCCGAGGCGTTCCCGGCACGATCGGCGAGCTGATGGGTGCCTACATGGACGTCTTTCAGGCAATCGGCCAAGGTGGAAACGCCAATCCGACGGGCAACTATCAGAACGCCGTGCCGATTCCCGTTCAATTCGAGAACGGATGGGCGATGGCGTTTATCGTTCAGAGTTCGCCTGGACAGGGTTCATCAAGCAGGCCGATGCCCTTCGATAACATCATTATCCTGACACCTGGCGGGGCTGAGATTGTGCTCATTCCCTTCGGGACCACGCTCCCCGCTCCATCTCCGGCACCCGCTTTGCCCGATCCCGCACCCGAGCCCGACTCCGACACGGGGCAGGGCGTCGATCCTGAATCCGGAGACAACTGACGGCCTTGCCGCCTCGGTTGTCTGCGACATGAGGCGGGAATCCGTATAGTCTCTCCCGTGCCAAGCTCGGAGCCCATCATCTCGTGCCGCAACGTGACCAAGCGCTTCGGCGATCAGGTGGTGCTGCACAATTTCAACCTGGACATCTATCCGGGCGAGACGATGGTGATCATGGGCGGCTCCGGCTCGGGCAAATCCACGACGCTTCGTCTGATGATCGGCTCGCTGGTGCCCGACGAGGGCGAGATCTGGATGTTCGGGCAGAACCTCTGTGAGCTCGACGAAGCTGGCATGAACGAGGTACGCAAGAAATTCGGGATCCTCTTCCAGTCCGGCGCACTCTTTAACTCAATGACCGTCGCCGAGAATGTCGCACTGCCCCTGGAGGAACACACCGATCTCGATCCCGAGATCATCGACATTCAGGTGAAGATCAAGCTCGAGCTGGTCGGGCTTCGTGAGCATGCCGAGAAATTGCCGGGGATGCTCTCTGGCGGGATGAAGAAACGAGCGGGGCTGGCCAGGGCTCTTGCGCTCGATCCGAGGATTCTTTTCTACGACGAGCCCTCGGCAGGGCTCGACCCAGTGACCAGCGCACAGATCGACCAGTTGATCGCCTCGATGTCGAAGCACCTGGGTGTGACCTCGATCGTCGTCACCCACGAGATGGATTCGGCGTTCACGATCGCTGATCGGATGGCGATGCTCGACAAAGGCCGCATCCTGAAAGTCGAGACGCGCCGCTGGTATGAAGAGCTTCGCGACGCTCCTGCCGCCTCGATCGATACGCTACCTGTTGATGAGCGGCTGATCCGACAGTTTCTTCGCGGCGAGGCCGAGGGGCCGTTCACGAACAGACAGTCAGGCCAGGGGCTCGCGACCGCGCTCTTTGGTTCAGATAGCGCGAAAGTGCGTGTTCAATAAGTCCCGACACCCGCCCGTACCATCGAGGCAAGCATGGCGAGAAAGAAACCTATCAACAGCGTGCTGGCTGGCTCGTTTCTCGTAGGAGCTGTAGTCCTCGCGGTCTTCATCAGCTTCATGCTCTCAGACGCCGAATTCACGCGCACCTCAGAGTACGAGTTCCGATTCCCGCTCAAGCAGGGAGCACCCGGCATCGAGCCGGGCTCCTTCGTCATGGTCGGCGGGCAGAAGGTCGGCAGGGTGACGGATGTCGAGTTTCTAGAGGATCAGCCGGGATCGGGCGTGCCGACAGGAGTCAGGGTCTTCGCGCGGATCCGCGCCAGCATCGTCATCTACGAGAACGCGCTGGTCTATATCGAGCGCCCGATCCTCGGTGCACTCTCCAGCATCAACATCGCCAGCGTCGGCAGCCCCGATGTTGCGCCGATCCAAGGGGGAACGCCCAGACTGGAGCCCGGAGAGTGGATCACAGGCAAGACTGCCTCAGCACTGATGGCCCAGGCAGGGCTTCCACCCGAGGGCTTTGCGGGTCTGTTCGCAAAGTTCGAGGAGTTGACCGATAAGACTACGGCGATCGTGGACGACATCCGCCCCAGCATCAAGCCCAACGTCGACAAGCTCAATCAGACCATCGAGAACGTGCGTGAGATGACAGCGAGTGCGCGAGAGCGACTGCCGGTCTGGCGGGGACAGGTGGACACCATCTTCGCGAACAGCGAAGCCGCCAGCGCGAAGTTCCCCGAACTCATGGACAAGGCCGATCTCGTCATCGGAGATGTCCAGGCATCCGCGAAGACCGTGAACGACCTCATCGAGGCAAACGCACCGAAGGTCAGCGGCATCATCGACGACGTTGCGGAGACAACCAGGCACGTTCGAGAGCAATCGCTGGCGGACCTCGACGCCACGTTCTCAAAGGCGAAGGCCTCCATTGACTCTTTTGGAGATGCTGTGCGGCATCTCGACACTCTCGCACGACAGGAGACGCCGAACATTCGACGTATGTTCGCGAACGGTCGGCTTGCGTCGGATCAACTCAAGCTCTTGACGACAGAGCTGCGCGCCCAGCCGTGGCGCGCTCTCATTCGTCCCTCTACGAAGGAGCTCGAGCAGCAGCTGGTCTACGACGCGGCTCGGGCATATGCGGACGCGGTCAGCGATCTCCGCGCCGCGAGCGAGACATTGGAGATCATGAGCGTGTCTCCCTCTGGGCAACCCCAGGATCCCGCCAGAAAGGAGCTGCTTGAGTCACTTCTCGGCGAGCTCAGATCGGCCTTCGAGGAATACAAACGCGCAGAATCCCAACTGCTTGAGCAGATGATCACGAATCGTCCGTGATCGCTGGGAGCATCATCCTTCCGCGAGACCTGTCGTGATGCATTCTGCGTACAGAGGAGTTCTTGGCGCGGTCGTGTTCTGTGCGGGCTCTGTCTCAGTGTTGCACGGAGCCGAGGAACCGGACCCCGATGCTTTCGCGGCATGGCGGACGCGTTTGCTCAGAGCGGCAGAGGACGCGGAGCGCCGTGTAGCTGGCTTGCTCGACAGAGCGATTGGTGAGGCCGATGGCAAGCCCGCGCGTCCGAATGGCTTGCACCTTGTGCCGCCAACGGGCGCAGAGGTCTCGATCACAGGAGCGCCATCACAGCCGGGCCTTCTCGTATCTCAGAGTGCCGTGCTCCTGATCCACGGCCTCGATGAGCCAGGGTCGATCTGGGATCAATTGATCCCTGAGCTGCATGCTGCGGGTCACACGGTGGTTCGATTCGATTACCCGAACGACCAGGCAGCCGCCGATTCCGCAACGCTTCTCGCTCGGGCGATGTCAGATCTCCGCGAAGCTGGGTGCGATCGCGTAGACCTTGTCTGCCACTCCATGGGCGGGCTTCTTGCGTATGACATCCTGACGCGAGACGAGTTCGAGCCCTCCCGGAAGACGTGGCCTCGTGTGGATCGCTTCATCGCGCTCGGCACGCCGTTCGGCGGAAGCCCGTTTGCTCGTCTACGTGCTATCGCAGAGGTGCGCGACAGGATTGAGAGGTGGCTGGATTCAGAGAGAAAGGACCGCAACGCTCTGCTCGACTGGAAGAGCGACGGGAATGGCGAGGCAGGCGCGGATCTCATGCCCGGATCTGCCTATCTCAAGGAACTGTCCCAACGAGCCCTGCCGGTTGGCGTTCAGACCACGATGATCATCGCTCGTATCGCAGACGTTTCCCCACCGGATCTCGCGGGTCTCACGGATTCATGGCTGTTCAGGACCACTCTCGGGGATGCAGAGATCGAGTCGATCACTCGCGCTATACGTGGCGTAGCGCTTGAAGTGGGAGACGGGGTGGTCTCCGAGTCCTCAGCGAGAGCCATCCCCTTCGAGGACACTGTGGTCGTTTCATCAAATCATCGCGAGATGATCGCGACCGTACGGACCGTGGAGGCGGTCCGACGGGCCGTGAAGTCTCCCGTGATAGGACGGACTCCTCCTGCTGTGCCGGTTGTGCTTGAGCGTCTCTCGAAGCCGATCGAATACGAGTCCCGATCCTCTGAAGGTCGCTAACTCGATTCACTCCCCTTGCGTCGTCAGACGCAGCGTGAGCTCTACGAACCGCGGTTCCTCTCGCAAAGACAAGAGGTCAGGATCCGCGCACAGCCAAGCGACATCGTTCCAGCCCGCTGCCACAGCCGCCTCAAGGGAAGCCAGGCCGCTTTCGGTCCGGCCGGCGAGCGTCTCATAGCACGCGATGTTGTACAATCTCACCGCTTCGGACATTCTCCTTGGCTTGCTCGCTCGAAGCAGTTCGGATGCGTACTCAAAGGAGTGTGTGGCCTCGTGATGTTGTCCGAGAGCACGCTCATACCAGCCGCGGTGGTACCATGCCTCATGGTCGACGGGCTTCTTGAGGGTGTCGTTCACGACAAGCTCAAAGCGTCGGGTGGCGATTCTTTGGGCGCGCTCATGGTCGCCGGCTGCGATCAGGAGGGCGATGCACCAGTAACCGGCCACAGGGTCGTCTTGCACGCCCCGCGCCCACTCTCGAGCGAGCCGCAGGGCCTCATCCCCTGAACCGGACGAGAGCAGGCCCCTGATCCGAGCATCCATGTTCTCAAAGCCGCCGACTCTCTCTGCGATGGCGCGCGAGAGTTCTTGCTGCCCCTCTCTCTCTTTGCGGGCGTCGATCTCTGAAACGGGCGGTCGATAGGCGACAAGCGTCCATATGGTGACAGATAGCCCCACCATGATCGAGAGCATCAGCATGCCTTGCGTGCCTGATCTAGCGGCTTCCAGAGCTGGTACTCCTGACGTCGATGCTGCTGAAGAGTCTCAGCGTATACGCAGAAATGTCGCAGGCGGACGCGATTCTCGCGTCAGAAGGCGTTTCGCACCACTGTTCTTGGCTCCGAGCACCCCGGCATACGCTTGTTCGCATGTCCGGAAACCCCCAGAACGCACCCTCAAAGACCTCTGTCTCGTTCGCGGCACCTAAAGGCACGCGCGATTTGTATCCGCTGGACGCCGCCAAGCGACGGTTCATTATGGAGGCATGGCGGTCAGCTTCGATCCGATTCGGGTTCGACGAGATCGACGGCCCGACCTTCGAACATCTCGATCTGTACACCGTGAAATCGGGCGAGGGGATCGTTTCCGAGCTCTTCTCTTTCAGAAGAGCGGGTGGGGACGACGATTACGCGCTGCGGCCTGAGTTCACGCCGACCCTGGCAAGGATGTACGCAGCTCAGGCGCGTCAGCTCCAGCGGCCGACCAAGTGGTTTATGGCAGGACCGTTCTTCCGCGCTGAACGCCCGCAACGGGGGCGTCTTCGGGAGTTCCTTCAATGGAACGCGGATTACCTCGGGCTCGATGTTCCTGACGATGCGACAGAGCAGACAAAGGACGAAGCTCGGGCTCGGGCTGATGCCGAGGTGATCTCGTGCTGCATCGGTTTCTTGCGCGAGCTTGGCTTGGGGCCGTCTCAGATCCGAGTCAAGGTGAACCACAGGAGTGCGCTGTCGCGGTGGCTTGTCAGCCGCAACGTCCCCGAGCCGCGTCACGCCGAGCTGTTCGGCCTGCTCGACGCGAAGGCAAAGATGCGCCCCGAGGAGTTCGCCCAGAAGCTGGCTGCATTCGGGTTCTCCCCACAGCAGTCGGAGGTCTTTCAGAAGGGGCTGATCCGAGTCACGATCGATAATCCAGCCTCGACGGGAGAGGACGAGGTACTCGATCTGACGTTCTTCTCTGAGGCGGTCGCGCCTCTGGTCAGGGCCCTCACCGCTGCGGGTGTGCTGGACTGGATCGATTTCGATCTCTCTATTGTCAGAGGTCTTGCGTACTACACAGGCATGGTCTTCGAGGTCCATGAGGCCGGAGGCAAGGAGCGTGCGATCGCAGGTGGGGGACGCTATGACGGGCTTGTCTCGCTCTTTGGAGGCCCGTCCACGCCTGCGGTGGGCTTTGGTATGGGCGACGTGGTCCTCTCGCTTGTCCTTGAAGAGTGCGGGCTGATGCCAACCGGCACCGCCCTTTTGCAGAGGTCGGGTCTCTGTCCGGATGCGTTTGTGATCTCGAACGGTGCCCCAGAGACACTCTCTCTTGTGACGTCGGTCGTCGCTGGCCTCCGAGAGCAGGGGCTGCACGCACGCCACTCCTATCGTTCAACAACCAACATCGGGAAACTGATGAAAGACGCCGTGGCATGCGGCAGCCGATTCGTCGTCATTCTCGAGTCCGTCGCTGTCGCAACAGTCAAGAACCTCGCAGATGGAAGCCAGCAGCAGGGAGTCCCATTAGACGGACTCCCACATTTGCTTCGTAACTCGTGCGTGTAAATGTATGAATATAATGATCTTGCGCCTTTTTGATCGGCGTTCGAGCTCATGGCGCAATGGTGGCCGCGCCGGATAATCGTGTAGCGAACGTCATCGGCAGGCACTACACTCCATGTGCCCTTCGGCGATCTTGTTAGTGTTTCGTAAGGAATAAACTGCGAACAGGTGTGGGCCGTGATATGAGCGATGCAGACGACCGACCTCCAAGTGCCCATTCGGGCTCGGTGAGCGTCGATCTCTTGGCATCGGGTGCCGAGGATCTGAGGATTGCTGAGGGTCTGCGCCCAGTTCTCGCCCGGGCTCTGAAGGTACTGAGCAGCGAGTTTCTCATGCGGGGCGAGGTGCGGATCCGGCTTGTACGGGATGAGGAGATGTCGGTCCTGCACGCGCGGCACACGGGCATCACCGGGACGACCGATGTGTTGACGTTCGACCTGCGTGACACTCCTGTTGACCACTCATCTCCACTCGACGCGGATCTGGTTCTGTGCATCGATGAAGCGGCCCGGCAGGCCACGCTGCGATCGATCTCTATCGTCCACGAACTCGTGCTCTATGCGGTGCACGGGATTCTCCACATGCTTGGCCATGATGATCACGATGATGATGCGTATGTGGCGATGCACGACATTGAAGATCGCGTGCTCGCCGCCGCGGGTATCGGGCCGGTCTTCTCTGCTCCGCTGGCCAAGGAGCATGAGCCATGACTTCTGTCGCTTGGTTATGGATAGCTCTGCTCGCCACTGCGGTCGGCGGCGTGCTATCGACCATGTACCTCTGTCTCAGGGACACCTCTCGTGTCAGGCTCGAGGAACTTGCCGAGGCGCAGCGGTCTAGCTCCATCCTGCTTCGAATCAGGCACATCCTGGGCGATCTTGGAGGACACGCAAACTCGATCCTCTTCCCGCGGATCCTGTCGAACCTAGTCGTGGCCGTCGCAACCGTGCTCTGGCTTCTTACCCGGGGCACAGGCGAGTCGGCTCTGACCGGCTCTGCAGGCGCCGTGCTGATTCCTGCGGCAGGAGTGCTTCTCTCTACGCTTGCCATCCTGATCTTCGGTGCTGTGATTCCACAGAGCATCGCGAATCACGTGCCCGAACAGACCGTGCTCGGGCTCTCGCGCCCCATCCGCGTCATCTACACGGTGATGTGGCCGGTTCGGCGTGTCGCGTCCTTTGTCGACGAGGTCGTCAGACGCCTGAGCGGACGCACGACCGAGGACATTGCAGAGGCGGCTCAGGATGAGTTGCTCTCTGTTGTCGATGAGGTTCGCCGTGAGGGACAGATCGATGAGTCCGCCCGCGACATGATCGAGGCGGTCGTTGAGTTCCGATCAACGACAGTTGAACAGATCATGACGCCCCGCACAGAGATAGAAGCCATCTCGCTGTCTACGAATCTCGGCGACCTGATCCGAACCGTGAGAGAGATCGGGCACAGCCGGATACCGGTCTTCGAGGACGATCTCGATCACATCGTCGGCATCTTTTACGTGAAGGACCTGATGCGATGGCTCGCGGGAGACCATCCCCCTCACCACGCGTTCTCTTTCAGAGAGATTCTGCGTCCGGCGATCTTCGTGCCCGAGACGAAGACGGTGCACGAGCTTCTGAGAGATCTTCTCGCGAAGAAGGTCCACATCGCGATCGTTGCCGATGAGTTCGGCGGCACCGCGGGGCTTGTGACGATCGAGGACATCGTCGAAGAGGTCTTCGGAGAGATCCAGGACGAGTACGAGGTCGGTGCAGAAGGGCCGGAGTTGCCAGCGATTGATCCGGATTCAAGGACAGCCGACATCGACGCCCGGACCTACATCGACGACGCCAACGATTCGCTCGCGCCCATCGGCGTCGAGTTCCCGGAATCCGAGGACTATGACACGGTCGGGGGCTTTGTAACAGTGGGGCTCGGGCGTATTCCTGAGAAGGGCGAGCGATTCTCGCTCGCTGGCATCGAGATCGAGATCGCAGACGCGGAGCCGACTCGCGTCGCTCGCATCCGCGTGCGATCTGAGAGGCATGAGACCACTGACGGCGATGATCACGAGCCGCTTCCTGAGTCATCCGAGACCGCAGACTCCACCAAACAATGACTGGTGTAGTCCGACCGCGTCTGGCAGGTGTCACGCAGGGCGAGTTCCTAGACTCTGCTCCTCCTTGACCCGGCAGTGGGGCGGGCGGCACCAGCCGGTACGGCCACGGTGAGATCGGACACATCCGCGAGGTCTTGACATGCGTGTGATCGTGACAGGACAGATCGGTGTCGATAAGAAGCCATACCTCGAGCAGGTCCGTGCCTTCGCCGGTCAGCAGGGCGAACCGATCGCCAACTTCCATGTCGGCGACATGATGTACCGAGAGGCACCGGATGTGCCGCCCGGCAAGATCCTCGATCTGCCCTGGTCCCGTCTGAACTCGCTCAGGAGAGCCGCGTTCAAGGACATCATCGCGGCGAGCCGCGATCTGCCGAATCTGATCGTCAATACGCACGCGACCTTCAGGTGGAGGCACGGACTCTTCAGCGCGTTCGACTTCGATCAGATACGGCTCTTGAACCCCGACGTGTTCGTCTGCCTGGTGGACAACATCGAGGTCGTACACAATCGCCTGCATGCCGACCACGTGATCGACGCAACGCTGAAGGATTGCATGGTGTGGCGTGAGGAAGAGATCCTCGCGACCGAACTCATGAGCCAGGCGATCCCCGGGTCTCGCTTCTACATCCTGAGCCGCGGCAGGCACGAGCCGACCACGAGAACCGCGTTCCGGCTGGTCTGCCGCCCATCCATGAAGAAGGTGTACCCCTCGTTCCCCATGAGCCACGTTGTTGACATGCCCGAAGTGCTCGCAGAGATCGATGCCTTCCGCGCGGAACTGGCGAAGCACTTCATCACCTTTGATCCGGGCGACGTGGACGAGAAGCTCCTCCTTGACCGTGCGATCGCTGCTGCTCGCAGCGGACAGGAGTTCCTCGACGTCGAACCTCACTCCTTCGGCGGGAGCAAGGGGTCGCGTGAACCGATCCGTGTCAGCGTGAGGGAGGTTCTGGACATCGCAGGCGACATCGACGGCCAGATCTATATGCGAGACTTCAAGCTGATTGATCAGTCGGACATGATCGTCAGCTATGTGCCGGAGCTGCCAGGAGCAGGAGGGAAGGACATCCCAGGACTATCTTCTGGCGTCGAGCGCGAGCTGCAGCACGCCTTCGAGCACGGCAAGGAGGTCTATGTGGTGTGGAAGCCGAAGAAGAACCCCTCTCCCTTCATCACAGAGACATCGACCAAGATCTTTCCGTCAGTTCCTGAAGCCCTCGCGTACTTCGAGTCCCAGGGCCTCTTCGGCGAGAAGAATCTATTCGGACATTGAGTCATCGCAGCGAACGGCGCGGACGGAGCGTCCTGGACATCACGCGGCGGCATCTGTTAGGCATTTTGGCCAACTCGGGCCAAAGTTGGCCGCTTTTATCCACCACTTTGCTGGTCTTTTTCAAATGATCGGGCACCTTGTGCATTACCGGCTCTGTGCCATAACCACAGCCAGGTACAAGGTGTTTGTTTGGAATTGGAAGAATAGTACACTTGCCTGCTTGGGGGCATCCATGACTCAGCGTCTTTGGCTCATGATCCTCTCGGTTGCGATCGCTTCTGCCGGTGTGGCTTCAGTTGCCTCGGCACAGGATAGCGAAGAGGTTTCGGTTCGAGCCGTTCCAGTCGATGCCTCACGCGTGATGTCCGCGCTCAAGGCCTCGGAGAGCATCCTGGAATCCGGCTCTGGCATGCTCGATACATCTGGCGACGGACGCGAAGCCGGCATGGGCTCGATGCTTCGCTCCGAGGACCCGTTCAATGCCCGTGCTGGCGTGCAGGTCACTGGCGGGCTCGATCAGGCCGTTTCTGCTTCACTCAATCGATCGACACTCTCACGTTTGGACAGCGTTCAGACCTCGGGTGGATTCCGTATCTCGGCGAAGAGTGTCATTATCCGAATCGTGGTTGGCACGGTTCTGGTCTTTGGTATCGGAGGTCTCGCGCTCGTTCTTCTCACGCGGGTGTCGGGCGGCCAATCTCCCGAGTTGGCGTGACCAGTCCTTTGTTCTCGGTTGCGGACCCGGAACGGCTTCCGCATCGGGCAATGTAGCAGTCCACTTTCGCGTGGCCGGGCGAGATTCGCCACTCACACCTTGTCTGGCCACACCACCTTGCGTCGCCGGATTCACGTCCGGCGACGTTTTTTCTTGACAGACCGACATCTCGCCGAAACCCGAAGCATCGCACGCCTAACAAGAACCATCGCCGATCCATGAGATCCGGCGAACGGAGGTCTCTAGCATGGAGGGAGTGGCTCGCAACCCCTATCGAAACGCAGATCACGCGAGCTGGAGAGCAGCACAGCATCCATCTGCGGACCGCTACATCGATCCCGAGGCCTCAGAGAGTGAGCGCGTCTATGCCATGTTCACGCACCTGACGTCTGTGCTCGGCCTCTTCGTAGGACTTCCGGTGCTCGCGGCCTTGGTGATGTGGACGATCCGGCGGAAAGACTCTCCCTTCCTCGACGATCACGGCAGAGAGGCCGTCCATTTCCAACTCTCACTGGTCATCTATGCCATCGCCCTTGTGCCTATCGCATTCGTGACTCTTGGGCTTGGCGCGGTTGTCGGCGGGATGTGCGTGCTGGCATTGGGTGTCGTCGGCACCGTTCTCGCGGCACAAGCGGCACACCGAGGCGAGTACTACCGGTATCCCATGACGCTTCGACTCTTCTGATCGCGTTCGATATCGCCCCAGCAAGCCGGCCCTCGAACAATGCACGCCATGACGCACCGCAGATGCCGCAGAACCAACTCGCTTGTGCCTGTCACCCCATGCTGTCTATCGAGACGGTTGGTTTGCATTGCCATAGGGCTTGCGGCGGCCTTGTTCGTGGGTGGGTGTGGCGGAAACCCGTTCGCCACGCGTGAATCGGACTATGGACGCATGGTCCCGGTTGATCGCCTGCGGTCCATTCAGCCCTCCGGGATAGAGAGCATGGGCAGGCCATCCGAAGCGCCGACAACCGGCCCGGAAATGCTGGCCAACGCCGAGACGCTTCGCCGTCGTTTCGAAGGGCTGGACACGGTCTCGCTCACTCTCGAAGAGTGCCGCGCTGCCGCATTGGAAAGAAACCTCGATCTTCGTGTGGTGCTTGTCAATCCAGAGATCGCGGCGACCCTCGTCAGCGAGGAGGAGGCCGCATGGGAATCGCGTCTGGGTGTGACGTACCGCCGCAGCGAGTTCGATTCTCCAACGTCAAGCGAGCTCGCCAGCGCGCAATCCCGCTTTGACACCCTTCAGCCCGAAGTCGTCATTCCCTCTCGGACAGGCGGCAATGTCACGGTCTCCATGCCTGTCACGCGGAATGAGAACGACAACCCCTTTACCACATTGAATCCCGCGTACACCACCGACTTTCAGATAGGTCTGTCACAACAACTGCTCAGGGGAGCTGGCCGCCGCGCCAACACGCATCTGCTCCGAGTCGCATCGTACAACAGGCAGATCTCCGAGGCCCAGACAAAGCTCGAGGTCATCAGGCAACTGGCCGCCGTGGATCGGGCGTACTGGCGTCTCTTCGCAGCCCGTGAGGCCCTTGAGGTCGCGCAGCGTCAGTTTGAGCTGGCTCAGTCCCAGCTCGAGACAGCGCGGCGAGCCGTGACCGCCGGCCGCCTCGCGGAGATTGAGGTCATCCGAGCGCAGTCCGGACTTGCCTCGCGTCTCGAAGCGATTATCAACGCTCAGAACGCCGTGCTCTCAAGCCAGAGAAACCTCAAGCGTGTGATCAATCTCGACGGGCTCGGCCAAGACACGCCCGTGATGGTGGAAACCGCTTCGCCGCCAGATCCGGTGAGGTATGAGATCGAAGGAAAGGCGCTCGTCGAGTCCGCGCTCGCGGCACGCATGGAAATGCTTGAAATCGAGCTTCGTCTTGCGTCCGATCTCTCACAGATCGACTACTCAAAGAATCAGGCGCTCCCGCTTCTGGCATTCGACTACGTCTATCGAATCAACGGCCTTGGAGACACGTTCAACTCGAGCACGACCGTGATGCGTGAGAACAACTTTGAGGACTGGGAACTCGGCCTGAGAGCCGAGATCCCGATCGGCAACGAGGCCGCAAAGAGCCGCGTGCGTCGAGCGCTTCTCACCCGTCTGCAACGTCTCGCCACGCGGGAAGCCCAGAAGTCTTCCATCTCGCAGGAGGTTCTCGACGCTGTAGACTCGATCAACGCTGGGTGGCAGAGAATCATGGCGGCACGACAATCGGTGATCCTCAATCAGCGCACGCTGGACGCCGAGCAACGCGCCTTTGGTGTCGGAAACTCCACCAGCACAGATGTGCTCGATGCCGCGGCACGACTCGCCGACGCACAACTCGCCGAGATCAGGGCGGTTGTTGATTACCAGATCGCGCAGATCGATCTCGCCTTCGCAACCGGAACGCTCCTCGGAGCATCACGGGTTGATTGGGCACCGGGCGAGCCGAGTGAGACGGTTGTTCCCCGGGACGGCGAGACCCCTCGTGCATCGCGCCGTGTCGTTACCACAGGTTCCGCTGGCGAGGGATAATCGGCGAACTGGCGGCAAAGGCACAACGGCCGATTCGACTACGCATCCCCGAAGATGTGCATCTGGTCGGTCTCGATGACACGCTCGGTCACCGGGTGATCCACATCAATCCGATAGTCGCCGTCGTAGCATGCGGTGCAGTACTTCTCGCCCGGTTCACTCATCGCGGACAGCATCCCCTCCTGCGTGAGATAGTGAAGCGTGTCAACGCCAAGATACTGGCGGATCTGTTCCACGGTTCTCCCGTTGGCGATCAACTGGCTCCGTTCGGCGAAGTCCACCCCAAAGAAGCACGGGTGGCGGATCGGTGGGCAAGAGATCCGTAGATGGACCTCTCTGGCGCCCGCCTGACGGATCTGCTCCATCTTCACGCGTGTCGTTGTGCCACGGACGATCGAATCGTCGACCACGATCACACGCTTGCCCCGAACTATCTCGGCGATCACGTTGAGTTTGAGGCGTACCGCGGCGTTCCGCTCCGTCTGTGTCGGCTTGATGAACGTCCGGCCAACGTACCGATTCGGAACGATCCCCTCGCGGTACGGCAGGCCGCACGCACGAGCGTAGCCCGCAGCGGCCGATCTGCCGGAATCGGGCATCGGCATGACAAAATCGGCGGGCACGTGTGCCTCGGTCGCCAGGATCTCGCCCAGGCGTTCTCGCACCGTCTGGACATTCTGACCGAAGATAACGCTCGCCGGGCTGGCGAAGTAGACGTGCTCAAAGACGCAATGGGCTGGCCGAGGGCTCGGCTCAGCGAAGCGACGAGAAGCGAGGCCTTGATCAGAGAGGGTCACGATCTCGCCCGGCTCGATCTCCCGCACGAACTCAGCCCCCGCAACGTCGAGCGCAACGGTCTCGCTGGCGACAACATGCTGCCCGTCCGGAAGTTGGCCCAGGACCAACGGACGCCATCCCCAGGGATCGCGTGCCGCCTCTATCCGGTCAGCGAACAGCATGACGAGACTGAATGCCCCCTGGAGACGCCTGAGTGTGGCGGCGACAGGATCGGGCGTGCGCTGCTGCTCAGGAGAAGCCAAAAGGTGGATGATGACCTCTGTGTCGCTCGTAGTGTGGAACAGGTGCCCACGCTCCTCGAACATGCGGCGGAGTGCGTCGCTGTTCACCAGATTCCCGTTGTGAGCGATCGCGACCTGGCCACCGATATACGACTCGATCAGCGGTTGGCTGTTGCACGCCAGCGAGCCGCCTGCGGTTGAGTATCGATTGTGCCCGATCGCTCCCTTCTCTCCGACGCGGCACAGGTGGGTGAGATCGTGCGGCGAGATCACGTCGGCAACCAACCCCATGCCGACCACGCCATCGATCCGTCGTCCATCGGTGACCGCGATCCCCGCGGCCTCCTGCCCCCTGTGCTGCTGGGCGTACAGGCCGAGGTATGCCAGTCTCGGGCCCTCGGGCACGCCCCAGACGCCGAACACGCCGCACCGCTCCTTCTTCTCCATGTCGCGGACAGCGTCGGACTCGAAGAGCCGGTTCGGCTCCCGAGTCGTCGGCGAAGCGAGGACCGGGAGTGAGAGGCGCCGGGCATTGACATCGTCCATGCGTTTGCTCTGAGCGGTGCGTTGCTGTCGTGTGGAAGGCGACTGCCGCGTTGATCGTGTCGCTGCGAGCAGTGTAGGGATCACGTTCTGTTGCTTCTGCCCCGAAGGCGAAAAGGCACAAGGCACCTCTACGGAGAGTGGTGCCTTGCGTAGACCTGCTGAAATGACTCGAACGGGACTTAGGAGACCATTCCCTTGAGGCCCTTGAGGGGGCGGATCTTGATAGCCGTGCTGGCGGGCTTGGCCTTGAACATCTTCTCCTGCTTGGTGAAGGGATCGATGCCCTTCCGAGCCGGGGTCGCCGGCTTGAAGCGGCTCGTGACCTTCATCAGGCCGGGAACGACGAAGACCTTCGGCTTGTCCTTGCTCGGCTTCGCCAGATCGGCAGCCATCACCGACGAGAGCGTGTCGAACACTCCCGAGACCTGCTTGCGGCTCAGGCCGTTGTGCTCCCCGAGAAGCGCGAAAAGCTCACCCTTGGTCCGCTTGGCGGCGGCGGTGATCTTCGCCGGCTTGGCGGCCTTGGGGGCTGCCTTAGCGGGTGACTTTGAGGACTTCGACGACTTGCCAGACTTCTTTGCCATTGCTGTTTCACTCCATGAAAGGCTTTGATTCTCTCCGAGAACTGCGGGTTTCTATCGCGCCGCTTGCCGTTTGGCAAGGCCGTCACATCGGTCGGAACACTGTTTTTTCGTGGTTTTTTCCATATTTCTATTGCTCGGGACCTGTCTTCTCGAGCTCGACGGACAGTTCAAGCAACACCGCAGAGTGGTCCGAAACCCCTGAAATCCGAGGTTCATGCATGTACTCGGCTCGGCGGATCGCGGACGAAACACAGCCCGAAACGATCGCGTGATCGAGTCGCAACTCGTGTCCCCAGTGGGATTTCCACGTTGTGTGGCGGGCGGATTTCTCGCTTGGTTCGGTCTCGCTTGCTGCAAATACGTCGATGTACCCGGCCGTGGCGAGTCTGCCCATGCCGAACGCGACATGGCGAGGTGGCCCTCCGGGCTGCCCGGGATCTCGTGAACCATTGAGATCTCCGAGTATGACATGACGGTCGCCACGAAATCGAATCGCGTGATCAACCAGCCAGGCCCAACCGTGCAGGGCACTGCTGGGAATCCAATCATCGGGCAGGTGGGCACCCGTCACGATGAGTCCACCCGCCTCTCGGGCCAGACGACGCACGACGACCCTCCGACGCAGAGACTCTGGAGGTTCTTCCCTCATGAGCTCGGTGTCGGGTTCGAAGCCGAACCGTGAGACCATGATGATCCGGTTCCGGGTCTGAGTGAGGCCCCCGGAGGCCTCCGCGACATGCACAAGCCCCCGGTCGGCCAGGATTGCAAGCAGCTGCCCACCCAGGGTTGGACGGAACTCGGAGATCACGACCAGATCGGGTTCATGGGACACGATTTCGAGCGCGATATGTGGCAGGCGCCTGCCGCTCCCACCGTGCAGGATGTTCCACGCCAGCATCCGGAGCGTCCGTGGCGTGTCGTTCGGGTCGGGCATGCACGAGCGTAATCGGCGATGCAGCCGCGTGCTACCGTTGCGTATGAGCGATCCTTCGTTGTCGGGACAGAGGCCGGTTGTCGTTGTGACCCATGAGATTCCCGGACGATTGAACGTGCCCGGGGCAGAGATACGTCAGAGCGACGTGTCCAAGCAGACGAGAGCGGACGTCCTCCGAATGATCCACGGCGCGTCATTCGTGGTCACCATGTACTTTGACAAGGTCGATTCGGAGTTCCTGGACGCCGCTGGGCCTGGCCTCAAGGGTGTGTGCAACTTCGCGGTCGGATACGACAATATCGACGTAGCTCTCTGCAAGCAGCGTGGAGTGAAGGTAGCCAACACACCCGGAGCCGTGACAGAGGGCACCGCGGATCTCGCGTGGGCGCTCATCCTCGCGTGCGCCAGACGCCTCATCGAAGCCGACCGATTCGCACGCACAGATGAGTACGCCCGTCGCGGGCCGCTCGGGATCACAGAGTTTCTTGGGATGGACCTCACCGGCCGAACGCTCCTCATTGTCGGCGCGGGTCGGATCGGGTACGCGACCGCTCTGCGATCGATCGGCTGGGGGATGCGTGTGCTCTACGTCGCCAGATCACGCCATCTCGACTTCGAACTCGCGCCGCTCGCGGCCCGACGCGTGAGTCTCGAAGAGGGGCTGCGCGAGGCTGATGTGGTCAGTGTTCACACCCCACTCACGCCTGAGACGAGGCACATCATCGATGCGAAGGCGATATCGCTGATGAAGCCCACGTCGATCCTCATCAACACATCCCGCGGCCCGACGATTGACGAGGGCTCACTCGTCGCGGCGCTGAAGGAGCGTCGGATCTGGGGGGCTGGTCTCGACGTCTTCGAGCATGAGCCAAGACTTCATCCCGGTCTCGCAGAGCTCACGAATGTCGTGCTCGCGCCGCACATCGGGAGCGCGGAGACGAAGTATCGTCTGCTCATGACGGAGATGGTCTCGGAGAACGCGCGAGCGGTGCTGAGCGGACGTGAGCCGATCAACCCCGTCTACTGATGGACTTGCCGCCCGGAGCACGCTGGTGCTCGTTCACTCGTTGAACGCCTGCAGGAAGTCGAGAAGATCGAGGATGTCGACGATGAGATCGCGGTTAAAGTCGGCATTCACATTCCCGACGAAGCACGGGCCGGCCTGACCCTCGCACACTGAGAACGCTCCGAAGAAATCCAGGAGATCGAGAATATCGACCACGCCGTCACCGTTGACGTCCGCGGGGTGCCCGCTCGGGTTCAGATCCGCAGCGCTCACCGTGCCATCGTAATTGGTGTCAAAGATGGAGAAGTTGAGCCCGAATCCGTCCAGCACGACCAAGCCGTTCACGGTTGAGTCCGCATCGTCTGGGCCGCCGTCCTTCGCTGCGATGTAATCGAGCAGTTCAGTCTCGTCGTTCTGATCCACGGAGCCGTTGCCGTTGAAGTCGCCCATGATGATGTCGAATCCGGCATCGGTCCAGACGAAGAGGGCATCATCCGGGCTCTCGTAAGCGGTGCCGACGATCGCCATGGCTCGCCAGGATTCCGGGTCCAGTCCGTCGCTCACGCTCTTGCCTCGCCAGCCGACAGAAAGCGTTCGTACCGCACCGGTGATCGACGTGGACTGGTTCACCAGTTCATGAATCGCCTCCGCAACGCTTGTCTGGTTCGCCACGTTGAAGTCAAACGGCTGAGGCGCGGCACCCGCCATCAGGCCCGCACCCTGCTGAGTCAGAGGGAAGACGAGCGTGATCGTGGTTGTATCGGTAGCGATGTCATGCGAGAACCTGAGCTTGACGAGCGGGTTCCACGCGCCGAATCCGCTGCCTCCGAACATGCTGCTCGCGGAATTGAATGCGCCGAACCGCTCAAAGAAACGCCCTTGGACGACCCACGTCTCTCCGGCGTCGAAGGTGCCGTCCTGGTTGCCACCTTCTGAGATGACCGTGACAGTCGTGCATCCGCAGAAGGCGAGCGAAAAATCGGCACCGCTCCGTTCATAGAAGGGAGGTGTTGTGAAGTCGAAGTCCAGGCCGGTTCCCTGTGTGAGCGTTCGCTCGCCGATCTCGCCCTGCGGAACGCCTCCGTACCGAGCGATGTTGGCCAGCACCCGCATCGCAGCGACCGACGGGAGTTCGCCTCCGGTGTTGATATCGTTGTCCACATCGAACTCGACATACCCGTAGATCGGGCTCGGCCCGAACTCAAACGGGTCGTAAACGTCCAGAATCCCGAGCTCGCCCGGAGGGTTGATCACACCCGCAAGCACTAGATCGAGTCTGAAGAACTCGCCATCGTCGTCGTACTCGCCGACATAGAGGTTCGTCGCGGGCGAGGCGGGCTCCCACGCTCCGACTGTAAGAGACAGGATGTCGGGAAGATTGGCGAAGGGGCCGATCGATCCGTTCGCGCCGAAGTCCATGCGACGCAACGAGGCGTCGCCACGCGGATCGAGCCATTGCTTGCCGTCATCCGCAAGACCGGTTCCGGCGAGCAACGCGATAAGCGAATGGCAGAGTATCCCGCGGTGATTCATCACTGACTTGCCTCCCGAACGAATGACTCCAGGCCGTACCGCTCGATCCGGTAGCGGAAGCTGCTCCGCTGCATCCCGATCAGCTTGGCGGCCCGGGAGACATTCCCTCGGGTCTTGGCAAGAGATTGTTTCATGAGCTCGCGCTCGACCTCAGTGAACGTGCACGAGCCGGCGTCAAAGTCGAAATGAAGCCCCCCAGTTGAGGTCCGATCACTATTGAGAGCAACCCGATCCCCGTCTTCGGACGAGGCGTGAGCCGGTGCGAGGTCAAGGCCAAGATCGATGGCCGTGATCTCATGCTGGTCACAGAGCATGGCGACACGCTGCATCGTGTTCAGGAGTTCTCGCACGTTGCCCGGCCAGCCGTAAGCCCGTATCGCATCCATCGCATCTGCAGAGAGTTTCGCCGGAGGACGCCCGTATTCGCGGAGCATCCGATCAAGCGACGCGCATCCGATCAGCACGCCATCCTCCCCTCGCTCGCGAAGGGGGGGGATTCGGATCGTGAGCGCGTTCAACCGATACAGTAGGTCTTTGCGGAACAACCCGGCCGCGGCTCGCTGCTCAAGATCCTGGTTCGTCGCCGCCACAACGCGAACCCTCACCGGCGTCTCGCGTGAGCCGCCGATTCGCCGGATCATGCCGCGCTCGAGCACGGAAAGGAGCTTTGCCTGCAACTCCAGCGGCATGTCACCGATCTCATCCAGAAAGATCGTTCCACCATCCGCCATCTCAAACAGGCCTTCTCTGGATGCCCTCGCGTCGGTGAAGGCCCCACGCTCATGCCCGAAGAGCTCAGACTCGATCAGTGCCGCAGGCAGAGCCGAGCAGTTCACATGAACATATGGCGCGTCGGCAGACCCTGAGGCCTTGAGCGAGGCATCGTGGATGTGCCGGGCGAGCACGCCCTTCCCTACCCCTGTCTCACCGAGCAGGAGTATCGTGGGCAGCGATGCACCCGCCCGCGGGTCGTGGGTTGAAGGTAACGGGCTCTGCGCCATTCGCTCTGCGAGCGAGAGCGTCTGGAGCCACCCAGGACTCTGCCCGATGACACCCGACACCGCGCCGCCCACTCCCTCGAGTCTCTTGTAAAGACGCAGTTTGCGCCGGTCTGCGCGGGCCGTCAGAAGTCGGTTCACCAGGATCCCGAGTTCATCGAGACGAACCGGCTTCTCCAGGTAATCGTCCGCCCCGACTCTCATCGCCCTTACTGCGGATTCAACGGAGCCATATCCCGTCATCACGATGATCACACCGTCAAACCCCTCTTCGCGCAGCCGGGCCACAAGATCAATCCCGTTGCCGCAACCAAGATTCACATCGGTGAGGATCGCATCGAAACGCGATTGAGCCATCGCCTCGTCGGCTTCCGGCAATGACTCGCACTCCACAATCTCGTGCCCGTTGCCACGGAGGGATCGGGCGATCGTGAATCGAATGTTCGACTCATCCTCGATGATCAGAATTCTGGCCACTTGCTTCCCCGGAATGGCCAGTACTGGCCATTCAATGTTCGGGTGCTGATGGGATACGGATGCGGATGCAGGCACCAATTTTCGCGCCTTGACGCCAGAGTAGGGGGTGTTCTGCTGATTCGGAGGTGATGGTGCCGCGGTGTTGTTGGATGACATACTTAGCCATTGCAAGTCCGATGCCAGTGCCTCCGGGCTTTGTTGTGAAGTGCTGCTCAAAGATCCTCTGTCGGTGTTCTGCGGGGATACCCGGTCCGTCGTCGATCACGTCGATCCGTACCCAGTCCTGACCGTCGGGGCTTACGCTCACCACTGTCCGACCTCCAGTGCCGGCCGCATCGATCGCGTTTGTGACCACAGCGATCACAGCGTGCTCCAGATGCACGGGGTCCGCCATGACAAACACCTCAGCCGGAGAGGTTTGGATATTGAGCAGAGCACTCTTGCTCTCAGCGAGTGGCAGCAACGTGGGAAGGATGTCGTTGATCCAGCGATTGACGCCGAGGCGCACCGGCACCAGCTCCAAGGGTTGTGTCGTTCGGAGCAAGTCTCGGAGCCAGATCTCAAATCGATCAACCGTGGCCATGATCCTGGATTGCACATCGCGCAAGTCGGAATCATGAGGCAGCTCTGCGCGTGTCACCTCGGCAAGCGAACGGATCCCGGAGAGGGGGTTCCGAAGATTGTGCGTCACTCGTCGCACCATCTCTCCGACCGCTGCAAGCCGTTCCCGCTCGACGCGTTCCTCGATCATGGTCCCGATGGTCTGGGCCATCTGGTTGACCTCGCCGCTCAATTGTCCGATCTCATCTCCTGCTCGCACCGGCACACGATGCCCGTAATCGCCCGCCGCGATACGGGTGGTGGCGGTGCGGAGCATCGCGACCGGTTGCACGATCCAGCGAGTAAAGAGGAGCAGGCCGAGAAGCACGGTCAGGGCGAGCGCGACGAGGCATGCCGCAGAAACACCGAGCACATACGCACGGATCGTCGTTGCATGACGAACCTGTAGCGTCGTGTTGTTCAGCACGTGCTGCTCCAGTCTCCCGAGCAGGTTGTGGATCGTCGACAGCTCGGCGATAGCAACGCCTATACGATCCGGCGTGGTCGCCGCTTCGATCGCCGCAGCCGCCGCTGCCTCGCCCTGTCGCATCAGGGTGCGTGTGGATGAGATCCCTGTTCGCACGATCTCGCTGTCGGGGCTCTGGAGTTGGTCGAGTTGCTGGAGCAGCAGCTCCGCAAACGTAGAGACCGCAGCGGAATCAACCTCTCGCTCGCGTGTCGGCGCGGTGGATAGAAGCCATGTATCGTGGCCGAGTGCCTGCGCGAGTTTCTCGACAGTCCGACGGCTGTCCGAGATCGAGCGCAACGACGCTTCCGCACCACGCATCGGCCACGCGATCTCCCGTTCCAGAATGACGATTGACCACACTGCCGTCGCCTGAAGCAGAAGCACCGCTGCAACGAGGCCGGCCAAGAGCAAGCCGAACTTTTGTCGGAGCGTCAGCACAGCAGCGCGACCTCAACGCAGCCGCATCGGCTTCCAGTTCCAGCCGGGCTCCTCGAGAGGTGCGCGGGAAGCCGCGACGTGCCCATCGATGAACGCGACATTTGCCGCACCATTATGCCTCATCGCAGGAAACCAGTAGGTGTTCGCTCCCAGCGTATCAGTGTCAGCGAGCGAAGGAGCCGAGAACACAGGGTTCAGGCCCCTCGTGGATGCAACGCGGCCATCCACGTCCCAGAAGAGCGGCGTGGAACCGGACTCGAGAACCGCACCAGAGAGCTGCACCGGCTCCAAACGAGGAACGCCATCTGATACGACCGGCCGACGATGCAGCCGGAGGTTGAAACCGAACGAGATGCTTGCGGCTGGTGTCACCCCGCCGTCAGTGCAAGAGAGCGAACGCGTCACCTTGATCGGCGACTTCACCTCCGCGCAGCGCATCGGATCGTTGTCGGCGTTGTCAGGAAGCGTGTGTGTGGTGCCCGATCCCCAGCGCCAGAACTCAGACAGTCCGTACTGGCTGTTCTGGAACGTCTCGATGGTGAAGCGTCCGTTGAGCGAAGTGTCGTTACCCCGATCAGGTCCCAGGTCGTCATTCGCGAACACAGCGAAGTCGAAGGCGACAGTCCTTTGCGCGACCTGGCAACGGAATCCCTTCGCGGCTCCCATCGTTCGAGCAAGCATGGGCAGGGCGATCGCCAGAAGACTTCCGATGATGGCCATCGAAACGAAGACCTCAACGAGCGTGAACGCGCGGAGGTGCGGACTGCTGGCTGAGTTTCGACTCGTAGTCCCCAATGACTTCTCCGGAACTCCGAACAGAGTGTAACCAGATCGCATAGTCCGCACAAGTCGGCCATTCGTGCGAAACGTTCAAGATGGTCATTTTGAGCCAGGGCTGCTACGTCCACGATCTCAGGCGCGTCCCGGACCCAGAAGCTTCTGAGGTTGATCGTCCTCGTCCTTTGCGAGGAGATCGCTGTAGCCGCAGCCGATCGGTTCGCCGAGAACCGGCGCGAGGGTGCCACGGAGCTCAGTGAGCTGCTTCTGGCAGTGCTCGACCGTCACCGCGTTGGTGACCATCGCCTCAAACTCGAGGAACGTGCCGAGCTTTGAGACCTGATCGAGATGGACTCGGACGTTCCCGAGGAGAAAGAGTTCTCGGACCTTCCGGACGACGACCCAGGTGGGGAGTGGTGTTGATCCGAAGCGTTCGACGGCCTGGGGCTCGGAGAAGATCGTGAACTGGCTGATCTTGGGATTCAGCCGATCGGGACGGTTGTAGAAGATGTACTCGGTCGGCTCGCCGACGGTCTCACGCTTCTTGAGGCGACCACTGGGAACGCGGTAATAGGTGTCGGTCTGTTCGAGCGTGCCGACATGGACCGCGCCGAGGCGAAGGATGATCGATCGCGCCAGCGCGAGGTCACGGAGCTCGCATTTGAACTCGAGATTCTGCACGCGTGGTCCTTGGCGGAGGGCGGGGGGCCGGGGCGTGGCTTGGGGGCCAGTGCGGGGCGGAGCGGGAGACCGATAACAGCGCGTGACAAGAGCGCGCAACGGCTGTAGATCGTCAGGATCGGTCGAGCGCTTGAAGCAGGCGTTGTTCGTCCCAGACTTCTATGTTGAGTTCGCGGGCCTTGTCGAGTTTCGATCCGGCCTCGCGTCCGGCAATGACAAGGTCAGTCTTCGACGAGACAGAGCCACTGACCCTCGCGCCCAGTGACTCGAGCAGCTGGGTGAGAGCAGTGCGATCGAAGGCTTCGAGCGTGCCGGTAAGGACGATCTTCTTTCCTGCAAAGGGGCCGCTTGCGGCGGGCGTGGCTCTTGCGGACGTAGGTGGGCGATAGTCCTTTGAGGTGAGGTCTACACCCGCATCGCGGAGGGCTGCGAAGGTGTGCTTCGCGACGGGGCTGTGGAGATACGCGTGGATGATCGGAGCGGTCTCACGCCCAAGCCCGGTCTCCGGGCGATCGGCCGGAGACTCGGCGTATCCGAGCGCAATCGCTTCGGATTTGCCCAGGGCCTTGGGCATGAGATTCTCGACAGACGCGCTCATCAGATCGTCGTAGTCTTTGAAGTTTCGGGAGAGGAGCTTGGCGGTTGTGTCCCCGACGTGGCGGATGCCCATGCCGGCGAGCACTCGCGCGAGTCCCTGTGACTTTGCGGCCTCGATGCCCGCGAGAAGATTGTCGACCTTCTTCTCACCCATGCGCTCGATCTCAAGGAGCGTGACGCGATGGTCCTTGAGGTGGAAGATGTCTGCGAAGGTGTTGAGGGGGATGCGACCGTCGGCGCGGATCTGGGAGATGGTCTTCTCGCCGAGGCCTTCGATGTCCATCTGTTTGCGGCCGCAGAACCAGACGAGTTTCTCGTAGATCTGCGCGGGGCATTCGGGGTTGATGCAGCGTCGTCCGGTCTCGAACTCGGGCCTTTCGAGGGACTCGGGAGGCTCGGGCTCGACGGTGCCCTGGCACTCGGGGCAGGTGTCGGGAGCGACGATGGGCTTCGCGTTCTTCGGTCGCTTGTCGAGGACGACGCCGACGACATACGGGATGATCTCGCCGGCCTTCTCGATCTCGACGGTGTCGCCGATGCGGATGTCCTTCTGGCGGACCTGTCCGTAGTTGTGGAGCGTGGCGTGCTTGACGACTGAGCCGGCGACGAGGACGGGCTCCATCACGGCGCGGGGTGTGATCTTGCCGGTTTTGCCGACTTGGTGAAGAACGTCGAGCAGTTTCGTCATCACGCGGTCGGGCGGATACTTGAAGGCGACGATCCAGCGCGGAGACTTTGACGTTCTGCCAAGCGCGGCCTGCTGCTCGAATGAGTTGACACGCACGACCATGCCGTCGGTTGCGTACGGGAGCGTGCGCCGCTTGGTATCAAAGTCGGCGATCGCGGCGAGGATCTCTTCGACGCCCGTGCATGTGTAAAGGTGGGGAGTGACCGGGATGCCGAGGGACTTGATGCGCGTGAGAAAATCCGAGTGGGACGCCGCGAAGCCGGGATCCGAGATCTCGCCTCGCCCGTGGGCACAGAACGAGAGGTTTCGCGACGCGACGAGCTTGGGGTCGAGGTTCTTGAGGGTGCCTGCTGTCGTGTTTCGTGGGTTGAGGAAGAGGTCCTCGCCCTCTTCCTCGCGCTGCTTGTTCAGCTTCTCGAACTCCTTCAGTGTCATGTAGACCTCACCACGGACCTCGAGAACGTCGGGGACGGGCGCGGCCTTCTTCTCGGTTGCCGTTAGGACCACGGGGATCGCGCGGATGGCGCGGGCGGCGTGGGTGACATCGTCGCCCTTCTCGCCGTCGCCTCGCGTGACGGCGCGGGCGAGTCTGCCTCGCTCGTAGCGGAGGGAGAGGGCGACGCCGTCGATCTTGGGATCGCAGCAGGAAAGAAGGGCCGGAGGGGTGGAGGGACCGGGGGGCGAAGGGGGTGATGGGTCGGAGAAGAGGGAGGGGCCGGTTTCGGCTTTGGATTTCTTGGGATCGAGCGCGCGGGAGATGCGATCGGTCCAGTCTCGGACGCCTTGCTCGTCATACGTATTGTCGATGCTGAGCATCGGGTGGGCGTGCTTGACGGTGGTGAAGCCCTTGATCGGCTCGCCTCCGACGCGTGCGGTGGGGCTGTCGGGGTCCGCGAGGTCGGGGTGCTTTGCTTCGAGTGCGGCAAGCTCTGCGAGGAGCTTGTCGAACTCGGGATCGGACATGATGGGGTGCGCGTCGGCGTAGTACGCGCGATTCGCACGGGTGAGGAGTTCGCGGAGCTCGAGGATGCGTCGGGTCTCAGCAGTCACGGCTGAATGGTACTTGCGATCGGCCGTGCTTGCGACCTATCGAGGATTGAGCTGGCCGCTTACCATGCCAGCATGGCGGCACGGATCATTGACGGCATCGCACTCGCAAGGTCATATCGGGAGCTTGTTGCCGAGCGGGTGCGCGCGCTGACGCAGCGGGCAGGGCCGGGCACTGGCGTGGGAGGGTCTGGTAGCGGGGCTGTGCGATTGGATGCGGTTCTGGTGGATTCGGGGGACTCGTCGGCGCGGCTGTACTCTGAGAACCAAGCCAAGGCATGCCAGGCCCTGGGCATTGACTATCGCCTGCATCTCCTGCCCGGCAGCGCGACATTCGACGATATCGCGGGGCGGGTGCTCCTCTTGAGCGCGGACGAGACGGTCAGCGCAATCATGTTGCACGTCCCGCTGCCGCAGAGTGTGGATCCATATCGGGTCCAGCGTCTGATCTCGCCCGACAAGGACGTTGAGGGCGTCAACCCTGCAAATATCGGGAATGTGGTGTACGGAAGGTCATCGCTCGCCCCATGCACGGGTTTGGCGACCGTCAAGATGATCGAGTCCACAGGTGTGGACCTGCGGGGGAAGAGGTGCGTCGTCGTCGGGGCTTCGGATGTGGTGGGGAAGCCCATCGCGGTGCTGCTGATGAGGCAGGATGCCACGGTGATCTCGTGCAACAAGGCGACGTGGGGGTTGGAAGAGTTGTGCCGCTCGGCGGACGTCCTCGTCGCCGCGGCCGGCGTGCCGGGGCTGATTACCGCGGCGATGGTCAAGCCGGGCGCGATCGTGGTGGATGTGGGCGTGAACCGGGTCCAGGGACCGGATGGGAAGATGAAGACGGTGGGGGATGTGGCGTTCGAAGAGGTCAGCCGCGTCGCCGGCTGGGTCTCGCCCGTGCCCGGTGGCGTTGGGCCGATGACGGTTGCGATGCTGCTTGTGAACGTCGCCGAGGCATGTGAGCGCCGGTACACGGCGCGTCTGGGATCGGTTCGATGATCGAATCCCTGAGCCGTTTGGGATATACAATGGGTCAGACCGGTGCGGGGCATCGGCAGCTGCGGCAGCACCCATCGGAGACGCGATGAACACGCTGGCATTCGGCATCGGGCCCATCGGCACCACGGAACTGATCGTGATCCTCGCGATCGGACTCTTGCTCTTCGGCAAGCGGTTGCCGGAGGTCGGCAAGAGTCTGGGGAAGGGCATCGTCGAGTTCAAAAAGGGGCTGAAGGGTGTTGAGGACGAGATCGAACGCGAGTCCAGCAAGCCGTCTTCGGTCGCGAGGCCTCCCCTGACTTCAGGCGGTGTAGATGCCCGTGTGAGCACTGCGGAGCAGGTTGAGCAGCCGATCCAGAGCGAAGCAAAGCCGAGCTGAATGATGGTTGTGGATCGTCTCAGGGGCGTGAGATGGCTTCACTGCGAGGTGGGCGATTCGCCCTTGAGGGACCGAGTATCATGTGGATGAGCATCGCGGCGGCTCTCGCGTTCACGCTCGGGGCCGATGGCTTGGCCGATCTCCCGATCGTCGAGATCGTGTCAGACGACACGGTCATTGATCGTTCATGTCTGGTGCGTATCGCTCCCGGGACCGTCATTGCCGACACGAATGCGAACGGCGTTATCAGGATCCAGGGCTCCGACCTGACCATTCGATTCGAGCCGGGGTCTGTCCTGCGTGGTGCACAGGTCGGCACGCCGGGTGATGCCATGGCTGGCATAGGTCTCGTCATCGAGGGGCACACGAACGTGCGAATCGAGGGTGCGGCCATCGAGGGCTTTCGCGTCGGCTTGCTCGCGAGAGAGGCCGATGGGTTGGTGATCGACGGTGCGACTTTCCGCGACCATTTCAGGCAGCGTTTGAGATCCACTCCAGCGGCGGAGGAATCGGGCGACTGGCTCTGGCCACACTCGAACGACAACCGCGAGTGGGTGACAAGCTACGGGGCCTCTTTGGCGATCGAGCGCTCTCGTGGCGTCGAGGTGAGAAACGTCCTGGTTCGTGAGGGGCAGAACGGGATTGTGCTTGATCGCGTGAACGATTCGAGACTCTATGACAACGATTGCTCATTCCTTTCCGGATGGGGCATCGCGATGTGGCGTTCGAGCGGGAACGCGATCACCCGCAACGCGCTGGACTTCTGTGTTCGCGGATACTCCCACGGGGTCTACAACAGAGGGCTGGATTCCGCAGGGCTGCTCATGTTCGAGCAGTGCAACAACAACCTCATCGCTGAGAACTCCATCACTCACGGCGGTGATGGGATCTTTGGCTTCGGAGGCAAGGAAGCACTCGGCGAGGTGCCGGGTCCTGAGGGCTTCGATCACGCGAGAAAGGGCTGCAACGATAATCTCTTCATCGCGAACGATCTCTCGTACTCTCCGGCCCACGGATTGGAGATGACATTCTCATTCGGAAACCGCATCATCGGGAATCGATTTGTAGAGAACGCGATCTGCGGGATCTGGGGCGGATACTCGCAGGAATCCCTCATCGCCTTCAACGTCTTCAACGGCAACGGTTCGAGCGGATACGGGCTTGAGCGTGGAGGCGTCAATATCGAGCACGGAAGTGGCAACGCGATCCGCGAGAACGAGTTCCAAGCGAACGCTGCGGGGGTCCACCTGTGGACTGACGATGACGGAGCGTTGTTGAGAACACCGTGGGCCAAGAAGAACCATCGCGGCTCGACCGACAACATCGTCGCGTTGAACGGGTTCAACGGAGATCGCGTCGGAGTGCATCTCAGGGCGACCGGCAGAACCGTCGCCTTCGGCAACACGTTTGAGGGTGTCACCGAATCTGTGAGAGTCCAGGGTGGAGAAGGACTCACCGATGGCGATGCTGTGCCGTCCGCTGCCCTCCCCGCGTATGTCGCGTTCGGTACGACGCGACCCGTCGGAGCACGCGCCCATCTCTCCGGTCGCCAGAACATCGTCATGGGTGAATGGGGACCATGGGATCACGCATCGCCGATGCTCCGCCAGTTGGACCGTTCCGGGGGTGTTCATCGCTACGAGGTGTGGGGGTCGCCTGGGAAGCTCTCCGTTGAGAGCAGATCCGAAGGTGTTTCGACAACTCTCGAAACCGCCGACTCAGGACCTTCGCAAGTACGTGTGAGCGCGGGTCCAGGCGTGCACCCCTATCTGGTAGTCCTCAAGGGTGAGGGGATCGAGAAGGTGCTTCGCGGAACGCTCGTGGGGGCGGAGTGGACCGTTCGCTTCTTCCCGTGGTCGGTCGATCCGCGAGAGAGCATCGAGGGGTGGCGAGCCGAGTCGTATGGGCCTCACTCTCGCAGCGTGACCGTCGATGGTGTGCGATTGGCGTACCGACACGGTGGGCCTCGCGACCTGGGTCTCGGGGCTGAGTTCGGCGACGCGGATATCGGCAAGGATCGTTTCGGGACGATCGCGACGACAAGTATGCCGCTCAAGTCGGGAGTCTGGCGCGTTAGGACACTGTCGGATGATGGCGTGCGTGTTCTCGTCGATGGCGAGGCAGTGATCGAGAACTGGACGTGGCACGCCCCGACTCGCGACACGGGCGAGTTCCGCCTCGACCGTGACCGGACCGTCCAGATCACGGTCGAGCACTTCGAACTCGACGGTTTCGCCGTCCTGGAGTTCGAGATCGAGCCGGTCCAGTGACGCGACACACACTCATGCTCGTACTGCGCTGGTCGGGAAGTCCGATCCGGGGTTGGATATACTCAACGGCACTGACGCCGAGGTAGCTCAGCTGGTTTAGAGCGCTGGATTCATAACCCGGAGGTCGGCGGTTCGAGTCCGCCCCTCGGCACTTTCGTCCCCCTTTGCATCCGATCGCACTGGCTCGCCCAAGTCCGCAAGTGACAAGGGCTTGTGCCGATTCGCGCCGGCCCGGTCGTCCGAGCCGCTCTCGCAAGCGATCGCACCCGCCCGTGCCAATTCGTGCGCAGTTTGCGGGCTTGGTTGCGGGGAGCAGAGGGCGACGGGCAGACTGCCGCCATCACAGGTATCCGATGTGTCGTAGAAAGCACTGCGAGGCGTCACGTGAAAGGAAGCGGCCCCGGTGGAATGCCGGGGCCGCTTCGTTGTGTGTGACGTCTCAGGATCGTATCACTTGTCTTCTTCGGCGATTCCCATGCCCGCACGGTTCGGGCTCTTGGGGCGCGCGGGGGGTGCGTAGGGCTTGGTTTGGAGTTCGCTCAACATGAGGTCGATCGCACGGTCGAGCTGCGGGTCGCCGCCGTTGACCATGAGCGCGGGATCGTCGATCACTTCGATGTCAGGATCGACACCGTGTCCCTCGATGCCCCAGGTCCCGTCGGTCTCATAGAAGCCGAAGGTGGGCACAGAGATCGCACCGCCGTCGATCAGGCCCGGATTGCCTGAGATCCCGACAAGGCCGCCCCAGGTTCTGGTACCGATCAGCTTGCCGAGTCCGACTTGCTTGAACAAGTGCGGGAACATGTCGCCGCCGGAGCCGGCGAGCCCGTTGATGAGCATGCACTTGGGACCGTTGTGCGCGTCGGGCGGCCAGACCCAGTCCTTACCATCGCGGCGTGCCCAGTAGTTCAGCGCGGGTCGGTTGAGGAGTTCGATGAAGCGAGTGGGTATCTGCCCGCCTCCATTCCAGCGCTCGTCGATGATGAGCGCCTCGCGGCCTCGCTCACCGGCAAACTGACGGAACAGCTCGTTCTGTCCGTCGATGCCGGTGTTGGGGACGTAGATATAACCGATCCTTCCGCCCGACTTCTCGTGAACATACCGGCGGTTGGCATCGATCCAGGTGCGGAAACGCAGGTTTGTCTCATCACCGATAGGCGTCACAAGGACCACCCGCTCAGAGCCATCGATGACCGGCTTGTCACTGAGAGTGATCTGTGTGGGCCTGCCCGCCGTGCCGATGAATGCCGCGAACGGATCACGCGTCGTGTCGATCGGCTGGCCATTGACCGCAAGAAGGAAGTCTCCGACCTTCGCATTCACGCCGAGTTGCGACAGGGGGCCACGCGCGTCGGTGTCTGCGATGCCGCCCGCATGGATCTTGGTGATCCGGTATGCCGCGGGCGAGTCGCCAGATGCAGGTACGAGTTCATAGTCAGCGCCGAGCATGCCGACCGGACGCGAAGGTCCTGAAGACGAGACATCGCCGGGACCTGTGACGTACGCGTGGCCGACGTTCAGCTCCGAGATGAACTCGGCGATGACCCAGTTGACGTCCTCGCGCGTGACGCAATCGGCGAGCATCGATGCGTAACGGTTCCGCATGGCGTCCCAGTCCACGCCGTGGAGCGTCGGCTCGTAGAAGAAGTCACGCTGGAGTCTGTACACATCCGTGAAGATCTGGCTCCACTCCTTGCGAGGATCGATCTGCATCCAGAGGTTGTTCACAGGCGGATTCGAGGACTTGCCGCCTCCTGCCGCGGGATCCATGATGGTGATGTTCCCGCCACCCCTCCAAACGATGAGCTTCTTGCGATCCGCCGAGAGCGCGAACGACGCGGCACCGCTCGTGACGGTCTTCTCTTCCTTCGACTCGTCTGCGAGGTCGTAGATCTTGATGGACCAAGGGTCCTGGCCTCCACGGGCCGGGCCGCGGGCGTAGATCAGCTTGTTGTCCTCGGTGACGGCCATCGCACCGAAGTTGCCCGAGCCGATGGGGAGCTGGATGGCGCGCTGTTCAAGACCGTCGAGTTCGATCTTGAGAGCTTCCTTCTTCTCGTCCTTCTTCTCGGCGTCCTTCTTGTCGTCATCCTTATCTGCGTCTTTGGCTTCTGCGGACTTTGGCGCGGCCTTCGACTCACGAGTCATCGTGACCGGCCCGGACTGGTCGCCACCAATCCACGTGCCGGTGAACGATTCGCCCTTCACGGTCCCTGAGATGGTTCCGGCCTCGCCGTCGGGCGTGCGGATCGAGATCGTGAGCATGCCGGAGGCCTTGTCGAACGAGCCACCGGTGACCGGCATAGTGCCCATGGCACTCACGATGCTGCCGCTGAGTGAGCCGTCTGGATTCAACGTGACGTTGAGCGCGAACGGGAGATTGATCTTCTGGCCATTCTCTCCCGGGATTTCTGCGAAACCCTGCCATGACCCTGAGATCCCGTCATCGGCAGCCGACTCCGCGGTGCCGGCCGACTTTCCATCCTTCTTCTCAGAGTCCTTGGAGTCCTTCGCCTCGGACTTCTTGTCGAGCTTGATGGTCTCCTCGTCGCTCTTCACGGCCCATGGGTTCTTCACGTCGGACCGGAGCGGCACTGCGAGAAGCACCTGTGTACCGGAATAGATGAACGTCGTGTCCAGATCGCTGTAGATCGGAGCGGAGAATGTCCGGGCGGAACGCATGAAGAGCCAGTCACCCTTGGCGTCGAAGGTAGGAGCCGAGCACGAGGTCATCTCGCTCGTCACCTTGTGCTTCTCGCCCGTGACCACATTGAACAGCCAGACGCAGTTGTTGCGGTTGTTCTCATCGGAACGCTCATACGCGAGCCAGGTAGAGTCGTGGGAGAAGGACTTCCACACTGATGCCGCCCACGGATCCCGATCGATTTCGGCTGTCTCGCCCGTTGCGGCGTTCGTCAGGAAGAGCGCTCCTCCTTTGTCTGTGAACGCGATGTGCTTGGAATCGGGTGACCATAGCGGGCTGTACCGAAACCCGGCACCGAGCGAGGTGAGCTTGCGGGGGTCGGCCGCGCTCGTGGCATCCCCGCTGTCTGCGGCATCGCCGTCTTTGGAGGCCTTGTCATTCTTCTTCTCTGGCGGAGTCGCGTCAGATGGACGCACCCAGAGCTCGTACTCACCGGATTCATCGGAGAAGTACGCGATCCAGCGCCCGTCGGGTGACCAGGCCGGATCGCGCTCGAAGATCCCGTCGGTGCGGGTGAGGTTGCGTGTGACGCCCTCCTTCGCCGGTATTGACCAGATGTCGCCTCTGGACTCGACGGCGACACGCTTGCCGGAGTGTGAGATCGATGCACCGCGCGTCAGGCCCGAGGCGTCGACCGTGCGGCTGCGCAGGGTCGGGCGATCCCCGGGAATTGTGACCTTCACAACCGCATCCTTGCCGGTGGCCAGATCAAGCAGGCGTAACTCCGAGCCGTGCTGGAAGACGATCTCGCCCTTCCCGTTCGGGCCGGGTCCGATCGATGGCCAGCGCACGTCGAACTCGGTGAACTTTGTCACCTGGGTGGACGCGCCCGTTCCGAGGTTGTATGACCAGATGTTGAGACGATGCTCTGGACCTCGATCGGAAAGGAAGTACACGACCTTGCCATCGCCGCCCGGAACCCACATCGGGATCGTGTCGGTGCCCTCCCAGTCGGTGATGCGCTTGGAGGAATTGTCCTTGAGATTGAAGAGCCAGACGTCGGTCGCCATGCCGCCCCGATAGCGCTTCCACGTCCGCGTATCTGTGCTGTGGGGTGTGTACGCCAGCCAGGTTCCGTCTGGGCTGATAGAGCCGAATCCTGCGTATGGCACCGGAAGGTGCGTCGGAAGCCCACCCTCAGCGGGAACTTTCAGGAGCTGGGTCTGACGCGGGAGGCCAGCAAATCCGTTCCCCATGAAAAGCAGCGAGCCATCGGGATTCCAATCCGCGAGGTTCTCCGCGCCGGGGTGATGCGTCACACGCCGCGCCGGATTCCCCGCGAGCGATGTGTCGAGATCGACGATGTAGAGATCCCTACCCCCGTCGTAGTTCCCTACAAACGCGATCGACTTGCCATCCGCCGAGAACTTCGGGAACGCTTCTTGTCCCGGTGGGTTGGCGACGGGGCTGGCTAGTCCGCCAGTGCGGGGAACGATCCAGATGTCGTTCGCATACACAAAGCAGATGTGCGACTTGCTCACATCAGGCCAACGCAGCATCGAACCAGAGGGGGTGATATCCGCTGCTGCACCTGCAGCTGCGATCGCACCAATAGCGGTGCCGGCGAGGAAGGCGATGACGGACACTGCTCCACGAGAGTTTCGGACGATCGACACGATAGATGCTCCTTGGCTTTGGGCGTCCGAGCTCTGGACGTCCAGCACTGAGGCGCGGCACGCGCCCATGAGGTGGCTCGACCCCGGATCCCGAGGACACGGGGGACAGAGTGTACCGGGTGGCAGGTGCCCGGATTCCAAATCCGGACTTTGTCCGGTCAATCACCGCCCTTGGTTGGCAACGTCGGGCTCGAGGATTCCTGTTTCACCATCTCCACGACCCGGTCAAGGATGGCGTTCGGAACCGGAACCGTCAGGTTGTAGTGCGCGACTTTCCAACCGCCGCTTTGCCGCACGGCTACTCCCGATCCGCGGCACGGCCCCATGTTCGGTGTGTCCAGCACCTCGTCGAACCACGCGAGCGACTCGTCGGGTGAGAGGTAGACGTGACGTTCCACGACTTTGAATGACCAGGCACGGCCACGCTCGAAGTAGGGTTTGGCCCACGCTCGGAACTCGGTCGCGGTCCACCTCTCCGTCGCATCAGTACCCATGAAAATCGAGTCCGCATCCGCGAAGGCAGAGAAGTAGGCATCCTCATCGGCCCGTGCCGCGGCGTCGTGCCACGCATCGAGCATCGACCCCACCTCGTTCTCAGGAGTGATGCCCGCAGCGAGGCGATCAAGCCGGCGGATCGCGTCGGCGATCCGATCTGGTGTGATCGACGACAGTGCGTGGCCATCGCCTTCCACGACCTTGAGTGTGCACGCGATCCCGGCTGCTGCAAGGTCTGCGGCGAGCGGTTCCATGTCGGCTCTCCACCTGGTGTCCGTGCTTCCGACGTACATCGAGACTGGGATGCTCTTCAGAGAGCTGAGCATGCGGGTGTGTGCCTCGCCCGACATCCACTCGCGCGGTGGAAGGCCGGGCATGATGAGAAGTCCGGCAACTCGCTCGGGATACTTGACAGCGAACTCGAACGCGGCCTTCGCGCCATTCTGGATGCCGACCACGACTGCTTTCTCAGTGGTGATCCCCGACACCGAAGACACGTGGTGCAAGAGCTCTGTCATGGCCTCGACGCCGATCTTGGCACGTGCATCGGCCACATACGGCATGACGATCACATACCCGTGAGCGGCCAGAGCGTCACCGAACGCGCGGTCCATCGTGATTCGTGCGATCGACTCGGACTGGGTACCCGGAGGCATCACCAGGACAACGCGTGCCTGCTGGTCCGGCGGGGTCTCCGCCGGCAACGAAACGAGGTACGGGATCGTGGTCTCCGCGTGCGTCTGTGCAAACGCGGGTGTGGTGCCACACGCTAGCAGCGCACACAGAGCTCCGGGAATGAACGGGAATCTCATCGGAGTCTCCCTATGGATTTCGAATCAGTGGTATCCCCACGGACGATCTCGATACGCATCGGCCGGCTCACACCCGGCACCGACCAGGCCACAGCCGGCGCACCCGCCCGCCCAGAGTGTGGTTCGATCTGGTGAGCCGGCGGTCTCGAAGAAGAAGGGCCGACGCTTGCGCTGGGTGTTGCCGATCTCGTCGAGCGTGTTCGCGTCATACAAGCGACCGTTGACCATGGTGTACTTGACGGTCTGCGTGTTCCGGATGTCGGCAAGCGGGTCCTTCTCTATCACGATGATGTCGGCGAGCTTGCCCGGCTCGATGGTGCCGAGGTGAGCGTCCATCCCGATGTATCGCGCGCCGTGGATTGTGCCGGAGCGCAGGGCTTCGAGCGGAGTCATGCCGCCCTGGACGAACATCCAGAGTTCCCAATGGGAGCAGATGCCGACGAGCTGGCCGTGGCCGCCGATCTGGACGGTCCCGCCGTTGTCGATCTGCTGCTTGGTGATGCGTGCGATGAGGAACTGGTTGTACTCCTCCGGCGGGGTCTTCTGACGCCGGCGCGACCGCGGGTCGATGATGGATCGCGGCGTGAATGCGGCGACTTTCGGCTGCGCCCAGACGTCGTCGTGTTCATACCAGTAATACTCGCCGGAGAGGCCGCCGTAGCCGACACCGAGCGTGGGCGTGTAGCCGACCTCAGTATCCTTCCAGAATTGGAGAACATCCTTGTAGACGATCTCGACGGGGAAGGTGTGCTCGACACCTGTATGGCCGTCGGCGATCATCGTGAGATTGTGCATGAAAGTTGAGCCGCCCTCGGGGACGACTTGCATCCCGAGTTCGTGCGCGGCCTGGACGACCTGCTGACGCTGGTCGCGCCTCGGCTGGTTGTAGCTCTTGACGCTGAACGCACCGACGGCCTGCATGCGCTTCAGGTGGAACAGAGCGTCGTCGAGCGAGTTGATCTCTGCCTTGAAGGAGCCGGTCGCCCCATAGAGGATGGTTCCGGTGGAGAAGAGGCGCGGGGCAACGATGAGCCCGGCTTTCTGCATCTCCGACGCCGCGAAGAAGGTGCTGGTGTCATTGGAGGGGTCATGGATGGTGGTGACGCCGAAGGCGAGATTGCTGTACTGGCCCCAGTTTTGCTGCGGGACGATCTCGTTCGTGCCAAGGGGGCCATGTGCGTGGGCGTCGATGAAACCCGGCGTGATCGTCATCCCTGTGCAGTCAACCTTGAACGCCTCGCTCGGTACCGGGGTAGATGCTCGCGGACCAACGGCCTTGATGCGGCTTCTCTCCACGATGACAACGCCATCCTCGATGATCTCTTCGCCATCATTCCGCATGGTCAGAACGCGTGCGCCGACGAACGCGATCGTGCCGGTCGGCGCATCGTGCGCAACCATGAAGCCGATGTTCCTCCCTGTCGCAGGTGGCTCGGGGAGTTTCTCAGACGCACCCGAGAGGAACGCGAAGCAGTCGGTCAGGGCGCGAGAAAAGAGCTCCGGCCCGAGTGACCAGTGGAGCGACGCCGAGTCGGACGAGAAGTGGATGTAGGTTCCCGCCTCTCTCGTCGCCTTCGCGATCGGGAGTGCTTTGGTGTCCGGCCCGATGTCGATGGTCCGTCCTGTGTCAACGAACGGCGCGATATACACGTTGAAACGCTCGACGAACGCGATCCACTTGCCGTCGGGTGAGACCTCGTACTCGGTGGCCCACGTGCTCTTGTAGTGCGTGCGTTCCTCCGTGCCGTCGAGCTTCATCGAGATGAGCTTGGCGTTGTCCGCCTCCTTCTCGAAGGCATAGTCGGTGAGGAAGAGGCGTTCTCCGGTCGCGCCGAACCGCGGCCGGGTCCCCTTCTTGGTGACCAGCACCGGGTCGCCTCCCGCAAGATCGACGCGATACACGCCCGTGTCGCGCGACCACAGCGGACTGGTCAGATACCCACCCGAGACCTTGCCGAACACGACATGCTTGCCGTCAGGTGTGAAGACAGGATCGACGTAATGGCCGGGCTGCTTCGTGATTATGCGGCTGGCACCGCCGCCGACAGGGACCACACGGACGCTGCCGAGCTTCTCATCGTCCCACGCGGCGTACACGACGAACTTGCCGTCACGCGACAGCGAGGGGAAGTACTCGAACTCCTTGTCGTTGGTGAGGCGCTTGGGCTCGCCCATGGGGGAGCCGTCGCGAGGAAGGTCACGGACATAGATGTGCCCGAGGGCCTGGAAGACGACACGCTTTCCATCCGGCGTCACCTGAGGCCAGCGGATCATCTTTGTCTCGACTTCCGCCGGCGCCGGATCGATGGGCGAACGCACTGCCTTCGAGACCGTCCGCGTGTCCTTCACGTGAAAGGGAACCACGGAGGCCTGCTTCGATGCGAGGTCGAGCTTCCGGATCTTGCCTCGTGACCAGAAGACGATCGACTTGCCGTCGGGGGTCCAGTCAAAGGCGGGGTAAACACCGTGGATCGCCCACGCCTCCTGCATGTCGCGTTCGAGATCGTCGTAGATAGGCGTCACCGCACCGGACTCGATGTCGTAGAGGTGCAGCACCGACTTCGCACGGACTCGCTTCACAAACGCGATGGTCTTCCCATCAGGGCTCGGCGTCGGGCGGCAGGCACCACCCGGGCCGCCGATCAGCGTGATCGTCTCGCCCTTCTCAAGATCCAGGCGCTGCACGGCGTAAATCTGTGCATTCGAGTCCTTGTTGTACTCGAACGAACCGCCGGGCGTGAGATCCTCGGAGTAATAGAGGTACTTGCCATCGGGCGAGAAAATCGGCTCGTTGACGTCTTTCTGGTCGGTCCGCTTGGTGGTGAGCTGGAGACCGGCAGATGAGCCCCCCGAGACGTGAAACATCCACATCTCGCCGGAGCCGAGCGAACGCCGGCTTGTGAAGTGCTTTCTGGCCACAATGAACTGGCCGTCCGGTGACCACGCGGGTCCGTTGAAGAGCCGGTAAGACTCCTTGGTGATCTGCCGCGGCGAAGAGCCGTCGGCGTTCATCACCCAGATGTTGTCGCCTCCCTTGTCGCCCTCGCCGGTGCGGTCGGAGGTGAAGGCGATCGACTTGCCGTCGGGGGAGAAGCGGGGCTGCATGTCCCAGGCGAGGCCGCCGGTGAGCTTGGTGGCTTCGCCCCCGGCCATCGGGATGGTGTAGATGTCGCCGAGAAGGTCGAAGGCGATGGTGGAGCCGTCGGGAGAGACATCGAGGGAGATCCACGTGCCCTCATCGACGTCGATGGTCTGCTCGAAGGTGGGGTAAGGTGGCTTGTCGACATTCCACTTTGGCTTTTCGGCGGGCTTGTCTTCCGCCTGCTCCGGCGCGGGGGCGGCGGGCTCGGTAGCGGGCGTCACGGACTGGGCCGGCGTTGCCGCGGACTGGGCCGAAGTTGTCAGAGCCGCTGTGCTCAGGAGAAGTGAAGCGAGGAGACGGGCGATGGTCATGGAGGACTCCGCAAATGACATCCAAGGCCGTGGTGATCAACGTGCCGCGGCGAGTGTGGAGTTTAGGGAAGTTGGGGAGCGGAAGTTGCAGGGAAGTCGAAGGCCGGATCAGGAGAGCATCGACTTGAGATACCGCCCCGTATGGCTCTTGGCGTTCTTGGCGACGTCTTCGGGCGTTCCGGTGGCAATGAGCGTGCCGCCAAGATCGCCGCCCTCGGGGCCGAGGTCGATGATCCAGTCGGCGCACTTGATGACATCGAGGTTGTGCTCGATGATGACGAGGGTGTTGCCTGCGCTCGCGAGACGCTGGAGGACTTCGATCAGTTTGCGGATGTCCTCAAAGTGGAGCCCGGTCGTCGGCTCGTCGAGTATGTAGAGCGTGTTGCCGTAGGCGACGCCGTCGGGGTTGTTGCGGGTGGCGCCCGCCTTGCCGAGCTCGGTCGCGAGCTTGACGCGCTGGGCCTCGCCGCCGGAGAGCGTGGTTGAGGGCTGGCCGAGTTCGACATAGTCCAGCCCGACATCGTGCAGGCACTTGACGCTGCGGAGGACCTTCGGGTGGTTCTCGAAGAAGGTGCAGGCGTTCTCGATGGTCATGGAGAGGATGTCGGCGATGCTCTTGCCCCGGTAAAGAACCTCCAGAGTCTCCCGGTTGTACCGCTTCCCCTCGCACACCTCACATTGCACATACACATCCGGCAGAAAGTGCATCTCGATCTTCTTGAGTCCCTGGCCCTGGCACGCCTCGCAGCGGCCGCCCCCGTTCTGAGCGGAGACGTTGAAACTGAAGCGGCCGGGTTTGTAGCCGCGGATCTTGGACTCTTTGGACTGGGCGAAGATGTTGCGGATCTCGTCGAAGATGCCGGTGTAGGTCGCGGGGTTTGAGCGGGGCGTGCGGCCGATGGGTGACTGATCGACCTCGACGACGCGGTCGATGTTCTGGAGGCCGGTGACCTTCGCGTGCTCGCCGGGCTTGTCCTTGGAGCCGAGCAGGTGCTTCTTGGTGGCGTTCAGGAGGATGTCGTTGACGAGCGTGCTCTTGCCGGAGCCGGAGACGCCGGTGATGCAGATGAAGCCGCCGATGGGGAAGGAAACGTCGATCCCCTTGAGGTTGTTGTGCCTGGCGCCCTTGATCGTGATGGACTTCTTCTCGCTCAACTTCCTGCGCTTTTCGGGGACTTCGATGCGGCGCTTGCCGGAGAGGTACTCGCCGGTGATGGAGCCGGGGGTGGCGGCGACTTCGGCGACGGTGCCGCTGGCGACAACGCGTCCGCCGTGCACGCCGGGGCCGGGGCCGATGTCGAGCACGTGGTCCGCCGCGCGGATCATGTCCTCGTCGTGCTCGACCACGATGACCGTGTTCCCGATGTCGGCGAGGCGGCGCAGCGTGGCGATGAGCCTGTCGTTGTCGCGCTGATGGAGGCCAATGGTCGGCTCGTCAAGGACGTAGCACGCGCCGACGAGCCCGCTGCCGACCTGGGTGGCGAGGCGGATGCGCTGCGCCTCGCCGCCGGAAAGCGTCGCAGTACGCCGATCCAGAGAGAGATACTCAAGCCCGACGCTGGTGAGAAAGCGGAGGCGGTTGTTGACCTCCTTGATGATCGGTTCGGCGATGGTGCGCTGTTCGACGGTGAGCTTGAGCCCGTTGATGTAGTCGAGGGCATCGAGGATGTTGAGGCGGGAGAGCTCGGCGATGTTCAGCATCGTGCCGTCGTGGCGCGGGCGGCCGATGACGGACTGGCTGAAGGCGCGGGCGACCTCGGCCTTGTGGTCGGATTCGAGCAGGACGTGCAGGGCCTCGATACGGAGGCGGTCGCCCCAGCAGGTGGGGCAGGGCTTCTGCGACATGAAGGTGCCGAGGAACTCCTTGACGCCCGGATTCTCCGTGGTTGTCCACCACTCGGCGATGTTGGGGATGACGCCGTCCCACTTGATGGGCGTCTTGCAGCCGTGCAGCAGCGCGTGCATGACCTTCGGATCGAGCGTCGAAACCGGCTGAGAGAACGAGACGCCGAAGGCCTTACAGAACTTCTTCAGGCGGCGGTTGAACCACGCACGGACGGGGCCGTTCTTGTTCCACGCCGCGACCGCGGCCTGCGCCATCGAGAGTTCGTGATTGGGGATGACCAGATCGGGGTCGAACTCGAGCAGGTTCCCGAGGCCGTGGCACTGCGGGCACGCCCCCTGCGGGGAGTTGAATGAGAAAAGGCGCGGGGTGAGTTCTTCGAGGGCGATCTCCGGGTGGTCGGGATCGGCGAACTGGTTGCTGAAGGCCTGATCGATCCACTTTGGCTTGCGGTCGGCATCGACATCCTCGCGTGAGACGACGACGCTGCCCTTGCTGAGCTTGAGTGCTGACTCGACACTCTCTGCGAGGCGTTGACGTCCACCTTCGGCATCGCCGAGCACGAGGCGATCGATGACGGCTTCGATGGTGTGCTTCTCGTATCGTCCGAGGTTGAGCGGGTTCTCGCCGCCTTCTTTGAGCGCATCGCGCAGATCGACAACGGTTCCGTTCACGCGGGCACGCGTCCACCCCTGGCGGACGAGTGACTCGAAGACCTCCTTGTGGAAACCCTTCAGACCGCGCACCACCGGTGCCATCACCAGCAAACGCGAGCCCGACTTCCACGCCATGATCGCGTCAACAATCTGCGTGCTGCTGGTCGCGGAGATCCGCACCCCTGAACGTTCCGCAACCGTGCCATCCTTCTTCGTCTTCGTCGGTGCCCAACTCCGAGGCGTCCCGCACCGCGCAAACAACAGCCGCAGGTAATCGAAGATCTCTGTCGTGGTGGCGACGGTGGAGCGGGGGTTGCCGCTGGCGGACCGCTGCTCGATGGCGATGGTGGGGGGGATCCCCTCGACCTCGTCGACGTCGGGCTTCTTCAACTGTTCGAGGAACTGGCGGGCATACGCGGAGAGCGACTCCATGTACTTGCGCTGACCTTCGGCGAAGATAGTGTCGAAGGCGAGCGAGCTCTTGCCGGAGCCGGAGAGCCCGGTGATGACTACGAGATTGTCCCGCGGGATCTCGACGGTGATGTCCTTGAGGTTGTGCTCGCGGGCACCTCGCACGCGGATCACGCGGCTGAGCTCCCCACGCTCCACGGTCGGCCGTGCTGGAACCGGCTTGGCCTCGACGACCGCGGCCTTCGACTTCCCACCCGCTCGCTTCGCCATCGCTTCCGTGCCTCTCTCGCTTGCCACAACCGCTCTCCCTCGTTTCGACCTCGCCAGACACCCGATCGTACTCCGCACAACGGCGGATTCGTGGCTATCGTCTTGCCCATGCCGATTCGACCACGCAAAGTCTCCTCACCCCACCAGATCCAGTGCATGCTCGATGAACTTGCGTACTCAGACGACAACTTCTATCGCTGTCCAAGGCGGACACTCGCCGACGCCAAGGGGCACTGCGTGGACGGAGCGCTGCTCGCGTGCGCGTGCCTGAGGCGGCTCGGACACGTGCCGCGGGTGGTGTGGATCTCGGCGGAGAACGATGACGGCCACCTGCTCGCGGTCTATCAGCAGCGCGGGCTCTGGGGCGCAGTCGCCAAGAGCAACTTCGTGGGGCTGCGTGGACGCGAGCCGGTCTATCGCACGCTCCGAGAGTTGGTGATGTCCTACTTCAACGATTACTTCAACACCAAACGGTTCCGTTCGATGCGGCGTTATAGCACACCGATCGACCTCCGCCGGTTTGATCATCTCGACTGGGAGACCTCGGACGAGCACCTCGACGAGATCATCGACAACCGGTTGGACCGCATCCGGACATACCCCGTCGCACCCGCTTCGGTTCTTCGCGGGCTGCATCTCGCCGACGAGCGGCTCTACAAGGCGAACATGATGTACGCAAACCCCAAAGGCCTCTTTCGCCCGAAGTGAGCGTGCGCCTTCGCGCTGCGTTGTGCTTCACCCGCGGATCAGGCGTCCATGCAGCCGCCGAACCTCGTTCTCAAGCCGGACAAGTCCTGCGTCTGCCCCCTCCGCAAGCAGGTCACTTGCCGCGATCGGCTCTCCAATGAGCACGCGCAGCGGCCCGCGGAACAGACGGGGAAGGGCTCGAGAGCGAGGCCAGATGTCGAATCCTCCGTCGATCGCAACCGGGAGCACGGTGCAGCCGGAGCGTTTGGCGATGAGCGTCGCGCCGCGCTTGAAAGCGTGTATAGCTCCATCGTGTGTGCGCGAGCCCTCGGGATAGATAATCACGGCATCGCCGAGTTTCAGGCGTTCGATCACCAGTCGCATCGCGCCGAGATCGCCCTCCTCCTCTCGGAGCGGCACGGCATGAAACTTCGTGATCAGGTGCGCGAATCCTCGCCTCTTGAAGAGCCCTGCGCGTGCGAGATGCGTCGCGACGCGAGGGTAGAGCGCGGTTCCGACCGCGACCGAGTCCAGGTAAGACTGATGGTTGGAAACCACAAGGAGCGGACCCGTCCGTGGCACGCGTGAGATCCCGTATCGCCGATACCCGAACAACGCCGCGAGCACCACTTGGAGCAGGACGACCGCAAGGCGGTAGTGAATCGATCGCGTATCGTCGTGCGGCGAGTGACCCACGCATCAAGTTCCCAGGACGCGAGAGCGAACCTCTTGTTCGAGTCGCAGGACGACCTCTTCGAAACCAAGCCCCGTCGTGTCCACTCGTGTCGCATCCTCCGGGCACACCAGCGGACCGACAGCACGAGTGGAGTCGCTCCTGTCGCGCGCCTCGATCTCTTCACGCAGCCGTGCCACGTCAACCTCCGCGACGCCCGCAGCACGCAACTGCTCGGCGCGTCGCACCGCACGGACCTCAGGCGTCGCCCAGAGGAAGAACTTCACTTCGGCGTTGGGGAAGACGACGCTCCCCTGATCACGCCCCTCCGTCACCAGTCGCGGGTGCTGGTGCCCGATGATCCTCTGCTTGATCACCATGTGCTCGCGGAGCTCACGTATCGCCGAGACCGGAGAGACATGCTCCGTCACATCGGCATCACGGATCCTGTGATCGATGGGCTTGTCCCACGCCAGAATCATCGGCGGGTCCTCGTTCCAGTCAAAGTGCAGATCCGCCGTCATCACCAACGCCACGAGCTGCTCGGCCTGCCCGATCGTGAGCCCGCGGTCGAGCATGATCGCGGTCGCCGCCCTGTACATCGCGCCGGTATCGAGAAAGTCCAGACCAAGCCGACGCGCCAGTTCGCGGGAGACCGAGGACTTCCCCGTACCAGCAGGTCCATCCACCGTCACGATGATGGGTCGTTCCTGTGGAATCACGCAGACTCGCCTGGGTCTCAGGAGCCCAACGCCGATCGTGCTCGACGATGCCCCGTTTGTCACTCTTCCTCCCGATGGACGGAAGCCGCACAACGCTCGATCAGCACACGGCTGCGGAGCACTCCCAGTGTAGCGTCTCCTTCGCCTCTGTAGTCAATCGCGAGGGAACCGTCATACCCGACAGCCATCATCGATTTCAGCAGCGGCTCAATCTGGTAGGGCGAGTGCTCGACTCCAGCATCCGGGTCGATCTCGTGACCCGCGGGTTCGGTGGACTTCTCTTGGTTGGTCACAAAGCTCTGCGTGACCGCGATCGCGGCAGAGGCATAAGGCGTCAATCGTTTCATGAATAAGCCAGGGTCCGCAGCAGCCGCAGCACTTGCAAAGTCCGGGCAAGCACCGACCCGGAATCCACCAACCCTCTTGATGAGTGCCGTGAGGCCCTCCGGCGCCTGAGTCAGCCCTGTGTGGCTGTGCAGCATGATCGACACCTCCAGACGTTCCGCAAGGTCAGAGGCGGATTTGAGCCGGTCCACCGCCCGGTTCATGCTGTCATCGCCGGCTTTCGATGCCACCTTGATGACAACCGAAGAGCAGCCGAGGGCGGCACCCGCCTTGAGCACCCTCGCAAGGCGTTCGAGGCCGGCCAGTGCCTCCGCCTCAGAGACCGCCCCAAGCGGAAGCGCAGCATCCTCGACAATTGAGAGCAGCGCGCACCCCGCCCGATCAGACTGCTCCCGAAGACGACTGAGTTCCTCTCGGCTTAGCCCCCGAAGCATGGTTGTGGGGATCATCAGCCCGTTCAGCCCCAGTGTCTGGCGCGTGAAACTGGGTAACTCCGTGAGTGCGAGATGCTGCGGACCTTTCGGGCCCGCGAGCATCGATCGCAACGAATTCGCGTGAAGCGTGAGGAGCATGCACGGGCAATGTATCGCCCCAAACGGATCCCCGCTACCTCTCGCGATCGAAGATTCGACACAGTCTGCCGACAAAGACGGCCGGGCCCGAGGGCACCGGCCGTCCGGAGGGGAGAAAGCTGGGTGAGAAATAGTCCGCTTCGAACGAAACGAACCTGAGTCTAACGAAGATATCCCTCGAGCGTCAAGCGAAGCCCCCGGGATCGAGCAGATTGCGCACCAGCTCAGAGATGTCCTGAACCGTTCGATCGCGATTGCTGCCAGGTCGGACCCTTGCCACCATCGAGCCGCTGCTTAGCATCTGCCAGCCCAAGAAGCGGGCCGCGACGACGCGGCCGCCAACTTGGCCCACGGAGCGCCATCCATGTCCACCCCGTCAGATCGCGTGTATTCCGAGAGCCACGAGTGGTTCAAGACAGAGGGTGATGTGGTGACAGTCGGGATCACCCGTTTCGCTGTCGACGCCTTGACCGATGTCACCTACGCACAGATGAAAGCCGCGGGCACTCACGTAAAGACCGGGGACTCGCTCGGCGAGATCGAATCGGTCAAGACAACCAGCGATGTCTATTCGCTGGTAGGGGGCACCATCGAAGCGGTGAATGGAGCCGTGGCGGAAGACCCCTCCATACTCAACAGCGATCCCTATGAAAGAGGGTGGCTCGTGAAGATCCGTGCCACAGACACGTCCGCGCTCACGAAAGCCATGGACGCCGCGACGTACGACGCCAAGCACGGCCACTGAATTCGGTGCTGTCGCCGAAACCGTCGCGATCGACATTCCGAAGGAGTTACCGCCGTCGGGTGGGCCTTCCCTGCCGAGGCAGGACGGACCCAGCATGATCGAATGTGTCGATGTTCACAAGAGTTATCGGCTTGGTCATGGCGAGGTCGTAGCCCTGCGGGGCATCGATCTGAGCATCACTGAGCCCGGCTTCTACGCGATCATGGGGCACTCAGGGTCCGGCAAGTCCACCCTCCTGCACCTCCTCGCCGCGCTCGACAGACCCGATCGGGGCACCATCTCGATCGGTGGCAAGCACACCCACGAGCTAGGCGACCGGGAGGCGACAGAGTTCCGGCGCCGAGGAGTCGGGATCATCTTCCAGCAGTTCAACCTGATACCGACGTTGACTGCGACCGAGAACGTCGAACTCCCCGGCATGCTCGCCGGTGAGAACCAGTCATGGCTGCGAGCCCGAGCGTCGGATCTCTTGGGCGAGCTGGGGCTTGCCGAGCGTGCCGATCACAGGCCCGAGGCACTCTCAGGCGGCGAGCAGCAGCGCGTCGCGATCGCGAGGTCGCTGCTCTACTCGCCTCCGGTGGTCCTCGCAGACGAGCCGACCGGAGCGCTCGACAGCGTCAATGCAGAAAAACTGTGGCGGCTCCTCGGCCGGGTCGCCTCCGAGAAGCGCGTCGTCGTTGTGATGGTGACTCACGAGCCATCGGCGGCGGCTCACTGCCGGGAGACGTGGGTGCTCCGCGATGGACGAGTCGTGGGGAGGATCGAATCGGAGGGGCTTGATGCGTCCGGCGTTGCGGCTCGCTATCAACAACTTGTGGGGACGTAAAGCCCACGCGGGGCTGCTGATCGCGGCGGTGTCGCTCTCGTGCGCGCTTGTGGTGACGGTCGCGTCGCTCATCCGATCAGTGAACGAGTCCGTCCGGCTGCGGATGTCGCAGACGATGGGGTCCTCCGATCTGCGCCTCGAGTCGTCGACTTCGAACGGCCTCATCGACGCCACCAGACTCGACGAGGCCTCGTCGTGGAGCGAGACACTAAGGGCCTCACCCGCGCTCGAGCGCACGCTCGTGCTCCGAGCCGTGCTCCAAGAGCTTGTGCCCGACAACAGCGGCATACATCGCACGCGAGATCGACTCATCCTTGTCACGGCGAGCGCGACCGGACTCACGCCGGAACGGGCCGCTGCAATGAAACTGCTCGCAGGTCGGATGCCCCAGGCGGACGATGAGGTGGTGCTCGATGCGCTGCTCGCTGAGCGGTTCTCCATCCGCGGCGAGTCGCTCCGTACAAGCACCGCCAATCGCGGGGTCGCTCGGCTTGGGCCGCCAAAGCCCGGTGATACTCGACCGCTGCTTCCCGAGTTCACGCCCGATGCAGACCTCGCGGCACGGCTCAACGCGGGCCAGCGCGTCCTCCTTGGCGACACCGTTCTTGTGACGCGCCTGCTCAAGCCGTCGGTGCCACTCAAGGTCGTCGGGATCGCGCCTCAGCCGCCACTCGGGGGCAGGCCTCAGGCCTACCTGTCGATGCGAGCGCTCGCGTCACTGACGGACGTCCAGGGGAAACTCTCCCGCGTGGACATCGAGCTTCGCCCGGGGATAGACCCGGAGGTCGCAGCCGAGGCAAGGCGCGCGTCGCTACCGGATTCCTTGATCCTCCAGACGACCGCGAAGGTCACATCGGGCCTTGACAAGAATCTCCGCTCGAGCGAACTGGGGCTTGTGCTCGCGATCGTGCTTTCCACGCTCGCGGCGTCGTTCATCATCCTGACAGGACTGACAACGGACGTGGCCCGACGCCAGCGCGAGCTGGCGATCCTTCGGTGTGTCGGGGCGTCGCGCGGGCAGCTGGCCCGCGCGCAGATCTGGACCGGCGCGATCGTCGGAGCGATCGGGGCATCGATCGGACTGGGACTGGGGCTTCTCATCGCGTCCATCGTGGCGCGGATCCGCGCCGATGCGCTGGGCGCCGGTCTCCACGTGCCGCCGCTCGGCATCGCGTTCGGCGTCGCTGGAGCGTTCTCCTCTGGGTTGCTCGGTGCCGCATGGCCGGCGTGGCGGACATCGCGCGTGACACCCCTCGAAGGAATGACTCTGCGTGCCCGTCCGGTCGGCGTCGGCGCGGGACGCGGGGTAGCACTCGTCGCGCTGGTGATGATCGTGTTCGGATTCCTGGTGGTGAGCGTGCCCCGCGATGGGCAGGTGATCTTCTGGGCGTACGCGACGAGCGGGCTGCCACTCGTGTTCATCGGGTACTTCCTTCTCGGTACACCAGTCGTGCTCATGGTCTCCCGGACGTTGTCCGGGATGCTCTCGCGTGCGATAGGGCTCCCTAGAGGCCTGCTCGTCAGATCGATCGCCGCGACACCGTTCCGAAACGGTTTCACAGCAGGCGCGCTGATGACAGGTGTAAGCATCATGACGGTGATCTGGACAAACGGTGGCGCGGTGATGCGCGACTGGCTGGACAAGCTCGAGTTTCCCGACGCCTTCGTGTCGGGAGTAGCCCTGCCCGAAGAGGCGGAGGAACGCCTACGCCAGTTGCCCTGCGTCGCCGAGACGTGCGCGATCGGGCTTCAGTTCGTCGACACCGATGCGTTCGGCGTGCGGGCGCTCCAATCCTACAAGACATCATTCATCGCGTTCGAGCCCGAGCCGTTCTTCAGGATGGCACGGCTCACCTGGGTCGAAGGGGCCCTGGAGACCGCGCTGCCGAAACTGGAGCGGGGCGGTGCCGTGATTGTCGCGCGAGAGTTCATGATCGCACAGGGCATGGGTGTCGGCGACACGTTCACCTGCTCCGTCGGCGAAGAGACGCACACCTTCGAGATCGTCGGGGTTGTGACCTCGCCGGGGCTCGAGGTCGTCAGCAAGTTCTTCAACATCTCCGAGGACTACACGAACCAGGCACTGCACGCCGTGTTCGGCACGAGAGCCGACATGAAGCGGCTCTTCAACAACGACAGCGTCCAGTTGATCCAGATCGACCTGCGGCCTGAATGGGACGACGAGGCGGCCATGGACATGATCCGCGAGTCCCTCGCCGACATCCCGATCCTCGATGCCGGCTCGGGACGTCGCATCCGTGAGGAGATCCGAACATATGTACTCAGCGGTATCACGATCATGACCGCCGTTGCTCTCTTTGCCATGGCCATCTGCTCCCTCGGCGTCGCGAACCTGGTGATCGCCTCGATCGAGATCAGGACGTTCGAGTTCGGGATCCTGAGGGCCGTCGGCGCGCACCGCGGGCTGCTGGTGCGCCTCGTGCTGGCCGAGGTGCTCATCATCGCGATCTCCGGTGCGATCATCGGTACCGCGCTCGGCATCCAGGCCGCATGGTCCGAGCAGAAACTGATGCGACTCCTGCTCGGGCTTGGTGTTGAGTTCCGGCCATCGATCCCGGCGATTGCCGGGGCGTGGGCGATGCTCATCGCCACGTGTGTGTGCGCCTCGGGACCCGCGGTCAGACGCCTCGGGAAGCGTGAGCCGCGCGAACTGCTCGCTGCGGCGCGTGCGTAGGTCTCCTTTCGACCACACATACGATTCGCCATGCCCCAGACGCCCGGCCGCTTCATTCTGAAGGCTCCCTTCATGCCGACGGGCGATCAGCCGACGGCCATCGCGTCCTTGGTGTCTCAGCTGCGCGAGGGCAAGCCCGCTGTCACGCTGCTCGGTGCGACCGGCACTGGCAAGACGTTCACGATGGCGAACGTCATCAAGGAACTTGGGCGACCGACGCTCATCATCAGCCACAACAAGACCCTTGCGGCCCAGCTCTACGAGGAGCTGCGCGACTTCTTCCCCGAGAACTCGGTCAACTACTTCGTCTCGTACTACGACTACTACCAGCCCGAGGCGTACATCCCCCAACGCGACATCTACATCGAGAAGGACGCCAGCCGCAACGACGATCTCGATCAGCTCCGCCTCGCGGCGACCAGCAACATCCTCTCGCGGCGCGACACCGTCGTCGTCGCCTCGGTCTCATGCATTTTCGGTCTCGGATCGCCACAGGCGTATGCGCAGCGCGTCCTGACCCTCTCGAAGGGATCCGAGATGCCGCGGCGCGAGCTCTTCCTCGCCCTCAACGCGATGCAATACCAGCGTGTGGAGGTCGAGTTCAAGCGGGGCACATATCGCGCGCGGGGCGACAGCATGGAGGTCTGGCCCGCGTACGAGAAGTTTGCCGTCCGCGTGGACTTCTTCGGATCGGAGATCGACCGTATGGAGCTGATCAATCCGACGAGCGGCGAGATCATCGCCGAGGAACGCCAGTTCTTCCTGTTTCCCGCAGTGCACTACGTGATGCCGCAGGAGGAGTTGTCGGAGATCACGGCGGTGATCCGCAAGGACCTTGACGCCCGGGTGATGGAGCTTCGCTCCGAAGGGAAACTCCTCGAGGCCCAGCGGCTGATCGCGCGGACCAAGTACGACCTTGAGATGATCGACGAGGTCGGGTACTGCAACGGGATTGAAAACTACTCGAGGTACTTCGATGGCCGGACGCCCGGCGAAAGACCGTACACGCTGATGGACTACTTCGACTTCGCGCCACCTGCTGACCAGCCCTCGGGTCCGTTCATCTCCGGCTCAGGACCTTCCGATGTCCCGACGCCTACGGCAGCTTCTGCAAGGCCGAACTACCGCGACTGGCTCCTCATCATCGATGAGAGCCACGTCACGATCCCGCAGGTCCGCGCCATGTACAACGGTGATCGCAACCGCAAGACGATCCTCGTCGAGCACGGGTTCCGGCTCCCGGCCGCACTCGACAATCGCCCACTGCGGTTCGAGGAGTTCGAGGCGATCGTCCCGCAGGTCATGTTCGTGAGTGCGACGCCTGCGCCCTACGAGCTGCAGCGCAGCGGCGGGGAGGTCGCCGAACAGGTCATCCGCCCGACGGGTCTTCTGGACCCGGAGATCACGGTGCTGCCCGCCGATGGTCAGGTGCCGGACCTCGTGCAAAGGTGCAAGGAGATCGCATCTCGTGGAGAGCGCGTGCTGGTCACTGCGCTCACGAAGCGTCTCTGCGAAGACCTGACGGTCTACCTCGACCAGCAGGGCCTGCGTGTGCGATACCTGCATAGCGAGATCGATACCTTGGAGCGCGTGACGATCCTGACGGACCTACGCACAGGCGAGTTCGACGTGCTGGTTGGTGTCAATCTCCTGCGCGAGGGGCTGGACTTGCCCGAGGTCGCGTTCGTCGCGGTCCTCGACGCCGACAAGGAAGGGTTCCTCCGGAGCGGAACATCTCTGATCCAGCAGATGGGCCGCGCGGCACGAAACGCCAACTCCCGCGTCGTCCTCTACGCTGACAAAATGACCCCCGCCATGCAAGCCGCGATCGAAGAGACCGAGCGGAGGCGACGCAAGCAGATCGCCTATAACGTGGCGAACGGAATCGTTCCCACGACGGTTCGCAAGGCAATCAAGTCAGGGCTTCAGCAGGAACTCGCGGCACGTCGAGCCGCACGCGAAGCCGTCGTGACTTCAGAACCTGACTACGCCATCGAAGAACTCCTCAATACGGTCGAAGAGGAGATGCTCGAGGCCGCCGGCGAGATGGCCTTCGAGCGGGCAGCGGTACTCCGCGACCAGTCGCGAGCACTCAAGAGACTTCTCGAATCCGGGGGGGTGAGCCGGGTAAAGCGGTCCGAACTGGAACAGGCCATGTCGGGCAAACTCAAGCCGAAGAAGGCGGGCATGCCCGGTGCCCGTTCCGGCAAAAGGCCAACCAAGCGACGCTGACAGGGGAACTCACGGGCGGGCGATAGGGGTAGATGCGATTCTCAATAGACCCAACCACGACCTCGGAAGTTGCTAAGATCAAGGATGGATGGGCAGCCAACATCTCGAGCGGGGTTTATGAGGCGGCTGGCGCATTACTGCATCGGCCTTGCGATCGGTTTGGTTCTCCTCGGCTTCTTTCAGCAGCGACGCGCTGCCGAATGGAGCGCAAGGCAACAGGCACGCGAGGGCGTGGGAAATCAGAGTTCCGAGAGCGTCACACGCGCCGGGACACCGCAGATCCGAACCGAGGGTATTGGCCAGCCGTACGAGGATGCTGATTCCGGCGCAGCGACGAGTCCCGCAACTGCCGATCTCGCGGACTCAGAATGACGTCGAACTCATCCCTGCTTCGTCAGGTGATTCATTGGTTCGTTGCGACGGCTCGTGCAACAAAGGTGTCCGATCCTCGTTTGAGAAACAAGCAGGGAGGATCTCGCGGTTGCCAAGCTGGTCTGAGTGAGAGGCAAAGGCAACCCATTGCCGCCCACAGCAAGGATGCGGAGCACATACACACATGAATCGCAGCATCTCCACAAACGCAGAAGGCCTGCGGCCCTCTCTCCTGCCACCCGAGGAAGCCGATGGACCCGTGCGCATCCTCTTCTTGAGCAGTCAGACGCTCGGCTTTGCCACTCATTCACGCTCTTTCGAGGTCTACGCCGAGGCGAATCCCAGCGTTGATGCGGTTCATGTCCGACTCCGCCCGCCCGCCGTCATTCGTTCGCTCGGCAGGCAGGTGCCGGGAGCGGGCCGCTCCGGACTGGACTTCCACCGCTACCGATACACGCGACTCTGGGCACGCGAGATGAGGCGTTGGTTCAGAACTCGGCTTCCCCTCAATCGCTTCGATCTCGTGCACGTCATGACCCAGCACCAGGCACTGGCTCTCGCGTCGATCCCATATCCGACGCGTCCAGCCCTCGTGACGCAGATCGACGCCACGACCGACCAGGAGTGCCGCGAGTTCGGAGCGACCCGACTCTGGAGGCGACCGGTCATCGCGTCTGAACGCCGCGTGTTCGCCGCATCATCGCTGATCTCGTGCTGGAGCACCTGGGCCGCAGACTCAGTTATCGAACATTACGGCGTCCCCGCTGGGCGGGTGATGGTCTCCAGGCCCGCACCCATCATCGCCCCGAACAGCTGCCGCCAGCCCGTCTCAAGAGGTGGCATGGTCCGCATCTGCTTTGTTGGCAACGCGTGGGAACGAAAGGGCGGTGATCGCCTCCTCCGTTGGCATCAGGCACGATGGAAGGATCGTGCCGAGTTGCACATGTTCGGCGAGGTGCCGGACGCGCCGCCAAATGCCCGCAACGTGATCCGTTACGGCCCCGTCCCACACGCCGAGCTCATGGACCTGCACCTGCCTCAGATGGACCTGCTCGTGATCCCCACCGTGCAGGACACGCTCTTGCTCGCAGGGATCGAGGCCGCATCGCGAGGCGTCCCCGTCGTGACCTCGCGACTCGCCGGCGTCTCCGAGACCGTACAGCACGGCGTCACCGGCCTCCTGTGCAAGCCGGGCGATGAGCGAGAGTTCGCTGATGCCGTGGAGTCCCTGCTCTCAAGTCCGGATCGACGCGCGGAAATGGGCCGCAACGCCGTTGAGTTCGTGCGGACCAACTGGAATGCCGACGTCTGGCATCCCATGTACATCGACACGCTCGTTGAAATCGCAAAGAGGCACCGGGCGATGGCGCGCCCAGCAGCATCGGGTAGAAAGCCGGGGTCGCATCTGCCCGCTCCCGCAAGCGGGAGATAGGGACCCTCGGGCTGCATTCAAACCAGCTTCGATCTGCTCAATCCGCGCGTGATCAAGCCCAGAAGAAGCAGAACCAGAAAGATCACGAAGAGGATCTTCGCGATCGATGCCGCAGCTCCCGCGAGCGTGCCGAATCCGAGGACCGCACACACAATCGCGATGACAAAGAAGACCGCACACCAGTAGAGCATGATGGGCTCCTGTGCTGTGTTGCTGTTGATGGATCGAGCCGCAACCACTCTCGCGATCCCCGCGGTCCCGAACTCAATCAGCCGCGTCCTGGATCGCCTCGCCTGCTGACTCCATGTCCTTGCCGACACCCTTCATGGTGTTGCAGCCGGTCAGTCCGAGCGCAAACGCCGCTGCAAACGCCAATAGAACGCCTTTTACGTTGGGACGACGCATACTCCTGCCTCCATTCATGTGGCTTCGGTGCGATCTGCGCAAGTGCCACCTCTCTCCAAGAGGCATTCGCTGCCCCCTCCGGCGCGCCCCGTCGCCTGGTTGGCGGCAGTTTGGGGGATTTTCCCAGCCACAGGACCTGCCTAGCATTTCTCGATTCTCGAGACTCGCTCCACCCGAGGTCGGGTGGCGTCCAAGATCACCGACGCTTTCTCTTGCCCGAGTTCAAGCAGCCGGTTTCAACGTCAGGGGCAGGTAGATGGCATATGAAGCTTTATGTCGGCAATCTCTCGTTCAACACGTCTGAGCAGCGCCTCCGCGAGATCTTCGAAGCGCACGGCGAAGTCCTCTCTGCGTCGCTCGTGATGGATCGTGAGACCGGTCGTCCCCGTGGCTTCGGATTCGTCGAGATGAAGGACGATGGCGAGGCACGCAACGCGATCGAAGCCCTCAACGGTCAGAACATCGATGGTCGCGATCTCACCGTCAACGAAGCCCGTCCCCGTGAGGACCGCGGCGGCGGCGGCGGCGGTCGCGGATTCGGCGGCGGCGGCGGCGGTCGTGGCTTCGGCGGCGGTGGTGGCGGCGGCCGTGGCGGCTACGGCGGCGGCGGAGGTGGTGGTGGCGGTCGTGGCGGCTGGTAATCCCAACGCACACACTCGACCACTCTGACCGTACAAAGAATTGCACCAGCGGGCCGGGTTCTACCCGGCCCGTTGTATTTCAGCGGCGACAGTGCCGCGTAACAAACCCATCAGCTCAGTGCTCGTTCATTCCTGCCGCGCCTTGTCGCCGCACCTTCATTATTCCGAATGGACGGGATAACAGAGAGCGGAAATCCCCCAGGACCGCTCACCACGGAAGCGTCGTCCCGTCGTAGTTGAAGAACCTCCCGCTGTCAGCGGCAGTCAACCGGTCGATGAGTCGGATCAGGTGTCCCACGCTCTCATCCGGCTTCAACGGCGCGTTCGGTCCGCCCATGTCGGTCTGCACCCATCCCGGATGCACAACAACGCATGTGAATCCCTCACCCTTCAACTCATGGTGCATCGACACCGTCAGCATATTGACGGCCGCCTTGCTCGCACGATACCCGTACGAACTGCCACCGGAGTTGTTGGTGATGCTGCCGAGCTGGCTCGACACCGTCACCACAAGTTTCCGCGAGCCCTTCCGAAGGTTCGGCAGCAGAGCCCTCGTCACCAGCACAGGCGCGATCGAGTTGATCGAGAACACTCGATGCAGTTCGGCAGCGTCGCACCGGGCCAGCGTCGAGCTGTCGCTCGAAACGCCCGCGTTGTTGATGAGCACATCGATCGATCGGTCGCCCACACGCTCCGGCAATGAGTCGATACTCTTCTGATCCGTAAGCTCAAGCGGCACCAACGAAGCCGCATGCTCGGCCCCGGCATCCACTTGTGCCACATCGCGCACCGAGCCCATCACGACATCGCCACGCCTCGACAACTGGCGAACGAATTCGAGCCCGAGCCCTCGGTTACTCCCCGTGACAAAGTAGGTGTGGGACATGCTCTCTCTCCTCAACGGATCGAACAGGACACCCCGTCCTGCGATCCGAACATGATCCTATCCGAATCCACCTCTCCTGGTCCGGCCGGACAATCCGCAAACTCTCACAAATACATGCCCACAACGGGGTCTTTCACATGCGGATCTGTCATCCCAGCGACGCGAATTGATCAGCACGCCTGCCTGCTCGTTCTGTCTTGGCGGCTCTCTGGCGTAGCGACAGGTTGCTCGATTGAACAGGAACCGCGATGCATGAGCCGCCCGCACGGGCGCGTGCTGTCGCCTCGCACCCGCAGTGAAGGGAGTTCGACCGCTCATGGAACGAAACGGCACCCCACGGAAGCTCATCTCCGTCATGATCGTTGACGACCAGTTACTCATCAGGGACGCCATCGCGGCCATGCTCGAGAGCTCCGGACGATTCAAGGTCACCGATCTCCTCGAACGAGGCGATGATGCCCACGATGCCGCACGCCGCAGCACGCCTCAGATCGCCATCATCGATATCGAGATGCCGGGCCGATCTGCCTTTGACACCGCGCGAGCGATCCGGGCCTCGTCTCCTCAGACCAGAGTCGTCTTCCTCACGGGTCACGGACATCGTCGCTTCATGCAGGAAGCGGCAGATATCGGTGCCGCCGCATTCCTTGAGAAGAGCACGTCACCAGCCGATGTTCTCTACACCCTGGAGCGAGTCGGCAATGGCGAGCAGATCGGGATCCAACAGGAGCCAGATCCAGATGCTGGCCGTTTCGATCGGCTCTCACCCCGGGAGCTTGAAGTGCTCAAGTACATCGCGCAAGGACTGTCAACGCGAGAGATGGCGGAGGTGATGTTCCTCAGCCCGCGCACCGTCGAGCGCCATGTCGAGCGTCTGATGTCCCGCCTCGGAATCCGTGACAGACTCCGCCTCGCTCTGTACGCCTTCGCGGAGGGCATCGCGACCGCTCCCAGAGTCGTCCACGTTCCTGTCGGCCATGAGTCGGCTCAGTGTTGATCCCGCAGAGCCCGATGCTCCTCTATGCAAGGATGGAGACTCGATCAGCAGCCCGACACATAGTCGGGCTGTGTTGTTTGTGGCCATGCGAGTGCCGAAGCGACACTCAATCGGCCGCCCCCTTCGATGCAGGTTTCCCGTGGAGTACACGAACCTGCTGCTGCAAACCGCGATCGCATCGTGCATGCTTCGGTCGTCACGATTCAATCGTGTTGGCCGATGCCCATCTGCGGCAGGCAAGCGCGGATGTTCATAAAGCCCGTTCTCGCATGGTTTTATGCATCAATCCGAGCAAGTGCGCGTGAATTGCGCGAGGAGAGATCGCTCGGCGAGACCATGCGACCAGAGATCCGACGCCCTGGTACTTCCGTCGCCAAAGCGCATGCTGAATGCATTACTTTGGCACTCAGGCGTGATATCATGGATTGCACAATCTTCAGCGCGAGCGGCTCATCCGAGAGCATCGCCGGCACTTCGAGGGGATTGACATGAAAGGAACTGTTATGCGATTGAGCGGAGGTCTCAAGATTCTCGCCCTCTCACTGGGCATGTGCGGCATGCTGATGGGCTGTCAGTCCAGCGGCTCGTCGTCCGGTTCGACCGGCAGTCTCTGGTACGAGCGCGACGATTCCGGACGCGCCCCGGCTCCGAAGCCCGTCTCCGAGCCCGTCAAGACTTCCGCTCCGGCCAAGCCCTCGTCGGCGAACGCCGTCTATTACCCGACAGGGCATGAGCACAACGCGGCTTTGCTCGTCGAGCGTATGTACCCGAGCGAAGTCGTCGCGGGCCAGCCCTTCGAGTACTCGATCAAGGTCACCAACGTCAGCCCGACCACGCTCGACAACGTCGTAGTCGACGAGGTCCTCCCCACGGGCTTCACCTTCACCAGCTCCACACCCGACGGCGCACGCCGCGACGGTGGCGTGATGTCCTACAACCTCGGCTCGTTCTCTCCTGGCCAGAGCAAGACGATCACCATCAAGGGCAACGCGGGCGGTGCGGGCACGATCGAGTCCTGCGCCCGTGTGTACTACACCCTGCCCGTCTGCCAGACGATCAACGTGGTTGCGCCGGCACTCCAAGTCACGAAGACCGCGCCGAGCGAGGTCCTTTACTGTGACACCATCCCCGTCAAGATCGTCGTCACCAACACCGGCACCGGCGTTGCCCGCTCGGTCGTTGTGAAGGACGAACTCCCCGCTGGCCTGAAGACCACCGATGGCAAGTCGGTCGTCGAGCTCGCCGCCGGCGACCTCGGCGCGGGCCAGAGCAAGGAGTTCGCCATGACCCTCAAGGCGGACAAGACCGGCTCTTACCGCAACTCCGCCTCAGCCGCGTCCTCCAACGGACTCAGCGCCAAGTCGAACGAGACCACCACCGTGGTCCGTCAGCCCGTGCTCGAGATCGCCAAGAAGGGACCCGCACGCCTCTTCGCAGGCCGTCCGGTCACCTTCGAGATCACCGTCTCCAACAAGGGCGACGCCGCCGCTGCCAGCACCGTCATCGAGGATCCCATCCCCGCCGGCGCAACCTTCGTGAGCGCGACCGACGGCGGCACGCTCGTCGGCAACACCGTTCAGTGGAACGTTGGTTCTCTGGCCGCGGGCGCGTCCAAGACCGTCAGCGTCACCATGAATGTCCCGAGCATCGGCACCATCCGAAACGTCGCAACAGCCAAGGCGACCTGTGCCAACCCCGTCTCCGCTGAGGCGGGCACCGAGTTCGCCGGTATCCCGGCCATCCTCCTCGAAGTTGTCGATAACCCCGACCCCGTCGAGGTTGGCGGCCAGACCACCTACACCATCATCGCGACCAACCAGGGCTCGCTGGCTGGTACCAACATCCGGATCGTCTCCACACTCGAGGACGAGATGGCATTCGTCTCTGCCGGTGGAGCGACAAACGCGACAGTCAGCGGCAAGACCGTGACCTTCGCGCCGCTCGCCTCGCTCGCCCCCGGAGCCAGCGCAACGTGGACCGTTGTCGTTCGCGCCGTCGCCGATGGAGACGTCCGCTTCACGACTCAGATGACCAGCGATCAGCTGACCCGCCCCGTGCAGGAGAACGAGGCCACGAACTTCTACCGCTGATCTCGCAAGAGAGCACGGTCGTTCTTCAGCAGTTGAAGCTTCTACAGCCGCCCCGCTCACCCGGGGCGGCTGTCTTTATACCGAGCCGCTGCCAAGAACCCTGGTTACGCAGCCCGGTCTTCAGCATGGAGACCCTGACCTCCGTCGATGCCGTGCATCTTCATCTTCTTGTAGAGCGTCGTGCGGTTGATCCCGAGTTGCTCTGATGTCTTCTGCCTGTTCCACCCGTTGGCATGCAGCGCACGCACGAGAATCTCCCGCTCCGGCTCACGCATCGCATCATCCAGCGTCATCGGGACCCAGGCCTCTGAATGATCACCCTGGCCGGTCGCAGCCGTCGATGCCTTGTTGTGTGCCACCTCCGGCTCAACGACATGGCTGGGCAGGTCCTCGATTCCCACTGTCTGGTTCCGCGTGAGAACCGAAGCCCGTTCGACGATGTTCTGAAGCTCCCGCACGTTTCCCGGGTACGAGTACCGAAGCAAGGCCTCGACAGCCGCAGGCGTGAACCCCGTCAACTGCTTGCCGAGCTCCGTCCCGAACCTCGCCAGAAAGTGCTCCGCAAGCATCGGGATATCGCCCGGACGCTCGCGCAGGGGAGGCAACTCGATCTTGACCACGTTGATCCTGTAGTACAGATCCTGCCGGAATCTGCCGTCGGCAACCATAGCCTCCAGCGGCTGGTTTGTCGCCAGGATCACCCTCGCGTCCACCTCGATGGTCTTCTCACTCCCCACCGGCTCGAACTTCCGCTCTTGTAACACCCTCAGGAGTTTCAACTGCATCCCGGGCGATGCCGAGTTGATCTCGTCCAGGAAGATTGTCCCGCCGTTTGCAGCAAGGAAGCGCCCCGGCTTGTCCGCGTGCGCGCCAGTGAACGCACCCTTCACATGACCAAAGAGCTCCGACTCCAGCAGCGTCTCAGGGATAGAGCCGCACGACAGCTCCACGAACGGCTTGTCCTTGCGTGGGCTGAGCCGGTGGATCGCGTGCGCGACCATGCTCTTGCCCGTGCCGCTCTCCCCCGACATAAGCACGGTTGTCTTTGTGGGGGCGACCGCGCCCACAAGGTCAAAGATCTTCTGCATCCTGTGATCGGTGCCGAGAATGCTCGCCAGAGCGGTTCTTCCGTGCAGACGCCGCTTCAGCGACTTATTCTCCGCCATGATTGCGCGATGCCGCAATGCCCGCTCAAGCGCGAGCCGCAGTTCCTGCTCAAGCGCTGGCTTTGTCAGAAAGTCGATCGCACCCAGCCGCAAAGACTCCACGGCCGACTCGATCGTGCCGTAACCGGTGAGCATGATGACCGAGATGCCCAGATGCTCCCTCAGGATAGTCCTCGCGAGCTCATGGCCGGACCCGCCTGCGATCGCCCCACCAGGCCCGATCCCGCCGGGTAGAGAGAGATCGCAGATCACGATATCGAAGGGAAGCCGCTCCCCCTCAGGGTCTGTCGCCTGCGCAATACGCTCCATGGCCTCGCGGCCGCTGAGCGCAGTCGTCGGCTCGTAACCCTCGCGTCTCAGAAACTCGGAGAGCGATTCGGCGATGATCGGGTCATCGTCGATCACGAGAACCCGGGCACGCTCCTTCCTCGCTTGATCACTCATGACGAAGCCCCCTCGCGATCTCTGACGAGCGATGCGAGTGGGCATGTCAGCTCGAAGACCGCGCCGCCATCGGCTCCATTGAACAGCCGGACATCCCCGCCGAGCGAACGCACGATCGTGGTGGACAGCGCGAGCCCGATCCCCGTTCCGCCCGGCGATGGCTGAGCCGACAAGGCGCAGAAACCCGGCGACAATCCAGGTCCGGTGTCGCTGACCCTGATCCGGATCACGGGCACACGATCCGAAGCATCAACCGTACCGCTCACCAGGACACGCCCCGGACCGCCGCTCCGCTCGATCGCTTCGATGCCGTTCCGGATCGCGTTCAGAATCGGCGTGTAGAGCGGCCCTGTCGGCGTCGACCCGATCGATGGGTCGATCTCAGCATCAATCGAGATCCGAGCCGGCGCGCCGATCGGTTTCGACACCTCTATCGCATGCCTGATGCTATCGGCAAGGGCAATCCGCGAGATCGGACCACCAAACTGAGTCACGCCGCGATTCGCATCACGCATCGCGCCATCCACAAGCGACGCCATCCGCTCCAGCGCGCCAGCAACAGTCTCCAGGCGCCGTCCGACGGCTTCGAGCGATCCTGCTTCAAGGATCCCGCCTCGCAGGTCCTGGCGAGCAATACACAGGCATCTCGAAGAGCCGTCGAGCAGGTTCGCAAGCTCATGCGACAGCGTCGCCAGTCTCACCACCTCATCCGATGGCTCGCGTGCGTCAGCAGGGTGATTCGAATGGTCCGGTCTCTGGAATGGCGCGGTCATAAGCAGAGCATCGGCCAAGCCCATCCTCAGGGCGACCCCTCTGTTGTCTGCACGCAACATTCGACTCCGCCTGGGAGATCAATGAGGCGTGCCCGCGACATGAGCGTCCGAGAACCACCCGATGCAAGGCGGATATCAGGACACGCCGATCGCGATGGCGTCCCTGTCGCTCAGAAGCCCATCGTCAGAACGCCTCCTCACAGTGCCATCACGTTTCCACGACCGCTCACACCGCTCATGCGTACCGCGAAGATCTGTCACGCGGGGAGCCGTTGCTTCGCCATTGAGCGTCACGATGCTGACGCCGAGCAGATCCGCGAGATCCGCGGCATCAAACGCCCGGAGGTCACCCTGCTTGTCCGGCAACGCAACTCCCATATCGAGAGGATTCTCAACACCCTGCTCCGCTCGCACACGCTCCATCGCGCCGAGCGCAACCGCCCGCATCTCCATCACATCGCCCCATCGCGGATCCGCCTCGACGCCGAAGCCCCACGCACCGGCCTTGCCGAACATCTCCTCGACATGCACGCAGACCGATGCATCGTTCCCCGTCACGCCCCTGAGCGACCGGAAGGCCTCGTCCGCCGTGTGACAGAGGATCGGCGCGAGCAGGCGGCACAGACCCTCCGCGATCGCGTGCATCGCCATCTGGGACCGCTGGCGTCGCTCAGAGTCCGGTCGGTCGCAGTACATCCGGTCCTTGACCGCAGCAAGGTAGACCGCGCTCAGCGTCTCATTGCAGAAATCGAAGAGCCGCTGGTGCGCAACTCTGAACTGGTAGGTCTCGTACGCGTGCATCACGTCCTTCGCAAGACGATCAAACTCTGCCAGCACCCAGGCATCGATCGAGGAGGGCGGCATTTGTCGAAGCGCGTTCAGATCCGGCGACCGCTTGGCCGGCTCGTAGTCCGAGAGGTTGCTCAGCAGGAATCGAAGCGTGTTCCGGACCTTGCGGTACGACTCGCCCGCGAGCCCGAACAGCTCGAGATCCGCTTTCACGTCGTTGTCGTACGCAAGCGACGCAACCCACCAGCGCATCACATCCACGCCGAACTCGCTGAAGAGGTTGTCCACTTCGTACCTGTTCGCGTCGGGTCTGCTCTTTGAGAGTTTCTTCCCGTCGCGATCAACAATGAACCCGTGAGTGAGTAGCCCCTTGAACGGCGCGGCACCGGTCGCGCCGAGCGAGACCAGGAGCGACGCCTGGAACCAGCCGCGATGCTGGTCCGACCCCTCAAGATACAACTCAGCGGGGAAGCCGCCCTCGCGCTCACGCAGCACTTCATTCCAGGATGATCCCGACTCGAACCACACGTCCAGGATGTCCTGACCCTTCGTGTACCTGGCGACTGCCTCACGGGTCAGTCCCTGCGGCGCATCCGGATCATTCGCGGGGTCGTACCCCGCGAGCAGGTCCGAGGCGTTGCCGCTGAACCATGCGTCCGATCCCTTCTCACGCACCACCCGCGCGACCGCCCTCACCGATGCGGCTGTGAACAGCACGTCTCCGGTAGGCGAGAAGAACGCCGGGATCGGCAGGCCCCACGCACGCTGACGCGAGATGCACCAGTCGGGGCGAGAGTCAAGCATGCCCCGGAGCCGGTTGCGGCCCCACTCGGGCACGAACGAGATCGATTCTTCCGATGCCCGAATCGCCATCTCACGCAGTGTCCTGCCGTCTCGCTTTGTCGGTCGGTCCACGCCGATGAACCACTGCTCGGTGCACCGGAAGACCACCGGGGTCTTGCTCCGCCAATCGTGCGGGTAGCTGTGCGTGAACGTGTGGCTGAAGAACATGTGGCCGGATTGATCGAGATACGACGCGATCTTCGCGTTCGCATCCCATATCGACATCCCTTGGAGCCACTCGGGAACAGACGTGTCGTACGTGCCGTCCTTCTGCACAGGGCAGTAGATCGGCAACACCTCGCGGAGTCCCGTCTGGTAGTCCTCCTGTCCATGCCCCGGCGCGGTGTGCACAAGGCCTGTGCCGTCTTCCAGCGTGACATACTCCGCGCCGACCACCGACCACACCTTGTTCGGGTCGCACGGGTGACCGAGCCCGCACGGAGGGACGTTCGTCACAAACGGGTGTCTGTACCGAAGGCCCAGCAGGTGCCTGCCGTCCGTCGTCGCGAGCACTCTCACGCGGTCCGCACCCGCAGCTTTCGTCACCTTTTCCACCAGCGCCTCGGCCATCACCGTGATGTTCCCGTCCACATACACAAGCGCATAGACGAACTTCGGGTTCACCGCAACTGCCACGTTCGCCGGAAGCGTCCACGGCGTCGTCGTCCAGATCATGAAGCATGGACGCTGCGACGGCCTCACGCCCTCAGTCGGATAGCGAGGCGCATCGTCTCCACTCTCTTCGTCCCCATCCCCGTTCTCGTCATCCTCTGCATCCCGGTGAGGCGGCAGCCCGAACGCGTCGTACACCGCCTCAGCATCAAACGCCTCAAAGTCCACGTAAACAGACAGGTCTTCACGGTCCTCGTACTCAAGTTCCGCTTCTGCAAGCGCGGTCTCGTTCGCGATCGACCAGTGCACCGGCTTCGTCGCGCGATACACAAGCCCCTGGGCAGCCAGCTCTGCCAGCAGCTCCAGCGTCGCTCCCTCGAACGACGGCTGCATCGTCAGGTACGGATGCTCATAGTCGGCCAGCGTCAGCAGACGCGACATCTGCGTCGTGTGCAGCTTATGGAACTTCTCGGCATACGCCTGGCACTCGCGACGCACAGCCATCCGACGCTGATCCTCGCTCAGCGTCTTCAGCTTCTCGTACTTGCCCTTCTCGAGCATCTCCTGCACGACCTTGTGCTCGATCGGAAGCCCGTGGCAGTCCCACCCCGGCACATAAGCGCAGTCGTACCCCATCAGCGTGCGCGTCCGCACCACCAGGTCCTTCAGCGTCTTGTTCATCAGGTGCCCGAGGTGGATCGAGCCGTTCGCATACGGAGGGCCATCGTGAAAGTTGTACCGCTCGCGCCCCTTCCTCGCCTCCCGCACCTTCCCGTACAACCCCATCGCCTGCCACCTCTTGAGTGAGGCCGGCTCGTTCTGCACCAGATTCGCCTTCATCGGGAATGGCGTCTTCGGCAGGTTCAGAGTACCCCTGTACCGGTTCTTCTGCTCCGCACCACCCGAGCCCGACTCCGCCTGTGCCTGCGTCATTTCTCGGTCACCTCGCGGCCTGATCGTCGCGTCCGCCGCGTCGTATCAGCCGTTGCTCACAGCCATGAATTTCAAGACCTGATGGTAGTTCCTCAACCGCCGACACAAGGCAGACCCTGAGCCCAAGTCTTCTCAGACCAGGACTAAGCACTCCCCGCTACCGTCCGCTATGGCGATGCTGGCTGAACCGGAGCTTACCAAGCCGATGCTGGCAAAGCGCGAACGCCTCCACCCCCAGGCGGAGTTATGGCAGGAGCAGCCACGCCACACCTCGAAATCAGGCGTGCTCGAAGATCGTCTGAGTACGAACAACCACCCCGCCGTTTGCCTGCAGGTGGTACGCCTGAGCGTGCAGCTCGTTTGGGTATCTCTGGATGTCGATCAGCGAGAGGCAGCGCCCAACGCCATCCTCCCAGACGGTGCACATCCCAGTGACCTCGACAGCGAACGACAGCATCTCCTCAAACGTCGCGGCGTAGAGATTCTCCGAGAGCGTCTCGGTCTGCACTGTTGTCAGATAGACCACGCCGTCTCGCGGGAATTTGTGCTCGTAGTCCCGCTCACCGGCGCACAACGCCGCTGCCAGCACGCCCGAGTCAGGCAGCGACCCCTCCTGATCCGTGACCAACTCGCTCGCGCACATCGTCCGGTGCTCAAATCTGAGCATGTGCCCGCCATTCATGATCCAGGCCTCAAACTCGTAGTCCTTGGTCTTGAGAACCTTGCGATCCTTGAGCGTGAACAACTCCGGATGAAGCGCCCGGCCGTAAAGCACGGATTGGTAGGTATGCAGACTCGTCGCCTTCGTGTGCTGGCTCATCGCGTCCCCTTGCGTCTTCAGTTCGGTCGGGTTCCCTCCCGATCCGATCTTGCGATTCCCACCAAGTAAGTGTCCACTCTAGTCGGTAAGTGGATAACGACCGAGAGAAAAACGATTCAAACACAGCCATTTACTCGAATTGCAGGCCGAACCCCCACAAGATAATCTACCTGACACGCGCACGTCTACTAGGGAAAGCACCCTGCCCCGCTGTCAATTGTCGCAGATCCCCTGCACCGCGAATAGGGTGAGGCAAGGAACAGGGTGAGGCAAGGAAAGCCCGATTGCGAGCCCCGAGAGTCCCACGCTCTGCCCAACTGAGAAAGCTGCCCGAGCACCAGCGGGCTCTGGTGCTCTCGGCAATCGCTGCGAACCAGAACGCTAGCGAGCCATGGGTGTGGGCTGAACTGCTCGAACTGGCATGTTTCGTCCCGCCCCCCACCCCCACTCGAATCCCGGGCTTTTTGGAGCGGGTTCTCAGCGCCTCCCCTGATGCCCCGCAGATCCGTTCAATTGCACTCCGCGGCATAGCACGCGGCTGGTCATCCTTGAACGACCTCGAGCGAGCGACAGCCTTGGCGATAGGTGCGAAACAGTGGGGGGGCATCGCTCGTGACATACTCGAATCCGGCGACCTGCCCCCTACGTCGTCCTTCGTCGCGCTCCTCACAGATGCGGCCGATCCCGGGTGCACCGCCGCCCTCATCAGGTACGCAACCCTTGATGTTCCGGGCTCTGAAGACGCCGATCGTGCCGCTCTCAAGCTTGTCCAGGCAGCCATCGCGAGGTGTGATACCGGCGAACTCACCTCGCTGCTTCGCACAGTCTCAGAAGCAATCCAGCAGCCCGATGCAAAGGTCCGCCGCGGCATTGCCTGGAGCACGTGGGCACTCGTCGAGGCCGAGCGTGAGGGTACTCCCGAATCCGACCAGGCCCGAAGCGGGGTGCTCTCGGTCGCATCCGCCTCGAACGACGGGCCCGGACGGGCTCTCTCCGCCGTACTCCGGTGGGACCGCGATCCACTCATTCGGCTCGCCGCACTCCGATGGTGTGTCATCCCCGGGCTTGAGCGGTCCTGCACGGATCGGCTTGCTCGCGCGACGTCCCTTCGTGAACACGAGGTCGTCCTCTCATCCGCTCATCTCGTGGTCCGGCCGTGCCGCCGCCGTTTGCTCCAGTTGATCCGCGAGCACCCCAGAGGGCGATCCGGTGTGCTGCCCGATCAAGTCATGGTCTCCGACCTCTCCATCCGAGCCCGGCGGAACCTCGCCCGCTTCGTGTACGCGACCGGTATCGAGAGCACCCAGCGTTCCGACGCGATTGAGCCCCTCTTGACCGATCAGGACGAACTGACTCGTCTCACGGTTGCGGGCCGGGCCGACCCAAGCGACGTGCGAGATCTCTGCTTCGATCCCTCGCCCGTCATCTCAAGGACCGCGGCAATCCGCTGGTCACGCGCCGGCATCACGCCAGCCCGCCGAAGAACGCCCTCCTCCGATGTGAAGCGGATCCTTGAGGCATTAGCCGTTTCCCCTCACCCCTCTGTCCGACGAATTGCACGCCGGGACCTTGAGCAAGCCGATCCATTCCGTCCCGAAAGGCCCGGGGCGCGGCTTGAGGCCCGTCGGATGCTCGCTGCCGATCCCGAGAGCTTTCGTGACGAGCTCCGTCGCAGACTCCTCTCCGCTGATCCCAGGACACAGCTCAACGCCCTCAGGGTCGCCGAGTGGCTTCGCATCGTCGCAGAGTTCGAGACCGAACTCCTGTCGCTGCTTGAAGGGTGCCGTGGTTCCGATGAGCGGGACCGTTGGTTGCGTGCCGGCATCGCAAGATCGCTCGGAGCAGCAACACGAACGACCACTCTCGACACGATCGACACCCTCGTGGAAGACGCGGATCCACGCGTCGCAGCGAACGCGATCGACGCCCTTGTGCTCGGATCAGCCGCCGCCTCGCGCCCCACCAAGGTCGAGACCCGACTGATCGAATACAAGCGATCTGATGCCCACAGGCCGCGCGGCGCAGCCGTCAGAGGGCTCGCCTTTCTCGCCGCCAGACGCCAAACCGATCCCGCCGCCGCAGCAGCAGAGATCGAACTCCTCCGCCAGGACCCAAGACCGGCACACGTCGCGGCTGGGATCTGGGTGGTATCTCGAGTCGAGGCGTACCGAGGCCTCTCGGAGTTGATCGCCCAGGAGCCCGCAACATGACGCTCCAGCCACCCAGACTTCTGACAGGTGAACTCGGCCCACCAGGACCGGAAGCCGCCGCAACTCAAGCACACCCGTGGCTCCTCGTGGTCGCATCGCTGGTGGCATTCGCCACAGTGGCCTGGTGGGTGTGGTGGTTCTTTCGGTTCAGGAAGGCAAAAATCGACGTCAACGAAGCCGCATTTCGCAGACTCTCACGCATCATTGGACTCGGCCATGCTGACCGTGAACGCCTCCGGCGGCTCTGCATGAGGGCGGGGGTCGATCCACTCGCGACCCTCGGCAGCCCGACCCTTGCCGCAACAGTCCTACAGACTTCACCCGAAACGTCCGCGCGGCAAAGGCGGCTCTGGAAGTCTCTCTGCGGCACCTTTCCCGGCGATGGCGGTATCCCCTCAGTCTGATTTCACTTAAGCACGAGATCGCTCCGAAAGCACCGCCGCCAAACCGCCAATACTTGCTCGTCTGTTTCTCCCAGAAGCCGCACACCGAGAGAGCCGCACTATGGACACGCGACCCGTTCCCGCAAAGCTGCAGTCGTACGCCAGAATCGCCGCGTTCACGATGATCGTCTCCGCTTCGGTGGTGCCAGCGGCACACTCGATCGAGCCCGAGAGGGCACCTTCAGCGCCGTACATCAGAGTCGTCGACGACGAAACGGCGAGGACTGTTCGTCTCGAAGTGGCTGCCCGCCGCTTCGAGCACCCGGCCGACGAGAGACCAGTGATCCGCATGGCCGGAGCCGTGCACATCGGTGACGCCGTTTTCTATGAGTCGCTCCAGTCGCTGATGGACGCCCAGGATGTTGTCCTGTTCGAGAGCGTAAAGCCGAGCGGCTCTGGCGAGCTCCCGCCGAACGCGACCGACGAGGACAAGGCAAGGTACACCAAACGCCGCCTCAAGCTCCTCTCCATGCTTATCGAGCGCGAAGCCCAGCGATCCGGCGTACTCCCCGCTTCGATAGAAGTCGCGGAGAGATCGGCAGACGACCGCTTCGCTCGCATCATCTCCGCTGCCAGGCAGGACGCATGGGGCGGTGCGATCCGGTACGACGTATCGGATGACGGCGAGCGGTTCACACTCACGAGCGATGGTGCAGACGGCGTGCCCGGCGGGGAGGGGCTCGACGCAGACCTCATTCACGAGGCCCGACGCCCGAGCCCAGGCGAACGCGCCGAATCGTCCGGTGGCATACAGAAACAACTCGCTTCATCCCTCGGACTGGTTTTCCAGCCCGAGGCCATGAACGAGGGTGGCCCCAACTGGCGGAACAGCGACATGTCCGTCGACCAGGTGCAGGAACGTATGGAAGCACATGGAACGGACGCCTCACCGCTATTCAACATGCTCAGCGGTGAATCCTTCACCGCCCGGTTCGCCGGCGTCATGCTCAGACTGATCACAGCTTCCGAACAGTCACGCTCAATGACCAAACTCGCGATGGTCGAGATGCTCGGCTCTGCCGATCAGTTGCTCGCCGCAGGCGGCGGCATTGGCATGCCCGGCGGCGAGGGATTCCTCAAGGTCATCATCGAAGAGCGGAACGAGGTCGTCATCGCAGACCTGGTTCGCATCATCGAGAACGAGCCGGACGTCCGAACCATCGGAATCCTGTACGGGGCCGGACACCTTGCCCACCTCGAATCACGCCTGGCGGACCTGGGCTACCTCCCGGTTGAAGACCAGTGGTTTCCTGCCATCACGATCGATCTCGCCGCTTCCGGCATGTCCGCGCAGCAGGCCGCCGCGATGCGTCAGATGATGCGCACATCGATCGAACGCCAACTCAAGGCCGCGCAGCGCCGCCGCTGAACCCGTCACGAATCACGCGCAGCACGTCCCGCCCTCACCCTATTCATTGCCTCGGAGTCAAAGTCCTTCAACACGACGCACACGCTCATCCGCTGCCCGGGGTTGCCGGTGATGGTGTGGCTTCCAATGGGGCATCATCGTCAGGCCCCGGCTTGTCGGTGCGAGCGTCTGCTTTGCTGCTCAATTCCTGCGATGGCAGGAACTCATCGAAGTACCAGCGTTTCCATGCCTCGTAGTCGTACCCGAGCCCGTCAGTCGGCTTTCCCCATGCTCTCGAACTGAGCCCGACGAGCGAGTGGTGTACCTCGGTCCTGTAGATGGTGACGCTCGCGTCACGAATCGCCATCACCGTCCCCTCGTTCACAACGCTGATGGTCGGGTCGAACCCAACCGCGCTGTCGCTCACAACCGGAGTCAGATCCGACACGAAGGCGACCTGGCGACCGATCGCGATGAAAGCCAGATCCCCCCTCCGATCAGACTCTCGACCGCCCCCGCTCGGGTTCCCAGAGAACTGAGCGACGATCAGACGCGGGATGAGACCGACGATCTCGAACTGATCGGCGATCTCTGCTGCTGCGGTCGCACGAGCTTCACTCTCGCTCTGCAAAGCGATGTCGAGCACGTTCAGCATCGGCTGCGTGACACCAGCCAGCCGGATCCTCTCTCGGAGGCCATCGCGGGCATGCAGCCGGAACGAATCGTTGTTGAGCATGACCGCCGCCCACGCCAGCGTCGCATCCGCGTCGGGTGTCCCCTGCTCGATCAGCATCTCCACGATCGTCCGCTGGACATCCTCACCCTCACGCTCGAACACCTTCAACAGCGAGGGGTACGCCTCGGAAGACGTGTACGCCCGCAGCTTGTTGATTCCGACTTGGCGCACCTCGACGTTCCGCACCGACCTGAAATGCGTCGCTCGCAGCTTCGAGAGCTCTCTCTCGATCTCAACCCTGCGCTTATTCTGCAACGCCTTCGCACGAGATGCGTCTGATTCCGGGTCTTCAACCCGCACTGGCTGTGGGCTCGCAGCCGTCGCACCCGGCAACGAAGCCAAAGCGCCGGCACATGCAACCACTGAAGCGACGAAGCGGGTGTGGATGGGCTGTTGGCGCATAAGGCATCTCCACGAGAGCCGATCCCTCCACCGAAGACTCTACGGCCCGACGTTCGGCCCTGTTTCCGGATCCATCCACACACACCCCGAAACGGGTAAATGCCCCACGTCCGATCCATCCAGCAAAAACAAGCCGGGCCGGGGTCTACCCCGGCCCGGTGAACACGCATTGTCTGACTGCTCAGTCCGCGTTCGCGGCTACAAAGCCGCCCTTTCCAAACCGATCGCGAGCCGCTGCCGCCTCGTTCCTGGTCCCAAATCCGCCCACGCGAACCGCAAACAGCGTCTGCCCGTTCTTGTTCGTCGGAACGATCCGGGGCTGCCCCATCCCCATGGTCGCAGCAGAGCCAGCAACCTGCGACGCCAGCCGCTCCGCGTTCGCACGCGACGAGAAGGCCCCCAACTGGATCGAGAACGGCCCGGATGATGACCCGCCGAAGTTGCCGGCCGTCTCGCCTCCAGCCGCTGGCGCGTTCATCCGCTCGCGGATCGTCGACGAGAGACCGATATCGCCCGTTGCCATCGAGAGCCCACGCTTGTACATCGAATCCGCGAGCGTCTTGTTCCCGGCCGCGGCATACGCATCCCCGGCATGCAGATACGCCCGCGCCGCCTCATCACCGGTCAGTTTCGATCCTGCCAGTTCGAACGCCCGCGCTGCCGCCGCGTTATCACCCTGGGCCTCCGCCATCAGGCCGAGCGTTGCATTCGCCTTCCCGGCAACCTCGGGATTCGAGGAATACGCGAGGGGTTGAAGGTGACGCTTCGCATCCGAATCACGCCCGAGCGAGTGCGCCGACAGACCCGCGACCAGCGCCGCCTGCTCACGCTGGGCCTGTGGGCCGGAAACCGAGGCCTCCGAAGCCCTCTTGTACGCTTCCGCGTGGTTCCCGCTGTTGTACGCGTCCATGTAGCTCGTGCTCTTGGCTGACTTGCAGCCCCCCAGGACCAGTCCCGCACCCATGACGGCCAGTGCCATGACCTGAACGAATCGAGAGAAACGGTTGCTCTTCATGCTCGGTTCCATCCTCTGTTGCCCGACTCGGTCAGAGATCGGGGCGGTGTCGCCGGGCTCCAGGTCCCGACTGCTTCGCTATCGTATCGGCTCATCTGCCCGATCCGGCTTCACACTCTTGTATCTCCCTTCCCCCCGGAGCCGCGATCACCCGACTGAGGACACCCCGAACCGTGCCACTCGCCCAAGAGATCCTCCGAACGCTGCTCCGTCACCCGTTCCGGGTCGCCACGATCGACGACAGGGGCCCGAGGAAGGGCATCGAACTCATCGTCGGAGCCCTGCACCTCGCGGAACTGATCGAACGACGCAGCCGCTCCCAGACCGTCGGCATCATGCTCCCGACCGGTGCGGGCATGCCCGTCGCCTCGCTCGCGGCGTGGATGCTCGGCAGGACCGTCGTTCCGCTCAACTACGTTCTCAAGCCGGAGGAACTCCAATACGTCATCGACGACTGCGGCACCGACATCGTCATCACCGCACAGGCCTTCCTCGATGCCGTCAACCAGTCACCATCCGTCCCCAATCTCGTCAAGCTCGACAGAATCCCCTTCTCCGGCGCGCCCGAGCCGCGTTGGCCGGTCAGAGTCTCCGAGGACGATCTGGCAGTCCTGCTCTACACATCCGGCACAAGCGGCAAGCCCAAGGGGGTCATGCTCACACACCGCAACATCCTCTCGAACATCAAACAGTGTCTGGACTGGGTCCATTTCACCGATCGCGATGTCCTCCTGGGGGTCATCCCGCAATTCCATTCATTCGGTCTCACGGTCCTGACACTCCTCCCGCTCGTGACGGGATGCCGCGCCATTTACACGGCCAAGTTCGTGCCCAACAAGATCATCAAGCTCATGCGCGAGCACCGTCCGACGGCCTTCGTCGGCATCCCCTCCATGTACAACGCGCTCCTTCATCTCAAGGACGCGACCCCCGACGACTTCCGCTCCCTCCGGCTTCCGATCTCCGGGGGCGAGCCGCTTCCCGCTGCCGTTCTTGAGGCCTTCGAGGCACGATTCGGCATCCGCCTCTGCGAGGGATACGGGCTGACGGAGACCTCCCCCGTCACAAATGTCTGCCGACCCGAAGAGTGGCGTCAGGGCTCCGTCGGCCGTCCGGTACCGGGCGTCCACGAGCGAATCATCGATCTCGATACGGGCCGCGATCTCCCCCCCGGGCACGACGGCGAGATACGCATCGCAGGACCGAATGTCATGAGGGGATACTTCAACCTCCCCAAGGAAACCGCCGCGGCTTTCGACAGCGATGGGTACTTCCGGACCGGCGACATCGGCCAGCTCGACACCGACGGCTTTCTCAAGATCACCGGCCGCCTGAAAGAGATGCTCATTGTCGCGGGCGAGAACGTCTTCCCGCGCGAAATCGAGGACGTGCTGAACCGCCATCCGGCCGTGCGCGACTCAGGCGTCGTGGGCGCGTCCGACCCCATGCGTGGCGAGATCCCGATCGCATTCGTTGAAATGAACGAGGGCGCGCCCTTCGATGAACGAGAAATCCTCGGCTGGTGCCGGGAACGGCTCGCCGGCTACAAAGTGCCACGCGAAGTGCGATCGCTCCACGCCCTCCCCCGCAACCCAACGGGGAAGATCATGCGCCGCGAACTCAAGAAGATGATCTGAGCACCACCGCCGGCTCAGCCGAACGCCTTCTTGTAGTCCTCAATGAACTTCTTGAGTCCCGAGTCCGTCAGCGGGTGCTTCATGAACTGCTGGATCACGTTGTACGGCACGGTCGCCACATCCGCGCCGACCATCGCACAGTCCACCATGTGCTTGTTGTGGCGGATCGACGCCGCAAGAATCTTCGTCTTGAACCCATAGTTGTCGTAGATCTGGCGGATCTGCTGGATCAGCACCATGCCATCCTCGGCAACGTCGTCGAGCCGCCCGATGAACGGGCTGACAAGATACGCGCCCGCCTTCGCGACCATCCACGCCTGCAGCGGCTGGAAGCACAGCGTCATGTTGGTCTTGATCCCCTCATCGCTGAACGCCTTGCAGGCCTTCAGCCCATCCACCGTGCTCGGCAGCTTCACGACGATATTCGGAGCGATCTTCGCGCGCTCCCGCCCCTCTTTCATCATCCCGTCGTAGTCTGTAGCGATCACCTCAGCGGAAACCGGCCCGCTCACGACCGCGCAGATCTCCGCCAGCCGCTTCCCGTAGTCGATCCCCTCTTTCGCGATCAAAGATGGATTCGTCGTTACGCCGTCGAGAACGCCGAGCGCGTTGGCTTCCTTGATCTCAGCAAGGTTCGCCGTATCGATGTAAAGCTCCATGTGTGTCTCCCTGTCGGTGCTGGTTCGAGACGCGACATCGTAGACGGAGCATCAGGACGTGTGTCAACGTTCGGCTGGCTACCTGCCGTGGAGTCCACCGACATGGCCCGAAGCCAGCATCGATGAATCCTGCACCCCCAGCGTCGTGTAGATCTCCCGAGTCGCCGTCGAACGGTTCAGCGTATAGAAATGGATTCCAGCCACATGATGATCGAGCAGGTCGCGGCACTGCTCCGTCGCCCAATGGATGCCCACGCGTCTGGCCCCCTCGGCCGCACCACCCGTTCGGTTCAGCGCACGGATGAGTGGCGCAGGGAATCGAGCACCAAGCGCGAGCTCCGACATCCGCTTCATTCCCTCCATCGACGTGATCGGCATGATCCCCGCCAGCACAGGCACGCGGATCCCCGCCAACTCGCAACGATCCCGGAAGTCATAGAAATCCCGGTTGTCGAAGAACAACTGAGTCACGATGAAGTCCGCCCCCGCGTCCACCTTCGCCTTCAGACGCTCCATCTCGAGCAACCGGTTCGGTGTCTCAGGATGCCCCTCCGGATAGCCCGCGACGCCGACACCGAAGCCACGCGGATCACCCGTGCCCGCGTTCGCGCCCGAGGAATTCAGACGACGGATCAGCGACACCAACGCGCCCGCGTGCTCGAAGTCCCCCCCGGTCGGCCCATCCTTCGGTCGGTCTCCCCGCAACGCCATGATGTTCCCGACGCCCGACTCGGCGTACCGGCTCAGAATCTCACGGATCTCTCCTTCGGTATGCCCGACGCACGTCAGGTGCGGGATCGGATCCAGCGTCGTCTCACGCTTGATCCGGATCACAAGATCACGCGTCAACTCCCGTGTCGAGCCGCCCGCTCCATACGTCACAGAAACAAACGACGGCTTCAGGGGAGTCAACTCACGGATCGCATCAAACAGCGACGCCGCCGCTTCCGGAGTCCTCGGAGGAAAGAACTCGAACGAGAACGTCGTGCCCCGTGCCTTGATGTGCTCCAGAATGTGCATGAACGCCCCGGGTGATCCCGTACGCAACCAGTCAAACCGCCTCAAGACTTACTATATCCATTCATCCGGATCAAAGGATGAATGACCCGCGCCCCCCCGCTCAGTCGATCCGCGACAGCCGCGCATACTGAAGAACGAGGGTCTTCGTGCCGACGCTGCTGAATCGCACCGTCGCTCTCGCCCCCATCCCGCCTGTGACGGTCACAACAACGCCCTCGCCGAATTGCGGGTGTCTCACGCGACAGCCGATCGGTAGCCCGCTCCCGCCTGCCGCCGGACCCGAAGCACCGCTCTGTGACAGACCCATGCCGTAGGTGCCGCCGCCAGCGTTTCGTCTGACCGGAGGGGCATCAAAGTCGTCTCCGAACGGATCCGCGTCAGCAAACGGATCTGCCTGCTCAGAGAACGAGACATGCTCCCGCGGAAGTTCCTCGAGAAACCTGCTCATGATCGTTCGCTCGGGTACGCCCCGGATGGTTCTATACCGCGAACTCGACACCTGAAGGTGCCTCATCGCACGCGTGATCCCGACGAAGAACAGACGCCGCTCCTCCTCAAGCTCCGAATCGGATGTCTGAGCGCGGGAGTGGGGGAGCAGGCCCTCCTCCAGCCCGATGATCGCCACGGCCTTGAACTCCAGACCCTTCGCCGCGTGCAGTGTCATGAGCGTGACCGACCCCTGCTCAGGATCCACCGCGTCCGCGTCAGCAACAAGGGCAACCGACTCCAGATATGCCCGCAGAAGCGCGAGCAGCGGAGGCACCTGCGCCAGACGACCCTCACGCGCAGCGTCGGCACCGGGGAAACTCGCCGGGTCGGCATCGGGGTCAAACTCGATCTCGAACTGCCTCGCCGAGGAGACAAGCTCCGCAAGGTTCTCCGGGCGCTCAAGATCCGCCTCGGATTTGCCCGCCTTCGAGAGCGCAAGGTAGTGTGCCTCAAGTCCCGACTCGCGGATCACACGCTCGACCAGATCCGCGAGCGACGATGAGATCCTCGCCCCCATGAATGTGCCTGACCCCGTCCAGTGATCGATCATCTCAAGGAATGTCCCGATCGACGACCTCGCCCGCGACGACAAGCCCGCGATGTCCGGTGCGCTCCGCATCGCCTCCAAGAGAGGAAGCCCGCGTTCACTCGCCCACTGCTGAACGTGGTCGATCGAGGTATCGCCGATCCCGCGGCTCGGCGTGTTCACGACCCTCCTCAGCGAGACATCGTCCGCTGGATTCGCCACCACGCGCAGATAACTCAGGGCGTTCCGCACCTCTTCACGCTCAAAGAACGACGTGCCGCGTGCGATCGTGTACGGGATACCCGCGCCGCGAAACGCGTCCTCGATGACGCGTGAGAGCGAGTTCGTGCGATAGAAGACCGCCATGTCACGCCAACCCAGCGGCTCCTCAGACTCATGCCTGACACGTCTCAGATAATCCGCGACGATCGCCGCCTCATGCTGCTCGTCGCGCGTCATCACGACCACCGGCTTCTCTCCACCCGCCCGCGTGGTGAACAGGTCCTTGTGGCGACGCCTCTTGTTGTTCCGGATCAGGGCATCAGCCGCGCCCAGAATCGGAGCTGTCGAACGAAAGTTCTCGCCGAGCGTCACGACTCGCGAGCTCGGGTAGTTCTCCTCAAAGTCCAGGATGTTCGAGATGTCCGCGCCGCGCCACCCGTAGATCGCCTGATCCGGATCTCCGACAACGCACACGTTCGGCCCGTACCCCTCGACCCCCTCACCCGGGATCGTCGCATCGGAGCCGATCAAGAGCGACGCGATCTTGAACTGCGCCTTGTTCGTGTCCTGATACTCATCGATAAGCATGTACTGCCAGCGCCGGTGGCAGTCCTCGCGTACCTCAGCCGAACGCTCCAGCATCATCGCCGTCAGCACGAGCAGGTCGTCGAAATCGACAGCCCCCGCCGTGCGCAGCGCTCGCTCGTAAGCGGTGTAGATCCGGGCGATCGACCGCGAGTAGAAGTCCCCCGCACGAGCCGCGAACGCCTCTGCGGTCAGTAGCTCGTTCTTCGCGTTGCTGATCGCCGAGAGCACGGACCGAGGCGGCCAGTTGCTCGTCGAGAGCGACAGGTCCGCGATCACTCGCTTGAGAAGAGCCGTCTGATCCGAAGTGTCGTAGATCGCAAAGTCCGGCTTCAGACCCGGCAACGCCGCCACCTCGGCGTACTTCCTCAACAACCGCGCGCACAACGCATGGAACGTCGAGACCGTCAGCCCCCGCGAGTGCCGACCCTCGCCGAGCAACGCCGACACGCGCTCCCGCATCTCGCCCGCCGCCTTGTTCGTGAACGTCAACGCAAGGATTGACCACGCCGGAACACCCAGCCGGATGAGGTGCGCGATCCGTCGCGTGATGACCCGCGTCTTCCCCGAACCCGCGGCAGCGAGCACAAGCAGAGGGCCTTCGGTATGCAGAACCGCCTCACGCTGAGGAGGGGTCAGGTCCGCCAGCAGCGGATCACGATCGGGCGGCACTTCGGCAGAATGACCCATCAACACCGGCCTCCATGCGAGCACATCGACATCCATGTACCGAGCCGCGATCGTACCCGAAGCCGAACTCCAGGCGCCAGCGGCTCGTCTAGAGACACTCTAGGTTGGGCCGGGAGCATCGCGATCGTCCGACGAATCGTCTTCGCTCTCGGATGAGCGTGAGACCCCTCGTGCGGCTTCGGCCGGATCGCCCGAGCGGAGGATCAGATCGATCTCCTTCGGCAAGGACGCCGCAATCCTGCCAACCACATCGCCCTCGATCGTCCTTGCGAAGAGCGAACGACGCGACTTGCCCATGATCAGCGTGTCGCACCCGAACGTCGCCGTGTAGTCCAGAATCTCCTCCACGATCTCCGTCGATGTCACGTAGATCGGAACGAAAGGAACACCCGCCTGGCTCGCCAGCACCGCAGCCGAACCGAGTGCCTCCTGCGCCTCGCGATCATCCTCGATACGCGGCACCTGACCCGGTTGCAGGTCCAGCACTCGCACGGCCCTCACGAAGATCGCAAACAGAACCGCGCCCCGCTTGCGGGCCAGTTCCACCGCGTAGGCCTGCTGGGAGTGGCCCCTCGCCGCGAGCATGATCCTCGGACGCCCGGAATCCAGACGCGCCGGCTGACGCTTGACCTGCGCGAGCCAACCATCGGTCGGCTCGGCCGGGGGCTCCATCGCGCGAGCCCTTCGCCTGAGTGTCGCGCGCGTCACGAGAACCCCGGCGATTACAACACCCGCGAAGGCGGTCGCGTTCAACTTTGTTCCCACAATCGTCAGCGTCACCGCGAGCAGGAACAGCCCGAGCGTCCACATCCCCCCGCGTTCCCACGGCTTGATCGAGATCTTGCGCCCGATCGCACAACTCAGGATCGTCACGGTGATCGCGCCGCACACGCCGATGATGTACAGCTCGGCCAGCCGCTCCGGTCTTCGCTCGATCAGCACGACCCCGACGCACGCGAGCAACGACACGACCAGACCCACCGAGGGCACGCCCGAATAGTTCAGTCTCCTGAGCGATCGTGGCAGCTCACCGTCCTGCGCCATCGAGAAGATCACGGAGACCATCGCCATGATCGCCGTGTTCGTGGCCGACAGCAGCAGCAGCGCGAACACCACCGCAGCGACCTTGCCGAAGACCAGACCTCCCGCCGGACCGATCGCGTTCGTCGCGACTGTCTCCGCGATCAGCTTCATGCTCGTGTTCTTGATCTCCTCGATCTTCTGAACCGAGGCCGGCGTGGTCTGCTCAAGATGATGAAGCGTCTGGCTGTCGATCGAGGCGATCGGCGAGGGAAGCCCCTGCAACTCGGGCAGCCGCGTGAAGATCGAGGTTGCCACGATGGCAAACAGGACATTCAGCAGCACGACCTCCAAAAGCACAGGGATGATCGTCCGCTTGGCAGTCCTCTCAACCGGGCGTCGCATCAGGCCCGTCATGTTCGCGACCGCCTCAACACCCGCGAGGGCGAGCACGATCTGCGTGAACGCCGTCCAGTGGGACCACGTGCTCCGGGAGAGGTCGATGCTCACTCTCGAGAGCCCGTCCGGCAGATAGGGCAGAGACATGATCGCCATGAGCCCCGACACGCCGAGCGCCGCAAAGGCGATCACCAGGGCGAAGGTCCCCGCGCTCCGCGCGCCAAGCCAGTTGACGAGCCCCACAAAGACCAGCGTCACAACGGCGATCGTGGCGAGCCACGGGCCGTCGGGGATCCCGAAGTAGTGCAGGGCCTCAACTACCGAGATCACGGCCGTGATGATGTAGCCGCACAGCAGGAGCGTCGCCCCGACAACCGAGGCGATCGGGCTGATCTGACGGGCAGCGGTGTAGACGCCGCCCCCATCCGGGAATGAGCGGCAGACGATGGCATAGGCCCAGGCGACCGCCGCCATGAGGACACCGATGGCCACCATGTAGACCACCGATTCAGGGCCGGTGAAGGCGAACGCCAGCCCAAGCACGTAGAGCCGACTGGTACCCCAGTCGCCATAGAGCAGTGGCCCCGCGTGGAACCACTTCAAATTGCGGGGCCGGGATTCGGTGACGAGCATGTGCTGGTCCGACTGGCATGGCTGTTCCACGTGAAACAGCCAGCGGAATATAGGGATATCGCCCTATGAAAGTGGTGTATCAAACGCGGCGTGCGAGCGCGACAACCGCGTCGATCATCTTGCCGATGCCGGTGTAGACCTCGTGAATGGAGGCGTCGCACATGTAGGCGGGTGTGGACACGATTTGGTTTGCTTCGTCGACCACGGCATCGGTTGCTGGAGTCGGGACGTTTGTGGCGCCCATTGCCTTTATGGCGGTGCTCGTCTGTTCATCTGTTCCGATGGTGAGGCGGCATCCAGAGCCCCCAGCGGTGGTGCCGAGCACCTTGGCGGCAAGGACTGGGGCGATGCAGCAGAGCCCGATGGGCTTCTTCAGTGATCTGAAGCCCTTGATGGTGCGTTGGACATCGGGGTCGACCGAGCAGTTCTGGCCATCCCGTGCGAAGCTGGAGAGGTTCTTTGCTGCGCCGAATCCTCCGGGGAAGATCACGGCGGAGAACGTTGTGGGATCGAGCGACTTGAGCGGCGAGATCTCACCCCGGCTGATTCGGGCCGATTCGACCATGACATTCCGCGATTCGGGCTGGGGCTGACCCGTTGCGTGGTTGATGACATCGGACTGGGGCTTGTCCGGCGCGAAGCAGCGGTAGGGAACGCTGAGGCGGGAGAGATGGACGAGGCAACTGACGGATTCGTGGATCTCGCTTCCATCGCCTCGACCACATCCGGACAGGACCACCGCGATTGGCAGCATTGGGTATCTCCGAAGCATGTGCGCTTGCTGAAGGGCGCGATAACACTGTAGGGACCGGCGGCGGAGTACGAAACGGACCTGTTCGGGTGGCAACCGGATCCATCGAAGGGGCGTATTGGTCTGGGTTCAGGCGCCATCGTATTGACAGGGCGCGCAGGGGGACTTAGCGTGGAGAACCCGAATGCCGAGAAGAGTGGTGGCGTCACGGTGGCGTCCGGCGTTTCGGGTTCGTCGATAGGCATGAGCGGTTCTTCACAAGACGATCCCGGCAAGACACCGATTCTCGCGGGCGATTCACCCTCGCCCGCTCCACGTCGTGCTGCGCCCGCACCGGCGGCCTCGCTCTCGGAGACGCACGCCGCCATCAAGGCGGAGGCCGACAAGGCGGGGACCAACCTTGACACACTGGTCGGGCGGTTGGTGGTCGAGCAGGGGTTCGCAACGAACGACGAGGTCTCGCACTGTCTGGAGCAGGCGCGGGAGGATCGCAACGAGCGGTCGCTCGCTCAGATGCTCATCGACAACAACTATGTGACCGAGCGTCAGATTGCTCGGCTGAAGCAGATCGTCGAGGCCCAGCGGTCCGGGCAGAAGATCCCCGGGTACAAGGTCTTGAGCAAGCTTGGCGAGGGCGCCATGGCGACGGTGTTCAAGGCCAAGCAGTTATCGCTCGACCGCACGGTCGCGATCAAGATCCTTCCGCGGAAGTTCAGCAGCAACCCGCAGTTCATCGAGCGTTTCTACGCCGAGGGCCGGGCCGCGGCTGCGCTGAATCATCCGAACATCGTGCAGGCGTTCGATGTCGGCAAGGCGGGGGAGTATCACTACTTTGTGATGGAGTTCGTCGACGGTCGGACGGTGTACGACGACATCGTGAAGCACAAGCGATTCAGCGAGCAGGAAGCGATCGACATCGTGATCCAGGTTGCCGAGGCACTCCAGCACGCGCACGAGAAGGGGCTCGTGCACCGCGACGTGAAGCCGAAGAACATCATGATCTCTTCGGACGGTGTCGTGAAGCTGGCCGACATGGGCCTCGCCCGGGCGATCTCTGATAAGGAAGCGGCGGAGGCGGAGGCGGGCAAGGCGTTCGGCACGCCGTACTACATCTCGCCTGAGCAGATCCGCGGCGAGATCAACATCGGGCCACCCGCGGATATCTACTCGCTCGGCGCAACGATGTACCACATGCTGACCGGGAGCGTTCCCTTCGACGGGAAGAATCCGTCGGCGGTGATGCACAAGCATCTCAAGGCCGAGCTGGTGCCTCCTGACCATGTGAATGCCAAGTTGAGCGCGGGCTCGGCCGAGATCATCGAGATGATGATGGCCAAGAGCCCGAAGGCGCGGTACCAGAACTGCCGCGATCTTCTGATTGATCTCCGGGCGGTGCGCAAGGGGGACAAGCCGGTGTTGGCGCACCGCGACTTTGGGGCGGTGGATCTGCAGTCGATCGTGGCGGCGGAGGCGGTCTCGCAGGGAGAGATCGCTGTCGATCAGAGCAAAAAGAGCGGCGGTGGCTCGTCGATCCTGACGCAACCCCTGTTTGTTGCGCTGCTTGCGGTTGCCGCGATCAGCATTCTGTTCAATATCGTGCTTCTGGCGACCCGGATGTGACCCGCGCAAAGACGGCGGATCGCGCTTGCCCAGCGGGTTGGGTTCGGTTAACCTTTGGGTGTGAGGACGTGGTTCGGGAGTGGTTCCCGGTGTCCTTGATCGGAGCGCGACGATGGCACACGCTGAATCTGCCGATATGTGTCGTGTGGACGCATGAGCCGGCGCTCGCTCCGCCAATGCCTGTCTGTTTGCATCATTGGGACGTGACGCGCCCGCGTGGGGCTTCGTTCCGTCCGCTGTTTACAAGGAGTTGACTCATCGCTCTTCGTCGCTTTTCCCGAGACTCTGGGCCGCCGATCCAGCGGACCCGCGTGAATCACATGATCCGTATATCGCCGATCCGTCTGATCGGCGCCGAGAACGAGCAGATCGGCGTCGTCGAGACGTATGAGGCCATGCGCATGGCGCAGGAGCAGGGGCTCGATCTCGTCGAGATTGTGCCGGACTCCCGCCCTCCTGTGTGCAAGATCATGGACTACGGGAAGCACAAGTATGAGCTCTCCCAGAAGGAACGGAAGAGTCGTGCGGCTTCCAAGTCGACCGAGATGAAGGAGATCCGTCTCGGGCGTTCGGTCAAGATCGATCCGCACGATGTGAAGATCCGCGTCGATCAGTCGAGGCGGTTCCTGATGGCGGGACACAAGGTGACGATCACGCAGCGTTTCCGCGGGCGTGAGATGATGCACCGCGGGCTCGGGTTGGATCGTCTCGAACAGATCTGCCGGGACCTCTCGGACATCGCGAAGATCGAGATGGATCCTCGTTGGCTTGGCAAACAGGCGAGCATCATCCTCGCGCCGGACCGCGTGAAGATCGAGGCGTTGAAGCGCCAGCTGGCGAAGCAGAAGCAGGATGCGGGCATCGCGGACGCCGAGGAAGCGGTCGAGGCCGAACTCCACGCGCAGGCGCAGGCGGCACAGGACGCGATCGATCAGGATGCGCCCGACGATGACGATGATGATGCCGATGGGATCGAGACGGGGGCGGAGGCATCCGGCTCAGACGCTCAGAAGCAGCACAAGAGCGCGAAAAAGGACAAGTACGAGAAGCAGGAGAAGAAGAAGGACTTCATGCAGGACTTCGATCCGAACCGGATCGGGTGAGTGAGCCGTATCACGCACACCGTCTCGAGAGGGCCGTCCGGGTTGGCGGCCCTCTTTCATTGATGCAAGGGCTGCATTGGCGTGTTCGTCATCTGCATCCTGCGAGGACATGCCTGCCTCGGTCTGCTTGCCACGCATGGCTCGGTGATGCTCCCCCTGCGCAAACGTACGCATGGACTTCAACCGCTCTAATCGTGGCGAAGGGCCACGATCGGGTCTTGTGCCGCGGCTTTCTGGGCGGGGTAGAGCCCGAAGACGAGTCCGGTCAGCATGGCGACGATGAAGGAGAGGAGAACGGACCATGTCGTCACGTGTGTGGGCATGGCTGCATCCATGGCGACGAAGCGTCCCAGGAGCGGGAGTTTGTGGAGGACCGGGACCGTGACGGCAAGCCCGATGCTGAGGGAGAGGCCGACGGCGACGCCGACCGCGCCGCCCAGCGTCGAGAGCACGCTGGTCTCGACCAGGAACTGCCAGATGATGTGTTTGCGGGTTGCGCCGAGGGCGCGGCGGATGCCGATCTCGCGGGTTCTCTCCGTGACAGTTGCGAGCATGATGTTCATGATGCCGATGCCGCCGACAAGGAGAGAGATCCCGGCGATCATGCCGGCGATCCACTTGCCGGCCTGAGCGCGTTTGCGGGCTTCGGCGAGGAGTTCGAAGGGGACGATCATGCCGATGTCGGTGAGTCGTGGGTGTCGGACGTCAACGATGCGGCGGATTCGTGCGGCGTCGATGATCACGTCCTCACGCGAGGGTGACATGATGTAGACCTCGGCGATCTGGACTTCGCTGGCCTGGAAACTGCCGCTGGAGCGGCGCATCACAATGTCGCCGAAGACTGTGCGCGCGGTTGAGATGGGGATATGGACGTCGAGGTTGAGGTCTCGGCCGACGAGTGCCGCGCCAGCACCGCCGGAAAGGCCTACTGGTTCGAGAACGCCGACGACGGTCACGGTCTTTGTGTCGATGCGGAGGGTGTTTCCGAGCGGATCATCGAAGGGGAAGAGTTCCTTTGCGACTTCCTGGCCGATGACGGCGACGAGTGACTGGTTCTCGATGTCCTCGGGGGTGAGGTATCGGCCACGTTGCACGACGACGTTCGAGACGATGGGGAACTCCGGCGTGGTTCCGAAGACCTGGCTGGCCTTGCGCCGGGATTCGCGGGAGATCTCGCCGCCGACTTGCTTGAGCGGGACGATGACGCTGGCATCCGGCATGGAGCGTTTGATCACGTCGAGGTCTTGGTAGGTGAGGCCGTATCGGCTGACCCATGACCGTTGCGAGGACTGGTTCCCCTGGCCGCTCTCTGGGGGCTGTTGCGAGCGGACGATGATGTTTCTGGCGCCGAGACGTTCGATCTGCTTGAGTGCTTCCCTGGTAGACCCTTCGCCGATGGCGACCATGGTGATGACGGCTCCTACACCGAAAATGATGCCGAGCGTGGTGAGCACCGACCGGAGCAGGTGGAGCCGGAGGTTCGTGAGGCCGAGTCGGATGATCTCAAGAATGAAGGACAAGAGGCGGATCTCCATCACCCAACTGGCCGGATCGGACGATACAGAGCCGGATCATCGAGGGTGACGCATGGTACCTGTCGGGACGAACAAAGTGGCGGTGGATGTGGTATCCGAGGAAGAGGTTGTCGGTGGGTGGCAGCATACCGCCCGGATTGTCAGGGCGGGCGGAGCTGAATCGACGCACACTGTTCGGCTGGCATGGGTTGACCATGACTACTGGTGCGATGGGGCGAAGCCGCCTTCGGTCGTCACGCGGGTACTGCTTGAGTACCTCGCGCAGTGGGAGCCGATTCTGGAGCTTCCGGCACGATTCGACGCTTCGACGGCGAGGCGGTGGGTGCCGGGGATTGACGATGAGCTTGCCCGGTTGATTTGAGTCAGGCCGTGGGTGAGAGTGGCGACGCTTCGGGGGCCGCCTAGACTCTGACCCGCCGCGCGGAGAGGTGCCTGAGCGGTTGATAGGGCTGGTCTCGAAAACCAGTAACGGGCTTGTCCCGTTCGGGGGTTCGAATCCCCCCCTCTCCGCTTCAAAGGGAGACTCGGTTTCGGCCTAGTCTCCCTTGTTCGTTTTTGCCCGTTATTCCGCAGAATTACGAGCGTATTCGACAACGTTCAGCTTCGGCCGGCGGACAGAGACCAACCGGTGCGGCCATTTCGGCGTCCGAGTCTCTGGGGGCCAGTTTGCGACTGTCGTTTTGAGCATCGCTGATGCTGGAGGCCAGCATCGGTGATGTCGTTCGTCAACTTTGTATGATCGAAGCAGTGTACGCCCACACCTACGGCTCGGACAAGCGGGATTGGGAGCCGCTGGAGAAGCACCTGCGGGACGTGGCCGAGCGTGCGTGCGAGTTCGCTGCCGCGTTCGGAGCCAGCGAACTGGGGCGGCTCGCGGGGTTGTGGCATGATCTTGGGAAGTGCTCCGACGAGTTCCAGGCCTATCTGCGACGCTCCAATGGGTTAGAGAGCGAGAACGCTCACGTTGAAGAACGCAGCCGTGTCGATCACTCCACGCTGGGTGCTCAGTTTGCTGAGTCCAAAGGAGCGCTTGGGCGGCTGCTTGCGTACTGCATCGCGGGCCACCACGCGGGATTGCCCGATACCGTCGGGGACACTGGCCTTGAAAGCCGCCTGAAGAAGGACGTGGATGCGGAAGCTGTGCTGGCGAAAGCTCGCTCGTACAACAAGTCCTGGCTCGAGCACACCCTCCCGGGACCGCCCGCGATCACGCCCGCTGGGCGAGCGTCCCACCGCGCCTTTCAGGTCGCCTTCTTTACTCGGATGTTGTTCTCTTGCCTGGTGGACGCGGATTTCCTAGCGACAGAAGCGTTCATGGACCCATCTCGACAGCAGGAGCGGAAACGAGAATCTATCAGAATTGCAGACCTGCGCATCGTGCTGGATCGCTCGCTTGAGGCGATGGTTGCCGATGCTCGGCCCACACCCGTGAACCAGCACCGCGCGGACGTGCTCAGGGCATGTCAAGACAAGGCAGCACTGACCCCAGGGTTCTTTACGCTCAGCGTTCCCACCGGCGGCGGAAAGACCCTCTCGTCGCTTGATTTTGCGCTCAGACATGCGGAAATCCATGGTCTGCGCCGAGTGGTGATCGCTATTCCGTTCACGAGCATCATCGAGCAGAACGCGGCGGTGTATCGGAAGGCGCTGGGTTCACACGCGGACGCGGTGCTTGAGCACCATTCGAACTTCGAGCCCCGGAAAGAGGATCGATGGTCGCGCCTCGCGAGCGAAAACTGGGACGCCCCGATCGTCGTCACGACGACTGTTCAACTCTATGAGTCGCTCTTCGCCAGCAGCACATCCCGCTCCCGCAAGCTGCACCGCCTCGCGCGCAACGTCATCATCCTGGATGAAGCCCAGTCGATCCCGGTGCAATTGCTCCGTCCCACGCTCGCGGCGTTGCACGAACTGGTTCGCAACTACGGTTGCTCCATCGTTCTCTGCACCGCCACTCAACCGGCGGTCGGAGCAAGAGATGGTTTCTCCATTGGTCTGCCGCTGGACAAGGAACGGGAGATCGTGCCTGATGTCGGTCGTGTCTTCGCCGCGTTGAAACGGGTTTCGGTCGAGCCGACACGCGACATTCCCGACGAACAGCTGGCGGAAGAGCTGGCGGACCAACGACAGGTGCTGTGCATTGTCCACACACGGCGGCAGTGCCGCGAGCTATTCCTACGGGTCTCGGAACTGGCAGGTGATGACTCCAACAGGCCCTTGTGCGATCGTTCCTGCCTGCACCTGAGTACCGATATGTGCCCGGAGCACCGTTCCTTCGTGACCCGCCTGATCCGGCGGCGGCTGCGTCTCCAGCTCCCGTGCCGCGTTGTGAGCACGAGTCTGATCGAGGCGGGGGTGGACGTGGACTTTCCGGTTGTGTACCGCGCTTTGGCGGGGCTGGACTCGATCGCACAGGCGGCGGGCCGGTGCAATCGCGAAGGCCGCATGGATAAGCCGGGCCGCGTCGTGGTCTTTCGTCCCGAGCGGCCGATCCCCGCTCCGATGCATGAGCTCAAGCTCGCCGCACATGACGCTTCCGCCATCATGAAGCGGCACACAGACCTCCTCCATCCGGATGCGATCGCGGCGTATTTCGCCGAGCACTATTGGAAGCGGTCGAGTGAATGGGACACGCCGTGCGTCATGGATTGCTTCAAAGGAGGAGGGGAGGTGCTCAACTTCCGCACCGCCGCCGAGCGCTACCGCCTCATCGACAACGGCCAGACGCCGGTCGTTGTTCCATGGTCTCGACGCGGGCGAGCCCTAATTGAAGCGATCATGAAGCGCGATCGACCCGCCGATCGCGCCCTTTACCGCGCGGCTCAGCGTCTCAGCGTCGGGCTGTGGCCTCAAGCTCTTGCACGACTCGCGGGACATACCGTGATCGAACCCAAGTGCATCGTCCGCGGCGAGTGGGTCGGAGTCGGCATCAACGTGCTTCTCAACCGGCAGGCCTACGCGCCGGTGATTGGGTTGAATCCGGAGGCGTCCGGTATCGGTCCTGAATGGCTTATCGAAGGGAGTTCGTGAAAAAATGAGGCGGACCCGTCTGGGTCCGCCCTCCCGGCCTGTCAGCCTCGCATGACATGTTTCAATCCGCGCCCGCGTGTGAGCGTGCGACAAGCATGACCAACTCGGAGTTCGCCCCTTGATTGACGCAAGGACTTTGCGCTATCTGGCAACCCGCGCTTGCTCGATGCATGGTTATGAGTATAGCATCAGATATCGTTCATGTCATGTGATGCTGAAGGAGCTCTTGATGAACGCCCGAATATTCCGAATTGCGCTCGAAATTGCCCAGATGAGCAGCGTACCACTGGACCGGCTGGCGTACACCGACGAGTTCGAGAATCTCTGGACGGAGTTTGTGCGGAGGGCAAAATTCCCCTATACTCGTGGAGAAGTCTATCAGTATTTGCTTTCTGTTCGCAAGCGTGGCCTGCTAGTCAGTCGCATTCGGCGCTCACGAAAGGGGGATAACCAATGACCCACGGCATCCGTCTCCGAGTCTGGGGCCAGACCGCTTGCTTCACCCGACCCGAAATGAAGGTGGAGCAGGTCAGTTATGACGTGCCAACCCCTTCTGCCGCACGAGGGATCCTCGAGGCCGTCTACTGGAAGCCGCAAATTGGGTGGGTCGTCACGGGCATCCATGTGCTCGCGCTCGTTCGCTTCACCAGCATACGCCGCAATGGCGTCGGTTCCAAGGTCCCCGTGCGCGGCGCGTCCGGCGTCGAAGCAGCCATGAAATCCGGACGCGGCCGGCTCGGCCTGAGCGTGGAGGACGATCGCCAGCAGTTCGCCTCGATGGTCCTTCGTGATGTCCATTACGTGATCGAGGCCCGCTTTGATCTCCGCGACCCTTCGGAGCATCCCGGCAAGCACCTGGCGATTTTCGAACGCCGCGCCCGCGACGGCCAGTGCTTCCACCGTCCCTATCTCGGTGCGCGTGAGCACGAGTGTCATTTTGCATGGGTCGAACCGGACGATCGCGTCCCGTCTCCGGGCGAACACTTGCCGGAGCATTGGCACACTGGCGTTCCGGCCATCGACGACGCGGACACTCGATCTCTTGCGGGAGAGCGGGATCTCGGCTTTATGCTCCACGACATCGATCACACCAACGGGCGCACGCCCCACTTCTTTCGGGCCGTGATGCGAGACGGCTTCATCGCAGTCCCGCCGTTCAACAGTCCGGAGGTGCGGTCGTGATCATCCCTGCGCTCATCAAGTATTACGAGAGGTTGGAGGCCGACCCGGATCAGGACATCGCGCCGCTCGGTTTCAGCCGCCAGAAGATCAGCTTTTGCGTAACCCTCAATTCTGACGGCACGCTCGAGGCAATCGAGGACATGCGCCGATCACCGGATTCTGAGTGGGGATCGGGAAAGCCCGTGGCCCGGCAGTTGGTTGTTCCCGGCCAGGCCAAGTCGTCCGGCCAAGGCATCAACCCTTGTTTCCTGTGGGACAATGCCGCGTACACGCTCGGGTTCAAGCCGGAAGACCCCAAGCCGGAGCGGACGCGGGCCTGTTTCGAGGCCTTCCGGGACCGACACCTTTCGCTACGGAAAGAGATCAACGATGAGCTCTTCGACGCGGTCTGCGCCTTCCTCAAGCAATGGAATCCGGATTCATTCTCGCCCGACACGTCCTTGACCGAATATTTGGTCAGCTTTGGTGTTTACCGGGTTTTACCGGAGCAGAGGTTTGTTCATGAACGCCAGACCATCAAGGACTGGTGGACTCGGCATTACTCCGCATCAGACGGCGTATCCGAGAACGACGGCGATCTTATTCCTTCGTTGACCACCGGCCGGCCGTCCCGTATCGCGCGGCTCCACGAGCCGGCGATCAAAGGTGTCGCCGGCGCGCAGAGTTCCGGCGCCCGCCTTGTATCTTTCAATGAAGACGCCTTCGAGAGCTACGGCAAGTCTCAGGGCATGAACGCCCCGGTCGCCGAGGAAGACGCCTTCAAGTACTGCACCGCCCTGAGCCGACTGCTCGACGATCGCTCGCGGCGGACGGGCATCGGAGACGCCACGGTGGTGTGGTGGTCGGACCAGCCCGAAGCGGTCGGCGAAGCCATTGCTGGGGCTGTGTTCGGGACACTTCCCAAGGAGGACGAACCCACGGAGGCGGAAGATGCGTTGATCCTGGCAAGGGTGCGGGCCGCAGTCAGTCGCATCGTCAGCGGACTTGCCCCTGATGACTTGGCCGATTCAAGAACCCCGTTCCATGTCCTCGGCCTCTCGCCGAATGCAGCGCGGCTCTCCGTGCGATTCTGGTGGGACGGAACGCTTGCCGAAATGACGCGGCACATCGCCTCGCACCACGCCGATCTCCGGCTTGAACCCGTCCCGCCCCAGGAGGCCGAACGCCCCTTTTCCATCCGTCGGATCGTAATGGAAACCGCTCGGCAGCACGGTGCCAAGCCTGATGCCGACACCGTCTCGCCCAACCTCGCCGGCGAGGTCGCGCGTGCCATCATCACCGGCGCTCCGTACCCCATGTCGCTGCTCGAAGCCGTCATCAGGCGCGTCCGCGCGGACGCCCGCGTCACCCACGCCCGCTGCGCCATCGTCAAGGCGTGCATCACTCGCCGCCGTCGGATCCTCGCCGGACCCGGTGGCAAACCAGAGGAGATTCCCGTGTCGCTCAACAAAGACGGGCCAGCCCCGTACCAACTCGGCCGGCTCTTTGCCGTGCTCGAGAGCACTCAACTTTCCGCGTTAGGTGATCTCAACGCCACGATCAAGGACCGCTACTTCGGGAGTGCTTCCGCTACCCCTGCACTGGTCTTCCCTCGCCTGCTTCGTCTTCATCAGCACCATGTAGAGAAGCTTCCGAAGACAGCTGAAGAAGCAAGGCAAGCCAAGAAGCGCACAGGCAGAACCATGACTGGCATCGTGACGGAAATCGTCTCGAAGATCACGAAGTTCCCGCGTCATCTCAACATCGAAGACCAAGGCCTCTTTCAGATCGGTTACTACCACCAGCGCCAGGACATGTTCACAAAATCAGACATGACCAGCGAAACTGAATCCACACAGGAGAGTTGACCCATGCCCACTGCCACCCAGCCCGCGTCCTCCACGACCGCCAGCCCTGTCATCGCCAACCGCTACGACTTCGTCTATTTCTTTGAGGTCCGCGACGGCAACCCCAATGGCGATCCCGATGCGGGCAATATGCCCCGCATTGATCCTGAGACCGGCCAGGGCCTCGTCACCGATGTCTGCCTCAAGCGCAAGATCCGCAACTTCGTGGGCCTCGAGCACGGTGAGCAGCCGCCCTACGAGATCTATGTCAAGGAGCGAGCCGTGCTGAACAAGCAGCACGAGCGTGCCTACCAGGCCCTTGAACTCAAGCCCGAGAAACGCAGAATGCCCAAAGACGAGGCCAAGGCCCGCGAGGTCACCGCGTGGATGTGCCGGAACTTCTTCGACATCCGCACCTTTGGCGCGGTCATGAGCACCGATGTCAACTGCGGCCAGGTCCGTGGACCCGTGCAGTTTGGCTTCGCTCGCTCCATCGACCCGCTCATCACCCTCGAGCACAGCGTCACCCGCTGCGCCGTTACAACAGAGGGCGAGGCGGAGAAGCAGCAGGGCGACAACCGCACCATGGGCCGCAAGTTCACCATTCCTTATGGCCTCTACCGTGTCCACGGTTTCATCAGCCCCCACCTCGCCGATCCGGATCGCAACGGCACCGGGTTTTCCGAGGCCGACCTTGAGCTTCTCAAGCGGGCGCTCAACCAGATGTTCGAGATCGACCGCTCAGCCGCCCGCGGCGAGATGCGGCCCGCAGACATCATCGCCTTCAAGCACGAATCAGGCCTCGGCAACGCACGAGCCGATCAGCTCTTCAAACGCGCGGGCTATAAGCTCAAGGACGAAGTTCGCGCGGAGAATCGTCCCGCTCGCTCGTTTGACGACTACGAGCCCTTGATGAACTTTGATAACTTGCCCGCTGGCATCACTGTGGAGCAGTGGCTTACGGCCTGAGGACCGCATCGTGCTAGAGGGCACCTCGCTCGTGGAAAAGCACCCCATCCCCAACTCCGCCCTCCAGCACTACATCTTCTGCCCGCGCCAGTGCGCGCTCATCCACATCGAGGGGCTCTGGGCCGAGAACCGGCTCACCGTCGAGGGCAACATCCTGCACCGGAAGGCCCACGGCGAGAAGGCCGGCCCGCGCGGCGGCGGACGGGCCGAGTCGCGCCCCGGCATCCGCACTGTCCGTGGTCTTGCCCTCTGCTCCGACTCGCTTGGGCTGACCGGAAAGGCCGATGTCGTTGAGTTCCATGGCGCGCCGGACGCGGATCAGGCGGCGACAGAGGCGGGAGCGTTCGGGCAGCGAGCCGCACGCCCGCTCGGAAGGCCGTTCCCGGTCGAGTACAAGCGCGGCCGCCCCAAGCGTCACGACGCGGACCTCGTCCAGCTCTGCGCCCAGGCCCTCTGCCTTGAGGAGATGCTGGGGCTCGGCGAGGGCGGCGTCCCGGCGGGCGCGATCTTTTACGGGCAGCCGCGCAAGCGGCTGGATGTCGTCTTCGACGCGACGCTGCGCCGACGGACGCTCGACGTGATCGCGGGCTGCCGCGCCATGATCCAGTCCGGCGTCACACCCCGAGCCGCGCGCGAGAAGAAATGCGATCGCTGCTCGCTCTTGAACCACTGCCTCCCTGGCGCGACGGGGCCTGCCAAGTCGGCGTCTCGCTACATCGTTGCCGCCGTGCGCGGGAGCGCGGCATGAAGCATCACCTCAACACGCTCTTCGTCTTCACCCAGGACGCTTATCTCTCCAAGGATGGGGAAGCGGTCGCCGTCAAGGTCGAGAAAGAGGTCAAGCTCCGCCTCCCGATCCACAACCTCGGGGGCATCGTCTGCTTCGGCCGCGTCAACGCCAGCCCGTACCTCATGGCCATGTGCGCGGAGCAGGGCGTCGCGATCTCGTTCTGCACGGAGCACGGCCGCTTCCTCGCCCGGTACAGCGGATTCACGCCCGGCAACGTGCTCCTCCGCCGCCAGCAGTACCGCTGGGCCGACGACCCGGCCCGTGCCACCGAAGTCGTCCGCTCGATGCTGCTCGGCAAGCTCGCCAACAGCCGCACGGTGCTCCTCAGGGCCGCCCGCGAGCACACGGACCCCGACGCGGCCGATCGGCTCTCCCACGCCGCGGCAGGCCTCAGCACCTCGGTCGAGACGACCCGCTGTGCCGCGACCGTCGACGAGCTCCGCGGCATCGAGGGCGATGCCGCCCACACATACTTTGCCGTCTTCCAGCGGCTCATCCGCTCGAGCGATCCCGCCTTCACGTTCAGCAACCGAACGCGCCGCCCCCCGCTCGATCGCGTAAACGCCCTGCTGTCGTTTCTCTACGCCATGCTCGCCCACGACGCCCGCACGGCCTGCGAGGCGTGCGGGCTCGATCCAGCCGTGGGCTACCTGCACCTCGACCGTCCCGGCCGACCGGGGCTTGCCCTTGACCTGATGGAGGAATTCCGCGCCTTTCTCGCCGACCGGCTGGCCATCTCGCTGATCAATCTCGGGCAGGTGAAGGCGTCCGGTTTCACGGTCACGGAATCCGGCGCGGTCGAGATGAGTGAAACGACCCGCAAGGAAGTCGTCGCGGCTTACCAGCGCCGGAAGCAGGAGAGCATCGTTCATCCCTTTCTCAACGAGCGAACGACTGTGGGCCTGCTCGTGCATCTCCAGGCGCGGCTGCTCGCCCGCTTCATCCGCGGCGATCTCGACGCCTATCCCCCGTTCATCTGGAAGTAAACCGCCGGAGCGTCTCCCGATGTTCGTCCTTGTCACGTACGACGTCTCAACCACGACGCCCGAAGGCCGCAGGCGACTCGCGAGAGTCGCCAAGACCTGCCTCGATCGCGGGCAGCGCGTTCAGAACTCCGTCTTCGAGTGCAAGGTGGATCCCGGTCAGTTCGCCGCGCTCAAGGGCATCCTGCTCGGCCTGATCGACCCCAAGACGGATAGCATTCGGTTCTACATGCTGGGCGCCAAGTGGGAGCGTCGCATTGAGCACCACGGCGTGAAGCCATCTCTGGATATTGACGGACCTCTGATCGCTTGACCTGGAGGGTCGTGCCGCGTATCCGGTGCGCACATGATATGCTCAGAAGGTTCGCGGCCGATCCAAGTGCATCATTGACAAGTGCATATGAATGCGGCAAACGGAATGGCGCTACGGCGAAACGATGTCGTGATAGGGTTCGCGAATGCGCTGACGTAAGCAACCGCGCCTGCTACGCTTGAAACATTGACGGTCGCCCCTCACGCAGGGGCGCGGATTGAAACAGCTCCATGTAACCGGCGGGACCAGCCGCCGCGCGTCGCCCCTCACGCAGGGGCGCGGATTGAAACACGTCGTCACCCTCGACACCGAGCAGAGCGACGGTCGCCCCTCACGCAGGGGCGCGGATTGAAACACGCCGCGGACGCACGCGCGGGCGCTCGATCACGTCGCCCCTCACGCAGGGGCGCGGATTGAAACTGGATGGAGATTTTCGGCGGCACGACCCCGGCCCGTCGCCCCTCACGCAGGGGCGCGGATTGAAACCTGAGTTTCTGGCTCTTGGTTACGCGAGCGAGGTCGCCCCTCACGCAGGGGCGCGGATTGAAACCCGTGCAACGTGAACTGCCGTGGTACGGCGGTTGGTCGCCCCTCACGCAGGGGCGCGGATTGAAACGGTGTGTCAGGCATCGGGGGTCTCCTTCAATGCGTCGCCCCTCACGCAGGGGCGCGGATTGAAACAGATCCCGCGCCGTTTGAGCGGCCAGACGGTCGTCGCCCCTCACGCAGGGGCGCGGATTGAAACCGTGAGGAGGTCATCGCACGCGAGCAGCGCAAGGGTCGCCCCTCACGCAGGGGCGCGGATTGAAACAAGTTTGTCGTGATGAACTTCGAGGAGATCAAGGTCGCCCCTCACGCAGGGGCGCGGATTGAAACGTGGTCTGGGGCTCGTGACAAAGCCTCGTACGCGTCGCCCCTCACGCAGGGGCGCGGATTGAAACTCGATGGCGCGGTAGTGCCGATCCGCCGCCGAGGTCGCCCCTCACGCAGGGGCGCGGATTGAAACATCTACGGGAAGCGGATCAACCGGCTGTCCCTTGTCGCCCCTCACGCAGGGGCGCGGATTGAAACCTCACCGTCTCGTCGTCGTAGGCCGTGGCCTGAAGTCGCCCCTCACGCAGGGGCGCGGATTGAAACCGTCTCCGACCGTCACCACCTCGTACCGCTTCGTCGCCCCTCACGCAGGGGCGCGGATTGAAACTGGTCTACGGGGATGTGTATACGGATACTCTGTGTCGCCCCTCACGCAGGGGCGCGGATTGAAACTGATCGAAGACCGGCATCGGCGGGAGGATCACGGTCGCCCCTCACGCAGGGGCGCGGATTGAAACTCGACCTCGATCTCAGGCGCGCCGAAGAGCGCGGTCGCCCCTCACGCAGGGGCGCGGATTGAAACACAAGGAGACGACCACATGAGCGAAACGGACCAGGTCGCCCCTCACGCAGGGGCGCGGATTGAAACCCGAGTGGACGCGACACCTGCCCGCCAACTACAAGTCGCCCCTCACGCAGGGGCGCGGATTGAAACGCTGGCTGTGGGCGCGATTCCCATTTGCTCGCTGGTCGCCCCTCACGCAGGGGCGCGGATTGAAACTGATTGAGGCCGACGTCGAGCCGCTCGGCAACGTCGCCCCTCACGCAGGGGCGCGGATTGAAACATGACCGGACTGTCGATGGAGACAACATCCACAGCGTCGCCCCTCACGCAGGGGCGCGGATTGAAACTTACCTGTCCTCATCCTGCACGACCTCGAGGCGGGTCGCCCCTCACGCAGGGGCGCGGATTGAAACTAAAGAAAACGACGGCACCACATTGAACACTTGTCGCCCCTCACGCAGGGGCGCGGATTGAAACCTCGCCACCATCGGAGCCACAGCATGAAGGCGAAGTCGCCCCTCACGCAGGGGCGCGGATTGAAACTGTCGATCATCGAGCCGCACCGCGAGTTCCTGAGTCGCCCCTCACGCAGGGGCGCGGATTGAAACCTGTTCAACCAGTCGTACACGGCGCACCGTGCCGTCGCCCCTCACGCAGGGGCGCGGATTGAAACATGGACGAGGACGGCACCGACTCACACAAGGAAGTCGCCCCTCACGCAGGGGCGCGGATTGAAACTCGATGAGCATGACCATCCTTGACGATGGCGGCGTCGCCCCTCACGCAGGGGCGCGGATTGAAACATCGACGCCGCTGCCGCACGCGGATTCGACGTTGTCGCCCCTCACGCAGGGGCGCGGATTGAAACCATCCGGTCATGTACAGCACGTCGCGGCGGTAGGTCGCCCCTCACGCAGGGGCGCGGATTGAAACTGGGTCGAGTTCGGCACCGACGTTGACTACGCCAGTCGCCCCTCACGCAGGGGCGCGGATTGAAACATGCTGTACGGCGTGCTGATCGAGCCCGCCAACTGTCGCCCCTCACGCAGGGGCGCGGATTGAAACCAGGAGCTGCAGCCGGCTCTACGTGTGAACCTGGTCGCCCCTCACGCAGGGGCGCGGATTGAAACCGCCACCCGAGCCGCAGTACCGGCGTGATCCGAGTCGCCCCTCACGCAGGGGCGCGGATTGAAACGCCTTGAAGGACTCCGCCTGCTGCTGCAGACGCTGTCGCCCCTCACGCAGGGGCGCGGATTGAAACCGGCTCTACACGATCGAGAGCGGCATCGCGGGGGTCGCCCCTCACGCAGGGGCGCGGATTGAAACCTCTGGGAGAAGGCGTATGTCGCCGCCGCGCCGCGGTCGCCCCTCACGCAGGGGCGCGGATTGAAACTCGGCTTCCTCGCGGATTCGCTCCTTCTCCGCCTGTCGCCCCTCACGCAGGGGCGCGGATTGAAACATGTCGGATGACCATACACAACGGCTTGAGTCCGTCGCCCCTCACGCAGGGGCGCACCGTCACGAGGCGCGTATCGGACCATAGCGACACTCCATCTGACGCTAGCTTCTTGCGAGCCCCAACAGTATCTCCTGCTGGGGCCATTCGAGTCGTTGGGCCGCCTTGATCAGATCGCTCACAGTCAACCGCGGCGGCAGTCCTGCCGTGAGTGCAGCGCGAAGGATCCGAGGCGACAACTGCGTCAGCATGAGAAGTTGCTTGACGCGAGCAGCCGAGCAGCCGCTCCGTCCGGCGATCGACTCGACGGAATCACTGGTGCGGAGCAGGTCAGCACGGAAGGCGAAGGCCTGACCGATGGCCAGAACCAACTGCGGATGAGCATGGGCTCGACTCCCACCTTGGCTCGACAGAAGGAGATCGTGGCCATCCGGCGAGAGCAGCATCCGGCGACCGTCGAGGCGTTTGATCAGGATGGCGAGCGTGAGCGTGGTATGGCCGTCTTGTGTAGTGACTGACGGCTTGAACGGGGACGTTGGCACCGTGCAGGCTGCTGGGTCCTTGCTGGCTGGCTTCGGGACGGGGATGGCCTTGATGGCCTCAGTGCAGGCCTTAACGCGCTCGTCGATGAGGTCGATGGAGATCCGATCGAGCGCAACAACGACACGGCCGATGACCTCACGGAGCCAGTGGTCGCGAAGCGAGTGTTCGTGCGGGCGGAGATTGGTTTGGTGGGCTCGAGCGAGATGATCGACCACGAGCGCTCTGACGAGATCGTCGATGACGTTGGCGTTGAGCGATTTGATCGGGCAGGCAGCGTACCCGTGCTTGACGGCCTTCTGGCTGACGTAGTAGCGCACGATCCGGCGGTTGGGGTCCCGGGTCTTGTCGTCCCTCTTGAGCTGCGTCGAGCTCGGCGACATTGTGTGACCCTCAAAGGTCCGCAGCTTGCCCTTGAGGAGGTGCGTGTGGGTCCAGCGGGTCGTGGTTCCGCGGTTGGCGACCTTCATCGCGTCGTGGACCTTGTCCCACAACTCGTGCGGGATGATGGGGTCGTGCAGGCCGTCGTGGACCTCGGTCACCGACTCGGGTCGGCGAGCGCCCGGCGCGGTGGAGACGACCCGACGCGTATGGGCGATCTTGCCGATGTAGATGGGATTGGTGAGGATGCGATGCACGAGCGAGGCGGTGAAGGGCTTGCCTCCACGAGAGGTACCACGGCTGCTGGTCCAGAACTTGGTGCGATGGCCCGCGGCGTTGAGTCGGGCGGCCAGCGCGACCAGCGAGCGCAGCTCCAGGTAGCCGGTGTAGACCGACCGCACGAGTTCGGCTTCCTCGGGCACGATCAACAACTTGCGCTCGATGAAGCCGGGCTCGCCCTCGCGAGGCCGCCGGTAGCCGAGGGGCGGCTGACCGGTGACGAAGACGCCCCTGCGGAAGGTGGCGGCGATCTTGTCGCGGATGCGCTCGCCCGCCACCTCCCGCTCGAACTGGGCGAAGGAGAGGAGCATGTTCAGCGTCAGCCGCCCCATCGAGCTCGTGGTGTTGAACTGCTGCGTGACCGAGACGAAGCTCACACGCTGCTCGTCGAAGAGCTGCATGAGCCGCGCGAAGTCGGCGAGGGAGCGGCTGAGACGATCCACCTTGTAGACGACGACCACGTCCACTCGCCCGGCTTGGATGGCCATGAGGAGCCGTTGCAGTCCCGGACGATCGGTTGAGCCACCGGAGTAGCCACCGTCGTCATATGCGTCGGCAATGGCACACCAACCCTGATGGCGCTGGCTCTTGATGTAGTCCAGACATGCCTCTCGCTGAGCGTCGAGCGAGTTGAAGGCCATGTCGAGCCCCTCCTCGCTCGACTTGCGGGTGTAGATGGCGCAGCGGAGGGTGCTGGGGGTTGGAGAAGTCGTTGAGTTGGCTGAGGCTCGCGGCGTCATGGTGATTCCGGTTTCCGACTGGTGATGAGCCCGAAGAATCGCGGCCCCGACCAGTGGATGCCCGTGATGGCCCGGGCCACCTCCGTCAGGGTCTTGAAGGTCTGATCGCGATACCGGAACGAGCGGCCCGTCTTGCCGCCTGTCCGGGCTTCGATCACGGTGACCTCGTGGGTCCGTCCGCGCCACTCGCGAACAAGGCGAGTCCCGGGTGGGAGTTCGTTGGCGACGCGTGGCCCGCGAGCGGTGGATGAGGCCTGACGTCGGCGAGAAGGGCCCGTGGGCTGGCTCGACTCCGGGCTGGGTGTGCTCTGGCGAGCGTTGCGGATCGCGGACTTGAGCAGGCGAGCGGTTTCTGCATCCAGTCCGCCGTGGGCCCGCTCTTGGACCCGCCAGGCCAGTTCGCGGATCAGGAGTCGCTTCTGGACCGGCGGCGGCGATCGACCGATGTGCTCCTTCCAGAGGTCACGCAGGTCATCGATGGACATCCGCGGCAGGGCGGAGAGGTCAACGGGTGCGCTCATCGACCACTCTCCGGCTTCGCCGCGGCGCTCCGCTTCGCGGGATCACGGGGCTTGGCGGTTCGTGCCGCGGGCGCTGTGTTGATTGCGAAGCGGCCCGGCCCCACCTTCCGGAACCTGGACGCCGTGCCCTTGGTCGCGATCTCCCGCGCCATTGCGGCGGAGAGCGTCGCGGAGGGTGTCTTACCCCCCGGGCTGGTCCAGAGCTTGGCGGTCGCCATGCGCTCGATGAGGTCGGCCGCCGAGAGTCCATCAGCAGCCACCTTCCCGGAGAGTCCGGCGAGGACTTGGGCGGCCGCGTCGAGAGCGCTCAGCCGCTTATCGGGGGTGGCGCGGACACGCACGCCGGGCTTCGGCTCGCGCGGTGCGTCCGAAGCGGGGGCAGGCGTCGTTCGCTTGGGCTGCCGCTCCTTCTTCGTCGGCACCTCGATGCGCGCCTTCCGCCGAGGGCGTGGTGTCGGGGTCGCGGGCTGGTCGGCAACGGGTGCGGGTTTGGCCTTGGACATGATCGTGCTCCTGGGTGCTCGTCAGCCCGTGAGCCGCCCTACGCGGGCGGTGGCAAGGGAGAGCGAGGCCGCGACCATGAGGGCCGGAGCATGGGCGACAGGCAAGGCGGGTTCGCGGCGATCTCGGCAGATTCCGAGCAGAAAGAAGCATGCACGCGGCGTGATCGGCCACGTGCAGGCCACCGGGGCGCTTTCTCGTGCATCTGCCCACTGGTTGCCCACATCGCGAGGTCTGAGATGTGGGCGTGGCATCCCGCCGGAGTCATCGCCCGTGAAGGCCACTGTGTGTGGCGCAGCACAAACTCAGGCCCTGAGGCCCACACCGACCGCCCGGGCTGAGCGGGAAGGTGCGATCGCGTCGCGGGAGTTCGAGTCCCTGAACCGTCTATATGTAGATGATCCCACATCCGCTCGGCTTGTTGGCCATCGCGACCGCCATCTCCAAGGCATCGGGGCCGTCGTCGTGTTTACCGCCCGGGAACGAGCGCAGCTGCTCCAAGAGCAGCGAGTGCCGCTTGCTGAAGGCGATCAGTCCCTGGCTCACCTCGGCTTCCATGGCCATGATGCGCTGCTGCTTGTTGGATCGGTTCTTGATGTTCTCGATGTAGATCGACGTATTCGACTGGTACGCGCGACGCTCAAGGTCGTTCACCATGAGTTCCTGGAACTGATTGCCCTCCACACCGAAGCGACGGAAGTCGTAGATGCGGGCGTACTGCACGATGCGGGCGATGGTCTCATCGGGCGTGCGACGCGCAATGTCGGCCGCGATCACGTACTTGGTCCTGCGTTCGTCATCCTCGCTTTCAGGTGAGTACAGAATGATGATGGCGCTGTAGTCGCCGCGGTGGGGATCGCGACCGAGGCTGGGGTCGCACGCACCAAAGAACTGGCCACACGTCTCGCCGTTGCTATGCCCGAGCTTCATGAGCAGTTCCTCGGGCGTTGAGGCGATGTCGTCCCAGTAGCGCAGCTTGGCGTGCGCGAAGATGCAGGCCTGCGGGTCCAGGGGCTGGTTCTGGAACTCGGCCTGGAACGCGCCCTCGCCCTCCCGGAGGCGCACGTGCATCAGGTGGTGGTAGTCGTACTGCTCTGGCCAGAGCACGACCGATCCCTCGGCCATGCGCTCGCGATGGTCGTCGAGGAATACACGGGCACCCTTCTCACCCCACTCGCCATCCACAGCGGGCGGGGCCGGATACGGCTCCTGACCCGACGCAATCGCGCCGTACCGGTCCCACAACTCGGGATGATCGCAGAAGCGCTCGACCGCCTGGTACCGAAATGTCCGCCACCCCGGGCGTTTGGTGCCGTCGAGCAGGTTGGCGAGCAGCGAGTCGTGGTGCAACACGGTGCCGACGACGATGACGTTGGTGTCGGGTGAGCCGGCCTTGAGCAGCGTGCTGTGGAACCAGTCGCTGAGCTTGACGCGCTGCTCCTCGTAGACCACGCTCTGCTTGTCCTCGATGTCGTCGACCACGATCAGTGTGGGGCGGTGCTTGCCGAAGCGGATGCCGCGGAGGTTCTGGCCCGAGGAGAAGGCCATGAGCAGGCTGCCCGTGGGGAGCTTGAGCGTGTCCTTCCGCCAGGGCGCGATGCGGGTGATCTCGGCCAGTTCGGGGAAGTCCTGGCGCAGGAGCTGGTTCGACTCCAGTTGAACCCGGACGTGCTCAACCAGTCGCGCGGCCTGCTGCTCGGTGCCGGATGCCACGACCACGAAGGGCTCGACGCCGTAGAGCAGGCACCAGAGCACGTAGGCGAGCGTCACCACGGTGCTCTTGGCGTGCCCACGCGGCGCGGCGATGGCAACATGGGTCCCGCGACGCTGGTGGAGGGACTGCAGGCACGTGAAGGTCTCGGTGTGCATGCGTGACGGCGCGCTGCTGAAGGCGCTGCCGAGATAGATACGGGCAAAGAGCTGCGGTGACGTCGAAGCGATCCGCCGGCGTTGGCCGGACATCTCTCGCAGGAGAGCTGGGATGTACTCGGGGGCGATGTGCATGGGATCCTCCTCAATCTCGGAGTATGGGGGGTCATTCCGATTTGGCGGTGTTCTCGACGCGTTTGATCTCGGTCGCCACGCGTGCTCGCTCGAGCACGCTCGACATGCTGCCGATCGCTTCAAAGAGCGCCGGATCGGCTTGGCCCTGCGACGACACCAGTTCGCGGAGCCCGGCGACCTGCTTCTCCAGGTCCTCGCTGCTGGGCACTTCTGCCGCGTGATGCGTGAGGTCAGCCTGCAGACGCGTGGCGGCCGTGGGGAGATACCCCAGCTTCTGCAACCGTTCGAGGGCCGAGTCCACGATCTGGAAGCAGCGGTGTTCGGCGTCGATCTTGACATTGGGCTCGATCTCGCGCTCGCGCGAAGTCCGCCGGATGCGCTGGATCGAGAGCTCTGCCTCCGCGAGGAGCCGTCCGGCCATCTGCCCAACAAGCTTGGGGTCACGCGGCAGGGCATGGCGATCACGGATGTCGCGTCGGTCTCGCTCGACAGTGCGGTCGGACACTTGCAGGATCTGGGCGATCTCCGGTCCCGAGAGCCCGTCGGCGGCCAGGAGCGCGACCAGCGACTGGCGCTCGGCCGCGCCGAGCATCTTGCCCGAGAGCGTGCCAGCGCGGACCTTGGCGAGCAGTTCGAGAGAGCGCTCCATGCCGCCACCCTCGGCCAGATCGGCATGGGGGTTCTGGGCTGCTGGGGATGATGGATCGGTGGGTGGGGTGGGGGTTCGCGGGCGTCTCATGCGGGCACCGCCTTCCCCGCGGGCTTCCTTCCGTCGGTCTGGGATGGCTTGATCGCGTAGCGCTTCACGAGGTCGGGCGGCGCCTTGGCGGGTCCGACCGTGTGGATCCAGCGCCGGACGATGACATCGCAGTAGTGCGGGCTGATCTCGATCGCGAAGCAGCGCCGTCCCAGCTTCTCCGCGGCGATGATCTGTGTGCCGCTGCCCGCGAAGGGCTCGTAGCAGATGTCACCACGGCCGCCCCCCCGTCCACCCCCATCCCGACCCCCACGCCCACCCACATCCCCAGCCCGCGTGTGCTGGCGCATGGGGATCTCGAAGACCTCGAGCGGCTTGGGCGTGGGATGGTCGGGCCGTTCTGCGCCGTTGGGGATCGTGTCGATGTGCCAGACGGTACTGAGCACATTGCGCTCGGCGCGGAGTGGTTTGTTGCCCTGGATCCAGCCCATCAAGCAGGGCTCGTGCTGCCACGCGTACCAGGTGCGGGTCAGGACCGGACGGTTCTTGGCCCAGATGATCTGGCAGTGCACGAACGCCCCGTGCTTCTGCCAGGTTGCCTCCACCATCGCCTGCCGCTTGCTGGCGTGCCAGCAGTACCACGCGGCGTTGGGCGCGATGGCGTGCGCGACGGCGACCTCGATGAACTTGTCGTAGAGATCGCTGTTGCCATCGGCATCATCCCATGTCACGCCATAGGTGCCGGACCAGTCCTTGTTCTTCGTCGGGCGGCTGCGGGGCTTGGTCGTGCTCGCAGCACGCATCGACGGTAACGCGGCACCCGAAGGCATGACGGCGCTTCGCGCTGCCAGCTCGACACCATTGGCGGCCTTCGTGACTCGTTGATGCGGACCGGGTTGTTTGGTGCCGGGTTGCTTGGTCCCCGGGTGATTCGTGCCGTCGTAGTCAACCAGATATGGCGGGTCGGTCGCGAACAACACCGCTCGCTGCCCATCCATGAGACGTTGGACATCAGCAACGATCGTGCAGTCGCCGCAGAGCAGCCGGTGCCCGCCCAACTGGATCAGCTCACCCGGCTTGGTCACGGCGGGCTTGGCCGCCTGCAAGTTGGCGGCGACATCGAACGCTGAGTCGTCGTTGGCCAGACCCTCGGTTGTCGTGACGCTCGCGAGCACGTGGTCGATCTCGGCGCTGTCGAAGCCCGTGAGGCCGATGTCGAGCGCTGGATCGGTGGTCAGGTCCTGGAGCAGTTCCGCCAGCTTGCCCTCATCCCAATCACCAACGATGCGATTGAGCGCCAGGTTGAGTGTCTTCTCCTGTGGGACATCGAGATCAACGACCACAACGTCGACGTGCGTGTGGCCGAGGTGCTTGAGCACACTGAGCCGCTGGTGGCCACCGACGACATGGCCTGTGCGGCGGTTCCACACGATCGGCTCGACGGTGCCGAAGGTCTCAATGCTGCGACGGAGCTTCTCGAAGGTGGGATGGCTTGGCGTCAGCTCGACACGTGGGTTGTACGGCGCGGGTGTGAGTGCCGGGATGGCGACACGGCGAAGCTGCATCGGGCTGGCCTCTTGCTTGACCTCGGTGCGAGTGATGTTCTTGGAGCGAACCTTTGCCATGACATGTCTCCTGGCTGCGTGAGCAGCCATGTGTCGGACCTTGTCACTGATCGCACGGGCGCGACGCCTACGTGACGGCGCACCGTGTGCGCTAAGCACTCCGCAGGAGAACACCTCCCGCGAGCACACTCACGCGCACTTCGTCATGCGGGCGGGGCGCATCGTGCATGCCTTAGGGCGCCGCACCAAGCGCACGGGATGCCCTCGGTGACCGTGGATCAGGCCCACGCCCCCCACGTCACACCACGCGACAACTCGCACGACGAATCGATCAGTAATGGATGAACTTGGGATCGAGAGACACGCTCGTTGGCAACAGCGTCGGCGTTCCGCCTCAGCTTTGCCGACAGAAGCTTTCCGCTTCCGCCCTACCGCGTCGCCGGCATTTCACCGGGCTTCTGGCCTCGGGCATTCCACCGGGCTTCTGGCCTCGGGCATTCCACCCTCGTCCAGACCATCGAGCCGCACGTGAGGTGCGGTCAAGTGCAGGAACACTAACCGCGAACAGCCGCAGCGTCAAGCAATCTGTTGATTTGTCACGGTTCTTTGGAAAGTCTCGCCTCGACACACTATGCGATCAATCGTGTTCAGTTGGGACTCTGCGGTCGTTCGGTGAGACACCGTACAAGGCGACGCCTGCCCGCCGTCGTGAGCCGCCAGCTTCCGACCTTGGGCGCGACCACATCGCCCGCGACGCGAAGCAGATTCAGGGCTGTGGGCACGCTGGCCGGTGAGAACCCGACCTCCATCGCCATCGCTCGAATATCCGAGACCCGCATCGGCTGGTCAACTTCAAACAATGTTCGCAGGATAAGTCCGTTGAGCGTCTGGCCCGGCACGATGGGATTGCCGCCGCCTCGGCCATCAGGTGTTCGGAATAGGCCTTCTAATGGCGTGGACGCGACAGCGCGGGCGATTGCGGACCGCCGCTTCCTGATCTCCTGCCGAGCCTCGCTGATCGCGGCTTCGAGGTCGGCGATCTCGGCGGTGAGCGTGCGGACCAGTTCCGCTCGCAACTGTTCGGTCGACATGGAACGGGGAGAGGGGGTAGTTGGGGCAGACGTGTTCTTTGCGTTCGCGATGCTCCGACGCGCCATCTCAGCGCCCCTCACGCATGGCCAGCTGCCCCTGGGCCCAGGACCGCCAGCTCTCGTCGTCGCCTCGGAGGGCGATCTCTCTGAGCATGTCGAGCGTGCGATCGTCGGCTTTGTCTGTGCGGATCTGAAGGGAGGCCATCGCCTGCATGGCGGCGATGTGCTCAGGGGCCACTTCAAGCGCTGTGCCGTCGGCGGCGAGGACCTCGTCGTTGCGGCCCGCGGACTCCAGCGTCATGGCAAGGTTCATGCGGGGATCGGGATGACCAGGCATGAACTTCCGAGCCCATTCGAACTCTCCCGCCGCTGGACGAGATGTGCCCGCCCGAGGTGCGATCGCGGGCGGCCTGCGAACAACTCGATATCGTCTCCAACGCGGCGGTGGGCTTCCCGCCCCACCACCCGGCGATGTGGCACAGGGTGGCGATGATCAAAGAGTCGTTTTTCGAGCGCCGGTACGTCGGCGATCAGGCGGGGCCGGGGTTGATCGCCCGGGTCCTCACGCAGTACGACGTGGCGTTGTACCCGCCAGCGTACTTCCACCCGACGGTTGGGGAGTCGAAGTCCAATCCGGACGCGAAGCATTTCTTGCTGGGAGCGCATCTCTTCGCCGGCACATGGGTAGAAGCTAACCGAGGGCGGTACGAGGATGTTTGGGCCGCGAATCGCTCGAAGGAACCGTCATAAACATCCGGCAAAGCGCTACCCGTCAACAACTTCTCCCGATGACGGTGTCGCTCACTGTTGCCGCTTCGCTGTCGCTAGATACTGCTCAAGTGTTCCACCAAATGACGCAACCCATGATGTTGCCAGAAACGCTCGCTCAAACTCAGCATCGACGAGCCTCGCGCCCTCGCGACACAGCAATGTGTAACCGGGATGAGGCAGCAGAGTATTGTCCACATGCCTGACTCCGGCAACGGGTCGCTCGTCAGCCACAAGTACGTGCCCCAACGTGGGCAGCGATGATGGATCACCCCAAGGCACAAAGGCAACTGGACACAGGTGATAGCCACGCTCACGCTCTCTGAGTGCTGGCAGATCCGAAGCGGGCACGTCGATCAAGCGTCCCGTAAGGACTGACTCGCTCTTGCCCGTCCAAGCTGCGTTCAATGCAGCTCGTTCGCGAGGTGAGATCTGGTCGCCGTATCTGTCTAGCACAGACTGCGGCATCACGTAATTGAATACACGCGTGGCCCCGAAGGCGATCACTGGGGGATGCCCCACGGGAGGAGTGCTGCAAATGGTCCGCTTCGCCGACGCAGGGTTCAGCAAGCTGCCATAGCCGACTAACAGTAGTGGTCGACCGGTATCCATGATGGACGGCTCGAGAGAGGCCCATGGATATGGGAGAGGCATGTTGTCGCTTTGGGCGAGGAGCCAGCCACACGCCTCTCTTGCAGTTTCAATCTTCTGGACGAAGTCCATGGCTTTGCTCACTTGGATTCTACGCCGAGCGACGATCGCAACCGCAGATAATCCACGTATCTGCTTCGTGTTCGTTCAATCGGCCAGTCGCGATCGCCGAGTCCACGGATCCGCACGAACTCACTCGCGTCCTCAATAAAGATGCGGGCCTCCTTCTGCCTGCCATCCTCGGATGCGATGCGAGCTAGTAGCACGCAGATCGCAAAATCCCGCTCAAGTGCGCGAATGTTGCTCCGGCGGGACCACGCGCGAGCCGCCTGAAGCGTCGTCTCAGCGGCGCGCACATCCCCGCACCAGTACTGCGCCTCGCCTTTGACCTGCAGGAACAGGGCAATCGTCTGTCCATACTCGGTGCCCATCACCAACTGTTGGTGCTCATCAGCCAGTGCGATTGCCTTCGAAGCATTGGTCGCTCTTTGCGCGGTCCGACCAATCCCGCCCTGATACAGCGTGGCCATGATGAGCGCAGTGCGGTTGACAGCCCCGAAGGCCTCGTTACCCTTGGTCAAGGGGTAGCTTTCCCCAAGCACTCGGAACGCTTCATCGCACTGACCCAAATCGATGTACACCAAGCCAATGTTAGTAAGTGCCCCACCCTTCGCAGTGAGCAAGCTGCCCTCCGAGCCCGCCGCCAACTGCTGGTCGATCCATGTCAACCCTTCCTGATGGACGCTTAGTGCCTCATCAAGTCGCGCGTCGCGCCACAGCAGTATGCCTAAGCACGCTCTCGCCCGCCACGACAGGAATGGGTCGATATCTCTGTTACGGGCGATTTCGAGAGCCCTTCTTGCAAACCTCGCTCCGGACTCGAATCCATCAACCAGCTCTGAGGAATATGCAGCCTCAATCAGCGACACGCACAACGCGCCAGGATCCGGGCCACCTTCAAGTCGCTCCAGTAGTTCAATGAGCTCCCGATGAACCCGGTCCAGCGTTTCGCCTTCGCCGGCATGTTCCGCCGACATGCGGAGGCGAGCGAGGACCATGAGCCTCAACTGCAGATCCTCTGACGGCACAAGCAACTCGGCTGCCTTGATGTACGCGCCAGCACTCTTGTATCTCCCCAGCAATTCTGCCGCTGTCGCTGCCTCGACGTAGGCTCTCACAGCGTCGGTTGGGTTCTTGCTAGCGACTGCGACTTCCTCCGCAAGCTCCTGCAACTCGCTAGCAGGCCCGTACCTCATATAGACGGGAACGAGAGCTTTTAGTACGCCTAGTGCTTGTCCAGAATCCGATGCGGAGCACGCGCGTCGCAGCGCGACCCGATAGTTGTGAACATCGGCATGCGCTTCCTGCAGAAGCTCCAAGCGAGCTACTCCCTTGCTGGTGGTCTGGAGGCTTGTGTGCAGCGCTCTCGCCTTGGATACAAATGCTCTTTGATGTCCATTGTCGAACGCGCGACGGACATCAACTCCGTCAACGCGCTCTGCCATGATCGCGTCGCCGACTTCTTGACACGGCAGATACATGGACCAACGCGAGGACCGCTCGGCACGAAGCAGCCCGCTCTCATGCAGACCCACCATGAGCTCGTACGGATTGCCCACTCCATCAAGCACGCTCTCCGCTGCGGTATCGTCGAAGCTTCCACGAAACTGTGAAAGCAGCAGGAAGGCCCTCTTGGTGGACTCGGGCAGAGTCGCAAGTGTCGACCGAACGGCCACCTCCATGGTCTCCGCGGATGAGGCACCAACGCGTAGACTTTGGCGATACTTGCGAGCCTCGCTTACATACCGCTGAAGTCTTCCGAACCTTCCAAAGTTCTTGGCCGCTTGGTCGACGGGCGCTGGAAAGCCACCGAGTAATGCACAGAGTCTGGCAATCTCTCGAATCGTGTCGGGCTCTCGTTGAAGGGCAGCCCGCACGTCCGACAAAGGCTCAGCGGCCCGCACATCTTGGACTCTATCTAGGAAAAGCTGGACCACGGAGTACGCTTGCTCCAGCGCCGCTGGTGTCAGACTTTGAATCTCTTTCTCCGAGGGCACTGGCAATGGCTCGAGAGATCGCCCCACCACGCCGGAGACGGCAGCACATCGAAACACTCGAGAGGTGATAAGCACCTTGAGCTCAGCAACCCGCTTGCACCATTCGATGAACTGCGCCTCGGACTCCGATGATACTTGCTCGAAGTTATCGACATACAGTAGAAATCGATTCGCAGCGGACACTCGCTGCCGCAGGAGGCGCAGCATCTCGTCCGTGCTCGCACCCGCGTCCACATCGATCGCAAGGTCGTTCATGATCCGGGTGACAACTTGAGCGAAGGAGGTGTCATCACGAGACAGTGAGACCGCGCCGATCGTCCAGCCCTCGCCGAACAGCAGCTTCTGGACCAACGCTGCCACCGTTGACTTTCCCGCGCCCGGGGGACCATAGATGATGTACACGCGACGGTTGAGGGAGACAATATGAGCTGCGATCTCTCGGGCGGCATGATCTCTGCCGTACACATCGTTGTCGATGGCCGAGCCCCAGCCCAACTCGTCGCGAACAGCCTTCGCAAGTCGCTCGATGGTGGGCGTGTCAACCAGCCCGTTGCCGAGAATGAGTCCGGACTTCTTGGGGATCAAGAGCTGGAGTTTGATGTCTGAGTCGGAAGCTAGCGCGGTATCGAGAAACACAGGAATGATGTTCCGGTTGTTCTCGATCGCAGTCTGTATCTCAAACAAAATCTCCCGATATCCACCGCCTTCCGCTGCCGCATCGCGACTAACCAGTAATATGAAGGCAGAGCTCTTAATGATCTCTGCCTCGCGCACCAAGTAATCCTCTCCCGGACGTCCATCTCGTTTATATGCATAGCATTTCAAGCCATATCGTGCCAGGCGATCGGAAAGTTCCTGGGCGAGCGGTGCCTGCTCCCCTGCATGCGAAATGAAGGCATGAAACGCCGAGGCGGAGGGGTCGGGCGTCATCGTGGCTCCAAAGGTTCACTTGTGGCCGCATCGTGCAGGCCTGGCGCGGCGGCCGAATCGGTCGGTCTGGGCGACGTCACAATGACGAATCCACGACTTCGACCTGACTCAGAATCGATCGCCTGCATACCTTTCCAAAGCGACGGAGTGTCGATCCACACTGGAGGGAGCCGATACCGCGCTACGTCCAGAAGGAGGAATGCGTCCGCAGCCGCCGAGTAGGCTCCCAGGGGCGAGATGTGTCCGCCGCCTGGTTGCGCAACCGCCGGTCGGTGGTAGTTTACAAGCACTACACCTTGGTCTGCCCGTAGAGTACCGCGGACCCGCTGCCGAAACGTGTTCAGGTCCGTCATGTCAGCATGAACGATCTCCGCCCGAGCACCTTTAGCTTCAAGTAAGCGGCCAAGTTCGTCTAGTGTCATGCCGCTTGCTCGTACTTTTGACTCCGAAACGACGCCGACCGCGACGCCATCGAAGAAGCTCTCTTGCGTGAATGCGCGATACGGCTTCCATTGCGGAACCTCCGGAGCTGTGACGCCGACAGCATGCAGCGCAATGACGCTCGACGCGACCCCGCAGTAGGTCTGCGTTGCCTGTGTCTCGAACTTCTCAATCACCCGAGAAAATCCCTTGAGGCTTTCGGCATCTTCGAGCAACGCGACACCCTCGGGGCTGGTCATCGCGAGTGGACCCCTGAATGAGCCCGTCTTGGACGTGTCTACACAGCCGACGAGCAAGAGAACGCTCGAAAAAGTGGCGAGCGTTAACGCCAACTTGGACAACATCGCACTCATCCGAACTCTCCTTTTCAGAGGCCAGGACCAGACGGCATATCACGGCGTAACGAAGTGTATCTTGCTCAGGGGGCTCGCGGGCGAATGGCTGAGAGTCCACACCAGCGGAGTCAAAGGCCCGCGAACTCTTCGGGGTTGTGGTCGGCACTGGAGAGATGTGCCCCTCATGCTGGTGGAACCAGTGCTCAAGTCAGTGCGTCGAAGGGTGTGGCGAGGTGCCCTGCATGGTCGTGACTCTCATCAATCTCCAGCGCCTCAATCCCAGTCGCCGGTCGTTGGGTCGATCCTGATGATCCGGGTTCCTCGCTCCCTGGACAACTCGACTACGTTCGCCGTGCCGCCGGGGCCTCGAGCAGGCGAGCCGTCCCATACCGCGATCAGCACGTCAGCCATGCTTGCTATCTCTCGTGCCACAGCAGCGTGATCTACATAGTTGTTGTTGCGGGACAAGACGGTCGGCGCGACTTCGCTCGCCACGCAGATCCGTGTGAAGTCGCACTTGTGCTCGTTTGGGGTGAGAGCAAGCATCTCATCTAGTGAGCATGGGAGCACAATGCGTACTGGGATTCCAGATTGGAGGCAGGCCTGTGCCACCATCAGGTCCGCTCCGATGGCCGCGGAGCCAAACCCGAACCAGCCCGACGCGCTGCGAGTCGTGCCATCGGGTGCGCGTGAAGTGAGCTCCGAGATCACCTCGCGGATCGCGTCCGTCACGGCCCGTTCGTTCTCCACGACTCGGTGTCCTGTCCAGCCGAGGCACCGTCGAGGCCCGGTCATCGCCTCGCTCATGAGGCCTCCATCTTGGCCGTGGCGGGGGGAGAGCCCTTCGAGGCGGCCGCGGGCCCAAGACTGAAGGTGGTGCTGTTGCCAAGCCACCGGAATAGATCATCGATCTGGGCGTAGTCCTTGTCGGCTTCGTCCTGGCTCAGGTGGCTCCAATCGACGATGGCCGAGCGCAACTTGTATTCATCGCTTCGCTTTCCGAACTGCCACCCGCTCACGAGTCGATCGGCCAGCCAGCGGTTGTGCTCCATCACCGCAAGGAGCTTGCGGGACTCTGGCGGCAACGTGAAGCCATCGAGCGTCTCGCTCGTGGGTCCACGCCTCACGACACAAAGGCCCACCGCCGCGAGCTTCACGGGAAGGTGCCCGGCGGCGGCCAGATTCGATCGACGCTCCCACAGCGGCAGATTGACAAAGTGCGTGTTTGCCTCCGGGGTCGAGTTGGAGCGGGTGCTTTCGGCAGCATGCACAGGCTGCGACTTGCTGGTCCGAGCGAGGTACTGCATCGCCAGTTGCTCCGCGAGCGGGCGTTGTGCGCTGCTCGCCAGCGAGGTCAGCGCGCACATTCCGCCCGGCACGCCAAAGACCACCACTCCGGATTGACGAACAAGCTCCGCCAACCTGGGACGCGACGGCACATAAGCAGCGACGGTCACACGACGCTGCGAGTCACCGGTCTGAGGTGCGGTGGTACACCGGGCGACCAGCTCAGCTTGGAGGTCGATCGCAGTTGTGCAGATCTCCTCATCATCGTCGCCGCAAACAACCACCACTGGCACCACCCCCGGTGCGTTGGCCAGCGCGACGATGCTCGAACGCACGTCCGGGCTCGACAATCCCCCTGTGTGCTCGGCAAATCCGCCGTTGACTGCGAAGGTCACACCCTGCGCCCGCTCGGAGGGATGGTCCGACTTCGAATTCCGAACACCGAATCCCCAGTCATCCTTCGCGGACTCCGGGTTCCACGGGTCGCGGATCTCGTTCGGAAAGAACCGAGGATACTGCCCATTGAACGATTCCACAGCCGCACGGTCATTTGGAGACACCAGAATCGTCATCCGGGTTCGCTTGCAGTTCTCGAAGTGAGCGCGATCAGCGATCCGGACGGCTAGCCGTTGCGCGACTGGGCTCACTCCGACAATGACCACATGCAGCACTTGGTCCGTTGTTCGCGGGCGAAGAGGCATCAAGACCCTCGCCACAACGTCATCCGCGGCCTGTTCTAGTATGTTAAAGCACTGGACATCGAGTGGCTGGCTATGGGCAGACGCCGGCCGAGCGACTGGCTCGAGCAACAGTGCGAGTTCGGGGCGTCGCAGGTGGATGCTGACCTGCGGTCGAGCCGCCTCGCTTGTAGGGAGAGCGTGAACGAGCTGGCGTAGGTCACAGGCCCCCTCGATGTTGGCTTCATCCGAACCGGTGACAAAGTACACCTGGGCGGCACGTTCTGCGCGCACTCTTTCCAGGAGCTTCTCGTCCGTGGCGTCACCATGAATCACGACAGCACCGAGTTCACGGCAGCGTTCGATGTGCTCGTTCGATGGGTTGGCATCGATCACGACGACATACGGCCGGGGAGGGTTACCCGCGGTCGAGCCGTTCGGTTCACGGAGGTGTCGCACGAGACCGAGCCCGGTTGCTCCAAGCCCACAGATGACGATGTGTCCGCGCTTGCGCCGCAGCAATGCCTGTTGGATTGAGTCGGCAAAGAGGCGAGTCAACGCCTCGAAGGCGACGAGCACAACTGTCGCCACGGCGCAGAGTCTGGAAGCCAGTATCCAGAAGTTCTGGTGCGGCTCGGCCGGCGCATTCAGAAAGAGGTGCTGGGATGCCAGATATACAGCGTCAACGAGCCTGATGGTCCAATTGCCCGCGTGAGTCGTGGCTCCCCCGCTTGAGTTAGGTTGCAGGAACCAGCCGACGGTACCAAATGCCAAGGTTGCCGCCGCTGTTCCCAACAAGATCGTGGCCTTCGCGCGTTTGCCACTCGGAACACGCCGCGGAACGCGATCGCCGAGGAAAGCCCACGTCACCATCGCGATCAATACTCCGCCGAGCGGGAGCAGTGCGATTTGGCTCAATTCATCAGTAGTCATTGGGCGGTGTATCTCAGAGGCGGGAACAGTCACACAACGGACACATCGTACGGCTGGCTCAGTCTGAGAGTGGGAGAGCTAGTCTGGAGGGTCTCACCAGCAACCGGTCCCCCGCAGTAGTGACGATGGATTCCTGTGGGCCCTATAGGTTCCGGAGATTCTTCGTGACCCGTCGAGGTTCCGTTCTGGCCGGGCAAGCTATGGACATGGACGCGCTTCCATGGCGATGCCAAGCTTGCCGCGTACAGCGGCGACCTCAATCGTGCGGTCACCTCGCCGGACGAGAAGCTGGAAGGTATCGCGCACCGCCAGATCGATTAGCTCACTCAGTTGAGAACTAGCACACAGCCGGTGATCGTCAAATCTGACAAGCACGTCACCTGGCAGCAGCCCCAACGATTGTGCTTGGCTTCCAGCCACAACTCGCTGAATCACCACTTCAGAGCACGCCGGCCGTCCGAATGTGTCGAGTGCACTCCAGGTTGGAAGCGCAGCCCCATTCGCCATCGTCCGCGTGAGTCGCGCCCAGCCGGATGGTCCCGTCGCTGGACGATCTACAGTATCGCTGTACGCTCTCTCACGCAGCGCAAGGCCATCAAAGCTCTGAACGAATCGATGGAAGCCTCGCGTCCCGTTTGTCGGACAATCGGCAAGGTCAAAGCGTCGTTCAGAGACGAGTCGGTCCCGCCAGTCGTACTCACTGACAAGACGGGCGACCCCGTCCTCATTGAGAACGGGGCGGCCCTCGGCGTCTAGAAAACGGATGTCAACCGAATTGCCGCGGCCATCGAGTTGGTGAACCGCTCGAACGACGGTTGGCGGCTTGTCCGACCCTTGCGGCGATGCGAACAGGAACGTCCTCTCCAGTGCACGCGATCCGGCGTCAAATGTGGTCTCCACGGCATACGCACCGCCATCCGCAAGCGGTGTCGGGTTATCCTCGGCGTCGAAGTACTCCTCTTTGACCGGGTTGCCACGCTGGTCGCGCGTATATCTCAGTTTCGCGTACCCAAGCGAGTTCACGACCGGGTTTCCGGCGAGGTCGATCGATAGCAGTTCCAGTGGCTGCTGGCTTTCACCATATCGGGCTCTTAGTCCCGCCGATCCTTGGTAGCCGAGCATGGGCTCACCGGCTGTGTCCAAGTAACGTTCTTCGATCACGCGCCCCTTGTCATCTAGGCTGCGACGCACGAGGAACGCATCGAGTGAGCCGCGCGTTGGCGCTCCACTCGTATCTTCATATCGTTCGAGGCTCGTGCGATCCTGATCGTTGTATGACGTAACCACCGCCGCGCATGACTGAGTTCTGTGGCGCACCGGCTTTCCGTCCGCATTGAAGTACGACGATCGGAGTCGTCGACCCTTTGAGTCGAGTGTGACAACATATCGCGCAGCCCCGTCCTTATCCGGAACGAGTCGGCCATCGATCCCCAGACAGCTGGTCTCGACCGTGCTGGCCTGATCATCACGAGCGGTCACGAGGGCCGCGATTCCGGACAAGTCTGCTGCGGGCAGGGAGACGGTGTTAAGGTATCTGGTTTCAGTGAGCCGCCCGCGGCTGTCGTAGGTGTACTTGGCGCTGACATAACCGTCTGGTCCGGCGGCCGGACGATCGTCCGCATCAGTGTACTTCAGCTCGAGAATACGGTTGCCTGAGTCGAAGCGGCGGGTAACCAGGACGATGTCGCCCTTCGATCGTTCGCCCCAGAGTTCCCGAGCGACAGTTGTCTCCTTCGCAGCTCCTTTGTCATCGAACAGCACCGTGGTCCGAATCGGCGACGACCCCTCCTTCTTGCGCGGAGCCGCGAGGGGAAGCGTGTAGAACATCTGCTCTTCGACGGCGGCCTTGGAGTTGCCGTACCTCGTAGTAAGCCGATAAGGCACATCCGCACTCACCAACGGCTCGCCGTTGACACCGAAGACTAACAATTCAATCTGTCGCCCATTCTGGTCGTAAGTCATTCTTGAACTGGCGAACCCGTACAAAGACGCGATCGGCTTGAGGTCGGGGCCGAAGCACGCCACGAACACCGGATTCCCGTTGACGTCGTTCTCGATTCGATCAACGGCGTGCCCAAGCGGACCGATGGTCAGGCGTCCCTCGCGATCAAGGTATTCCGTGCCGATCTGACGTCCTGCTCCATCGAGGAGTTGCTTCTCGAGGACGGCAGGAGCCTCGGCGGTTGGCAGAGCGATCACGTAGTTGTTCTCACCGCCGATGGTGTTGCCAGATCCGTCGAAACGGGTAATCACTCGGCGGCTGACACGGTCGACGAACTGTGCGGCGTCCAGTTCGGGATCCATGAACAAAAGCGTCGTTTGGCGAACAACAGCAGAATCGGTATACTCCATGACTTCAGTGTGCGGGTAAATCTTGCTTGCGAGCAGGGCACCTTTGGCATCAAAACGACTGCGTCTTTCGATATCACCGCGGGCGTTGTAGCGAACTGTAAAGCGAGCGACCCCGTCGGCAGGGTCCACGATCAATCGATCATCAGGATCCCATCGGGCCTCTTCCAAAGGTTGTCCTCGTTGGTTGTACACAAGTGTCCGGCGAGCATACCCAGCGGTTCCGATTACCAGTTGGCCCGTGGTGCCCAAGTATTTGACTTCTAGCACGCGGCCCTCACCGTCTGTGCGCTGGGTCCTTCGAGCCCAACCTCCAGGGCCGGTGACCAAAGCGCCGTCAGCACCAAAGCACGATGCTTCAATCACAACGCCGCTCTCGTCGTATAGGCGTGTCACACGCGCGACCCCTTCGGCACCGGTGACCGGCTCACCGCGCTCGCTCCAGAACGCCTCCTCAACGATGTTCCCCTGATCGTCATAAGCCAACGTACGTCGTGCGTATCCGAGGAGAGGCCGGTCAACGCGGATGAGATTGCCGTCGGCTCCGAAGTAGGTCGATTCCGCGAGACGTCCGGCCCGATCGTACCGCAGGGTCATCCGTGCGAAGCCAGCGGCGACAATGTCCGGCGCCCCGTCTGGGGCAAAGAGGGCCATTTCGATCACACGCCCATGATCGTCATACTGAGTGACCTGCCTCGCAACACCCTCCGGTCCTCTTATCGCTTTCCCATCCGCACCGAAAAACGCAGCATCGGTGACGTTGCCGAGGCGGTCGTACGCCATACGCGAACTTGCAAATCCGACCGTCGAGACGATCGGCCTCCCATCCACGCCCTCAAAGTGCTGTTCTATCACGTTCCCGCGATCGTCATACGCGTGACGGACTAGGTGGACATTCTCCGCGTCGAGTACGGGCCTCCCGGTGACATCGAAGTATGCCTCTTCGACTGGCCTGGACATCGCATCGAATTGCGTGCTTGCGCGGTGGATGTGAGCGTTTGAGAGCGTAGGTTTGCCATTGACGCCGAAAAACGCTTGTTCAATGCGATTGCCGCGATCGTCGTACGCCACTCGCCTGATCGCGACGTCGTCGTTGTTCTTGGTCTGCCTTCCATCGTTGCCGTAGTACCGCTCTTCAACGACGAGATTGCGATCATCGTAGAGGCGGACACGCCGGGCGACGCGGTCCCCACCCCCGGCGACCGCCTCGCCAGCAACGCCAAATGTGGCGGACTCGGTGATGTTGCCGCGGTCGTCATATGTAATGTCAATCCTTGCAAAAGCGTGTGTCTTGTGAAGCACGGGCTTGCCGTCCACCCCGAACAGGCGCATGGATGTGTTCCTGTTGCGCTGGTCGTAGTCTGTACGCAAGGTCGCCGCTCCGTCGATATCCGCACGTGGCCGATAGTCCACGCCGTAATGCCTCGTAACGATCTGATTCCCGCGTGCATCGTACTCGCGGACAACTCTCGCACGTCCGTTCTTGTCAAGCGATGGAAAGCCGTCAATACCGAGGTGATCTGTGCGAAGAGTGCGGCCTAGATCGTCGTACTCGCGATGTACCCGGGCGACGCGGTCGCCATAGTCACTGTTGGTCGTTGGCGCGCCGCGCACGTCAAAGAAAGCAATATCCTCGAGATTGCCGCGATTATCGAATGACTGGGTGTACTTCGCGTAGCCGTTCTTGCGAGCGACGGGACTACCATCAACGCCCATATACGCTCGCGCGATGAGTTGACCGCGCTCGTTGTACTGACTTTCCACGCTCGCAAAGCCGTCGCGATGGAGGGCGGGTTCTTGATCAACACCGACATGGCTGGCGCGAATCTCGTTGCCCCGCTCGTCGTAAGCGTAGTCCGTGCCCGAAATCCCATGCTCGTCAACCGTCAAAAGCCCATCGATACCGAATACTCGACGAGACAACACCCGGTGACTCCCGTCAAATGTCTGAGCAATCAAATGGCCTCCACTCGTACTGAGGCACGGTTTACCATGCACGTCCAGGTTCCGGCTCGTCAGCATGTTTCCGCGGACGTCGTAGGTGAATTCAATCGTGGCGTAGCCGTACTGCGTGTTCACCGGCATGCCATCGGTTCCGTACGAACTGATTGTGATCGGATTACCACGACCGTCGCACACGCTTTCAATGCGGGCATAACCGCCGCTGCGAAGCGTCGGCGCGCCGTCGGGCCCGAACACCGACCAGTTCGTGATAAAACCGCGATCGTCGAACTTCGCGTGAAAGCGCGAATAGCCATCGCGATGTCTGACCGGCGAGCCATCGGTGCCCGCATACTCACCTCCGTTCCAGTTTCCCCGACCGTCATACGAGAACACTGCAGAGGCATAGCCGTCATTGTGATATACTAAACGGCCCTCACCGTCGATACATCGCCGAACTACTTCGTTGCCAGAAGCGTCGTACTCGTAAGTCAGCCTTGCCGGACCGTCCGGACCGGGGACGGGCTTTCCTTCGCCGTCGAAATAAGCCCGTGCCACGACGGAACCCAGTGCATCGCGATCCTCGTCGACTCTCCCAACGCCCTTTCGATCTGGCAGTGGTGTCCCCGACGCGTCGAGGTGGATGGTGCGGACGATCAGGCCGCGGGCGTTGTACTCGAACTGTTTCCCGAACACCCCCGATGCGTCGGCCACGGCGCTGCCGTAGGAATTGCGGAAGAGCAGCGAGTGGGTCAGCCCGTCGACGGCGAAATACACTTGATACGCTGTAATGTCGGAACGCCGCATGTCCTCGCGGTCCGTCGGTGCCGTGAGAAGTGCCTGCGCGAACTCACCCTGTGACTGGAAGTTGATGGCGCATCCCCGAAGTCCCTTCTCGTCGGGTGCGCCATGCCTCGAGAACGCTCGCTGCTGAACCAGCCGGCCATTGCGGTCCTTCAGTACCAGCCTTTCAAGCGAGCCGTCCTCGCGGTATCCGATTTCGGTGATCGAGGCGTTGGCGTTCAAGGAGTCATCGACGGGGCGACCCGCGCTGTTGACCCGTTCGACCCGCCGTGTCTTGTAACCCCGATACTCGAACCGGAAGCTAATCTCGCGTGCCGAGCGCTGCGCCTCGCTGAGTTGCGATACACCCTCTGGAACACCCCATCGATCGGTCGTGAACGCGTAATACCGAACCTTGAGCCGGCGATAATCCCACGTACCCAGCCCAGCAAGAAAGAGCACCAACACCAATACGCCAACAACCCACTGCTTGATGCGATCCCGTTTGGCCTGCCGCTTTGCAAAGGCATCGAACCCGAAGCCGGTCACGCCTGCGACTGCCTTTAGGCAAGCCGTCTTCCAACCATCCCCATTCGGGCGAGCATCGCCCGCGATCGGCTCGACCCGTTGATCTGAGAGCAAGCCGTCAGGGCCGATTCGATAGCGAAGCGCCGGAGGGAAGCATTCACTTGCAGACCGAATAGGTTCATCGGAGGCGTTTGGCTCTCCATCCGCGATGATCGCAAAGATCCGGTCTTCGCGGCCTAGTGATTTGAAGAAGCGGATTTCCTCGTTGACCCAGCGCGACCCGGCTGCACTAGGAGTGCAGAGCACGATGAGGTACTTTGACGCGCGGAGTGCATCTTCAATCGCCGAACCCAGGTCGGCAGAAAGCGGTAACTCCTCGCGGTCACGGAAAATCGGAAACAGCCTGCGGGGTACCGGACCGTCACGGCCTGGACGACCGGCAATCGATCGGGGAATCCTATAGGATTCCAAGAATGCGTGGAGTCGCTTAGCATCTCTTGCGTTCTTGCTCGAGTATGAGATGAATGCCCAGTATCGTGCATCCGTCAGCGGCATGCCAACTCCTTACTTGGTTCGCATTGTGCTCCAATGCTTCACGCTGGCGGACTGCCAGGTCCTCTAGCCACAAGTGGCACCGAGACTGTGACTACTGATTGCCTAAGGGCGCAATCGCGGCGTGTACAGCTTTCCAGTCCAAGCCGATCATGCTGGTATCATGAGCGACACCGTGCGGCAGGGAGGAACCATACTTGAACGCTTGCAGGTAGACGATTGGCTTGTGGCGCTGAATCGCCATTTGAACCTCGGCAATCACGCCCTTAGCAGAGTGCGTGTTCTTGCCGCAGATAACAAGCACCGCCTTGGCTGAGTCGATCGCCTTGGCCGCGTCCGCTTGCCACCGATGATCGGTAACTGCACCCGGCAATGAAACGTCCTTGATCCAGATAGGGCATTGTTCGCCCGCCCACTCCGCAACGAGTCGGTTCTTTGTGGCCAGATCGTGCTCGTAGTCGAAGCTCAAGAACACTGGTGTGCGATTCATCGAATACACCTCCACGGATCCGATTGGTTCGGTCGGCGCAACTGTAGGGTGCGACGGCGTTGCCGTCGTCGCACGTTAACAGGTCCATTCGGGCCAGATCCCCATGCTGTTCGAAGAGAATCGGTTCGCAACCGTTGTGAATACGGAGTTCTGAGTAAGGCCTCCTAATGCGCCTGATCTGCCCCGGAACCTGATCCACCAACTATGAGAGTCCCGATGGGCCGCGCGCGGCAAGGCCCCGGAGACTCTGGACCATGAAGCGGACAAGACGGTCGGCGGAGCAGGTCGCGACCAAACTGCGTGAGGCCGACGCCATGTTCGCGGCGGGCAGAGGGAGGTGCTGGTTGTGCAGGCACCGGCCGTCAATGTCGGCACCAGCGGAGCCGCGGAACGGGCAACAGACTCTTCAATGTCGCCTTCGCAGTGGACCGGCTATACCGGTTGATCTGTGAGAAATGGCGCGACGGATCTCGCGTTGGCGGAAATGTCGGACCGTCTTCGCCCGACACGGCATAACAGATTGCAGAACAAGAGGTTGCGCGTATTTTGGCACCGGCCAACCATGACAAATCCGCCACCAGAATGTGGACATTTCATGACATCACGTCACCTTCTCCACAGATACGAACTCCCCGATCCCACTTCCCTCTCCGCTTGTCCGTCTTGTGATGTAACCGGCCCCCGACCTTATCGAGGCGGGGTATGAACCGCCGAGTGCGTAGAGCGTACACGCGGACGGTGAGCGGCTTTCCTCTTCCGCGTGACCTTGGCGATGAGTCTGTATCAGTCATCAGCGCCATCTCGCTGAAGTGGGGCTCATGCTTGGCTTGTCCGGGGGGCTGCAACATCACGTGGATGGTCGCGACCGGCGGGACAAAGGCCGCGTCGGTCGCGATCACTCGGCTCTGCGATGGAGGTGGGGGGGCTGAGAATGAAGCGACCTCCGGCGGATGCCAGAGGTCGTTGCGGAATGCCCCCCGTAGGACTCGAACCTACGACCCGCTGATTAAGAGTCAGCTGCTCTACCAACTGAGCTAGGAGGGCCACAGAGCGGCATCGTGCCGGGCTGTTCGAGCAAGTCTAGGCGTCGGTGCGGGAACGTCCAGTCTTTGGGAATCGGGGCGGGGGCTGGAATTCGGCGTTTGATGGGAGGCGGATGTCGAGGGGTGGTTGGGGAGAGGGGTGTTGATGATGGGAACTGGCGTTGACACCGTATGGGCGAACACCTACCGTTCCTCCCTGTGTGATCGCCTGATGGCGACTTGCACGAACGATTTGAGGTACTTGCCATGAATCCAGCGATGCGTCAGAGTTATGGTCGGACCCGGCGTCGGCGTTCCCACCACGCTCTGAAGGCCACATCTCCTACGACGTGCCCTCTCTCGGGCATGCCGAAGCAGCACCACCGTGCGTGCGCAGAGTCCGGGTATGTTCGCCCTGGCCTGCGGATCTCTGTACCGAAGCTCGGCATCGGCGTCCAGAAGAACTGAGTAACCGAAGGGTCCGCCCATGCGCCTGGCGGTCGATGTCATGGGGGGCGACCACGCTCCTGACGCCATTCTGCGCGGCTGCGTCGATGCCCTGCCCGACTTGGGCGATGGCGATCGGCTTGTTCTCGTCGGCCCAAGCGACATCATCGTTGATTATCTGAAAGAGCGGCGCGTCAAGGACGACCGCGTCTCGATCGAGCATGCTTCGGAAGTCATCGCGATGGATGACACGCCGGCGATGGCTGTGCGGACCAAGCGTGACTCGTCGATCGTCAAAATGTCGATTCTGGGCTCGCACAAGGCGGATCAGCCGTGCGATGCGGTGCTCTCTGCGGGGAATACGGGGGCGTGTGTCGCGGCCGCGATCATGCATATGAAGCGGCTGCCGCATGTGCACCGGCCGGGGATTGCTGTGACGATTCCGGCTTTCCACGGTCCGCTGGTGCTCTGTGATGCGGGGGCGAACCCTGAGCCGAAGGGGGTGCACCTCTGGCAGTACGGGGTGATGTGCCAGGCGCTCGCGCAGCACATGCTGAAGATCGCGTCGCCTCGCGTGGCTCTCATGAATATCGGATCCGAGGAGGCGAAGGGGTCCGACCTCGTGAAAGAGGCGCGGAATCTGCTTCGCAAGACTCCGGGTCTGAACTACATCGGATATGTCGAGGGACGGGACTTCTTCGACGGTGTCGCGGATGTGATCGTGACCGACGGCTTTGTGGGCAACTCGATGCTCAAGATGGCCGAGGGCATGGGCAGCGCGATGATGAAGGCGATCGTCTCCGAGGTGTTCTCGATCGATCCCGATCTGGGCATGCAGCTCGAGCCCGTGCTGAAACAGATTTACAAGAAGAACGATTATCACGAGTATGGCGGCGCACCACTGATGGGCGTCAACGGGGTGTGCATGATCGCGCATGGATCCAGCCAGCCCCGGACCATTCGGGCTGCGATCCGGAACACGTTTCAGTATGTCGCGGCCGGCGTGAATGAAGTCATCGTCAAGCGGTTGGGCGAGGTCGCGGATGTGGCACATGGGGCCGTGGCACCCGTTGCAGGGCAGGAGCACGCATGAGCGGGCGAGGTCGATCTCCGGTCTGTGTCGGAGTGGAGATCGCTGGAAGCGGATCGTCCTTGCCAGCGCGTCGCGTGACGAACGGTGACCTCGTTGCGATGATGGACACGTCCGATGAGTGGATCGTGCAGCGCACGGGGATTCGCGAGCGGCGGATCTACGACCGTGAGAAGGAAGGTACGGCTGACCTTGCTGCTGACGCGGCACGGAAGGCCATCGCGGATGCGGGGCTGTTGCCGACGGACATCGATCTTGTCGTCGTCGGCACAATGACGCCTGACTCGCCGACGCCGAGTGTGGCGTGTGTTGTTGCGGACAGGATCGGTGCGGGGAAGGTCGGTGCGTTTGACGTGAACGGCGCGTGCTGTGGATTCGTCTTTGCGATCAACACCGCGCACGATCTCATCAATGGCGGTGCGTATCGGAATGTTGTGGTCGCCGGGGCTGACACGATCACTCGCTTCTGTGATTTCAGCACTGCGGGCAGAAACGTCGCGGTGTTGTTCGGCGATGCCGCGGCGGCGGTTGTGCTGCGTGTCAGCAGCGACACGAGCCGGGGGCTTCTCGCTCAGGCGATGCACTCTGACGGGGGTGGAGCAAAGAACCTGTTTGTTCCTGGGCGTAAGCAGGACTTTCCTTCGAATGTCGAGTATGACCCGAAGCGCATCAACCAGATCTACATGGACGGTCAGGCTGTGTTCAAGTTCGCGGTGGGCACGTTCTCGAAGTTGATCGAGCAGACGCTGGAGCGATCGGGTCTGAAGGCCGACGAGGTTGACCACTACGTGTGCCATCAGTCGAACTATCGGATCCTCGATTCGGCGCGCGAGCGGTTCGGGTTGTCGCCGGAGCGGCTGCACGTCAACATCGATCGCTATGGGAACACGGTTGGTGCTTCGGTCCCGCTGGTCTTCGACGAGCTGCGGAAGTCCGGGCGCGTGCAACCGGGTCAGAAGGTGATGTTCCTCGCGTTCGGAGCGGGTCTCACGTGGGGCTCGTCGCTCTGGCAGCTCTGAACAGTCTGTTTGTTCTCTGCGGCCATCGCCCCGACAGGAGGGATTTGCGTGTCGGTTTTCGCCCATCCTGAATGGGGGGTTGCGTTCCTGCATCGAATGATGGTGTGGGTTGAGCGGGTTGATGATCCTGTTATCCGGTCCGTGTGATGGGATTCCATGCCTGGGTATGTGTGCGTGCGTCGATATCGCTCTGATCGTGTGAAGCGACATGCGCGGGGTTTGCGTAGGTTGTTTACAGGAAGCTCATCTTGCTCCTCTGCGCGATCCATGATGTAAGGCCGGGCATGATCCTGGGCTCGCAGGTTCGGGACCCTCGTGCGCCGGATCTTCAGCTGCTGAGGCCCGGGGTTGTGCTCGATGCCGCGCTGCTCGCGAGCATCCGCAAACGCGGTGTATCTCAGGTCTGGGTTGAGGATGATCTGACGCGCGATCTCGATGCGGCGTTGGCTCCGGAGCTTTCTGCGGCGCGTCTCGAGGTGTATGCGCGGCTGCGTGATGATCTCTCGTCGATGTCGCGTCGCACGCTCTCGGTTGCCTCGGTGCAGTCGTACCGGCAGGCGGTGATGGGGCTTGTGGTTCAGGCGATCTCATCGAAGAAGTATGCCGCGATGACCGACTCGCTTTTCGACTCTGATGGCCTTGCCACGCACTCGAGCAACGTCGCGTATCTCTCGCTGATCTGCGGGCTCCACCTTGAGGGCTACGTCGTATCGGAGCAGCGGCGTCTCTCGCATGAGCAGGCGAGAGACATGGCGGTTCTCGGGATGGCCGGCCTGATGCACGATCTCGGGAAGGCTCGTCTCCGGGGCCCCGCGAGCGATACGCACGAGATCCATCTTGAGGGCGATGTGGGACCAGATGGGTATCGAGAACACGGCTGGCTCGGGCATCGCATGCTGAGCGAGACGCGCGTGCCGGCGCGTGTCGCGCACGCCGCCTTGAACCACCATCAGCGGTTCGACGGTCATGGGTGGCCGGACCTTACGCGGTCGAGCGGGGGCAGGGTGAATGGTCCGCTGGCGGGGCACAGGATCCATATCTTTGCGAGGATCGTGTGCGCTGCGAATGTGCTTGACAATCTCATGCGCGACGCTTCAGGATCGCGCCGACCACCGGTCGCTGCACTGCATGCCTTTGCCTCCTCGCGATTTGACGGGTGGTTCGATCCGGTTGTGCGTCGGGCGATGCTGCTGCGGATCCCGCCGTATGCCATCGGTACCGAGGTCACCCTGAGCGATGGGCGAAGGTGCGTGGTGATGTCCCCGAATCCCGAGCGTCCGTGCAGGCCGGTGGTGCGGGTGCTCGCGGGGGCGAGCGGGGAACGACCACGCGAGACGATGAATGTGGATCTCGCGGATGAGGCAGTCGAGAAACGTGGCGTCGCCATCACTCATTCGCTTGGAGAGGATGTCTCTGCGTATGTGTACGACGTGCCTGCTGCGCCTCATACTGTACTGATGCAGGACAAAAGGGGCGATGAGAGGGCACAGAATCGGAGTGCTGCGGCGTGAACCGGGAGTGGGTCTGAGTGCCTGACGTGGTCTGTCACTCCAGCCAGTCCTTTGCTTTCAGGCGCTGTGGGACGTACTCCTCGGTGATGTACGAGATGTCCTTCTGCAGCATGGCTTCGACTTCCATCTTGAAGCCGTTCTTGAGGAGTTGGGCGATCTCTTTCTGCCATGGGCGGTTCTCGGCGAACCAGGGGTAGGCAGCGATCTCGTTGGCGCGCTTGATGTCGTTGTCTGTCAGGGTGATTTTGACGCCGTCGTCGAGCTCGCACTCCTCGTAGTCTTTCGCGCGGATGCCGAGGAACTTCGCATCCGGAATCGCGAGTCGCGATGATTCGAACGCGAGCGAGATCGAGCCCTGCTTGATGACGCTGTAGATGTAGTGCCCCCAGGGGTCGTTATCGAGCACGCAGATGATCGGGAGCTTGAGTTCCTGGTTGAGTCGCTGCAGGAGGCGGCGGCAGCCTCGTGGCGGCTGTCCACCGCCATGGGTCAGGATGCAGTTGTGCTTCTCCCAGAAGCGGTCCTCATTGAAACGTTGCCAGACCGTGTCCTTCTCGACATGGAGGACAAACTTTGCTTCACACTTCCCGAACTGGAGCGCGCTCGGCTCGACGATGGACGGGATGCCCCAGCCCCCCGACCCCATGCGCCTTGCGTTGATCTCGTCTCCCTTGTCGATGATGGTGATGTTGCCGACGAGATTTCCCCTCGTCGACGCGAAGATGTGAAGCTCTTCACGGAGCGCGCCGAGCGAGACCTCGAGGTCTTCGAGGATCGGGTCGGACTCGTCCTGCGTGTCGAAAGTGTTCTCCTTGGTGCCTGCGACGGTGTGCTTCGCGCGATAGAAGACACCACGGAGCGAGCTGGTCTTGCCTTGTTCGATGAGGTCCTTGATCGTGCTCGCGTGCAGCATGGTCTGCATGAACTGCTTGGCTGTTTTCAGGTCGAAGAGGGGGCGATCGGCCTTGGCATCGCCCATCTCGAGGATGCCCTTCTTCCGGTTCCAACTGGTGTTGCTCTTGGTGCGAAGGGGGATGTGGATGACAGGGTCTTTGCCGCTCATGCCGCGCTTTACGACCATCTCGGAGAGCCCGACGAGCTTTCCGATCGTCTTCACGTCCCGCTCGGGGAGCGTGCCGATCGGCTTCTTTGCTGTTGTCGATGCGGTCTTTGGTGCGGGTTTGCGGGCCATCGAAGGGTCCTGTGTCGAGCGGAGAGCGGGGCGTGGTGGTGCGTGAGCGGTTTACTTGGCGCGTGAGAACTTCATGAGCTCGCCTGCGGCATTCGAGAGTGAGAGGGTGTCGCCCTTGACCGAGATGCCAGTCGCCTCGCCGAGTGCTTTCAGGAACGAGTCCTCGAAGTTCATCGCCTCGGGTGATCCGGCCATCTTCGTGCTCGCTGTCGGTGCGAGCTTGAACTGGCCCTTGGCCAGCGACTCCAGATCGATGGATGAAGCGAGGCGGTTGATACCGCCTGTGCCGGAGACCTTGCCGTCTTCCGTGAAGGAGAGCGATGGAACGCGAAGCCCCTGAGGCATGATCGTCGAGAGGTCGGCTCCTCGCAGCGAGGTGAGGTTCCAGTCGCCTGCGAGTTTCTGGATCATGGCGGCGGAGTCTGTCATGCTCTGGCCGGATCGGCAGCCCGACAGCGATGTGATCGCAAGGGGGAGCGACAGCGCGGACCCGATCAGGATGATGCGTGCGATGTGCATGTGTATCTCCTTCGATGAGCGATGTCTGTGGCGGCCTGAGTCAGAACAGGCCGGGGTCTTGTTTCGGGACGAGTTTGATCTGTATTCGCGGCTTGGAGGGGCGGGCCGTTGATGGTAGTGGTTCGGCTGCGTGGCGAGCCTCGGCCTTCTTTGCGGCGGTCTTCGGGCCGGTGTTCGCTGTCGGGACATTGGCGCGAGTGGATCTCGCGGGTGCAGTCGAGCGTTGCGAGCCCGACGAGTCGCCTTGTGGCTCCTTGGTTCTCTCACGCGGCTTTGCCTGGTTGCCCTTCTGATTGAGGCGCTTGGGAGGGCGGACATCGATCAGCGTCGGCTCTTCGTCAGTGGCACGCAACGCATGCACCTTGAGTGCCGCGGCTTCCGCGCGGGAGGGCTTGCCGATCGGCGGTGCATCGCCAAGGTCCCCGACATCGGAGGAACCGGCGGGCTCGACGATGATGACGCCGTCTTCGTCGGCGTCGATGGAATTGTCCTTGACGGCCTTACCATCCTGATCGAGTTCGAGATCGGCCACCGCGGTCTTTCGCTTAGCTTGTTCGAGCAGGGCGGCATAGAGCTCCTGGGCATCCACGCCGCTGATGGCGTTGCATGCCTTGGCGATCTCTCCGATGTACTTCTGGAAGACGTCTCGGCGCTCGCCCTCGCGGCGCATCTTGGCACGCTTCTTCAGGTATGTGCCGAGTTTGCGGCCGCACTCCTGGAGTGCGAGTTTCATCTCTTTGCGGATCTCGTCGTAGTCTGCGATGGCCTCTTTGGATTCGCTGGTGAAGGGGACCCACACGCTCGCCATGTGGATCATGATGACCATCGGTCCGATCGGCACGCCTCCGCGGGGGTGCTGGAGGTCGTAGTTTCGCCAGTTCGTCTCGGTGACGGCTTTGAAGGATGAGCACGCGGACTGTTGATAGAGGAGCGGGACGCGGTTGGCGAAGCGGATGACGCGGGCGGGCTCGTCGGCTTTCAGTTCGCCGCCGAACGCGAGTGCGGCTTCGATCTGGAACGGGCGGCCACGATAGACATCGGGCTCGCGGCTCGACGCGGCGTAGAACTCAGCACGCACACCCTTGAGCATGCCGGCGAGCAGCTGGCGCACACCGATCGGAGCGAGGCAATCGGTGGGTGGAGGCGGGAGCTTTGAATCCTGGAGGACCTTGAAGAGCCGCTCTGCCTGGTCGTGGTCGATGTCCGATATGCGTGTTCGGGCTGTGGCCTTGATGGTCTGGCAGAACGAGCTGGCGGATGCCGCGGAGACGCGCGAGAACTTGTCCTGGAGGAAGCTGTAGAGCGTGTAGTTGTCGCGCTCGGCCTGGGCCTCTTTGAGCATCTGAAGAAGGATGCCGAGTTCGATGCCTCTGGGGTGGGGCTGGATTTCTTTGGTTTCTGGCGGGAGTTCGGTGACGGCTCTCGGGTAGACCGTAACGCCGCCGGTTTCGAGCGTGACGACGGGAGTATTCGGCTGTGCGCTGCTGTCGGCATGTGCGTCGGTCTGAGCCGCGGGTTCAGAGAGTGTTGCTCCGTTTGAACCTCCCTTCGGGAGCAGCGGGGCGTCGTCAGCGTCTTCCGGCGAGCTTTCCTTGGATGGGGGGACGAAGACGAACCGCGCGTGCGGGTTTGCGATCGCGGTGAGTTCGAGGAACTCATCGACACTGCCTCGGCCCTTCTGGTACCGGCCTTCGAGTTCGATCGAGACGCTGGTGCCGGTTGTGTAGTCCTTCGCGGCGAGGAACTGGTCCCGTTCGGCGAGGTCGCGGGTGCCGGAGGTCAGAGAGTTGAAGCGACGCGGGGGAAAGTCGTCGGTCTCGACGTCGACAGTGACCTCGGCGCGATTGGTCTTGGTGTTCATGGCCAGCTCGATGTGGTGAGCCGGCTGAGTGGCCTTGGGCTTGGTGTGGATGACCATCGGCTTGCCGGTGGTGATCAACCCGTACATGCCCGCAGCGGAGATGCCGATGCCCTGCTGGCCTCGGGACATCTTGAGCCGATGGAACTTCGACCCGAAGAGCAGCCGCCCGAAGACGTTCTCGACCTGCTTGCGGACGATACCGGGCCCGTTGTCGGCGACGGTCACGCGGTATCGTGACGCTTTGGAGTTTGCGGGTCGGTTGGGCTGGAGATCCTCGATGATGACGGTGATGTCGGGGAGGATGCCGGCTTCTTCGCATGCATCGAGCGAGTTGTCGACGGCTTCCTTGACTGTCGTCAGGAGGGCCTTGCGGGGGTTGTCAAACCCGAGAAGGTGCCTGTTCTTGGCGAAGAACTCGGAGACAGAGATGTCTCGCTGCTTCGACGCCATGCTTTCAGCGGTGGCGCGCGGCAAGTGCTTGGGCTTTCTCATCGGCATCCGTGTTGTTTCCGACGTGTCCGGCGCGTCGGGGAGGAGTGTGGTCGGCATCGCGGCCCTCCGTGGCTGCGGCTTATTTTAGTGCTTCGCCGAGGTGTGAGGCGAGCGTGGGGTGAGACTCGTGCCAGTTCCTCTCGGGCGACGCGCGGGTGATGGTGGTGGGATTATGGCCCGACGGTGGCCGGCGAGTAATGCAGCGGGGCGTCCGGGCCGAGAGGGAGCCCGGTCTGCATCCAGATCACGATGAAGATCCCCCATGCGAGAGCGAACGCAATCGAGAAGGGAAGCATGGTGGAGACGAGCGTACCGATTCCGGCGCGGGGTGCGAACTTCTGCATGACCGCGAGGATGATGATCATGTACGCGTTCATGGGGGTGATGATGTTCGTCGCGCTGTCGGCGACACGGTAGCCCGCCTGTGTGAGCTCGGGGCTGATGCCGAGCATCATGAACATGGGGACGAAGATCGGAGCGACAAGGACGTACTTCGCGGACATGGAGCTGATCAGGAGGTTCAGGAACATGACGAGAACGATGAAGCCGAGGATGACCACGCTCGCGGGCAGGTTCGCCTCAGCCAGTCGTGTGCCGCCGATGATGGCGAGCATCTGTCCGAGGTTCGAGTGCGTGAAGAAGGCAATGAACTGAGATGCGAAGAAAGCCATCGTGATGACAGGTGCCATGGATCGCATGGCGTGGATCATGCAGGAGATGACGTCTTTCTGAGATCGGATCTGTCCGGTGGCGACGCCGTAGGCCGCGCCGGGAACGAGGAATGCGAAGAGGACGATGGGGACGACGGCGTTGACCCAGCGAGTAGAGGATCGGCCGGTTGATGTGTCAAGGAACGATCCATTGAGGGGGGCGCCGGGCACAAGGATGAGGGCTCCGAGAGCGGCCATGAACAGAGTGAGCGCAACTCCCGCCCACACGAGGCCCTTCAACTCTGTCGAGGTGAGGCGCATCGAGGCGAGATCGATCTTCGCGTTCGGGGATGGCCCACCCTCATCTGCGGGGCGGTTCTTCAGGCGGGGTTCGACGATGAGGGCCGCGACCGCCCAGCCGACGGCGACGAGCAGAACGGTGGAAGCCGCAAGGAAGTACCAGTTAGCGGTCGCGTCTACATCGTAATTCGGATCGAGTATGTGCGCATTCGAGGTGGTGATGCCAGCGATGAGCGCGTCGGTGCCACCGATCAGGAGGTTTGCGCTGAAGCCGGCGGAGACGCCGGCGAACGCCGCGGCGATGCCCGCAAGAGGTGAGCGGCCTGAGGCAAGGTAGAGTGCGGCGGCCAGCGGCGGGAGCACGATGTACCCGGCATCGCTCGCGATGTTGGCCATGATTCCGATGAAGATCATCGCGGGAGTGAGCAGCTTCTGGGGGACGAGAAGTGCCATGCCCTTGATCAGCGTGTCGAAGAGGCCGGTTTTCTCGGCGACGCCGACGCCGAACATCGCGACCAGAACGATGCCGAGCGGCGGGAACCGAACGAAATTGTTGACCATGTTCGCGAGGCACCAATAAATGCCATCCGCGCTGAGCAGACTGCGGGCTGTGATCGGATCGCCGGACTCAATGAGTTCGGTCTTGGGCCGACCAGTCCGGGTGTCGATCACGGGTTCGGTCTTCGGCAGGCCTGTCTCGGCATCGATGACCGGTACACCGGAGGCATCGACGATCTGCGTCGTGACCTCTTGCATGCGGATGGGGGTGACCGACCAACCGGCGACGACGCCGAGGTGTGAGACGACCATGATCAGGATGCAGCCGTAGAAGAAGAGGAGCGCGGGATCGGGGAGAGCGTTGCCGATTCGCTCGATGAGCCCCAGAATGCCGCGTGGGGCGGATGCGGGGACTGGTGTCGATTCTGCCATGCCGTGCCTCCATGGAATACAGAGCGGCTAAGGTAGCGAGAATTGTTGGGCGTGGCACGCGTCAGGGATAAAAAAGGGTGCGGCCCCGGCGGAAGCTCCGGGGCCGCTGTCTCTCCCTCAACTCCTCGGCGGATCGCGTAGAGGCGGGTCGTCTTGTCGAACTGTCTTGAGCAGCAATGGCGATGTGGCCGACCTGGTGTCAGCATGCCATGGGATTTCTGCTGTCGCCATGCAGCGGTTGATTCAGCGAGGATCACGGGGGGGCTGTGCGTTGAGGGCAATTTGGGCTATCTGATTCTTTCGGGTGAGGGTCCGAATATGACGGCGGATGCGTGGTCCATAGAGTTGTCGATTAGTGCCGTTCGTGTGTGCCATTCGTGATGCCGATGTCTTGAGGAGAGTGAGATATGCCGCTGATTGAGCGGGGACAGAAGGCACCAGCGTTCTCTCTTCAAGATCAGCATGGAGTTGTGCGAAGACTCACGGAGTTTCGCGGGACCATGCTGGTGCTTTATTTCTATCCAGAGGATGACACGCCGCTCTGCACGACTGAGGCGTGTCAGTTCAGAGACCGGCATGCTCAGATCAGATCGCTTGGCGCGGAGGTCGTCGGCATCAGCCCGGATTCTCCGGGTTCGCACCTGTCGTTCGCCTCGAAGCATGGGCTGCCGTTCGTCCTGCTCGCGGATCGCGTCGGATCGGACGGCGTGCCGCAGATCTGCGGGAAGTACGGCGTCTGGCGTGAGAAGAATATGTATGGCAAGCGGGTCCTCGGCATGGTGCGGACGACATATCTGATCGACGAGGATGGCGTCGTGGTCAGGCGTTGGGATTCAGTGAAGACGCCGACGCATGGCGATCAGGTTCTCGCTGAACTGCGTGCCCTCCGCGGCGAGACACCGGGGCCGGCGGTACGCAAGAGCAAGAAGCGGTGATCCGATTCATAAGATCACAAGACCGGTGCTGCGGTAGATCTCACGCCTCTCGTACGATGGCGCGAATCGCCTCTCGATTGAATCCTCTGTAGCCGTCGTTGCGTTCGATTCGTTCGAGCTGATTCCTCGTGGGTGTAGAAGTGCCGCATCGAGCCGGATCCTGCACGGGATTCGGTGCCAGCGCAGACTTGAAGAAAGGGAGTTCGGCAAGAAGGTGATCTGCTGGCCTTGCGGGGAGCCCGCTGTCTGGGGACGGTCGGTGCAGCGAAGCGCGGCACGCGAGACGCTGCATGCCCGCGCTGAGCGGTGATTCTCGGTGTGCGGCGCACCAGGAAGAGATTGGGCCGCTGGATGTGTGCGGTGATGCGAGGGGAGAATCAGAGTCTGAGTCCGTGTGGATGAGGGCAACGATGTCTGCGACGGGCTGCTCCATCACCAGCACGCGATAGAGATTGTCTGGCGAATCGATCCATTCTCGACGGTGCAGGCCGAGACGTTCCATGATGGCGACTAGGGGGGCAAAGGTCCGCGCTGAGCAGAAATACGCGTGGCTGTCACGATCGGGCCATCCGATACCGACCTCCTCGCGAGCGGCGTGCTCAGCAGTCGCAGCGGTGCATCGCCGGCGCCAGTAGTCGCGCTCAGCAGAGAAGAAGATGTCACACGTCCAGTCCTGTCCGATATCGGAGATCGTGGTTTCGACCAGCGCGGCGAGAGTTGTGAGTTGATCGGTCTCGGCGGGTGTTGTGCGTGGGCGGCGCTGGAACGACTCGGCGTGGATCCGTGCGCAGAGAATCTTTGCGGGATCAACGGGAGGGGGAACAAGCCCGCGATAGCCGTGACGCTCAACGGCCGCGAACTCGGAGTGTCCGCATACGCCGATCTGGGCGATGCGGAATGGGGATCCCGGGGCTCCGCTGATTGTGTGGTCCGGGCCGAGATGCCATGCCGTGAGAAAGTCCACGATCGAGTCGACTCTGATTGCCAGACGAGTCCGGTTGCCCGGCGAGAGAATGACCGTTGGGAGGAGTGCGGCGTCGTGCGTGTATGCGTTCGGGGCACCGGGCTGCGGTCTGTGGCAGAATCCAAGCGTGAGCAGCTCGTTGCGAGCGGCATCTGATTGCGGCACGACCACGTGGTCTGTAAGGTCTGACAGACGCACGCCAAGAGTGGTCGTGAGTCGGGCGGCGACTTGCGAGGCGAGCGGAACTGCGTCTATGACGCTGTGCAGCAGTTGCTGGATGTGGTTCGTCGCGTTCGGATGCGGCTGCCAGCCAGGGTGTGTGGGTGGGATTGAGGTCTGCATGATCTCGTTCTGTGGAGTGCTAAGCCTCAGCGGGAGCCAGAGCGGCCACTTACGCCGGACGCCTGGCCCGTGCGTGGGAACGATAGGATGCGGGACGATCTGCAGCGATCAGGCAGCTTTGGCTTCTTGCCCGAGGAGACTCAGCACCCATCGACCGATGTCGCTGCACATCTCGATCTTGCTGACCAGACTGTCCGCGCCTGCCTGGCGTGCGGTTGACTCGATCTCGGGCGAGATGCTCGCGCTCATGACGACGATCTTTCGGATGTCCGGCGTCTGGGAGCGGATCTCTTGTATCAGATCGACGCCTCGTCCGTCGGGTAGGTGCTGATCGAGGATCGCGACACCCGGACGAAAGTCGTTCCCGGCGAGCACAGCGTGAACTGCTGCAATCGAGGTGGCGACTCGGGCTTCTGTGTTCGGAAGACGCTGGAGGAGCATGGACAGGAGTTTGGCAGCGAGCGGATCGTCCTCTACAACCAGCACGCGAAGGACACCGTCTTCGTGGCGGAGGGATCGTGCGACGCCGCCACTCTTGCTGTCTGACGCGCGGCGGGCCGGGGGCTGTTCCGGCATCAGCGTCGCGGAACGGACGCAGTTGCGACCGGCAGATTTCGCTGCGTAGAGGGCCTGGTCTGCGAGCGCGAGCAGCTTCTCCTGTGTTGCTGCTTCGCCGCTGGCGTCATCCATGCAGCCGATGCCGAGACTGATCGTGACGGCGAGTGAGGGCGGTGCTCCTTCAACGCTGGCAAGGTCGAGCGGCTTCGATGCGATGGAAGTTCGGATCTCTTCGGCGATCTCTCTGGCTCGAACTCCGTCCGTGCTGCGGAGGATGACCGCGAACTCCTCTCCGCCGAATCGGCACACGAGCCCGCGATCTGCGGTTGTCGCGGCGACTCGCGATGCGATCTGCTTCAGGACGGCGTCGCCTGCTGAGTGGCCGAATCGATCGTTGACCGACTTGAAATTGTCGGCATCGATCATGATCACGCAGACCGAGCCGCGATCCTTCTTGGCTTGGGTGAAAGCGTTGGCGAAACCTCCTTCGAAGCGGCGTCGGTTTCCGACGCCAGTAAGGGTGTCGGTTTGCGTCTCGACTCTGAGCCGGTCCGTCTCGCGTTGCATCTGGATCTGGCCGGTCAGGAGCGCGTCCTGCGCTTCTGCGATGATGAGCGAGGCGTTCGGGATCGCCACATCCTGCTCGAAGAGCTTGGCAAGCTCGTTCGCGGATGAAGCGGTTGATTTCAGGATTGCGGCAACCCGATCGGACGGGATCGAGAACCATGCCTCCGCCTTTGTCGCGAGGCGTGTGAGGAGTGATGATGCGCTGGGCGTGCTCATTACCTCGGAGAGGTACATCGAGAGAGCCGCGATTCGCACGACAGGTCCGTACGTCAGACCCCCGGCATCCGGGGCGTGGTGCTTTCGGATGACCTCTGTGAAGAGATCAGGGAGTTTCCACTTGCGGGCAAGTTCGGCACCGATGGTGGTGTGATCGAAGGGAAAGACTTCGCGTTCATGGCGGCAGAGCAGGTCGTGGTCTTCGGGTGCTGTCGCGAGCGTGGAGACGTACTCGTCGCTCAGGGCAGCCACGCAGGCGAGGATTCCGATGTCCTGGAAAAGTGCGGCTGTGAACGCTTCGTCGGGATCTGCCGCACGGGTCAGTTGGGCGATCTGGCGAGCCCCTGCGGCGGCGAAGATCGTGCGGCGCCAGTGCTGCCTGAGGTCGACGCCGGGCTTGTTACCTACACCTCTGGTGGCATCGACAAGACTGAATCCGAGGACCAGCGACTTCACGGCCTGCAGGCCGAGATAGGACATGGCGCGATCGAGGCGCGAGCAGGGCTGCTGGAGCCCGTAGAACGACGAGTTGACGGTCTTGAGGATCTTGGCCGCCAGCCCCGGGTCGTTCTGAACAACACGAGAGATGTCGGCGAGCGAGACGTCAGGGGAGCGGGTCAACGCGAGGACTTCGACCGCGACGGCCGGCAGCGATGGGAGTGTGGGGCACGATAGAACTCGGTCGATGGTCGCCATACATATCCCGGAACGTAGTGAGAAATGGCACACTGAGAGAACGAACTCAGTGGGCAATTGGGATCGGCTACCCAAGCCCCACAGTCAAGGGGAAGCCCCGGGGGAAACATGGGGTCTTAACCTGTCAAAGGTCGGAATCGTGTCAGGCGCGTCACAGTCGGCTCAACAGCGTGCTTGATTGGCCATGTTTGGCCAGAAGCCGTGACCATGTGCGGTTACAAACGACTGCACAGTGATCGGTGATCCCAGTTGGGAACTCGTTCGCGGGAGCGTGCTCTGGGGTGTATGCGGAACCGCACGTGGCTGGTTCCGGTTGCCAACGAGTGAGATCCCGCGGACTTGTGTCGGCAGATGGCGTTCGCTGAGTGGAGCGGAGGAGACTCGAACTCCCAACTTCCAGCTTGCAAAGCTGGCACTCTACCAATTGAGTTACCGCCCCGGAGGGGTCAGAGTGTAGGTCACGGTCGGAATCACGGGAAGCACGGCTCAGTAGTCGCCATAGATGGCGTGTCTCGACATGCTGCCAGTCGTCCGGCCTGAAGGTCCTATATCGGGTCGCTTTGGATGGCCAGGACTGTTCGGTTGGGATGACGGGCGGGGGTTGGAGCGAGGAGTCCGATGTGTGGGGATGTCGTGAGGGTCTTTGGCCGAATGTGGACATATGGGTCAGGCGTCTGCGCTACATATGTTCATGGTGAGGTTGTGGCGTCTGGCGGGGTGCGGAACGCTCGCGGCCACGTTCATGGCGGTGGATGTGTTTGCGCAGCCAAAGGAGACGACAACGCCGCCGATGCACATGCCCAGGGTGACTGAGCATCGCGGGCTGAGTGCCTCAGGTCCTGAGGTGGTGGGGGATGATGGCATCCAGCGCGAGCACGTCGTGCCGGCTGAGCGGGAGGAGGCGTCGGCACTGCGTGAAGGGGCGGCTCTGCTGCAGAGTGGGGACATTGCGCGTGCGGAGGTGCTCCTGCGGAACGCGCGGTGGGTGGCGAGCGAGAGGCGGGATGCAACGGCGTTGCTCTGGCAGATCAGCGATGCAAGAGGCACCATTCATGTGGACGAGGAGCGTGTTTCCTCGCTCGCGAGAGTGCTTGGTCGTGGGTTTGCGAGATACGAGGGACAGAGCGTGGTGCTGCTCTCCGATGCCTCGGCGGCTGTGGCGCGTGCCAGACTCGGGACGCTGGAGCGGACACGGGTCGAGTTCATCAAGTGGGCACGGCGCGCGGGCTTACACCCCGCGCCTGAGGGGAGCAAGCATGTGTGCGTGCTGTTCGCGACGCGAGAGGCGTACATCGCGTTTGCAGCGGCTGAGGATGGGCTCGATGGGCGTGTGCTGGGTGGGCATTATGTCCCCAGCAAAGAGCGCATGGCGATGTTCGTGGGGGAGCCGCACGGCGCAGGTGCCGCGAGCGCTGTATCCAGAGCGAGCCATGAGGCGGCCCATATGGTGGCGTTTCGATCCGGCGTGCAGACTCGCAGACGGACGCAGCCGTTCTGGCTCAGCGAGGGGATTGCGTCGGCGTTCGAGCCGTGCGGTGAGATAATCGGCACTCCGGACCGGTCACGGAGCGGCTTCCGGGATACGTATCTGGCGATCAGGGAGCAGGAGAGGATATCGATCAGGATGCTTGTTTCGCGGGACGCCCCAATGCGAGAGGAGATGGAGCGGATCGGCGCGCTCTACGTCACAAGCGAGGCACTCGTGAGATACCTGTCCCGCTACAGGCGGGAGTCGTTCGCGGCGTATGTGGAGGCGGCGGCAACGAGCAAGCCCGGGCGGAGATCGCCCCCCGAACTGCTCGCGGAGTTTGAGGCCGCGTTCGGGGATCCGGACCGGGTGGAACGCGAGATGCGGCTGCGTCCGTGGTGAGAATCCTGGCCTGCCGGAGCCGGCGTTGCTGCGCGGATCACCGGGCTCGGCTACAGTGCGCTCCATTTCAAGATGGCTAGTACGGAGCCGCTGCATGCGTCACAATCAGTCTGAGGGTGAGTTCTCAGTCGGTTTGAAGCGAGTGATTCTTTCGGGTGTTGCCGCGTTGCTCGCGGGGTACGCCCACGGGCAGGCAGAAACCGGACTTCCAGTCGCTGCGGAGAAGGGGCCTCCCAAGCTTTCGTTCAGTCTCACAGGCAGAACGGAGTTCGGGATGGAGGCGGACATCGACGGGGGCGGCGATGTCACAACGACACGCGTCGGGGCGGATCTTGGTGTCAGGTATCGAGCGAATGATCGTGTGACGCTGTCGATGGGATTCGGGGCGGAATACTCGTTCTACGACTTCGATGGCTACGAGACGGTCGCCGGCGGGGGAGAGCCGATCGACGATGCGTTTCTATACAGTCTGACGCCCACGGTGAGCGTCAAGGCGAGCGACCGGTGGACACTCATCGGGGGGGGCATCTTTCGGTGGGCGGGTGAGTCCGGGGCTGATCTCGGCGACGCGTTCACGGTGGGTGGGCTCGCGGCGGCAAACTACAGAGTCAACGACCGGCTCTCGCTTGGGTTCGGGTTCATCATCGCCACACGTCTGGAAGACGACGAGATTTTCATCCCCGCGCTGACGATCGACTGGAAGATCAATGACAAGTGGACGCTCACGAACGATGGCAAGCCGGGGCTTGCGTTGAAGTATCAGGCCACTGAGCGGCTGGAACTCTCGGTTGAGGGTTCGTACACCACGCGCGATTACCGGCTTGACGACGACAACGCGATTCCCGAGGGGGCGATGGAGGACACCCGTGTTCCGATCTTCTTTGCTGCGGAATGGCGTGCAATGGATCGCCTGACGCTTACGGGCAGAATCGGCACGTATGCGTACCACCGCTTCGAGTTCCGCAACGACGATGGCAATGAGGTTGACGATATCGACGTCGATCCGTCGCTGTTCGTGGGGTTCGAGGCTCGAGTCAGTTTCTGAGTATCGACGCGCGACCTGGCGAGCCGCCCATGGTCTCCAGGGTGGACTCATCGTGGTGCGATGCCCTGCGTTCTATCGCACACCCTCGGGCGTTTCTCGCCATGAGATGGGCTTGGGGCCGGTGCCGTAAGGTGGCGCGTTTTCGAGAGTGATGGAGGTGACACGGGGTGGATCCGCGGGTCGTCCCTCGGCGTTGACAGGTACTGAGGCGATCGCACGTATGACCTCCGCGCCGGATACGGCCTCTGCGAACGAGGCGTACCTGCCGTCGAGATGCTTCGTGCCCTCGCGGCTCAGGCAGATGAAGACCTGTGACCCTGCGGTGTTCGGCTCGGTCGCCCGTGCCATCGACAGTACCCCGAGGTCGTGCGGGAGAATGCTTCGTTCAAGGTCGATGGAGTAACCGGGACCTCCGTTGCCCGACGCGGTAGGATCGCCGAACTGGACGACAAAAGGTGTGCCATCCGCTCGAACAGGCACGATGCGGTGAATCTCTATGTCTGTGTAGAAGCCACCTCGGACGAGGTCGAGAAAGTTCTGAACGGTGTTCGGTGCCGCGTCGGGTCGCATAACGAACCTGATCTCGCCGAGTGTTGTCCGCACGACGGCGATCTGCTCTGCTTCGATGCGCAATCCAGTGAAGGCGGTTTCTTCTGCGGGGCCGAAGGTGATGACACCGTTTCGGCCATCGAATGAGGGCTTGCTGGTCCTTGGATCCATAAACCAGGGCGCGTTGTTCGCCGGATTGAGGAGCATCGCGGGTTTCGGCTCGACCAGTGGACGCAGGACCAAAGCGGGACCGACCTTCTCAAGTCCTATGGTGAGCTGTGCGTACAGGAGGCGGGGCGTCGGGGAGCGCCAGAGTATGGGGAAGTGTGCCGCGAGATCGACTCGTCCCGGCTCAACGATCGAAGAGGCGACGATGGTCGCGGTGACGGGCTCGAGCAGAATGATGGTCGGGGTACCCTCCAGCCCCTCTGGCACGCGGACTTCGATCGGGATTGAACGATCGACGCCGTAGTACGCGCGAATGGGCGTAAGCTGGGCGTACGTGGACGTAGTCACGAACTGAGACGCAAGAGCGATGAGGCCAGCGACGAGAGGAGGAGCGGTCTTCTGGAGGAGGTGCATCGGACCAGAGGATACCGAGGTCGCTGCGGGAGGTTGTGGATGATCAGTCGGGTCCGCCAGCGGGTGTGCCGGCTGTCTGAAGATCGATCTGGACCCAGACGTTGCGAAGCGCGGCAGAGCTGCCGTGCGTGTCCTCTTCCATGGGAAGCATGTTGTAGATCTGTCGGCTCACATCGTTGAACCAGACGATCGCCAGATCGGCTCGGAGGATGTTCATCCCGAGTTCGTGGTTGTAGTCCATCTGGGTGCGAAGGCCATCGGCGGCGATAGCGGATCTGGCCGGTTCGATCTGGAAAAGTCGCGTGGCACCGTTGGGTCCGAGTCCGCGGTACTGGTAGTTCGAGACAATCTCACCGTTCTCGCCCTTCCAGAGCTTGGAATACGCGGCGAACGGATGCTTGCCGGAGTGTGAAGGACAGTAGTACGCCGGCGGCGCGGCTAGATATTCGCCGACATAGAGCAAGCCGAGTCCGTCCCACTCGAAGTCCGTGTCGGTCTCCTCGTTGAAACGTGATGAACTGAAACGCACGATCACCGTGTCGGCGAGTTCGAGCTCTTCGTTGCGTGCGCCCGGCGGTGCGAAGACCGTGTACGGGATGTGGTTCTTCGAATCGTCGGCGTACATCGCGACCGCGAGACCGATCTGACGCACATTTGACGCGCACACGACGCGGCGAGCTGTCTCTCGGGCCTTGTTCATGCTTGGAAGCAGGATCCCGAGAAGCAACGCGATGACCATCAGCGTGACGAGGACGTCGATCAACGAAAAGCCACGCGAGACTGGGCGTCTCGCAGTTCGTCTTTCACCGGTATACGGGGCACCACGAGAAGGCATGCCATCGCTCCGCACGCACGGATCCCACCCGTGTTCGAATCAGGATAACGATCCATGAACGATGTCGCAAGCCCGAAATGGGCAAAGAAGGCACAATGTGTGCCAAAGGGCGACTCATATACGATTTTTGTTTGGTATCAAGAGTCTTCGGCATAATCGGTTCTGGGGAGGCATCCTTCTGCCACGTGCTGCGTAAATGATTGTGGCTTCAGGATGAAGCAAGGATGGAGTACCTTGCAGGAGCGTGGGGAATGGCCGACAAGCACCTCCAGGATGATGTCGATCTAGAACTGATGCGTCGTGTCGCGGCGAATGAAGAAACCGCCATCGGCGAGTTGTATGACCGATTCGGCTCACTTGTGTTTCGGATGGCGTTCCAAGCGATGCCCACACGAGCCGAGGCAGAAGATGCAGTCCAGGAGGTTTTTGTTCGGCTGTGGAGAACCGCGGGCAGGTATGATCCGAAGCGTGCGGCTCTGGTGACTTGGGTCATGCTGATCTCAAGGCGCCATTTGGTAGACAAGCTTCGGCGGACGCGTGCCAGGGTCAAGGCGGGCTCGTTGGACGAGACGCAGGCCGGTTTTGCGGGCGAACTCGGGCTAGGAGATTCGAGCCCGGAGCGTCAGGAGCAGTTTGCGGCATTGATGAAGAAGATAGAAACTCTGCCAGAGTTGCAACGCACTGTGGTCGTGCGTGCGTATCTAGGGGGGCAGACCCTCCGGCAGATCGGTGAAGAGCTTGGTACCCCGTTGGGGACTGTCAAATCAGCGCTCAGCCGCGCACTTGTGCGGCTCAGAGAGCGTGTGAACGAGGAGCCGGTGGCATGAAGGTCCAGGATCTGATCGAACTCGCACTGCTCGACGTTCACGGCCTCCTCGATGAGGACGAGCGTCAGGCATTCGAGCGTGCGTTTGCATCGTCGCCTGCTGCCCTTCAGGCGCAGGTCCGGCGCGAGCAGGTCCGCTTCGCGGATCTCGGTTCACTGCTGCCCGATGTGGAAGCGCCGAGTGATCTGCGTGCCCGTGTGATCGAGCGTGTTCGTCTTGCGATCGCGGAACAGGCCGCGACCCGCGGCGACCGAGCCGGTCGAGTGGTGCCTCCGATCATCAGCAGCAAGCGGGTCTCGCCGGTATGGCGTGCGGGCGCGCTCGGGTGTGCTGCGGCTGCGGTGGTCTTCGCGGTCACGACGATGCAGATGCGGGTTCGTTACGACGAGCTGGCCTCCACCATTCAGAGCGACGTGCTTCTCTCTCGGATGCTCGAATCGTACGGTCCGAACCATATCCGCGACATGCTCTTTGATGACCAGACGCAGCGTGTCACGTTCACCTCAGCCGATTCTTCGGTATCGAGCGAGGCATCGCTGTGGATGAACCCCGATTGGCAGGCGGCGCGTCTGTTCTATCTGAATCTTCCACGCCAGGCCGGCAACGTGTACAAGCTCGCGGTGCTCGATCAGAGCGGGAATGTCATCGATGTGCTTGCGGAGTTCGATTCCAGCGGCGGTTTGATGACTCGCGATGTTCGAGCCAGCGGGCCATCCGCTGCTTCCGAGAAGCTGGCGATTCTCGGGCCCGGCGCGAGCGGTGTGATGACGCCGCTCATGATCGCTTCTTCACGCAGCAGGTCTTGATGTTTCGACCTATTCAAGCGAGATGCGAACCATCACATGTATAACGACGCCCGTGCATTGCTCGGGCTGCTGTCTTCAAGCCGTGCGTTTGGGCATGGTCCAGCGTGTTTCGTCGATGAGACCTTCAAACTCGTCGGTGCGTTCGAGAGAGGCCTTTGCCTCGTAGAGCTTGCGCCAGAGGCCGTACGCCGCGATGATCGAGAGCAGCGTGAGCCCGGCGGCGATTGCGGCGGCGTAGTACACCCGCTCGTCGTACAGCGGTGCGTCCGAGGCAGTTGATTCTGAGGCGATGATCGTGTTCGAGCCGTCAACGCGGCGTTCACGTGCGGAGTTCGCTGTGCGGACGAACGTGGTGGTGATGGTGTCGAGTTCTCGTTTGGTTTTCTCGGCCCCCAGCCCTCGGAGCTCGATCGTGAGCGATCCGGGGCGGTCTGAGACCAGCGTCATGTCAGCGTCGAGGCGGTCCTTCAGGGCAGTTGGAGTAGAGAGCGATGCGATGCCGCGTTGCTTGAGTTTGTCTGAAGCGATATCGAGGAACCGCGGATCTGTGATGAGGTCCTCGTGGTACCGCTGCCACTCGTCGAGTTCGGCCTGGGAGAGGGGCCTGCCGGAGGCGTCGGCCTGCACCTGTGTGGTGACGGCGTAAACGGCTGGCGCGACGTTCTGGGCGACGATCCAGCCAATGCCGGAGTAGATCAGCAACGCCATCGAGACGTAGAAGATTGCCGAGAGTGCGCCGTTCCGGGCCTGGCGGCCTCGGAGCTTCCGCTTGGATTCGTCGATCGATTTTTTCGCAGCGAGGAGCTCGGCTCGCTGGGAGAGGATCTGCTCGACCTGCTCGAAGCGGTCGCGGACGGCATCGCTGGCGCGTCTGACCTTCTCGGACTGTTCCCGGAGCAGCTTCCGCTGGCGACGCAGGCGATCGCGACGGGCGGCAGTCGACTCGTCGGACGGACTCGCGATTGTGCCTGGCTGGCGAGCACGAGCGGCGGCGAGTTCTTTGCCAAGTGTGCGAGCAAAGTCGCGCAGCTTCTCGGCTTCCTCGAGAGCCAGGTCGCGTTCGGCGGTCGTTTCCTGGAGTCTGGCCTGAAGCTCGGAGTCGTCTGTTGCAGCCGGGGCATTGCTTGAGGCAGTGACGAGGGCGCGCTGAGCCTCGACGAGCTGGCCCTCAATCTCTGCGATATGTCTGAGATACTCGTCTGACTTGGCCTGTGCCTCGTTGAGTCGTGAGCGAAGCTGCTCAAGCTCTTCGAGTGAGCGTGTCTGGGTCTGTTGGAGCTCTGCCAGCTGAGTCTTGAGCGCGCCGTCCGCGCCGGACTTGTCGCGGAGGGTGGCCACCTGGCTTCGGAGCGACTTGAGTTCCTCGTTGCGCGAGGCGATGACCTGGGATTTCTCCTGCAGGTCGGAGGTCAGCCGGGTGATTTCCGAACGGGTGGAAGCAAGCTCGGATTCGAGCGTTGCGATCTTTGAGGCGTGCCTCTCCGCTGTCGCTTGCGCCTCAGAGATCATTACGCTCGTGTCCGAGGCACGCTGTTCCATGCGCTCTTCGGCGGCGCGGAACGCGGCGGTGCGCTCGGCGAGCGTGCGCTCCATCTGGGAGCGGCGTTGATCGGCCTCTTTCACGGCGGTCTGCGCCTGGGCCATCGCCAACTCGGCCTCAGCGGCCAGACGTTCTGCCTGTGCCTGGAGTTCCGCGGCGGTGTGCCTGGCGTTCTGGGTTTCCTGTTCGAGGGCTGCGATCCGATCGAGTTCGCGTTCGAGTTCGGCCCGCTGAGACTCGAGTTCCTTCTTCGCCGTTGCGATCTCTCCACCGGCAGCGGCCAACGATTCACGCTCGGCGTCGAGCGTCTCCCGCTGGAGGCGAAGACGCTCAGCTTCTGCCTCGTTCGACTGTGCTGCTTCGAGCGCACGCTGCTCCATCGCCAGTGCCGCGGATTCGCGAGCGGCAAGCGCCTCGTCGGCGATTCTGCGTTGCTCGTCCGCCTCGCGGAGACTGGCCAGCTGTTTCTCGACATCGGCGATGAGGGCCATGATCCCTGCCGAAGACGAGGGTGTCTGCGTGCCTTCGCCTGCAACGGATTGAATCGGCTTGTTGCCAGTGGGCATCGGAGAACCCCAAACAGATACCAACTTGTGTGACGTGTCTGCGCTCATCCCGCTTATCGGCTCAGAAAATGCGTGACTGGACCCCGGGAAGCGGAACAGTTCGATACAGTTGTCGATAGAACTATGCATTGGCGGTCTACCCACTCCGGGAGGCCGCTACACAAGGAGAATCGGACATGCGGAGAGGTTCAACACTCAAGATCGCGGCTGTCGGGCTGGTTGGCGTAGCCGCGGCGTCGGTTTTCGGGTATCGGGCTGTGACCGGCAATTGCATCTTCGGCACCTGCGAGAGCAAGGTCGAGAAGCAGGCGATCGTGACCCCTGTCGCCGCGACGAGCGGCACCGAGGAAGCATGCCCGATGGGCTGTTCCGAGGGTGCTGATGCGAAGGTTCAGAACGTCGCGCATACGACCGAGTCCGAGTGCGCGGACAAGTCCGCTGACTGTTCCGACAAGGCCACCGCCTGCGCTGAGAAGGCGTCCGAGTGCGCGGACAAGGCCGTTGACTGTTCAGACAAAGCCGCGGCATGCACGGAGAAGGTTGCCTCGTCGTGCGCAGACAAGAGCGCGGATGCGTGTGCGACGGCCGGTGCCGACTGCGCCGATGATTGCAACGCCGAGACCTGCGACAAGCCCGACTGCTGCAAGAAGGTTGCTCAGAAGGGCACATCCGAGAAGGTCGGCGGCTGATTCCACGCTGACACTTCGCAAAGGCACGTACAAGGGGCCGGGCTCACGAGAGTCCGGCCCTTGTCATTGCAACTCTGGTCGCACGTCGGGTACGCTTGGGAATGGCGACATATCTCCTCAAGACAGAGCCGGGGACGTACTCGTTCGACGATCTGGTCCGTGACGGGCGTACGACATGGGATGGCGTCTCGAACGCGGCCGCGTTGATTGCGCTGCGAGCGATGAAGAAGGGCGACGAGGCCTACATCTATCACACGGGCGACGAGCGAGCGATCGTCGGGTTGGCTGTCGTGACGAAAGGCGCGTACGAAGATCCGAAGAGCCCGGGCCTAAACGCCAGGGGAGAGCCCAAGCACGCGGTTGTAGACCTCAGGGCATCTAAAGCCGCGAGGACTCCGGTCACTCTGGATGTGATCAAGGCCGACAAGCGATTCGCCTCGTTCCCTTTGGTGAAGATCGGGCGTCTGAGCGTGATGGCGGTCGAGCCGACGCTCGATCGCGCGTTGCGGTCATTGGCCGGACTCTGAAGCGTCGCGCTGGCAGGTGGCTTGGGGGTGATGAACGGGCGTGAGCAGGATCTGGCGCCAACGGACTTCCAATGGCTCGACTCGCGGCCCGACGCCGTGAACCTGGAGCGCGATGAAGCCGGCGGGGCTCATCGAGTCCCGAAGATCCGACGCGGGGACGTCGTTGACCCAGGTACGGATGCGGTCGTCGATCGCCTCGATTCGCATCGTGTTCCACTCATTCTGCCTGAAGGCGGCTCTTGCCTCTGGATTGTTCGAGAGGTCTGCGATCCAGCCGCGCCGAGACTCGTCATAGATCCCGCCGGTCCATGAACGCGGTGATGGGTCGATCTCGACCTGGTACCCGCGGACCCTTCCGCCATGGAGGTCCGGGTCGCTCGCGCTGCGGATCTGGATGCCTGAGTTGAGGCGTGGATCTACGAGGAACTCCAGTGTCAGAATGAAATCGCCGTAGTCTGCTTCGGTGCAGAGGAACGTGTTGGGCTGGTTCGGCGCGGTACGCCCGACGATGCATCCATCTTCGACGGTGAAAGAGGCCTTGCCGCCTCGGACGATCCAGCCGTTGAGCGTTTGGCCATCGAAGATCACGAGTGGGGCCTCGTTGCTGGCAGGGGTGTGCGAGCGAGGTCGTGAGGTAGAGCATCCCGCGGGCATCAAAGCCAGAGCGCACGCGAAGCACGCGATGAGCGTCGACGCGACGGTACAAGAACAAGCTGGACGGGTGCGTGCGCCGGGTCTCACGGCTTGGGCTCCAGTTCTTCGATGCGCCACGGCCGATTTCGCGTGCTGGTCGCGGCGCGGGCCTGTGCGATCTCCTCGGGTGAGACGGGCTCGGCGTTGTTGCCCCACGCTCGGCGTATATAGGTCAAGACCGCTGCGAACTCCTCGTCGGACTTGAATGGAGCCGCGGGCATGCTGCTGTTGAAACGTTGTCCGTCGGATTCGAGCGGGCCTTCAAGCCCATGCAAGAGGATGCGGATCGTTGTGTCGGTCGGGCCGCGCACACGCGAAGAGCCCGCCAGTGCGGGCGCATGTCCGGGCGCGCCGGTGCCGGCCTTTCCGTGGCATCCCGAGCAGGTGGTATCGAAGAGCGAACGCCCGACATCGAACCGTGCGATCTCCTGCGGCGTGAGCACACGCCCGCTGGAGGTGATTGTCGAGCCGTGGCCGGGCCAGAGCAGCCATTGGTCGGTATCTCGCGCGGCATAGGAGAGGGGTGATCCTGATGCGACGAGTCTGATCCATGGTTCTGGAGGCGCGGCGAGCTCAATCGGCTTGGGCTGGTCGGTGTTGAGCCGCAGCGCGAGCTGGAGCCGCCCGAGGAGGTACGCCGCGAGTTCCGGGCGTTCGCTCGCGAGAGCGGGAATGAGGTTGATGGCTCTTCCGCGTGCGCCGTAGTCGGGACCTGTGAGATCGGCATCGAAGAGATCTCTGATGAACCAGAGGCGACCGCCGCGGATCTGGTGCGAGTCGGCGGCGAGTGAGGAGATAGCATCGGTTGCGCGTCCATAGAGCCCGCTGATGGCGATGGCGCGGAGCGACTCATCATCTGGACGGGTGCGGATCGCATCGACAAGATGTTGGATCGCGCGGGGATCGGCGGATGCGCCAAGCGAGAGCAGGGCCTGATTCCTGAGGCGCGGATTCTGATGGGAGGCGTGAGCAAGGGCCGAATCGAGGAGAGGAGCATGTACGTGCGTTGAGACGACGCCGCGTGATGCGATGCTCGCGGGTGGTTGTGAGAGCCATCGCTCGGAGATGCGAAGCCCCGCGATCGCGACATCGATATCCGGATCGTTGAGGGCCGCGTGGGCGTCGTCGATTGTCGCGATGCCGAGTCCGTCGAGGGTCCAGTGGGCATGGAGGCGTGCGATGGGGTCTGCGCCCTGGTGCGCGAGGCGTCGGAGCCGATCCGCCAGATCTGTCGCGGCGCGCTCGATGAGCAATCGCTGAGCGGTGGTGCGCCGCCACATGTCTTGGTGCGAGAGTTGTTCGACGAGACGTGCGTTCGTGAGCGACCCGAGCCGGACTCGAGTCGGGATCGTCGTGTTGTCGGGAACGATGCGGAGGATGCGTCCCATGTCGAGCGGGCGTTCGAGGCCGCGCTCGACGACTTGTTTGCGGAGGTAGTCGGTGAGGTAGGTCTTGTGCTGGATCACGCCCCGGTGCATGTCGACGATGTACAACGCGCCCTCGGGGCCGACGATGCACTGCACAGGGCGGAATCTCTCATCGGCGGAGGCGAGGAACTCGCGCCCCGTGTAGGCGGGAACGGCGCGGACTCGATCGCCCGTCGGTTCGACGATGAGCCGCCGAACGAGATTGCCCGCCGGCTCGGCGACGAATGCGTTGCCCCGGTAATCCGGGCCGAGGAGCGAGGCCTCGTAGATAGTGGTGCCGCACGCGGCAGTATGGACCGCCAGGCGCTTGTCGGCCCTCAGGATTCCATCCATGTACCCACGATTGACACCGGGTGTTGGTCGGATGGGCCAGACTGTCTGGTCGTTGCAGACGAGCACGCCCATCATGGGGAAGCCGCGCTGCGCGGGGTTGCGCAAGGCGTAGTGCTTCGGGACGAGGTCCATTCTGAGGGCCTCGGAATTCGGCGTGTAGAAGAGCCGCCCGACACGATCCATCGCGAGCCCCCATTGCCCGTGGGGGGGCGTGGGGCGTGTGATGGCGTCGTATGTTGGGGGGCCTGAGAATCGGAACTCGAGAGAGTGCTGGGAGAGGTGGATCCAGTTGTCGAGCCCCCACGTGAGGGCGTTGGGGGCGTGCTCCGGGTTCTCGCCCTCGAAGCCGGTGAGGATGACGCGCCTGAGATCGGCACGCCCATCGTTGTTTGTGTCCTTCAGGTAGATGAGGTTCGGCGGCTCGATGACGAGTGCGCCGGGGCCTCTTGCATCCTGGAAGCAGGGGAGAACGGCGCGGGGCATGACAAGCCCGTCGGCGAAGGTGGTGCGAGTGTCCATCGCGCCGTCGCCGTCGGTGTCTTCGAGGATCGCGATTCGACCCGAGGGCTCGTTCTCGCCCGCGCCGTCGGCATCGCGCATGTAGCCGACCATCTCGACGACCCACATCCGCGCATGCTCGTCGAACTGGATCCAGACGGGTGCCTCGATCAGGGGCTCCGCAGCGATGAGCTCGGCTCGGAAACCCGGTTCGAGAGCGAGGGGCAGGAGTGCGTCGGCGAGGGTCGCGCCCGTTCTCCATGAGAGATCGAGGTTGGTGAGGCCGGTCGGCGCAGGATCTGTGCGCGGGGCTCGCGAGTGTGCGACAAGGGCACCGGAGGCCGCGACCATCGCGAGCCCGGTGAGGAGAATCGACGGTAGCAGGATCGAGGGTGTCGCTGGCTTGGCGGGTGCGGTGGTCACGTGTGGAGGGTGACAGGATGAGCGAGCCGCGTCAAGTCGCATCGTGCAACATCGGCGCCAGAGAAAGCCAAGAACGCGAGAGTGCCTGGTGGCACCTTCGCGTTCCTGGGTGATCGGTGGCATCATGCTCCCGGGGCACTGATCGCGGTCATCGTGTGCGGCCGGGTATGTGGGGGTTCAGCGACCGCCGGGCGTAAGGCCGGGGATGTCATCACCGCCCGCCTTGATCTGGGCGGTGGACTTGCTGAGATCCTCGCCGACTGGCTGTGCCCGGCCGCCGAGGTTCTTGGCAAGGAAGTTCTCTGTCACGGCGTTGAAGGCCATGTTGTTGTCGGGTCTCGCGAAGCCGTGCCCCTCGTCGGGGAAGAGGACATAGGTGACGGGGATGTTCTTCTTCCGCATGACCTCGACGATCTGGTCGGACTCTGACTGCTTGACGCGCGGGTCGTTTGCGCCCTGGCCGATGAGCAGTGGCTTCTTGATGTTGTCCACGAAGTTGATCGGCGAACGCGACTCGAGCAGCTTGCGCCCCTCCTCCGTGCGATGATCGCCGACACGCTCCGTGAACATGGTGATCATCGGTGCCCAGTAGGGTGGGATGGTGTTGAGGAGGGTGACGATGTTGGAGGGACCGACGATATCGACGCCGCACGCGAAGACATCGGGCGTGAAGGTGAGACCGACGAGTGTGGCGTATCCGCCGTAAGAGCCGCCCATGATGGCGACCTTGCTCTTGTCGGCGATCTTCTCGTTGACGGCCCAGTTGACGGCGTCGATGAGGTCGTCGTGCATCTTTCCGGCCCATTCGAGGTTGCCGGCGTTGACGAAGTCCTTGCCGAAGCCGGTGGAGCCCCTGAAGTTGACGCTCAGGACGGCATACCCACGGTTGCTGAGCCACTGGTGATACGGGTTGAAGCCCCAGTTGTCACGCGCCCACGGGCCGCCGTGAACAAGCAGGACCATCGGCACTGGCTTGTCCGGACGCCCATCACGATCTGCATCGGCCGCAAGCGGAACGGTGAGGTACGAGACGAGATTCAGCCCGTCGCGGCTCTTGATCACCAGGTCCTGCATCGGCGCGAGGGGGAGTCCTTCGAGTTTGCTCCGATTCGTGAAGAGGAACGTCGCGCGGCCGGGCTTGCCGGAGTTGGGCGTGCGCTCGTAGAGGTAGTAACGAACAGGGCCGGCATCCTGGAGATACGTGACGACCCACTTGGTGTCGTCGAGCGTGCGGCTGCCGATGCTGAACTGCCCCGGGGCGACGCCCGCGAGGAACTCAAAGTCCGGACGGATGGCGTTGTCGAGGATTTTCCACTCCGTCCGTCCGTAGGTGAAGGAGACGGCCTGGATGTTCTTCTCGGTTGGGTGGGCGATCGCGCCTCCGGCGTCGGCGCGAGCGTCCTCGGCCAAGAGTGTGCGTGCTCCGGTCGCGAGGTCGACCATGTACAGCGCGCCCGTGTTGCGATTGCGGCTATCCTGCATGTAGACCGAGGTGCCGGCCTTGTTGAAGCCGCCCAGGCCGGTCGTCAGCGAGTCTTCCTGCCCGTACTTCTCAAAGAGCACGGTGGTGCCATCCGGGAGGAGGGTGTGGATCTCGGTGCCGCCGTCGGCGGTCATTCTCTGAGCGAAACGGAGGTTGAAGTCGTCATCAGGGATGTACGCGGCCCACTGGTTGTTCTCGGCGATGAGCGTCGATACGCCGGTCTCGATGTTGATGCGGTGGACATCGTGGAACTGCGGATTGCGGTTGTTGAGCCCGACGAGGATCTCGGATGGGAAACGCTCGCTGGTGCCGATGAGGCGTGCCGCGGGGCGCAGCGGCTGACCGGATGGCAGGATGATCGGCTTGCCGTCCGGTCCTGCGATCGTCTCGTATGGCGTGAGGTCGCGGACCGCGCCGGATGAGATCTCGACGGCGTATACCTTCCAGTTCTCATCGCCGCCGACATCCTGGATGTAGAGCAAGTGGGTGTCGTTGTAGGCCCAGAAGTACTGGCGGATGTTCCGGTTTGTGTCGTTGGTGACGGCGCGTGCCTTTGAGAGATCGCCCACTGGCGCGACGAAGACATTCATCACGCCGTTTACGTCGGCCAGCCATGAGAGGTGCTTTCCTCCCGGGCTGATCTGTGGCCCGGCCTTGTCCGGGTTCCCGAAGATGACATCGCGCGGGATGAGGGGAACATCCGCGTGTGCGGAGAGGTATCCGGCCTCTCTGCCGGTCGCCGAAGCGAGTGGCGCGGGGAGCGCGACAAGGGTGAGCGTGGCGAGTGCGACAAGGGCTCGGATAGTCATGTGCGGGATCTCACGAGATCGCGGGGCGGATCGGCGACAATCGCTCCTCCGTGGTCGCCCCGGCGATGGATGGGTCAGAATGGTACCAGCCAGGTCTGGACCGGTTGAGCATCAACAGTTCGGAGACCGATGCTGGCGATTTCGGGATTGAATCAGGAATGTCAGGTCCGCGCCGGCAACACCGTCCCGCGGCACTCGCCGAAGCCGATCCTTCGATACCCGTCGCGCTCGCAGTACGCCTTCATGATCACCGTGTCCCCATCGGCAAGAAACGTCCGCTTCTCGCCCGTGGGCAACTCGATCGGCGTGCGCTGCGAGCCGGGGACGAGCTTGGGCGGGTTGGCGAAGGGGTCCCCATCCCAGGTGAGCTCGATCATGCTCCCGCGGCTGTCGCGCGTGGGGCCCGAGATCGTGCCGCTCGCCAGCAGATCCCCCGGCTGGAGATTGCACCCGTTCACCGTGTGGTGCGCGATCATCTGCGCAAAGGTCCAGTACATGTGCCTGAAGTTGCCCTTTGAGAGTCGCACCGGCGACATGGAGCGTTTGGCCATCTCTGCGGATTGCAGGTGGACTTCGAGCGCAATGTCGAAGCCGCCCCGCGCCGTGTTGGCGTCGCTGGTGAGATACGGGAGCGGGCGCGGATCGGAGGCGGGCCTCTCATATGCGGGGATGCGGAAGGGGGCGAGGGCCTCCATCGTGACGATGTAGGGCGAGATGGTGGTGGCGAAGTTCTTGGCGAGGAACGGGCCGAGGGGCACGTACTCCCACTTCTGGAGGTCACGCGCGGACCAGTCGTTGACGAGACAGAGCCCGAAGATATGCGACTCGGCATCGGCGATAGAAACGGGAGAGCCGAGAGCGTTACCACGCCCGATGATGCACCCAATCTCAAGCTCGTAGTCCATCAGCTTGCACGGCCCGAAGCCGGGGCCCGCTGATGGATCAGAGTCCGGAGGCGAGGTCTGACCCACGGGGCGATGGAACGACGTGCCGGACGGGACGATCGAGGATGCCCGCCCGTGGTAGCCGATGGGGATGTGCTTGTAGTTCGGCAAGAGCGCATTGTCGGGCCTGAACATCGAACCGACGTTCGTGGCATGGTGGATCGACGCGTAGAAGTCGGTGTAGTTCGACGGAGCGATAGGCGGTTCTTCATCGAACGCACCAGTACCGGATGCGCCGTCGACCGGCAGGATGACTCGCGCGCTAAGCTCCTTGTTGTCCCGAAGTTCCTTTGAGTCGGCCAAGAGGAGTTCCACGAGTCGCTTACGGCATGCGCTTCGAATGGACGGAACCTCGACGAACTCTGATTGAGGATTCGCAAGCCACGCGATGCCCAAGCCTTTCAACAGTCCAGCGTCGCGTAGAGGTTCGAGCAGGACATACACATCACCGACACGAACGGCTGTCGCCCACGGATCTTGTGCGCTTGTTTCGACCAAACATAGCGGCAGATTCTGAATCGGAAAGTCCGTCGCCGGATCGTTCGCCGATTCAACCCATGACTTCAGGTTCGGGTCGTGCGTCTCGTCGATGCCGTGGAGGGGATCAGGGTGCCCGCTGCCGGAGTGTCCGTGTGTCGCCATGCCGCAGGATAGGAAGGCGATTCGCGCAACAGCAGATCATTGGCTCGGATCGCCTCAGACAATCAGTGAGAAGCTCCCCAAGCACGCGATTATTGAACGCCGGGGCTTGTCGGAAGCAACTCGACTGCATGAGCGCGGCATGCGTTCTGCCGCTCATCCCCCGGTTCGGCCTGTGCCCGTGGTGGCGGGAGTGTTGGCCTCGCTGGCCGCGCGTCGTGCCTCACGCTCTGCTCGCCGCCGTTCTTCCATCGCCTTGCTGTATGCCACTCCGATGAACGCCACGGGGATGAACGCCCGCTCTCCTGCGGCACGGGAGACCTCTTCGATGTCGCGCATCTTGCCCGCGGCAACATCCTTCCGCATGTCGATCAGCACGTTCCGGAAGGCGTCGATCAGCTGCATCCAGATCGCGTACTCGTCGGGGGTTTTCGGCAGCAACTGGTTCATGGGCGGCAGGTGGATCGGCGGCGCGAGGTACCACTTGTCGTCGTACGCCGAACGCTGGATCACGATCCCCACGGGTGGGAAGATCGGCTTGTTGTCCCAGAGCATCGCGGCCATCTCATCGTTGATCGGGGTCACCGAGAGACGCTCCGAGTTCTCGCCCAACCACGCGAATGGATCGGCGAGAATCTGTCGCATCGCGTCGTTGATCGCGCTGCGCGGGTCACGCGAGGGGTCCATCGTGGGGTCGGCCTGGGCCGGCTGCCCACGTCCGGGCGGTCCACGGCGTGCCCCCGGGCGCTGCCCCGCGCGCTGTCCGCCCGTGATCTGTGAGAGGAGTGCGCCTCCGGAAGAAGGCATCTCACCGGATGCCGCCTTTCGCTTGATCTCGGCGATCTCCTGTGGGAACGAAGCGTTCAGTTGCACGCCCAGATCGGCGAGATCCCCGCAGAGGTAGCCGATCCGGTCCCAGAGCGCGCGCATCTCCTTCGTGTCGGCCTGAATCAGCTCGGTCAGGCGGCGAGTATCTCCGTTTGCCACCATGGCCTTCGCGGAGGCGAGCACCGCCTCGGGTGTGGACTGGTCATACGTGTTCGGCTTCTTGCGGCACGCGCCTAGCCCGATCATGCACATAGCCAGAAGGACCAGCGGGAGTGCACGCCGGTGCGATGTGGTCTGTCGCCGAGGCCCACGGTGGGAGGCACCCCGAGCGGTGGTCATTTGACCGGCGGACAGAGGAGAGGGGGACAAGCGTGTGGGGGTCATGCGGGGCTCCCGATCGGCCGTTCACTCAAAAATGTACCACCCAAAGCGGCATCGGCCCAACGGAGGTCGGGCTTCGTGGGTCTGGTTGGGATTCGTGAGCCCTACAATTCACGGATTCGGCCAGATTTGGGATGATTTCGGGGAATCGGGTTTTGTTTCGTGCCATCCAAGAGGCCTCGCATGCGAGTCAGAGTGAACAACGAGGAGAGAGATCTGCCCGAGGGGACGACACTCGAGCGGCTGCTGCGTGAGATCGGGCTGGCCGATCGACCGTGTGCCGCGGAAGTCAACAGGAAGCACATCCCCAAGCGCGACCATGCGGGGCACACGCTCCGCGATGGAGACACGATCGAACTCGTGACGCTGGTGGGTGGCGGTTGAGCGCGGAAGGACCGGAGACTTATGGCGAATGTGACCACAACCAATGAACTGTCGGAGCCGGGCCTCGCGCCGCTGAGCATCGCGGGGCGTTTGTTCTCGTCGCGTCTGTTCGTGGGGACCGGAAAGTACGACTCGTTCGAGCGGATGGCCGGCGCGCTCGATGCGTCCGGGTGCGAGGTTGTGACGGTTGCGGTTCGCCGCGAGCGGCTGTACAACGACAAAGGCCAGAGTCTGCTCGACCATCTGGACCTCTCACGATACACGATCCTGCCGAACACGGCGGGGTGCTTCACCGCTGAGGATGCGGTGCGCGTCTCGCGGCTCGGGCGTGACCTGCTTGAACAGGTCGGCAATCCCGGGGCATCGTGGGTGAAGCTTGAGGTCCTGGGCGACAAGAAGACGCTTCTGCCCGATCCGATCGGAACGATCGAGGCCTGCAAGGAACTTGTCGCGGACGGGTTCCAAGTGCTCGTCTACTCATCGGATGATCCGATCGTCGCCGAGCGTCTGAAGGCGTGCGGCGCGGCCAGCGTCATGCCCGCGGGTTCGCCGATCGGTTCCGGACAGGGCATCCTCAACGCCAACAACATCGTGATCTGCCTGGAGAAACTCAAACAGGGAGATCCTGCGTACCCCGTGATCGTCGATGCGGGAGTGGGGGGTGCGAGCGATGTCGCGCGGGCGATGGAACTGGGCGCGGATGGCGTTCTCCTGAATACCGCCGTCGCCCACGCCAAAGACCCTGTCATGATGGCCCATGCGATGCGAAAGGCGTGCGAGTGCGGAAGGCAGTCGTACCTCGCCGGGCGGATTCCCAAGCGGCTCTACGCGACCGCGAGCAGCCCGTGGGACGGCGCGATCTCGTACATTCCCGGTGAATGATGGGAAGGCGGTCTCGCCTCACAGGACATCGTGACGCTCGTTCCACAGTTTCTCGATCCGCTCCATGGTGCTCGGGGCCTGGGGCAATCGCTCGCCACACGCGATCAAGAGATCAACAAGGCCGTGATAGTCGCTGACCGAGACGAACTCACGATCCACTCTCGGGGGCGACGAGTTTGTCCCGGCCTGCACCGCGTCGAGATCGGCCATGTTGTGGTAGTTGCCCAAGGGTAAGCAGACGCACGTCGCATCGTGCCCATACGCGCAATACACCGTCGCCTCGCACGCGCCGCCCGCCATGAGTTTCCGTTGCCATCGCCACTTTGGTGCCGTCTGGGGTGAGGGGTCCGTCTTCTGCTGGGCCGTGGGTGTCGCCGGCGCGCCGGCGATCTGTTCCGCACGCTGCGCAACCGATGCGGAGAGCGTCGGCGAGAAGACGCTCAGCCGATCTCCGACACGGACGATCGGCCCCCCGCCGATCGGCGAGTCGGCAAACGATCGAGAGTTCTCGAGCGCGATGAGGCGTGCCCCCGGGGGGATCGTGCCGAGGCGGCACGCCGCGATCGCTCCGATGAATCCGACCTCCTCCGCGCGTGTGAAGAGCAGCCGAACGTCCTCGATGGTCTCTCCCGACAGATGCTTTCGGAGCAGTACGTCGAAGGCGCAGAGCGAGGCGGCCAGCGCGACCAGATCGTCGCACACAATCGTCTTGATCAAGCCATCCTCGATCGCTCCCGGGCCGACATCCCACGTTGCCACATCGCCGAGCGAGATGTCGTCGTGGGCGGATTCCAGCTCGCAGAGGTAGTGTTTGTTGTAGGGGCCAGGGGTCGGCGATGTCCCGATCAGCACGCCGCGGATCGGTGTGGCGATTCCCTGCCCGCTGCCGTCATCGGTCTTGGGCCAGAGCAGGATGCGGGCGTCGTCGAAATAGTCGTCCATGACACCGCCACGGAACGAGAGTTCCAGTGTTGTCGGGGCGATCATGCGTTCGACCACGAAGGCCGGATGGTCGAGGTGCGAAGTGAAGAAGACCGCCTGACCGCCACCCCCCACGCCACCCCCCACGCCACCACCCGCCCCGCCCCCCACGTTACCCAGCGCACCACGCGACTCGGTGATCCCGCGTATCGAGACGGTCATGTTCCCCGCGGCATCTTCCTGCAACAGCAGGTCGGGCCGGACCGAGATCCATCGCCTGAGCCACTGGATGACGCGCTGTTCGCGTCCCGCCGCGGTCGGCAACTGCGTCACTTGCAGGGCCAGATCCAGATGTCCCTGCCGCTCGGACTCGCTCAGCATGTGAACATTCATGGGGCGAGGGTACGCCTTACACTTGCCCATGCCCCGCACAGCCGCTGCACCCACTCCCGCCCCGACGCCCGTCCTCCCCCCGCGCATGACCGTCGATCGCGTCATGGCCGATCAGCGTGCGGCTTCCTTCACAAAGCGTTCGATCAAGACAACGGCCAAGATCTCTGGCCTGAAACTCGCCCTCTCGATGCTCGATCTGACGACGCTGGAGGGCAAGGACTCGCCAGAGAAGGCGCGATCGCTCTGCCGCAAGGCCGTGCGCCCCTATGAGCGAGATGAGGAGCTCTTCGGCGAGCGTCTCCCTCACGTTGCCGCCGTGTGTGTCTATCCCGCGCTGGTGCCGACGGCCAAGGAACTGCTCGCGGGCACTGGCGTGAACGTTGCGTCGGTTGCGACGGGCTTTCCTTCGGGTCAGTACCCGCTGAAGGTGCGTCTCGCGGACGTGCGTGCCGCGGTCGCCGACGGTGCGGATGAGATCGACATGGTGATATCGCGCGGTCAGTTCCTTGCCGGGAAGTACAAAGAAGTGTGGAGAGAGATCTACGAGACCGCGCACGCGTGCGTCGGCAAGCATCACACCGCCCACCTCAAGGTGATCCTGGAGACGGGAGAGCTCGAAACCTACGACAACGTGCGCTGGGCGAGTGATATCGCGATCTCGGCTCTTTCGGCCGCGAACGCCCCGCACGCCTTCATCAAGACCTCGACCGGCAAGGTCCAGCCCGCGGCGACGATGCCTGTGACGCTGGTCATGCTCGAAGCGATCCGCGATCATCACCTGGCGACAGACGAGATGATCGGCATGAAGCCCGCGGGCGGCATCCGCACTGCGAAGCAAGCCCTGCACTATCTCGTGATGGTCAAAGAGACGCTCGGCGATGCGTGGCTCACGCCAGACCTCTTCCGCTTTGGCGCTTCCACACTCCTCAACGACATCCTCCGCCAACTTGTCAAGCAGCAACGGGGCCTGTACACAGCAGGACACGACTTCTCGGAGGCGTGATTCGCGGCAGTGGTCGCTTGAGATGCCGTGCATTCCCGTCCGCCCGCACTCGCTGTCGGTTGTACGATGACTGCATGCGCATCGGACGCGTGATACTCCCGACCGGCATCTCCTTGGCGATTCACGCCGCGCTGCTCGGTCTGGCTGCGCTCGCGACCTGGACGGTCGTGCGACCACCATCGCGATCCATGCCGACGGTTGAACTCTCGCTGGGCGGCTCTCCGGTCGAACCGGCAGCCCAGCCAACCCCAGTGCCACCCGATCGCGCCGAGCCCGGCTCGGCAGACGCACCCTCGCTTGCGGACGTTGTCTCACTGCTCACGCTCCCTGTTCGTGCCACGCCCCCGGCGTCGAGCCCGATGCTCATGCCCCGTGCGTCGGGCCACCCAGAGCGAGCGATTCGACTCGCGCCCGGTGGGGCGGCCGCTGGACCCGCCTCGTTCGCGGGTGTCACCTCGCGCCGTGCGGCATCTGTCGTCTTCGTCGTCGATTGCTCCGGCTCGATGGTCTCGGCGATGTCGATCGTTCTTGAAGAACTCGGTCGTTCGATCGAGCGACTCGCTCCCGACCAGCGATTCGCGATCATCCCCTTCCGCGGCTCGGACTCCGCTGACGCGCCCGCGACATTCCCAGCTCGGTTGGCGCTTGTTCCTGCGACCGATACGAACCTGCGAGATGCCCGTGCGTTCCTTCGCACCATCGTGCCCGAAGGAAGGTCAGACCCACTCGCTGGCCTTATCCCTGCCCTCACGCTGAAGCCCGAGGCCGTCTTCTTTCTCGCACGCAGCATCCCTCGCACCGAAGGGACTTGGGGGGGAGGAGAGGCGGCCATCCTCGCCGAGCTCGATCGCCTCAACCCCGAGCAGACACGACGCGGGGTCCGCGCGCGGCCCACACAGATCAACGCGGTGCAGTTCCTCCAGCACGATCCCACAGGGATCATGCAGGCGATCGGTTCGGTACATGGGCGCGGCACATCCGGCTACACACTTGTCACGCTCGAACAACTCGGGCGAGCCGGTCTTGCGAACGCCCCGAGTGCCCGCGCGATCGCATCCGATCTCGATCGGGCCGAGTCGATCCTGAGCGACCTTGCTTCGGAGGCATCCGATATCACACTCTTGCTCGGGTTCCCCACCTCTGCCCAGACCGATCGCGTGCGTCGTGCCGCGAGGCAGGTACTTGACCTCGTTGATCAGGCGTCGGCCGCTCTCGGAATCTCCGAAGACGGCGTGACAGGCGGGGACGACCCGCGAATCGTCCTTCTCGGTGGAAGAGCCGCTCTGTTTCTCGCGGCATCCGAACCAAGCCATGAGTTCCGGGCCGCGCTCCTCGAACGGGCCGCGCGTGTCGTGACGCTCCTCGAAACGGATACTTCATCGCCCGACGACACCGCCCCGATCGTGCAGAGCGAGCCCGCTCGCGCACTCGTTCTCTCGACCTGGGCGCTGGCGCACGGCCTGCGGGATGAGCCGCCCGATGCCGGGGTGAGAACCCGTCTTCAAGCTCTCATGCGTGCGGAGCCCACGCTCGCTTCGGCGTCGCTGGAACTGTCGCTCTCGCCTCTCTTCGTCGAGCGAGGCCCGGGCGCACATCCGGCTGCCATCGACTGGAACGCACCGCCCTTCATAGACGAAGCGGGCCATGTTGAGATCGGGGCGGTATTGCTCTCCTGCGATGCGGCCACACGATCAGCGAGGATGCGCGGCGCGATTGAACGCTCGGATCAGCCGCCCCCGTTGGACTCGCCATACGCCTCGTTCCTGAAACTGCCCGATCCATCCGGCGAGCACGTGGCGATCGTCCGCTACCGCCTCATGCATCTTCGCTCGTTCCCGCCGAGACAAACATCTGGCGAGCCGCTGGAGCAACTCGACACGCTTCTCGCCTCGATGCAGGTCGGCACTGGCGCTGTGCCTCTCGATCTATCCACCCTTGATGTGACGCTCCGCGACCTGGTTGCACTGTCTCAGCCGCTTGGCGCGGAGCTCATGCTCGACCGCGCTCACGAATTGATCGCAACACCTGAAGCGACCAGCGACGCGCTGAAGCTCGGATCGCTTCTTGCCTCGATCGCTGGCGACACCACGCACCGCGACGCTACCCGCGAGCGAGCATGGGAAACACGCCTGATCGCCAGCTCGCGGCTTTTGGAACGATCACCATCGGAGCCCTCGATCGAGGAACTGATCCGGCTCCTTGGTTCGCCAGAATCGAGTGCGCTCGGGCCCTCGACGCGTGAGGCGGCCTCGCTCATGGCCGTGTCAGCACTCGTTGCCGAGTCGCGTGAGCCGCGCTGGAGCGATGCCCGCGCCTACGACCTGCTCGCGACAGTCAGCGCGAGTTCCACGGCTCGGCACACGGCCCACGAGCTCGCATTGCGTCTCGATGCCCGGTTTGCGCTGCTCGCAGGCACGGATGGCGACCTTGATCGGCATCTCGTCACCATGCGCCGGTCGATCGAACTCTCGCGCGGGCTGGGCTTTCTGGCGAACGTGCGGACGCTCGACGCCGTTGCTCGGTCCCTGATCGAACTCGGAAGCGACGAGGCGATCCACGCCTGTACCGATCTGCTCACGCATCCGGATGTCGCGACCACGCAAGACGGACGCGAGGGCGCGACGATCCTCGCGGCCCGGGCACACATCAACGCCGGCGATCACGCAGCGGCCCTTGATATCCTCGTGCCCCTCGCGCGGGCAATGCCGGAGCCCGGCCCTGTGCCGACTCGCATCTTTTGGGAGGCGTGGACGCTTACCCTCGAGACCATGATCCGTGCCGAGCCGCAGCGTCAGCAAGAGGCGCACGCTCACACCGTGCGCCTGGGATTGATCGATGAGCAACTCGGTGGAGAGCCCTGGGCGAGTCGCATCCGGGCCGTTGCGTCACGCTGACGCCGACGCACCAGATCGTTGCAAGAATGACTTACATGCACAGACCCGCTGATCCACACAATCCCGTCCGACGCTCCGAGGTCGCTCGCGACGCTTCGGAGGCACTTTCACGGGCGGATTTTCGCTCGACTCGCGCCCTCGTTGGCTTCGACGGCTTCATCGACTCCATTCTGGATCTCGTGGATGTGCGAGCGGATATGTCACCCGACGGGTATCGTCGCATCCAGACGCTCGAGGCCCTTGCCGGACGCATCGGCGCCGCATCGGGTAAGAGCACAAACATCGAGGGTGTTGTCCGCGAGAAGCGGTGGGGTGGAAACGGACCGCTGCTGGCAGGGGGCGTCGCTCGGCTCGGCGTGCGCACCACCTACATCGGCGCTGTTGCAGCGGAAGAAGCCCACTCGCCCCCCAAGCGGCACCCGATCTTCGCGCCGCTGGGCACATTGTGTGACGATGTCATCGCCATCGCGCCGCCCGGACGCACCGACGCGATGGAGTTCGACGATGGCAAGTTGATGATCAACCACTGCACAGCCGTGCAGGGTGTCACGTGGGAGCGGATCCTTGAGATTGTCGGCCTCGAACGTCTCCGAGAAACGGTCGGGAGTTCGGCTTTGTTCGGCATCGTCAACTGGTCGCTGATGGGAGGCGTCAACGGCATCTGGCGGGGGCTGATCGATCTCGTTCTGCCGTCCATCCCCTCGCGCCCACGGGTCTTCATCGATCTCTCCGATCCTGCCAAGCGCACGGATGACGATCTTGCAGCAGGACTCGCGCTGCTTACGGAGATGAACACCCTGACGCCGGTCACGATCGGGCTCAACCTCGCCGAGGCGGAACGGCTGTGCATCGTGTGGGGCATTCCCGCTGTCGGTCTTTCTCTCTCAGAGCGCATCGTCGCCATGGCCGAGGGGCTCCGCCACGCGCTCCGGCTGGCATGTGTCGTGATCCATCCGCGTGAGGGTGCGGGAGCCGCAACGAGCGACGGCGACGTGGCCTGGTTCGAAGGACCCATGACGCGCACGCCCCGCATCTCGACCGGCGCGGGAGACCATTTCAATGCGGGATTCGCCGCGGCCTGTGTCGCGGGACTGAGCCTGGAGCAGTCGCTCGCAACCGGTACGGCCGTGAGCGGCGCGTACGTGCGTGATGGGCAAGCACCGACGATCGGGCGTCTTTGCGAATTCCTCCGCGATCTGCCCCCCCCTGAGGCCGATTGACGCCACCATTGACACGAGACGGACCGTGTGCCGCTCCGGTCGGCATAGCATCTCGCCACCATGTCCAGCGCGATGCACACGGAAGTCCTTCGCTCGCTCGGCCTCGACTCGCACCCGCGAGTCGTTCCGGGCGTTGGACCTTCGGACGGCGTCATCGTCAGCAACAATCCAGCGACCGGGCAACCGATCGCAGGTGTCAGACTCGACGATGCTTCGTCATACGAGCGAACGGTGGCTCAATCCGCCGAGGCCTTCATCCGCTGGAGGTCTGTCCCTGCCCCAGCGCGAGGCCAAGTTGTGCGCGCGATCGGAGACGAGATCCGGAAGCATAAAGACGCCCTCGGGGCGCTCGTATCGCTCGAAGTCGGGAAGATTCGATCAGAGGGCCTCGGCGAGGTGCAGGAGACGATCGATATCGCCGATTTCGCGGTGGGACTGTCTCGCCAGTTGCACGGGCTGACCATGCCATCGGAGCGGCCCCAGCACCGGCTGATGGAGCAATGGCTCCCGCTCGGGCCGATCGGCGTCATTACCGCGTTCAACTTCCCAAACGCCGTGTGGGGATGGAACGCGATGCTCGCCGCAGTATGCGGCGATACCACCGTCTGGAAGCCCTCTCTGCTCGCCCCGCTCACAGCGATCGCAACAAACGCCATCGCCGACCACGTCGCGAAGTCGATGGGGCATCCGGGCGTCTTCACGCTCGTCATCGGGACCGATGACGTGGTGGGGGAACGCATGGCCGCCGATCCGCGGTTCCCGTTGATCTCTGCAACCGGATCCTGCCGCATGGGCAGGCGAGTGGGGCAGGTGGTTGCATCGAGGTTCGGCCGCTGCCTCCTCGAACTCGGCGGCAACAACGCCCTGATCGTGACACCCTCGGCCGATCTCGATCTCGCGGCGAAGGCCGTCGTCTTCGGCGCAGTGGGCACCGCGGGCCAGCGTTGCACCACAACACGGCGATTGATCATTCATCGATCGATCGCGGACCGCTTCACGCAGACGCTTATCAATGCGTACAAAACGGTGCGCATCGGCGATCCGCTCGCCGAAGGAACGCTCGTTGGTCCGCTCATCAACGCACGGGCAGTCGAGCAGTTCGAGCGTGCCATTGCCCAAGCAAAAGCGCAAGGGGGCGAAGTGCTTGTTGGTGGCGGGCGGGCGAGCGTCTCGGGTGCACCGGGCGGACACTACGTCCAGCCGACGATCATCCGTGCCCCGGACTCGGGTGAACTCCCCATCGCCAAGGAAGAGACTTTCGCCCCTCTTCTCTACGTCTTCGCGTATGACACGCTCGACCATGCGATCGCTATGCACAACAGCGTCGAGCAGGGGCTCTCGTCGGCAATCTTCACCAACGACATGCGCGAGTCGGGTAGATTCCTCAATCCAGACGGCTCCGGCTCTGACTGCGGCATCGCCAACGTCAACGCGGGGACTTCAGGGGCAGAGATCGGCGGGGCGTTCGGTGGCGAGAAAGCCACCGGCGGCGGACGCGAATCCGGCTCCGACTCGTGGAAGGCGTACATGCGCAGGCAGACAATCACCGTGAACTTCGGTTCCACCTTCGCCCTTGCACAGGGGATCCGCTTTGAGTAACGAGCAGCAGACAACGATCGACGCCCTCGCGGAAGCAGCCGTTGCTCCAGTGCAATCCGGCATGTACGTCGGGCTCGGCACCGGCCGCACCGCAACACGAGGCATCCACGCACTCGCGCGGCGTGTCAAGGAAGAGAAACTCGACGTCAAGTGCGTCCCTACTTCCGAGGCCTCCGAGCGGCTCGGCAAGGAACTCGGACTCAAGATCGTCGATTTCTCCCTGCTCGAACGCATCGATTACCTCTTCGACGGCGCGGACGAGGTCGACCGCGAGCTCCGCATGCTCAAGGGCGCGGGCGGCGCGATGACACGCGAGCGGATCGTCGCCTGGGGATCCGACCGTTGCGTGTACATGGTCGATCAGTCCAAGATCGTTCCTCGCCTCGGGACACGCAACACCCTCGGCGTCGCCATCATGATGTTCGGCATGGCCGCGGCTCGTGCCGAGATCCGGTCCCTCGGGCTCAACGGCGTCTGGCGTCGCACCATCCAGGGCGAGCTGTTTGTGACCGACAACGGCAATCTGATCCTGGATGTCACGCTCGATGACCGGAACCTCGAAGAACTTGCCGCCGCACTCAACGACATTCCAGGGGTGATCGACCACGGGCTCTTCCTCGGCGAGGCCGATGAGATCCTCGTGGACACTGGCTCGTCCGTTGATCGCTACCGGCGTGAAGAGTCACAGATTTGAGATGCCGGATGTGAACCTCCAGGTCTGAGCGAGCCCTCCCGGCAACAGCCCCACGCAAGGCCCGGCTTGCCGGGGCCATCACAACCGACACGAAGGCGGCCGTCACAAGCGACCCCTGAAACCAGCGAGCGGCCAGATGAGCAAGCAGAAGGATGAAGGCGAACCGAAGCCGAAGAAGACGTTCTTCCAGCAGTTGATGGAGTGGGTGAAGGCCTTCGTGTTCGCCCTGGTTGTGATGGTTCCACTCCGTTCATCGATCGTCGACTGGTTCGATGTCCCATCCGGCTCGATGGAGCCCACGATCGTACCCGGCGATCGGATCTTCGTGAACAAACTGGCTTACGGCCTTCGTGTTCCGCTTACCGACGAGCCGTGCCGCTGGATCACCAAGTGGAACTCGCCCGCACGCGGAGAGATCGTGATCTGCTATTCGCCGGAGGACGGGACTCGCCTGGTCAAACGCATCATCGGGATCGCCGGCGACACGATCGAGCTACGTGCCGGCAAGCTCTTCATCAACGGGACCGAGTCCGAGTATGGTCCGCTCGAAGACGAGATCCAGCGGCAGATTGACGGCGGACGTTTCGGCGTCATGCGCTTCGCACGCGAGTCCTTCGAGGGCGCATCCCACCCCGTGGTTACCACGCCCAACTGGCCGCAGGCACGCGAGCTCGAACGGGGTGGCGTTTTCGCAAGGCCCCCGTGGAATCAGCCCTCATGGACACCCTCGAACTTCGGCCCGATCGAGATCCCCGCAGGCAAGGTGTTCGTCGTGGGTGACAGCCGCGATCAGAGCAAGGACTCTCGATATTTTGGCTACATCGACGAGGGACAGGTCGTCGGGCGGAGCCCGGCTGTTGTCTTCTCTTGGCAGTTCAGCAAGGGCCGCGGGCTGAAGATCAAGTGGGATCGGTTCTTCCGCAGCTTTGAATGAGCTACAGGATCCGGTCCCATGACAGGGACCTGGGATCCTGCCGGGGTTAACCCTCGATCGCTTCATCGGGGATCAGCCCGTTGTGATAGACCTTCTGAACGTCATCGTTGTCGTCGAGCGAGTCGATGAGTCTGATGATCGACCGCGCCTGCTCGACACCAACTTCCACGCTCGTTGATGGCACGAGCGCGAGTTCTGCCTCCACAATCTTGAAGCCAACTCGCTCGAGGCCGTCTTTCACAACCTGGAACTCTGTGGGCTTTGAGAGCACCGTCCAAATCCGATCGGCATCCTCATCGCTGTTATCCTCGGAAGTGGGAGGGGGCTGGATATCCTCCGCGCCGGCCTCTATCGCGCCCTCGAACATGGCGTCGTCGGCTCGCCCTGATTGCTCGATCAGGATCCGTCCCCGGGTCTCGAACATATAACCGACTGAGCCCGCGTTCCCGAGGTTGCCGCCGTGCTTCTCGAAGATAAGACGGAGATCCGTCACGGTCCGTGCACGGTTGTTCGTCAGCGCATCCGCCACGATCGCGACGCCGCCCGGTCCGTACCCCTCGTATCGCACGGGCTCCCAGTCGGCGGCACCGACCTCGCCGATCCCCTTCTGGATCGCCCGCTCGATCGTGTCCTTCGGCATGTTGGCGTATCGCGCTTCGTCGATCGCGTACCTGAGCGTTACGTTGGCAGAGGGATCGGGCCCCCCTTGGCGAGCCGCGGACATGATCGCCCGTGCGCACTTCGTCCACACCTTGCCCCGTCGCTTGTCAACGACGGCCTTCCGATGCTTGATCTTGCTCCACTTGTTGTGGCCTGCCATCGCTCGCTCCATCCGCACCCCTGGGGGCGGGGGTGCAACCTTAGCGCGATGCGTCACGAGAGTGCAATGCGGGTGAGCCGGGAACTCCAGCAGTGCCCCGCAGCCGCATCGGCGCGATCTCCGGTTCGGACCCTGCCCGAGCCGCTGCGAGCTTTGCTTCCAGCGATGCCAGCAGCTTCGGATGGTCCGGGTCTGAGCGTCCCTGCGCCGAGAGCGCGGCCATCCTCCGTTCCAGCGTCGCGAGCGCGTGCGCCCACTGCTCGATCGCGTCCTCGCGCTCGCCCGCTGCCCAGAGCGCGTCGGCGTAATGATCGAGCGAGACCGGGGAGCCGCCGTCTGAGTCGAGAATCAGCGCATTCGACAGAAGCGTGACCGCGCCCTCAACGACCGCGCCGTCCGGTGTCTGATGGTCAAGAATGATGCCCTGCTGATATCGCAGCCAACCGATCGAGTCTACAACGTTCGCATCGTCCGGGGCCAGCCGATAGGCAAGCTCAAGAAGGGACGCCGCCTCGTCAAGGTCTCGTCCTTCCTCCAGAAGCGTGTATCCGAGGTTGTTCGCGGCCATCGCATGAGTTGGGTTGTAAGCCAGCGCAAGCCGGTACACATCAAACGAGCGATCAGGAGTCTCATCCGAGAGCGTGACCGCGTTCGCAGCGATGAAGGCGATCTCGGCACGGACCGCGTCGAGTGAGGCCCCCGACGGGAGCGCCAGCTCCCCGTCCGGGTGGATTTCACGCAACACCTTCGACGCATCCTCTGCGGCTCGCATGGTTTGAAGCACACGCCCGATGTCTCGGGCTTCTCCGGCGATGACCGAGAGGCGCACCGTCGCGAGCGCGAGTTCTGGATCGAACGCATCGACACGCTCGAGCTCGTTCACAGCTACCGCGAGTGCGGTCCGATTCCGATCGTCAGCAAGCAGCGCGGAGAGCGCAAGCCGGGCCGGACGCTGTCCCAGCGATGGCGCATCTTTGCGGGCGTGCTCGATCGCGTCGATCAATGTAACGGGATCGGTAGCGGGGTCGGAAGCGAGTGCAGAGATACGAAGCTCGTGCACACCCGGAGCCAGCGATGTGGTTCGTGAGGCAACGATCCCGAGCAACGCGATTCCATCTCTGGCACTGGGTGTTCCCCGGGATCTGGTGATCTCAGGACCCAGCTCGGCCACCATGATCTGTAACGCCGCGCCCTGCCCGGGTGTGAGCGTCGAAGACGCGGGAAGATCGCTCGCGAGACATGCCGCGGCTTTCCCGATCTCGCCGGCGTTTGCGTGCCTCCGAGCGAGCTCGATCGTCGCGTCGATCGGACGCGGAAATGGCGAGAGCCGATCGACCGCGAGTTGATATGCCACAGCCGGATTGGAGAGTGCGTCAGCGATCAACGCTTCGAGAGCGGACGCAAGCTCCGGTGTCGGCCGTCTCTGCATCGACTCTTCGAGCAGGTCTCTCGCTTCCAAAGTCCGCCCGGCCATGGCAAAGAGACGCGCGAGCGCAAGAATCGGTCCGGTTGCGTCGGGCCGATCCGCTCGTAGCGATTCGACCACCGAGATGCCTCGTTCGAGTGCCCGTGCATCCGTGCGGCCGATGTGCTCCCAGACAAGCAGAAGAACCTGCATCGCACGGGCATCATCGGGCGCGGTTTGTACAAGCGAGACGAGCTCGCGTTCGGCCTGTGCAAACTGACTGCGCTGGGCCGCGTCTTGCGCGTTCAATACTCGCAGAAGACGGCTCGATGGCACGGATTCCCGTAGCTCACGGTACACGGCAAAGAGACGATCCTGGTCCGCACGAGGCGCGCCGGGTCGATAGAGGGCCGCGAGCCGTTCGTAGAGCCGCTCGTCGAACGGATCCGCCTCGATCGCTCTCCTGAGAAGCGACTCGGTTGTAGCGGCGTCGCGCCTCAGCGTCGCTATCTCTGCTCCGAGTTCTAGTTGCGAAGCGGAGGCCTCATCCTGGAGTGACGCTGTGAATGCCAGTTCCGCATCGCTCGCTTGCTGGAGCGCGAGATAGGCACGTGCCCGTAGGTTTGCGTCCGAGACGCGAGAGAGAAGACGTTCCGTGAGCTCGACGTCGCCGCACGACGCCGCGAGCACAGCCGCACATCCATCGAGCTGCTCTGTAGGAAACGATGTCTGCGCGCGCAACGCTGCCGAGGCCTGAGCCCACTCTCCGCGTGCGTGATGCATCGCCGCGCGAAGCAACACCGCTTCGGCCAGGCGCCCCGCCGGTGGTTCTGAGATGAGCGATTCGAGTAGAGGCCGACCCGCTGCGGTTTGCGTGAGCGAGCCGGCGATGGTCATCGAAACCAGCGGCTGCTTCGAGACCAGGTCGGCAAGCGTCGCCACGGACTTGCGGGGATTATCACTCAGCAGAGAGAGCCAGTCGGAGCAGACTTCATGATCGAGCGGGTAGCGAAGGAGGTGTGATCTGAGAACCGGCGCCGCGCTCTCCGGGTGGATCGCAAGTGCCGATCGCGCCAGTCTGCTCCTGATCGTGGGCGTGATCCGCGGCTCTGGAACGCCCTGCGCCCGCATCGTTTGAGCGGCCAGCGTCGGGAGTTCGCCGATCGCGCCCGAGAGCAGCGGTCCCAGCGACGTGCCAGTCGCGAGCGACCGCAAAAGCACAAGATGCCGATCATCGATCCGCAGATCAGAAACCGCGATATCTTCGAGCAGAGCCAGAGCCGCCTCCGCCGTCCTCCCTGAACGTGCGAGCACGTAGACACGCCGCTCCGTGATGGCTGACTCGTCGATCGACGGGAGCGACGCGGCTCGCGCGTAAGACTCCAGCGCTTTCTCGAGGTTGCCGAGCCGCGCCCAGGCATCACCAGTGTCGCGGGCGATGTCGCTTCGCCTGCGCGTCAGAGACTGGAGTTCGTTGCGGAGGTTTGTGGTCGAAGTGAACTGCAGGGGAGTACCGGTTGCGAACGCGAGCGCCTCGTTCCCTGCCGTGAGAAACCCGAGAGCATGGAGGGACTGACCGAGCGACGCGTGCGCCACGATCGGCAGCGCGGGATCTTGCCCATCAGCATGATGGCGGATCGCAGCAGCGAGATACCGCGCCGCCGACAGATGGTCCGATCGATCCGCGGCATTCAGCCCGAGCATCAGGCACGCCCTGGGTTCGATCAGTCCCAGATCAAGCGTGCGTTGGTACGCCGCAGCCGCACCGAACCGCTGGCTCGTTGACGCCAGGATGTCGCCACGCAACCGCCAGAGCTCCGGGCGCGTTGGATCGGCCTTGACCGCTTCATCCAGAAACCCGATCGCGTTTGCAGGCTTGTTCATCCCAAGCGCGGCTTGCGCACGCGCGTAGAGGTAGAGGGCCGTGCGAGTCGCATCGGCATCGGGTGGTGTTGGGGGTTGCTCCAAGGGCTTGGCGGGCAGCTCACCCGCCAACCGCGGCAGCAGCACGGACAACGGCTCAGTGGCTTCAGGAGGGATCGGATCCAAAGGCAACACACGAGTCGGATCAAGCCCGGGGGGCACAGCAAGGTCGATCGGGATAGGACGGTTTGCCTGCTGGCGAGCCAGAGCTCGGAGAGATGCGAGGGATGGCGCAATCGAGGGATCCACACCACCCGATGCAACGGACGGGTTCTCGGCCCGGCTCCTGTTTGTTTCACACGAGGCGAGCCCGAGCGGCAGCCCGACGGCCGCAAGCAGCATCATCAATCGATTGGACCGGCGGCTTCGCATGCCAAGAGCGTATGTGGGTGGCGCGACGGCGGTTGCACTTCATGCTTTCGAACGCTTGCGAACCCGTGGCGCCGGTGCCTCACGCTTGGCCGGGCCCTTGGACTTGGGCGCGTTCGCCTTTCGTTTCGTCGGAGTGGTCTTGGTCCCGATCGATTGCCCCGTGGTATCGAGAAGTGTCTCTAGCGAGAGATGGAATGCGTAAGACTCCTCGGCTCGCACGTGATGCTCCAGCCAGGAGGCACACTCCGCGTGGGGGGAGGTGTCCATCTCTGCCGGTATGCAACCCTCGGCGCGCAGAACGTGGACAATCCGGGAATCAACTGGGACCGCGTGCGAACCGAGCTCCAACAAGCAGACTCGAGCGCTCACATATGGCAACATGCCTTCAAGCGAGTCAAGGTAGGCCCGGGCGTCGCGTTTCGGCATCTGAAGGAGCTGGCCGAGTGAGAGCTCGTGCTCGCGACGGTAGATGTCGTTCAGGACCGATCGCAGACGGAGGGTCCGTTCCTCGAAGCGTGCATCATGAAGGGTCATGATCCGCGCGAGCTCATGAGGCAGACACACACGCAGCTCGTTGTAATCGGCGGTCGCGCCGTCGATCTGGCCCAATGACTGCTTCGCAGCGCCAAGTCCTAACTCCCAAGCCAGGAAGGAGAGAACAAGTTCCTGGAGCACGGCGTCGGATCTATCGGATCGCGGGCGCATGGCAGCGCGATCCTCCGTCGGAGACGGCAACTTCTTGAGGAACGTATGGAGCTTTCTGACCGGGTCCGCGCTCACGGAGCGGGGTCCTCCTGCGTTCCGAGGTTTGAGAGGCCATGCTGCTTACGCCCAAGCGTAGCGTCCGGCATCTCCTCATTCGACGCTTCCGGCGCGGGTTCCCCCCTTGCCTCGCGCTCCTTGGCGATCTGCGCCAAGGCGTCGTAAACACCCGCCTGTTTCTTCAAAGAGGTATCGAGCTTGAAGTGAAGATCCGGGGTGTGACGCAGCTCAAGCTTCTCGGAAACCTCGTGGCGGATATGCCGCGCCGCGGCACGCAGCCCATGGATTGTCAATTCCTGACGGTCCGCAGGCAGCACCGAGACTTTGATCGTGGCCGCTTTGAGATCCGGCGAGACGGTGACTTCGGTGATCGTGATGAGCCCGCGGATGCGAGGGTCCTGGAAGCCCTTGGTGAGCACGTCCTGCACCGCTCCCCGAACGAGCGAGGCCACTTGGTCGGCGCGTCGAGTCATGCCTGCCTGCTTCCTTGGTCCTCTGAGACACGGCGGAGCATCTCAGCCGCCAGTTCGCCATCAGGATCCGGGTCAAGATCGGCCTGGTCTCTTTCGTCGGAGAGCTGTGCGCCATGGATCAGTTGCCGATGGCTCGCACCGACCTCGGCGTCGCGGAGTGAGCGAAGTTTCTCGCTGACGTGGTCGAGGACTTCGCCGACGCGCTGGCCGTCTCGCGCGACGCAGGTGACGGCCAGACGAGCGTGGTTGAGAAGCTCTGGATCGCCGACTTCAGCGACCGAAACAAGATGCTCTCGATGGAGGCGGTCCTTCAGAGACGCGACCACCCTGCGCTTGTCCTTCAAGGACGGAGCGTCATGGATGATCAGATCGAACTGGAGAACGCCGATGACCATTGGAATGGATGCCGCCTATGGCCGGGGTCAGAGCGTGCGCTTGACCTCGACGTTCTTGTAGCACTCGAGGATGTCGCCTTCCTTGATGTCGTCGTAGCCGTCGATCTTCATGCCGCACTCCATGCCGGCACGCACTTCTTTGGCATCGTCCTTGACACGCTTGAGCTGCGAGAGTCTGCGATCATTCTCGACGACCACGCCGTTGCGCGTGACGCGGATGAACGCGTCACGCTGCACGACGCCATCCGTGACATAGCAGCCGGCGACAGAGCCGACCCTCGTGATCTTGAAGACCTGACGGACCTCCGCGTGGCCCAGGACCTCCTGGCGGAGCTCCGGGGTGAGAAGGCCCTCGGCGGCCTTCTTGAGGTCATCGGTGATGTGGTAGATGACCTGGTAGTTTCTGATCTCGACGCCCTTCGATTCCGCGACGCTTCGTGCCTTCCCGGATGCGATGACGTTGAAACCGATGACGATCGCCTTGGACGCCTCGGCGAGAATGACGTCCGACTCGGTGATGCCGCCGATCGCGGCGTGCAGCACTCGAGTCTTGACTTCCGAGTGCGAGATCTTCTCGATCTCGTTCTTGAGCACGTCCAGCGTGCCCTGCTCGGCCGCCTTGACAACGACGAGGATCTCCTTGATGTCCTTGTCGGACATCTGGGTGAAGAGCGAGTCAAGAGTGACCTTGGGTTGAGCGAGTTGGGCCTCGCGCTCGGCATGGCGGCGTTGCTCAGCGGCCTCCTGTGCCTTGCGGAGCGAGTCGACCACAAAGAACCTGTCGCCCGCGTCGGGCACCTCGTCGAGACCCGAGATCTGCACCGGCGTCGGTGGAAGGGCCTCGCGGAGCTTGTTGCCGCGGTCATCGGTGATATCGCGGACTCGCCCGTACCCGCGCCCGGCCACAATGAAGTCGCCGACCTTCAGCTTGCCGTCGCGAACGAGAATGTTGGCGACGGGGCCGCGTCCCTCTTCCATGCGCGCCTCGATGACGTTGCCCGATGCGGACCCGTCAAAGTCGGCTTGCAGTTCGAGGAGCTGAGACTGAAGGTCAAGGATCTCAAGCAGCTGGTCGATGCCCTGGCCGGTGACGGCCGAGGTGCGAACAACCTCGGTCTCGCCGCCCCATTCGATCGGATTGAGACCGTGCTCGGCGAGCTGGCCGAGTGTCTTCTGAATCGCGGAGTCTGTCGCTTCTGGCCGGTCGATCTTGTTCAGCGCGACCACGATCGGCACCTTCGCGGCCTTCGCGTGGTTGATCGACTCAATTGTCTGTGGCATCACTCCCCCGTCAGCGGGAGAGCACACAAGCACCACGATGTCCGTCACGTTCGCGCCGCGAGCACGCATCTCTGTGAACGCCTGGTGCCCAGGCGTATCGAAGAACACGATCTCCTTGTTGTCAGAGCCGACAGAAATCGGCACGCGGAAGGCACTGGTACGCTGGGTGATGCCGCCCGCTTCGCCCGCGGCGACGTTCGCGTTGCGGATCTTGTCAAGGAGCGATGTTTTGCCGTGATCGACGTGTCCGAGAATCGTGACAACCGGGCCGCGCACACGCTGGTCAACAACCGTCCGCTTCTCAAACTCCGCGGAGATCGCTTCCTCGCCGGTCTTGGCCTCGGTGACTTCGAGCTCAATGTCGAAGTCCATCATGATCTCTTGGGCCTTGGCGACGTCGATCCCAGAGTTGATCGTCGCCATCACGCCCTGGAGGAAAAGTCTCTTCACAATGTCCGCGGCCTTCACGCCCGTTGCAGCGGACAGGTCCTTGATCGTGAACGGAGCGGCAATCTTGACCGTGCCACCGGTCTCCGCAGCCGACGATGCACGATCGCCCACACCCTGCTTCTTGAGCTGCTGGCGTCGCTGCTTCATGAAGCCGGCCGCGCGTGCAAGCCGAGCTTCACGTTCCGCCAGATCCTGTTCGGTCCACGCGTCGGGGTTTGCCGTCCACTCTTCGCCCGCGGTCGCCCTTCGACGTGACGGGACACCCGCAGCCGAACGACCCTTCGCAGCGTTCGGCGGGCCACCGCGCTTCGGACCGCGCCCGCGGTCATCATCTCCCCCGCCGACCGGCCCGCCGACATCGGGCCTGCCAGGACCGCGGCTCTGTCTCGGGGCTCCAGTGCCGGTGCCAGCACCAGGTCCGCCAGAACCCGCGTAGCCACCTCCCGGGCGAGGACCACGGGCACGCGGCGCCTCTACAAACTCGGGAGCTTCCACGCGCACGACCTTCGGGCCCGCGAGCTTGACAGGTGCCTTCGCCTCCAGTCTTTGCCCTGCCGGCGAGACGACCGTCGGCCTGTTCGGCACGTTCATCGGTGCCGGCTGCACTCGGGTTGCGGGCGGACGAGGAGGATGGTGCGGCTTCGTTGGATGTGAGTGCGGAGCAGCCGGCGCATGCGTGCCATGGTCGCGATCTGCAGCCGCGACGCGTGCGGGCGCGTCGCTCGCCGTGGATGGCTGCGCAGGAGCGTCTTCTCTCTGGATCGGTTCGGTCGCGGCTCTGCTTGCTTGGCTGGTCGTCGGGATCGATGCGGGGGCATCTGCAACGACCGGTGCCGACGTCTCTTGGATGCGAGGTTCTTCGGCGTGAGTGTGCTCGGGCGGCTCTGTCTCGTGGTGGGTTGGTTCCTGTGTCTCGATCTGAGTTGATGTCGCTTCAACGGTGATTGTGGAGGTGGCGGTTGATTCTTCGGTGGTTCCGTCCGTCGAAGCTGCCGTGGCGCGAACTCTGGCTCGTGCCTTCGGCTTCGTCCTTACCGCCTCCAGCGCGACTGGTGCGGACGTCTCGATCGCCGTCGCGTTCGCACCCTCCGTGAACCACTCACGGATGGTCTGCTCAAGGCCCACAGAGACGGTGCTCATGTGGTTCTTGATGACGGATTCAGGAATCCCCTCTGCCTGGCACTTCTTGACCACGGCCTTCGAGTCGATTCCCAGTTCCTTGGCGATTTCAAAGACGCGCTTGGCCAATCTTGACTCCAGTCAGTTGTGCTCAGAGAGCAGGAATTCTCTCACACACGATGCTCGAATCCTGTCAGATCAATCGAGCCCCGCGATCGGGGCTGGACGTGCAATCGAGACTCAAACCGAACCGCTTCCCAGAATGTCCGCCGCCCGGGACTCCGCGTCGGATGATGACGCATCGTCAGCGGGGATGTCCTCGCCACTGAGCAGGCGGCGTGCCGCAAGCTCATCCTCACGCTTGCGCCGTTCACTCTCTTCCTTGTCCTTCTGCTGCTGCTCTGCGACCTCTTTGGCACGGACCGCGCAGGTCTGGACAATCTGAGCCGCGAGATCGTCAGCGATGCCGAGCTCGGCGACCAGCACATCGGCACCGACCTCCTCGATATCGAAGACGGAGACCATGCCGAGCGCCGCGAGGCGATCGACCATCGACTGCTCAGTGCCGGAGACAGAGAGCAGCGTCGTGGACATGATGTCCAGGCCCTTCTCGAACTCCTCCGGGGTGAGGATGTCGATATCCCATCCCGTCAGCCGCGCTGCCAGCCGCACGTTCTGGCCCCGCTTGCCGATGGCCAGAGACAGCTGATCGACGCGAACCACGACGGTCGCCCTTCCGAGCTCGAAGCAGAGAGAGATCTCGGCCACTTCCGCGGGTTTCAAGGCGTTCCCGATGAGGATCTGAGAAGACTCATTCCAGCGGACGATGTCGATCTTCTCGCCGTTGAGCTCGTCAACAATGTTCTTGATGCGCGAGCCGCGAACGCCGACGCAGGCACCGACCGCATCGACCTTTGAATCAACCGATGTGACGGCGATCTTGGTGCGATGTCCCGGCTCGCGAGCCATGGCCTTGATCTCGATGATGTGTTCTGCGACTTCGGGCACCTCGACCTCGAAAAGTTTCTTGATCAGGTCCGGGTTGGCCCGTGAGACCACGATCTTGACCTGGCTCCCGACGTCCTTGACGTCCAGGATCAGGCATCGAACCCGATCGCCCGGAGCGAACTGTTCGCCGGGGATCTGCTCTGATCGGGGCATGAACGCCTCCGCACGATCGATCGTCACGACCAGCGCGCCGCCTTCGTACCTCTGCGCCGTGCCGACGACGATCTCACCGACGCGTTTCGAGAACTCATCCATGATGCTCGCCCGCTCATCATCGCGGAAGCGTTGGATCATGACCTGCTTGAATGTCTGGGCCGCGATGCGCCCGAATGCCTCAGGAGGCATCTCCAGAGGCGCGCCATGGCGACGGAGCTCCATCGTGCCGCCGATCGGATCGAAGACGCACGAGAACTCTTCCGCGTCGAGGGTGTTGAAGTACTTCTTGGCTGCGGAGATCATCGCCTGCTCAAGGTCGCGAACAAGCACGGCGCGCTCGATGTTCCTGTCGCGTGCGATGGAGTCAAGGATCCGCATCATTTCCTGGGTGTTCATTCCGACTGCTCCGAGTTGTCCTGGTTGTCGCTGCCTGAGTTGTCCAACACCAATCCACGCACGGGTGTCAGCGGTCATGCTGCGCACCCGGCAAGAGAACAAAGCCCCGGCCCCGTGGCCGGTGCTGTCTGAGTCGAACTCGTGGCCTATGGAACTGAGCACCGAGTGCCGCGATTGCCTTCGGCATCGCGGCGCTCTCGCTATGCGAGGAGACCGACAACCCGAACCGGCAAGTCGCGAAGCCCGGTGGCTCGCGCCCGCATCGGCTGCGAGAGATTACAGGACATGGCGAGAATTCAACGACATGCCATATGCTCCCGAGGAGACCGTTCCTCGTACGACCAAACAGACCCCATAGTTTAGATGGGGGAGGACGTAGGGGTCAATGGGGTGTGTCGAAACCCGACTCGGCAGGTCGCGTCAGGTGACGCGGTCCGCCTGGGTGATCGGCCTGAGCACCCGGAGTGCGAGTTTCTCCTTGTGCTTCCCCATGTGAGCAAGGAACTTCGCCTCGCCCTCAACCGTGACCACAACCGGGTCGTGGCTCGGTTTTTCTGTCACGATCACGTCGCCAACCGACATCGACAGCAGATCTGCGAGCGAGATCGTTGTCGTCGCCAGGCACCCGGCGACCTGGAGCGACGCGGCATGCAGTGTCGAACTGATCCGCCGCTCATTGTCATTGGACTTGGCGTGCCGCGCCGTGCTGAACCAGGATTGGGCAGAGAGGTGGTCCATGACCGGCTCAATCACGTTATACGGGATGCACAGGTTCATTGTGCCGGCACGGTTCGCGAGTTTCAGCTCGAACCCGATGACGACCACCACCTCGTTCGGGGGGACGATCTGGACGAGTTGTGGATTGGATTCAGTTGCCGAAACCGTGAATTTCAGCGACTTTACGGTAGACCATGCCTCAGAGAGGGCGATCAGTCCCCGTTCGGTCACGTTCGAAATCAGACGCGATTCGATCAACGTCATCGGGCGCTGAGGGATGAAGAGATCCTGGGACGAACCGCCAAGAAGTCGGTCGATGATCGGGTAGATGATCAAAGGGGAGATCTCAAGGCATATGGTCCCCTCGAGTGTGTCCGCGGTGATCAGATTGAAAGAGGTCGGGTTTGCGAGTCCCGCGATGAACTCGGCGTACGTCATCTGCTCGCACGTCGCGACTTTGACCTCCACGATGGTTCTCAGGAACCCCGAAAGCGACGCCCCGAAGTTGCGGGCGAATGCCTCGTGGAGCGTCTGGAGGGCCAGCATCTGGTCCTTCGACACGCGTTCAGGACGCTTGAAGTCATAACTCCGGATCTCAACAGGATCATCCGGCCGGCGCGAGCGGCTGAAAATCAGCTCATTCCCGGCTTCCTCGGCGACATCTCCGGTGTCCACAGCCGCGAGCAGGGCATCGACCTGTGATTGATCAAGCACGTCAGCCATATCGCGTACCGACCCCGTGCGCCTCGGTTGGTTGAACCGGCGTGCGGTCAGGATCGGCCCGAATCAACGGCGGGCTTGAAGGAGACACACCGCGTTCTGGAATCGCGTGACCACTTCGCGTCGGAACAATCAAAGCGGATGGGTGGTACAAGTGGCGAACCGCTTCCGCTGGAGCGGGCTACGTTCGTCTCTCGATAGGTCACCTGGAGCAACGCATGCGTCGATGGACCCTGGTCGCACTCTTCTTGCTCTGTTCACTTTCCATAGGCAATGCGTCTGCACAGTTCCCATTCGAGACCGCAGTGCCGAATCCGGGGTCAGACCCCGTTTCAATGAGAGTGGTCGTCTCGAAGCCGACTGTTCGCCCGGGCGACCAGCTCGCGGTAGGGGTGATCTTTGAGCTCGCCCCGGGGTGGCACCTCCACACGCGTGAGCCGAAGCAGACTCCCTCGATGGCACGAGAGCGGTTCGTTCCCATCCCCACGGTCGTGCGCGTGACCAGTGTCGATGGCGCGACGGTCGGTCCGATCCAGTGGCCCGAGGAGCATGTGGTTCCGGTCGATCTCGTCGGCACCGGTCGTCCCGAGCCATACGCGGTCTACAAGGGCTTCGCACCCATATACATCCCGGTCATGGTTTCACGCGATGCGTCGAGCGATCTGCAAGTTCAGTTGGAACTCGGATGGCAGGCGTGCGACGACCGTTTCTGTCAGATGCCGCAGGAACGCACGATCAGAGTGCAGATTCCCCTTGCAGCGCCAGATGGTTCTCCGGCGGGCGAGGGATCAGATCTGGTCACTCCGGCGGAGCCCGCCGCCTTCGCTCAATTTGACATCGCGGTATTCGGGAGGGCATCGGAGTTCACGTCCGAGATCGCAACCGCTCGGAGTTCCGGTGGCGCGAGATTCAATGTCTTTGGCCGTGAATTCACTGTCGATACTTCCGGAGCACTCGGCGTCGTGATGCTGCTGATCCTCGCGATGCTGGGAGGATTTGTCCTCAACCTCACCCCCTGCGTCCTGCCGGTGATTCCAATCAAAATCATGGGGCTGAGTCAGGCCGCCGCGAACCCCTCCCGGTGCCTGATGCTCGGCATCGTCATGTCGCTCGGTGTCGTCGCGTTCTGGCTCGCGATTGGCGCGGCGATCTCATTCATCGCCGGCTTCACGGCAGTGAACACGCTCTTCCAGCAGCCGTGGTTCTCGATCGTCGTCTCGATCGTGATCGCCATCATGGCATTGGGAATGCTCGGGCTCTTCGCAGCCCGTCTCCCGCAATGGGTCTACCGGGTCAACCCCAGCCACGACTCGGTTCACGGTAGCTTTCTCTTCGGGATCATGACCGCCGTTCTCTCGACCCCCTGCACCGCCCCATTCATGGGCTCCGCCGCGGCGTGGGCGACCCAGCAGCAGCCCATCATGACGCTCTCGACCTTTGGTGCGATCGGCCTGGGAATGGCTCTGCCCTACCTGCTGCTTGCGGCCAACCCGAAGTGGGTCAACAAAGTTCCTCGCACTGGGCCCGCGAGCGAGCTCGTCAAGCAGGTCATGGGACTACTCATGCTCGCGGTTGCCGCGTTCTTCCTCGGCACCGGCATCGGTCCGTTCACCATGAAAGAGGTCGGTGATCCACCACTCCGGGCGCACTGGTGGCTGGTCGCAGCGTTCGCCATCGCGGCGTCCGGATGGACGATTTTCAAGACCTTCCGCATCACCCGACGCCCTGTCCGACGCGCCCTGATCACACTCGGGTCGCTCTTTGTCGCGGGTGCCTCTGTCCTCTTCGCGATTGAGCAGAACGACCGGGGGCCTATCGCGTGGCAAGCGTGGACACCCGAGCGATTTGAAGCCGCCAAAGGCACAGGAAAGGTAGTAGTGGTCGATTTCACGGCAGAATGGTGCCTGAACTGCAAGGCACTGGAAGCGGGCGTCCTTCACCGAAAGGAAGTCGCGTCTGTCTTGAACGGCGAGGGGGTGATCGCCATGAAGGTTGATATCACGGCCGGCTACCCCGAAGGTGTGGCATTCATGAAGGAACTGGAGTGGGCCAACATCCCGCTTCTGGCGATCTTCGGTCCCGGGCTCTCGGAGCCGATCAAGTACGATTCGTACACCCCCGCGGCCGTTCTTGAAGCGATCCGGAGGGCTTCGGGGGGGCAATAACGTCTCACCCAAGCCCCACAGTCACCCGAGACCTCGGTCCGGTCAGGCCGGTCTTGCGCGACCGGATCGATCTTGAGGGGGAGTAACCGGCGTTGACTCTTGATCGGGTGGCGTCTAACTTCATACTCGCTCCGCACAAGCCGATACATCGGCCGACGGGAGTGAGACAACCCGCGGGTGTAGCTCAGTGGTAGAGCGTCACGTTGCCAACGTGAAAGTCGCGCGTTCGAATCGCGTCACCCGCTTTCTTCTCCGTGAGACGCCCGGCCAACTGCCGGGCGTCACTGTTTTTGACTCCATTGGCGACGCGCTGCGCGTTTGACGCCACGGAACTTCTCTTTAGACTCGTCGGCTATACCGGCCGACCGCCGTTTGCGGTCTCTATTCACTTTGACCCGGCTTCACCTCTATTGATGCCGGGAGGATGGTGCTTTGGATGCGGGCTCCACTCGGATTTCGAGCGGTTCGACTCGGCGGCACGCTCGGTGCTTCCCCAATCGGGATCGCCCTGATTGTGCGCGATGAGCCGGACCCGCTCGGCGGGCGCTTTGTTCGTCTCCGCGAGACCTACGACGCGAGTGTCATGCTCGGTGCTCTCGTTGATGAGCGAGAACAGATCATCGAATGGGTCGAGTTCTGGTCGCAGCGTGACGGATTCTCAGGCGTCGATCCCGCCTCGGCCTCTGGCATCTCGAACCAGGCGATGGACCAGCGGTGGCAGTCAAGTGCCGAAGTGCTTGCGGGGGCTGAACCCGGCTCTGTGATCTTCACAGGATTCGAGAAAGAGCCCGCGCCCGTGCTCTTCTTCGATCCGGGTTCGGGCCGCATCGAGCAAGCGAAGAGTGCGGGCGGTTCGATGTGGCGCCTCTGCGTGGACGATGCCTCACTCGCAGCAGCTGGGCTTCCCCCATACGGCACTGGATCAGAGCGATTCTGGATCGCGACCGAGACAGGCAACACGCACGCATTCGCCTCAACGAACGAGGCCGCGCCGAAGCGGGACGGAGTGCTCACCATGCGGGAAGCGATCGGTCCGAACGCGATCGTCGCCCACGCGGGCGGGCGACTGATGGTCCGAAGGTACAGGGCCGCGTCGTACGCCGAGATCGTCGATGCCATGACATCCGGCGACTGGTCGATCGATGAAGCGGGTTCGGCAAAGTCTCGTGTCCCCGTCAGTTTCGACGGACGTGGCATCGATTCGTCAACCCCGTCTCGCTCACACACCAAGGGTCGTGTGAGCGAGGAGTCCCTCATCCTCTCCCACCGAGGGGAGTGGGGGGCGCTGATCGAGACCTTGCACCTCAAACTGCGCTTGTGGGCCGAGGCCATCCGCTGTGTCTCTCGTGCCGTGGAACGTTCAGAGAGGCCGCTGCTCAATGTCCGCGAAGAATCCTTCCGCGTCGCGTTGTCCGATCCCGGGCCGGGGTTGCCACGCTGGTGGACAGCGAGAGTCTCGCTCGCCGAGCCGGGCGAAGCGATCGAGCTCGGCATCGCGGGCGGCGAATCGCGATACTTCATGGCGGGCCGTCCCGTACTCGGCGGCGTCTTCCGCCCCGCTCAGGTCAATGCCAGCAGTTCTGTTCGAGGCACGCTTCGTCTCAGGCGAGTCGAGATCGACGCCGACAAATCTGTCAACGCGGAGGCCACGCTCGCGCTCCCGTCGCTCGCCTCGATCGGCATCAACGATCTGGTCTGGATCCGTCTGATGCTCGCTGGAAGGCGGATCGATGTGCACGGTCACGCCGAGCGCTCCAGCGCGATGGCCGCCGGGGAATGGCGGTTCCGATCTTCCAAGCTTGTGATGGACGCCCAGAACGCTGCCGCGCTGAAGGGGCTCGAAGGCGTCCCGGTTCCCGATGTGGAGATCGAGGTCGTTCCTCTGCTCAGTTCGCCCTGCGATCTTCACGCGCTCGGGGTGCTGGGCGCTCGAACGCTCCTGAACAACGGGGACCTCTCGCTCGCCGTTCTCGTTGACGAACTCCAGAGTCTGGCACGCGCCGCCGGCGAACTCTGGGATGGCAACACGACCCTCTCATCGCGAATCCAACGTCTCGCAAACAACGACCGAAGATGGGCAGAATCGCTCGGACCCCAGCGTCTGAACAACGCGGGATTGACTGCCGAGTCTGCGCTCGCGATGATCCCCGCAGAACTCTGGTGGGACGTAGTCGGCGTTCTCGCGCGTATGTTTCCCGGGGCTGGAAGCGACTCGATCTGCAGGGACCTTGGGGACGCGCCGAGTTCATCGCCCCACATGGTCTTCCACACCCCGATCGAAGAGATCGATCGACTGCTCGTCAGAACAAGGAGTCTCGTTGTGATCGATTGGGGACAGAACCGAGAGATCAGTTCGGTCATACGAAGCTACTTGCTCGTCCACGGCAACAACGGGACCGCTTGAGGCGGGCGCGGATGAGTTCAACTGGTTACGATCACACACTGAAGCCGGGTGGCTCAGTCAGGAAAGGACGTGCGGCGATGAGAATTGGCATGCTTGGGTTCGCTTCGGTCTTGGCGATGGTCTCCATGCTCGTCGGGTGCGGTTCCAGCACGCCGGTCATGGGGCAATACGACATCGAGGTCAGTCTGGCCCCTGAATTGGCCGCGAGTCCCCCGGCCCTCACGGTCGACATCGTCGGCGCATCATCCGCCAATTACGCGGAACTCTCGGCGAAAGATCCGAAGGCGTGGTTCGCGGGGGGTGACGTCAACCGTGCCAACACCACCAAGCTCACCACCGTCTTCGGCCCCGGCGACACGGGGAGCAAGCAGCTCAAGCGGCGTGACAAGGCGCAGGTCGATGCCGCCTGGAAGACATGGCGCGACATGAAGGCGACGAGGCTCTTTGTGCTCGTCAACCTCCCCCGAGACGGATCAATCCGCAAGATTGAACTCCCACTCGATCGCAAGAGATGGAAGACCGAGACGATCAAGCTCGAGATCAACGCGGGCGGTGTGCGCTCGACCAACGGACCCGAGCCCGAGGCGGTCAAATAATCACGATCGATCCAGTCACGGCGTGTGAAACGCCATGTCGGACGATCGGCGAAATGGGGCCGTGATGAGGACGTTCGGCTCATACGAGGCGACGCGTGAGATCGCTCGCACAGCGTTCGGGCAGGTCTGGCTCGCGCGCATGATCGGCGAGACCGATGAGCGTTATGCCGTCAAGGTGATCGATTGCGGCGAGCTCTCATACGTTGCAGACGACGAGATCGTCTCCGCACGCCTCGCGGCATTTCTCGAAGCGGGGAAGGTGCAGGGCGCAGCAGGAGATGGCTGGGCAGGCGTCCATCAGTCCGGACGTCTCTCGGACTCGGCCTACATCGTCATGGACGCCCTGCCCCTGAGTCTCACGCGACTCGTCGAGGGACGATCCGCGGTGAGCGGCCACTCGCTCGTCGCGGTGACCACGGGCATTGCCCGGGCTCTCCTCTCCGTCTGGCGCACCTCCCAGCGTGGGCACGGGAATCTCAAGCCGAGCAACGTCTTCTTCTTGAAGCCGGATGATCTGCGATCGTCACCGATCGCGATCACAGATCCCGCAGCACCGGCCGAACTCGGCCGCGACAAGGGTGAGGTGGCCGATCTGCACGCGATCGGCGAACAGATCTACCAGCTCGTGGTGCACCGCCCTTTCAAGGCCCTGGGCGGGTGGCCGGTCCCCCCCGGCAAAGAGTGGGAACGTCTCGGCAAGGTCGGAGCGGGCTGGCGCGAACTCTGCTCAGAACTGCTGAATCCCGACCTGAAGCCGGGGCAGATCACGCTCGAGAGTGTTGCCGAACGAGCTGCAGCGCTCACGCCTCCGCCGAAGCCCGTCCTTCGCTACGTGCTCGCCGCCGTTGCAGTGATCTCTCTCGTCGTTGGCGGCTTTGTGGCCTGGCAACGGTCACCCCTGAGTCCGTTGGATTGGAACTCCTCGCTCTGGACAGAGGTCTGCGATGACAGCGAGTGGTACGCGCTCGTGGTTCGTGCCGCACTGACCGGCGAGGAAGACGAAACGCTCCGCAAGTTCATGCGATACCTGCCCGTGATCGGCAGCGAGAGGAGCACGTTCGCGACCGACACTCCCGACCTCAAGGAGCTCAACCCGGAGTTCGCGAGGGTCATCCGGACCTTCCTGCTGTCTTCGGCCGATTCGGTCTCCGATGCGCAATGGGAACGCTTCGGCGAGATGTACCCGGATGTCTATACCAAGAAGGGCAGCTTCAATCGCGTCGACATCAAACGAGCGGTCGATGAACTCGCGGATGACAAGGTGCGTCCGCCGTGGATGCTCGGTGATGCCAGGGCGATCAGTGCCGCGCTCGGCGAGCGAGTCATGTACCCGACCGCGAACTTCGAGAGCTTCCGCACGCAGTCGATCTCAGGAAGCCAGGGCGACATCTCCAGGGCCTCCTACGGCACATACTTCGCTCGCTTCATGCAGAAGGAACTCCAGCGAGAGATCGAGTCGCAGATCGAGCTCTTGAGAGGCCAGATCGGACAAGGGACAGGCGGCGTCCTTCCGACGCCCAGAGCCACAGAAGAGATCCGCAACTCACTCGATCAGGGCATGCTCTGGGAGAGGTCAGATACACCGATGGCAGGTCGGATCCGGGCACTCGCCAGCGTCGGACGCGATGCATCCAGACTCCAGACGGGTTGGAAGACCTTGCAGGAGATCGTCGGAAGGATCGAGGCGTCTCCTGCATCTGCGGATGTCGTCGCCGCTTCGACTCGCCGCTCGTTGAGTGAGGCGATCGAATCTGCCGATCAGGCAGAGGGGCTCCAGGGCGCACTGGTGGCGGTTGAGCGCTGGGAGAAGCTCCTTCGACAGGCAGAGTCGATCATCGCCGAGCGAGGCCAGACAGAGATCGACTGGGTCTCACTGCGGACACGCCCGGATGCCGAGACCGCGTACGCGCAGGCGGCCGATGGAATCCTGAGCGAAGAGGGCGTCAGTGTCTGGGTCTCTGCCCTCGCGGATGAGAGGTATTGGAAGATCACAGAGCCGCGCCCGCCGTTCACCGCCGAACGCGAGATCGAAGCAGCGAATCGCGCCCTCGCCGGCATCGACACCGTCGATCGCGAGTGGCGAGAGGACGAGATCGCCGCCTTAGAGTCGGAACTTCGAGCCGTGCAGGATCGCGTCCGTCTGTCCTCGGAACTGCCATGGATACGGATGAACCGCCAGACCGTGATCGCCGAGGCGAGCGCGACTCGTGTTGAGGCCGAGCGACTCGCACGTGAGACCGAGGAACTGATCGCGTTCATGCGCACGAGCGCGACCGAGCAGATCCAGCGATGGATGTCCGAGGATGTCTCGACGCTGACGGACATCGTCGCGATCCGCGATGGGTGGGCGATCCTCCGTCAGGCAATCGCGCTGCGTCTCGGCGAGGACGCTGGCGGAAAGCCGGCACAGTTGCGCAGCGCGCTCTGGAACGCGCGTCGCGCGATCCTCTGGGACGAGAACCCGGCGACTGGCCAGATCCGTGAGGCAGGATGGGCAAAGCGACTCTCCGAGTGGAACGCCGCGTCGCCCGCAACTCGCCCGACATCATGGGATGAAGGCGCGTGGGCGTCCGCTGTTCAGGCAAAGCGTGAGGCCATGGCCAGATCGCTCCTCCGAGCGATCGATGGCTGGGACTTTACAATGCGTCTCGATCGCTGGTCCAACTTCGATGAGGTGCGGTCGGTCGAAGAGCGAGCGTGGGAGTCCTCGGAGTCATGGGCATCATCCTGCCGCAGCATGGCAGCGGACTTCCAACGTGTCGAATCGCTCATCGGGCTCTGGTACGCTCCCGATGAACGCCCGGGTGACGGGCAAGAGTCGATCATGCAACTCATCGGGAAGTGGACCGGCAACGACACCGTGGCAGACGCCAGACGCGCTGTCGCCATCGTCGCCGCAAACGCCGAGCGGCTTGGCGCAGTGAGCGCGGCAGACCGTGCCCGTCGATTCACACTGATGAGCGGACGCGAAGATGACGCGTGGTTGCGTTTCGCCGCATGGCGATCTCTCGCACAGAACGGAGCCGACTCTGTATGGCCCGCTGGTCACGACGAACTTCGGCAGGAGATCAGGAGCCGGTCCGAACTCCTCTCTGAAACAGTGAACATCTCTCAAGAAAGCCGGCGAGCTCAAGTTCGCCAAGAGATCGAATCATCCGGGACGCGCCGCTGGTCGAACGCGATTCTCGCCGGCGGACTCTCGGATGTTGAAGGCATCATGGATCTGCGCGAGCAGATGGGTGTCACCGCCGGCGCGAGCGGGCTCGATCCCAGAGCCGAGATCAACATCGCACTCTACGAGTTCGTGGCATCGATCCGAGATCGGGAGGAGGAAGAAGCCAAAGCCATGGCCGGCGCGCTCGTGTCGCGCGTTCGTACGCTCTCCTCCGCTTCGGCTCTGCCGGTGCCCCTCGGTCGCTCGCTTGGTGCTCTTGAACGGACCCTGGGCGGCGGCGTGACCCGCAAGACACTCGAACAGGTGCTGGCAGAGAACGGCCCAGGGCGGCACCGCGACTTCTCGGTCCGTTCGAAGCGAGGCGGCGAAGACGGATTCAGCGCGCCCGATGCCATCACCTACGCGAATCGCCAGTCCGTGGCCTTCGAGTTCATACGCGTCAACGACTCCGAGTCCGAGCCCACATACCTCAGCGCGGACGAGCTCAGCATCGCTCAGGTCTCTGCGCTGCTCAACATCTTCCCGGGCGGAGCCGCGAAGGTGGGCGAAACATGGTCCACGTTCAGAGAGCCGCTTGGTCCCGGTGATGTCACGGTCTGGCAACCACGAGGCCGAACGATCGAGCCCTTCGCGGTGCGGGATTCCGGATGGTGGACCTCAGACAACGTCGGTGCTGCCGAGGCGTTCCCGCCCGGGATGGAACCGCCGTCTCCGCCAGCCGCTGAGAGTCCTGTCCAGTGGATCGAGCCCGAAACAGTCGAGGCGATCGCCCGCACGATCGGGTGCCGATTGCCCACAAGTGCAGAGTGGCGTCTCGCGCTCGAACGCGAGCGCCGCGAGCGCGCGGTCGGCTCTCGATCCGCTGGCTCAAACCTAAGAGATCCGACGTTCGCCGCGTTCACGGCTCACGTCGCGCAACTCCGGTCCAGGTCATCCGTCCGGAGTCTCGAGTACCCACACCGAGGTGGGTACGACCCCGGCGATCTCAAGGGTGATGACGCGTTCGCGAGCGCAACCCTTGAGAACGACGGTTCTATCTGGTTCGAGCCCCAGACTCATCCATCCCGCGGTGTTCTGTTCAGGCACTTGATCGGCAACGTCGCGGAGTTCGTCAACGACAGCCCCGGAGCCAAGGGCGGGTACGGTGTGATCGGGGGCTCAGCACTCTCGATCTCGCCTGATCCTGAGCGCCTGGTCCGCGCCAGAACGGATAGCGCGTTCGCCGATGTCGGCGCTCGCTTGGCCTTCTCTCTCCGAGATCTGAAGCCGCCGATGTGGGCAGCGTTGCTCCAGGACCTCGGCACCCCGGTTCCCTATCTCTTCCTGGATCGTGTGGCAGAACGCCCTTAGCGAGACTCTGCCCGTGCCATTCGGGCCTGCTGATTCTCGCTGGCGAACATCGCATGACCGAGCGTGTCGCCATATCGGGTCGTCTGCGTCTGCCCCGAGGTTGTGATCCGCGAAGAGACGCATCCCGAGAGGACACAGGCGGTCAGGGCGAGCACGGCGGTACGAAGAGTGCGGCGCATGAACGGGCCTCCAGGCCGGATGTGGGTTCCGGCTTCAGGCACATCGGCGTTCGGTCTCGCGTGGAAGGCCGCAGAGGGCTCGGCGGATTGTCGGCACACATATCGGGACGTGGCGACCCGCGCAGTCTGACTTACAGGATCTCCACATGATCCTGCCCCCGACCTTTCGGACCAGCAGGATTGGGTTTATGATGACGGACCCCGGAGGGCCTATCGCCCGGGACATCATTACGGACCTGACAGAGACAGGCCGCAGTTTGAAGGGAGCAGACGTGTCGGAAAGAGATGGACAAGACCTGAGGGGGGTTGACTCGCTCGCCGCGCGGCTCCGGATGATCCAGGCCGACCTCGGGCACGAATCCGCCGAGATCCGTCGTGGCCACCTCTGTGACGAGATCGAACGGGCCCTCGCTTCCGTCCTCCCCGACGAGCGTGCCTCGTTCCTTCGGTCTCTCTCAGACCACTTCCCATCATGGGACGCCGCACTCACCGTCAGCCATGAGCGAGAGGCCGCTGGCCTTGGGCAGGCGGCGGTCTCCGAGTCCGAGCTTCGCGACCCCGCCTTCCTGGTCGAGAGACTCGAAGACATCGCCGACGCGCTCACGCCCGAGCAACGGTCAGCCGTCGCCGCCCGGCTCGAAGCGGTCGGCCTGTCAAGCGGCGGCTCGTTCTCAGACGGGCATTGGCCGCAGGAGCCGCGCAAGAAGCTCGACGCCGCCCTGAGGGCAACGGGTTCCGACTCAATCGATGCCGCACGACTTCTCGAGTTGAGCGCGATGCTGATCGACCTCGTCGTTCGTCTCGATCAGATCGCATGGAGCACATGGAAGGCCATGGCTCCCCGATCGGAGTTCAAGCGCAAGGGCACCACCCAGGAGACCATGCGACGATTCATTTCTGGGGATCAGGACGTGGCCCGAGGCCAGGTTGCCGAGGAACTGGAACGTCTCAGAAGTCTCGCGGGCGCACTGATCTCGACGATAGGAAAGGTCGGCTTCATCTCGTATCGACAGGTCGCAAAGCTCGCGCCAGGCGAGATCGAGGTGCTCGCCAAGCCCGAGAAGAAAGCGCTCGAGAGTCTTGAGGTCGCGTGCTGGAGAAAGTATCGCCAACTCGCCGGCAACCTTGATCAGGCGCTGGTAGAGGCGGAAGTGCTCGGTTCCATGTCCGACACCGTCGAGGCCCTTATCAGAGGCCTGAGTCGATAGAGCGAGCCGGTCGTCATGCCAACCACATCCGACGGAGCAAGGAAGAGCCGAGAATGAGCATGCAGGTGCATTGGCATGAGGGTCTGTTCCTGCAGCCGCATCACCTGCAGCTGACGCAGCGTTTCTACGCCGAGTCAATGTGGGCCGAGCGCCGGCTGGCATGGTCTTATCCGTACGGAGTCGTCGAGCAACGCCTCTCCACCGACGATCTCGCGAACATGCGAGTCCGTTTCGATCGACTGCGGGTCGTCATGCCCGGTGGCGTGCTGGTCGAAAGCCCTGAATCCGCAGACCTTCCCGCGCTCGACATCAAAAAAGCGTTCGAGTCCACCCCCTCTGGACTGACCATCGGTCTGGGAGTGCCCCTGTACTACGCGCAGAGGGCCAACGCTATGGAGCCGGGACAGGACACCGACTGGCGTGTCAAGCGGCTCTACCGCGTCGCCGAGGTCGAGCGTCATGACGAGAATACCGGCGAGAACCCCCAGCCGGTCCGCCTGCGCAGGGTCAACGCGCGACTCCTGATCATCGGACAAGACGACGCCAGCGACCTCGAAGTCGTCCCGCTCGTGCGCGTTGTTCGTGCAACCGGCGAAGAGAGCGGATTACCTCGCGTCGACACAGGCTTCATACCTCCATGCCTCGTCATCACCGGCTCACCCCTCCTGCGTGACATGCTCCGAGACCTCGCAAACCAGATCGAGGCCAACAGACGCGAACTCATCGTTCAGATGACCCGTGGCGGCGGCTTCAATATGGAGACCCTCCGCGGCCTCCAGTGGGAGAACATCTGGCGGCTCCGAACCCTCGGACGCTTTGCCGCACGCATCGGTCCTCTCGCCATGGCGCCAGGCGGCGTCAGCCCCTTTCAGATGTACCTTGAACTCAGAGAGATGCTCGGCGAGCTCGCGGCCCTCAGGCCCGACGCCGACCAGTTCTCGAGCATCAAGTATGACCACGACAACCCAGCTCTCGCGTTTGTCGAACTCGTCACCCGTATTCGAGGAACGCTCAAGTCCGACGGCGGAACCGGCACGTGGGGCAAGGTGCAGTTCAAGAAGGAAGAGGGCGTGCTTGTCGCGGCACTCGGGCCCGAGGTCCTCGGCAAGGCCAACGAGTTCTTCCTGGGCGTGAAGAGCGGGGAAGATCCGCGTGCCCTCGCCCGCTCGGTGGAAGACGGCGACGAGTTTAAGATGATGGCCCGGAGCATGGTGCACCACAGAATCCGAGGCGTCAAACTCGCCGAAGAACGCCACCCCCCCCTGCAACTCCCGTCGCAGGTCGGTCTCCACTACTTCCGTCTCGAACGGGCGGAAAGCGCACGCATGTGGGACAGGATCGTGGCGGAGAAGGCGATCGCGATCAAGTATCCGGGGATGGAGTCGCGTACATTCGACGAGGTCTCGCTCTTCTACACGATCCCATCGGGAGGACAGGAATGACATCTGATTCCGTGCGGAGAAACGCATGACGCTTCTCGAGCTGTGTGAACCGTTCTTCCAGTATGTCTGCCGCCTCAATCGTTCCGCTCGCAAGGGCGTGCGTTTCGAGCCCGCGGCCGTGCGCACCGATCTCAAGTCGATGCTCTCCGATATGCGCCAACGCGCATCCGGAACTCCCGGCCTTGCCGATCAGTTTGATCGGATCGAGCTCGTGCTCATCTACTTCGCCGACTTCATGATCAAGGAGAGCCGACTCGACTTCGCCAGGAAGTGGGAAGAACTCGCGCACGAGCGCAACGAACTCGCAGGTGACGAGGCGTTCTTCGACGTCCTCGATGAGACGCTCGCCGACAACAGCGAGCGAGCGACGGAGCGACTCGCCGTGTTCTACACGTGCCTCGGGCTCGGCTTCACCGGCTTCTACACCGGTCAGCCCGAGTACCTCAGAAAGAAGATGATGGAGATCTCAGCAAGAATCCGCACGCACGTGGACAAGGACGATGGTTCAAAGATCTGTCCCGAGGCATACGAGCACACGAGCACCGCAGATCTGATCGAGCCACCCGGCCGAAGTCTCGTCGGGATCGGCATCGCCCTCGCAGGGCTGATCGTGGTCCTGATCGCACTCAACGTCTTCATGTACCAGTCCGCGTCGAAGGAACTCCTCGACGCGATGGGCAGAATCATCCGTGCCGGAGGTGGAGCATGAGCGCGATCTCCCAGTTCGTCATGCTCCCCGGGTGGGCCAAGGGTGCCATGGGGCTCTCGGCGATCGGCGGCCTGCTCCTCCTCGCAAACACATTCGGTGGCCCCAAAGCCGCCGGCCTCCTCATGGCCGGGTTGGTCATCGTCGCCCTCCTGCTGGTGGCATATCGCAAGCTGCTCAAACTCCTCGACAAGCGCAAGGCCGACCCGTTCACCGCCCGCCTGAGGGAGAACAGCGCCGCCGTGCCCCAGGGCATCAGCGATCCCTCACACCGCGCCCAGCTCGACGACATCCGCAAGAAGTTCGAGCGAGGCCTGGACGTCTTCAAGGAACACGGCAAAGACCTCTACAGCATGCCGTGGTACATCCTCGTGGGCGAGCCGGGCTCCGGCAAGACAGAGATGATCCGCCGGTGCAACGTCGGCTTCCCTCCGGGGCTCCAGGACACGCTCCAGGGCACGGGCGGAACAGTCAACATGAACTGGTGGTTCACGAACCACGCTGTCATCCTCGACACCGCCGGCAAGCTCATGTTCGATGAAGCACCCCCCGGTCAGACCACGGTCTGGAAGGAACTCCTCTCGTTGCTCCGCAAGGGAAGGCCCAACTGCCCGGTCAACGGCATGCTGCTCGTGATCCCCGCCGACACGCTCATCGTCGACAGCGAGGAGCAGATCCAGGCCAAGGCAGGCAGAATCGCCGAGCAGCTCGACGGCATCCAACGCGTTCTCGGGGTTCGCTTCCCCGTCTTCGTGGTCATCTCAAAGTGCGACAAAATCAACGGCTTCCGCGAGTTCTTCGACAGTATCAGAGACCCCCAGCTCCAGCACCAGATGCTGGGCTGGTCCAACCCAGCCGATCTCGACACGCCCTTCGCCCCGGACGCAGTCGATCAGCATCTCCAGACCGTCCAGATGCGACTGCGCAGGCGTCGGCTCGGGCTGTTGATCGACCCCGTTCACACCGAAGACGCCGTCAACGGCAGGCGCATCGATCAGGTCGACGCAATGTACGCATTCCCCGACGGCATCATGCAGATCGCGCCACGGCTGCGCAGATACCTCGAAACTATCTTCGTCGCGGGCACATGGTCGACTAAGCCGCTCTTCCTCCGAGGCATCTACTTCAACAGCGCGCTCCGCGAAGGCGACGCCCTTGACGCCGATCTCGCGGCCATGTTCAACGTCCCGATCGATGCTCTCCCAGAAGGCAAGGTCTGGGAGAAAGAGAAGTCCTACTTCATCCGAGACCTTCTCATGAGCAAGGTCTTCCGCGAGAAGGGGCTCGTCACCAGGGCCAACAACGCCAAGAAACTCCAACGCCAGCGCGTCGGCATCCTGCTCGCCGCCTCCGCTGCCGCAGTCGCCCTTTCCATCGGGCTCGTGACCTACAGCGGCGTGCGATTCCGTGCCAATATCGGCGTCCATAGCCAATACTGGAAAAGCGCGTCCGAAGTCATTCTCCCCGCGGGCCAGTCGGGCTCGACCCAGATATGGCCTTCGTTCGCAGCTGTCGACAAGGAGTACGTCGCCTCAAATCCCCCGTGGTGGACTCAGGAGAATGCAAAGGACCGCCGTCGCATCGTAAAGGAATCAGAGGGTGACTCGATCCGCTATGCCGACGTGCTCGTCTCTATCGGCGAACGCGCGAGCACATCGATCGAGATGCCGCCCGAGTTCCGCTGGCTGAGAATATTCGGTGCGTCAAGCCCGAACACCAGGCAGGCCGAAGCCGCAAGGACCGTCATCGATCAGGCCATCATAAGGCCCTCACTCGAAGCCGCCCGCCGAAAGGTCGAGTCAACCGGAACGCTCTCCGCTCCTGCCATCGCCGAGATGGTGCGCCTCGAACGTCTCGCAGCCGGTGCCGCGCCCCGCAGCGAATCCGCGCCGAGCGCATGGAACATGGGTGCCATCGTCCGCGATCTCCCGCTGAAGGTTGAAGTAGCCGGCACACGCAGCGATGATCCCGAAGAGATCTCAAAGCTCGTTACCAAACTCGATCAGGCGACCTCCGCCGCGTACACCGGGACGACCGGCATCATGTGGCCCCCCAAGGACGCTCCTTGGCTGACGAGTCTCACCATGCTCGACACGATCGAGCGTGCGTCGAACGGACTCGCAGATCAGGTATCCGGCGGCGTCTCCGGTTCGTCGTCCATCGCCTCACGCGTTCGCGCAGTGGGCGACGCCGCATCCAGACTCTTCGCAGCGGAGAGCGGCGAGGCAGGCCTGCTCCCCATGACAGAGTTCCACGACGCCAGGACCAGAGTCCAGCACGACCGCGCCAGAAACGCCTGGTCCACTCGCCTGACGGAGTACGACGCAGCGAAGTCCCAGCTCGACCGCGCGCTCAACGCGATCGCCGATCTGGAAGACAAGCCCGTCTCAGATTGGATCGCGGCCGCCACCAGAGAAGTCGTCGACCACGCAAAGTCGCAGCTCAACACCGTCATCTCGCAGACCCCGGCTTCCGCCGAAGCCGCTCCAGAGGCCGCGCCGGCTAGAACCGCAGACCCGAACGCAGCGAAACTCGCAGCGATCGGCGATCGACTCGCCGGACGGCTCGCGGGTATCGACGAGAGCACCCGAAACGCCTTCGCCCAGACCGCCAGCCGACTCGAATCGATGAGCGAGTCGTCGCTGAAAAAGGTCTCGTTCGACGGCGTCATGCGACGGCGGTACGACCTCCGGAGCCAGATCTACAGCCGAGCGGACGCGGAGCTGGTCGCAACCGCCGCCGCACGCGGCTTCTCCTCTTCCGCTTCCGCGATGGCATCGCTCGACGATTCCCTCCGGAACGCAATCCTGGACATCGAGAGAATCGCGCGCCCCTCCGTCGAACAGCCCGAGTTCAAGCGGGCTGTCGAAGTCAGCAGCCGCGCGATCTCCTCCGGCATCGCCCGTCGTCGCACGGATCTGATCGACGCCATGATCGTCGCCATCGAGTCAGAGCCCCTCACGCAGATCGTTGCTTCGACTTCCATAGATCGATTCGCCGACGCCCCAACGCTCCGGATCGCCTCGGTACCGATGAGCAGGATGTCGGGAGATTCGGTCAAGCCCGAGTACGACCCGCGAGCAGCAAAGATCTTGTTCGACGCCCTCTCGAGCGTCGGCACCCTCATCGAATCCAAAGAAGCGATCGTTGTGCTCGATGCAGAGAGCATGCGCGAGCGCTGGCGCGGCGTGGGCGCAGGCGTCGCCGATTACACGCAGCGATACTTCGCCGAGTGGCGCCGTCTGCACACGACCGTCAGCGAGATCGACGAGTCGCTCTCGTCGTGGCCGACGTTCCTCCAGCGACTCCGCGAAACACCCGTCTCCGAGGTGAACAGGCCGCTCGCTGACGCCTTGAAGCGAGTGCAGGAGGCGATCCAGGCCCTCCCGGCCGACCGGCGCGCAGCCGGCGAGCCGTCCCAACTCCTCGCTCGCGTCACACAGGAGATCGAGCAGGTCACCGATGCCTCCCCAGTGCCGTTCACACCACGCGCGGAAACCTCACGCAAGTCACTCATCGAGCTCTCCGCTGTCGCAAGAGATGCACGCCGCGAGATCCTCGCCATGCGCCCCGTCCGTTTCGAGGACGGCATCCTCGCGGCATATGCCAGATCAGAGAACGATGCGCGGCGCGTGCTCTACTGGGACAATCTGATCGGGCACGCGTTAGACATCATCGCCCGCGAGAGTCAGTCAGGCATCGCAGATGCCGTTGCTCGGGTCCTCCAGCAGGGTAATCGCCTGCCCATCTCCCGCGGCGCGACCGAATCCCTCTCCCATGCGGAATTTGAATCGCTCGCGGCCTCCGTTGCGCTGATCGGTCTTGCGCCGGGCACGCCGACAGGCGCCAGAGACGATGGCACCATCGGTGGTGGGGGGCGAGTGGACCACCCCGGCATGAGCACACGTCTCGAACGCCTTCGGGGCGAGGGATCCCTTGGCGCGAACCGCACGCTCGTCGAACGAGTCCAGGAAGTCATCGCCGCCATAGGCACGGGAGAGCCCGCGCTCGAGTACGAGATCTTCGTGCCCCCGCAGCCCGCCGAGTACGGCGGAAAATGGCGATATTACAGGTTCCACACCGACAGGGGCTCCTCCGAGTGGTACGCCATCGACACCGAGCGAGCAAGAACCGGACAGGTCGTCAGGGTCGCCCAGGGCGCGTCGCTCGCCATCGAGTTCTCACCTGTGGAGGCCGCTCGTCCGCGGGGCTCTGACACCATCGAGACCCCCACCGGATGGACACTCCTCGCTCTCGCCGTGCAGCGAGGCAGGCAGGACGCAGCCGATTCTCGCATCTGGTACGTCCCGCTCTCATACGGTGGCGACAACACCGAGATCGGTATCCGCTTCAATCGTCCACTGCCCCCGCAGGATCGCTGGCCGCGCGCCGTCGATTGGGGCCGCTGAGAAGCCCGAGAGTCCGTCGTTGTTCGTGCCCGTTCGGACCCGCGCAGAGTGCAAGGAATCACGCGTGCGAAAAGGCCTGCTCGGTCGAATCTTTGGAATGGCGGACGCTCGTGGGGGCGAGTCCGCAAGCGTCGGCGCGTTCGGCAAACACCCCGCCTGGAACGATCACATCGAGGACATCGGGCTCGACTCCGAGCGCCTCGTGCTCGCGAAGCGATCGATCTACATCGAAGGAATCGGTGGCAACATCGATTCCGGCGCATGGGACGGGCTCGAACAGTCGGCCCGAGTCGATGGCTTCGACCACACGCTGCTCTGGTCCTTCGAGAACGAATGGCTCCTCGGTCGCATGTGGTCATCGAGCGATGGAAAGGGGCGAACGAAGTACCCGATGTCGATCGTTGCCCACGCCCGTCACGTGCCCGTCGAAGCCGCGACCGATGCCATCGCCATCATCGAGAACGCCGAGGCGAAGTGCAAGGCGACGAGCGACCGCCAGGCAGTGATCGATGCACTGGGTGCCGCACGCGCCGCCTTTCGCGAGCTGGCAGCCAAAGACCGCGACGAAGCACCGCATCGCGCAGATCTCTCCCCGCTCATCACCTCCAGCGACCTCGGCCCCGAGCTTGTCGGTCTCGAACGAGTCTTTTACCAGATCCACCGCGACATGAGCGCGTATCTGAAGGGCACCGATGCCGAGGGTACAACCTCGCGCATCAAGTCCGTCGATCTCAGGCCGCAGCACATCAGAGTGCCCGCCTGCATCGAAGGGACGCTGCCGTCCCTCCTGGCGTGGCGGGATCTTCTCGGCGAGCTGCTCGACGCCGCATGCCCCATCCTCGTGATCCGGCGAGGGGCCTCACAGTGGATTGACATCATCATCGGCGCGCCGGGAGTCGCTCAGTTCTTCTGTCTCCGCGCAGGAACGAGCGCGGTGCCGCCCGCGACCGTCGTCCCGTACACCATCGATCCCGAACTCTCCGGGCGTGTTCGACGCTGGGCGGCAGATCGAGGTGCACACTGATTTGTTCATTCGGTGTTCGGTGCAGCAGACCTGTTTGAGTGTTGGGTACATATTCGCTATCTTTCCCCGTACTTTCTCGGACCTTGGGCACACCAGTGTGCACGGGAGCGATCAGATATGGATGGAATGGTTTCCGCTGCATGCACTTCGCAACGAGGTGTCGCACGTCTGATGTTGCTCAGATCTGGTCTGGCTACGGTGGTTCTCACCGCCGCCATCCTTCCACATGCTCAAGCATTCGCCCAGCAAGTCGCTCCTCCGGTTGAGCCCCCGGAGGCCGCCGCCCCGGAGAAGCCCGAGGGCGACGCGCAACTCGAGCCAAGCAAGTCCGATGAGACACCCTCCGAACCCGAGTTTGCCGAGCCAAAATGGGTGATCGCATCACCCCTGACACTCCGGTATATGGGCACAGGTATCGGGCTACCGCCGCTGGAAGAATTGCTTGCGGTAACGGTTCAACTCGCCGAGACACCCGAAGGCCTCACCATCCCGGCCCCGGATCAGCCGAGCACCGCATACACACTTGCACAACTCTGCGATGGTTCGAAGCGGGTGATCAGCGTTCAGGCCGTCGAGAGGATCTGTGCCGCCGTCTATTCACTGATGAACGACCGCGGGTTTGTCGGCGTGCTCGTCGCTCCCGATCCGGATCGAATCGACTGGCAAACCCGCGACGTCTTCGATACCGATGAGACCACGCTCTATCTCAACATCTACGTCGCCGTGGTCGGTCAGGTCAGAACGGTCGCGTCCGGCGACCGAATCCGAGAGGCGGACCGCGTCAACTCCTCGAAGCACGCCGCCATCCTGCGCCGTTCGCCGATCAAGACCGACGCCGAGGATCCTGAACGGTCATACATCCAGCGCCGAGAGATCGACGACTTTGTCCTGCGCCTCAACCGTCATCCGGGCCGGCGAGTCGATGTGGCGATCGCTCCCACGGAGTCACGCGACAAGGCAGTACTCGATTATCTCATCTCCGAGAATAAGCCACTCACACTCTACGCCCAGCTCTCCAACACCGGCACAGAAGACACGGACCTCTGGAGGCAGCGATTCGGTTTCACGCATACCCAGCTGACCGGTCGTGACGACATCCTCTCCGTTGACTACATCACCGCCGGTTTCTCCGAAGCACACGCTGTCATCGCTTCGTACGACACACCCATCTTCGACGCCGAGAAACTCCGCCTCCGCATCTACGGCAACTTCTCCTCCTTCGAGGCCTCAGACGTCGGTCTGGCCAATGAACAGTTCAGCGGCGACAGTTGGACACTCGGAGCCGAACTCGTCTGGAACCTGCTCCAGACCAGCATGCCGGGGCGTGCCCAAGATCGTGCCCTCTTCGTCGATGCCTTCGGCGGCGCGCGTTGGCAGAACATCAAGGTCAACAACGAGTTCGCCGAGGTCAAGGGCGAGGACGATGTCTTCCTCCCCCGCGTTGGTCTCCGCGCGGAAAGCCGCAACGACGTCGAGTCCCTCGGTGCATCAGTCGCCGTCGAGTGGTCCATGCCCGGCGTCTCAGGCAGCGATCCCGAAGAACTCGAAAAACTCGGCCGACTCAATGTCGACGAAGAATGGGTCACACTCCAGTTCGACGTTGGTTACTCGTTCTTCCTTGAGCCACTCATCAACGCCGAAGAGTGGCGCAAGCCCCGCGTGCCCACCCCCAGGGGTGAAGCCACACGCTTCGATCCCGGACTCTCCACACTCGCGCACGAGCTCGTCTTCGGCGTCAGAGGACAGTGGGCCTTCGACAATCGCCTTATCCCCAACGCCGAGCAGGTCGTCGGCGGCCTCTACACCGTCCGCGGATATCCCGAGTCCGTCGTCGCAGGAGACTCCGTTATCATCGGAACCGTCGAGTATCGATTCCACCTCCCACGCGCACTCTCGATTCAGCCAGAGCCCTCTCGCCTCTTCGGACGAGAGTTCCGCATGCGGCCCCAGCAGCAGTTCGGACGCCCCGACTGGGATCTCGTGCTCCGCGCGTTCGTCGACGCGGCACACGTCGTGAACAGCGACCGCGAGGACTACGAGAAGGACGAATCGCTCGTCGGAGCAGGCCTCGGCGCGGAACTGCTCCTCTACCAGAATCTCAGCGCAAGGATGGACTGGGGCATGGCACTCGACGAGGTCGACAACCAGAACGTGAAGCGGGGGAGCAATCGCTTCCACTTTGTCTTCACCATCCTCTTCTGAGCGTCTACGGATCTCACGAGATCAGGGCGGGAAGTATCGGTTTCAGAGTTCGAACGTCGAAGGGAGATTCAGATGTCGGAGCGATCGAGAGCGGCCAATCGCGATGCCTTCCGAGTCATGATGGTCGGTCCGGTGATCACCGTCTTCGCGCTCCCCGCCTGGGCCGGGCCGGAAGGGCAACAGGTCGTTGCCGGATCCGCGTCGTTCGCGCGGAACGGCGCGGTGACCACGATCACCGCTGCGAACAAGACAATCATAAACTACACCGGGTTCAACATCGCCCGGCACGAGACAGTTCGCTTCATCCAACCGGATGCCTCCTCTCGCGTCCTCAATCGCATCAACGGCTCATCCCCCACGCACATCGACGGCTCGCTCCTGGCCAACGGCATCGTCTACATCGTCAATCCCGCGGGCGTCGTCTTCGGACAGGGTTCGATGGTCAACGTTGGCGGGCTACACGCCGCCGCCGCCAGCATGACCAACAACGATTTCCTCCGAGGCGTTGATCGCTTCACCGACGCCGAGGGTGCCGTCATCAACCGCGGCACCATCGTCTCGCCAGAGGTCACGCTCTTCGGCCGCGCCGTAGAGAACTCCGGTTCGGTCATCTCCCCGAATGGTGTCGTCGCGTTTGTCGCCGGTGAAGACCTCTACCTCGGAGAGCGTGGGGGACACCTGTACGTCAAGATCGAGGGCGCGGGCAGCGAAGCACAGAGCGGCGGCGTCCAGAATCTCGGGAGCATCGCCGCGCCCGGCGGCAAGGTCATGGTCGGTTCGGGCGACATGTTCGGCGTCATGCTCGCCTCTTCATCACGCATCAAGGCCAAGGACGTCGAGATCAAGGGCGGGCAAGGCGCGGTCACAAGCATCTCCGGCACCATCGACGCATCGAATGTCTCCCCCGCTGCGAGCGGCGGCACCGTCGACATCCGCGGAGATCTCGTCGGCTTGTTCGACGCCTCGATCGACGCCTCAGGTCCCGCAGGCGGCGGCAAGGTCCGCATCGGCGGTGATTTTCACGGCGGCGATGGTCTCCGCGCCTCACGCACGTATGTCAGCGAGTCGACCTCCATTCGTGCCGACGCGACCGGCTCCGGCGACGGCGGCACCGTCGTCGTCTGGTCAGATGAGGTCACACGCTTCGCGGGCACCATCTCCGCACGGGGGGCCGGCTCCGGCAACGGCGGACTCGCCGAGGTCTCTGGTAAAGAGCACCTGCTTTACACCGGTTTCACCGATCTTCGCGCGACCAACGGAGTGAAGGGCACGCTCCTCCTCGACCCGAAGAACATCCGTGTGCAGGCCGGCGGAGCGGACACGCTGCCGGGCAACACCGCTTTCGGCGACGCCTCCGCCGCCGATCGCACCTTCAGCCCCGCGACCATCGTCAGCGCGCTCGACGGTGCTGATCTCGTCCTTCAGGCCAACAACGACATCACTATCGCGAGCGCGATCGACGCTTCGGCAAACGCCGGAAACGGCAGTCTCACCCTCCAGGCAGGACGCTCGGTCCTGATCGAAGCCGATGTCACCCTCAAGGGCTCCTTCTCGGCAACGGCAAATGACACCGATGGCGCGCTCGTCGCGGCTCAGCGCGACGCGGGCGCTGCAACCATCACGATGTCGCCCGGAACAACAATCGATACCTCGGCCACAGGAGGCAACATCACCCTCCGCGTGCTCGAAGGCGGCGCAGCCGATACCAGCGCAGCGACCATGTCCATCGCCTCGCTCGACGCCGGAGCCGGGCACGTCCTCGTTCGCTACGCCGGGCCGACAGCCGATCAGGGCATCCAGAGGGCCGACGGCTCAGCGACCATCACCGCCGCGAGCGCGGCATTCGCGACAAACGGAGCGGGTGGCGGCGGATTCATCGGAACCTCCGCACAGCCGATCCAACTCAGCGTCGACAATCTCGAAGCCGTCGCCCAGAGAAACGGCGCGTTCTTTACCAACGATCAAGCCCTTACCGTCGGTGGCGCCACCCTCGGCGGCCTGACCGGCATCACCGTCACAAGCACCGCCGTCACTGGGAGTCTCGGGCTCACTGCGAGCGGCGCGATCGTTGTCACGGAGCCGATCAGCGTCGCGGGCAATGCCTCGATCGCAGCGACAGACGGCATCACCCTGAACGCGAACGTCACGACAAACACCACGATCGCCGGCACGTCCCTCGTCAACGCCGACAGCGATAACAACAACAACACAAACGCAGATCCCGACATCCTCACCGTCTCGAACGGCGTAACGCTGAGCTCATCGAGTAGCAGCCTGACGCTCACTCTCGGCGATCTCGCAATCGGCGCAACCGGAGTGATCACGGCTGGGACCGGCGATCTCACGATCTCCGGCGCTGCGCCCAACCACACCATCGGCGTCGGTGGGGGGGTCGCGGGTAACGACATCACGATCTCTGCAACAGAACTGCAGCAGATCACCGCCGCCAACCTGACGATCGGCGGATCGAGCAGCGGGGCCATCCAGGTCGGCACCGTCGCCGCCGCAAACGTCGCCGGCATTAGCGATCTCCTCACACTTCAAACTGGTGGCTCGATCACCTTCCAGTCCAACGCCGTGTTCCGCGCCGTCGCCGCACGCGCAGCAGACTCCGTCATCGTCCAGGGAGACATCAGCACCACCGTCGGCGATCTGATCCTTCAGGGCGATTCCGATTCCGGTGGCGGCGGCACCAACAACGTCCAGATGAACGCGAACCGCTCGTTCAACTCCGCCGGCGATCTGGAGATCACAGCCACCAGCGGCCTCTCACTCACGGGCGGTGCGGGCACCGAGGTCGCGTTCACTGGCGATTCGGTCACGCTGGGGAACATCTCCTCAGGCGCGTCCGGGGTACGCATCCAGTCGGGTGGCGATATCAGCACCGGCTCTATCTCAATCGGAGCCGGTGCGCTCACGGTCGAGCTTGACACAGGAAACTCCGGCGCATTCGCGGCCCAACTCGGGCAGATAAACGCCGGGTCGGTCAATGTCGCCGGAGGCAGCAACGACAACGTCACCTTCACGGGTTCGATCACGACCTCCCTCGCAGGGGGTGTCGATATCGATGGCGGTGCGATCACCTTCCAGGACGATGTCAACGCGAACGGCTCCGGAATCGTCCGCGTCACGAACGTCGGCGTCCTCTCCATCGAAGACGGTGCGCCAGTCTTCGCGGGTGGCGGCTTCACCCAGGACGGCACAGGCACCGTCTCCCTCGGGGCGAACATCACCACCTCGGGCGACGCGGTCTCCTTCCTCAGAGCCGTCACCCTCGCCGACACCGCCTCAGACCTCGTCACGATCGATACCACCTCGGGCGGCAATCCCGCCGGCGCAAACATCACATTCTCCAGCACAACGAACGGCACCGTTGCAGGCGCCCAGTCGCTCACGCTCAACGCCGGAACGGGTGGCGACATCCTCTTCACAGGCGGCGTGGGCGCGACGACCCGCCTCGGCACTCTCGCAGTTACCAACGCCCGCAACGTCACGGCCACGCTCGCTGTGCAGGCCAACTCGGTGCAGCAGGTCGCAGGCACCGGCACCACGCTCTTCAGCTCAACACTCACCGCCATCGGCGGCGGCATCGATCTCAACGGAACCGCTTTCACCTTCAACGGAACGGTGAACTCGGCCAGCAGCGGCGTATTCTCCGTCACAAACTCCGGCCCGCTTACGATCGGGGCCAGCGCAGCGATCACCGCCACCGGCGGCTTCACGCAGGACGGTGCCGGCGCAGTCTCCCTCGGCGCGAACATCACGACCACCGGTGACGCGGTCTCCTTCAGCGGGCCAGTGACCCTCGCGGACACAGCATCCGACCTGGTCACGATCGACACCACCAGCGGACCCTCCCTCGCGGGCGCGAACGTCTCCTTCGGGTCAACCCTTGACGCCGCAGTCGTCGGTGGCCAGTCGCTCACGATCAACGCCGGCACAGGTGGCGACGCCACCTTCACCGGAGCCGTCGGCACCACACGCCTCGGAACGCTCACAGTCACCAACGCCCGAGACTTCATCGCTTCCAGCACAGTCTCAGCCAACACCGTTCGCCAGGTCGCCGGCCAGAGACTCACACGCTTCGACGGAACAGTGAACACCACCGCCGCCGGTGGCGTTGACCTCGACGGTGCTGCGTTCACATTCAACGACGATGTCACCGCTTCCGGCACGGGCATTGTCAGCATCACCAACACCGGTCTCCTCACCATCGCCGATGGCGCGCCCATCGTCGCCGGTGGTGGCTTCACCCAGGATGGCGCGGGCGCGGTCTCGCTCGGCGCGAACATCACAACAACGGGCGATGCGGTCTCCTTCAACGGTGCTGTCACACTCGCCGACACTGTCTCAGACCTCGTCACGATCGACACAACCTCGGGCGCCAATCCCGCCGGTGCAAACGTCTCCTTCGCAAGCACGCTCACGGGCACCGGAGCAGGCATCCAATCGCTCACGATCGACGCGGGCACCGGTGGCGACGCCACGTTCACCGGTGCTGTCGGCGCAACTCGCCTCGGCACGCTCACCATCACCAACGCCCGCGACTTCATCGCGTCTTCGACGCTCACCGCCGCCGCCGTAAGACAGGTCGCCGGCCAGCGCCTCACACGCTTCGACGGAATCGTCAACACCAACACCGCATCAGGCGTCGATCTCGATGGAGCCGCGTTCACGATCAACGACGATGTTTCCGCCACATCGCTCGGAATCTTCCGCGTCACGAACAGCGGTCTACTCACAATCGCCGATGGAGCCCCGATCCTCGCCGCAGGCGGCTTCACGCAGGACGGCGCGGGAGCCGTATCGCTCGGTGCGAACATCACGACCAACGGTCAGGCCGTCTCGTTCCTCCGGGCCGTCACACTCGCCGACACCGCCTCCGACTTTGTCAGCATCAACACGACCAACGGCGGCGCGACCGGCGGCGCGAACGTCACCTTCTCCTCAACCGTCGACGCAACCGTCCCAGGCGGACAGTCGCTCTCGATCAATGCAGGTACCGGCGGCGATGTCCTCTTCTCCAGCACTGTCGGAGCCGGAACTCGCCTCGCCACCCTCCAGATCGCAAACGCCGAAGATGTCACCGCAACACAATCAGTCTCCGCGGCTGTCGTCCGCCAGCTCGCGGGACAGCAACTGACACGCTTCGACGGCGTTGTGAACACCAGCGGCGCGGGCGGCGTCGATCTCACCGGCGCGGCGTTCACATTCAACGACGATGTCACAGCCACTGGCACCGGCATCGTCCGAGTCACAAACTCCGGACTACTCACCATAGCGAACGGCGCCCCGATCAGCGCAGCCGGCGCCTTCACTCAGGACGGCACTGGCGCAGCATCCATCGGATCAAGCGTCACCGGCACCGGCGTCTCGTTCGCAGGCGCATCAACGCTCACCGCTCCCGTCACGCTGACGGGCGGCACCGGCGACGTCGCCTTCGGCTCGACACTCGCAACCGGTGGAAACAACCTCGAGATCGTCAGCAACGCAAACGTCTCTTTCGCGTCCAACGTGACTGGGGCCGGTGCAACCCTCCTCATCCAGCCCACGGCCACCTCCACGCCGATCGACATCGGCACCATCACAGGCGGCTCAAGCGCCGGAACATTGACGCTGAGCGCGGCCTCCGCATCGCGTCTCGACGGGTTCAGCTCCATCACGATCGGCCGCGATCCCGCGACCTCGTCCCACGCCGTCCGTATCGGCACCTCCACCTTCAACGACCCGCTCACTCTCCGCACCGGCTCGACCGGCTCGATCCTTGTGCGTGATGGTGGGCTGACAGGTGCCGGTGATGCAACCCTCACACTCACCGGCCCGACAACGCTCAACGCGGGTATCTCGAATCCGGGACGCGCCATCACGATCAACGGTCCGGCCACTATCGGGCAAGGCGCCGCAGTGACGGTCTCCACCGGCGCAGGTGCCGGCAACATCACGATCACCGGCGATATCACAGGAACCACCGGCGGCGCAGCCGAGTCGCTGACGCTCACGGCCGGCACCGGCCTGATCGACCTTCAGGGCAACCTCTCCGGCGTCGCTGGCGCAGCCAATCCAACCGGACTCTCAACGCTCACATTCGGTAGTGGGGCGGGAGTGAATGTCGAAGGCATCACGATCTCAGGAGCACTCACAACCGTCGCCGCTCTGACAGGCCCGTTCGTCGCTGACGGACCCGTCTCTGTCGGCTCGCTCGACATGGACGGCACCATCTTCACTTTCAACGCCGGACTCGCCTCCTCCGGCGGCGTCAGCATCACCAACTCCGGACTCCTGACACTCCTCTCCGGCCTCACGGCCAATGGCGCGATCGAGTTCACCGGCCCCGCACTCCTCGGTGGAACGTTCGCCTCAACCAACAATCCGATCTCGCTCGGCGGCCCGACGACGCTCGCCTCCGATTCCGAATTCAACGCTGGCACATCCACCTTCACGCTCGGTGCCTCCGGTTCCATCGACACCGATGGAAACGCACTCACACTCACCGCCGACGACATGAACCTCGCATCGGCCGCCGGCTCAATCACCTCTGGTGGCGACGGCGGTACGCTCGTGATCCAGCCCTCAAGCCCGACCCGCGCCATCGCGCTCGCCAGCCCTTCCATCAACCCCTCCGGCGGATTCCTCGGGCTCTCAACCGCCGAAGTCGCCGCACTCGCGGGTGGTTTCGACTCCGTCGCCTTCGGCAGAACAGACGGGCAGCATGAGATTCGCGTCGGCACCCTCGCCTTCAGCGATCCCGTCTCGATCCGCACGCCCCTCGGCGGGTCGGTCTTCATCGGTAACGGCGGGATCACCGGCTCCGACAACGCCTCCGTCACGATCGATGGTTCCGGAGCGACGACAACCCTCGCCGCGAACATCGTCACAGACGGTGACGACATCACGATCAGCGACTCAGTGCTGATCGGCGCGAACGTCCTGCTGAGCACCGGCCCAGCCAGCCCAGGCAACATCACCGTCGAGGGAACGATCGATCAGGTCGCGACCTCAGCAGCGGGCACCTTCGGGCTCACAACCCAGGCAGGCCTCGGCGACGTTGATCTTCAGGGCACCGTCGGCGCGTCCAGAGCAATCGCCTCCCTGACATCAACCGGTGCGGATATCTCGCTGTCGAGCATCGGCGCATCGGCAAACGGTGTCACCGGCACGACCTCGCTCACCGCGTCAAGCGCCCTGACCCTCTCCGGCGCGACCTATCGCGCCGGCTCTCTTGCTCTGCAGGGAGCGTCGATCGCCGTGCAAAGCCCGGCTACTGCGGTCAGCTCCTCGATCGGCGCAGTCGATTTCACTGGCCCCGTCACGCTCCGCAACGCCGCGGGTCTCAACATCAACGCCGCCACCGACGCAACGTTCAGCGCAGCCGTCAACGGAACACCCGGCGGCGCATCGGAGACACTCTCCGTTCTCGCGTCGAACCTCGCCTCCTTTGCCGGCCCGATCGGCTCGACCACACCCCTCGGTTCCGTCAACGTCGCCGCGGGCACCGCGCAAGTCGGTCCAGTCACCACCACAGGCACACAGTCCATCCAGGGCTCCACGAGCGTCACGCTCGCGGGCGATCTGACTAGCACTGGCAGCGGCTCCATCTCCGTCACCGGACCCACCACGCTCGCTTCGGACGTGGCAGTTCAGTCCGCGGGTGCTGTCGGCGATGACATCTCGATCGCTGGTTCCATCAACGGATCCAACACTCTCGTCGTCAACGCCGGCTCCGCGGACGTCTCTCTCGGTGCCATCGGGGCCGATACCGCACTCGACGCCCTCACCGTCTCCGCAGCCAACATCGCGCTCGAAGCGATTGGTGCCGCGGGCGAGGGTGTCAGCGGCATCACCTCCATCGTCGGATCAACATCGATCACCTTCAACGGCCTGGTCTACCGCGCCAACCAGCAGACCTACACCGCGCCCCTCAAGACGCTGGCCTCAGGAACCACAACCTTCTTCTCGAGCAACGACGCGCTGACGCTCAGCGGCGGCCAGACAGATCTCACCGCCTCCTCCGGCCTCTCTTTCCAGTCTGCGGGCGGGTCGATCACCACCGATGCGCTCGTCGGCACCGCCGCGGGCCAGTCCATCTCGCTCGATTCCGGAATCGGCACCACAACCCTCGGCGGCGTCGCCATCCGCAGCGGGGGCGGCTCGGGTGCCGCGCTCGTCCTGACAGGCGATGAGATCGACATCACCGGCTCTGTGGCTGGCAACACCATCGTCCTCCAGCCCAGCACGCCCAATCTCGGGATCACGATCGCAGCGGGCGCATCCGGTGCGCCGCTGAATCTCACGATCGCCGAACTCGGATTCCTCGCCAACGGATTCTCACAGATCACCATCGGGCGCGAGGACAACGGTGCCCACGCGATCGTCACCGGCCCCATCACCTTCCGCGACCCCGTCCGGATCCTGACCCCCTTCGGCGGCTCCGTGACCGTCAACGCCGCGATGGTCGGCAACGACAACGCCTCCATCTTCATCGATGGCCCGGATGCCACAACAACACTCAACGCCGGCATCACGACCAACGGAAACGACATCACCATCAACGACGCAGTCATCGTCGGTGCCGATGTCGCTCTCTCCACCCAGGGAGGCACCGGCCTCCCGAAGGGTGGAAACATCCTGATCACCGGTCCGGTCAACGGCGCGAACGCGCTCACGCTCGACTCCGGCCTCGGCTCCATCCAACTCAACGCCCTCGTCGGGGCCCTCACACCCCTCACCACCTTCACGTCCACCGGTTCCAGCATCAACCTCCCCGGCGCAACAACCACCGGCGCACAGACCTACAGCGGCTCAACCGTCGCCACAGGTGCCACACCCGTCTTCGCAACCGGCGGCACCGCAGGCGACGACATCGCCTTCAACGGCACGCTCGACGGTGCCGGCTCGATCACCGCCAATGCCGGCGCAGGCACGCTCACATTCGCGGGCGATGTAGGTGGCACGACCCGTGCCGCATCGCTCACTGCAAGCGGCGCACTCCTCCGCTTCGGCGGCTCCCAAGTTCGAACAGTCGGCTCGCAGGACTTCAACGGCCCGGCCATCACCTTCAATCCCGGCTCGGGTCTCCCCGGCACCACCACCTTCGCCACCAATGGCGGCGCAGGAGCTTCAATCGACTTCTCAAGCACGCTCGACGGCGCGAACAACGTCGTTCTCAACGCCGGATCTCAGCCAGTGGTGCTCGGCGGGCCCGTCGGTGGCACCACGCCCTTCGCAACCTTCGATGCGACCGGCTCGACTATCTCAACCACTGGCGTCACCACAGTCGGAAACCAGACCTTCCGCGGCCCCGTCACCCTCCCGGCATCCAGCACGCAGTTCACCACCGCCAACGGCGGCGTGATCCAGTTCCAGCAGACCCTCAACGGCGCATCCGACGTCACCCTCCGAGCCCCGCTCGGCCAGATCTCCTTCGGCGGCACGGTCGGTGGCACAACGCCTCTCCAGAGCATCGACGCCGAAGCAAACTCCATCGCCCTCGCTTCAACCACTACCTCTGGCTCACAGCGATTCTCCGGTGCAGCAACACTGTCTGGACCAGTCGCACTCACAACGGGTGGCACCGCCGGAGCAAACATCTCGCTCGCCTCTGTCAACGGTGCGCAGAACCTCACTCTGAACAGCGGCTCTCAGGGCGACATCACCCTCAGCGGCCCCGTCGGCGGCTCGACCCGGCTCGCAAACTTCACGATCGCGAACGCCAGAAACGTCACCTCCGGTGCAATCTCCGCCCAGACCATCTCCCAGACCGCCGGAGCTGGCCTCTCAACTTTCTCCGGCCTCCTCTCAACAACTGCCCCGGGCGGCATCGACCTCAACGGCAACTCCATCCGCATCCAGGGCGGCATGAACGCCGCAGGAACAGGCCCGATCACGATCACGAACGCCGGCGAACTCCGCATCGCGCCCGGCACCTCCATCCAGTACGGCGGCGCGTTCACGCAGGACGGTGCTGGCGACGTCTTCCTCGGCTCGAACCTCAGAAACGAAACCACCCCGATCACCTTCGCAGGCCCCGTCTCACTCACCGACAACGTCATCCTCGAAGGCGCACAGGTCACCCTCAACCAGGATGTCAGCTCCTCCGGCTCGCCACGCGCCCTTGAGATCATCTCGAACGGCCAGATCGCCCTCGCAGACGCAGGAAGCCGTCTCGCGCTCGCCTCGCTCCAGATAACCGACTCAGGCGGCACAGCAGGGCTGACGCTCTCGGGCGATATCGTCGCCGATGGCCGCGTCGAGATCCAACCCCCCGTCCTCCTCGCTGCCGATTCCAGCGTGACCGGTCTCGGCGGTGTGATCTTCGGTTCCACGATCGATTCCGCACCAAGCCAGAACGCCGCCCTCACGATCCAGACCGAAACACTCATCGCCAATCTGCCTCCGAACCCCGAGCTGATTCCAGTCATCGAGTTCGGCGGCGACATCGGCTCCACACGCCCGCTCCGCTCGCTCCGCTTCAACCCCGTCGAGCGCGACTCAGTTCCCCAGATCGCAACCATCGCCGCTCGCGACAGCATCTCAGTCAACTCAGGCGATCTCTTCCAGATGGGCCGAAACGAGAAGTTCACGTCAGTCGGAAACATCGGTATCACAGCAGACAACGTCATCCTCGGCGATCTCTCGGCACTCGGAAACATCAACGTCGCCGGTTCTGCAATCACCATCCTCGCCCGCGATGGCGGCACCGTGCTCGGACCTGTGACCCCCGGGACCGACCAGGGCGTTGACTTCGTCGCCCGCGACCAGATCAACTTCTCCGTCGTGCCCGCGGTCGATGGCGATGGGCCTGTCTTCTTCGCGACCGAGACCGGCTCAGGCCTCTCCTCCACGCTCAGCTCCTTCTCGCAGCGGGCCTTCGGCAGCTTCAGCAACGACATCTTCTTCCGTGGAAACACCGTGCTTGATCTCAGAGCACAAGGTCCCACCAACACCAACGTCAGCGAAGCCATCGCCGGTGCCGCACCGAGAGAGTCGCAAAGCGGAAACGTCCGCCGCGGCACCTCGATCGGTTCAGCGCAGGAAGAGCAGCTCCGCGAGATCGGCATCGACCCCCGTGGCCTCGACGTCCAGACCCTTATCGAGGCACTCGTCGGCCGCGCTGTCTACGACGACCTGCCCAACATGCCACAGTACCTCCCCGGCGATGCCCGCATCACCGAGGGCCGCCTCACGCAATCCGTCGTCGCTTCCGCCCTCCAGACCGTCGCCGAAGTGCTCGGCGAGAACGAGTCCGAGCGTCGCCTTCAGATCCGTGACAACCTCCTCAACGCCGCACAGGCCTACCTCGATTCGGTCGATCGCTCCCGTGTCGCTGATGGAGCCGCCTTCCGTCAGTTCGTGGAATCCTCACCCGAGCACGCCGGAGCGATGGCCGATCTCGAAGGCCTTGCCCGTCTGCTCGACCAGCTCAAGCTCCTCGCCCTCACCGACTTCGAACTCAACAAGGCATGGCAGCAGATCGCAAGCAGCATCACCGATCGCCGACTCCCCGCAAGCACGCTCCGCCGGGCCATCGAGGCCGGCGAGTCATCCGAAAGTTCGTCGATCGATCAGACGCCGAGCGACATCTCCGATGACCAGGGACCAGATCCCGACGAAGATGCACCCGCCGACACGGAAGAAGAAGCAGAGGTCGAGGCCGACCCGGGGCAGCGGTGAGCAGTTGAAGACTCAGAAAGGTGCCATGTGAGCTCGTTCGAAGTAGCCAAACTGATGGAGCCCATCTCCGCCGAGAATCCGTGCGGCGAAGACCTCTCCTATGACGCCGCCTATGTCACCCTCCTCAAAGATGCGGAGGGAACCCCCGAACGCCAGACCGGCGAATCGATCATCCCCGCGAAGGACCCGCACTGGCCGACGATCCGCGACTCAACGCTCGAACTCCTCGCCCGCTCAAAGGACTTGCGCCTCGCCATGCTCCTCTCGCTCTCGAGCATGCAACTCGAAGGCGTCGAAGGACTCTGCCGCGGGCTCCGACTCACGGCCGACATGCTCGACACATTCTGGACCGACGCCTACCCACGCCTCGATCCCGACGACAACAACGACCCGGCCGAACGGGCGAACATCGTCTCTTCTCTTGCGGTCACTCCCGCCACCTTCGGCGACACCCTGAAGTTCCAGGACCGGCTCCTCCAGCTTCCGCTATGCCAATCTCCCCAACTCGGAAGGTTCTCGCTCGGCGATATGCGCATCGCCACTGGCGACGCCTCACCCCTTCCCGACAAAGCCGCGCCCGAACCCAGCGTCATCGAAGCAGCCCTCACGGACACTCCTGTCGAGACTCTCCAGGTAAACCGCGCCGCCGCTCAAGGGTGCCTGGACGCCTGCAAAGCCATAGAGAACGCCTTTCAGACCCACGCCGGCCCAGGCGCAGGCCCCTCGCTTGCCGGATTTCGTGCTTTGTTCGTTGACATGCTCAAGCGGCTCGACACCCACCTCGCCGCTCGGCTCGGAACCACCAGCTCATCAGAACCCGACCAGCCCTCCGCCTCAGGCGACCATCACGCGAAGGGGGTTTCGGGCCAGATTCGCAACGCCGAGGATGTTCGCCGCGCGTTGGACCTCATCTGCCAGTATTATGACCGACATGAGCCGTCCAGTCCCATACCAATTCTGTTGCGCCGCGCGCAGCGGCTCGTCTCGAAGAACTTTCTCGACATCATTCGGGATATGTCCCCCGAAGCATTGGAAAAGCTTTCCACCATCAGCGGCGAGAACCTGACCTCGGAGGGCTAAGCCCGAAGTCCGCCCCGCCCGACAGTCCCAAGGAGTTGCCATGGCCAAGCAGAGCAGCCAGAAATTCATTGCCCGCAACCGGGCTCCCCGTGTCCAGATCGAGTACGACCTGGAGCTCTACGGCGCGGAGAAGAAGATCAATCTCCCCTTCGTCATGGGCGTCATGGCCGACCTCTCCGGCAATCCTGCCGAAGGGCTCGCGCCAGTCGAGCAGCGTAAGTTCCTCGAGATCGATGTCGACAACTTCGACGAGCGCCTGAAGGCCTCAAAGCCCAGGGTCGCCTTCCAGGTTCCAAACTCGCTCACAGGCGAGGGCAACCTCAGCGTCGATCTCACCTTCGAGAGCATGGACGACTTCTCGCCCGCGGCCGTCGCCCGCAAGGTCGATTCGCTCAACAAGCTCCTCACCGCGCGCACGCAGCTCTCGAACCTCCTGTCGTACATGGATGGCAAGGCCGACGCCGAGAAGGTCCTCTCCAAGGCCCTCAGCGATCCCACGCTCCTCCAGACGCTCGCGTCCGCGCCCAAGTCTTCAGGCAACGAAGGATCGGAGAGCTGAACATGGCAGAAAGCAACCCACAGGCACAATCACAGGCATCCGCCGGAACCGTCGAGGTCGGCGAGTTCGAGTCCCTCCTCAAGTCGAGCTTCAAGCCAAAGTCCGATCGCGCCCAGGAGGCGATCAAGGACGGTGTGCAGACCCTCGCCGAATGGGCCTTGAAGGACACCAACCTCCTCTCCGACGATGTCGTCAAGTCCGTCTCCGCGATCATCGCAGAGATCGATCGCAAACTCAGCGAGCAGCTGAACCTCATCCTCCACCACAACGACTTCCAGAAGCTCGAAGGCACCTGGCGCGGACTCCACTATCTCGTCAGCAACACCGAGACCGACGAGACCCTCAAGATCCGCGTCATGAACATCTCGAAGAAGGATGCGGGCAAGGTCGTCAAGAAGTTCAAGGGAGCCGCCTGGGACCAGAGCCCCCTCTTCAAGAAACTCTACGAAGACGAGTTCGGAACACCAGGTGGCGAGCCGTTCGGTGCTCTCGTCGGCGACTACGAGTTCGACCACAGCCCGCCCGATGTCGAGATGCTCTCCGGCATGGCCCAGATCGCCTCCGCCGCCCACGCGCCCTTCCTCGCCTCCGCCGCCCCAAGTCTCCTCAATATGGAGTCATGGCAGGAACTCTCCAATCCCCGCGACCTCACAAAGATCTTCCAGACCGCCGAGTACGCCCCCTGGCGCTCCCTCCGCGAGTCCGAAGACTCACGCTACATCGGCCTGGCAATGCCACGGTTCCTCTCACGCATCCCCTACGGCTCCAAGACCAACCCCGTCGAAGAGTTCGCCTTCGAGGAAGAGACAGAGAGCGCAAAGCACGACAAGTACGTCTGGTCAAACGCCGCCTATGCAATGGCCGCAAACATCACCAAGTCCTTCAAGCAGTACGGCTGGTGCTCCCGCATCAGAGGCGTCGAGTCCGGCGGCATGGTCGAAGGGCTCCCCTGCCACACATTCCCGACCGACGACGGCGGCGTCGACATGAAGTGCCCGACCGAGATCGCCATTACCGATCGACGCGAGGCCGAACTCGCCAAGAACGGCATGATGCCGCTCTCGCACTGGAAGAACACCGACTACGCCGTCTTCATCGGCGCGCAGTCTCTGCACAAGCCCGCCCAGTATGACGACCCCGACGCCTCCGCGAACGCGCAGCTCGGTGCCCGGCTTCCGTACCTCTTCTCCACCTGCCGATTCGCACACTACCTCAAGTGCATCGTCCGCGACAAGATCGGCTCCTTCAAGGAACGCGGCGACATGGAACGCTGGCTGAACAACTGGATCATGCAGTACGTCACCGCGGATCCGAACGCCTCCGAAGAGACGAAGGCTCGCTACCCGCTTGCCGCCGCCGAAGTCAAGGTCGAAGAGGTTCCCGGCAACCCCGGTTACTACACCTCCAAGTTCTTCCTCAGGCCGCACTACCAGCTCGAAGGCCTCACAGTCTCGCTCCGCCTGGTCTCGAAACTGCCCTCCGTCAAGAGCGGCGGATAACAACCGGCGCGCCGAGAACACGCGCCAATGTCTCTCTTTTGTAGCGGTCGCACGTTCGCCACATTAACCACGACACATCCAACAAGGGGATTCACATGCCGTTCGACGCATTCCTAAAGATTTCGACCATTCCCGGAGAGTCCACCGACGACAAGCACAAGGACTGGATCGAGATCCTCTCCTTCAGCCACGGTCTGTCGCAGCTCTCCGGCGGATCGCACTCCAGCGGCGGCGCACGCACCGCGCAGCGCACCGACCACGCCGACTTCTCCATCGTCAAGACCCTCGACAAGGCCTCCCCCAAGCTCAACCTCGCCTGCTGCAACGGCGAGCACATCCCCGAGGTCTCCGTTGAACTCTGCCGCGCCACCGGCGATAAGCAGAAGTACATGGTCTACAAGATGTACGACGTCATCGTCTCCTCCGTCCGCCCGGGAGGCAGCGCAAAGAGCGGGGACGCACTCCCGCTCGAAGAGGTCAGCTTCAACTACGGCAAGATCGAGTGGGTCTACACCACCACCGATCACAAGTCCGGCAAGGCGGCCGGCGATGTCAAGGCACACTGGGATCTCGTCGGCAACAAAGGCGGCTGATCTCACGACTCGATACAATCACGCCGGTGCCCTCGAAAGTGGGCGCCGGCGATTTGCTTGCGCCCTCGGTTCGGCGCATAGACCCCCTCAACCGCGCCGTGCCAGGAGCACTGAAGTATGGACGCAACAGCCGCCTCGCTCGTCAAAGAGGGACGTCTGGCTGACGCTCTGTCAAGACTCCAGGATCAGGTCCGCAAGGAACCGGCCAAACCCGAGCACCGTGTCTTTCTTTTCCAGTTGCTCTCCGTGCTCGGTTCGTGGGATCGAGCACTCACCCAGTTGAACGTCGCCGCCGACATGGACCCCTCGACGCTGCTCATGGCCGAGGTCTGTCGTCCAGCCCTCGCGTGCGAAGTTCTCCGGAAGCAGATCTTCGAGGGCAAGCGAAGCCCGCTCCTCCTCGGAGAGCCGCAGGAGTGGGTCGGCTGGCTTGTGCAGGCCCTCCAGTTGCAGGCCCAGGGCAAGACCGCCGCCGCCGCCGAACTCCGCGTCAAAGCGTTCGAAGCCGCCCCGGCAACCCCGGGCCGGATCAACGATGAGCCCTTCGAATGGATCTCCGACGCAGACCAGCGACTCGGGCCGGTCATGGAGGCCATCATCGAAGGCAAGTACTACTGGGTTCCCATGAACCACATCCGCGAGATCACGATCGAGCCGCCGGCGGACCTACGAGACGTCGTCTGGACGCCCGCGCTCTTCACATGGTCAAACGGAGGAAAGAAAGTTGGTCTGATACCCACCCGCTATCCCGGATCCGAGAGCGTCAACGATGATGCGATACGCCTCGGCCGGAAGACCGACTGGATCGACGCAGGTCCTGATCTCCAGATTGGCCTCGGCCAGCGGATGCTCGCCACCGACAACTCAGAGCATCCCATCCTCGAAGTCCGCTCGATCGTCATGGGCGATCCCGCACCGGAGGCCTGATCAGCGATGCCGGAGCTGACTCCAAGCGAACGCCTCCAACCCTGCCTCCTCGATCGGCTCACCGACGATGAGCCCGGCTCAGCCGTTGAAGGCAGAGACCGTCGCATCATGTCCATGAGGCAGTACCGTCGTGCCGTCCTTCGCGATCTCGTCTGGCTCCTCAACTCGCCCAACAAGACCCTCACCGGTGAACTCGACGACTATCCCACCGCCGCCACATCCGTCCTGAACTACGGCATGCCCGACCTCTCCGGTCGCTCCTCAACCAGTCTCCCCCCCGATCAGCTCGAACGCCTCGTCACAGCCGCGATCGAAAGGTTCGAGCCCAGGATCGCAAGCGCCGGTCTCTCCATCCGTGTCGTCACAACCCCCGGCTCCGGACCCTCCATTGGAATCGAGATCGAGGGCGAACTCTGGGCGTATCCCCTGCCCGAACGCCTCTACCTCCGCACGGAAGTCGATCTCGAAACCGGAGAGTGCCGCGTGAAGGAGGGGCTCGATGGATAATCGGGGCCGACGCCAGTTTCTCGACTACTACGAGCGAGAACTCGCACACATCCGTGAGTCCGCTCACGAGTTCGCCAAAGAGTTCCCAAAGATCGCCCAGCGACTCTCGCTGGAGCAGTTCGACTGCAACGATCCATACGTCGAACGCCTCATCGAATCATTCGCCTACCTCGCGGCACGGGTCCAACTCAAACTCGATGCCGAGTTCCCCCGCTTCACCAACTCCCTTCTCGAAAGCGTCTGTCCGCACTACCTCGCACCCACGCCCTCGATGGCCGTCGTGCAGATCATGCCCGATCTCGAGGATGCCGGGCTCGCTCCCGGCTTCGCGATCCCGCGCGGCGCATCCATGCGAAGCCAAATCGCCCGCAACGAGCAGACCGCGTGCGAGTACCGCACCTCACAGCAAGTCACGCTCCTCCCGATCGCGATCTCCGAGGTGTCCTACCACACCAGAGACGTCGAAACCCTCTCACTGCCGCGTAACGGAGTCCGACGCGCAGCCATCCGCATCAAGCTCCGCGCCACCGCCGGACTCTCCTTCAAAGAGATCTCGCTCGATCGCCTCACCCTCTTCCTCCGCGGCTCCGGCGACGTCCCCGCACGCATCTACGAGGCCCTGCTCGCGCACGCCGAGGGCGTCATCACACGCCCCGCCGCACGCCCCGTGCAATGGCAGGAACGCGCCGGCAAAGAACACGTCCGACGCGTCGGTTTCGATCCGAAAGACGCCATGCTCCGCTTCGGGCCCAGATCCTTCCACGGCTACCGCATGCTGCACGAATACTTCAGCTTCCCGCAGCGGTTCCTCTTCGTCGAACTCTCCGGACTCCAGACCGGAGTCCGCCGCAACGGAACGAACGAGATGGAGATCATCGTGCCGCTCAAGGCCGAGGATCCCAAGCTCGAGAAGATCGATCTGAACAACATCGCCCTCTTCGCTACCCCAGTCATCAACCTTTTCCCTAAAAAGCTCGACCGCATCCACGTCTCGGACCGCTTCCATGAGTTCCACGTCGTTCCCGATCGAACCAGACCGCTCGACTTCGAGGTCTACCAGATCGAACGCGTCACCGGCTATGGCGCCGGCTTCGAAGACCTTACAGAGTTCAAGCCCTTCTACTCCGCCACCGATCTCGACGCCGACAACGACGCACCCGCGTACTTCTCCATACACAGGCAACCCCGCAAACTCTCAGAACGCGAGCGACAAGGCGGCCGCCGCTCGAGCTACGGCGGGTCCGAGGCCTACGTCTCCCTCGTCGACGCCAAGGCCGCGCCCTACAGAGGCGATCTCCGACAACTCGGCGTCGAAGCACTCTGCACCAATCGAGACCTGCCGCTCCGCATGCCCATCGGTGTCGGGCAGACCGACTTCCAACTCGACGTTGGTGTTGCCATCGAATCCACCCGCGTCCTCGCCGGCCCCACGCCCCCAAGGCCCTCCTTCGCACAAGGCGAAACCGCGTGGCGTCTCGTCAGCCACCTCGGGCTGAATTACCTCTCGCTCGCTGACAGCGACGAAAGCCAGGGTGCCGCCGCCCTCCGAGATCTCCTCACCCTCTACGTCGATCCCGCCGACGCCGCCATGATGAAGCAGATCGCAGGCGTACGCTCCATCGCCGCCCAGCCGATCACACGCCGCGTGCACGCCTCTGGTCCGGTCTCCTTCGCACGCGGCTCAGAGATCACACTCCGTATGGAAGAGCAACCCTTCGAAGGGCTCGGCATCTTCGTCCTCGGTTCAGTCCTCGACGCGTTCTTCACACAGTACGTTTCCATCAACTCGTTCACAGAGACGGTTATCGTCTCCAACGAGCGAGGAGAGGTGATGCGATGGCCGGCGACGATCGGGAAACGACACACGATCTGATCGAGCGGCTGCACCAGACGCCGCACGCCTTCGATTTCCTTCAGGCCGTCCGCCGCCTCGAAGCCGCGCACGCCGAACGCCCCCGCGTCGGCAGATCCGATCGGATCTCCGAAGACCCCGTGCGTTTCGGCCAGGAGGCAAGTCTCGCCTTCCCCCCCTCAACGATCTCCCGTGTCGTCATGCCCGAAGGCGACAAGGCCGTCGCATCCCCACGCATGCTGGTCCACTTCATGGGGCTCCTCGGACCGAACGGCCCTCTCCCGCTCCACGTCACCGAATACGCACACGATCGCGAACTGAACTCCAGAGACCAGACGCTCTCTCGCTTCCTCGACATCTTCAATCATCGCATGATCTCTCTGATGTACCGCGCCTGGAGCGTCGGTCATCAGGCCGTCAGTTTCGACAGGCCCGACGAAGACCCGTTCGGCAACTACGTCTTCTCTCTCGCGGGATACGGCACGCCATCGCTCCAGGATCGAGACCGGGTCTCAGACCTCGCAAAGCAGCACTTCGCCGGTCGTCTCGCCATCCAGACCAGGAACCCAGAGGGCCTCGCCGCCATCATCTCCAGCTACTTCGGCATCCGATGCTCGATCGAGGAATACGTCGGACGGTGGATGGATCTTCCTGCCGACGCCGTCTGCGTCCTCGGCGCCGATCCCGCGAGCGGCACGCTGGGAAAGACCTGCATCGTCGGCTCCCGAACATGGGACGTCCTCCAATCCTTCCGCATCCGTCTCGGACCCATGGGGCTCGCCGATTACGAGCGATTCCTACCCCTGGGGAAAAGCTTCGGACGCCTCTACGACTGGGTCCTCAACTACAGCGGCCGCGAGTTCTGCTGGGACTGCCGCCTCATCCTCAAGCGTGAAGAGGTTCCCGCCGTCCGTCTTGGCTCATCCGGACGTCTCGGCTGGACCACATGGCTCAACACCAAACCGCCAGAGAGAGACGCCGACGACCTCGTCCTCAAGGGAATGGCGTAGTGTAGAATCACTCAATCGCCCAACGAACGGGCCATCGGAGCATGAAATGGCAGAGATCTCTCGTGCGGCTCTCTTCGGCAAACTCAACAGTCTCTGCTACCGCGCAGCCGAAGCGGCAACCGTCTTCTGCAAGATGCGGGGCAACCCCTACGTCGAACTCGAGCACTGGATCCACCAGATCCTCCAGCTCCAGGACTCCGATCTCCTCCGCATCATCAAGCACTACAAACTCGAACCCAGCCGCCTCGCCGCCGACATCACCAACGCACTCGACAGACTCCCCCGCGGCGCATCCTCGATCTCCGATCTCTCCGTCCAGTTCGAGTCCACCGTCGAACGCGCATGGGTCTACGGCTCCCTCATGTTCAATGAGTCCGCCATCCGAAGCGGACACCTCCTCATCGGCATCCTCGAAACCCGTGACCTTCGAAACGTCCTCAAACGCATCTCCGGCGAATTCGACAAGATCAAGGCAGAAGATCTCTCGGAGAACTTCGCAAAGATCGTCGAGGGCTCCGTCGAAGACACGCTCGCCGCACGCGAGGCAGGGGGTGCCCAGGCAGGAACCCCCGGCGAAGCCAGCGGCTCCATGGCCCCGGCTCAGATGGGCAAGGGAGAGGCCCTCAAGCGATTCTGCGTCGATCTCACCGAGCAGGCCCGTACCGGCAAGATCGATCCCATCGTCGGACGAGACGAAGAAATCCGCCAGGTCGTTGACATCCTCATGCGCCGCCGCCAGAACAACCCCATCCTCACAGGTGAGGCAGGCGTCGGAAAGACCGCCGTCGTCGAGGGCTTCGCCCACCGCCTCGTCCAAGGCGATGTGCCCCCTCCGCTCAAAAACGTCTCCCTCCTCGCCCTCGACATGGGGCTCCTCCAGGCGGGTGCCAGCATGAAGGGCGAGTTCGAGAACCGCCTGCGCCAGGTCATCGACGAGGTCCAGGCATCACCAAAGCCGATCATCCTCTTCATCGACGAGGCCCACACGCTCATCGGTGCCGGCGGCGCGGCGGGCACCGGCGATGCCGCCAACCTGCTCAAGCCCGCCCTCGCCCGAGGCAACCTCCGCACCATCGCCGCCACCACATGGGCAGAGTACAAGAAGTACTTCGAGAAAGACCCCGCGCTCACGCGGCGTTTCCAAGTCGTCCAGGTCGATGAACCGACCGAGGACAAAGCCATCATCATGATGCGCAAAATGGCCGGAATGCTCGAACGCCACCACAAGGTCCAGCTCCTCGACGAGGGCATCGAGGCCGCCGTGCGCCTCAGCCATCGCTATATCCCTGCACGCCAACTCCCCGACAAATCCGTCAGTCTTCTCGACACCGCCTGCGCTCGCGTGGCGATCGGGCAGCACGCCGTCCCACCCGAAGTCGAAGACACCCGCCGGAGAATCCAGGCACTCGAAACCGAGATCGAGATCATCGGTCGCGAAGAAGCCGTCGGCGTCGAGCACGCCGCCCGCCGCGCAGACATCGAAGCACGCATCGCGTCGCAGAAAGAACACCTCGCAAAGCTCGAAAAACACTGGGAGAGCGAGCGCGCACTCGTCGAGAAGATCCTCGACCTGCGAACCCGTCTCCGTGGCCCGCAGCAGGACAAGCCCGCCGATCCCTCCCCAGCGGCCCCGCCCCCGAGCGAGGATCGCGTCAAACTTCTCGAGCAACTCAAGGCGCTCCAGGCCGAACTCGCCGCCCTCCAGGGCGATTCGCCCCTGATCATGGCAAGCGTCGACGCTCAGGCCGTCGCCTCCGTCGTCGCCGACTGGACAGGCATCCCCGTCGGGCGCATGGTCAAGAACGAGATCGAATCGGTCCTCAACCTCGCCGACACGCTCGGAAAGCGCGTCATTGGCCAGAGCCACGGACTCGAAGCGATCGCCAAACGCATCCAGACCTCCCGCGCCAAACTCGACAATCCCAACAAACCCATCGGCGTCTTCATGCTCGCCGGGCCGAGCGGCGTCGGAAAGACCGAAACCGCGCTCACACTCGCCGAAACCCTCTACGGAGGTGAGCACAACCTCATCACCATCAATATGTCCGAGTTCCAGGAGGCCCACACCGTCTCCACCCTCAAGGGCGCGCCCCCGGGCTACGTCGGATACGGCGAGGGCGGCGTTCTCACCGAAGCCGTCCGCCGCAAGCCCTACTCCGTCGTCCTCCTCGACGAAGTCGAGAAGGCCCACTCCGACGTCCACGAGATCTTCTTTCAGGTCTTCGATAAGGGCTTCATGGAAGACGGCGAAGGGCGGCTCATCGACTTCAAGAACACAGTCATCATCCTCACCACCAACGCCGGCACCGACCTCATCATGAACATGTGCAAGGATCCGGAGCTGATGCCGGACGTCGATTCCCTCGCCAAGGCGCTCCGCGAACCACTGCTCAAGGTCTTCCCACCCGCGCTCCTCGGACGCATCACCGTGATCCCCTACGTCCCCCTCAGCGACGAGATGATCCGAAGCATCATCCGCCTGCAACTCGGGCGCATCGTCAGACGCGTCGCCGCAAACCATAAAGTCAGCATGGACATCGACGACGCGGCCATCGAACTCATCCGCAGCCGCTGCACCGAGCACGAGTCCGGTGGCCGCATGATCGACGCGATCCTCACCGGGACCCTGCTCCCCGCTCTCAGCCGCCGATTCCTCTCCACGATGCTCGAAGGAGCAACCCTGACAGGTGTCCGTGTCTCCGCCAAGGATGCCGACTTCGTCTATGACTTCACCTGATAACGCCCCGGAAAGTGCCCCACACGCTCCAGTTACCGCTTTATTCGCGCCGGAAGCCCCTCCACGGTGCTTTCTTGAGCATCACGACCGCGCGGGAATCGAGCCGAGCCCCCGCCGTTTGGTATAGTGCAGGGCAAGCAGCAGTCCCACAGATTCCCCGAGGTAGCGTCGCATGCCACTCCTCCCAACCCAGACCCAGCGACTCATGGCGCTCGGAACGCCGCTCGGGGAGGACGTGCTCGTCATCGACTCCTTCCGCGGCACCGAGCAACTCAGCCGCCCCTTCCGCTTCGACCTCCGGGTCTCCAGCACCGACAAGCAGATCAAGTTCGACAAGATCCTCGGCGAGCGCGTCGTGCTCCGCCTCGAACGCGCCGACGGCTCCCGCACGCCCGAGTTCTTCAACGGCTTCGTCTCACGCTTCTCACAGATCGATGCCGAGGGCGAGCTCGCACGCTACGAGATGACCGTCGTCCCATGGCTCTGGTTTCTCACCAGAACATCCGACTGCCGAATCTTCCAGGAGATGACAGTCCCGGACATCATCCGCAAGGTATGCAACGATTTCGGATTCTCCGATCTCGACACCAGCGGCCTCACCGGCACCTACCGCACCTGGGAGTACTGCGTCCAGTACCGCGAAACCGCCTTCAACTTCCTCAGCCGACTCATGGAGCAGGAAGGCATCTACTACTACTTCAAGCACGAAGAAAAGAAACACACGCTCATGCTCGCCGACGCGCCGAGCGCGCACGGCCCCGTTGAAGGGCTCGAGTCCATGATCTATCGGCCCGAGCAGCGCGGCGCGGGCATGCGCGAACGCGTCGATTCGTGGACCATCGAGCACCACGTCCAGCCAGGCGCATACGTCCTCAAGGACTTCGACTTCAAACTCCCCAAGAAACTCCTGCTCAGCAAGGCCGCCGAACCCAAGCAGCACGCCGCCGCCGAGTTCGAGATGTACGACTGGCCGGGCGAGTACGTCGAGTCTTCCGATGGCGACAAGTACGCCAAGATCCGACTGCAGGAACTCCAGGCAGAGCACGCCATCGTCCGCGCCGCAACCGACGCACGCTCCGTCCGTCCCGGCTACACGTTCGACCTGAAAGAGCACCCCCGCGAAGACCAGAACAAGAAGCACCTCATCGTCGCCGTCGTTCGCGAGGCCTCCATCGCCGAGTACCGCAGCGGGGCCTCGCCCGGTTCCGGACAAGACTCGTACTCATGCTCGATGGTCGTCATGGACGCAAAGCAGCAGTTCCGTCCCGCCCGCTCAACGCCCAAGCCCCTGATCAGCGGCTGCCAGACCGCGACCGTCGTCGGAAAGTCGGGCGAGGAGATCGACGTCGATGAGCACGGCCGCGTGAAGGTTCTCTTCCACTGGGATCGTGACGCCAAGGGCGACCAGACCAGTTCCTGCTGGATCCGCGTCTCGCAGACCGTAGCCGGCAAACGCTGGGGCGCGATCCATACCCCGCGCGTCGGGCAGGAGGTCATCGTCGAGTTCGTCGAAGGCGATCCCGACCACCCCATCATCACCGGAAGAGTCTACAACGGCATCAACAAGACACCCTACGAACTCCCCGGCATGAAGACGATCAGCGGCATCAAGTCAAACTCCAGCAAAAGCGGGCAGGGCTTCAACGAGATCCGCTTCGAAGACAAAAAGGGCGAAGAGCAGGTCTTCATCCACGCCGAGAAGAACATCGACATACGCGTCAAGAACGACCGCTTCGAGTCCGTGCTCCACAACCGACACCTCACCGTCGACAACGATCAGTACGAACACATCAAGCACGACCGCCACGAGACCGTCGACAACGACCACGTCGAAGAAGTCGGCAACGACCGCAGTCTCACCGTCAAGGGCAAGCAGGCCACGAAGGTTGCAAAGACCCTCTCACTCGCCGTCGCCGGTGACGTCGCCGAAGAGTTCGAGTCGAACCACTCCGAGAAGGTCAAGTCAGACTACTACCTCAAGGCCAATAACATCTGCCTCGAAGCCGACACAAACATCACCATCAAGGTTGGAGGCACCGCCATCGCCATCGAGAAGACCAGCATTCTCATCAAGGCCGACAGCGAGATCGAGATCACCTCCGCAGCCAGCATCAAGACCAAGACAGCCCAGCTCGAAATGAAATCCGACGCATCAGCAAAGATCGAGTCATCGGGCATGGCCGAACTCAAGAGCCCCAAGACCGACGTCGTGGGCAGCGGCATGCTCGCCCTCAAGGGCGGCCTCGTCATGATCAACTGAGACACCCGCCATGGCATCTCCAAAGTCCGGCAAACTCTGCACACTCGTCCCCCCCGCAGGCCCGAAGAAGCCCCACGAGGCCGACAACGCCAACCCCGGAGAGATCGAAGAGATCAAGGCCGAGCAACGCAAGACCCAGAGCGGCAAGTACGGAGAAGCCGCAGTCAAGCCGTTCGGCGCATCACCCGAGGAAGAGACCAAGAAGAACTGGATCGCCATCGAACTCAAGGATGAAGAAGACAACCCGGTGCCCGGCGAGTACTACGAGGTAAAGCTCCCCGACGGCAGCGTCGTCAGCGGAACACTCGACGACATGGGTACCGCAAGAGTCGACGGCATCGATCCCGGAGAAGCAGAGGTCACCTTCCCGAACCTAGACAAAGAAGCATGGCAGAACAAATGAGCCACGCAGACACACCATCCAATCCGAACGCCACAGGAGCGAGCGATGCCCAAGGTCGTTGAAGCCCGGAGCGGAGACACGCTCTGCACGCTCGCTATTGCCAACGGCTTTCTCAATTGCGACCCCTTGCGCGGCGACAGCGCCAACGCCGCGCTCCTCAAAGAACTCGAGAAACGCCCGCTCCAGAAGGGCGACAAGGTCACAATCCCCGATATCAAGAAGAATAAACACGACAAGGGCACCGACAAAAAGCACCCGTTCAAGCGGAAGGGCGTGCCCCCGCCGAGTCTCCGCTTCGTCGACGATCAGAAAAAGCCCAAGTACAAGGATGATCGCACGATCGACGACTTCCTGAACGTGAGCAATTACGTCTGCAACAAGACCGGTGCCGATGGACTCAAGGCGTTTCCGACCGCCTACGGGCACAACGCCGACGCCGCACAGGACCCCGACTCATTCAAGATCGAAGCGGTCGATCCGGGAGCGAGTGCCGACGAGATCGAAGTCGAGTTGATGGCTCTCAAGCCCGTCTATAACGCCGACGGTTCAATCGAGAAGCACGAGCCCTTCACTGATGCCGACGCCTCCAAACGCAAGCTCAAGATCAAGTGCAAGAAACTCGATCCCAAGCTCAAGGGCTATCGCTCACGCTACCTCCGTCTCGTCACCGACGAGGCCGATCTCAAGGAACTCTCAGGCGATCCGATCAAAGCCGATGGAACCGCACAGGGCCTCTTCACCTCCGACATGGCCGATGGCACCGAAGCCAAAGACGTCTACGAGATTCTCGACCAGGTCGTGCAGGCCAAGTACGTCATCCAAGGATGCAAGGCCTCCGACAAGTGCACCCTCTACGCGACGCTCCCCGTCGGCAATCCAGCGAACGAGAAACGCATCCGTCTCTGCTTCCATGTCTTCCGCTCCTCGGTCGGGGGCTCTCCCGTCGGTGGCATGACCGACAAGATTCTCCGTCGCCGCACGTTCAGGTGGTACCGTCGTGCCTTCGCCCAGGCCGAAATGGCGCCCAAACTCGTCGATCCCAAAATCGAGTACATCGACCCACCCGCCGCCGACATGATCGTCATCTCCGATGTACATGGCTCGCCCGCCGCAGGCGGCTCAACCATGTCGTTCTGCGTCGGCGAACCGCCTTCCGCAGGAGCCATCGCAGGCGCCGCCGCCGCCGGTGCTGTCGCTGGCGGAGCCATCGGAGCCGCGGCCGGCGCAGGCATCGGACACGCAGCAGGAGGCGATGCAGGAAAGGGCGCCGCCATCGGCGCCGCAGTCGGTGCTGTCGCGGGTGGCGTGACCGCCGCCATCATCGCCGCTTCGTTGAAGGAAGAGGTCAAAGTCAACCTCACAGCCGGTCAAACCCCCCTCGAGATCGCCCGCGCCATCATCGCCGCACTACCCAAAGACTACAAGGGCCACGCCTACCCGAATCCCACAGCTTTCGATAAGGCCGTCAACAACCCCGGCTCAGGAGACTCGCACGGGTCCGTCGATCTCATCATCTCCCGGAGCGATGGCAAACGCATCATCATCCGCAAAGAGACCACCGACGACGCCAACGCCACCATCTCCGTCGTGCGACTCGACCTCACCAGCGTCGAGGACGACACGCCTGATCCCGCCTTCGCCCTCGGTTCTCCCGATATGCGACGGGTCATCCGCGCAGCCCCGGGAACCGATGACCGTATGGACTGCTACATCATCGACGAGTTCAAAGGCCACTCGCTCCGCGGCATCGCCTTCATGCTCATGCAGGACCTCCCCGACGACTACAGGCCCAGAGCACCGCTCAGGTGGGCATGCATCATGGCATGCAACACAACCTCAGGCCCTGTCATGGACGCATCGGACAATCTCCCGTTCACCTATCCACACGAGTCAGGGCATGTCATGTTCGAGACCTTCCACACGGCCAAGGACAACCCCGTAGGGGTCAATCCGCTCGGCGCGACCGAACTCATGACCGGAGTCGGCACTTCCAAGTCAAACGCCGTCAACGCGTCGAAGCGCATCTGCGACACGCCCCTCAAGATCTGGTACGCCTGCTTCGAGCCCCACACCCCTCCAGCCGCTCCGCCACCCGTCGGAAAGACAGGGTGGTACCACGACTCCGCCGTCGCCCGTCTTCGATCCATCAGCGGCCCCGTCACCGAAAACTGGAGCTGACAATGTCGGGCTTCCAACCTCCAAAGCCGCCCAACATCCCTCCCGTCGCACCGGGCTTCTCCCCGCCCCCAGGCGCGCCAGGTCTTCCATCCGCTCCCGGGACGCCCGGAATCCCCGGCGGAATGCCCCCCATCCAGCCGCCGAAGTTCCCCCCCAAGGGCGGCTTCGCCGGTTTCAAAGATCCATCCGGAAAGCCCCGAATCACACTCGTACGCTACAGCCAGAGCGAAGCGAATGAGCTTCTCGACGCATTCGTCTTCGGCGGCGATTACGGCGGCTTCCGAGTACCCCGTGGCATCGAACCCGCTCATGTATCTGAGTTCATCCGCGAGAATGTCAAGCCGACCTCGGGCCCATCTGCATACTCAAGAGTGCTCGACCTCATCCGTTTCTACGAGCGCCCCGATGTCGTCCCCGAACTCACAACACCGAATCTCCTCCGTCCTCCCACAGACGGGAAAGAGTTCCAGCGTCAGGCCTACGCATGCCAGATGGTCGGCGACTTCCTCGACGCCGCCGCAGCAGCAAAGGCCGCCGACCACTTCGATCGCTTCCTCGTGAAATCTACATGGGCCATCGACTACGCAAACCTCATGCTCTCCACGCTCCTCGTGCTCACTCCGCACGGCGGCACAGACGCCTTCGCAGCTCGTGTCCGAACCGAAGTCGCCCGTCTCGAACCTCGCCAGGCCGATAGCGAAAAAAGCATGATGGCCTTCGACAAGGTTGAGGCAATCGAGCGGAACGACATCCCCCGAACCAAGCGTCTCATCGCTGCCAAGCAGAAACTCGCCGGAAAGCCCGTGCCCGAGGTCCTCCCAGACCTCGTCAAGACCTATCTCCCCAAAGACACCGTCAGCGATGCCTACTTGCAGGTCTGGGCGGCACGTCGCATCCGCGCCGACGCCATCGCCGCATCCCCCAATCACGCACACGCCGCATTCGCCAAGCACATCGACGAAGTCCCACACGAAGAAGCCGGTAATCCTCCCCACATAGCCCGCATCTGCGCCTCCGCACGCGCCACCGTCTATCTCGCAGGCGAACTCACCGACCCTCGCATCGAAAAGTACAAAGTCGCTCGTGAGAAGCAGCCCCCTGTCGAATTTCTCTGGGACGACCTCCCCGAGCAATACTGAGCGAGAGCCCCCATGGGAATGCCCGCCGCACGAATCTCCGATATGCACGTCTGTCCGATGTTCGACGGCCCCAAGCCCCACGTCGGCGGACCCATCCTCCCCCCCGGCTGTCCCACGGTCCTCATCGGTGGGCTCCCTGCCGCACGTGCCACAGACATGGCCGTCTGTGTCGGACCGCCCGACGTCATCGCCAAGGGCTCCGGCACCGTCCTCATCGGTGGCCTGCCCGCTGCTCGCATGGGCGACACCACCGCCCACGGCGGCTCCATCATCCTCGGTTGCTTCACCGTTCTCATCGGCTGAATCCTTTCGATCACCAAGACCAAGCGACAGCGGGGGACTCCTCAAGCACGCATCACGCGCGAAGATGCCCCCAATCTCGCCCTACCCTTCCCCATGACCGCACCCGTCCGGCGCACACGACTCCTCAATCTCTCCATCGCCGCGGCTCTCGCCCTCATCGCACTCACCTCGCGCCTCCTCTTCCTCTTCTCCTCTGTCGATAAAAAATGGCCCCACTCCGTCCTCTTCGAGGGTGACGCCCCGCTCTGGACAGATTGGATCAAAGCGATCCACGGCGGCACCCCCTTCGAGTACGGCCTCCCCATCCACTCTCCCGCCGTCGCCCACATCCTCTCCATCCTCGGCGCATCCCCCGCAACGACCGACTGGACCTCATACAAGATCCTCTGGTGCGTCTGCTCCGCCCTCACCTGCCCGATCCTCTACATCGCCGCGCTCCGCACCCTCAGCGGCTCTCTCTCCGCCCCCCGCGCCCGCTCCATCGCAATCATCGCGTCCCTCTGGTTCGCCCTCTCCTTCCATGCCTCCGCCCTCGCCACATCGCTCAACGGCGAAACGCTCTACACGCTCCTGCTCGTCTCCATCATCGCGCTCGGCGCAAGACCACCCGCCGCCCTGCCCGCCTCGATCGCAACCACCCTCGCTCTCGGCATCCTCCACGGTCTCGCCACCCTTGTCCGCGCCGAGCACACACTCCTCATGCTCATGCTCATCGCCTGGGAAGTCGCCAAACCAGTCACCCTGACCTCTGGAGTCGCGCGTGGTCGTCGCGCGCTCCTCGGTGCGCTCGCCATCGTCTGCTCAATTCTCGTCTGCCTCCCATGGAGCATCGCCGGCACCCGCGCCACCGAGCGCATGAACACCTCCGCCGAGCGCCTCCCCGACTACGCAACCCTCCGCCCATCGTGGACGCCCGACGCCCGGGCTTTCATGGACACCCTTCCCCCCTTCGCTCGCCTCGACAACGCCGCGTACCTCAGTTCCATCGCCCTCGCTGCGCGTGAGCCAGAGATCAATGAGGCCCGCGTCCGCCGTTACTTCGAGCAAGAGTTCGGCTACATCCCCGCGCCCCTCAAGACGCCCATCTTCGTCTCCAGCCAGGGGCCGCTCTGCTTCGCACTCGCCAACCACCCCGACTCCGGAGGCGGGTTCTCTCGCGCCGCGTTCGATGCTCGCTTCGGCCCGGACCCGAACCTCACCTTCGCCCTCCCCAGCCACCTCAAACTCTACAACGAGGGCTACCGCGCCGGACTCGGATACATCCGTGAAGACCCAGCCGCGTGGCTCTCGCTCGTCGGCCAAAAACTCCTCCGCTTCGAGGGTGGCATCACCGGCGGCCTCGGCATCACCAACGCGCCGCTCGGCCGCGCCCTCGTCCGCCAACCCGTAGATGTAGCAGTGGTTCCCTGGCCCGACGCGCTCTATTGGCGAATCCCGATCCTCATCCTCATCACCGCCGGCGCAATCCGCCTCCTCCTCGCCCGCCGCGGCGTAGAGTGGACCGTCATCCTCCTCGCAAAGCTGGTCGTCACGATCGCTTTCTACGGCTACGCCCGCCAGAGCGCATCCATTCTCCCCGCCCTGTGCGTCCTCGCCGCTGCTGGGCTCCTCTGGCCCATCGATCGCGCACGCCCCGCAAGACTCGCGATGTGTGCAGCCGCGTGTATCGCCGGCGCCATCGTCCTTGCATCCGACATCATCGAATACCGATCACCGCGCATCCCGACGATCGAGGCCGACCACGACAAGGTCCGCCCCGCACGCGTGAACGCGCAGGACGGCGCATTCGAGTGCTACGCGCCGATGACAATAGAGTACCTCCCGCCCGAATCGTCAACCCCGTAATCTCACTCGGCACCGATCGCCGCAACCTCCGCCCCCAACGCCAGGAGCCCACATGCTGCCCAGGATCGTCCCACTTGCTGCGATGGTTACCCTCGCGACACTCCCCGTCGCCGCACAATCGGTTCCATACGAGCGCTACCAGCTCGACAACGGCATGACCGTGATCCTCCACCAGGACCGCTCGCTCCCTCTCGCCGCACTCAACCTTTGGTATCGCGTCGGCTCAAAAGACGAACCCAAAGGGCGTTCCGGCTTTGCCCACCTCTTCGAGCATCTCATGTTCATGGGCACCGAGCGCGTCCCCGACAACCAGTTCGACCTCATCATGGAATCTGGAGGCGGCTCCAACAATGCGACCACCTCCTACGACCGCACAAACTACTTCCAGTCAGGCCCTTCCTCTCTCCTCCCCACGCTCCTCTGGCTCGAAGCGGATCGACTCGAAGATATCGGCCGCATGATGACCCAGGAGAAACTCGACCTTCAGCGCGATGTCGTTCGCAACGAGCGACGCCAGTCATATGAGAACGCCCCCTACGGACGGTCCTATCTCATCGCCACCCAACTCATGTTCCCCGAGTCGCATCCGTACCACATCCCCACCATCGGCACACACCAGGACCTCGAAGCCGCAACGGTCCACGATGTCCAGGACTTCTTCGCCTCCTTCTACGTCCCCTCAAACATCTCCATGAGCATCGTCGGCGACTTCGATCCTGAAGAAATCAAGCCGATCATCGAGTCACTCTTCGCAGACCTCCCCGCCGGCGCGCCCACACCCGGAAAGATCGCCCCCCCAGCCCGTCTCGACCGTGTCGTCCGCTACACCACGCTCGACAAGGTCCAGCTGCCCCTCATCAGCATCTGGTACCACTCGCCCGCGATCTACACAGATGGCAACGCCGAGGTCGATCTCCTCGCACAGATCCTCACCGACGGAAAGTCAAGCCGCCTCTACAAGCGTCTTGTCATGGACGAGGGAATCGCCGCCGAAGTCGAGGCCTACCAGGATTCCAACCTCCTCGGATCCGTCCTCGCGCTCAACGTCTACGCCATGCCCGATGCCGACCTCGGCCGACTCGAGACGCTGATCGACGAAGAGATCAGCACGCTCCTTGAGAGCGGCCCATCTCCCGACGAACTCGAACGCTTCAAGGCCTCCCGCGAGCTCGAGATGCTCGGCTCCATGCAGGATGTCCTCAGCCGCGCCGACGCACTCAACGCATACCAGTTCTACTTCGGCGAACCGGATTCATTCAAACGCGATCTCGACCGCTACCGCAACGCAACGCCCGAATCCGTCCGACGCTGGGCCGCACAAGTCCTCACGCCCGATGCGCGGCTCATCGGGCGCATCCTCCCCGAAACGCCCGATCGACTCCCAAGCGCAAGAGACTCGCAACCCGACGAGCCCGCCGGCTCGCCCTGGATGCCGCCGAGTCCCGACTCATTCGCGCTCTCGAACGGCATCACGGTACTCCACTTCCACAAGCCCTCCATCCCCCTTGTCTCCATCACCACCCTCTTCGCGCCCGGAGCCCCCATCGACGATCCGGCCCGCCCCGGACTCGCCACGCTCGCAGCAGACATGCTCGACGAGGGTGCCGCAGACCTCGACGCCATCGGCTTCGCAGACGCGGTCTCCTCGCTCGGAGCGACATTCGACGCCGCTGCAAGCGTCGAGACCGCGCACGCCTCCATGACGGTCATCAAACGCAACGCCGACCGTGCGATCCCGCTGCTCGCCGACGCCCTCATCCGCCCCTCCCTCCAGCCCGAAGACTGGGCTCGCGTCCGCACGCTCCACATCGAGAATCTCCGCCAGCAGGACGACAACCCACAAATCGTCGCCGCCCGCGTTGCAAACCGCGCCCTCTTCGGCGACTCCAGCCCCTACGGACGCCCCCTCTCAGGAACACGCCAGAGCGTCGAGTCCATCTCCATCGAGAACGTCACATCCAAAGTCCATCAGATCTTCCGCCCCGAGCACGCCACCATCCTCATCGCGGGCGATATCACCCGCGACGAAGCCAGACAGGCGCTCGAACGCGCCTTCGGCGTCTGGACCGTGCCCGCCGCAGAGCCCCTCCCCAAATCTCCCATCGCCGATGCGGACTCTCCCTCCGGACTCAAAGTCCTTCTCGTCGATCGTCCCGGAGCCGTCCAGACCGTCGTCCGGTTCGCCATGCCCGCGCCTCCCTACGACTCGCCCGCGCGGGCCGTCAACACCATGATCAACACGCTCTTCGGCGGCTCATTCACAAGCCGACTCAACCAGAACCTCCGCGAACGCAACGGATACACCTACGGCGCACGCTCATCGATCTCCCCCTTCCGAACCCGCGGCATGCTCACCGCAGGAGCCGCCATCAGAGCCGATGCAACCGGACCCGCCGTCGCCGAGTTCCTCAAGGAATTCGACGCGCTCCGCAACGCAACCATCGACCAGTCCGAACTCGCAAAGAGCCGCGAGACCGTCAAGGCAGATCTTGTCGAGAGCTACCAGGGGCTCGCCGGCCTCCTCGCAAATGCCACGCGTCCCCTCGCCGTCGGCATGTCCTACGAAGCAATCGCGAAGGATCTGCTCGAACTCGACACCATCACCGTGGATGCCATCAACAAGGCCGCGGCCCTGGCCGTCGATCTCGATCGCGCGGTCCTTGTCCTCGTCGGCGACAAAACTCTCATCCTCAACCAACTCGAAGGGCTCAAACTCCCGACGCCCATCGAGGTCGATGTCCATGGCGCACCGGCATCCCGATGAGCCATGAAGGCACGGCGAGACCGCTCGCATGCCATCCGAACAAAGTCCAATCGATACGACCAGGCACTCGAATCTGATTGACCTCAAAAAGCCAACGACCCCGGGGCATCCGCTCCGGGGTCGTTCTCTAAGCACAGGCGAAGGGACTCGAACCCCTAACCTCCTGATCCGTAGTCAGGTGCTCTATCCAATTGAGCTACGCCTGCATACTGCCCACCGAAGGGCAAGGACAAAGGTTAAGCGGCCATTCCACGTTCGGCAACTGCCGAAGCCCGAACTCTTGAACTCTGCCCGAGACCACCCAATACTTCTCTCCCGTCCGCAGAAGCCCTGCGGACTCGAAACGAGGTTGTCTCCCGCATGGCTCATTCACTCTCCGCCCGCAAGCGTGTCCGTCAGAACTCCAAGCGCCGCGCCCTCAACCGCTGGCGCCTTCGCAGCATGCGATCCGCACTGAAAGTCTTCAACGACAAAATGCTCCACGGCTCAAAGGCCGAGGCGGGCGAGGCGTTCAAGGCCTGCATCAAGGCGATCGACCGCACCGCGCAGCGCGGCGTCATCCACCGCAACCAGGCCGCTCGCCGCAAGAGCCGCCTCAACGCCCGCCTCAAGGCCAAGGCCTGAGCGGCGAGCGAGTCACACGCTCCGCGCACCCGCCGGAACGTCTATCCACACCCTGATTCCTCAGCACGAACCCCGCGCACGCGGGGTTCGCGTATTCTTGTGACTCGATGACGACAGCAAAGCGACCAGCACGCAGAAAGCCGGCCGCAAAGCCGTCGCGATCCAATGACTCGGCCGCCGCCTACAGCGACCTCTCCACGCGCCCCCTCCACATCCTTGTCTTTCTCGCTCCCCTCCTCGTGCTCTACGAGATCGGGTCGATCCTCTATCTCTCAAATCCCTCGACAGGCGCAGTCGAAACAATCAGCGCACGACGCATGATCTCCGCCTTCTTTGAGATCTTCGGCGCGTTCGGTCTCTATCTCCCCGGACTCGTCCTGGCCACAGTCCTCCTCGTATGGCACACGCTGCGAAAGGACCGCTGGACGGTCCAACTCCCCGTCATCCCCGTGATGGCGATGGAGTCGATCGTCTGGACAATACCCCTCGTCGTCGTCGCGACCATCATCCCATTCTTCGTCGCCGCCGCAGAACTCGCCCCACTCGCCGGGCAGACCGGCGCGAACGAGATCCACCGCCTCTCGACCCAAGCCCGCCTCACCATCGCCATCGGCGCGGGCCTCTACGAAGAACTCGTCTTCAGAGTCGTCTGCATCGCCATCATCCACACCATCGTCGTGGATGTCCTTGGCGCAAAGAAGCAGGCCGGAGCCGTCACCGCAGTCCTCTTCTCCGCCATCGCCTTCACCCTCTACCACGACCTCCGCACCCCCACCGGACACATCAATCTCCCGCTCACCGCTTTCCTCTTCTTCGCCGGTGTCTACTTCGGAATCCTCTACATCTGGCGCGGATTCGGCATCGTCGTCGGTGTCCATGCCCTCTACGACGTCGTCGCGCTCGTCCTCCTCCCCGCCAGCCGCTCGATCACCGACTGAGGAGCCCTTCCGTTAGGGAAACAATCGCGTACATACGCCCCATCCTCCCATTCTCCACACCGATTTTTCTGCTGGAATTCTCTCAATCTTGTCGGGTACACTCCTTCATCAGGAAAGAGAGTCCCGGTGCGTCCTTCGTTCTCCGTCCCGGGTTGATGGCAGCGTGACTTCCGCCGCGCTCCACACGCGGCTCGCGCAATCCAGCGAAAGGGCCAGCACATGGGACTCGACTTTGCAATCGACGAGTTATACGCGACCGGCTGGAGCTCACTCGACTCGCAGGGGTGCTCCTTCCACACCGACGGACGGCCCTATCCCTCCTGCGCTCGCGTGAAGGAAGAATTCACCGCCGCAGGATGCGAACTCACGATACGCAGAATCCAGCTCTTCGACTGCCACCGTGCCGAGTGGGTCGATCGCTCCGGATCCGCAACCGGGGCCGTCGTCGGACACTCCGACGTCGAAGCCGCGGTCTACGCCCTCTCTCAGCTCCGTCGCTCGCTGGCCACAGCCGCCTGCTGACTGCTCCCCCTTGCCCTCCGCATCCTTCGCTCCTCTGTTCTTGGACCCAATCTCGGCTTCGGGCTTGACCCGATCCCGAGTCGAGTTATCGTCTCCCAGCACGATGGCCCCATCGTCTAGCCTGGTCTAGGACGCCAGGTTCTCATCCTGGAAACCGGGGTTCGAATCCCCGTGGGGTCATTCTCATCGGGCCGCCTGACTCAGGCGGCCCGCGCTGTTTTTGCCGATTGGCCAACCCAGTCCATCCCCACACCGAGTGGATTCTCTCGTTTTCGTGGACCTCGTCAACTCGGGGTCTCCGCTCGCCGATCTCCGACCGGAATCGGAGGTCTCATGGAGCCCCCAACTCGTCACATCAACCCGCTGCGAAGCGACCTCGCAGACGATCCGGACATGGTCGAGCTCTTGGACTTCTTCGTCGGCGAACTCGGAGAACGCATCGCGTCACTCCAGAGCCACCTCAACGAGCAGCGACTCGGCGACCTCCGCACACTCGCACACCAACTCAAGGGCGCAGCCGGCGGATACGGCTACCCAGATCTCAGCCGCATCGCAGGAACCCTCGAAGCGTCAATCACCGAGGGCGGCCCTGAACCCGATCCCGCCACAGTCAAGCACGCTGTCGACGCCCTCGTCGATGTCTGCCGCCGCGCCATCGCAGGCCATCATGCCGCATAACCACAGAAAGCCACGAATCACGTGAGGATCGAAGCAGCCAACCTGGAAGCATCCCGCCCGCTCGTGCTGGCGGTTGATGACTCCATCGACGTGTTGCGTCTCCTCAAGGCCCGTCTCCGCCACGAGACCCTCGACTTCGAGACCGCAACCTCCGGCACCGAAGGCCTCGAAATGGCCAAACGCCTCAACCCGGCCCTCATCCTCCTCGACATCGAACTCCCCGACATCGACGGCTTCGAGATCCTCAGACAACTCAAAGAACGCCCAGAGACCGTCCAGACCCCCGTCATCATGCTCTCGGGGCTCTCGAGCGCGCACGACAAGGTCACCGCCTTCGACCTCGGCGCGGTCGACTACGTCACAAAGCCCTTCGATATCGCGGAACTCCGCGTACGGATCCGTGCCGCAATCCGCACCCATCTCCTCCTCCAGATGCTCGCGCAGCGCGCACAAATCGACGGCCTCACCGGGCTCTGGAACCGCGCATACTTCGATCGTCGGCTCAGCGAAGAACTCGCACGCTGCGCCCGCCACGAACGTCCCGTCTCACTCGCCATCTTCGATATCGATCGATTCAAACTCATCAACGACACCTACGGCCACCCAGCCGGCGACGCTGTCCTCACCGGATTCTCCAGTCTCCTCAGACGCGAGATCCGAGAGACCGACATCCCATGCCGATACGGCGGCGAAGAGTTCGCACTCATCATGCCCGACACCTGCCCCCAAGACGCACTCGCCGTCTGCGAACGAATCCGCACGACCCTCGAACAGGTCGCATGGCCCAGACACCCAGACCACGCCGTCACCGTCTCCATCGGCATCGCCGGATCAAACCGCTGCGGCTTCCACACCGAAGGTGCCTGGCTCGAAACCGCAGATCGAAACCTCTACGCCGCGAAGTCCGGCGGCCGAAACAGAACCATCTGGTCGATCATGGACGCCGCCGGCCGCTCTCTCCCAAAAGCCGGCTGATCCAGCTCTCTCAGAACGGGAAGATCAGCCCCCCGTACACCATCGGCGCGTCCCGGTCGGGATTCTCGTCGTCACCGAAGATCCGCGCGTTGGAGATGTGATGCCATCTCGCACCAACCTGCAATCGCAGCCCGCGATCATTCAGACGACGCGTCACGCCCGCACCCGCCTGAGGCAGAAAGTTGAACCCCGTGCCCCCATCCGGCACATCACCGCTCGCGCCGAGCAGGCCGATCCCCGCATCAAGATACACCGTCCACGGATCCTTCCGATAGAAGTGCCAACGGAAGATCGTCGAAAGACTCGCCCCGATCTGGTCGTCCCCCTCCTGCGCGAAGTACCACCCCGCAAGCTCGAACGATAACTCAACCCCATCACCCAGGAAGTAACTGAACGCCCCGCGCAGCGGCACATCCGTCGAGCCGTCAAAGTCGTACGCCACGCCCGCACCAAGCGTCCACCACTTCGACTCCGCGGATGCATACTCCGGCACACTCCGCGCCACCCCCCCCTCAACGCCCTCGCTCGGCTGGAACGTCAGTCGCCCGCCCGAGAGCGCACCATCCTCAGCGTGTGCCACCCCGAAGCACGCAACCGGCAGCAGCAACGCCGCAACCCGCAACCCGAGCACCCGCCACCGAACAGGCATATTCATGTCTTCATGCATGGGACGTAGAGTAGCGAGCGTCACCCCGACCACGCCACCCTCGGCCGGCACCAACGGAGCACGCCATGTCCGATCACCCAGATCCGTCGCGGCTCACACGCCTCGAAGAATCGCTCGCCTACGCCGACCGGGCAGCCGAAGAGGCAGGGCGACAGATCCTCGACCTCTACCGTCGGCTCGACGCACTCTCCAGACGCCTCGAAGCGATCGAGAAACGCCTCGAAGAAGACACCCGACAACCAGAACCAGGCACGCCCCGTCGAATCACCGACGAAGAACTCCGTGCAAACAAGCCCCCGCACTCCGCCTGACGATCCGGCCTCGTGCCGCTCGCCTCTGTCCCCGCCTCTCTCACGCCAGGAGCGATGCACCCGTCATCTCCACGGGTTTCTCAACCCCCATCATCGCCAGAGCGGTCGGCACAATATCCGCCAGGCGTCCCCGTCTCGCCCGCGCCGCCTTATCTCCCCAATTCTCCACCCGCTTGTCCCCGCGCAGCACCCTCCCTCTGAACGCCTCACCCACAATCACCAGCGGCACGTCATACGTCGTGTGCGCCGTGTGCGGTGCGTTCGAAGCCGGGTCCCACATCTGCTCGCAGTTCCCGTGGTCAGCCGTCACGATCGCCGACCCGCCCCGTGCCAGCGTCGCCTCCAGAATCCGCCCAACGCACGCGTCCACGGTCTCACACGCCTTGATCGCCGCATGCAGGTTCCCCGTGTGGCCAACCATGTCGCCGTTGGCGAAGTTCACGACGATCAACGACTCGCAATCCCGCGCCGCTAAACGCCCCAGCACCGCCTCGCAGATCTCGTTCGCCGCCATCTCCGGCTTCAGGTCGTACGTCGCCACCTTCGGGCTTTGCGGGTTCTCACGCCGCTCGCCCTCGAACGGCGGATCGCGATAGTCATTGAAGAAAAACGTCACGTGCGGGTACTTCTCCGTCTCCGCGCAACGGAACTGCGTCAGACCCAGCTTCGACACATACTCCCCGCCGATGTTCACCATCTTCGGCGGCTTCGGAAACGCAACCCGCACCAGCCCCGCAAGCTCCTCCCAGTACGCCGTCATCGTCACATAGTGCAGATCGAGCTTCTTCCCGCGCTCAAACCCTTGCCTGCCCGAATCCGGCGAAGGCTTCACCCTTACCCATCTGTCGTCAGGAAAGACGAATGCCGCCGAGATCTCTCGGGGGCGATCACCTCGGTAGTTGTAGAACATCACGCTGTCCCCGTCAGAGATCCGCGTCGCACGAGCATCCGCATCATCTCTCGCAATCACAGTGGGGGGGATGTACTCATCTCCCTTCAGGTTCTCACCCGCCGGCGCGTCGTAATACGCCTGAATCGCCGCCGCCGCGCTCCCGGATCGTGCGCACTGTCCCCGCCCCGTCAGGCACTCATACGCCCGCTGCACCCGCTCCCACCGATGATCTCGGTCCATCGCGTAGTACCGCCCGATCACCGAGACCACACGCCCGATACCAATCTCCGCGCACGCCCGCTCAACCGCCGCGGCATACTCCAGCCCGCTGAACGGTCCCGTGTCACGCCCATCAGTGAAGAGGTGGATGAACACCCGGTCGCTCGCCATCCCGATCTGCTTGCACGCCCGAAGCCCCGCGTACAAGTGCTCCAGCAGACCGTGAACCCCGGCGTCCGAATTGATCCCCATGAAGTGGACCGAACTCCCCTTCCGCTTCGCCTCGGTCATCGCCTCCGCCACTACCGGGTTCTTCTCCAGCCCTGCGCGGCACGCCTTCGTGATCGCCACCGACTCCTGGTCAACAACCCGTCCCGCCCCGATATTCTGATGCCCGACCTCAGAGTTCCCCATCGTCCCCTCGGGCAACCCGACATCCTCGCCGCTCGTCTTGATAAGCGTCCACGGCCACTCCGCTCGCAACCGATCATCCACAGGCGTCTTCGCCAGTTTCACCGCGTTGAACGCGTCGTGATCCAGGTTCGGATTCTCACCCCAACCGTCACGGATGATCAACACCAGCGGCACGTTCTTCATGCACTCAACCCCTCTCATCCTCATCGAACCGCGTGCGTCAGCGAGCGGAAGATTCCTCCATCACTCCATCACTCCATCACTCCATCACTCCATCACTTCTTCACGCAATCATCGCCAGAATCTCACCAAAGTTCATCGCATCCTTCGGCTCGCGGCTCTGGCTGAACTTCACCTTGCCCATCCCATCCGCCGACTGACCGATCACCACCGTTCCCCGGTGTGTCGTGTTCATGTCCGCCCACGAGAGGCCATACGCCTTGCACACCTGCCGGTGCTGATCCGACAGCAGCGTGTGCTTGTACCCCTCGGCCGCCGCCCACGCCCCCAGAACGAACGTCGAGTCGCACGAAATCCCCACCACCTGCGCGCCCTTGGCCGTCCACGTCGCCAACTCCTTCGATACACAGTGCATCTCCGTCCCGCACACGCCCGTGTAGGCAAACGGGAAGAAGCACAGCACCACATCCCCCTGCTTCACCGCGTCCGAAAGGCGCCACTCCGCCCGCGTCGGCGTCAGCAGCGTGAAATCCGGGGCCGTCTCACCCACACCGATCAGGCCCGCGCGGGGCGTTAGATTCTCATTCGCCATGTCGTGTACCTCAGGGAGCAACCTCCCGCACTGGGCTCGCCGCATCGACAGATGCCAAGACCAGGCCGGGAGTGGGGGCTTATCCTAGTGCGTCGATCTCGGGTGGCCACGCCGGTGGAACCGGCTCGCCCGACAAGACACAGGTGCTCACAGCGCAGCATCGAGCACGGAGGCCGAACACACATGATCGATCTCGACCTTGTTGCCCTCGACGAGCGATACGCCGCGGTCCGCGAGCGCGTCGCCGCCGCCGCCGCCCGCTCCGGACGCCGCGCCGACGACATCATCCTCGTGGCCGTGACCAAGTTCGCCGAGCCCGACCAGATCCGACGCCTCATCGAACTCGGACATCGTGACTTCGGCGAGAACCGCGTCCAGAACCTCCTCCAACGCGCCGCCATGGTCGAAGAGCACCTCGCCCGCCTCCGCGTCCTGCCCCAGACCCTCGGCCGCGTCGGAAGCAACGCCGCCCGCTCACTTATCGAACTCGATAAGACCGCGCCCGCCATCGGTGCAGGAGGCAAAGAGCCCGTCCGCTGGCACATGATCGGCCACCTCCAGCGCAACAAGGCCCGCAAGGCCTGCGAGGTCTCCCGCCTGATCCACTCCGTCGATTCCCTCCGTCTCGCCGAGGAGCTCCAGACCATCGCACTCCGGCGCGACAAGCCGCTCGACATCCTCGTCGAGGTGAACTGCTCCGGCGAAGCCAGCAAGCACGGGTGCCCCGTCCCCGCCGCAGGACCCCTCGCCGAACAGATCGACACCATGATCAACGTCCGCGTCCGCGGCCTCATGACCATGGCCGCACCCGATGTCCCGGAAACTGAGATCCGCGCCACCTTCGCCCGCTGCCGCGAACTCTTCGACGAGATACGCCGCTCCGGCATCAGCGAGGGATCATTCAACCTGCTCTCTATGGGCATGTCCGGCGACTACGAGATCGCCATCGAAGAGGGAGCCAACATCGTCCGCGTCGGCAGCGCAATCTTCGGCGAACACCCAGCAGATCCCGATGCCGACGAAGACGAAGCGCCCGCCGACGACCTTGATTGATGTCCGGTCCGCGAGAGCCACCGGTCCGTGCCGCTCACGCCCTCGCCATGCGCCCGCTCATCGCCCGCGTCTGCGTCATATACGCCTGGAGCGAACGACCGGGGCAAGCCGTCGGACGAAGCTCCTGGTGCGTGTAGATGTTCCGGACCGAGAGCCGGTACTGACGCATCTGCATCGCCACGAACTGGTCGAGCGAGTTCAACGCCGCCGGCGTCGGACGCTGACTGTCGAAGTTGCCCATCACCATGATCCCGAGATTCCCCGGGTTCTCATCCTTCACATGCGCCCCCTGGAGATTGATCGGCCGTCCCTGCCACACCCGTCCCGAAGGATCGATGATGTAGTGGTATCCGATGTCCGCCCAACCCCGCTGCACATGCGAGTTCCTGATCGATTCGAGCCGCCTCGCAGCATCCGCCTTGTTCACCGAATAGAACGGTGTCATCCCATCATGGTGGATCGTGATCCGCCCGATCCGTCCCATCGGATCCGCCAGCGCGGCGATCGGCCCCGAACGCGTCCATTCCGTCCGTGCCTGAACGCCCTGGGGCAACCCCGTCGGCGCGGGCTGTGCCTGAGGCGGTGCGGGCCTCGGCTGACTCGCACGCCGCGATGACTCCGACGGCCAAGACGGTCCGGGCAGCCCGGTCGCCTTCTGGCCAGACCCCTCGCAACCCGCGAGCAGAATCGCCGCGCTCGTCGCAAGACCCACCTGCAGGAACTGACGTCTGGCTGCTTGATCCATGGGCACTTCTTATCGTCCAACCGGACCCACACGCCCCAACTCCGGAGATGGTCCGCGACCTCGAAGTCCACGCTCCGCATGGACAGCCCTCTCGCAGACCATATTAGCGGGCGTGTCAAGCCCCGACCTCACCCAGGATCCATACACCCAACCACTGAACATCCACGCAGACCGTACTACGCTAGGGTTCTGTTGCATCCACAGGAACGCCACGATGTTGCCAACCGTTCTTCTCAACGCCATGCTCGGGTTCTTCCAAGAGGCCGCTCCGGATCCATCCGCCCCTGCCTCGCCCGCGCCCGATACGCCCCAGCCCTCCGGCACCGCATCGCCCGATCTGGTGTCCGGTGAGGCCGAGTCGCTCGTCGAAACGCTCAAGGCCCTCAAGTGGCCCGAGACCGCCGAAGAGTGGGAGTCCGTCCTCCTGCTCGTCTCCTTCCGCGTGCTCCTCCCGTTGATCGGCGTGCTGCTCGTCTTCGTCCTGGGCCTCTTCGCCGCCAAGCAGATCCGGAAGGCAACCGAGCGAGCACTGACCAAGGCGAAGATCGAGATCACCCTTGCCCGCTTCCTCTCGAAGGTCGCCTCATGGACCTTCATCGGCCTTGTCCTGCTCACCATCCTCAGCACCGTCGGCGTGAACGTGACCAGTCTGGCCGCGCTCCTCGGTGCCACCGGCCTCGCCGTCGGCCTCGCGCTCCAAGGCGCGCTCACAAACCTCTCCGCGGGCGTGATGCTCCTCATCTTCCGACCCTACCGGCTCGGCGATGTCGTCCGCCTCGACGGCGAACTCGGCACCGTCGCCGACATCGAGCTCTTCACCACACGCATCGACACCTTCGACAACCGCCGCATCATCCTCCCCAACAGCAAGATCTACGGCAACAAAATCGAGAACCTCACCCGCAACCCGCAGAGACGCGTCGAGATCCCCGTCGGCGTCTCCTACAAGGCCGACTTCGAGCAGACCCGCCGGGCCCTCGAATCCGCCGCCGCCGCAGTCCCCGGCATCCTCCCGACCCCGACACCCGTCGTCATCGCCACGGCCTTCGGCGACTCCTCGGTCAACTGGGAAGTGAGGGTCTGGTGCGCGCCCGCCGACGTCGTCAAGGTCCGCAGCGATGCCATCGGCCGCATCAAGAAATCCCTCGCCGATCACGGCATCGAGATCCCCTTCCCCCAACGCGACCTCCACCTCGACGGCGCGGTCAGCGTCTCGATCCTCGACCATCACTGACCCGGCGCCTTACCCGCGTCGCCACCGGTTCCACACCCCAAGCGACAGCAGCCCGAACAGCCGCTGCGCGTGATCCTGCGCGCCCGACTCGTGCTCGTCGATCATCCGGCGCACGCACGCGCGATCGATCTCAACGCCGATCCCCTCGAACGCATCGCCAGCATCCAGCGTCGAACGCAGCAACTCTCTCAGTCCCGCCTCCTCCCTGAACCACCGCCCGATCGGGATCGAGAACCCCGACTTCGGCCCATCGACCACCTCCGCCGGCAGCACACCCCTCGCCGCTTCACGCAGCATCCCCTTCCGCTTCCCTCCGGGCAGTAGCGTGCCGAGCGGCGTCGCCATCGCGCGGTACACGAGATCCCGATCCAGCATCGGTGCCCTCACCTCCAACGCGACCCGCATCGACGCCGTGTCCACCTTCCTCAAGAGGTCCCCGGGCAGGTAGGTCTCAAAGTCCCGCTTGTGGGGCTTGCTCGGCACCTCGAACAGCACCTCGCTCGCTCTGCCCGGGCACAACCGCCGCATCGCCGCGCTCGGGAAGATCGCCACCAGATCCGCGTACCCGGCACCCGCAGACGCATCGCACAGGCGTGCCATCCTCCCGCCGAACGATCGCGGATCCTTCCGTGGCCACGGCACCGCGCCCAGCATCCGCCCCACAGGACGGAAAGCACCCAGCCATCGTGCCGCGCGGTGCCGCTCGTATCCTGCGAACAGCTCGTCCCCTCCATCGCCCGAGAGCACGACCCGCACCCGCTCGCGCACAGCGCTGCTCAGCCAGTACGTCGGTAGGATCGAACTGTCGCCGAATGGCAGTCCCATCCACTCGATCAACGCCACCACATCCAGCGCGCCCTTCGGGTCCGCATCCAGTGTTGTGTGCTCCGTGCCCAGGTGAGCCGCGGTCGCAGCCGCCAGCGCAGATTCATCGCATGACGGGTCCGGCATCCGCATCGTGAACGTCCGCAGCCGTTCCCCCCGTTTCGACAGGGCCCGCTGCGCTGCCGCCGCCACCAGCCCGGAATCCACACCACCGGAGAGAAAGCACCCGAGCGACACATCGGCCTCAAGCCGCTCCTCAACCGAACGCTCGATCAGCGACCACGCCGAGTTCGGGTCCAGCGGCAGCGAGCGGCTCGTTTCAAGGTCGAGACTGATCCTTCTTCGCCCGGATCTCCCTTGTGCATCGAACCACGCGATCTGGCCCGGCTTCAACTCACGAATCCCCACCCACGGCGTTCCCTCTGCCCAGCCAAACGCGATCCACCGACGCATCAGGTCGGGCTCGATCTCGATCACCCGCTCCGCCTCGCGCCGCATCCGCTCGCTCAGCCCCCGCTGATCCGCCTCCTTCAGCATCGTGCGGACAAGCCCGAAGAGAGCCGAAGCCGAACTGGCAAACGCCACGATCGACTCGCGAGGCCCGTCGCCCTCGCCCTCCTCCGGGCGGACGCGAATCTCCGTGAAGTAGAGCGGCTTCTCACCCGCCACATCGCGCATGAGCACAAGCGACCGCTCCCGACCGTCCCAGATCCCGGCGGCGTACATCCCTTCCAGCTGCTCGTGCAGCCCTCGCCCCCATTCGCGGTGCCCGTGCAGCACGGTCTCCGTATCGCTGTGATCGCTCCGGAACTCATGCCCGAGGTCCGACAGTCGTCGCCGCAGGTCCCTGTGGTTGTAGATGCACCCGTTGAAGGTGACGGCGACCTCGCCATCCTCTGCGTTCCGGGCCGGTGCCACCATCGGCTGGGCTCCGCCGCGGATGTCGATGATCGCCATCCGCCGGTGGACGAGCGCGACGTGTGCGATCAACCCGTTGTCCGTCGCCGAGCGTGTCCGCCACCGCCCGGACGCGTCCGGGCCGCGTGCCGAGATGGCATGGTCCATGGCGTCCAGCCACCGCTCGGGGATCGCCACCTCGGGCGACACCTCCGGAGCCAGTCTCAAGATACCTGCGATGCCGCACATGGTGGGGCAGCGTACCGTGCCGCTTGCACGCTGTCTCGGCGCGTGCCAAACTAACCGGTGCTGTCGGACCGACGCGTCGCACGCCCGAGACAGAGGACCAGGAGCCGCCAGATGCCCGATCGATACGTGCCTACGCCTAAGGACAAGTTCACCTTCGGCCTCTGGACCGTCGGGAACACAGGCCGTGACCCCTTCGGGCTCCCCACGCGTCCGTCCCTCTCGCCGGCCCAGATCGTCGATCTGCTGGGCGAGGTGGGGGGGGTGTGCGCTGTCAACTTCCACGACAACGACCTCATCCCCATCGACGCGACCGAGGCGGAAGCGTCCCAGATCAAGTCCGACTTCACCAAGGCACTCAAGCGGACGAAGCTCCGCGTCGCGATGGCGACGACCAACCTTTTCTCGGATCCCGCCTTCCGAGACGGCGCGTTCACCAGCAACGACGCCGAGGTTCGCGCCTACGCCCTTCAGAAGACGATGCGGGCGATGGATCTCGGGGCCGAGTTCGGCGCGCAGGTCTATGTCTTCTGGGGCGGTCGCGAGGGAATCGAGACCGACGGCGCGAAGGATCCTGTCGAGGCCGAGGGTAGGTTCAGGCAGGCGATCGACTTCCTCTGCGCGTACTCGATCGACCGCGGCTACGACTACAAGTTCGCGCTCGAGGCGAAGCCCAACGAGCCGCGGGCCCACATCTTCTTTCCCACCACGGGGCACTACCTCGCGTTCATCTCCACGCTGAAGCACGGCGAGATGGTCGGGGTCAACCCGGAGGTTGCGCACGAGCACATGGCGGGGCTGAACTTCTCCCATGCGGTGGCGCAGGCGCTCGGCGCGGGCAAACTCTTTCATATCGATCTCAACGACCAGGAGTTCGGTCGATTCGACCAGGACTTTCGCTTCGGCTCGGCCAACCCGAAGGCCGCGTTCTTTCTCGTGAAGCTGCTGGAGGATGCGAAGTACCAGGGCTTCAAGCACTTCGACGCCCACGCTTACCGGACATCGGACCGGGCGGATGTCATCGAGTTCGCACGGGGGTGCATGCGCACCTATCTCATCCTGAAGGAGAAAGCCCGGAAGTGGAGCGAGGACGCGACGATCAAGGCCCTGCTCAAGCAGATCAACCGGGCCGGGAAGGATCTCGACGCCCTCTCCGCCAAGTACTCCCGAGCACACGCCGAGACGCTGCTCGCCATGCGGTTCGATCGCAATGCCCTTGCCGAACGCCCGCTCCCCTACGAAAGACTCGACCAGCGGACCATGGAGATCCTGATGGGGGTCTGAGCCAGGACGAGTCCACGGGAGACGCTCGCGCGCGTGGCGGGATCGTGAAAAGAACGCAGAGGTCGCGGAGGTAGCAGAGTTTTATCGAGGAAGAGAAGAGTTTGAACGCGAAGGGCACGAAGATCGCGAAGAAGAGAGAGACTGTGAACGTGGAGGAACGCGGAGGACGCGGAGGAACGCGGAGAAGAAGAGGACGCCGCGAGGGGCGAAGCGATCAGAATCTGGTGGCATGCCTGCTCGAAGAGCAGGCATGGTGAGGGTGGCGCGCGACAGCGGGCCCGGCGTCGCGGGCGGGTCGTTCGTGCGGGATGGTGCGCGTGGTGCTTGTGGTTACGCGGCGGGTCGGTCGCGGGCGCGGCGCGGGGTGTCGCGAAGGGTGCGCGTGGAGCCAGCGGCGGCGCGGAGGGTGGGTGCGCTGGGCGCGGGTGATGCGGGGGCTGGGGGTTCGTGTTGCGACTGATGCGTGGGCTCTTCGGATGGGATGGCGTCGTCCTCGCGGCCATGCGTTGTGACGCTGTTCTTGCATGCCTGGTCTTCGCCCAGGCATGCCACCCGGGAGCTCGCGTTGTCCTTTGACTGAGAGCCCGAGAGAGCCCCCGAGCTTGCTTGCTGGGTGGCGCTCGGGGCTCCCCTTTGCGCGCGTTGATCGGCGGTATTGTCGGGGACTGGCTTGGGGTTGGGGATGGGCTTTGGTGCGAGAGCGCGGGACTCGCGGGCGATGGTGGTCGCGGTACGGCGGATGAGTTCCGCGTGGCGGTGGAGTGTGCGCTGGTCGGCTTCGGGGTCGCGGCCGCTGGGCTGCGGGGCGGGGCTTTCGAGGATGTCGAGGAGTTTGCGGAGCGAGACGGGGCGCGCGGTCTGGCCGAGGAGGCGGGCGCGGAGGGTGAGGAGCTGGTCGTAGGCGTCGATCTCGGCCTGGACCTCGGGGGTGTTGATGTAGTCGATGAGTGTGAGGAAGGGGATGTTGAGGTGTGCGGCCAGCCGGTCGAGGGGGAGGTTGGCCTTGAGCATGTCAAGGACAAGGAGGTGTGCCCAGCGTTGGCGGTCGGTGGGCGCCGCAGGGGTGGTGTTATGGGCCGCTTCGTGTGTGAGGTCGGGTGAGGCGATCATGGAGATGAATGTACGGCGCGGCGGGAGTGATGCAAGCGCGGGGTGGGTGTGTCACTGACAGACGTCTGTCAGTGACTGTTGGAACAGATAATGGAAGTCGTTGTGGGAGAGGGTGTTAGGGAATTTGAGAAAAACGCACGGAGGGGCGGAGGGGGCGGCAGGGTGGAAGGGTGGAAGCGAGGGGGGTATGACCGAGTTCGGTCATTGAGCCAACATCCAAGCATTGAGTCAGGGTGTGCCGGACCCTACCGGGCGGTCGCGGTGCGCGTCTGTTTGATCGGCGGCTGCGGGGTTCGGCGTGTCATTGTCATGCGAGCCCACCGCGTCGGGCGCGATAGCAAACTCATGGGGGTCGCTCTTGAATCTGCCTGTACGGAGTCCCCACATGGTGTGAACGACGCGGGTCACGACGATTGCGCTGACAAAGCCGAACACGAAGGCCCAGTTCGCCTTGATGCCCTGGTGCTGGAGCAGGTACATCAGGCCGCCAGCGACCATGTAGTACAGGGGCGAGAGGATTGCCCGCTCGAACTGGACAAGTGTTGCATCCTTGAAGAAGGCACGCTTGCTCTTTCGCACGCGAGGGCGGCGCGAGGCGGGCCGCCAGTGGTTGGCGAGCCAGTGCAGCCCGTAATAGATGACCACATCGGCGACAACGTCGATTCCCGCCGCGGCGAGCGTGATGAGGAACTTTCGTTCCGGTCCGATCCATTCGCTGACAAGGAAGACCGGGTACTTGGATATGGCAATCGCGAGCAGGCCTGCGGCAACCACGTTGAAATTGATATTGAAGAGCCGGCTTTGCTGGTAGAGTTTGAAGAGTCTGCCGGTCATGGCGGATCATCCGGTTTCCATCGGGCACGTCGCATCGGACCCGGTTCGTCAAGATCCACTGACGCTCTTGCGTCCGACGGAGTGGTAGATAAATCCATTCTGAGCCATCACGGATGGCCGGTACAGGTTGCGTCCGTCGAATATCACGCGAGAGTGCATGAGAGCTCGCAGGCGCTGGACATCTGGGCTTTTGAACTCGTCCCAGTCCGTGGAGACCACGAGGGCGTCCGCGCCCGTCGCGGCCTCGTACATGTCGTCAACGATCGACAGGGCATTTCCGTGCGTCGTGCCAAGATCGGCCCTGGCGTTGTCGTTCGCGACGGGATCGAACGCCCGCACGATCGCGCCCGCCGCGAGGGCCTTGCGAATGAGTGTGAGTGCGGGGGCCTCGCGGATGTCGTCGGTCTGTGGCTTGAAGGCGATTCCCCAGAACGCGATCGTCTTTCCTTTCAGGCCACCGTGCTCGAAGTGTCGTTCGATCTTCGAGAAGAAGCGGTCTCGCTGGCGCTGGTTCACTTCGTGGACGGCCTTTGAGAGCGGGGTTGGCACGCCCGACTTGTCGCCCATCATGATGCAGGCGAGCGTGTCTTTCGGGAAGCATGATCCGCCGTACCCGAGCCCCGGATAGAGGAAGGCCGAGCCGATGCGTTTGTCCGCGCACATGCCTTCTCGCACGCGTCCGATGTCCGCGCCGTATGCCTCGCAGAGGGCGGCCATCTCATTGATGAACGAGATCTTCGTCGCCAGGAAGTTGTTCGAGGCGTACTTGACCATCTCCGAAGAGAGGATGTCCATGATGTAGATTGGGTGGCCGTTGCGGACGAAGGGGTCGTAGATCGCACGGAAGAACTCGCCGGCCTCGGGGTCTTCCACGCCGCACACCACGCGATCGGGCTTTATGAAGTCGCTGATCGCTGCGCCTTCTTTGAGGAACTCTGGGTTGTTGGCGATGTGGAACCTGACGCCTGGCGCGCCGGCTGCGATCCTGTCGCGGACCGCGAGCGAGGTGCCGACGGGGACTGTGCTTTTGACGACGATCGTCTTGGCGGGTGTTGCTGCGGGGAGCGTTCTGAGGACTGCGGCGATGTCGTCCGCTGCGGCGTGGATGTAGCGGAGGTCCGTGTGTCCGTTGTCGTCGCTTGGTGTGCCGACACAGATGAAGATGGCATCGGCATCGCGGTAGGCCTCGGCCCGGTCGGTGGTGAAGCGGAGGCGGCCCGCGGCGATGTTTTTCTCCATGAGTTCGGTGAGCCCGGGCTCATAGATGGGGCACTCGCCGCGCCGGAGTTTTTCGATCTTTCGTTCGTCGATGTCGAGGCATGTGACGGCGTTTCCCGTGTTGGAGAAACAGACTCCCGTGACGAGTCCGACATACCCTGTTCCGACCATCGTCAGACGCATTGCGCACCTCATCCGTGACGTTGCCGCCGACGGTCTGGCCGACGGGTCTGACTATAGCCGCGCGACAAAGTGCCGCGTGCTCCGTACACTCCCCGCCCATGCCAGGACCCAAGAAGCCCGAGTCGAGCCGTTCCAGGAAGTCCCGTGCAGCCCGCGCGGATCGCCATGATCTGTACCAGAGGGCGGTGCAGGACGTTGTCTCCGAGGTCGACTTTGTTGAGGGTGAGTTCAAGCGGATCCGCGGGCGGCGCGCCGCGTTGATCCGCGAGGACTTCTGCGGGACGGCGAACACATCTTGCGAGTGGGTGCGCCGGGGGCCTTCGCACCGGGCGATCGGCGTCGATCTCGACCAGCCGACGCTCGACTGGGGCATCGAGCACAACCTGTCGAAGCTTCGGCCGGCGCAGCGTGAGCGGGTCACGCTGCTGAATCGCAATGTGTTGTCGCCGGGGCGCGAGGGGAGCGGGGTCGATGCGGTGCTGGCGATGAATTTTTCGTACTGGATCTTCAAGACCCGACCGCTGATGCGCAGGTACTTTGAGAGCGTTCGCACGTCGCTGGCGAGTGACGGGCTTTTCTTCATGGACTTTTACGGCGGTCCTGACAGCGTGAAGATCATGCGGGAGCGGAGGCCTTGCCGCGGGTTCACGTATGTCTGGGACCAGTCTCGGTACGACGCGTTGACGGGGGACTACACGTGCCACATCCACTTTGCGTTCGCGGATGGGTCGCGGATGCGAAACGCGTTCACGTACGAGTGGCGGCTGTGGAGTCTGGTGGAGATCCGGGAGTTGCTGGCGGAGGCGGGGTTCGGGCGATCGACCGTCTATCTTGAGGGTGACGACGGGAAGGGTGGCGGGGATGGGAAGTTCGTGCCGGCATCGGTGGGCGAGAACTGCTTGGCGTGGCTGGCTTATATCGTGGCCGAGCCGTGATCGGAAAGGTGTGTGGGTGGGAGGGGCGTGGTGGCGTTTGCTGCGCTATGATTTCAGGAAGTATTGAAACCGCCTGTCCCACCGATGGACCGGAAGACCGACTATGCGAGGCGTTCTCGAACTGACACCGGAACTGGAAGGCGTGCAGACGGCTGTGGCTTCGGCGCTTGGGCGTGTCGAACGCCGCTTCGCGGAGCAGCTGCGTTCTGATCTGCCGGTGGTGAATGAGTTGTGCGGGCACGTCGAGCGGTATCGGGGGAAAATGCTGAGGCCGGTGCTGGTCTTGCTTGCTGGATTGGCGGCGCATCCCGAGGCATCATCGAGCGAGCCGGGCGAGATCCTGGGCGAGGAGCACGTCACGATGGCGGCTGTGTGCGAGATGGTTCACATGGCCACGCTCGTTCACGATGATGTGCTGGATGAGGCGGACGTGAGGCGTCGGGGGAGGACGCTGAACACGCTGAGGGGGAATGAGGCGGCGGTGATGCTCGGCGATTACCTGATCGCGTCGGCGTATCACCTTTGTTCGCAGATGCGGTCGCAGGATCATGCGCTGGCGATCGCGGGTGTGAGTCGGGTGCTGTGCGCGGGGGAGTTGCTGCAGATCGATCATCGCGAGGATTGGTCGCTGGATGAGGCGACGTACTTCGAGATTCTGGAGCGGAAGACGGCGTCGCTGATCGCGGTGGCCTGCGAGCGGGGGGCGTTGATCTCGGGCGCGGATACGAGAGTTGCGGGCGCGCTCGGGGCGTATGGCAGACAACTCGGCGTTGCGTTCCAGATACAGGACGACCTGCTCGACCTGACGGGCGAGGAGGGGTTGGTCGGGAAGTCGGTGGGGAAGGACATCGAGAAGGGGAAGCTGACGCTGCCGCTGATTCTGCATCTGGCGGATGCGGAGGCGTCGGAGCGTGCGGCGTGCATCAGACTGATCGAGGGTGCATCGCGAGCGGGCGGCGGTGAGGAGCGGGCGAACCTTGCGGATCGGCTGCTGGCGTCGGGCGCGCTGGCGCGTGCGCACCACATCGCGCTCGAGCGTGTTGCGGCGGCGAGGGCGTCTCTGGATGCGATTGCGCCGACTCCTGCGCGGAGCGTGCTGGAGCGGATGGCCGACGCCGCGGTGAGGCGGTCGCTCTGAAGAGGCCATCTTCGAGCGTTCTGTGGTCAGTACATGTCGCTCATCCAGGGCGTTGAGCGGGCGAAGATGCTGTCGGCGAGTGAGAGGGTGGTGTCGTCGCCGTCGGCGAGGCCGAGGAGGCGGGCCTGGTGAGCGGTGTTGAAGCCGCTGTACAGGGTTGCGATGGCGCGGGCGGAGAGTCGGAGCACACTGCTTGATTCGGCGGCGGAGTGGTCGCGCGCGGCGGAGGCGCGTCCGTCGGCGATGCGGATGAGCCAGCGTCCCGAGTTCTCCGGGATGGTGTCGTCGTTGAGTTCAAGGCGGAGTTCGGTGTTGATCGCGGGCGAGTAGGCGCGGGACTCGATGGCGCGTTTGAAGTCGATGACGCGGATGAGCCAGTCGTCCTTGAGTTCGACCTTGTGTCGTTGCTGGCGCAGGAGTTGGAGGGCGGGGTGGGTGGGCCCGCCGCAGAATGTGAGGTTCTCGCCCATCATGGAGAAGTCGTGGAGGAATTCCCAGAGTCGGCGTCCGGCGGCTTCGTCGGTGAAGACAAAGTCTGAGAGGGCGACGCTGAAGCGTCCGAGCGGGTTCGATCGCTGCTGGCTCATGAAGAGGTAGCCACGGAGTGAGCCGGCGGCATCGCGGACGCCGAAGCCGGTGTAGGTCTCCTCGCGTTGCTTGCGTATGCGTGACCAGATGTATGGGCCGCGGTCGAGCGTTCCTTCGTACATGCGCGCGAAGTTCTGGTAGCACGCGCGGATCTCGGGATCGTCTGATTCCTGAAGTGCGACGATGCGGAGTTCTCCTGGGAGCGTGGAAACGGCGCTGAGCGGCCCTCCGGCGTCGATGCGAACGAGAGGGACGGTGTATTGGAAGCGGTGTCCGGCGTGCTCGAAGCCGAACTTGCGATAGAGGCGATGGGTCGAGGCGTAGAGGCCGGCCAGAGCCCAGCCCTCTTCAAACGCTGAGCGGACGAGGTTGTGCATGAGGAACGCGGCGTGTCCGAGGCCTCGTTCCTCTGGAGCGACAGCGACGCCCGCAACGCCGAGGAGGGGCACGCTGCGACCGCCGAAGTAGGCACCCATCGGGATGCGGAGGAGGGAGGCGACGGCACGGCCCTCGTCCTGCACGACTCTGAGGTTGTCGACGCCTGCGTTGGTGAGCCAATCGCGGGCGCCTTCCGGGGTGCCGCCGAAGGCGAGAGCGATCATGCGGGCGATGTTGTCGAGGTCGCGTGCGGCGTCGAGTGTGGTGTAGGTGCGGGGCATGCTGGGCGGGCTCCGGGAGCGGTTCCGCGTTGATGGTGGGCCTGAACTCAGACTCTGAGGAATCCGAGATGCAGGGAGGCGTGGTTCAGGTGCATACGCGTCCACTGGTCCTTGGTGAGCGGGCCGAAGATTGGATTGGGGCCTGGCTGCTCGATCTTGAAGCGAGCGATGGCGTTTCGGAGGCGTTTGGCGCCTTCTGGCACGGACATCTCGGTGACGCCGTATGTGCCTTCGGGGGCGCCTCGGATGCGGAAGCCGGGCTTCATGCGGGGCTGTTTCAGCATCGGTCCCTTCATCGTGCGTCCGATGATTCGCACGAACCACGGCGGGTTCATGGGGTAGCCATCGAAGGCATAGTCGATCCATGCCGCGATGTGGCCGAGGACCTTGCCAGCTGACCAGTTGCCGCAGGTCTGGAGCGTGCCTGCGCGATCTGCGGCTTCGACGGCGGCGATCTCTCGTTCGAGGTCGTCCAAGGTGCGGAGCGACAACTCGCGACATGGCGCATGGTTCTTCGAGTCGGCATTCTCAGAGCCCGTTGATGTCATGCGAGAATCGTACCGCGCCGGGGTGGTTGAGGTGGCAGCACATGCGGGGCGCATGGCACCTCAGAAGAGGAATCGCACGCCGACGGTCATGCCCCAGTCGGTCTCGGGGCGGTCGTTGACATCTTCGAGGATGGGGATGCGTGCGCCGATTTCGCCCGCCCAGGTGCGTGCCTCGTACAGAAGGCCTGGGGAGAGGAGGATCTCGTTGTCGCCGTTGGTTTCGTAGAGGCCGTTGAGTTCGAGCACGGCGTAGAGTGCCGCGCTGCTGGTTGCGGTCCATGCGCCGGGGGCGAGGCGGTAGAGGTAGGACGCGTTGTACCAGAGGGCATCGTGCGGGCCGTCTCCGCCGAGGTTGTGCTCATCGTCGCCGCCGGTGTTGAACTTGAAACGTGCGGCGGCGTTGAGCCCGTGTCTGCCTCTGATTGTGGTAGCGGCGATTCCGACGATCGGATCGACGGAGCCGGAGGTGAAGTTGCCGTCGCCGCTTGGGATCTCTGCGCCGGCGAGCAGGGCGACGCGGAGCGTATCGAGCGTTCCGGAGTCGGACTTGTAGATGCGATACTTGAAGAGTATCTCGGGATCGGCGAGGCCGAAGTCGGAGTCGGAATCGCCTGAGATGGTGTGTTCGGTTCGTTTCTCGACTGGGATGGTCGCGAGAAGGGCGAGATCTCTGGTGAGCCCGGCGATGATGCTGGTTTCGAGGCGGAGTTGAGTGGTGCGATCGTTGTGATCCGTGTTGTTGTCGTGCGGCGAGCGTCCGTAGCGGGTGTAGCGTGCGCGTTCGTAGAGGTAGATGACACCAGGGGAGGGTTGTGTCGCGGAGTCCATGTTGAGGGCTTCCTGTGCGGGCGCGGCGGGTGCGAAGAGTGAGGAGAGTGCGGCGCAGAGCAGAATGAGCATCGGAGAGAGATGCAGAAGGCACGGAGGAGCATGCGGTGAGGCGATGGCGCGGCGTATCGGCGGTGTGGGTCTCATGTGGTTGCCCCTTCTCAGTGTTGTGAGATCCTGACGAGCGTGAAGCCCGCCTGATCGATCGCGCGTGCGAGCGAGGATGGAGAGGGGCGTGGATCCTTGAGTTGGAGTTCGATCTCGCCCTTCTCGAAGTCGATGCGGATGTCCTGCACGCCTCGGAGCGAGCCGAGTTGCTTGTCCACGTTGGTTGCGCAGAGGGGGCAGGAGAGCCCGTTCACGGCGAGTGTGACCTTGTCGGCGGTGATCGGCGTCTTGCTTGCGAGGTGCTCGCGGTCCTTCTCTGAAGAGGTGTGGACCACGCTCTCGCCGGGTTCGCGTTCTGCGACGGGCGTCGGGTTCGGGGTATCGGTCGAGGCCGACTGCGTGGTCGCGCATCCGAGGAGGAGTGAGCCGATGGCTGCGATCATGATGGTTCCGACGATGAGACGCAGAGCGGGTGAGGGATTCATGGGGGAGCTCCATCTGCGCACGGCAACGAGATGCGTGATGCCGGCGCGTTGCGGGTTTGCTGAGGGGCCGATGCGCGGCGCGTGATGGCCTGCGATCGGCTTGTGCTTGTGTACGAGCGCGGTGATGAGCGAATCCGGCGCGAGCCGGCATCCTTATGGGGATGTCTGCGTGCGGACGTGATCGATCGCTCTGACGCGGATGGCGCGAGATTCGACCGTTCGCGGCGCGTGCGTGTGGGATTCGCCGGATGTGGGGCTTGGGCGCGCAGGGTGGGCCCGGAGGTCAGCGGCTACGTTCGCCAGATGCAGAGCGCGGCCTGTGCGTTCGAGCCGAGGGTTGCGTGCGCGGGCAGGTGCGAGAAGAACGTAGCGACCGGGCGGGCCGATGTGTCGAGCCAGCCGATGGTCATTTCGGTCGTGGGTTCGACCGCGATGACGACCGGGCGCGGGGTGTTGTGGGGTGGTGCCGCGGGATCTTGTGAAGGGGTTGGTGCTGCCGGGGCGGGCGCGATGCATGGGCACGCATCGGGCGGGCAGCAGATGCAGGCGTCCTCGGGTGAGCCGGATGGGCTACAGACTGCGGAGTTGGTGCCGAGGGGTGAGCCGACCTGGGCGTATGTCGAGAGTGGCATGCCGCCCGGCATGAGGGCTCGGAGGAAGAGGATTGCCGCGAGGGCCCAGTGCATGCTGAAAGGGGCTCCTTGTGCGTGGCCAATCGGTGGGCACGCGTGGATCGCTTCAGACGAGGATTGTACCGGAGTTCGAGGGTGTTCGCTGCGGAGTCTGAGGGAGCTGGACGATGTCGGTTTGTGTTGCGTTCGTGCGAGACGCATCAACCTGCGAGTCGTTCGGAGAACCTTCGGAGCGGTGGGACGATGAGGAGTGCTGTCGGGAGTGCGACGAGGAATCCGATGGAGGCGCTTCGGAGCCAGGCGCGGAAGAACCCGGCGTCCAGACCCCGATTGAGCAGGGTCATGGCCAGAGACATGACCGAGCACATGGCCAGACACATGAGCACGATGAAGATGGTGTTGGCGCGGTTTCGCTTGGGCATGGGTTTGTCGGGGGCTTGCGATGCAGATTTCTGTGGGGATTATCGGCTGGTGCCCGCGGCTGAGCGGCAGCGTGGGGCGTCGGCGGGGCGGGATCGGCGGTGTTCGAATCGTGGGGCGGCGGGGGGCGCATCGGGATCGACGACCACCTGCCAGATCCAGTCGAGGAGGCGGATGCCCCAGAGTCGCGTGATGCAGGGCGTGGCGATGAGGTAGCCGAGTGCCGCGCCGACGATGACGTCGGTCGGGTAGTGCGCTCCGAAGAGGACGCGTGCGACGGCGACGAGCGCGGCGAGGATCCATGCGAGCGTGCGAAGTGGTGGGTAGAGAGCGGCGAGCCAGACGCTCATGACGACGGCATAGACGACATGGGAGGAGGGCATGGACCAGAGTGCGGCGTTGGTGTCCGCCCAGAACTCCCATGCGTGTCGGACGCCGACCTGTGGGGAGAAGGGGTGGGCTCCGAAGGGGCCGAGGAAGTCGAGGTGCGTGTAGGTTTCGAGCATGCTCTCACGGGGGCGAGGGCGGCCCGTGAGCATCTTGAGTGGGAGGGTGGCAGCGGCGGCGAGTATGAGTGCGAGCGCGTAGTCGAGGAGGCGTCTGGTGTTGTGTTTGTCGAGGAGGAAGACGAGGGCGACCGTGAGGATGATCATGCCACCCTGGCCGTATTCACCGAACCAGCCGAGGACCCTGCGGGCATCGCCTCCGATTGCGGCGTCTCGGGAAGCGCGGGCGATGAGGCCGTCGAAGGGGAGGAGCAAGGATGTGGCGAGGGTGGCGATGATGAGGGGGCGAGCCCATGGGCGTGTGTGGGGAAGGCCCGACCAGATCCAGATGGGCGAGATGAGACGCGAGAGGGGCGCGAGCATGCGGTGCGCGGCACGCACCGGGGGCGTGAGACCCCGGTTATAGTCGCGGAGCATGCGTGATCGATCGATCGGCATCGACGGTCGTTCCGGGCGGATTGCCTGGGCGTCGTCGCTGCGCGCCGGGCTCTCGCTGGTGCTGTTGTGCCTCGTATGTTATCTGCCCGGCGTGTTCGATATTCCGACGATCGATCGGGATGAGGCGCGGTTTGCGCAGGCGTCTCGCCAGATGGTTGAGTCGGTGCTGCTTCCGGAGGAGGAGCGGGATCCGACGTTGCACGCTGGGGGGATCGTGGTGCCGATGGTGGGGGGGAAGCCACGGATCAACAAGCCGCCGCTGGTGTATTACCTGCAGGGGTTGAGCGTTGCGGTGTTCACGTGGGGTGAGCCGCGGCGTGATGCGATCTGGATGTATCGGATTCCCGGTGTTGTGTGCGCGACGCTGTCGGTGTTGTTGACGTGGCGTCTTGGGCTTCGGCTGTTTGATGCGCGGGCGGCGGTTCTCGGGGCGGCGTTGCTTGCGGTGTGTCCGCTGATGGTGGTGGATGCGCACATGGCGAGGGCGGATCAGTTGCTGCTTGTGACGGTGCTTGCGACGCAGGCGCTGCTGTGGAAGGCATGGGGGACGATCGGTGCGAGGGGTGTGCTGCCAGTGCGAGATGGGATTCTGCTTTGGGCGGCGATGGCGATCGGGATCATGGCCAAGGGGCCGATCACGCCGATGGTTGGTGTGCTGACGGCGGTGGCGTTGGCGTTTGCGACGGGGAGGTGGTCGCTGTTGTGGAGGTTGCGGCCGCTGACGGGGATCGCGGTTGTGTGCGTGGTGTGCGGGCCGTGGGTGTATGCGGTGGGCTCGGCGGTGGGGTGGGGCGACTTTGTGGCGAGGATTGTGGACGAGACGCTGGGGCGGGCGGGTGAGGCGAAGGAGGGGCACTTCGGGCCTCCTGGGTATCACACGGTGCTGTCGGCGGTGTTGCTGTGGCCGGGTTCGTTGTTGACGCTTGCGGCGGTTGGGCGGGCGTGGCGGCGCGGGGGATTGTGGAGACGGGCATCGCGGCGCGGGCTGGGAGCGAGGCGGGCGGAGCGGTTTCTGCTGGCGTGGATCGTGCCGAGTTGGGTGGTGTTTGAGTTGGTGATGACGAAGCTGCCTCACTACACGATGCCGATGTATCCCGCGCTTGCGTTGCTGAGCGCGCGGGCGTTGCTGGTCGCGGGTTCATTGCCGGGGATTCGATCGATCGGGATGAGGTTCGGGGTTCGGCTGTGGGGCGTGATCGGGATGATTCTCGGGTTGGGCGCGGCGGCGGTGGTGGCGAGGGACCTGGCGGGGTTGCCGTGGTATTTCGGGATTGTGTATGTGCCGTGCGCGATGGCGGCGGCGACGCTGTTTCGTACGTTCGCGATGCGCAGGTTCGGGATGGATTGTCTCGGGCTGCTCGGGTCGGGGATGAGGGTGGCGGTTGTGCTGAGCGTTGTGGTGTTCCAGTTCTCGCTGCCCCAGGCGAGATCGTTGTGGAACACCGAGCGGATCATGGTCGAGGTCGGGAGGGTTGATCCTTCGGGCACGAGGCGGCTGGCGGCGGCGGGGTACCACGAGGACAGTCTGGCTTTCGCGACACGTGGGCGGATCGAGCGGATTGGTGTGGAGCAGGTGGAGGCGTGGCTGGACTCGAGGCCTGATGGGCTGGTGATCGTTCCGACCGCGTCGATCAGGTCGATGCAGGGGGTTCGGGCGTTGACGGATGGATGGAGAGAGCCGGGGTACAACTACTCGAATGGTCGGCGGGTCGATCTCTCGATCGTTGAGCGTGTGAGGGGTGTGCCGTGAACGGGAGTGAAGAGACCTGTAGGCCTGCTGAGCTTCCGAGCGGGTTTGTGGTTGTGGACAAGCCGCGGGGGATGCGGTCGACGCAGGTGGTGCGCTGGGTGCAGACGCGGGTGCGTGCGGGGCTTGATCCGAGGATTGATGTGAAGGCGTCGAAGCGGATGAAGGTCGGGCATGGGGGTACGCTGGATCCGCTCGCGTCGGGTGTGATGGTGGTGATGGTGGGGAAGGCGACGAAGTTGTGCGAGCGTGTGATGGGTCAGCGGAAGGGGTATCTCGCGGAGGTGGATCTTTCGAGGTGGTCGGTCACGGACGATCACGAGAGCGGGGCGCGGGTCGTTGAGAACGCGCGTGTGCCGGGGATTGCGGAGGTTGAGGCGACGCTTGCGAGGTACGTGGGGGTGATCGAGCAATTGCCGCCGGCGCACTCGGCGATGCGTGTGGATGGTCAGCGTGCGTATGACATCGCGCGTCGGGGTGAGGATCCGGGGTTGAAGGCGCGTGCGGTGACGATCTATTCGATCGAGGTGGTGGCGTACGAGTTTCCGCTGCTGACGCTGGATATCGCGTGCGGTCGAGGGACGTACATTCGGTCGCTGGCGCGCGACATCGGTCGGGAGCTTTCGGGCGGAGGGATGCTGCACTCGTTGCGGCGGACGCGGGTGGGGGCGTTCACGCTGGAGCTGGCGTTGACGGTGCCGGACGGGCCGTGTGTGATCGGGCCTGAGGCGTTGCTGCCGCTTGGGTTTGTAGATCAGCCGGATTGAGTCAGCAGAGAGCACGCGTCAGCGACTCAGAGAGTGAGCTGTCTGTGGTTGACCAACGGATGGAGCCGGCGGAGAGGTGGAGTTCGAGCTGAGTGGGTGGCTGGACGCGAAGCGTGCACGGAATCAAGCGTTGGAGTTCGCCGGGGAGGTTGGTCTCGCGAGAGTGAAGGGTGCGGGGCGGGCTTCCCTTGGACTCGAGTGTCAGAAGCGGGATCGCGTGCTCAGCGAGCACGCCCGCGATCGCGCGGCAGCACTCGCCTACCTGAGCTGGATCAATCTCGATGGAGCAGCTGCCATTCACACGGGATTCTCGGATCTGGAATGGGATGTGATGGCCCGGGCCGAGGTGTCGCCGGAGCTTGCAGTGGAGAGCTCGTCGCGTCCGGCGTTGGCGTGCTCTGGGAACCAGAGTTCGCCCCAGTCCTGGCCGTCGCTGGCCTGACGCATGAGAAGGTAAAGGATTGTTGAGCCGGAGGCGTATGTGGCGAGCACGCACGCGGCGGCGATGAGCCAGACGCATGAGAGCCACGTGTTGATGATGGCCGAGGCGAATTTGCGTGTTGGGCCTTCGGGCGTTGCGTCGCTTGCGAGGATTTGTGAGGGGTTCGGGCCGAGCCAGGCGGAGGTCGCGGAGCGGGCGAGAGCATCGGTTGCGCCGGCGAGGGCGTAGGCGACGAGGGAGGTCGCCAGGAGGATGAGCCCGAGGATGAGCGTGTACACGAAGAGCCGCCCGGGTCGGGCGAGCACGTAGGCGTAGACGCGCTGCAGTGCGTCGATGGCGTCGCTGCCCTCGCAGGCGAAGGCGGGCACGAGCATGGGGTGTCCGAGCAAGAGGCCCAGGGTGAGGATCGCGGCGAGGAGTGCGAGCGGGACGATGAGAAGGAAGGCGATGGATCCGACGATGTCGAGTCCCGGGATGTAGAAGAAGGCGGCACCGAAGATGGCGAGCAGGAGAGCGATGAGCCCGATGAGGAGCGGAGCACCGAGGGCGGCTCCGAGTGCGGAGGGCCACCGTTTGAGCGTGAAGGCGAGGCCCTCGGTCCATGACATGGTGACGCCCGCGCTGAACTCTGTGGCGGTCATGCGCGAGATGGTGCAGATGCCGATTGTGAGGATCGCGAGTATCGGGACGCCCTGGAAGATCAGGGCGAGGGGGTGGGTGTGGAGGAGGTTCGATGCCCGTGAGATGATGTCGGCGAGCGGGCCGGCGCGGCCTGTGGAGAGATCCTGGGACGGTGTGCCGAGCGTCGCTGCGACGGACATAAAGAAGTTTGGTGTGTCGCTCCACCATGTGTTGGCGATGCCGATGAGGCCGACGATCGCGAGCGTGAAGAGGGCGATTCCGACCTGCCCCGGCTGCAACGCCAGGGGTGAAGCGCGGAAGAGCTTGGGCCAGAGGAGGTCGTCGAGGAGGTCGGGAAGCGTGAGCCGGGATTCCTTGACGGTGATGACCCGAGTGGCAGTTTCCTTGGGCGATGGCTCGGACATTGGTATCTCCGGTTCCGGGCGCGCGGGTGGGGGCTCGCTGGGTGCAAGTCTACCGGCCATTCGCCGAATGAGTCGTTTCGGTATGATCGTGCACGGGGAATGCCCCGGCTTTGAAGGAGGTTGCCATGTCGGGACTTGTCATCGGGATCGTGATCGCGGGGCTTTTCGTTGTCGTGCTGTTCTGGTTCATCGCGATGTACAACGTGCTGGTCCGGAAGAGGATCGACTGTGACAACGGTTGGTCGCAGATCGATGTGCAGTTGAAGCGGCGGTACGACCTTATCCCGAATCTCGTGGAGACGGTGAAGGGGTATGCCTCGCACGAGCGAGAGACGCTTGAGGCGGTGATCTCTGCCAGGAACCAGGCGGTTGCTGTTTCGAGCGATGCGGCGCACGCGATGGAGAAGGGGAAAGCGGAGGGCGCGCTGACCATGGCACTCGGGCGACTGCTGGCGGTTGCCGAGGCGTATCCGAACCTGAAAGCGGACGGCTCGTTCATGAAGCTGCAGGAAGAGTTGACGGGGACCGAGAACAAGATCGGTTTCGCTCGCCAGCATTTCAACGATGTGGTCGCGCGATACGAAGAGTCGCGGCAGACGTTCCCGACGACCATCGTGGCGGCACTGTTCGCGTTCCAGAAGCGTGACTACTTCACGGTTGAGAACGAGGCGGAGCGGGCGGCTCCGAAGGTGTCGTTCAAGTAAGGTGGGTCATCAAGTCGCGAGTTCATGAAGTCATGAAGGCATGATGACGGGAAGGGGCATCGCTGGACACGATGGAAAGGGCGTTGATGCAGGATGAGCAGTTGCGGGAGCGGATCAAGGCGTATCCGGGCACGCTCACGTACATCGACCTGATCCGGAAGAACAAGCGGGAGAGCGCGGTCCTGGTTGTGCTCATGATTCTGCTGGGCGGCGTGATCGGATGTCTGATCGGCGGCGCGATCGCCATGGGCGCGACGAGGGAGGACATGGTGGTTTCCGCGGCGATCGGCTTTGGTGCCGCGCTGGTTGTGGCGTGCCTGGGCGCGTTGTGGTCTTGGTTCGGCGGGTCGAGCGCGATTCTGCGGATGTCCGGGGCGGTGGAGATCACGCGGGAATCGGACCTCGAGTTGTTCAACGTGGTTGATGAGATGCGGATTGCGGCGGGGCTTCCCATGCCTCGGGTCTACCTGATTCCTGAGACCGCGCTCAATGCGTTCGCGACTGGACGCGATCCGGAGCATGCCGCGGTGGCGATCACGACGGCTCTGCGACAGAAGCTGACGAGGGATGAGTTGCAGGGTGTGATCGCGCACGAGGTGGCGCACATCCGGCACTACGACATTCGCTTCTCGATGCTGATGGCGACGATGGTGGGGCTGATTGTGTTCGCGTGCGATGCGTTTCTGCGTGGAGCGCGCCACGGGATGGTACGAGGGGCGCGGCGATCATCTGGAAAGAACGAGGGTGCGGCGATGGTCGTGTTGTTTGTGCTCGCGATGGTTCTGGCGCTGATCGCGCCGTTGCTCGCGCGGGTGATCCAGATGGCTTACAGCAGGAAGCGCGAGTATCTGGCGGATGCCGGGGCGGTGGAGTTGACGCGGAACCCGCTGGGGATCGCGGGGGCGCTTCGCAAGCTGGCGGATGACACGGAGCCGCTGGTTGAGGCGGCGAATCGGGGGACGGCGCACATGTTCATCATGAATCCGCTGCGGAAGTGCCGCAGATCGCATGGTGAGAAGAGTTCGCTCTTCTCGTCGCATCCGCCGGTCAGCGAGCGGATCGCTCGGCTGATGGCGTTGACGAGGTGAGGGAGGCGCAGCGTCAGTGGCGTGAGCGTGCGTAGCCCTTGCCGACGATGTATGTTTCTCGTGAGATATCTCGGCTGGCCTTGGGTTTGAAGATCCAGACAGATCCGAAGGCGGCGCGGCACTCTTTGACGAAGTCTGGGAACTCTTCGCCCTCGAAGACCTTGAGGGTGGCGCAGCCGCCCGGGCGGAGGAGCGAGGGGAAGATCTCGAGTGCTCTTCGGCAGAGCCGGACGGAGAGGAAGTGGTCTCCGTGTCCGGTGGTGTTCGGGGCCATGTCGGAGATGACGACATCGAACTGGGGGGGCTGGCCTGTGAGTTCGGGGTAGGCCATGGCGCGGAGCGTGATCGGATCCGTGGTGTAGATGTCGCCTTCCATGACGTTGACGTTGGTCATCTCAGGGACGCGGGTGCGGAGCAGGTCGATGCCGACGACCCGTCCCTCGGGGCCGACGAGTTCGGTTGCGACCTGGAGCCACGAGCCGGGGGCGCAGCCGAGGTCGAGGACGCGATCTCCTCGCTTGATGAGGCGGTGGCGCTCCTGTATCTCTTTGAGCTTGTAGGCGGAGCGCGCGGCGTATCCCTCTGTCTTTGCCTGTTTGAAGTAGCGGTCATGGAGTTCGCGTTTGCGTGGCATGGGGGAGATGGCAAATGGCAAAGGGACACATGGCAAACAGACAGTGGGGGCGTTCCGCACAGATGAGATTCAATCAGTGGAGCGGTGGATCGCGGCGTGTCAGTCGTCGTCGTCAGAGCGGAGGTCGTCGCGTTCTTCGGCCCAGTTGGCCTGGATGGTTTCGAGGATCTTCTCGTTCACGGGGTGCTTGGGGTCTGCTTCAAAGCCGGGGAGCGCCTCGACAAGGGCACGGAGTTCCGTGAAACGCAGCGTGTATGGATCGATCGAGGGGTGACGGTCGGCGAGTTCTTCGGCGATCCGCTGGACGTCGAGCCACTGATAGTTGGAGTGTGCCATCAGTTCACAAAGACCTCATCGAGTCGTGCGATCAGTTCGCGAAGCAATCTCAGGTATCGCTGCCCATCCGGTCCGCGCATTGTGGCGGCTATCGAGAACTGGTGGCAGGATGGAGCGATCCACGAGGCGGGTTTCATCGGATCATGCCAGGGATACTCCGGGTTCGGCCCGGCGGCAAAGCTGGGCGCTAGGCGTTCGATCTCGTAGGCAATCGGCAGGCATCGGTCGACGAGTTGCTGGAACTGCCTTGAATCCATGCCGAGCGTACGCGCGGCTCCTCGTTGATTGCGAAGCAGTCGGAGTGCCTTGACAATCGCGGCATGAGACAGGGCATCGGCACCAGACTGCTCGTCCGCGAGTCGTACCGCACGGCCGATCTTTTCTGACGTCATCTGCAGGTAGTGGAGCCAATGGCATGTGGCCATGCCGTCCTGCGAGACGAGCAGTTGGAACACGCTCAGGTCGCTCTCTGCCTGGCAGCGGAAGGCCTCGCTTCGATTCATCCTCATCCGACCTTTCGCGGCGTCGTCCATCCCGGTGGGAGACGCAGAGTTCCCGACTGGTATCGCTTCCAGTCGTCGAAAGAGAGCAGAGCGATCTCGCTCGGATAGGGAAAGTCCGAAGATGCACCGAATCGAACGGCCGACATCACGCCGTTCTCAGGAGGAAGCGGCACCGCAGACACCTCGATCAGTCGGACAACCGTGCCGCTTGGATCCTCGGAAGCCCAGATCTCCGCGATGGTTTGGTCGGCCTGCTGGTGTGACTTTGCCAGTTCGGTCACTGCTTGCTGGTAGTTCATCGGCGTTCTCCGTCGTTCGTTCAGTGCGGCACTTCTTTGATGGCGTTGCGATTCCATGCGGGGACGCGGACGACGATCGGTCCTTCGCGCTCGATCTCGCACTGGCAGGAGAGGCGGGAGTTTCGCTGGAGGCCCGGGGCCTCTTCGACTCGATCTTCTTCGGCCTCTGTGGGTTCGGAGAGGTTCTTTGCGCCTTCTTCGATGTAGATGTGGCAGGTGGAGCATGCGCAGACGCCGCCGCATGCATGCTCGATGTTGATGCCGTTGTCCATGGCGACTTCGAGCAGATGCTCGCCCTTGGCGGCCATGACCCTGTGCTCTTTCTGGTCGCCCCCTGTGAGTGCGTGCGGGTCTTCGAGGATGAATGTCACGGGGACCGTTTCCGGGCCGTGGTCGTGGTCGGAGCGTCGAAGATGCATGGTGTGAACCTCGGTGTCGCGAGATGCCGGGAAGAGTGGTTGAGCCGGGCAGATCCTGCGGCTTGGAATCATTCTAGCCGCGGGTGAGCGGAAATCGGCGTGGTTCGGGCCTCGTTGGGATCTCTTGGGGCTTATGTAGCGGGATGTTCCTACGCTTGGCGTCTTTGTCGGGTTTGTGGAGCCGCGGCGGGATCGGTCTGGGGTGCGGATGTCGTCTCGAGCGGGTCTCTTTGTGGTGAGTGTTCACGATGCCGCGTGCGGCTCATTGCTCGGATTGGATCATTCTTGTTGACGCTTTCAGACGCCATTTCGACTCGCCGGACATTCGCGATCATCTCGCACCCTGACGCGGGCAAGACGACGCTGACGGAGAAGTTCCTGCTGTACGGCGGCCAGATTGAGCGAGCCGGTTCTGTGACCGCGCGGAAGAACCAGCGTGCGACGGCATCCGACTGGATGGAGCTCGAGAAGCAGCGTGGGATTTCGATCAGTTCGACGCTGCTGCAGTTTGAGTATGGCGGGTGTCGGGTGAATCTGCTTGACACGCCCGGGCACAAGGATTTTTCTGAGGACACGTATCGGGTGTTGACGGCGGTTGATGCCGCGGTGATGGTGATTGACGCGGGCAAGGGCGTGGAGCCGCAGACGCGGAAGCTGTTCGAGGTGTGCCGCCAGCGTGGGGTGCCGATCTTCACGTTTATGAACAAGTGCGATCGGCCGACGCGGAACCCGCTGGAGTTGGTGGATGAGTTGGAGCGTGTGCTGGGGATCCAGTCGTTTGCGATGAACTGGCCGATCGGGAGCGGTCCTGAGTTCAGGGGTGTGTACGACCGTCTGGAGCGTCAGATCCATCTGTTTGAGCGGACGGTCGGCGGGATGTTCGAGGCGCCTGTGAGTCTGGTGGGGCTGGACGATCCGGCGTTGCAGGAGAGGTTGTCGTCTGAGGCGCATCTGGAGTCTCTTGAGGAGATTCGGATGCTCGACGGGGCGGGCGGGGCGTTCGATGCCTCGCAGGTCCTGGCGGGGAAGACGACGCCGGTGTTTTTCGGGAGCGCGATGAACAACTTCGGTGTGCAGCTGCTGCTGGATAGTTTCCTGCGATACTCAAGCCCGCCGACGGCGCGGCGTGCGGGCGATCAGGTGATCGAGCCGACGGATCCGAGGTTCAGCGGGTTTGTGTTCAAGATCCAGGCGAACATGGACCCGAAGCATCGAGATCGCGTGGCGTTTGTGCGGATCGTATCGGGGAGGTTTGAGCGCGACATGTTTGTCGTGCACACGCAGTCGGGGAAGCGTGTGCGCCTGGGGAACGCTCAGAAGTTGTTCGGGAACCAGCGCGAGACGGTGGATGATGCGGTGGCCGGAGACGTGGTTGGGCTTGTTGGGAACGATCTGTTCGGCGTCGGCGATACGCTGACCGACGATCGGACGATCGTGTTCAATGAGATTCCGGAGTTCACGCCGGAGTGTTTCGCGTATCTGCGGAACCCGCAGCCATCGAACTTCAAGAAGTTCCGGCTGGGGCTGGACCAGTTGATGCGTGAGGGTGTGGCAAGGCGGTTTGAGAGCGTGGGGAGTGTGGGTTCGGCGCAAAGCCGCGTGCTGCTGGCGGCGGTGGGACCGCTGCAGTTCGAGGTGCTGAAGCATCGGCTTGAGGGTGAGTACGGCGCGGAGGCGTTGCTGGAGGGCGCGCCATGGACGCTGGTCCGTTGGTGGAATGTGAAGGGGAGAGCGCCGTTCACGACTGAGGATGAGGATGTTGAGTTGCCGGAGACGCTTGATGGTTCGCTGCTGGCGTTTGACGATCGCGGTCGAGCGGTGGTGCTGTTTGCCGATCAATGGGCGGAGCGGGCTTTCATGACGCGGAACCCGTTGGTTGAGTTGTCCCCGCTTCCGATCGGGAGCAGGCCGCCGGCCGCGGCGACCACGGAGTCGGCGTGAACGGGTATGGAGCGGTTTCGGAGCGAGGCAAGAATCTTCTTCTGGGCTGCGGTCTATTCGATGAGGTGAGCGTTTGAGCAGCGGCGTGAGCCAGGGCGAGATCGAGTTGTCGGTGGTTGCGCCGGCGCATAACGAGGAGGCAAACGTTGCGCCTCTGGTCGAGGAGATCGAGCGTGCGATCGGGCCGACGGGGATGCTGTATGAGATCGTGGTGATTGACGACGGATCGACGGACGGGACGAGGGAGCGTCTTCGGGAGTTGATGAAGAGTCGGCCGCACCTGCGGTGCGTGGCGATGACGAGCACTCCACCGGGGAAGGGGAACGGGCAGTCCGCGGCGTTCCACGCGGGGTTTCGGGCGACGCGGGGGCGTGTGATCGCGGTGCTGGATGCGGATCTTCAGAATGATCCTGCTGATATTCCGGCGATGCTGGAGCAGATGGAGCGCGAGGGTGCGGACATGGTGCAGGGGGATCGCTCTCACGCGCGGAAGGACAATGTGGTGAGGCGGTGGGGGAGCGTGGTGGGGAGGAAGTTTCGGCTGTGGCTGCTGGGGGACACGATCAGGGATACGGGGTGCTCGCTGCGTGTGATGAAGCGTGAGGTTGCGCTGGGGCTGCCTCTTGAGTTCAAGGGGATGCACAGGTTCATTCCGGCGACGGCGCGGCATCTTGGGTTCACGGTGGTCGAGCGGCGCGTGAATCACAGGGCCCGGGTTGCGGGTGAGACGAAGTACGGGATGGGGATTACGAAGCGTGCGTTGCCTGGGCTGCACGATCTGTTTGCGGTGAGGTGGATGCGGAGCAGGCGGAGGCCGGTGACTTCGGTTGAGGTTGTCGCTGACGAGGCGGGGAGCGGAGCGAGGAATTCCGGGGCTCAGGCATGAGCGATGGACCGGCCAAGAGAAAGCGGGTGAAGTGGGAGCCGGCGGCGGCGATGGTGGCGGTGCTGATTGTCGGCATCGCGCTGGTGCTCGCGCCCGGGGTCGGGAGCTTTGATGAGGTCACTCGCCCCGGGGCGACTCTGCACGACTTTCAGGCGGTGCACACGCGCGGGCGGGTCGAGGTGCTGCTCGATCCTGCGAGCGGCGAGGCAACGTTCCGGGTGTTGACGCGTGAGAGGGGATCGCGCGAGGTGCATGCCTCTGGCGTGATGGACGCGGCGGCGTTCAGGAGCGCGTTCGGGGAGAGGACGTATTCTGACGCGATATCGACCGAGGCGAACTGGGCGTTTCGGTTGCTGAAGATCACATCCTGGGCTTCGCTCGCGTGGGTGGCGGTGGGGTTTGGGGGGCAGCTGGCGTTCTCGGGCCGGATGCTCGTTCAGTGGTTCGTCTCTGAGAAGCAGCGGCAGAGCACGGTTCCTGAGGCGTTCTGGTGGATGAGTCTGATCGGCGGGATGATGCTGTTCGCTTACTTTGCGTGGCGTCAGGAGCTGGTGGGGGTGATCGGGCAGACGTCTGGCCTCGTGATTTATGCGAGGAATATTCGGCTGATCTATAAGCAGCGCAGGCGGGAGCGTCGCAACGGCGCGATCGTTGAAGCGAGTTGATCGGAGGCGTGATGAGACTCATGGTGGATGATGCGCAGGTTGCGTTGGAGCGTCCGACGCTCGCGGCGGCGATCGCGGCGGGGGCGGCTCATGCTGACTCTCTCGGGCGGATCGTGGTGGAGGTTCGCGCCGACGGCGTGACGCTCGCTGAGCGGGACATTGAGTCTGCGCCGGATGTGCCGGGCACGTTCGAGGAGGTCTCGCTTCTGACGGCCTCGAAGGGCGAGCTCGGCGCGAGCGTGCTGATGGCGGCGTCGGGCGCGCTCTCCGATCTGGTCTCGGCGCAGCGGTTTGTCGCTGAGCAGATACTGGCGACGAAGCTGGAGCCCGCGATGAACGCGCTGCAGGAGGTTCTCAGCGTCTGGCAGGGTGTGCGTGAGGGGACGGACCAGGTCTGCACGCTGATGGCGTCTGACTTCGGCTCGCTCGCGGCTCGGGCGGGCAGGCCCGGCGTTGAGAGCGGGATCGCGGAGCGGACTGCTTCGGCCTTGACGGAGGTGAAGCGGTGCGTGCAGGGGCATGACTGGTCGACGCTGGCGGATGTGATGCAGGATGAGCTTGAGTCGTTGGCTCTTGCCTGGCGGGATCTGCTCGCGGCGATCGCGGAGTCGCTGGCTGAGGGAGAGTGAGGCGGTTTGCTGTGGGCGAGTTGCACCTGAGTCAGATCGACGAGCTGATGGAACGCGCGTGCGAGGCGCTCGTGCGGATGCGGTACTTTGAGGCGGAGCGCTGCGCGCTGCGTGCGCTTGGGGCGGCGCATCGCGAGCTGGACTTCGAGCGAATGGCGCGGATTACACTTCCGCTGCAAGAGGCGCGGCGGCAGAAGATGCAGTTGGCCATGGACGCGGGTTGTGTCCGGGTGCTGGACGACGCGAGCGAGCGGTTGCGTCGGGGTGGGTTGTACCTGGTTCAGCCGCCCGCGATCGCGATCGAGACGAGGGCGCTGGTGCAGGATGCGGATCGGCGCGAGGTGCCGGTGCATGTGCTGACGCGGGAACCGATGACGAGCGCCGGGTTGTGGCCGATCGCGATGGTGAACGGTGAGGTTGCGATTCGGGCGAGGGTTGCTCCGCCGTGGACACTGGAAGTGGTGGCGGGTTCACCGACGCGCGATCGTGCGCCGGGGCCGCCTGACGAGGCGTGGTTCCTCGCGGCCTCGGAGGCGGTGGGTGATGCCGCGATACTGATGGCTGATCCGAAAGATCATCCGTACCACAGGGTCGAGGACCTGCTGGAGTTTCTGGATTGCCATCCGCTGCATGAGAAGCTGCACCAGGTGCTGGCGGATGCGTGCCGCGCGTGTGTGGGTGCTGAAGCGCCGAAGCAGTCGCGTCGAGCGACGCGGCTGATGCAAGGGAAGTGGAATCGGATCGGGGATGATGGGTGGTGATGGGACGCGTGTGTGCGCATCGACAAACACTCGGCGTGCTCCCTCCGGCACGCCGAGCGTTGATCTGTGAATGAGCGTGTGTGTGTCTGTGATCAGCGGCGGCGGCGTGCTCCGACGAGCCCTGCGAGGCCGCAGATCGCCAGCGATGATGGGGCGGGCAGGACGGCCATGGAGGTGATCATGATGCCGCCCCCGATCTGTCCGACGGCGGTTGCCTCTCCGGTCATGAGGTTGATGCGCCAGAACATGGAGATGGACTGGCTGACGTCCTGGCTCGCGGCGTATGCGAAGTTGTTGGAGGAGATGTCGAAGCCGACGAGGTTTGTGATGTCGGCACCGAGCGAGCCGACGGTGGTGAGGGTGCCTGCGCTGTTGGCCTGCTTGACGAGGATGTCGAGGCCTGTGTCGATGCCGTAGAGCTGGCTGGTCATGGTGCCGACGAAGTTGTTGTCATACGCGGAGCCGACGACGTTGGGATCGACACCGAAGTTCGGATCGCCCGGGGCGTAGAAGAGGGACGTGGCGAGTGTGGCGGTGCCGAGATCGGGGTGGAGGACGAGATTCTGGTTGGCATCGCTGACGACGCGGATGCGGTCGATGGTGGGGTTGAAGTCGAATCCGAACGCGGATCCGTTGAGCGCGGGAGCGAAAGGCCCGGCGCCGACGGACGACACAGTTCCGTTCATGGTGTTGATGGTGTAGAGGTTGTTGAAGCTGCCGAGTGCGTAGAGCTGGCCGGTTGCGGGTCGGAAGTCGATGCCTCGGATGGTCTCGCCGGAGGCGAGCCCGTTGATGGCGACGCCGGTGAGGATGGCGTTTGGCGCGGAGGAGTCCCACGTGACGAGTGTCTGATCCAGGGTGACGCCGAAGACGGTGTGTCCTGCGAGCGCGGGTGCCGAGACGGCGGTGAGTGCGAGGCAGGCGACGATCGCGGTGGTTCTCTTCATGACAATCCCTCTTTCTGCTCTGGGGGTGACCAATGCACAACCTGAGGCGGCACGCGCCGCCCTTGTCTGTGTGCGTTGGTGGGTCGGAGGGATGAACGGGGCTGGGGTGTCTGCGGATTCAGAAGTGTGAGAATTGCTATGATGGGATGCGGATGCCTGACTCTGAGCGCCCATCTCCGTTGCTGCCGCGGATTGCCGCGGGCGATCAATCGGCTGTTTCGGAGTTGATGGACAGGTACGGCGATCTGTTGTGGTCGCTTGCCAGGTCCTTCACACGCTCGACCGCGGACGCGGAGGAGGCGGTTCAGGACATCTTTGTATGCCTTTGGGAGCGTGCGGATCGTTACTCTGCGTCACTGGGCGAGGAGGTCACGTTCGTGTCCGTCGTCGCGCGTCGTCGACTGATTGATAGGTGGCGGAAGGAGTCGAAGCAGCCGGGGACGATGCCGGATGTGGGGTCGGATTCGGCAGGAGATGCGGAGCGTCCGGTTTCGGGCGTGATCCGGAGCGAGGATGTTGAGGAGGCGATGCGGGCGATTTCGGAGCTCGGAGAGGACCAGCGTCTGGTGATCACGCTCTCGATCGCGCACGGGCTTACGCACGAGGGAATAGCGGACCACACGGGAATTCCCTTAGGAACTGTGAAAACCCACATCCGTCGGGGCTTGGCGAGCGTTCGTGAGAGGTTGGCACGTGCGAAGGAGACCGGGAGGGCGACGCCATGAGCGAGCAACGTCCACCCAACTTCAGGAACGGCGAAGATTCGAGAGACCTGCGCTCAATCGAGGAAGCCCGTATCGATGCAGCGACCGGACAGGTGGGGGGTGTTTCGGACGACTTCGCACCGCCGACTGAGGAGGAGCGTGCGGCGGCGGCGATCCACATTGCGCGGGCTCCGGCGGAGCGGATGCCCGATACGGTCCGGCAGCGTCTTGAGGCGGTCATGGCGTCGCGGATGGCGCAGCGCGATGAGTCGGGGCAGATCCCTCGATTGGTTGAGAGCGCGGGCGGGGTTCCGGATGTTGAGGGCACGAATCGCAGGAGCAAGCCGATGATCTGGCGTGTGGTTCCGTGGGTTGCGGCTGCGGCAGGGATTGCGCTTGCGGTGTACACCGGCTACACGGGGAACCAGGCACTTCAGCGGCGGAATGCGGAGTACGCGCTGCTTCAGAGCAAGTTTGAAGAAATGCAGGCGAGGGCGACCTCGAACGAGACGGTGCTGGCGTCGGCACGGAGCCGCGCTGCGGAGCTCGAGCGTGAGTTGGGTGTCGCCCGCGAAGGGATGAGCGATCGCGATGTTCGCCTTGTGGAGGCGGCCAAGCGTGAGCTTGAGATCGCGGAGCGGCTCGCGTCGGTGACAGCGCAGTATGAATCGGCTGGTTCGCGTCTGGCTTCGGTCGAGCGGGAGTTGAACGAGTCTCGTCTCACGCTGGCGAGGTTGCAGGCGCCGATCGATCCGGCGGAACTTCGCCAGAATCGCACGAAGCTGTTGGACGTGCCGGATTCGGTCCAGATCGCGTGGGCTCCGTTCAATCTTCCGGACGCGCCGGCGGAGCAGCTGGGTGTTCAGGGAGATGTGGTGTGGAACGATCGGCTGCAGACCGGTTACCTGCGATTCGTCGGGCTGAACCCGAACGACCCGAACATCGAGCAGTACCAGGTCTGGGTGATCGATGAGCGGGGGCTTGAGCAGAAGGTCTCCGGTGGCGTGTTCAACGCGAGCGCGGACGGTGAGATCGTGGTGCCGATCGAACCGGGGATCGCGGTGGGACGCGTGGCGTTGTTTGCGATCACGGTCGAGAATCCGGGCGGGACGTGGGTTCCCGACCTGAAGCGCCGGGTGGTGGTTGCTCCGCGGGGTGAGTGAATCGTCGGAAACCCGGCGGTGAGAGGCGACTTAGCATCTGAACGATGATGTGGACAATACTTGGCGGTGTGGGTCTGTTCTTGCTCGGCATGTCTCTCATGACTGAGGGGCTGAAGGCGGCGGCGGGCCGGACGCTGAGGACGATCCTTGAACGGCGTGTTTCGAGCCCCGGACGCGGGGTGTTCTGGGGTGCGTTGCTGACGGGGCTGGTTCAGTCGTCTTCGGCCACGACGATGACGACGATCGGATTTGTCAGCGCGGGACTGCTGACGTTTCCGCAAGCGGTCGGGGTGATCTTCGGCGCGAACCTCGGGACCACGAGCACGGGGTGGTTGGTCTCGTTGCTTGGGTTCAAGGTGTCGGTCGGGGCCTTTGCGCTTCCGCTGATCTTTGTCGGGGCGGTGATGCGGCTGTTCGGGCGGGGGAGGATGCTGCACTATGGTCTGGCGGTCGCGGGTTTCGGGCTTCTCTTCGTTGGCCTTGCGACGCTTCAGTCGGGCATGTCGGGGCTTTCTGAGCGGTTCAGCCCTTCGGATCTGCCTCAGCCGACGGTGGTGGGGCGGCTGATGCTGGTGGGGATCGGGCTGGCGATGACTGTGGTGATGCAGTCTTCGAGCGCGGCGGTCGCGACGACACTGACGGCGTTGCACGCGGGAGCGATCGAGCTGGATCAGGCGGCGGCGCTCGTGATCGGACAGAACATAGGTTCGGCCGTGACATCCGCGATCGCGGCGATCGGAGGGTCTACCGCGGCGAAGCGGACCGCGTTGTCGCACGTGCTGTTCAATGTTGTGGCCGCGGCGATCGCGGTGGGCGGGCTTTCCGTGCTGACGTGGGGTGCGGAGTGGGTGAGGGCGCATGCGGGCGAGAATGGTGATGCGATTGCGATCGCGATGTTTCACACGTTGTTCAATCTGTTCGGCGTGGTGATTCTGCTGCCGCTGGTCGGGCGGTTTTCGCGTCTGATCGAGCGGATGCTGCCGGAGCGGCGATCGTCGATGCTCGCGCACCTTGACCCGCGGATTCGCGAGACGCCTTCGGTCGCTCCGGAGGCGGCCCGGCGCACGCTGCTCGAAGCGACGGCGATCATCGCGAGGGAGTGTGCGGGGGTGGTCGGCGGACAGCGAGCGATTGCAGCTCGGGAGTTGGATGCGGCGGGGCACGCGGTGCGAGAGGCGGCGGGGTTTCTCGCGCAGACAGCGGGAGATGGCGGGGGAGCGCATGTGGCCTCACGGGTCGCTGTCATGCACGCGATTGACCATCTTGGGCGCTGGATCGAGACGCTTCGGGAGGTGCCGCGGTCGAGCGGGGAGGAGTTTGCGGGAGATGAGTTGAGATTGCTCAGAGCCGAGGCGTGTGTCAGGATCGGAGAGATCCAGCGATGGGGGATGGGAGAGCGCGGGATCGATCTTGAAGCGATCGAGAGGTTGAGCAAGGGGATCGCGAACACTCGGACGCGGACGCGAGATGCGATCCTTGAACGCACGGCGACGGGGCTGGCATCGCCTGAGCAGGCGGCCAGTTGGATCGAGGAACTGAAGTGGCTCGACCGGTTGATGTACCACGCGTGGCGTGCGGTGACGCACCTTCAGCCCGTTGAAGGGACGCAGAGCCATGAGAATGAGACGCACGCCGAGAGCGGCTCGGCGTGAGCGTGGTCGTCAGCCGCGGGCTGGAGCGAGGAGAGCTTCGGGATCTTGGAGGAGTCGGACGATCTCTGCGAGGGCGAGGGCGGCGGTTGCGCCATCGACGACGCGGTGGTCGCAGGCGAGGGAGAGGGGCATGAGCTTGCCGACAAACATGCCGCCGTTGCGGACGACGACGCCCTCGCGTGTGCGACCGACGGCGAGGATGCCGACCTCGGGGTAGTTGATGATGGGCGTGGCGAAGCGGCCGGCGTATGAGCCGACGTTGCTGATGGTGAAGGTTGAGCCCATGAGCTGATCGCGTGGAATGGAGCGATCGCGTGCGGAGGAGGCGATCTGGTTGACGTGGCGTCCGATCTCGAGGACGCCGAGGGCATCGCAGTCGCGGACGACGGGGACCATCAGGCCGTTGTCGGTGTCGGTGGCGATGCCCATGTGGATGGCGCGGTGCTGGATGATCTCCTCGTTGGCATCGTCGGTCGTGCTGTTGAGGACGCGGAACTGGTCCATCGAGAGCGTGCGGCAGACTGCGGAGCAGACGAAGGGAAGGAAGGAGACCTTCTCGCCGGATGCTGCTGCGAGTTTCTTGCGGAGGGTGTCGAGTGCGGAGACGTCGGCCTCGTCCATCACGTTGAAGTGGACGGCCTGATTCACGGACTCGCGGAGGCGATTGGCGATGGTGCGACGGACACCCCGGAAGGGGATGCGAGTCACGGATTCGCCGGGGGCGAAGGTCACGGCGGGGCGAGGAGCCGGGGCGGGCGTTGCGGCTCGGGCCGGAGCGGCGGGCGCGGGTGTGCGCGGCGCTGGTGCGGGGACGCGCGAGGAGGGCGTGGTGGCGGCGGCGGGGATCGATGGCTGGCCCATGCCGCACGAGGCGCCACCGGCTGCGGCGGCGCGGACGTCTTTCTCGGTGACGCGGCCGCCGATGCCGGAGCCGCTGACACGGTCGATGTCGATGTTGAGGTCGCGGGCAAGGCGACGGACGGCGGGGGTGGCGAGGGCTTTGCCGGGCGCGGCGGACATGCCGGCGAGTTCTCCGGACATTTTGCCGACGACGGTTCCCGCGTCTTCGCGATGCGCGGGCTCGGCCGGCTCGGCGTGCGCGCCGTTGGCGTGGCCGGAGGCGGCAGAAGCGGTCTTGGCGGGGGCGGGGGAGCCCTTGGCGGAGGGCTTGGAATCGGCCGCGGCGTCGCCGACGTAGGTCACGAGGGGATTGCCGACGTGCTGGATCTCTCCCTCGACGCCGTGCAGTTCCTTGATGGTGCCGGCGCGCGGGCTGGGGACTTCGACGAGGGCCTTATCGGTCTCCATCTCGGCGAGGATGTCGTGCTCGGCGACGGTCTGGCCGACCTGCACGCGCCACTTGATGAGTTCGGCCTCGTGCACACCCTCGCCGAGGTCGGGGAGGATGAAGACGTTGGGGTCGGCGGACTTCTGGTGAGCCATGGGGGGGACTCCGAGCAAAATAGCAAATGGCAAATAGCCAAATGGCAAACTGAGGTCAGGTGGCGGAAAGGTCGTTTCGACGGGTGCGGTGAATGATGGCTCCGATGATCTTTCGCAGTTCAGAGGACTCGGAAGCCAAGCCGGCGATGCGTGATTCGTCGATCCACTTCCGATGAATGACAAAGCGAAACCAGTATCGAAGTTCGGCGAGTTCCTTGAGGACGATCGAGAGGCACTTGCAGAAATCCTTGCGGCTCATCGCTTCATCGGCTTCGGCGGCGTTGGCTCCTACTGAAGTGCCGGCGCCGTAGATCTGGTCCACGGCCCGGCGAGACTTTCCCAATGCCTCGACGGCATCGGCGAGATCAGCCGTGCGGTGGCTGAACGCTTCGATGCGATCAACGAGTTCGGGTGGAAGTCGTCCCATTCGTGTCCGATCCGACGTTTGCGATCTGGCCCTTTGCCATTTGCGATTTGTCTTAGTACGAAAGCGTTTGAACGATCGCTTCGCCGATGCGTTCGGCGTTGGGGAGGTACTCGAGTTCGAGCTTGTAGTAGGGCATGACGGTGTCGAAGCCGGCGACGCGCTGCACGGGGGCTTTGAGGTGCAGGAAGCAGTGCTCCTGGATGATGGCGGAGAGTTCGGCACCCATGCCGCAGGTCTTGGGGGCTTCGTGGACGATGACGCAGCGCCCGGTCTTCAGGACGGACTGGATGATGGTGTCCTGGTCGATGGGGTAGATGGTGCGGAGGTCGATGAGTTCGGCGGAGACATCTTCGGGAAGTTTGTCGAGCGCGGCGAGGCACTCGAAGACGGAGGCACCCCAGGAGACGACGGTGATGTCGGTGCCCTCGGAGACCACTTTGGCCTGGCCGATCGGGATGGTGTATTCCTCTTCGGGGATCTGCTCGCGATAGGAGCGGTAGACGCGCTTGGGCTCGAAGAAGACGATGGGGTCGGGGTCGCGGATGGCGGAGAGGAGGAGGCCCTTGGCGTCGTAGGGCGTGCAGGGCATGACGACCTTGAGGCCGGGCGTGTGGGCGTAGATGGACTCGGGTGAGTCGGAGTGGAGTTCGGGGGCGTGGATGCCGCCGCCGACGGGGACGCGGACGGTCATGGGGACGGTGATCGCGCCTCGTGAGCGTGTGCGGTAGCGTGCGGCGTGGTTGGTGAGCTGGTCGTACGCGGGGCCGAGGAAGCCTTCGAACTGGATTTCGGGGATGGGGCGCATGCCGCCCATGGCCAGGCCGATGGCGGTGCCCATGATGCCGGACTCGGCGAGGGGCGTGTCGACGACGCGGTCGGCGCCGAAGCGTTTCTGGAGGCCATCGGTGACGCGGAAGACGCCGCCGTTGAGGCCCACGTCCTCGCCGAGACAGACGACGCGCTCATCGCGTTCCATTTCCTGGTAGAGGGCCTCGTTGATGGCGTCGACGAGGGTGAGGCCCTTCTCTTTCATCATGTCGGTGCGGGGCATGGACGGCTCCGTGGGGCGAGGTCTGGTTGAGCGTGCGTGGCGCGGAGGCGGATCAGTACGTGGAGGGCTCTGCGGCGAGTCCGGCCTGTGTCGGATCCTGGCCGAGCGAACTGGTGCGCATGGTGCGCTTCTGGCGCTCGAGTTCTTCGGGGATCTCGGCGTAGGTGTAGTCGAAGATGTCGCTGATGAGGGGCTTCTCGATGGTCTCTGCGGCCTTGACGACGTCGGCGACGAAGACCTTGGCCTTCTCCTCCGCGGCCTTCTGCTTCTCGTCGGACCAGAGGTTCTTGCGCTCGAGATATTTGCGGAGGCGGATCATGGGGTCCTTGCCGATCCAGGCGTCGACTTCCTTGGTGTCGCGGTAGCGGCGGGCATCGTCGGCGGTGGTGTGATCCGCAAGGCGATAGGTCACGGCTTCGATGAACGAGGGGCCGCCGCCCTGGCGGGCGCGCTCGATGGCGTCCTTGCTGGCCTTGTGGACGGCGAGGAGGTCGTTGCCATCGACCTGGATGGTGGGCATGTCATAGGCGAGGGCCTTCTGGGCGACGGTCGCGGAGTTCATCTGCTGGTCGCGTGGGACGCTGATGGCCCACTGGTTGTTCTGGCAGAAGAAGACGCAGGGGACCTGGAGGGTGGAGGCGAAGTTCATGGCCTCGTGGAAGTCGCCCTCGGAGGTGGCGCCGTCGCCGAAGTATGTGATGGCGACGCGGGGCTCCTTCTTGAGCTTGAAGGCCCAGGCGATGCCGGTGGCGTGGAGCATCTGGGTGCCGATGGGGATGGAGAGGGGCGTCATGTTCACGCCCTCGGGGATCTGGTTGCCGCGCTCGTCGCCCATCCAGTGCAGCAGGATGTAGTGCATGGGCAGGCCGTGGAGGAAGAGCGCGGCGTTCTCGCGGTAGCATGGGACGAGGAAGTCCACGCCTTTCTTTGCCGCGTATCCGGAGCCGATGGCTGCGGCCTCCTGCCCCTTGTTCTGCGGGTAGGTGCCCATGCGTCCCGAGCGTTGGAGCTTGAAGGCGATCTCGTCGAGCTGGCGGCAGTCGACCATGAACTGATAGAGCTTCAGGATCTCCTCGTCGGAGAGGGTGTCCTTGGCGAGTTTGGCGTCAACGTGTCCCTCCTCGTCCATGATCTGGAGGTACTCAACAGACGCCGAATAGACGGTGCGGCTGGGCATGAGCCGGGCTCCTCTGGGTTCGGTTCTAGTTTACGCCAGAAAGGGGGCGATCGCGCCCCGCGTGTTGAGAAGAAACGGCACGCGACGAGTGGCGTGTGGTCAGGGATCGCTCACGCGGAGTGTCGCCAGCGGCGTTGCGGGCTACTGGTGGGACGCGGCGTGGGCACGGTGGTCGGCGGGGGCTTGCGCGAACTGGCTCTGCCGATCGCCCGGGAACTGCTTGATGCCATCCTGTTTGGGCGTGCGGCCTGAGCCCTTGGCATTCGGCGAACGCTCGGAGATGATGAACTGGTTGTTCGGCATCGCTTCGGAGTGCTTGAGCGCGGCGTCCGCGGCTTTCAGCATGGTCTCGTCGGCGTTGTCGTAGAGCGCACGGATGCTGGCGTGGAACTCGCACTCGGCGAGGTCGAGGAAGTGGATGGCCGCGGCGCGGTCGCGCTCGAACTCAAGATCCGCACCGTTGCCCTTGCCCGCGTGCGACTTCAGATCGGAGTCGAGCTTGGCGAGGGTGCAGAGTGCTGCGTGGGCGAGGAGTGCACAGTCGGCGAGTCGTGCCTGAACGGCCTGGTGGACGAGCAGGCGTTCTTCGAAGCGTTTGCTCGTGATCTTGAACTGGTAGGTGTGCTCCTGGACCATGCGACAGATGCGTTCGGCGTAGGGGCGGAGCGAGGAGTCGATGGCGGTGATGGTGGGGACGCGTCGGCGGATTCCGAGGAAGACTTCGAGGCCGAGCGGGACTGCGGCTCGCATGATCTTGGGCTTCAAGAGATTGGGCGTGATGCGTGCAAGGTTCTTTCCGAACGACTCGTCCTTGTCCCAGTCCACCTTCTCTTTGACGGCGAGCATCTTCTCCGCGAGCTGCTTGCCCCCGTATCCGAAGATGTAGGCCTGCATGACGTCGTTCGCGCCCTCGACGATGAGGTTGATGCGCGAATCGCGGAAGACGCGTTCGACCTCGTTCTCGGTCATGTAGGACTCGCCGCCCATGATCTGCACGGCGTCGTTGACGACTCGCCATCCGTACTCGGAGCAGAAGACCTTGCAGAGCGCGGTCTCGACCTGGATGTCCTCATCGTGGCGGTCGAGCATGCCGGTCGTCATGTAGAGGACTGCATCCATCGCGTAGTCGTACGCGGCCATTCGGGCGATGCGCTGGCGGACGAGTTCCTTGTCCGCGAGGGGGAGCCCGAACTGGAATCGCGTCTGCGACCACTTCGTTGCCTGGTCGCGGCAGCGGCGCGCGCCGCCGAGCATGCCGGCGGAGAGGGTGCAGCGCCCGTAGTTGAGGCAGGAGAGGGCGATCTGGAGCCCGCGTCCTTCTTGTCCGAGGAGGTTGCTCTTGGGGACACGGACGTTGTTGAAGCGGATACGGGCCTGCCATGTGCCGCGGATACCGCACTTGGAGCGGTTCTTCTGGAAGATGTCAACGCCTTCGAGCCATGGGTGGCAGACGAGTGCGGAGATCTTTCCCTTTCCGTCGGGTCGGCTTTCACGGGCCATGACGGTGAAGAGCCCGGAGATTGCTCCGGATGTCGCCCACTTCTTTTCGCCGTTGATGATGTAGTCGCCGTTCTCGTCTTTGGTGAACGTGGTCTCGCAGCCGCCAGCATCGCAGCCGACGTTTGGTTCTGAGAGACAGAACGCGCTGAGCCAGTCTTTGGCGAGGTGTGGGAGCCAGAGTTTTTTCTGTTCCTCGGAGCCGTAGAGCATGACGGCCTTGCAGCCGATGGACTGGTGTGCGGAGACGAGGACGGCGGTGGAGCCGCAGTACATGCCGATGCGTTCGAGCACGCGGTTGTACGAGGTGATGCCGAGCCCGAGGCCGCCGAATTCCTTGGGGATGGTCATTCCGAGCACGCCGACCTCGAAGAGTCGATCGATGACCCAGCGTGGGATTTCCTGATCCTGATCGATGGCGACGGCTGGATGCTCGTTGCGGAGGTACTCGTCGAGGCGGGCGAGCAGTTGGTCGCACTCGGCCTGTTCACGCGCGTCCTGCTGGGGGTAGGGGAAGTAGTAGGACTCTTTCACATTGCCCCAGAAGATGTTCTTGACGGGGCCCATGTTTGTGGGTTCTGCGCCGAGCCATTCTTCCGCCTGCTCGAGGAGCTTGCGGTCGGCTTCGGAGATGCCCTTCATCTGCTTGAGATCAGCCATTCGAGGTGCTCCGCACAACGGACGAGTCGTTCAACAGCGTCGAGTGAGTGGATATGACGAGTTCGATCCGGATCGAACGGTATGAATTCAACCTTAGGCCTTCGGACCGGCGGACTTGGCGAAGAATCCGTCTATTGCCTTGATCGCTTCGGGGGTGTGCCTCAGATGCACGAGCGATCGTTGTTCAGAGCTCAGGGCGGCTTGCCACCCACCTGAGAGGCCTGTATCGACGGCGGCGGCGACTGCTCTTGCCGACGGGGTGTCGGGCAGGTCGGGACGTATGGAGTCTAAAGCCGCAAGGACGGTGGCCCGTGTCGCGAGGCGTCCAGCCCAGCGGAGGGGTGGGCCATCGCGCGGGGGTGTTGATCCCCGATTGCGGGCGAGCCACTCCAGGCAGGTTTCCTCAAGATCGTGGCGATCGTCTGCGACCTCGGAGAAGAGGTTGTGATTGACGGCTTCGTCGAAGGTGAGGGGGGTTCCTGTGGCGGTGCGTCGGATGGCCTCGGCGGGGTCCATCAAGGCAGGGAGGAGACTGGCTCCGCCCCAGCCGGGACAGATCGAGAGTCCGGATTCGGGCAGGCCGACCGGGTATGGCTTGCCGGGTTGGCCGTCACGCATCGGGGGCTTGCAGGCGATGAGCGCATCGCAGTGCATCGCGATCTCAAGGCCACCTCCGAGCGCGGCCCCGTTGATGGCTGCGACGGTCGGGAAGGGGCATGCGCTGAGCATGCCGAAGACCTTCGAGCCGTAGGCGAGGTAGCGTTCGAGTTGGTCGTCGGAGAGTTCGCGGATGGATCTCAGGTCTGCACCGGCGACGAAGACGCGCTCGCTGGCCGACTCCAGGATGAGCCCCGCCGCGTCGCGAGGAACCAGACGGAGCGTTGATTCGATTCGTTGGATGAGTTCGAGATCGAGCACGACGACCGGTTTACCGGGCTGTTCGAGCACGATGCTGATGGCACCCGGACAGGGGCCGTCCGCGTGCCGACGAATCGGGAGTGGCGGCATTCCGTGGGGCATTCCCGAGTTTATGCCCTGAGGTGGTCGATTCCCACACGCTGAGGGGGATCGGGTGGATCGAGTCGCCGAGGATCAGTTTGAGAGTTTCTGTCTCAGGCGTGTCTGTGCTTCGTCGGTCGCGAGCACGGAAGCGGAGAGATCCGCAGCTCGACGGATGAGTGCTTCGTCCAACGAGCCATCGAGTTCGTTGAGGAGGGACTTGGTGGCGGCGATCGCGTGCGGGCCTCCGGAAGCGATACGCGACGCGGTTTCGGCGACCGCTGCATCAAGGTCTTGGAGGGAGGGGAGGGCGCGGTTGGCGATGCCGAGCTGGGCGGCTTCGGCTCCGGACATGAGCCCTCCGAGGAGGAGCACGCGGCGTGCGGGGCCTGGGCCGATCTTGCGGACGAGCCAGGGAGCGACGACGGCCGGGCAGACGCCGAGATCGACTTCGGGAAACCCCATTTTCGAGTCTGCGTGTGTGAGGGCGATATCACAGACGCAGGCGAGCCCGCAGCCGCCTCCTATTGCAGCGCCGTTGACGCGAGCAATGGTGACGAGGGGCAGCTTTCGGAGCCGCAGGGTGAGCAGGCCGAGGCGTGTGAGGAGTTCATGGGCGAGGGCGTTGTTGCCGAGGACGGCCTTGAGATCCATGCCCGCGCAGAACGAGCGGCCTGCGCCTGTGATGATCAGGGCGGAGAGGGAATCCTTGCTGGACTCGATCTCTGTGAGCGAGAGGTCGATGGCTTCGAGGAGATCGAGTGAGATCGCGTTTCGCGCGTCTGGTCGATTGAGGGTGAGCGTGGCGACGCGGGCTTCTATCGACAGGATCGAGAGCGGGGATGGCATGCCTCGTTTATAGCAACGCGGGGAGCAGGAAACAAAGCGACCGAGCCGGGTGGCTCGGTCGCGAGGGGTGGCGAGATGAGGCGTCGGTTTGCGACGCGTGTGGTGCTCAGACGACGGGCTGGCTGGTGCCGAGCGGCGTCCCGAGGGTGCCGAAGCCGCCGGGGAAGAACCTGTCGTAGCGGCCCATGTAGGCGACGACGGGTGAGGCGGCTTTGACGGTGATGCCGTAGAACTGCTGCGAGTTGCGACGGTCTCCGAGGACGAAGTCGTGGATGTCGAACTCCGCGACTCGACGCGGGGAGAGGACGCGTCTGAAGGTTTCGACGCCGCTCGCGCCGCCGAACTGGAGCGTGATCTCGACGACGACGTCTTCGGTTGTGGGATTGAAGAGTCGGAGGTACTCGGTGACGATGCCGTCGTTGCGTGGGCGGTATCCCTCGCCGAAGCCCCAATAGGTATATGCCTGTGAGCTGAAGCTCGTCGCGAGGCCGTCGTTGAAGGCCTGGGTCGGGAGACTCATGGAGACCGCGACGTTTGACTCATAGAGGACGGAGTACGGAGTACCAAGCGGGAAATTGGGGAGCGAAGAGACGTCGAGAACGGCGTGCTGACGAGCGGGCACGTTGAGGGAGGTGCGGTAGGCGGAGCCGTCCTGATACAGGAATGAGAAGACGATCGTGGCTGGGGTTGTTGTTGCGTTGAGAACGCCGACGACTTCGGCCACGCTGTTGAGTCCGAGCTGGCCCTCGGGGACCGCGCCGATGGCCGTGCCCGCTCCTGGGGTGCCGACCATGCCGTAGGCGTTGCCGTTGTCGAGGCCGTAGTGAGAGAGCGACGCGACGATGGGGACATCGGCGGTGACGGTGACGCCGTACGAGCCAGCGGGGATCGAGGTGTTGTTGCGGATGTTGATGCCGCCTCTTCGGAAGGCCTCGATCTGCTGGACGACCTCGATGGGTGCGCCGCCACCTGTCGGGAAGAAGGTGCTTGTGACCTTGATCGTTTCGGCGGTGGTGTTGTAGTAGACGAGGGCTTCGGCGACGTTCGAGCCCTTCTCGATCTGTCCGAACGTCCAAATGGTGTCGGTGCGGTTGGTGAACGCTTCGCCGATGGCGGCACGCCGATCCTTCAGGATGAACTCGTCGTAGTGGCTGAACTGTGCGGCGACCGGCCGTTCTGAGCGGATCTCGATTGCGTATGGGGTGTTCTTGCGTACGAGGAGTGTGTCGTTCGCGAAGAGCGTGGGGGTGACGAGGGTTGCGCCGCCACGGCTGTTGCCGGCGATGACGACGTCCTTGATGACCTGGTCACGCTCGCCGTTTGCGTAGCGTGCGATGATGACGACACGCGTCGGCTCATCGTTCGGGTTCATGATGGGGATGGCCGTGAAGGTCTTGCTGTTGGCGAAGCCCTCGGGGTAGTAGACGCGGTAGGGGAGCGTCGGCACGGGCGTGCCTTCGGAGAGGATCTCGGTCTGCGGCGTGGCGGAGTTCGGCGTGAGGTGGCCCGTGCCGGTGCCGTTGTTGAGCTGCGTGAGCATCCCGTCGACGTCAGCGGGCGTGTTGCCGAAGAAGACGAAGTAGCGGACGGAAGCGGTCTGGCCGGGCGCGATGGTGCCGACGTTGAACGCCATGGTCATGACCTGATCGGCGGTGAGGCCGTTGGGGTCGTTGACGCCGAAGGAGATCAACTGGAGTGGATCGCGAACGGTTGTGCCGAGATTGAGGAATGAGGCCATTGCACGCGAGTCGGCGGCGGGGGCCGCGAGGGCGATGGTGAGCCCTTCTTCGAAGGAGTTGGTTGTGAACCGGGCTGTGGCGACCTTGCCGGAGGGGTCAACATCGTTGATGGTGCGGGTGCTGGTGCCGCCGATGTTGATGCCCTGCGAGGGCTTCATGCCCTCCATCCACGCGACGTTGGCGACGCTTGCGGAGGTTGTGTTCCTGAAGAAGACATCGACCACGGCGAAGTTGTCGTTGTTGCTGAAGGCGATCGAGCGGTTGAGTTGGAGGCCTCGGAAAGACCCGGAGATGCTGACGCGGCGATTGCCGACTTCGCTCTCGTCGGTGAGGACGACGGGGAGACTCGAGGCGGCAACGGTGCCGTTGTTGAGGAAGTTGTAGCCGTTGGCCGTGCCGCCGTAGAAGTTGGTGACCCCGGGGTTGGTGGATGGGAAGAGGAACTCGATGTCATTGAAAGAAAGACCGACCGCGTTGCCCTGTGAATCGCGGGCGAAGAGGGTGCCGTCGGAACCGACGCCCGCCGCGACGTTGTTGCCTCTGACAACGACGGGCTGATCGCTGACGCCGGGGGCAACGGTCACGTTGAGCGTGTAGGTGCCGGTGGTGGCGGCGGCGACGCCTGAGGTGACGTCGAAGGGGTCGTAGTCGAGATTCGACGCTTCGGAGACGGCGATGTAGTAGACGCCTCCTTCGGAGAAGACAAAGTCGTCGATGACGGCGTTGAGTGTGCCGCCGAGACTTGCGAAGCGGAGTTCGCGTCCTTCGGCATCGAAGAGGCGGAGGGCGGTGTCGAGGTTTCCGCCGGAGGTGACGGTTGCGTTGAGTGTTGTGCCCTGGCTGGCGACGAAGCGGAAGATGTCTCGGTCGAGGACGCCGAACCCGCCATCGCCGATGCTTGCGCTGCGGGTTGCGGCTCCGTTTCCGTTGATCTCCTGGAGCACGCGTGCGGTGACGAGCGTGTCGTTGGATTCGAGGGCACCGAAGACGTCGTTCCTGAGGGTGAAGTCGAGGGACCACGAGAGCAACTGGCCGTCGTTGAGCGAGGTTGTGTCGACGATTCGGAGGGTCCATGTGCCTGCGGCGGACTTGCCATCGAAGCGGTTGAGCGGTTGATCGGGGCGGAACGCGCCGGTGAATGGAGCGGTTCCTCCGGAGATGGGGCTCGCGGCCTCGTCGTCGAAGAAGGTGTTGGTGATGTTGATGCCGGATGAGCCCCGGCGGTTGAAGAGGACTGTCTCGGTGCCGTCCGGGGCGGTGAGGATGAGGCGGAGGTCTCCGACGAAGGTGTGCTCGATGTTGACGCGGACATTCAGGTCGAGGATCTGGCGTGTGTCGCGGACCACGATCGAGTTCGTAGCAACGCCCTGAGTGCCGACGGCGGGGATGCGGAGGGGGGCGGTGAGTGAGTCTTCGACCGTCACGCGATCGTCGGTGATGAGTGTCGAGCCGATGAGCAGGTTGTAGACGCCTGTGGACTGTGATGCGCCGCTGCCTGCGAGCGTCGGGTTGTAGTTGGCGTTTCCGAAGCCGGAGACGCCGATGTAGTAGGTGCCGCCCGTGCTCACGAAGTAGTCGAGGTAGGCATCCTGCCCGAAGAACTGGTCGTTCGCGGCGATCTGCTGGCCGAAGGCGTCGAAGAGGCGGATGTACGAGTCGAGTGTCGAGGCGACCGGGAGTCGCTTGGCGACGACTTCGGCGGTGATGAGGCCACCCTTGGGCATGTCGATGCGGAACAGATCGACGTCGAGGGTCGATTGGAGGCCGTCACCGATGCGTAGACCTGTGAAGGAAGCCTTGCCACTGACATCGAAGGAGACGGGAATGGCGTTGAGAAGAACGTCGTTGGGCTCATACGTGCCGCTGACAGGAACGACGCGGAAGTTGAGCGTGGTATCGAATCCGCCGGAGGTGTTTCCGTTGAGGTAGTTGCCGGCCGTGTCTCTGAAGAAGAAGTCGTCGATCGTGATGCGGTAGATGTCGAGGGGGAGTCGCTGGCTGGGGAACCCGCTTAGGTTGAGTGTGACGGTGACAACATTCGGGTTTGATCCGCTGACGGCGACCGCGGAGACGGGGATGGTGATGTCGTCGCCGTTGCCGAAGATGTCGTCGAGACCTGCGCCGATGACGGAGACACCTGCGGTGCCGAGGAAGGCGGAATCGATGGGCTTGTTGAACGTCAGCGTGAGGGTGTCGACGGGCTGGCCGGTGGAGAAGAGCTGGCCGAAGACGGGGCCGGGCGCGAAAGAGGTGACGACTGGGCCGTCGCGGCTGATGAGTTGCACGGCGCGCCAGACGTTGAGGCGTCCGCCGGATTGCACGCGATTCTGGAGGGAGGGGACCGGGTCCGTCGAGTCCATGAGGGCGGTACGGAGTTCAACGGGCGATGCGCCGGGACGGGCGGACGCGATCATGGCGACAGCACCCGCGACGAAGGGTGAGGCCATGGAAGTGCCGCTGAAGTAGGCGTAGCCGCCACCGGGCACTGTCGAGAGGATCTGTACGCCGGGCGCGCCGAGATCGACTTCGCGAGCGCCGTAGTTCGAGAATCCTGCGAGGCCGTCGGAGTTGTCGGTTGCTGCGACGGAGATGATTCCAGGGAGGTCGTATCCGGCGGGGAATGCGGTGCGGTCCTGCTCTTCGATGGCATCGATGTCCGCGCCGTCGTTTCCTGCGGCGGCGACGAAGACGATGCCGGCGTCGATGGTTCGCTGGATGGCGTCCTTCTGATCCTGGAGGAACTGCTCGAAAACAAGGGGGGCGAACGCGCCGTAGCTGTTGTTGCTGGCGACGATGTTGTGCCCGGCTTCCTTGAGTGTGACGATGTAGTCGTACGCGCCGAGCGTTGCCGAGAAGGGGAACGTGCCCGACTCGTCCACTGCCTTGATGGGGAGGATGGAGACATTCCACGCGACACCGGCGACGCCGATGCCGTTGTTGCCGACCGCGCCGATGATGCCCGCGACGTGGGTGCCGTGTCCGTTTTCGTCTGAGGGATCGTTGTCGAGGTCGCCGAAGTCCCAGCCGAAGACGTCGTCAACGAAGCCGTTGCCGTCGTCGTCGATCCCGTTTCCGGGGATCTCACCTGGGTTTCGCCAGATATTGGCGGCGAGGTCCGGGTGGTTGATGTCAACGCCTGTGTCGATGACGGCGATGATCACGGACTGCGAGCCGATGGTGATGTCCCAAGCGTTCGTGGAGTCGGCATCGGCATCGTTGATCCCGTTCCCTAGACCGGGGATGAACTGGCCGGTGTTGTCGTGTCCCCACTGGAATGTGAAGAACTCGTCGTTGGGGATACGGGATGACGTGGAGACGAAATCCGGGAGGATGGACTTCACACCATCGACCATTCCGGCGGTTCGGGTTGCCGAGAGGTCGGTGATCCGGTTGGTGGTGGTGAAGGCGGCGTACCTGCCTCGGGCGATCGAGCGGACGTCGGCGACCTCGATCCGGAGTTTGGAGGCGACCTCCTGGACCCTTGCGTGGAGTTCGGCCTCGCCGAGCGGCTCGTCAAATGAGACGACCCACGCGCCTTGCTTGACGTCGAGGGGTGTGCCGTACCACGTCAGAGAGCCGAGACCGTCGGCACCTGAGAGGAGTGTGCGCTGCTCAAGCGAATCCATCATGCCTGTTGCCATGCCTGTTGCTGTGTGCTTTACAGACTGACCATCGCCGCGCCTCGCGTCGTTCCGAACAGTCGGCATAATCAGTAACTCCCGCGTTCTTCGGGGTCCATCCGTCCGTGCCTGGCTGCGTGCTGCAGCCGGACGCCCAACTGGCGCTGAGCATCCTGGCCCTGCGACGCAGGCCGACGCCTCTTGCCGAGGCCGGCCCGCGTTTCCCTGCCCCATGATAGCGTGTTCGCGTTGTCAATGCACGCGGTTCCGGATACCCGAATCTTTCCCTTCGGGGGCTATGGGCTCAGGGTGCCCTTGGTTTCCATGCCCGAGGTAGCATTTCGAGCTGCTCGGGGCCGCCGATAAGCCCGAGCGAAGCCGCGAGTCCGAGCTGGGCGGTTTCAGCGGAGGATTGGGATAGAGACTGGGCGAGTCGGCGGGTGGAGAGAAGAGCTTCCCGGGGTTTGGCGCTGAGCATTCTCGCTATGGACATGCCACGCTCGATTGTGGCGGCATCTCCATCCACGAGTTCCGAGAGGAGCCCAGAGGTGTGGGCACTGGATGCCGGGATGAGTCCGGGGTCGAGTTGCATGGCCCGGATGGTCCCGGCGGGGAGTTGCGCGGCCATGAACGGAGAACTGACGGCTGGAGAGATGCCAAGCCGGGTGACGGGGTAGCCGAGCTTCGTCTCGCGCTCGGCGACGACGATATCGGCTCCGCCGAGGAGGGCGCACCCGCCGGCGATGGCGGCTCCGTGTATCGCCATGACGACAGGGCTGGGCTGGTCGCGTAAGGACTGGATCGCCCGGGAGAGGCCGGTCAAGAGAGAGCGAAGCACGTCTGATGCTCCGTCGTCTCGGCAGAGATCCAGATCGAAGCCAGCGCAGAAGCAGGGGCCTTGACCGGTCACGAGCAATACTTGCGCGGTGTTGCCGAGCGAAAGAGCCAGATCGGCGAGTCGGTCGAGCATGTCCGGGGTGAGGGCGTTGCGTCGCTCGGGTCGTGCGAGCGAGATGATGGCGATTCCGTCGGATGTTGCCGACGTGATCATGCTTGTGGCCCCGGGTTTGGATCTGGGGAATCGAGCAATCGGCGTGCAAGGGTTGATGCGGCGGCGAGGCGATCTTTGTTGATGCGGGTCCGCAGGCCGTGGCGCTCGATGGCTTCGACGAGTGAGAGTGTGGAGATGTTGCCGGGGGCTCTTGTGTCGGGAGTCGAGGCGTACGGGCAGCCGCCGAGTCCTCCGGCGGACCCATCGAACCAGCGAACACCGAGGTCGAGGGCGACGGGGACGCATGACGCGGCGAGCCCGTTGGTGTCGTGCAAGTGGATGATCGTGTGGACCGGTGTGTACTGCCTCTGTTCACCGGTGATATCGAGGCGATCTCCGAGTCGATCGCGAACAGTCAGGAGGAGGTGCCGGAGGCGGTCTGGGGTGGCTGCTCCGATCGTGTCGCCGAGATCGAGTTCATCGATGCCGAGGTCGAGAAGGCGAGCAGAGACTTCCGCGACGCGTTCGGGAGGGATAGGTCCCTCGAAGGGGCATGCGATGATGCATGAGACATAGCCACGCACTCGGATGCCGGCTTGCTTCGCACGATCGATCACGGGCTTGAAGCGTTCGAGTGTCTCCGCGATTGTCGCGTTCGTGTTCTTTGCCGAGAAGGTCTCGGACGCGGCGGTGAAGATGGAGACCTTGTCGATGAGCCGTTCGCCCGCGTTCTGATTGACGGCGAGTGCGGCTTGGAGGCCTCTTTCGTTCGGCACCAGCGCGGAGAAAGAGATCCCATCTGGTTTCTGGTTGCGGAGGGAGGCGAAGACCTCGGAGGCGTCGGCGAGCTGCGGGACCCACTTCGGTGAGACGAAACTGGAGACCTCGATCTCGTCCACGCGGGCCCGGCAGAGCGAGCGGACGAGTTCGACCTTGAGAGAGGTGGGGACGATCCCGGGCTCGTTCTGGAGCCCATCGCGAGGCGACACGTCGGTGATTCGTACGAGCTCGTCCATTTCGGGTGATGCTAACCAGCCCGTTGGAATGGTGCCAATTCGTTGGACACGGCGCGTGGGCGGTCGCGGCGGATGCTCTGGCGGCTATGCTCTGTTCCGGGTCCGCCTGAGCGGCCGCCACGCGGAGTATTGTCCATGCCGAGCACGATCAATCATGCGACGAGCGAGTTTGAGAAGCGTGACCGCTGTGCGGAACTGGCGCATCGGCCGCGGGTGCTGCTCGGGAAGATGGGTCTGGACGGGCATGATCGCGGGGTGAAGGTGATCGCGAGGGCTCTGAGAGACTCTGGCGTTCACGTGATCTATTCCGGGCTGTGGCAAACGCCTCGCTCGCTGGCGATATCCGCGCGTGACGAGGACTGCGACGTGATCGCTGCTTCGATGATGTCGAACTCTCACCTCGCGCTTGGTCCTCGGCTTGTGGAGTCGTTGCGGGATCTTGGGCGTGGGGACATCCCTGTGTATATGGGTGGGATTCTGCCCCAGGAAGACATCGCGCGTCTGTTGGAGCTGGGTGTGCGGAAGTGCTTCACGACGGGGACGGGGCTTGAACAGATCGTGGAGGCGGTCAAGGGCGCGGTGCGTCCGCTGGCTGCGAAGGTCGAGAGCGGTCACGGGACTGCGCAGCTCGCGAGGGATATCTCGCTCGTTCACTCGGGGCGTGGCGTCGGTGCGGAGCGTGTGAAGCGACGGCCTCGGCGGGTGGTGGGCGTGACGGGCTCGCCGGGTGCGGGGAAGTCGACGTTGGTTGCGCAGTTGGTCGGGGAGTACAGCCGGCGTGCAAAGCAGGATCCGACGCTCGGTCGCTGCGCTGTCGTGGCGTTCGACCCGATGAGCCCGATCACTTCGGGCGCGCTGCTCGGCGATCGGCTGCGGGTGGATTTCAACGCGGTCGATGAGACTGTCTATTACCGTTCGCTTGCGATCAGCGGTGAGGATTATCACGCGCTGGATGAGATCGTGGGCCTGATCGGTGGGGCTTATGAGGGCGAGCGGTCGTATGAGTTGCTCTTCGTCGAGACGGTCGGGGCCGGTCAGAATGAGACGCGGATCCGCAAGCACGTGGATCGCACTGCGGTGGTGCTCACGCCGGGTATGGGGGACGCGGTGCAGATGGATAAGGCCGGGATTCTAGAGATCGCCGACGTGTTTGTGTGCAACAAGGCGGATCATCCCGGAGAGAACGAGTTGCTGAGGGACCTTCGGGATGTTGCGGGTCGGCGGCCGGTGATCGAGACCATCGCGACGCAGGGCAAGGGCGTGTCGGAGCTGCTCGATGCTCTGATGGCTTGAGGCCGCTTCGGATCCCGGGCGGTTTGCGGATTCCTGAGCATCTTTCTGGAGCGGGGTGCATCTGACTCCTTGGGATCTCAAGGAGTTGGTATCAGTGCGGAACCATGCTGAACGAATGCAATGCCTGGAGGTCTGGGGTGGGAACGAGCCCACCGATCGGACCGTTTCGATGGCCGGGCTGGATGCGGTCGTGCTCTCGATTCCTCATGGTCACAGCGTTGCGGGGGGTGATATCCATTACCTGTCGAGTTGCGCGACCGGTCGGATCGCGCGCGTGCTCCTTGCGGATGTCAGCGGGCATGGAGACTCTGTGTCCACGATCGCGCAGTCCCTGAGAGACCTGATGCGCCGGCACATCAACGTTGTGGATCCGATGCGGATGGTGCGGGGGCTCAACCGTGCGTTCACGGATTCGGACACAGGGGGTACGTTCGCGACGGCGGTCGCTGCGACGTACTGGGCACCGAACCGTTCGCTCGTGATCTCGAACGCGGGGCATCCGAGGCCCTTGGTGTATAGGGCGGCGACAAAGCAGTGGGACAGAATCAGCATCGACGATGGTGCCGCGGGACCGGATCCGGGCGGTGGTGATGACCTGCCGCTCGGCATCGATGCGGAGGGGTCGTACTCGCAGGTGCGTGTGCGGCTGGAGGCGGGCGATGTGGTGCTGTTCTATACGGATGCTCTGATCGAGGCGTCGGCCCAGGATGGGCGGATGCTCGGAGAGTCGGGGTTGCTCGAACTGGTGCGGTCGGTCCACGCGACCGATGGGTCGGAGCTGGTGCGCCGTGTGGTTGATGGCGTTGCTGCGTATCGAGGCGGGCTGCCGGCGATGGACGACACGACGATCATGGCGATCTCGCCGAACGACATCGAGAGCCGCGCGAATCTTCGGATGTTCGCAAGCGGGGTGCTGAGCGCCGGGGCGGCGCGACTGCGTGCGGGCGTGCGTGCGATGCCTTCGTTCGGAAGGATGAAGGATGCAGGCAAGGCAATCGTGGATTGAGCGTTCGTTCGGCGGGTCGTTTATCACTGGCGATGTCGGGTCGGGCGAAGCTATCCTCTGGCGCGATGATCACGCTCTCGCTCGCACATTCTCCCGACGCAGACGATATGGCGATGTGGTGGCCCCTCACGGGGATGCGTGATCGCCAGGGTGGGCCGCTGCCGGGTGGTGTGTGCGAGCCGGCGATCGATACGCGGGGCTTTCGGTTTGAGACGCTTGCCGCGGATATTCAGGAGCTGAATCTGCGAGCGATCGAGCGGGGGGACCTGGATATCTCTGCGATTTCTGCCGGCGCGTACGCGGGCATATCGGGCGTGTACCGCATCACACGATGCGGCGCTTCGATCGGCGGGGGGTATGGCCCGAAGTTGGTGGTTTCGGCATCGTCGCGGATTCATTCTCTCGATGCGGCCCTTGGTGCGTGCGACTCGGGTGGCGGCGTGATCGCGATTCCCGGGCGTCACACGACGGCGTTTCTCGCGCTGCGTGTGCTGGCGGAGCGGGCGTTTGCGACGCGTGAGATGCCGTTTCACGCGATCCCCGGTGCGGTGGTCAGAGGCGAGGTTGCGGCGGGCTTGCTGATTCACGAGGCACAGCTCGACCCTGAGGCGTTGGGGCTTCGCACGATTCTGGAACTCGGCCCGGCGTGGATGGCGTGGGCGGGTGGGCCGCTGCCGCTGGGCCTGAATGTGATGCGGAGGGATCTGGATGCTCGCTTCGGCGTGGGGACGAGCGTGACGGTCGCGCGTCTGCTTCGGGAGTCTGTTCGTTACGCGATCGATCACGGTGAACTCACTCGCGCGTTTCTGCTGGCGCGGAGCGATGAGCGGCCTGAGTGGAAGGAACCGGGTCTGCTGGAGCGGTATCTCTCGATGTATGTGAATGAGCAGACCGTTGACATGGGAGAGGAGGGGGTGAGATCGCTGCGAACCCTCTTTGCCCGTGGCGCGGCGGCTGGTTTGTGCGTTGACCCGGGCGAGATCGATGCAATCTGAGTTCGCTGGAATTGGAGTGAGCGATGGAGACACAGGGCGTGCGTATTCCGATCGTCAGGATGTCCGATGGAGTCGCGTTTGAGGTTCCGGGGTCGGGACTTCTGCCTCTTCGGCACATCATCGGTATCGGGCGGAACTACGCGGAGCACGCGAAGGAGCAGGCGGCGGTTGTGCCCGACCGGCCGATGGTGTTCACGAAGAACATCATGGCGGCGTGCCTGAACGGCGACGAGATCGTGGTGCCGAAGGTCTGCCAGGATCGGGATCAGGTTGATTGGGAGGCGGAGCTTGCGGTTGTGATCGGTCGAGCGGCGCGAGACGTGTCGGTCGAGCGGGCGATATCTCACGTGCTGGGGTATTGCTGCGCGAACGATGTCTCGGCGCGCTGGTGGCAGAAGGAGGGGTCGGGCGGGCAGTTCTGCCGCGGGAAGTCGTTTGACACTTTTTGCCCGATGGGTCCGTTCATTGTGCCTGCGGCGTCGGTGCCCGATCCGCAGGGTCTGGCGGTTCGCTGCCGCGTGAATGGGGAGCTGATGCAGGACGGGCACACGCGTGACATGATTTTCAGCGTCTCTCGGCTTGTGTCGGATCTCTCGCAGGGGACGACGCTGTTGCCTGGGACGGTGATCCTGACGGGCACGCCGAGCGGGGTCGGTATGGCGAGGAAACCGCCGGTGTGGTTGCGAGACGGCGACAGCGTAGAGGTTGAGATCGAGGGGATCGGGATGCTGCGGAATCGCGTCGTCTTTGAGCGGTGAGCGGCGGGCTCAGTCGGTGTTCGGGTGTTCCTGGATCACGATTGGTTGCGTCATGGACGCTGCATGGATGCGGGGCACGACCCGCTCGGCCTCGCGTGAGAGCTCGAAGAAGCACTCGGGCTTGAACCCGAAGATCGCGGCGACGAGGTTTGTCGGCACGGTCTGGCAGAGCTGGTTCATCTCTCTGACATTGGCGTTGTAGAACCTTCGGGCGGCGGCGATCCGGTCTTCGGTGAGGGCGAGTTCCTGCTGCAGCGAGAGGAAGTGCGCGTCGGCCTTCAGGGTTGGGTACTGCTCGCAGACGACGAAGAGCTGCTTGAGCCCCAGAAGCAGCGCGGACTCGTCGAGTGCCTGGGTGTTTGCGGTGCCGTTGCTGGACATGGCGCGGACACGAAGTTCGGCGACTCTCTCGAATGCGGCTCGCTCATGCGAGGCGTATCCCTTGGCCGTCTCGACCAGATTGGGGATCAGGTCGTAGCGCCGCTTGAGTTCGACGTCGATATCTGCCCAGCTCTCTTTGATGTGCTGCCTCGTGCGCACGAGGCGGTTGAAGGTCGCGATCAGCCAGATCATCGGGAGGAGGACGATCGCCCCTCCGATGATGATCAGGATGAGCCCGGAGTCTGTTGCGGCGAGCGTCACGCTCTTCTCCCCGAGGATGATGCCTCTTCGAGTTGTCTGATGACATGGCGAGGCCAGAGCTCGAAGAAGCCCTTCGCCCAGTTGACCATCGACGGGTAGTGCTCCGGCTTCCATCGGGTGGTGGCGTCGGTGATGAGGAATCGCCCGTGCTCGATCTCGACGAACCCGGGTAGCGACTTCATCAGATACTCCATCATCGGCGGCGACACGATGTCGTACACGAAACGCTTGTCGCGTCCGGAGACGTGGAATCGGCGGCTGAACTCGGCCGACTCGAAGTCGATGTCGTCGAATCCGAGCATGCCGGCGAGTTTATCGATCACACCCTCGCGTCGGATGTACATATCTGGAATGCCGGCGAATGGGGCCTCCAGAATCAGATAACTGAACGTGTAGCGGCTTGTCCACGTGTTCTTGCCGTTCGTTTGCTGGATCTCGTAGTAAAAATCCCCCGCCTTCGCACGATACACATGGCCACCGATACTGAGCGGGCCTTGCATGGTGTTGAACGCGTGCCGGTTTGTGCCACGGCGGAACGCCGCAAAGTGGGCGTACTCGTCGTCGTGCGAGCGGTCCTGCCGGGTGGAGAATGTCCAGCCCATTGAGTCGGCGAACGCGCGGAGTGCGGCAAGACGGCGCAGGTGGGCTTTGTGGGCCTGGATCGCGATCGCGATGAGTCCCGCGACGACGAGGATGCCTCCCAGAATGACGAGCGCGGCTTCCATGCGTGTGTCCGTGTGGTGGAAGATACCCGAATCGTTCGGCGTGCGAGCAGTGATCTCATGCGTATCGTTGCCCGAACCGTCTTTGAGATTTTGATTAGACCATGGCAGCGAAGAAGGCCAAGAACGACACTCCGACGATAGAGAACCGCCGTGCGCGGTTCGACTATTTCATCCACGATACGCTGGAGACGGGGATCGTTCTGGACGGCACGGAGGTGAAGCCGATTCGCTCGGGCAACTGCTCGCTGGCGGAGGGGTACGTCAAGGTGGAGCCGAATCCGCCTCGGTTGCTGCTCTTCGGCATGACTGTGGGGGAGTATGCCCCTGCGGGGAGCCGCCAGCATGTGGCGGATCGGGCGCGGACGCTGCTCGCGCACAAGTCCGAGATTCTGAAGTTGCACCGGCAGGTCATGCAGAAGGGCATGACGATCGTGCCGCTGCGCCTGTACTTCAAGAACGGTTACGCGAAAGTTCTGATCGGTGTCGCCGAGGGCAAGGCGGCACACGACAAGAGGCAGGGGATCGCCGAGCGCGAAGCGAAACGCGACATCGATCGGGCGATGTCGCGGAAGCGGTTGTGAGGGCAGGAGAGTGGCGAGTTAGATGCCGCGCCCGCGACCGGACTTTGCGAGTCTGACGGCGAGGGCGGCCCGGCGTTTCTCGCGGTTGATTCGCTCGAGTTCGGCTTGGCGGTCGCCTGCACTTTGAGATGGTGATTTCTTGGCGACGGCGTCGAGTTCGGCTTGTGCTTCTGCTTCGACGAGGGTCTCGGTGGGGGTGGCACGCTCTGCGAGGATCGTGAGTGTGTCGCCGGCCATCTGGACGAAGCCGCCATCGACGAGGTATGAGCGAGTTCCCCCGGTTGTGCCGGCGTCGGCGAATCGCAGGGAGAGTTCACCCAGGCCGAGTCTTGCGACGATGGGCGCTCTGCCGGGAAGGATGCCGAAGAGCCCGTCCCACGCGGGGATGGAGGCGTAGGAGACCTGCTCGTCGAGCAGGGACTCTGTGGGGGTTACGAGGCGGCAGCGAAAGGTCTTCGAGGCCATGTGTCAGCTCCGATCCGGGCCATGGGGGTGCCGAGAGGGAGCGATGATAGTCGCGAAATCCGGCTCCGGCCCCTGTGCGGCGGAGGTACGCTCCACCGAAGTGCTGAGCCGACGCCATGCCATCATCGCGGTCTTCGGAGCCGGTCTTGTGGTGGTGGCATGCGTGCGCCTGCTGCTGGGCACGGATGGATTGGCGTGGCCTCGTGACCCGGAGGTGCTCGCGCTGCGTTGGCACCGGGTGGCTCTGGCGGCTGTGTGTGGCGGTGGGCTCGCGGTTGCGGGCGTGTTGCTTCAGACATTCCTGCGGAATCCCCTCGCGTCGCCTGATCTGACGGGCGTTGCGTCCGGAGCGGGGCTCGGGGTGCTGGTTGCGTCCTACCTGGCTTTCAGGGGTGGGCAGACCCTGTCGCCGGTGATGTTCGGACCGGCGGCGGTGGTCGGTGCGCTTGTGACGCTTGCGATTGTCGGTTCGCTTGCCAGGCGGCGGGGGCGCGGCGATCCGATCGCGCTCGTGCTGATTGGTGTGTGCGTGGGGATTGTGGCCACCAGCATGGGGTTATTGGTGCAGCATCTGATGCCGCCCGATCCGGCACGCTCGGCGATTCGATGGATGATCGGCTCGCTCGATGAGCAGATGCCCGGCTGGGTTGTGGCGCTCGGGGCCGGAGTGGTGGCGAGCGCATCTTTGGTGGTGTTTCGGCTGGGTCCTTCGCTGGATGCGGCGTCGATGTCGGATGAAGAAGCGGCGTCTGTGGGTGTGCGTGTGCGCGCGCTTCGCGTGCTGATGTTTGTGCTCGCCGGGCTGCTGACAGCGGTTGCGGTCATGCTCGGGGGGCCGATCGGGTTTGTAGGATTGGTGTGTCCACACCTGGTGAGGTCGCTGCTGGGGCCATCGCATCGAACGCTGGTCGTCGGAACGCTTCTGGTCGGAGCGACGATGTTGATCGGGGCGGACGTGGTTGTGAGACTTGTGAGTCTGGAGTACGGGCGTCTGCCCGTCGGGGTTGTGACTGCGCTGCTTGGAGCGCCGGTGTTGATCCTGATGCTCCGGCGCGGGGTCGGGGCGTGGGGAGGGTGAGGGCACCGTGGTGATCCGGCGTCTACCTGAGGACTTTCTCGTCGACGAGCGGCTCGTCGATGAGGTTCGATCGAGCATCTCGGAGCTGCCGGGACCGGCTCGGCAGATCGCGTTGTACAGGTTGTCGAAGCGGTCGCTCTCAACGCCTGAGGCGGTCGGCAAGATCGCAAAGGCGATAGGTGTGCGCGCGACTGAGGTTTCGTATGCGGGCCTCAAAGACAAGCACGCCTTCACGAAGCAGCACGTGACGATCGGTGGCCTGCACCGAAGGGTGTGGGAGACGGCTCAGATCGGCCGGCTCGATTCGGATGGTTGTGAAGCGGTGAGAGTGGGGTGGACACGAGAGACCGCGCGTGCATCGTGGATCGATCACAACAGCTTTGAGATCGTGGTGCGGTCGCTGAGCATCGCGGATGCGGAGGCGATGCGTGCCCGGCTGGATGGGATGCGGGCGGCATCAGGGGGTGATCGGATCGTGCTGCCGAACCTGTTCGGTGAGCAGCGTTTCGGGTCGACTCGACATGGGCACGGGTTCGCGGCGCGGGCCATGCTGGCCGGAGACTATGAAGCAGCCCTGCGATTACTGATCGGCACGCCCGCGCGGAAGGACTCCGGGGTCCGCAGGGAGTTCACACGCACGCTCGCCGAGCATTGGGGGGATTGGGCGGCGGCGGCACGGTTGCTTCCGCTGTGTCCCGAGCGCCGTGCGATCGAGATACTGGCAGAGGGTGGAGAGGCGAGAGAGGCGTTCGATGCGTTGCCGGCATTCACGAAGACGATGGCGGTCGAGGCGTACCAATCCTGGCTGTGGAATCGCGTCGCGAAGCGCGTACTGGATCAGACGGATCCCGGTGGGCGGGGCGAAGTCGAGGATGTCGAGATTCCGACGTTCGGACCGGGACTTGTGCTGGAAGGGTTGTGGGCGGATGCGGCCCGCGAAGTGTTGCACGAGGAGGGACTCGATCCGGAGCTGATGCGTCTGCCGGGTCTCCGTCGGCCGATCTTTGGCGTGGTTCCTCGACGTTTGTGCGTCGGCGCGTTCGACGTCGAGGTCTCCGAGCCGTTCCCGGACGAGACCTCGTCGGAACGGAGTTCGAAGCCCTGTGCGATGCGGCTGCGTTTCTGCCTGCCTCGCGGCTCGTACGCGACCGTGCTGATCCGGATGCTTGAGCCATGACCCGAGGGGATGTCCTCACGCGGGAGAGGACGCCCGCTTGACGGCTCTCAGCGCGAGGAACATCGGGATCTCGCGTCGGGCGCGGTTCTCTTCCAACGCTCTCGGACCCGGTTTGCTGGTTCTGGAACTCGGCCACTCTTCGATCGACTCGATCAGGAACCCCGCGTCCTTGAGGATTCGTGCGTATGTCTGGAGAGGCCGGTGGTAGGTCACGGTCACGATGGGTTCGTGGCCTTCGGCGACCTCGCCGGGATTCATCACGATGGTGCGCATGCCGGTGGACAGATATCCATCGACTCTTCTGAACTGCAGGCCGACGTGTTCACGCGATTGTCTTGCGGGACTGCCTGCTCTTGAGCGGGGAGACCCGGGAGGGGCATCGCCCTCGTCCCAGCCCCATCGCGTCTGACCGGGGGATCTGAAGGCGGGGTGGAGGATGACCGCGACGAATCGTCCACCATCTTTGAGCGCGTGTGCGCAGCCGCGGACGACTGATTCGAGCGGATCGATGTTCATCAGGGCCATGATGCACGCGACGACGTCGAAGTCCTTGAGTCCGAGCGGAGCGAGATCTCTGGCATCTCCAACGGCGTAGTCGATGGGGCCGCCTCGTGCGCGTGCCGCCTCGATGAGTTGTGGTGAGGCGTCTACGCCGACGACTTTGGCGCCGATGGTGGCGAGCGAGCGTGCGAGCACCCCCTGGCCGCACGCGAGATCGAGGATGCGTTCGCCCGGGCGAGGAGCCAGCAGCCCGAGCGAGCCGGGCATGATGACGGTTGAGTAGAGGTCGCTGCCGCGATCATCGATGAGCGTGTCGTACCACTGGGCGACGTGGTCCCACGAGCCCTCGGAGGCCTTCGCGCGAGTGGGTGTGGGGGCGAGCACGGTGCGGGGGCCGTGATCAGTGGGGGAATCGGCACCGGCGGCCTTCCAGAATGAGCTCGGGGCGGGGCTGGAGAACTTCACGCTCTCGCCGGTTGCTGGGTGCCGGAAGCCGAGTTCGGTGGCGTGCAATCCGAGCCGACCGAGCGGGCCGCCCGCCTTTCCGTAGCGAGGATCGCCGGTGATCGGGTGGCCGATGGATGCGAGATGGATGCGGATCTGGTGTTTCCGACCTGTCTCAAGACGGACCTGCGCGAGGGTTCTTTTCTCTCCTCTTGCGAGCACGCGATAGTGCGTGATCGCCAGACGCGGGATCTCACCGTTCGATTCGTCGGGAGCGTGTGAAGAGCCGGATGCGGGTGGGAGCGATTCGACAGATCCGTCCGGCAACTCACGGATGAGACTCTGGATGGTGCCGAGCGCCTCGCCGGGCGAATCGGGCAGGAGCACGCCCTCGACCAGCGCGTGATAGAGGCGATGGACCCGTCGGGATCGGAAATCTTCTTTCAGGACCGAGAACGCGCGGTCGGACTTTGCGAAGACGAGGAGCCCGGAGGCCTCTTGATCGAGGCGGTGGATGACGTAAACGCGAGCGTCTCGCCCTGCCCTGGATCGAGCGAGCGCCTTGAGCGTGTCAAAGACGCTGTGCTTCTTTTTCTCGCCGGGAGCCGCGACGGAGAGGAGGCCCGCCGGTTTGTCGACGACGATGATGTCCCGGTCTTCATAGACAATAGAGAGTCCGAGAGGGAGCGCGATCCGTCGGGAGCCGCGGCCCATTTCGACTTTCTTTGCCGGCACTGGCTTCTTGAAGGGTTTCGCGCCGGTTCTCGGGGATGAACCCGTTGGGGGCTTCACGCGTCGAGCACTCGGCTTGTTGTCAGGTCTTGGCATGGCGATACTCCGCGATGACGCCCATGAGCCAAGGCGCAAAGGCCGTCTTCGGGATCGCACCGGCCGTGCGGTGCTCATGGCCGCGGCTGGTCAGCACGATCGCTTCGATGCACGCATCGTCCATCGTTTCAAGGGGGTTTGCGACGATGAGGTCGAGTGACTTTCGTGTGAGTTTCGCTCTGGCGGAGGCGATCATCTGGTCACGGGGTTCGAGCGCGAAGCCCACAAGAGTCTGGCCCTCGGAGCGTCGTGCCGCACAGCCGGCGAGCAAGTCGGGCGTGGCTTCCAGCTCGATCGACATGCCTTCGGCCTTGCGGCGGTGCTTTCCCTGGAGCATCTGGTCGGTGATCCGCGGGCGGTAATCGGCGACAGCCGCGGCCATCACGAGCACGTCACAGGACGGGAGGTGGTGCTCTAACGCGGCCTGGAGGTCCGCGGTGGTGCGGAACCGGATGAGTTCGACCCGCGAATCGGAGTTGCTCAGGCATGTCGGCCCGAGCAGAAGCCGGACATTCCATCCGAGCGACGCGGCGTGATCAGCGAGCGCGACGCCGAGCCGACCGGAGGATCGATTGCCGATGAATCGAACCGCGTCGATGGGCTCTTGTGTCGGGCCGGCTGTGATGAGAAGTCGCCCCGGTGAGGCGACGGTCTTTGTCGTATCAGGCGGCACGGACAGCTCCGATCAGGAGTTCGACCGACGGGGGAGGGATGCTGGCCGCCGCGTGCTTCGCGGGTCGGCTGTTGGAGCCGTGATCTTTGGAGACCGGGCGTTTGATCGCCACATCGAGTCTTCTCATAATGTGGGCCCTCGTGTGAGCGGCGTAGAGGCGTTCGCCTGATACGATCGAGAGGGAGTTTGATCGGAACTTGAACGGTTGGCCGAGCAGGCCTGCCCAGGATGGGATGCGTGAATGGCACGATCGAGGAAGAAACTCGGTGAGATCCTTGTAGGAAAGGGCGTTCTCACGCCTGAGCAGGCCGACAAGGCGACGGCTGTGGCCAAGGGGTCGGGCAAAAGACTTGGCGAGGCACTCGTTGAGGGCGGGTTTGCGAAAGAGGACCAGGTTGCCCGCGCGCTGGCGGAGCAGTTCGGGCTCGAATTTGTAGATCTGAATGCCAACGGCGTGAGTTCCAAGATCGAGTTCGGGGCGATACCCGAGGATCTGATCAAGCGGTACACGATTCTGCCGCTGGGCAAGGCAGGGAACAAGCTCGCGCTTGCGATCCACGATCCCATGGATCTCGAGTTGCTGGACATGCTGCGGTTCCGCCTGAATGTTGAGGTCGAGCCGAAGGTCGCCTCCAAGAGCCAGATCCGCGCGTTCATCGAAACCAAGGGCAAGTCGCCCTCGTCGGCCCCCAAGATGGTCGAACCGGGGGCCGCGCTCGTGACGGACTCGATCGATCGCTCGATCGATCGGTCGGTTGACCGCTCGGTGGACAAGTCGATCGACGTCGCGTCGGAAGATGCGCCGATCGTGAAGCTGTGCAACCGGATCATCATCGAGGCCGTGAAGATGCGGGCCTCGGATATCCACATCGAGCCGTTCGCGGATCGTGTGCGCCTGAGGTACCGGATCGACGGCGTCTGCATGGAGCGTGACAACCTGCCGAAGCGCATGCAGAACGCGGTGTTGAGCCGTATGAAGCTCATGTCCGGCGTGAACATCGCGGAGAAGCGGATCCCGCAGGACGGTCGCATCAAGCTGCCCGTGGACGACAAGTTCATCGACTTCCGTGTGTCGTCGTGTCCCGTGTACCACGGCGAGTCGATCGTCCTCCGTATTCTTCGGCCTGACTCGGTGCGAATCGGTCTTGAGAACCTGGGATTCGAGGCCGACAACCTCGCCATATTCAACAGGATCATCCGTCGTCCGAACGGCATTTTCCTCGTGACCGGACCGACCGGTTCGGGAAAGACGACGACGCTGTATTCGGCGCTTGACGTGCTGAACCGTCCCGACCGCAAGATCATCACCGCGGAAGACCCGGTCGAGTACAACTTCGAGGGGATCAATCAGTGCCAGGTGCGTGATCACATCGGCCTGACGTTCCCGGCGATTCTTCGGTCGATGCTGCGTCAAGCCCCGAACATCATCCTCGTCGGTGAGATTCGAGACAAGGAAGTGGCGGAGATCGCGATCCAGGCCGCGCTGACGGGCCACCTCGTGTTCTCGACGCTGCACACCAACGACGCGCCCTCGGCGATCACGCGTCTCATCGACATGGGGCTGAAGCCGTTCCTGGTGGCCAGCTCGATTCAGGCGGTCATGGCGCAGCGGCTCATCCGCGTGCTCTGCAAGCACTGCAAACGCATCGCCAAACCCGAAGAGATCGATCCGAAGTATCTCTCGCTCACCGGCATCACGATGGATGAGGCGGTTGGACGAGTCCACGCCGCGGTCGGCTGCGCGGAGTGCAACAACACCGGGTATCGCGGCCGCAAGGCGATTTTCGAGATGATGATCATGAACGCCGCGATTCGCGATCTGGCGTTCAACCTCGCACCGATCTCGGATCTTCGAAAGGCGGCTCTGGCGAACGGCATGCGCCCGCTTGTGCAGGACGGCAAGTTGAAGATCCTGGCAGGCGTCACCACACCAAACGAGATCGCGAACACGACGCAGGTTGAGTCACAGTGATCCACATTCTCCGCTCGGCGTTGAAGCAGCGTGCGGAGCGATTATCTCACGGAGCGTTCCATGTCTTCTCAGGAATCCAGCCAATCAGCACGCGTCGGTCCTTCGATGCAGATCGATCGACTCCTCGACACGGTGGTCAAGCTCGGCGCGTCGGACCTTCACCTGACCGTGAATAGGCGTCCGACAATCCGTCACCACGGCCACCTGAAGGATCTGCAAACGAAGATTCTGGACTCCGACGACATGGTCGGATTGATGAAGTCGATCACGCCCGAGCGGAACCAGCAGGAGCTGCAAGAGGAGGGAGGCACGGACTTCGGATTCGCGTACGGCGATGCCGCACGCTTCCGCGTGTCGGTCTTCCGTCAGCGCGGCGACATCGCGATCGTGTTGCGGCAGATCCCGAATCGGCTCCTGACGTTCGAGCAGATCGGCCTTCCCGAGATGTGCCGCGAGCTGATCCGGCGTCCCCGCGGCATGTTCCTGGTCACGGGTCCGACAGGTTCTGGAAAGACGACGTCGCTCGCGACGATGATCGACTACATCAACCAGACGATGGACCGCCACATCGTGACGATGGAAGACCCGATCGAGTATTACCACAAGCACAAGAAATCGATCGTGAACCAGCGAGAGGTGGGAAACGACGTTCCCAGCTTCGCAGAGGCGCTTCGTCGTGCGTTGCGTCAGGACCCGGACGTGATCCTGGTCGGCGAAATGCGAGATCTGGAGACGATTGAGGCAGCGGTTCGAGCCGCAGAAACGGGCCACCTGGTCTTCGGAACGCTGCACACAACCGGAGCCGCCAAGACCATCGACCGACTGGTAGACGCCTTTCCGGTTACCCAACAGAACCAGATCCGCGTGCAGCTCTCGACAGCCCTTATTTCGGTCCTCTCGCAGGTGCTGCTGTCTCGGACGGATCAGCCGGGCATGGTCGCCGGGTACGAGTTCCTGGTTGTCACACCCGCGATCGCGAACCTTATCCGCGAGAACAAGACGTTCCGCATCGACTCGGCGATCCAGACCGGCAAGCGGTTCGGCATGCAATTGCTCGACGATCACCTCTGGTCTCTGTACAGCCGCGACATGATCTCTGCTGAGGAAATGATCGACAAGAGCAAAAATCCAGCTGACCTGACAGACAAGGTCCATCGACTGGGCCGGACGGTGGGGCGGTCGGAGTGGGATCAGGACGATGTGTCGGCGTGATTCAGGGGGACGATGGATCATTTATAGATCAATATCACGCTGTCGTGTTTGTTCGAGTCCCCATTTGGCTTCGTTTCAGTTGAATCATCTGTGGATATCTGGTCGTATAGGACGTGTCGTTCATGACATACGTCCGGAGGTTGTCGCGTCATGCCTATGGACATCGCTCAAGAGTTGAAGGGTCGCAAGCTCGGCAGAGTGCTGACGAAGCTCGGCAAGGTGACGCGCGAGCAGGTTCATGAGGCGTTATCGGTCCAGAAGACCAAGAAGGCACCGATCGGGCAGCTCCTGGTGGAGCTTGGGTATTGTTCGATGCGAGACATCAACGCCGCACTCGCCGGGCAGGCGGGGATGGAGTTCGTTGACCTCTCGAGTATGACCATCCCTGAGGAGGTCCTCAAGATCCTTCCAGCGGAGAACGTTCAGACCTATCAGGTCGTTCCTATCGAACACAATCCGACCAGCAAGCGCCTGAAGATCGCGATGAAGAACGCGAACAACTTCCGCGCGGTCGACGATCTTCGGCTGCTGATGGGCTTCAACGTCGAGGCGGTCGTCGCGGAAGAGGACGCGATCGACGCGATCATCAAGAAGCACTACACGAAGCAGGAGTCGATGACTGATGTCGTGAGCGCGCTCGCGACGGACTCGAAGTTCAAGTCTCTTGAGGGGCGCGGCGAGTCGATCGACCTCGACGCGGTGATGGAGCTGGCGTCGGACAACCAGGTCGTGAAGCTGCTGAACCTCGTGTTGCTCCAGGCGATCAAGGACCGCGCATCGGACATCCACTTTGAACCGTTCGAGAACGAGTTCAAAATGCGGTACCGGATCGACGGCGTGCTCTACGAGATGGTGCCTCCCCCAAAGCATCTGGGGCCTGCGATCACGAGCCGCGTGAAGGTCATGGCGAACCTCGATATCGCCGAGCGGCGTCTGCCTCAGGACGGTCGCATCGAGCTCACCGTCGGCGGGAGCCCGGTGGATCTTCGTGTCGCCGTGCTGCCGACGATGCACGGTGAGTCGGTGGTCATGCGTATTCTCGATCGCTCGAACGTCAAGCTGCAGCTGGATCGGATCGGATTCCGTCCAGATGATCTTGAGAAGTTCCGGTACCTGATCAACAAGCCGAACGGCATCGTGGTAGTGACGGGGCCGACCGGTTCGGGCAAGACCACGACGCTTTACGCGGCGTTGGCCGAGTTGAATCAGATCGACACCAAGATCCTGACCGCAGAGGATCCCGTCGAGTATGACATCGACGGTCTCTGCCAGGTGCAGGTGAACGACGAGGTCGGTTTGACCTTTGCCAAGGCGCTCCGCTCCTTCCTTCGTCAGGATCCCGACATCATTCTGGTGGGTGAGATCCGAGACCTTGAGACGGCGCAGATCGCCGTTCAGGCATCGCTCACGGGTCACCTGGTGCTGAGCACGCTGCACACGAACGACGCGCCCAGCTCCATCATCCGACTCGTGGATCTCGGCGTTGAGCCCTTCCTCCTCACCGCGACGATCGAGGGCGTCGTGGCTCAGCGGCTTGCAAGGACGATCTGCCCGAAGTGCAAGGAGCCGTACCAGCCGAGCGATGAGGAGCTCATGGAGCTCAACCTCACGCCCGACAAGGTCAAGGGACGCCACTTCTTCCGCGGACGCGGCTGCGAGAACTGCAGCAAGTCGGGCTATCGCGGGCGTATGGCTCTCTTCGAGATCTTCTCCATCGAAGACGAGTTGCGCGAGCTGATCATGCGGAACGCCTCGACGGCCGTGCTGCGTGAGCACTCGATCAAGCGCGGCATGCGGACGCTCCGAGACTCGGGCATGCTGGCGATCTACGAGGGGCAGACGACGATCGATGAGGTCGTGAGGGAGACGCTGGCGGAGGAATGAGCAAGGCGGGAATTCGGAACGAGCCGCGGCCGAGTACGCCGCGTCAAACGACGGAGACACGGTGATGGCCACGTTCGCGTACGAAGCACTCAACGCAGCCGGCAAGCCCCAGAAGGGGACGATCGAGGCATCGACCAGCGATGACGCGATCCAGCGGATCAAGGCACAGGGCTTCTTCCCGACCTCTGTGCGTGAGCAGAAGGTCAAGAAGTCCGTCATCGCCGAGGATACATCGAAGGCGAAAAAGAAGCCGAAGAAGGGTCTCTCGTTCGGCAAGGTGAAGGCCAAGCAGTTGACGCTGTTCACGCGCCAGCTCTCGACCCTCCAGGACGCGGGCTTGCCCCTGCTTCGGTCGCTCCAGATCCTTGAAGGGCAGCAGAAGCCGGGGCTGATGAAGAACGTGCTCCTGGGCGTCTGCGAGGATGTCGAGGGCGGCTCGTCGCTCTCCGATGCGTTCACGAAGCACCCGCGGTGTTTCGATCGTCTGTACTGCAAGATGGTGAACGCCGGCGAGATCGGCGGTGTGCTCGACATCATCCTGCAGCGTCTGGCGAACTTCATGGAGAAGAGCCAGTCGCTCAAGCGGAAGATCAAGGGCGCGATGATCTATCCGATCGTGGTCGTGATCATCGCGGCACTGATCCTCACGTTCATCATGATCTTCATCATCCCGAAGTTCCAGGAGATTTTCTCCGACTTCGGCGTTGCGCTTCCGACGCTGACCGTGTTTCTCATCAACACCAGCAGCTGGGTCGCGGGCATCAACCCGGGCCAGAAGATCGGCGGCTGGGTCTTCCTGCTGATTGCGCCGTTCATCATCTTCACGTTCCTCAAGCTGATCAGGAAGTCGGGACCCGGGCGTGCCGCGACGGACTGGGTGCTGCTCAAGACCCCGATTTTCGGTCCGCTGGTGAAGAAGTCCACGATCGCGAGGTTCACGCGAACCCTGGGCACGCTCATCTCGGCCGGTGTCCCCATTCTCGAAGCGCTCCTCATCACGCGCGACACATCGGGCAACTACGTCTTCGAGAAGGCGCTGAACAAGGTTCACGATTCGATCCGAGAGGGCGAGTCGTTCGCCGATCCGCTGCGTGAGTCCAAGACCTGCGATGCGATCGTGGTGAACATGATCGATGTCGGTGAGGAAACCGGCGAGATGGACACGATGCTCCTGAAGATCGCGGACAACTACGACGAGGAGGTCGATGTCGCGGTCGGCTCGCTCCTCAAGCTGATCGAGCCGTTGATGGTTGTCGTGCTGGGCGGCATCGTCGGAACGATCGTCGTCGCGATGTTCCTGCCGCTCGTGGCCATGATCAACTCGCTGCAGAGCAGCAAGTGATCGTGCATGGTCTGGTCGTGACCGGGGCCACGGAGCCCGGAGGGCCTTTCGACATGATGATGGCACGACAGAGTACGGGTTCTTGCAGGCAGCGGGCCTTCACGCTGGTCGAGGTCATCTTCTCGATCCTCCTGATCGCGATCCTGATCTCGATCTCGATCGTGGGGATTCAGGCCGCCTCGCGCAGCGCTCAGGCATCCGCGGATCGTCAGGCGGTGCTCTCGTTGAAGGTCGGCGTGGAGAGCTTCAAACAGGAGTTCGGTTTCCTGCCGCCGCTCGCAAAGGGCGAGGTGCCCCCCGGCAGCGAGGAGCCGTTTCTGACCTCTGATCAACGAGCCAATGTCTACAACCCGTCGGTCGCTTCGGACCTGAACTTTCTCCGTGGACGCACTGGCGCTGCGGACGGCGCGGCCATCAGCGATGACTCGGCGTTCCGATTCTCGCGACAGTCGTTGCCTTTCTACCTCGGCGGCATTCTTGATGCGAACGCCGACGGCGTCGATGGTCCCGGGTTCAGGGCTCCGCGTCGTGACGGCACGTTCGCGAGTTCGGGCCCTTCTTACCAGCCGTTCGTGGACACTTCGAAGAAGTCGCTTCGGGCATGGCCATCGAGCGATAGCTCTCGTCCTTATGTGGTGGAGTTCAGAGATCGCGCTGGCATCGCGATCCGTTACTACCGCTGGGTCAAGGAGTCCGACGCGGAGATCGCTCGCTCTGGTCTGCGAGCGCTGAACATACCCAAGGTCCTTGGCGATCCGACAAGCGACGCCGACGAGCGTGCCTCCCCGGCCGATGCGAATCCCCTGTTGCGGGATGCGGAGTTCGCGATTGTCGCAGCAGGACCGAACCGCGTCTTCGGGGATATCAAGATCGGCGGCACCGACAAGGGGACCGGCACCGAGTCGCTGGTTGAGATCCGGCGCACGCTCGGGCTGCCTTCCTCTCGCACCGACATCGCGGTCGAGCAAGAGGGACGGAAGGACAACATCGTGGAGGTCGGACGATGACACGACCCACACGCGATGCTGGAACTCCTCGTCTCGAACGCTCGTTCACGCTGATCGAGTTGCTTGTGGTCGTCTCGCTCCTGTCGATCCTGCTTGCCGTCGCTGTGCCCGCGTTCTCGTCGCTGCTGGAATCGAATGAGCGAGCACTCGCGGACAGCAAGCTGAAGATCGCGGCTTCGCTCGGGCGCGACGCGGCGGTGCGCTCCGGGCGGGGGAGTGACGGCGCGGTGGCGTTCTTCTACGCGCCGGGCGGTCGCCTGCGAGCGGTTCCGTTCGTGAAGGTCGGTGTCATCGAGGACGAGGATCCGTCCGGCAATCCGATCGAACGCGACGTGTTCGTCCAGGTTGATACCTTCGAGGCGATCGAGTTCCCGCGGGGCTGGTCAGTCCGCGGCTACGCACCCGCGTACTCCACCGACGAGCAGTGGTACGAGCGAACAGTCCTCGCCTCCGACCGCAACAAGGGCAACTGGGTCTTCCCCGAGACACACCTGTACGATCCTCGTGATACGAACGGCGGCGACGAGCGTCAGACATTCCTGATTCGGTTCGATGCGGTTGACGGGACCGCATCGGTCCCGAAAGCGCGCGATGCGCTGCTCCTGGATCCGAGCACCTCACGCAGACTCAGAGACAGTGCGCCGTTCAGCACGTTCAACATCGAGCGAGCATCGAGCCATCTGGCGTACGTTCGATCGATCCTCCAGCTTCCTCCGAGCGATTCGCGCCGGCGCGAGCTGCTGGGGGATGTGTCTCCCGACACGGTGCTCGCGAGGCAGGTGACCCAGGTTGTGTTGTACGACGAGACGCGGCTGGCCGGTGCGTTGAGGGTGAGACTCGACCGTGACACGCAGACGATCTATCGGTCGGGCACGCGCCCGGAGCTGGTCGCGGGTGTGACGCGAGCGGACATCATGAACTGGCTCGAAGGGCGGAATGTATCGAGCGACGGGCCGACCAAGCAGCCCGATAAAGCCGCACGCGTCTACTTCGTCGAGCGGTATTCGGGATCGCTCAGGGAGATGTTCCCATGATTCGCAGACACCATCGCTTGCTGTCGGCGTTCTCTCTGATCGAGGTGCTGATCTCGGTTCTTGTCCTCGCGCTCGGGCTGCTGGGGCTTGGCGCGATGTTCCCGGTCGTGATCCGGCAGCAGCGGAACGCGACAGACGCTGTTCTGGGGACGATGGCGGCAAACGCGGCGAAGCTGGAACTCGAGAGTAATGGGCGACTGCGTGGGCAAGCGGTTATTCCAGCGACCTCGGGCGGGCCTATCGGCGAGCCGCTCGCGACGCCGCCGTGGCAGAATGTGCTCGACACGCTTCGCTCGTCGCCGAGCACGAGCAACTTCCTTGCGCTCCCGACGTACGACTCGGTCACGGGCGTGATGGGAGTCGGAGAAGGGGCGAGTGTCGCGAACATCCCGCTTGCCTCTCGTCTCTTTCCCGCGCCGAGTCAGACCGGCGCGCAGCCACGATACGTGTGGGATCTGGCGTACAGGGTGGCCGGTTCCGATCGTCTCGAGGTCTTTATCTTCGTTCGACCGATCGATCCGAACATCCGGATCACACCCGGACAGAATCTGTCAAACGTGCTCGCGCCGACCAACTCGTCGGGCGATCTGTTGAACCCAACGAAGCTGGCGGTCGCGGTGGATCGTTCGACACGGCTGCCGACACTCGCCGGAGTCGGGGACTATTCCGTTCCGGTTGAGATGCAGGTCGCGAGTGTTGTCCTGAACGACACGAACACAACACCCGATGACGATCGCAATCGCATCTCGCTCTCGCCGTCCGGCTCGGTAGAGCGGGCGCTCGCATCAACCGCCGTTCGAACCGGCCAGCAACTCGTCGATCGACTGGGGACGATTTACACAGTCGTCGGGATACCCAAATCGTCGCCCCGGGAGTTCACGGTGCTGGTTGAACCGTCGATTCCGGCGTCGGTCATCAACGCGCGGGACATCGGTCCGGTCTATTTCGTGCCGCAGACGCCCGCGGCCGTGACCAAGGTGATCATCATCCCATGAAAGCCATCACGAAACAACCTGCGAAGAGATACGGAGTGAGGCAAAGGGGTTTCACGCTGGTGGAGACGCTGGTCGCGATCGGCGCGGTGGCGTTGATCTCGGTCGGTATCGCCGCGATCTTTCAGTCGGTGGGGCGGACGGTGACGACCGGCCGGCGAGTCAGCAACTTCTCACAGTTCGCGACGCTCGTCGAGCGTCAGATGCGCGCTGATTTCTCGAGGATGACGCGTGATGGCTACTTGGTGATCCACCACCAGTACGCCTCCGATCTGAACGGGCGCAGGATCAACGTGCTGCCGTATGAGGGTGCGCTGGCATCGGAGGCACGCCAGCGCCGGATCGATGAGATCCTGTTCTTTGCGAAGGGTGATTTCACTTCCGCCCGGGAGCCGATGTCGCCCGGCGTGATCGCGCGATCGGGGACTGCCGCGATCTACTACGGGCACGGCGCGGTCTGGCCTGTCGGGTTCGACAGTCTCGGCAACATCTGGCGTCGGCCCGAGGTGAACTCGATACCGACGGTGACCGCTCCTCTGACGCTGGGATATCGCCCCGGCCCGACCGCCTCGGTCGAGGAGTTCCCCAATCAGTTCTCCTCATCATGGAACCTGCTGCGTCACGTCACGCTGCTCGCGCCGCTCGCATCGACGGAGACACGCTACGCGCCCAGCGGTGCCTTCGGGTATCCGGCCAACAGTCCGTTCCTCATCGATCAGGATACGCAGATCGCTCTGCAGCCCGCGGCCGTCAGTTTGTCCCGCACGCTCTCGAGAATGAACCTCGGGGCGGGTGGCGGTCCTGTCGTCGGACCGGGCATCAGGCCTCTGCGCGAATCGAGCACGGCCGGGCTTCTGATAAGGCGCCCCCTTCGTTCGACCGGTCTGGTTGACATCGCAACGACGGATCTTGCGGAGATCCGATCGATCACCCAGTCCATGGCGAAGACGAACAAGACCGACATCCTCAGGCCGCGCGATATCGCCGGGGCGGGGCGGTTCGAGAACTTCCGCAAGCAGCAGATCGAGGAAGACGCGAACGACCCGGTCAGACGTCCGGGAGGGTTCAACGTCATTCCTCGCCTCACGCGTGCCAACATCGAGTCGCCCTCGACGAATCCTGATCGAGATGTGCTGAGCAACATCCAGAACTGGATGCGTGAGGCGTTCCCCGCGAATTCGTTCGGTGACCCGAGTTCTCTCGCGGCTGAATCAGGGGCGTACATCCGCATGAGGGCCGAGCAGGTCCCCCCGGACTACTTCACGGCTTCGTCGCTCGTGGACGACCTTGAGCGGACGTACCGGCGTGCGGACCAGCTGATGCTGACATCTTCGGTGTTCGTGCCGCGCTGCTCGGAGTTGATCATCGAGTGGAGTTTCGGCCAGGCGGACACGAACGGTCGGCTGGTCTGGTACGGCGGCAAAGAGACGCCCGGTATCGCGGGGAACACGATCCGGTTGTATCCGGGGCTGCCGTCGCTGAAAACGAACGACGCGGCGTGGTACCGCCCGTTCTCCTCGCTGCCGGCGTCTGCCGGAACAGCGCGGAATCACCCACTGTCGCCCAATCTTGTGTATGACGCCGCGTCGTTTGCAAACTTCGAGCTGGCGTCTGCGGCGATGAACACCAACGCCCAGGCCACCGCCCACTTCGGCTACATCGATCCGACGTGGCCGGGTGCCGGGTCGCCGAGCGCGAGTGAGCCGCGCACGCTGCCGTGGGCGTGGCCGAAGTTGATTCGTGTGACGATGACGCTGTCTGATCCCGTTGATCCTTCGGTCGAAGAGACGTTCCAGTTTGTGTTCGATGTACCTGCAGATCCGATGCCGTGACCTCATGAGTGAGCACGCGTTGTCCGTGGGCGGGTGGGCCGTTCCGGAGCCATGGAGACCAACCGATGAGCATCCTCCACAACGCCAGATCCCGTGCGGGACACACGCTGCGCAGCCAGCGCCGGGGCACGTTCATCGTGCTTGTTGTCGGCATGCTCGCGCTGATGACCATTCTCGCGGTCGTTTACTTCTCGATCGGTCAGAGCGATGCGCGATCGAGCGCGGCGATGGTCACCGCGAGCAAGCGAGACGATGTCGCGATAGCGGTTCGTGACCATATCAAGACGATCCTTGCGGACGACGTGACGGCATCGATCGATCCCGGTTCGGGCGCGATCGATCGCGTGCAGCGGTATCAGCGCGAGGCGTGGGATTACCCCTGGACGAGCCCGGTGTGGCGGACCGTCTCGGCGACGCCCGCGCTCCGATTCAACCCGATCGGCACGCGGGGCGATGACCCGTTCCTGGCATCGAGTGAGCCGACGATTCTGGGCACAGGCCGGACATGGTCGGACGAGCCACTTCACTTCTCGTATCGGAGCAGGCGCGACTGGATGCATTTCAGCAACATCGCGCCCGATGGAAACTATGTGAATTTGTACAACCTGCGGCCGAGCTCCGCGGGTGGGCCTTCTTCCGGCGGGTTCGGGGCGACTCCGACCGAGATGCGCCGCTTCGTTTCTCTCTTCGACCAGAACGGCAATCCCGGGTACGCGCGGCTCGACGACGACACGACGGCGCTCGACCCGGAGGTGCCGGCGCATCTCTCGTATCGCCAGCGGAATGCCTTTCGGCCTCTGTACGACGACAGGCCCTACAACGATCGCGATTACATCCCGTATTCCTACGCGGACGCGGACGGCGATGGATTCGTCGACTCACGCTGGCAGGAACTGGTGAACGCGTCCAATCCCACCGCCGCGCCGACGGATCTCATCAGGGCGGCGGATGGACGGCGTTACTTCGTCGCTGCACGGGTGGTGGATCTCTCGGGGCGGATCAACGTGAACACGGCGACGGATTTTGTGAATGCGCCGTCCAACGACTCGCCAGCGGGCATGAGCCCGGCGGACGTTGATCTTCGGTCGATTCTGACGATGCAGGACTCGTACGAGGTGTACGCGACGGCGTTCGGCAGCCCGATCGGATCGCACGGCACGGGCGATTATCGCGTGTGGAACCCCACGGATACAACCTCGGTTGAGAACTATTCCGCGTTGAACAGCGACTTTGCCTACCAGGTGGGCATCGGTGGGTACAACGCCCTGCGTCTGTCTCTTGAGACCTCCATCGTTCCCCCTCCGCGCACGAACCTGACGACCTTTGCCACGCAATACCTCGGCGATGGGGCGACAGGGAACCGCGTGATGCCGAACGGGCTCGAGCGCGAGAAGTCGTTTCTCGCGTCGGGTTCCGGTTCAACGGGGGCGACCCTGCTCTTGGATGGTCTGGCGTTCTCAGGGGGGTTCGGCCTCTCCGATCTCACGGAGTTGCTGACGTATCGCGTGGCCAACGATCCCGAGCAGGTCTCGATACTTGAGTCTGCACTGGGCGGTCGGTTCCCTGAGGCGGGCGCGGATGCGGCCGGCACGCGTCGCTACGGCCCGTTGCGTGACAATCGCCAGCTCTCCTTCGAGATCCCGGGTGCCACGCTTCTTCCCTCGGACGCGGGGAAGCTGGATGCGACCCGGCTTCTGTTCGCGACGGACATCAGGCAGCGTCTGACGACGCATTCCGGTGCAAGGCCGATTCGACCGGCACCGACGAACGCGTTCCTGTTGCAGACCAACTCCGCCGACTCACGCTACGACTTCTCGACCAATGTGGTCTCGCTCATCCGGAACAGGAACGCGGCGCGCCTGTTCAGAGGATACGCGGACGCGCTCGCGCCTTTCAGCGCGATCAGCGGCGTCTGGAATCGCACAGCATCGGACTTCGCGCAGACCAGGTTCCTTGCATATGGCTACAACGGTCCGGAGTTGCCGGTGCGTCTTGCGGCGCACAGCGCGATCAATCTTCTGGCTGCGACTGGGCGTGACGGCACCGTCGATACTCGTGAGTTCGAGCCCTACCCGTACACATTGATTCTTCACGAGGGAGCCCGAACACAGCTGAACGCGGATTCGGGCCTTCCGGTTGCCGGGCGCACGTTCAGGCAGGGGTGGTGGCAGCCCATCGAACGCCAGCTCGATCTGACATCGACTCGCATCGCGCCGACCGGAACCGTCTCTCCGACGCACGCGGTCACGATGTATGGGATCAAGCCCCAGCCGGTGATCACACAGGCCAGCGCGTACACGATCTACATCGACGCGCCACAGGTGCTTGGCGGCGATGCGGACATCGGCGCCAGCGACGGCGGCGTGCCGCCCGTGATCGAGGTGCGTCCCATCACGATCAACGGAGACACGAACTGGGGTAACTCAGACTATCTCGGACGGATCCTGGCCATCCAGTTGACGAACCCGTTCAAGGATGTTGACATTCCGCTGAGCAGAGATGATGTGATCACCGATGGAACATCGCTCTCGCCCACTGATGTTCTGTACACCTACTACATCGAGTTCGGCGGCAGGACGTACAAGCTCGTGGCGATCGATCCCACGGATCTTTCCGCGCCCCAGAAGGCGGTTGTGCTCCGGCGCGGCGAGACACGCAACTTCGTGATTCTCGATGCCGAGTACTCGACGTTCAATGCACGCTGGAACGCGGTGTATTCTCGATACGCCAGCGGCCCGATCGACCCTGTCGCCTCACCTTTCCGGAACTGGCTGAATTCCCAGCTCTCTGTCGAGAACACCACCGGTGTTGTCCAGCCCGTGATCATCCCGGCGATGAACGCCACGAGCGGTGCCCTTGCGTCCGCAGGCGAGATCTTCGCCGGCACAGAGTCTCAGCATCGCTCGATCCGGTTGTGGAGGGCGATGATCAGCGGCGCGACCGACGACAACCTCACCGCATCATCGGGCGCGAACAACAGAGAGAACGACTATCTGGTCGATCGACTGCGGGATCCGGCGGGTTCGGGGGTCTCTCTGAAGCGGGATCTGCCGCCCGGCCAGAACGACATCGGCGGCACGATCGGACGCGAGGAGAGTTTCTCCAGCTCTCTCCCCGCGGGCAATGACAACACGGGCTTCACCATCGCCCTCCGAGCTTCAATCCGCCGTCCAGACGAGGGCACGGTTGGCGACACGGGTATTCCCGCCTATGTGATCGAATCGAAGACGAACAGCCGCAACTCTCGCACGTCGGATTCTCTCTCGACGGCGTCGCTGAACAAGTCCGACTTCACACCGAATACCAACGGTGCATACCAGCGGTTCACGACCTTTATCACGGGCACGACGGGGACGCCGCCCTCAGACATTCTTCTGGCCACGGCACGCCAGCGCGCGGGCGTGAAGTCCGGCTCCGGCATCGGGCCGAACCTGTCCTCTGTCGCTTTCAACAACCTGGTGGTGGAGTTCCCACGCTCCCTGCGGAACAGAGTCAACAACGGGACGCTGCGGCTCGCGGATCTCTATCTGCCGTTGGCCATCGGTCCCTTTGTTGAGATGGATGAGACCGGCGCGGCAACGCTGAACGACGCGAGCGCGGCGACGGACAGGTTCTACACGCTGGGTGAGGCGCTGGCGCTCGCGCTCGATTATGACAGAGGGCCGGCAGGGTCGCCGATGGAGGGGCTCGGGAACCCGCTGAGGAACCCGGGTATCGCCGATCCTCGTCCCGCCCTCGCGCGCGGGCATCTCGTCCTCGACGATTACGTGCTGTTCAGGAACGGTGGGGGAGCCCTGCGGTTCGACTATCCGACCGCCGGCGAGCCCCAGGACGTTCTGTACGGCTCGGGGGCGCCCGCTGCATTGTCCCTCATGGACATCTTCCACACGATGGACGATCGGTACCGGTCTGAGCGGGTTGCGACAACGGGCCTCATCAACATCAACACCGCGCCGGTCGAGGTGCTCCGTGCCGCGAGGTTGCTGAGCCCGTTCGATCAGCGGAGTTCTGATTGGTGGTTCACCCCTGCATCGCAGCACAACCGGACGTCGGATATCGCTTCCACGCTGGTGGCCTATCGCGACAAGATCCCGGTTCATCCGCGTCGCGGGGCCGGCTTCAATGTCGCATCGATTCTCGATTTCACCGACTTGAACGACGGAACCGATACGCTCAATTACGAGGGCGACAACAACGGCCGCTTCTTCACGACCGACGTGCCCGGGCTCAGAGAGACACCCGGTATCCGATCTCTCGGCGAACTCTTCCTCCTCAGGGATACACGTCCGACCAATCCCGAGCGGACACTTCATTCGATCGATCGGCTCGGCTTCGACACGCAGCACCTGACCGCTCCCGGGATGGATACGGAGACCGGCTCATCGGGTGACGGGCTGATCGATGATTTCGGCGAGCGGCTCGCGATCGTCAACGGCGTCGCGAATCTGTTCACCGTCAGGTCCGACTACTTCGCGGTCTGGTTCGTTCTGCACGGCTATGCCGAGTCGGACCTCGCATCGCTCAAGCCCACGGATCCGCTGGTCCCCTCGGTTGCGCGCAGGTTCCTGATGATCGTGGATCGCTCCAGCGTTACCGTACGCGGCGATGAGCCCCAGATCCTTCTCTTCAAGGAAGTCCCGTACTGAAGCGACAAAGGCCCCCTGCCTGACACATCTGCCCCACCCCCCGACGCGGCGGTATCGATCGGCGATGCCGCCGCGTCACCTTTCCTACACTGTCACGTCCCAGGGTGTAGCTCAGCTTGGTAGAGCGCGTGGTTTGGGTCCACGAGGCCGCAGGTTCGAATCCTGTCACCCTGATTCGAAGACAGACGACTCTCAGGACCTTCCACTCCCCTCCTGCGTATCGTCCGACTGTGACGACGCGATTCGCCTCAACCACGAGTTCCATCACGACCACTCAGACGCGAGCCCGCTGGCCGCTCTCCGGTGTCGTCGGGGGCACGCTCGTTCTGTTGATGCTGGTGATCTGCCTCGGCAGTCTGCCCTGGACGCTCGCGTCGACGGGGGCGGGCCCGGCCTACGCCACCGGATTGGTCGAGGATGCGAGGAGGTCGCCGGGTGATGGGTACATGCTGGGCACCGACCACCTGGGCCGTTCGCTTCTCGTGCGATGTCTTGCCGGCGGGGCAGTTTCGCTGCTGGTCGGGCTCGCCTCGGGCATCCTCGCTGTGTCGATCGGGACTCTGTACGGCGCGATCGCGGGGTACGTCGGAGGGCGCATTGACGCCGCCATGATGCGAGTGGTCGATGTGCTCTACGGGCTTCCGTATGTGCTGCTGGTTGTGCTGCTCGCCGTTGCGGGGCAGGCGATCACCGAGGAGTACCAGGCCCGGACCAAAGAGCGTGCGTCATGGGTGCGTGCTGAAGTGGCCCAGCGAGTGGCGGAAGCCGATCGCTCAGCGACCAGCACTGTTTCCTCCCGGCCCTCTCGTGAGACAATAGATCGCTGGATGGTCGTGAACCCCGCCGAGCGCGACGCACTCGAAGAGGCGGCGTTGGTGGCGCTTCCCCCTCGAGTGATCTCTGAGCGATCGAGGGCCGCTCTCGACGCCGCGACCTTGCTGGTCGCGATTGGATGCGTGAGCTGGCTGACGATGGCCCGTGTGATCAGGGGGCAGGTGCTCTCGCTGAAGGAGCGTCCATTTGTGGAGGCGGCGCGAGCTGCGGGGGCATCGCCGGTCCGTATCTTTGCCCGACACCTGCTGCCGAATCTCGTCGGCCCGATCGTTGTCTATACGACACTGACCGTGCCGCAGGCGATCCTTCAGGAGAGCTTCCTGAGCTTTCTCGGGATCGGGGTGCGCCCTCCGCTGCCGAGCTGGGGAAACCTCGCGGCGGACGGCCTGGCGGAGATCAACACCTTCAGGTCGCACTGGTGGCTTCTCGCGTTTCCGTGCGTGCTCCTGGCGTTGACGCTGCTGTCACTGAACTTTGTCGGAGAGGCACTGCGTGAGGCGTTCGACCCGCGCTGGAGGCATCGGCGGTGAATCAGACAGCACCGGATGTCGGGTCGGAGCGACTCCTCACGGTTCGTGATCTCACGGTCTCATTTCCCGGGTCTGAGTTCCCGGCACGGGTGGTTGAGGGCGTCTCTCTGAGCGTTGCGCGGCACGAGACGCTGGCTGTTGTGGGAGAGTCGGGCAGCGGAAAGTCGATGACCGCGCTCGCGATCATGCGCCTGTTGCCCGATTCGGCGGTTGTTGAGCGGGGGCAGATCCATCTCCACGAGGGCGATCGAACGACTGCTCTGGAATCGCTCGGCCCGCGCACGATGAGAAGGATCCGGGGCGGGCGGATCGCGATGATCTTCCAGGAGCCGATGACCTCGCTGAATCCCGTGTTGACGATCGGCGACCAGTTGCTCGAGGCTGTGCGATTGCACAGGCCGGAAGCAACCGATGCGAAGCGGCTCGTCACTGATGAACTCGAACGCATGGGTATCCGGGATGCGGGCTCGCGGCTCGGGGCATATCCCCACGAGTTCTCGGGCGGGATGCGTCAGCGTGTGATGATCGCGATGGCGCTTCTGTGTCGCCCGTGCGTGCTGATCGCGGATGAACCGACGACGGCTCTTGATGTGACTGTGCAGGCGCAGGTGCTTGACCTGATCGACCAGGCGCGCCGTGAGAGGGATCTTGGTGTGATGCTGATCACCCACGATCTTGGCCTTGTCGCGCAGCGTTCCAACCGAATCTGTGTGATGTACCGGGGACGGGTGGTCGAGTGCGGCTCGACACGTGAGGTGCTTGCCACGCCCGCGCATCCGTATACCCGTGCCTTGATCTCGTGCATGCCGGGAGTCGGGCGAAGGGGCGGGCGGCTTCCGATTGTGTCGGAGATCATGAGCAGCGGTGAATCCATACGTGGGACGCTGGGCGGGCTGACGCCCTGGTGGCCTGAGCATGACCCTCCCCCCGGGGGAACTCTTCCGGGCGCGAGCAGCGTGCTTGTTCCTGCGGGGCCCGGGCGGCTCGTCGGGGTGTGGGCGGAGCCCATGGCTCTCGCGTGCGGAAGCACGGACGTGTAAAGTGTTGCTATGCGGGTCTTGATCATTGCCGATGAGATTTTCGGCACGCGGGAGCGGTCGATGCTCTCGCGTCTAGAGATCGGGCTGGCGGATGAGGGGGTTCGGGTCGCACACGCACTTCCCGAGGGGCTTGCGGGCGTCGCAGGTGTCGGGCCGTTGATTGAGGCCATGACCTACGACGCCACGCGCGTGCCGTTTACTCGCGGGCTCCGTGCGGCGCGCCTCGCGTCTCAAGCGGTCTCGATCCAGCATGCCGACTCGGAGAGGGGACAGTCTCCTGCTTCGGGCAGGTCGGTCGATGTTGTTCACGCCTTCGGGGGCGCGGCGTGGGATCTGTCTCTGGATGTGGCCCGACGCATCGGATCTGCAATTGCCTTCGAGGTCTGGCGTATGGGACTTGTCGATCGAGCGGTATCGATCAGCAGACGCGACCCGCAGGTGCAGCGGGTGTTTCTGGCGCCGGACATCACGATCGAGCGGCGGCTGAAGGCCGCGGGATTGACCGCGGTCCGCGCCGCGCCGTGGGGTGTTCACGCCATCGCGAGAACCCGTTCGGCGGCATCGCCCGATCGTTCGGTCAGCATCGTGATCACAGGCGGAGGCAGAGACGCGAGGGCAACGCTTGCGGCTTTAGAGGGGGTTGGGCTCGCGACATCCGAGCGTGCCGACGCCGTGATATTCATGGATGCCATGGCGGCGCGGCGTTCGAGGGCGTGGTCGGTTGCGAAGCGGTTGGGGCTGCTCGGCCGCCTGTCGCTGATCGACGATATCGAGATGCGCCGGGATATCGCGCTGCGTGCGGATATTCTGGTGCAGCCGGAGGCGGTGGGCGAGCAGCGGAGCGTGCTGCTCGACGCCATGGCCGCGGGAATGGTGGTTGTGGCCGCTGCGGATCCGGGTGTTTCGTGGCTCGTAGATGACAAAACGGCCTGGCTCGTGGATGAGCACACGCCTCGCGTGTGGGCGAACACCATCGCACGGGCGTTGAGTGATCCATCCCGAGCGAGGGCTCTTGCAGCGCGCGCATCCGCGCAGGTCGCGCAGGAGCATCGCGCGACCACGCATATCGCTTCGGTACTCGGGGCCTATCAGTGGGTCGTCGGAGGCCCTCGGGCCAGGATGGCAACCAAGTCATGACCGGGATGCGGAGGATCTGCGACGTTCTCGGGCGCGAAACAGGTTATGGGGCCGCAAATCTCCTCAAACACCGCTTGTTTCTGCCAGAACATCGTGCATGCTGAAGAGAGAGAAAGTTTCTCTTCAGTCGTCCATGGTGAGTCGCCCGTGTGAGCGGCGTCACAAACGGCAGTTCGTAGTCGCGGGACAAACAGGCAGGTGGGACATGCTCAGAGTGGCTTCCGTCGTTGTGTTGGCGATTCTCAGCGGCTCCACGCATGCCCAGTGCGTGGTGATGCCGGCATCGTCGGCTCGCTACCCCAGTTCGATGGTTGATGATGTGAGGCGTCCGGGCTTCAACGGCCTGATCTACTCCAGGCGACCGGTGATCGGTGGTGTCGATGCGTGGGCCGTCGAGAGCGGCAGCCCGGGTGCTGATTACTACGGTGCCTATGGGGCGGAGAACCTGGCGATCGGGGTTGTCGTCGATCCGATCGAGCCATTCAACTCCTTCGACTACGGCATTGTGAGCCCGTGGCAGGTCGCGAACGATAGATCCGAGCGAGGCAGCCGCGTGACGAATCCCTACAACCGTGCGAGGAATCGGGCGGGTGATCGTCTCGAGCGGGCGCGGCACGAGTGGCTGCGCGAGAACGGGCTCACGGGCGGCGTTCGCACCCACGTGAACGATGCGACCCTGCATGCTCCTGCGGATCGTCGTGAGTCGGCACTTCCCACCCCGCGCGCGACGATTCAGATTCCCGAGGGAGAGCCCCGCCTCCACCGCAACATCCGGGTCGAGGGTCCTGCACGCATCTCGCTGCCGCCAGGCGCGTCGGCAGAGATCGTGCGGCATATCGGTCGCAACGGGGGATTCGTCGGAGATGATCAGGGCGTGATCCGTATCGCGAACAAGGACTGACAATCAGCGATATGCTGTAAGCGGCACTCAATGACGACCGGCCGATCCCGTGGTGGCGATCGGCTGGTCGGCATTCGCTCTCTGAGCGGGTCGTGCGGTGCCGCCTTGGAGCGACGCCTGATGTCCGGCCGGTTGCCGTTTGATCCTGCGAGAATGCCCCCTCGGTCTCACTCGCCGAGCGCGGGCGCACCGTCGGATCGTCCGCTGACGGTTGCTGAACTTGCGCAACGGATCGACAGCGCCTTGAAGGGCGGACTTCCGAGGACGATCCGGGTCATCGGTGAGATCAGTGGGGCGGTGCAGCGGACCCACTGGTACTTCAATGCCAAGGACGACGCGGCGGTCGTTTCGTGCGTCATGTTTGCATCCGCAGCGAGTCGATCGAGGACCCCCATCGAGAACGGCCGCACGTATGTCCTCTCAGGCAGGGTCGAGTTCTACGCGAAGTCGGGCAAGGTTTCGCTTCTCGTTGATCGGATCGAGCCCATCGGCGAAGGTGAGCTCGATGCGGCGTTCCGAAGACTGTGCGAGGAGCTACGGGTGCTGGGCTGGTTCGCGCCGGAGCGAAAGCGGCCACTGCCCGCGTTCCCGCGACGTATCGCAGTTGTGACCAGCGCCACGGGCGCCGCCCTCCAGGATGTCATCAAGACAGCCGGTGTCCGCTGTCCTGCGGTGGACATCGTGGTTGTGGATGTTCGTGTCCAAGGCGAGCGAGCGGCGGAGGAGGTCGCCAGGGCGATCCGTGCGATCGGCCGCCGCAGCGCTGAACTGTCGATCGATGCGATGATCGTTGCACGCGGCGGGGGCTCGAAGGAGGATCTTTGGACATTCAACGAGCGTGTGGTGGCGCAAGCCATCGTTGATTCACCGATCCCCGTTGTCGCGGCCATCGGCCACGAGACGGACACGACGATCGCCGAGCTTGTTGCCGATGAGCGTGCGTCAACGCCGACCCAGGCCGCGATGCGCCTGACGCCAGATCGCGGGGAGTTGCTCCGGCAGGTCGGCGACTCTCGTTCGAGACTTCTCGCGGCGGTCCGGCGCGTGCTCCACTCCGAAACACAGAGACTCCGCTCCGCGGCTCGACAGCCGATCTTCCGAGATCCGGCATGGCTTCTCTGGCGGTCGCAGGCACAGGTCGTGCGTGCCTCTGAGCGCCTTGCCGGCGTGGTGCGGCGTCGGGTGCTCGATGGGCGAGTTGCCATCGCCCAGGCATCCCAGAAAGCGACGAGAATCTCGCCGGAGGTCCGGATCAAAATTCTCCGGTCGAGATTGGATGCCTCGGCCGGGCGGCTTGGCGTGGCTCTCCAGAGATCCCAGAGGGAGCGAGTCCAGAGGATTGACGCTGCGTCCAGGCAGCTCGAATCGGTGGGGCCAAGGTCTGTTCTCGGTCGGGGCTATTCTTGGACCATTCGCAAGGATGGCTCGATACTTCGGTCAGTATCGCAAGTGACAGCCGGCGACACGCTCACGACACAGCTCGCAGACGGTCGCGTCGAGTCGGTCGTGGGGGGAAGCACAAGCGTGGAACTGCTCGGGCGGCTCCGCGGCTCTCACGCATCTCGGCGAAGAGCAGTGGATCCCAGTACCCCCATGCTCTTTGACTCAGCTCCTCCCGCAGGCGGACAGGATCAGTGAAAGGAACTCTGTGGCGAAGCGACGGACAAACGAGGAACGTGAGTCTCCGACCTTCGAGCGGGCGTTGGAAGAACTCGAGTCGATCATCGCTCGGGTGGAGTCCGGCGAGATCGGCCTGGAGGAGTCCATCGGTGAGTATGAGCGTGGTGTGGGGCTGATCCGCAGGTGCCGCGAGATTCTCTCCCGGGCGGAGCAGCGGATCCAGCAACTCTCGCTCTCCGACATTGAGAACGGTCAGGCGTCAAGCCCCGAGGAGGACTCGGACGATGAAGGTGGGGACGAGGAGTCCTCCTTCTGATGCCGAGCGAGTACACACTGCTGATCTCTCTCGCTGAGGCCACGAAGCTTCTGTTTGTTATCGCGTTCGGAGCGTGTGTCGGCTCGCTGATGAACGTGCTGGTCTACCGGCTTCCCAGGGGGCTCGACATCGTCTCGCCCCCAAGCCGATGTCCGATCTGCGACACGCGCCTGACATGGAGGGAGAACATCCCCGTTCTCGGCTGGGTCTTCCTCGGCGGACGCTGTCGCTTTTGCAGGGCCAAGATCTCCCCCGAGTATCCGCTGGTTGAAGCGGCGATTGCATTCCTCTTCGGAGCGATCTATTCCGTTTGGTACATGCTGCCACGTGAGTGGGGGTGGGTGGCATGGCTCCGCCCGGAGTGGGCGGCGAACGGACTCGCTCTCACCTGGCCGATGCTGGTGATTGTGCTATCGATGATGAGTTGCCTCGCGGCCATGACGCTGATCGACGCCAAGACGCGTCTGATCCCGCTCGGCCTTCTCTGGTTTCCCGCGATCGTCGGCTTCCTCGGTCATTCGCTTCATGTTCTTGTAATCGAAGCCAGGGATATCGAGCTGAGGCGATTTGCTCCGGGCTTTCGATGGGCGATCCCGTCGCCGGGTCCCGCCGGATGGTGGTGGGTTGGGGCTGCGATCGGTGGGATGGTCGGGCTCGGGATCGGGAACCTCCTGCTCTGGACAGGACTGATTCGCCGGAGCTTTGCGGATTATGACGAGTGGGAGCGATCGACCCTCGCAGAGAACGCGGGCAGCTCCGAGCCACCTTCAGCATGCCCTGCCCAGAGCGACGAGGTATCTGCACAGCCCTCCGCCGATACCCTGGCTGTCCCAGCAGAGTTGGGTGGTGAGGTGCCAGGGCATGATTCGGAACCCGAAGTCGTAACCAAAGACCCAGAGCCGACGAGGGACGAGAGCGCGGGTGCGACTGCTGCCGCGGCACATGATGGGGGGGGCACCGAACAAGCGGTTTCCAGAGACCTTCAGGGCGATCCCGAGGCACAGGCAGAGCTCTGGATCCAGTACCCTCATGCACGTCGCGAGATGATCAGAGAGCTTGCTTTCCTGGCTCCGTGCGTGACGCTCGCGATTCTGGGGGGAAAGCTCGCCAAACACCTTGCCGGTCCGTGGAGTCCGGATTTCGCTCTCGGCTTCGCACCAGCCCACCCTGTCCCGCTTTGGTTGGATGTCATCTGCGGCAGTCTGATGGGATACCTGGTCGCTGGGGGGGTTGTGTGGGCGGCTCGGATACTGGCATCTCTTGCCTTCGGCAAGGAGGCCCTCGGGCTCGGCGATGTCCATCTGATGGCGGGGGTCGGGGCGTGCCTCGGATGGATCGACCCCATCCTCGCGTTCTTTGCCGCGGCCTTCATTGGCGTGTTCTTTGAGGTTGTCCGCGCGATCCTTGCGCGACGGGTCAGACGCACGCTGGCCTTCGGGCCGTGTCTGGCTATGGGCACCGCAGTGGTCGTCCTCTTGAAGCCCTGTGTCGAGATGTTGCTCGAGGCGATCCTGCACCGTCCTGTGAATCTGCCTTAGCGGCTTATGGGCAAGATTCGGGGAGGTGAGGGCTCCGCCCACGCCCCACTTTGGCTACCCTAGTTGCCCCGGGCCGATGATGTCCCGGTATGCTCGCACTTGTACGTCATGGAGGCACAGGTCATGTCGCGTCTTGGCATCTCACCACTCATTCGCGTCGCACTTCTTGGAGCAGTCTTCGTCGTTGCCGTCGTGTCCGGCGGCTGCAAGAAGAACAATGGTCAGCTTGATGCCGCGCTGATGGAGAACAACGAGCTTCGGGGGCGCATCGAGTCGCTTGAGCAGGCGCTTCGCGATTGTGACGCCCAGAAGGCGGGTCTCGAGCAGCAGCTCGCGGCCGCATCGTCCGCGCCCTCCGGATTCGGCCCCGCGGGGACCGGATTTGAGAATATCGGCGGGATTGATGTCTCTTACGGAGCTGGCGGTGAGATCATTGTCGGCGTCGCTGGAGACGTTCTCTTCGATTCGGGATCGGTGGTGCTGAAGAACGCGTCGAAGCAGACTCTCGATCGAGTCGCTGGCGTGCTGAACAGCCAGTATCGGCGGAATGTCATTCGTGTCGAGGGCCACACCGATTCGGATCCGATCAGGAAGAGCAAGTGGCGGAGCAACGAGCAACTGAGCGCGGAGCGGGCTTTGGCTGTAGAGGAGTACCTTGTCAGCAAGGGGGTCAACAACAATCGGGTCTACTCCGCGGCCTTTGGTCCCGCAAAGCCGAAGGGGACCAAGAAGGACAGCCGCCGCGTCGAGATCGTGATTCTGGCAGAAGGTGCCGTCTGAATTAAGCGATCGATTCCATCATTCACGAGGGGCTCGCCACTGTGCGGGCCCCGTTTCTTTGTGTGTGAGCGTCGCTGCCCATGGGGTTTCGGAGACATACGATCTTCACCAAGAGCGTGTCGCAGATTCGGCGCGTTCCAAACTCGAACCCAACCGCCAACCGATCGAACGGAGGTTGTTCCGATGACCACTGCCGCCGCCACTCCCGCACCGACGCTCGCCAAGGGTCTTGAAGGCGTCATCGCCGGCGAGACAGCGATCTGCAACGTCGGCCAAGGCCAGTTGATCTATCGCGGCTACGAGATCCACGATCTTGCGGCCCACGCAACGTTTGAGGAGGTCGCGTTCCTCCTGCTCGAAGGCCACAAGCCCTCAGCTTCGGAACTGTCGCGATTCACGCAGGAGATCGTGGCCGAACGTGCCCTTCCGGGAGCGGTGATCGACTTCATCAGGACAACCGGTCCGATGCTCAAGAGCGGCACCGCCGTTCCGATGGACATCGTAAGGACGTGCGTCTCCATCCTCGGCAACCTCGACAAGGACTCGCAGGAGATCACGCCAGAGGCCAACCTCCGCAAAGCCAAACGCATCCTCGCGAAGGTTCCCACCATCATCGGACACATGCAGAACATCATCGACGGGCGAGAGATCGTCGAGCCCAACACCGGCGGCGATCCCAAGCTCTCCCACGCCGCGAACCTGATGTACCTGATGTCCGGCCAGAAGCCCTCCCCCGAGTACGCCAAGGTCGTCGATGTCTCGCTCATCCTCTACGCCGAGCACGACTACAACGCCAGCACGTTCACCACGCGCGTCATTGCCGGCACACTCTCGGACATGCACGGTGCGATGGCCGGCGGCATCGCCGCACTCAAGGGCCCGCTCCATGGCGGAGCCAACGAAGAGGCGATGGAGATGCTCAAGGAGATCATGCGAGACGTCACCGAAAGGGGCATCGGCACCGATGCGGTCGACACGTGGATGCAGAACGCCTTCGACACCAAACGCAAGCTCATGGGCTTCGGCCATCGCGTCTACAAGAACGGCGATCACAGAGCTCCGATCCTGCACAAGCTCGGCCGCGCAATCGCCGAGAAGGACACGAAGAACCCCGGCGGCCACCCGGCCCTCAAGTGGTTCGAACTCGGCGAGCAGGTCCAGAGGATCATGCTCGACAAGAAGAAGATCCACCCCAACGTCGACTTCCCATGCGGCCTGACGTATTTCACGATGGGCATCCCCGTGCCGCAGTACACGCCGATTTTCGTGGCCTCGCGCGTCACGGGCTGGGCGGCTCACATCATGGAGCAGCACGCCAACAACCGGCTTATTCGGCCGATCGCTCAATACACCGGACCCGAGTTGATGAGCTGGAGCGGGAAGTAGGTGCAGTCGGATTTGATTTCAGAGTGACTGAAGGGAGCCCCGTGCGCGAGCACGGGGTTCTTCGTTTCGGTCCATGTTTCAGGGCGGTTCGCGCGAAGGCGACCCGGATTCACGGTGTCGATCGAGAGAGTCTGAAGACCAGATCCTTCTGCTCGGGATTGTCGAACTTGACGGTAATCACAAGTGTGTCCGGCGTCGGGCACTCGTAGATGCACGCAGAGAGGTCGTTGGTCTCGGCGGAATCGACGAAGTTCAGGCGTGTGGCGGACTTGGCAGCGAGCGTGAACGTTGCGGGCTTGTCCTTCTCTTCCCACGCGATCCCTGTCGCCGTCTGGTGACGCAGACGGAGCGTCAGAGTGCCACCCTCCTCGACGATGGTGAGGATCTCGAAGACGATGGGCTTTCCGGACGCGTTGAGCCACCTGAACATGCCCATCATGTTGTTGCCTGCCGGTGCTGTCCAGACCTCCTGCACAAACTCCTTGCCACCTCGCTCGCCGGTACGCACCGCGGACCAGTCTCCGGCGAGGAACGTGGCATCGTCAATAGCCGCGGGGATGCTCGTGACGGTCGCGGGCTCTTTCGGTGGCTGCTGAGCAGGAACGGGTTGAGTGCTGGTGAGCGTTCCCGTTGAGAGTGTGATGGCGAGGAGAGTCGAAGAGAGGAACGCTGCTGCGTTGAGCATGGGTGGGTCTCCTGACGTTCGGTGCTCCGCTTCGCCGAAGGACTGGGGCAGCATATCAAGCTCGATGCGAACTCGGAGCGTGAGGGTGCGCCTGATCAGGCGGCGGGTGATTGCGGATCTCGCGGGCTTTGATGAGCCCGGGCAGGCGGACACCGAGATTGGTCCAGGTGCCGATGGTCTTCCAGCCGCCGGCTTGGGGCTTTTGCAGGCGTGCCAGATAGCACTCGCCGAGGAATGAGTACTCCATGATCCGGTACTCGCCGGAGAGGAAGCCGGAGACTGCCTCAAGGTAGAGGTCTGCGACTTTCGGTGTGGTGCAAGGGAACCATTCGAGCCAGAAGTTCTCCACGAGGAGATGGAGCTCGTCGCAGTTCTGAAGCGCGAGCCACACCCGGAACCTGCATCCCTCCTGCTCGGGGATGACGATGCTGATCTCGACGGGATCCTCCGGATGCTCCTCCATGGTCAGCGAGGGGAACCGGGCGGCGAGTTCCGCAAAGACGCGGCGGGCGACTGCGTCGGCCTCGGCCTCGCGGGCCTGCCACTTCAGGCGTGATCGTTCACGCGATTCCCGTGTGGAGAATGGCCAGAGAAATCCCATGTGAACTCTTCACACCTTCACAGAGTCAAGGGAGCATTCGGTCGAGGAGGCGGTCGAGGTTGTCGTCGTCGAGGATGAGCGAGCGGTTCTTCTCGTAGATGTAGCCCTCCTGGACCATGAGGTCGATCTGCTGGAGGGTGGGGGTGTAGAAGTTGTTGATGTTGAGGACGCCGCAGGGCTTGCTGATGGTGCCGATCTGGTTCCAGGTGACGACTTCGAAGAGTTCGTCGAGGGTCCCGTAGCCGCCGGGGAGCGTGAGGAAGGCATCGGCGAGTGAGAGCATCATGGTCTTGCGGTCGAGCATGCTCTTGACGACCCGCATGTCGGCGATGCGTGGGTGAGCGACCTCTTTGCCGATCAGGAAGTCGGGGATGATGCCGATGGCGCGGCCCCCGGCGTCGAGGAGGGCGTCGGCAACGGCACCCATCATGCCCTTGCTGCCGCCACCGTAGACGAGGGTGAGGCCACGCGCGGCGAGGGCTTGGCCGGTGCGGTGCGCGAGGTCGATGTAGGCGGGGTTTGTGCCGGGCTTTGACCCGCAGAAGATGCAGATGGAGGGAGGCATGGGATTGCTCGGGTGAAGAGAAGAGAACGCAGAGGACGCGGAGGGGGCAGAGGTTCGCGGAGGGGAGGAATGTGAGGGACACCGCTCTGGAGAGGGTGCCACCAAGAGAAGAGCACTGACTGGCAAGCCGCCAGTGGCATGTAAGAGTCGGCTCGGAGAGCCGATCCACCCAAAGGCATCGAGGCATGCTTCAGTCGAACTTGCCCTTGACGGTGAGATCGAAGTTGTTGATGGTCTGGATGTGGTCGGCGGACTTGGTGTGGATGTCGGAGTAGCGGTCGATAATGGGAGCGGGGTTGTCGAAGGCGAGTGAGCCGAGGAGCTGGAACTTATGGGCGAGGATGCCCTTGAGGTCGGCGGTGGTGTTGCGGGCGTGGCCACCGGGGTACATGACGAGCGAGCTGTCGTGGGTCTTGCCCGTGTTGTCGGTGATGACGACGGAGGTGGGGATGCCGTCGGGGTAGCGGCGGTCGTAGTCGGGGCCGCCGTGGGCGAACTCGATCTTGCCCATCAACTGGCGGGTGAGGCGGTTGTTGATCGCTTCGGGGCCGTAGTCGACGGGCGCGAGCATGAGCTCTTTCCAGCCGGCCTTTTTCTGCTCGAGGGCCTTGCGGAGAAGCGTGCTGACGATGTAGACCATGGAGTGGTCGGCGGACTGGCGGGTCTTTGGGTCGCGCTTGGCGGGGTCTCCGATGATGCCGAAGGCGGGCTCATACGCGACGATCTTGATCTGTTTGATGTTCTCGCCTTGGGCGTTGGCGATGAGGGCGGGTGACTTCTGGATGAGGTCGATCATGGCCTGGAGCGCGCCGGCGGACTGGTGCTCGTAGAGGCCGAGCTTGAAGTGCATGCCCATGACGGCGAAGTCGCTGCCGCTGCGGGCGAGGAGGAGGTTGAAGGGGGAGGCATCGGCTTTGTCGGTGTTGGCCTTGGTCGCGCCGACCTTCTGGAACATCTGGCCGGGGCCCTCGAAGATGCGGAAGACGGCCTCGGGGTTGCGGAAGATGTCGCGCGGGCCGAGGAAGCCGGCCATGGAACGCTTCATGGAGAGGATTGCGGCTTCGGTGGAGATCGCGGCGGATGCGCCCTTGGAGTCTGAGAGCTGCTTGCCGGCGCGGATGGCGCGGAAGGGGACGTAGTGGGCGACGACCATGCCGATGGCGGACTCGATCTGCTCGGCGGTTGCGCCGACCATCGCGCCGAAGGTGGCGGCGGAGGCGATGGCTCCGTGAAGCACGTGGTCGATCTTGTAGGTCTTGAGTGAGAAGACCTCGGCGAGGCGGCCGCGGATCTCGTCGAGGAGAATCATGCCCTTCAAGGCGTATGCGCCGTCGCGGCCCATCATCTGCGTCGCGGCGATGGCGACGGGGTAGAAGTCGTTGTGGCCGAACTCACCAGCGAGGGAGTTGGTCTTGGGGTTGTAGCCGAAGTTGGTGCCGTTGGAGTCCCACTCGCGCACGGCGGAGGCGTTGGCGACGATGGCCTTCTCGCTCTTGACGCGGATGGAGGAGCCGAAGCAGGTTGCCCCGTGGAACTTGGACTTGCCGAGGCCGGGTCCGTGGTCGCCGGGGGGGACAGCGTACTGGAGGGCTTCGGCGCGGAGGAGGTTGGGGGCGTTGGTGCCGAGGGCGATGGCGGAGAGGCCGCAGAGGACGGCGTCGGTGTGGAAGAGGTTGGTTTTCTCGATGACAGACTTGTCGGGCTGGCCGCCGGTGGGGCCGTCAGACATGAAGTCGATGGCGTATTGGGCGATGCCGAGGGCCTGGTTGGAGTCTGCGGGGAGATTGACGAATGCGTCTGCCATGGGCGGGCTCCGGGAGGGTGGGGAGAGAGGGTAGGGGTGGAGGGGGGGCAGATGGCAAATGGCAAAGTGCCAGATGGCAAACAGAGGTTGCTGAACGGCCAGCGAGAAGGGAGCCACGCGCGTGGCGGGATCGTGAAGAGAACGGAGAGGGAGCGGAGGTACGCGGACGGGAGAAGGCGCGTGACAGCGGGCCCGGCATTGCGGGCGGGTCATTCGTGCGGGATGGTGCGCGTTGTTGTGCTTGCGATTACGCGGCCGGTCGGTCGCGGGCGCGGCGCGGGGTGTCGCGAACAGTGCGCGTGGAGCCGGCGGCGGCGCGGAGCGAGTCTGCGCGAGTTGGCCGCGAGGGGGCTTCGGGTGGCATGGCTGCGTCCTCGCAGCCATGCGTTGTGACGCTGTTCTTGCATGCCTGGTCTTCGCCCAGGCATGCCACCCGGGAGCTCGCGTTGTCCTTTGAGTGAGAGCCCGACAGAGCCCCCGAGCTTGCTTGCTGGGTGGCGCTCGGTGCTCCCTTTTGCGCGGGTTGATCGGCGGATGGTGTGGGCGCGGCCATGAGTTTGGGGGCGGGATTTGGCGCGGGTGTGGGTTTGGGCGCGAGGACGCGGGATTCTTTGGCGATGGTGGTCGCGGTGCGGCGGATGAGCTCGGCGTGGCGGTGGAGGGTACGGGTATCGGCCTCGGGATCGCGGCCGCTGGGTTGCGGCGCGGGAGATTCGAGGATGTCGAGGAGTTTGCGGAGCGAGATGGGGCGAGCGGTCTGGCCGAGGAGGCGGGCGCGGAGGGTGAGGAGCTGGTCGTAGGCGTCGATCTCGGCCTGAACTTCGGGTGTGTTGATGTAGTCGATGAGTGTGAGGAAGGGGATGTTGAGATGAGCGGCGAGGGCGGGGAGGGGGAGGTTCGCCTTGAGCATGTCGAGGACGAGGAGGTGTGCCCAGCGTTGGCGGTCGGTGGGCGCGGCGGGGAGATTGTTGTGTGCGCTCTGGTGTGCGATGTCGGGTGAGGCGATCATGGAGATGAATGTACGGCGCGGCGGGAGTGATGCAAGCGCGGGGTGGGTGTGTCACTGACAGACGTCTGTCAGTGACTGTTGGAACAGATAATGGAAGTCGTTGGGGGAGATGGGGTTAGGGAATCTGAGAAAAACGCACGGAGGGGCGGAGGGTGGAGTCGGGCCCGTTCGGGCCGGTCCACGAAGGAAGCCGCTACGCGGCTGGGAAGGCCCAACGGGCGGGGGAAGCCGACGCGCGGCCTCGCGATGCGCGGGCTTCACCCCTGGCAACGATCGCATGCCCGCCCCCCAACCTCGCGGGCGTGCAGACGAGAAGGCGCGGCACTCGCCATTCGAGGGACAGAATGGTCCGCTCCGGGGGCGTAGAAGAGAAAGGACAAGGAAGAAGAGTGTGGGCGGCATCCCACGCGTTGAAACGCGTGGCAACGATCCGTGCGCCGAAGCGGCGAAAGAGCGTCGCCTTCGGCAACGGAGGGTGTTCCGAGGAAGTCACGGCGTGATGGCTTTGGTGATGAGCCCTTGCAGCGTGTCGGCGCCAGAGAGCCAGCGGACCTGGAGCACGGGGCGAGCGATGGGGCAGGGCCAACGGGAGGGGCTGACGCGGGAGAGCTTGGTCCAGTCTTTGCGCGTGGTGATGATGGCATCGGCGTGCGCATCGCGAGCGATCGAGATGAGCGAGTCGATGGTGTGTGGCGCGTATGGGTCGTGGTCGCGGATGAAGAGTGATTGAAGGAGGGGCGAGTCGGCGTGGGCTTCCACTTGTTGGAGGAATGCGTTGGGGTTTCCGATGGCGGCGCAGGGGAGCAGACGTTTGCCCTTCAACCAGGAGAGGGGTTCGGAGCGGCTTTCGGCGTTGTGGGCGATGTCGAGCGAGGACCATTCGTAGGCGACGGTTGCGATGGGGATGCCGGGGGCGATGGTCGAGAGGTGATTCTGGATTGCGGAGGCGGCATCGGGGGCGAGGTCGGCGCGGGTGATGATGACGGCGTGGGCGCGGCGGAGGGATTGGACGGGCTCGCGGAGCCAGCCGCGGGGGAGAGGGTGGTCGTTGAAGGGGGAGCGTGTGGCGTCGATGAGGACGATGTCGAGGTTGCGTGCGAGCTTTCGGTGCTGGAAGCCATCGTCGAGGATGATGCAGGTGAGGGTCGGCAGGTTGTGGCGAGCGCGGCGTTGGAGTTCGGCGCGGATCGCGCTGATGCGATCGGGGTTGACGAGGGTGGGGACATCCTGGAGCGCGAGGGCGTACTCGCGGGCCTCGTCGCTGAGCCCGTGTGAGGCGCGGTACCCGCGCATGGCGATGGCGGGGTGTGCGCCGGAGGAGGCGAGGGTTCGGGCGATGTGTTCGACGAGGGGAGTTTTGCCCGTCCCGCCGACGGAGAGGTTTCCGATGGAGATGACGGGGATGTCGAGTGTGGTGACTCCCTTCCCTCGGTCGAGCATTGCATTGCGGCGATGGAGTTCCCACAGGTAGAAGCGGGAGGCGAGCGAGGCGAGCGGAGCGGGGAGCCAGGGGACCGGTCCGTGCGTCATGGGTGACGGTCCGGCACTCTGGCGATGGGATCTTTGATGGCTTGTCGGAGCTGTGCTCTGAGATCTGCCCGATCGGTGAGGTGCATGCGTGCGGTGTTTGCGGAGTCCATCATTGCGAGGAGGACCATGAGGGCGAGGAGGCCCATCACCGCGAGCCATGCCAGGGCGAAGAATCGAGGTGAGGCGGTGGTGGCGACACCAAACGCGAAGGTGACGAGGGGCACGAGGCAGAGCATGACCCCGGCATTTGCGAGGCGGATTCGGCGTCGGGTTGCATGGGCCGGGGCCGCGTCGCTGCGGATGACGGTCCAGAGATGCCAGAGCACGACAACGAGCGTGAAGCCGCCGAGGGGGAAGACGATCCACGCGGGCGCGACGGGCGAAGCGGCACAGAGGATCATGGAATCGCCGAGCATCACGCTCTTGTCTCCGGGTGGGACGTGATGAATCGTTGAAGGTGTGTGTGCAGGAGCTTCATCGGGAGGCCCATGATTGTTGCGGGATCTCCATCGAACTGGATGGGCCAACCTGCGGCGAGACGCTCTGTGAGGTTGTACGCACCCGCCTTGCCGGACCAGAGCCCGGAATCGATGTAGCGATCGATCTCCTGGGAGGAGAGCGGGCCGATTCGTACCCGCGCGGAATCGGCGATGAGCAGGCGTCGGCCTGACTGGCCGCAGATCAGCGCGAGGCCGGTGACGACTTCGTGCTCGCGTCCTGCGAGATCGGCGATGATGGAGCGTGCTTCTTGGGCGTGGCGTGGGGTGCCGATGAGACGTCCGTCGAGCACGCAGGCGGTGTCTGCGCCGATGATGACATCGGGCGTGCGACTGGTTGCATGTGCGACGTGGTTGCCTGCGCGTGCTTTCAAGTAGGCGAGCGAGGCGACCCATTCACGGGGTGTGACTTCGCCTGGGATGAGGTCGGAGTCTTCGAGCCCGGGGTGGTCGTAGTCGAAGTTGTATCCTGCCTCGGCGAGAAGCTCGCGACGGCGTGGAGAGCGGCTGGCGAGGAAGAGGCGCACGCCGTTGCGATTGACGACCGTCTCGGCCACGAGGGGCTCGGTGTTGCCGGGATTGGTCGGAGTGGTGTTCATGCCTGGAGCGCGCGGACCTGAGGGGTTCTTTTGTGCGAGTATTGTACAGTTTTCGGCTGGGCCTGGGTTCGGGAGCGAGCGGGTCTTGAATGTGTGCTTGTGGGCTGCACGGCCCGAAGCAGCGGTGGCCTGGGGTTGCGGTTTATGCCGCTCTTCGGTTGTGTCCCGGCAGACGGCACACGCTGGGGAGAGCGTGTTTGCATGAGGGACAGACCGGTGTGGTCAGGCCGAGGAGGTCGCTCCCGCAGAATGGGCAGCCCACGCCTCTGGCTCGGCGTGCCGCGACCAAGGCCCAGCGGCAGAGTGAAGCGCAGACGCAGGTATGCCAGAGGAGCACGGCGATGCGAGCGACCGTTGGTTGCTCGACGGGAACAACGAGAGCCAGCCCACAGACTGTGCTGATCGTGACCATCTCGAAGAAGGCGCGGCCGGAGTGTGTGACGAGGTAGGTGCCGGCGGCGGTGATGATTCCTGCGGCGGCGATGACGGCGGGGAGTTCGAGGCGGCTGAGGAGGGGGTCGGTGATGCCGGTGTGCGCGATGACGCTGAGCAGGTGCGGGCCGCCCTCTTGGTTGAGGTATGGGAACCAGAGTCCGAAGGTGATGCCGAGGGCGGCCATGACGAAGGTGCCCCAGTCGTGGAGTGCGCAGGCGATAGCGCGGGCTCCGAGGGCGTATGCGGTGAAGATGAGGCCGAGTTCGTGGGCCTGGAGGGAGACGTCTCCCTCTGTGGGTGTGGACCAGGCGACCATGGCTGTTGTGGCGACGGTGAAGAGCCAGATGAGCCATGCGAGTTGGCCTGGGCGTGTGGCTCGATGATTGGCGGCCGCTGGCATGCGATCCGGCTCCCGTTGGGCGCGAGTGTGCGCGTCCCGAGGCGGTTATCGTGATGGGCTTGGGTGTGGGCGAGCGGAAGTGGTTGGAGAGATGCCGGTGTGTTCGATCTGGTGGGGCTGGGGGAGCGGTACGGGGTGTTCAGCGGGATCGGCGGGGTTTGGCGGATGCGGAGCGGCCAGAGCTGGCCTGGGGGGAGCGCGTGGTGCTGGCTTTGTCACGGGCTTTGACGAGTGCCCGGCAGCGGGCGGGGTCGGGATCGTTCGACCAGTGGCCGCCGGTCTTTGCGGCTGAGCCGACGATGAGGGCGTCGGCGTGTGCGAGAAGCGATGGGATCTGGGCGGGTGTGACGCCGGAGCCGACGAAAAGGGGGAGATCGGAAGCGGCGCGGACCTCGGCGAGGTCCGCGGGGCTGGTGGGGCGGCCGGTGGCGGCTCCGGTGACGATGAGAGCATCGGCGCTGAAGAACTCTGCGCCGTGTGCGACATCGGCGAGGGAGAGGTCTGCGGTGAGGGCGTGGGAGGCGTGCTTCTTTTTGATGTCGCAGCAGACTTTGATGTGTTCTGCGCCGATGGAGCGACGGTAGCGGAGGAGGGGGCCTGCCTCGGCGGTGGCGAGAAGGCCCTCGTCGGCAACGTGCGCAAAGGCAAAGTTCTCGCAGCGGATGAAGGACGCGCCGGTGGCGAGTGCGATGGCGATCGCGTCGGCGTTGCCTCCGGAGAGGATCTGGATACCGAGCGGGAGGCGCGGATCGAGTTCGCGGATTGCAAGGGCGACGCGCGTCATCAGGGCGACGACCTCGGGGGGCTTTGGCCCGTGGACGTAGGGGCGGTCGTGCATGTTCTCGATGATGAGGGCGTCGAAGCCGCAGCGGAGGTAGATGCGTGCATCGGCGAGGGCGCGGCGGACGAGTTGGTCGGGGGGGAGCGATGAGCCGGGCGTTCCGGGGAGGGCGTGAACGTGGACCATGCCGACGAGTGCGCCGGGACGACCGATGAAGGTGGAGCGAGTGGTGGGGGGCATGGGGGCAGGGTATCAGGTTGAGAGTGACATCACGACGAGCATCGGCCAGCCGACATATTTGGCGGCACGGGCTCAGGTCCGATCATCGAGGGGATGGAGTCGCTGAGGGGAGCGCGTTGGAGTTACATGCCTTCCGAGATGGGATGCGCGTTACAGGCGTCAGGCGGGGTGTGGAGTCGCGTGTGCGGGTGGTGTAGTGCTGAAGTGTCTGGCCTGGGGGGTCGATGCGTATTTCGATGGTCGTGGACCGCCTCGGTGACGTCGTGTGGCGTCGGGCGTGCCACGGGTGGGCCTGATCGGTGGAGATCCGGTCGGCCCGAAAGTTTGCCCTGGAGGGCGAGAAATCCCCGGGGTTCGCCAGTGGTGCAAGGAGACGCAAGCATGAATGTTCGTCGTACGGTGAAGCGCGGCTTTACGCTCGTGGAAATTCTGATCGTGGTCGTGATCCTCGGCATTCTTGCCGCGATCGTGGTTCCGCAGTTCACGAACGCGGCCAACGAGGCGCGTGGCGGCAACACCGCGACGCAGGAGAGCACGATCGAGAACCAGCTGGAGTTGTGGGCAGCTCGCAACAACGGCATTTACCCTGATCTTGTGACCGACGGCTGGGGCGATCGTGACAGCGGCGAGGGCCTTGTCGGGCTGAACTACCTCAAGGCGGTTCCTGTGAATCCGTTCACGGGCACTTCCACGGTTGCCGCCAGCGAGGATCCGGATGATGATGCGGCCGGCGCTGCCGAGGAGGGTGGCACGGGCTGGTTCTACGACCGGGCGACCGGGACGATTCGTGCGGCTCGTCTGCCCTGATATGTCCACGCTTGATTGATGAAGTCGCGGCCGGCACTGGAGACAGGGCCGGCCGTCTTTGAGAACCGCCAAGGCGTGAGTTGCTCGGAGGTTGTTGTATGGCGAGCGTCTACCGTCGTGGATTCACTCTGGTCGAGATCCTGATCGTGGTTGTGATTCTCGGGATCCTGGCTGCGATTGTTGTGCCGCAGTTTGCGAGCGCCCGGCGCGAGGCAGCGGAGGGGACGACGATATACGAGTTGGAGAAGCTTCGCCGTGCGGTGGATGTGTATCGAGCGCGGCACGACAACCGTCTGCCTGATGTGATCGAGGGTGATGGCACCTGGGGCGACCTGATCTCGAGGGGTGGTGAGTATCTCAAGGGTGCGCCGATGAATCCGTATGTGGGCGAGGCGAACGCGAAGCGGATCGTGATTCGCGACACGCCCGATGAGGCCTATCACACGGACTACGGGTGGATCTTCGATGACGCGACGGGGGCAGTCTGGGCTGCGGGCTTTGACTCCTCGGACCGTCCGATCAGGCCTGAGTAGGGATGGGTGTTCGGTGGTCGGAGCGGCTGAATCGGGGTGATTCCGTGAAGCGCACGGACTGCCGAACCGATATTGATGTCATGAACACTCAACGCCACGTCGCACGTCGGCCGGATCCGTCAACGGTTCTGATGGCTGTGATCGCAGTGATGCTCGGGTATCTCGTCCTGGATCGCGTGGACGCGAGAGGCGTTTCCGGGCGTGGGGCGGCGGCTGTGGCGTCCGGATCGCAGCCGGACGGCCAGTCGGGTCTGATCAGTGCTGCGGATCAGCGGAAGCAGATGATCGCGGAGTTGAAGCTGATCTCGCAGCGTATCGACGCGGTCGAGCGGAGACTTGCCAAGCCGTTGCAGGTCAAGGTGCTTGAGATGCCGGCTCAGAAAGAGAAGCCGGCACCCGCGGCGGGGCAGTGACGTCTGTTGTGTGTGAGTTCGGGCGGCGTAGGAGTGCAGGAATGGAGTTTCTGAGACGCACGAGCTCGCGCGCATACACGCTGATCGAAGTGCTCGTTGTTGTCACGGTGCTCGGGATCGCTGCGGCACTTGTCATCCCTGAGATGGCCTCGGCGCACTCTCTGCGTGTTCAGGCAGCGGTCCGGACGATTGTCTCTGACATCACGTTCGCGCAGTCGGATGCTCTTGCGATGCAGGAGTCGAGGGCGGTTGTCTTTGACACAGCGGCGAACAGTTACACGCTTGTCGAAGTGATCGGCGGCGAGATCGATGTTGAGGCGAACGCGATGTTCGACAGCGGGGGGCCTCGGAACAGATACATGCGGGACTTCGGCGACCAGGTCTATGGTGGCGCGAGGATCACGGCGGCGGCGTTCGACGATGACGAGATCCTGATCTTCGATGAGCTGGGCAGCCCCCAGCGAGATCCCGATGCCTCAACGCCGGGATTCGGCGGCTTTGTCGAGGTGACCGGATCCGGATCGATCTATCGCGTCAATGTTGATGCGTACACGGGGCGTGTGACGGTCGAGAGGCGTGACGCGGAGTGAGTGCCTTGAAGCAGGTTCAGCATGATCGCGGACGGCCGGCGACGGCGAGGGAGCGGCGGAAGCTTGCGGCTACGGGTGCGATCGGCGCGTCCTTGCTGTGCGGGCTGCTGATCTGGGCGAAACTTCGTCTGGTCACCGATATCCCGCGAACGGCGTACGCCGCGCCGGAGGCAAGGTCGGGAGCGGTTGCGGACTCCCCTGCTTCTGAGTCCGGCGGTTTGCGTGCTGAGGATCAGCGGCGTCCGGATAATGCTCCGGATTGACGCTGATTCGCTGTTATTCAACGGACACATCGGAGCGACGAACGGAAGCCGGGGCCGGCGTTCGGTATCGGCCGGTCATGGTGCGATGTCGGCATGGTGCGTTCGGACCTGCACGGACCGGAGTTCTCAGCCAATCGTCAGACTCATCCCAAAGTCCAGAACCGGAAGCGACGACATTGATGATGCGGCTCCCCGCGTCGCGCACGCTGGACGGGGGGCCGGGCCCGGAGGGGATATCGGGCACCCGCATGAGCGGGCAGGCATCAGCGGCTACGAGGACGAGTCATGACCCATAATGGCAATCGCGAGATGATGATCGGCACTCCCACCCTCCGCAGGGTTTCGGCGGCTCTTGCCGTGTCGCTCGTTGCCGGTGCGGCACCCTGTGCCGCTCAGGGCTTGAACGACATGCTCCGCGAAGTCATGAACACGACCGGCCAGGCCGCTGCCGGATCGGCGGGCACGCAGGGGGGTCGCGCGGCTGCGGGCTCGACCGCTCCGAGCGGGAAGCCCGCGAAGGACGGGAAGGTCGAGGTCGATGAGAATCTGATTGTCGAGATGCATGTCAAGGACGAGGATCTGTCCACCGTGCTGCAGATGCTCTCGATGCAGTCGCAGCGGAACATCATCGCCAGCCAGTCGGTTTCCGCGACGGTCACGGCGAATCTTTATGGTGTGACGTTCTTCGAGGCCCTTGACTCCATCCTTCATGCGAATGGATTCGGTTACGTGGAGAAGGGCAACTTCATTTATGTGTACACGCTGGAGGAGATCGAGCGGATCTCCGAGGCGACGCGTGTCCGAATCGGCAAGGTGGTGAAGCTGAACTATCTGAACGCGATCGACGCGGCGGAGTTTGTGAAGCCGCTGCTTTCTGATGGCGGCCAGATCAAGTCCAACGGGCGTGCCGCGGTCTTCAACATCCCGGACAACTCTCCTGTCGGGGGCGAGGACTACGCGAACGAGTCGGCGCTCGTGATCTATGACTATGAGGAGAACGTGGCGGAGATCGAGAAGCTGATCCAGGCGTTGGACACTCGTCCTGCGCAGATCCTGATCGAGGCGACGATTCTGCAGACGGAGCTGAACGAGGCCAACGCGTTCGGCATCGACTTCGGCGTGATCGGCGATCTGAATTTCGCTGACTTCGTGTCGTTGGGCGGTCCTCTGAAGGCGGTTGAAGGACTCGTGAGCGGTGTCGGCAGTTCGCTGAATGGCGGTTCGGAAACGAAGGTGCCGATCCCGGGCGCACGCGGAGACGGGCGGGCTCTGGCGTCGAACGTCGGCAACATCAACGGACCTGCGACGTTCAAGGCGGGTATCGTGGAGGGTGATGTCGCGGTCTTCCTGCGTCTGCTCGACGAGGTGACCGATCTGTCGGTGATCTCGCGGCCCAAGCTGCTCACGCTGAATCGCCAGCCGGCACGGGTTCTGGTGGGTCGCAAGGTCGGCTACCTGAGCACGACTGCTACAGACACTTCAACAACCCAGACGGTTGAGTTCCTCGACACGGGTACTCAGTTGTACGTTCGCCCGTTTGTCACCACTGAGGGCACGATCAGGATGGAGCTCAAGCCACAGGTCTCTGAGGCGGTGATCCGTGACGTGACCGACGCGACGGGGGCGGCGGTGACGATTCCCGATGAGGTTACGAATGAGTTGGTCGCGAACGTGATGGTGCGTGATGGTCAGACGATCGTGCTGGGCGGCCTGTTCCGTGAGAGCACGAAGGCGACCCGTCGCCAGATTCCTGTTGTGGGCGATCTGCCGATCATCGGTGCCGCGTTCCGTGGTCACGAGGATGACGTGCAGCGTTCCGAGATCATTTTCATGGTGACGCCGTCGATCGTGAGCGATGCGATCCTGACTGAGCAGGGTCAGCGTGGCGAGACGTACGTCGAGGCCGTGAGGACGGGGAGCCGCGCGGGTCTGCTGCCGTTCAGCCGCACGCGTCAGAGCGAGCAGCATGTGGTTGAGGCGCAGCGTCTTGCGGCTTCCGGAGATGTTGCCCGTGCGAACCACAAGTTGAACCGGGCGTTGGCGTTGAACAAGCACCAGCCGGATGCGCATCTGCTTCGCGAGCAGATCGCCCCCGCGAAGGTCAAGACGTGGCCGTCGGGCAGCATGCTCGACCAGATCATCGGAAACGAGGCACGGGCTGCGGCTCGGGCTGCGGATGCGGCCCGCCCCCTCGGCAACCAGTCGAGCGCAGCGCAGGACGGTTCCGACGCTCAGTCTACAGACCTGGATTCTTCGAGCGCGGACGGCACGCTCGCGGATGCCATGTTCGAGGGCAAGGCGTACGACCAGGCCGAGAGGCCTGCCAACTTCGACGACACTCTTCCCTGGTGGGAGCGGATCGACGAAGAGAGCGGGATCGATGAGATTCCTGAACAGGGTGAGCAGGGGACCGGTGCGCAGGCGGATCCCCAGATGTCCTGGGTTCTTCCCGACGGGAATGTCGCTGTCCAGGGGCTTGCAACCGTGTGGGCGATGCTGCAGCGGACGTGGGGCGTGATGTTCGGAGTTGAGACAAACGGATCGGGTCGGACGCTTTCCGGCCTGTACATGAGCAAGTGATAACCGGGGTGTATGGTCCGACCGCTCGACAAGGGCGGGCAATCTCTGGCACAAGCCAAGAGAAGGAGAACGAATCATGGGTGAGAACACACTGAAGTCGAGGTTCGTGCGGAATGCCGCGATGGCGATGCTTGGCGCGTGCGTGATGACGGCCACCGGCTGCAACGCATTCCGCGGTCATGGGAAGTACACGCAGGAGCACATCAACAAGTCTCGCGAGCGTCTGGACCAGATGAAGGCCGCGACGCAGTTCGACATGGCGATGCAGACGTATCGGGCGGGCGACCTTGAGAAGGCGCAGCGTCTGATCGACGCCACCCTCGCGATGAGCCCGACGGTTGCTCGTGCGCACGTTCTCCGCGGACGGATCCTCATCGAGAGGGGCATGATCGAGGAGGCGTTGATCTCTTTGAAGCGTGGCGAGGCCCTCGATCCGACCAACGCGGATGCGAGCTACTTCCAGGCGATCGCGTATGAGCGAGTGCTGAAGCGTGAGGATGCGCTGTCCTACTTCATGAAGTCGGCCGAACTGGATCCGACGAATCCGCAGCATGTGGTTGCGGCCGCGGAGATGATGATCGATCTCGGCCGTACCCAGGAGGCGGAGGCATATCTGACGCGCCAGACGGAGCGTTTCGAGCACAACGCGGGCGTTCGCCAGACGCTCGGGCATCTTGCGATGATGCGTGACGATCCTAAGACGGCTTCCATCATGTTCAATGAGGCCCGTCTGCTCGCGCCGGATGACAGCGCGATCCTGGAGGACCTGACTCGTGCTCAGCTTGCGATCGGTTCTTTCGGCGAGGCGGAGATGAACGTCTCTCGCCTGCTGCGTGATCCTCAGAACGCATCGCGTCGTGACCTTCTGCACGTTCGGGCTCGCTGCCTGACGGAGCTGAACCGGATGGTGGAAGCGCGCGACGTGCTTGTGCAGCTCACGAGCGGGCTTGAGGGCGCGGCAGACACGGAGGCGTGGGTCGGGCTCGGTAACGTGGCGTTTGTGCTGAAGGATCTGAATCGTGTGCGGACGGCATCGGCTCGGGTGATCGCGCTCGCGCCCGATCGTCCTGATGGGTACATGCTGAAGGCGTTGTGGCATCGACGGATGGGAGACGCGGATCGCGCCCTGCTGGAGGTGGAGCGCACCCTGCAACGCAGCCCGAGCCATGCCTCGGCGCTGACGCTGAAGGGCATCATGCTTGCGGACCGTGGTCAGTATGAGGATGCACGCATTGCTCTGGGTGCCGCGCTCCGCGCGGATCCGGCGAACTCGGATGTTGCGGTGCTCCTCGGCTCGGTCGAGCAGGCGGAGATGGCTTCTGCCGGCGAGCTCTGAGAGAGCGTCGGCGGGTTCAGCCCGGCTGGAGATCAACCAGTTCGGGTTCGACGAGGCCTGACCACGTGGAGAGTTTGGGAATGACGAGCGCGTCGATCCTCGTGCCAACGGGGATCGACGCTGCCGTTTGGGGGTGACGAGACGCCCAGTTCCACCCGATGACACGCAGCGAGCGTTCGCCTTCACGGAGGGTGAGCTTGATGTGGGCACCGGCTTTGCCGAACGGCTCGGGGCGGGCCGAGACGCGAAGGCCGGAGAGCCGCACCCGAACCGGCGGATTCTCTCGTCCGAAGGGTGCAAGGAGTTCGAGTTGGCGGATCGCGAGCGGTGTCAGGTCTCGGATTGAGGCGTCGCAGTCGAACTGGACCCTCGGGATGAGATCTTCGGGATTGAGCAGGCGTGATGCGTGGGAAGTGAACGCGTCGCGAAAGGCGTCGAGCTTGTCCGGCGTGAGTTTGAGCCCGGCGGCCATGTCGTGCCCGCCGAAGGTGTGGAGGTGGGGCGAGCACTCGGAGAGCGCGGCGTGCAAGGAGTATCCGTCGATGGATCGGCCGGAGCCGGCGAGCATCTGTCCCTGGTGTTGGAGCAGGATTGTCGGTCTTCCGGTGCGCTCGACGAGCCGGGAGCAGACGATGCCGATGACGCCCGTGTGCCATTCTGGGTGAGCGAGCACGATTGCCCGGGTGTCGGCGTGGAGCATGCCGCTCTCCGCGGCAAGTTCGAGGGCTTGTTCGGCGATCTGCTTCTCGACTGTTCGTCGATTGTCGTTCAGGCGTGTGAGGTCTCTTGCGATCTCGGCGGCTCTCAGGGGGTCGTCGGTGAGCATGAGTTCGAGGGCTTCTCGCGCGTGGCCGAGTCTGCCGCACGCGTTGAGGCGCGGCGCGAGCGAGAAGCCGACAGCATCGGTGTCGATTCTGTCGCCATCGAGTGAGCTAGCTTTGACGAGTGCGCGCAGGCCGATGAATGGCGATGTGCGGATGCGTGGGAGGCCGGAACGCACGATGACGCGGTTCTCTCCGAGGAGCGGGACTACGTCGGCGATCGCGCCGAGAGCCGCGAGGGCGAGGAGTTCGACGAGAAGGTCGCGGAGGTGCTGGGGCAATCTCGGGCTGGCAGCGTGCATGGTGCAGAGTCGCCAGGCGAGTTTGTACGCGACGCCTGCTCCGCAGAGGTCGGCGAAGGGATAGGCGGATCCCGGGCGGCGCGGGTGGACGATGGCGTATGCGGGAGGCAGGTCGGCCTCATTCTCCGCGCCGTTGTGGTGATCCGTGATGATGAGGTCGATGCCCAGATCACGAGCAAGCATCGCCGGGCCGGTTGCGGTGATGCCGCAATCGACAGTCACGATGACGGCCGCGCCGGCTTCGGCGAGCGAGCGGATCGCGTCGGCGTTGAGTCCGTATCCTTCGTCGATACGGTGTGGGATGTATGTGATGACTCGCGCTTCGGGATGGATGGCTGTGAGTGTGCGTGCGAGGATTGCGGAGGCGGTGACGCCATCGACGTCGTAGTCGCCGTAGATTGCGATGGGCTGTTGGGAGGCGGCGGCATGAAGGATGCGCTCAGCGGCGCGGTCCATATCGGGGAGCAGTGAAGGGTCGTGCAAGTGTGCGAGGCGCGGTGCGAGGAACTTCTCGGATTCTTCGTTGAGCAGCCCACGTGCTTCGAGGACTCTGGTTGTGAGCGGCTCATACCCCCGCGCGAGTTGGCTGGATCCGGGTCGTGCCGATGTGTCGGAGCCGGACGAGATCGGCCGCCAGAGCTTGGTTAAGCCGCGTACTGTGTGAACTTGCGTCATCCGTGGCGCCGCATAGCGGTTGATTGGTTCGAGCCGGCGCGACCGGGGGGCGGCCAGCGGTGTAGCGAGCGTACGGCCGGGCGGGCACTGCTGCAAGCCGCCGTGGTGCGATTGTGAAACGTGTCTTGTGGAGGCCCGATGGTCAAGCTCAATCGTATTTACACACGCACCGGGGACGATGGGACGACAGGTTTGGGTACCGGGGGGCGTGTCGCGAAGGATGATCCTCGAGTCGAGGCGTATGGCAGCGTTGATGAGGCGAATGCCGCGTTGGGCGTGGCGATTGCGATGGCTGGCGTGTGCGAGCCGGGTGGGAAGGGTGAGCGGATCGTGGGGGTGCTGCTGAGTGTGCAGCATGATCTTTTCGATCTGGGGGCGGATCTGTGCGTGCCCCGTACTTCGGCTGAGACCGAGGGGTCCAGACTTCGTGTGTTGCCCGGTCAGGTGGAGAGACTTGAGCGTCTCATTGACGAGTTCAATGAGAACCTTGCGCCGCTGACCAGTTTCGTGTTGCCGGGTGGGAGCCGATTGTCATCAGGGCTGCATCTGGCACGAACGGTTGTGCGTCGGGCGGAGCGGCTGGTGGTGGGGCTGCGACGAGCGGAGCCAGACGCAACCTCGGAGGTTTCTGTTCGGTATCTGAACCGGTTGAGTGATTTGCTGTTTGTCCTTTCGCGAGTTGCGAACGACAATGGCGCGACCGACACGCTCTGGGTTCCTGGGGCCAATCGAGTCACGTAAGCTCATCGCGTAACCCGCGGCACTCGGTTCGAGCTGCGGATTGCGGGTGTTTCCTGGAGCCGTTGGTGGCGAAGCGAGGATCGGACAGCACGTCGGTTTCAAGCCCGCTGACGCTGGAGTTCCGTCAGGAGTTCGAGGCGGAGACGCTTTCGCTGCTGCAGAAGCGTTTCCTGTGGTTCACGGGAGTGGTCAGCGTTGTGGGGCTTGTGGCGATCGTGGCGAAGGCCGCGGTGGATCTGTGGCGTGAGACACCTGAGCTTGACTTGATCGGTTACGGAGTGGGTGTCGGGTCGTTGCTTGTGTACGTCGCGGCGTACCTGATCGTGCTGCTGGGTCATGTCTCGCGTGAGCGTGTCCACACGATTGCGTTCGCGATCGTTGTGCTGGATGGACTGCTTCACATCGGACTCTGGACGTTCACCGATCCTCATGCGGGATTCGGTATGTGGGGTGTGCTGCTGACGCACGTGCTCGCGTGCAGCTTCCTGCCCTGGACTGCGATGCAGGCCCTTGGTCCGATCGTGGTGCTTGTGCTTGTGAATGCTGTCGCGATCGTGCTTGGTACGAAGCCGGGACCTGCCGGCGAGACACGGGTGGCGCTGATGATCGTGAGCATCGGGCTCAGCCCCCTGGTCGGTCTGCCGGGGACGCTGATCTGCTGGCTGCGTCACTCGAGGCGCGTCGAGCAGTTCAAGATGCGTGCGCTGGCGACGAAGTACGGGGAGTTTCGACGGGAACTCACGGATGCCAGGAGGATCCACGAGTCGCTCTTTCCCACGCCTCAGGACTCGGGGGATATCCGCTTTCACTACCTGTACGAGCCGATGCGACAGATCGGCGGTGATTATCTGTTCGTTGCGAGCTCTCCGACGGACGACGGGCGTCGCGAGATGCTGAGCTTCGTGGTGATCGATGTGACGGGACACGGCATTCCTGCGGCCCTGACGGTGAATCGCCTGCACGGGGAGCTGAGCCGCTTGTTTGCTGAGTATCCGAGCATCCGGCCCGGTGAAGTTCTCAAGCTTCTGAACAGGTACGTGCATCTCACGCTCGCCAACCACTCGGTGTATGTGACGGCGATCTGCGGTCGCATCGATCCGCTGCACGACACGCTTGAGTATGCGAGCGGCGGGCATCCGACGGCGTTTCTCCGCGCGGTCGATGGGACGGTTGAGGAGCTTCAGTCCACGGCTTTGGTGCTTGGGGCGTGCCCGGATGCGGAGTTCGATCCTGAGCCGCGTATCCTGCGGTTCGGGCCGGGAGACTCCGTGATCGCGTACACGGATGGGGCTCTGGAAGCGAAGGACAAAGACGGCAAGATGCTGGGCACGCGCGGGATGCAGCGGATTGTGGGAGCTCCATCCCACTGCCCGAGCGGAACGTGGCCTCAGGTGATTCTGGGCGTGGTTGAGCAGCACCGGCACGGCCCTCCGGCGGATGACACGCTCGTGATTGAGGTCTTCCGGACGCTGGACGCGATGCCGCGCGAGGCGATTGAGGTGAGCGAGAGCCGGGTTTCGTCGATGCGGTAGCCCGACGGTGTTGTCTCGGTCGAACTCGGAGAGTCGGTCAGTCCTTGACGCCCTTGACGCGGTCGGGGTCTGTGTACTTTGACAGGGCTGTGTCCAGATCGACGTTCATGATGTTCGCAAGTGTGGCGAGCCATGCCAAGACGTCGGCAAACTCCTCGTGCATGTTCGCAATTTGTTGGGAAGTGGGGGATTTGCCCGGGCGGTTTTCGTGCAAGGCGGTCGCCAGCTCTCCAACTTCCTCCATGAAGAGGAGGAATGTGCCTGCGGGTCCTCTGGCCGAATCCGTGGCGTAGTAGCGATCGCGGATCAGTGCTTGGAATGCCTGGACGCTCAGGGGGTGGTTCATGATCGAAGGGTAAGCGGAGTCGCGCTGCTGCTGGGGGCGTCTGGGTGCAAACACTGGACGAACGTCGGCTTGAAGCGGCTTGGGGAGCGGCTAGCATTGTGGCCCGGCAGTGTCCGGCAGATTTTGTCAGCACGTTTCTGGAATACCTATGCCGACCATCAATCAGCTCGTTCGCAAGCCACGGCGTGTGCAGGCCTCCAAGTCTCGTACGCTCGATCTCCAGCGGTCGCCTCAGAAGAAGGGCGTGTGCACGATCGTCCGCACGACGACTCCGAAGAAGCCGAACTCGGCTCTGCGGAAGATCGCGCGTGTTCGCCTGACGAACGGGCGCGAGGTCACGGCCTACATCGGCGGTGAGGGGCACAACCTGCAGGAGCACTCGATCGTCCTGGTTCGCGGCGGTCGTGTTCGCGACCTTCCGGGTGTGCGTTACCACATCGTTCGCGGGTCTCTGGACTGCCTCGGCGTCGAGGGACGGAAGCAGGGTCGTTCGAAGTACGGCGCGAAGCGCAGCAAGAAGTAACGTTGAGAGCATGTAGGGACACCGCTCTGGAGAGCGGTGCCACGGTTGGGCAAGTAATCGGCGACGGGTTGCCCGCCCGGGCCGGTGAACAGGGCCGCGGTGTAGCGGCGGATGAGCCACGAAGGAGGCCTCCATGGGTGGTCGTTTCACAGCGTCGGTCGAGCAGCTCCGTCCTGATCCGAAGTACGGCGACAAGGTGCTCTCGAAGTTCATCAACTGCGTCATGGAGGACGGCAAGAAGTCCGTCGCGACGCGGATCATTTACGACGCGATGGACATCATCGACGAGAAGCTTGCGAAGATCGAGGATCCGAACAAGCCGGCCGACGCGATCGGTTGCTTCCATATGGCGATCAACAACGTGAAGCCGTATGTCGAGGTCCGCTCCAAGCGAATCGGCGGAGCCAACTACCAGGTGCCGATGCAGGTGAACAACAAGCGTCAGCAGTCGCTGGCGTTCCGTTGGATCATCGCTGCGGTCCGGAGCGAGAAGGGCCGTCCGTTCGCCCATCGCCTCGCTGATGAGATCGTCGCAGCCGCGAAGGGTGAGGGCAAGGCGATGCAGACGCGTGATCAGACGCACCGCATGGCCGAGGCCAACAAGGCGTTCGCACACTTCGCTCACTGATCGAGCATCGTTTCGAGCTTTGACGAGGCCCGGCAGATCTGCCGGGCCTCTTTGTTTTTCTTATGCCTGCGTCCGGGTTTGGTTATTGCGTGCGGAGAGAGGGTTCTTGGCGGGGTCCGGATTCCATCGCTCATTGAACATCATCAGGAGACCGACGTACCAGAGCGTGCGGCGATCCGGCGGCTGTCGATTCGATTGCGGAATCAGGAGCGATCAGGATGGGAACGCTGGCGGAGGGCGATGGTGGGGATGTGCGCGTGTCGCGGGCGTTTGCGGGTCTTGGTCCGTGGGTCGTTGCCTGGGCTGTGCTGAGCGTTGTTGGATCCTGGGTTCAACTCGGCTTGTGGGGCGGTTCGACGCACCTTGATGGGTTGCTGTCCACGCAAGCTGGACGGGCGATTGCGAATCTGGTTGCGTTGCCTACACAGGCATTCAATACCGCGTTGATGATTCTGCTGCACATGCGTGCCGACCGGAGCGCGGTGCTGATTGTGTCGTCGGTGGTGATCGGTTGGGCGTGCGTGCTGTTCGGGCTTCGGACATTGCTGCGCGTATGGGTGCGGGTGCGTTCGGTGCTGGTGGGTGCTGGGCCGAGTGTGGTGCGAGAGCGGCACGCGGTCGTAGAGAGGGGTGGGCCCGCGATTCCGTCGAGGCGGGCGTTCCTGTTGGATGGGCCGCTGGTGATTGGCGGTGCCGCGGGGGGGCTTGTGGGGGCGCACAGCGTGGTGGTCGCGCCGTTTGATCTGAGGATTGAGCGGTACACGGTGGGGGTGAGGGACTTGGCGCGCGGGCTTGAGGGGATGCGGTTGGTGCAGATCTCGGATACGCATCTGGGGCCGCACGTGCCGCCGGAGTTTGTGGCCCGCGTTGTGCGTGAGTCGATCGCTCTGAGGCCGGATGTGTTCGTGCTGACGGGTGACTATGTGCATCGGGGGACAGACTGCAACGCGCGTGCGGCGGCGTTGTTCGCGCCGTTGGTGGAGACTGGGCGGCCTGTGATCGGGGTTCTGGGGAACCATGATTGGTACGGTGATGGTCGGGACATGAAGAGGCAGTTGTCGGGCGTGGGCGTGCGGATGGTGGACAACGATCGCGTGTTCATTGATGCCGCGACGCGGGGAATGTGGGATCGTGCGCCGGCCGCGGGCGTGTGCATTGCGGGGCTTGGTGACTTCGGCAGGGACACGATGGACATTGAGGCGGCGTTCCGCGATGTGCCAGAGGAGATGCCCCGGATCGTGCTTCAGCACCAGCCGGACGCGGTCGAGACGCGTGCGTTCGTCGAGGGGCCCCGGATGGATGTGATCTTCGCGGGGCACACGCATGGTGGGCAGATTCGTCTGCCGCTGATAGGGGCTCCGGTGACGTTGAGCCGGTATGGGCAGAAGTATGCGTCGGGGCTTGCGCAGGGGCCGCGGTGCCCGGTGGTGGTGTCGCGGGGGATCGGGATGTCGTTTCTGCCTGTGCGGATCGGGGTGAGGCCTGAGGTTGTGGAAGTGACGCTCACTCGAATGTGACGGCGACGGGACGAGGAGCATCCTACAACTTGGCATGGGTGATGCGCACAGGGCGGATCGCGGCGCGGAGTTTCCGCTCGGGGATGGCGGAGGCGATGACATCGGGCTTTGGGTTGATGGGCAGGGTGCCGGGCGGTATCACCGGCAGATGCTGGTTGCGGGGATCGGCGAGCATGGACAGTCGAATCTTCGTGCGGCACATGCGCTGGTCGTTGGGTGCGGTGCGCTGGGTTCGCCCGCGGCGGACTTGATCGTGAGGGCTGGTGTCGGACGGGTGACGCTTGTCGATAGGGATGTGGTGGAGTTGACGAACCTGCATCGGCAGACGCTGTATGCGCAGGCGGACGTGGGCGATGCGAAGGCAGAGTCGGCGGCGAGACGGCTGAGGGAGGTGAATTCGGCGGTGCGGGTGCGGGGAGTCGCGGCGGATGTGTCGCATCGGAATGTGGAACGGTTGTTGATGGGGCACGCGGTTGTGAGGAATGAGGTCGAGAGCGTGTGGCCTGCGGTGGATGTGGTGGTGGACGGAACGGATAACTTTGAGACCAGGTACCTGCTGAATGATGTGTGTGTGAAGCGGGGAGTGCCGCTCGTGTACGCGGGCGCGGTGGGGACGCGGCTGACACAGATGACGATCGTGCCGGGGGTGACGCCGTGCCTGCGATGCTTGTTTCCGGAGCCGCCGGTGCCCGGATTGATGCCGACGTGCGACACGGCGGGGATCCTGGGTCCTGTGTCGTCGATGGCTGGGGCGATGGAGGCGATGGAGGTGATCCGGCTGATCGTTGCGAGGCGTTCGTTCGCGCGGGGGTCACTGGTTGAGGTCGACGGGTGGTCGGGGGTGATGCGTCGGCTTGATGTCGGGGAGCCGTCGAAGGATTGTCCGTGCTGCGGGCGACGCGGCTTTGAGTTTCTGGCGGGCGCCGGGGAGACGATGACGACGTCGCTCTGCGGGCGCGGGGCGATCCAGGTGCTGCCGGCGGCGGAGGTCGAGATCGATCTTGAGGGGCTCGCGAAGCGGTTGATGGCGCACGGGACGTTCGAGGTGACACGCACGATGGTTCGGGGGGTTCTCGAGAGCGAGGGCGGGCGGGAATTGACTGTGTTTCACGACGGACGGGCCGTCATCGGCAAGCGGAGGGATGGAAAGCCTGCGGACCCGGAGATCGCGAGGGCGATCTTCGCGAGGTATGTGGGTGTGTGAGTGTGCGTGAGCGACGGAAACCTAGACAGGAGCGAAACGATGGGACAGGTGGGCAAGACGATTGAGCTGATGGGGGCGCGGGGATTCGGGCTCGGGCAGGCGCTGCTCAAGGATGTGCGGGCGGAGGACTTCGGTCGGCAACCGGTGGCGGCGGCTGGATCGCTGGGATCGGAGGGAAGCGGGCTCGTCAAGACGAACCATCCGGCGTTCGTGTACGGGCACCTGGCGATTTATCCTGCTCGGATGATGGAGTTCATGGGGCTTGATGGTTCGAGGATCGATGCGGGGCAGCGGTATCAGGACCTGTTCTCGCACGGCAAGGAGTGTGTGCACGACCCGGATCGCACGGTGTACCCGGCGATGGATGAGATCGTGTCGAAGTACAAGCTGGGGCATGAGACGGTGTTGGGTGTGGTGGGGGGTGTTGAGGACGCGGTGTTCGCGCGGGAGACGCCTCACGAGGGGATGCGTGCGCGGTTTCCCACGGTGGGGAGCGCGGTTGGATTCCTGCTGTGCTCGCACACGATGATGCACCTGGGGCAGGTGAGCGCGTGGCGGCGGTGCATGGGGCTGGGGTCGGTGATGTGACGAGCCGCCGAAATTGCCAGATCGCACATTACCAGATGGCAGACCGTCGATCGTGTTCTCTGAGGAGCGGGCGTCAATGGCCGCTATGGCCTGACAAAAGGATTGGAGCGTTTCTCGCGGCCGATGGTCGTTGACGGGCCGTGGCCGGGGTAGACCACCGTGTGATCGGGGAGTGTGTAGAGCTTGGTGCGGATGGAGCGTTCGAGTTGCTGGAATGAGCAGCCCGGGAAGTCGGTGCGCCCGATCGAGCCGTTGAAGAGGGCATCGCCTCCCAGGACGATGCTCTCGGATTCGCACCAGAGGGCGATGCTGCCGGGTGAGTGGCCGGGGACGTGGAGGACTCGCCATGCGGTGGGGCCGAGTGTGAGGGTGTCGCCGTCGTTGAGAAGGCGGTTTGCGTGCGGGGCTGTGACAGGGAGCCCCGCGCCGATTGAGAGGTTCAGCTCCGGGTCCAGCAGCCACTGTTCCTCGAGCGAGTGGATCAGGATCGGAATATCCGGGAACGCCTTTCGGACGTCGAACGCACCTGCGATGTGGTCGATGTGCGCGTGAGTGAAAATCAATGCCTCAGGTGCCCATCCTTCGGACTGGATGTGCTCGATCAGGGGCTCGGGCTCGAATGAGGCGTCGACGATCCAGCAGGGTTTGGGGGCGGCACGGGAGACCTGATTGCTCGGGGCGACAACGTAGCAGTTGGTGCCCCATGGGCCGAGTTCGAAGCCCTGGAGATTGAGAAGGGGGTCTGGCATGGTCGCGCTCGCGTATCGGGTTGGGACGGGATCGGGTGTCTCGGGCCAGCAAAGCGGGGCACCGCAAACGGTCTCGGATCGGTACGATAGGGATACGCACGCCCGTGGGTCGTTTCGCGGGGGTGAGGTCGTGAGCGGCTATTCGCATGGGTGTCGCGTGTGCGGAGACTGAACGATGTTGATTCGGAACATCGGCGAGATGGAGATGCGTCCGGTTCAGATGGACGGGGTGCAGGGTGCGACGATGGCCGTCATGGTGGGGCGTTCGGATGGTGCGCCGAACTTTGCGATGCGTCAGTTTGCGGTCGCTCCCGGGGGGCATACGCCCCGGCATAGCCATGATTACGAGCACGAGGTCTTTGTGGTAAGCGGGAGGGGGACGATTTTCTTGGGCGGGCAGGAACGTCCGATTCGAGGGGGCGACGTGATCTATGTTCCGGCGGACGAGTTGCACCAGTTCAAGTCCGCATCGGACCAGCAGGAGCCGCTGCGGTTCTTGTGTCTGGTGCCGATGTCGAGGAACTGCGGCGACCCGACGCCCGGATCTTGATTGGTGGTTGGTGACGGAGATTGATCGCGGTCATCATCTGTGTCGGCGATGATGGCGTTGGGCGTTCCGGCGCGGGGAGCGGGCAGAGATTGGAGGTTCGGTCGTCATGGCGGACATTGAACCAACGGGCACTCATGCGGGCGGCGGCATCGGGGGCGGACAGGGGAGCGATCGGCCGAGCGGGATGCTCATGGCCGCGGTGTATGTCTTCGCGGGGTTGGCGAGTGCTGGGATGCTCGCGGTTGCGTTGACGCAGCGTGGTGGCGGAGAGAGCACGCTCATCGTTGCCTCGATCGGGATGCTTGGATTGGTGTTTGTTGCCTGCACATCGCCTTTGGCGATGATGCTGTCGGCACGACGCGAGGATTCGTACTCGGAGCGTCGGATGGTTGATGAGCTGGTGCAGACTCGGCGTGCCATCGAGTCCATGCGGGAAGAGGCGGCACTCTCTGATGATGCGAGGCGAGCGATCAATCGGCGCCGCGAGAGGGAGTTGCTGCGCCGTGCGATCGAAGAGGACATCGCTGCTCAGGAATGGGAAGCGGCGATGCTGCTTTGCGGCGAGTTGTCGGACCGTTTCGGGTATCGGCAGGACGCCGAGGAGGCGAGAGCGCGGATTGAGAGCGCGCGGTACGAGTATGTGATGCAGAGCGTGAACGCGGCGACATCGCGGGTTGATCAGATGATCATCCAGCGTCGATGGGACGAGGCGTGGGCCGAGGCGAGGCGTATCGGGCGGTTGTACCGCGAGTTGCCGAGAGCCGCGGCGTTGGAGCGTCGGGTCGATCAGGCGCGCGAGATGTACAAGGCCGATCTTGAACGCCGGTTCCTTACCTCCGCCCGTGAGGATCGAGTTGACGACGCGATGTCGCTACTGAAGGAGCTCGATGCGTACCTGTCGGAAGGTGAGGCGGCTCCGTATCGTGAGGTGGCGCGTGGTGTGATCGGGAAGGCCAGGAACAATCTCGGGGCACAGTTCAAGCTCGCGGTCAAGGACAGGCAGTGGAGCGAGGCCCACGATATCGGGCAGCGGATCCTTCGTGAGTTTCCGAACTCACGGATGGCCGACGAGGTGAGGCAACTGATCGATGCTGTGCGTGAGCGAGCGACCGGGACCGCGGCCGCGGGACATCCACTGGGCTGATCGTGGGCGTCACAGGATGCCGATGGCACGGGCGATCGGCTCGACGCGGCTTTGCACCTCATGGTCCATCGAGAGCACGGGAGGCCAGGCACGAACCGGTTCGCCGTGTGCCTCATCGCCTGCGAGCTTGGGTGTTGCATCGAAGCCGAGTCGGCCGCCGGCCGGGGCTGAGCGAGCCGTTTTCAGATGAATCATGTCGCGCCCTGCGTCTACATTGGCGACCCAGTGGAAGAGGGCCTTGTCTGGGTCGTGGATGTCTACATCGCGGCCCAGAACCACGACGAATCGCGGGCCGGGGATATCGATCGCGAGTACGTCGTGGAGCACGCGGCGTCCGAGAGCGGGCTTCTCGGCATCACCGATCGATTTATCGGCACGCACGAAGAGCCACTCGCCACAGGCGTCCGGCCACGAGGAATCAAGCACGCCGGGGATCTTCCGTGCGGCGTCGATGAATGCGGCACGTTCGTCTGGGGTTGTCTGGCGGTGTGTCTCGGCCAGGGGTATGCCCCTGATCTCCTCGCCTCGTATCTTGGGTGTGCAATCGAAGCCGATCTTTGTGCCGGCACCCAGGCGCGGCGCGGCGTGGTCGAGGATGTCGAGCGGGCCGTTCACCGTCTCGACGTCGCGGTCGGGGCGACAGTGGAGGGAGCACGCACGGAGGACGGCGAGTGTGTCGTGCGGATTGATGGAATCGTCAACGATGAAGATCGTTTTGGTCCAGGACATCTGTCCCGCGCCCCAGATCGCGTGCATGACGCGACGGGCATGGAGCGGGTAGTGTTTTTTGATCTGAACGACGGCGCAGTTGTGGAACGCGCCGAAGAGCGGCAGGTCGTAGTCGACGATGTCAGGGATGAGGGTTTTCAGAAGGGGGAGGAAGACGCGTTCGGTGGCCTTGCCTAGGAAGTAGTCTTCCTGGATGGGGAGCCCGACGACGGTGGTGGGGTAGATGGGATCGCGTCGGTGAGTGATCGCGGTGACCTCGAGGAGTGGGTAGCGATCCGGCATGGAATAGAAGCCGGTGTGATCTCCGAATGGACCTTCGAAGACCGCGCCGGGTCCGAGTGGCTCTCCGGTGCGAGGGTCGTAGTCGATGAAGCCCGCATCGTGCCGCACGAGTCCCTCGATGATGATCTCGGCGTTTGCAGGCACCCAGAGCGGGACGGTCTTGGCGCGGGTCATCTCGATGCCTCGTCCGTTGAGGAAGCCGGCGAGGAGCAGTTCGCTGATCCCTGGGGGGAGGGGCGCGGTGGCCGCGTAGGGGAGAACGGACTCGCCGCCGAGGGCGATGGCGACGGGCATGGGCTTCCCGAGTTTTTTCCACGATCGCCAGTGGTTCGCGCCGTCGTGGTGCATGTGCCAGTGCATGGCGAGGGTGCGCTTGCCGAGCAGTTGCACGCGGTACATGCCGATGTTGTGGCTGGAGGGCTTGGGCTCGTCGATCTCCGAGGCGTGGATCGTGTGAATGCCCGCGAGCGTGATGTATCTTCCGCGGCTGTGTGTGTTCCAGTCCGTGCCGGCTCCGAGCCCCGGGACGTTGTCATTGACCCCGCTTGGATATCCGACGGAGGCGAAGTCGCCGTCGAGTGGCCAGCAGCGAAGGAAGGGGAGGGATGTGAGATCGATCGCGTCGCCGGTGAGGACGGTCTCCTGACAGAGGCCGGCTCGGCGGGCACGCCGTGGGCCGATTTTCAGGAGTGGTGCAAACTGTCTCGCCTTTGCGAGGGCTTCCATGAGCGTGCGGGGGGGCTCGGGCTTGACGAGCGAGCCGATACGTGCGGCGAGGGACTCAAGCCCTTCGCCGTGAACGTTCGGCTGGCAGTCTGGGGAGCACTTCAGGGCGATCTCGACTCGTCGGTACGAGCCGAGCGCGTTGATGAGGACGGGTGTGCGCGAGCCCTCGACGTTCTCAAAGAGCAGGGCGGGTCCGCCTCGGTCGTAGAAGCGTGGATCCGTGTGGCGGGTTGGTGCGGAGCCGGGGTGGGGTGCTCTGGCCTTGCTCGCGAGATCGGCAAGGGCCGAGATCTCCAGCACGGGTGAGACGCGATCGGTGATACGCTTCAGCTCACCGGCGCGATCGAGCACCGATACGAAGTCACGCAGGGACGTGTGCATGGCCGAGCAGCGTATGACCAATCCTGAGGCCGCGGCGAAGGGAGCCGGAGCAGCGAAGCGGGCGCAGGACTTTGCGGGGGTCCGGGACTGGGCGGGTTACTTCGATCTGATGGTGGGAAAGCCGGCCCGAGAAACGCTGGTTGCGGCCCTTGCATCCTTCGCACGAGAGGACGCTGCGGGCGGGGGTCGCTCTCCAGAGCGATTGGCGGTGGATCTGGGATGCGGTGAGGGTCGCGACACACTTGAGCTTCTGTCGCGCGGTTGGCGTGTTGTGGCCCTGGATGGGCACCCAAAGTCATTCGAACTCCTGGAGCCCCGGGTTCGGCCCGAGGATCGCGGGCGGTTGAAGACCTGTGTTGCGTCGTTCGCTGATGCGGTGTGGCCGGAACGCGTGGACCTCTTCAACGCGAGTTTTTCGTTGCCATTCTGCGAGCCAAGAGACTGGGAGGGTGTGTGGCGGCGGATTGTGGCTTCGATCCGGCCTGGCGGGCGGTTTGCGGGGCAGCTGTTCGGCGATCGGGATGGCTGGGCAGTTCTGCCGGACAGGACGCACCATCGCCGGGCAGAGTTGGATGCTCTGTTTGAAGGGTTCGTGTTTGAGGAGCTGCGCGAAGAGGAGCGGCCGGACACGAATCATGACGGAAAGCCCAAGCCGTGGCACGTCTTTCATATAGTGGCGAGAAAGCGCTGCGAAGCATGAAATGCGTGTGTGCAAAGGCCCAAGTGAATGGATCGGGCGCGAGTGATCGGATGCATGACAGAGGAGCGAGTGGGATGTCGAACTCGACGGCGGGGCTTTCGGACGCGGCGATCGATGTCAAGGGCGTTGAGAAGACGTACAGGGGGCGGGTGCACGCGCTGCGTGGCGTGGATCTGTACGTCAAGCGCGGCGAGATTTTCGGGTTGCTTGGTCCGAACGGGGCTGGGAAGAGCACGCTCGTGAAGATCCTCATGACAGTGATTCGTGCGAGCACTGTGCACGGGACTTTTCTGGGCGAACCTGTGGGGCACAAGGCGACGCTGGCGCGTGTGGGGTATCTGCCTGAGCACCACCGATTTCCGGAGTATCTCACCGGCGGGCAGGTGCTTGATTTCTATGGCGCGATGGCCGGAGTCGGCCGCGTGGAGCGGAGAAAGCGGGCTGGGCCGCTGCTCGACTTGGTGGGCATGAGCGAATGGACAAGGAAAAAGGTGAAGTCGTACTCAAAGGGCATGAGGCAGCGAGTCGGCATCGCTCAGGCGCTCATGAGTGATCCGGATCTTGTCGTGCTTGATGAGCCGACCGACGGTGTGGATCCGGTGGGGCGGCGTGATATACGGAACGTGTTGCAGCAGCTCAAGGCGCAGGGGAAGACGGTGTTCCTGAACAGCCACCTTCTGAGCGAGTTGGAGATGGTGTGCGATCGCGTTGCGATCATGGTGCAGGGGAAGGTCGCGAGCCAGGGAACGATCGACGAGCTGACGCAGAATGGCCGCCGTTATGAGATCGAGCTGGCGTATGAGGTGAGCACGGCATCTGGTCACCTTTCGGGGTTGTTGTACGGCGGTGGTGGGGGCGACGTTGAGGCAGGTCGGTATGTGCGTCTGAGCGCAGTGCCCGAGCTCGAAGGTGCGATCGATCGGGGGATGTTGGCACTGAAGACGACGGACCCCGAGCGTGTGCAGCCGGTTCTGGATGAGATCAGGAGACGGGGATTGACGATCCGCTCGGTCCGGCAGGTACGTCCGTCGCTGGAAGACCTGTTTATGCAGGCGGTGGTCGATCCAACAACGGGCGAGGCGTTCGCGCCTGGTGCGGCGCGGACGGGCGGTCGCAGGAACGGGGGTGGCGCATGATCCAGACGTGGGCTCTGCTGGTTGACGCGTATCGAGAGCTGAACTCCAAGAAGCTGTTCTGGATCACGATGGCGCTGTCGATGCTGGTCGTGTGCGCGTTCGGCGCATTCGGGTTGTATCCCGGGGGCTACAGCGCGCTCTGGTTCAAGTTCGACCACGCGTTCTTCAACAGCCGGATCATTCCGCCTGAGAAGTTCTACAAGTTCATCTTTGCGAGTATCGGGATCCCGGTGTGGCTGACATGGATCGCGTCGATTCTCGCGTTGATCTCGACGGCGGGGATTATTCCTGACTTTGTTTCGGGGGGTGCGATCGAGCTCTCGCTATCGAAGCCGATCGGGCGTGTGCGGCTGTTCCTGACGAAGTATTGCACGGGTCTGCTCTTTGTCGGCTTTCAGGTCGGGGTGTTCACGCTCGCGTGCATTGCTGTCATTGGTGTACGAGGCAAGTCGTGGGAGTTTGATCTGCTGCTTGCGATACCGATCGTGCTGTGTTTCTACAGCTATCTGTTCGCGATGTGCGCTCTGATCGGGTTGCTGACTCGATCATCGATCGCCGCGCTTCTCCTGACGTTGCTGTTCTGGATCTTCCTGTTCGCGATGAACGCTACGGATTCCATTTTCGTGATGCAGCGTGAGACCGCGCGAGCAAAGATTGAGCACTACGAGCGACGCGAGGCGCCGCTTCTCCGAGTCGCGGAGGGGCAGTTGAAGGCACTCAAGGAGATGGGGTCTTCGCTGACGGACGAGGACGGCAACTTCCCCGAGGGGCTTGCCAGTGAGCTCGAGGTGGCGAACCCGTTGCTGGCCAGCAACAGGCGCAACCTCGAAGAAGCAAGGCGGTCTCTTGAGAAGTGGACGCGGTGGTCGAAGATCGCGACCGGTGTCAAGACGGTGCTTCCGAAGACACAAGAGACGATCAAGCTGCTCGAACGGAGTCTGCTCAGTTCCGAAGACATGAGACTCCTCTCTCGCCAAGAGGAGTATGAGCGCACGGGGCGGGTATCGGAGAGCACATCCGGAGATTCTGACGACCCGTTCGCTCACCATCAAGTCGCCGCACGCCGAACGGAAGAGGCCTTTCGGGACCGATCCGTGTGGTGGATCATCGGGACCTCGCTGGGATTTGAGGTCGTCGTTCTCGGCATCGCGTGCATCATCTTCGCGAGGCGAGATTTCTGAGGCGAGCGCGGGAGAGGCAGCGATGGGGGTGTCTGATTCACTCCCAGCCCCAGGGCGGAGGCGGTGCGGGCACGGGTTCTGTCAGATCGAACTCGACACGGAAGCGTCTGCTTGTGCCTTCCCGACGCAGCGAGTATATGAAGCGATCGCCCGGCACCAGCTCAACAGTCCACACGTTGGTCGATGCGGCAGGAATGAGCGACGAGGTGTGCGCATCGGCGTAGAACTCCTGCCTTTCCGGCGTTCCCGCGGCTTGAGTCCAGCCGCCGTACATGGTGATCTCATCTTCTGAGCCATCCTTGTGGCGGTGATCATGCTTCAGCAAGATACGGCCTTCAGTGGGCGTGAAGATCCAGGTTCGCGAGCGATCCTCGCCGACGTGGAACGGGACCAGGATCCTGTCTGATTCGCACAGACGAACGTGCATGATGAAGGCCTTGCCCGCGAAGTCCGGGCTGCCAGTTGAGTCTTCGACCAATCGGCCTTGATAGGCCTTGCCGCACAATGTCCGGAGTTGCGCGATGAACTCTTGCTGTGGCTGCGCTGCGGCGTCGCGTTGCAGGTCTGCGGCGCGGCGCGATTCGGACTGACAGCCAGCGACTGAGACGGTGCTGGCGATGCAGAGCGAGACGAGCCGGGCCATGATCGTCGATGGGCGGGTTGGTTTGTGGGTGGATCTCATCGTCGGCACAGACTAGCCGATTCGGCAAGCGTGTGCGGTGGGCTCGATCAGCCGCTTGAGAGCTCTCGGCCTCGGTCACGGGCGGCGACGATCGCGCGTGCGAACGCTTCCATCACGCCTGAAGAATCAAGCACCGAGCACGCGGCGTGCGTTGTTCCTCCCTTGCTGGTGACTGCCTGACGCAGGGCCGAAGGATCGGTGTTCGCGTCGGAGAGAAGCGAGGCGGCTCCGTTGATCGTCTGGCGGACGATCGCTCTTGCGGTCTTCGCGTCGAAGCCGACTGACTGCGCTGCTCGTTCCATAGCTTCCGCGATGTAGAAGACATATGCAGGCCCTGAGCCGGCAACCGCTGTGAAGGCATCGATGAGCTCTTCGGGTAGTACGACCGTGTCGCCCCCGGATGCGAAGAGCGACTCGGTCCAGTCGCGGTCGTGCGCGTCAATCGAGGCGGACTGGGCGATAGCCGTCATTCCCTTCCCCACGCTGATGGGGAGATTCGGCATCACGCGCACGAAGCGGTGCGATCCGCCGTGTGGGGCAGGCAGTGAAGCGGCAAGTCTGGCGGAGGTGACGCCTGCCATGATGCTCACGAAGCACCGTGGGCCGAGCGAGCCGAGAGACGGTGTCGTCGAAGCAACCGTGCCGAGGACCTGCGGCTTGACCGCCAGAACGACAGCGCCCATGCCATGACAATGGTGGGCGGTCTCGATGAGGAGCATTGACTCGATGCCGCGGGTTGCGTCTGGTACCGCGATGATCCCAAGCATCGAGAGTTCGGCCCTGCGAGATTCTTCGGGCTCAGCAACGATGGTGCTTGGTGCCGCGAGGACTCCGGACCTCAATCCGGAGCGCACAATCGCGGCAGCCATGTTGCCCCCTCCGATGAAGAGCGCGGGGCGGCACTTCTCGCTGGTGCGTTGAGTGGTCATGGGATGAGACTATCCGCCTCTACTGCGGTCTGTTCGGTCGGGGTGCCGTGGCGAGCCAGCGAAGCGTGTGTGTCCAGTCGTGCCATATGATTCCATATAGGTCGGGTCCGGAGCGCGGATGTCGTCTCAGAGAGGTTCCAAACCCATGTCATATCTCGACTTCGAGAAACCACTGGTTGAGTTGGAGCGTCAGATCGAGGCGGCTACCGCTGCTCGGGATGGTGTGCATGGGACCCCGCCTGGGGTTGCTTTGGATCTCGGGACGAGGGTTCAGCTTGACGATCCTGACGCACTGAGGGCCAAGTACCGCGAGACACTCGCCAGCATCTATGCCGGACTTGGTCCGTGGGAGACGGTGCGAGTTGCCAGAGTTCCCACTCGCCCGCAAACGCGTGATTACATCAAGCTCATCTGCCGCGACTTTGCGGAGCTGCACGGCGACCGGCGTTACGGCGACGACCCTGCGCTTGTGACGGGATTTGCTCGTATCGGATCCATCAAGTGCCTGATCGTTGGACACCAGAAGGGGCGTGACACACAGGAGCGAATCGCCTGCCACTTCGGTTGCGCCCATCCCGAGGGGTACCGCAAAGCCCTGGCGAAGATGAAGATGGCGGAGAAGTTCGGGCTTCCGATCGTGACGCTCGTGGATACTCCTGGTGCGTATCCGGGCCTTGGCGCGGAGCAGCGTGGCCAGGCGGAGGCGATCGCGGTCAACATGCTCGAGATGAGCCGGCTGCGAGTTCCGATCGTCAGCGTGGTCATCGGCGAGGGTGGCTCCGGCGGCGCGCTCGGAATTGCTGTCGCCGATCGGGTTGCGATGATGCAGTTTGCGTGGTACTCGGTGATTTCGCCGGAAGGATGTGCGGCGATTCTCTGGAAACAAGCCAACGAGCAGACGAACGCGCAGGCGGCTCGTGCACTCAAGCTCACCGCATCGGACAACATCGAGCTTGGCATCGTGGATGATGTGATCGAGGAGCCGCTGGGGGCGGCACATCGAGCACCTGCGGAGGCCGCGGCGAACCTTGAGAAGTGGATCACATCCACCTTGCTGAATCTGAAGGATGTTGACCGTGACGTTCTTGTGGATCGCCGGTACCAGCGATTCCGTCGGCTGGGCGCGTATGTGGACAAATCGGGGCAGTTCAACGGTTTGGTTCCCGATCAGGACCTCCCCAAATAGGCTGCGATTGTGAGGGGCTCTTTGCTGCTCAGGAGATCAGAGGGGTCTCTCTTTGACAGCGATCGAGTTTCTGGCTACCGTTCGGGCCCTTTGGAGGCCGCGTGCGCAGGTCTCTTGCAGTCTGAAGAGTCGTTCACGGAGGGGAGCAGCCGGTGGCGAAGAAGTCCTCACCCCCGAAAAAGTCCGTATCGAAGGCCGCTTCGAAGGCCAAGAAGCCACCTGCAAAGAAGGCGAAGGCCGCTCCCGCCAAGCCCGCCTCGCCAGCCAAGGCCGCTCCGAAGCCCGCGGCGAAAGTTGCTCCCGCAAAGTCGGCAACCTCGAAATCTTCCCCCTCCAAGAGTGGTGCGGCAAAGCCGGCAGCAAAGGCTGCTGTCAAGGCGTCTTCTCCAGCGACGAAAGCACCAAGCGCTGGGGGTGGAGCGGCTCCCGGACGGAAGGGCATCACGATCGTCACCCCCAAGCCGCAGAAGCGTCCATCGAGTGCAAAGTCTGTGTCCAAGTACCCGTCACTCGGGGGCAGTCTGCTCGGTCCTGGCTCGCCGGCGCGGAAGCCGCTGATTCCTTCCGGCCCCACTCAGGCGAAGCAGGTCTCGCTGGGCGATGGTGCCGATCTCACGGGCAAGAAGAGTCCGTTCAACAAGAAAGAGCTCGCGCGGTTCCGTGCGCTCCTGATGCAGAAACGTGGCGAGTTGATCGGTGATGTGAAGAACATGGAGCAGGAAGCGCTCCGCGGCAACGCCGGGGCGCTCTCGAACCTTCCCCAGCACATGGCGGATCAGGGTTCAGATGCGTATGACCAGGCGCTCGCGCTGGATCTTGCCGCGGTTGATCGGCGTTTGATCAAAGAGATCGACGACGCGATCATGCGTATCGATAACGGCACGTACGGGCTTTGCGAGCTCACCGGCAAGCCGATTCGTCTTGAGCGGCTTGAGGAGATCCCGTGGGCACGGCACTCGATCGAGGCGGCTCGCGAGATCGAGCGGCGTACGGGCCGGTCGTGAAGCGTTCGTCTGCCGAGTTGCAAGCGGATCGCGAAGCGGTGCCTGCCGCGTGGCGTTCACGGGCGGCGTGGGTTGTGCTGCTTCTGGTCACCGTGGTCGGTCTGGGCATCGATCTGGCGACGAAATCGCTTGCATTTCAGAGTCTTGGTCCGTATCCCGTTCTGATCGAGCGTGATCGCGTGATCCAGACGCGGGACCTTGGCGTGTTGATCCCTCCTGGCTCGCGTCGTGAGGTGATTCCGGGGCTGTTCGATCTCACGCTTGTGTTGAACCCGGGCGCGGTTTTCGGGATGGGTGCGGGCAAGAGGGTTTACTTCATCTTCTTTACTGTCGGCTCTGTGGCGTTCGCCTTGTGGATGTTCGCGACGTGGACCACGTCTCGTGAGCGTGCGTCGCATGTCGCGATCGGGCTGATCCTGGCCGGCGGGCTTGGGAATCTCTACGACAGACTCGTGTACGCCTGCGTCCGGGACTTTCTTCACCCGCTCCCGGGGGTGATGCTTCCGTTCGGCTGGTCATGGCCGTGGGGTGGGAGGGAGGTTTGGCCGTACGTTTCGAATGTTGCGGATCTGTGGCTCTTGGTAGGGATTGCGATTCTGATGGTGCAGATGCTTCGAGTGGGGGCGCATGCGGAGGGAACGCGGCGGCCGCAGTCAACCGCCGAACACTGAGGCGTCGGCGTTTGCCTGGGTTGTGAGCCATTCATCAGCGATACGCACGATCTGCTCATGGAGTTTGAGTGCGTTCGTCGTGGCCTCGCCTGTGGCGAGGTCGTTGCAGAGAACCGCGAACGCGACGGTACGACCCGTTGGTCCGTGGACAAGGTAACCTGAGAGGCACCTGACCCCATCGATGGCTCCGCTCTTTGCGTACAGGGCGTTGGCGGGGCGATACTCGCGGAATCTTCGGCTGAGCGTCCCAGTGCCTACGGTTGCGAGCGACTGCACGAATGTCTCACGGATCTCGGTCTGCTGGGCGATTGCCTGAAGCCAGCGGACCATGGTGTCTGCGGAGACGCGGTTGAGGCGTGACATTCCGGAGCCGTCGGCGATGACTGTGGCCGCTGCGGCGTCTGGTCCGACGCGTTCGCTCATGACCATGCGTGCAACGGCGGCTCCGTTGCTCCATGATCCGGGATCGCCTGTGACGTGATGTCCTGCGCGTTTGAGTAGGGCCTCGGCGTAGAGGTTCTGTGAATCGGCGTTGCAGCGTGTGAGGACGTCTGAGATCTGGGTCGTGACAACGGCGATTGTGCGGGTGCCGACCGGCGCTGGCTCATCGAGCGCACGTGTCCTGACAGGAGCTCGTGATGCATCGGCGGCGTTGACGATGCCGCCGACGCGGACACCGGCGTCCAAGAGGGATTGGGCAAGGAGTCTGCCGAAGAAGATCGGGACATTGTGGACGGTGACATCCACCGGGGCCTGGCTGGGGTGTCTGACGTCTCCGTAGAGCGTGAACCGATTCGCGGTGTTCGGACGCGCGATCCATGTTGTATTCTCGCCGGTAGCCACCGTTCGCGCATTGTTCTGGAGTTCCATCCAGGGTGAGTGCGGCTGCAGTCGCACCAGAGGAGCGTCACCGAGCTTGGTGGGTCTGACATAGACGCTGAGGACATTCGTGTGGAAATTGAGGCCGGCGACTTCGGCGCAGTACCAGCGGTTCAGCTGGGAGACTGGCCACGAGGCGTGGACAAACTCTCTGTCGAAGACTGTGTCATCGATCACGATCTCGTCAAGCGACGTGACTCCCGCGTTTTGCACTGCGGATGCCAGCATGGCGACAAGTCTGTCAACCGTGATGGGGTCTCCGGCTACCTGTCCGAGAAGTTTCGGATCGCCGAGACCGGGATCGCCAGCACCCTTCACGATCAGCGTCTGCCCGCTAAGGATCAACTCGGTCTTGAACACAAAGTCTGACCCGAGCACCGAGAGGGCGACGCCGGAGCTGATCAACTTCTGGTTTGAAGCGGGGATCAGCGGTGTATCGGCGTTGAGGGAGGCGAGCCGCCTGCCTGACCCGGTGTCGAGAATGCTGATTCCTACCTTGCCGTTGCCGAGACGCGCGGCCGTGATGGCACGCTCAACCCTGGAGTTCAGTTCTTGTGCGGCCGCGGCGAACGAAAGCAGCGACGACGCAACAATCCAGCAAAGGGCAGCGGTGAGGCGAGACCGCAGGGCCAACGTCAGCATAACCGTAGACTCCCTCCTGACCGAGCTATCGCGTCATCCAGTATGATTCACAGGGTTCTGTCTGACGGATCGAACAGGAAGAGGGTTCTGGATCTCCACCTGTCGCGATTCCGGCCAGAACCTGGCCACCGCTCTGGAGAGCTGTGCCACCAAAGACATTCGTCGAACAGAGCATAGTGATCGACGAACTGTACCGGTGGGCTGCAATCTGCGCGAGGGACCTGCCGCAGATCGATCCTCGAACGCGCGGCTGAGTTGGGTTCTGTCTGACGGATCGAACTGGAAGGTTACTGTGTCTCCGCCTCTCTCGATTCATGCCAGAACCGGACCACCGCTCTGGAGAGCGGTGCCACCAAAGACATCCGTCAGACAGAACCTAGGCGACCCCGGCCTCTGTCATGAGTGAGTGACGTACCAGGCCGAGGGCTTCTGCCCATTCGTCCGCGCGTGACTTTGTATCGATATCCCAGGTCGGCCAGAGCATGCCGCCGACTCCGACCGCGTTGCTGATCGCATCGCGGAGTATTCGAGGCGAGTGGCGTGTGGCGAGCTGTGGGGCTATACCGCCGGGAATTGTGATCACGACGCGAGGCGAAGCTGGGAGCGGGATGAGGAAGGCAGAGATGCTTGGAACCGGGCTTTCAAAGACGAATGTCCACCGCCATGGGATTCCCTTCCACTCGAGTCGTTCTGTGGTGCTCAGCGCGGTTCTCAGCACCTTTCTCGCGACCGCAGCGCATCCGTTCAACTGGCGGTTGTAGTGCGAAAGCACTTCCAGTTCAGTGGGCTGGCTGAATCGGTCTTCCCAAGGCGTGCGTCTGACTGGGCGTGCCACAACAGAACTCCGGAAAGGCATCCTTACAAAGCATGAACACTTGGTGCAGTGATGTGCAGTGATGTTGTACCATAAACAGGGGGACAAGTAAAGCCCCTTTGTGACGGCTAAAGTGGGTCACCCGAGTGCCGCAGAACGGAGATCGGGACTTGGAGATTGAGATGACCGAGGGTGGCAGTGCGAACATTGATGCCGGGGGCGATCTGAGTTCGTGTTCCGTGCTCGTGGTTGATGACAACGAGCAGAATCTGGAGCTGATGCAGGCGTACTTGGAGGATCTGGGTTGTCCGGTGCGGATTGCCACGGATGGTGCTGAGGCGTTAGAGTCCATCGATCGGACTCAGCCGGATATCGTGCTGCTCGACGTGATGATGCCCCGAATGAGCGGATTCCAGGCGTGCGCACGCCTGAAGAGCACGCCCCGGACCCGTGACATCCCCGTGATCATGGTGACGGCTCTCAATGAGGTGGGCGACGTTGAGCGAGCGGTGGAGTGCGGTGCGGATGACTTCCTGACCAAGCCGGTCAATAAGCTCGAACTGCTGACGAGGGTGAAGTCGCTGATGCGTGTGCGCCTGCTTCGGCGGCAACTCGACCAGGCCATGGCCGAGATGAAGCGGCTGAGAGAGTCAAGCGAGGGACAGGAATCCGATGGCGAGTGATTGCGCGTGCCGCGGATTCATGTCGGGCAGCTGCCCACTGACTGACCGAACGCATCGAAGAAGTCCAGCAGATCGAGAACATCAACGGAGGTATCGCCGTTGAAGTCTGCATCTACGGTCGATCCGGGCGGCACGCATGGCCCGGGCTGGAACTCACACTGGCCGAAGGCGTCGAGGTAATCGAGGAAGTCGAGCACATCGACGACGGTGTCCCCGTTCAGATCGGCGGGGCAGGGTGGCGTGGTGTATGGCAGGAGGAAGTCCACAAAGACGGGCAGGTGGTCCGACGCGCTGGAGCTGACGGCGGAGGGGATCAGGGGAAAGGTGCTGACTGGGAACGGCAGTTTGCCGGCGGGGACCGACGCGGAGTTGAAGACGGCTTGAACCACGGGAGTGGCGATGGAGTCCTGATACATGAGGTAGTCGAGCTTGCTTGATGATCCGAAGGTCCGCCTGTTGCCTGTGAAGGGCTCAACGGCGGTGTCGGGCGTGGAGTCGCTCCGGTCGCGATCGGTCCCGTCGGTGCCGCCGGTCGTGGCGGCACGGGTCATCCACTCAACGGGTCCCTTGCGTCCGTTGGTGTTCTCGTCTTCATTGATGTCTCCGCCCCAGATGACGGGTGTTTTGGGGCTGAGGACGAGGGTCGCTGCGGGCGAATCGAGGATGGCGTTGTTGGGATCGGGGACGGTGCCGCCCGCGCCGTTGAAGAGGTAATCGATGTAGTACGCGATGCGCTGGGATGCGGCGAGTCGGTCCGCGAGGTCGCCGGAGGTGCCGCCGGCTTTCAGGTGTCCGTTGCCGACAACGAGGTCGCCGGCGTAGACGTCGTCGGGAAGGTCGATCTCGGCGAACATGTAGCCGCGGATTCCCGAGTTGCCGGTTGTGGCGTAGGCGTTTGCGAACATGAAGAAGCTGTTGATGTGAGTGCGAGTGTCTCCGTTGAGATCTGTGAAGGGGAAGCGGCTGAGGATGACGTTGCGATTGAAGCCGTCGGATTCGGTGCTGACGATGATGTAGGGGAGGTCGTAGCTCGGGACGAACTTCTTCACGTAGGACGTGACCGGGGGATTGCCGGCGATGAAGGGATCGTTGCCGCCGTTGATGAAGAGGCCGATTGTGGTGGTGAGGTTGGCGACGGTGTCGACCGAGCCGGAGCCGGAGAACGCGGCGTTGTCGCCGCACTCCTGGAGGATGAGGACGTCGGGCTGTATGGCGGCGACGACTCTGACGAGGGCGTTCCATCTGACGGGCGTATCTGTTTTGGCGTTGTTGCTGGAGCAGATGGCGTCGAGGACGTTCCATGTCATCACGCGCACATGGCGTTCATCGTTCTTTCCCCACTGGCTGTTGGCGGGGTCCCACTGCGCCAACGCTGTGGCAGAGAGGCACGCGAGGGCGATGAATGCGAGGATCGAAGTGCGTGCGTGTGTCATTGAACGCTCCGTCGTGTGTCGTCGGCGGGGAACGAATGGGGAGTCATTCTACAGTGGGGCGGGATCGGCCAGCCCGTTTTTATGAGCGTTTTGTGGTGGGCGGAGTGTGGGTCCGATACGGATATGAAAGAAGTGGCCCCCGCTGGATGCGGGGGCCACTCGTCGATGCTGGGTAGTCTGTCAGAGCGTGTTAGGAGCACTGACCGAAGATATCGAAGAATCCGAGGAAGTCCTGGATGTCGACGAAGCCGTCCGGGTTGTAGCGGTCAACGTCGAAGAGCGCGTCGGGGCAGGGCGTGATCTGGAACTCGCAGGGGCCGTAGTCGCCGAAGAAGTCGAGGAAGTCCTGGATGTCGACTTCGGTGTCGCCGTTGTAGTCGGCGGCCGCACAGGGATCGGCATCGGCGGTGATGTTCGCGATGTAGAGCAGGACGTTGTACTCTTCGTCGACGCTGCCAGAGGGGGAGCCGCCGACGACGGGATCGTCGAACTGGCCGTCGCCGTCGCGGTCGTAGATGATGCCGGCGGAGAGGATGACGCCACCGTTGGTGCGGGGGTCCATGGTGTCGAGTCCGGAGACGTCGATTCCTGCGAAGCCGTCCTGAGCGACGTTCTGCGAGAAGAACGTTCCTGAGGAGACGGAGTTGCTGTCAGCGATCTCGATGAAGCGGAGCTGCCAGTTGAGGCCGGAGTTGGCGCCGGCGAAGACGTTGCCGGTGTCGACAACGGCTTCGAGGGTGTAGACGGGTGAGGCGGCGGAAGGGTCGTAGACAGCGCGGAAGAGCGCGTTATCGGGATTCGGTCCTGCGAGTTCGTCGAAGACGCCGACGCCGACGAACCAGATGTTTCCGACCGAGTCGATGGCGGGGGCCGACATCGAGGGGCCGATGGGTGAGCCGCCGGTGACCTCGAAGAGGCCGCCCATGCGACCGATCTGTGTGCCGTTCTCATCGCGGATCGGCTTGCCGGAGAGCGAGCTGACATCGTTCCAGACCGCGAGATTCCAGACCGGAGCGGAGGCGGGTGTGTCGAGGCGGCCGACGATGATCGCGTTGTAGGGGTTGGTGAGGCCTGGGGCGGGGAAGAAGGGCTGCTCTTCGTACGCGGTCGCGGCGATGAGGATTCGGCCCTGCTGGTCCTTGCCGATGGCGACCTGGCTGACGCCACCCTGGAACGCGGTCTGCGACTGGTAGTGATCGAACTGGCGGACCACGAACGGGTTTACGCGGGGATCGAGCGCGTCGTTGAGGCCGGTCGTGAAGGCCGATGCGGGGAGCGACACTGCCCGAGGAGTGCCGACAGGGTTGCCGGCGGCGTCAACGTCGAAGAGGGCGATGGTGTCGATGGGGCCGCTGGTGCCAGCGCGGACGTAGACGGCGGCGGTGCCGACTGCGCCGGGCGTGCCGAGCAGGACCTGCTTGGAGTAGGCCATGGAGCCGCGGTGCTGGAGGAAGCCGGCGGGCAGATGTGCGGCGTTGCTCGTGAAGACGCCTGCGGCGGAGCCGCGGGAGATCTGGTTGTCGAAGTTCGGACCGAAGTATGCGGGGCCACCCTCGTCCTGGGGCAGGATGTTGGGGACGGAGTGGGTCACGGTCGAAGCGTTGACGATGCGAACCGAGGCGGCGGCGTCTGCCGCGCCTGCAGAGGTGATCTGATTGACGGTCGCGTTGTTGCGAGCGGCCATGGAGACGCGGAAGATGTTGTTGCCGGTGACAACGCCGACACCCGTCTGCGAGTTTCCGTCAGCCCGGAAGGCGACGTTGCCGTGTGCATCGACAGCACCGAGTCCGATTGCTGCGGTGCCGAGGGTCGTCGAGCCATCAGCGCGGTTGGTCGCGGCGATGACTCGCTTGACGTAGAGACGGGTCGGATCAGCGGGATCGAAGTTGGCGATGCCGCCGAAGATGGAGTTGGGCTGGCCGTCGAACTCCGCAGCGGCGAAGGCGAACTGGGCCGTGCTTGCGGGAGCGGTGGTGGATCCGGGGGCGTTGTTGTTGGTCGTGTTGATGCCCTGGCCGGGTGTGTTCCAGACCGAGTAGCTGCCTGCGGCGGGTGCGACGCCGGTGAGGACGCTGCGGCTGATAGCTTGGGCGCTCACGAGTGAGGTGAAGAAGGTCGAGCTGGTCTTGCTGGCCTTGGCGATCGGGGCGATGCCGAAGGTGGTGTTCGAGCGAGTCGTGAAGGGAACGAGGTCAACGACGAACGCCTGGCCGGAGGTGAACTCGGTGTTCGCATCACCGGGAAGGCCAGTGACGAACCTGCTCACGCTGTCTTGCGCAAAGGCAGGGGCCGCGCATCCGGCGGCAAGAATCAGGGCTGTGGTGCGGGAAAGCTTCATCTTCTACGGCTCCTCTGTAAGTGTGAACCAACTCTCGGTTTCTGCCAGTGATTTCGTGAGACCTATACCAAACCGACCCGAAGCCGGGACGGCTACACCGCTCGTAACGCATTGTCCGGCACTCTCTTCTCTCTGCCGGGTGACACGTCAGTCTCACCGATATCAAGCCCGATGGGGCTGGGAGATGGTAAACCCGGCGCGCGCGAGCGGCAATGCACGTCGAGCGATATGCGGATGAAGTGTTTGTGAAGGGAACGCCCGTAAACTGGGTAATTTGCGAGATTTGAGCAGACTTTATCGGGTCGCTTCCGTCGCTGCGATGACAGCGGCGATTCGCCCCGCGAGAGCGGCGTTTGATTTTGCGAGTTCGATGTTTGAACGCAGGGTACGGTCGCCGGATACCTCATGGAGTTTGGATAAGAGTAGGGGGGTAGCTGATCGCCCTCGCCCCACTTCGGCTGCTGCTGCTTTGTTGGCCAGATCGAGCCACTCTTCCCATTCTTTCGCGTCAAGCTCGTGATCGTGGGGCACGGGATTCGCGATCACGATGCCGCGGCCAGTCCGGGCGAGTTCGGCACGGACGAATGAGGCGAGCTGCTCGGGATCGTCAAATCGGGCATCCACTTCCGCCTTCGAGGTTCGAAGGTAGAAAGCCGGGAAGGAAGATGTCCTGTACCCGATCACGGGGACGCCCAGGGTTTCGAGCAGTTCGCGTGTGGCTTCGACATCAAGGATGGACTTCACGCCGCTGGTGACGACTGCGACGGGATGTCTGGCGAACGCGGCGAGATCGCTGCTGATGTCAAGCTTGGTTCCATATCCCCGATGCACGCCCCCGATGCCGCCCGTCGCAAAGAGGCGGATGCCGGCAGGCGCGGCGAGCTCCATGGTTGTGCTGACGGTGGTCGCGGCGTGGGAGCTCTGGTGCAGCAGCACCCCGAGGTTCGCGGTATTGGCCTTGGGAACCTCTTTGGCCTCGAGGAGTGCTGTGAGTTCCTGATCTGAGAGCCCAACAGTGGGGACCCCTGCATGTACTCCAACGAGTGCCGGGTACGCCCCTTCGTTTCGGACTATCTGGGCGAGGTCGGCTCCGAGCCGCGAGGCACTCTCGCGCGGGACTCCATGCACAAGGAGCGTTGTCTCGAGGGCAACGGCGCGGCAGGCGGGCTGGGGGATCCGGCTGAGAATCTGCATCATCTGTATTCTGGCATGCCCGAAGCCCGAGTGGGCGACGGAGTGAGGAATTCGGATGAGTCTACTCGCACTTGCCTTGGTCACGATGACGGTTCTGGCGGTAGGGTATCTGACGTATGGCAGATTTATCGCGCGACAGTTTCGGCTCGATGACCGGACGACCACGCCAGCGGTTGCTCGTGCGGATGGGATCGACTTTGTTCCGACAAGGCCCTTTTACCTGCTGGGGCAGCACTTCTCCGCGATAGCCGCGGCGGGTCCGATCGTCGGGCCGATCGTGGCGTGCCAGGACTTCGGGTGGCTGCCGTGTGTGCTGTGGATCTTGCTGGGAGTGGTTTTCATCGGTGCCGTGCATGATTTTTCTGCGCTCGTTGCGAGCGTGCGCCACGGGGCGCACAGCATCGCAGAGATCGCCCGCGCGAACATCAGCAAGAAGGCGTGGGCCGCGCTGGTTGCGTTCATCTGGCTGGCGTTGCTGTATGTGATCGTTGCGTTCACGGATGTCACGGTCGCCACGTTCACGAACAACGACGAAGAACTGGCGAGATTGGCTGGGGTGGAGTTCAACAAGGGAGGGGCGGTTGCAGCGGCCAGCGTGATGTACCTGTTGCTGGCGACCGTGATGGGCGTCGTGCAGCGGTTCTTCAGGTGGCCGATGTGGCTGCTGACGGCGGTGTTCGTTCCTGCCACACTTGGTGTCGTGTGGTTAGGGACGAAGATGAGCACACTTCTGCTGCTCGACGCGAAGGCATGGTACTGGATTGTTCTCGGGTACTGTCTTGCCGCGAGCATGTTCCCGCTGTGGCTTCTGCAGCAGTCTCGGGGCTATCTGGGCGGATTTGTGCTTTACCTCGCGATCGGGATCGGATTGGTGGGGCTTCTCTTCGGGGGGTACCGCGTCGAGCAGCCCATGATTGCGCCTGGAGTCGGCTTCGATGGGCTCTTCCATTTCTTCGCGGGGGGTGAAGAGGTGCCGAAGATGACCACGATCCTCTTCCCGTTCCTGTTTGTCACCATCGCGTGCGGGGCGTGCAGCGGCTTCCATGGTCTGGTTTGCGGGGGAACGACGAGCAAGCAGATCGAGAAGGAGAGCCACTGCAAGCCAGTCGCGTTCGGCGCGATGCTCCTTGAGGGCTTTGTCGCGATCATCGCGCTCTCGACGGTGATGATCATGAGCGCGGAGCAGACCAAGGGTGTGCCGCCGGGCAGTATCTATGGTGACGGTATCGCTCGCTTTCTGACGTTGATGCTGGGTGAGAACGCGTTGCTGTTCGCCAAGACCTTCGGCGCCATGGCCGTCGCGACCTTCGTCTTCGATACACTCGATGTTGCGACGCGGCTCGGACGTTACCTGCTGCAGGAACTCTTCGAGGTTAAGGGGCGTGTCGGTGGAGCCGTGGCGTCTCTTGCGACAGTGGGGGTCCCCCTGGGGATTCTGTTGACCTCAGCACCGGGCAGCTATCGCGCCTACTGGACGCTCTTCGGGTCATCGAACCAGTTGCTTGCCGCGCTGACGCTGCTCGGGATCACGGTGTGGCTCAAGCGGAATGGCAAGAGGTGCTGGTACACGGCTGTTCCGATGGTCTTCGTGATGGCGATCACTGTCACTGCACTTGTGGTTCAGGTGGTGCACGGGTTCCGAGCGGCGATCGGCGGCACGGGGGATTTCACGCCTGTCATCAATGGAGTGGTCGCGGTCATCCTTCTTGCACTCGCGGTGTTCTTTGTGTCGCAGGCGGTCACGTCGATCCGAGCGACTCCGCGTCATCAATCCGAAGCCGCATAACGGAGCACGACTTTGGCCAGATCTCACTTCATGTATCTCGTGCTCATCGTGTCGATCCTGTGCGTCACAGCGGGTTGCACCCCGAGTCACCGCTCGATGCGGGCGACAGGATCCGATGGTGCGTCGCTGTCGTCCTGGCGTTCGCGCGAGAGAGCGGCGTACCTTGAGCGCGAGCGTGAGCTCGTGTCTATTCCATCGCGTGAGGAGCTCCTGCGGCTGCATCTGATGCTTGCCGAGGAGCCCCACGTCGCGGGAACGCCCGGTGATTGGAGGACGATCGAGCATATCGCCCGTACGTTCCGGGCCATGGGGCAGACTGAAGAAGGCCAGATGCTCGAGGGATGGAGTGTCGAGATCGAGGAGTTCTTTCCGCTGCTTGCTCGGCCTGTTCACGCGAGCGTCGAGATCCTTGGGGCCGGTGCCGATGGCGGGGATGTCTCGCTCGAGCTGCGCGAACGTCCTGTGCTCGGTGACCCGACGAGCGCAAACCCGGATCCCCTGGTCACGCTCGCGTGGAACGCTTACAGCGGCTCGGGCGATGTCACTGCCGAGATCGTGTACGCGAACTACGCCACAAAGCAGGACTTTGAGCGTCTCGGCAGTCTCGGGATCGATTGCAGAGGAAAGATCGTCATCGCCAGGTATGGCGGCAACTACCGAGGATTCAAGGCAAAGTACGCGGAGGAGGCAGGTGCGGCAGGTCTGATTATCTACACAGACCCGGCCGATAGCGGATTTTCTCGGGGCGCTGTCTATCCGGAAGGGGGTTGGGCGAACGATTGCTGCATCCAGCGAGGGTCCATTCTGACGCTCGGCTATCAGGGTGATCCGCTGACGCCCGGTCTCTTTGCTTCGGAGCATGCCCGTCGTCTTGAGCTCGATGAGGTTGCGCTTCCGAGGATTCCTGTTCAGCCGATCGGTTACGGCGCGGCGTCGGAGATTCTGAAGCGCATGAGCGGTCCTGATGTGCCGGAAGGATGGAGGGGTGGTCTGCCTTCTCGCTATGTCTTGTCGGGCGGCACCGATCTTCGGGTCCGTCTGGTGGTCAAGCAGGAGCGAGAGATCATGCGAACGGCGAATGTCCTCGCGCGGCTCGAAGGCTCGGGCTCTGCCGCGGAGAGGGCGCAGCACATGGTCATTGGCTGCCACCACGATGCGTGGGTGAACGGTGCGTCTGATCCGGCGTGCGGGACCATCGCGATGCTGGAGGCGGCACGGGCGATCACCGAGATCGCAAAGAATGGCTATCGGCCCCGTCGGTCGATCGTCTTTGCGGCATGGGGCGCTGAGGAGTTCGGCATCATCGGCTCCAGCGAGTATGTGGAGAAGCGTCGCGATGATCTGACGCGCAACTGCATCGGTTACATCAATCTCGACATGGCCTCGATGGGGCCGCACTTCGGTGCGGCCGCCAGCCCTGAACTCAAGTCGCTGATCGTCGACTCATCGCGCGTGGTGCCCGCGGCACGCAAGCCGATCGGGACGAGCGTGTTCGATGAGTGGCTTGCGCGATCGATGCCGGCCTCAGAGGTCACCGATGAACGGCCCGAGAGCCCTCGCCTTGAGGAGCCGCCAATCGGTGATCTGGGCGGCGGTTCCGACCATGTTCCATTCCTGATGCACGCCGGCGTGCCGAGCATCAGTCTCGGGTCGAGCGGGAGCGCGGGAAACAGTTACCACTCGGTCTACGACTCGCTGCCGTGGTATTGGCGAGTCGTTGGCGACGATTATGAGCCGGCCCTGATGATCACGCGGATGGCCTCGGTGATTGCCATGCGACTGGCGAGTGCGCCACGAGTTCCGCATGATGTCGCGCGTGCGTTCGACGAGTGTGCGGTCCGAATCCGTGAACTCGACACGCTCGCGGTCGAGAGGGGGCTCGCGCACCGCGCCTCGCCCGATGCCTGGGGCGTGCCGGGTCTCGGGCGTGCTTCACTCTCCGCCCAGCGGAATGCCAGCCGATTCGGCATGCAGCCGCTCGGTGTCGGCTCGTTGTCTACAGGGAGCAGGTGGGTCGTTGACGAGGGCCTGCCGGGCAGGCCATGGTTCCGCAACTGGTATGTAGCGACCGACGAGACCTCGGGATATGCAAACTGGCTGCTGCCTGCGGTTCGTCGAGCCATCGAGCACGATGATCGTGAATCGCTCGATCAAGCGGCGAGTCGCCTCGCTGACCTGATCGAGTCCGCTTCACCACGCTCGTATGACCGTCTTGACTGATCAGGTGCATTGAGCGGGTCATGCACGTGAGGCGAGGTGTCAACGCGCATTTGACATATGCAAGTAACGGAATATGATTGGTCATGGGCAGGCCTTCATCTCACGCGGATGTATTCGCGGCCATCGCCGAGCCGAGGCGTCGGAGCATCATCGAGTTGCTGGGCCGCGAGGGCGAGCAGCCGGTGGGGGCGCTTGTGGTCGCCCTGGACCTGCCGCAGCCCGTTGTCTCGAAGCATCTGGCGGTGCTCCGTGAGGTGGGCATTGTTGCTGTGACTCGTCGCGGTCGCGAGCGGGTGTATCGACTGAGTCCGCGACAGCTGAAGGCGGTTCACGACTGGGTGAGCACGTTTGAGAAACACTGGACACATCAGCTCGGGCGAATCAAGCGTCGTGCGGAGTCGCTCGGCAAAGAGTGAGCAAAGGGGTGCAGGCCATGACCACGTCTACTCGGGCGGACCACATCGAAACCTTGCGTATCGAGCAGGAGATCGAGATCAATGCCGGCGTGGAGGATGTGTACGCATCACTCCTTGCGATGCTGGGCCCGGAGAGTGAGATGCCCGACGGCTCGAAGTTTCCGATGGTCTTCGAGGCGTGGCCCGGCGGGCGGTGGTACCGAGATCTCGGCAAGGATACCGGGCATTTCTGGGGGCATGTGCAGGTGATCAAGCCGCCGCCGCACCCGAAGCCGCTCATCGAGATCACTGGCCCGCTGTTCATGTCGTATCCTGCGATCTCGCACGTTCAGTATCGCATCTTGCCTGATGGCGAGCGTTGCATCCTGCGGCTGACGCATCGAGCGATGGGGCTTATCGATCCTGAGCACGCGCAGGGCGTCCACGAAGGGTGGTCGTACGAGTTATCGAAGATCAAAGAGAAGGCGGAGCGAGTGCTCGCGTAGATAGCGGCCGGTCTGGCGTATGACGCAGAGCGATCTACGCTGCTTGTGCTACTGCTACACTGCCCGCATACGCGTGCGGGGTGATCACCGAAGGAGCAATCGAATGGCATACGTCGATGGATTCGTGATTCCCGTTCCCACCAAGAACCTTGCTGCGTACAAGAAGCTCGCGAAGGTCGCGAGCAAGGTTTGGCTCGACCATGGGGCACTCTCGTACTACGAGACCGTCGGCGACGACATGAACATCAAGGGCATGGTCTCTTTCCGTAAAGCCGCCTCGTGCAAGGCGGGTGAGACCGTGGTCTTCGCATGGATCACGTACAAGACCAAGGCGCATCGAAATGCGGTGAACAAGAAAGTCATGGCAGACCCCCGAATCGCAGCGGCCATGTCGAAGGGTGATGTGCCGTTTGATTGCAAGCGCATGTGCTACGGGGGCTTCAAGGTCATGGTGCAAGCCGGACAGCCGTGATCAGGAGTTGGAGCGTCTCTCTGAGACCGTCTTGCTCAGCAACGATTGCTGCTGACTGCCATCACGCGCGTCTTGATCCATGTACAGCCAGAGAGGGCCAGGATGAGTCTGCAAGCAATTTGCCCCGACACGTGAAAGCCCTTCGACGTGCTCTTCGAAGGGCATGATCTCTCGAAAAGTCGGGGTGACAGAATCGTGCTTCGCAGCGCCCTCGCTCCGCGCGGGCGCGAACCGTGCGACCAGCGTTCTCGCTGCGCTCGCCCGCGGTCGCAGGTTCAATCGTGCGACTCTATTCATCAAGCAACCCCTCCGAAGCGGAGGGGTCGCTTGCCGAATCGGGGTGACAGTACACCAATAGAACTTTTCTTGGAGGGCGTTAGGGTATGGGAGGTGGAAATACGCCGTTTGCTGAGCGCCAAGGCGGTTTTGGAAGGTTGAGGGATACTGGCAAGGCCGACAGGCACCGACGCAGTGCGTCACGGTGATTGCCCGTCTATCGACATTGCCGGATCGGGGCGAAAGAGATGTCGAGCGGTCTCCGACCCTGGTCACGTCGCTGCTCGCGTTGTCCGCGTGGCGTGGCAACTAGCCAATTCGTTGCCACCTCGGTAAGGCCGACCGCAACGATGGCACGCACGTCGGACCCACCTGCGCGTTGGGTCTCGTCCAATCGTGAAGAGTCTTCGCGGCAGTGGTGATCTGCTCGGCATCAACGGGGGGCTTGTCCGCATCTCTATCCGATTCCTGAACTGTTTGTCCAAGCAGGCACTTGATCCAGGTCTCGACGTGCCACTTTGGAATGAGGATTACGATGGGCTCGCCTATCGCGACCTGGGGGTAGCCCGCTTGTGCAAGTTCCGCTTGCAATTCTTGCTCTCTCACGTTCGTGGTCAGATTATCAGCATCGGTGACCACGACGAGCAAACACGAAGCGCGTCGGCCAAGCGTTTCGCGACACTTGGCAACCTGCTCCGGAAAGTGCTCTCGGACATACTGCGAGCCGCATCCTCGGTTGCCGGGCAGCGCAATAAACTCGAAGCTGCGATACTCGTGACCGCATCGGAGCAGGTAGCGCCTCACCAAGTTCTGGTGCTCTTGATCTTCGGCTAGCACGATGATCTTCGCAATCCGGTCAGGCATGCTCCCACCCCCGGGCGACAATCTCGGCGGGGGTCAATGTGGTGTCGGCCGGTGGAGCAAACGATCGCACCCGAGTAGGTCCCGCGTCCATTCGCTCGATGATCACACCATTACGCGAAGCAAGCTGATTGAGAAGCTCGGGGTGGTGCGAGGCCAGCATTACTTGGGAGTTGGTGTCCGTTCCACGGTCGGTTAGGCGCAGCAACCACGGCTGAATTTCCGCGAGAGCGACGAAGTTGTCAGGTTCGTCGATGCAGAGCGTGGCATTGTCCGTCAGAGCACAATGGAGCAAGGTGTACAAGCCGACAAGCGCCCGCTGCCCATCAGACAGCTCGGCAAACCCATACTGTTGAGACTTGCCTTCGGAACCTGTGCGCAAAGCCACTTGCAATACGCGAGTTCCACTCGGTGGTCCCTTCAAGTCCAATCCCTCAAAGCCGCCGATTACGCCTTGGAGCGATGCTCTCAGTTCGTCCGTAGCCGCACTGCTGTCCTGACGGAGATGCCGATACCACTCGGCAAAGTTTGAGAGGTCCGGCAATGGATAGATTGCTTCCTTTGCCGCCTCCGATTGCATTCGCTTCGGATCGACCTGCACGCAGAGCACCTTCTCAAGCCACGACTTGAACTCCATGAGCTTCTTGTTATCGTGACGGGCTTCAATCTCTGCTAGAAACGACCGCTTTGGAAAGAACTCGAACTGCGTCCGATCCTCAAAACGATCGTTGTGCAGGTGCACAACGCCGTCCTCAAACAGGTAAAGCGGCTTGCCACTAAGCGACAGCCTCTCCCTCTTGACGCGAGGGCGCAGCGGCCGTCCAGATTCGTCAACAACCAGTTCGTACGTGAAAACACCGGACTTTCCCTTCACGTCCAGTTCGAATCGCTGGTCGGGCAGGTCTTGCCACCGTGTGCGGGTCTGCCCCACGAGCCTGTCCTCGCATGTTTCGCCCCGCGCCGCAAAGTCCCGGATCAGGGCAAGAACTTCAAAAACAGTGGACTTTCCAGCCCCGTTGTGGCCCATGAGCAGTTGCGTCGGCCCTGGCCGAAACTCGAAATTCACGAGGCACTTGTAGTTGTCGCAGTACAGGCGGGTCAGCATGATGGGGATTGTACGGGGGGATGCGGCATCAGGCCCTCCATGGGTCAGAATCGTGATTCCGTCGGTTCGGCCACGCGTCACGGATCAGGGCGACGGCTCCGAACTGGAGTTGTCTATCGGTCTGCGGCAAACGAAACCTGCTCGTTGGGGATAGAGGATGAGGTTTGGAGCGGGAGATGGGGCGCGCCTCCTGCTCCATCAATCTGGTGGGTTTGGATCGCGTTTAGGATCGCATCCGCGACCCCGGTTGGAACGAGGCTGGTCGTGTCGATCAAAGTCTCGAAGGGCTGGGCACCGACGATCGATTCGTGATTGATCCGCATCGCAATCGGGATGTCGCGAAATGCGTCCCCGTCGCGGTCGGTGATCCTTTGTCGCAGCACTTCGTCGGAAGCATGCAGAACCGCCACGAACACCCGGCTTTGCGGGCTTTCTTCTCGAAAGGTGGCAAGAAAGCCGTCGATCTTGTCGCCGCTGAATGTGTCCACCAGAATGACGGGGGATTGACCAGAGTGAATGAAGCCCGCGGCGAGCTTGGCTGAGAGCTTCAGGAGGCTTCGGTGCTCCGCCTGATTGGTCCAGTCCACGAAGGTCACCATTTGGCGCAGTGCGTCCACCTCGATGCGCACGCCCGATGGAAAGTGCGGCGCGAGGAGCTTCGCCGTGGTGGATTTTCCAACCCCGGGAGCACCCTTCAGCAAAATCAGGTCGGCGGATGGGGTCTTCATCGGAATAGTGCCGCCTGGGGCTTGTTGCACGACATCTGCTTGCAGGGGAAGTTGCAACCGAGCATCGCCCTTGACACCTCCGTTGAACGCCGAGTGCAGAGAATCTCCAGGATGTCCTGCCTTGCGATGTTGCCGAGAGGCTCCTTCGCGATCGGAATCCTGCGGTGGTCGAAGCATTTCACGATATCCCCGTTGGGATAGACGCAGATGTTCTTGCGGGCGGCACAGGGCGAGCTGTCCGACGCCATCTGCGCCGGCTCGACAGCGTACGTCCAGTTGTTCGCCCCGAAATCCTGATAGAGCTGGACATTGTGTCGTATGCCGCGCTCCTTGCACCACGCGGCCACCTTCGGGATCTCCTGCTCCGACTCCTTCGACAGCACGGATTGGATACGGAGCTGATCCCCCAGAATGCGAAGGGCCATTTCAATCTTGGGCATCACGAGGTCGAACGTCTGAGTGCCCCTGAACTCGTTCCACTTCTCGCGGTTTACGGAGTCCACAGAAATCACGAGCACATGCCCCTGCTGCTGATACCGGGTCAGGAATCCCTCGTCCAGTCCGCGGCCGTTCGTCACCATGACCATCGGCACGCCCAGCCGGTGCGCCTCGTCGGCGATCTTGACGATGTCCCGCTTGAACAGCAGGGGCTCGCCCCCGGTCAGCGTGACCTGGTACAGGTTGTGGTGAAGGCGCTCAAGACAGCGCAGAAAGTGGGAAACGTCAAGGTGCTGGTTCTTGGGCTCGGGGTGTTCCCATATAGCGCACTTCGGGCAGCGGTCATTGCACGCGTTGGTGATCATGTAGATCAACTCGTTGCCCTTGACCCCGTAGAAGCGACGGAGCGGGGTCTTGTACCACCGGTAGATGGACCACTCGATCGACTTGAGCATGACCAGAGGCACCCGCTGGATCGGGCTCTCCACTCGCCGGGCGAAGTGCCTGATCTCGCCGAGGTAATCCCGGACGGCGCGTCCGATCCCCGGCCCCTTCATCCGCAAGTCGTAGATCAGGCTCATGCTTGTTGCCCTCAAAGATGGACTCAGAGGCATCCCACATCAGGACCGTGTGCCCCTCGTACAGCGTCGCGCTGGAACTCTTGTACTTCATGAACAGCCTGACGAAGCGCCAGAATCCCGTGATCGTGCTCGCATAGCCGAAGTCGTGCCAGAGCTTGGCCTCGGCACAGAACCCGATGCGGTACTTGCTGCGGAGCCGCAGGCACAGGTCCACGTCCTCGCCGGCCGCGCGCGGAAACCGCTCGTCGAACGGAAACTCCTGTGCGGCAAATGCCTTCATGCCCAAGTTCAAGGACGGCATGTACCAGAGTTCTCGCCGATCCGGAAGCAGCCACTTCCCGGCCAATGTGCCGTTCACCTCGTGGTAGCGGTCTAGGAGCGTCGAGCCCCAGGAATAGGTCATCCCTCCCACTGCAGCGAAGTCGGTGTCCGATAGGAAACGGGCCATGTGACCGTGCCAGTCACGGTCGAGTATGCAGTCGTGGTCGGTGAAAAAGACCAGCTCGTGACCCGCGGCGATTGCCATGACAACGGCGACATTCCGGGCTCGTGCCGGCCCGCCATTGGTCTCCAAGACGATGTGCTCGACATCGCGATCCGCCAAGGAGTATTTCAGCGGGCTCGCGTCATCCACAACATAGACGCGAGAAAACGGAGTGGACTGAGCCCGCACGCTGTCGAGCAGTCGAACCAGGCACTTCAAGTCCCACTTGGTGCGGATGTGGCAGGGAATGACCAATGCGCTCGCCATTGGGCGGAGTTTACGGCAACCCCCGTTTGGGCGCTGCCGCAGAACGCACCCACCGCGGCGGTCCGGGACCGGCCAGAAAATCTGTCGTATTCGAGTGGCAAGGCGCAACCGAGCAGGACGGATCGCCGTATCGACTGTGTCTGATACACTCTCGTCGGAGAAACAGCGATGGATGAGCGAACGGCCGAACAACTTGCGGTAATCGTGGGGGGAGAGGCTTGGCAGAGCGGCGGCGGCATCTATTTGGTGACCGTTAATCGCGATGACGGTTCGCTCGTCGTCTTCTCGGCGGACTCCATCTGCGAGTACGAGAATGACGATGCGTTCGATGCCGGCCGAGCCTCCAAGACGATTCCGCTGACCATCCCGGAGACCGAGGAACTCTACGTAATCGTGGATCTCAAGGGAAACGTCTACTACCGGGACGACAAAATGGAGCGTGGCTGGCAGTTCGAGGAAGACGCTTTGCACGAGGCCCGTGCCTGGGAGTCCCGCGGCGAAGGGAAGTTCTCGGTGGTGAAGCAGAGCGAACTGCCAGCTTGAAGCCGGCGCAAGCGATCTACTCCCACATCACTTCGGCCGCAAGGTACTCGGCGATGACAATGTGCACCGTTCGTCCTCCCGGGTGAACTCGGTAGCGGTATCGATTAGCCTGGACCTCGACCCATCCAGCTGGTCCGATTTCGCCGAGAACTGCCCGGTGCATCGCGCGACTACCCACTTCCGGCCAAAACCCCCTTGGATCCGTCGCGGATTCAAAGCGTGCTCGCTGTTGCTCGCTCAACGCGGTAAAGGGTGCGAATGACACCGATGCGGGCTCGCCTAGCTGGGGCTCGTTTTCCTCGAACGCGGCATGCCCGCGTGCAAGCTTGACTAGCACGTTGCGCGCGCGATCGGTTTCCGCCGAGAATCCGGCTTGCCCCCCGGACTCGTAGCGAGCGGCCTCAAGGCGGGCGGCGAGGCCGGCAGAGCGTTCCAGGATGGAGCCGACACGAGCGCGATTGGACGCCGTTGCGAGGGAACCAGTGAGCGCGCACTCCACGAGGCACGCCAGATATTCCTCGTCGCGTGAAAAAGAGCTGTTGCACTTTCCGCATGCCGGCACGACGGGCAAGTTCTCCGGGAGCGGCTCGTCAAGAAGGACTCGGGAAGGAACGTGGTCACGGGTTTCGTCTAGGCCACCGCAGTAGACACACCAGCCCTGGTTCCTGTCGTCGCCGTGGTTTGGATACTGCTGCATTCCAACGACCTCCTGGCCGGGAAACGATACGGCCATTTCGTTCTCGTATTCCCCCGTGATTCACTCAACTGCTCGTGGCGGGTAGAGGGTGAAGCTTGGAGCGGGAGAGGGGCCTCGTCTCCCGCTTCATCAAACCGCGTGGTTCCCGGCTGCCTGCGAGGGGAACATTGGTATGGAACACGTGAGAACGTCCGGGATGACCGGGTGAACCTCTAAAAGCGTGCCCAGTTCGCGCATCTCGCGAAGTGCGTTGGTCCGCGTGAGCGCGGAAGTGTCATTTACGCCGACCCGTTGCAGGCAGATACGAGCCGCCTGGACCGCGAGCGCCGTTCCTCGCATTACCCGTTCTGGCTCTACCTGGTCGATAATGAAGTGGAGTTGAGTGTCTTCATCACGAAGGAGCCCGCCTTGCCAGCTGCTTCGCGGTAACAGGATGGCAGGGATGCCCAGCGTCCGGTACGCGATGTTGGTCGCATCCAGGCGTGCCCATGACAGCATCGTCTCCCGGAACCGTTGCCTCGCACGGGCGCGTCGGTTCCCGTTCTCCGAGTCAAGTTCGCGCAGTCCCGCTCGAACCACGGGCGGGCCGACATACACGGTCCTTGGACGCCTACTGGCCTTGTCATGCGGCGCGGCTTCCAGGGCGATTGAAAATCCTGTGACGTTCCTCCAAAAGTGCCTTTGGAGCGTTGAGTACACGCTGAGAGAGTCGGTCTTCTTCTCGACTACCGCCACGAACCACGGCTGGTGGCCGAACGCGGCCACCAGCGCCGCCGCGGCCGGATCATGGGTCTCGGCGATCGGTTCGTAGTTGCTCTTTACCTGGACAGCTATAGACAAGCCAGTGGGTTCCACGACGGGCGGCGTGGCGTCCTTGCACTCAATGTTCAGTTGTACAACGAGATCGGTGAGAAAACGATCCTCCTGGCGTGCCACCGGTACGACGAACCCAATGGTTGAGAACACGCTTTGGGCCAAGTACTCGGACCGGTCGCCTTCCCTGAACGCCACTAGTGCCTTTGCCATGTCCGCTCCAGCAATCGACTTCTCCAATCATTTCGTGCCGCGTTTTCGACGAGCGCGTCGCTGCGTGGCGACGGGCCTCCGCTTCACCGTGAGTTGCGCCAAGGAGATCGCTTGCGGCGTGCGGCTCTCGACGAAGGTGCGAAGGTCCGACTCCTTGACCGCTGACAGGTCGAACAACTCGTCGGACGACTTGGCGCCCCTGTCGAGATGCGAGGCGAGGTAGTCGATGGCCAGCGCGTGGAAGTTCATCTCGAAGTAAGCGCAGGAGGTACAGTCGGGGCAGGTTGCCATGTCGCGCTCGGTGTCGGGACACAGGCCAAGCCAGTGTCCGTGCATGGCGTGGGCAAGAAAGACGACCTTGGCATTCAGCCGCTCGGCAGGCTGGCCCTTGGTCCTTGTCTCATTGAGCCACTCGACGAAGTGCGGAAGGTCAATGTGAATGACGGTCTCGGGCAGCTTCCCGGGCGTTCGTGCCGGCGGTAAGTCTGCGGCGAGCACGATGAGGTACCGGGTTTCCGCAAACGATGCCTGCCGGTGGTGCTCGTGTTGGAAGTAGTGCCTCCAACTTCGCTCTACCTCGGCAAGCGCCCACTTCCCGCCGTGGCGGACGCGAAAATCAGGCCCCCTCCCAAACGGTCCCTGGATGGCGGTGAAACCCAGCCGGCGAAAGTGAACTGATACGTATTCCTGGATGAGCGATTCCAAGAGGTCTCCGGCGTCTAGGTCGTTGGCAGCGACCGGCTGCCCGAAATGAATCGCCCTGAGATCCGGCTCGCCGCGTACAGGCTCGATCGCCACGATCGAGCTGCTGATCAACTGCTCGACCGCCGCCAACCCGGATTCAAGCTTGGTTCTGTTGGGCATGGCGAGGCATCTCCGTTCCCAGGATGGTATCGAGAGACGCTGCTCGTGGGGGGTAGAGGGTGAGGCTTGGAGCGGGAGAGGGGGCGCGTCTCCCGCTTCATCAACCGAGTCGCCTCTGGTAGGCCCGCGGCTGTTACGATTGCCGTCCCCGGTCGTTTGCGGAGGAGCGGTATGGGTACACACCTTTCAGCCCGGCTGGTCTGGCACGACAATGGTTGGGATGGCTGTATCTGCCAGAATCCCAAAGGAAACACCTCGTGCATCGCGCACCAGCATGTCCGTGCGGGCCGGCGGGATGATGACGAGCAGGCATCCGCCGGCACGCCTCTCCAACAACTCAAGGGCCCGCTGCCCCCGTGCTCTCGCGACGTGGGCGCGTTCGCCCCGCGCCCGTACAAGGCGGTCCATTCGGACCCGCTCGAGTTCCGGCGGCTCTTGCCGGTGACGGAGGACGTCCCCCCATATTCGTGCTGCCCCTCCCCGTACCGGTGGATGCGGGAGGAGAACTTCCGGGAGGTTTGCGAAGCTGAGAACTTGCGGATTCGCCAGCCCGACGAGCCCAAGGACGGCGGCTGGGTGATGGAGCACGACCGCCAGAAGGAACTCCTGGCCGCGTTCTGGGGCAAGCTCGAAGCAGGCCGGTCGCTGATCTTCTACTACTGCAAGGACGGGCACCCCTTCGAGGACGCCGCCGCCCGGGTGCTGGTCGGAGTCGGCCGCATCTCCGAGGTCGGACAGCAACTGTACTTTGGCACCACACCCAAGCAGAAGGTGCCCTACCCGATCTGGTCCCGGCGGATCACTCAGGACTTTCCACGTCAGGGCGTACGCCTTCCGTATCAGGAGTACGCGCGAGCATCGCTTCCGCTCAATGACATCGTGTGCTCGATCCCCAGCGCGGCATTAGGGGACTTCTCCTTCGTCGGCGAGCATGTAACGGATGATTCGGCGCTCACGGTGATTGAGCACCTCATCCGCAGCGTGGAGCGCGTGCGCAGCGACAACAAGATCGCCGGCGACTGGACGGGGCGCTTGGCGTGGCTGAATGACGTGCTTGCTGAACTCTGGCGGGAGCGCGGCCCGTTCCCCGGCGTAGGGAGCGTCTTGCAATTCCTGGGGTGCCAGACCGGCACTTCGTTTCAGCGTGGTGTTCTCGCGCCGCTGGCCAAGAAACGGGAGAACCCGTGGGACTTCGTTCGGGCATTCCTCGAAGGCAAGACGCCCGTGCCCGAAGGCCCCCATGCCGCCGAACTGAAAAAGGCCCAAACCAAGTGGAAAAAAATTCCCGGCCGACACGACCTGCTGGCCTCTCTTGCGCGCTTTGAGTTGACGCCCGCGCAAGTGCAACGCATCGCGGACCCGACGGAGAGAGGCGACGCGGGGATCGTGGCTACCGAAGTTCAACTGGTAGCGAACCCGTACATCATCTGCGAGCTTGACCGCGGCACCGACGAGTCCGAACCGATCGGGCTGGAAGTCATCGACCACGGCATGCTCCCAGACGGGGACGCGGCGCTGTTCGTCACTGAACGCACCGAGCCGGACGATCCACGTCGCGTGCGCGCGGTGGCAGCAGCCGTGCTCACGGACGCCGGGGCGGAAGGCGACACCCTGCTGCCGCTGACCGACCTGTTCCGACGGACGCGCGAGCGGTTCCATGACCGTCGCGAGTGTAAGCCCGACATCGAAATCTTCCGGGCCGACCTGGCGTTCCACGAGCAGCGGCTCTGGACTGCCCTAGACGCCCTGCCGCCTCTCGCTGCCCTTCGGTCGCTCCGGGCGTTGGAGGCCACGGCCGCCGACCTTGTGCGGCAGCGTGCCGGCCGCGTCACAGGCAAGAACGCGAAGCCGGATTGGTTGGCAGCGCTCGAACGCCGCTTCAAGTCGCCCAAGACGGAGCGGGACCGAGCGGCGTTTGAAGAAAAGCGGCGAGCGCTGGAGACACTGTTCACTCAGAAACTCGCCGTCCTGACCGGTGGCGCCGGCACCGGGAAAACCTCAGTGCTGCAAGTGTTCCTCGCGGAGCTTGAACGCGTCGAAGGGAAGCAGCCTCTCTTGCTCCTGGCGCCGACGGGCAAAGCCCGTGTGCGGCTCGCCACCAAGACTGAACGGAACGCGATGACGATCCACCAGTTCCTGCTCAAGCAGGACTGGATTCTGCCGGCGACCTTCGCGCTCAAGCAGGCCGGAGGCACGACGTTCTCCGCGACAACAGTCGTGATCGACGAGTGCTCGATGATCCCCGCCGACTTGTTCGGCACGCTCATTAGGGCGCTCGACACCGGCACCCTCAAGAGGCTGATCCTGGTCGGCGATCCCAATCAATTGCCTCCCATCGGGCCGGGGCGGCCGTTTGTGGACACCATCCACTGGCTCAAGAAGGAACACCCTGAGTGCTTGGCGAAGCTAAACACCTGCATGCGCGTCGACGAGGCAGGAACGGGCACCCACACCAGCGCGGCGCTATCGCTCGCGGACGGGTATCGGTCGGACGCGGTGCATCCTGCCGACGACGAAATTTTGAGCGCTATCGGCCGATCCCAAAGCGTCGGTGATCTTGAGTGCATCTTCTGGAAAAGCCCCGATGACCTGATGGACAAACTCAGGGGCCGGCTCGCCTCGCTGTTGAATATCGCACCCAAGGACTACAAGTCGTTCAACGCGTCGCTGGGAATTGACGGAGCCAACAGCGACTACTCCAAGAGCGAGGCATGGCAGATTCTCTGCCCGACCCGCACGGACCTGCACGGCACGGAAGAACTCAACCGGGTCATCCAGGCCGAGTACCGCGGCGGCATCCTGACCAAGAGCCGGGCGAGGATGGGCCACTTTCCCCGCCCGTTCGGGGACCGCGAGCTGGTCTGGTGCGACAAGGTGATCCAGACGCGCAACCGCCGGGGCAAGGCGTGGCCACGCAGTGACTCGGCGCTCAACTACATCGCCAATGGCGAGATCGGCATCGTCGCCACGACCACCAAAGGCGACAATGGGAAGAAGGACTGGATGGCTGTGGCCTTCGCCACGCAGCCGGGTGTCACCTATGCCTTCGGCCGGTCGCAGGTGAACGAGGACCTGGAGCTTGCGTATGGGCTTACGGTTCACAAGTCGCAGGGCAGCGACTTCGATGTGGTGTTCCTGATCATCCCGCAGAGCGCCACCACTTTGTCACGCGAGTTGGTCTACACGGGGCTCACACGGTTCCGCAAGCGCCTTGTGCTGCTCGTGGAGAAGGACATCGGGCCGCTGCTGGCGCTCCGGCACCCGGCCGCGTCCGACACGGACCTACGGAACACGCACATGTTCGCGCTCTCCCTCCGGCCCGACGAGGCCGGCGCCTTCCATCCGGAGGGTCTTATCCATCGGACGCGGCGCGGCATCCCGGTGCGCTCCAAGAGCGAGGTCATTGTCGCCGACACACTGGAGCGACTGGGGATCAGCTACGAATACGAAAAGCCGTTGGCTCCGCCCGGCGATCCGCGTGACTTCCGGCTGCCGGACTTCACGGTCGGGTATCAGGGCGACATCTTCTACTGGGAGCACTTGGGGATGCTCGGCGTCCCCACGTACCGCGAGGCCTGGGAGAAGAAGCTTGCGTGGTATAAGGCTCATGGCTTTGTCGACCAACTCATCATGTCGGAGGATGCGCCCGACGGGGGAATCGACGCTGGAGCCATCGAACGAGTGGCCAAGACACGTATCCTGGGAAGCTAACGCACGACATCTTCGCGATGCGTGCAAGCTGCTCGTGGGGGGTAGAGAGTGAGGCTTGGAGCGGGAGAGGGGCCGCGTCTCCCGCTTCATCAACGTGGGCGCTGTTTCGCGTCAACAACTCGGAGACTCATCTTGCCGCTGCCTGTACGAAGAGAGTACAGGCAAGACTTCCTGAGTGGGCACGTTGGACAACGCGGGTTTCGCGCCGTGCAGACGAGGGCACCGAAGTCCAAGACCGCCCAGTTGACCAGCCGAGGATCTTCTTCGGAAACCACCTGGCGCGCAAGTTCTTGCAACCATGGATCATGGCGGATGTCGGCCAATGTGCGTGAACCGAAGTACCGCTCCAGCACGCGTGCCATGTTCACGTCAACGAGGGGTTCGCGTTGCCCATGAACGAAAATACGCACTGCGCTTGCGACGTACTGTCCGACGGCAGGGAGAGACTCAAGTTCGTCCCGTTCAACAGGCCATTTCAAGCAGCGGGCATGTAGCGCAGATGCGAGGTTCTTGAGAGCCCTCGCCCTGCGACGCCAAAGACCGAGCGGTTTCAGCACCCGCTCCAACTCGCTGACCTTCGCCTTGGCCAGCGAGCGCCAGCCGGGGTACTTCCGGACAATCGCTGGTAACGCGGCCGCGACACTCTCTGCCCGCGTTTGCTGCACCAGTACTTCGGTCAACACCTGCAGATAGGGCGTGGCGTCCTTGGCCCGCCACGGAAACTCACGAGCCGACGAGCTGAACCAATGCAACAGCCGGCGACGAAAGGCGGCAATCGACGCCGCGTGCACTCGGCGTGCCGGCTGCTTCGGGAGCGGCCCCATTATGGCGCTCTCAGCTCATAGAACGGCTTGGCACGGATGACTTCTCCTGGAACGTCAAATGTCTTGTAGAGGCAATGGTGGTTGGCCAGACCCTTGACCCGATCGACTACTGCCTGGTCCACGTCCGTCAGGCCGATGCCCACAAGATCCTTGACACTGAGATTGGGCACCTTGTGCACGAACCACGTGAGCAGCGGCTCGCGATAGTCCTCGTTGGCGGTCTTGAAGTGCGAGAGGTACTGGGACGCCAGCATCACGCCGATGCCAAATTCACGGCCCTGGAGCAGGAGTTTCTTGAGGACATCGAACTCGTACTGCATGATGTTATTGGCTTCATCGACCAGCAGGAATGAGTCGATGTACCGCAGCTGTGGGTCGGTCCCAAGGAACGGCTGCTTCTCCCGGGACAGCATGTAGGCGAAGAAGAGGTTGAGCATGATGGCGACCACGACGTTCTTCGTCTTGTCGTCGTCTTGGAGGTACCCGAGGTCCACTACGACGGGGCCTGCGAAGAACTCGGAGAAAGGGAGTACCGCCGCGGGGTCCCGGGTAAACAGCTCCATGTCAACCATGTTGCTCATGATGCTGTAAGGCGCATCGAGCTTGTCGCCAATGATGTGTGCGTAGGCGTCAAACACCCCATAAAGGGTCGGCGCGGCGAGCGACTGAGCCGAGGCCGTGGCATAGGCGTCCTTCACCGCGTTCTTCAGCCGCTCCTGCTGCACGGGGCCAATCCCGGAATAGACGCGGCTCAGGATATCGATAAAGCAGCGCGCCCTGTGCAGCCACGCCTTGTTGCTGTCGGGCGCATCGCGGATATCGAACAGGTTTAGCGGAATGTGCTCCGGCTTGACGACCCTGGCGCCGGTCGCTTCGACGAACTCCTTCTTGGAATAGTCCTTCTTGTAGTCGAGAATAAAGACATTCGGCGCGCGGCCGCGGTTTGCGGCGGGGTCGCGGCGAAGTTGGTAGATCAGGGCTTGGACAAGCTGTGTCTTGCCCACGCCCAGGTCACCCACGATACCGATGTTCATCTGGTTGAGGGCGGTATTGCTGGGGTGGAAGAAGCGGTCGTGTGGCTCGATGGTGGCGACAGTGTTGCCCACGGCGAATCGCACGCCATCGCCAACGACCGCAGGTGCTGCAGCGGATGTAGATGCCGGCGTGGACAGGATTGCCTGCGGCGGTGCCGACTCCTTGGGCGGCGCAGCCGCCGGTACCGGCGCGGCTGCCCCGGCTGTGGGGGCAGGTGGCGGGCTGGGCGGAGCTGGGTCTGGTTGATGACTTGCTGCGCCTGGCGGGCGAGCCTGGGCGGATAGCTGCCAATCACCTACCACGTTGCGCAATCGCTCGGGTACCTTCTTCGCCGGATCCGTGAGAATGGCATACGCATCAGCATGGCTGATGAGTAGGACCTCGTTGAGACCGTCGCGATCAAGGTCTCGCTTCTCGCTCTCCTTGGCCGTTCCGACCACGAAGAGGCGACCTCGGGAATCGACCTCTGGCACGATGCGTCCCGAGAGGACTGCTGCCAAGACCTCGCCATGCCACTTATGCCAGTCCGTTGACTCCATGAGGTGGCGAAGCTGGCCGTACACGCGGAAGGCGTAGTCGAGCCAGGACGCGATGAGGTGCCGATGGGCGATTCCCCAGATGGCATGCTCGGACGCCCGCTTTGCCAGCTGCTCCAGGAAGCGGGCGAATATCCGGGCTTGCTCGATCGCTTCACGAAGCTGGCTATCGCCCATCGCATCAGCGCGGGCCTTCACCTCGATTGGCGTGACCTTCATCGCTGCCAGCTGGTCACCTTCAAATCGAAGGCTGATCGATATCAGGTCGGGCCTCTCAAAGTCCTGTAGCTGGAGCCCTTGCCGCAACTCGTCGAAGAAGGCGCGAAACGGATCGACGGGGATGACGAGGTTGACGAGGGGACTCCCCTCCGTCCGCACCGGGAAGACACATGGCCAACTGGTTTCCGCGAACTCGCACTGGAGGGTGCGAAGGCAGGTAAGGACACCGATTTCGCCAAGTGATGCCGTGCCGCCACCGGTTAATCGCTTGAGCGTCGGCACACCTCGCCTGGATATCTCGCGGAGGAGGCGGCTGATCGTCGCATCGTCCGTATCCGCATCCTTCTGCAAGTCCTTGATTGCACCCTGAGCTGCGTGGCGGATAGTTGGCGACTCATTAGCAATCAGGTAAAAGCCGCTGTTTTCGCCGGCTCGACGCGAATAGGACGGGAGGTCATAGTCCCAAAGGTAGGACTTGTCGCTCACCGTGAAGAAGCATGCAGGATCGACATTAGTGGAGGAGACGGCACAATAGCGTGCCGCATCGACGGCCTTTTCGAGCGTCGGCTTCTTCGGCATGAACACGTAGCTGTCAAAGGCATCGGCGCAGCGACCTTCTATCGCCTGGACTATCGCAGTTAACTGCACGCTGGTGGACCGTGCCACCTCGGGAAGAGCCTCGACAGTGTCAGGAGACGATTCGTGTTTGCCTACTCGGCTTTCGGCAATGAACTTGCCATCGCTGGCAGCAAGCTGGCGGCGAACTCGTACGCGGTTGAGACCCACCGCGTCAATCGGAGAAGAAAGACCTTGTCGATCCAGTTCCGGGCTCTGTGTACCGAGATGCGCGATGATGGCTAGGTCGGCCTGCGGGCTAGGCGTTGGCCGGCTGTACCAGCGGATCGAAGAGTCGAGAACCTGCGTAAGGGTGGATAGTTCGGCGTCTTCGGGCTGGAGATCGTCTCCACGCTCGTCATAGACCTCGAGCGATTTTCCACCGCCGGAGCGCCAAGGGTCCTGCTCCGCCAGCGCCTTGCGAGCCCAGCTAGAAATGCCTTCATTGCAAGAGCTAGAGCCGCGTGTGTCGCTCGTGACAGAGACACGTAGGGTGCTCTTTGCCGACCAGATTTGCGCCATCTCATCGATGGCTCGTTCGACTTGTGGCACGCTAAATCCAGACGCCAAGCCGTCAATGGTGATCCCGAACTCCTTGTCGAAGATGAGCCGACCTGCTTCGTCGTCGAGCGCGCGTAACTGGTCGCCTTCCCCGCTCCAGAGGACGCCCCAATAGTCAGAGCTGCTTGCGACGGAGAGGAACACGCGCGGCGCAATCTTGCCGACGGGCGTGCGACATGGGAGCACGAGGCAGTCGGGGGTCGAGCGTGGATCGAGGATACTCGCGGCTGGGCAACGGAGTCGATGATCGATGGCGTGTTGCAACAAGGCTTGCGCAACGCCCTGCCATCCGAAGCGAATCGGGTGAAGCGGCGTCAAGAGGATGGCGTGTGGATAGGGATGCAGCGCCGCCCCGCTGGGATCGAGGCGATGAACGGTTACGAGGTCCGCCCAGACGGCCGAGTCGTAGTCCTGCTTCAACCACTTGGCGTACTCATCGAGATAACTGGTGACAAGCTTGCGGAATGCCTCGTCGCGCATCCGTTCGCCGATGGAAACGGTCTCGACGAGCTCGTCGGCTGATGAACCCTCCGTGAGGGCGGCCTGCACGGCGGAGCGCGCCGCCACGTAGGCCTCAGGTGGCTGAAAAGCCCCAGGTTCTGGTCGAGGATCGTGCTGCATGGGGACAGCCGATAGCGTGGGCCGAGTTTTCCACTGTGGTGTTGCCCACGCTTCTAGGTAGTCCTCCCCCAACACCAGCGGGTGAAAAGAGTCTGGGTCTTCGAGCAACCAGTGCTCAAGGTCATTGGCTCGGCAGGCGGCAGGTTCCACCCTTGCGGCACCGCCACCCCGACGAACGGCCGATCGATGTTCCAGGATGAGTCGATCAAACTCGCTTGCGGCACCCACGGGGGGAGCATCGGACGCACGAACGAACAAGCGCAATACGACCTGCTCCCCGCCCACTTCCGCGGTGAACTCGTGCACGGACTCATCGTCGGTCTGGATGAGCGTTGCAGCGGACGTATCTCCGCTCTTGTTGATCGGCCGCTCCTGCGGCTCGCTCGATTCCGCGCTGGTGTCGTGGCCCGTGATGCGATCCCCGATGACCACGTGCCTGCCATGCAGGATGTCCACGTGGTGGCTCCCGACACCCGGGAACTCGATATCGCACTCCTGTTCTCCCTTGGCCTTCTTGGCCTTCTTGAACAACGAGTGCTTGATGGCGCTGCGGGAATGGACGACGATGCCAATGGCATAACGGTCCAGGACGATCGCGCGTACCACGACGGCGGTATAGCCATCCGCCTCGAACCGATACCGCAAGGGAGACTGGTGGTCTGGCGGCGTTTCGTCGGTGAACGTAGCCGTCCTTCCGGACAGTGTGACTTCTCCAATCGCTGTGAAGTCCTTGGTTCCCCTCGACACCGAAATCTTGACCACGGCCCCATCGGGTTCGTCTTCGTTCACCGCTATGGTGAACGCGGTGGTTTCCTGGAATAGAACGGGCAAGCCAGGGCTCGCCTCCACGAGTGCTCCTGCTGCTGAGACTTGCAGGGCCTTGTCGGGGACAACGTCGGAATGGAGAAGCTCGTCCCAGCGTGCCAAGGTCAGCGCGTCCCACCACGCCGGCACGCTGCCTGACAGCACCTCCGAGATCGGGAGCCGATACCACGATGATGGGGACTTGGCGAAGGTTGGCCCGTCCCCACTACTCTCCCTTAGGAACGACTGGGCGGCAGTCAACGCTGGCTGGAGGTCTGGAGCCGCGGAGGCCCATGTGCCGAACGCCGTAGAAAAACCCTGTGATTCGAGTTCCTGCCCCACGCGCTCCAGTACGCCCACGTGCTGCTTTGTGCCTAGCTCTTGCGAAGCGCACGGCGGGAATCCAAGGCCTGCGAGCAACAACCTCGGCGTCGGGTCTGGGCTGGAGACAATCTCGAAGAGCCGTTCGATGACTTCCCATTGAGACTCTCGCTCCTCCGCGCCAATATCCAACCGCGCGGCGTCCGAGAGCGCCTGCTCGACAACGTGGCGTGCTGCGTCTCGTTGCTCGCCTGTCCAGGCTACCTTGCCAAGCGCATGCTCTATGAGCTGTGTAACGAAGGCATCATCCGCAAGGTCACTGCGATCGAGAGCCGGGTCAACCCCGAGGTAGGTAGCGGACGAGCTGATGGATTCATTCACGATGCTGCCGGGTGGCAGGAGGGTCAGGAAACAGTGACAAGCGGGGTTGTTGCGGACCCGCAGCAAGTGCGAATCCGTACACTTCCCGGAGGCAAGGCCAATGGGATTGGACGGGACGCTTGCGACGAGGAACACGGGCACGTGCTGCTCGACGCCGCTCTGTGCCGCGACGCGCAATCCAGCTTGTCCACCTAGCGTGGAGAGCAGTTGTTCCATCAGGCGGCCGGGCAGACCGCGGAAGATAGGGCGAACCTCGCGGCCCGCCGGGCTTCCCAGGATGCGGGTCACCTCGTCGGACAAGTAGCGCGACAGGTAGTTAGTCAAGCCGTTCATCAGTGCGTCTCCCCCGCTGCGCGGAACGGATTTCGGATGAGCATTCCGCCCTCGGCATCCGGGCTGTCCGTGACGAGGCCCATGCGCCGAAGCGTGGGGCCCAGGTCGGCTGCCCCCGTCACGTCATCGGGCTTCAGCGTGATGCCATATTCGCCTAGATGTCGGCAGAGATCATCCGTGGTTGCGGGGCCGAGCGTGCGACGGGCGCAGCAATGCACGAGGAGTAAAACCGCCACGGGGCCAGCTGAGACGATCCACTTGGCAGCGCTGTGGTACCCGTTCTTGCGAAGCCAGTAGCCCTGGTCGTAGCTCTTCATGCCCTCTTCTGCGGTTTGTCGCTGGCCAAGGCAATGGCGAAGGAACTCCTTGATGTTGGAGCCCACTCCTTTTTTTACTGCGAAGATACGAGGATTGCCGTCGACAATTTCTTGGACGGTGGATCGCACCTTTTCCAGCGGGAACGTGGACCTGCGGTCGAACAGTCGGGTTGCAGCGTGGCGAATCGCATCTGGCGACGCGAGCGCATGCTCTCCTGGCTTGGAAATCTCGCAACCCACTTCGTCTGCAACGTGGAGCAGCACGTTCAGGCCAACGCGTGCTTGGAGGTAGCCGCGGGCAATCTCCTCGATGGTCTCGGCCGCAAACTGGCCGTAGCGCCAGAATCCCTGGGAACGCATGCCGAGCAGGGCTCGCATCTCGGGTTCCGACGGCGGAGCCGTTCCCTGCAGTGCTCCAATCAGCAATCGGTACGTCAAGTGATTTGCTCGGCAGAGCCACAATACATGGGTCGCACACGCCAGTCGGAGCAACGACTCCAGCATGCTCACCCATTGCCGGCGCGTGAGCGATTGCTTGAGGTCTAGGACATAGTCGAGGTCTTCAACGAAACGCCGGGCGGAGGAGTCGCCTCCACCGGCCCGCCAACTATCAATGAGAGGCTGTGCCTGAAGTGGCTGGAGAGACCAATGGGCATCCTTGCCGCGCCAAGCCTCAAATTCAGATTGGAGTCCTACGGCCCACGGATCGTCGTCCTCCTTGGTGACGCTGAGGGACTCAAAGAGCCGCTGCCATGTGCGCGTTGCCGCGGCTTGATCCGCAGCGCCAAATGCGACGATTCGCTTGACCATCTCCCCGGGATTCCACGAGTTGGCCGTTAGGCGAGCTGACGAAGAATACAGGGCGCAGTCCGGGACGAGCGGGCACAGCTGGAGAAATCGCTTGGCAGATTGGTTGGGTTGCTTGGGACTCTTGAGGGAGGATTCAAGCACGCTGTGCCAGGTGTCCGCCGCCAAGAGAGGCGTACTCGTTGGCTTTCCCTTCAGCACGCGTCGCAAAAGCTCCGTGCCGTTGCGAGGCACCTGCCCTTCAAGGGTTGGGCCAAATCCAACGTTGCGAACAAGGGAGGCTAAGACTACCTCGCCTGATGCGTACTCGGGAGCCGGCCGCACGTGGAGAAAGCTCTCAGCGTAGTGGCCGTGCGTGGAAGATTCCTTGAATGGAGCCTCGATCAGCGCATCAACCTGCATGTGCTTCTCCTTGCGTGATCACCGACACTTGCCCGTCTTCAAGGTGGAAGCACTGGCGACTACCGCCGATCTCGATCAGTACCTCTTCCTCCAGCATGCGTGGGTCACGGGAAGTCTCACCCGTGACGATGGATCGGGTCGTGTCAAATAGTGCAAACACCGCCGGCGGAAGCGACGCCGCACGAAGTCCAAAATCCCGGTCGGCAAGGGACGAGAAGAGCTCCATGGTCACCGGGACCACGTAGTTGCCAATGCGCACGTAGGGCACTGGGTCTACGGGTCGCGCGTCAGACTTGGCGCGCTGCACTGTCTTCACCGACACCTTGCTCGTGATGAGGCGCACGTCGCGAGACCGGTACGGGACCGGCTGGCCAAACGTGGTGGCAAGCGAGGCAGTGAACCGATTGCGATCGTCGTGCAAGAGCGCTTGGAGGCTCTTGCGAAATCCCTTCAGCTCATCCACGTTTGTGGTGGCGTCGCGGTACTCGCGTAGGCGGACGAGCCCCTTGCATACACCACGGCGCGTGCCGATAGACCGCTTGACCAGTCGAGACGCGAACTGCCGGACCACCTGCTGCACCAGGCGGGCAGAGGGTGCCAGCCTCCGGGGATAGGCCTGCGAGGCAAGGAACTCGTCTGCGACAACAAGGTCGCGCAAGACGTCGCGTTCGAGTTCAGACACCTGCAACCGGACAAGTTCCAGTCCATCGGCGACAGAAAGGCTGAAGCGTTCTTCTACGTCCTGGATCGTGCACGTTCGCTTCTGGGTTTCGATGAGCGCAAGTGGACCGCTGGCAAGCGCAGGGTCCAATACCTCGCTCCATGTCGTCGCGAGTAGCTTCGAGATATCGGTTTCCGAGGCATGGCGCCTCGCGCCGAGCCAAGCCAAGAGGCCGAGCGCCGCCGATAGTTCAGGCGCTTTCAACGCGGCGAGTTCGCGAGCCGCCTTGAGGTGAGTGCCAGCGCGAAACGTCGGCCACAGCGGGAACAGTCGGTGCTGATAGAGCCTTGAAACGAGGTTCAGCTTGATCTTGATAGAGTCAGCGGATGCTGGCGCGGCTTTCTTTATCTGCTCTACGGCCCACTCGCATGGTCCACGGTTTCCAGTCTTTGCAGCGTACTCACGGTCATCACCCACGATGATGTGTGGAATGAGCGAGAAGAGATCGCGGAAGGTCCAACGCTTCCCGGAGGCGAGCTCGAAATACCGAAGTAGGTTGCACAGGGCACCACTTGCCTCCTCGGTTGCAAGCAGGTTCCTATTCGAGCAAAACGGACACTTGGAGCCCGCCGGACAAGTTGCCGGCCATCGGCGTTCGTCGACCGCAACGCGGAGGAAGTTATTGCACACCGGTTGCACGCCGCTGCTATCGGCCGTCAACGATTCAACGTCCATCGGCCATGCTGCGATGCGCGGCGCGGAAGGCAGTGGCCAGCAGGGCACGTCCTTGGGTCCAGAGGTGACCGCCTCAAGTAGTTGTTCGAGAATGGGGACCGCGGCGCTTAGGGCGTTGTTCAGTTTTGCCGCCGACAGCGCCTCGGAAACTACGCCGCGGTTTGCGCAGCAGACATAGATCGCTTCGCCAGGGTTCCGGAAACACTGCAGCAACTCCATCGCGAGCAGTTTTCCGCGAGAAGTCCCGGGCTGTTGCGGATCTTCCGACGCATCTTGCACAATACGAAGCTGCTGGGGCAGCCCGCTCGGTATGGCGCTCGCGAACTGCGAAAGCAATAGGGCCGCTTGGCGTGGAGCCAGGGAACCGTCCGCGGCCGTGTAAATGCGCGTGCATTCACCGACAAGGCCGCCGTTGGCTACGAGTCGTTCATCCAGGTACTCGATGAGAACCTGGACAGCGTCGGTCTTCCCATTGCCCGGCCCGCCAACGAGGAGGACGGCGCTCGGGGCAGTCGTTGGGGCAAGAAGGAGGTTGTCTACCCAAGAACGGAGTCGAGCGATGACAGGCGTCTCGACATGGTCACCTGAGGGACGACCGGAACCGGCGTGGAATGGACGCTTGACACCCCCGCCTCGATGTCCTGACCACTTCAACAAGTCTGCTGGGAATTCGCTCGCGACTGCGGCCTGCTCGCTCATTTCAGCTCCCCTTGGACATCTTTCCGCGGTTGAAAAGCGAGCCCAAGGTCGGATGCGATCTCGGCCGTCATGCGACCAAGAAACTCGGCCAAGAGCGGCGGAACAGCGTTTCCCGCCTGGGTGTATCGCGGGCACTCGCGCAATCGCCGGTTCCCACCTGTCGTGTATTTTCCCTTGAAGTCGTACCAATCCGGAAAGGACTGCAGCCGCGCATACTCGCGAACCGTCAAGATACGCGGTTCCGAGTAATGCAGGAAGTCATCCGGCAACGTGGTCAGGGTGTGGGAGGGTTTATCCGGGTGCAACGGGACTATGCAGTGCTTCTTAAGACCGAGCCGCTTGCGATCAGTATCGGAAAGCGAAACGCCCTTCCGACACGTGGCAAGAATTGTCTCGAAACGATCCGAAACTACCTCGCCGTGCTTGGCGAGTCGCAGGCTATTGGGGGCAGTACCGTTCAGCGTGCCGTGCAGTAGCCGCTGGTAATCACTGAGAGGGTGCGAGTACTCGATCTGCTTGAATCCCTTCGAGTCCACGCAGTCGATGAGCTTCCTGTCTTTTTTCACCAAGTCCGAGATGGCCTGCTTCACGGTGACGGGATGGTCTACCGGCAATCCCTTTGCCTTTAGGAATTTCTTCCGACGAGCCTCGAAGTCCTTGAACGGATCGAAGCCAACATGGCCCTTCAACAGGTCGTTGCGCACTGCGAGCATAATGTACCGCGGTCGAAACTGGGGAACTCCCACATCCGTGCCGTGCACGAGCTTGGTGAAGACGCTGTAGCCTGCATCTTGCAACCGCGCCTTGATCTTCTCGGAGAATGGCTGGGGAGGACGGCCCCGCCGTTTCTTGTTCTTGGCCCCGTTCGTGAAGGCAACCGAGATTCCCTTTACGTTCTCAAGAAGCACGAATGATGGCCGAAGCGCCTTGACCAGCTCGACGTAATGCTTGAAGAGTTCGTTACGCGGATCGTTGCGCTTCCGACGCCCCGCGAGCGAAAAGCCCTGGCAAGGTGGGCCTCCCGCAAGGAGGTCTACCTTGCCCTTTATGGTGGCGAGGTCCTCGCGGTGCGACTCGATGAAATGGCTGATCTCGATTGGAGACTTCTCAAGCCACGTTGGCCAGTCGTACCGGAAGGGGCAATTCTCCTGTCCTACCACCAGATTGTGGTTGAGCGTTTCGAACGCGATCGGGTCGCGCTCGACGGCAAAGAGGCCGTTCCAGCCTGCCGACAACAAACCAAGAGAGAGTCCGCCGCAACCTGCGAACAAGTCAACGAAGCTTCCCGAGTGCAACGCCTTCGCGTGGACGGTTTGGCCAGTCGTCATGCGCCCCTCCCATGCGAAGGACGCTTGACCGTGTCGGTGCGCCGGCGGCCTGCCTGCTTGTCCAGCCACATGTCGATTTCAGGCTGGCGAAATTTCCAGAGGCGGCCCACCTTGAGCGCGGGTAGCTTGTTGCGGTCAATCAGCTTGTACACTGTGTCGCGCTTTACGCCGAGAAAGGCCGCGACATCGTCAGCAGAAAGTAGCGGTTCGGTCATGAGTGTCACCGCAGTGAGCCAGTCCAAGGAGAGGCGAGTGTAATCGATTTGAACCCGTTCCATTGGACAGTAGGCAGAGCACGCGGCGGAGTCCGTTAGGGTACCCGTGACTCGCGCTGGACAGAAAGACACCCCGGCGGTTCCCCGCCGGGGTGTCGATGAGTCAGGCTGCGATCGCCTGCTCGTTGGGGCATTGGATGGCCGCGATGATGTCGGCGGCGACGTGCTGGATTCGATCCAGAGACGCCGCAAGCGTCTCGCTCTTGCCGTCGTAGAGCTGGATGTAGTCGCTCGCGGCGGTGCCGGTCTCCAGCCCGATGGCCTGGCAGACGACGAAGGCGACTGCTTCGGCTTCGGTCTCCCGCACGGTCTTGCTACTGGGGCGCTGGTCGCCCCGATGCAGAAGCTCGTGGGCGAGTTCATGGACGATGACTGAGAACTCGTTGGCCGGCTCCAGGCCGGGCCGGATGCTGATCCGTCCGCCGCGTGAGACGCCGTCGGCTCCTGGCGGCAAGTCGTCGTAGTCGAGCTTGATGCCTCGCTCCGCGACCTGCTCTTTGATCCTGGTGAGGTGATGCAGAGGATCGCCACCGACTCGCGACGGCTCCGGGAGCTCCTGGCCGTCGGTCTGGGTCACGTCGAAGACGTACACGCCGCGGAATCGGAGGATGGGCTTGGCTCGGTCGGACTGCTCCTGACCCTCGGGCTTGTCCTCCTTCGGGCGGATGCTCATCGGGGCGATGATCACGATTCCCTTCTCGCCCTTCTTGACGAAGCGGCCCATCTGCTTCCACGTGCCGAACCCGGCGACGTGGGTCGCTGCGGGCATCTGCGAGAGGATGAGGAGGACGTTCCCGAAGCTGTACCGGTGGAACTTGGCGAGCATCGCGAGGTATTGCGTGATTCGCTCACTCTTTCCGTTCTTGAGTGCGTCGGTCAGATTCTGGAGGGCTTGGTCGGCGATCTTCTTGGCTTCTTCGGCTTTCATGTCTTTGCTCCTTTGCGGGTCCCGCGACGTGCGGCCCCTTCGCAAGCAACGGGGCCACTCGCGGGTGCAATGGAGCGAGCGCAGCGGAGCCGGCAGGAGGTTGGAGGGCCCTGCGGAGCAGGCACAAACGAATGACAGACCTTCCCGCCAGCCCTCAAGGTGGCGGCGCCGGTTTCGGCGGGTCTGGCGTGAGGTGTGCAAGGCCCGGAGGCCGGAAGCGCAGCGGTGACGGCGAGAGCGGAGCGTTTGAAAGCCGAGTGCCTTGTGAGCCGACAAGGCCATTCAGAAGCCGACGTACTTCACGAGAGCGAGCAACCGCGCTCTGCGATGTCGCTAAGTGCCTCGCTTAGGCTCATCGCTCATCTCGCGCAGTGCCGATGGGCATTCGCGTGGAAACAGATTGGGCGATCTCGGTGGCGAGGGAGTGTCGAGTCCCGTTCCGCCCGAAGGTCTTGCCCGCGGGTGAGTCCGTGCGAAGCGGGACCATCCTTCGCGGCGGTGTTCGCATTGACGGACGGACGGTTGCTCCAGAGTTGGCGTGGCGTCCGAAGATCACTTCACGCGGGTGCTCGGTCGCGGTCAAGGCTCGATTGACGAGTGCCGGTTTGGAAGGCGTCCATGCGGAGGCGGTCGCTTCGGATCGCTCAGCCGGCCAATCGACTGGGTTCGTTGGACTGAATGCCCATGCGAATGGCGGCTGCCCCGCACAAGGCAGTGCGGTCCGAAGCTGAGCTATGTCGTGGCTCGTGTGCCAGACGGTTTAGGTGGCTACGGATGGCGCACGGATCTGATGACCGCCATCGGATCATCCCAATTAAGTGCCTCGCACCAATCAACGAACTCGATGGGATCAAGGCGGCGCTGGCCGCACAGCGTCTTATGGACAGTTGTTCGGGGCTTGCGCAAGCGATTCGCAAGTTCCCGGACCGACAGACCGAGCTCCTCCGAGCGAGCCTTGAGAGCCCGTGCAAGGGACTGGTAGTCACTCTTTTGGAGCGGCTGCTTGGTCGGGAGACGAGTCCGAATTTTCTTCCGAGCGGGTGGCACGGACAAAGAAAAGCAGGTATAGTGCAGTGTCCCCAAAACGGGGACAACTGGAATTCCGCCTGTTCTGTGTGTCGCGGACGGGCGGGCGCACCATTCCAGCAGTCCGGAGTGGCAACCCATGCAGCACAAGAACAAGATCAACGTCATCGGCATCCTCACGCTCGCCCTGTCTTCCGTTGCTCACGCAGATATCGTGGGCTACGGCGGCTCTGTCGCGGTTCGGACTCCCCCCGCCAACATCGGTCTGGGAATGTGGGAGAGCAACACCGAAGGGAGACTCTGGGCCGAACGCTCGTTTGTGCTCACCAGCGCCCTAAACCTTGACGCGGTCAACACCGGCACCATCGCCACCGAAGGCGACGCGATCCCGGGACAGGTCGCCGCCGGAATCGCGGTGGCGAGCTACATGCTGCGGGTGGATTCGGTCGGCTCAACCGACGCGACCTATTCGGGGTATGTCGAGTTCGATCAGCCGATCCTGGGCGTGCTGATCTTCCGATCGACGCTCAACGGCTCGGACGACCTGCTCGGCCTTGCCGGCGTCACCTACAACACGAACGCCCAGCGGGGACTGGACTTCCCACCGCAGGTGGCCGATCCGTTCACGGTGTCCGCTGATCGCCGCCGCATTGACTTCTCTTTCTCAATCGGCAACTGGACCGATGACATCCGCATCGTCACAGCTGTGCCTGCCCCTGGTAGCGCGGTGCTCGGGCTGCTTCTGGGCGGGGTCGCCATGTCACGTCGGTCACGGCGGGCCTGACAGTCACTCCGGTCGCTTGATCCTCCGCAAAGTCTTCCTGAATGGAAAACTCAGGGCGCCTTCGGCGTCGTCGTTGTCCACTGGAAAGGCTCCTCAGCAATAGGAAGTCCTCTAGGAAAGAGACTCTCGGTTTTACGGGGGGGCGATTCAGCGCACCAAGGACGGGGCGCGGAGGGTGATTCATCGCACAGAGGGAGGGCGTTTCAGCGTGGACAAGTGTCCGATTTGAGCGGTTGCCCACTGGCAACCATCACTCTAGCGTGCGGGCGAAGGGCGTCCTCATGGTGACGATGGTGCGTGATACCGGCGAGCGTGACGGCTGGAGAATCAGCCCGCCCGGAGCGTCCCGAAGTCTCGCATCTGGGTAAACCGTGCAGACCTGCCGGAGCGCGTGCCGGAACGTCTTCTTGAAGTCCTTGGATCGGCCGTAGTCCTGACCAAACTGCTCCTTGAGGTTGGACCAACTGACCTTCGTACCCCTCGCGTCAGAGACTCGCGGTAGGCGGTGAGCAAGCCATGTGTAGATGTCTAAAGCGAGAGCCGAGTGCTTGAGGGCCCCCAGAGCCCGGAAGTCGAGAGGAACGGCGTGCCGGGTGAGAGTGTCGAAGAAATCCTCCGACAACTCAAGCTCTCCCGGCCACAGCGTTCGCTGTGACCCATCATGGAGCCCATTCAGCAGCCAGGCATCGAACCGCTTGATCGGTTTGGCGTCGATCGTGGAGACGCGGTCACCGTCGGTCATGCCGAGCGTCATGCGACAAGCGGCAAGGGCTTGAAGCTGCTTTCTAAGTGCGGTGTACCCCCCGCGGCGTCCGCCGCTGGTTTGCAGACCAAGCTGCGTCAGGAACTGACGCATGCTTTCGCCCACGTCGATGACGCGGCTCTTGGTCCTGACCGCTTCGGTGCTGATGTGCACCATGACGAGACGGGGAATCGCTCCGTAGGGAAGCGGCTGGTCTGTCCATGACAGCCCGTTCCACAGGCTGCCGGCCTCGACCAGGAGGCTCAGATTTCCATTCGAGCGTTCGTAGCGACGCTCGGATGTGTGCTTTCGCGGGATGCCGACCTGACACAGGACGGAGTGTGAGAACTGCAAGCGGTCGGGCGGCTCTTGGCGTATCTGATCGCCAGCGATGATGAGGCCCCACTGTTGTCGCGAGAGGCCCGATGTGGGCGTCGCCGGTGGGCCGTCGTCGATCACGACAGGTAGCCGTTGGCCTTGAGCCACGGCTCGATCGCTTCCTCCAGAATATCCTGGAGCGTGTTCGGCTCGATCGCTTTGAGCTGGCGTTCCAGCGACGCTCTCTTGAGAGCAAGGGCAAAGTCGGCTCTGACCCTCGTGCTGATCGGCGTGCGGCTCAGCGTGACCGTGCCACCGGCCGACGATTCCTTGCCTGCGTACACAAAGTCTCGCTCCTTGCCGGTGTCGATAGGAGGTGGGGTGGCCTTGAGTCCTTCTGTGAGTGTGCGTCGATCTGCCATGCGTCCCTCCTCTATCTGGATGTGGTCTTCTTCCTCGCAGCACCGATCGCTGTGGGCTTGCGAACGGCGTGAGGGAGAATCTCTCGAAACAGTCGATCAGCTTCGTCCGCCGCGTCACGGGCGCGAGCGCCCATGTCCCACACCACGGCCCCCTGGCCCGGCGCGTCCGCGTAGATCTGCCGCAGAATCATCGCGGCCGATGCCAAAGGCAGAGACAGCGCGGTGGCTGCGTCCTTCATGTCCTGTGTCAGCCGGTAGTTCTTGCCGACCATGCTGAGCACGATCACGGCTTTGGGATGACCGCCGCGTATGTCCTGTGCCTGGCGGAGCACGTCGGTCGCCTTCGCCAGCGCACGGACCTCCAGCATGCTCGCCTTGCACGGGACGATGGCAAGGTCGCCGCGAAGCAACAGAGCACGGCTGGTCTCGGTCTGGCTGCCGGGACCGTCGGCGACGATGAAGTCCGCCTCCTGGCCGAGCACCGGCAGTTCGTTCAGGATGGTGTCGGGGTTGTCGAGACGGACGGTCCGCACGTCGGGCCGTGCCTCCCGTATCCATTCGGACGATGACTGCTGGGTATCGCAATCGGCAAGCGTGACGCGATAGCCTTGGTGAGAGAGCCACGCGGCAAGGTGGACGGCAAGCGTGGACTTGCCGACACCGCCCTTGGAGTTTGCGACAACGATGATCATGCTTCAACGAATAGCACGATTGCGGGCTTGCTGGCAAGCACTCTTTCACGCTGGCAGGACAGCACGCTGTCCGCCTTGGTTGCTGGAGTGCTTTTCTGCTGCCGAGATTTCATGCTGACGTGTCGGCACGCTTACATGATGGACAGCCAGCCAGCGACCCAGACAGCAGGTTGGCAGGACGGCAAGCTGGCATGATGGCATGATGGCATGACGGCCAGCTGTCAATCTTTCACCGTGAAAGATTGGCCTAAGCACCGCTTAGGGGAGACGTCTGATGAACTTTGTGCTTCAGCAGCGCATTCAGCAATGGCGCGACTGGATGCGGCTTTCACCGCGAGAATTCGATAGGCGGCGATGCCTTCTCCCCGGTCACGGAGCCCCTTCACCGCGCGAAAGGATGCCTTTCTCGGCGGAGCGGACACTCCGAATACGATCGTGAGAGCGGTGACGGGGCGCGCGGCTGCTGCGAAGTGAGTGGTCGGGCGTGCCGGGAGTGGGACGATTAGCGGTGTCTGCCGCGGTCGTCGCCCGCCCGGTCGGCGTGCTTGCGGTTGAGGTTGCTGAGGATGGGCTGGAGCACCTGTACGACTGAGGCAGCGGCCATGACGCCCATACAAACCATCGCAACCTTGTTGAACACGGCGGCATCGCCCCCCGGAGCGGAGCGGGCCATGTGCTGTGCCGTGTTGGCGAGATGGAGCGGGTTCGGTGTCGTCATGCGGTCCTCAAGGTTCAGACTTCCACCTTACCGCATTTCGCCCGCCGCTTGTGTGACAGTTTCGTGACAATGTTGCCGGTCACGCCAGTGCGATCGCTGGGACAATGACTGCTCATACAGGTCGTACGCCCGTCTTCGCACAGCGTTGCTCTCGGGCCAGCCCCCAGCGATGCACGCCTGCTCCACGAATGCGGTGAGGGCACACCCGTGGAACAGGTCGTCCAGGAAGGCTTCCGCTGGGTCCTCAGCCTTGTGTGAGGCAGAAGTAGTCACGGCGTTCTCCTGCCTCCTCGATGATGGCGTCCATGAGGTCAACATACTGCTGCCCTTCTGGACCGCCGATCTCCTCGGCGTCCTGCATGGCTTCGAGGACTTGCTCGTAAATCCACCGGGCCGGGATTGGCAGCCGGTTGATGCGGTCCTGCACGGTCGGCGGGTGCACCCGCTCGTAGGTGATGGGGTTCGTTGCGGTAGTTGTCATTGGCATCTCTCCCTTTCAAAGATCATGCAGACATCGTGGAGCCCGGGGATGAAACTGGATCGGTAGACCCTTCGCCCGCTAGAAGCCCCGTGGCTGAACCGGATGATGTCAGTGCAACACTGCCGCAGACCGGCCTCGAAGGCAAGGCGTTTCGTGTGATAGACCAGAGGCACGAAGCCGGCTTCGCGGTCGCTGTAGTCGCCCATCAGGATTGCCAGCCGGCCACCGGGGGCGAGCACGCTCGCTGCGGCTTGGATGAACGCCTCATAGCGACTCAGGAACGCCTCTAGCGTGCCCGTTCGAGAGAGGTCACGATCGTCAGCGGCGTAGAGCTTCTGTCGCCAATACGGCGGATGAGCCCACACAAAGTCGACTTGGCCCTCGCCGGCAAGCGCCTTCATCGCGTCGGCGCTCGTTGCGTCAAAGCCCTCGTGAATGTCACCAGCTCTGCATGAAACCCTGAGTTCGCGGCATACGTCCTGGCACGTTCCGCTTCCGGTCATGGGGTCCAAAACCAGTCTGGGCTTGAAATACAACAGCAAGTCTTTGATCAGGTTTCCTCCGCAGTTGCCGGGGTAGCTCCTCCGGCCGTACTCGCCAGCGTCGGAGTTGTGGTACAGGCTCGTGAGGTGGGGTACGGGACTGCCGTTTATTGGAGCTCGGGGTAGGCGAGCGAAGATGGCAGGCTTGGTTATCCGTGACGCGGCAGCTTGGAGCGTTGCTGCTCTGCGAGCGAAGAACGGATTGATGGCGGTGTATGTCATGACTCCCTCCTATTCCGCGTCGCTGGAGTCTGACTCCAGAGTCACTCGCATGTCAACGCCCTCGGGAAGCGCCACCGCGCTCACGAGGTATCCGATGCGATTCACGACATGGAATCCGCTGATGACGAAGAGGCCTCCGTCGTCGCCATCGATGTAGGTCCAGACCCTTCGAGGGTCTTGCTCGCGGACAAACGCCTCATCTGGGCCGAACGTCTCAAAGAGGCACCCTCCTTGTTCGTCAATGCTCCAACTGGCGTTGGGATTGAGGTGATTCGGGACGAGCGGGAAGAGGGCGTTGAACGCATCTTCTGAGAGTTCAACGAATGTACTGGTCATGGTGTAATCCTTTCGGTTGAGGGTTGAGGGGCGAGCCGCGATGGCCCGCCCGGTCTGATTGCTATTCCTTGATGTCTGTGAGAACTCGGAGGCTGATGCGTCCGTCGAGAGGCACGGCCTCAATCTGGATGTTGAATCCGTTACCGTCGGCGTGGGGCCATGCTGAACCGATGCGGGTCCAGATGCCTTTCTTGCCTTCGCGGTCGCGAACTTGGTAGGCGATGTGGCTGGGTGTGCGGCTGCTGCCGTTGTTCGTGGTGGTGTTCGTGTCGGTCATGTGAAGTCTCCTTTGTTGTGTGCGGGACACGACCATCGCGTCCCGATGGCACGATGAATGAAGCCGCGTGAGACGGGGCGGAGCGCACCGGTCAAGCGAAAGGCCGAAGGCTTCCGCCTGCGGAAAGCGGCCTTGGCAGCTTGAACGGACCGGCGGCGGCTTCACAGTGCCATGACGAGGACGCGGCGGTGTCATGCTCAACACGAGACTTCGCCGGCACGGACCCGCGACACATGTGCTGACACACGCACTGCAACTTCGCTCCTGCTGGCGCCGTAGACGTGGGCATCGACCGCAGATACTGCGTCTGTCGATCGGTGTTTACGGAATCGCAAGACTTTCGTGTCAGGATGGACCCATGCTTCGCGTGACTCAGAGCAACAGTGCATCGCGGGCCAAGAGCTACTACAGCACGGCCGACTACTACACCGAAGGTCAGGAGCTTGAAGGGCATTGGCGCGGCAGGGCTGCCGAGCGTCTCGGACTCACCGGCACCATCGCTCGCGACGATTGGGATCAGCTCTGCGACAACCGCCGGCCGGATACCGGGGAGTCACTGACGATCCGGCGCAAGAGCGAACGGCGCGTCGGATACGACTTCAACTTCCACTGCCCGAAGAGCGTGTCGCTGCTGTACGGTCTCACACAGGACGATCGCCTTCTCGCGGCGTTTCAGGAGTCCGTAGATGCCACGATGGAAGACATCGAATCAGAGTCGAAGGCCCGGGTTCGCCGCGGCGGCAAGAACGAGGACCGCGAGACCGGCAATCTGGTCTGGGGCGAGTTCGTCCATCTCACGGCCCGTCCGGAGGATGGCGTTCCGGACCCGCACCTGCACGCGCACTGCTTCGTGTTCAACGCGACGTTTGACACTCAGGAGGATCGCTGGAAGGCCGGCCAGTTCGGCGACTTGAAACGGGATGCACCGTACTTCGAGGCGGTCTTTCACTCGCGTCTCGCTCGGCGTCTGGAGGAACTCGGCTTGGAGACTGATCGCACCGCAAATGGCTGGGAACTCAAAGGCTTGGATATTGACACGCTCACAAAGTTCTCGCGCCGGACAGCTCGCATTGAGAAACTTGCCAAGGCACGCGGGATCACGGACCCTGACGCGAAGGCCGAACTTGGAGCGCAGACTCGCTCGGGCAAAACCAAGGAACTGACGATGCCGGAGTTGGACGCCCTCTGGCGATCCCGAATGACCGATCGCGAAGCTGCCGGAATTGACGCCCTGATGCGGCGCATGGGGCGGGAGTCCGTCGGTGAAGACGATCAGGCCGCGAAGGATGCCGTCGTCAGGTCAATGGAGCACTGCTTTGAGCGAGCGTCCGTCGTGCCGGAGCGCATGCTCCTGGCCGAAGCGATCAAGCAAGGCGTCGGCAAGGCTTCCAGAGAGACAATCGAACACCTCGTAGAGCATGAGGCGCTCGTGCGTGCGACACGGAACGGTCGGCGGCTGGTTACAACAACGGACGTGTTGCAAGAGGAAAGCAGGATGCTCGCGTTCGCCCGAGAGGGGCGAGGAGCGTGTCGCCCGATCAATCCGGATCGCCAGGCATTCTCCGACGCTCGTCTGAATGGCCAACAGAGAACGGCAATCCGGCATGTGCTGATGTCGCGGGATCGTGTCATGCTGATCCGCGGTGCGGCTGGCACCGGGAAGACGACCATGATGCAGGAGGCTCGCCGCGGTATCGAAGAGTCGGGCATGAGAGTGTTCGCCTTCGCTCCTTCAGCCGATGCGAGCCGCGGCGTGCTTCGCCGCGAGGGATTTGAATCCGCCGACACCGTCGCGAGGCTTCTCGTGGATGAGACACTCCAGGCTGAGATACAGGGGGGCGTGATCTGGATCGACGAGGCCGGCCTCATAGGCACCACGACCATGCGAGAAGTCTTCGATCTCGCCGGCCGCCTTGATGCTCGCGTTGTGCTCTCCGGGGATCGGCACCAGCATGGCTCAGTTGAACGCGGAGCCGCCCTGCGATTGCTGGAACAGGAGGCGGGCCTCAAGCCGGCCGAGATCAGAGAGATTCAGCGACAGAGGGATCAGTACAAGGCTGCCGTCAAGGATCTGAGCGAAGGTAACACGGACAACGGCTTCCGTCGTCTTGACCGCTTGGGCTGGATTCGAGAGGTATCGGATGAGGACCGATACGGCGCTCTCGCGTCCGCGTACGTCGAATCGCTCCGTGCGGGCAAAACAGCGCTCGTGGTGTCACCGACCCACTCGGAAGGCGACAGAATCACCGGTGAAATCCGCCGGCAGTTGCGCGAACAGCATCTTCTCTCAAGCGACGCACGCGAGTTCATGCAACTCGCACCGGCGAGCCTGACGCTGGGGCAGCGGCTCGACCCGACAAGCTATCAGCCCGGTGACGTGCTCGTCTTCAACCAGAATGCCAAGGGCTTCCGCAAGGGCCAGCGCCTGATCGTCGGCCGTGACTATCTGCCCCTTGAACAGGCCAAGCGATTCGCGGTATTTCGCCAGAGACGGATCGAAGTGTCGCCGGGCGACCGACTGCGAATCACCCGGAACGGCACCACGCCGATCGGCGAGCATCGTCTCAACAACGGCGACCTGTTCACGGTCAACGGATTCACACCCGATGGCGATCTGCAACTCGACAATGGCTGGGTCGTTCCGAAGGACTACGGGCACTTGTCGTACGGTCTGGTTGTGACCAGCCATGCGAGTCAGGGAAAGACCTTCGATCGCGTCCTCCTCGGCCAGTCTGCCGAGTCCTTCCGGGCATCATCACGAGAGCAGTTCTACGTGAGCGCTTCGCGCGGCCGTGAACAGGTGCTCATCTTCACCGACAATAAGGAAGACTTACTTCAGGCCGTGAGTCATAGCGACGAGCGGCTCAGCGGTACGGAGTTGATCGAAGGGCTCGATCCGGTGCGTCATCGCGTGATTCGTGAGCGACTCGGCGAACAGGAACGCGAGACACAGGCAGCGGTGCCCGCACGTCAAACAGACAGAGAGGTGAATGACCGTGACAGATAAGCTGCTCGACAAATATACAAAGCGGGTGCCTTCGCCCGACGCCGCTTCGGCGGAGGTCGAAGTTGATGATGCCGAGAACCTCGGCTGCTTCGGTTGGCTCCGCGGCGTCCGTGACCGGTCGATCATGCTTGAGCTTCGCAAGAAAGACGGTCATGCCCTGGCGGTCGGCTACTCGTGGCTGGAGCGTGTGGAATTTGAACCGGAGGAGGGCATCACCCTGCACCTTCCTGGACGCAAAGTGCGGATCAAGGGCTCGGGCCTGAATACGGACTGTCGGCCAACCATGCGTCTCTTCGACGGGATCATCCGCCACCGTGTTCCGTGGATTCGAGAGTCCGACCAGAACGAGTTGCTTCAGGCAGCTGCGACTGCCGTCTCAATCGAGAGCATTCAGTGGGACGTCTGAGTGCATGAACCCACCTGGTATCGCTTTGAGCTGTTGGCAGCGTCACCGCCCGCGTTCCCCGCGGTGCCGATGCGGCACGCGTGCCCCCGTGTCAACGGTGAGTTCGATTGTGGGCAGTTCTACCGCACTGGTATGGTGGCGGCGATGCCCGAGTTCATCCAGAACTTCGATTCGGAATCGCCCGACCGCGGGATTGTTACCGGTGTTTGCCTGGAGAATTCCTGGGGAACCGGATCGAGGACATTTCACGGCAAGACCAAAGGGCCTGGCCTGAGCATTGACAAACGCTGCCATGTCCTTTTTCTGCTCGTAGGTACCAGTAGGCATGCGAGCGAGTTCGGCGTTCAGCGGCTCCGCCAACGCGGCCGCGAATTCTTGCTTCACGCCCGCTTGGATGGCGTGACACATTGATGCCGTTATCGCGTAGTCACGCCCTGGGCTGCTGAGGGCAGCGCGAATATGCGAGCGGAGCCTGTTCACGAACAGCTTCCGCATCTCTGACTCCGTCATTGTTCCTCGATTGAATGATAACACGGCACCATAAAGGCCATACCAGCGGAGATCGCACCGGTCAAGCTCCGCGGCGGACCCGGGCGCGACGCTCAAGCACATCGAATTCACGATCGGCATGGCTGTCGCCCACCGAGTTCCATCTCGAAAGTGCCGATTTGCAGCGGGTTTTCGAGATTGCGACCATTTGCGGACAGGCTGAAAGCGCGGCCACGACGTGATCGGCAGTCCACCGTCGGTGGCCCACCTTCTACCTTGAGTGACTTGCACCAATAGGAGTCACGAGTGACTCCAAGCGGACAGCAACTGCACGAGGTCTTCAGATGTCCTGATAAGACCAAGGTCACTCAATAGGAGTCCCAAGATGAACAATCCCCTTCGCCCCGTCCTCGATCGCATCGCACGCGGATTCACGCTGCCGCAGAAAGTCGGCCTGACGATCCTCGGCGTGCTATGGGTGTGCAGTCCCTTGGACCTCGACTTCATCCCCATTGTCGGCTGGATCGACGACGGTGTTGTCCTTGCCTTGATCCCGAAAATCTGGATGGCTCCGACGCTTCCGCGCCCGGGAAGCACACCGTCTGCGCACCTTGTGAACGTTCGCAACGCTCTGCGTCGTGGTGCCAACGACTTTGTGCAGGGCTTCAACGAAGGGAGGGCGCAGGGATGAACGCCACTCTTGAAACCATCCCGCTCACGCGGCTCTCTCTGGCACCCCAGGTGCGGCGGCATTTCGATGAAGCCTCGCTTGACGGACTCGCGGCAAACATCCGCGAAGTGGGATTGCAGCATCCGCTCATCGTCCGTCGTGATGGCGACGCACTGGTGGTGCTTGACGGCGAGCGCCGGCACCGTGCATGCAGCCGGCTCGGGATGAAGGAAGTGCCCATCTTGGTTGTCAGCGACCCGATGACCATCGCGGATGTACTCCTCCGACAGTTGGCCTGCAACCTCCAGCGGGAAGACCTGACGCCGATCGAACGGGCGGAAGCCATTCGCAGCCTGATGAAAGCCAACTCGATGACTGCTGACGAGGTTGCGAAGCGTCTCGGCCAATCGCCGGCAACGGTCTCCCGGACTCTCGCGGTGCTCAAGCTGCCGGAGGCGCTCCGCACGCAGGTCGCCAGCGGCCAGATTCCCGCCGACGCGGCCTACCTCCTCGCTCGCGTAGACGATCCCACTCGTCAGTCGGAGCTCGCGGCCGAAGTCGTCGGCGGCAAACTCTCCCGCGACGCACTCACCCGGAAGATGAAGCGGGTGCGACGGGCAGAGGCTCAGGCAAAGGACGGCCCAAACCGGATCACGGCGCTCCTGGGCGGCGGTCGGTCAATCACCGTCGGCGGCAAAGGTCTCACGCTCGACAGCCTGATGGAGGCCTTGGAGCAGTTGTTGTCGCGGGCGCGGAAGTCCAAGGCACAAGGACTCTCGCTCACGACATTTGTCCGCACCCTTCGCGATCAGGCCGCAAGCTAGAAAGGCAACTTCATGGGCTGGCTATTCAAGAGCAAGCAGAAGGCTCCGACACTTGCAAAGTGGGACCCGGCGACGCCTCTTCTGCATTGGGCCGAAGGCGCGCCCTGGACGCTTGGCGATTCCTTTGCCGGCTGCCAAATTCTTGGGAGTACAGGTTCTGGCAAGTCATCTGGCTCAATGGCCGCGATTTGCCGCGCCTTCCTGAACGCCGGCTTCGGCGGTTTGTTTCTCACCGCGAAGCGAGAGGACGCCGCAACCTACACAGGATATGTGCGTGATGCGGGCCGCATGAACGACCTCCTGGTCTTCTCACCCGACAATCAGCTTCGGTACAACTTCGTGGATGCCGAACTTCGAGGCGGCGGTGGCGCGGTCGGCTTGGTCGAGAACCTCACTGCTCTATTGATGACCGTCACCGAGCTTGGGGATGGAAAGAACGGCGGCGGCCGCGATAGTGAGCGGTACTTCAGGCTGGAGGGCACCCGGCTGGCACGCAACGGTCTGCTCGCACTTGTGCTCGGCCGCGAGCGAGTCACGGTGCCGGACCTGCACCGGCTCATCACATCGGCGCCAGCTTCGCCGGAGCAGGTGCAGAGCCTTGAATGGCAGCGCGGTTCGTTCTGCTTTCAGTGCCTTCAGGCGGCGGACAAGGCCCCAAAGAATGAGAGCCAGCGTGCCGACTTCGACCTGGCCCTGACGTACTTCCTGAACGAGTGGCCCGCACTCAGTTCTCGCACACGGAGTGTGGTCCAGAGCACGCTCACTTCCGCGACCGATCTGCTGAGCCGTGGCGCGGCGCGGGACATGCTCTCGTCGCCCACGCCGAACATCTCTCCGGCGATGTGCTACGACGGAGCGATTGTTATCGCGGACTTCCCGGTCCTCGTCTACAGAGACGTAGGGCAACTCATCCAGGTCATCCTCAAGTTCTGCTGGCAGCGTGCCCACAGTCGGCGGGATATGGCCGCGAACCCACGTCCGACTTTTATCGTCGCGGACGAATCGCACCTGCTGGTCGTGGACGCGGATCAGACATTCCAGACGACGGCGCGAAGCACACGCACGGCAGTGGTCTATGCAACGCAGTCGATCTCGACCTACCTGGATGCGTTCGGCCCGCAAGCCGAACCCAAGGTCCACACTCTGCTCGGCAACCTCCAAACGCAGATCTACCACCAACAGACGGACATTCGGACGATTCAGTACACGCAGGAGGTGATCGGGCGTTCACGGCAGTTCGTCATGAGCGGCAACTCCTCGCGGGACGGTGACGGGCTCGCGTCGCTGTTCGGCGGCGGAGAGAGCGGGGCATCATCCGGCTTCTCCGAAATCTACGAGTTTGAACTCCAGGCCGGCGACCTCAACTCGCTCGCCAAGGGTGGTCCTCCGCACTGGATGACCGAAGCGATCGTGTATCAGGGCGGGCGACGGTTTCCCAACGGGCGCACGTGGCTGCCCGTTCAACTTCCGCAGAAGCGCTAGCGACCGAGACCCGGAGCGAATCCACGACAGGCGCGCCGGCCCAAGGACCGGATCGGCCCAGTTTCAAGGAATCTCACCATGCCATCAGGCAATACCAACGGCGGCGGAATCATGCAGGACTCTCTGAAGGCCGGACGCATTCTGGTTTTCGTGGCCCGCATGTTCGCGAGTCCGCTCGAAGCATGCCTTCGCACGGAGTTCGGCCCAAAGTACTTCGGCTTCGCCGCTCTCGGAGCGCTCACTCTGATGCCGCTCTGGATGGCCTTCTGGCCCGACAAGAGCTCAACGCCGCTTACCGGGTTCTGGATTTACGTTCTGCTCATGTTTGTCCGAGCGCGCACCGAGAGCAGCCGGATGCTCAGGGACGGCACAAACGTGCATTCTCGCAGCAATGGTATCTCGCGGCTGTCGCGGTACTTCCCACGGATGGCCGAAGCGAAGGTCAAGGCCAAAGTCGAGCCCGCCTTCTGCTTTTTTGCGGGCATCCTCCTCATGTACCTGAGCGAGCCGCTGGGCAGCTTTGTGTTGATCGCAACCGTCGGTCTCGTGCTCGCTCAATCGACGATCGATTCGATCGAGCGAGCCCGGGTGATGGAACTGAACGACGCCTTGATCGAGCAGCAGTCAATCGCGGAGCGTTTCCGCGAGATGCAGCGGAATCAGTCGCGGCGGTGAAAGGAGTTGGTTATGGATTTGCATGAGAACCTGAGTCGCAGCAAGGAGGTGCTCGGGGCCTATTTCCGGCAAGGGCTTCACGAGCTTGGCTCGGCCTTTTACGGCCCTGGCACCGTGGCGCAGCACCCGGAGTACGGAATGGTGGGCACGAAGCCGCCGAGCATGGTGGTAGAAGGATTGAAAGGCGAGGCGGGGCCGGAATTGTCCCGGAACGACGCGGCCCCGTCTCAACTGGAATCGCACCTTGCGAAGGCACAGGAGCAGAGCGTCCCGGAGCCCGATCCACAGCGTGACACCCGAGATATGGAAAGGGAGTAAGCCGCCATGACAACCCTCGCGTTTCTTCGTACCGACGCATTGACAGCCTTGTTCATTCTGGTCTGTGGCGCGCTCGCATGGAGGCTCATCTGGGCGATTCTTGTCACGCCCCGGCTCAACCAGGTGCCTCCGCTCATGAGGCGGAAGGAACCACCAGAGTCAAGCCAAACCGTGCAGGTGCTCCTGCGAGACCCCGAGCCGGAGACCGAGCCAGAAATCCGGTGCATTGAGGTGATCGACACGCGGGAAGCCCTGCCCAGTAGGCCAAACGAGGTCATCACCCCGCGTTCGGCGCTGCCGAATGGAGAGCGGCGCATGGTGCGCCGGATTGCCAAGTGAGTCACTCGTCATGCGACGCCGCGCGTCAAAGTCTGATGCTCCAGTTGCTCCAACCGAGCCGGTGGTCCTTCCGCCCGGCACGCCTGACTGGATCACTGTCGATCTGCTGCGACTGACGCTGAAAGTGTGGCAGAAGCACTACAAAGAGCCGCTCTCGACCCAGGATGCCGTTACAATTATCCTCAACGCGGGACAGTTGTTCGGCATCCTGGCTTTGGAGTGAGCGCCATGAAACGCTTCGTTGGTCTGGCGAGGGTGAGTAGTCGTGAGCAGGAGCGGGAGGGCTTCTCGCTCGCGGTCCAGGAGGATGCTCTCAAGCGGTACGCCGTCTCTGCTGGCGGCGAGATTGTCCGATTCTTCCGCATCGCGGAAACCGCGAGCAAGAGCGACGAGCGAAAGACCTACAAGGAACTCATCGCCTACGCGAAGCATCACGCGGAAGAGCTCGACGCTCTGCTCTTCTACAAGGTCGATCGTGCGGCCCGCAACCTATTCGACTACGTCGAACTCGAACGGCTGGAGAGCGAGTATGGCCTCGCATTCGTGTCGGTGTCTCAGCCGACGGAGAATAATCCCGCTGGCCGCATGATGCGGCGGACGCTCGCCAACATGGCGAGCTTCTACACCGAGCAGCAATCCGTCGATGTTCGCGAGGGTCTCGCCCGTCGTGTTCAGGAAGGCTGGTTCGTCGGGAAGGCTCCCTACGGGTATCGGAACGTCCGCAAGGACGGTCGCTGTGTTTCTGAGATTGACACGGCGGCGGCGGAAACGGTTCGCCGGATTTTTCAGCTCTACGCCTACCAACCGCTCACTCTCGATGCACTCCGGGATCGGTTGCACGCAGATGGGATCACCTACCGTCCGGACTCACTTCGCTTCACCCGCAGCAAACTGCACGCGATGCTGACGGATCGGTCATACATCGGCGAGATTCCCTTCAAGGGACAGTGGTACCCCGGCAACCAGAAACCGCTCGTCGATCGTGCGACGTGGGACCGCGTACAGGCGCTCCTGGGCGACAAGGTCTACCACGCCCACCAAATGACCTACGCCGGCGACGTGATCTCCTGCGCCCACTGCGGGCGGGCGATTACCGGCGAGCGGAAAACGAAGCGGACGAAGTCCGGTGAGCAGCACTACGTCTACTACCGGTGCAGCGGGTACACCGCTCCGGGGCATCCCCGGGTCCGAGTTACGGAGGCTGAACTCGACCGGCAGGTGTTGAAGCTCTTTGGCCGGATGCGAATCGAAGACCCCGAGATTCGGGACTGGTTTCGGGCCGTCCTGGCGTCGCAGACGCGGGACGCCCAATCCGACGCCCGGGGCCAGCGGGAGGAACTCCTGCGGCAGTCTTCGCTCCTTGTCGCCCAGCAGGACCGGCTCCTGAACCTCCGCCTCGGCGACGAGGTCGATCAGGACACCTTCGCCAAGAAGCACACCGAGCTTCGGGACCGGCTCTCGTCCATCAAGCTGCAACTGGACGTTCTGGACCGTTCCCACGACGAAACCGCCGACTTGGCGTCCAAGGTGTTTGAACTCTCGCAAACACTGCAAAACACGTGGGTTTCTGCCGATTACGCCACGAAGCGGCGAATCCTCGAAATCGTCTGTTTGAACTGTACCCTCGATGGCGCAAGTGCCGTGTTTTCAACGAGAAAGCCCTTCGATGTGCTCATCGAAGGGCTTTACTCTGAAACAAGTCGGGGTGACAGGATTTGAACCTGCGACCTTCTCGTCCCGAAGCCCAATCACCTGCCGAACGCATTCCATAAACCACGTTAGACGCGACAGTTACGAAAGGCGAGGGATGTCGCCCTTGCGCCCGTTTGCGGCCAGTTTCGGGCGGTTGCGCGGTGTACACCGCGCCGCATGGATGTGAGCATGCATAGCAGATCTTGGCGAGCGACTTCCTCGCATGAATCGACGCATCAAAGAGGCCAGTTTGCCGCATCGTTGGGGATCGTTCCTCGCTCGAAATCGGCGACTTCAGCGCGGTGTGCACCGCGCGCTGGCGGCGTCATCAGCTCTCGCGCCGCACGTGCGGAGAGAGCATGAGACCGAAGCGTCTGCACATTCTAACTGTTGCGCTACGTTTGCGCCCACAAAGCGAGCCCGGCGCCTGTCGCGCCGTGTATCTCGGTGTCCTCGAATCCCTGACGGCGCTCGGTCGCGTTCTCGATACATGTCCAACGATTGGCACACCGCCCGGTGATACACTGAAATCGGGAGGACTAACCCTTGAGTGATGAAGATCGGTTCTTGGACGGCGCACAGAAGGCCCCGACGGTAAGGACCTGGGACGTGCTGACTTCCCTCGGATTCAAGCCGGACGAATCCATTGAATCTGACCCACCAGGAGCACTGATCTATGACTTCGGAAACACCATCGTCACTGCCATCCACTGCCTAACGCCACGACTCGGCAATGTGGTGCTCCTCACTGGGACGATTCGGACCCCTCGCACCATCTCTCAGTTGAGGGGCGAGATTCCCCAGTCCTTCGAGAGCCGCGAGATTGGGGTTGCTTGGCTCACATGGTGCTTGGACACTGCTGTGAAAGGTGAGTTCGTTCCACTTGAACCCGTAACGTGGCTCGTTGAAGGGCGAACGCACCGGTCGCTCCTTCCGTGGAACCAGCGGCAGACTGACCGGGGTCGTTCGTAACGACCTGGTTCTGATTCCTCAAGCCTTGATTTTCCACAATGCGGCCGTCTCAGCACATCTTGATGCGATCCAATGAGCCTCTGAGGTGGTGGCAATGGCTCGCGGCCATGCTTGTTTGCATTGCGGCAATGGGCCTCGCCACTCGTCTCTGGGCTGGTCCTGTTTTGCCGAGCAGAGTCCCACTGGGAAGTGACTTTGAATCGGAGCGAGCCCGCCTCGGCCTCTACCACGAGAACATGAAGAGGTATGGGTTGGACATCAAGTACTTTGCCAGCGATTTCTACGACCTCTCGCTAAAGGACCAGCTTCGGGAAATCCGCCGATCTCCAACGCTCGACGAATACAACGCGATGGGGGACAGTCGAAGGCAGCGATCACAGTTGACTGCGATGTTCCGAGGAATCACGTCCGGGCGATTCTGGCGGTCTGTGATTGGCCTGGTGCTGTGGGTTGCCTCCTTCGTTGTTGTCTTTGGGCTGTTGCTGGCTCGTAGCACTGTTGATTGGCGTCTGTTCCTTTCCATCCCGCGGTCGGACGAGCGGAACGCACCTCCCGACTCATCCAGCCAGCCACCCGCGGCAGGCTCCTACGCGTCGGGCACGACCGTTCCCCCTTCCGACGGGCCCGACGCAGACTCTGGGCGCTTCCCGACCCCGGTATCATGCGGCCCATCCGATGCAGCATTCCTCGCGGCTCGCCCGGCCGCTGCAACCCCTCCGCAGGAGCCCGAGTTGGCAAAGCGTGCGACATCCAGCGACCCAGCCCATCCCGCTCCTGCCGAGGGCAGCGATCGCGACCTTGCCTTCGAGGCCCAACTCTGGAAGGCCGCCGACGCCCTGCGCAACAACATGGACGCGGCGGAGTACAAGCACGTCGTCCTCGGCCTCATCTTCCTGAAGTACATCTCCGACGCCTTCGAGGCCAAGCACGCGGAACTTGAGGCGGGCACGTCCAAGGGAACCGACCCCGAGGACCCCGACGAGTACAAGGCTGAGAACATCTTCTGGGTGCCGCCGGGGGCGCGGTGGTCCCACCTCCTGAAGATGGCCAAGCAGCCGACAATCGGCAAGGTGGTCGATGATGCGATGGACGCCATCGAGCGAGACAACCCGGTACTCAAGGGTGTGTTGCCGAAGGACTTTGCTCGGCCCGGCCTCGACAAGCAGCGGCTCGGCCAGTTGATCGACCTGATCGGCAACATCGGCTTCGGCGGCAAGAGCAGCCGCTCGAGGGACATGCTCGGGCGGGTATATGAGTACTTCCTCTCCGAGTTCGCCAGCGCAGAGGGGAAGAAGGGCGGCCAGTTCTACACGCCGCGCCCGGTCGTCAAACTCCTCGTCAGCATGCTCGCGCCGTACAAGGGTCGCATCTACGACCCCTGCTGCGGCTCGGCGGGCATGTTTGTCCAGTCGGAGGAGTTCATCGAGCACCACGGCGGGCGCGTCGGCGACATCGCCGTCTACGGCCAGGAGTCCAACTACACGACGTGGCGGCTGGCGAAGATGAACCTCGCGATCCGTGGCATCGACGCCAAGATCACGCAGGGTGATTCTTTCCACAACGACCAGCACCAGGACCTCAAAGCCGACTTCGTCATCGCCAACCCTCCGTTCAATGACTCCGATTGGAACGGACACCTGCTGAAGGAAGACAAGCGGTGGAAGCACGGCGTGCCGCCACCGGGGAACGCCAACTTCGCGTGGGTGCAGCACTTCCTCTCGAAGTTATCACCCACCGGCATCGCAGGCTTTGTCCTTGCGAACGGCTCCATGTCGTCAAACTCCTCGGGCGAAGGCGACATCCGCAAGTCGATTGTTGAAGCGGATCTCGTTGACTGCATGGTCGCGCTGCCGGGGCAGTTGTTCTACTCCACGCAGATCCCCGTCTGCCTCTGGTTTCTCGCGCGCGACAAGAAGAACGGCCGCTTCCGCGACCGATGCGGCCACGTGCTCTTCATCGACGCCCGCAAGATGGGCACCATGATCGACCGCGTGCAGCGCACGCTCACCGACGCCGACATCGCCACCATCGCCGACACCTTCCACGCGTGGCGCGGCGATAAGCAGAACCTGCCAAAGGGCAAGACCTACGCCGATGTCCCGGGCTTCTGCAAGTCGGCGACGCTCGACGAGATCCGCGCCCACGGACACGTCCTCACCCCGGGGCGCTACGTCGGGGCCGAGGAGGTCGAGGACGATGGCGTCCCCTTCGAAGTGAAGATGGCCAAACTCACGGGAGAACTGGCTGCGCTGACCGCCCAAGGCGCGGACCTCGACCGGGCCATCGCGGCCAACCTCGCGGCGATCGGGTTTCCAATCCCCGCACCGGAGGCCCGGAAATGACCCTACCTCCCCCCTTATCCGGCCCTGCAATTGGCCCCCTAACTGCATACTTGCACTCATTCCCGCTTGGATTTGTTGCGGCCGGGCAACCTAGCCGATATATTTCTCCCAGCACACCCGCCGGGCGCGCCGTAAGGCAGCTCACTTCGGCGGGTTTTTCATTGCCGCTCCCCTTCGGGGGTCGGGCATGAGGTACGACAAGCCACCCCTGAGTTTCGAGAAGCAGGCCGACGTGCTCATTTTGCGCGGCATGCAGGGTGATCGCGCGCTCATCATCGAGCGACTCACCACCGTCGGGTACTACAGACTCAGCGCGTACTGGCACCCATTTCGCAAACCTCATCCAAGCGACGCCCGCCATCTGCTCGACGAGTTCAAGCCCGGCACCACCTTCGATGAGGTCTGGTGCCGATACGCGTTCGACCGGCGGCTCCGTTTGCTGGTGATGGACGCCATCGAGCGGATCGAGGTGTCGCTCCGTGCCCTGCTCGCCACGCACCACTCGCAGCGGTACGGCGCGTTCGCGTACGCCACAGATCAACGATCGGTGCCGAGTCTCGACGCGAGCAAGTTCGCCGACTATCGGGCGGACATCATCAAGGAGCAGACACGGAGCAAGGACACCTTCGTCAAGCACTTCTACGCCAAGTACGGCGACAGCCACTCGATGCTCCCACTCTGGATGGCCGCAGAAGTCATGGCCTTCGGCACACTGCTCACGTTCTATCGCGGCTGCGACCCCGCCATCCGCGACACGATCGCCAGGCACTACGGCGTGCACGAGAAGGTCTTTGCCTCCTGGCTGCTCGCGCTGAACAGCGTGCGGAACATCTGCGCCCACCACAGCCGCCTCTGGAACCGCGAACTGGGCATCAAGCCCAAGATCCCGGAGCGGCTCACCGAGTGGCACGCCCCGGTCAGGGTCACCGGCGATCGGGTCTTCGGAACTCTGACCATCTGCAAGTGGTCGCTCGACCGCATCGCACCCCAGAGCCGCTGGGCAGACCGTCTGCACGCGTTGATGAACGACTCAGACGGCATCCCGCTCGAAAGCATGGGCTTCCCGCCCAACTGGCGGGACTGCCCGATCTGGAAGGTCGGTGAAGTGTGAGCCGCGCATGTCGTCCAGACATGCTGGGGACCTCCTTGGCGATCCGCCCGTTGAGCATTGGCGGCCACGCTATCGCGGGTGGTGCCCATGTCTTGGGCGGGGCTGTGCCGGAGGGCGCAGACACCCCTGGGGCCACGGTGGACCAACTCGCCGCGACCGGAAGGCGGGTGCGGCGTGGCTGAAGTTTCGGAACACACCACGATCGGCGCCTTGATCGACGCGGGTAAAGCAGCGGTCCAGACTGGTCCCTTTGGCTCGCAGTTACATTCGCATGAGTATGTAGCCGTAGGCGTTCCAGTCGTTGCAACGGAGTCCATCGGTTGGCGTCGGCTCTTGTCCGAAGGCATGCCGCGTATCACGTGCGCGACGGCTGACCGACTGACTCGCCATCGTCTCGAAGCAGGCGACATCGTGTTCGCGCGGCGGGGCGCGCAAGCCACCGGCTTATCGGCGCTCGTCGAGCAAGAGCATGAAGGCGCGATTTGCGGAACCGGTGCTCTGCGACTCCGGATTCACGACAAGGTGAATGTGCTTCCTGAGTACCTCTCATTCGCCCTCATCGCGGATGTTTCTCGATCATGGCTTCGGACGCACGCAGTAGGTGCCGTAATGCCGAACCTGAACGAGGATGTGGTTCGTCGGTTGCCGATCCGCCTTCCTCCCCTCCCCGAGCAGCGGGCGATCGCGGGGGTGCTGGGGGCGCTCGACGACAAGATCGAGGTGAACCGCAAGACGGCCCGGGTGCTGGAGGGGATCGCGCGGGCGGTCTTCACCTCGTGGTTCGTGGACTTTGACCCCGTCCGGTACAACATCCGCCAACGCGAGCACGCCGCCCTCGGCCGTGCGGGCCGGTTCGTCAGCACGGGTGACGACATCACCATCCACGACGCGGCCGGGAACCTCGTCGCCCCCGCTGGGGACGCTGTCTACGGCCCAATCGCCCACCTCTTCCCCGACCGCCTCGTGGACTCGCCCCTAGGCGAGGTGCCGGAGGGGTGGAGGGTGGTCGCAATGCCCGAAGTGTTCGAGGTCAACCCGACTCGGTCACTCTCCAAGGGAGTCGATGCCGCGTATCTCGACATGTCAAACATGCCCACGCAGGGGCACGCGCCCGCCGAGTGGGTGCGGCGTGCCGTCGGGTCAGGTATGCGCTTCAAGAACGGGGACACGCTGGTCGCACGGATCACGCCTTGCTTGGAGAACGGCAAGACGGCGTTCGTGGATTTCTTGGCCGATGGCGAAGTCGCCTGGGGTTCGACTGAGTACATCGTGCTTCGGCCTAAGTCGCCCCTGCCGCCGGTGTTTGCGTACCTGCTCGCCAGAAGCGAGCGGTTCCGCACGCACGCGATCCAAGCGATGACTGGATCGTCCGGGCGGCAGCGAGTGCCCGCTGAAAGTCTCGATCACTTCCTGATTGCCGTGCCCACCGTCAAGGGCGATACGATCGCGAGCAAGTTCGCCACCATCGTCGAGCCGATGTTCGCACGCATGAGCTTGGCGACGCAGCAGAACCGCACCCTCGCCGCGCTCCGTGACACGCTCTTACCCAAACTGATCTCTGGCGAACTCCGCATTGCGGACGCCGAGCAGATTGTCGGGAGATTGACATGACGTCCGGACTCATAAGCGCGCTCGCTATTGCTCGCCTACTCGATGAGCGCACATCAAAGAGCCTCACCTGCCTCATCACATGCGCTTGCGCAACTCTTGTACTGGCTGGATGCGCTGCCCCACAGAGTGGCGAAAGAGCCCGGGCGGCTGCTGACTCGATTGGCGTCACATCGGAGATCTTGTCCAGCACTCGCGAGAAGGAACCATACGCCCAGGGCTGGACAGTGCACATCGAGGTGGAGGTAAAGGCATCAGGCCCGGCATTCGGCTATCGCCAAGCAGCATACTTCAGTCTTGATGGTTCGATGCTTGTGGATGGTCGGAGGACGTGGCTGAACTTCAACTCCGATGGATGGCCCGAATCCTATGTGGTAATGGCTCGATACGACTCATGGACCGAGTTGGACGGCGAAGTGAAGGTTGAAGTTATGGTGGACGACACTGGCCACCGCGCGTATCGCGACATCGTGTATCGTGCACGACACCCGATTCAATGGGAGGAGGCGACGAAGCCATGACGCGCGTGCTTGGACTGGATGTCAGGCGCATTCCGCATCGCGGATGCCGAGACGATCGTCGGGATCGCTCTGTGATGCATCACCTCCACGCTCCACACATGCTGGTGCCCGGAGAGTACCATGCCCGTTGACAAGGACTATCTCTTCGAGGGCCTGCTCGGGCACAATTACTTCCCCATGGTCAAAGAGAAGCGGGACGACATTCCGCCGCTTTTCTCCAGCGAGGGATTGACGACGGAGATTGGCGAGAAGTTGATTGCGCAGCAAACTTCCCTAGTTGATCCCTGTGCCCCGAAGCCGCACTCGCGAGCCTACTCCGGCTACGACCAGATCGAGTATCGCACGACCCGGTTCAACAACGCCTCGCGGTTGATGCATATTCCTTGTCCGGGCCCGTTCGCGCGGCTCTGCGGCTGCCTCCGCGACAACTGGCACGAGATCAATTGGATCTGCTCGAATGACGCCAGCCAGATCAAGCCAGAAGTTCACGCGGATAAGCGAGTGCTGCGCGCCACAGAAGTGTCGGGAGAAGTAGATCAACGAGTCGTTGTAAAGGGCCACGACAACTTCCCCACCGACGCCGAGCGGCATCTGGACATGTCCTTCGGCGCGAAGTACTTCGTCGAGGCGGATGTGTCTTCATGCTTTCCTTCTCTGTACACGCACGCGATCCCGTGGGCCCTCGTCGGCCACAAGCATGCCAAGGACCACAAGGGGCCGTTTCATTGGCATAACCAAGTCGATTGGTGCCAGCGTCATCTGAAACGGAATGAGACGCACGGCGTGCCGGTCGGCCCCGCGACCTCGAACATCATCAACGAGGTCATCCTCGGCAAGGTCGATGAGGTATTGACGACTGCGGGGTACAAGTTCGTTCGGTACATTGACGACTATAAGTGCTACTGCCCGTCACGCGACATGGCCGACGAGTTCCTCCGTGACCTTGAGAAGGAACTCGGCAAGTACTTGCTCCTGCTCAACTCCAAGAAGGTGACCATAGAGGAGTTGCCGCTGGCGACGAAGTCGGAATGGGTGACGGAGATGGCCGCGCGGCTCCCATCGGGTGACATCGCGACTTCTCGGGAGGTCATCGCCTGTATGGATGGAGCGATGGGATTGCAGAACCGGTTTCCGGCGGGCAGTGTGATCAAGTACGCCGCGAGAGCGGTGGCAAACAAGTTGTCTGCCGAATCCGCGGGAATCTTCGCGAAGTACCTGCTGCAAGTCGCGGCCGATGCACCGATCGTCCTGCCGGTCCTGGCGGATGTTGTGCGTCGGCACCGGCAAGTCTTGCAAACCTCGCATCTCGATGCCATTCTCGAACGGCAGTTGTTCTTCCGTCGGTCTGATTCGGCCTGCTGGACGCTCTATATGTATGGGCTGTGTGGTGCCGTTGTTTCTGACGGGCTCGCTGACGAGATCATCAAATCCAAGGACTGCATGGCGATGGCAGCACTCCTTGCCATCAAGCAGCACAAGGACAAGGTGGTTGACTTCGTCAAGTCGCTGTCCACAGCCATTCCGTATGATGCTGATCAGCACTGGCTGCTCATTCATGAACTTCAAGTAGATATGTCGGAGGACTGGTGCCACACATACGCGGAGCAGTCTGGATTGAAGTTGTTAGCCGATGAGGGTGTGTCGTTTCTTCGCACCGCGACAATGGACGAACTCGCTGAAGAGGTGGAGCCCGAAATGGAGGCTTCCGAAGAGGATGGCTTGCCTTGAGGCACCAAGGAAGTTCATACGGGATCCGTTGAATCATGAGTCAGACCTTCACCGAATCAGTGGTCGAGGAAGCCGCCCTGGCTTGGCTGGATGGGCTTGGCTACTCCATCGTCTCCGGTCTGGCGATCGCACCCGGCGAGCCCGCGGGCGAGCGGGAGTCGTTCGACGAGGCGCTCCTCGAAGGCCGCCTGCGGGAGGCGGTCGCGCGGCTGAATCCCGCCGTCTCTTCCGATGCGCTGGATGAAGCGATCCGGCGCGTGATGCGGGTGGACGCAGCGGATGCGGTGTCCCGGAACCGTGCGTTCCACCGGATGCTGGTGGATGGAGTCACGGTCGAGGAGAGGCGAAGGGACAGTACCGTCGGCGGCGTGATCGTCCGGCTGATCGACTTCGACGACCCCGATGCGAACGACTGGCTGGCCGTGAACCAGTTCACGGTGACCTCAGGCGGCGCGAACGGCCACAACCGACGACCGGATATCGTCGTCTTCATCAACGGGCTTCCCCTCGCGGTGCTCGAACTGAAGAACGCCGCCGATGAGCAGGCGACGATCTGGGACGCGTTCAACCAGTTGCAGACGTATAAGGCGCAGATCCCGCGGCTGTTTGCGTACAACGAGGCATTGATCGTCTCCGACGGGTTGGAGGCGAGGATCGGCAGTCTGACGGCGGATCGCGAGCGCTTCATGCCCTGGCGGACGACCGACGGCGAGGCGCTCGCACCGGCTCGGATGTCGCAGTTGGAAGTGCTTCTGGCGGGCGTGTTTGAGAAGCGGCGCTTCCTGCAACTTCTCCGGCACTTCATCGTGTTCGAGGACGAGGGCGCGGGCAAGGTCATCAAGAAGATGGCCGGGTATCACCAGTTCCATGCGGTGAACCGGGCGATCACGGAGACGGTGAATGCGTCGGCGGAGGGCGGGGACCGCCGCGTTGGCGTCGTGTGGCACACGCAGGGCTCCGGCAAGAGTCTCACGATGGCTTTCTACGCCGGGCGGGTGGTGCTCCATCCGGCGATGGAGAACCCGACGATCGTCGTGCTCACGGACCGGAACGATCTGGACGACCAGTTGCACGGGGTTTTCTCCCGGTGCAGCGAACTGCTGCGACAGCCGCCGGAGCAGGCGCTTGATCGCTCGGACCTGCGGGCCCGGCTTTCACGGGCTTCCGGCGGCGTGGTGTTCACGACGATTCAGAAGTTCCTCCCTGAGGAGAAGGGCGACAAGCACCCGGTGCTTTCGGATCGGCGGAACATCGTCGTCATCGCGGACGAAGCCCATCGGAGCCAGTACGACTTCATCGACGGCTTCGCTCGCCACATGCGGGACGCGCTGCCTCGGGCGTCGTTCATCGGGTTCACCGGCACGCCCATCGAGCACACGGACAAGAACACGCAGGCGGTGTTCGGCGAGTACATCAGCGTCTACGACATCCAGCGCGCGGTGGAGGACGGCGCGACCGTACCCATCTTCTACGAGAGCCGACTCGCCAAACTCGCGATCAAGCCTGAGGAGCGGCCGAATCTCGACCCCGGCTTCGAGGAGGCGACCGAAGGGGAGGAGGTCGAGAAGAAGGAGCGCCTGAAGACCAAGTGGGCGCAACTGGAGGCGATCGTCGGCTCGGAGAAGCGCATCAGACTGATCGCCGAGGATCTGGTGGCGCACTGGGAGCGGCGCCTCGAAGACGGCATGGACGGCAAGGCCATGATCGTCTGCATGAGCCGCCGGATCTGCGTCGCGCTCTACAACGAGATCGCGACGCTGCGACCCGCGTGGCATGACGATGCGGACGACAAGGGGCTGCTGAAGGTTGTGATGACCGGCTCGGCGTCCGATCCGGTCGAATGGCAGGGGCACATCAGGAACAAGTCCAAGCGCGAGGAACTGGCCAAACGGTTCAAGGACCCGAAGGACCGTTTCAAGATCGTGATCGTCCGCGATATGTGGCTCACGGGCTTTGACGCGCCGTGCCTGCACACGATGTACCTCGACAAGCCGATGCGGGGGCATGGGCTCATGCAGGCCATCGCAAGGGTGAATCGGGTTTTCCGCGACAAGCCGGGCGGTCTCGTGGTGGATTACCTGGGCATCGCTCACGAGTTGAAGCAGGCGCTTGCGGTCTACACCGAGAGCGGCGGCAAGGGAAAGGCGGCCATCGACCAAGAGGAGGCCGTCGCCCTGATGCTCGCCAAGCACGAGGCGTGCTGCGAGATCTTCGAGGGCTTCGACTGGGGAGCGTGGACGCGCGGCCGTCCCGAGGAAAGACTCTCGCTCTTGCCCGCGGCTCAGGAGCGCGTGCTGGCCGAGAAGGATGGCAAGGCCCAGTTCCTGCAGGCGGTCAAGGAGTTGTCGGCGGCATTTGCGCTCGCGGTGCCGCACGAGGAAGCGATCCGCATCCGGGACGACGTGGGGTTCTTCCAGGCGGTGCGGGCGGTGCTCACAAAGTCCACGGAGGGACAGAAGCGATCCCCCGAGGAGATCGAGCACGCGATCCGGCAACTCGTGAGCCGGGCCGTGGCCTCGGACGAGGTTGTGGACATCTTCGCTGCGGCCGGGCTGAAGAAGCCGGACATCAGCATCCTGTCCGAGGAGTTCCTGGCCGAGGTGCGCGGCATGCCGCACCGCAATCTGGCGGTCGAACTGCTCCGCAAACTCCTCGCGGGCGAGATCAAGACGCGCGGCAGGAAGAATCTTGTGCAGGCCCGGTCGTTCTCCGAAATGCTGGAGAACGCGATCAAGAAGTACCAGAACAGAGCGATCGAGGCGGCCCAGGTCATCGAGGAACTAATCGCGCTGGCGAAGGACATGCGCGAGGCTGACAATCGGGGCGAACAACTCGGGCTCACGCAGGACGAGGTGGCTTTCTACGACGCGCTGGAGGTCAACGACAGCGCCGTAAAGGTCCTCGGGGAGCCGACGCTTCAGCAGATCGCGCGCGAGTTGGTGGCATCGGTCCGGGCCAACACGTCGATCGATTGGACGATCAAGGAATCGGCCCGCGCGAAGTTGCGGGTGATCGTGAAGCGGATCCTGCGAAAGTACGGCTATCCGCCGGATAAGCAGGAACAGGCGACGCTAACTGTGTTGGAGCAGGCCGAGTTGCTTTGCTCTGAAGTCGCCTAGACATTGAGGGGTTGGGACGCCAGCGCCATCTCAATCGCACGCCTCACCCGCTCCGTGCTGTCGTGCGCTTCGTCCGCGCACCGGTCGAGGGCCTCACGCGCGAGCCGCAATTGCTCCTCCCACGGCGTGCCCGGCGGCGGCGGGACCTGCTTGTTGGGGTCGAGGGCGTGCAGCCGCTCGGCCTCGGCGTAGTCGCCTCGTGCCCACGCCAGCGTCTCCTGAATGTCTCGGTACGTCTCGGGGTCCGTGTGCTCCGGCCGCACGCGCTCGATGCCGGGCGTGTACGCGACCTGGCACGCGGACAGCCGGTGCATCAGCAACCAGTCGCCTTGCCACGCTGCGTCGGCCTTCTCGCGGGCCGCCCGCTCCATCCTCGTGACCTTGGTCCTGACCGCTCGCATGCCGGTACCCCTTTCGCGATGGGGGATTATCGCAGGAATCGGGAAAGAACGCCGAATATTCAGCGCCCCGGCCCGCCATCGCCGGGGATCGCAACTACGGCGGGAGCGGAGCCGCGTGATGATCTCGACACTCTGCGAACACGATCAGCAGGTGGCGCGACCGGTTGGACCGCCTTCGTTCCTTGCGATCTTCGCCCGGAGATCCCATAGTCTCGCGGCCCTGTCGGTGTCCGGGTGGTTTGGTGGGTACGGAAGCGCGTCCACGTATGACGCAGCAATGTCCTCCGGCGCAGCGTTCTCGCGCGCACGCTCGAACACATCGATAACCTCTCGCGCGATCTCTGCGTCCAATGGTTTCCGCCGCGCGCGAAAGGCGCTGGCGAACTGGGCGACGCTGGTGCTTCGCTTGACATCGCGTATGGAATCCATCAGGCGTGGGAAGTCGGTCGGAAGCGTGTCATGAGCCAGCACCGGAGCGGCGTCGAACCTGAACGGCTGGTGCGACGGGGTCCAGATGAGTTCGGACCGGTCGCTGTGTGTCTTGACCCGCACCGGCGGCGTCAGCCATACCAGCCGAATCTGTCGCCTACCGCCCTGCGCGAACGCGATGCGGGATCCCTCAAGTTCCCCGGCGCGAGCGGGGTGCATCACGTTTGCGGCGTGGCACCTCGTACACCCGAAACTCCCGTGCTCGTAGAACGGGTCCGAGCGAGACTCGTCTTCCCGCCGCTTCCGGGGCTTGCGCAGAAGGACGATGACAACTGGCGATTCGTTCATGATCCGAAGTTGCTCCTGACCAGCGCCACGTCTTGGCGTGCCCACCACGACGAAAAGGCCTCCGCATTACCGATCAGCGGCGGCGCTCCGCTCATGTTGAGCCATGAACTCCGACGCGGCGAGCCGTCGGACTTCACCAGTCCGCCCCATGCCGATTCGATCTCTGGTGTGAGGTAATAGTTCCCCCCATCACGCCTCTCGCCGATCGGTACACACCGAAGGCAGCGTCCGGAGCATCCGACTCTCGCGCGAACGACAATGTCTCGCGGGAACACAGGGTCCTTCCTCGTGTGGGCGTTCTCGTACCGACGGGATGACTCGACCGCTGGCGCGAACAGCACCTCATCCACAACGAACTGGCCGATCATCGCATACACGAGGTGGTCCGCTTGTCGGATCGATCGCAGCGATGCATAGAACACGAGCAGGTCCCCGGGGCTGAGATGCTTGAGGTCCCGGCCCCGAGCGTCGCCAATGTCGCCGTACGTCAGGTGCTCGAAGTCCGGGTCCAGGTGCATGATCTGGCCACGCTTCGCGGCGATCCGTTTCTGCCACCGAGCGGTCAGCGAGCCGCGGCTGTCGAGGAACCGGGACAGCGGATCGAGCGCTTCGTCGAACCGCCGGTCGCATCCATAGAGGAACGTGCTGGTGTACTCGGGAATGGGCACGTAGACGTACTCAAGCGTCTCCGGGTCCACAGGGGCTCTCCAGTTGCCGCCGCCGTCTGTGCTGTCCGCGCCCACACGAATCAAGATTGCCTTCATCAGCACTCCCTGTCTCACGACGCACTTGAGGCTAGGGCCGCAGACTCGTGTGCTCGCCCTCAGCACGCGGCAGAATCGTCAGGTACTCCGCCCACGGCCCGACCTCGTTCCGATACTGGTACGCCATCGCCTTTGCAATCTGGTGCGTATGCCCGAGGTCGTGGACAACCCATGTCGCCAGCAGTTGCCTGAGCGTCACCATTCCGAACGCCGGATGGGTCCCGGTCATATCGAGTCTGTCGGGCGTCAGATCCATCGCTCGAAGGTCGGCGACATTTCGATCTCGCAGCGTCGCGAACTCCCCGAGCAGGTCTTCCATCGATCGGTCCTTGCTCCACTCGTACATCGCGTACCGGTCGAACGGCTTGAATGGCGTCCCTTCGCCCCGCTCCAGAACCACCCGTGCTCGAACCATCCAGTCGTGCCGCTCGCCCTCGATCAAATGTCCGACCACATCAAACGGGCTGAAGGTCGCATCTCCGTAGTTGCTCAGTGTCCAGAAGTTGCTCATGCCATGAAGCATCTCCCGCAGCACACGCGGCGTTCGCTCCAGCACTTCAAGGGACCGCTTGATCTCGAACGCCATCCGGCACCTCCGCAATGAGCGTAGCCGACACAGCCGCCCGCCTGCAGTACTGTTGCAGGAGCGCGATCATCAATACGCCCACACCCTCCACCTCATCACCTCGCCCCCATCCTCGCTTGCACATGGTTGAGGCAGCGGTTCGTGGTCAGGATCCACCCCTACCCGATCTCGCTGATGATCCCGCGGCACTCCCTCACCCAAACAGCCCCTCCGCACGCGGCGGCTCGACCGGCTCGATCAGCGACGCGTCGTCGTTCCTCGGGCTGTTCACGCGCGTCGAGACGGGCCGCGCCAGCATGAGTTCAGCCGGGTACGGGCGGACAAGGGCCGACGCGTCCTCGCGCTCGGGATCGAGCCACGCGTCGTGGTCGCTCGCGTCGAGCACCAGCGGCATGCGATCATGGAACCTCGCCATCATCTCGTTGGGCGCGGTGGTGACGATCGTGTAGGTCTCGATGGTCTGGCCCTCGGGCGAAGTCCAAGACTCCCACAGCCCGCCGAACACCAGCGGCCCGTCATCCGAGGCCGTGATGTAGGAGGGCTGCTTCTTCGTGCCGCCCGAGACCTTGTCCCACTCGTAGAACCCGCTGGCGGGAACCAGGCAGCGACGGCGCTTGAACGCCGCGCGGAACGCTGGCTTCGTCGCGAGCGTCTCGCCCCGCGCGTTGATCATGCTGCTGCCGATCGCCGGATCCTTGGCCCACGACGGCACCAGCCCCCACCGGAGCATCTCCAGCGATCGCGTGCCGCCGCGCTGACGCACCACGGGGGCCATCTGCGTCGGCGCGATGTTGTACCGGAGAGGAAGATCGATCGGATCGCTCGACAGCCGCAGCAACTGGTGGACCTGCGACCATGTCACGAGATGCGTGTAGCGGCCGCACATGCACGAGAAGGGTAGTCGAACGATCACACGTCGCCGGGGAACGTCTGGCGATGCGCGCGGAGCGCGGATGGGTCGCACGCCGCGCGATGCAGCCCGCGCAGCACGGGCTCGATGTCCACCCCGTCAACCTCGTCCACCCACGCGAAGTTGGCGATGACGAGTCCTTGCTCATGGAGGTGGAGCACGCGCCCGTCGGTCGGGGCGTCGGCAGCAGCCATGATCTGGGCGACGAAGCGCGGATGGTGCCGGTGGATCACGTACGGCCGACCCGTGGTCGTCTCGCCGAAGATGAACTGCTCACTCAGCACGCGGCGTCCCTCGCATGTCGAACGAGCCCAGGAAGGCAGCGCGGGAAGCGTCCGGCCTGTCGAACCGGGCCACAGGCGCGAGGCGTCGGATGAGATCGACCGCGTCCTCGCAGTCGGCACGCGACTCGTACTCCATTCCCGAGCGAGCCAGCACGCGGCCGCTGCCGGTGATAAGGCACCATCCCCATTCCCCGTACTCGTTGGGACCAACCACAAAGGCGGGAGTTGACGCATCCATGCGTGTGGACATGCGGGGAGTGTACGGTATGCGATCGGTGTGTCAATAGGATTTTGATAGGTGTAGAGAGCGATGCATCTATCTCGTGTTCAGTGCTGGAGTTGGGCGCTTCCGATTGTCTCAGGATGATGCACGCCACGAGCGCTCGCGAATGGCGTTCACGACCGCCGTCGGCTGGACGTGGTCGAGGTAGCGGATGGTGGTCAGCAGCGATCGGTGCCCGAGTTGGCGGGAGATGATCCCGACATCGACGCCCTCGGATCTGAGTTGGGCCGCATGAGTATGCCGTAGGCCGTGGGCGTGGACGCGCTTGGCGATCCCGGCCTGGCGGCCCAGCCGCTTCATCAGTCGCCGCACGTACCCGGTCGTCAGCGGCGTGCCGTACGCGGTGCAGAGCAGCGGCGCGGCCGCGAGGGGATCCGCAACCCGCGCGAGCGGGGGGTTCGCCCGTGCCGCGACCCGCCCCCCCACACGTTGGCCCCTGCCGCGTTCGGCGAGCCAGGCGGCCACGACGGCCGCCGCGCCGGGGTCGAGGCCCACGGCCCGGTACCGGTCGCCCTTGCCGTGAAGGACCCGGACGATCCCGTTCGTCAGGTCCACGTCCTTGGGCTGGAGCGCGAGCGCCTCGGAGACCCGGAGCCCGGCCCGGTACATCAGCGTGATCAGCGCCCGGTTACGGAGGGCGACGGCGGTGTACCGGCCGCAGGCGTCGAGCAGGGCCCGGACCTCCTCGTCGGTCAGCACCTCCGGGGGCAGGCGGCGCTTGGGCTTGGAGCGCGGCCCGCGACCGGCACCCGCTGCGGCCAAGGTTTCCCCCGGTCGCGCTGATCGTCCCTTTGCGACGCGTGCGACCGGTGCGACTGGTCTCGCCCCTACTTGTTCCACGTGCCCTCCCGTCAGCTGATCCCTCCGACGCGCCGTGGCGTCCTGTGTCTGGCGTCCTCGCATGCCCTTACTCCCGCTGGGGTTACCGCTGGGGAGGCCGTTTGCGGGAGCATCCCGCGGCTACGCTCCGGCGACCAAAGCGGCACCGGGTGATGGAGGGGCGAGCAGGAGCGAATTGCAAGCGTATGAAGATTGCGAATCGCTTCCCAGTACGATTGACACGATCGCATGCTGCGGTAACGTGCAAACCGCCCAACAGGTATTTACAAGCGAGAGCGATTATGCAGCTGAGCCTGAGAGTACTTCCACTTCTAATCAGTGTCGCGATGCTCTTGGCACTCATTCGGACGGTTAGTGGACAGCCATGCGAAGCGGGATGGCTTCCAGGCCATGGGTTCCCCGGAATAGACGGAGGCGTGAACGCGATTGTCAGATGGGATCATGACAGATCACCTGACACCCCTGACGCTCTCGTAGCGGGGGGCGCTTTCGCGAGCGCTGGCAACGCCGTAGCGTCGAACATTGCAGCCTGGATCGATGGGGGCTGGTCGCCGATCGGCTCTGGGTTACCCGGTGAAGTGCTTGCCCTCGCAGTCTTGCTCGACGGAAGGCTCGTAGCCGCTGGTTCATTCGTGAACGCAGACGGCAACAGCGACGCCGATCGAGTCGCTGTGTGGACGGGATCCGAATGGACCAATCTGGGGACGGGTATAGCCGGTGGTCGAGTCCGAGCGCTGCACGTGGAATCTAGTGGCACACTCATCGCGGCCGGTGAGTTCACAAGCGCGGGAGGAAGTGCCGCAAATCGGATCGCGATGTGGAGCGGAATCGATTGGGGTCCAGTCGGAAGTCCCGATCTGTTTCGCGGCAAGGGGATATACGCGATCACTGCGGCACCGAATGGAGATTTGCTTGTCGGAGGCGATTTCTATGGTCCTTCAACAACCATTGCCAGGTGGAACGGCTCGACGTGGTCAGGCTCAGGAACAGGTGTGTTCCCGGACTCGCACGACTGGGGTGTTTACGCGCTGACAACTCTGTCGGACGGAACGATCGTCGCGGGAGGCAACTTCGTGCATCATACTGGTGCTTCTTACCCTCAACTCCTGCTGACATACCTCAATGAGAACGGCCTCTGGACTCCGCTCTTGACCGGTCCACGTCGCCTTAACGGACCGGTTACATCCATCATTGAGATAGGTGGCGACATGATCGTGGGAGGAGCATTCAGCGGGACCGTCGGCGGACAGGTCTTAGCAGGAGTCGCACGTCTTTCCAGCGGGGTGTGGAGCGCGGCTGGCGAAGGCTTTCACACGTCAGGACATGTCCGTTGCCTGGCAATCGCAGCGTCTGGCCAGGTCGTCGCTGGCGGAGGCTTCAGGTACTCAGGGAGTGTCTCGACGCATGGTGTTTCTATTCTGGAGGGCGACGCTTGGGTTGCCCTAGGTCCAACTCAAATGCTGAATGGTAGTGTCTTAGACCTATCTCCAGTTGGATCAAGTGTCATCGCAACCGGATTGTTTCGATCATCGGGTGACACATACATCGGCGGAAGTGCTGTCTGGAATGGTCTCACATGGATGCCATTTGGAGATGCTCGCACTTGGTCGCCTCAGGATACAGAGGTTGATGAGGACGGAAGGGTCATTCTCGTTGCGGACGGAGGGGTGTTTCGTGGGAACGGCGCTGAATGGGAGTTGCTCGGTGGACTGAGCAACGGCTCGGTCACGGCCGTCAAGGTGCTATCTGATGGCCGTATCGCCGCAGGCGGCGAGTTCTCATCGATCGGCGGTGTCGCGGCCAATAACATCGCGGTCTGGAACGGAATCGTTTGGACACCGCTGGGGGACGGGACTAGTGGACCGAACGGCAGCCACATTCAAGCGATCGAGCAACTTCACGATGGCTCGATCGTCATCGGCGGGATATTTGCGAGTGCAAGCAGCGTACCGGGCACGACTCGCATCGCTCGTTGGGACGGAAGCCAGTGGCGAGCGCTCGATCAGGGAATCGGAGGCGCGTCTTGGGTCTACTGCCTCGAAGTTCTGCCCAATGGTGACCTGGTAGCAGGAGGCACGTTCACTGCGGTAAGCGGGCAGACCATGAAACGCATCGCCGTGTGGAACGGCGCTTCGTGGGCCCCCATTGGATCGGGACTGACGGAGGCGGTAAGGGACCTCGCGATTCTCCCGAACGGCGATCTTCTCGTTGGCGGGTACTTCGAGAACGCTGGCGGCGATCCAGATGCGGACTATCTTGCTCGCTGGGACGGCAGTGAGTGGTCCGCGTTTGGTCCACCAGTCGATAGTGGAGTGGTAGCGATCGCCGTGACCGCGAGTGGGGAGATTGTTGTCGGAGGTGGATTCACACACGCTGGGCTTACTGCATCGACGTCCTTTGCTCGATGGAACTCGGGGAGTTCATGGCAAATTGTGACTGCTCCAACCGGAGGCGTAGTCGGGTGCGCCAATGGGTCCACGGAGATCTCAGTCGGCGTTTCGGCTGGCTACACGGGCCTTTCGTTCCGGTGGAGCAAGGATGGCGTTGATCTCGTGGATGGGCCAACCGCGACCTCCTCGGTGGTCACAGGTGCCACATCGCCAGATCTACTCATCCAGAATCTGAATGCCAAGGATGCAGGCGAGTATGTCTGTCGCGTGAGCGATGGGTGCGTGTCTCGATCCACCGTCCCTATCCAGTTACAGGTTGAGCAATGCTGCGCGGCAGACTACAACGGCAGTGGCGAACTTGACGTGCTGGACTTCCTGGACTTCTTTGACGACTTCGGGGCGTGTTTGAACCAGCCCGCTCCATGTGGCACGCTCGGCGATCCCGATCTCAACGGCGACACCATCATCGACATCCTCGACTTCTTGGACTTCCTCGACGCGTTCGGGCAGGGGTGCTGAACGAACCGAATCACTGCGGCAGTTCACGACACGGGGTGAGCGGCGCTGCCCGAAGCCCAGAAGCGACAAGCCCCCGCCGGTAGAGGCGAGGGCCTGATTGCCCAAACGGGCGATTGAGTTGTCCTGCCGTGACTCGCCGAACCCCATGATCGCACTGAGTCATCGACTCCCGCGATCGCAGCGTCTACCCGCTGGCTTTCCCCGGTGGGCGGCGGACTCCGTTTGACGGAGTGCGTTCCGGGTTCTGTGCAGGTACTTGGCGATAAGTTTCGCCACGATTCACCTCACAGTTCTCGGGCGGCCTTGCCCGATGCCCAACTCGCGGTATCGCACACTCATGTCCGCACCTCTTGGCTCCTTTCCTCCTTAATGAGCGATTCCCGGCGATGCGGCGCGGTTCCGGGGCAATTCCGGGGCAGAAGCGGTGGCCGCACCGCGGATCGTGCGGTATATTGATCTCAGATCCTCCCTGGACGCTGTAGCCGCCTGCGGTAATCAGCAGCCCCCGGCGGCGGCCCTTGCGGGCCAAGCGTCCTCAGCAGCCAGCCCCATTCCGAAAGGCGTGGGGCTGGTTTGGTTTCGGGGGACCGGCCGGGCGGTGCTTCCCGCTGAGATCACGCGCAACCAACGTGTCGCATGTATCGCATGTGTCGCGGGCCAGAAAGTCCGGGGCTTGGACCGTTCGCACCCGTCGCAGCGCTCGCGGCGTCAGTGTCCGCCGCATTCCGCAGCCCCGCTTTCTGTCGGCGAGCGTAGCCGGTCGATGCCGGGATCCGGCCGCCAGAGTCTGCGGGTGTGCCCAACCAACGGGCCGCATGGGCCGCACGGGTCCACCTACGCGCCGATAGACCCGCGCGAGAGCAACTTCCCGCCCGCAGCAAGCCACGCCTCCAGCGGGTTCGGGGCCGCGGCGTCGAGCACCGCCAGCGTCGCGTGGCTCACCCGCCCGCACCGATCGCACCCGATCCGATCGCCGGGCACTGTGGTGAGGTCGCACTCGGGCGGCCCCTGCACGAACCACTGCGGCCAGCCCCGTCCCTCGCATCGAGCGCACTCGCCCATCTCGCGGCGTGTCGCCTCCAATCGCTTTAGGCGTCCGGTCAGGCGCATTGCTTCGCTCCCCACGAAGGCCCAGCCGCACTCCCGGCGTCGCGTTGCGCCTGCTCGTCCTTCATCGACTTCTCAAGGTCGTCCACGCGCGTGGCGAGGTCGTCGAGTTCGATCGACTCGCGGCTGAACTTCAGCAGCGCCGTCGCGGCCGAGACGCGCGAGGCCACTGAGAGCGTCGCGTCCGTCATGATCTTCGCCAGCGTCTGCACGGCCACGGGCGCGTAGCGCTGCGACGCGGCGATCGCCTGCGCAAACGCCTCGCGCCGCGCCTTGCGGTACGCCTTGCTGAACGCGGGCTCGTCAAGCCAGCGGTAGATGGTCCGGTCGTTCAGGCCGCAGACCTTCGCGGCACGCTGCACCGTCGGCTCGTTCAAGAGCGCGATGATCGCCGCCTCCTGCTTGTGGGTCAGCCCGTCGGCGCGCTGCGTGTGCGTCGGCGACTCGTCCGGCGGCCCGTCATCCCCGGGCTTCTCGCCCGTTGCCATTTCGTCGGTTGGTTGCTCGTCCGACATTTCTACGCCCCCAATGCGACCGCCCTTCGCACCCACCCGCGTCCCGTTGCACGCCGTTGTAGGCGGTTGCCCACTTGCGCCCTCACATGTCCGCCCCGTCGCCCCACTTGCCCACAAAGCGCTCGGAATCCGCTGGAATACAGCATATTCCTCTCGATGACGCCTTGCATGTGAGAGCGGTTCATGCCCTGATGTGTCCAACGCGGGACGCCACGAACAACCGCCCCGCGACGGAGACCAACGCCATGCCGAGAGCACCCGAACCGACCGCCGCCGAGACCTACGCCAAGCGCCGCAGCGACATCGCACGCCTGCTGGATGTCCTCGACATGGAACTCGACAGGCACGCCGACCGGGCCAAGGCCGACCCGAGGAACTGGGGCATGGCTGGCGACCTCGGGAAGGTCCGCAGCGACCTGATCGACACGGTCGCCTTCATCAGCTGCATGGACCGCGCTGATGTCGAGCGGTTCCTCTGCGATGAAGAAGACCCAGACGCAGGGAGCGAACCCCGCAACCCGGAACTGAATCCCGGATCGACGACCTGAAGCCCGCGAACTGCGGGCTTCGCTGCTTTTGGACCCAGCGTCACCAGCCACCACCGCACGCACCCCAGCACACACAGGAGCAACGCCATGCACGACACGGACCTTCAGGACATCCTGCTCAACGTGATCCAGAACATCCTCGACGCCCGCGAGGAGATCGAGGGCGAGGACGACGACATCGCGCTCGCCGAGATCGCCCGCGACATGGCCAGCGACCTTGACGACCTCGCGAGCGTCACCACGTTCGATCACGCCGGTCTGCTGACGACCAACGCCGGGATCGTCCTGCGCTTCGGGGATGGCTCGGTCTTCCAGATCTCGATCGTGCAGAGCAGGTGACCCCCACGCCCCCCACAACCGCCGCCACGCGTCCGCGCGGGAGACCGCTCGGACTGCGCTTCCCCGGAGCGATGTGCGCCGGGTTTCACACCAACGACGGAGATCATCATGTCGAAGAAGACCACGACGACCAAGACCACCAGCAAGACGACCAAGGCCACCAGCGAGCCCAGTGCCAACGACAAGGCACGCGCCGATGCGCTGGCCAAGTTGAACGCCAAGCCCGCCACGAACGCGCCCAAGCGCCCGACGAAGGCCGCACGCGGGTCCAAGCCTGAGGGTTGGCAGAACGACCCGCTGGAGAACGACGCGGCCCTTGAGGCGGCCATCGCGGGAACGAACGCGGCCCCGACGATCGCCCACGCCGCCAAGCCCCCCAAGGCGACCCGGAACGCCACCGCCGCCAAGGGATCGCCCACGGGCGAACGTGGGGGGCGTGGGGCGACGGGTGGCAAGACGCCCAAGGGCGGGAAGGAAGCCAAGACCCCCAAGGCCAAGCCCGCGAAGCCCGCCAAGGCGAAGCGCATCTCCGCGCTCGATGCCGCCGCGAAGGTGCTGGCCGAGTCCGACCGCCCGCTCCGCGCCCTCGACATGATCGAGGTGATGCACGCCAAGGGCCTGTGGACCAGCCCCGGCGGCAAGACGCCCGAGGCCACCCTCTACGCCGCAATCATCCGCGAGATCACCGCCAAGGGGAAGGACGCCCGCTTCAAGAAGGTCGATCGCGGGATGTTCACCAGCACCCCAGCGGCCAAGGCCGGGAAGGCCGGGTGACCCATGACGACCATGACGCCCGACATCGCCTCCCCCGAGTTCGATCCCCGCGACGCCGTGCTGGATGCCGCGCTCGCGCTGCTTGAGGCACGCGCTTCCCACATGGCCACCATTGACGAGTGGGTCGCCCTCGCCCGTGCGGTTGCACGGTGCCAAGGCATGCAGACGGTGGGCTATCTCACCGACAGCGACCTCGATCAGGTCGTCGAGGACGAGATGGACTGGGATCCCCAGCGCGACGGCCCGCTGCCCCAGAGCGAGGACGACACCGAGCCTGACTGACCGGCGGCCAGCACCACGCCAGAGCCACCCCGGCACCACGCTGGGGTGTTTCTTCGGCCCGGAAGCCTCTCCGGCGCAAAGAAAGCACCCTTTCCTAGCCGGATCGACTAAGAACGCTCGCGTTCCTAGAGTAATCCGATCTGAACGCCGATGTTCAACGCTATGCCACGCACCACCGGCACATACCGACCGACCACCGCAGGGGGGCGATCCGTTGATGCCTTCGTGCCGTTCCCGCTGCCGCCCAGAGACCCGGCCCTGGACCTCTCCGGGCTTGCGACCGCTCTCCACGAGGCGCACGCCGCGATCGATCGCCTCCGGCTCGCGGGCCGACTGGTGCCGAGCATCGACTGGTTCATCTACGGCTTCGTCCGCAAGGAGGCGTTGATCTCTTCGCAGATCGAGGGGACGCAGGCGACGCTCAAGGACGTGCTTGAGTTCGAGGCCACCGAGCGTGCCGAGAACCCCGACGATGTCGAGGAGGTCTGCAACTACGTTGCGGCGCTCACGCACGCACGTCGGGAGATCGTGCGGCCCAGAGGCGTGCCGATCAGCACACGCCTCCTGTGCGAGGCACACAAGCGGCTCATGAAGGGCGTTCGCGGTGCGAACAAAGACCCCGGCAATCTCCGCAAGGTCCAGAACTGGATCGGCGGCCAGGACACCATCCGCTTCGTGCCACCGCCCCCCGACGCCGTTCCGGACGCGATGGCCGCGCTCGACGCGTGGATCCACGGCAATGATTCGACGGATCCGCTCGTCAAGGCGGGTCTGGCGCACGTGCAGTTCGAGACCATCCATCCATTTCTGGATGGCAACGGCCGCATCGGGCGACTGCTGATCGCGCTCTTGCTCGAGCACTGGAAGGTTCTGGACGATCCGATCCTCTACATCAGCGCCGCGATCCGGCGCGAGCAGGCCGAGTACTACGCGCGTCTGGCGGCCGTCCGCACCGAGGGGGACTGGGAAGGGTGGGTGGAGTTCTTCCTGCGCTGCGTGCGCATCGCGGCAGACGACGGAGTCGCCACCGCGACCAATCTCGCGGCTCAGGTGGGAGAGGATCGCCGTCGGCTGGTGAAGCGTTCCGGGGCGACGATCGCGGCCGTCCAACTCCTCGACCTGCTGCCGGAGCACCCGATGCTGACCAGTCCGATCGCTCAACGCCTGCTCAAGACAACTGCGCCGACCGCACGCCGCGCCATCGCGGCGCTTGAGAGCGCTGGAATCCTCCGCGAAGTCAGTGGTAAGCAACGTGATCGAGTCTTCGCGTACCACAAGTACCTCCAGATCCTGATGCACGACGAGAGGTGATCAGGCAGGCGATGCCGAGACCCGCTCCGCCTTCTTCCCCGTGAAGTTCTCCCAACGCTGCACGATCACGTCGCAGTACGGCGCATCCAACTCCATCAGGAACGCCTTGCGCCCTGTCTGCTCGGCCGCGATCAGACTGGAACCACTGCCCCCAAACAGATCGAGCACGTTCTCGCCCGGCTGCGATGAGTACTCGATCGCGCGCTTCGCGAGTTCGGTCGGCTTCTCCGTCAGATGAACCATCGATTGCGGGTTCACCTTCTTCACATGCCACAGGTCCGTCTCGTTGTTGGGGCCGAAGTACCGGTGCGCGGCCCCTTCTTTCCAGCCGTAGAAGGCCAACTCGAACGCGCCCATGAAGTCTTTTCTCGTCAAGACCGGATGCAGTTTGTCCCACACGATTCCTTGCGAGAAGTACAGGCAGTGCTTCTTCAGCACCGGCGGGTAGTTGCCGAGATTCGCATAGCCGCCCCAAATATAAAACGATCCGCCCGGCATGAGCACGCGCGCGATGTTGCCGAACCACGAGTCGAGCAAGCGATCGAACTCCTCATCGCTGACGAAGTCGTTCGCGAGCGGGCGATCTTTCGCACGCATCTGCTTGCCCGTTCCCTTCTTGCTCGCGGGATTGCGCGCGGCGTCGAAGCGTTGGTGGTGGTTGCGCGGCTGCGTGTTCGTGGCTTGGAACGAACTCAATCCCGCCGCGATCGCGTTGTTGCTCCGCGGCTCGACCTTGACGTTGTAAGGCGGATCCGTGTTGCAGAGATGGATCACAGCGCCGTCGAGCAGTCGATCGAGATCCGCAACGCTCCCGCTGTCGCCGCAGAGCAACCGGTGATTGCCCAAGATCCAGAGGTCCCCCGGCTGCGTGGATGCTTCGTCGGGCGGCGCGGGGATGTCATCCGGATCCGTCGCGCCAACCTCCAACCCCGGCTCCAGCAACTTCGAGATCTCCACATCGGTGAAGCCGAGCCCGCCAAGATCGATGTCCAGCGCCTTCAACTCGCCGAGTTCGATCGCGAGCAGGTCGTCCGACCACTCTGCGATCAGCGCCGTCCGGTTGTCGGCCAATCTGTACGCCTTCGCCTGCTCGGGCGTCAGGTCCGCGACGTGGACCGGCACCCTCTCCAGCCCGAGGTGCTTGGCCGCCTTCAGCCGCGTGTGGCCGACGATCACGACGCCATCGCGGTCCACCACGATCGGCTGCCTGAAGCCGTACTCCCTGATGCTCCGCGCCACCGCCTCGACCGCGCCGTCGTTCACGCGCGGGTTGTTCGGGTAGGGCTTGATGCTGTCAATGGGCTTGAGTTCAACGTCCATGTCGATGCTCCGTCGGAAGGCCGCTTGGGAGGGGGAAGGGGGAGGGGTTCTGGCCATCTCTTGTCAGCCAGCCCGTCAAGGGCTGTGCTGACGGGGGGGTTTTACTTAAAGGGGGGTGCGCGCGCGCACACACAAGCGGCAAACGGCTCAGCATGTCTCCTCGCCCTCTGAACGCCTGAACACGTCCTTCACACGCCCTCCCTTGCTCGCCTTCTGCACGAGACCCGCTGCGGACGATGCATCGAGCAACTCCCGCGCTAGTCGCTTTGATACGCCCGCCGCGTGTGCTCGGCCGATGATGGTGTCTGCCGTTTCGGGACTCGCGGTCACGAACCGTGCCGCGAATCCCTCCTTCGTCACCGGCTCCGGCCTGTCCGCTTTGTGTGCTTTGCCCTTCGCTTTCGGCTCGACGACACCCTCGACGCGCCACGCGAGGTCGCCCCGCTGGAGGCGTCGGTCGTCGAAGTCAGGGAACCCGCGGAAGGTGCCCTTCAGGATCCACCCGCCCTCGTGCTGAGTGAGGACCAGCTGGCCGTCTGCCGCGCGAGAGATCGACCCCGCGCCCGCTCCCGCGTCGGTCGTGGAGCGGCTGAAGCCGTTGGACTTGGGCATGTGGTGTACGACGAAGCAGCCGAAGCCGGCCCGCGCGGCGTGGTGCCCGAGCATGCGATAGAACGTGGCCATCTCGATGTTGTCATTCTCGTCTGCGCCGTCCGGCAGCATGCGATACAAAGGGTCCACGATGACGAGATCGAACTCGCCGCTCTGGAGCGACGCGAGGATGGCTTCGCACTGCCCGGACTGATCCATGACGCCACGGAGGTCGTACACCTCTATCGCCCTTGCAAGCCCGTCGTGGTCGATGCCCAGTTCTGCTGAGAGCAGCCGGAACCTGTCGCGGAGCGATGGCGCGCCGACCTCGGCGTCGATGATGAGCGTGCGGCCCTGCCTCGTCCGGAACTCACCGAGGCACGGCTGGCCGGTCGCCATTTCCATTGCGATCTGGGTCACCATGATCGACTTCCGCGACTTCGGGACGCCGATGAGATTGACGATGTCCCCACGCCGCATGATGCAGTCGATGAGCACCTCGCGGCCGTCGTCTGGCGTCGCCATCACCTCGTCGAACGTCAAGCGCGGGGCCATGAGAGGTGGCGGAGGTGGCCGCCAGTTGCCGGTTGCGACCGGCGCGTACCTCGCAACGCTCGCCGCGATCTTGTCTACTTGCTCTGGCGGCAGCGGTGGATCGCAGAGTGCGTTGTTCATGCTGTGCAACTCCGAGGCTATCTCCGCCTCCGACATGCCTTGACGGCGAAAACGGCCCGCATGGCTCGTGAGCGTGCAATCGCGCCTGCCCTCGGGGATTCGATCGACTGGCGCTGCATTGCCGCGTGCAGAGCGTGGGCCCGTGGAGAGCCGATCGGCGGTGCGCTCAATGTGGCGATTGATGGCGTCCGGGAGGACCGGAAGTGTCATTCGGGGCGTTTCATGAAGTTCGCCCTTCACCCACTCGTAACTTCCCTCTGACCTCGTGGTCGGCGGCAACACGACATACCCGCCGTTGGTCTTGATGTCGATGCCGCTTGCCACCTCGCCGTTCCAGTTCTTTCCCCGGAAGCCGTCGGGACGACGGAAGAAATGATGCGTGCCGCCGCCCGGTGTGCGCGAGGTCGGGCACGAAGCAAGCGCCTCGACGACGCCCTCCTCGGCAAGCCACGGCGAGGTTGGGTCATCAACATCCACGACGACAAGTCCGGTGGTCGCGATGGCGAGGCCCACCGGCCATCGCGAGAACATGGCCCGAAGTGCCGTTTCGTCAGTCGTGGCGTCCTTGAAGCCGTGCTCCGTGAATGGCTTCTTGGTCTCGGGATCGACCGGGAAGACCGGGTAGCCCGCCCGCGCGTATGCGAGTGCTTCGTCGAGGACGTATTGGAAGGGATCGTTCACAGACCCTCCTGCCGAAGTTCGTGATCGAGGACTTCGCGGGTCGGAGGCACTGCGTTGGGCGACAACGCCGACTGCGCTGGCCGGTCAGGTGGCCCATTTGCCGCGTCCCTTGTGGCCTGCGCAACGAGTGCTCCACGGGCCTCGAAGTGTCTTTGATCCGCCGCGGCCACCGCCTCAAAGAACTGATCGAGCCACGGAGCGGTTGTGTAGACGGTCCTCCCTACGCGGACGTGTTTGAGAAAGACAGACGATCCGTCGCGGGCCTTCAAGCCTCTCCGACACCATCGCCATGTCGCCGAGGAGGTCGGACGCCCGGGAGAGAGCCGGGCGGCCTGTGAAAGCGTCAGGTAATTCGGGGCGTCGCTGCCAAGCCCAGACTTGGAATCATCTGAAACTGAGCGATTGCTCGTGCGTGTGAGTGCCATGCGGTGAGTTTGCCCGCGAGACGGGGAAAGCCACCCAGCGCATAGCAAGGCACTTAGGCAGGATGTCTGGCCTGCAGGGGGATGTAGTAGCCCACTTTCTTCCTGTTCTTGACCCCATACATCCGCAACTCGGGGATGTACCGGCTCGTCAAGGTGCTCTCATCGGTATTAATGGCGTCCGGTAACTGTGACAGATGATCCAGAATCTCAGGACCGGTCATGCCGCGATGCTCAGGCAAGGCGAGCAGCGCATCGAGGATCGCCGCGGCCGTTGGACTCAATGGCTCGCGGTGACCGAATCGTTCGGCAAACCTATCGATCATCAGAGTCACCGTAGACGAGTCGAACCTGGGTGGTGCGAAATCCGGTCGCTCAAGACCAGTCTGCATGCGTAACAACGAGCCGAACGAGACTTGCTTGGAGCCGTCTTCAGTCTGAAAACCACGGAGATCTGGGAAGAGTGGGTTCGCCATCCCGGCTGAACACGAGTCGTGAAGCAGCACAAGAAAGTACCACTCGGCGTGATCAGCCAGATCGTGATTCCCGAGGGCTCGCTGGTGCCCGATCCATGCGGCGTTGCAGAATCGCGGGTCATCTTCAGAGGGGTATCGCTCGCCCGAACTCAGCCCCGTCACAGAGGTAGGGGCGTTCGGATCCTTCATCCACGCGACAAACTCCGCCGGTGGCGGATGGGCGTCGCGCCATGTCCTCTCGGTACGCTCAGCATTACGGCACAGTTGTTGAATGGCGGGGATTACTTCGCCACTGATCCGTTCGCGCACGCCCGGCCTCGCGACGATCTCCGTCAGCCGTTCGGCCTGAATCCTCAACTTGTCGATCTCCTGTGACATCGCCTCCGACTCCAGTACATGAAGGAACGAACGCAGCCGATCCACTTGGTCCGGTTCAATCGCGGATTCCGTATCGCCCTTCGCGAACATGAAAATGAGAGACGAGATCGCGACGCCTACGGAGCCTGCTCCCGGCTTCCGCCCGCCAATCGCGATGGCGACGCCGGGATCGCGTGCATGAAAATCGTGAATCTCTGACAGCCGAATGTTCACAACCTGAGCGGCCAACGCGATCTTGTTCCATTGTTCAGTAAGACCGGTGAGACGCCCAGCCCTTGGATCTCGACACAGGTAGCGGCCGTCACTGTCACGGGCAAGCCCCTCCACAGCCGACAGAAAGGCACGAAGTTCACGGCTCAGCAGGGCAATCCAGTCAGCGGTCGTGGCGGAATCGTCATACGACATCTGACCGTCGATTATCGGTCCGAACTTGTCCAAACTTGGCAGCATGATGTGTCCTCGCTCTTTGCGTCCGCCTTCAATCTATGCGCGTCGTTTCATCCTGTCGCATCATCTTGACGTTGCCAGTGACAGATGCCTGTCAGTAACGTCGGTTTCTGCCTTCTCACCCGTACGCCCGCGCCACCCGCGCCGCTTTCCCGTGGTCGCGCTCGGCATAGACGGCATCGGTGATCTCCGCCGAGGCGTGACCGAGGATGAGCGCGGCCGCCTCCAGCCCGTGTTCCTTCCTGATCCGGGTCGCCGCCGTGTGCCGCAGCTGATTCGGGCTCCAGCGGTGAATCTCACGCCAACGCTCCACCTCCGCCACGCCCTCGTCGCCGACCCGTTCGCGCCACGCCGCCGCCGTCTCACCCTTCTTGCGTCGCAACTCACGCGGCAGCGGAAACGCCCAGTCGCACGCCCGCCAGATGGCACGCCTGTAACTGCACACGTCGTACGAATCGCCCGGTGGCCGCTTGGGCGTCCGTGATCGGTTGGTCCCGCGCCCGTTGCCGTAGCCGACAGGCACGCTGCGGGCCGCGGTCGCCGCATCCCGCCGCTCTTCCTCCGCTTCCCTGGGCGAGAAGAGCGGGGCATCAAGCGGGCGGCTCGCCAGGAACGGACGCAGGATTCCCTGGGCCTTGGGACCGAAGTGGATCGTGCGGCTCTGGCTTCGGTGGGCGTTCTTGTGCTGGTCCGGCTCGTATGTCCAGACCTCGCCTTCGACACCGTGCCCGCTCTCGGTCGTGATGTCGATCGCACGCAGCCCGACCAACTCGCCAGGCCTCGCGCCGGTCAGCAACTGCAACTCGATCAGTGCCCGCACCTGCCGCGAGCAGTGGGGGAGTGTGGCGTCGATCAGGTCTTGGGTGACCGGCAGCACCTTCTTCCGATCGTCCGCCTCGCCCCGCCTGCGCTTCAGCGGGTCCACCATCTCCAGCGCCCTCGCCACGCTCTCGTGGACCATCTCCCTCGCCACCGCCCACCTGAAGAACGCCTGCACGATCCGAACCCGCTCGTTGGTCGTCCGACGCGACCACGGCTCACGCGGCGGGTCCGAGTCCGCGTCGCCGGAGCGCATCCGCTCCCTCAGGAGCCGCAACCGATTCGGCCCGTAGTCCTTCATCGCCGTCGAGCCGTCCATCTCCCGCAGCAGCCGGAGCGTCACCTTGATGGCGTTGGCCCGCTTGGAGCTGACCGTGTCCTTCACCTCGCGCCAGTGCAGGAGCAACGCGGCCGCGATGGTTCCTCGGGTGCCACCGCCGGTGGCGTTCAGCTCGGCCCGCCTCCGCTTCATCGCGTGGAAGGTCGGCACAAGTCCGCACTCCTCGAACGTCGGCAGGGTGCGCCCGCGCGACTCCCACGCCGCCAGGGTTCGGTAATACCGCTCGCGGCTCTCGGGCGAGCCCACCTCGCCCAGCCAGTAGTCACGCCGCGCGCCAGAGGTCTTGTCCGTCAGCGTGACGATCGCCTGCCCGTACTCTGGCCGCGCGCGGTACGCGGGCGTTTTGGATGAACCTCTTGATGTGGCTTTCGGCGCGCCGCTGCGAGGCCCGCGATCCCCAGCTCGCGTTGAACCTGCGACCTGCGCTTTGGGTGCGAGAGGGTCGCAGGTTCGCGCACGCAAACCGCCCTCTTTCGAGCCCTTTTCCAACTGCTTGTGGGTGGATTTCCGACGCTCTTTGCCGCTCATTCGGTGCACTCCAGCGCCAAGCGCGGTGTAACACCGCGCTGAAATGGCGTCCGGCTGCACCACTCGACATCGAGCGGGTATACGCAAACTGCGTATTCAGCGAGACTTACGGAAATCGGGGTGACAGGATTTGAACCTGCGACCTTCTCGTCCCGAAGCGACTTGGCGACCTGGACGCCTTCCATAACCCACGCTAGCGACAACAGTTACGAAAGGCGAGGAATGTCGCTCTTGCGCCCGTTCGCGGCCAGTTTCGGGCCGTTGCGCGGTGTACACCGCGCAGCATGGATGTGAGCATGGAATGCGGACAGTTGCGATTAGATTGCTCGCATGGATCGACGCATCAAACAGGCCAACTTGCCGCATCTTCGGGGATCGTTCCTCGCTCAAAACTAGAGACTTCAGCGCGGTGTGCACCGCGCCTGCGCAGCGACAGCGATATGTCATTGTCTGAGCATGGGTTTTGGCTTGGTGTGAGCATTGGATAGTCAGCGAGAAGGTGCCACCGCTTCGCTGAGCGAGCCGGGTCCCCAAATCACTTGGCGATGGAACGGGTGGCAGGCTTACAGGCATTGTCCACGCCGTAACGCACTGACGTATATGTGGTTACGTGAGATTGCAGAATTCGTGTCTCAAACCCGGAACTCGGGGGCCGTGATTCCGTTTAACTATGTGGAGTTAGCACTTACTAGACATCGAATGCTGCTTGGGCTTGGTGTGAACTGATCGTGAAATCGTGAACCACAAGGAGCGCGGCAGAGGCCGTTCGAGCGGTATCGGTGCGCGCGATTCAGGAGGCGGAAGTCGGTGAGGCACAGCCGCACCGGTCGCGCGGTCTCGTGGACTGAACGGTCCGGTGCGTCAGCAGAAGGAGCCCCACATGGGCAACTCGAACAGCGGCGGCAAGGGCAACTCAGGCGGCAACAGCGGTGGGGGAAGCAAGGGCGGCGGCAGCCCGCCCAACGCCCCGAGCACGACGGGCAACCCGTCAGGAGGGAAGCGCGGCAACAACCCGCCGCGCAAGTGACATCGCCTCTCTCGGTCTTGACGTGAAGACGTCTTGAACAACCGTCTCCGGGTCGAACAGGCCCGGAGACGGCTTGGAAGCAAAGTTGTCGTCTTGGTGTGTCGGCTTATTGGAGGTCTCGTCAATGACTGCGTCATCAACAATGAATGGCATCACCAACCTTGCGCCGGCGATACGGTCGAGTCTGCGGGCAAAGCTTGAGAGGTTGCTGTCGCGGCCGCTCATCGCCGCGCTGCCCGTCGCCACGCCCCGCTCGGATGTTCATGCGGACGACGGAAAAACCGACCCCTTCCGATCGCTCCAATCGGCGGCATGGGACAGCCAGCCTTCCGCTGGCCGATCCGGGCAGGCGACCGCGTGGATTGAGAATCCTGAAGACGGCACCTGCCTCGTTCGAGTCGAGATCGATTACCTCGATCTATGGCGAGGATGCGAGAAGGAAGTTCTGCAGACCGTCAAGAACTCGGTTGACAGTCCGATCACCTTCCTCACGGAGGATCAGAAGACACTCCTCGAAAGGTCGCCTCGCGAGTTCCTCGCGCTCAGTCCTCGCCCCGAGTCGGCGGAGCTGGTGGCCTACCGGGCGGAGCCGGTTGGTGGCGGCGATCGCGTGGTCGAACTGACGGTAGCGACGCCTCCCGCGTCGCAGTCGCACCTGCGCTACGTCGCCGTCGTGCCAAACCTCGTTCAGATCCAGCGTCAACTTGAAGCAATCGACATTCTCGAGCGCGCATCAGACAGCGGATCTCTCGCACCCCTGCGGGCACTCGTCGGCCTCTGCGACCCGTCGGTACTGGACTCAGCCGAAGTTGCCGATCGAGCGGGCGAAACCGGAGCGTCGTCAACTGATGAGCGTCTGGATGAGTTCCAGACAGAATGCGTCACGAAAGCGATGTCCACTCCGCACCTCTCGGTCATTCAAGGCCCGCCTGGCTCCGGCAAGACGACTGTCATCACATCGGTCATCCGTCGGACCGTCGCGCAAGGGGGTCGCGTCCTTGTCGTGTCGCCCACGCACGCCGCGGTTGACAACGTGGTCGAGAAACTCGTTCCGCGATCCGACGATCTCTCGAATGATCGCCTTGCCCCTCACACGTTGCCTGTCCGCTACTCGGCGCGCAAGAACAAGCTCTCCGTGAGAGCGACGGAATACTGGGTTGGCAGCACGCGTCAGTCGCGAGGCGCGACAATCTCGGAGCGGCTCCGCCACCGGCTGTCCGCACAGGTGCCGATCGCAAAGTCGCTCTACGACCGCGAAGACGCCAATGCGCAAGGAGGCGCCGGACTCTCAGCGAGTATCGCAGCCGTCGAGCGGGTCATATGCGGCACGCCAATCGGCGTTCTTTCTTACGAAGCGGTCAAGAGCGCCGCACCCGCCGCGTTCGACGTCCTGATCGTGGACGAGGTGTCAAAGATGACGCTCTCCGAGTTCCTCGCGATCGCCGTGAAAGCGAAGCGGTGGATCCTCGTCGGCGATCCTCAGCAGTTGCCCCCGTACAACGGTGCGGAGGAGAATGGGCCGACGCTCGATGACGTGATCGAGCCGGAGCTCGAGCTTGTGTGCTCGGTCGGCGCATTCCTTGAGCGGATCAAGCCCTACGAACGCCGAGAGGCGAGCCTCATCGTGGTCGCCTCCGACCCCGCGAGGATGGCCGTAGCGATTCGGGCGCACATCGAGGCCGTGAGACTTGAGAACTCACCTCGCATCGCAACACTCGCAGAAGGGCCGACGACCGGCATCCTTGTGTGCGAAGGCGACTCATTGGACACCGCCTCGGCAGCCCTGTCTCCAATGCGAGGGCGCGACCGTACTCTCAATCCCGAGGAACGGGGTTCGTTGCCGATCCTTGTCGAGCGTGGGGTTCGTGTCGCACGGCCGCGATACGCGAGCGGCACGCGCCTGGTGGAGCCGCGCTTCCGGTGTCAGCCGCTGATCTTTGAGAACGCGTTCAATGTCTACCACGCACAGCCTTGGAGCGAGCGAGCAGGTCAGAAGCTCCCGATCGTGCGCTTCCGCAACGGACTCGAGAAGTATCTGCCCTCCGACGCTGCGGTTGGATCGTTGAATAAAGACGCCGAGGGGGCCACCGCCGGTGATGCTCGACGATCAATACGCGCCGAGATTGCAGCCCGCTACGCCATCAACACGGTCTCGGTGTACGACTGGCTGACGGGACTGCCCGCGGACTACTTCGACGTGTCGCCCCTTGTCGAGTTGCGGGACCTGTCGAACTCGGAAGTCTGTCGCGCTGTTCAGCCTTACGTCGGGGTACTGAAGAAGCAGTACCGCATGCACCCGAGTCTCTCTCGCATCCCCCGCGAGCTGTTCTACTTCAACGAGGCGTTGTTCGACGGGAGGCCCGGCGAGTCGGCCGACTGCCGCGTGGTGCTAGTTCAGGTGGTTGGGGCCGACGCTGCGGGAAGCGAGACCAATCAGGCAGAGTGCGATCGAATCTGCAGCATGCTCACGGATCTCAACGAGCGCACCTCCGAGAAGGACAAGAAGCCCGGCATCATGGTGATCACGCCCTATCGCGAACAGAGGTCACTCCTTACTGAGGCCATCGAGAGGCTGCGAGACCGGGGCAGGATCGATCGATTGGACGTGGAGATCAACACGCTCGATAGCTGCCAGGGGCGCGAGGCGGAACACGTCCTGATCAGTCTGGTGCGGAGCAGGGCTACGCCGTTCTTCGACATGCCCAAACGATGGAACGTGGCGTTGACGCGCGCCATGCGGGGGCTCTTCATCGTCGGTGATATCGATTCGTACTTGCGCGAGGCCGCGATCGCGCGACGTGATCAGCGTAGCCAGCCCCGCGAGCAAGGTGGCCAGCCGCGTCTCTCGATGAGTCTGCTGGCTCGCATTCTTGAGGCGTATGACAGTCAAATCGCGGAACACCGCAGGAGTCGTCAATGAAAGGTCAATCGAACAACGATCGTGATGTTCTCACTCGTGGGGAGATCGAGCGTCTGTGTCTGCTGGGTGCGATTTCGGACAGCGGGTGTACCCCGGAAGAGCTGACACCTCGACTTGGGCTCTCACCGCTGCTTCATGGAGCCGTCGCGGCAGCACTGGCGCCTCTCGTGGACAGCGGCTTGGTCGAGAAATGTGAGGCGAGCGTCGTTCGATCGCAATCCGGCGAGCAAGAGTTGCGACGGAGCCGCGAGTGACTGGCGCGGCCAGCGCACGCTATTGCGGCGCGCGTATGGTGTCATTGAAAGTCTCTCTTGGTGCGAGCGAGCGAGCGAGCGTGCGACGATGAGCGATGAGCGACGAGGGTTGGGTTTGATCTGTCCGTCACACAGGAAGAATCCCGTGAGCAACTCCATACCGAAGCCCATGCACGGCTATCTCATTGCGCTAGGAACGGCCCTGCTCTCGGGCGCTCTGGCCACCTGTGGCACGCTGTGGGTGAACGAGCAGGAACGAGCCGCCAGACAGCGAGAGCAGGCCGAGCTTCGTGCGGCTCACGTCCTGGACGAGATGTGGCGTGTACGCGACGAGTACGACGCCATCATGAGGACCGGGGTCCGCCTCGGGGGACACATGGACCTGCTCATCCAGCAAATGCACAGCATGATGCGGTACGGGCTCGATTGGGCAAGCAGCGACCCACTTCCGCAGCTGTCCCCGCACTTCACCGCGGACGCACAGCGAGTCGCGATCGAAATCTCAACGCTTGTGCAGCAGGCGATCCCCGAATGGGCGGCGGCGAGGTCCGGGGTCGAGGCCCGCATTCAGCGGTACTTCGGAGGCGAAGTCGCCGCGTTGGCCATGACCCCGCCGACGAGTTTGGACTTGGACGTATTCATGGAGTTCAGCACAGTGCATCGGTCCTTCACTGAGGAGATGATCCTTAAGGACGCCGCCGGACGCCAAGCCTGGGCCAGCGAATCGAGGACGCTCCTCGACAGGACGATGACCGAGTACGGAGACGGAGCGGGCGCGGTGCTGTCTACGTGGCGGGAGTCGGTCCTGACCCGGATGGATCAGCGAATCGCTGAGCGAGAAGGCTCGCGAGCAGCCGCTGCGTCGGAGTAACACAAGTGTAATTGTTGCGCTACGTTTCCGGGTACAAGGCGCGGCTCAGCCATTCACCGCTCACTCGTGCTCATCCCTTCACCAAGCGTGCCGTCGCAGAGTCATACCGAAAGCGATCGATTGACCCGTCCTTCATCCTGTCGATCGCTTCGTCGATCGCGTGCAGTGGCACGAGAAACCACTCCGAAGGTGCCACGTCAAAGCCAAATCGATCCTTGAGCGTCATGTCCACGCGGACGTTGCCGAATACTTTGTGTAGCAACGCTTCCAGCTTCTTCCCGTTGACGTTGGCCAGCTTGTACACCGCAACCAGTTCGACATCGGCCAAGAGGTAGGTTGCGTCCTTTCGCGCATTGGCAAGTCGCGTCTTGACATCGCCACTCGTGACGCCGATCTTGTGAAGAACCATGCGGTTCTGGGCCACGTACGGATGATCTGAGAGGCTTCGCAGCACATAGACACATCCCGATAGCTGGTCGCCGTCCTCTTTCGTTCCTGCGAAGAGCGGGGGGACGATGAGTGGACTTATCCGACGACCGTTCGCGTCCTCCTCTCGTGACATGGCCCGTTGAAGGGATCGAATGAGCATCTCGCTCTCCGTTCCATTGTCGTAGATAACGCGAATGCGACCGTTCGGACCGAATCTCTCGGAGCGTTCGATGACCTTGGCGACATAGACCATCTGCCCGCTGATGATGAAGAGATCGCCCTCATCAACGTCTGAGCGACCGCCAATGTACGGCGAAGTCGTTCGCAGGCCCGAGTCCAAGTCGCGCTGCACCCGCTCGAAGACGGGGCGAAAGGTCTCAAAGTCCGGGCACGGCGTCCGCTGGGCGATCTCTTCGGCGGCTTGACGCTCCTTATGGGATCGCACGTGCACCAGTTTCGTCACATCGTCTTCGCCAAGGCCATCGCCGAGAGCGGCCAGGAGTTCCGCATCATCAGGGTCAGTCGAGCCGCCGCCGTCCGCATCTGTGGCGGCCCCCAGAATCCCGCGAGTGTCCACTTCTCGAAGTACGGCGCGGCACTCGGGTGACTGACGCAGGCTGTCCAACCGAACCGCATACAGGCGCTCGAAGATATCGCGATCGTGACCATGCTGCGGCAGCCGTCCGTGCTGCGAGACAAACCGCTCGATCTCCTCAAACCCGGCGATAATGCGCTGCTCAAGCGCGGAGCGGCCGCCCTGCCTCTCCTCGACGCCGAAATCCTCGGCGAGTTCCCGCATTAGTGATTCGTCGTCGATCTCGCTCATCTCGGCTCACGCCTTCTTCTCGTAGTGCCCCTCTTTGGCAAACCGCATGTACGCCTGTGCCCCCTCGGCGAGCTTCTTTTCCCACGCATCGGCTGATGTCAACGACGGCGGCCGACCACGTTCCCTCTTCCATTGCAGCGCTCGAACCGCGTACACGCGGGCCTCTTCCGGGGTCATCGTAGACTTCCGTCCCGCGATCACCTCTGCAATGGCCCGGAGCCGCGTTTCACCCAGCGACTTGGCCATGATCGCGTACGCAGCGCCGAACGGGTTGACCGAGTCAATCAGGTCGATGTTCAGCTCTCGCACCGACATGTGATACCTGCGGATGCCGTCGATCAAAGCAGTATTCTCTTTCACCTCCTCATCCTCGATCATCTTCGCGATCGTCTCCTTTCCCTTCTGCACGAAGTTGATCGCAGCTATCGCCTGTTGGCGGACAGCCTCCTGATCCTCGTCGGTCAGAGCCGGGTACTTCTCCTTGATGATCTTCCCCATCCGCACCTGCGTGATCTCCTGCGAGGGCGTCTCCTGGTCAAACATGCCCATCTGCACGGTCTTCTCGTCCTGCACGAAGGCGGTGACCAGTTCGTTCAGGTCCTCGCGACAGATGCGCAGTGCCTCCTCGCTCTTGGGCATGGCCAGCCCATTGATCTCCATCTGGATGGTGCCTGTCGCGGGATCAACGCCGATGTTCTCCTTGCCAATCTGATAGCCGTCGGGCCCGTAATCCAAGCCCGGCTGAGGTCCGCCCCCGTTTGGGTCTTTCGGCTTGAACTCGAAGCGCGGGGCCAGCACCTGCTCCATCAGCAAACTAGCGGCGATCGCCTTCAAAGTATCGTTCACCGCCTCGACCACGCTCGCCTCGGTCGCATCCGGTTCAGCGATCAGGTTGGTGAACCGCGCTCGCAGTTTGCCCGGGGCGTCCCGCGTAGCGCGCCCGATGATCTGCACGATCTCGGTCAGGCTCGACCGATACCCGACCGTCAGGGCGTGCTCGCACCAGATCCAATCGAACCCTTCCTTGGCCATCCCCAGCGCGATGATGATGTCCACATGATCGCGGTTGTTCTTCTGCGAAGCGTCGCGGAGCGCCGCCGCGACTCTCTCTCGTTTGATCTCGTCGTCCACGAGATCGGCCACGCGCAGGATCTTGCCAGAACGGGATTTGACCAACTGGAAGCCCGTCACCGGGTCCACACCCTGCCACTCACCGAGCCCGCTGAGTATCGCATTGGCCTCGTTGATCTTGTCGCGCGTGCTCTCGCGGGCGTTCACATTAGGGATGTGGATGATTGTCTTCTCGTCGGGGTTGAGCACGTCGAAGATGCTCTTCTTCCCCTCCCGCTGCTCCAAGTACGAGCCAGTGTAAAAGTAGTAGCCGATGTCGAGCTCTTTCAGATACTTGTATCCGTTGAGCTGCTCGTAATAGGTGTACGTGACCGTGCGGAACTTCTCTTCATCATCTGGGTGCAGAACGGCCGCGGCATCGCCACGGAAGTAGCTTCCGGTCATGGCGACGATGTGGACCCTGTCCCGGGAGATCAGCTCCCGCACAAACTCGCCCAGGCGACTCTCTTCGCTTGAAGAGACGTGGTGGAACTCATCCACCGCGATCAATCGGTCATCAAACGCCTCCGCACCGAGCTTCTCGAAGGCGAATCGAAACGTGGCGTGCGTGCAGATGAGCACCTTGTCGTCGCTGGCGAGGAACTTGCGAACGGCCTCCACCTTGCTGCCGTTGTCGCCACCGGGCGCATCGCAGAGGTTCCAACGCGGCTCGACCTTCCAGTCTGCATCAAAGCCGAACTGGCTGAGGGGTTCATCGTGGAAGCTCGCCCCGATTGTCTTCTCAGGGACGGTGACAATGGCCTGCTTCATGCCTTGGTGGCGAAGTTTGTCGAGCGCCACAAACATCAGCGCTCGGCTCTTGCCGGATGCTGGGGGACTTTTGATCAGCAAGTACTGCTCGCCGCGATGCAGCCAGACGCGTGCCTGCATCGGCCGCATCCCCAGCGCATCGGACGCGGCCGAACGGCCATCGTGGGCGTACCGAACGGAAACGGCCGGGATCGCGATTGGGTTGCTCATCTACTTCTCTCCGCCTTTCGGCCTCTTCTTGCTGCGCGTGATCTTCTTGTCCAGTTCCTCGATCTCGCGCAACTCCCGTGCATCCGCCTGATCGGCCGCACTCGCCTCCGCGGCGCGGCGGCCAGCGTCGAATGCTTCGTACCGCTCGTGCGCGATCTCCTTCATCCGGTCGTGGCTCACCGAGCCCGGTCCTTTGAGCAGCGGCCGCTCGTTGAACGCGATCATCTTGTCCACGTTGGCGCGCCAGAAGTCCAGCGTCAGATCCTTGCGTTCCTTCACGCGCAGTTCCGCCTGCTCCAGGAAGATCACCACCAGACGATTCAGCGTGTCCACCTCATCCGCGCTCAGGTAGTTCTTCGCGATGATGACATCCTGCTTGCGGACCCGCTGGCCGTCCCACGCAGTCAGATTCATGTTGGGCTTGGCGGGGTCGGACCGACCAACGATGATCTCGGCGGCGGTGTGCCCGGTCGCGGCGAAGAGCAGCTTGTTCTGCACCTCGGCAAAGAACTGGTGCGTCTCCGGCTCGGTCACTTTGTAGTCGCTGCTCAGCGAGAAGAGTTCGCGTACCTTCTGGTAGAACCGCTTCTCCGAGGCCCGGATGTCGCGGATGCGGGCCAGCAGCTCATCGAAGTAGTCCCAGCGGCCTGTTCCCTTCAGCCGTTCATCATCGATCGCAAACCCCTTGACAACAAACTCGCGCAGGTGCGTGGTCGCCCACTGGCGGAACTGCGTGCCGCGCGGCGAGCGGACCCGGAAGCCGATGGCGAGGATCAAGTCGAGGTTGTAGAGTGTGATCCTGCGCTCGACTTGCCGGTTACCCTCGGTTTGAACTGTCAAGGATTCCTTGACAGTTGCCTCCGCCCGCAACTCCTTGTCCTCAAGGATGTTCCGTGCGTGCAGTGAGACGTTCTGCTTGGTCGTCTGGAAGAGCTCGGCGATCTCCCCCTGCGTCAGCCACACCGTCTCCCCTTCGACGCGCAGATTCATGCGCGTGCGGCCGTCCTCGGACGTGTAGAGGATGATGTCGCTCATACGGGCTCTCCCCCAATGGCACATGCCGCGGCAACACCGAGCCGCCACGCCTCGTCGATCTGCTCGTCGCTGGCAAGGTAGAACTCGCCGTCCAAATGCTCAGCCCCTGCCGCAAGGTAACGCTTCATCGCGTATTCACCGGCCTCGGCGGCGCTGAAAGTCCAGCGCGGCGTTGGGTTGGTCGCAAGTGTGGTGCGGTGGGTCTTCCATCTGAACGCCCCACGAGGGAGGGCCCCTTGAAACTGGAGGCGGCGTGACTCCGGGCTGGCCGCGAGCCCGATCTTGATGATGAGGCGTCCCTCGGCGGGCTTTCCGAGGAAGTCGTCGATTGGGCCGTCCAGCCGCAGGATGTAGAGATGACGCGCGAGCCCCTGCGTAACCGGGGGAACGAGGTAGCCGCCCTGATTCTCGGGACCCGCGCGAACCCAACCCGTCGGCGCGGGGGACGGGCCAGCGGCCATCGAACCACCGCGAGGCTGATAGACCGGCACCTCCACCCACGGCGTCTCTCGCAGCAGGGCCAACTGCTTGGCATCGGTTATGACCACGCCGTGCGTCCCCACTGCCTGCGCCCGCTGAAGAAGCGTGGCATCGAACTCCCGGGTTTCGAGGCGATACTCGGGCACATAGGTGAATGCACGAACGGCGCGAAGGGCAAATCGCCACTTTGAAGGCTCAAGGTTGTGGTAGGTCGGATGCGTGAAATCGTCGCGGTCACCCTTCTGGTGGCTGATGAGGTAGAACCCAACGATCCTTCCCTGCTCATCCTTCTCAGCAATCGGGGCGCTCAACGTCACGTTGCAGACGAGAATGAACGGGTCGGAGAGCGTCTTGCAGATGGTGTCACGCCGACCTTCGCCCGACCAGCCGAGCGCGCCCCACATCTCCGGTGCCCAGCCCCAGAATGACTTGAAGAGCACGGACCGCCCATCCCAGACTTCCGCCGCGGCATCGCTCATTTGCGGCCCCTCCCCGCCTTGCCCGGCTTGGTCACCTTGGCGGTCATCTCCGTGTACATCTCAAAGAGCTTCTCGAGCCGCTCAGTGTCGTTGCGGAAGCGGCGGCCGATGTAGATCCGCTCAAGCGTTTCGTCGTTGCGCTCGTGAGCGGCCCGTAGGTCGGGATACTTGGTATCCATCGCCTCGGGGTCGTACATGTCGGCGATCGTGGCGGGAAAGTGGGCCTCGCGGGCGAGCAAGATGTCCTCGGCACAGCGGGTGAGGGCGGCCTTGTTCTCGTCGGTCAGCGTGGGGACGGGGAAGGTGTTCCAACAAATGTTGGATGAATAGCGGATGGCATTGCCGAGCCGACCTGCGACAGCAACGAGCCATGCGCGATGGAGCTTTGAGCTCAGGATACTAACGCTCAGCAGGCCCCCGTCGTAGAGAACATGAACTAGGTGGGTGGCAATGACATGTCGTGGGAGATAGCCCACTGGTAGATGTGTGCGGGACTCGGGGGAGACCTGGGGCACTATCACTATGTGAGTCCGACCCACATGGCGATAGCGGAACTGGTGTGGGCGCTCAATCAGCGACTGCGCAACGTCACCGCCTTGTGTGCGATAGCGCAAGACGCTTGCCAAACGATCACGGATGGCTGGAAGTCGGCGTGCCGCATCGTATTGGTCGTCGTTGATCCAAAGGCACCAGCGTGTCTTACCGTCGTTAAATTCGGCTGTACCTGTGACGGGTCGCAGTAACGAGGCCACTTCAGGAGCTTGTCGAACAAGGGTGTCCTTCTCACAACTGGACAGCAGAAGATTCCCGCCGTCGTATGGCGCGTTTCCAGTGAGCATGACTGGAAGATCCGACAGCGGGCTGCTGCGGGGGTAAACGATCACATCGGTATCCGCGGTCAGATATGGACTGATGCGTTTCACCCTGCGCAGCGAGTGTTCGTCGAATATCGTGCATGGTGCAGCGTAATCCTTCGCGATGCCAATTATCGTGACATGAACGCCTGCGTTATTCGCGGCATTATTGCTCCATTGAAAGGGTAAATGGCAGAAGATGATTTGCACATTCAAATCAATAATGCGCGGCCAAAGAGTGGGAACGTGAGTGCCTTGGTTGACCGAGCTTGTGGATACGAAGGCACAGCGTACAGCCGGGCGAAGTGCCATCGCCCCTTTTAGGATGAATGCGCATATGTAGTCGAGGTTCTTGTACTGCGTTTCTCGCCCGAAGACCGCTTGCATGTCCCGCTTCTGCGCAGCGTCCTGTTTCTTCCCGCCAAGATACGGCGGATTACCGCAGATGTACGTTTCGCCGGCCTGGTTCTCGAAATCAATCTCCGCCTGATCCTTGGGCGTATTGAACAGATTGTCGCCGGTCAGCCTCACACCGGTCCCCGTTGGCGGACAGACGCTTAGCCAGTCGATCCGTAGCGCATTCCCGCAGGTAATCCAGTTCTCCGCATCCAGCGGCAGAAACTCCTGCCGAGCAAAGAGTTCACCGCTGTATAGCACATTGCACTGAAACTCCGCAATGATGAGCGCCAGCCGGGCGATCTCCGCCGGGAAGTGGCGCAGTTCTATGCCGCGGAAGTTGCTGATGGGGATCTCGGATGAGCGACCCACCTCGCCGCGGCGTTGGTTGATCTCTGCCTCGATCTGCCGCATCTCCTTGTACGCGATGACGAGGAAGTTGCCGCTGCCGCAGGCGGGATCAAAGACGCGGATACGAGCGAGACGATTGCGCAGGTTCAGGAGTTTGCGGGCCGAGCCGGGCGTCTTGCCGTCACCCGCCTCCTCCAGTTTGGCCCGCAGGTCATCCAGAAAGAGCGGGTTGAGCACCTTGAGGATGTTCGGCACGCTGGTGTAGTGCATGCCGAGGGCGCCGCGCTCCTCATCGTCCGCGACGGCTTGGATCATCGAGCCGAAGATGTCGGGGTTGATCAGCTTCCAGTCGAGGTTACCGACGAAGAGCAGATAGTTGCGAGCGGCTTGATTGAACCTCGGTGTTTCTGTGCTGCCGTCGAAGAGGTTGCCGTTGACGTAGGGGAATGAGTCGGCGTACGGACGCGTCCTGGCGGCTTGCCGATCCTTCGGGCGGATGTTCATCGCCCGGAACACCTCGCTGAGGACTTCGTGAACGTTTGAGCCGTTTCGCTCGGTCATCTGTTCGATGGTGCTCGTGAAGAGCCGCTCGCCGATGAAGATGCTGGTGTCCTCGGCGAAGAAGCAGAAGATCAGCCGGGCGAAGAAGTGGTTGAGATCCTGTCGCCGTGCCTCGGTGTCCCAGTCCGGGTTGACCTTCAGCAACTCGACGTACAGCTTGTTGAGGCGGCCAGTCGCGCGGATGTCAAACGCGTTCTCGTCGATCCGCTTGACCGTGGAGATGCCCGCCAGCGACAGAAAGTACGCGAAGCGGTTGGGCAGGTCAGAGTAGTCGCACGCGAGCACCTCGCCATCGTCGAACCGCTCGGCCTGAAGGGTCTGGCCGTCGGTGGCGAGAATGAACCGGGCCTTGTGCTTGACCGTCGCGGGACTGTTCCGCAGCGCTGCAAGCGAGGTTGCTACGTCTCCCGGACCACAGGCGATCAGGTGGATGTTGTTCTTGCTCCGCTGGAGAACGCCGCCCAGTATGTCGGACTTGTTCGCGTCCCCCTTCTGGAGCTTGCGAAGCGTGGCATCGTTCTGTCCGAACGCGCGCAGGAACTCGTAGGGAAAGGTCGCCCGTTCAAACGGTGCCTCCACCAACTTCGAGACTGCCTCTTCGATCTCAACGGCGTTCATGTTCGCGTCTCAGCCTCTCCACATGGGTCCGTGTCCCTTCAGCGATATGGCGAGAGTCTAAGGTGGCTCGCTCTGGTGTGCAGGACCATCGGGGGAGCCACATTGGGGGCGACATCGAGCGAGGGCGGCAATGTCACTGCCAGCAGCTGCAACCGCCGCCCTCACCCGCTCGGTCTCGTCGCCCGCCTCCTCAAAGGTCCGGTCTAGGGCCTCCCGCGCAAGTCGCATCTGCTCGCCCCACGGCCACGGCAGCGGCAATCCTGAGTCGAGCGCCGAAGGCTGCGGTCCGTCCATCACCGGGGATCGGGACTACGGCGGGAACGGAGCCGAGCGGTGTGCTGTGGGCTCACTTATTTCCGAGCAACGAGCGTGCGTATGCGAGATCCCGCTCAACACCATCCCTGTCCTTGTAGAGCCAGAACAACGGGCATTCTGCATCCGCCTCACCCGAACAAACCTTCAGCACGCCGCGGCTCGACCGGCTCGATCAGCGACGGGTCGTCGTTCTTCGGGCTGTTCACGCGCGTCGAGACCGGCCGCGCCAGCATGAGTTCCGACGGGTAGGGACGCACCAGCGCCGAGGCGTCCTCGCGCTCAGGATCGAGCCACGCGTCGTGGTCATCGGGGTCGAGGATCAGCGGCATGCGGTCGTGGAACCTCGACATCATCTCGTTGGGCGCGGTGGTCACGATGGCAAACGTCTCGACGGTGTCGCCATCCGGTGATGCCCACGACTCCCACACCCCGCCGAAGACCAGCGGCCCCTCGTCCGACGCCGTGATGTAGATGGGCTGCTTGGCCTTACCCCCCGAGACTTTGTCCCACTCGTAGAACCCGCTGGCGGGGACGAGGCACCGGCGGCGCTTGAACGCCGAACGGAACGCGGGCTTGGCGGCGAGCGTCTCGCCCCGCGCGTTGATCATGCTGCTGCCGATCGCGAGGTCCTTGGCCCACGCAGGGACCAGCCCCCAGCGCAGCAGAGCCAGCGACCTGCCGCCGCCCTCGTGCCGCACCACCGGTACACGCTGGGTCGGAGCGATGTTGTAGCGGAGCGGGAGTTCGATCGGAGGCGATGTGAGCCGCATCAATCGGCGCAGCTGCGCCCAGGTGAGGAGTTGCGTGAAGCGGCCGCACATCGTGGGATGAGGGTATCGCCCGCTCCGTGCGCACCACCGACCCGCTCACATCGGCTGGTTCCCGCCGATCCCCGAGCAGCACGCGGCGTTCGCCATCGCCCGCAGCACCGGCTCGATGTCCAGCCCATCGATCTCGTCCACCCACGCGAAGTTGGCGATCACGAGGCCCCGGTCGTCGAGCCGAACCACCCGACCCTCGTCTGGCGCGTCGGCGTCTGCCATGATCTGGGCGACGAAGCGGGGGTGGTGCCGATGCACCACGTACGGCCTCCCTCGTGACGTCTGCCCGAAGATGAAGCGCTCACTCACGACAGAGTCCCCTCTCTTCGAAGGTCCCGAGGAACGCGGCCCGAGAGGCGTCGGGCTTGTCGAAGCGGGCCACCGGCGCGGCCCGCCGGATGAGTTCGATCGCCTCCTCGCAATCGCCGCGCGACTCGAACTCGGATCCCGACCGTGCGAGCACGCGCCCGCCCCCCGAGACGAGCAGCCAACTCCACTCTCCGTATTCGTTGGGAGCGACGACAAAGGCGGGTGAGGAAGCGTCCATGCGCGTGCCCATGCGCTCAGTGTACGGCACATGATCGGTCTGTCAATCGGTATTTGATAGGCATACGCAAGATGTCCAAAACGGTCATCGGAACGTCTGTCGCATCGCTGAGTTGGTCACGAAGACGCGCTCCACGCGCGGTCGCGGATGGCGTTCACCACCGCCGTCGGCTGCACGTGGTCGAGGTAGCGGATGGTGGTCAGCAGCGACCTGTGCCCGAGTTGGCGGGAGATGATCCCGACATCGACGCCCTCGGACCGGAGTTGTGCCGCGTGCGTGTGCCGCAGCCCGTGCGCGTGGACGCGTTTGGCGATCCCGGCTTGCCGCCCGAGTCGCTTCATCAGCCGACGCACGTATCCGGTGGTGATTGGCGTCCCGTAGGCGGTGCAGAGCAGCGGAGCGGCTGCGAGGGGGTCGCGTACACCCTCGCCCGCCCGGCCCCGTGGGGGGTTCGCCCGTGCCGCGGCACGCCCCCCCACGCGCTGGCCCCTGCCGCGTTCGGCGAGCCAGGCCGCCACGACCGCCGCCGCACCGGGGTCGAGGCCCACGGCCCGGTACCGGTCGCCCTTCCCGTGAAGAACGCGGACGATCCCGTTCCCAAGATCCACGTCCTTGGGCTGGAGGGCCAGCGCCTCGGAGACTCGGAGCCCGGCCCGGTACATCAACGTGATCAAGGCGCGGTTGCGGAGCGCGACCGGGGTGTACCTGCCGCAGGCGTCGAGCAGGGCCCGGACCTCTTCGTCCGTCAGCACCTCGGGCGGCAGGCGGCGCTTGGGCTTGGGGCGTCGCTGGGTTCGTGCGGCCGATGCGGCCAAGGTTTCCCGTACCCGTTCTGATGGTGGTGCCGCGGCCCGTGCGGCCCGTTGGTTGGCGACTTCAGATATCTCCTGCCGCTTCCCCCTGCCCGTGTCGTTCCTGCCCGCCTGACGTCCTCGCATGTCCTTGCTCCCGCTGGGGTTACCGCTCGGGGAGCCGTTCGCGGGAGCATCCCGCGGCTACGCACCGGCGACCAAAGCGGTACCGGAAGATGGAGGGGCGAGCAGGCCGTCGAGGCAAGGCGGCCCGTGGTTATGACAGAATGGGCCAAGAAGGGACGCGAGCGTGTGAAATATCACTTATCCCATTATTTTGGGTGGCGGATCGCCTGAAACGTGGCACACTCGTCGTATGTAGTGGCGAAGGGTCAGGACCTGCTTGGGCGGCTGCTGTGTGACGCTCGGTCCTTACCCCGTAAGGCGAAATGCTCGCCGTGCCAGGAGGAAGTGTTCATGCCAGAGACGTTCGGAACCGCACAGCGCCCGTGGTCCAACCAGGGGTACACCGACAACATCAGTTCGTTGCTCGGCGCTAGTGACTACTCCTATCAGGCGGCGCGGCCCGTCACAAACACCAGCACCGGTCTCTTCGTTGTCGGCTCAACGGCAGCGCCGCTGGCGGTCTCGAACTCGCTTGCGCTCGCGTTCTACGGCACGCCTCGGACCGACGGCGACAAGCCGAGAGAAGTGCTCGCTCGCATCTGGGCGTTCTCGGAAGCCGCGCATCAGGCCAATCCTCCCGAGGCGTGGCTCGGCGTCCTCTTGGCAGACATCACCATCAAGTTCGGTGGCACACAGATCCCGCACACCAGCAACGTCTTCCCCGGCGGCCTTGAATCCAATCCCTACCGATTCGCCCGCGACATCATCGTGACTACCGACCGCTCACTCACGCCACCTGCCTGCCGCGTGGCGGGGCAGGACGCCGTGTCTGGCATGTGCATGCTCCTCTTCGATTCCATCGGCTCGGGCTCGCTTGGCATTCAGATGACGCGCCGGCTCGGTAACGGTGCCGACGACTACGGCATGCTCAACTGCGGCGTGTCGGCCCGGGCTTTGTAAATGGACCATGGGGCAAGGAGCACCAACGATGACGACACTCACACCTGGAACGATGCAGCGAGCGTGGCGGCGGTACGCGCCTATCGCGGGGACGCTCCCGGCAATGCCATCGGTCGGTGCTTACGCCTACAGGGCCTCATTGCCAGTTGGCGACCCTGCATTCTCTGGGAATTACGTCTTCCAACTCGACCACGACACAACGCCCGGCGAGCCCGTGGGAGACATGTCCTGCTCGCTTGCCTTCTTCTTCGTGAAGAACGCGACCCCACTCCCGACGGCCATTGCCAGAATCTGGGGGATGTCACAGGCGACTGCCGGACCCGAGAACGAAACGCCCTATCTGGGTGTGTACCTCGGCGAGGTTGAGTTCACGATCGGAGCCACCCACGGCATCCCCTTCGTCTCGAACCCGCCCAAGAACGTCTTCGCGGAGAACTGGTTCATGGCCTCTCAGATCAGGGTGACGGACGACCGGGGTCTGAAGCCACCGGGACTGGCTGTCATGGGCTCGGATCGCTCCTTGGCCTCCGCTACCTCGGCATGTGTCCCGTCGGTCGTGTTCGATGCGATGGGATTCAGGAGGATCGCTGTGTCGTTGCGTTGGACAGCATCCTCTGCCGCGAGCAACGGGCTGGGGTTCTTCTGGAGATCAGCGTAGGGAATTGGACGAACTGAATGTCGGCATGATGCGAATCGAAGGATGCACGGGCCGGACTGAGTAGAAGAGGGGATCAAACAATGAACCGCAAATCAGCACTCGCACGTATCGCCACATTCGGATGCGCAATAGCGATCGGAGGGAACGCCATGGCCGGACTCGTCGTCTATCGCTACGCGGACCACTTTGAGGACGACCTGATCGTCAACCATAACGACATCTTCATTGCAGGGTTCACGCCCGCGCTCACGACAGCACCGACGGACACGATCCTGCACAACTCGCTTCGGTTCGCGTTTGAGCCATCTGGAGGGAACATCACAGCTCTTATCTCCGGCAACGATCTGCCTCTATTCCCTCCGGAGCCATTTCTCACGCTGTCGCTGTGTATCGACGGAGGGCTCAATCAGCTTGGTACAACGATGGATTCAAGCCGAGAGTGGGCAACTCCTAACTTTGATCTGGACAATGGGGTTGTAAGCCCCGCAGTGCTCATTGGGTTCAATAGTAGTGGACAGATCGATATTTCTGCGATACCGGACTGTGGCTACGCGTATATCGGTTACGCTACGTCCGATCTCGGTATGTTTGGGTACATGCAGATCCAGCGTCTCTCCCTCTATGAGTGGCGATTGATTGGATACGCCTACGACGACTCCGGCGCGCCAGTTGTCGTTCAGAACATCGTGCCATCTGGCAGCACGCTTGCGATTCTCGGAGCTGGCGTAGGAGTGAGTGGGCGCAAGCGGCGGTTGGCGAGTGTGTAAGAGACGCGACGCCAGGCCCCCGGCGCTCATTCCGAGCGCTCCGGGCCTGCCGCCGCGGAGTGTCGATGGAGTTGGAGAAATGCGGAACACTTGGAGCAGGAGAACGCGCATGAGTCACGCACAAACACTCGCACGCATCGCCGCGATCGGCTGCACGGTCGCGCTGGGAGGAGACGCCATGGCCGGTATCGTGACAGTCACACTCAGCCACGAGTTGATCGTGACGAACAATGACATGGTGATCGCGCTGTTCGAGCCAGCATTGACAACGGCTCCATACCCTGCTGGCCCGATACTGCGGAACTCGCTCAAACTTGGATTTGTTACACTGCCCTTTAGCGGAACACTTGAGGCAGGTATTTCAGGTAATGCGCTTCCTCAATTTCCGCCATTCCCATATCAGACGCCGGCTCTTGTTGTTGACGGTGGACTGAACCAGCTCAATACGGAAATCAATTCAATGCGCGTCTGGGACACACCGGTGTACTCTTCCAGCACCGGCGATCTCAGGCCAGCAAGTATCAGCCAGACGGGTGACGATGGTGACTTCGATATCAGGCCCATTCCCGATGGTGGAAGTGTGTATATCGGGTATGCGAAGTCCGATTTCAGCATGTTTGGATTCATGCAGATTCAGCGAGTCACACTCACGCAGTGGCGGCTTATTGGATACGAGTATAACGACTCAGGCGTGCCGGTACTTGTACGGAACCTGATACCATCATCCCCGACTGTTGTCGCTCTTGGGATGGGCGCGGCGGCTGCTGCGAACCGCAAGAGGCGATCTCTCTAGCACTGTGATCCCGAAACGAGTTTGTGTCATGCCAGCCCTGTGGTCATTAGAAAGTACGTACGCTGCTGGCCCTGAAGGCACCAGTATCTGTATTGTATTCCGAGTGACAGGCCTTGTAGAATTCGTGCCAAAAGTTGATCAGTCAAGAGTAATTGATACCAAGAAGATCGGCGATGTACAGCTAGCAACATTTGGACCAATTGTTGGGTGGCGCTGGGACGCAGACGCAGGACATTTGTTCAGGCGTATATCTACTGACTACGAACGGTTGCCTGCCGCATCTTCAATATTTAGTATTGACTCAGACGGCGACGATTGGCTCGTAACTGTGGCTATACGCCTAAAGCAGACCGAGCAAATTGCCATTAATAATGAGAGCAATGCATCGACTGCGTATGACGAAAGACTATTTGTCAGTGCGATCGACGCTGGCTGTGTCATCCTGCGTGGCACGCCAGCGGGGCAATCTACGAGCAATACAGCATTTCGAATCACCGGCATAGGAACCGGTTTTGAGAATCTGAGCATGACGCCGAGCGCCTGGCCGGTCGGCAAACTCCCCGGCTACGACGATGGCTCGCCAGCACTTCGTGTCCACTGCGATGCACAGGCCGAGCGTGTCGCCCGCACCAACAGTGACACGACGCCGGTCACGATCGCCATGAGCGAGTGGCGCAATCTCCGCATCGGCGGCCCGCTCTTCTCCGAGGCCGTCACTGGTCGCCAACCACGCCTCCGGGTCCAGACCTCCAAGACCAATCCCTACACTCGATACGTCGGGGCAGCCCCGCTGTTCAGCCAGTCCGAGAGTCGTTTGTCGCTCGACGCCGTCGCGGCGGACCTGAGCATCGGCCCCGCCAACGTCACGCTGGCCGTGGTCGCGTGGACCACTCAGACGACCGCCGCCCATCTTGTGGGGCGGTGGAGCGGCTCGGCCAACGCGAATCGCTCCTGGCGCATCGCTTACATCCCGACGACCTCGCCCAAGCCGAGCGTCCGCGTCGAGTTCGCCCGCAACCTCTTCATCTCGCAACTCGACGCGCCCGTGGACAACCTGGCGAATCGGACGCTGATCGTCTATCGCGCCTCCGGCGGCCCGAGTGCCGTGCGCGAGATCTGGATCAACGGCGAACTCGTGACGACCGGCGGCCCGACCGGCTTCGGTATCAACACCACAGCCAACAAGCGGCTCACCGTCGGAGCCCGCGCCACCGACAACAACGACCCGCCGACGACGTGGACGGACTTTCTCGACACGATCATTCCGCCGCCGCCCCCGGATGATCCTGACCAGCCCCCCGCGCTCCGCGAAGTCCCCGGCTCCGTTGACCAAGTGGCGATCTACACTGAGCGCCTGACCGACGGGCAGTTGAACCTCGTCTTCCACGAGATGGCCCGGCGCGCGACGATCGAGTTCGGCAAGCCGATCACGCAGCCAGATCCGGCCACACAGGCCTATGGGCCGGATAATCCGGCTCCGGAACGCCGCCTGGACCGTCGGCCCGTCGCGCTCATCAATCTCTTCGGCGGCGCGAACTACGACAACGATCCGCTGGGACGCGTTCCGCAGTGGTATGCAGCGAACACGGCGTGGCTGAAGGAGCAGGTGCTGGGCTGCCTCAACGGATGCGACGAGTACGAGATCATGTTCAACCGCGTCGCCGGGCAGTACCCCGGCGACATCGTGTCGTCCGGCATCTTCGGCGATGTGCGAGATCAACCGGGCACGCCGTGCGTCTCTGCCGCCCAGTGGGCGAGCATGGAGGAGACGTGGGACGAGTTCGGGATCTCCGACCACAACGTGCGCGGCGTGGGTGTCTGGCCGTCCGACGAGAGACGCCGCGGCTGGTTCTACACCGGCGGCGGAATGTCGCTCGACGACGATGGGAACGTGACGCAGAACGCGGGGTGCCTTGCACGTATTGTCACCCCCCTCACACCGGCGTTCTACCGGGAGAGCGTGCTGGATTTCTGGGCCGCCCAGGACACGAGGTACCGCTGCCTCATGCTCGACTCGGCGATCAAGTTTGACGGTCGGTTTGTCCAGATGGTCCACTCCGAAGAGATCCGAGAGGACTTCACGCTGGTGGGTGAGTCGATCTCGACGAATCAGGCCGCGCGGCTACGAGCGCCGTGGATCGCGCTCGTGGGCGTGCCAAGCGGTCCGTGGTGGAACGAGAGCCAGAAGAACCGGGGATACAACGTCCAGTGGACGGCAAACTGGGACACGGAGCCGATTTACTTCGGTATCCAGCGTGGAGAAGAACTCGACCTCACGAGAACATCCACGAACCCGGGTGACTCAAACAACCTCCGCTTCGGCGACATCTACACATTCGTTCGCAAGGGTGGAACGCCGGTTGCTTGGGGCGGCCAGTACGCCAAGGTCGGCGCGGCGTGGGACTACGCGACAGGCCGCATCCCGGTTGGCCGTTTCACGATGCTCTCTCCAAGAAACGCCCGCGTCTGGCGGTGACGCGTGCAGATATCCCGTTCAACACATGAAGAAAGGGCTTTCGTATGCGTGCGACCCTCGGAGTGCTGTCGTTGTCGTTCTGCGTCTCACTCTCCGCTCAAGCACAGAACAACTGGGTGCAGAACAATCCCAACATCTTCTTCACTGGCGGCAACGTTGGGATCGGAACGAACGGACCCGTGCATCGGCTGTCCGTTCAGTCCGGCACAGACCGGGCGGTTGGCATCTATGTCGAGAACTCGACAATCACTGGCGATCCCACTTACGGCCTCTGGGCTCAGAGCCTACACACGACGGGCCGTGGCGTGTATGGCAGAGCCGTCGCGGAGACTGGTGCGAACATCGGTGTTCTCGGCGTCACGCGGTCGTCCACGGGTCACGGCGTGTACGGGAGCGCCTCGGAAACTTCAGGGGTGAACTTTGGCGTGCGCGGCGTGACGGACTCACCGCTCGGATTCGGAGTCCGGGGCGTCGCGGGCGCGACGGGCGTGGGCGTCAACGCAGTCGGCGTCCATGGACGCTCCTCTGGCCAGAGCGGTCGTGGCGTGTACGGGGAGGCAAACAGCGCTGACGGCACGACCTACGGCGTGATCGGCTACACAACATCGGCGTCCGGCTATGCGGTGTACGCCGACGGGGCGCTCGCCGCGAGCGGCACAAAGACGTTCGTGATCGACCACCCGCAGGATCCTGAGAATCGCCTACTGCTGCACTACAGCGCGGAGGGACCGGAGCCCTACCTCGTGTATCGGGGAACGGTGACGCTCGATGATGCGGGCGTCGCGCAGGTCGCATTGCCGCACTACTTTGATCAGGTTGCCAGGGATCCGCAGTACCAACTCACGCCCGTCGGCGCGCCCTCGCCATCACTGCATGTTGCTCGGAAGGTGAGCGAGGGCACATTCGCCATCGGTGGCGGAGTTCCCGGGCTTGAGGTCTGCTGGACCGTAACGGCCGTTCGCAATGACCTCTGGGTCCGTGCCAATCCTCCTGCCACGGAAAAGATGAAGCCGGATCATGAACGCGGCACCTACCTCCGCCCCGAGTTGTACGGGCAGCCTGCGACCAGAAGAACCCATTACATCTCGCCGGAGGAACCGATTCTCGATGGGCTCTGACATGTGACCACGCAGAGCCTCTTGGGCTTCGGTCGAACCCAGTTGATAGGCAACATTCGCAACGTGACCTGTGTTTTCATTCCCCGGCTCCGTTCCCTCGCAAGTAACGATCCACGGCGTTGTTGGGGGTTCCCCATGCGAGAGGGTGGCCGATCAGCAGATCATGGGGTATATTGGTCGTAGATCCTCCCAAGACGCTGTTGCGACCGGTTGATCAGCAGCATCCGCGTCGCGGCCCGATCGGGCCAAGCGTCTTCAGCAGCCAGCCTCTTCCTCAACGGGAAGGGGCTGGTTTCATGGTGGGGCCGCATGGTCCGCGCGACGCTCGCACTGCAGAAGTCGTGTTTCAACGTATCGCATGTGTCGCATGTATCGCGGCATGGCAGAACACATGGTGCAAAGCATGGCCGCAACGGCCGCACGGCCCCGGGCTGCACTCCATCCCCCAGCCCCGCTTTCAATCGCGGAACGTAGCCCGGCGATGGCGAGTTCCCGCGCCAGAGTTCGGCGTGTTGCCGGGCAACGGGCCGCATGGGCCGCACGGGTCCACCTAGGCGTCCGCGCCGGTCGCCGCACGCACGGCCGCTGCCACGCGCTTTGTCTGGTCGTGCGCTTCGTCGGCAGTCGCATCGAGCGCCTCCCGCGCCAATCGCATCTGCTCTTCCCACGGCGTACCGGGCGGCGGCGGCACGTGCTTGTTCGGGTTGAGATCAGCCAGACGCTCGGCCTCCCGGAAGTCGCCGCGGGCCCAGGCGAGCATCTCTTGGATGTGCCTGTACGTCTCGCCGTCGGTGTGCTCGGGGCGAACCAGCGCCAAGCCCGGCTCGCGGGCCGCCTTCAGGGCGCAGATCCGGTGTGTGAGCATGTTGTCATGCGCGCGGCTCTCGGCTTCGTCGCGCTGCGACTGCCGCTCGATTCGGTTCAGACGCGACCGCAGCGATCGCATGGGCGGCTCCTCCTGGCTACGACGTGACGAACGTCCCGCCCGCCGCGAGCCACTGCTCCAGCGGGTTGGGGGCGGCCTTGTCGAGGATCACCAGCCGAGGGTGCGACACGCGCCCGCAACGGTCGCACCCGATCCGGTCGCCGGGCTTGGTCGTCAGGTCGCACTCGGGTGGCCCCTGCACGAAGTGCTGCGGCCAGCCGCGCCCGTTGCAGCGTGGGCAGGCACCGACGATGCCGCGCCGCTCCTCCAGCCGCTTCAGCCGTCCGGTCAGGCGCATGCTCGATCCCCCCAATTCACCTGCTGTGATGTTGGCGGCGGCACGGGCGGCGTACTCGACGCCTCCTTCATCGACCGCTCCAGGTCGTCCACGCGGGTGGCGAGGTCATCCAGTTCGATCGACTCGCGGCTGAACTTCAGGAGCGCCGTCGCGGCCGAGACGCGGCTGCTCATCGGCGCGGACGTGTCGGCCATGATCTTCGCGAGCACCTGCACCGCCACCGGCGCGAACTTCTGACTGGCCGCCATCGCCTGCGAGAACGACTCCCTCCGCGCCTTGCGGAACGCCTTCGAGAAGTTCGGGTCGTCCATCCACCGGTACATCGTGCGGCGACCAACGCCCGCGGCCTTGGCGGCGTGCGCAACCGTGGGCTCGTCGAGCAGCGCGAGGATCGCCTTCTCCTGCGTCGTCGTCAGACCCGAACTGGACCTTCGAGTTGCCAACGTGTGCCCCCATGCGCCGCGCTCACGCGACCCCTGACCCCATCACGTGCCTTCGCACCCACCCGCACCCCGTCGCGTCCCGATGTAGGCGGCTGCCTACTTGCGCTTCCACAGGTCCGCCACGTCGCCCCAGTTGCCCACAAACCCCTCGGAATCCGCTGGAATACAGCATACTCCGGTCGCTGACGCCTTGCATGTGTACGAGTGTCATGGCTTGATGTGTTCCACGTGGGCGAAGCCGCCCGCGTAGGAGAACGCCATGACGCACGCGAACCAGATCTCGCCGTTCCACCAACTCAAGGCCGCCGCGAGGGCGGCGCACGAGCGCCTCGGGCTTCGCCACCAACCGGTGGTGGTCCGCAGCGAGGAGAGCGCCTTCAGCATCGCCGACCGCACCAGCGCGGGGATGGTGGTGCTGGGCGAGGGCGCGTACTGGGTGGTCTGCCTCGCCGACGCCGAGCGGCTGGTGAACGCCGGGTACGAGTACGCCCCGAGGCCGACGAGCCGCTGAACCGACGACCAACGCGCCACACACCGACGGAGACGATTCATGACGAACCCCCACGACCCCCACGACACCCACGCCAAACATCATCTCAACCGCAAGCCATCTCTCGACGCGCTGGCCAAGCGCCACGACCTCGACGAGGAACTCGAATGGGCCACGGCGGAACTGCTGCTGGAGACCTTGGAGACTCGCGGCCGCGACGCGCTCGACTTCCACGAGATCCCCGTCAGCGCGATCCGCGACATCGTGCGGCACGCCTTCGAGAGCGGGTACAGATCCGGCTTGCACGCTGGCTATCGCCAGGGGCGAAGCGACGCCTGCGACGAGGCACGCGGCAAGGAGGCCCGAACCCAGCCCCGCAACCCCGACCTCGTAGACCGAGCCACAACCGACCCGACGACCTGAAGCCCGCGACCTGCGGGCTTCGCTGTTTACAGGAGCAACGCCATGCACGACACCGACCTTCAGGACATCCTGCTCAACGCCATCCAGAACATCCTCGACGCCAGGGACGAGGTCGAGGGCGAGGACGACGACATCGCGCTCGCCGAGATCGCCCGCGACATGGTCAGCGACCTCGAGGACCTTGCGAGCGTCAGCACCTTCGAGCGGGCCGGATTGATGACCACCAACGCCGGGATCGTCCTGCGCTTCGGCGACGGCTCGGTCTTCCAGATCAGCATCGTGCAGAGCAGGTGATCCCCACACCTCGCTCATCCACGCGCCGCTCCGGGAGACCGGTGCGAGCGCGATTCCCCGGAGCGATGTGCGCCGGGTTCCACCCCAACGACGGAGACCACCATGTCCAAGAAGACCCCCACGACGAAGTCCAAGCCCGCCAGCAAGACGAGCAGCAAGCCCGCGCCGGACACGGCCGCGAACGACAAAGCCCGCGCCGACGCGCTCGCCAAGTTGAACGCGGCACCCGCCAAGGACGCCACCAAGCGGACCAAGCCATCGCGCGGGTCCAAGCCCGAGGGGTGGGAGAACGACCCGCTGGAGAACGACGCGGCGCTGGAGGCCGCCCTTGCGGGAACGAACGCGGCCCCGACGCCGCCCACGGTCGCCCACGGCGCGAAGCCCGCCAAGGGTGGCGGCAAGAACGCCACCGCCGCCAAGGGAACGCCCACGGGCGAACCTCGGGCGACGGGTGGCAAGGTGGCCAAGGAGGCGAAGGACGCAAAGACCCCCGCGGCCAAGCCCGCGAAGCCAGCCAAGGCGAAGCGCATCTCGGCGCTCGACGCGGCCGCGAAGGTTCTCGCCGAGTCCGACCGCCCGCTCCGCGCCATCGACATGATCGAGGTCATGCACGCCAAGGGCCTCTGGACCAGCCCGGGCGGCAAGACGCCCGAGGCCACGCTTTACGCCGCCATCACCCGCGAGATCGCAGCCAAGGGGACCGACGCCCGCTTCAAGAAGGTCGATCGCGGGATGTTCGCCAGCACCCCAGCGGCCCCCACGACCGCCAAGTCCGGGAAGGGCGGGTGAGCCATGACGACCACGACGCCCGACCTGAGTTCGCCGGAGTTCGATCCCCGCGACGCCGTCCTTGAAGCAGCCCTCGCGCTCCTCGAAGCACGCGCCGCACACATGCTGACGGTGGATGAATGGGTCGGCCTCGCCCGCGCGGTGGCGAAGTGCCAAGGCATACAGACGGTCGGCTACCTGACCGACCGCGACCTCGATCAGGTCGTCGAGGACGAGGTGGACTGGGACACCGAACGCGACGGCCCGCTGCCCGAAGCAGAATCGCTCTGATCGGACCCCTAAGGCCCGAGAACAACCCCACCTCGGCCTATGGCCGGGGTGTTTGTGCGGCGGCATCCCGCAGCTCATGCCTTGCGAGCAAACCGCCGAAGTGTATACTTCGTATGTACGATGTAGTAACGGTTCCCGGAGGCCCCCATGATCAAGACACTCACCAAGCACGGCAACAGCTACGCGCTGGTCATCGACAAGCCGATCCTCGAACTCCTGAACTTCGAGCCGGGCGCTCCCTTGGAAGTCAGCACCGACGGGAAGGTGCTGACGATCAGCCGGGCAAGCGACGCTAGCCGCGATGGCCGGTTGGCAAAGTCGCTCGCGAAGGTCAACGCCAAGCACGGCAAGGCCCTGAAGCGTCTTGCGGAGTGAGCTCGCATGACCCCGGAATGGCTGCGCGTCGATGACGTGCTGCAGATCCACCAGGATCAGATCGAGCGCTACGGCGGCAGCCCGGATCTCCGCGATCCAGGCCTGCTGACCTCCGCCGTAGAGACGCCGCGCGCCATGTTCGATGGGAGATGCCTTCACGGGGATCTCTTTGAGATGGCAGCGGCGTACCTCTTCCACATCGTGCAGAACCATCCGTTCATGGACGGGAACAAGCGGACCGGCACAGCGGTGGCATTGGTCTTCCTCGATCTGAACGGGATCGAGATGGCCATCGACGATGACGCGCTGGTTGACCATGTGCTCGGCGTCGCGCAGGGCCGGATCGCCAAGCCGGAGATCGCCGCGTTCCTGAAGGAGCACGTCGTGGATTGAAGCGTTCTTCATGATCGCACCGCCGCGGCGATCCGCTCCGCTTTCTTGCCCGTGAAGTTCTCCCAGCGCTGCACGATCACATCGCAGTACGGCGCGTCCAACTCCATCAGGAACGCTTTGCGTCCCGTCTGCTCGGCCGCGATCAGAGTGCTGCCAGATCCTCCGAACAAATCCAACACGTTCTCGCCAGGCTGCGAGGAGTACTCCATCGCGCGTCGCGCGAGTTCGACGGGCTTCTCCGTGAGATGAACCATCGCGTTGGGGTTCACCTTCTTGATGGACCACGTGTCCGGCACGTTGTTCGGCCCGAAGAAGCGGTGCGCAGCGCCCTCACGCCACCCGTAGAAGCACCACTCGTGGTCTCCCATGAAATCCTTTCTCGTCAAAACCGGATGCATCTTGTGCCAGATGATGGCTTGGCTGAAGTACAGCCCGTGCCGCTTCAGCACCGGCGGGTAGTTCGCGCAGTTCGCATAGCCGCCCCAGATGTAGAACCCGCCGCCAGGCATCAGCACACGCGAGATGTTGCGGAACCACGCATCCAGCAGACGGTCGAACTCTTCGTCGGTGACGAAGTCGTTGGCCAGCGGCCTGTCCTTGGCCCGCATCTGTTTGCCCGTGCCCTTCTTGCTGCCGGGGTTGCGAGCGGCGTCGAAGCGCTGGTGGTGGTTGCGCGGCTGCGTGTTCGTCGCGCTGAACGATGACAACCCCGCCGCGATCGCATTGTTGCTCCGCGGCTCGACCTTGACGTTGTACGGAGGGTCCGTGTTACAGAGGTGAATGACCGCGCCGTCGAGCAGGCGATCGAGATCCGCGACGCTCCCACTGTCGCCGCACAAGAGGCGATGGTTCCCGAGGATCCACAGGTCGCCCGGCTGCGTAATCGCCTCATCAGGCGGCGCTGGGATGTCGTCCGGATCCGTCGCGCCGACCTCGAGGCCCGGTTCAAGCAACTTCGAGATCTCGACATCCGTGAAACCGAGTCCGCCGAGGTCAATGTCGAGCGCCTTCAACTCGCCGAGTTCGACCGCGAGCAGTTCGTCCGACCACTCGGCGATCAGTGCGGTGCGATTGTCCGCGAGGCGATACGCCTTGGCCTGCTCGGGCGTCAGGTCGGCGACGTGGACCGGCACCTTCTCCAGCCCGAGGTGCTTGGCCGCCTTCCATCGCGTGTGCCCGACGATGATCACGCCTTCCCTGTCCACGACGATCGGTTGCCTGAACCCGTACTCCTCGATGCTCTTCGCCACCGCCTCGACCGCCCCGTCGTTCACGCGCGGGTTGTTCGGGTAGGGCGTGATCTCATCCACGCCCCGCATCTCAATCGCCATCCCGTTCGTCGTCGCGCTCGTCATGTCGTGCCCCTTGTTCCCACAGCGACCCATCCGTCCGTCATCCGTTCGTACTTCTCACGCTTCAATCGATGACTCAGTGACTCAGATGACTCAGCCGACGCACGATCTGAGGATTTCGCAGAGCGGGGAGTACGTCCGGTCCGCGTCGCCCCCTCCGCCAAATCTCGCGAATGACCGATTTCTGAGTCATCTGAGTCACTGAGTCACTCCTTCCCCGGTCTGGTCCTGCTTCACGACCCGCCACACCACGCCTCCGGCCCGCTTCTCACCCGGCCGGGACGTCAGTTTGCGGCCTCCGACGACCCGGTCTCGCAGCCGCTTGAACCTGCTGCCGACCTGGCGCGCGGCGGGGGGCTTGCCCGCCGGGCAGTTGGTTGCGGTTTCGATCGCGGTGCGCATGGCTACGCTCGCGGCATCGGCGGGCGGAGAACCGAGCGCGGGGTAGAGATCCGCCATCAGCGTCGCCAAGACCACGCCGTTGCCGAGCGGGTCGTATCTCTCCATCGCGTCGAGGAGGTCCGTCAGGATCTCCTTCTCGGCGTCGGCGGCGACTTCCAGGCCATCCCGCGTGGAGCACGGATCGGGAAGACCGACCCATATGACCGCGCCACGAACCACTCGAGACCAGTTCTCGAACGATCCAAGGGCGCGAAGATCCTCGGGAAGCGGACACCCCGCACGCACGAATGCCGCAAGGATCGTGACCACATCGACATAGAGCGACTGGCGGTGCTTTGCCACGTACGCGAGCAGGTCGCGATGGACGAAGTTCGCGCGGTCCTCGGGCCTCTCCAGTGGCGAATCCAGCCTGATGTGGATCACGCGTCTGGTTGTGTCCGCCTGAAGCGTGATGTTGTTGCCGGTGGCCCAGATTACCGTCGTCATCGGAAGGTTGACCTGCGTGTTCCCGCCGAGAATGCGATCTCTCCACCTCGGACTCGTCGCGGCCCGGTCGATGGCGTCGTTCCCGAAGACCCCAGCAAGATTGTCGAGAAGGACCATGGGCTCGGCGGCCATCACCATTGTCGTCAGCGCCTTCCGCATTTCGACGGGATCGTGGCTGTATGTGCTCACGGGCACGTCGTGCCCAAGGGCGATCCAGCCCGCGACCTGCACGAGCAAGGTCTTACCCGCGCCGCGGATGTTCGCATCGATGAGGAAGATGGGCGCGTTGCCGATGAATGCGTGGCGAGCGACCAAGGTCAGCAGCCCCGCCAGCCACGCCGCCCGGTGGGCGTCCGATGCAAACGGGAAGTCACGCACCAGGTCGAGGAGTCGCTCCATCGCCGCCGACGCATCATCAAGATTGGCCTCGTCCGGGATCACCGGGAACCCGACGTTCGGCTCGTACAGCACCTGAGTCTGGGCGTCGTATCCCGGCATCTGCACCACACTGCCGTCTGCACGGAGCACTGGCGCGGACGCAATGGCCGCAAGTGTTCGGATGCCCGGCCAGGTGCCGCGCGCGTGCACGCCCGTGACAAGCCACCCCGGCGGGTGAGCGGGAACGAAGTCTTGGGCCTTCTTGTCGAACTTGAGCAGCACGACATTGCGCGTGATCACCTCGCGGAGCGTCGGCGGTTCCAGCGGAACGATGACCGATCGCGACGACTTCCCCTCGGTGACATGGACCACCCGAACGAGCACGCCGCCGCGCTGGTAGACCTCCTGATCCGCCGCGAGCGATTCCACAACCTGGTCGATCACTCGGTACTCGTCGGGGCCGAGTTCAACCTCAGGAAGGGGCGTGCCAGAGGCACTGACGCGCGGCGGACTCTGCCCGAAGAACTCGGTCATACCATCGAGCGCAGTGCTGATCGTCCGCTCCCGGTAGTCCTCGCGATCCCACTTCTCACGCATCAGAGCCGACCCACGGAACAGCCGGTCGATCCGGTCCGGGTCCGGCCCGGCCCAGAAGGCCAGCATGGAGACGAGCGCCAGGTCCGCGGCGCTGTCGTCCCCGCCGTACTCGCTGATGTCGCCCGCGTCGTACAAGCGCGTGAACTTGCCGCCGTTGGCTGCATCGCGCGCCCTTTGGAGCAGTGCGTTGTCATCGCCGGAGAAGCCGCCACCGGAGTTCGTCGGCGGCGGCTCTGGCTTCGGAGGAAACATCGTCGCGTACAGGTCATCCAGTTCGACCTGTCGCTCGTTGATCACCGGGCTGACGTCGTCGAGACGCAGGCCCGTGATCACGAAGAACCGCTTCTTGGAGTAGACCTCGATCTCGTGACACCCGTGAACGTCCTTCTTGCGACACCGCTTGCCGGGTTTCTTGCCATAGCAGAGCATCTTCACACCCGAGCCGCTCGGAGATCGCTCCGCGTAGGTGTCGAACTCCTCGACCAGCACCCGTGCCTCGGGTGTCATGACCCCGTCGGCATCGATGCAGCCGTCGAGATCGACGCCGACAATCCCGATGTCCTCCCCGAGCGCAAACATCACGCCCGAGAGCGAGGGGTCTCTCGCGAGACTCGCGATCGCCTCATCGAAGGTGCCCCAGGTCGCCGGGTCTGTGCTCTTGGCGGCACCCCCCGTGTGTGGATCGATGGGGATCTTCTTGGGCTTGCCGCCTTCCCTGTTCGAAACTGCCTTCCAGCACGCCCATCGCGGCATCGTCTTCAACTCCGCCGGGATGCACTCGGCGACGACACGAGGATCAGGATGCTGGTCGCTGGTGGCGATCATCTCACAGTCCCTCCTGTTTGAGTGCCGCGTTGAGTTCGTCGTGACCTGTCGGTGCGGCAGGACCCGTCAGACCCGTGCAAGGGCTGGGGCTAGCAGGAGGCCGATCAAGGACGCCCTCCAAAGCCTGAACCGCCAGCGACTCACGGGTCTCAAAGTGCTTCTGGTCGGCGGCGGCAACGGCCTCGAAGAAGGCGTGGAGCCACTCCGCAGTGGTGTACACTGTCCGACCAACGCGGACGTGCTTGAGATAGACAGACGACCCATCGCGAGCCTTCAGGCCTTTCCGACACCACCGCCACGTCGCCGAGGCTGAAGGACGACCGGGAGCCAGGCGGGCGGCTTGCGAAAGGGAGATGTACGACGGTGCGGCGGACGGCTGAACGTCGCCGAGGTCGCCCAACCTTCGCGTTGCTTCGCCCGCAATCCCGTGATTTCGCTGGCTTCCGTTCACGCCAATATGTTCGCACGCCGTCGCGAGCGAAATGGCAGCTAACCGGCGCGCAATTTGCAACTAGATGTTGAAGCCGTTGTCCTTGAGCCGTTGACGACCCTTTTCCGTAGCGCACCACCCGCTTCGCTCCCCGAGCGGGCGTTCGACAAGCCCCTCGACCTCCAACTCCCGAAGACGACGCAGGAGCGCGTCGTACTTCGGCAAGCCCTTGGAGTTGGCGCGCAACGCAGGCTCGAAAGGGGAGAGCGAGGCCGCTACTTCGCATAGGACTGTCCAATGCACGTCCTTAAGAACGCGTTGCTTTGGAGCGCCATTCGACGATTTCGAGGTTCCCGAGACCTCGTCCTCCGTCGCACCGGTCCTTGGTGGGGCCGGCGATTCCGAACGATCGACCACCGCTGACGCGAGGATGGCCTGAATCGCGTCGTTCAGATCGTCCACCTTCGGAGTTTCACCGTCTGCAACACGGGCCAGCGCCGCGCGGGCAGCCGTCGCATTCTCGGGGAGCAATGCAATAACAGCGACGGCTTGGGACCTCAGCACCGAGACGACTTGTCTGATGGCCGCTGTTTCCATAACGGCATCCATGCCCGACTCGCCCAGCGTGGAGCCAGAAAGCACCCGCCTCACCACGTCCGCTCGTGCGATCCACGCGTCAGCCAACGACAGACCGGTTCTGGGCTGTTCGCGATCAACTGCGATCATGCGTACGGCACCCTCTGCAACGCCATCCTCGCCAATCACCGATGTATTGGCTTCAAGACCCCACATGGCGATACCGATGATTCCGTCGCGCCCGGGCGAGTAGTCCACGTCCTCAACAGGCCGCAGCGCGAAGTTGTCCCCTCGGATGACGAGGAGCACCCCCGGATAGACATCCGCGCCCGACGCGCGAAACATCGCGGCCCGGGCCATCACCTCTTCTGCTTCAGGATCCGTCGGGTGCTTCGACTCGGAGTAACGCACGGCCCGGGCAAGCACCGCCCTGCCCTTATCCGAGATACGGATCTCGCGCGGCGGGTTCCAGCAGTCGTATCCCTCGGGTCGAACCCAGTTCTCCCATGGGCCAGCCAAACTCGGTTTCTGAAGTGGTGAGAACCACGTTGATTGGCTGTAGGTGATGTTCGGAGCGTCCCCCGGGTACTTCGCATTGTTGTGCGCTGTCACGTACCTCCCCTCGATGACACCCTCAACATCGAGACAACGCAAGAGGTCAACATCGATCCACTCCGGCAGTTCATTCACAGGCCACACGTCACGCTCCGCCAGTGCCCTCAAAGCCCTCAGCTCTGTCGCGTCCATGCGCGTCCCCTTTCAGCAGAATCCGGCCGCATTCACAGGTTCGCGGCTCGGATTCTCCAACGTAGCGCCCGGTCAAGGGCCGGTCCAGATCAGGCAGGTCGTAGTGGGCTGAAGACGTGTCAAGCCGTCTGCCGCTGTTCACCCGTACGCCCTCGCCACCCGTGCCGCCGTCCCGAGGTCGCGCTCTGCGTAGATGGCGTCGGTGACCACCGCGCTCGCGTGCCCCAGGATCAGGCTCGCGGCCTCAAGCCCGTGCTCCTTCCGGATCCGCGTCGCGGCGGTGTGCCGCAATTGGTGCGGGTTCCAGCGGTGCTCACCCCGCCACCGCGCGGCCGCCGCCGCGCCCTCGTCACCGACCCGCTCGCGCCACGCCTCGGCGGTCTCGAATCTCTTCTTCCGCAGTTCCTTCGGCAAGGGGAACGCCGCGTCGCACGCACGCCAGATCGCCCTCCGGTAACTGCCCACGTCGTAGGCGTCACCCGGCGGCCGACGCGGAGCCCGCGACCGGTTGGTGCCCGGCCCATTCCCATATCCCTTGGGCGTCCTGCGGGCCTCGTGTGCCGCACGACGGCGTTCCTCTTCCGCCTCCCTGGGCGAGAAGAGCGGCGCGTCCACTGGGCGGCTGGACATGAACGGGCGCAGGATCTCCTGCGCCCGGGGCCCGAACAGGATCACTCGGGTGTGGCCCCTGTGCGCGTTCTTGTGGTCCTGCGGCTCGAAAACCCAGACCCCCTCTCCACCATCGCCCCCATCGGTCCGGATGTCGATCGCGCGGAGCCCGACCAACTCGCCGGGCCTCGCGCCGGTCAGCAACTGCAACTCGATCAGCGCGCGGACCTGGCGCGAGCAGTGGGGGAGCGTGGCATCCAGCAGGTCCTGCGGCACCGGCAGCACCTTCCTCCGATCATCCGCCTCGCCCCGCCTTCGCTTGATCGGGTCCTCCATCCCCAGCGCCCGCGCCACGCTCTCGTTCACCAGTTCACGAGACGCCGCCCATCTGAAGAACGCCTGCACGATGCGGACGCGCTCGTTGGTCGTACGCCTCGACCACGGCTCGCGCGGCGGGTTCGATGTAGCGTCGCCGGACCGCATGCGCTCACGAAGCAAGCGCAGCCGGTTCGGGCCGTAGTCCTTCAGCGCCGTCGAGCCGTCCGTCATCCTGAGCAGCCGAAGCGTCACCTTGATGGCGTTCGCCCGCTTCGGGCTGACCGTCTCCCTCACCTCCTGCCAGTAGATCAGGATCGCCGCGGCGACCGAGCCCGCGGCTCCCCCCTCACCCGATTCATGAGCCGCCGCCCTGCGCCGCTTCATCGCGTGGAAGGTCGGCACCAGCCCGCACTCTTCGAATGTCGGCAGCACGCGGCCGCCGGATTCCCACGCCGCGAGCGCCCTGTAGTACCGCTCCCTGCTCTCCGGCGAGCCGATCTCGCCGAGCCAGTAATCTCGGCGCGCCCCCGAGCGGCTGTCGGTCAGCGTGACGACCGCCTGCCGGTACTCCGGCCGCGCCCGATACGCCGGGACCTTGGCCCTGCCACGGGCCTTGGTCGATGAACCAGCGACCTGCGCTTTTGGTACGAGAAGGTCGCAGGTTCGCGCACGCAAAACGCCCTCTTTCGAGGCGTTTTCTAACCGCTTGTGGGTGGATGTCCGCCGCTGTTTCCCGCTCATTGGATGCACTCCGGAGCCGAGCGCGGTGTTACACCGCGCTGCTTTGGCGTCCAGCTGCACCGCTCGTTCCCGGGCGGGTATACGCAACTCGCGTATTCAGCGTCACTTACAGAAATCGGGGTGACAGGATTTGAACCTGCGACCTTCTCGTCCCGAACGAGACGCGCTACCAAGCTGCGCTACACCCCGGGTGCCTGCCGCTGCGGCATGGGGCCGCAGACGACATCTTGAACTTCGTGCGGATGATAGCCCTCGGACGCGCGGAAAGTTCGACGCCCCTGGATCTTCACACGTCTGATCCTTCGGGGTGCCGGGCGGATGCTTGCGATCCGGAATGCCGCCGGCGGGGCTGGACTATCTGGACATGTACCGGTCGGGTCGATCACTCGGTCTGGAACGTGGGCTTCGTCGAGTAGACGTTGTCGAGGATCGTGGAGGGGTCGCCATCGGCACCCGCCGAATAGAAGTATGGGCGGTTGTTGGGGCAGATGCCCCCGTCGCCGTCCGCCGGGCGTTTTGTTGAGACCTCCGGTATGCGGTTTCGGCGGACACGATTGAACGCGAAGGATTCGCTGGATCCGATCGACACCAGGTCTGCGAGGTCCACGCCGCCAGTGGTTGATGTCGAGGTTGTTGTGATCACCCCATCGAAGGTCGGATGGACATACCGCAGCGGGCGACCCCATCCGTCAAAGACGGTTGTGAGCGGAGGCTGGCCCCATGCCGGGTATGAACCTGTTGAATCGAGTGTCGGTGCGAACTGCTTCACGACGTTGGTTGCAAGGCCGGAGATCGTGGCATTGACGGAAGAGACGTCCCTCATCTGGTAGACGTACCACCCGACAGAGTTCACCATCTCATCGTTGAACGATTCACCGCGCCGGACATCCGAGACCGGCTGCCATCGGATCGAGCCAGAGGTCGCGTCGGGATGCTCGACAAGCGGGTTCGGGATCTTGTCTCCCGTATCCGCGATGTACGAAGTCAACGAGGTGTCGAGAGTCCTCACGATGTTGCTCGTCAGCGTCTCTCTCCCCGATGACAGCACCTTGCTGCCGACCGCGAGCGAGATCGTGATCAGGAGCGAGATGACGGCGATGACGATCAGAAGCTCCAGGAGCGTGAAGCCGCTTCTGGACGAGCGATCGACGCGGGTCGGGGTATGAGTGACGTTCATAGGCAGCCCTCGATCATGTGCGGAGCGACATCCTAAGGCGGCCCACCCGTCCACGGATGTGATACGTCGGACCCGACCGGCCGGATCCGCTCTTCTGCGGGTTCTGGTCATCCGTCCAGCCCCGGGCCGGTGATGCCGCCCGGCCCCATGGCAGGGCCTCGTGCGGCCGGCGGTGCGGCTGCGGGGCCACGCGAGCCGCCCAATGGGGGCATGGCCGGCCCGCCCTTGGATTGAACAACATGCCCGAGCAGGGATGCCGCGCTGACCCTTGCCTTGAAGATGTAGTCAGAGACTCGCTCCCGCACATCGCTGAGCATGGTGTTAAACAGCGCGGAGCCGTCTCGCTTGTACGCGATCCTGGGATCCTGCTGGCTGAACGCGCGGAAGCCGATCGCGTCCCGCAATTGATCCATCGCGTAGAGATGGTCACGCCACGTCTGATCGAGGATGTCCAGCACGATCGTGCGCTCAAGGTTCACGAGCTCGGCTCGCTGCACGTTCTCGATGAGCGCCCGCACCGCGTCGGGACGTTCATCTGGCGACAGGTACTTCAGGTTCTCGGGCAGGAATCCGCCGTACTTCGCTTTCAGGTGCGCATCCAGCTCGTCATCGGTCTTGAACGCCATCGCCTCATCAATGTCCTTCTGGAGCTGATCACGCTCGACAAACGCCTTTGATTGTTCGAGAAGCATGTCTCTCACCTTCGGGGGCGGCGTGCTCTTCAGGGTGTCTGCTGTCCAATCGACGCCGAAGCGGCGTCGTGCCCAGCCCGCCAATGCCTCGAGGGCCTGGAGCGGGCCTCGCTGTGCCGCCATCATCGTGATTTCCATGCGGAACTCAACCGGGTAGTTGATCTCACGCTCTCGATACATCTCGGATACTCGGGCCATGATCGCGTCGCGAGCGGAGGAGTTCTCAGACTCTTCCGCTTTCACGATCTCTTCGGCGGAGATCTCGATCCCGAACTTGTTGAGCGCCCATGTGGCGAGTGTCTTTGCGCCGTAGTCCGGGGCGAAGAACGCATCGAGTCCGCTGAGATCGGTCTCCTCGATCTTTGCCTGAGCCGCGACGGAGAGGCGTTCCTGGATCGCGCGTCGGACCTCGGCCGTCGGTTCCTTCACTTCTTCCGGGGCGATCTCAACGCCGAAGCGGTTGCTTGCCCATCGGATGAGGCCCGCAGAGTCGAAGTCCATCTCGACATCCGATCCCTCTGTGGGCATGTATTCGCCGAGCGTGACGGTGATCACGGTGTTCGCGTCCGCAACTGCTTCGCGTCGGCACAGGATCTCGATCTCGTTCTTGTCCTTGCCGCGGAGGCGATCGGGCGGGATCTCGCAAGTGAGTTTCTGGCCTGCGAAGGTTGCGGCGCACTGTGACGCGTAGTGCTTGTCAAGATACTCATCGCATGCGTCTTCGACGACGCCCTCCAGGTACTCGAAGATGAGACCCTTGACGTCGCGCCCGTCGAGCACGCGCTGGCGCAGCCCGTAGAAGGTCTGGCGCTGGTGTTCCATCACCTCGTCATACTCGAGGATGTTCTTGCGGATCTGGAAGTTCCGTTCTTCGACCTTTCGCTGGGCTCGCTCGACGCTCTTGTTCAGCATCGGGTGCTCGATAGCGTCTCCTTCACGCATGCCCATGCGGGCGAGGATTCGCATCGTTGTCTCGCCCGCGAACATCTTCATCAGGTCGTCGTCGAGCGCGACATAGAAGCGGCTCGATCCCTTGTCGCCCTGTCGCCCGGAGCGGCCTCGGAGCTGGTTGTCGATGCGGCGTGACTCGTGACGCTCGGTGCCGATCACGTGCAGGCCGCCCAGGTCCTCGATGCTCGTGAACCAGCGGATGCGATGCAGCAGGAACCTACCGCTGGCATCGAGCTCTCTTCGGAGAGATTCGGCGTCCATCGACGCGGCCTGTTTCTCGTCGATCATCGTGTACTTCGTTGCCCAGTGGCGAAGGAGACGGAGTTCCAGCTCCTCGAACGGGGCCTGCTCGGCGTCCTGCTTGCGCATCTCGAGATCGGTCTGCGAGACCTTTCGGTAGATGCCTTCGCGGAGCTGTTCGTCCGTGGACTCGATCGTTACGGTTCTCGGGCAGATGCCTCGCTTGAGCCAGTGCTCCAGCTGGGCCTCGCGTGTGAGCGTGCCGAGCTTGATGTCCGTGCCGCGCCCGGCCATGTTTGTTGCGATCATGACCTGTCCGAGTTGTCCGGCGTTCTCGACGATGTGCGCTTCGCGTTCGTGCTGCTTGGCGTTCAGGACGTCGTGTTTCACGCCGTGACGACGGGTGAGCATCTGCGAGAGCAGCTCGCTCTTCTCAACGCTGGTCGTGCCGACCAGTATCGGACGGCCTACATCGTTGAACGCTTTGATCTCGTCGACGATCGCGTTCCACTTGTCCTTGCCGGTGAGATAGACGGTGTCGTTGAAGTCGCGGCGTACGACCTGCCTGTTCGTCGGGATAGCGACGACGTCCAGCTTGTAGATGTCGTGGAACTCTTGGGCTTCGGTGTCGGCCGTGCCCGTCATGCCTGCGAGCCGCTTGTACATCTTGAAGAAGTTCTGGATCGTGATCGTCGCGACTGTCTGCGTCTCCTGTTTGATCTGGACCTTCTCCTTGCACTCGATCGCCTGGTGCAGACCGTCAGACCACTGGCGTCCGATCATCGGCCGCCCGGTGTTCACGTCGACGATCACGATGCTCGGCTCTGGGCGTCCGGTCTGGGCGTTCTGGACGTCCATCACGATGTAGTCGCGATCGCGGTAGTACACCGCGTGAGCCCGGAGCGATTGCTCCAGGAGGTGGGGGACATCCATGTTCTCGCCGACGTAGAAAGAGCCGATGTTCGCCACACGCTGCGCCTCTGCGACGCCGTCATGCGTCACGTGGCAGCTCTTCCTCTCGAGGTGGAGCTCGTAGTACTGGGTGTGGCGATCGCGGGCTTGCTCCAATCGCGGGAGTTCTTCCTTCGCGGCGGCGAGCTGCTTCTGAAGCTCGGGGATCTGCCCCTTGTCGCGCACCTGCCGGATGTCACCCTCGATGCCCTTGATCTTGCGCTTGCACGCCTGAACGAGCTCGTCCGCATCGTTCCACGGGCGTTGCTTCTCCACAAGGTGACGCGCCAGGCGGTCGGCCAGCTCGTACCGAGGTAGATCCTCGTGTGCCGGTCCCGAGATGATCAGCGGTGTTCGTGCCTCGTCGATCAGGATCGAGTCCACCTCGTCAACGATGGCGAACTGCCGCTTCCTCTGGACCTGTTGCTCCGTCGAACGCTTCATGTTGTCGCGTAGGTAGTCGAAACCGAACTCGGCGGTTGTGCCGTAGACAACATCGCACCGGTACATGAGCCGCTTCAGATCCTCCGGCTGCATGTGCATCGGGTGGATCGCCCCGACGTTCAGTCCGAGCCAGTGGAAGAAGGGGAATGTCCAATCGCGGTCGCGCTGAACGAGATAATCGTTGACGGTCACGACGTGGATCTTCATTCGCTCGATCGCCGCGAGATAGCACGCCAGCGGTCCGACGATCGTCTTGCCCTCGCCCGTCTTCATCTCGGCGATCTTGCCCCCGGAAAGAACCATGGCGCCGATCAGCTGGACGTCGAATGGTCGGCTCCTGAAGGGCGGGCGGCTCTCAGGAATCAGCTCTCTGACGGCGTCGTAGAGCTTCGGCGGGATCTCGACCTGCATCCAGCCGGGCACAGGCAAAGAGTGACCGAGATAGCGGTCCTCCGTATCGCGACTTGAGCCCTCGGGCACGGCACCGACATACGTCCGCGGGTACACGGTGGGTGTGGCCTCCATCGCGGCGCGGGTCTCGTTGTACATCGCGCGGGCGTCGGGGTTCAGCCGCGAAGCGTCGAATTGTCGATCGGGGTTGAAGATCGATCGAATGCCCACGGAGCGGTCCATCACCTCTCTGGCGATGGCGAAAGCGTCAACAAGAAAATCCTCTGAAGTCTGCCCCTTATCGTGCCGCTCGCGGAACTCCACGAGCTTGGCACGCAACTGGCCATCGGTCATCTGGCGCGTACCTGCCTCGAGCGCGTTGATCGACGCGACCCGCGTCGTGTACTTCTTCACGAAACGATCGTTCCGAGAACCGATGATCCTGTTCAGCAACGGTCCAACAACTGGGATGCCCTGTGTCGCCATGGCTCTACCTTCTTCATGCTGCCGACGAACTCGCGTTGGTTCGTCCGGCTCTGTTCGGCTGTGAGGCCGATTGTTCAATCGAACACGATGCGGCCGGCGCGTCTCCGACAAGCCGGAACGGCCTCACGCACGTCAGTCTGGTATGGAAGTGAATGTCTCTGCACGGCCCACGCAGGTGCGCGAGCAATCAGGCAGCGGGAGGTGGCTGCGGGAGCCGCCCTGTCAGGAGCGTTTCGCTGCGGATGCGGCCGTCCGGTGCCGGGGTGGCCTCTATGGCTGCAACCGACTTGCAGATGAGGAACGTTGCTGCCGACGGGCTCTTCGCGAGGGACTGATCAGAGCCGGATCCCTTGAGCAATTCCCGGACGGCCCGTGCGAACGCTTCATGGATCTGCCTGGCGGTGGGGCGCTCCTGCCCGCATTCGCGTCCTGATGCGTACAGGGCGCGTTCAACACCGGGGAGAACCGCCCAAGCGAGCGAGCTCGGAGCGAACCCTGTGGTGATCGCCACCGCGATCAAGACGGCAAGCCCGCTCCAGCGCTGGCGGGTGTGGTCGGGCGGCTTTCTGTCTGGGGCGGTGCTCATTGAGCTATGGAGAAGTATCGGCCGGTTCTACAACCCGAGCAAGCACCTTCCGAAAGCAATTCTTGGCAAAGAGGGGGGAGTAGACGCCAGAACCTTCACAGTCCCTTCACCAACCCTGCGATTGGGCGTATTCTGGTCCCATCCTCTCTCGGAGTCCGATATTCGGTACCGCCCCGTTGAGCATGATGCTCCGCGTGGCCACTCTGAGAGGCGGCGGAGCCCTCAGCGTGAGCAACGAAAAGCCCCAAGATCAGACCCCCGGCAAGGACGTACCGATGGTCGCGACTCGCCAGTCCCTTCCTGCTACCCGGGATTCGTTGACCCACAAGTTCAGCATCGATCGTCACGAGGGCTACCTCACGATCGGGCTGTACCCCGATGGAACCCCCGGTGAGATTTTCATCAAGATCGCCAAGGAGGGCTCCGCGATGTCGGGCATGTGCCAGGCATTCTGCCGCGCCTTTTCCATCGCTCTCCAGTACGGTCTTACCGTCGACGACGCGGTCTCACGATTCAAAGGGATGCGATTCGAGCCGATGGGTCCGACCAGCAACCCCGACATCCCCGAGGCCCTCTCGATCGTCGACTACGTCGCCCGCTACATGGAACTGCACTACGGCGACACGATCGTCCGTCGGTAGGGTGGGTTGATGTGCCTCGATTGCGGGCTTTGGTTCGGCGATGCACTCCGTCGCTGGACTGCGGTAGTGGTCGAAAGTTGCCGTTTCTCTCGTGCCCCCCTAACCTCACGTTCCCCACGCGGACGTGGCGGAATTGGCAGACGCGCTAGGTTCAGGTCCTAGTGGGATTAATACCCCGTGGAGGTTCGACTCCTCTCGTCCGCATTGTGAATGCCGGGCGGCTCGCAAGGCCGCCCGGTTCTGCTTTTCAATCTCCACCTTGATCGTCCGCACTCGCCCCTGACGCAGTACCATGCACCTTCCATGGCGCTGATCCTGCTTGGGATTGATGAGGCCGGTTACGGACCCCTGCTGGGGCCTCTCTCTGTCGGCGCGGCCGCACTCCGGGCAGGCAACTGGTCGGATGGAGACCCCGCTCCCGACTTCTGGAAACTTCTTTCCAAGGCCGTATGCAAAGAACCCCGCGAGGCCAAGGGGGCAAACCCGCGCATCCCGGTTGCAGACTCGAAGAAACTGAAGCTCGCCAACTCCGTGACCACCCGTCACCCTCTGGTGCATCTTGAACGCGCGGTGCTCTCCTTCATGCGATTCGCAGAAGGTGCCGCCCCCGATCTCCCCGCAGACGATGCGGCCCTCTTTGAGGTGCTCGGCGTCGAGCTCGAGCGGCGTCCGTGGTACCAAGAGGTGAAGCCCGTGTCGGTGCCTGTGGGCTCGACCGCACAGTCGATCGCCATTGGCTCCAATCCTCTCGGCGCTGCGCTCGAAGCCGCCTCGGTCGACTGTCTCGGGCTCTGGTGCCGCGCAATCGGAGAAACCCGTTTCAACTCGGTGGTCGGCGAGACCGGGTCGAAGGCCGAGGCCACGGTCGTCGCCATAGGCGAGTACCTGCGCATGGCGTTCGAGAAGTGGGGGAGCGGTGAGCGCGGCGACCTGCGCGTGGTCTGCGACCGGCAGGGTGGCCGCACGGACTACGGCCCCATGCTCGCCCGCGAGTGCCGCTCTCGTGCCGATGCATCCTCGCGATGGACCGCCGCCGTGAAGGTCCTCGAAGAGTCCGATCGCTGCTGCCGCTACGAGGTCCATGATCGCACCCGTCGCATGGTTGTCACGTTCATGCCGGAGGCCGAGTCCGCCCACATGTCCGTCGCGCTCGCCTCGATGGTCGCGAAGTTCGTTCGCGAGCTGGCCATGGCCCGTTTCAATCGCTACTGGTGCAGCCGCGCGATAGAGTCCGCCAAGATTGATCTGAAACCCACTGCGGGGTATCGCCAGGATGCCGCACGCTGGCTTGAAGACGCGAGAGATCTTCTCACGCCCGATGACCGCCGCGCCCTCATCCGCAACGCATGACACGCATATCCGTTCGTACTTGCTATGTCCGAATCAAAGCACTATCTCGACATCGCGGCCCGCGCCGCCATCCGTGCGTTCGGTGATGTGGAGCCCAACCCGCTCGTGGGATGCGTGCTGGTCAAGGACTCTCGGATCATCGGGATCGGCCACCACAAGAAGTTCGGCGGATTGCATGCCGAGCGTGAGGCCATCGCCGATGCTCTGGCGAAGGGACACGATCTGCGGGGCGCGACCGCCTATGTCACGCTCGAGCCGTGCCGCCACTTCGGCAAGCAACCTCCGTGCACCGATGCGCTGATCGAGGCGGGCGTTGCCGAGGTCGTCGCCGCACGGCCGGATCCTGCCGACGTCTCCGGCGGCGGCTTCCGCATCCTCCGCGAGGCCGGGATCTCCTGCCGCTTCGATGGGTCCTCTTCCCTCGCCACTGCGATCAGCGAGCCCTTCTGCAAGCGTGTGGCCACGGGTCTTCCGTGGGTCATCGCCAAGTGGGCCCAGACAATCGACGGCCGCATCGCCACTCGCAGCGGAGAGAGCAAGTGGATCTCCGGCGAGCGGTCCCGCGCACGGGTCCACAAGCTCCGCGCGCGGGTCGACGCCATGCTCACCTCCATGGGAACGGTCATCGCCGACGATCCGATGCTGACGCCCCGCGGCGTACGCCGCATCCATCGCGTGGCCACCCGAGTGGTCGTCGACACCGGCCTCGACATCGATGAGAACACGCAACTCGTCCGGACAGCCGCGGTCGTCCCGACCATTGTCTGCTGCTCAAAGGAACTCTCGACCGCGCATCTCATGGCCGACAAGGTGCAGCGACTGGAGGCGGCGGGCGTTGAAGTCATGGGTGTGCCGCACGAGGTCCTCAGCGGTGGCCTCAACAAGGGACTCGATCTCGAGCTCCTCCTTCGTGCCCTCGTCGATCACAAGCAGATCTCCACTGTCGTGGTCGAGGCCGGAGGCGGGATGCTCGGCTCCCTCCTCGAAGCCGACCTCATCGACGAGGCCGTTGTCTATCTCGCGCCGCTGGTGCTCGGCGATGAGCAGGCGTTCAGCGCGGCCAGCGGCCGGATCGCCGCACACCTGGCCGAGGGCCGACGCTTCAGACTGCTCCGCACCAAGCGCCTCGGCGACGATCTCGAACTCCACTACCGCCGCGCTCGCGACTGATCCTCTTCCACCCAGCTTCTTCCTCTGCGCCCTCCGCTACCTCTGCAAACTTCGTGTTCTCTTACGTCCTCTGCCAGAACGCCATCTTCTCCTGCACTGTCGCCTCCACCATTCGTCCTTCCGCCGCGACGTAGAGCTTTGTACCCGGCTCGCCCATCGCGTACTTGACCATCGCGAACGCGACCGGGGTGCTCGAACGCATCGGGCTCACCGTCGAACTGGTGATCGCGCCGATGGGAGCGGCGTTGGGGTCGGGCTTGCCATCCACAGGCGCAAAGATCGGTCCGCCCGTCACGGGCTGGCGGGGCGTGCTGTGCTCGTCGCGTGCATCCGGGCCTTCGAGCGCGAGGGCAACCAGCCGCACCTTGGGATGGCCCCGCGCATCCATGCGGGCCACGATCTCCTGCCCGAGATAGCACCCCTTCTTGAATGAAACTCGTGAACGCAGCACTTCATCGCCGCACTCGTGCGGCAGGTTGCTGGGCCCGAAATCCAGGTTATAGAGTGCCGTACCACCTTCGATCCGCGCGATGTTGAAGGCGTGCCACCCGATCGGTCGGAGCATGGGGGGGCGCGGCTTGCCCATGGCACCGGACTGCACGTCGTCGTGGTCGTGCGCCAGCCCCATCAGCGCTTCATAGAGAGCGAGTGCTCCCTCGACAGGCACGAAGAGCTCGAGCCCGACTTCACCGGTGGAATCGTCGCGCACCACGGTGATGATCGATGATCCAAAGGCGACCGTCGTCGCCTGGCCTTGAGCGAGTGTGTGCAGCCGCGGGCGATCCGTTGTCGCGCCCCTTTCTGCGCCGCCCATGACGGGCGTTTCGTCGACGATCGACGCCAGCGCTTCGATCGCTCGCGGCCCGTGAAGCGCGAGTCGATGCACCATCTGCGTCGCATCCGTGAGCGTCACATCCTCGGTGATGATGTACGCATCCAAGCCCTTCTTCGCACGCGCGACCGCGTGGATGTCCATCTCCAGCACGACTCGATCGGGAAGGACGATCACCCGCATATCGGCATCGATACGGCCCTTGCGGTTGAGCCAGAACGAGTGACGCCAGCGGAAGGGCTCCAGCCCCTTCATCTCCTGCGTGATCATGCGGCCCAGGAACTCAAGACGGTCGACGCCGGTCACGACGAGGAGGCCGCGCTGTGGTTGGTCCAATAGTGCCGCGTGCTTGCGGATCGCGGCATACTCAAGCTCCAACTCAACAAACTGCTCGGCGACCATCACCGGCTCGGTGAACCCTTCGGGCGCGTCGCCATAGGCCCGCATCGTCGGGTCGGCCGCTTCCATCAATGCCAGAATCGGTGAGGGTGATGCCATCAAATCACTCGAGGTATTGCCCTGACGTGATGCCGAGCTTCGCCTGTCTTCTGTGAGTCGCCCTTCCGGATGGTGGTGAGATCGACAAGCAGTGCAATGCGAACATTCGCACATCGACCATATGCATCAGATCAGGCGTGTGGGCGATGGGGTGTGTTGCAGGGACGCCGCGTGATTGAACTGAGGCGTGTCAATGCCCACTCTCGCGGCAACCCCGTATCTCATTTCGCCGAGAGAGAAAGCGGGCGAAGGGATTCGAACCCTCGACGTTCAGCTTGGAAGGCTGACGCTCTACCACTGAGCTACGCCCGCATTGCGACATCATAGCCCGCCATTCGTTTGGATCGGTGTCCGAGCGTGCCGAGATGGTCATGGCGCGCTTTGGGGGCTCACATCGGTGGCATTCCACGACCATCGATCTTGAACCCGCCAGCGCCGGATGACGCCGTCGGCAGCTCCGGAATACAGACTTCCGGACACTGCATCAAACGCGACCGACTGGACAGCCCAGACATGTCCCGAGAGTCTCAGGACCTCCGCCCGCTCTGCCAAACTCCAGAGTCTCACTGTGGTGTCAAAGCCGGCCGTCGCCAGTCGGGAGCCATCAGGTGAGAATTCAAGCCCGAGGATGGCGAGCTGATCGCCGCCCATCGTGCCGGCAACGCTCCAGTCTCGAGGGTCCCAGAGACGGATCACGCCGTCCTCTCCGCTCGTTGCCACGAGGGTTCCGTCGGGGTGTGTTGCGGCGCACCACGCACCGTCAGGATGACCATCGAACACACGGTCGATTCGCCCATTACGCACGACCATGAGACGCCCACTGACACAGGTCACAAGCCGCCAGTCGCCTCCTGCGGCGATCCCGACCGGCGTTTCATCTCCGAAGTCAATCGACTCGACAATACGCCCGGACGCTGCGTCCACGGTGATGAGCCGATGGTCAACGGTGATTGACAAGAGATGATCCCGAAGCAGCCCGCCCTTGGCAGTTTCTCCCACATCAACCGACCAGGCCGGCTCACCGGCCATCCAGGCGGTGACTCGGCCATCGTTGGTCAGACCGATGACCGTACGATCTGTTTCAAAGAGTCTCAGCCCGTGGGATGCCGAGTTGTCCGACCACAGGGCTACGCCGCTCTCGGCGTCGATCTTTGCGAACGCGGGGCCTTCGCCAGCGATGAAGAGCCCGTCGTGCGTTGGAAGAAGATGAGCGATGTCGGTGCGTTTCCATCGAGCCGACGTTGCACGAGCATTGATTGACAGTGCCCAGGTTCTCACGAAGCCGTCACGGCCTGCGGAGACCAGCCGATCAGGGCCGAGGAAGGTGAGCCCCGTCACTGTCGCTTCGTGGGCGAGGAAGCGCTCGATCTCATCCCCCGTTGAGATGTTGAAGTATCGGACGGTCGAATCGCCGCTGCCTGTTGCGAGGTGCGAGCCGTCGGGCGAGAGCCGGACCGCGATCACGCGGCTGCCGTGCCCTCGATAGAGAAACACCGAACGCATGTCATTGAGTTGGTACACACTCACCGTGCGCACGTCGTCGCCGATCGCAAGGAAACGCTCGTCACGATCGACATCGACACTGAGGACTGACGCGTCCGTGGTCAACAGGTGCTCGAATGCATCGCTCGAACGATCGAGTCGGGCAACCCCGTATGTGCCCGCAAGGTAGAGGCGATCGCTCTGCGGCGGGCCGGAAATCGCGAGCGTCATGCCCTCATACGGCACCCTCCACGCGGCGATCATCTCACCCGAAGGAATGGACCAGTCCTCAACGACACCGGTTTGTCCGACAACAGTGAGGCGTGTCGCATCATCCGAGAAGAGCAGTCCCCGCGGATGGCCCACGCCTGATTGGATCGTCGCGGCCACGGCTCCACTCACCGACTGCTTCACGGTGACGAGCCCTCTCACATCGCCGATGGCAACGGCCCCATTCCTCGCCCCGGCGACAGCGACGATAAAGCCATCGTGTTCGGATCGCTCAACAACCGTTCCGAGTGCCGAGTCGACTACGGCGAGTCCTGCCGTGCCGTGCGACACCACGACCAGCGATCCTGCGCCCACGGAGTCGAGCCCCAACTGGCCCTGCGCGAAAGCAACGACTTCTGTGCTGGATCGTTCGATGTAGCGACGGAGGTATGACCATTCCCAGGCCCGCAGGTCATCCGGGCAGGCATCCAGGGCTCGGCGGACGCCTCGTCGATCGCCGGCGAACACCGCCGCGTGGGCGACTGCGATGTTGCTCAGACTGAGACTGCGCCGGAGTGATTCAGAGGTCGAGTCCGCTCGCTCTTTCTCTCGCGTCCTTTCTTCGAGAGCGATCCTGACTTCTCGATGTGCGAGCGACTCGGATTCTGCCAGCCGGGCGTTCTCACGCGATTGAACCGAAGACACCACTCCGAACGTGATGAGGGCGAGCAGAGCGAGTATGGCGACGCCAAGACTCTTGCGGTGACGATTGGCGACTCGGAACGCGACGTATGAGAGACTGTCACGACGCGCCTCGATCGGACGACCTTCGAGGTGGTTCCGGATGTCGTCCGAGAGCGATGTGACCGACGAGTATCGACGGTCGCGATCCGCATCCATCGCCCGCGCGATAATGGTCTCGATATCGCCGCGAAGCTCAGGGCAGAGATCGCCCGCCAGAGGGGGGCGATCGGAACGCACGCGGTCGAGTGCGGCGGCCAGCGGCAGGCCGTCGAGTTCGAGCGGAACTCTGTCTGTCAGAAGCTCGAAGAGGATCGCACCCAGCGCATACACATCGCTGCGCGTGTCGATCGCGGAAGGATCTCCCCACGCCTGCTCGGGGCTCATGTATTGAAGCGTGCCGACGATCTGCCCCTGTTGTGTGATTGAAGCATCGATCCCGAAACTCTCGTCCGTGACCCGGGCTACACCGAAATCGAGGATGCGGGGCCGCCCGGCCTCATCCACAAGGATGTTGGCTGGCTTCAGATCGCGGTGGATGATGCCGCGCTGGTGCGCGTGCGCAACGCCCGCACAGATCTCGAGGAAGAGATTCAGGCGTTCGCTGAGACCCAGCTTCTTGAGGCGGGCATGGGCTGTCAGAGACACGCCTCGCACGAGTTCCATCGCGATGAAGGCCTGATCTGGGTGCTCTGAATCCGCAACGCCCGCTTCGAACACCTGGGCGATCGCGGGGTGCTGGAGTCGGGCGAGTACCTGGGCCTCGAACTCGAGCCGGCGAAGAGCACGATGTGATGTGCGCCCTGGTCGCAGGGCCTTGAGTGCGACCGCACGCCGAGGAGAAGTCTGCTCTGCTTCGTAGACCGCGCCGGACCCGCCCTCACCTAGCAGACGAATGATGCGGTAGTGCCCTCTCAACTCCGGCAATACACTCCGAATGGCATGCTCTTGAGAATCCTCCTGCACCAACTGAGCAACGATGCCCATGCCCCCGCCCCGGTCGTCGCTCTCCGCTGCATCTGCATCGAGCATGGCGACTACGCGGCGGACAACTTGAGCAGGAGCACCGGATGCATCAAGGAATGCCCGTCGCTCGGCAGGGTGGAGCGACGAAGCCCTCTCGAAGAGCTCCATCGCCGACTTGTAGTCTCCGTGCTGCATACTGCCGGACGCTCCTGCGGGTTACCCCCAATACATCAGAATAATCGAGCGAAAGGCAAGGATCGGGTCAAGGGAGCCCGATGCGAAGTACGTTGAATCGTTGTACACTCTAACGACATAGAAGGAGCTCCGAAGCATGCCGCCGGTGAGTCTGCATCCCCTGTTCAGGGAAGATTCCCGCTCGGCTCTGCCCGGGATTGTCATCGATCGCGGGCTCATCGATCGTCTGAGTGCCTCCTTCAACGCTCTCCGGCCAGCGGCGGGGGATCTCGCCGCGGCCTTCTATCGGCGCTTGTTTGAGAAGGCACCGCACGTTCGGGATATGTTCACGCAGCCAATCGAGGTCCAGCAACAGAAACTGATCGCGTCACTCGAGACCATCGTTCAGTTTCTGACCGATCCCCCTGCTCAACGGGCCTTCCTTCGAGATCTTGGCAAGCGGCACGCGAACTACGGGGCGAGGCCGGAGCACTACAACCTCGTCATCGAAACATTTCTTGAGGCCATTGAGGAAGTCACCGGGGGCCTGCTCGATCCGATGGTCAAGAGCGAGTGGCGCATGGTCATGCGGCTCGTCAGCGACGCGATGATCGATGGTGCGATCCAATCCTCGCCGACAAACAAGACAGGGTGACCGCAATTCGGATTGCACTCGGAGTCAGACCGAGCCAGAGCGTCAGGTTTCTGAGAGCTCAGCCGCGAGCCATGCCCGTGCCGCTCGCCAATCGGCTTCAACGGTGCTCCTCGACACATCAAGGAGTTCGGCGACTTCTTCGACGCTCAGACCCCCGAAAAACCGGAGTTCCACGACTCTGTGCCTTCGCGGGTCCAGCTCGGCGAGTTTGCTGAGCGCATCGTCGAGGGCGACAATGTCCACCCCACCCTGCTCTGGTCCTTCGAGTTGTACAGTCTCAGCAGAGACCTTGTGTGCCTCGCCGCCTCGTCTGGCTGCTCGCTTGCGCCGGGCATGGTCGGTCAGAATCTGACGCATCGCCATCGAAGCAACCGCCATGAAATGCGAGCGATTCTGGTACCCGTCCTCGGGCCGGATCAGGCGGACATATGCCTCGTGCACGAGGGCGGTCGGCTGGAGCGTGTGGGCCTTGCTCTGGGAACTCATCGCCGCACCGGCCATCCGCCGAAGCTCGTCGTAAACAAAGGGAAGAAGCTGTTCGGCGGCCTCGCGATCGCCATCTGCGATCCGCTGGAGGACAAGGGTCACGTTTGCCGCGTCCATGCAGGGCTCCGATGCGGGGGGGGGGCCCCTCTGTGTGCTTTCAAGCTGATGGCAGTGGCATGATAACCGAGTCCAGGCGAGAAAAGTTGGACATTCTGGCCAAGGGGACGGCCTTCCTGCTGCGTTCATTGGAGAGGGACTGAACCACACGCACACCTCAAGGAAGGCACGGACCATGAACTTCGCAAAGGACATCCTCTCACCTCGGTCTTTGGCAGGCGCACTCGTCGTCGCGGCGTGCTCGTCCTCCGCACTGGCGCAGGACAAGATCGACGGAACTCGGAAATGGTCATGGGGCGAGAACATCGGCTGGATGAACTGGCGTGATGCCGGAGTCCACGGCGTTCGCGTCCATGACGGGTTTCTGTCCGGTCGGATCTGGTCGGAGAACGTCGGCTGGATCTCTCTCGGAAACGGCACGCCGGCCGCCGCGGGTGGCGCAAGCTACGGCAACACCGACGGGTCCGACTATGGCGTGAACATCGCTTCGAATGGCGACCTCAGCGGGTTCGCCTGGGGCGAGAACATCGGCTGGATCAACTTCAGCATGTTCGACCACCTCGGTGCGATGGGGAAGCATGCAAGACTCAATCTCAGCACACGTCGCTTCCAGGGATATGCCTGGGGCGAGAACGTCGGCTGGATCAATCTTGATGACTCGGGCAACTTCGTCGCTCTGCGCTGTGCGGCGGACTACAACGACGACGGAATCTCCGACATCGTCGACTTCCTCGACTTCATGGACGACTTTGCCGCTTGCGACGGGAACGGGATGCCCTGTGGCCAGTGGGGCGATCCCGATCTGATGCCCGACCAGTTTGTCGACATCGTCGACTTCCTTGAGTTCATGCAGGTCTTCGCTGAGGGTTGTGCCTGAGCAGTGACGCATGAGTCAGAGAATCAGGCCGGGCTCGCTGCGAGGGGCGGGCCCGGCTTTCTCTGGACCCATAATCAAGCGTTGTTAGCAGACGCCATGTAGATCAAAGTTCGTTTAGTTCGTGCCGAATCCATTGATCTGATTCAGGAGTAGTCACTAGACTATTGACCGCGCGTAAGGGATCCGAGGAGGGAACCCGACGCGGTAGACGCAACTTCAGGACACGCCTTGGAGGTCTCGGCGGCTGATGCTTGCTCCTTGTCTCGACTGAGGTGAGAAAGAAATGCTCCGAAAGATCCTGCACTCAAAGATCCATCGTGCGCGCGTGACTTCTGCCCGGCTCGACTATGTCGGGTCGATCACGATCGATGCGGACATCCTCGATGCCGTCGGGCTTCGGGCCAACGATGCCGTGGTCATCGCCAACTGCGACAACGGCGAACGCTTCGAGACCTACGTCTTCCGTGGCGAGCGTGGATCCAAGCAGATCATCATCAACGGTGCCGCCGCCCGCCTTGCCGGCGAAGGCCACACCGTGATCATCATGCACTACGCATTCGCATCGGAAGACGAGTACCGCGCCCACAAGCCCGCGGTCGCGCTCATGCGTCCCGACAACACGATCGAAGAGATCATCCACTACGACAATCGATGAGCCCTTCGCCCGTGGCCATGCCCGGACGGAATGCACTCGCCTTAGCGGTCGTCCACGTCTCGACATTTCAGCCGAGGGAATCCCCTTGAACGCCAACACGTCGTTCCGGTGTGCCGTCATCGGCACGGGCAGCTTGCTCGTGCAGTCTGCGGAAGAGCTGCGCTCGCGCGGCCACGCGATCCTCTGCGTGGCCTCGCCAGATCCGAAGGTCGCTTCATGGGCCGCATCCAATAAGGTGCCCCACGTCGCAACCTGGGCCGAGCTGGAGGCCTCGGTTCGGGGCCAGCAGGTGGATCTGCTCTTCAGCATCGTCAACGACGAGGTGCTGCCCCCTTCGGCCCTGACGCTGCCTTGCGTGATGGCGATCAACTACCACGACGCGCCGCTGCCACGCTACGCGGGCATCCACGCGACCTCGTGGGCGCTCATGGCCGGTGAGAAGGAGCACGCGATCACCTGGCACGTGATGTCCGATCGCGTCGACTTCGGCGATATTCTGGTCCAGGAGCACTTCGGGATCGCGCCCGACGATAACGCGCTCACGCTCAACGCCAAGTGCTATGCCGCGGCTCAGCGCGCGTTCCGAACGCTCCTCGGCCAACTCGAGCGAGGCGCCACGACTCGAAAGCCGCAATCGGAAGCGGACCGCACTTTCTTCGGCCGCCACAAGCGCCCGGCGAACGCGGGCATCCTCGATCCCAACACGCCGGCAAAGTCGCTGGAGAATCTTGGGCGCTCGCTCGATTTCGGTGTCTACGAGAATCCGCTCTGTGCCGTACGCATTTGGACAGGGGATCGCTTCATTGTCGCGTCGAGCATTGCCCTCGCCGAGTCCGGCCCGCACGCCCTCCCCGGAACGATCATCAATGCCGGTCCCGATTGGCTCCGTATGGCCGCATCGGACGGCACACGGGATGTGCGCCTGCTCGGCTTGAAAGAGCTGGACGGCTCGCCCGCGAACCTGACAGATGCTCGCTTCGCCGTCGCACGCACGCTGATGCCGCCGCCTGCGGAGGCACTGTCCGAGATCGTGAAGGTGGATGCCGCGGCTCACAAGCACGAGAAGAAGTGGGTTGCGCGCCTCGGCGCGATGAGCCCGCTCGTGATACCACTGATCACAGGCAAGCCAACCGGTGAGTCCGGTGTGCTGACGATCGACATCGGAGCAGGCGAAGCCACGTCCACAGCGGCGTTGTTCTGCGCGTATCTCGCGCGGGTCTCGCGAGCCGCCTCTTTCGACCTGCTCCTGCACACACCGGGTCAGGTCCGAGTCGGCTCCGCGCCTGCCGGGCTGTTCGACACGCACGTTCCGCTCAAAGTCGAGTGTGAGCCGACAGACCAGGTTCCCGCGTTCTCCGATCGCGTGCGTGCATCGATCGCGGATGCGGAGCGCATGGGCTCCTTCGCCCGTGATGTCGCCATCCGCTTCCCAACGCTGCGGAATGTCGCGGAGCTCAAGCAGAACGCCGGCTGGCACGCCGCGATTGAGCTGGGACTCCCGAACGGCACGGTGCCGCGCGCTGCGATCACACTGCGCGCCGATGCCTCCGGCCAGGTCTCGCTCGTGTTCAGGCGCGAGATCGTCGACGAGAAGAACGCTCGCGCGATCGCCGAGCAGTTCCAGGTGCTCTTGAAGTCCGCCGATGCGGGCGCGAAGACACTTTCGGGCCTCGACTTCACACCCGCGCATGAACGCACGCGCGTGCTCGACACCTTCAATGCAACAAAGACGCCGTACGAGATCGGCCTGCGACTTGGCGACCTGATCCGCCGGCGCGTGAAACAGCATCCCGATGCCCCTGCCCTCGTCTTCGAGGGCCGCGTGGTGAGTTACGCGGAGCTTGATGGTTTGGCGTGGGGTATCGCGAGGAAGCTGCGGTCTCTGGGGGTGAAGCCGGGGACGCTGGTGGGTGTGTGCGTGGACCGGAGCGTGGAGCTCGTGGCGGCGTTGGTGGGGGTGTCGTACAGCGGCGGGGCGTATGTGCCCTTGGATCCCGGGTACCCGGCGGACCGGCTTGTGGGGATGTGCCAGGACGCGAAGATGCCGGTGGTCTTGACGCGTGGGGATGAGCTCTCGCGTGCCGGCGCGGCATTCCAGTCCGTGCCCGGTGGAGTGCAGGTTGTTCGTCTGGATGACGGGCCACACGGGAAGGGGATCACGCCCTCGGAGCCGTTGGAGCTTGTGGGGACGGAGGATGATCCGGCGTACGTGATCTTCACGTCGGGCTCGACGGGAAGGCCGAAGGGCGCGATGAACGCGCACAAGGGGATCGTGAACCGTCTGTTCTGGATGCAGGAGGCGTACCAGCTGGACGGGCGCGACCGGGTGATGCAGAAGACCCCGTACTCGTTCGACGTCTCGGTGTGGGAGTTCTTCTGGCCCCTGATCACGGGCGCATCGATCGTGGTGGCCAAGCCCGAGGGTCATCGTGACAGCGCGTACCTGGTGGACCTGATCAAGCGTGAGCGTGTGACGACGATGCACTTCGTGCCGTCGATGCTGCGTGTCTTCCTGGAAGAGCGAGGATTGGAGTCCTGCGACTCGCTCCGCCGCGTGGTCTGCTCGGGCGAGGCGTTGCCCACGGACCTCGTAGACCGGTTCTTCACCCGGATCCCGCACGCGAAGCTGGCGAACCTGTACGGCCCGACCGAGGCGGCGGTGGACGTGACGAGCTGGGAGTGTCGCCCCAACCAGCCGATCGTGCCGATCGGCAAGCCGATCGCGAACACGCGGATGTACGTGCTGGACCAGGAGCTTCGTCCGCTGCCCGTGGGCGTTCCTGGCGAGCTGTACATCGGTGGCGTGCAGGTGGGCATGGGATACGTCTCACGCCCGGAGCTGACGGCCGAGCGGTTCATCAAGGATCCCTTCAATCAGCCCGGTGGCCGGATGTACAAGACGGGCGACCTGGGCCGGTGGCTGCCCGATGGTTCGATCGAGTACCTGGGTCGTATCGACGACCAGGTGAAGATCCGCGGCTTCCGGATCGAGCTCGGCGAGATCGAGCAGGTGCTGAGCAAGCAGGCGGGTGTGAAGGACGCGGTGGTGCTGGCCCGTGAGGATGTGCCGGGCACGAAGCGACTCGTCGCCTACGTCGTCGGCAACACCTCGACGAACGACCTGAAGGCGTCGGACCTGAAGGCGGGTCTTGGGCAGCACCTTCCGGAGTACATGGTGCCGACGGCGTTCGTCTTCCTGGACCGTCTGCCGGTGACGAGCAACGGCAAGCTGGACCGTCGTGCGTTGCCCGCACCGGCCCGTGGCGGTGATGAGTCCTCGGACCGTCCGGAGGACCGCCCCTCGACCGATGTCGAGAAGACCCTCGCCACCATCTGGGCCGAGGTCCTCCGCCTCCCCTCGGTCAACGCCACAGACAACTTCTTCGAGATCGGGGGCGATTCGATCCTTGGGCTTCGCATCGTTGCCAAGGCACAAGACGCGGGCCTGACGTTCGCGATCCACGATCTGTTCCGGACGCCCACGATCCGCACGCTCGCGGCCCAGATCGGCACACCCGTCAAAGCCAGTGGCTTCCGTACGGAGCCGTTCTCTCTGATCAGCGCGGCCGACCGTGCCCGCCTGCCGGAGAACATCGTCGACGCGTATCCGCTGTCCGCACTCCAGGGCGGCATGGTCTTCCACAGCGAACGCGCGATCGGCTCGTATCTCTACCAGGTTGCGATGAGCATCCACGTGAAGGCGAAGCTCGACATGACGCTGCTCCAGCGTGCAGTCGATCGTGTCGTTTCGCGCCATCCGATCCTGCGGACCAGTTTCGACCTCGGTTCCTTCAGCGAACCGATGCAGCTTGTTCACAAGGAAGCCCGGACGATCATCCAGTATCACGACATTACGGGCTCGTCCGCCGCCCGTCAGAAGGAGATCCTGGCCAAGTGGATCGACGATGAGGCGGAGTATGTCTTTGACTGGCGAAAGCCCCCGCTGTTGACCTACACGGTCCACAAGCGTTCGGACGAGACCTTCCAGTTCGGCATTACGTTCCACGACGCGATTCTCGACGGCTGGTCGACCTCCAACATGATGACGGAGATCTTCGATCGCTACGTCACGATGCTCAATGGTGGCGAGGACACGGCGGACGCGCCAAATCCGATCACGTACCGCGACTTTGTGACGCTCGAGCGTTCGACGATGAATGACGCCGCGGCTCGCGAGTTCTGGACGGGCATGATGGGCGACGCGCCCTTCACGCCGATCCCGCGCCTCCCCGGCGTCGGACGCGACGTGCGTGTGCCTCGCAACCTCGACGTGATCGTCCCGATCCCGCACGAGATCAACCGGCAGGTGGAGGAGCACGCCAGGCGTCTCGGCATGCCCGTCAAGGCCTTTTATCTGGCGACACACATGCGTGTGCTCGGCATGCTCGCGAAGCAGACAGACATCGTGACGGGTCTGGTGATGAACGGCCGGATCGAGGAGCCGAGCGGCGACCGATGCCTCGGGAATCATCTCAACACGATGCCGTACCGCCTTGACCTTGGCGTCGGCCGCACGTGGGCGGAGATCGCGAAGGACGCGTACGAGTCGGAGCTTCGCGCCCTGCCTCACCGGCGCTACATCGGCGCGCAGTTGCTGCGTGACCTCGGACGTGCCGGCCAGGACAACATGTTCGAGACTGGCTTCAACTACACGAAGTTCCACATCTACGACAAGTTGAAGGGCAAGCAGGGCTTCGAGCTCATCCACGTCGACTTCACCGATCCGTTCCACTACGCGTTCGTCGCGAACTTCCGCGTCGATGCGTTCGATGATCGCCTGGATGTGGTGCTGAACTACAACACGAAGCACATGACCGCCGATCAGGTCAAGCAGATCGGCAAGTACTACCAGAACGCCATGCGTTCGATCGCCGCGTCGCCCGACAACCTTGCCTCGACGGACTCGATGGTCCCCGAGAACGAGCGGCATCAGGTCACAACGACCTTCAACACGACTGAGAAGGCCTACGAGAAGGGGCAGACGCTCGCGTCGCTTGTTGCTCGCCAGGCGAAGATGACGCCCTCGGCCCCTGCCCTCGTCTTCGAGGGCCGCGTGGTGAGTTACGCGGAGCTTGATGGTTTGGCGTGGGGTATCGCGAGGAAGCTGCGGTCTCTGGGGGTGAAGCCGGGGACGCTGGTGGGTGTGTGCGTGGACCGGAGCGTGGAGCTCGTGGCGGCGTTGGTGGGGGTGTCGTACAGCGGCGGGGCGTATGTGCCCTTGGATCCCGGGTACCCGGCGGACCGGCTTGTGGGGATGTGCCAGGACGCGAAGATGCCGGTGGTCTTGACGCGTGGGGATGAGCTCTCGCGTGCCGGCGCGGCATTCCAGTCCGTGCCCGGTGGAGTGCAGGTTGTTCGTCTGGATGACGGGCCACACGGGAAGGGGATCACGCCCTCGGAGCCGTTGGAGCTTGTGGGGACGGAGGATGATCCGGCGTACGTGATCTTCACGTCGGGCTCGACGGGAAGGCCGAAGGGCGCGATGAACGCGCACAAGGGGATCGTGAACCGTCTGTTCTGGATGCAGGAGGCGTACCAGCTGGACGGGCGCGACCGGGTGATGCAGAAGACCCCGTACTCGTTCGACGTCTCGGTGTGGGAGTTCTTCTGGCCCCTGATCACGGGCGCATCGATCGTGGTGGCCAAGCCCGAGGGTCATCGTGACAGCGCGTACCTGGTGGACCTGATCAAGCGTGAGCGTGTGACGACGATGCACTTCGTGCCGTCGATGCTGCGTGTCTTCCTGGAAGAGCGAGGATTGGAGTCCTGCGACTCGCTCCGCCGCGTGGTCTGCTCGGGCGAGGCGTTGCCCACGGACCTCGTAGACCGGTTCTTCACCCGGATCCCGCACGCGAAGCTGGCGAACCTGTACGGCCCGACCGAGGCGGCGGTGGACGTGACGAGCTGGGAGTGTCGCCCCAACCAGCCGATCGTGCCGATCGGCAAGCCGATCGCGAACACGCGGATGTACGTGCTGGACCAGGAGCTTCGTCCGCTGCCCGTGGGCGTTCCTGGCGAGCTGTACATCGGTGGCGTGCAGGTGGGCATGGGATACGTCTCACGCCCGGAGCTGACGGCCGAGCGGTTCATCAAGGATCCCTTCAATCAGCCCGGTGGCCGGATGTACAAGACGGGCGACCTGGGCCGGTGGCTGCCCGATGGTTCGATCGAGTACCTGGGTCGTATCGACGACCAGGTGAAGATCCGCGGCTTCCGGATCGAGCTCGGCGAGATCGAGCAGGTGCTGAGCAAGCAGGCGGGTGTGAAGGACGCGGTGGTGCTGGCCCGTGAGGATGTGCCGGGCACGAAGCGACTCGTCGCCTACGTCGTCAGCAACACCTCGACGAACGACCTCAAGGCGTCGGACCTGAAGGCGGGTCTTGGGCAGCACCTTCCGGAGTACATGGTGCCGACGGCGTTCGTGTTCCTTGACCGTCTGCCGGTGACGAGCAACGGGAAGCTGGACCGTCGCGCCCTTCCCGCACCGGCCCGTGGCGGTGATGAGTCCTCGGACCGTCCGGAGGACCGTCCCTCGACGGAGGTGGAGAAGACGCTGGCGACGATCTGGGCCGAGGTGCTCCGCCTCCCCTCGGTCAACGCCACCGACAACTTCTTCGAGATCGGCGGCGACTCCATCCTCAGCATCCAGATCTGCGCCAAGGCGAGGAAGCACAACATCCTCATCACGCCGAATCAGATCTTCGATCACCCGACGATCGTGCAACTCTCGCCCCACGTGAAGCTCTCTGCCGCGGCAAAGATCGATCAGGGGCCCGTCACGGGTGATGCCGCGCTCATTCCGATCCAGAAGTGGCTGCTCGAGCAGCCGCTTGTCCGCCCGGATCAGTGGAACGCCGCGATCATGCTCGAGACGCCCTCTGATGTCCACGCCGGATCGATCGAGAGGGCTCTCCAAGCGATCGTGGCGCATCATGATGCGCTGCGCCTGCGATTCTCGCGGGGTGCAGACGGAACATGGACATCTTCGCACGTCCCGGTCGCGGCGGCCGGCATCGCGTTGCCCGTGGTCATGGTCGATCGCTTCGGCACACCGGAGACGGATGAGATCATCCAACGAGAGGGTGGCAAGGTTCAGGGTTCGCTCGATCTTGCGAAGGGGCCCGTGTTCGGTGCTGTCTTGTTCAAGACGCGTGATAACTCGGCGGCGCGTCTCCTGATGGTCGCGCACCACCTCGTGCTCGACGGACTCTCGTGGCGCATCATCGTCGAGGACCTCATCACGGCCCACGGCCAGTCCTCGAAGAATCAGCCCGTCGCCCTGCCTCCCAAGACCATGTCCTTTGCGTCGTGGGCGACGCTGCTCGGGAAGCACGCGAGGGCTCAGGAGGTGCAGGCCGAGCGTGCGTGGTGGACCACGGAGTCCGCGGCCCCCGTTGCACGCGTAAAGCGAGACGCGCAGGGCGCGAACATCGAGTCATCCTCGCGAGTGCACACACTCCATCTCGACGAGTCTCTGACCCGGGCGTTGCTGTACGACGCACCCTCGGCGCATCGCGCGCAGATGAACGACATCCTGCTCGCGGCACTCGGCGTGACGCTGCGCGAGGCCACTGGCGTGACACGGATGCGGATCGACATGATGGGACATGGACGCGAGCAGATCGGTGTGGAGGACATCGATGTCTCACGCACCGTCGGCTGGTTCACCACGCTCTTCCCCGTGACGCTCGACGTCGGCTCGCTCGACGCGGTCGGCGCCGTGGAGCCGGTCCGCGACCACCTGCGTTCGATTCCTGCTCGCGGCCTCGGCTACGGGCTGCTCAGGTGGATCGATGGCGCGGACCAGTCGCTTGCCCGCACGGAGAACGCGCCAATCTCCTTCAACTACCTCGGCCAGTTCGATCAGGCCCTCGAGCCGGGTTGGAATCTGGGCGTCGCACGCACGCGATGCGGCCCGACCCGCGATCCCGCCAGCCCGCGCTTCTATGACATCGAGGTCGATGTCATGGTGGTTGGGCACAGGATGGTCGTAGACTGGACATACAGCACCAACCTGTTCAAGCCGGAGACGATCGCGGCACTTGCCGATTCGTATCGAGCGGCACTGGTCAAGCTCTCCGCGTCCGAGCCCGGAGCGGGCACGAGCTCCGATGCGTTCCCCCTTGCCGGGCTCTCCGATGCAGGTCTTGCCAAGCTCTCGGCACTATTCGAGACCACAGACGCGCAGTGATGCAACGCGATCATGTAGAATGCTCCGCACCGTGAGGGTTCCGCATGGCCGAGCGACCGCAACTGCGCAACATCGAGGACATCTATCCCGCAACGCCCATGCAGGAGGCGATGCTCTTCGACGCGCTCTACGGAGCCGGTGGCGCGGCCAACCTCGAGCAGTTCACGTTCCTCATTCGCGGCCCGCTCGACGCGGGCGCCTACCGCGAGGCCTGGAGGCGGGTTGTGCACCGCCATCAGGCCCTTCGCGCGAGGTTTGCCTGGCCAGAGGGTGAGCGTCCGCTCCAAGCGATCGCGCGCGAGGTCGACCTCCCGTGGGCTGAAGAGGACTGGACCGGGCTCTCGGCAGAGGCGGCCCGGGCGCGACTCGATGCGTTTCTTCTGAGCGATCGGCGGCGTTTCTTTGATGTCTCGAAAGCACCGTTGATGCGCTTCGTCCTCGTGCGCCTCGGACCGGACCTGCACCGGCTGGTCTGGACATTCCATCACATCCTCGTCGACGCGTGGTCCGTCTCGATCATCCTCGGTGATGTCGACAAGAATTACGCGGCCGTGAGGAGGGGCGGGCCCGACGGGCTTCCGCCCGCCAAGCGACTCCGAGACGTGGTCGCGTGGATCGCGGCGAAAGAAGCAGACGCGGCCTCGAACGCCGCAGCGAAGGCGCACTTTGCCAGCTCGCTTTCGGGCTACGACACGCTGACGCCGCTCCCGTTCCGGCGGAGTGAGCAGGAAGCCGCGGGTCGCTCCGGCGAACTCGTCACGAGCAGCGTGAGCGTGACAGGCGATGCGTATGAGTCGCTCAAGGCCGCGGCCCGCGCCATGCGAGTCACCATCGGGACGCTGGTCCTCGGCGCGTGGGGTCTTGTGATGGCGAGGCACGCCATGTCGGCCGAGCCCGTGTTCGGCATGACGGTCTCCGCGCGGCCCGTAGATGTTCCCGATGTGGACGCTGTGGTCGGACTGGTCATGAACGCCCTCCCGATTCGTGCTCGGTACAAGCCGGATACAACCGTCGCGGACTACCTGCAGTCGATCCAATCTTCGGTGCGAGCGTCCGCGCCGTTCGAGCAGACGCGTCTGCGAGCGGTGCAGGAGGCGTGCGGGATGAGCGGGCGCGAGGGGCTCTTCGACTCCCTCGTGATCCTGGCGAACTACCCACTCGACGACGCGAGGCGTGACGGCTCCGCAACACTCACGATCGAAGAACCGAAGTCCTACGGGTGGGCAGTCGTCCCGATGCAGTTCATGGTCATGCCGTGGAAGGACCTCGAGATCGAGGCCCGGTTTGACTCCTCAGCGTTCGATCCGCCACGCGTCCGGGAGATTCTCGGGCAGTTTGCCACCGCACTGCGCGAGCTCGCGTTGGAGCCCGCGCGTCTCGTGCGCGATGTGCCGGTGCTCTCGCAAGAGGAGCGTGCGGCGGCGTTTGCCGACACACTGCGGACGTCTCATCCACGCGATCGCGGTGCGACACTCACGTCGGCGTTTTGCGCGAGGGCAGCCGAGTCGCCCGGCGCGGTGGCATACCGCCTCGGGAAGTCCTCGCTGACATACGCCGAGCTCGACGCGAGGTCCGCAGCGCTTGCCGCCGAGTTGAAGGCGGCTGGGGTGACGCACGGAGCGCCTGTTGGAGTCTGTGTCGAGGTCTCGCTTGATCTGCCGGTGGCGCTCCTCGGCGTTGTGCGAGCGGGCGCTTCGTATGTCCCGCTCGATCCAACGTATCCAAAGGCACGCCTCGCACAGATCGTTGAAGATGCCAGGCCCGCGCGGATCGTTGCGTCCGCCGTCGGCGAATCGGTCATAGGCGAGGCGATAAGTGGCGATCCTGGTGGCCGCTCGACGAGCATCGTTCGAGTGGATCGGGCTTCGCGCACGCCCCCGTCGGGCTGGGTCGATGTGCCGGTCGCGCCGGGTGATGCGGCGTACATCATCTACACCTCCGGCTCGACCGGGAAGCCGAAGGGTGTGCGAGGGACGCACTGCGGCGCGATGAACCGCTTTGAATGGATGTGTCGCACGCGGCCGTTCGAGCCGGGAGAACGGACCTGCTGGTGCACCACGATCAACTTCGTTGACCACGTGTGGGAGGTCTTCGGCCCCATGCTCGCCGGGATCGAGACGATCGTGATCCCACAGGAGATCGTCAAGGATCCTCGAGCTCTCGTCGAGCATCTGGCCCTGCACAAGGTCTCTCGCCTGGTCGTCGTTCCGGCGCTGCTGGAAGCGATCTTGGATCACGCGCCCGATCTGGCAAAGAGAGCACCGTCGCTTCGCACCATCGTTTCGAGCGGCGAGGCGCTCGCTGCAACGCTTGCCGCTCGGCTTCTGGACGCCGCTCCGAGGATCGAGCTGGTCAATCTGTATGGATCGTCCGAGGTTGCGGCTGACGTGCTGGCCCATTCCGTCACGCGGCAGGACGTGATCCTCGGGCGCATCCCGCTGGGGAAGCCGATCGACAACGCCGTGGTGCTCCTGCTTGATCATGACATGCAGCCGTCGCCTCCCGGCTCGCCGGGGATGATCTACGTTGGTGGCGATCCGCTGGCCGACGGATACCACGGGCGTCCGGACCTCACGGCGGAGAGGTTCTTCCCCAATCCGTTCCCGGAACTGGGCGTTCCGACCATCTTCAAGACGGGAGATCTCGCGAAACGTTCGCGTGATGGCGTCGTCGAGTACATGGGCCGTGCCGATTACCAGGTCAAGGTGCGCGGGTTCCGGATCGAGCTTGGCGATGTCGAACAGGCGATCACGCTCCACCCGAGCGTCGGAGAGAATGTTGTGATCGCGCGCCGCCAAGGGAACGACAATCGGCTCATCGCGTATGTCGCGCCGCGGAACGGCTCGCTCGACGCGGCAGAGCTGCGCCGCTCCATCCAGTCAAAGCTGCCACCGTTCATGGTCCCGAGCGAGTTCGTCGTGCTCGACGCTCTCCCCCGCACGCCGAACGGCAAAATCGATCGGGCCGCGCTCCCAGATCCGACAAAGCTCCGTGCCGGCTCGGTGTCGGACGAGCCGGAGCCCGGTTCAACCGCAGCGGAAGTCGTGGGGCTCTTTCGCCAGGTCCTCGGACGAGACGGCATCGGCCAAGACGACGGCTTCTTCGATCTCGGCGGGCACTCGCTGCTGGCAGTGAAACTCTTCGCATTGATCGAGGACAAGCTCAAGCGACGCCTCCCCCTCGCGACGCTCATGGCCGCGCCCACGCCGCGTGAGCTCGCGGCGGTGATCGACGCGGATTCGTCGGACGATCATCGTTCGCCGCTCGTGCCTGTTCGAGCCACGGGTTCTCGCACGCCATTCTTCTGCGTGCACGGCATGGACGGCGACGTGCTCTTCCTCCAGCGTCTGCTCGCGGTCACTTCGCCGGAACAGCCGATCTACGGCTTGCAAGCACGCGGCATGGACGGCGTCGAGACGCCGCAGGCAACCGTGGAAGAGATGGCGGCGACCTACGAGCGAGCGATCCGCCAGGTCCAGCCCACGGGGCCATACGTCATCGGGGGCTACTCGCTCGGTGGCATGATCGCGCTCGAGATCGCGCATCGCCTGGCGCAGCGGGGTGAGTCCGTTGAGCGTCTTGTCATCCTCGACACGCGTGTCCCCCGAGTCGTGGGCCAGAATCTGGCGAAGCGAACACTCGTACAGCGTCTGCGCTGGCACTTCCGAAACGGCCCGGTCGAGTTCGTCAGGAAGATGTACATCGGTGTCGTCGAAGTGAAAGCGTACAAGGCCTTCAAGCGACTCAATCTGCCAATCCCTCGCTCGCTGCGTCGCCTCGATACACGCTACGCGAATCTCAAGGCATACTTCACATACACACCCCGCCCATGGGGAGGCAAGACCTCGATGCTGCTCGCCACGATCCAGGAAGAGATGTTCCAGAACATGGGCGCGTTCGGATGGGAGCACATCGCGATCGGAGGCCTCGACCTGATCCCGGTTGAGTGCGACCACGCGAACTTCTTCGGTCTCCAGACGATCACCAACGTCGGAGAAGCGTTCGAGCGGGTACTCGCCGATGCCTGCACCCCCGATTCGCCGGCGTGCATGGCGACGAGCACACCCCCGCGTGAATCTGCCGCCGGTGCCGCGTCATGACGGCGACGCTCGCTGGTGTCAGTGAGCTCGAATGCGCCTCCGGCCCTCCCGACCTGCGCATCTTCCTTGCCGACATGCGACTCCTGCCCGAAGCAACCTCGCTCCAGGCGGATATCGACGATGCCGAACGCCTCCGTGCGGCTACATTCCGCAGCCCTGACGCACGCGACTCATACATCCGAAGGCGATGGCTGCGGCGAGTCCTCATCGCGCGCGGGCACGACCTGAACCCCGCTCATATCCGCATCGAATCAGATCGTCTGGGCCGTCCCCGGGTCATGGGGCCTGATCAGATCAGTTCTCTCGAGATATCGACCTCCAGCGCGGGGCATCTCGCTCTCATCGCATGGCGCCGGGATCTCCCGCTCGGCGTCGATATCGCGCGCCTTGATCCCGACCAGGCATCCCCCGCCGCGGCCGCAGTCTTCATGTCACCGGATGAACTCCGCACGTGGCACGACGGCGACGCGCTCGGGTTCTTCCGACTCTGGTCGCGCAAAGAGGCCGCGCTCAAAGCGATCGGCACCGGTTTCGCGACCGACCCGCCGACCGTGAGCGTCATCGGTCCGACGCTCGTCGCGCACGCCGCACCGCTGCCACGCACCATCGAACTCCACGACCTTCCAGCTCCGTCTGGCTACGTCGGAGCAGTTGCACTCGGGCAAAACCAGCCCCGTTGAACACACGCCCGTTCATGCCGCTCCCGCATACGATCGCTCATGCGGACGTCTCCAGCAGAATCCAGCCAATCTCCCAGGTTCGGCAGCTCCTCAACAGTCAATGTGCTCCTGCTCGGCACAGGTGGCCGCGAGCACGCGCTCGCCCTCAAACTCCGCCAATCTCCGCGTCTCGGCACGCTCCACGTCCAGCCCGATGCGAACGCGGGTCTTCTCTCGCTCGGCACGCCCGTCGATGTTCCCGTCAGCATTCGTGAGATCTACCGCCTCATTCAATACTGCGACAAGCACACCATCGGCCTCGTCGTCATCGGGCCTGAGCAACCCCTTGCCGACGGCTTCGCGGATCGGCTCGCCTCACCGACGCGTCACGTCTTCGGCCCCTCGGCCGCGGGTGCCCGGCTCGAAGCCGACAAGGCCTACGCGAAGGAGCTGATGCGTGCCGCCGCGGTCCCCACCGCCGAAGCCCGCGCCTTTACAGACGCCGACGCAGCCATCGCCGCGATCGAGGCCTCCTGCCTCGCAGACGATCGATTCCTGCAGATGCGAGACCTTCAAACCCGCGTCGAGCGTGCCCCGATGCTCCGACGCGCGATCGACGCCCTCCGCCGAATCGGCGATGCCGCCCTCGCACGGACGACCTACGCAGCCGCAGACATGACGCTCCTCAAGGACATCCTCTCATCATCCAAAGGACAGGGACGCGCGTCGAATCCGCTCCCCAGCGAGCAGAACCTGAAGGAGCTCGCCGTCTCCATCGCCAGACTCTACGCCCTCGATCTCCCGTCACTCCCGGTCATCAAGGCGTGCGGCCTGGCCGCTGGCAAGGGCGTGGTCGTCCCCCGCACACTCGCCGAGGCCGCAGAGGCGATCGACCAGATCATGCGCCGACGCATCTTCGGCGATGCGGGCGCAACGGTGCTCATCGAAGAGAAACTCAAGGGGCGAGAGGTCAGCGTGCTCGCCATCACCGACGGGCGATCGATCCTCGTCCTCCCGCCCTGCCAGGACCACAAACGCCTGCTGGACGAAGACGACGGGCCGAACACCGGCGGCATGGGTGCCTACTGCCCCTCGGACGCGCTCGACGACGCCATGATGTCCCGTGTTGAGCGCGATGTCCTCGTGCCGATCCTCGATGTCATGCGCCGCGAAGGAATCGAGTACAAGGGCGTCCTGTACGCGGGACTGATGCTCACCCACGCCGGCCCCAAAGTGCTCGAGTTCAACTGCCGCTTCGGCGATCCAGAGTGCCAGCCGCTCATGGCGCGCCTCGAGAGCGACCTCATCGAGATCATGCTCGCGACCTGCGAGGGCCGGCTCGCCGATGCCGATGTCCGCTGGACCGACCTCCACGCCTGCTCGGTCGTCATCGCAAGCCCCGGCTACCCGGTCAAGCCCCGCGTCGGTGCCGCGATCTCCGGCATCGAGGACGCTTCAAGCATCGACGGTGTCTGCGTGATTCACGCCGCAACCAGGAGAGAATCCGACGGCACGCTCATCACCACCGGAGGGCGTGTGCTCGCCGTCACCGCGCTCGGCGCGTCCTTGGAAGACGCTCGCCGACGCGCATACGACGGGTGCGCCAGAATCCGCTTCGATGGAATGCACTACCGACGCGACATCGGCTCGCAACCACTCGTCGCCGCACGCTCGCAATCCTGAACGTACATCCCCCCGACAGTCTCAACAACGTATCCCAGGGAGCATCCCCATGTCAGTTCTGGTCGGGCACGCCGAAGGTCTCGCGCCGCGCCACCCCGGTTCCCTTCTGATGCTCCTCGTGCTGCTCGTGGCCCTGGTTCTTCCCTCATGCCAGTCGCGGGATGTCCCCGCGCCGGACGCGTCCCCATCCGCGTCGAGCGAGCCCGCGCCCGCCCATGAGGTCGATCCGGACTCCGACGAGCCGCAAGCGACCGACGCGCCCGAAGCACCCCGACGCAAGGGGACCCGCATCGTCGGAGGCATCCCGCCGATCCGGCGCGCCGATCTTGTCTCGACCCTCACCGTTCCCGGGGCGCAGCGCTTTCTTCTCGGCGGCGGCCAGCCCTCATCCTTCTTCTGCGATGTCGAGAACACCGGCGACACCGAGGTGCTCATCTCCGCCTCACGTGGACCCGGCACGACCGTCGTCGCCCGCCTCTCCCCCGGCGACAGCGCGTCCCACCGCTTCCAACCGACCGAAACCGCGATCGTCGCCAACCTCAGCCCCGTCGAGCCCGCGAAGGTCCGCCTCCGCGTCTGGGGCGACACAAATCTCCAGATGCGCTACGAGCCGCGCTGAAGCCCTCACCTCCACCCCCACACGCCGCTCACGCTATCGCCTCGATCGTGAACTCGATCTCAACCGGCGCACCCAGCGGCAGATCATTCGTGCCCACAGCCGCACGCGCGTGACGCCCCGCCTCGCCGAACACATCCAGCATCAACTGGCTCGCGCCATTCGCGATCCTGGGCTGATCATGGAATCCCGCATCGCACGCGACAAACACCCCCAGCCGCACAACTCTGGCCACGCTGTCGAGCGAGCCGAGCGCCTCCCGGATCACCGCCAGCCCGTTGATCGCACACTGCCGGGCACACGCGATCCCATCCTCGATCGAAACCTCCACCCCCACACGCCCCTGGTGCAGCAGCCGTCCCTCGCGCATCGGGATCTGACCCGCAACAAACAGCAACGCGCCGCTCCGCACCGCCGGGACATACGCCGCCACCGGCTTCGGTGCCGCCGGCAACGTGATCCCAAGTTCGACCAGACGCCTCTCCGGCGTCCCGGTGCCGCTTCCAATGGTCTCTGACGCGGGCTGGCTCATCGCTCGTTCTCCTGGCAGGCGCTTCGACGCACCTTCTGCACAAGGGCAATACGTCCTCATTCGGCAAGGGCCACACAGCCCAACGTCACGTCCTCTTCAGCCCAGCGTCTCAGGTGGCGGCCATTCCAGCCGCTTCCCATCCCCGCCTCCTGCGGCTTCCAATCACGGACGTCGCGTTCAGAATACCCAGCACCGCACTCCCCAGCACCCGCACCACCTTTGCCAAACCTAGTCCTGTTCATTCGTCATCGGTACGGTGCTGTCACGAAGGCGTCTTCGCGGCTGGTGCAGGTGGTAAGTGGGGGGGATGGCGGTGGGGCGGCTGGCGTGGGGGGGGGGTGGGGGGTGGTGGGGCGAACTCCCGATTCTTCATCGAAATTCGTGCAGTCGGAACCTGCCCCCCTTGACACGCGAAAGGAACGTTGTAGGTTATATGGGCCGTCAGGATGCGCAATCCCGGCGGCTGGCTGGCGACTGGTCCTGTGCATGAACCATTCATGCCCTCATTCGCGGTCGTTTGACCGCCCCCGTGATAATCGCACGGGCCAACACGCAGCCGACATCCCGTTGATCGACCCGCGAAGGTCCACGCACCGCCGACACTTGTCGCGTGCGGCTTCCCGCTTCGATCGAATCCGGTTCACGAGCCGCACACGGGCTCGCCGCAGCGTCACACAGACGCTCGCACACGGATGTTGGTTCCTTTGAGGTATTCCGTGAGTTGAAGCAGGTCTGTAGCCCGGTTGAGGGCCCACGCGGCGTCCTCCTCACGACGGGCGATTCGGTTCAATTCGCGTCCGGGGTGTTCCCGGCGTGTGCTCTGGTTCATTCGTACATACGGAGTGAAGCCAACATGAAGCGTCGTGCATTTACCCTCATCGAATTGCTGGTGGTCATCGCGATTATCGCGCTGCTCATCGGCATCCTCCTGCCGGCCCTCGGAAAGGCCCGCCAGGCGGCCAACCAGTTGAAAGACTCCACGCAGGTGCGTGGCATCATGCAGGGCATGGTGATCTGGGCTCAGAACAATCAGGACGAGTACCCATACCCCAGCCGCCTCGACAAGGCCCACAACACGGTGGCCGATCCGGGCGCGGGCAAGGAAGAGCAGAAGAACATCACCCGCCACATCTTCTCGGTGCTGGTCTTCAACTCCTTCATCGCCCCGGAACTGCTCGTCAGCCCCGCCGAAGTGAACGGCGACATCAAGGTCTACGACAAGTACAAGTTCGACTCGCCGGAAGCCGCCAAGGCCTCCGACAAGTCCCTCGCCCTCTGGGACCCCGCCTTCCGTGCAGTTCCGGCTGACCTTGCGATCGCCCCGGGCGAGAACGTCACCGATCCCGCCGGCTTCTCCTACGCCCACTCGCCGCCTTTCGGCCGCCGCAAGAGCAAGTGGGGCAACACCTTCGTCGCGACCGAGGCCTCTCTCGGCAACCGTGGCCCGATGTACGTCCTTGACACCACCGTCGGCTGGAAGCTCGAGACGACCACCACCACCGACACCACCTACAAGACCCCCCTCGGCACCAACTCCAACACCCTCCTCATCCACGGCAGCCGCACCAAGTGGTCCGGCAACATCGGCTTCAATGACAACCACGTGAACTTCGAGACCCGACCCGATCCGGACTCCGTCACCTTCATCTTCTCCGGCCTGCCTGTCGCCTCTCGTACCCAGAACGACAACCTCTTCATGAACGAGAACGACGCCAACCGCACCCCCGCGGGCAAGTCTGAGAACGAGAAGATGACCACCAGCTCCATTGACAACACGAACGTCTACCTGCGTTCGTACCGCGCGGCAACCGTCGCGGGCGTCAACCGCACCATCGATCCGTTCTACGACTGATTCGATCCAGTCGGATCTGGTCTCTATCTGACTCTGACGTGGCCGGGCGAGCGATCGTCCGGCCACGCTTGCTTCGACAAATCCCTCGCCCCGCCGGACGCCGCAACGGGGAAACACGAGGCGGGTGCCGTGCGAATACACTCTGCAAGGGGTCGTTGGTTTGGTTGCCTGACACGGAACGGGAATGCCGAGTGCTGGCCCCCACAGGTCCGCATGCAAACCTGACACAGGGCCTCTCAACAGGATGGAGCAGCAGCAATGCGCGTTCGAACCGCCTTCACTCTCATCGAACTCCTGGTCGTCATTGCCATCATCGCGGTGCTGATCGGCATCCTCATCCCCGCGCTCGGAAAGTCGCGCCAGTCCGCACGCCAGTTGCAGGACTCGACCTCCGTCCGCTCCATCGTCCAGGCCCTCCACGTCTGGGCCGGCAACAACGACGGGGCCTACCCCCTTCCCAGCCGCCTCGACCGCAGCGACACGACGATGGCCGCGGCTCACCCGCGTGAGAAGGACAACGCCGGCAACATCATGTCGGTGCTGATCTTCAACAACCTGCTCAAGGTCGAGCAGGCCGTCTCCGCCGCCGAAACCAACCCACGCATCGTCCGGGCCGAGGACTACCAGTACGGCTCGTCCGACAGGGCCGCCACTCCCTCCGATGCACTCTGGGACCCCGGCTTCGCCGGAAACACGGAGGAGATCGACGCCAGCGCGACCGGCATCGGCTCGGGCCGGCGCGGCACCAACGCCAATCTCTCCTTCGGGCTCATCCCCCCCTTCGGCCAGCGGGCCGATGAGTGGCGCCTCGACACCGACGGCGACAGCGTCCTCGTCGCCAATCGCGGGCCTCGCTACAACGGATCGCCCGGCGCGTGGGTCCTCTTCGATGATCCCGCAAGCAACCGCTCCAACACGCTCCGCATCCACGGCGCATCCAAGCAGTGGAACGGCAACATGGGCGTCTGCGACGGCTCCGTCGCCTTCGCGAACAAGCCCGATCCCGACCAGTTCGAGTTCGTGGACTCCACCTCATCACCGTCTCGAACCTACAAGGACAACATCTTCAAGAACGAGCGCGAGAGCAGCGAATCAGGCGCGGGCATCGAGGCCAACGCCTACATCGGCACCAACAGCTACGTCAACCCCTTCTACAACATCACCGTCGAGCCCGTTGTCGGCTCAGAGCCCCGCATCCGCATCACGCCCTTCTACGACTGAATCGGCTTCATGGTGGCACCGCTCACGGTGGCATCACTCTCCAGAGCGGCGTGCTCCGGCTCGATTCGGCTCTCCGAACCGATCATTGTGCCCTTGATGACATTCCCGACGCCTCTCGTGAAGATCCGCATGGTTCAGTGGCGATAGAGTCACGCCACCGGGATCACCCATGCACCTGCCCGTCCTCCAGACATCACCCGCACCATCCCGATCCGAGGATCCCAAGCAAGACCACGCCGCACTCCGCGAGCTGACCGCTGTGGTCCGTGGAGAGGTCCGCCTCGGGCTCCACGACCGGATGCTCTACGCGACCGACGCATCGCTCTACCAGGTCGAGCCCCTGGGCGTCGTCATCCCGGCGGACACGGACGATGCTCTCGCCGCCGCTCGATTCTGCCTCGCACACCGGCTCCCGATCCTCCCCCGCGGCGGAGGAACCAGTCTTGCCGGTCAGTGCACAAATCACGCGGTCGTCATCGACCTCTCACCCAACTGCCGGCGGCTGCTCTCCGTCGACGAGCACGCACGCACCTGCGATGTCGAGCCGGGCATCGCCATCGACGACCTCAACGCCCTCCTCGCCCCGAAGCGCCTCTTCTTCGCGCCCGATCCCGCCACGAGCCGCCACGCAAACATCGGCGGCTGCATCGGCAACAACGCCGCGGGCGCGCGGTCCGTCAGGTACGGGCGCACCTCAGAGAATCTCATCGGCGCGAGCGTGCTGCTCGGCACGGGTGAGCGTGTCACGCTCGACGAGGGGGCCGGTCGGGCCGATCCCGTCGTCGCCGATCTCTCACGGAGGGTCGCCTCCATCGTCCTCGCCTACGCCGAAGAGATCCGCGCCCGCTTCCCGCGCACGATCCGACGCAACGCCGGCTACGCGCTCGACATGATGCTCGACCAGCTCGAGCGCAACAGCAACGACCCACTCACCCTCAATCTCGCGCATCTCCTGTGCGGCAGCGAGGGCACCCTCGCCCTCACGCTCGGTGCTCGGCTCAGACTCCACCCCCTCCCCCTCGCCAAGGGCCTGGCGACCATCGCGTTCGATTCGGTCGATGCCGCGATCGAGGCCCTCATGCCGATCCTCGCCACCGGGCCGAGCGCGGTCGAACTCCTCGACGACACGGTGATCGATCTCGCGCTCGCGAACGCGGAGTATGCACGATACGTCGGGCTGATGCCCCAGCCGCTCGACGGGAAACTCCGCGCTGTGCTCTATGTCGAGTACTTCGCAGATGGCGATGGCACGCCTCGCGCTGCGCAGGCCGAGATCGAGGAACGATTCTCGCTCTTGAAGCGTCGATTCGGCGCAGACTCGATCCGAACCTACACCGAGCCCGACGCCATGATGCGGGCCTGGAAACTCCGCAAGGCCGGAGAACCACTGCTGCACGGCGTGCCCGGCGCACGCAAGCCCGTCACCTTTGTCGAGGACAACGCCGTCCCCCCCGAACGCCTGGGGGAGTTCGTCCGCGAGTTCCGGCGCATCGTCGAAGCCCACGGCACCAAAGCCGCGTTCTGGGCACACGCCTCCGTCGGCGTCCTCCACGTGAGGCCCTTCATCAACCTCCGCGATCCCGACGACAGGGTCGCCATGCAGTCCATCGCGTCGCAGGTCGCCCGACTCGCCCGCTCACTCGGCGGCGTCATGTCCGGAGAGCACGGCGACGGGCGCGTCCGTGGCCCGCTTCTCGAAGAGTTCTTCGGCCCCCGCCTGATGGAGGCGTTCCGAGCCATCAAGGCCGTCTTCGACCCGCAGGGGTTTCTCAACCCCGGCAACATCGTGGAGCCGCGCCCCCTCGGCTCGATCGTCACGAATCTCAGGATCGAGCCCGCGCCGAGCGAGCCAGAATCCGACAATCGCCGCCGCTGGGAGGGTGGGGCCGCGATCGTCCCAGCCGTCGAGACCTACTTCGAGTATGCCGACCAGCACGGCTTCGACCACGCCGTCGAGATGTGCAACGGTGCCGGCGTCTGCCGAAAGAAATCCGGAGGCACCATGTGCCCCTCGTACATGGGCACGCTCGACGAGCGCCACTCGACCCGCGGACGAGGCAACGCACTCCGACTCGCGATCACGGGCCAGCTGAACGCCCCCGGCACGCACGGCGCGGCGTGGGACGACCCGGAGACGATTCGCACGCTTGACCTCTGCCTGTCGTGCAAGGCGTGCAAGACCGAGTGCCCGAGCAACGTCGACATCGCCCGACTCAAGGCCGAGTACACCGCGCAGCGCTTCAAGCGATCAGGGGTGCCGCTCGCGACGCAGATCCTGGGACGGACCCGAGTGCTCGGGCGGCTCGCGTCTCTGACCCCCTGGCTCACGAACACCGTCAACACCAGCCGCCCCGGTCGCTGGGCGATCAATCGGCTGCTTGGTTTCGACCCGCGTCGCTCGATCCCCTCCTTCGATGAACCCCTACACCGCGTCCTGAGGCGTGCGGGCGTGCGGGCCACGCCTCGCCCGACGGGCAAACGCCCTGCCGTTGTGCTCTTCGGCGACTGCTTCGCGATGTTCAATGAGCCGCAGATCGGCCTCGCAGCGGGGCGTGTACTCACCCACCTCGGATACGAGGTCGTGCTCGCGGATGTGGGCTGCTGCGCGCGTCCGATGATCTCACTCGGCATGCTCGAAGACGCGATCACAACCGTGGATCGCACCCTCACGCGCCTCCGCCCGCTCGTGGACGACACCGCGGTCCGAGCCGTTGTCGTTCTGGAGCCGTCGTGCCTCTCCGCAATGAAGGACGATTGGCTCAAACTCAAGGTCAAGTCGCCCATCGAGTCACGCCTGAAACTCGCGGCCAAGTCGATGCTCATCGAAGACTTCGTCGAGCGAGAGTGGGAGAGCCACCCAAAGCGGTGCGAGCCCGATCCGACGCTCAAGGATGCGGCCCTCGGTCCCGTCATCCTTCACGGCCATTGCCACCAGAAAGCACTCTGGGGTGTTGAGACCTCCTCGCGACTCCTGACTCGCCTCGTCGGCCCACGCCTTCGTGTGCTCGACAGCGGGTGCTGCGGCATGGCCGGCGCGTTCGGCTACACGCCCGAGCGGTACGACCTCTCCATGAAGATCGGAGAACTCTCGCTCCTGCCAGAGGTTCGGAACGCACCACCAAACGCGTGCATCGCCGCCCCCGGAACTTCTTGCCGCCACCAGGTCCACGACGGCGCAGGAGCGGAAGCTCGCCACCCGATCGAGATCGTGGCCGATCTGATCTGCCCCGGCACGAACCAGCCCCGCCGATCACGCTGACGATTCGTCGGGGCCGATCTCGCTGGGTTGCCGCGTAGCGGGGTCGTATCGATACAGCGTCGCCGGATCTTCCTGGCGGCATGCCTTGTGCGATCCGTCGCAGAACGGGAACTTCTCGCTGATCCCGCACGCGCAGATGAAGATCGGTTTCGGCTTCCCCTGCTCATCGAGCGGGAGCGTGGATGGGTCGATCTTGAGAGGGCCGGTCTGGCTGAAGCGGACAAGTCGTGGCATGCAGGGACTCCCGGCGGCTCATCAGAGCGGCGAAGCGACAGCGCGGATCGAATCCTCAAGAATGCGCCGAGAGGCATTGCCCTCGGTCTCCGCCACAGCCGCCCTCGGGATCACGCGATGGGCGCACACGCGGATGATGTTCGACGTGATGTCTTCCGGGATCACATAGTCGCGCCCATCGATAAGGGCCGCTGCACGTGCCGCCTGAGCCAGCGCAAGCGAGCCGCGGGGCGAGAGGCCCACCTGGGCCGCCTCGTGGCGTCGTGTCGCGTTGGCGAGAGAGACGATGTAGTCGACGAGTGTGCGGTCCAGTCGCACGGCATCGACCGCCTGCTGAAGCCGGATGACGTCTTCTTTGTGCATGATCGGCCTGAGGTCATGCAGCGGCGTCGAGGCCGGACGCAACTCGATCACACGCGCCTCGTCGGCCGGTGAGGGGTATCCGACGTCGATCCGCATCAGGAAGCGGTCCAACTGGTTCTCGGGCAGCAGGTAGGTTCCCTCAAACTCGTAGGGATTCTGCGTGGCGATGACCATGAACGGCTGGTCCAGCGTGAGCACTCGGCCATCGACAGAGACGCTCCCCTCGTTCATCGCCTCCAGCAACGCCGTCTGCGTCCGCGGCGTCGTCCGGTTGATCTCATCGGCCAGAACGATGTTCGCAAAGATCGCTCCCGGCTTGAAGACGAACTGACCAGAGTCCTTCTCATAGATCGAGACGCCCAGCACATCCGTCGGCATCATGTCGGGCGTCAACTGAATGCGGCTGAATGAGCACTCGACCGACCTCGCGATCGCGCTCGCAAGAATCGTCTTCCCGACCCCCGGCACGTCTTCAATGAGCAGGTGCCCGCGTGCCAGGAGGCAACAGATCGCGGCATCGATCGCACCGGGATTCCCCAGAAAGACCGTCCCGATATTCCGTCTCAAACGTTCGATGGCATCGTGCATGGCGGGGCGGGTCCTCGGTACGGGTTGAGCCGCGGAGTATAGTGTCCGCCCACCTCCGGGCTTATGGCTCGTCGGGTCGCCCCTGTTTGTGTACGCTGTGGTCGTTGCTGACGTTCCATCGAGCCCTCGCGGGGGGCCGGAGTCCTGATGCCGTTATCGCCAGAGAGCGATCATCCACTTTCTGTGCCCGGAGTTGTTGAGCCCCTTCCCCCACGAGAGCGCGTGGGACACCAACTCTCAGGACACCTCCCGTGCGCTCGCTGCCGGTACGAGCTGCGGGGCTTGTCAATCGCCTCAAACTGTCCCGAGTGCGGACTGCCGATTGGCGTCACGATCCTCGCGGTCGTCGATCCATACGCCAAGGAACTGCAACCCATTGCAAGGCCCCTTCTGACCTTTGCCGGCCTGATGCTCTGGGCCTCAGGAGCGATGGCCGTGGCGTTTCTGATGTGGGCCATGCATCTCGGCAGTATGGTCTACTCCATGTTCTCGATCACGGTGATCCCATCTTGGTGGCCTCCGGCCATCTGCATCGCGACCCTCCTGTCAGGGCTGGGTGCGGCCGTTCTCATACGCCCACACGCCAATATCCCAAGACGCCAGATCCTAGCGGCTGCCGCTGCCACGGCAGCCTTCCTGCCGCTCGCATGGCTGCATTGGGATCTCTTCTCGAACACCGCAAACGGTCTCGGCTTCGACTACTTCTCATCCAGAGTCGATTCCGAGCGAGTCGCCGTTCGATTGCTCTGCGGCTTGCTCGGCGTCCTGATCACCATCGGCCTTCGACCCAACGCCAGAGTCCTGGTGTCGCGCTCGCTCGTTCTGAGGACAGGACGCATGGATCGCCAGACGATGTACGCCCTTGCAGCGGCATTCGGAGTCGGCGTGGTTGGCGATGCCATCCAACTCGCATCCGGAGGGCTCAGACCAGTCAGTATGGACGTCCTTCGCAGCATCGGCGTTGCTCTCTCCGTCCTGTCAGCATTTCTCTGCACGCTCGGATTGGTGAGCATCTTCGTCGACACATGGCGACTCCGCCGTGCGGTCCTCTCAGAGCCGCTGGATCTCGATCAGCTGATCGATCCCCCGAAACCGGAGGGTTCGGATGAGCCCCGTAGAGCGTGACAGGTTCGATCGTCTCGTCGAAGAGGTCATCCGTGGCCTTCCCGCCTCGGTTCGCCGCGCTCTTGACGAGGTGCCGATCGTGGTCCTCGACAAGCCCACGCCGGATCTTCTTGAAGGAATCGAGGATCCCGAAGTCAGACAAGACCCTGAATCGCTCTGCGGGCTCCACACCGGTCACTCCATCACGGATCGGTCCATCGAGCACTCCGGCGAGCTACCCAGTCATATCCATCTGTTCAGGATCGGTATCGTCTCGCTCGCGGGGGGCTGGAATGGTCCCGATGCGGATGCTGCCGTCGCGGAGGAAATCCGCGTGACGATCCTGCACGAACTCGGGCACGAGATGGGGCTCGACGAGGACGATCTCTACGATCTGGGGTATGACTGAGCACGCATACCGAAAGTTCGTGTCGCACCCGACACTGGGTGGAACCGTTTCCCATGAATGCCAGTAGCACTGACACATCGGCCGACACAATCCGGCCCGAGGAGATTCCGAGATGCCCGCAGCACGATTCCTCTGCGTCACGCTTTCAACGTTCCTTCTGGCAGGAGCCGCGCTCGCCGCAGACAAAGTCGGCGTCGCGATGGTCGAGATCAAGGGCAAGCCCGCCGATGCTCCGTCGCCGCTCGCCTGGTTGATGGGAGGAGATGGAGAGCCGACGACCCGTCAACTCGTCCAGGGGATCCGTGCCATGGCCAAGGATCCCAGGATCAACGCATGCGTGATCCGGCTCAAGGATGCCGAGATCGGCTACACACAGGCCCAGGAGATCGGCGAAGCGATCTCTGCCCTGAGCAAGGCCGGAAAGAAGGTCCACGTTTTCGCCGAGGCATACGGCAATGTCGAGCTCGTCCTCGCTTCATACGGAGACGAAGTGATCGTCCAGTCAGGCGGACCGGTTGCCCTCTCCGGCATGTACATGGAAGAGATGTACCTTGCAGACTCGCTCTCGTGGGTCGGCGTCAAGGCAGAGCTCGTTCAGGTCGGAGACTACAAGGGGGCGAACGAGCAGATGACTCGCAACGCGCCCAGCCCTCAGTGGGACCAGAACATCGACCAGTTGCTCGACGGCATGTATGGCGCGATGCGCTCCACGCTCATCACCAACCGCAAGCTGACCGATGCCCAGCTCGACGCGGCCATGTCCTCGATCTGGCTCTCGCTTCCCGAAGACCAGATCGCTTCGGGACTCATCGATTCAGTTGTCGATCTCGCAACCATCGAGGAGCACCTCGCCTCACGCCACGGCGCACAAGTGCAATGGATCGACGCCAAGATCGGGGAAGGGAAGAAGAGCATCGACGTGAGCAATCCATTCGCGATCCTCGGAATGCTCTCCAAGACGCCGAGCAACACGCCCACCGGCCCGGCCATCGGCGTCGTCCATATCTCAGGGCCGATCGTCGATGGCGACTCCTCCTACGGGGGGCTCTTCGGCGAGCAGAGCGTCGGCAGCCGAACGATCCGCAACGCGCTCGAGAAAGCCCGCGATGAGAAGCTCGTCAAAGGCGTCGTGCTGCGCATCGACTCGCCCGGCGGCTCCGCTATCGCCAGCGAGGTGATCTGGCAGGGGGTCAGGAGGGTCGCCGAGAAGAAGCCGGTCTGGGTCAGCGTCGGTTCCATGGCCGCATCCGGCGGCTACTACATCGCCGTTGCCGGCGACAAGATCTACATGAACCCCTCCAGCATCGTCGGGTCGATCGGCGTGGTCGGCGGCAAGCTCTCGATGGGTGAGCTCTACGACACGCTCAAAGTCCGTGTGGTCTCGCGAGGACGCGGGCCGGGTTCAGACATCTTCAGTTCTTCCAAGCCATGGGACGACGCGACACGCGATCTCGTTCGGTCCAAGATGAAGGAGACATACGACCTTTTCCTCTCAAGGGTGACCGCTGGCCGTAAGGGCATCGATGTATCGAAGACGGCCGAGGGGCGTCTCTTCGCGGCAGAAAGGGCAGTGCAACTCGCGATGGCCGATGAGATCGGCTCTCTGACTGAAGCGATCTCGGATATGGCCGCGTCGCTCGGTATCGATCGGTATGAGATCGTCGATTACCCCGGACCAATGGGATTCGACGAGTTCATCGAGTCCGCATTCGGCGGGCTGGTCCGATCACCCTCGACCTCAGTCGGCGGAGCGATCACGATCAATCCCATGCTGGAAATGGCCAGAACAATCATCGGACCACGGGCGTGGCCCGCCGTTCGCGATGCCGCAGCTTCGTTGTCTCAACTCCGTCGCGAGCCGGTGATCCTCTCTATGCCGAGAGCTGTGATCGTGCGGTGATCGAGACAATCAAGTGTCCCGTGGAGGATCAGAGCTCCATGACTTCCTTGCTCTTGTCCTCAACGTGCCGGTCAACCTCGGCCTCGTACTTCTTGAGCAGGTCCTGAATCTCGGTCTTCAGCGTCTCGATCTCATCCTCAGATATCTTCCCGCTCCCCTTCAACCCGTCTGCATGCTTGTTCGCATCACGCCGCACGTTGCGCAGCGCAACCTTCTGCTCTTCACCCATCTTCTTGCAGTGGGTCACAAGCTGCTGGCGACGGTCACGCGAGAGCGGCGGCACGCTGATCCGGATCTGCTTCGACTCGACGATCGGGTTCATCCCGATCCCCGAGGTCTCGATCGCTCGCTTGATGTCCGAAACCGCCCCGACATCGAACGGCTTGATCAGGATCTGCGTCGGCTCCGGCGTCGTGATCGATGCCAGCGCCTTCAGGTCCGTCGGCGATCCGTAATAGTCCACCTTCAGGTACTCGACAAGCGCCGGTGTCGCACGCCCGGTGCGGATGCCCCTCAACTCGTGCTTCAGGTAATCGACCGCCTTGGTCATCGTCTCTTCGGCTTCAAGGAGAATGGTGTCCGGATCAGTCATGGCGGAGCCCTCTTTGCGTCGAGTTCGGCGGCAGACGCCGCTCCCCCGGGCGCGTGGCGAACGAAAGGAAGTCCATGATAGTGCCGCTCTCGACGCTCAGCCGTTGTGGACCAATGTCCCGATTGACTCCCCTTGGATCACTCGAGAGATGTTCCCGGACTTCTTGAAGTCGAAGACAAGCACCGGGATGTGCCGCTCTTGGCACATCGCGAGCGCGGTCATGTCCATCACGCCCAGACGCTTGCTGATCGCCTCAGCGAAGGTGACCGATTCGTACCGGGTCGCACTCGGATCACGCTTCGGATCCGCCGTGTACACCCCGTCAACCTTCGTCGCCTTCAGGAGAACCTCGCACTCCAACTCGGTCGCCCGCAGTGCGGCACACGTGTCCGTTGTAAAGAACGGGTTGCCCGTGCCCGCCGCGAGTATCACCACGCGACCCTTTTCAAGGTGACGCAACGCTCGCCCGCGAATAAACGGCTCCGCAACCGAGCGGACCTCCAGAGCCGAAAGCACGCGGCACTCCACGTCCATCGACACCAGCTTCTCCTTCAACGCGAGCGCGTTGATCACCGTACCCAGCATCCCCATGTAGTCCGCAGTGGCTTGGTGGATATGCCCAGAGGCCGCGAGCTCCGCGCCACGGATGATGTTCCCACCCCCGACCACCACTGAGAGCTGCACCCCCAGCCGCGCAGCGTCCCTCACCTCGCCCGCGATCACGCCCAACTCTGCCGGATCGATCCCGAAGCCGCCCGCGGCACAGAATGACTCGCCGCTGAGTTTGAGAAGAACACGCTTGTATGGACGCCGTGCCGTGGTGGGGCTCATGTAGGGCTCATTCCTCAATGGTTCTGGGCCTTGTGCCCGATCCGTGACAGTGAAACGACCGCGGTACTCGCACTCGTAAGCGTCCGACGCTTCGGCTGATTGAACGGTTCCCGCGCCCCAACGTCAAGCCAAGCCCCGGATCGCCGAACCTTGCGCAGCGGGATGCGAATGGGCGACGGAGTCCTGCCCGATTCTGTACGATACTGGGGGTAGCAGGCAACCCGAGGGAAACGCTTGGCTGATGGATTGGACCCAACTTCGATCGGCCCGCCCCAGGAGGCGAACGCAGGGGATCGCTCCGCGTCGGCTTGGCTCTGGCTGCGGAGAGCGACGCTCGCGGGTATCGCAATCTCGTTCGGCATACACCTGTTCATGTGGCTCCTCGCGGGCCTGATCATGGTCTTCACATACTCGAACTCGAGGCCCGGCGGGCTCCCGGCAGGCGAGGTCGAGTTTGCCGTCATGACCGATCAGGAGTTCGCGAAGATCCAGGCACAGGAACTGCCCGAGCAGGCGCCGGTGGTTCCAGATGCAACCACAGACACGGCCCAGCCCACACTCGATCTGCTCGACACCTCACTCATGGCCGATCTGTCGTCGATCTCACTCGACCTCGATTCCATCGGGTCCAGCGCAGGCGCTGGCGATGTCGGGGCCATATCGAGATTGGCGACGGGTGTGAGCGGCTCCGGAACCTCGTTCTTCGGCGTTGAAGCAGAGGGGTCCCGTATCGTCTACATCGTCGATGTCTCAGGGTCAATGAGTGTCGCTGGAAAATGGAATCGCACGCGTCAGGAACTCATCGCCTCCATCGAGGAACTTCTTGAGGGCGCATCATTCCTTGTGATACTCTTCTCATCAGATGCCGCGCTTCTTGAGAACAGGCGTACGTGGTCGGAGGCGATCGATCGAAACAAGAAATGGGTCAGGGCAGTCCTCTCGCGAATCGAGCCGGGCGGAGCGACCGTGCCGATGCCCGCCTTCTTGATCGCGTTCTCGACCCGCCCTCGCCCGGACGCCATCTTCTTCATGACCGACGGGCAGTTCGATGAGGCCGTTGTCGCCGAACTCCAGAAAATGAACATGGAGATGCAGATCCCGATCCACTGCATCACGTTCGGCGACCGAAGCGCCGAGCGCCAGATGCGACAGATCGCCCAAGACTCTGGCGGCACATACACGCACGTGGAGGTCTCCGGCCCTTGATCATGTCCATGGCCCTCGCAGTCGTCGGCGTGTCGCTCGCAGGAGACATCTCCCTGCGAGGAGAACTCACGCCGCGCGATGGACGTGTGCTGCGAATCGATGCGAACGCGGTCGTTGTCGCTTGGCCCGACAAACCCGGAGCCCCCGAGCAGATCTCGCTCGATCGTGTCCGCTCTGTGACCGGTCCGATGGCCGACTCATGGAGTGCAGTCGCTGAGAGCGCCGAGCGACTCTGGAGAGCACGCTCTCGCCTCGATCGTGGGGACGCACTCGGCGCAGAACCCCTGTTCGAATCCCTCCACGCCGACTATCGTGGCGAACGCGGCCCGACCGCAGCCATCGTGAGTGAGGGACTGTTGAGATGCCGCCTCGCACGTCAGGCCCATACATCGGCCATCGAGCCATGGCTGGATTGGCTCGCCAGCGGGGGAGGCGACGCGACATCCGTCGGCGTTGCCTCGACGCTCGGTTCGCGCGAGGTCACGCTCATCGCCGCAATCCCACCGATCTGGAGCGACTCGCCCGCATTGCGGGCGTTCGCCTCTGCCGCAGAATCGGCGACTCGTGCGGGTCCCGCTCGGACACTGATGGATCTCTACATCGCAGCCGCGAGATTCGAGACGGAGAGCATTGAACAGCCGATCCCTTCCATGATCGGCTCGGATCCCGCAGTCTCGCTCGTTCGTGACGTCGTGGCTGCTCGGGTCACAGACGCCCGCGGTCGCGCCATCGCCCGCGATGCCATCCGCAAGCGTATGGAGACCGATTCCCCGAACTGGGTCAAGAGTTGGTGCCTCGCCGCGCTCGGCCGATCATTGATCCGCGAGTCGGACATCGAGTCGCGCCGCCGCGGCATCGTCGAACTGATCTCTGTCCACACGCTCCACTCGACGGACGTGCCGTTCCTTGCGGGTCTGGCCCTGGCAGATGCGGCACGCACATGCGAAGCGATCGGCGAATCGGAGTCTGCGACCGTCATCTGGCGAGAACTCCAGATCGCCTACCCGGGACACCCCTCTGCGAAGGCGGGGATCATCGCGGCACCGAGGCCTCGTGCTATCCAAAGCGAACAAAGCCCGATTCCGGTTTCGGATGAAGGAGGATGAAAATCATGACCCTGCCGTTCCATCTGAATCCCGTCACGCTCGCCCAGAGTGTGAGCGAACCCGCGCCCGTCGCGGCTCAATCACTGCTTGACTACATCGCACGCGGCGGTGTGATCGGCTATCTCATCATCGCTCTCTCGCTCGTCGGCATGGGCCTGATCATCGCCCAGTTCCTGGTCCTGAGGAAGCAGGCGTTGATCCCGGACTCTCACGCGAGCATGCTCGATCAGATGCTCCGATCCGGACGCGTGGCCGATGCGATCACCTACTGCCGTGCTGAGGAGAACGGCTCGTTCATCACGCGAGTCGTCGGGTCCGGTCTCGAACGCTGCTCGCGATCATCTTTCGGCTTTCTCGAGCTCAGAACCGCGCTCGAAGAGGCCGGGCAACGCGAGGTCGCACGCCTCCACAGAGGAACCGAGGCCATCGGGCTCATCGCCGCAGTCGCGCCGATGCTCGGGCTGCTCGGAACAGTTGTCGGCATGGTCGGAGCGTTCGAGACCATCTCGGTCACAGAGGGCACGGCACGCCCGGGGCAACTCGCCGGGTCGATCTCGGTCGCCCTGATCACAACCGTCGAGGGCCTCATCGTCGCGATCCCGTGCACAGCCGCGTTCAGCTTTCTTCGCACACGCATCGATCGCCTCTCCAGCGACGCGGCCCTGATCGTCGAATCGCTCGCCTCACATATCGAACGAGCTGGTAACGCAGACGGATCGAAGCCAGCCCCGCGCGCCGTCCCCACTTCACGTCCCGCCCCCGCACCCGGACCGAGGGAGCCCCGCACGGCATGAACTTCCGTCCCAGCAGAACACGCGGCTCACGCTCGGTCTTCGACATGACGCCGATGATCGATGTCGTCTTTCAATTGATCATCTTCTTCATGTTCACCTCGCAATTCTCGCAGATGGCGAGGATGCGTATGGACCTGCCCCGGCACAAGGGAGAGGTCGAAGAACCCGCCCCGGCTTCGCTCGTTATCGATGTCACAGCCGATGGTGCCGCATACCTCGATGCTGTCATCGCCGGACCCGATCGCCTCTCAAGGGTCGTCGCGCTCGAACTCGAGAACGCACGCCGCGAGAATCGCCAGTTCCAGGTCCTCATCCGAGCGGATAGGTCCTGTCCCGCGGCGTATGTCAACCTCATCGCCGAGCGGCTGAAGGACGTCGGCGTCGAGCGATGGAAACTCGCGACCTCGGGGGGCACCCCATGAGGTTCCGCCCGAAATCCACGTCCGAAGGCGAGGCGCGGCTTCCGTGGACCAGTCTCATCGACGTGGTCTTTCTGCTCCTCATCTATTTCATGCTCACGTCTCAGTCGACGCGAGAGTCCGAACTCTCCTCGGCGTTGCAAGCCGAGCGGCGCTCCGGAGCCGGCGCATCAAACATGCAGGTTCAAGTCGTGAATGTAGAGCAGATCGAAGGCATGCCTGGCTACCGACTCGGCGATCGCCTGATGCGAACTCCCGCTCAGCTCGAGGCCATGCTCAGGCAGCTCCCGAAGGACCCCGGCGTGTTCGTCCGGGTTGCGGGCGATGTCCCGATCGAAGCCGCAGCGGGCGCGCTCCAGGCCGCGAAGGATGCCGGTTTCACGAAGGTGAGCTATGTTCCGGTCTCGATGTGAGTACACCGTGGTGTGGGCATGTGTGCTCGCGATGCTGGCCGGGGTTGCCTCCGCCCAGGGTGTCTCCGATCGCGCTCCGATCGACGCGACAGAGTCATTCCTCTCCGATAACGGCCTCGACACACTGCTCGCGGTGCATCTGCGCGACCGACTCATGCAAGCCACAGGCGACGATCGCCAACGCATCGCGGACCGGCTCGGCGAGGTGTACGCAAGAATGCACGCGAGCGCCGGCACGACCGAGCAGCGTGCCGAGATCGAGACGCTCGGTCGGGAACTCATCCGACTCGTCCCGGATTCTGAGTCCTATCTGCTCCGGCTCAATCTTACCAAGTCGCGGTATCTGATCGCCGAGCAGATCGCCGAGAAGCACCGGCTCAAGCTCGCGACAGAAGAGGAACGCGCCGAGGCACAGCGCATCCTGCGTGATGTAGGGGCCACCTTCGAGGACATCGCCAATCGTGTGCAGTCGGTGATCGACACTCTCGAGCGTCACGAACGGCGTGCTGTCGCCGGCACCGACACAAGCGAGATCCGGCGCCGGCTCGAACGCTCACGGCGAGAACGCTCGCTCGCACGCTATTACTCTGGCTGGTCCCGGTACTATCGCGCGCTCATCGAAGGCCAACCGACGCTCGCCTCGGGTGCCGCATCCGATTTCGGCTGGCTCCTTGGCTCACCGGGAAAGCCCGCAGCAGTCGAGAAGGCTTCAAAGCCCATGCTCCGATACGAGCACATCGCACGATCAGCGATCGGGTGCGCGATGGCGGCCTCGATCCTGGGCAACGACGCCGAGGCCGAGCGGTGGTTCGATCTCATACAGACCGCGCCCGACGTTTCTGACAATGTCCTCTCCCAACTCTTCACACGCAGACTTGTGGTCTACGCCAACGCCAAGCGTTGGGCCGACGTCGAACGCCTCGTCACACGCGAACGCCTCCGCACAGGAGCCGCTCTTGCAGCCGGAGACGCCCGGCTCCTTGCAGTGATCGCACTCGACGCCTCACAGGATCGCTCACGCGCCGCTGGCCGAGAGGCGATGCTCGCTTCACTCTCGCAGGTTGCGTTCAAGGATCTCATCGCTCGCGGCGAACTCGGGCAGATCGTCGATCTTGTCAACAGATACGGCTCCACGCCGGTGGGGACGGAGGGCTTTGTCGCAGAGTACGTCCGAGCCATCAAGTCGTATGACCGAGCGATGGAGTCGCACAAGGCAACCGGACAATCGGCAGAAGAGCCGGCGACGGACGATCAGGTACTGGTCCTTCTCCGCGACGCCGCAACCCTGCTCCGCCAGGCCGCAGCCGCTCCGGATGCCGACGCCTTTCCGAACGACCGCGACCGCTCACTGGTGCTCGCCGGGGTCGTGCTCTTCCTGGCCGGACGCTTCGAAGAGTCCGCCGACACACTCGAGCGACTCGCGGCATCCACGACGTCGGATCAGCGGCGAGAGGAAGCCATGTGGCTCGCGATCGCATCGCTCGACATGGGTGTAGACTCGGATCGCCCATCGCTCGCGCCCAGACGCGACCGACTCGCGACGCTCTATCTCGAACGCTTTCCAACGACGGAGCGAGCCGCCAGACTCCTCATCCGGCGAGCATCGGATAACCTCCTTACCGATGCAAATGCCGCGGACATACTGCTGGCCGTGCAGGCAAACAGCCCCTTGTACCCATCTGCGCGCCGATACGCCTCCCGCCTGCTCTATCGCATCTGGCGGAACGCCTCGGGTGCTGATCGCCTCAAGTCCGCTCGCCAGTTCCGCGCGCTCGCGGACGAGCTCGTCACGATCGACACCGAGGCGATCGCGGCCGCTTCCAACGATTCTGCACGCACCCTGCAGGCCGAGCTCGTCCTGCGTGAACGGCAGGTCCTGGATGTCGTTCTCTCTTCCCAGGATCCAGATATCGAGCGTGCCACGCTGGCGATTCGGAACATCGAAACACTCACGGGCAGCCATGACCAGAGCGACGACATCGCCGCAGAACTGCTGTATCGCAGACTCCAGCTCGCCCTCGCAGCGAAGGACGACCAGGCATTCGCCGAAACATCATCCCGCCTCAGCGCAGCGGGCGGGCGATACGCCGAAGCGGGCGACCGGCTCGCGTACCGACACGCACTCGAACTCTGGAGAGACATGCCCAACGATGAGGCCAGATCGCGCCGAGTCGTTGCGATCGGGCTCCGCCTGATCGAACGCGTCGGCTCCGACCCGAAACGCCTCTCAGATCCCGCGACCTTCGGCCTCTGCGACACGGTCTCCGCCGCCGCGGCACACCTCTGGCGAGCAATCGGTGATCGCACGATGCGTGACACCTCGATCTCGATCGATCGCAGAATCTACGAATCAGGTCTCGCCACCGGCCAGGTGTTGAGGCGACTCGCCGAACTCGCTGAGGATGCAGGACTCCGCCCCCTCGCCCTCGAAGCGTGGCGGTCCATGCTCGCCGGATACCGCGAAGGCACAACGGACTGGTTCGAGTCTCGATACAACTCTCTCCGCCTGCTCGCAGACGAGGATCCGAAGGAAGCCGCGCGAGTCATGGCGCAGTACGTCGCGCTGAGGCCCGAACTCGGACCGGAACCATGGCGATCTCGCTTTGAACTCCTTCGCGCTCGGTTGATCGATGCTTCCGGCGATGGGGGAGGGCCGCCATGAGCCGACACACCACGCGTGGGGCCGAGTCCGATCTGATCGCAAAGTTTCTCGGCAACACGGCATCGCAAGGTGGCCCCTTCGCGCTCCTCGCCGTGTCGAGTGATGAAATCGACGACATGTCAATTCTCATCGCGCTCCGCGAGCGTCTCCAGCAGACAGCAAATCACCCCGAAGGCACCACGCCTGAAGCCGATGAAGTCCGGCTTGCACTCCACGCCGCTGCGGCACAACTGCTCGATCCGCCGACACGACAGGCCATGCTCCTCAGGTGGGGGCCGCACTCGGCCGCCCCGAGGCCGGCACCTCCGTCAAGTCCAGCCACTCCCGAGAACGACCGGCTCGTCATGATGCTCCAGCAGGACGCGGTCATGGCGATCGCCGCATGCGGCGGGTGGAACGACAGAGCCAAGTCACGGGTGATGATGCTCGCCCTCAACAGAGGGTGTGGCCCCGACGATGTGCAGGTGGCCATCGCACGCCTCGAAGGTGGATTCGCCGTTTCCTCAAGTCCATCTGCCACACCACCATCTGCCCCAAGAGCGATCCCCGATCATCGGTCCGCACCGCATCTCTCGCTGCCGGAGCGTGAAGCTCCCACGCGGCGCCCACGCGGTGTTCCCACCGCGGTCAAGATAGCCGTGCTGATCACGCTTGCCGGGATAGCCATCGTGATTGCCGCCGTGATCGCACTCTCGCTCCCCGCGAGACCTCCTGTTCAAACCGGAATCACCACAGGCCAGAGTGTATCAGACGCCGATCAGGCACCCGCAGCGCCGCCTCGTGATACGCAAGGGCAACTCTTCCCTACACTCAAGCCGACACCATCATCTTCTGCGCCGGTGGTCACCGCTCCCGCGACGAACGAGGCGCAGCGCTGGCTGCAACGCCTTACGGCCGCGTCCTCCGGTCTCGATCCAGATCGCGAGCAGGCAATACAGGATCTGATCAAGCTCCTGAGAGGGGGCGGATCGATATGGGTGGATCTGGAGCCGGCCGAACTCGCGGTAGCCCTGCGCTGCATCGTTGACACCGTCTATCAGGCGGACTCCGTCGAAGAAGCCGAACGAATCCTCGACGGCATCATCAACCCGGGTGCGATCTCTCAGAATCGCGAGAGAATCCTCCAATCCGCATGGCTTTCCGGCGTCCTCTCAAGACTCAGCGTCGAGCGGGATCTCCCTATGGGAGTTCTCGCGGCGATCGATGATCGCATCGCGCGTGCCGGTGCCAGAGAGCGAGCCGCATCCGAAACAGCGTTCGAGTCAGGTGTCATTGCCAACCTCATCCAGAGCAGCAATACCGTCGCAGCAACCGGCACCGCCGAGGCATGGGAGGGGTGGCTCGCCGCTACCGAAGCCGTCGCCAAAGCCATGCCCTCACGCCGGACGGACCTCCTCCTTCTCGCGATCGGCGATGCGCTATCCGCACATACAAAGCCGTGGAACGCCACGCTGATCGACCTGGCCGTAACCAGGATCGCCTGGCACAGGGAACCGCAGGCCCAGCGTTGGCTTCTCGCCCGTTTCGACGGTCTCGACACGTCAAGAGATGCGCTCACGACTCTGACCCGCTCGATCGCGTCGAAGTCCTCCTCGCCGGGAATCGACATCACAATGGTGCTGCCCGTCGGGGCAACCGAGGCCGATCGAAGACGCCTCAGAGACGACTACGCCGCGCGATTCGGACTCGCGGGAGCATCCGACGGAGCCGCCCTCGACGCGAGAGTCATTGAAACCATCGCTCGCATCAGCGCCGCTGAGTCTGACTCTCAATCCATCGACGACGCACTCCGCCTCGCCGCCGCGTGGTCTCGAGTCAGCGAGGCGGCATGGCTTCGTTGGCAGGGACTCTCAGATCTGGCGTCCGCCGCGCTCGATCGAGCCGATGCCCATCTGTCGCTGCCCTCTTCCCCGAGCCCGCCCTCCCGCGCCTCGATCATGCTCCGTCGCGATGAACCACCGACGTGGACCCGCTCCTATATCAACGCAGGATCAGATATCAACGCCAGAACCTCGCTGCTCCGCTCATTTCCCTCGTCCGACATCCACCCCGCAGACGCGGAGGTTGTCATGGACGTTGCCTTGCGTGGCACACCCGCCCAGGTCCGAGAGGCAGCGAGGGCCGTCGTTTCGCGTACATCATCCACTCCCGTCATGGTCAACGCCCTGCTCGAGGCGATCTCAACCGCGCCGCGCACCGCATCGACCGCCGAACTCATCACCATGCTTTCCGGCGACACGACACTCCGCCTCGGCGACCGGAACTGGCGTTACGACGCGCGACGCATACTCGTTCGCCGACTGCTCGAGATGCTTGCATCGCGTGGCGAGTACGCCGATGCGGATCTGTACCAGGCGGCACTCGCAGACTCGCACGCTGTCCGCTCCGCACCCGTCGTGGCCGCCGGGACATCCCCCGCTCGCGCATCGACGTCCGAGCTCAGCGTCTTCCTGGCCGCGGAGAGAGCGCTATGGAGATCCGCAGCCCAGGATCTCACACGCCCGCGTGCATACCCCGAATCGCTCTCGCAGATCACCTCCGGCTCTCTCGCACGATCAAAGATCGCATCCGGCAGCATCCAGCGTGATGTCGTTCAGATGCACGAGATCGCTCACCTGATGGGCCTCGTCGTCGCGAGCGAACACCCCGAGCGCGCGTCCGAGATCTGGGAGATCGTCTCAACGCTCAGCAACCGCCTCGCTGTTGCAGTCCATGTTGGTGCTCAGGTGAGAGACTGCCAAGCCGCTACGGCACGCATCTGGGCGGTTCGCCTCAGGCGGGAGGAATCCCCATGAAACGCCCCATCGTCAAGCCCGCGATCGTCTGCCTCGCATGCTCCCTCATGGTCGCCGGCGCTGTCGCACAGCCCGCGGATCCCCGCCAGACTCCCGAAGGCCCTCGCGGCGTTCAGGCCATCGCATCCGCGATTCCCGATATCGAGGCACGTCTCTCAGCCCTCACGCCCGCCGACCCCGAGAAGTACTTTCTGCTCGGTGAAGAGATCGCCGACATCGCGGTCGAAGAACACGAGAGAGAAGTCGCACGTCGTCTCTTTCTCATCGCCTACACACGGTGGCGATCCGCAGGCGATGATCGCAACGCCGCAGCCGCGTCCCTTGCTCTCACAACCGTCGTCAGCGGCGAGCGAGATCGTGAATGGCTTCGCGCCATCGCGGCCTCGATTGACCCGAGACGCGCCCGTATCGACTGGGACCCCGCATCATGGACAGAGTCCGACCCCGAAGCGTCATTCATGGCAGCGCAGGCCCTCGGGTCTGTCAGAGCTGGCGATGGAGTCTCTGCCAGGCAACTCCTCGCGGATCCACGCGTCACTCGAGCCCTCGGAAGATTCGACACGCTCCTCCAGTCAGCGGGCGGGCTCACAAGAGTTCATAGGGACGCCGCAGTCTGGCCATGTCCAGACTGCCGCAACAGGCGACTTGTCTCCTCACGCGCCACGCAGGAATTTCGGGATATCGTCTGCGGTCATTGCCGAGGCGATCCCGGCCCCCGCCTTCGAACCGACGAGATCATCGCACACCTGCGTGTCGAGTCTCTTCTCCTCGCAGGCGACGCGACCGTGTGGTCGGCGCAGTTGGAGATCGACGCAGGGGCACCCCTGCGAGATCCGAATCCCGATCTGGTCCCATCCGCCTTTGGCCTCGATACCTCACTGCTGCTCTACCGCGATGGCACATGGGTTCGTGATCGCGTCCCCCCCAGTTCACCATCCGATCCGGCAGCAGCCCCGGGTAACTAAGCTCGCAACTCGCAACGGCTGTTCCCCCTCTCACGCCGTCTAGACTTGATCTCACTCGAACCAGTACCCCGCCGCCGGGACCAGTCAGGAGCCAACGGCTATGTCCGACACCCCTTCACCCGCAACCGCGCCCACACCCGCTCCGTCAACTGACGCGAAGCCGCTTGTGGCGTTCGAGGACTTCGCTCGCCTCGATCTCCGCGTCGCACGCATCACCCATGCCGAAGATCACCCCAAGGCCGACCGGCTCTTCAAACTCCAACTCGACGACGGTTCAGGTCAGCCGCGTCAGATCTGCGCCGGCATCAAAGGGCATTACGCCGCCGCGGATCTCGTCGGAAAGTCAATCATCATCGTTGCGAACCTCGCGCCCCGCGTCATCCGAGGCGAGGAATCACGCGGCATGCTCCTCGCCGCGAGCGACAAACCCAAGGACGCCGCCGACGACGGTTCGCGTCGTGTCGTTATCCTCACGACCGCATCCGATATGCCCCCCGGCTCAACAGTCTCCTGAGGTCTTCCGATTTCGTTCGTGTCGTTACTCCGGCCCCGGTCGCCTGCGCTGGCCTTCGCCGGGCGGCGTCCGCTCAGGTCGATTCGTGCCCTGCGGACGATCCGGTCGAGAATAACGCAACACATCCTCTACCCGAGCGTCGATCTCCGCCTCACGCTGGCTCGTTCGACGGTCGATCTCCGCTCGAAGCTCCAGCAATCTCGACTCCAGTTCCGCGACCTCGGCACGCTGCAGCCGGATCTGCGTGTCAAAGTGCGCAGTCGCGTGCTCGCGGAATGTCGCCATCGCGGCGACCGCTTCCTGACTCTCCGCGCCCTCAGTCTCCACGATGCGGCGAGTCCGCCTCGCCAGTTCCAGCAGCTGGAATCCCTGCTCAAGCTCGACGACTCGAATCCGGAACACCTCAGGCGAGCGGGCGCGGGACTCAAGTGCCTCACGCAAACGAGGCGCGATGCGTGCGATCATCCGCTGCGCTGCTTGTGGATCCATGCGCTCCGAAGCCCGCAGACGTTCGGCCAGCAGCGGCAGGTTCTCATCAATGAACCCGCGGAGTCGTTGGATCTCATCATGTGATACGCCGCCACCCTCTCCCGGTCGGCCTCCAGGAATCTCACGACCATCAGGCCGCCCCGCGCGAGGGCCGCGAGGTCCATCTCCCCGAATTTCCTCCGGTCCGCCCATCGGGGACCGGTTGTCGATGAGGTCGGGGTCGATCGCTTCTCCCCTGTCGAGCCGGGCGATCGCCTCATCCAGACGCGCTCGCATCGCCTCAGCCAGATCGCGCCGACGCTCGAGCGCCACTCGAAGCCGTGCGGGATCGAGCACCTCAGATGTCGCGCGATCCGACGCGACAGGTGGTTGCGATGCGGGGTGCACGCCGGGTGGCGATGCCTGCTGCGCATCAGCACCCGATGCCGTCAGAGGCAAGATGGAGAGCATCAAAGAGAGGCTGTACGCACGCATGTGGCGTCCTTTCACATCGGGTCTTCGCTGTTCCAAGTCTCCGATACCCAGTCACCCTGCATGGAATTCCGGAGTGTCGAGGCCTCGCCTCGCAGCGATGAGACGGCCGACCAGATCTCCTGGTCATCCAGAACCTCCCACGCCTCGGCGATCTCATCAAGCTCCGTGTGCGTGACGAGCGTGAACCTCATCCCGGAGTCCGCAGGAACATGCCGGTTACTGCTCATGCGAGCCGCCAACACCGATGCCACGACCAGCATCGCCGCAGCCAGCGATGCCGGCGCGAGCCAGCGCCGATGAAGCCGTAGAACCCGCCCGCTCCCCGGCTGTGCTCCATGCACGAGTCCAGGTCTATCCACTCCCGGTCTCGCCGCGAGCGAAGCCGCCACAAGGCGGGCCTCGAATCCCGCATCGGCCCCGGACCGCATCCCGTCGCCGAGTGCATCCAGCATCTCATGCATCTCGCGCAGATCCGCGGGCAACTCGCCAAACGTTGAATCATCGTGCGGCATTGTCATGATTCGCCCTCGCTCTCTTCCTGATCCTCGATCACCGGCCCGAGCATCTCCCTGAGTTTCCGCAGAGCCCTGTGGTGCCGAGCCAGAAGTGTCCCGACCGGCTCGTCCAGCAGTTCCGCCATCTCCTTGAACCCCATCCCCGCGTGGTGTCGCAACTCAATAATCTCGCGGTCCGCATCCGACAGCCGCTCGATCGCGCCCCGAAGCGCGACCCGCTCCGCGTGCCCGGTCGGCCCGTCGTTGGACTCGAAACTCGGCTCCGGAGAGCCATCCAACGCCACCGTCCCGCTCCGACGCTTCGCATGCCGGACCGCATCCCGGATCCGGTTCATCGCGATACGGAAAAGCCAGGGCTCAAATCGGCCCTGCTCCGAGTACCCGCCCTCGCGGAGCTTGATGGCGATGGTCGCAAACACGGACTGAGCAATCTCCTCTGCGGCCTCATCGCCGCCGACCCGGCTCCGGGCCAATGCAAAGACGCGCCGGCCGTACAGGGCGACGAGTTCTCGCCACGCGCCCTCCTCCCCCGTCGCCGCACGAGCGAGCGTCTGGGTCAGGTCTGGCGCGATTGTCCGGCCGTCATGGCTCTGCACCAACGCGGTCCTCATGGTTTCTTCCGGCAGGCATAACGCCACACCGAGCACGACATTGCACCACACGATATCGGACCTACGGACGATGCGCTCCGTCTGAGAAGATTCCTGACCCGCAGCCGGACATGCCATACCGAACCAAACCCTTCAGTACGGCCTCTCGCAGAATCCAAATCACGATGCCCGTGCCTTCCACGTGCCGGGTTCCTTTCCGGCGGACAACTTTGGTGGCACCGTGATTCAGGTGGAGCGATGCAAGCATGTCAGGCGAATCGCAACGAATGACACATCAGCATCCGCCCCGGGGTGGGACCTGGTGCGAGGGGTCAACTGGGCGTCACATAGATCCGGATTCACTCCGCAACGGGTTTGACCGGCTGCTCCGGCTCGAGGGCGTCGACGGGGAACATCCGATTGAGCTTGGTGGCCAGTCGCACACCTGCCATGGACAAGCGGTCCTCGACCACCGGCAGTTTCTCATCCACATACGCAGCGGCCAGCGACTGGTCGGGCTGGTACTCGTTGTAGATCTCGTCCAAGACAAGGCGATACGACTCGTTCGCCCACCCCACCGGATCCATGACCTCGATGTACGCGTCGGCGTCCTGCGGCCGTATCTGGCCGTTCAGTTCGGCGGCGAATCCTCTCCAATCTGTGCGGGACCGCTGGATGATGCCGGAGTCCCATACGGCGTGCATGTTGGTCTGGCGGTTGAAGAACATGACGCGGAGATCATTGCCGCCTCGGTCCGAGGCGCGCCCGACGTGCATGGGCTGGTGGATGTCGCCGACAAAGTGCGCAAAGAACCGCAGCGCCTCCAGACGCTTGTCGTCCGGCTCGGACCTGTTCCCGAGGATCTCGGCGAACTTCGCGATTCCCTGAGCCACGTCGCCATCGGTGCTGGCGATCAGCGGGTCGTATCCCGCGGCATCATCCGCAACGTTGATGTAGTGATACGGCGCGAGATGCCGGTATTGGGCCAGCCCCCGCGCCACCTCGTCCGGCCAGTACGACGCATCCCACAGCGTCGTCTGCTCGGTCGCCAGGAGACGATCGATCTCCGCCCTGGCGGCGGGTTCAAGACGCTGGTACGCGATCCATGCGACCACGTAATGGCCGTCCCGCCCCCATGCGTGAGCGGCCGACGCCCAGAGCATGGCCGCGAGACAGACAGTTGCCACCAGAAGACGCTTCAGCACGCTGAACCCTCTTGCGACCGACCAAACCAGCAGGAGACACACGATAGCGGTCTTGGGGACACAGTGAGCCGCCGGCGATGTGAAGATCAACCCTGATCGCCGCCCTTGCCGGCATTGTCCGATCGTGGAATGGGCGGGGTGACTGTGCGGGTTTCGGGTATCATGCGGTAGAGGAGTCCATTGCATGAAGATTCTGCTGGTTCTACTGCCATTGTTTCTGTTCATCGGCGTGCTGGCGTTGCTCGTTCAACTGCTGGAAGCCAAGAAGGTCATTCGAGCGAAGGATGCGGGCGAGGAAGCCGGTCCATCCGAGGGTCCGCTGCCGTATCGTCGGAAGGACGCCCCGGTGCTGAGCGAGGCCGAGCAGCGGTTCTTTGCGGTTATGGAGCAGGCCGTCGCACAGATCAGCGGCGGGAAGGGGCGAGTGTTCGCACAGATTCCGTTGTCGCGCGTCCTTGAGGCGAAGGCCGGGGATGCGAAGGAGAAGCAGCGGTGGCACAATAAGATCGATCGGAAGTCGGTCGATTTCGTGGTGGTCGATTCGGCGTTCAAGGTAAAGGCCGCGATCGAACTCGATGACTCATCGCACGGACGCCAGAGTCGAAAGGAACGCGACGCATTCGTGGAGCGGGCCTGCCGCGACGCGGGCGTCGTGCTGGTTCGGTTTGCCGCGCGTGCAAGCTACGATGCGGGTGTCGTTGCTCACGAGTTGGAGAGAGCGATCGGCGGCACGAGCGCGGCGGTGGGGACGAGGTGAGCGCAGGCCGGCAGCAAAGGGAAGAGAGAGACGGGGCCTTCGGCCCACTCCACCAAGGAAGTCGCTACGCGGCGGGCTTTCCATGGGCTGCCTCACGCCCTCGGCGTTCGCCGCGCGCGTGGCTACACGCTTGCGTTCCTTGCGGGACGCTCAGCGAAGAGGGGGAGTAGGGAGTGACGGGCTGCACCGATCAGCCTTCGAAGGTTTAACTGACGCTATCAGCGCAGAGTGCTTGAGCATCAATTCCCGCATGAAGGAGATCGGGGTCTTGACGAGCATGATCGATCGAGATTGCGTCGTCATCGAGTATGCGCCATGAATCAGATAGTGTATCGGGAGCGAACGCTAATCGCAGATTGTGCTCCGCATCCGCGCGGTATCCCAGCCTGGCCAAGCAACATGCCAGTTGATAGTGTACAGTGCGACACGGTCGTAGCTTTGACAACATGGCTCTCGCAGTCGCGTAATCCCCGCGGCTCATCTTGCAAGAAGCCAAGAGAATCCTTGCGTCGGCCAGCGAGGGATCAAGTTTCAACGAGCGGTAGCAGTCTGTCTCCGCATCAATGATCTTCCCGAGCACGTGGCGAGCACGAGCTCTCTCTGCGTGATACAGCGCGCGTAGGGAAGGCGCTGCCGATTGATCGCCAGTGATCATTTCGTCCATTCTCTGGACTTGATAGCGGGCGTCGTGATATGACCGTGATTGTGGGGTGATATGGGAGATAAAGTCTGTGGCGATGCGAATAATGAGTTCCGCGGTTTCGTGCAGACTGCGCACCGAATGCGGCATTCCATTTACTGAGCACATCGAGTCAAACCGACGAGAAGTCGCGAAAGTGTGATCAAGGTGAGGATCTTCGTGTGCCGCCCCAGTCTGTTGTGACCATGCTAATATATTCTGCTCGTGAGTGATGTTCTGGTTGTCATCCATGTAACCGCGATCAAAGAACATGAAACCCATGGTCTGAATATACTTGCTAAGAGAAATAAGTCGGTCGTTGCATGGGTTCCATTCTCGTACCAGTACTATGGGCTCAGCACCAAAGGCACTCATCACATATTGGAGTAGTGGCGTGTTCTTGTGCTTTGAGATTGTAAGGATGCGTAGCTTGGCGGCAACTTCCCCATAATAATCAGCATTTCCATGTGTGAAAGCGAGGTCTGCGTATTGACGTAGTAGCCGAATGTGCATCTCGAGTGCTTGCACGAGGTCGAGAAGCCGTCTAGCTACACGGGGACGAGGGCTATTCACCACTCCGGCCCACCACCATATCGCCCGTACATATCCGCCATCGCCTGCACCATCTCGCCCAGCGTGCAGTTCGCCAGCGCACCGTCGATCAACGCGGGCATCACGTTCGTCTCGTGCAGGTTGCCGCCCGCCGATTCGCCCGCCTTCCCGATCCCCGGCAGGTCATTCACCAGTGTGTAGGGCTTCCCGACGCACGCCTGCCGAATGTTCTCGAGCGCACGCTCCACGTGCGCCGCATTCCGCTTGGCCTTGAAACGCTTCAGGCGCTCGACCTGCTCCGTCTCCACCGAGTCCGGAATCACCAGGATGTCGATCGGCCGCTTCTCATCCTTATCGACGTACTCGTTGACACCGACGATGATCCGATCCCCCGCCTCGCACTCCTCGCTGAACCGGTACGACGCCTCCGCGATCTGACGCCGGAAGTACCCCTTGTTGATCCCCGCAATGGCCGCGCGGCCGAAGGTCTTGCGAGCCGTGTACGCCGCGTGCTGCTCCAGCGTCGCACCCGCACCCGTTGCGCCCTTGGCATGCCAATCCGCGTACGTCCCCATCGAGTCGATCTCGTGGATGTAATCGAGCGCATCCGCCTCCATCTTGTCCGTCAGCGCCTCGATGAACCACGAGCCACCCAGCGGGTCCGTCACCCGTGTCACGCCCGTCTCATGCGCCAGGATCTGCTGCGTGCGCAGCGCGACCGTCACGGCCTGCTCGGTCGGCAATCCCAGCGTCTCATCCATCGAATCCGTATGCAGCGACTGGCATCCGCCCAGCACCGCCGCCATCGCCTGGTACGCCACCCGCACGATGTTGTTGAGCGGCTGCTGCTCCGTTAGCGAGCACCCCGCCGTCTGCACGTGCGTTTTCATGAACCACGAACGCTCGGTCTTCGCGCCGTACCTGTTCTTCATCACCCGCGCCCAGATCCGACGCGCCGCCCGCAGCTTGCAGAGCTCCTCGAAGAACTCGTTGTGCGAGTTGAAGAAGAACGACAGCCGCGGGGCGAAGTCGTCGATGTCCAGCCCTCGCTCCATGCACGCCTCGACATACTCCATGCCGTCCCGCAGCGTGAACGCCAGCTCCTGCGTCGCCGTGCTCCCCGCCTCGCGGATGTGGTAACCGGAGATCGAGACCGAGTTCCACTTCGGCACGTGACGCGACTGGAACTCGATCGTGTCCACGACCAGCTTGACCGACGGCTCCGGCGGGTAGATGAACTCGTTCTGGGAGTGAAACTCCTTCAGGATGTCATTCTGGAGCGTGCCGCCCAGCGACGACCACGAGATCCCGCGCTGCAGCGCGTGCGCGAGGTACATCGCCCAGATCACCGCCGCCGGCCCGTTGATCGTCTGGCTCACCGTCACCTGATCGATCGGAATATCCGCGTACAGCCGGTGCATGTCCTCGATCGTGTCGATCGCGACGCCGCACTTCCCCACCTCGCCGATGCACAACTGGTCGTCCGAGTCACGCCCCATCAGCGTCGGCAGATCGAACGCCGTCGAGAGCCCCGTGTTGGCCTTCGTGGAGGTCTTCGCCTGCGCCAGCAGATACTTGAAACGCCGGTTGGTGTCGTCCGCCGAACCAAAGCCCGCGAACTGGCGCATGGTCCACAGCCGCGTGCGGTACCCCTGCGGGAACAGCCCTCGGGTGTACGGGAACTCACCCGGAGCCGCGATGTCCCGCGGGATCTGCTTCAGCGACTCGGGCGGGGAGTCCGGGCCATACGCCGGTTGCACCACGATCCCGCTGATCGTCACTGCATGGGGATCGATCGCAGGTGCCATCGAGGAGTCATGGGGCTTTGCATGAAGTCGCGTCTCGGAACTGGACATTTGGTGCGGCTCCTCGGAGAGAGAGCCCCGCGAATGGCGGGGGCGGACGATTCAAAGCACTGCTACCACTGAATCTAGCGTATTCCGATTGCCCGAGCCAGTCTTTGTCAGGGGGGGCATGGCTTCAGGCAATACCAGCCGCGCCGAATCGTTAAAGTGTGCGCCGCGGCAACGTCCCCGCCAGTGGGCGTTTCGCATCGTGTCCGGTCTCGCCCCTTTCGCACAATTCGCACAAAGAGGAGTCAAACGTGTCAAAGCGAGTTCCAGCCATGGCGGTTGCGGGTGCCGTCGTTCTCGTCGCATGTTCCACCGTGCTCGGCTTCCAGCCCGAGCGTCCCGCGAATCAGGGGCAGAATCAGGCCCAGCCCGGCGAACGAGGGGCGCGTGGCCCGGGAGGCCCCAGTGGGCGGGGCCCCGGCATGCAGTTCCCAACGTCGCAGGCCATGAACATCATGAACCGCTCGCTGCGTCAACTTTCCGGACAGGTGCAGGACGCGACCAAACGCGAAGAGAACCTTCGCCTGATCAACGCCATGCAGCAGGGGTGCGTCGCTGCAAAGGCCCAGCCCGCCCCCGATGATGCCCTGGCAAGGGGCGCGGACGAGGCCGAACGCGCCAAGATCGCCGATCGCTACCACCGCTCTCTCCTCGCGGCCATGGAACTCATGCTCGAAACCGAGGAATCAATCCTCGACGGCAAGCTCGATGATGCCGTGAACAAGCTGCGCGAGATCGCCGCCCTCCGCGACAAGATGCACGTCGAGATGGGCATCAAGGACGAGTGAGGTACAGGGCCGCTCCGCACAGAATGACAGGGGCTCCCGATCGTCCTTGATCGGGAGCCCCGTTCTCGTTCTCGCCTCCGGCGATGGCTGGTACGTCCTGCCTGTCAGAGCTTGAAACTCCCGATCAGCGACGTCAGGTGCTCGGCCTGCTGACGCAACTGGCTCGCGGCCTGTGCCGATTGCTGAGCACCCTGGGCCGCCTCGTTGGTGACCGCGTTGATCTGCTCGACCGAGCGGGCGATCTGCTCCGCTGCCGCCGCCTGCTCCGTGGCCGCCGCCGCGATCGAGGTCACCATGGTGCCCACAGTGCCGCTGCCGTCCACGATCCGACCCAGCGCGCTGCCCGCCGCGTTCGCGAGCTCGACGCCCTTTGTCACACGGCTGGAACCGGACTCGATGAGCTGCACCGCAGAAGACGTGTTCTCTTGGATGTCACGGATCGACGCCGCGACCTCCTCCGTCGCCCGAGTCGTGCGCTCCGAGAGCTTCCGAACCTCGTCGGCAACCACGGCAAAGCCGCGCCCGTGCTCACCCGCTCTTGCCGCCTCGATCGCCGCATTGAGCGCGAGCAGGTTCGTCTGGTCCGCGATGTCATTGATGACGTCGATGATCCTGCCGATCTCCTCGGACTTCTGACCAAGCGTGTTCACAGCAGATGCAGATGTTCCGACCTCCTCCGCAATCCGTTTCATCTCTGTCACGGTGTCCGACACCACAGTCCCGCCCTCGCGGGCATCCCGCTTCGCATCCGACGCCGCAGACGCCGCGCCCTCAGACTTCTTCGCAACGTCCGCGACCGTGGCCGACAACTCCTCGACCGCGGCGGAGACCTGGTGCGCTTGCTTGCTCTGAAGCTGCAATCCCGTCGCGGTCTCCTCGGCGGCCGCCGCGATCTCCGCCGACGCAGAGTTGACGATGTGCGTCGTCTCGGCGACACGCTTCATGACATTGTGGATCCGCTCGACGAACTGATTGAACCAGCTCGACAACTCCCCGAACTCGTCGCTGCGAGCGAGATCAATGCGACGGGTGAGATCCCCCTCGCCCTGCGCGATGTCCTTCAGTCGATCGATCACAGTCCGCACCGGGACCGTGATGCTACGGGTGATCACAATCGCCGACGCGATGCCGAAGCCGATGGCCACAATCGCGATGATCAACGTATTCAGACTCGAACGATTCAGGGATCCAATCGACGCCACCGACACATCCTCCGCCTGCTTCGTCACCATAGCGGCCAATGCGTTGCACGTGTCGCTCATCCGGGATGCGAGAGGATCAAGCGTCTCACGCCGGATCGACTCGATCTGCTCGCTCAGGGAATACACCTCCTGTGCCGCGGCCCAGTACTGCTCAAACTGCTCCGCGCCAACCTTGAAGCGTGCGCCATACTCCGTCGGCGACTTCGCGGCCGTCTCCTTCAGCAACGCGATGCACTTCTCCGCGGCATTGATCGCTCCCGTGAAGTCCTCCGGGTTCTTCGAGATCAAGTACCGCTGAACACGCACTCGCGTGCGATTCATCTCAAGCACACCCTCAAACCCGCCAACCACAACGTCATTGTGTCCCGCCTTCGACGCCGCCACCGCCGGCTCGTAGAACTCGGCCGCGGCACGCAGGCCGATCGGGTCCATCGTCTGGCTGTAAACCGAGAGCATCCTCTCGCGTAGCTCGGCAAGACGGGCGAATGTCTTCGAGTACTCCCTCGCCCCGTCCTTCACCTCGCGAACCTTCCCGAGAGACTCAGGATGCTCAAACGTCTTCTCGGCATGTTCCAGGGCCTCAAACGCCTCGCGCTCACGCTCCATGTAGAGATCCTTCCGGCGCTGGCTCGAGTCCAGGAGATAGGCGATCGCGTTCGCACGCAGACGATTCACGGCGATGCCAAGCTCTCCACTCTCATTGACATCAAACGCAAGACCTGAAAGTGATTGCGCCGTCTCTTTCGCGTTCGATGCCTGGTAGAGCGCGACGCCGCTCAGCGTCGCCATGAAGACAAGTGCGGCCCCGAATCCAATGGCGAGCTTCGTTCGCACGCGAAGTGAGTTGAGCAGCTTCATCGTCATCTCCTGTGTGCCCGACAGACTCGCCGGGGACGCAAGAGATCGACACATGCGCGACCCTGATTCGTCAAGGCAAGGTGCGCACTTCCACCCATATCGCTGGCTACGAGCGGGCCCGCTCCCCAGGAAGCGCGGTGCAGCGAAGGTCCGATCTTCCCAACCCGCGTGCCAGAAACAGGGCAGCCATGTCGTGAATTTACGGCTCCGACGCGATCAGACTTCGATGCTCTTTCAAACGTCCGTGAATCCGCTCCATGTGCTGCTGCGATAGCGAGGGCATGCCGCGAGGAGTTCGCGGCGTACCCCTGAGTCATAGCCCGTCGGGCTCAGTTCTGAGCCATGTTGTGCCTCGTGCACACGCGGGACGCACCACGCAAAGGAGTCACTCATGAGCATCACGACGATCGGAGTCATCGCCCTCTCTGCACTCGCCGGCACTGTCGAGCCCCCCAAGTCCTGCGCCCAGGCATACTCCTGCCCGGTGCAGCGTGCCCAGGCCCTCGCCGCTTCGCATGCGACAGAACTCGCGCCAGCCGACATCGTCACCACAGCAGTGGGCGCCGGCTCTTTCAAGACCCTCGCCGCCGCTCTGACCGCCGCTGGACTGGTCGAGACACTCCAGGGCCCCGGTCCTTTCACGGTCTTCGCGCCCACCGACGAGGCCTTTGCCAAGCTCCCCGCCGGCACAGTTGAGAACCTCCTCAAGCCGGAGAACAAGGCCCTCCTTACCGCCATCCTGACCTACCACGTTGTCCCCGGCAATGTCATGGCTAAGGACGTTGTCAAGCTGAGCAACGCAACGACCGTCAACGGCCAGCGCATCGACATCCGTACCAAGGATGGCAAGGTCATGATCGATAACGCGTCGGTCACGAAGACCGATATCGCCTGCACCAACGGTGTGATCCACGTCATCGACTCCGTGATCCTCCCCGCCGACAAGGACATCGTCGACACCGCGGTCAACGCCGGCTCATTCGCAACACTCGTGACCGCGGTGAAGGCGGCCGGTCTGGTCGATACGCTCAAGGGTCCCGGGCCGTTCACCGTCTTCGCCCCCACCGATGAGGCCTTCGGCAAGTTGCCGAAGGAGACCATCGCCTCTCTGCTCCTGCCCCAGAACAAGGAGAAACTGGTCTCCATCCTCACCTATCACGTGATCCCGGGCCGCGTCTACGCGGACCAGGTCGTCAAGACTCCGAACGCCACCACCGTCCAGGGCGGCAAGGTCTCGTTCAAGGTCGATGGCGGCAAAGCCATGATCAATGATGCGAGCATCGTCGCCACCGACATCGAGACATCGAACGGCGTGATCCACGTGATCGACACCGTCATCATGCCCAAGTAATCGCGTAAACCCCGAATCGAGGCGAGGTCCCGGATCGATCAATCGTCCGGGACCTCGTTCACTTTATCCCCCGATGAACGTTTCCTGCGGAGCGACCGTCGTGAGTACCGCCGTTCTTGTCATGCCGCAGAGGATGCGACTAAACTCTCCCCGCGTGACCACCACAGCCGCCCAGCATGGATCGCTGCTCGAACGCGTCGCACGAGGAGACTCGGGTGCGGTACGCGAAGTCATGGAGGCCTACGGCGGCCTTGTCTACTCACTCGCCAGACGCTTCACACGCAACGAGCAGGAAGCCGACGACGCCGCTCAGGATATCTTCCTCGATGTCTGGCGCAGCGCGCCTCGCTACGAGGCCTCCCTCGGTGCCGAAGTCACCTTCATCGCCACCATTGCCCGCCGCAGACTCATCGACCGGGCACGAAAGTCCGGCCGCGATGCCGCTCGTACCACCCTCGCCGTGGAACCAGAGCACCACGGAGCCCGCGAACAGAATGAACGATTTGAACGTTTCGATGAGATAGTCAAGGTCCAGAAAGCCCTGGACGTCCTCAGCCCGGAGCAGCAAAGAGTTTTGCGACTCTCAATCTACCACGGACTTTCGCACGAAAGAATTGCTGAGGCAACGGGTCTTCCGCTCGGAACGGTCAAGACCCATGCCCGTCGCGGCCTGATACGCCTGCGGGAGTTGCTCGGAGTGTCGAAAGAGAACGCAGAGCACGGCTCGGGAGGTGGCGAGTGAGCCCCACCAATCCCCTAGGAAGCGCGGGAAGCGATCGACTTCTCGACCTCTTGTGCGATCAAGCCACGATCGGCCTCTCGGACGCCGAGCGCGCCGAGTTCAACGCGTTGCTCAGCGAGTTCCCCGAACTGAATGACGGCTCTTTCGAGCGTGCCGCCGCCGCCGCCGATCTCGCGTACTCGCTCGGCGCTCCCGTCGAATCCATGCCCGCACACCTCATGCGTTCAATCCAGGCCGAAGGCGAACGCATCGTGGCCGGAATGGGACGAAGCAGCCAATCCGCTGGCCCACTGAAGTTCACCACAAGCAGGCCCGCTCGCAGCGACTCGCTGAGAATGGCCGGCTGGCTTGCCGCCGCGGCTGCCCTCGTCCTCGCCGCCATCGGTTGGCTCCGACCCGCCGCCCCGGCTCTCACGCCGGACGTCATCGCGCCCGTCGCACACACATCCCCAGCGCAAGTCCGCCAGCAACTCCTCGCTTCCGCAACCGATGCGGTTCTCATCAAGATGGCCGATTGGGACAATCCGGAGCAGCCGGGTGTCACCGGCGATGTCGTCTGGTCCGAGGCGAAGCAGACAGGATTCCTCCGTCTCTCCGGCCTCAAGCCCAACGATCCGACCATCGAGCAGTACCAGTTGTGGATCGTTGATTCCAGAGGCATGAACCAGCGCATCAGCGGAGCACTCTTCGACGCAAAGCCCGATCCCGCAACCGGCGAAGTCATCGTGCAAATCGAGCCCCGGATCGCCACACTTGGCGCCGCCGCATTCGCCCTCACCATCGAGCCCCCCGGCGGCGTCTGGGTCTCCGACATGACCCGTCGCGTCGTCATCGGCGCGAAGGGCTGAGGCGTGCAAGCATCGTTTCTGCCCTTGCAGTGATTCAGTCACGGAGCATCCCGGTTGGGCGTGTTGATGATGTAATCAAATCCCTGAAGCTCAGGCGGCACAGGCGCCCAAAGAAGGCGCTGACGCTCCGATGCTCTCCGAATCATCTTGCCCCCATCATCGGTGCCGTCCGCACCGATCGAGTATACGAGAAACGATCTGCCGAAAGGGTCAATCAGTGGATCGACCCGGACGTATCCGAGTGGTCCTCCGCCCCATACGTCGCGAGGCAACTGATCGATGAACTCGGGGACGAGTTCGTCGAGCCGCTCGGGGATCCGGCCATGTGCGGCGCGGTACCGCTCCAGGCAAAGGACCAACCGCATGCCTTCCCGATCCAAAGCGTTCTGGACCTCAAGCCAGATGAGACGGTCGATCGGGAAGCCCGCGCGAAAGTCGGGAATGATGAGCCCGGTTGGACCTGGGCGAGCGACTGCCAACGACATGGCCTCTTCATGCTCGGAGGCGTCCAGAGCCGCCTTCGCATACCGATGGATGGCATCGACCGCACGAATGTTCGCGTCGTACGTTCCGATGCGGCCATTCGCTGGGGTACCAGTCATCGAGTAACGCTCTTTGAGCTTCTTGCCCTTGGAAGACCAAGGCCCCAGACGCAGTCTCGCCGCGCTCTCGAAGGTTGACGAGATCTCCATATGAGCAAGCAGCCGGTCCCACTCCGCGTTCCACGAGATCGGCGGTCTGTACGACTGCACCTCCATCACATCGAGCATCACACCCGCTGTCTCACCATTGAGGATGTCCGCCAACACCGCTTCGTTGATGAGTGCATAAGCCCACAGCTCAAGCTGAGAGCAATAGAAACGGTGAGTCAGCCCGAACTGCATACTTGTTACGCGAATCGTTGCCAGCAGCCCTTCGATGGCTCTCACGAACCCGGGTGCATCGCGATCTTCGATCGCAAGGTGTGCTTTCGCTCGAAAGACGTTGGCGAGGAAAAGTCGGTCAATCGAGTTCGCGTATACATGCTCCAAATCCACTGGATCCGGCACGTCTCCCCAAACGCGACGGCATGCCGCGAACTCCGATGCGAGCTCGTAGACGCCCTCTCCTTCCATCGCGCGGAGACACTCGATGGTGAACAAACGCGCGAGCCGGGCATCCTCTACGTCGGTGGCCACTTCCGCCAGTCGAGCATCGTCCATTCCAACGTACCAAAACACGATGGATGGAACACTGTCCGACGTCTCACGGTGACGCCGTGTGATCAGTTGCTCGGTCTCGTTGATCCGCGCGAGCAATCGCGCCGCGACTTCCACCGCATCCGGATCATCCATCGACGTCCCCGGGGGCTGTCCGGCCTCGAGATGGGCTCGGAGCGTCGCCGCGGTCGGTCGTGTCTTACGCACATTCGCGGCTTGAATCCGCAGGAATGCTTCTCCCGCCAGCAACCCCAGAACCACAAGGACCAAGAGCGCACCGCACGCTGTTCGAGCGATCCGCAGAAGCGTCTTGACCCAGTCGGGCGTGCGAGCAACGAGCGGGGCTTTGACTTCTTCCGCCACGTCGGGACGGAACCGCGGGCGACCCGCTTCATCGGTTGTGAGCTCGCCGAGAGACGCATCGACCTCTGCTTGTGTGGCGCACTCGGGGCACGTGACGCGATTGTCGGGGGAGACTGCGAGGCCGACAAGGGAGTAGCGGCAGGTGGCGCACATGCCGCGTGAGCGGAGGATCCAGCGGATGCGGTCAATGACAAGGAAGTCGCGAGCGAGATAGCCGAGGATGGGGCCGATGGAGATGACGGCGGTGCAGATGACAACGACGGCCACGGCCTCCCGGAAGGGCACGCGAGGTCCGGTGGATGAGAAGGGAGAACTGGCGAAGAAGCGGCCCACAACCCAGAAAAGGAACGCCGCGCCGGCGAGAAAGCAGACGACATTGATGACTGCGATGATGAGAAAGTGGACGAGGGACCGAACGAATCGATCTCGCCGGGTGCTTCCCCTCGCCGCCCTCACAAACTTTGCGCACTGCTCGTCGGAGTACCCGTCGAGTTCAGGGAACGCGCGGTGGAGGTGTTTGATGGGGAGGCGGAGCATGGTGTGGCTCGAGCGTGATCAGTTTGGTGCGTTCACGATGAAGTCGTAGCCAATCGCGTCGGGTTGGGCGGGGTGCTGAAGCACCAAGTATGGGTTCTTCGATTTGGTGTTCTCACGACCGCCGTTGTCTTCAAAGTCGATACCGGTGGAATAGATGAGATAGGCGCGGCCGAGCACGTCGAGAGAAGGATCCACGCGGACGAAGCCGATCGGTTGGCCGGGCCAAGGGTCGATGGGGACCGAGATGAGGTATGAGGGAACCAGTTCCTTGAGCGTCTCTGGATAGTCGCCCCGTTCGGCGCGGTAACGCTCGATGGCGATCATCGCATTGACGCCGTTGAGGCGAAGGCGTGACTGGGCATCTACGGTTCGGAGCGAGCGAGAGAGAGCGGTATCATCGAGGAGCGCCAGCCGTCGCTTGTATGGGGCGACGCCCAGGCGATCCTTCACGGAAGCGCCGCTCATCGCTGCGAGCAAGTCGAAACGGTAGTTGGTTTCGTTGACGTTCTGCCGATACGTGCCGAGCCATGACTTTGAGGACTGCCCACCCCTTGCGGCGGGCGACAAAGGCCCGAGGCGTACCGCTTTGGGATCGGAAAATGTGAGTGCGAGCGAATCGAGTGTCATAATGCGCTCGCCCTCGACCCATGCGTGGTACGACATGCGTGCGGCGTGCTCGTCCACGACGGCAGCGATCTCGGGGAGCCAATCGTCGGGAAGCCCGCGGCGGACTTCGTCGATAAGCCGACCGAGGATCATCGCTTCCTGTGCGACACCGACGAGCCAGTCGAGCAGCACTGGCTGTCGCGACTGAAGCGAAGCAATGGCCAGCCCGCTGCGGAGGGCGTCGCAGAACTCGGCCTTGTCGGCGGCCTCGCGCGCGAGGCGCATGCGTGCGGCGCAGATAGATGAAAGGCGGCGTCGATTGCCCCCGGGTGTGACGGCCGCTTCCATGAGGGTCGTCATGTCGTCGGAGTAGAAATCCCGGCGGAAGCGATCGGCGTCCGCCATCTCGCGTAGAGCGGCGTACAGGCCGTTTCGGCGGTGGATATCGAGCATCTCCAGCGCAAGGTCGCGGCACGCGATGTCGTGGTCTGCCCGCTGACGATCACGTTCGTCCAACTCAGGGCTTGGGGTATTCGGCGGCTCGATGACGGAGTGATACTCGGGATATCTGCGCTCGTCGTTGGGATTCCACCTTGATCCGACGCTATTCCATTCTTGAAGGTCGGCATCCACCATCAGCGCCTCGGCCTTGAGAAGCAGCCCCCATGCGTCGGGAGAGTCGGGTGATGTGCGCGGATCCTGAGTCGAGTCCACGAGATCAATGAGCATCTGTGCCGATGGACGCTCGGATATCGCGGTGTCGGCTTGGAAGCGGAGGAAGATCTCATATGAACCGGCCAGGATGAGCGGGCCACCGACGATGGCGGTGGCAATCCACGGCGAGGCGCGCTTGAGGCGTCTGATGCGGGCCTCGGTGAAGAAACGCCGCGCCTTGTGCCGCGACTCATCCGGCTTGAACCGTGCCCGTCCTGCTTCATCCGTCACCAGTTCGCCGAGGGCGGGATCGACCGTGGTGCTCGTGCCGCATTCGGGGCATGTGACGCTGAGGTCCGGCGCGACGAAGAGGCCGACAAGTGTGTAGCGGCAGGAGATGCATGTGCCGTGTGTGCGGAGGATTTTGCGGACGCGTCGGATGAGGAAGAGGTCGCGGGTGAAGAAGCCGAGGATGGGTGGTGTGGAGCATGCGACGAGGATGATGGCGATGTTGAGGAGCAGGCCGTACCAGGTGAGGAGTGGGCTTCCGGGGGCGAGGGTGCGGGAGTTGGTGAGGAGGGAGAAATGGACATAGATGACGCTGGCGAGAGAGGCGGCGGTGGCGAGGATCGTGATGAACGCGATGGCGAGTGAGCGGAGGAAGCGGAGGGAGGCGCTGCCACGCGAGGCGTGGATGAAGCGGCGGCACTGCTCGTCGGAGTATCCGTCGAGCTCAGGGAACGCGCGGTGGAGGTGTTTGAGGGGGAGGCGGAGCATGGGTATTTCGTGAGGTTCAGTTTCCTCGGTCGGGATCGTTCACGATCCAGTCGTAGCCGGACGATGCGCTTTGCGATTTCAGTCGCAGAGGAGCATTGAGTTCGGATCGCTCGGGTGGTGGGAGGCCGCCATTGTCCACTTTGTCGGATCCTATCGAGTAGAGGAGGTAGCTGCGGCGGTGCTTGTCGGTGATCGGATCGATGCGGGTGTAGGCGAGCGGCTCACCGGACCATGGATCGATGGGGATTTCAATGAGGAAGTCTGGCACGAGCGAACTGAGGGTGGCAGGGTACTCGCCGCGGGACAGGCGATACCGCTCGAGCGCGATCATGATCCGCAGTCCGTCCCGCTCGGCATGAAGAGAGTTGAATGCATCGCTGACATCAATGATGGAGGTGTCCGAGTGCATGCTCATAGGGATGTAGGTCGTGGTGACAGGACTGATCGTTCTGAGGTCGCGAAGCGGTGTCTGGAGAGCGGCGCGGAGCGTGGACATATAGCGATCGTGAGTTCGCATGTTTCCCGCGTAGGTACCGAGACGGGTCGAGTTCGGGTTCGGCCACATTGAGGTCTGCATCCGACGAACTGCGGGGGACCATCGGCCGAAGCGAGCCCGTGCGGCCTCTTCAAAGAACCAGCCGATCATGTTCGTTCCGGCTACTTCCTCACCCTGAAGCCAGAGTTCGTGCGAAATGGCTTCGCATTGCCGCTGGATAACCCCCTCGATCGCGTCGAGCCACTGCGACTGCGGCCTCTGGAGGACGGCTTGGCGGAAGAGTCCGAGCGTCTGGGCCTCGCAGTACGAGCCGACGAGATGTGAGATGAGGATCGGTTCGTGACGCGACGCCCTCGCCAGGGCCAATACTCCTTCGGCGGCACGCGTGTACTCGATGAGATCTCCGGCTTGGAGCGCGATCGCCATGCGGGCCCACGATGTTTCGCCGATCTTGCGTGTCTCGTTGAGGTAAGGGAGCGGCATGAAGGTGAGCGGCTCACTCGGGCTCACTTGAAAGTCCGGAATGCAGCGACGGCGATGCGCCATCTGATCGAGTTCATCAAAGAGTCCGGCTGCGCGGTACTTGTCGAGCAGCTCCAGCGCAAGCTGCCGAGAATTGAGGATCTCCTGCTGTCGGTTCTCAGGCCATCGGCTCAGATCACCGAGTCGATCAGGTGCATAGACCATCTGGAAGTCGGGATACGCGTAGGCGGTCGCGGGATTTCCTCTCCAAACGGCGTCGTCGACCGCGTTGCGTATCTCCGAGAGGGTCGCAAAGAGGTCGTATGCATTGGGATCGCTGGGGCGCGAGTCCGATGGCTGGTGCTTCAGAGCGATATTCATGAGCGCTTCAGCGGTCGGCCTTTCACGCTTTGCGACACCGGCTTGCCAGCGCAAGAAGATTTCGTACGAGGCGGCCACGAGGAGCAGTGTCGTGGCGAGCAAGATGGCGCCACGCCGCAGCAGTCTGAGGCGGGCTCTCGTCCAGAACGTATGGGCCCTGTGCCGCGACTCGTCCGGCTTGAACCGTGCCCGTCCTGCTTCATCCGTCACCAGTTCGCCGAGCGCGGGATCGACGGTTGTGATGCCGCCGCACTCGGGGCAGGTGACGCTGAGGTCCGGCGCGACGAAGAGGCCGACGAGCGTGTAGCGGCAGGAAATGCACACGCCTCGTGTACGGAGGATGTGACGCACGCGCCGGATGAGGAAGAAGTCGCGGGTGAGGTAGCCGAGGATGGGGCCGATGGCAAAGCCGATGATGCCGAGCGCGATGTTGAGGAGCCAGCCGTACCAGGCGACGAGCGGGTGGCCGATGTTGAGCGTGCGGCGGGGATCGAGGAAAATGCTTTGGATGTACGAGAAGCCGACGAGACCGACGCCGGTGCCGATCAGCGTCACAAACACGATGAACGCAAGGCCGAAGACGCGGCGACGCACGCTGCCCCTGGCGGCGTGGACGAAGCGGCGGCACTGCTCATCGGAGTATCCGTCCAGTTCGCGGAACGCGCGATACACGCGCTGAACGGGCAGGCGAGGAAGACGCAGACACAGCAGCGGCATCGGCCCATCGTACCACGGAATGCCGCGGCGTTGAGTGCTATAGGTATAGGGTGGATGCCGGAGGGCCTGACGGGTCGGGCAGCCGCTTTCCGATCACTTCTTGGAGTAGTCGTACACCCCTCGTCCGGACTTGTCACCGAGGCGGCCGGCGGTGAGGAGTTGCTTCAAGAGCGGGCAGGCGCGGTAGCGATCGTTGTTCAGCCCATCGGCGAGGACATTCATGATGTGGACGCAGGTGTCCAGCCCGATGAAGTCCGCGAGGCGCAGCGGGCCCATCGGGAAGTTGCAGCCGAGTTTCATGATGCCGTCGATGGCCTCCGGCTCCGCGACGCCTTCCATCCAGGCGTAGAAGGCCTCGTTGATCATGGGCATGAGGACGCGGTTTGACACGAAGCCGGCGCGGTCGTTGGCCTTGAGCGGCGTCTTGCCCATCGCGGTCGCGAGCGCGATCGTCCGCTCAACAACCGCTGGCGCAGTCGCAAGGCCGGGAATCACCTCAACCAGCGCCATCAGCGGCACAGGGTTGAAGAAGTGCATGCCCACAACACGCGACGCCGCCGCACCCGTGGCGGTGGCGATCTCCGTGATGCTGATGCTCGACGTGTTCGTCGCCAGCACCACATTGTCGTCCGGCAGAATCGCGGCCAACTTCTTGAAAAGGTCCTTCTTGACGCCAGCGTCCTCCACGATCGCCTCGACCACCCAGTCCGCACCCCTCAGCCCCTCCAGATCCGTGACGAATGAGATCCGCTTCAGCGCACCATCCATCACGTTCTGCGTGATCTTCTGCTTCTCAACCAGCTTGGAGAGGGACTTCTGATGCACGCCCCTGCACTTCTCCGTCGCCCCGGGGAACGCATCAAAAACGGTGACCTCAATCCCGCTCACCGCGGCAACCTGGGCGATGCCCCCACCCATCTGACCTGCTCCAATAACTGCGAGACGCTTGATGTTGTGCATTGGCTGGCTCCTGCTACGCATCCCGTGCGGGATACGGGATATGTGGATCGATTTGTGGGGTCTCAAACGGAATGGACCCAAGGATACGCGCGTGGTAGTGTGCCTCCCATGCCCACCATCGACCAACTCTTCAAAGTCCTGGCGGCAGAGCCGAACGACCCTTTCACGCTCTACGGGCTCGCCCAGGAATACGCCAAGGCGGGCCGGACAGCCGACGCGGTCGCGCACTACGACAAGTGTCTCGCCGCGGACCCCACGTACTGCTACGCCTATTACCACAAGGCCAAAGCCCTTGAAGATGCCGGATTCCTCGCCGAAGCGATCGAGACCCTTCACGCCGGAAAGGCCGCGGCAAAGAAAGCCGGGGACTCTCACGCCCTCTCGGAGATCTCCGGCTATCTCGATATGCTGGAGTGAGCAAGTCGGACAATGGACCGGACAAACAGCGCATGGATGAGGACGATCGACAACGCGAGCAGAACGGTGAAGACTCCCTCTTCCCCACCCGCAGCGGATCCGGCTCCGCATCAAACCGCGTGATCGTCACCGTGCGAGAACTCTCGGGCACTCCCAAACGTGTCTCAGTGTTGGTGGGGGGGGTGGCACGCCGGCGCGTGGCAACCCTGCTGGCGACCCAGGCACTGGAACTCGGCCTCGCCCCCGGCGTCCCCTGGACCGACAAACTCGCAACGATTGCTGCCCGGATGGAACGTGTCAACGCCGCGAAGGCCATGGCAATGAGACGCCTTGCTTCCCGTGCACGCTCGCGTGCCGAGATGCTCGAATGGCTGGTCTCGAAGGGGACAGACACACAGGTCGCAACTGAAGCTGTTGAGCGATTGGCCGAGATCGGGCTGATCAGCGATACCCAGGTCGTGGAAGACGAACGCCGCCGAGCCGTGGACAAAGGACTCAGTGATCGAGCCCTCGCCGATCGCATGGCATCACGTGGAATACGCACCCACGCCCATTCCGAGGATCCGCCGGCCCCCCTCAGCAGCGAACCCGGCGATGCCGCGCGAGCACTTGAAATTGCAAGGTCTGTACTCTCGCGTCGTCCGATCGATCCGGCCGATGTGAACGTTCTGGTTCGTCGCGTCATGGGCATCCTCGCCCGCAAGGGGTATGAAGAAGACCTCGCGAGAGAGGCGGTCGTCGCCGCGCTGCGAGAGCGTGGGCTCCGTCTCGATCAGGCGTTCGACGACTGAGGCCATTCTCACAAGGGGCATCCGATGGACTTCCTCACGAATCTCTGGCTCCCGATCATCGTCTCGGCTGCCGCGACGTGGATCGCCGGTGCGGCTTTCTGGATGGCTCTGCCCCATCACAAGAAGGACATGACCGAACTCCCAGACCAGAAGGAGACGATCGAGAAGATCCGCGCACTCGGATTGCCCCCGGGAAACTACGTCTTCCCCGGCGGCGGGTGCAGCAAAGAGGCCATGAAGGATCCCGAAGTGCAGCGGTGCTGGAAAGAAGGCCCGCTCGGCTTCATCAGTCTCTGGAAGACACCGCCCAAGATGGGCCCGAGCATGATCGGGACGTTCTGTGTGAACCTCGCGGTGAGCATCACCATCGGATACCTCGCATGGGTGACCATCGGCAACACACACGGCGCATCGCTGGGCGGCGTCGCGGGAATCGAGTCGCGGCCCGGCCCGACATTCGCCGGCATCTTCCAGATCACCGGAACAGCGGGCATCCTCGCCTATGCCTTCTCCCACATCCCGAATGGGCTCTGGTTCGGCGCATCCAGACGCGCAATCCTCATGAACATCATCGACGGTGTGGCATACGGCCTCATCACCGGCGCGATCTTCGCGTGGCTGTGGTGAAGATCCGAGTCCGGCCGAGTCCGGACTCGGGTGGTAGAAGTGTGGAGACGCCCGGGGTTACCCACATGAATCGCTGGGTGCAGGGAGACGAGGATGTACGAGCTTGCCGCGGAGTTTGCTCGTCAGCTTGATGGCATGGCATCGAGAACTGCTCTCAACTTTCTGATTGCCTTGCTTCATGCGCCGTTCTTGCTCGCCATTCCCATGGGCTATGAGGCGATGGCCGTGACGGATTTGCGTTCGCTCGACGCCAAGGCCGCCAGGCACCATCGCTTCGCTGTCGCGTTGCTCAGTTCGCGGCAATGGACGGCAGCGATCTTCTGCGTGTTTGGGCTGCTGTTGGTGTGGATGGCTGTGCTGGTGTACCTGCGGATTGTGTGCTTCATCGAACTCGGTTCGATGAACATCGGACCGCCGGCTCGGCGTTCAAAGTTTGAAGCGGGGTTTGGATTCACCTGCCTGATCTTCATCAGCATCGGCTGGACCGCGTGGGCGATTCTCAAGGTGATTCGCGCGCAGCGGCAATGCAAGTCGCTGGGGGCATGATGGCCATTGATAAGTGCCCTGTCGCCCGTCCATTGGTCAGTGTGTCGCGCGTTGAGTTCGTAGCGGGCCTCGCCTCGCTCGGTCAATCCTGAGTCTTCTCAGATGCCGTCCGCCGGCAGTGGCCGCAGCCCGAACCACTCGCGGATGATCCAACGCCCGAGATAGATGAACGGCGTCACGAGGATCGCCAGGTACAGCTTGAGCTCGTATCCGCCCGCGGCGATCTCGAACGCGCCCGCAGGCGATGTCGCTGGGTTTCCAAGGATCAGCGGGATGAACACAAAGAAGACGAACGACACAACCAGCGAGTCGAAGAACTGAGAGATGACGGTGCTCCCAGTCGCGCGGAGCCAGACCATCTTCCCCTTCGTCAGACGCTTGAAGAAGCCGAACAGCACGATGTCGAGAAGCGACCCGCACAGGAACGCCACCAGCGACGCGACGTACATCAACGCCGCCGCTCCGAAGATATTCTCGAACGCCTCCCGCGTCGCGGTCCCCGGCAGATCCTCGCGGATCGGCACGGCCCGCGAGATCGCGATGAGGATGAACGCCAGAGCCGCCATCGCGAACGCGATGTACACCACACGCCGCGCACCCCTCTTCCCGTAATACTCGTTGATCAGATCCGTCAGCAGAAACGTGATCGGGAAAGGCAGCATCCCCATCGTGTGCGTCCAGTCTCGCCCCAGAAACTCGAAGCGGAAGACCTTCACGCCGATGATGTTCGCCAGCACGAGACACGTCACAAAGATCGCCGCAAGCCAGATGTAGATGCCCTGCCGAGGCGTCAGCATATCGGGCGGCAGCGGATCGAGAGCCGACGTGTGACGGGTAAGCACGAGCGCACTCCGCATGACCGGGCAAGAAGAAACGTACTGGACCCACCGCTTCGAAACGATACCGATCACGGATTCTCCGGGCATGCCCCGAGAAGCACACCACATCAAAGCAAAGGGGCGGCAGGGCCCGAAGGTTACCTGCCGCCCAAGGAGGGGACACATCACTGTACCAGAACTCGAACCGACCCGTATGAAGGGGATCCCGTCCCCCGATCTGTGGCACCTTGGCCCCGCAGCCGATCCCAGACGGGGTAGTCAGAACCGACCACACGCCAAAGATGAACGCGCCAGGGGTAGCCAGTGAGCAAGTGGTGGGGGGTGTGGTGGGGGGGAAGTGGGGGGGAGGAGAAGAGGGGAGGTGGGGGGCAGGTCAAACCGACACCTCCTACCCGTGTGTCTTGATCTCCGCGCTCGAACTGATCTGCATCGCATAGAACGACCGCCAGATGAACGTCAGAGAGACAATGAAGAACACGCCCGTGAGCACCCCCGTCAGCATCGAGTGATGCCCATCGGTCTGGTCCTTCATGCTGACGGCCAGTTCTACGGCCAGCAGGCCGAAGAGCGTTGTGAACTTGATCACCGGATTCATCGCGACGGAAGAGGTGTCCTTGAACGGATCGCCCACGGTGTCGCCGACCACGCTGGCATCATGCAGAGGCGTCCCCTTGGCTCGCAGCTCGGTCTCCACGACCTTCTTCGCGTTATCCCACGCCCCGCCCGCGTTCGCCATGAAAATCGCCTGGTACAACCCGAAGAGCGCGATCGATACGAGATACCCGATGAAGAAGAACGACTCGTAGAACGCAAACGCCAGAGTCGCGAAGAACACACCCAGGAAGATGTTGATCATCCCCTTCTGCGCATACTGCGTGCAGATCTCAACGACCTTGCGGCTGTCCTCCACGCTCGCCTTTGTCGCCCCGTCCAGCCGGATGTTCTGCTTGATGAACTCCACCGCGCGATACGCCCCGGTCGAGACCGCCTGCGTCGATGCGCCGGTGAACCAGTAGATCACCGCACCACCCGTAATCAGCCCGAGCAGAAACGGCGGATGCAGGAGCGACAGCTTCGCCAACGAGCCGGGTTCCAGCCCATGCGTCAACGCGACGATGATCGAGAAAGTCATCGTCGTCGCGCCGACAACCGCCGTGCCGATCAGCACCGGCTTTGCCGTCGCCTTGAACGTGTTGCCCGCCCCGTCGTTCTCCTCGAGAAACCGCTTCGACTTCTCGAAGTCCGGCTCGAAGCCGTGCTCCCGCTGGATCTCGTCCGCAATCCCCGGGATCGACTCGATCGTCGAAAGCTCAAACACCGACTGCGCGTTGTCCGTCACCGGACCATACGAGTCCACCGCGATCGTCACCGGCCCCATCCCCAGGAAGCCGAACGCCACCAGCCCGAACGCGAAGACCGCCGGCGCCATCATGAACTCGCCAAGCCCCATGCCGCTGATCGACGCCGCGATCCCCATCAATCCCACGATCACGATCCCGAGCCAGAACGCCGAGAAGTTCCCGGCCACAAACCCCGACAGAATGTTCAGCGACGCGCCGCCCTGCTCCGAGGATGTCACCACCTCACGCACGTGGCGGCTCTCCGTCGAGGTGAACACCTTGACAAGCTCAGGAATGATCGCGCCCGCCGCGGTGCCGCACGTGATGATCAGAGACAGAATCCACCACATCTCCCCGTTCCCGTGAACCTCCGGGATCAGCAGCTTCGACGCCGCAAACGTCAGCACAATCGAGATCACCGACGTCAGGATCACGAGATTCGTCAGCGGCTTCTCGAAGTTCATCCTCGTCGCATTCGCGTGCTTCGCCGTGGCCAGCGCCTCGTTGATGAAGTACGAGAGCGCGGAAGCCACCACCATGATGATCCGCATCGCAAAGAGCCACACAAGCAGCTGGATCTGGATCTTCTCATAGTCCGGCCCCGCGGTCGACGCGTTGATCGCGAGCATCAGGAACGTGATCAAGGCAACGCCCGTGACCCCGTACGTCTCGAACCCGTCCGCCGAAGGCCCGACCGAATCGCCCGCGTTATCCCCCACGCAGTCCGCGATGACACCCGGGTTCCGCGCGTCGTCCTCCTTGATCTTGAAGACGATCTTCATCAGATCCGACCCGATGTCCGCGATCTTCGTAAAGATCCCGCCCGCGATCCGCAGCGCAGACGCCCCAAGAGACTCACCGATCGCAAAGCCGATCAGGCACGCCCCCGCAAGATCCGACGGCGCAAACAGCAGAATCCCGAGCATGATCAACAGCTCGACCGAGATCAACGCCATGCCGATCGACATCCCCGCCTTCAGCGGGATCGCATAGCACGGGAACGGCTTGCCCCTCAGCGACGCGAACGCGGCGCGGCTGTTCGCAAACGTGTTCACTCGTATCCCGAACCACGCCACCCCATACGAACCCGCGATCCCGACAAGCGCAAAGGCCAGAACAATCCCGACCTTGTAGAACTCAAACCCCCGCGAAGGATTCCCCTCCCCATCCGTCGTCGGGATCAGGAATCCGAAGTACAGGAGCATGATCGCGCCGATGAACGCGAACAGCACCAGCAGGAACTTCCCCTGCTGGATCATGTACGCCTTGCACGTCTCGTAGATCAGCTCCGAGATCTCGAGCATCGACCGGTGCACCGGCAGGTTCTTGAGTTGCACAAAGATCCACAGCCCGAACCCCATCCCGAGTACGCTCACCAGGATCCCGATCAGCAGCAGGCTGCGACCGTCGATCGTGCCGTTGAGAAAGTCCACCGTCGAGAGATCCGGCAGCTTCAGATTCGCCTCACCACCCGGTGTGTGCGATCCATGCTCGCCACCCGTTCCCCCCGCCGATGCCGCGGGACCAGACGCCTCAGCACCACCGATCGACAGATCCTGCGCGGCCGCGCCGAACCCCAGTCCCACACACGCCGTGATCACAAACAGGATCAAGAAACAGCCGAATCCCGTGAGCAGGCCACAAGCCGACGCCGAGCGGACCTTCAGATCGAGGGACACGCGCGAACTCCTGAGTTGGATTGTGCTGGGTGTGCTGCCAGGCGATGAGTTCCCGACGAGCGTCCGGCGTGCCACGCTTTCTCGCGTGCGACCACCGGTTCTGAGCCATCTCACACCAGAGTACCACCAGACCCTCCCCGCTTGTCAAATCGGATACCCAGATCCCGCATACCCCCCCCCTCCCCACGCACCACAATCCACGCGTGCGCCCCGCGGCATATCTGGAGCGACGCAAGAGCGGCAGGGAACAGGGGAAATGGCGTCACCCACCCACCCATCCCGGAGACGAACATGGATGACGACCGATCCCCGCAGGTCTATACTCGTGCCCTTGACGAGGATGGGACAGCACCCAAAATCGACAAGGAGCCCGGCCGGCCAACTGCCGATACACTCGGGCTCGCAGAGAACTGGGCGATTGGCGCAGCTGGCTAGCGCGCATGCATGACACGCATGAGGTCACAGGTTCGAGTCCTGTATCGCCCACTTTTCCTCTTTCCACTGGGTCACACCCGATGCCACATCCCACCAAAGCCGCAGGGCTTTGGGGCCTGTGTCTCGGAGCGTACGTCGGGGGCGAGCTCGTGCTGCCGGATCTGCTGCTCGCCGCATCGACACGCACACCCATCGCCAGCCCATGCAGGTTCTCGGTCTGCGCGTGCCCGCTCTGGCAGAGGTACGCGCCCACGCCCTCCGCATTCCTCGACTGCTTCGCCCCCGGGTCGCTCGCGCTCCGGTGTGCGGCTTAGAGCGGCTCACGTTCAGGCGTCGCGTCCCGAGTATCGGCGACACACGCAGGGCGCGAAAGCCGAAACAGGCGTATCCGCAGTAATACACCCCACTGACAATCAGAGTCAGGCCGACTACGCCACGCGAGGTCGCAGCCAGCTCCGGACGCGACGAGTGGATAGAAGCCACTCGAAAGCGACGCTCCCCCTCGAAGTACACCGGCGGGTTGCGGCTGGCCGCGCGGCCACCGTCCCCGCCAGATGACGATGTGCCGACGCCATGATCGTCGTGTACGCAGCCGCTGGGTCCCCCGGGATCTCCGATCACGATCGGATCGGTGACAACCTCCTGGATGCGGCGTGCGCCGTCGTAGAAATACCGCTCGCTGCGGACGGCGAGCTGTTCGTTCGCCCCCCCCACGGTGCCGTCGCGGATCGGCGTCTGCTTGCGAATGAGGCGGCCGAGGGCGTCGTACGTGTAATGCACGAGCCAGTCGCCGGGTGCGCCCTCGAGCTCGGGCTGCTCGTTCGACGGCGGGGTCGTGAAGCCGAGCGTGCCGCGCTCGGAGACCATGACCAGGCGGCCCCAGGCGTCGTACTCGTAGAACCTGTCATCATCGAGGATCAGGTTGCCGCTGGCGTCGTTGTGGAAGCGGTCAGCGAGGACGGGGAGGGGATCTGGGTGAGCCGCGGGATCATCGTAGCCGAGGAGTACATAGCGAAAGCGTGTAGAGCCCGCACTATGACTCAGTGGACATGTCGGGTCCTAAGTTGGCATAGGCGCTTTATGCGACTTTGCGAGGGCGCGACACTCTAGCGTGGGACCGCTATGCGAGAGTGCGAAAGACGTGGACTTCATTCCTGCACGTCTCCACGTACGACTTCGCCATGTCAGGCATTTCGTAATAGTGTTCGAATTTCTCTAGCGGAGTCGTAAATGGTGATATGCCCCTTTCATTCCTGATTCGCATATAGGGTCGGCAATAATGATCTCGCCCTGCACGAACACCTATTGCCCATGAGGTAGCGGCTCGTAGTGCGATGACCTCGGCCAGCAAAATGCCTACGTCGAATAGGACATTTCGCACAAAGTCATCCGGCTCATATACTACTAGTGCGTCTCGACGTCTCTCGACGGCGATTTTCATCGCTTCTCTCCTTGAGGACGCAGGCCTTTGCAATTTAGGAAGCGGCTTCGTCGGGCCCCGCCGATCAAAATGTGGCCTCAGCTCGCGCACGCACCATGATTCCAACTTGTTTAAAAGCGCGTTCTGGGCCGCCTGCTTGCGTGGAATCTCGGGTGTGATGGAAACGTAATCTAGTAAATAGACTACTCTGGAGTGACGTACTGCGAGGAATATATCGAAGACTCGTTTCGCCTCGCGTACGTCATCGCGGGAGAGTGCTGCAAAGAAGCTCTTGTAACACCCATTATACTGTTTCATATTATTTACGACCTCTGTATGGAATACACTCATATTGGGTCATGACTATCTGAGCCATCCGGATGATCCGGGATAGGCTTGCTTTCCAGTGCGAAACCGCTATGTCGCCCGTTCACGAGTTACAGAGGCCACTATCCGGAAGTTCCTCCGGCATGTGACCGCCGTGCAGATCACCCAGCTCACCGGCCTGAACCGCAACACCGTCAATCGCCTGCTCGGCTGCCTGCGTGAACGCATGGCCGAGCATTGTGAACTGGAGCGGCCCTTCCGCCGCCACGTCGAGGTCGATGAGAGCTACTTCGGGCCACGCCGCGTCAAGGGCAAGGCCGGTCGAGGCGCGGGCCGGAAGACCATCGTCTTCGGCATCTGCAAGCGACACGGCAAGGTCTACACGGAGGTGGTCGAGGACTGCTCGAAAGGCACGATTCTGGCCGCGATTCGTGGCAGAGTGGACCTTCGGTCGATGATCCACTCCGACGGGTTCAAGAGCTACGACGGCCTGGTGGACATGGGGTACAAGAAGCACCTTCGGGTCGATCACGCACGCAACGAGTTCAGCAGCCGAACGATCCGCGGCAACCACATCAACGGGATCGAGGGCTTCTGGGGATACGCCAAGACACGACTGGCGAGGTTCAGAGGGATGCACCCGAGCACCTTCTACCTGCACCTGAAGGAGTGCGAGTTCCGCTTCAACCACCGCCGCGAGAACCTCTACAAAGTCCTGCTTACCCTCTGCCGAGAGAACCCGCTCAGCTAGTCATGACCCCAATGGATTTGTTCAGAATGCCTGTGAGAATCGTGTAAGTGGCTGTGGAGATGGCAGTTCCAGGTGCGGTCTCAAAACGAGCCTAGTGTTGCGTTTATTTTTGCTGAGATGCATAGTCAACGAGTGTCGCGATCGACCGAAGGAACTCCAGCATCCTCACCTCGCGTGGCCACCCCCAACTACGACGATCTATCGCGATCGCTCCCGCACACACCATCGCCCCGCGTGCGAGTGTTCGAGCGAGCTCTGAACCATCGCATTCGACGGATCGAGTTTCCTTCGGATAGCCGCGCCATCTCCGGCTCACGCGCCACCGCCCACGACCGAGCCGGCGCATACGTAGCTCAATTCTGGTGGCGTCGAGCAGTACCACAGTACCCGATCCATGATCAACACAGTCGTTTGCGCAGCGCAGCAGGTCCTCCCAACAACACATCACATCAAGATACGGCAAAGAACGGCCGAGGAACTCCTTACCATGCACCCGCAGCGATACGTAGCCAGTTGCAAAGTGGTGGTCGATGCGACCACGATGCCGCTCGATCAGGTCTCGCGGCGCAGCATCTGGTTCACCAGTTCTAGCGGATAAATACGTCCGTGCACAAATAGTTGGTTTTGGTTGCATGGTCTAGCGTATGACAGCCTTGGTTGGAGTTCCGGAAAATGGCGTATAGTGCGTCACAGCTTCCGACGGCTATTGCCATCTACCTTGGACCTGAAACACTGCTCCTCCATATTCTACGTACTCTTCGAATGTCCCGCGCTGGTTCTTTCGTACCCTCTCTCGAAATGCTGGGTTGCGCCCCATCTTGTCGCAAATGTCCTTGCACGCTTGCTTGAGTTCGGAAGGGCTCTTAATGCTGCCAGGCACCGGGTCGTTCTTGGGCTTTCCTACTGCATTGCGGGAACCGGGCATGTGCCGCCGCATCAACCAATCGAATGCGCCTGACTGACTTCTGAAATGAACTCCTTCTACATAGAAATCGAACTGTCCGCGCATTATGGCCTTGATCATCTGAGGGTCATGACTAGCTGAGCTATCCGGATGATCCGGGATAGGCTTGTTTTCCAGTGCGAAACCGCTACGTCGCCCGTTCACGAGTTTCAGAGGCCACTTTCCGGAGGTTCCTCCGGCATGTGGCCGCCGACCTGACCGCCGTGCAGATCACCCAGCTCACCGGCCTGAACCGCAACACCGTCAATCGCCTGCTCGGCTGCCTGCGTGAACGCATGGTCGAGCATTGTGAACTGGAGCGGCCCTTCCGCGGCCACGTCGAGGTCGATGAGTGCTACTTCGGGCCACGTCGCGTCAAGGGCAAGGCCGGTCGAGGCGCGGGCCGGAAGACCATCGTCTTCGGCATCTGCAAGCGGCACGGCAAGGTCTACACGGAAGTGGTCGAGAACTGCTCGAAAGGCACGATTCTGGCCGCGATTCGGGGCAGAGTGGACCTTCGGTCGGTGATCCACTCCGACGGGTTCAAGAGCTACGACGGCCTGGTGGACATGGGGTACAAGAAGCACCTTCGGGTCGATCACGCACGCAACGAGTTCAGCAGCCGAACGATCCGCGGCAACCACATCAACGGGATCGAGGGCTTCTGGGGATACGCCAAGACACGACTGGCGAGGTTCAGAGGGACGCACCCGAGCACCTTCTACCTGCACCTGAAGGAGTGCGAGTTCCGCTTCAACCACCGCCGCGAGAACCTCTACAATGTCCTGCTTACCCTCTGCCGAGAGAACCCGCTCAGCTAGTCATGACCCATGGACTATGGCGCGATGTCCAAGGCGCGCCGAACCCGTTCAAGTAAAAATCGAGGACCCGCACCGGCAAGCTGCGGGTGGCATGTGCTCATAGAGACACCACTCTGCCATCATGCGTTATCACATAGCCGTGCTCGATGGAGCTGTCAAAAAGTATTATGTTGTCTGTATGTGGGTACCAGATATAGTCAAAGTACCGAACAAAGTCGTGTGCAGGACAAGAATAAATGTGCTGCATCAAATCTAAAGAAAATACGACACTCCCGCTATCGGAATCGTTGCCGATGCCAATCAACAATTGCAACACTCGCTCGTGCTGAGATTCAGATTCTCCCAGCAGATAATCGGAGTGCGGCTTGGCGAAGCCTTGAATTGACTCTGAAACGGCAATTTGAACACTACCAAGAGATCGTTGCGACAAATACTGGGATACTCCACGTCGAATCGAGCTCGCGTCGGAATCACACGCAATCTCGACAATAGGCCACGCGGTACATGGATGTTCTTTTGCAAAGAGTTGCTTCTTGAAATCTCGAATCATAATTCACCCAGTTCAATAGTGCCACTCATTCCGCCCTTTCCCTTCTTTCCTCGCGACCAGTCATACCAGTCAATGTGCCAGCCAGAGGACTTGTGCTGTCCTGTAGGATGTGGGGGCTCGATACGATATCCTCTCGTTCCATCTTCGCTCTCCCAACGAGGTCCCCCGTGAGGCATGTCTGAGTTCGCTGAGCGACGCAGGCTGCCCTTCATCTTCTTCTGAACGATCTGTAGCCCTTTCGCGATCTGTCGCATACTAGGCGGGGAAAGGTTACTAATTTTGGCTGCCTTTCGGACGGCCGTGTTCATACCGCCTGGTCCACGTGCTCCGGCAAGGGTTGTCAGAATGCCTGAGGTCGTAGCTGCATCAAATCTGCTATAGTCTCGATCGTCAATTGTGTTCCAGTTCAGCGCCCAATCAATCCAGTATTCCTGCATGAACGAGTAGCCAGCTACCTGCATAACAAGCCCTGCGCCTGCAGACTCCGCTTGATACGCTTGATCAAGCACGCCTGTTGCCATATCTGCAAGGTTCAAGCCAGTGAGTAGTGCGCCAGCAAATCCGAACAGTCCATATGGGTCCGTTGATACGGTTGGTGCGTTCGCGAGAAATGCACTAAGAGCAGATCCATCAATAAGCAATGATTCGAGATCTGGCGTGCCAACAATACTAAAAGTGCTGATTCCATATCGATGTTGAATGCAGGTTAGCAGTCCTGTGCTATGCGGGTCTTTCTGTGCCCAGCGTCCGTAGCGTGGGAGGAGGACGCGGTTGCGGGCCTGGTAGAGGCCGAAGACGCCGGGCTGGAGCTGGACGGCAGCGCTCATGGAGATGAGGCCGCCGGCGGGCGTGGAGGTTTCGAGCCGGTCGAAGAAGAGCCCTTGGTGGCCGACCTTGATGCCGGGGTGGGTGTCGAAGTCTTCGGCGGCGAGGATCTCGCCGTAGGGGTCGAAGGTGTGCTGGCGGACGACCTCGCCCGCGGCATCCGTCATCGCGATGACGTTGAAGTTCACATCTTGCAGGATGTACCAGAGGTCCTGGTAGCGGTCGATCTGGCAGATGAACTCATCGACGTACCCGGATGCGCTGCTGGGGACGTAGACGTACTCGCGGTCGACGTAGGGGCCGTTGGCAAGAACACCACCTCCACCTCCGCTCCCGCCGGTTCCGCCGCTGCCGGGTTCGAGCATCTCTTCTTCGATCGGGATCTCGCCGCTGCCGGGCTCCCCGGGATCGCCGATCACGATCGGATCGGTGACGACCTCTTGGATGCGGCGTGCGCCGTCGTAGAAATACCGCTCGCTGCGGACGGCGAGCTGTTCGTTCGCCCCCCCCACGGTGCCGTCGCGGATCGGCGTCTGCTTGCGAATGAGGCGGCCGAGGACCCACAGTCGTGCCTTCGATATTGCCCAGACTTAGCAAACGCTATTCATGATGTTTATTCTGCTTGTGCTTTGACTTGCTCGTCTGTCTTAGTACATCCTCGAGCATTCTGACAGTGTAGAACTGGCATCCGGTGAAGCCGTGTTCTTCGATGACGTTCTTGATATCATCGCGAATCACAACGAATGTGGGAAGACCCATCATTCGACATACCGGCATATGTCCAGGAATCTTTGCGCCGTCCACTACGATTTCGAAGTAGCTTGTGTGTTCTGAACAACTAGCGTAGTCAGAGTGTTCCCGGTCGCAGAAATCAACTGTGTAAAGCCAGTTGACGAGCCAATAGCGGTCTGCCACAGGAGAGCCGTCGTAGTTTTGCAGAGCCATCGGCAAGTACTGAGCACACGCTGGAGCGCACTTCTCCAAGAGAAGTCGCAACCGCTCGGAAACCACGTGCTCATTCGCCCACGGAAAGTCTTCGAGGGAGCCAGGTTCTGTACAACGAACAACCAATGTGCCATCCCAATCACTAATTGGCACGCCATCGTACAAAGAATCGGCATGGTGTCCCGCCATGCAATGAGGAGGATCGACTCCAAATCTCTCTAGCATACAACGATATCCCTCCTTCCTGGGCTCGTGGGCTTCTCCAAAATTGCTCAACTTCCAATACCGTATCATATGGTTGTCCTATTTGGTGTACATAACACCAGGATCGTTTCGTATTCGATCCTGCCATTTGTCGAGTACTCTCCGAACAGCGTCCCGGCGTGGTCCGACCATCTCGCTTTCAGAGAGACGTTTCGCACGTGAATTTCTATCGGCAGACTTGATCGCCGCCTCGATGTCTGTTAGAACCATATCGTGGTACTTGTTTGTGTGACGGCCGCGGTGATTTGATGCCATGACTTCCATTACATTACTAGTGTCATGCAAGTCCATTCCTGCGGATCGAAAGAGCGCTTGTAGATGCTTCCCGCGTTTGCCCCAGTGCGTAGCGATATGGTGATTGTGACGGCCTGCACCCCGACTCCGGGGTTTTGGGCCCTTCGCGTACGAGATGGATTTGGCGATGGCGAATCGAGAGTCCTCGTTGTGGCTCTCAGAATCCGCCGCATATCTTTCTTCCACGAGCCCCAGATCACGGTCGCTTCCATACCAATCCAATGCCCACTCGACCATCATCATCTGCTCGAACGCATAGTCAATGGTCGTGCTGACGAACTGCTCAGCAAGTGAGATGCCCTGACGGGCTTCATCCAGCGCTCCTGTGGCCATATTGAACAGGTTCAAGCCCGTCATCAGCCCGGACACAAACCCGAATAGACCGTGTGGGTCGCGATCGTTGACGGGATCATTCCGTATGAACGCGAATCGGTTGCTCCCGTCGATGAGCGCCATACCCAGAGAAGGCGTGTCCACAACGACTATCGGCATTTGATGCTTGCCACCAAATCGAACATTTGTGAGCAGGTCTGATCCGTTTGGATCGGCCTGTCCCCAGCGTGCGTATCTCGTGAGTAGGTTTCGGTTTCGTGCGTGGAATTCCCCGAACCCACCCGGCACCAACTGCGGGGCCGCGCCCAACGAGATCAGGCCCATGACTGGGGCGGGCGGTTCCAAGCGATTGAAGAACAAGCCCTGGAAACCCGCCTTCACACCCGGCGACGTGCCGAAGGTCTCGCGCGAGAGGACTTCGCCATACGGGTCATAGGTGAACTGGTCTACGACCTCGCCGCCGGAGTCGGTCAGGGCGATGACGTTGGAGTTGACATCTTGGAGGATGTACCAGAGGTCCTGGTAGCGGTCGATCTGGCAGATGAACTCGTCGACGTAGCCACTTGCACCGCTGGGAACGTAGATGTATTCGCGATGGACATGCAGGCCATAGATGTTGAGGGAGGGGTTCCACTCGCCTCCCCCGGCGGCCATCTCTGCGTGGATGCCGATATCGGAGTATGTGCCTCCACCGGAGCCGCCTCCTGAGCCGCCGCCGGAGGGCGCGACGGGCGTGAACGTCGCGACGATCTCCTGGATTCGTCGTGCGCCGTCGTAGTAGTAGCGTTCGGAGCGGACCGCCAGTTGATCGCCCAAGCTGGCGTTGCGGACGGGGGTCTGCTTGCGGATCAGGCGGCCGAGGGCGTCGTAGGTGTAGTGGACGAGCCAGGGGCTTTATCGTCCGCCGTGAAGCAGGCCGTACTCGAGCCCCAAATGATCCATCAAACACATTATGGTCATGCGTATATTAGCCGCATACCGCTCAACATGCCTGCCGATATGTGTATACGCCGCGACCGGATCACTTTAACGATCGCTTGTTAGGATTCCAGTTCGTTTCCGCATGGCTTGCGCAAGGCATCGGGAACGCAATCTGGCAGATTGAACACATCATGCACGCGGCAGTCATCGGGCGCGAGCCTTTCGTAGTTTGCCATCCATTGCCTGCGACAGGATCTCGAAAGTTGTGCGCCACAAAATGGGCAGTAAGTAATGAGTACGGATGTCTGTGGAGCCGGGCCTACACCCATTATTAGATACTCTTTGAATATGTCAACATAACTGATGCCAAGATTGCCGTGAGAAGTAATCTCACGCATCGTATTGCAGCAATGAGCGATATGACTCATGAAAGATCTCCGCGCGACACCGATGCATTACGGCGACAATACGTTCCACCAGCGACTATCTCTGAATTCCTCAGGCAACTCACTCAGTGGCGTCAGTATATCGATATCCAAGCCACGCTTAGATAATCGCCTGAAGTACTCCTCTCGCAGTGACGCGGGAAGCTTCACGCCGCACCATGGGCAATACTCAGCCGCGGTCCCGACGACCGTGTCAGGCATCGGGCGCACGATTCTGTACTCACGAAAGCGAAGGCTATACGAGATACCATTGCACTCGCTCTTAAGGTGTACCGCCATTTCGTCGCAACAATGTGTATGTTGCACACTCGCCTCCATGTCATAGGTCGATCTTGCGTCCAGGTACGGCTGGCTTTATTCTTTCACCTGTGTGTGGATTCCTGACTCCCAAATGCTGGCCTTTGCCATTGAATTCTTCGACCTCTCCACCATGATTGCCGTCCCACGTGTAAATGCGCTTTTTCTTACCTGATTTGCCATTGTGCTTCATTTGTCCACGATTGGGCACCTTAGGCTGAGCGCCCCACCATTCGCCATGCGGTGCAGCGTAGTTGCCTTCCGCAAAATACACTTGCAGCCACTTGTCGTCGCCAATCCAACCGATGGACTCGTTGGCAAATTTGTCGCCAATTGTTGTGGACCTAGTATTTGGCATCCCGAATTCATTGACAACATATAGCGTCGCTCCACCTATTAAACCCAAATTAGCGCCTACGAGAGTGCCAAATATAAATCCCTCTGTTGCCACTGTAGCGCCAACGCCAGTCAACAGCCCACTCAGGCCGAGACCTTGAAGTAGCGAGCCGCCGCCTAACTGTGCGGTCAAGACTGACCGACCCGTTGGATCCATGGCATTGAACGGGTTGTTGCGGACACACGCGAAGAGGTTCGAGCCGTCCGTCAACACGCCATCCAGCAATCCCCCTGCCAGTTCCGGCATCGGCGTTTCGCCATCATGCCACAAGGACGCATGCAGCATGCCGCTGGCGTTGGGGTCTTTCTGCGCCCAGCGGCCGTAGCGCGGGAGGAGGACGCGGTTGCGGGCCTGGTAAAGCCCGAAGATGCCGGGCTGGAGCTGGACGGCAGCGCTCATGGAGATGAGGCCGCCGGCGGGCGTGGAGGTTTCGAGCCGGTCGAAGAAGAGCCCCTGGTGCCCGACCTTGATGCCGGGGTGGGTGTCGAAGTCTTCGGCGGCGAGAATCTCGCCGTAAGGATCGAATGTGTGCTGGCGGACGACCTCGCCCGCGGCATCCGTCATCGCGATGACGTTGTAGTTGACATCCTGGAGGATGTACCAGAGGTCCTGGTAGCGGTCGATCTGGCAGATGAACTCATCGACGTAGCCCGATGCGCCCGAGGGGACGTAGACGTACTCGCGATGGACGCGGAGGTCGTAGATGTTGAGGGAGGGGTTCCACTCGCCTCCCCCGGCCTGCATCTCTTCGAGGATGCCGATATCGGAGAAGGTGCCGCCGCTGGAGCCGCCGCCGGAGGGTGCGACGGGCGTGAACGTCGCTACGATCTCCTGGATGCGTCGTGCGCCGTCGTAGAAGTAGCGTTCGGAGCGAATGGGCGACTACGTGTAGCGGCTATTTCTTGCCTTGTGCGGAAAGAGATACCAGAATAGCACGACACGCATCGCCCAACTCTCTGTCTGTGGCGCTCTCGTTGAGTACTACAACATTACTTGGACAAGGGTCGTACCCGCCGGACCTGCGTCGAGTGAATGGCTCGAGTTCTATGCTGGAGCCAGGTCTATAGCATATAGCAACCACATCGGCTTGTCGCTCACATTGCTTCCATGTTGTAAAGCCGAGTGTCGAGAGCACGGATGTATTCGGATGTTCCTTGGAACGCAGTACACCAAAGCATGACCGAGCCAAGTGATGTCTGATAACGCTTCCAAGTGTTTCTGGGTTATCTGTCGCAGAAACCCGCGTGCAGTCGCCGTCGTGTGTCCATATTCCATCCGTAGTCTGTGACTCTGTGATTACGGCACATACACCGTTCTTGAAGTACACGCTACTCATCAATCTGGCCATTGGACCTCCGATAGGCGAACGCCGCATGCGCGAGCATATGCCCTAGCATTGCCGAGTGCAATTTGCTGATGCGGAGTCATTAAGGCGAGAGACGGCATAACCAGTTCGACGGATCTTTGTCGGAGGGACATAACTAGCTGAGCCATCACTTTAGTGTTTAGATAGCATCATCTGTTTTACCAAGCTGCCAATCGTTTCAGTCGACGCATCGGCGGGCAGCGTTTTCTTGCCAGCGGCATTTGGCAAGTATTCTCCACCTTCTGGATTCCTAAGCATGTGTTCAATTTCAATGTGAGATCCAGGAAACAGTGTCACAGTGACACACTCAGCGATGCGATAAAGGCCCCGCCAACTGCGACAGCGAAGCGCTTTGAGAACAGACTTGTTATCAAAGGGCCGCTCCACAACCTGGTCGCGAACACTCTGCTGAATGTGCATCTCGATCAAAGCTCCCAGCTCTCGATCGTGTGCTTCCACAGGCAGAACACTGCATTCGCCATCTTCAAACCAAAACCCATCGACCGACTGTGACATAGTGATCACTGCGTACAAAGCCTTTGCACAGAATACATGCGAAATCAGTCTGGCCATTCGAATATCCTAAGATCAACTCTGGAACTGCGTGCATAACCCAACGCGTTTTGAACCGCGATTAACTGCTGGTCACTCATTTGTCCAAACGGGGGCATCACGAGCTCAACAGATCGCTTCGTGATATGGGCTGCTTGGACGTAGCGTCCTCCGTTGTAACTGGATATCTTGTCGACATACCCTGTGATTCTATTATACAGAGCACGCGGATCCTGATAAGACTTCGCGCGAAAATCGAGCGATTTAATACTTACTGCATCACCGTTCACAAACTTGTCGATTGTACGCTCCCATCGCGGCAGGTTTGCGCCCAGTGCCTGCTCGATTGTTGATCCACGAACGCCTAACCCCATGTTCCAGATTCCGGGGTTCGAATCCATCGCCTGCATGACACGAGCGATTATGGTGCCGCTCGCACCACTTCCGGCGATGGCTCCCAGCCCTCGACCTATGCCGCCTGTGGCGGCTCCAAACGCTACCCCCCTTCCAGCGGCTCCGATCGAACAGCTCACATCTCCTGTGAGTAAGAATGTTTCAAGGAAGCCGGAAAGGCCGCCATCGATCGCACCACCCGCCATCAGCCCGGTGAGCATTCCAGCTGAGCCACCAAATAGTGCGCCGCTCGCAGCTCCGCCAGCGAACCCTGAGACAAAGCCAATGGCCATTCCGTTTGCAATGCTTTCGCCTCGTATCCCGGCACTGACGCCCCCGATTGCCGAGCCAATGCTGCCTCCGACAAGACCGTGCCGGATGGCCGCGGTTGGGAACACGCTCGCGAAAGAAAACTCCAGGCCGAGCGGATCAACGACAATAGATGGAGCGGACCCAAATGGTGAGAAAAGGTTCGCTCCGTCTCCGAGGACATCCGAAAGCGCTGCCGTGGCCAGCTCAGGGCTCGGCGCCCGCCCGTCATGCCACAAGGACGCATGCAGCATGCCGCTGGCGTTGGGGTCTTTCTGTGCCCAGCGGCCGTAGCGTGGGAGGAGGACGCGGTTCCGGACTTGGTAAAGCCCGAAGATGCCGGGCTGGAGCTGAGTGGCGGCGCCGATGGAGATCTCGCCGCCGACGGGCGCGGGGGGTTCCAGCCGGTCGAAGAAGAGCCCCTGGTGGCCGACCTTGATGCCGGGGTGGGTGTCGAAGTCTTCGGCGGCGAGAATCTCGCCGTAAGGATCGAACGCGTGCTGGCGGACGACCTCGCCCGCGGCATCCGTCATCGCGATGACGTTGTAGTTGACATCCTGGAGGATGTACCAGAGGTCCTGGTAGCGGTCGATCTGGCAGATGAACTCATCGCCGTAGCCGGATGCACCAGAGGGGACGTAGACGTACTCGCGGTCGACGTAGGGGCCGTTGGCGAGGACACCACCTCCACCTCCACCTCCGCTCCCGCCCCCACCGGTGCCGCCGCTGCCGGGTTCGAGCATCTCTGCTTCGATCGGGATCTCGCCACCGCTGGGTTCCCCGGGATCTCCGATCACGATCGGATCGGTGACAACCTCCTGGATGCGGCGTGCGCCGTCGTAGAAGTACCGCTCCGTGCGGACGGCGAGCTGCTCTCCATCCGATGCGGCCCGCACGGGCGTCTGCTTCCTTATCAACCTTCCCAGCGCGTCGTAGGTGTAGTGGACGAGCCAGTCGCCGGGTGCGCCCTCGAGCTCGGGCTGCTCGTTCGACGGCGGGGTCGTGAAGCCGAGCGTGCCGCGCTCGGAGACCATGACCAGGCGGCCCCAGGCGTCGTACTCGTAGAACCTGTCATCATCGAGGATCAGATTGCCGCTGGCGTCGTTGGCGAACTGACTGCCGGCCGGTACTGACGCGCTCGGATCGCGGTGCTGCAGGAGCTCGTTGCGGGGGCCGACGAAGTGAGCGGCTGTCTCGACATCCGCGACTTCGTCGTTGTCGGCATCATGGGAGAGGATGCGTGTGACCCAGACATCGCGGCTGTCGAGCGTCCAATCAACCTCACGCTTCACCGGGAGCAGGTCGCTGGGGTCGATCCCGGTCGTGGATTCGAGCGGATCGTTCAGGGGACCCGTGAGTCGGCCCATGTCGGCCTTCACGAGGCGGCCGAGTGCGTCGTAGGCGAAATGCTGCGAGCGTTCGTTTGAGACCACAGGTATAGCCGGTGGGCCGGTGGGTGGGGCGACCTCGATGTGCTGGGTCCAGATGGCGGTGCGTCGGCCCGCGGCGTCGTGTGCGTAGCGGTGCGCGGCGAGGACGACATCCTCGGTGCTTGAGCCGCTGACGACTTCGCGCCAGTAGGCAACGGCGCGGGTCTGGCCGAACTGGTTCAGGCCGAAGTAGTCCGTGGTGCTCGGGCTGCTCCCCTGGTCCCAAGCAGCTATTGGGTTGTCAAAGATGCGAGCACGGACCACCGGGCTCAGGGCGCTCGCATTCCAGCCCCGATCGAAGGCCACCCGGCGGCCGGTTCCAGTGTACAGGAACGATGCCAGCAAGCCAAGCTCGGAGTCGGTGACGGCGGAGGGCGTCTCCCGCAACTGTTCACTCGGTTGACTCGTGGCGCCCACACCACTTTCGTCCCAGCCACAGCGAGACGCTCACGAGCCCGATGAGAACCGGGACCTCGACCAGCGGGCCGATCACGGTGGCGAAGGCCGCGCCCGAGTTGATCCCGAAGACCGAGATCGCGACGGCGATCGCCAGCTCGAAGTTGTTGCCGCTGGCGGTGAAGGCGAGTGTCGCCGAACGCTCATAGTCCGCACCCACGCGCCGGGCCATAAAGAACGACGCGAAGAACATGATCACGAAGTAGAGCACCAGCGGCACCGCGATCCGCAGGATATCCAGCGGCACCGCCACGATGCGGTCCCCCTTGAGGCTGAACATCACCATGATCGTGAAGAGCAAGGCTACGAGCGTGACAGGAGCAATGCGCGGCAGGAATCGCTGCGTGTACCAGGTGTCGCCCATGATGGGCCGAAGAACAAAGCGTGTCAGCATGCCGGCGAAGAACGGGATGCCCAGGTAGATCAGCACACTCTTGAAAATGCTCGCCATGCTCACGTCGACCACCACGCCCTCGAGCCCCACCAGCGGCGGGAGCCAAGTCATGAAGACCCACGCGTAGACGCCAAAGAAGAGCACTTGGAAGATGCTGTTGAACGCAACCAGCCCCGCGGCATACTCGGCACTCCCCTTGGCCAGGTCGTTCCACACCAGCACCATCGCGATGCACCGGGCAAGCCCCACCATGATCAGCCCGAGCATGTACTCGGGCTTGTCGTGCAGGAAGACTGCTGCAAGCGCGAACATCAACACAGGGCCGACGACCCAGTTCTGAATGAGCGAGAGGGAGAGGACCTTCCAATCCTTGAAGATCCGCGGCAGCTCCTCGTAGCGGACCTTCGCCAGCGGCGGATACATCATCAGGATGAGACCGATGGCGATGGGGATGCTCGTCGTCCCGACGGTCACACGGTCGATGCCGTCGCGCACGCCGGGCACGAGCCGCCCGATCGCCACTCCCGCTCCCATCGCGAGAAAGATCCAAAGCGTGAGATAGCGGTCGAGAAAGGAGAGGCGTTTGGGGCGTGCGGAGAGACACGCGGCGTCGTGGGTCATGGGTCAGCGTTTCCGTGCCGCAATATCCAGACTCGTGATGTAGTCGCTCGGCTTCGTCCCCGCAGGCAGCGCATCCATGATCTTGCGAAACAGCGGGTCCTCCCAGTTCGTCATCGCTTCGATATACGCCGGCTTCGGCGTCAGCACAATCTCAGTGAGCCCGGCATCCGCCGCCTGCCGCCGCGTCTCCTCGACAAGCACCGCCCCCGCGACACATCCGATCAGCGCCTCGACATCGCTCACGACTTGCTCCGGCAGCGGAAGCAGCAACGCAAGATCCGACACCGCCACTCGTCCGCCCGGCTTCAACACACGCGCGATCTCACGCCAGACCCGCGCCTTGTCCGGCGACAGATTCAGCACGCAGTTCGAGAGAACCACGTCAACGCTCGCATCCACCACCGGCAGGTGCTCGATCTCCCCGAGTCTGAACTCCACATTCGAAAGACCCGTCTGGCTCGTGTACGAAGCGATGTTCCGCCTCGCCTTGCTCAGCATCTCAGGCGTCATGTCCACGCCGATCACACGCCCGCTCGACCCGACCTTCGGCCCGGCAATGAAGCAGTCGAATCCCCCGCCGGAGCCCAGATCAAGCACAACCTCGCCCGGCTTGAGAGAGGCGATCGCCGTCGGGTTCCCGCAGGAGAGACCCATGTTCGCACCCTCTGGCATCGACGCGAGCTCGCTCTGCGAATACCCGATCGCCTCAGCCAGTTGCTCAGGTGAGAACGTCGAAGGCCCGCAACACCCCCCGGATTGCACTGTCCCCGAGCAACACCCACCCGCCGCAGCAGCCCCGCCATTCCAACTGCCGCTCCGCGCGATGCTCGAATACCCCTCTCGCACATGGCTTCGAACTTCATCCTGCACCATAACGTTCGCAGACGCCTTATTGCCATCGCAGCATGCGGGTCCGCAACAGGCCTGATCATTCTTGCTCATTGGATACGCTCCATTGTTGGTGGTGGCTGGTGGTCCGGGGAAAGAGCCGGCGCGATCGCGCCGGGCAACGTCTCAACAAACGCACGGATCTCATCCCGAACTCGCCGAAAGTGCGACATCGCTTCATCATCCGATCCTGCCCCCATCGCAAGCCGCGGCGGATCGTCAAAGCCCACATGCACGACCCGCGCGCCGGGAAAACTCGGGCACGCTCCCGACGCGGCATCACAAACCGTCACAACCACGTCGAAGCTCGCGTCAATCTCATCAGGCCGCTTCGAGACGTGGCCGGAAATATCAACACCCGCTTCCATCATCGCGCGAACCGCCAGCGGGTGCACCCCATGAGGCGACGTCCCCGCGGAATATGCCTCGATCTCTCCACCCTTCAGAGCCCGCGCCCACCCCTCGGCCATCTGGCTGCGGCACGAGTTCCCCGTACACAGAAACAACACACGCATCCGGCGCCTATGGCTTGGCACAGCATCCTCCTCCGCTCGACCCAGCGACTCCCTCAGGGCAGCACGCATGGATCGCATCCGCAAGGTCCCTCAGCGTCTTGCTCAGCTCGTCATACCTCACCGCGTAGAACACCGTTCTTCCCTCTTTCGAAGACCGCAACACCCCGGCTCGCTCAAGCTGCTGCAGATGCCGCGAAACGACCGACAGATCAACCGAGCAGCACGCCGCAACCTCGCTCACCGTGCACGCCCTCCCGCACTTGGCAAGACACCCCAGCAGCAACACCCGCGTCGGATCGCACAACGCCTTGAACAACTCCGGATCGAGCAAGGCATCGATCGCCCCCCGACGTGATGCCGCCTGCTTCGGCGAACGCGGACGTTGTCTGCTTATTTGCGTCATCATGCAAGTATAGCCCCGCGCCGAGCACAGTCAAGCCCCAGCGCCCTGAACCCGCCCCCTGGGCGAATCCTCAGCGAAGCGGCGCCAACGGAAACCCGCATCTCGCTCCCCTCTCTCGATCTCTCATCCTCTCCATCACACTGTCACAAAGACACCCCCTCATCGCTCGCTTCATCGATTCCCGTCACACTGGGCAACCCCACTGACAGACGTATGTCAGTGCAAAACCCGATTTTCACACCACCCGCTTGCCTCCATCGCCAAACCCTGTACCGTCGCCTCATGGTCGCACACACCGCGATAACTCTCCCCGCAGGCGTCGCTCTCCAGAGCGATAATCCCTCTCTCTCTTGCCCCTCTGTCCCTGAGCACCTCTACCCCTCGCTCCTGAACGACCTCACCTCTCCTCACCACTCCCTCGCCTCCATCGCACAGAAGCACAACCTCGCGCTCGACGCCCTCCTCATCTGGCTCGCGCAACCCGAAACCCTCGAAGCGATCTCCCTCCGCGAGCACGCGGCATACACCCACGTCCGCCTCGTCGCCGCCGTCAATCTCTCGCACGCCGTCCACGCCACCGTCCGAACCCTCGAACACTTCGTGGCCACACCCCGCCCAGCCGATCCCCTCGAACCCACGTACCTCCGTGCGGCGATCCACGCACGCAAGGCCGCGTGGCTCCTCTCACGCTTCTCACGCATCGTCCCCATCAATGACGCTCGCGGCACTGCTCCCAGCAGCGCCGCAGTGGGGGGCAAGCGCGGTGGCCTCTTGGGTGGATCGGCTCTCCGAGCCGATTCCTCCGATACTCATGGCGTGACTGGAGAGACGCCGAGACCCGAAGGTGGCTCACGCCAGCAACGGAGTCCACTTCAGCACGCATCGGCGACCGAGTCAGAACCCGTGCTCCATGCCGCTGACCCGCTTCAGGTCAATGCCATCTCCCCCTCTGCCCCTATGCCTTTGCCCTCTCCTCCATGCCCCTCCGCCTCTACCGGCTCCATCTTCTCCCCGTTCGACAATGTCGCAGCGAACAAGACTCCCCACATCAAGAACCTCCGCACCAACAAGCTCCGAGCCCCGCTCCAAGCCGCAACCCTCGTCGCCGCCGCGGGCTCGATCGACTCGACATAGAACATCCTCGACCCTCACCCACAACCGAATCGCCCCACCTTCATCGCCAAGCCCGCACTCGCGAACCCGAGCCATCGCGTACGCTGCGATCATGCCCCGCCTCTTCATCGCGATCTTCCCTGATCACGACACCGCGACCACGCTCTCCGCCCGCGCGATCGGTGCGGCACGTCCCAGCGATGCCTGGCGGGTCACCAGCATCCATCATCTCCACCTCACACTCCACTTCCTCGGAACGGTGGACAGAAGACGCTCCGACGAGATCATCGAGTCGGTCGAGCGATCGGCCGCCGGCCTGCGCGGCTTCACGCTCCGAGCGGACCACGTCGCCACGCTCCCCGTGACGGGCGACCCACGGGTGCTTGCCGCGCTCACCGACTCGCCCCCCGACATGCTGGAGATCCAACGCCGCGCGTTCCACCGACTCGCGAACCGTGAACAACGAAAGCGCGGCAATCGCTTCAAGCCCCACCTGACCATCGCCCGGGCTTCCGTCTCAACCGTGGAAAGATGCGACGGGGCTTCGTTCGAACCGGTCACGATACCTGTACAAGAGATCTGCCTTGTTCGCTCAGAACTCAGCCAGACCGGGGCGAGGTACGAGGTTGTCCATCGCGTCGGGCTTGGCCCCGAACGCCGCTGAATATGGGCCGGAATCGGCCTATTGTTTGCCCCTTTGACACATGACACGCACCGCCCCATTGGGCGCGAGGCCATACTCAAACAAGGATGACGACTCATGGAGACAACCCTGATCATTCTGAAGCCCGACGCCGTCCAGCGTGGGCTCATGGGCCGGATCATCAGCCGCTTCGAGGAGAAGGGCCTGCAGATCGTCGGCTGCAAACTCATGCGGATCTCGCAGGAACTCGCCGCAACCCACTACGAAGCACACAAGACCAAGCCCTTCTACCCCGGCCTCGTCAGGTTCATGACAAGCAGCCCCGTCCTCGTCATGGCCGTGCGCGGCATCGGCGCGATCACCATCTGCCGAAACATGATGGGCGCGACGTTCGGCTCCAAGGCCGCGCCCGGCACGATCCGAGGCGATTTCGGGGTCTCCAACTCCTACAACCTCATCCACGGTTCCGACAGCCCCGAGGCCGCGGAGCGTGAACTCGGACTCTTCTTCCGTGCCGGCGAAGTCATCGAGATCGACCGTGCCGTCGAGCAGTGGGTCTACGACTTCGGCTCCGGCAAGCCGGAGTGATCCCGCCATACGTCCTCAATGAACAACGACGCGGACACCCTGTCCGCGTCGTCTGTTTACTGGTCGAATGAGAGGTGCAGGATGTCAGGTGCCGGAGACGGCATTCGGACCGATGGTCGCGACGACGACCGGCCCCTCCTGGACGATCTGGTCCGCGATCTCGCGTCTGTGGATCTCTACCTCACGAGGGAAGTCGAAGGCGATACGGACTCGTTCGCCCTTGATCGATGCGATCCGCACAACCCCGATCGGGTTGCGAGGATCACCGATCACAACTTCCTCTCCTTCACGTCGTGTGATGACAAGCATCGGTGCCTCCAGCGCCGCTTTCCATACGGATGCCCCACCATCCGGCTCCATCAGAGCAGGTGCAGTATACCACAACTCCTGTAATCACAAGGACATTTCGCGATTTGATCCACCGGCTGTCCCCACGGACGCACGTCATCTTCGCGCAAGGGCTGCCTTCAGGTCGGCTCGGCATCCTTGCAGAATACGAACGAAGACCGCCCAATCAGGCGACCGCCTCAACCCGTGTGATCTCAGGGATGTGGGCCCGAAGGTTCCGCTCAATGCCCATCTGGAGTGTCACGTTGCTCGAAGGACACCCGACGCACGCCCCATGCAGCCGGATCCTGACCACCCCGTCCGCCGTGATCTCGACGAACTCAACATCCCCTCCGTCGCTCTGTACCGCGGGACGAATCAGGTTGATCACCTGCTCGACGCGGGCACTGAGATCCTGGCTGGCTGCTGACGCGGGCTCGCTCGTTCCGTGTGACATCGCTTCAATGCTAGGACGAGCTCGCGTGTGAGAGTGGACCGATCGACGGAGCGACTCGCCGCACGCGGCATCACGCGTCTCGGTGTACGCTGGCACCATGCTCAACGACTTCCTGACGGTTCTGGGTCTTGTCGCCTCCAGTCTCCTGCTCGGGGCTGGGCTCCTCCACCTGATCCCTCGCCTCGGCTCGCTCGGCAAGCGTCTCGCGGCGGCACTCTGCCGCGCCCCATGGCTTGATCTCCCCATTACCTACTTCACGGCCGCGCCCCTCTTCTTCGGACCGATCTACGCCGGCTGGATCGGCCTGCTCGGCGCTGTCTGCGGCCAGGTGGCCGCCGTCTGCATCTGGACTGTGCTGCACGAAGCCGCGAATCGCAAGCGGATCAGCGGCGACCGCAAGCACACACGGATCGTCCATGTCCTGAACAAGAAGGTCGGAAGATTCAGGAACCACAGCGCGGTCTGGATCACCGCAGGGGCAGTGCCCATCTTCTGGGTCGTGCGCGTTGCCCAGTATCTCCTCTGGCCTCCGATCCGCATGCTCGTGAGGTTCCCGAAGTACGACGCGGGCGAGTGGGTGAACTGCTCGCGACAGAAGTTCGAAGGGCTCGTCGGGCACGACCTGATCTGGTGCCTCTATTGCGACTGGATGACGGGGATCTGGTCGCTGGGCACCGAGATGCTCAGGAACGTCGAGAGCTTCTGGTGCCCGATCCGCTTCCAGCATGACAAGAAGTGTGCGAACTGCGCGATCGACTTCCCGGATGTGAACGGTGGATGGGTCGATGCCCGGTCAACCATGGGGGATGTAGCGTCCACGCTCGACGCGAAGTATCCCGGCCCGGGCGGCGTGAACTCGTGGTTCGGCTATCAGTCGAGGCAGGCCGTGCTGACAGTCGATGGACGTACGCTCGCAGACGGGCAATCGCAGGCCGGAGACGCGAAGCCCGGGCCGTAATTCCCCGCGGTTGTGCAAAGAACCGTGAAGAATTCACGGCGTGACGATGATGCGAGCCGAGCGATGTCGTTTCACTCGCATCGGTATCGCGCCCGACCCTTCCGGACGCGTTACCCTAGACGCTCTGTCCGGGAAGGAACCCGAGCAGTGCCGCATGGTCCGCGCCACCCACGGAGGCCGACGAGTATGAGCAGCGTGCACAAGGACACCATCGCCTACTTCTCGATGGAGATCGGCCTCCGCACCGACGTCCCGACCTATTCCGGCGGCCTCGGCATTCTCGCGGGCGATTCGATCAGAGCCGCGGCGGATCTCGGCTTGCCCATGTGCGCCGTGACGCTGCTCTACCGCAAGGGATACTTCACGCAGAAGCTCGACGAGCATGGGCGACAGACCGAGGTGCCGACCGAGTGGAGCCCCGAGTCAGTGCTGCAACCCATGGAGCCGCGCATCAGCGTCCCGGTTGAGGGGCGCAACGTCTTTGTCCGAGCGTTCTGCATGCACATCCACGGCGTCGGCGGGCATCGGGTTCCCGTCTACTTCCTCGATACCGACATGGAGTCAAATTCAGAAGAGGACCGGCAGATCACGCACAACCTCTACGGGGGTGATGCGAGGCACCGGATCAAGCAGGAGACGATTCTGGGCATTGGCGGCAGGCGGATGCTCCGCGCGATCGGCCACGACGTGACCGTGTTCCACATGAACGAGGGGCACGCCTCGTTCCTGACTGTGGAGCTTCTGAGCGAGTACATCTGCCGCGTCGGACGTGACGCGATCGACTACGACGCGCTCTCGTACGTGCGTCCGCGATGCGTCTTCACGACCCACACGCCGATCGAGGCCGGGCACGATCGATTCGCGATCGAAGAAGTGCGTCGGATCGTGGGGGACCACCCGGTCTTCCACCGTCCCGACATCTACGGTGAGGATGGGATACTGAACACGACGCGGCTTGCGATGAATCTGAGCAAGTACTCGAACGGGGTCGCCAAGAAGCACGGCGAGGTCTCGCGTGCCATGTTCCCCGGGTACAAGATCGACTCGATCACCAACGGCGTGCACGCGGGCACATGGGCCTCGCCGGCGATGCGTCGCCTCTTCGACGAGCACATCCCCGACTGGCGCCGTAGCAACAGCGAACTCCGGGCCGTGCTGGGCATCGCACCGGAGAAGGTCTGGGCCGCCCACCAGGAGGCCAAGCGAGCTCTAATGGACCGTGTCCACGCCGACTCCGGCGTTGAGATGGACCCCGACGTGCTCACACTCGGCTTCGCCAGACGAGTGACCGCGTACAAGCGCACCGACCTGCTGCTCTCCGATCCGGAGCGTCTCGCGTCGATCGCTCGCAACATCGGACCAGTTCAGATCGTGTACGCCGGTAAGGCCCACCCTCACGACGGCATCGGCAAGTCCATGATTGAGCGTGTCTACGCGTCCATTGGTGCCATGCGAGAGCACGTTCGGATCGCGTTCCTCCCGAACTACAACATCGAACTGGGCGCGATCCTTACATCCGGGGCCGACGTCTGGGTCAATCTGCCCGAGCCGCCTCTGGAGGCGTCCGGCACGAGTGGGATGAAGGCTGCGCTCAATGGCGTGCCGTCGCTCTCGACGGCGGACGGATGGTGGATCGAGGGGATGATCGAGAACGTGACCGGGTGGACGATCGGGGCTGAGGCGAGGATCGGGCAGTCGCGAGACCATGCAGCAGACAAGGAACTGGTCTACGCCAAGCTCGAGCAGACGGTGGTCCCGATGTACTATCGCGACCGTGCTCGGTTCATCTCGATGATGCAGCACTCGATCGCGTTGAACGGGTCGTACTTCACCACGCAACGAATGATGAGGGACTACGCGCTCCGTGCGTACTTCGGCTGACGTGACACGGGGGTCAGGATGCTTCCGAAAGTTCCACTCTGCGTCTCCCTGGCCGGGATCGATGCCGACGCCGTCGGTGCAAGCCAGACGCCGCGTGGGCTGATCGAATGGGCGGGGCGACACGGCGCTCGCGGCGTGCGATTGGATGCAAGCGCCAGGGGTCTTCGGGCTCGCGAACTCGAACGGAGCGGACGTCGCGACCTCGCTTCGCTCCTCCGGCGTCTGGACCTCCGCTTCGCGGGCATTGATCTCTGGATTCCACCCCAGCACTTCACGGATCCGGCCCGCTCCGGCCGGGCCATCGAGGCAGTTACTGAGACGATCTCGCTCTGCTCGGACCTTGCCACGCTTGCGATGCATGTGCCCGGAAGATCCGTATCGATCATGCTGCCGAGAGACGCAGACGAAGCAGCGCGGGCGATCCAGGCGGCGGCCGAGCGAGCAGGCGTGCGCGTCGCCGACCATGGAGAGGGTGCCGAGCCGCGTTCACTCCCTGACGGTCCGATTGGTGTCGGCCTTGATGCCGCGGCGTTGCTCGCGAGGTCGATCGACCCCGCGCTCGAAGTCTCACGCATGTGCGGGGCATCGGGCTCGCGCCTGGTCTCGGTCAGAGTCACGGATACAGATGGGATCGGGCGGATCCCGATCGGCAGCGGCCAACTCGACGTGTCAGGGCTCGCCGCGTCGCTCGCTGCGGCACATGGAGGGCGGGCCGATGCTGGTGAGGCGGTTCTGGACCTGCGGGCTGTGAGAGATCAGGCGGTTGCCTTGGTCGAAGGGATCAATACTTGGGAAGGGACAGGCATCGGCAGCCGTTGATCCGTGAGCGACAGCGGGCGTAAGCAAGGCAGGCGTGATCCGGCGCACTACCATCGGCTATGGCATCCGCAAGGCAGCACGGAGCAGCACCCCGCGATGGCGGGCGTGTGTTTCTCGAGTGCGTACACGTCATCGCGATGGGGCTTTGGGTCGGCTCGCTCGGCATGGCGGGCGCGGCGGCGGCCATCATCTTTCCCACCATGAAGTCGCTTGAGCCCACTCTCGGCGCGTACCCGCTCTACACAGAGCCTCACTGGCGACTTGCCGCGGGGCACATCGCGGCTCAACTCTTCTTCGTTTCCGATATCGTTCAGCTCATCTGTGCCCCTCTTGCCGGCATCGCACTCGTCCTCCTCGTGCTCCAGAGGCGAGTGCCATGGCCAAGCCGGTTGATCGCCGGGCGGCTTGTCGTCCTGACTCTCCTCATGGCGATGCTCAGCTACCGCTTTTTCCTGCTTGCCCCGAGGATGGATAGAGAGCTGTCGCTGTACCGCGCCGCAGCGAGCGCGGGTGAGATGCCTGTGGCTGAGACACACCTGGTCGGGTTCAATAGCGATCACCCTACAGCGTCGAGGGTCATGACGGCGACCTTCGTAATGGCGTTTGCCGGGCTCGCTCTCGGTGCTTGGTCCGCAGCGAGCCGAAGGCGTGCCGGGAACGAGCCATCGAATGGGTAAACGGGAACGAAGCAATGGTCCGGCGTCGGGTGCCACGAAGGTCGGCCCCGCTCGTGCGGCAGATCGCAAGCGAGCCGCATCGCTCCTGAAGGCCCTTCGGGCGCACTATCCCGACGCACACTGCGAGTTGAACTTCGGAACTCCGCATGAGCTGCTCGTGGCCACGATCCTCTCGGCACAGGCGACCGATGTGAGCGTCAACAAGGCCACGCCGGCTCTCTTCGCGAGATTCCCGAGTCCGGCGGACTATGCGACGGCGGATGTCCTTGAGATCGAAACATATATCCGCACGATCGGGCTCTACAGGAACAAGGCGAAGGCGATCAAGGCCGCGATGAAGTCGATCGTAGAAGACTTCGGAGGAGAGGTGCCTCAGACGATGGAAGGTCTGCTGACTTTGCGCGGTGTCGCACGCAAGACGGCCAACGTTGTTCTCGGCAACTGCTTCGGGATCAACGAGGGCGTGGTGGTCGACACCCATGTGCAGCGGCTGGCCGTGCGACTCGGGCTCGCGCCACAAGGATCGAGCACTCTTGCGATCGAGAAGCGACTGATGGACCTCTTCCCTCGCGATGCATGGTGCGACCTCTCGCACCTGCTGATCTTCCACGGCAGGCGAGCGTGCAAGGCCAGAATGGCCTCGTGCGCGGATCATCCGATATGCCGGGGCTTCGGCAGAGCTTGCGAGCTACGTGTGAGCGCGCCCACAGCGGCGGGCACGCGATCGAAGCCCACGGCGGCGCAGCGGAAGGTCAGTCCTGGTCAGAGGAGGGGGCGTCCGGCTCCGGATCGGGGGGCGTAGCGCCGAGCTGGGTGGCCTGTGCCCGTAGTTCCGCGGGCAGTTCGATGAGTGGGACATCACCCGGGTTTGCTTCGATCGCTCGATAGGAGATGATCACGTCGCCTCCCGGCGTTCTCTGCGTCACGCCGGTGATGTACTTCACGCCATCGACCTCGCGGTACGCGTCGTAGATCATGATGACCGGAATGGTCTGGCCGCCCTCGCTCTGGACGGTGTGCGACCCGACGATCAGGCCCGACTTCTGATCGAAGAAGAGAAAGAGCTGCTTCCCGACGGTTGCCTCGGCAAAGACCTTGTACGCAGGCGAACCGTTGAAGTCGGTGAGTTCGACGGTCTGGATCTTTGAGTAGCGGCTCGCGGGGTCCGCGTCACCATAGAACGAGGCGCTGTAGACAGTGTCCGTCCAGCGGCTGTCGGTGTAGAGCACTGCTCTGATACTTCCATCGGGAAGGGGCATCTTCTCCCACGCGTGAGTGCCGTCGCAGTACACCTCTCCCCTCTGGCCGCCCGGCGGCTCTGTGTACATCGCAAATGACGCGGGCGCGACCTGCCAGATGGTCGTGAACGCGGTGTACTTCATCGCAGGGATCTTGATGGTCCCCGTGAACTTGAGAGAGGCGTGCCGGCGCACGGCATCGATCCCCCCGATGGCCTGAACGTGTTGATCAAAGAGAGTCGCCGCCTCGGGCAGGGACCGATTCGCCGGCGAAGCGGGCTGGTTCTCCACCCCTCTGGCAGATGGGGCGAGTACGACGGGCATTGTGGCAAGGGCCAAGAGCACGAGAGCGCCAAGAGCACGGGCCGTCATGTGAATCTCCGATGTGTGAGGTGGGCGGAACGCATGGCTCGATCGGTTGTACGTCGGTCCCGTTGTGAAGGATCGTGGCGCATCTCACTCGCCGAAGTGCCAGGCCGAAGCACCAAACCGTGGGCCGACCTTCGCGGTCGCATACCGCTCGCCAAACGTGCCCGACAGGAGTCGAACCTGTAACCTTCGGCTTCGGAGGCCGACGCTCTATCCAATTGAGCTACGGGCACACAAACGATTCCGGCTTACCGGACTTTGGACGCCCTGATGCTACGATCGCCTCCCTCGTGAAGCAACGCGGGCCACCCCGCCGGATCCAAAGATGAGAACTCAAGGCGTCAACGGACTGGCGTCGGGCAGCGCAGGGCTTGGCCTTGTGCTCTGGCTGACGTTCATCAACTCGATGGGCACCGGTGTCGTGACCAACGGGATCTACTTCCTTACAAAGTCCGCGTACGGGCTCGGCATTAAAGGGAGTTTTGCCCTCGGCGTCGTCATGGGGCTCACGTACATCGCGGGCGCCAAGGCGGTCGGGCCGCTGCTCAACTGGCTCAAACGATCTCCCCGCCACTCCACACGAGGGGCGTTCATCCTGATCACCATCGGGTGCGGCCTCCTCTGCCTCGTGCCGCTCGCGGCCGAGTTCTTCGGTATCAGCGGGCAATGGCCGGCTTGGGTGCTGGTCGCGGCGTACTCACCTCTGACGGGCTGTATGTGGCCGATCACCGAGGCCTACCTCTCGGGAGGCAGGCGGGGGGAGTCGCTCCGACGCGCACTCGGCGCGTTCAATGTGACATGGTCCACCGCGCTCGTCGCGGCGTTCTGGGCCATGGGACCGCTCGTCAAGGAGCATCCCCTGCATGTCGTTGCCGGGTTGGGCGTTCTGCACCTGCTCACCATCGCACTCGTCGCAGCACTTCCGGCCGAACCCGCCGCGCACTCGCACGAAGACGCGGAGCCACATCCACCGATCTACACGCGGCTGCTGTCGGCACATCGGCTTCTGCTGCCGCTTGGCTACCTCATCGTGAGCACGATGTCGCCATTCTTGCCTACGGCGTATGCCGCGATGGGTCTTGCTGTTGGGTGGCACACACCGCTGACGGCGACGTGGCATGCGGCCCGGGTTGCGGGATTTTTCTGGTTCCAATACGACCAGCGTTGGCATGGGAGGTGGTGGGCCCCGGTCGCTGCGAGCATTGCGGTGGTCATCGGATTTGGGCTGGTGATGCTCGCGACGAAGGCCGGGCCTATGACCGAGTCTTCCTTACCGATAGTAATGATCGCGTCCGGCCTGGTGTTGCTGGGGTTCGGGGTGGCCGCGATCTACACGGGCGCACTGTACTACGCGATGGCGGTGGGGGGGGCGGAAGTGGATGCCGGTGGAACGCACGAGGCCCTGATCGGGGCAGGTTACACGATCGGTCCCGGGATTGGGCTCGCTGCTGCGGTTGCAACCGAGCGAGCATGGCTGGACGCTGGGGCGTTCGAGTGGATCGTGGTCGTTGCGATGGTCACGGTCTCGGGTTTGACGTGGCTCGTGATCGCCCGAAAGCGCCGAACCACTCGCGGAGGTTCGGACGCCGGCACGCGTGCTGAGTGATGCATCTCTCCCGGGGTGGGTTGGCGAAGAGAGGATCGGTCGGGCAGGGCAATAACCATGATTCTGGTCAGTCCACAACCTCGGACCCCCTCAGCCCGTATAAAGGGACGTTCTGGCCTTGCAAGGGAGTCCGGTCGGGATCTTTGGTTGGCGATCCAGAGTCAAATCGGACGATCTGGACCATTCGAATTGGGCCTCAGAGGCCCGGCAGCGTGACCCGCAGGTAGGAGTTGATATGGGCAGCATGATGCGAGATGGCCGATCGACGGGACCTGTTGCGAGATTGATGCAAATGGCCTCGCCCCTGCTCGCGGCTGCCGCGATCGCGGCCTGGCCGGGCGGCATGCTCGCAGCCCAGCCCGCGGCGGAATCTCCCGCATCAGAATGGAGCCGCCAGGTCTGGTCCGCTGCCAGAGGCGGCAACGGGGATGAGTTCCTCGCGACCCTTACGCGTGCGTCCTCGATCTTTGCATCCGAGAGCGGTGTGCCGGTCACGGATACTGCGGAACTGCTCCGGGCCAACATCGAGAAGCGCGAGTCTTCACGGTCGGAGCAGATCGAGAAGCTCTCCGCGAAGATCGACGAGTCTCTCGCAGCGGAGCAGGGAGACAGCAAGGTCAGCGAGGCACTGCGTTCTGCGGTTGAGCTCTCGATGCTCGCGGTCGATAAGTCCGCGTTGATGGCCGAGCCGCGCATGGTCGATCTCGTCGCGCGAGCGACGAAGGCGGCACGGGATGCCGAGTCCCGGGGCGACTGGCTGATCGCGAACGAGATTTACTACCGCCTGAATCTGCTGTTCGATGATGACAAGCGGTTCCAGCCGGATCTCGACCGCCAGTCCGCGCGGCTGGCGATGATCCGGCTCTACGCCCCCGAGCGATTCTGGACGCTCCGCAACGATCGGCGCATCGCCGAGGGGCTGAGCCCGCTTCCGCCATACAACCCGACTGCGGACGGGTGGCAGGTGAAGACAGAGGGGATCTCCTGGCCGATGGTCGCGGGTGCCATTCAGAGAGGCGCAGAACGGTACGTGGAGCGTCATCGTGCCGGGATGAAGGAGATGCTCATCGGCGGGCTCGACGGCGTGCGAACGCTCGTTGAGTTGGGAGATGTGAGGGGTGTCTTCACGGGACTGGCTGACGACGCGAAGCGTGCCGAGTTTCTGCAGTATCTCACGCTGCAATCGAACGCGGTCGCCGAGGCGACCGTGCGGCTTTCTCGTGAAGATCTGGACAAGACGATTGGTGCAATCCTGAAGTTCAACCGCTCGACAGTTGCGATTCCCGATGCCGCGCTGCTGCACGAGTTCGGCAACGGAGCGATGGCCCGGCTCGACCCCTTCAGCGCGATCATCTGGCCCGACGAGGTCAAGACGTTCCAGCGTCAGACGCAGGGCAGGTTCGTCGGCGTCGGCATCCAGATCCAGCTCGATGAGCAGCAGAACATCAAGATTACGACGCCGCTCGACGGGACACCGGCTCAGCGAGCCGGTATCCGCTCGGGCGATCTGATCAAGAAGGTGGATGGGGTCTCGACTGCGGGGTTCTCTCTCGATCAGGCGGTGAGTGTGATCACCGGAGCCCCGGGCAAGTCTGTCACGCTCACGATCGAGCGGAAAGCGGGGGACGAGTTCAAGTCGCTCGACATCTCGATCGTCCGCGCGAACATCGACGTGAAGACCGTGAAGGGATGGGCACGCACCGGCGCGGGTGAACGCGACTGGGACTACTTCATTGATCGCGGCCACGGCATCGGGTACGTTCGACTCACACAGTTCACCGAGAGCACGACGAGAGACTTTGACGCCGCGATCAAGACGATGCGTGAGCAGGGCTTGAACGCGTTGATTCTCGACCTGCGGTACAACCCGGGCGGGTTGCTTGATCAGGCCGTCTCTGTGGCGTCTCGCTTCATCGCCCAGGGCGTGATCGTTCGCACGGAGACTGCGGGAGAAGTGATGGTCGATCAGCAAAGCGCACAGCCGACTCGCAGCCGCATCAACGACGTGCCGGTGATCGTGCTGATCAACGAGGGCTCCGCATCGGCGTCCGAGATCGTCTCCGGCGCGGTGCAGGATTATGCGAGAGAGGGCAAGATCGACGCGCTGGTCGTCGGTCGCCGCTCGTACGGCAAGGGCTCTGTCCAGAACGTCTGGCAGATCACGCCCGAGGCCGCGATGAAACTCACCACGCAGTACTACCGTCTGCCCGCCGGGCGGCTCATCGACAAGAACCGGCACCTCGTCACCGACTGGGGCGTGATGCCGGACCTCGTGGTGGACCGCCTTCCGAATCACGAGGCGGAGGCCTACGAGATTCGTCAGGCCGCGGACATCGCAGAGATGGACGAGCAGGGCAAACTCGTTCATCAGGAGGGGGGGCGCCCCGATCCGAATCGGTTGATCACCGAAGGACTCGACCTCCAACTCCAGACTGCGCTCGCGATTCTGCAGTCTAGAACGACCGCGACACGCCTGGTCGGTACCGGTGGCGCTGCCGGGCAGCAGTGAGTCCGTGTCGGGCATCGCCCGGACCTTGCACGCACGAGCCGGAACCTGTCAGGGAACCGCACCCGGAATTCGTGCCTGATCGTCCAGAATCGGCGAATCTACGCTGTACCAGAGTGCCGACCTAGAATCATCGTCCGGTCCATTGCGCCCTGTCCGCGCAAGGACCTTCCTGTCTTTCCATGCCGCCTCGCGGCGTGATTTTGGGGCTGTTCATGGCTCAGATGACGACCGACACGCATTCCGGCGCGGGGCTCCGCAAGGCCCGCACCCACCGGGTTTCCGACGCGCTTCCGGGCGAGACGCTGATCGGGTGGCTCAAGGACATGCTGCTGATCCGCGAGTTCGAGAACCGGTGTGCGCAGGCGTACCAGCAGGCAAAGATCGGCGGCTTCTGTCACCTCTATACGGGCCAGGAAGCCGTCGCCGTCGGCACGATCCAGTCGCTTGAGCGTGACGACCCCATCGTTACCGCCTACCGCGATCACGGGCACGCGCTGGCGCGGGGCATGGATCCGGGCGCGTGCATGGCCGAGATGTTCGGCAAGATCACCGGCTGCGCCAAGGGCAAGGGCGGGTCGATGCACATGTTCGACAAGCCGAACTGGCTGTTCGGCGGGCACGGCATCGTCGGGGCCCAGACGCCGCTGGGCACGGGCCTGGCTTTCGCGGCTCGCTATGAGTGGGAAGTGATGGGCAAGCCGTGTCCGAACCCGGGGGTGAAGCCGGGGGACAAGCCCAAGAAGAAGGTCTCACTCGCCTATCTCGGCGATGGCGCTCTGAATCAGGGTGCGCTGCACGAGGCGATGAACCTCGCGGGGCTGTACTCGCTGCCCGTCATCTATGTCGTCGAGAACAACGGCTACTCGATGGGCACCGCGATCGAACGCGGCACGACGATGGCGCACGACCTTCGCAAGAAGGCGGACGCGTACGGGATCCGCGGCGAGATCATCGACGGATTTGATGTGATCGATCTGTACGATGACTTCAAGCCGGTTGTGGATTGGTGCCGCGAGAACCAGAGGCCCGCGTTCGTCGATTTGAAGACCTACCGCTACCTCGGGCACTCGATGTCCGACCCGCAGAAGTACCGGACGAAGGAGGAGGTCGATCAGTTCAAAGGGAAGGACTCGATCGATCGTCTCGCCAGCCAGCTGATGGGCGAGCGCAAGGGCAAGGACGGGAAACCGATCTTGTCCGAGACGCGGTTCACCGAGATCCAGGCCGAGGTGAAGGAGGCGGTCCGCAAGGCGATGGACTTCGCCGAGGAGTCACCTACGCCCGAGGTTGAGGCCGAGCTGTACTCGGACGTCTTCATCAACCCCCAGCCGAACCTGAGCCCGACGCGGGATTACATCCATGGGGTGAAGAACCCGTTGCTGTGAGGAGATCCGCAAGAGGGCGCGCCATGAGCATCCAGCCACCGGACAGTTTGAACGATCCAGTCGCCGCGGCATTGCTCGCGCGGATCACGATCAATCCGAAGCAGTGCGGGGGCAAGCCGTGCATTCGTGGGATGCGCATCCGAGTCTCGGACGTGCTGGAGTTGCTTGCGGCAGGCCTTTCCGCGTCTCAGGTCATCGAGGAGTTACCGCTTCTGGAGCTTGATGATGTGAAGGCGTCCTTGATCTATGCGTCGCGTCGGCTGAGCCATCCGACGCTGGTGGCGTGAGGGGCACGGCGGGTATGCGGATTTGGTTGGACATTCACTTGTCGCCCAAAGTCGGGGCGTGGCTGGCCGAGAGGTACAAGGTCGAAGCAAGGATGATGAGCGATATGGGAATGGCGGAATGGGACGATAAGGCGGTGTTCGACGCGGCGCGATCGGCGGGCGCGGTCATCATGACGAAGGATGCGGATTTCGAGGCGCTGATCGAGCGGTTCGGTTCTCCGCCTCAGGTCATTCTCATCGCTGCCGGAAACACGTCGAACGCCCGGCTCAAGGCGATCCTCTCAGCGTCGATGGAGCCTGCTCTTGAGTTGATCTCGGCTGGCGAAGCGTTGGTACGAATCAAGGCCTAAAGGTACACATCGCAACGGCACACCAGACCAGCCGTTGAGGACAGCACACCATGACCACCACACTCGAACACCCCGCCCTTCCCGAGCCGGCGATTCTGCCGGACTTCACCAAGCCCTTGCCCTCGCGCGAGGGTGACCGCATCATCCAGTTCCGCGAGGCGCTGCGTGAGGCGATGAGCGAAGAGATGCGGAAGGACAGCCGCATCTTCCTGATGGGCGAGGAGGTCGCGCAGTACAACGGCGCGTACAAGATCTCGCAGGGGATGCTTGACGAGTTCGGGCCGCTGCGCATCATCGACTCGCCGATCTCGGAGAACGGTTTCGCCGGGCTGGCTGTCGGTGCCGCGATGTACGGGCTTCGCCCGATCATCGAGTTCATGTCGTGGTCGTTCTCGCTGGTCGCGGCGGATCAGATCCTGAACAACGTCCCGAAGATGCTCTACATGTCCGGCGGCCAGTGGGGCTGCCCGGTCGTCTTCCGTGGGAACGACGGCGCGGGCGGGCAGCTCGGCTCCACGCACTCATGGTGCGTCGAGGGGCTGTACGCAAACGTGCCGGGCGTGAAGATCGTCATCCCGAGCAACCCGTACGACGCGAAGGGCCTGTTGAAGACCGCGATCGCGGACCCGGACCCGGTGTTCTTCCTCGAGTCCGAGCGCATGCTGGGCGACAAGGCGCACGTGCCGCCGGAGGAGTACTACATCCCCTTCGGTCAGGCAGCCCTGCTCCGCGAGGGCAAGGACTGCACGATCGTGTCGTTCGGTCGCCCCGTGAACTTCTGCCTGGAGGCCGACGAGGCCCTGCGGGCCGAGGGGATCGAGTGCGATGTTCTGGACATGCGGACGATCCGGCCCCTGGATATCGACAGCATCATCGCGAGCGTGAAGAAGACCGGGCGCATCGTGGTCGTCGATCAGTGCTGGCCCTTCGCGAGCGTCGCCAGCGAAGTCGTGACGCAGGTGATCGAGCGCGCGTTCGACTGGCTGGATCACCAGCCGCTGCGGGTGAACACGGAGGACGTACCAACGCCGTACTCGAAGATCCTTGAGGCGGAGTACCTGCCGAATCCGCGGAAGATCGCGGCGGCGGTTCGCAAGACGCTGGCGTAATTCTCTCTACTCGCTTTACGCTTTGAGGTTAACTCCATGGCCATCGAAATCACCATGCCCCGTCTCTCCGACACCATGCAGCAGGGCACCATCGTGCGCTGGGCGGTCAAGGAGGGCCAGAAGGTCTCCAGCGGCGACGCAATCGCCGACATCGAGACCGACAAGGCCACCATGGAGCTCACGACGTTCGACGACGGCGTCGTCGCGTCGCTCGCGGTCGCCGAGGGCAAGACCGTTCCCGTTGGCACGGTCATCGCGGTGCTCGCCGCAGCGGGCGAGGACGTCTCCAAGGCCAAAGCCGGATCGGGTGCCGCGGTCCCGGCGGCGAAGGCCGCATCCAGCGGCGGCGGGAATGCACCGGCGAAGGCATCCGGCGGCGGCACGGCGGTCGCCGAGCCCCCCGCCGCGGCAAGCCCCGCACCCGGCGGCGGCAATGGCCACGCGTCCCACGCTCCAACCGGCCGCTCCGGCGAGCGGATCTTTGTGTCCCCCTTGGCCCGCAAGATCGCCAACGAGGGAGGCGTCGATCTCGCGTCTATCCAGGGCACGGGCCCCAGCGGCCGTATCGTCCGGAAGGACGTCGAGGCGGCGATGGCGGGCGGCACCGCGAGGACGGCCGCGCCCTCCGCGACATCGAGCCCCGCTCCTAAGGCAGCTCCGGCCCCGATGCTGCCTCCCACGGGCTCGATGCTCGCGGCTCGCACGGTGCCGCTCTCGAACATGCGGCGCACGATCGCGACGCGTCTCGTCCAGTCCAAGACCACCATCCCGCACTACCAGGTGACGGTCGAGGCGGACATGGATGCTCTGATGGCGCTGCGCGAGCAGTTGAACGACCAGTTGTCGTCACAGGGAGTGAAGCTCACGGTCAACGATTTCCTCGTGCGGGCGTGCGCGCTGGCGATGCACCAGCACCCGTTCGTCAACTCGCGCTGGGCGGAGAAGGGGAACGAGGCATCGGTCGAGATCATCGGCCAGGTGAACGTCGGCGTCGCGATCGCGCTGCCGGAGGAGCGTGGCGGCGGACTGGTCGTCGCAACGCTGCGGAACGCCGACCAGATCGGGCTCCGCCAGATCAGCCAGCAGACCAAGGCGCTCTCATCCAAGGCCCGCGAGAAGGGGCTGACAATCGAGGAGATGTCCGACGCGACCTTCACGATCTCCAACCTCGGCATGTTCGGCGTCGATCACTTCACGGCGATCATCAACCCGCCGAACGTCGCGATCCTCGCCGTCGGAGCGGCCATCAAGAAGCCGGTCGTGAGGAACGATCAGGTCGTGCCGGGCTGGGTGATGTCGATGACGATGTCGAGCGACCACCGGATCGTCGATGGAGCGATGGCGGCCCAGTACCTGAACACCGTCAAGGGTTTCCTTGAGAAGCCGGCGACGCTACTGGTGTGAGGCCGTCATGGGACGCTACCCGGTTCGGTCGGACGCGAAGCGATTTCCGACGGAGCGGCTACGTCCGCGTCGTGGCGAGATCTACGCGTACGTCTTTGAGAACCGACGCGCGGGTGTTCCGCTTGGCGTGTACTGGAACTTCTTTCTGCCGTTTCGGCGATTGAAGTACCGGGAGGAGGTGTTCGAATGTGCGCTGCTGGCCGACTGGGCAACACCGGACGTGAGAGATTGGCGAGATCTTGAGGGCAGTTCCTTGAATGGTTCTGCCGCACGCATGATTGAAGGAAGTTTCTACGCCGGCGAGCATGATCCGCTCACTCGAATCGACGTGCGAGTTGGCGAGCGACGAGGCCGAGCGTTCCGAGTGCGATGGGACGTTGAAGCGAGGTTTGCGGGGTGCTTCGGGGACGATGCGGATGCGAAGTTGCGAGTCGTCAGCGAAGCGTGGATGGACTTCGATGGGATCTCGATCGGGGGAGATCGCCTTCTAACCGCGGGATCACCGAAGCAGCAGGCCATCGCGCTACTTCAGAATTACGTTGATGTTTCCGCCTTTGGCGTTCTGCAACGCCAAGCGCGATCGCACGAATCTCGGGGCCTTATGCTTCGGCCAACTCGTTTCCGAAAGCAGTGGAGCCGATGACGACTGATCCGCCATCACGCGATCTCGATCTTCTCGACAGCGAGCGAAGCGTGCTTCCGTTCGAGGTCGTGGAAGCAGACCCGCGCGGCAAGGGCATGGGCCGCCGCCTCGTCATCGCGTTCGTTCTCTCCTGCATGATCGCCGCGGGGTGCTGGATCGTGCTGCCGCGATTCGGTGTGTGGGTTCCGGTGTGGGTGCCGCTCGCGGGGTTTGTGCTGATCGTCATTGCAACTGTTGCCGCGAGCCGGCCTGGTGATGACCGTGATGACAACGACACAGGCGGTGGCTGCGACGAGGGCAGACCGATCTGCTGCTCGGGCCCGAGGCCGTTGCGGATGTTCAAGGAGTGAAGCGGTGCTGGCAGGGCGTCTTCTCTCGCCTCGAATCGTTCCTCACGACCCCTTCTTGAACCACCCCGCGATGCCGCCGGACGGATTCTGGGGCTTGGCCGCGGGTCCCTCGCCCATCAGCCAGGAGCGCAGGGCGGAGGCCATCTCACCCGCCTGCTGGAATCGTTCCTCGGGATTCCGCTTCATCGCCTGGAGGCAGATGCGGTCCAGTTCCTGAGGTACGGCCCAGATGACCTGCGATGGAGGAAGCGGGTCGAGCGTCACGATGTCACGCATGACCGCCTCGCGAGCGCCGTCGTATGCAGGCCTGTACGTGAGCAATTCGTACATCGTTGCGCCCAGAGCCCAGACATCGATCCGGCCGTCCATGCCGGAAAGATCAGATCCTGATGCCCAGTCGGCGATCCGCTCCGGCGACAGATACCGGGGCGTGCCCGCCCGCGCCGTGTTGCCGCCGACGGTCGGGTCATCGCGCCGGAGCGCAAGGCCGAAGTCGGTGATGGTCATGCGTCCATCGCGAGCGAGCAGCAGGTTCGATGGCTTAATGTCACGATGCACGATGCCCTCGCGATGGGCACGATCGAGCCCATCCGCGACGCCCGCCATCCACCACGCGACCAGCCGGTGCCACGGGAGTTTGCCCTGAAGGATCGATCTGGCCTCGGGCGAGAGCTGGTCGCTGGTCAGGCCGAGTGCTCGAACCACACCGTCGGCCTCGGCATCGTGCACGAGTCGCCCCGAGACACGTTGGACGAGTTCGTGGGCATCCTCACCTTTGACAAGTTGCATCGCGTAGTACGCGCCGCGCCCGAACTCCTGATAGTCCAGTACCTGCACGATGTTGGGGTGTTGGAGCCGCGCCGCCGCACGCGCCTCGCGAGAGAGCAGCGTCTTCGCCTCTGGGTGCAGCGTCTTGAAGACCTTGATGGCGACCTCGACCTCAAGCCGGTGGTGGTACGCACGGTACACGGTGCCCATGCCGCCCGAGCCGATCTTCTCAAGGACTTTGAAGCCCTCGATCTCCGGCAGCTTGTTCGGATCGTGTGCCACGGGTTCCTGGACCTGTGGCGTGTGCGAAGGGGAGGGTGCGATCGGATCAGTGACATCGCGTTCCCGATGAGCTTGGCGGGAGACCCGCACGGACGGAACCCGCCGCTCCGACGGGAGAATCTCTTCAGAGACACCACGCACGAAGGAAGGCGCGCCGGGAGCAGGCCCAGATGGTGACTGCGACGGCTGAACGCGTATCTCCGATGTCGGACGTTCGTCCGGGTTGTCGAAGCCCGGAACCGGCACGAGGCCGATCCCGCCCCGGGCGTTCACGCGCTGAGCGATCTTCAACGCTCGCTCGATCCGCACCTGGGGCGGCTTGCCCGGCAGGTTGAGCGAGAAGTACACGTCCGGGTACTTCGAGTCGCTCGAACCGAGCTCATCGCCGACGAGTATCACACACTTCAGAAAGCTCAGCACATGATCCTCGGCCGTGAAGCCGAGCGTGTTCGCGTTGCTACGCCCACGCTCGACAACCGCCCGCAGGTGCTCGTCAGTGTATGACTGGGTCTGTTGGCTCAGTTCCGCTCGAAGCTGGCTCATCCCGCGAGAAACGAGCGGATTCTGAGGCGGCTCGGCCGGTGCGGCAGGCGACATCGAGCGAGGGGGTTGCGAGAGCGGCGCAAGCCGCGGCCCGTTTGAGGGCGGTCGGGTCGCGGGCCGAAGCGTCGCCTGACGCGGACGCGATGAATCCGAGCCGGGCGAGGAGACCGGCGGGGCCGATTCCGAGATTCGCGCATCGTTTGCGGGAGATGGCTCGTGCTGCGACGGTGCGGCTGGAAGAACGGGCTCACTCGCGACGGGCTCTGGCGGTGGGGGTGAGATTGGTGGGGGGGCGGGTGACTCGGACTTCGCTTGAGTCGCGTTCAGTCCTTCATGGTTCGGGGACTTTGCAACCGGCTCGGTTCGCTGCGGCAGAACCGGCTGCGGCGCAATGATCTCGGGCGGGGGAGTGGACTTCCCGCTCGGCGGAGGAGGAACTGGCCGCGCAGCCACAGAAGAAATCGGACGAGTGCGCGGGATCTCGATGCGGGGGATTGCGGGGCGAGGCGTGTCCGCTCTGGATACCGACGACTTCGGCACAGGCCCGCCCGGAATCGGAATCTTGGACCCGGGCCGACTTCCCATTCCTGACGCGGGCTTGGATTGGGATGCCGAGGGTGCCGGAGCGGGTGGGGCAGTGGCCGCTCGCAGAGGTGTGGACGAAGACGCCGGGGCTGGCTGCAAGGATTCCTTCGCATGCGTGCCGGAGTCGGTCGCCGGGATCGACTCGGGCTTTGCCTCACTCACATTTGTCGGTTGGGCCACATTCGGCGCGGCGGCAGGCGGCGAGCTGTAGGGATTGGCGGCCGACTCGGCCACGACCTCGATCAGGACATCGGCGAACTCGATCCAATCGCCTTCGCCGATCATCTCTACGCCCGAGGTCGGGCGTCCATTCAGCTTTGTGGAGCTCGCAGAGGAAGCATCCTCAACGCACAGCGTCTCCGGATCGAGAAGTCTGAATACACACTGCCTGGGTTCGATGCCGGGGTTCTGGAGCCGCAGTTCCACGCCTGGGTCTGACCCAAGAGCGAGCGTGGCCTCAGGACCCGAAAATCGCAAGGTGAGCCGATCGGCCTTGCCGGTGGAGTCGGAGAGTTGGAGGGTGAAGATCTTCGGCACGGACGCATTCCCCGGGTCGCCAATTATCAACCTGAATATATCTAATCGGAGGGCGACGGGCCTCTGGAATCGTTTGGAGTTAGACTGGGATCGGCAGAATCCACAGGTGAACACACCAGGGAGTAGACAGAATGTCCGGTATGCGCGGCGGAATGGGGTTCGATTTGGGATTCAGGTCCCCCGGGGGTGGCGAACGCCGTCCCGATGATGGGGAGAGGCCGCTGAGGGTTCTCCTCCTTGGTGACTTCGGGGCAGGGAAGCAGTCCGCTGTCGCAATCCAACCAGCAGAGATCGATCAGGCCATCGCGCGCCTGGGAATCGAGCTGGAGTTCGAGTGGGAGGGAGAGCGGCGAAATCTGCGCGTGCGATCCATCGATGACTTCCACCCCGACTCCATCGCGGAGCAACTGCCCTGGATGAGCCGACTCCTTGGTCTCAGGAAACGAATCACGGACCCTGCGAACACGGTTGCGGCGCTCGCCGAGGCCAAGGGGCTCGGGCTCCTCGTGAGCGACGCGCCGTTGGTTGAGCCGTCGGCACCGCAGCAGCCGGATCAAGCACGCACTGATACCGGAGGCAACGACCTTGCGGCGTTGCTCGGCAGGCCCACCAGTGCGGGATCGAAGCCAGCCGCGCCTCAGGGCGTCGATATCCAATCGTTTATCCAGAAGATCGTGGGCAGCGGTCCGGGCAGAGATTCCGGCGTTGGGGCAGAGAGCACTCATGCCATCCGATCCATCGATCGTCGTCTCACCACGATGATGAAAGCCGTGCTGCGCAGCCCGCGATTCGCTCGGGTTGAATCGGCATGGAGAGCCCTCCACAACGTGGTGAGCAACGCGTGGAGCGAGGATGAAATCGGATACGAAGTACTCTCCGCCGATGCATCGCATCTCGAGCAACTGCTGAGCACCGACCTATCCATGTTTCAATCAGCACTCGCCGGGCATGCAGCAGAATCGGCCGGCCCCGTCGATGTGATCCTGCTCGTCGAGCCCTTGCGTGCCTCCGAGTCAGATCTGAACACCGTCCATGCTCTCTCACGACTCGCTGCCACGGTCGACGCGACGCTGCTTCTGAGCGTTGACGCTGCGTTTGTAGGATGCCCCGGATTCGCGATCGAGACCGATCCAGCACGATGGACAAGCCCGAAGCAGCAACCGTGGTGGGAGTCATGGAACAGACTCAAGACCTCGCCGGATTCTTCGCGGCTCGCTGCGGCGATACCCCGCTGGCTCGCGAGGAGGCCATACGGTCTTTGGTCTGATCCGATCGACCGATTCACGTTCGAGGAACTCGACGCACACGAGCGAGGGAACGCTGCGGGCCATGCCGCGATGTGCTGGGCCGGGGGCGCGTGGCTCCTGCTCCGGCTCATTGTCGAGGGGTGGATCGAGAATGGTGATGCGATGCAACTCGGGTCCCCCTGCGTGGTTGGCGACCTTCCACACACCTCGTGGAAAGACGCCACGGGAAGCCATGCCCTGCCCTGTGCGGAGTGCTATCTCGCCGAGCGAGGCTTGGAAGCAATCTCCGATGCGGGGCTCGTGCCGATCGCCTCAATGAAGGGGCGAGACGCCGTCGTGCTTGGTCCAGTCCAGAATCTTGCTGGCGGTGAACTCCGGGGCCGATGGACCTGAACGAGAGATTCCGGGGGGAAGATTGCCGTTCGGGGGGGCAACTGGCTATCTTTCTCCCCCGAGCATGCCGAAATGGATGCTCGGGACCACTGGTTTGGCTTGGGCGTGTGCCGGAGTGGCCAAACGGGGCGGATTGTAAATCCGCTGGCTTATGCCTACGGGGGTTCGAATCCCTCCGCGCCCACTTCACCCTTGAAGCCCCGGGAGTCATCCCGGGGCTTCTTTGGTTATAGGACCGCGTGCCGCGTCAGGTTCGGACCATGCCGCCCCGCTCGACCCGGCGGACCGGGAACATCCAGAGTTGAGATGGACGGGCCCTCCATGATGTCCGATCACCCCGATTGCGCCCGATGTTCGGGCTCAGGGGTTCTCGGACATGCCCAAGAAACTGATACTTGCCGACACCACACTCATGCGTCTCGCCAGCCGCGGGCTCTCCGTGGGCGAGCGCGACGTCGCCGGCGTCGGACTCGCCATGCTCGGCGTGGTCGCCGGTGTGACGGTCGCAGCGGCCGCCATCGCGATGATGGAGATCGAGCGCCTCGATCGCGTCCGCGCGATCGACAGGGTTGACGCTGCGGGTCAGACGCTCGCGAGTGCCGCCGAAGAACTGATCGAGCAAGGCCGGCTGAGCGCGTTGCGACGGCTGGTCGCTGAGAGCGTCTCGAGCGGGCGGCTTGGATCCTGCCAGCTCCTGATCGGCGACGGCCTGGTCGTCGCGTCGAGCGATCCGGGTGAGATCACGGTCGTGGAGCTACCGGAATCATGGCCTGCGGAGAGCGTTGCCAGCATCGCGGACTCACGGTCGTTCCCAGTGATCGTGCCCGGCCGTGGCGCGCTCACGCTCGTCGCCACCTCGCCACGCGTGAACGCTGATGGCTTTCTCTTCAGCAATGCCTCGTGGATCGAGGCCGCGTCCGGCGTCGGACTCACAGGAGCCGCCGGTGCCGCGGTTCTCTGGACGCTCTACCGGGGAATCCGGCGCAGGGTCTCAAGACAGGGCGTGATCTGCGACGCTGTGCTTGCCCTGGGTCGAGGAGAGACCAGCACCGAGGCCGTGCGTCTGGCTCCCGAGTTCGGAGAAGTGGCCGAGGCGTGGGGGAGAGTTCTTGACCAGCGTGCCGAGTGGGAAGAACGCAAGGACGCGGAGGCGGTTGTTGCCACCACAAGCACTCGCCGAGGAGGCGCGACCGCGGAGACCTCTTCGGGCGCACTCGACGCCATGTGGCAGGGCATCGTTCTCGTCGGTGAGGACATGAACGCGACCTACGCGAACGGCGCGGCCGGCTTGCTCCTCGAAGCACCCCGGGAGCAGCTGGTCGGGAGCTCGATCGAGGGCCGCTTCGCGAGCCCGGAGATCGACGACGCCATACGTGCGGCCGTCACCGGCGGCGCACGCCGTCGCACGTCATTCGAGGTGCGCAAGTCCGAGGGACGCACCATCCTGCGAGTCTCCGTCAGATCCATCCGCCGAGAGGATGGCGCAGCTGCGCTCGTCATGATAGAGGATGTCACGCAGCAGCGTGCCGCCGAGGACGCCCGACACTCGTTCGTCGCCCAAGCGGCACACGAGCTGCGGACACCGCTCACGAACATTCGGCTGTATGTGGAGCAGGCGATCGACGCCTCCGAGGAGGATCGCGAGGTCAGATCGGAGGCATTGAATGTCATCAACAACGAGTCGCAGCGCCTCGAACGCCTGGTCCAGGACATGCTCAGTGTGGCGGAGATCGAGTCCGGCTCGATGTCGATCCAGACCGGTGATGTCCGGCTCTCGCAACTCCTCGACGATGTCTCTCGCGACTATGTCGCCCAGGCAAAGGACAAGCACATCGCCCTGAGATTCGAGCTTCCTCCCAAGCTCCCGGTCATCAAAGGGGATCGCGACAAGCTCTCCCTTGCGATCCACAACATCGTTGCCAACGCCCTCAAGTACACGCCGGAGGGAGGAGCGGTCGCGGTCAAGGTGGCGTGGGAGCAGGACGAGGTTCGCATCGCGGTCGAGGACACCGGCATCGGCATCAAGCAGGAGGAGCAGGGGCTGATCTTCGACAAGTTCTATCGAGCCAAGGACTCTCGCATCGCGAACATCACGGGCACCGGCCTTGGGCTCACACTCGCGCGCGACGTCGTCAGACTGCACGGTGGCGACATCGGCCTCAAGTCAGAGGACAACAAGGGCAGCACGTTCACGATCACACTCCCGGCCAGAGCGGCGGCGTGAGCGGAGGAGCACACTCATGAAGATCGATGAACAGGCCCACGGCGCAGTCACGGTCATCCGCCCGCGCGGGCCGATCGCGCAGCAGGACGCCGCCGTGTTCGCCGCCGCGGTGCGCGGCGCGTCACAGCGCACACTCGGGCGCCTCGTCATCGACGCCTCGGACGTGCCGTTCCTCGATTCCAAGGGGCTCGAAGCGATCCTTGATCTCGCCGACGAGTTGGCCGACATGGGCCAGTCGCTGCGAGTGTGCGGCGTTTGCGAGACGGTTCGCGAAGCGCTGGACCTGACCGAGATCCTCGAGTCGCTCGAACAGTTCGAGGATGTGTCAAGCGCAGTCAGGAGTTTCCTGTGAGCGAAGGCGGCTCCAAGCCAAGAGTCGGCGAACTCCTCGTCGCGGACGGCGCGATCACGGAGAGCCAGCTCACCCGCGCCCTCACCGAGCAGCGCAGCAGCGGCCAGATGCTCGGCGAGATGCTCGTGACGCAGGGCGTGATCTCTCAGCAGACGCTCGTCAGGGCGCTCTCGAAGTGCCTCGGCACACGATGCGTCACCCTGCGCCACGGCCTGATCGACCCCGCGCTGCTGTCGCTCGTCGGAGAGGAAGAGGCCGAGCGTCTCCACGCCATCCCTATGTTCAAGGTGCGCGACACGCTGACGGTCGCGATGGCAGAGCCGCAGAGTCTTCCGACGATCGACCGCCTGCGCCAGCTGACAAAGTGCCGCAAGATCCGGCCCGTGCTCGCCCTTGAAGCGAACATCCGCGAGTATGTCAAGAAGTACGCGGGTGGCAACGTCGATGTCGATGCGTTCCTAACGTCGCTCGCGGAGCAGGACGTCGAGGTTGTCGAGCGAGAGTCCGTTGACGAAGGCCCCGCTACCGATCTCGACAAGCTCGTCGCCGGAAGCCCGATCGTCAACCTTGTCAACGTCGCGTTGCTCACGGCCGTCAAGGATCGCGGGAGCGATATCCACATCGAGCCCGACAAGCGGGGCACTCGCATTCGCTATCGCAAGGACGGCATGCTCAGAGACCTGATGAAGCCGCCGCAGGGGATGCACGCAGCCATCGTCTCTCGAGTCAAAGTCATCGGTCGTATGGACATCGCGGAGAAGCGGATGCCCCAGGAGGGTCGTGTCCGGATCGTTGCCGAGGGACGCGAGATCGATCTGCGCGTCTCGAGCATGCCGACACTTCTGGGTGAGAAGATCGTCATCCGAATTCTCGACAAGCAGAATCTGAAGGTGAGACTCGAAGAACTCGGGTTCGATCCCGACGCCATGAAGCGTTTCAAGGGCGTGCTGAAGCAGCCCCACGGGCTCGTGCTCGTCACCGGTCCGACGGGATCGGGCAAGACCACGACGCTCTACTCGGCGCTCGATCTTCTGCGTTCGCCGGAAGTCAACATCCTCACGGTCGAGGATCCCGTCGAGTATCAGCTCGACGGCGTCAACCAGATCCAGGTACAGGACCAGATCGGCCTCGGCTTCGCGAGAGCATTGCGGAGCATCCTCCGACAGGATCCCGACATCATCATGGTCGGCGAGATCAGAGACGAAGAGACTGCGCGGGTCGCGGTTCAGGCCGCGCTCACTGGACACGGCGTGCTCGCGACGCTCCACACCAACGACGCCGTCGGTGCTGTCGCCCGCCTGCTCGACATGCATGTTGAGCCATACCTGCTCTCCAGCGCGCTGAACGGCGTCGTCGCACAGCGCCTCGCACGCACGATCTGTGCCGCGTGCCGCACGAAGTACTACCCGACGCCGGAGGTCCTCGCGGACGCCGGCCTTGCATCGATGGTCGGACGCCCGTTCCAGAAGGGTGGCGGCTGCCCGCAATGCCACGACAGCGGCTTCCAAGGGCGCCTCGGCGTGTACGAGGTCGTCGAGATCACCGAGCACATGCGCCGTCTGGTGCATAATCGTGGCAGCAGCCAGATGCTCAGAGATCAGGCGACACGCGACGGCGCGATGTCGTTGAGGCAGTCCGGTGTCCAGCTCGCACTCGCGGGCAAGACGAGTCTTGAAGAGGTTCTGCGAGTCACGCGCACCGACGATGCCGAGACCGACTCGCCCGTTGCTGCCGCTGTCGCGCCGAAGAAGGAGGCCGCATGAAGCTCCGCTACGAGGGCTTTGACTCCTCCGGCAAGCCGGTGCAGGGCTCGATCGACGCGCCCGACACAAGAGACGCCGGCGAACGCCTGCGCCGACAAGGCATCTTCGTGACATCCGTCAGCGTCGAGCAGGCAAAGTCGGCGACTCACACCGCCAGGGGCCGACGCACACGAGCCAAGGCCCCAAGACGTCTTCAGAACGTCTCCATGTTCACGCGTCAGCTCTCGATGCTCTGCTCCGCGGGCACACCGATCACCCAGGCGCTCGCTGCCCTCGAACGTCAGACAAAGGATGCCTCATGGCGAGAGGCGATCGGCGCGATCCGGGGCCGGGTCGAAGAGGGAGCGTCGCTCGCGCAGGCCATGGAATCACGCCCGGCACACTTCGACAACGTGACGCGCAGTCTGATCGGAGCCGGCGAAGCGGGAGGGCAGTTGCCCGCCATGCTCCAGCGTCTTGCCGCTCTCTCCAGGCAGCAGCTGCACGTCCGCCACACCGTGCTCGGAGCCCTCACGTACCCGAGCGTGCTCCTCGTGATCGCGGTCAATGTCATCGTGCTCATGCTCATCTTCGTCCTGCCACGATTCGCCGATATGTTCGACTCGCTCGACGCTCCGCTCCCGCCGACAACCGCGATGCTCATGGCCGCGAGCGAGTTCATTCGATCGCAGTGGCCCTGGGTCGTGGGCGGCATCGTCGCGGCCACCATTGGCGTCATCGCGTTCCTGAAGTCAAGTGCCGGCAAAACCGCTATCGATACCGCGATCATCCGCGCGCCTCGTGTAGGCGTGATCACGCGTAACGTGCTCACCGCGCGCATGATCCGACTCATGGGCGTTCTGGTTGAAGCGCGGATCCCACTCGTCGAAGCGATCGATCTCTGCCGGGCCGCAGCAGGAAATATCCACTTTGAGAACCTCCTGATGCGCGCCAGCGACGCCGTCACGAAGGGGGAGTCGATGAGCGAGTCTCTCGCCGAGGGGGACCTGCTGCCGCCGAACGTATGCGAGGCGGTCCGCAACGGCGAGGCCTCTGGACAGATCGGGCCCGTCATGCTCGGTATGGCCGAATTCATGGATGAGGACAACGAGGTCACGCTCCGGGCTCTCTCCAGCATCATCGAGCCGGTCATCCTTGTTGTTCTCGGCGCGGTTGTCGGGTTTGTTGCCCTCTCGATGTTCCTGCCGCTCTTCGACCTCACAGCGATGACCCAGCCGGGAGGCCCGAAATGACACGATCACAGCCATCCATCGGGATCGATATCGGCTCAAGGGCGTCGAAGTGCGTGGCGGTTGACCCTCACGATGGCACCATCATCGCCCGAGTGATCGTGCCGCGCATCGCGACATCCGACTCGATCGATCGAGACGCGATCGTGCGCATGACGTCCATCCTGAGGCGCAGGAACGTGTGGACCGGGCGCGTCGTGCTCGGAGCCCCACCGGCAATCGCCACATCCTCGATGCTTGAACTCCCCCCGCGATCCTCTGGCGCACCCATCGACCGCCTTGTCGAGGTCGAACTCGCCCGGCTCATGCGTTGCGAGATCGGATCGATCGAGGCGGTCTCGTGGGAGATCCCGGTCGGGGGCAAGGCGACACACAGCTGCGCGATGATGGCAGTTGCCTGCCAGAAAGAGAAGGCGGTCGCCATCGCGGACTGGTTCGACGCGTGCGGCTTTCCCATCGAAGCGATCGAACCCGCCTGCATCGCCATCACACGCATCGCAACCCGCGAACAGACCGCGTCGGCGTTCGTCACCGTCGATCTCGGCGCAACGAGCGGCCGGGTCTGCGTCGTCTCCGGCGGCATCGTCATGCTCGAACGCGAACTCGGCGAGCTTGGCATGGCCGATCGTCTCGGATGCGCCGCCGCACCACTCGGCGTCACTCCCGAGGCGCTCTGGGCCCGGGTGCGGGCGTGCGAGAGCGTGCCAAGGCCGATCACCAGGATCGCAGGCGAACAAGCCAGGCAGTTTATCTCACGCCTTGCATCCGACGTCGTTGAGGCCGTGAAAGAATCGATCGGCTATGTCCGAATGAAGGGCGGCACAGCGAAGCCGCAGTCGATCGTGCTCGTCGGCTGGGGCAGTGACACAGCGGGGCTCGCTCCAGAGATCCAGGCCGAGATCGAGCTGCCCGTCACCGTCGCCGGCACGGCCGCTGGAGGTGGCGCGATGGCTCTGGCCTACGGGCTGTCGCTCCGCGCCAGCGAGGAGGCAACGCAGTGACGATCAGGGTCAATCTTCTCCCGACTTCGGTGCTCGCGGCACGCAGCCGCCGCAAAGCCGCCTGCGGCTGGGCCATTCTCTGCGCAGTCGCATTGATCTGCTCAGGCGCATGGGCCATCAAGTGTCGCTCGCAGGTCGGTGACGGCGGTCGCGAACTGACACGGCTGCTCGGTGAACGAAGCCGCACCGTTGAATCCTTCAAGCAGCAGATCTCGAAGTCCGCACTCGCGCTGACAGGTGTCCAGCGCGAACTGGCCGTTTCAGAACAGATCCGCTCGAACCCGGAGTGGAGCCGACTCATCTCGCTCCTCGGGCGATACGTCGGCGACGGCGCGGTTGTTGAGTCCTGCCGCCTCACCCAGGCAGCGCTGCCCACAGCAGCACGTACGGCCACCCCGCCCGTGGGCACACCCGGTGCCCAGCCCTCGGCGAGGGCCCAGGCCGCACACCCAGGTTACATCCTGAGTCTCTCCGGCGCAGCAAAGGATCAGGACCGGGTCTCCGCGATCGTCCTTGCCATGGAAGAGTCGGGGCTCTTCACGCAGACAACGCTCGTGCACATGCGCCGCCGCTCGCTCCTCCGTGGTGAGGCCATCGGCTTCGAGATCCGTGCCGAACTTGCCTCGGTCGTGGAGGTGACGCCATGAAGTCCACAACACTGCTCGCTTCGATCAGGCACGCCGCCATCGTGCATGCGGCGGGCCTGGCCGCGCTCGCCTCGATCATCGCCGCCGGATACCTCCTTGGCGTGAAGCCGGTCGAGAGCATCCGCGAACGCCAGTCGGTGCTCCGAGCCGCGGTCCGTGCACGATCGGAAGACGAGGCCGATATCCGACGGAAAGCCCGCGATGCGGAGGCCGCTCTCCGCCAGGCGGAAGAATCCCTGCGACTGAGCGGCGTCTCTCTCCAGCCCACGTCGCATCTCAACACCAAGATCCGTGACATCGCCGCTCTCGCTGCGGAGCACAACATCGAGGTCGATTCGCTCAACGCCCAGCCGCCCATCAGCGACCAGCAGTTTCTTCGTGTGCCCGTGCGCCTGGCGGGACGAGCCGCGGCACAGAGCGTCTCCGAGTTCATGCGATCGATCAGCGAGCGATTCTCGGACGTCGCGGTGCGATCATTTGATCTTCGCGCTGATCTCGCCACCGGAGGTGGGTGGTCGAACGTACAGCTGGAGATCGACTGGTACGCCGCAAAGTCGGAACGCGACAAAGAAATTCCTGCCAGATGACTTGCACGCCTGGCACTTGTTTCGCCCAATTGAGGCATGAAGCTCACGCGGGAACGAAAGGTCTATCTCATGCTGCTCGCGCTCGGTGGAGGGGTCCTCGGCATGGACCAGATCATCGGTGGCCCGAGCGAGGCGAGCGCATCGCACTCGGCTGTCGCCGACGTCGAGCAGGCGCCCGCCGCGGCAGGCGCAGGTGCAACCGTGAAGCCGCTGCGAGTTCCCCTGCACCAGCGTCTGCTCCAACTCGATCAGGAATCCGGTGCCTCCCTCGGGGTGCAGATCTTCGATATAGACGCGGATTGGCGCGCAGAACTCGCCCCACAAGAGGTGTCAGCCACCGACTCGGCAATCCCTGCTTACGCGGTCACGCCCCGGATCGCATTGCCAAAGGTCTCGATGGTCGTTCAGGACGCGAAGGGCGGCTTTGCGATCATGGACGGCAAGCCCATCCGCGTCGGTGAGGCGACAACGAACGGCGTCGCGCTCGTGAGCGTCGAGAGCGGCTCGGTCACCGTGGAGGTTTCCGGCGTTCTGCACACGATCGTCGTTGCCCGATAACACAGTCCGCCCGGAACTTACACGCCCGCACGTCCACTGCACTGAAGTATGCCCCGGATCGCTCCGATACTCCCAATGCCCGAGGAGGAAGGGCATACAAACGGAGATGCATCCATGTTGGCGATGAATCAGGCGCGTCGTGCATTCAGTCTCATCGAGCTCGTGATCGTGGTCGTCATCCTCGGGATCATCGGGGCCATCGCGATTCCTCGCATGAGCCGTGGTGCCGAGGGTGCTGCCGACTCATCGCTCGTCGCCGATCTGGCGGTCCTGCGAAACGCGATCGACCTCTACCACGCCGAGCACGGGGGAGTCTATCCGCCCGCCGCCAGCGTCGAGAACGCACTGACGCAGTACTCCAACGTCGCGGGCGACAGCTTCGGTGCCAAGTCCGCCGAGCGGATCTATGGACCCTATCTCCGCAAGGTTCCGACGCTCAAGGTCGGCAGCAAGAAGGGCAACACCGCGATCACCGCGACCGACGGCGATGCGACCGGCGCGTGGGTCTATAACGAGACCACCGGCCACATCCACGCCAACCTGGTCGTCGGCGAGGTTGATGCACGGGGCATCGCGTACCGCGACTATTGATCCGACACGACCGACGACGGGCCGACCGATCATGCCCGACACACGCACCACCACAGCCCGGCCTTGTTGTCCGAACCCCTCGCTCCGCGATGGGAAAGAGACAACAGGGCCGGGTTCTTCTCTCACGCGATGCTTCTCTCTCTACGAACTGCTGATCGTCATGGCGATCATCGGCACCACCTCTGCCCTCGCCGTGCCCCGCATGATGACGTCGGCATCGATCTGGCGACTCAAGGGAGCATCCCAGCGAGTTGCGGCCGATCTCGCGGAGGCCCGGACCCACGCGATCGCATCCAGTGCGAGCGTCAAGGTGATCTACAGCCGAGAAGGGTACATCATCAGAGACGCTGCCAACCAGATCATCCGTGAAGTCCGGCTCAGGCAGAGGCCGTACGACGTGGAGATCTCGCTCGTCACTTTCGGCGGCCTGGGCGAGGTGACGTACAACGGCAACGGTGTCGGCTCAGCCGATGGCACGGTCATGCTCGCCACAGACGGGCTGCTCTGCCGCATCACACTCAACGCGACCTCGGGCTCTGTCAAGATCGGGGAGATCGAGGGAGAGTCCCGAGTTCTTGGTGGTGGAGGCGGCCGATGATCCGTGCTCATCGAAACACGCGGAGCAGCCGCGCGTTCACGCTCATCGAGGTCGCCCTCGCGACCGCGATCATCGCGATCGTCGGCGCGACCGTCTCTTCCGTGATCATGGTCGCAGCGAGATCGACTCCCCGAAGCGACAGCGGGTCCGCGACCGCCGTCGCGGTCGCAGATCTCATGGCCCAGATGACTCTGGACATCAGCCACGCGCGAGAGATCCTCGCCCTCGATGACGGATTCATCACCGTCGTCAGCACCGATCTCGATGGCGATACGGTTGCGGACGAGATCGGGTACGCCTTCGACGAGAACAACGGTGGCAGTCTCCTCCGCTTTGCAGCAGGAACGCTTTCCATCGCATACAGCGGGATTCTCGATGCGGAGTTCGATGAGGTCGAGAGCCAGATCAACGACGCGGGACAATCGGTCCAGGTCATCAGAGCGATCACATTCACCATGCGAACGGCCGATGGCACGCTCCATCGGCGCACGTTCCGATGCCTCGCACTCCCGGTCGCACCGTAACAGGAGACAACGCCATGCCCGCACGCAAGGGCTTCAGTCTCGTGGAAGCCATGCTCGCGCTGGTCCTCGCGTCCGGCGCACTGCTCGCGGCGCTCAGCGTCGTCGGTGGCGCGGCACGCGCAGAAGCCCACGCCACAACACGAGCAACCGGAGACTCCCTTGTCGCCGAGGTGATGGCCGATGTTCTCGCAACACATTTCGAGCAACCCGGTCAGGTCGGCTCGTTCGGACGCAACGCATCTGAGGGTTCCGTGACCTCCCGATCCGGCTTCAATGATGTCGATGACTTCCACAACTGGACAGAGACCCCGCCTCGCGACTACGACGGCACCGCACGCAATGATCTCATCGGCTGGCGGATCGGCGTCCGCGTTGATCGCGTCAGTCTCGCCAACCCAAATGGCGGCGTCGTCTCATACGACTCTCGGGTGAAGCGTGTCACCGTCACCGCCTCGTACAAAGGCAAGGTCGTCGCCAGCCAGTCGGCAATCCGAACCGGCGCGTGGGACGACGCCCGCACAGGCATCTTCACAGCCGCGGCACCCGTCGGCGTCACCGCAGATGGCGTTCTCGTCGATATCGTGGACTCTGCCGGCAATGCCATCACGGGTTTGACAGGCGTTGTGGGCGGCACGGTAAGTACCCTCGGCGGACTCCTGGGGGGATGAGCATGCACATACACAACCAACGCCGCGCCACAGCGTACCTGCTCGTGCTCGTCGCCGTTCTTGTCACGGTGTCGATCGGCGTCACCGCCACGATGGTCCACAAGGTCCGGCGCGAGCGTCTCTCCCGCGCATGGGAGATCGAACGAGCCCACCAGATCGCCCAGGCCGGGCTCGAACTCTCCGTCGCATATCTCCAGTCCGATCAATCATGGAGAACGCTCCGAGGCCTCGGCGTCTGGATAAACAACGCTCCGCTGCTTGACGGAACTGTCACCGTCACCGCGAGCGACCCCGATGGCAGCGCGACCGATGATCCCGCGGACGACATCACCCTGACCAGCGAGGGCCGGTTCGGCAAGGCGAGGCAGGTGATCACCGCCACGTTCGAGCCTCTGCCCGTTGCGATGAACTCGCTGAACTACGCCGCATCCGCAGGCGATGCGATCGGTTTCAACGGCACACTCAACGCGACCGAGTCCGTGGCCGCGAACGGAGCAACGACCGCACTCCTCGCGAACGTCTTTACACCTGTCTATGCAGGAGCAACCATCTCGGGAACAACCTACCGGCGTGCGACGTATCCGAACGCAGGCGCAAGGCAGCACCCGAACCCCGCAACAGTCTTCGACTGGTATATCGCCAATGGAACCACCATCAGTTTCGCCTCTCTCGCTTCGGGTGTTCTGGAGCGTGTGGTTCTCGCGCCGAATCACAATCCGTTCGGGGCCACGAATCCACACGGAATCTACGTGATCGATTGCGCCGGCTCGAACATCCGGATTCGCAACTGCCGCATCGAGGGCACGCTCGTCCTGCTCAACACCGGCACGTCCTCAGACATCCAGCAGTCGGTCAACTGGAAGCCAGCCGCAGCCAGGATGCCTGCGCTCCTCGTGAGAGGGAGGATAGCCATCGAACTCTCGGCGACGGCCCTCTCCGAGAGCACGCACAACACAAACTTCAACCCAAGCAGCGCCCCGTACAATGGACAGTCCGACAACGATCGCACCGACTCCTACCCATCGCAACTGCACGGGCTCGTCTACGCCTCCGACGACATCGCGGCCCGCGGGAACTCAGCGGTCACAGGCCCACTCATAGCAGCCGACGACATCGCGTTCGCAGGAACCGTCACGATCACCCACGACGCGGGCCCGGCGTCACTCCCGCCTCCCGGCTTCATCAGCCGCTACAACATGCGTCTGAAAGCCGAGACCCTCGCTCGCGTCGTCGGCGACTGATGATCTCAATGGGCCCGGAGGGGGTCGAACCCTCACGCCCCGCGAGGGGCGGGGGATTTTAAGTCCCCTGCGTCTGCCGATTCCGCCACGGGCCCCGCGTGCAACCGCCTGTTTATCTCGTCCGCGATGGATGATCGCGTGAGGTCGCCTTACCACGCGCACTGTCGAGACGCTTCCGCATCGCTGCCGCCCACGCATCGATGGCGTCCATCGCATCCTCGAACTCGGCGAACGTATCCAACTCGAACTGGTCACCCTTTCGCGGTTCGATAAGCGCGGCGATCTGCGCCCCACGATCATCCAGAATCTCACTCTCGATCGTTGCGCCTCCCAGCCCCGCGCCGGTGAGTTTGCTCGCAGGGTGCAGGTTCAATACCGTGGCCGGCTTCTTCACCTCCGTAATCGCGACGCGCAGGCGGCCGACACCTTCTCCCGGTCCGTCAACGATCTGGTACTCCGAAGCGAACGACTTTGCCAGTGCTAGTCTGACGTGATCTGTGAGCTCCCGCGCACTCTTCTCGGAGATCGGGGAGCCATCCGGCGTCGTGCTGACCATCAGCCGCACCTCTTCGATGAACAGAGCATCGATGGAGGCAAGGGCCTCCGCGTCGATCCGCGCAAACTCCGCATCGCTCACCCGAATCAGATCGTCGTAATCCGAGAGGAATCCTGACTGCGTCTTCCCCGGCCTGTTCGCGCAGCCGCACGCCAGAGACCCAGCCATCACAAGCAACGCAGTCAGAAACAAACGTCGCATCACATGTCCTTCTTTCTTCTGCGGCCGGTTCGCCGCGTCTCCGATGCACCTTTCCGATCGGCTTTGGCCCTCCGCGTCTTCGCTACCTGAGGGGCAGCCGTCTCCGCCCGACCATCGGCACACGAGCCGCACAGGCCGAACAATGTCAACTCATGCCCCTCGAGAACGAACCCGCGTGGCACATGGGCGTCGATGTTCCCCGGACACCCGTGGACCTCGAACACCTTGTGGCAGACCTTGCATAAGAAATGGTGATGGTGGTCCTTCCCCGCGATCTCGAACCGTGGCGACTTTCCGGGGATCTCGACGCAAGCGATCGCCCCCGACGAGACTAGGGAGTCAATCGTGCGATAGACCGTGGCCAGACCCAGGCCCGGGACCTCGGTCCTCGCCAGCGTCAGCACCTCCGTCGCGCTGAGCGGACGCCCAGATCGCTCGAGTGTCCGAAGTATCGCACCTCTCTGCCGTGTCGAACGCATCGCCAATGATAAGCGAAACCGGCAAGCCGCGCGGGGGACTCGCCAACCGCACCAGCAAATGGCCCCGCTCGGATTCGAACCGAGGACCAAGCGATTATGAGTCGCCTGCTCTTACCGCTGAGCTACAGGGCCGAACGTCCGGCCCGGGCCTTCGCCCGGACCGGCACCGTATTCTACTTCAACAGGAGCATCTCGCGATAGGTCGGCAGCGGCCAGAGATCCGCACTGGTGCGCCGCTCCAACTCGTCCGCAAGATCCCGAACCGCGTTCATGACCGGACGAACCTTGGTCTTGATGAAGTGGGCGTGCTTGACGGGATCGTCGTGGTGCTCCTCTGAGAGCAGCGACTCGAGAGAGATCGTCTGCGTCCGGAATCGCCCGATGAGATCCGCGTAGATCTCGAGCATCTCGCGCACACTCGTTGCCGGCACATCCGCGGCCTCGGTCGCCGTGACGGACTCGGCGAACTCCGTCTGCTGGCGGATCGCCGTGGGCAGAACCTGCGTCCGCGCGATCTGCGCGAGCGTCTCAGCCTCGATCGTCACCTGCTTCACAAACTTCTCGAGGAAGATGTGGTAGCGGCTCTCCAGCTCGACCTTGCTCAGAATGCCGAACCGCTTCATCACGTCCACGGCCTTCTTCGAACGCATCGCGGGCAACGCCTCGACGGTGTCCTTGAGGTTCGGAAGCCCGCGCTTCGCCGCCTCATCGTGCCACGCCTTCGAGTACCCGTCGCCGTTGAAGATCACCCGCTTGTGCTGCCGAACCATCTTCTGGAGGAGCGTCCGGACGGACTGCTGCAACCGCGCCTCGGTCGGACGCGAGCCGACAGATCGTTCCAGCTCAGACGCCACGAAATCCAGCGATTCGGCAACGATCGCGTTCAACACGGTAATCGGCCACGCGATCGACGCCGAAGAACCGACCGCCCGGAACTCGAACTTGTTCCCCGTGAATGCGAACGGCGATGTACGGTTCCTGTCGCCGGAATGGCGGGGAATCTGCGGCAGCGTGTTCGCGCCCAGGTCCAGGGTCCCGCCCTTGATCGTCTTCTTGGCCTTCCCGGACTCGACCTGCTCGATAATGTCCATCAGCATGTCGCCGAGGAAGATCGAGATGATTGCCGGCGGGGCCTCATTCGCGCCCAGACGATGATCGTTGTTCGCCGAAGCGATCGACGCTCGGAGCATGTCGGCGTGCATGTCAACCGCTCGGATCATGGCGCAGAGGAAAACGAGGAACTGCATGTTCGTGTGCGTGTCGTCGCGAGGATCAAGGAGATTCACCCCCGTGTCCGTCGCCAGAGACCAGTTCACGTGCTTGCCCGATCCGTTCACGCCCGCGAACGGCTTCTCGTGCATCACGCACTGCAGACCATGGCGGGTCGCCACGCGACGAAGCGTCTCCATCACCAGCATCTGGTGATCGCAGGCGATGTTCGCCGTTTCAAAGTGGCAGGCAACCTCGAACTGGCCCGGCGCAACCTCGTTGTGCCTCGTCTTGACCGGCACCCCGACACGCACAAGCTCGCGCTCGACCTCGGTCATGAACGCCAACGCCCGGACCGGGATCGATCCGAAGTAATGATCCTCAAGCTGCTGCCCCTTCGGGGGCCTCGCGCCGACCAACGTTCGGTCGCACGAGAGAAGGTCGGGCCGCTTGAAGTACAACTCCCGATCGATCAGGAAGTACTCCTGCTCCGCGCCGATCGTGGGGATCACGCTCGTGACGCCGGTGTCGGTGCCGAAGATCTTGAGGATCCGCATCGCCTGTGCCGCGACCGCCTGCATCGATCGCAGCAGGGGGGTCTTCTTGTCGAGCGCCTCCCCGTTCCATGAAACAAACGCCGTGGGGATCACGAGCGTCACAGTCCCCGCGCTCCGCACCAGGAACACCGGGCTCGTGCAGTCCCACGCGGTGTACCCACGCGCCTCGAACGTCGTCCGCAGTCCGCCCGAGGGGAAGCTCGACGCGTCCGGCTCGCCCTGCACCAGCATCGAGCCGGTAAACTCGCTGATCGCGCCGCCCCGCCCGTCAGGCGAAAGAAACGCGTCGTGCTTCTCCGCCGTCTGGCCAGTCAACGGCTGGAACCAGTGCGTGTAGTGCGTCGCCCCGCTCTCGATCGCCCAGTCACGCATCGCGGCGGCCACCACGTCCGCAAGACGCGCATCCAGTGGCTCGCCGTGCGTGATCGTCCTCTGGATCCGCTTGAACACGTCCTTCGGCAGCCGCTGCTGCATCACGCGATCAGTAAACACATCGCTCGCGTACAGCGATTCCACGGAGCGAGCCGAGTGTTCCGCGCCCGCATGCCCGTTCGATGAATGCCCATGGCCCGCCCGTCCGTGCGTCAAGACACCGTGATCCATTCGCTATCTCCTGCCCGCGGGGATCGAAGTCGGACCCCGGAGATCGGCATTCACGCAGGCGGCCCGCACCACCGATAGCGTCCGATCCAAGCCGGCAATCGCGGCACTCGCCCCGCACGGGAACGCCTGATCCTATCCCGGAGAGCACGCGGAAACACACCCATCGACATCAAAGCGATGCATATGCATGCGTATATAATGGATATGTATGCGACCTAAACGCCGCCACCAAGGCCGCTCGCGAACTCCCGCACCAGTCGCTCGCACGCCATCTCGACCGGCTCACCCGTCGACCCAAGCTCTGCGAGTCGCCGAACGATCGCACTCCCCACGATTACACCATCGGCATAACGCGACACCTCGCGTACATGGTCGGCCGTGCTCACACCGAATCCGCACACCACGGGCGTCTGTGTCGCGCGTCGCACCGCGCCGACAACGCCGCCGACACTTGGCGCATCGCTCCGTTCGCCTGTCAGCCCCGCGCGTGCCAGCACATACACAAATCCCGTGCACGCCTGCGCGATCTGAACCAATCGCTCTGGTCGGGTCGTCGGCGACACCAGCAGCGATACCGCGACGCCCGCATCCCGTGCCGCGCCCAGGAGCTGCTCGCTCTCCTCCAACGGCGCGTCAGGGAAGATGAACCCATCGACCCCCGCCTCCGCCGCTTGACGAACAAATCGCACGCCACCCCCAAGCCGCGTGACGATCGAAACACTCACCATCACAACGATCGCGGCACGGATCTCCGCTCGAACGCCGGCGATCTGCTCGAACACCATCGCGGGTGTCACGCCCCGTTGCAAGGCACGATGCATCGCCGCAGCGATCACCGGCCCATCCGCGATCGGATCAGAGAACGGAATCCCGACCTCGATCACGGACGCGCCACCACGCTCACATCCCTTCAACGCACCGGGGAGCGAATCAACTGCTGGATCGCCCGCCACAAGAAAGGGCATGATCGCCTTCTGGTTCGACTCTTGCAGCCCACGAAACGCCTGAGATACTCGGTTCATAGTCAGAGAGGGTAGTTTCACGCCGCCCTGATGCCAAACTGATCCCGACTTGACACCCGCAACTTCCCCAGATTGCCTCTTGCAACCACCCTGCCAGATCCGGTATTCTCCCTACCTGCCTCGTTCCTTGGATTGTGCCCCCTTGAGTGCATGCGCCGATGAACCACGAAGCATCGACATATGCCAGAAGGGGAGGCCTGCTCGGAGGGTTTCGTACCTGCTGAAGGGTCAGTCAAGAAGAAGGGGTAGAAGGCATGAGATTGCGGAATCTGACTTTGTGCGGCATCGCCGCGCTCGCGTGTGGCACGGCACTCGGGCTCAACCCAACGCCGAACGCCGGTGCCCAGGCCGTCGCCGAGATCGATCGAGGCGATGTCTTTGATCTTGAGACAATCTTCGTCCGCTGGGCACCAGCAGTGCCAGCAGAACTCCGGCAGATGGCCGTCGCTGCGGCGGGCGCGACCCTCGTTGCCGCGGACGACGCTAGAGACGTCTGGCAGATCCGCTCCAATGACCGCCAGTTCGCCGTCGACACGCTTCGCAACCTCGGTCCCGGCGTCATTCAGACCGCTGAGCATGCAGAAGAGTTCCTGCGTGCCGAGTTCGGCCTGAGCGGATTCCAGATCTTCTCGGTTGAAGAGACATCGGCCCGCGCGAACACGCTACAGATTCCCCTCATGCTTGATGGCCGGATCGAGTTGGCCGTGCTCGACCGTAGCAGCATGAGATCGCCCACATTCAAGGTGCTCGTCGATGATGGCTCGGGCGAGCTCCGCGAGGCGCCCGCCCCGCCAGTCCTCACGTACCTCGGCGTGCTCGACGGCGTGGATGGGTCGATCATCTCCGCATCGCTCCACAACGGACTGACCGCGCAGGTCCGGATCGACGGGCCGTTCCCGCGCGACTTCACGGTTCAGCCCCTCCGCGAGGTCTTCGCCGGCGCGCCCGAGTCCGCCCATCTCGTCTACACATCAGGGCAGGTCATCGATCAAGGACGCCTCTGCGGCGGCTCCCCGCTCCATCATCAGATGGGGCCTGCCGTTGACGCGCTCGAAGCGCCCGATGGAAACAGCCGCGTCCGCAAAGAGTGCCAGATCGCCTTCGACGCCGACTTCGAGTTCTATCAGAAGAACGGGAGCTCTGTCCCCAACACCATCGCAGACATCGAGGGCGTGATGAACAACGTGCGCATCACCTACGAGCGTGACTGCGACGTTACCTTCGCGATCACTACGATCATCGTGCGTTCCAACTCTGCCGATCCGTACACGTCGACGAATGCAGAGACAATGCTCAACGAGTTCAGGAACCACTGGCAGTCCAGCCAAGGCAGCATCGTGCGCGACATCGCTCACTTGATGACCGGCAAGAACATCAATGGCGGCGTCATCGGCATCGCGTGGCTCAGCGCGGTCTGCACAGACTACGGCTATGGCTTGTCTGAGTCACGATTCACGACCAACACCAACTCCCGTTTGGCCCTCACCGCCCACGAGATCGGCCACAACTTCAGCGCCGGCCACTGCGACGGGAACGGTGACTGCCACATCATGTGCAGCGGCCTCGGCGGCTGCAACGGGCTCGGCAACCCGCCCTTCTTCGGCGTGCAGGAACGCACCACCATCAACACATTCGCGCAAGGTCGCGGCTGCCTCGCCACCGTCGGCAACACACCGCCTTCCATCAACATCATCTCACCCTCGAACGGCGCGTCCTTTACTCAGGGCAATCCAATCAGCTTCGCCGCAGGTGCGACCGATGCCGAGGATGACAACAACGTGCTCTCTGCCTCGATCGTCTGGACGTCGAATCTCCAGGGCTCACTCGGCGTCGGCTTCAGTTTCTCCCGCTCGGATCTTGTCGTCGGCACACACACCATCACCGCCAGCGTGACCGACTCCGGCGGGCTCAACGCCTCTCAGAACCGCTCCATCACCATCAACCCACTCATCAGCGTGCCGAACGCACCGAGCGGCCAGCTCGCATCCGAGACCGTCGCCGGCACCGGAGTCCTGACCTGGACCGACAACTCCAATAACGAGACCTCGTTCACCGTTCAACGCCAGACGAAGGTCGGCACTTCATGGACCGGAACGGCAACCTTCGCCGGCGTGGCAGCGAACTCGACGTCGTACGCCAACACACCCGGCCAGGGCGTCTGGCGTTACCGCGTCCGTGCGAACAACAGCGCGGGATCATCGGTCTATACCGCGTGGGCCAACGCCCTCCCGCTGGGGCCGTCCTCTCCCGCAGTCGTTCGCTCAGGAGGCGTGGTGACCTTCTCATGGACCGACAACTCGCTCTTTGAAGAGAACTTCGACGTTCAGCGCCAGCAGCGTGTAGGCACAACCTGGACCAACAACACCGTGCTGGTCCAGCCCGCCAACGCCACCTCATACGTTGAGTCGCCCGGTTCAGGCCAGTGGCGCTACCGGGTCCGCTCGAAGGTGCCCGGCAGATTCTCTGCGTACACCGCGTGGTCCAGTATCACTGTTCCATGATCCGAACCAACACTCAGCATGCTTGAGCAGAGGGGGTGGCCCGGTGCCGCCCCCTCTTTCGTTGTATACACGGTCCGCTGAAGCGTTTCAGCCCACGACGCCATCGCGAACTACGCGATCACATCGGGTAACTGCTCCATCCCCTCTGTCAATACCCTCGGCCCATCCTCAGTGATCAGTACGTCGTGCTCGTAGTGAACACTCATCGAGCCGTCGCTCGTGAACACCGGCCACGCGTTCTTGTGCTGCACCACCCCGGACGTCCCCGCAGCGATCATCGGCTCAACCGCGACCAGCGTGCCAGGGCGGCACGGCAGCTTGCCGTCCTCCCACGTCTCAGGAAACTGAACCAACACGTTCGAGATAAATGGCGGGCTGTGCAACTTCCGCCCGTACCCATGCCCCCCGAGTCCGCGCACGAGGAAGTACCCGCGCTCTCCCTCGACGAACCCCTGCACCGCTCTCGCCCAGTCCTCGAACGTCTTCCCGGGACGCAACTGCGAGATCCCACGACGAAGAGACTCGATCCCGCAATCCATCAACGCCCGGACTTCCGGGCGCGGCTCGCCGAACACATACGTCCATGCCGCATCGCCGATCCAACCGTTGTGAACGACCCCGATGTCCAGCTTCAGCACATCACCATGCACCAGCGGGCGCTCAAGATACCCCGCCGTGCCATGCACCACGCACTCGTTCACGCTGAGGCACGCGTGCGACGGAAACGGCGGCGACCGCCCCGCGCGATAGTGCAGAAACGCAGACCGGCACCGCATCGATGCCAGCACTCTCGCAACCTCCGCATCGATCTTCGCCAGCGTCATCCCAGATCGCATCCACAAGGACATGTGTCGGTGCGTCTCGACAACACACCGCGCCGCGGCAGCCGCTGCGTCAATCTCCGCCGATCGAAGTGGGGGGGGCAAACTCATGCGATCGCATCGTAGCGATCAGGCCGACGGTGTCACCTCGTTGCCGCCATGCACGACCTCACCCGCAATCACGGTGACATCAACCGGATTCCCGCCAATCTCGTACGCGAGTGCCCGCTCGTCGGTGTGCCTGAGAAGGATCAGATCCGCACGCTTGCCCGATTCGATGGTCCCACGATCCTCAAGCCCGAGCATCGCCGCCGGATTCACGGTCGCCGCAGCGATCGCCTCGATCACCGACAGCCCGAGATGCCGCACCGCCAGAGCAATCACGAGCGGCATCGACGAGCTCGGTGCCGATCCCGGATTGAGGTTCGTCGCAATCGCGATTGCTCCGCCCATCTCCACAAACCGCCGGGCGGGTGCGTATCGGGCGTCGAGATGGAACCCGCACACCGGCAACGCTACCCCGAACGTCTGCGAAGCAGCCAGGGTTGCAAGATCCTGCTCTTTCGCCGCCTCCAGGTGGTCAACGCTCACCGCCCCCAGTCCAACAGCCGCCGGCACCATCCCAAGTGCGTTGAACTGATCGGCGTGGACTCTGATCGGATGCCCCATCGACCTTGCCTGCTCGAACAGACGCAAGGCCTCCTCGACGCTCCACGCCCCCTTCTCGCAGTACGCATCGACCGATATCCCAGGGAACGCCGCGCTGACAGCGGGCAGCGTCTCGTACACCACACGCTCCGCAAAGTTCGGCACGTCGGCGTCGATCGCGTGGCCCAGCAACGCGGTCGGCACCACCGTCCCCTTCCACGCGGTCCCCGCCGAGGTGATCGCCCGGAGCATCTTCAACTCATGCTCCGTCGTCAGGCCATATCCGCTCTTGACCTCGACCGTCGTCGTCCCCTCTCTGGCCATCACCGCCAGCCGGTGCGTCAGGTTCGTCGCCAGATCCGGCTCAGACGCTCTGCGAACCGATCGCACGGTCGACATGATCCCACCGCCCGCCCCGAGAATGTCCAGGTACGAAGCCCCCGCACGCTTCATCTCCCACTCAACGAGCCGATCCCCCGCCCAGCACGCGTGCGTGTGGCAGTCGACGAAACCCGGCATCAAGACCCTACCCCGTCCCTCGATAATCCTGCTCGCCGATGGAGCCCGCACCCCGCTCTCAACGCGGGAGATGCGTGCGCCCTCAACCAACACATCAACGCCGTCGCGGACCGATCCCGCCCCGAGTTCACCCAGCCGCCTCGGCGTTGATCCAGCTGCCAACGTCACCGCCCGCACGTTCCGAAAGAGAATGCTCAACGACGACCCTCCGACTCCCCACGCGACCACGCTCCCGCCCCCTCGTCACGCCCAAGATCACCCCAGCGCTCCGCAAGCCCTCGCATGAACACGAGGAAGAGGTGGGCCGCCAGCCGCGCCGTGCGCCCGTCATGATCGAATCGAGGGTTCAACTCCATGATGTCGAAGCACCTGATCCGGCGCGACCTCCCGAGCGTCTCGACAAGCCGCTCAATATCGCGCGGCACCATCCCGCACGGATGCACCGCGCTCACGCCCGGCGCATGCGCACCGTCGATCACATCAAGATCCAGCGACGCGAATGCGTTGAGCGGCTCCTCCCGCGCTGATGCCTCAAACTCCGCGCAGTCCATCAGCCGGCCCCGCTTCTCAGAGAAATACTCCAGATGCTCCGAAGCGTTCGCCATCGGGTTCATCCCGACCAGCCGCAGCGACTGAACGCCGCACTCCTCGATCAAGCGTCTGAACGGCATCCCCGATCCGATCGAATCTCGCACATCAAGGTGCGCATCCATGTAGTACCCAACGAGCCCGGGATACCGAATCGCCACCGGTCTCACAAACGCGAACGTCAGATCATGGCCGCCACCGACCCCGATCGGAAAGAGCCCCATGTCGAGCGCGGCCTCTACCGCCAGCGTCACGCGCCCGTGCGTCTCAGCGAGGGCGTCCGGTGAGTCACCGCCCGCCGGAACGACATCACCCGCGTCGTACACGCCTGGCCACACCCATCCCGATGGCTCCCGCACGCCATATCTCGCCAGCGCCGAACGGAACGCTGTCGGCCCCTCACTCGCTCCGGGCCTGCCGCCGTTCATCCGCACACCCAGATCGTCCGGCAGCCCGATCAACGCCACGCGGCAACCCTCGGGCGAAGCTCGAACGCCCGACGCGAACCGAGACGCAGCCATGCCACCCGGCCAGACAGCCGGACAGCAGTGGGGGAGTGACAAAGGGGAGGAAGATCCCATCACCGCAGTTTAGCAAACCACATCACCAGTTCCGCATCGGCACCCGAACACCCCGCTCAACCGCGCACCGCTGCGCCTCGGGATATCCCGCGTCCGCATGCCGAAAGACGCCCATAGCCGGGTCGTTCGTAAGCACACGCTCCACTCTCGCCGCGGCTTCCGGCGTGCCGTCTGCGACCACGACCTGCCCCGCGTGCTGGCTGAATCCGATGCCTACGCCGCCCCCGTGATGAAACGACACCCACGACGCGCCGGACGCAACATTGACCATCGCGTTCAGCAAGGCCCAGTCGCTGACGGCATCCGTGCCGTCCTTCATTGCCTCCGTCTCGCGATTCGGGCTCGCGACCGATCCGCAGTCCAGGTGATCGCGCCCGATGACGATGGGGGCCTTCACCCTGCCCTTCCGCACCAACTCGTTGAACAACAGCCCCGCCTTGTGGCGCTCTCCGTATCCGAGCCAGCAGATGCGAGCCGGCAGACCCTGAAATGCGACGCGATCCTTCGCGAGGGTGAGCCACCGATGCAGCCCCTCGTCCTGCGGGAACAACTCCATCAACGCGAGATCGGTCGTGAAGATGTCCTCAGGATCGCCCGAGAGCGCGACCCACCTGAACGGCCCGCGCCCGACGCAGAACTGGGGCCTGATGTACGCCGGGACGAACCCCGGAAACTCGAACGCCTCCTTGAAACCGGCATCGAACGCCCTCTGACGGATGTTGTTCCCGTAGTCGAATGTCCTCGCGCCCCTTCGCTGGAGGGCGACCATCGCACGGACGTGACGCTCCATCGACGCGATACTCAATTCCGCGTACCGCCTCGGATCGTTCTTCCCCAGCTGCCGCGCCGAAGCGAACGTCATCCCCGCGGGCACATAATTCTGCACGTCGTGCGCACTCGTCTGGTCGGTCAGCGCATCAGGCGTGATGCCGCGCTCGATCATTCGCTCCAAGAGGTCCACCGCGTTGCACTCGACACCAACGCTGATCGCCTTCTGCTGCTTTGCGAGTGAGACCGCACGATCAATCGCCGCGTCGATCCCCTCGACGACCTCGTCCAGGTACCGGTCCTTGACGCGCCGGTCCAACCGCGTCCGATCCACATCCGCGATCAGGCACGTTCCGCCGTTCATGGTCACGCTCAGTGGCTGCGCCCCGCCCATCCCCCCGCACCCCGCTGTGACGCAGAGCCGCCCGGCGAGCGTCCCTCCGAAGTGCTGTCGCGCGCACTCGGCAAATGTCTCATAGGTCCCCTGCAGGATTCCCTGTGTGCCGATGTAGATCCACGAGCCCGCGGTCATCTGCCCGTACATCATCAGGCCCTTTGCCGCCAGCTCGTCGAAGTGCTCCTGCGTCGCCCAGTGGGGGACCAGATTCGAGTTGGCGATGAGCACCCGGGGGGAGTCCCGATGTGTCCTCACCACTCCCACCGGCTTGCCCGACTGCACCAGCAGCGTCTCGTCCTCATCCAGCGATATCAATGTCTCAACGATCGCATCGAACGCCGGCCAGGACCGTGCCGCCTGACCGCGTCCCCCGTACACCACGAGCGTCTCCGGATGCTCCGCAACCTCGGGGTCTAGGTTGTTCATCAGCATGCGCATCGCGGCCTCGGCCTGCCACGTCTTGCACACTCGATCGTTCCCGCGCGCCGCGCGAACCACACGAGCGCCCGTCGAACGCTTCGCCTGACTTGCATCGATCGTCGTCATCGCTTACTCCTCACGCGCCGCCCATCGCTCGTTCGATCTCGCCTCTCCGAATCAGCCCAACCACCGCCGAAATATCCGGAGCCGGCGACCGATCCTTCTCCAAGGCGGGAACGACGCGACGCACCGCCTCATGCACCCGCTCAACGCCCTCGCCCGACCTCAGCGGCCGGTGCGCCTCGATCCCCTGAGCCGCGCAGATCAACTCTATCGCCACAACATGCATCGCAAGATCCGCCGCACGCCGCGCCTTCGCGGCCGCGCGAGGGCCGAACGAGTTGTAGTCCTCGATCCCCGCGCTCGTCACTATGTTCGCCACACTCGCTGGTGTCGCCAGCCCGATGATCTCATTGCAAAGTGCCGCCGCCGTGTACTGAGCGATCATCAGACCAGAGTTCAACCCCGGCTCAGGGCTCAGATACGGCCGGAGATGGCTCTCCGCATCAAACGCCGACAGCATCCAGAACGTCCGACGCTCGCTGATCCCAGCCACATGCGCGATCCCGATTGTCGCGGCATCGAGAGGCAACGCCAGCGGCATCCCGTGAAAGTTTCCCGCAGAAACCACATCCCCCTGGCCCGCGTTCGCGCCCGCGAACACCAGCGGGTTATCGGTCACCGCGCCCAGCTCACGCTCCACACACCCACGCACATACGCGAACGCATCCGACGCCGCACCGATCACCTGCGCCATGCACCGCAGCGAGTAGGGGTCCTGCACCCGCGGATCGTTCTCCGCGTGCGAAGGCAGAATCTCACTGCCCTTCAGCATCGCCAGCACCCGCGCCGCCACGTCCCGTTGCCCGGGTTGGCAACGCGCCTCGTGTACGCGCGGATCAAGAAACGCATCCGTCCCGCGGCTCGCATCGATCGACATCGCCGCTGCCGCGATGGCCGCACTCGTCAACAACTCCAGCTCTTCACACAGCAGCACCCCCTGCGCCGCCATCAGGTGCGTGCCGTTGATCAGTGCGAGTCCTTCCTTCGCCTCTAGCACGAGGGGCTGTATCCCGGATGCTCGCATCGCCTCGGCCGCCGTCGTCCGCTTCCCCTCAAACTCCACCTCTCCCTCGCCGATCAACGCGCACGCCACATGCGCCAGCGGCGCAAGATCGCCCGACGCACCCACCGATCCCAACGACGGCACAACGGGCGTAATCCCCGCGTTCAGCATCGCCGCGATTGTCTCGACAACGACAGGCCTCACGCCCGACAGCCCCCTCGCGAGCGATCCCGCAAGGATCACCATCATCGCCCGCACAACGTCCGTGGGCAGCGGTTCCCCGACCCCCGCAGCGTGCGATCGCACCAGGTTCCGCTGCAGGTCCCGCAAGTCCTCCGGTGAAACCCGCTTCCGCGAGAGCGATCCAAACCCCGTGTTGATCCCGTAGTGGGGCTCAGCCGCGTCACGGATCCCCTCGATCACCGCCCGCGATGCCCGCATCGCGCCCGCCGCATCCTCACCGATGTTCACACCCCGGCCTCGGGCCGCCCGTACCGCCAGCTCGATCGTCAGTGGACCGGTTCCGAGCAGGACCTCCGCCTTGTGATGCGTCATGGTCCAATCGTCCACGACCGACCACCGGATAGCAAGGCGCAGCTCCTTGATTCCGCGCGATCACAGCCCCGGCACCACACTCTTCTCGTCCAGCGACGCGCCGTCCCCGCTCCGTCCCGTGGTCCGATCGATCCCCATCGCATCAAAGATGCGGTCGCGCACCCTCAGGTAATCGGGCGAGTCGATGTCGCGAGGCCGAGGGAGATCTACCCTCACCTCCTCCTTGATCGTGGCCGGGCGGCGCGTCATCACCAGCACCCGATCGGCCAGTTGCACCGCTTCCTCGATGTCGTGAGTCACGAACAGGATCGTCTTCTTCTCTTCCTGCCAGATGCGGATCAGGTCCGCACGCATCTTCAGCCGTGTGAGATAGTCCAGCGCGCCGAACGGCTCATCCATGTAGATGATCGAGGGTTGTGACGCCAGTGCCCTGGCGATCTCGACCCGCTGACGCATCCCCCCCGAAAGCTCACGCGGAAACGCCCGCTCAAACCCCGTGAGCCCGACCATATCGATGTAGTGCTGCACGATGCGCTGACGCTCCGCCGGCTCGCGTCTTTGCAGGCCGAATCCCACATTCTGCGTCACTGTCAGCCAGGGGAAGACGCCATTCTCCTGGAACACAAAGATCCGCCTCGCATCCGGCCGATTCACGCGCTTTCCCTCGACCATCACCTCGCCCGAGGTGGGAGGGATGAACCCTGCCACGATGTTCAAGAGCGTCGATTTCCCGCACCCCGACGGGCCCACGATGCAAACAAACTCACCCGCTCGCACATCCGCGTGAACGCCCTCGAGCACATGCACATCGCTGCCACGCGACTTCCCGGCGAACGTCATCCACACATCCCGAACGCGCACCACCGCATCGACGCCCTCTCCCGCGAGAGACCCGCCGCCCGATCGATGCCCCGGATCAGACGCCGCGCGTGTCATTGGTTGTGATACCCCCATCGCACCACGTCCATCCGCTCCATCCGCCTCACCAGCAGATCGAGCCCAAGCCCGATCAGCCCGATCATCACCATCCCCGCAACAACAAGGTCATACCTCTTCCCGGCATTCCTCGCGTCGATGATCAGGAACCCAAGCCCCGAACTCACGGCGATCATCTCCGCCGCCACCACAACCAACCACGCGATCCCCAGCGCGATCCGCAACCCCGTGATGATCTGTGGCAGCGTCGCAGGCACGATCACACGCCGAAACAGATCAAACCTCGACAACTCGAAGTTCCGCGCCGCTCGCACGTACACCGGCTGGATGTTCGCAACCGCCGCCGCAGCCGACACCGCGATCGGGAACACGCTCGCCAGAAAGATCAGGAAGATTGGTGCCGCATCCGACACCCCGAACCAGAGAATCGCCACCGGAATCCACGCTATCGGGGATATCGGCCTCAGCACCTGGATCACAGGGTTCAGCGCGTGAAACGCCCACCTGAACCACCCCATGAACAACCCGAGCGGAATGCCAACCGCCATCGCAAGCGTGAAGCCCCACGTGACTCGGAACAGCGACGCGACAATGTACTTGTGCAGCAGTCCCTTCTCGATCAGCTCCCCGATCCCCCTCGCAACCTCGATCGGCTTCGGAAAGAGATCGCTCCCGGATATCCGCACCAGCGCGTCCCACATGCACAGAAACAACACGCCCACCAGCACCGGTAACGCATACCGCTCCAGCCGACGCTGCGTTCTCAAGCTCGCCCGTCGGGTGGAGCCGCTCACTTCGGACTCTCCCACAAGTACGGCCTCACCACGCTCTCGTCCGGAACAAACGACGTATCGCAGTACTCATCAAACCCAGCCTTCCCCTCCAGGATCCCACCCTCACGCCCCAGACGCTCGATCTCCTCAAAGTCCTTCCGACGCAGCGCCAGATTCGTGTACTTCACCCGGTCCGGCGGCTTGCTCAAGACATGCTGCAAGAGTCGCGGGTCCTGGTTGTAATAGTTCTGGCTCACAAAGTCCGCCGCCTGCATCCGATGATCCATCGACTCGTCGATCCACTTCCCGCTGCTGGCAATCCCGTTCACCAGTCGCTGCACCGTCTCGCGATCGTTCTTGATCGCATCCTCATGCACCGCCAGCACGCACGAAATGAACTCGGGCCACACATCCTTTGTCAGGTACAGAATCCGTCCGTACCCGTCCAGCTCCGTCTGCCCCATGAACGGCTCGCCCGAAGTGATCGCATCGACCGCCTTGGCGTACAGCGCTGCGGGCATGTCCGGGGGCGGCATCTCCACAAGCTTGATGTCATTGATCGACATGCCTCGCTCGCGCAAGGCCTTGAACAAAAGCAACCGCTGATTCGAGAACCGATTCGGAACCGCGACAGTCTTCCCCCTCAGGTCCTCGATCCTGAAGATCGAAGAATCTTTGTGCACCATCATCGCAGTGCCGTCGCGATGCCCCAGATACACGATCTTCAGCGGCACGCCCTCCTCGCGAAGCCGCATCGCCATCGGCGCGAGAATGAACGTTGCCCGCGTATATCCCGAGAGGTACGCCTCCTTCAACTCCGGCCACCCGTTGAACCGAATCGGGTCGAAAATCTCCTCGCCCGTCATGCTCTTGTTGATGAAATGCGTCACCGGGCACGTCAGGTGGCAGGTAACCGGCAGGAAGCCGATCTTGAACGTCTTCCCGCCATCACCCGCCCGCCGCGGCTTGAACGTATCCAGATTGACCGCCCCGTGGGCGAGTGTGATCAACACAACCCAGAGCGCAATCAGAGCCGCAACCCTCACGAGACTCCGCATACCAGCATCCTAACGGCAGAATCACGCGATCGCCTCAGCAAACCACACACCCCGCCCCCAATCCAACGTCCTATAATACATGTTATGTAAAATGCGTACCGCCCCAGGCCCGTTTGGGCCTCTTACCCGAGCTCCTTTGACATCCACAGAGTGCACGGCATCGGATCATCGTTGTACCTCGCGATAGGCACGAAGCCCAGTGACTCATACAAACGCACCGCTGCCTTCAACTCCGCATCGGTGTCGAGCTTCATACGCGCGTACCCCGCTCCCCGCGCCTCTTCCAGCAGCCGCTCGCACAACGCACGCCCGATACCCAACCCACGGGCCGACGACCTTGTGTACAGCCGCTTCATCTCGCACGAACGCCCGATCTCGCCGGGCATCGGCAGCAACTCACGCATCGCCACACATCCAACCGCGACCCCGCCGACATACGCGAGCAGGATGCACCCATTGGGCCTCGCGTACTTCCCAGGGAGCGTCGCCAGCTCATCCTCAAACCCCTGATACGCAAGCCCGTGAGGAAGCACTCCTGAATACTCACGGAACAGGGCCGCCACCGTCGCCATGGCGTCAGCACCACTGGCTTCGACGATCCGATACGCCGACCCTCCACCCATCCTGACCCTCCGATTCCTGTCATGGGTAAACGATGATGTTCGGTCACCCGTTCAGAGCGCCAATGCACCTCACAACCACATCGGCAAGGGACACAACCTCCCCTTTACCCTGTGTGTCCTTCCGCATCTTGAACTCGACCCCTCCCTGCTCGAGCGCCTTGTCCCCAATCGTCAGCCGCACCGGAATCCCCACGATGTCCGCATCCTTGAACTTCACACCCGGCCGCTCGTCGCGATCGTCGATCAGGACATCGACGCCCGCATCATTGAGTTGCTTGGCCAGATCCCACGCGACCTCCTGCTGCTTCACATCCTCCGGCTTCATCAGCGTGATCAGGACGTGATACGGCGCAATCGCCGCCGGCCAGATGATCCCGTTCGCATCGTGGCTCATCTCAACGCACGCCGCCATCGTGCGGCTCACACCGATGCCGTAACACCCCATGATTACCGACCGCTTCTGCTGCTTGTCATCCAGGACGCTCAGGCCCATGGCATCCGAGTACTTGGTTCCCAGTTTGAAGATGTGACCGACCTCGATGCCCCGCGCCGCGACGAGCGTCGCCCCGGCCGCACGCGGGCTCGGGTCCCCCGCCATGGCATTCCGTATGTCCGCCACCTTTACATAACTCGGATCGTCCAGTTTCTCGCCAACATCACGCCGCCAGTTGAAGTGCTTGACATGGTGGTCCGGCTTGTCCGCCCCCGTCGCCCAGAAGCCGCCAAGGGACGCATCGTTGTCCACCAGAAGCAGAGTCCCCGGCACCGTCTTCACGGCACGCGGAGAGACATATCCGATCGCAAAGCCCGCCGCTTTCGCCGCTGCGGGATCCGCAACTTCGACCGAGTATCCGGTTAATGCCTTTACCTTGCCTTCATTGACGTCGTGATCACCTCGCACGGTAGCGATGATCCACGGAATGGCTCGGCCATCGCGTGACCACATCGTTCCGCTGACTGGATCGCCGGTCTTGAACACAATCGTCTTGAGCATCCGATCCGGCTTCACCTTCATGAACTTACCGACTTCTTCGATACCCGGCAGGTTCGGCGTGTGAACCTCGGTCAACTCGCCCGTCGCCGGCTCCTGGAACGTGCCGCGCGGCCGCTCGCCGATCTCGCACTTCTCCACGTTCGCGGCATACCCCGACGCCGGACACTTCAGGATCGTGTCCTCGCCGCTCTCGCAGTTCACCATGAACTCGTGGCTCGCCGAGCCCCCGATCGGCCCGCTCTCCGCCTCCACCGCCGAGTAATCCAGCCCGCATCGCCGGAACGTGTTCGAGTACGCGCGATACATCGCGTCGTAGTGCTCGTTCAACCCCCCCACTCCCTCCACCTCCAGGTGGAACGAGTACGCATCCTTCATGATGAACTCGCGGCAACGCAACAGCCCCGCCCGAGGCCTCGCCTCATCCCTGAACTTCGTCTGGATCTGATACAGCCCCAGCGGCAACTGCTTGTAGCTCGTGATCGAGCCCCGCACCATCTCCGTGATCGTCTCCTCGTGCGTCGGCCCGAGCGCCGCCACGTTCCCCTTGCGATCCTTCACCGTGAACAGAAGATCTCCGTACGCCTCGTGCCGCCTCGTCTCGTTGTAGAACTCCATCGGCACGAACACGGGCATGAAGAGCTCGCGCGATCCCGCGCCATCCATCTCCTCGCGGATGATCGCGCTGATCTTCTGGAGCACCCGCCACGCCAGGGGCAGATAGTCGTACACGCCCGCCGCGACCTTGCGGATATAGCCGCCCCGCACCAGCCAGATGTGGCTCGGCGTCTCCGCATCGGCCGGAGCTTCACGCGCCGTCGGAATCAGCGTCTCCGCCCATCGGTGTGACACGCCCCGCCCATCATTCCGAGCGCCAACGACGAGCTTTCCGCCTTCAGTTCCGGCCATTGCAAGTCTCCATGTGACAACAGGCGGCAAGTGTAGACCCGGCCGATTCCCTATCTGTGTGACGATGACTGGAGCGGCACCGCTCTCCAGATTACTGGGCTCCGTATCAGCCAGCACAGCTAGGTGCCATTCGCCCGCTCGGGGTCAGCACTCATCGCTCTCACACTCGATGTCTACCCCTGCCCGATTCCCACAACCCCCCGCCCACGCAGCGCGGCCTTCCAACGCCGACGTTCCGCCATCGCCGCGCCATCCCCCTTCGCCCACCAGCAGGTGCTCGGATCAACGCCCATGTCGATCGCAAGGTCAGCGATCTGAAGATCACACAGATCGATGAACGGCGTCTGAACATCGACCTCCGCCCTCGCCTCCAGCGATGCAAGCCGCCCGATCAACGTCGCACGATCGATCCCCTCGGCCACGCGGTCAATCTCCACCTCGGTCTCGCTCCCCGGCGCAGCGCAGTGCGCACCCCACACCACCGCCCCGCACCCCAACCTCGCGCCCGCGATCGCGCACGCAAGCAACACCAGCCCGCTCGCTCGCTCAACCGACAGCTCCTCGCTCGGCTCGCCCCGCGCCACGATCTGCATCCCGAGTTGCTCGGCCTGGACCGCCGCACACCGCAGCATCGCGCTGTTCCCGATCAGCCACGCAACCGTGCCTCGAACTCCATCGCTCGCGCCGAGCGACACCTCTCCACCCACGCTCTCAAGCCGCCCCTCGCGCGCCATCGCAGCCGCCACAAGTGACGGCAACGAACCATCCATCAGCACAAGCGTTCCGGAGCCAGATCGCACGCACCCATCGTACCGGCCCGCACGCCACCCTGTCACACCCGGGCCATTGCATACGCACGATCTGCAAGTCCTGTTCCCAGAAAGATTTATTGACATTTTTCGATCTTGAGGCATGCTCCTCATGTGGAGAAAGTACGACCGGTGCGTGAACACCGGCTCGTGGGTCAGGAGTGGCGTCATGAATCCCAAGGCCCTTCTCTTGCGTGCCGCACGCGGCATCGCCCTCGCTCTCGCTCTGCTCATCCTTGCCCCGCCCGCAACCGCAGAGATCATCGAGTGGCGACGCATGCACCAGTTCACCCCCGGGGGCTCAAACCCCGCCGGCGACGGGTTCGGAAACCCCGTCTGGCAATACGAGTGGATGACCGGCGACGCGATCTCCGGCACCGATCCCTGGTGGGACAACTCAACCACACTCATGGTCTGGGACCCAGACTGGTGGGGCCGAGGCGTCGGCGCGTGGTCCCGGGGCGACAACCTCTCTCCGATGGTCAACCACACGCTCCTCACGCACAACCTCTACACCATCTCCCACCCCTACATGCCCCTCGTGCGCTGGACCAACCCCTTCACGGGAGACACCGATTTCTCGATCGGTGGGCTTCTCCGCGTTGTCTGGAACGGCCCCGGCTTCGTCGGCTCCGACACCCTCGTCGATGTCGTTCTCGCCCATCAGGACGGCTCGACCGGAACCAAATCCATCCTCTCATCCTGGACCGTCGCCAAGCCCACGCCCGGCGACTCCGTCCTCGACTTCCTCGATCTCCCGGTCTCCATGACCCTGACCCTCGCCCACGGCGATTCACTCCTCATCACCCTCCGCGGACACACCGTTTTCTCACCCTTCGGACGCTGGGTCGAAATGTGGGATCTGCTCCGAATCCAGACCGAGATCGTCCCCTCGCCCGCAAGCGGCCTCGTGCTCCTTGCCGCCGCGTGCCTCGCACACAGACGCAGACCAATCACACACTGAACCACATCTTGTCCAATAAAGTTGTTCGCTGGGACCCAATATCGAGTATCCTGAGCACCGGGAGGCAACGCCCCTTCCCGGATGCTGTCCGGGGTCTCGGAGGGTCCCATGGCACGCCGCCTCGCCGATCTCGCCCGTGCATCCATCGCTTCTCTCGCTCTCTCGATGCTCACTGCCCACGCCTTGGCGCAGTACATCGTCAACGTCGGTGTTGATGCCCCCGATGCCGACCTGACCGATGGCGTCGCTGACATCGACCTCGTCACCCCCGGGCTCCAGACCTCGCTCCGCGCTGCGATCCAGGAGATCAACCTCCTCCCCGTCGGGCCCGTGTACACCATCCAGTTCGCGCACAACTCCATCCTCCTCTCCTTCGGGGGCGTCGGCGACGACACCGCGCTCATCGGCGACCTCGACATCAGAAACAGCGTCGCCATCCTCGGCAACGGCCAGGGCGTCACCACCATCGACGGATCGGTACACGCCGACCGCGCCTTCCACATCATCAACATCCCCGGCATCGTCGTCGAGTTCCGCGATCTCTCCATCATCGACGCCACCAGCCCCACGTCTCCCTTCGGGCCAGGACAAGGCGGCGCGATCAAGCACGATGGTGGCGACCTGATCATCGACAACGTCGCATTCGTCAGGTGCCGCGCCATCGGCTCGGCAAACAGCGACGGCGGCGCGATCCACTCCTCCGCCCGCCTCAGCTCCAACAACTGCTACTTTGAAGCAAATCGCGCCGACGGCAACGGCGGCTCCATCCACTCCGACGCCTACTGCGGCTCAACCAACGAGGCCCACATCCAGAACGTCGCAAACCGCCGTGGCGGGGCCGTCCACTCCACCGGCTTCTACGACACCATCTCATCCCGTTACCTCGGCAACCGCGCCCAGCTCCAGGGCGGCGCGGTCTACATCGCAACCGGCGCACAGGGCTCCTTCCTCTTCGATCACTTCGAAGCGAACGAGTCCGCCGCTTCAGGAGGCGCGATCGCCAACGCCGGACCCATCGACGTCCAGAACTCACGCTTCATCCTCAATCGCTGCACCGGCTCCGGCGGAGCCATCAGGATCAGCGCCGACTCCACCATCACGCAGTGCACCATCGACGCCAACGTAGCAAACTCCTTCGGCGGCGCCATCGCACTCGACTTCTCTGCAACCGCGACCATCTCCCAGATCGACGCCTTCCTCAACATCGCCAGGCAATCCGGAGGAGCGATCTCCAACGGAGGCGTCCTTTACCTCAAGAACTCAACGCTCCGCGACAACTTCGCTGACGGAACCGCCTCCGTCGGTGCCGGCGGCGCGGGCATCTACAACCTCGGCTACATCGACATCGTCAACTCCACCATCATGTACAACCACGCACCCGCGGGCAGGGGAGCCGGAATCCTCAACGCAGGCATCAACAGCACCGCAGACATCACCTCAACCACCATCGCATTCAACGACGCCGCCATCGGCCACTCCCTTTACAGTGGCGGCGGCTTCGGCCCTGCCTTCACAAACACCACCTACACCGTGCTCTTCACAACCTTCCCCGGCCCAGGCGTCGCCGGCCCCGACCCCATCGCCTCACTCGGCTGGAACTTCGACGCCGACGGCACCGCCCTCCTCACCGGGCCCGGCGACATCTCCGGCACACCCGGCTCGCCCTTGGATCCGATGCTCACCCCACCGCTCTTCGTCCCCGGCTCCAGAGGACCCATGCTCCTCCCCGTCGCGCCCAGCCCCCTCCGCCAGGCAGGAGGCCCCGGCCCCATCACCTCACCCAGCGGCAACATCATCCTCGACGATCAGGCCCAGCGCGCCCGCCCACCGCACTCCGCCGACATCGGAGCCGCACAAGAGCCATGCCGCGCCGACTATAACCTCGACGGGCTCGCCGACATCCTCGACATCCTCGATTTCTTCAACGACTTCGGCAACCTCAACCCACGCGCCGATGTCAACCTCGACGGCATCATCGACATCCAGGACTTCCTCGACTTCTTCAACTGGTTCGGCATCGGCTGCCCGTGATCGAATCCGATGCATTTGGGTCGATCGGCTCTCAGAGCCGATTCTCGCTCCTCGGCGGAGTTCTTTGTCTTCACATCACCCTCTTCAACGAAAACGGTCCCGCAGCACCGCCCAGCATCTCCTCAACAGCCATCGCCGCTGTGCGATGCGCCAGCGACATCCCATGCCCAGTGAACCCTCCGCAGAACCACACGCGATCATTCCACCCCTTCCCCCTCCCAAGACTCCCCACCAGCGGCAGCCCGTCCGGCGAAAATCCCATCACCCCCGTCCATCGCGCCACCACATCCACACGCTCCGCGCCGAGCGCCTCGCACGCGAATCGCTCGATCAATCCCTGAACATCCTCCGTCGGGCGATCCTCATACCCGACCTCAACATCCTCCCTATGCACGCGGCAGCCGCCGAACACCAGCGTTCCGTCATACCCCTCTCGAAAGTACTCCGACCCGTGGTTCGCGTAATAGTTCATCGCCAGCGTCCGACCCTCCGCGCGAATCGCCAGCATCTGCCCCCTGCGTGGCGTCACCACTCCCGCGAGCTCCGGCACAAGCAGCCCCGCATACGCGTTCGTCGCGATAAACACCCTCCCCGCGTTCACCACGCCGTCCGTCATCCGCACAGACAACGCGCTCCCCGCATCGTCAATCCCAAGCACCTCCTGCCCCTCAAGCACAGGACACCCACACAGACCCCGCAGATGCTCCACCAGCTCCACCGGGTTGCAGCACGCATCCTCGGGATTCACAAGCCCCATCGCCCCGCGTGATCTCGCGAGCGCCCCATTCCAAAGCGAATCCGAGGGTGCCTCCCCACCCCCGGCACCGATCACCTCTGTCGCAAAGCCGTCCTCTCGCAGCAACGCTGCCGACTTCTCGATCTGCGCTCGCTCATCCTCCGTCAACGCAACCAGGCACGACGGCCTCGCGCGATACGAGCCCAACCGCTCGATCCCCGCACGCCGCAGCATCGCGAGATTCTCCTCACTCACACGCCAGAGCGTCCTCGCGACCTCACGCCCGTACTGCTCACACGCCGCCCAGTAGTTGTCCGCCGCCCCTCGCATGAGAAACCCCGCATTGCGCCCGCTCGCGCCGGCTCCCGCGGAATGTCGCTCGATCACAACCGCCCGAAGACCTCGCCTCGTCAACGCCGCCGCGGCCGACAACCCGCATATCCCCGCGCCAATCACCGCAACGTCACAAGACCGAACCCCAAGCGTCATGCTCCGCCGCCAGATGCTCACCGTCATCGCACACCTCCCTCGGGCAACGCCATTCCACCCACGATCGCAACCATCACATCATTCACATTCGTGCCCGTCGGTCCCGTCCGAATCAGCGATCCCGAGGCCCCCAACGCGCGATGGCTGTCATGCTCCCGCAGCGCGACCTCGGCATCAACACCCGCCACACGAATCCTCTCCCACGTCTCCCCCGTCGCCCACGCCCCCGCGGCATTCGTTGGCCCGTCGATCCCATCCGTCCCGAACGCGAGAACCAGAGCGTCCGCTCTACCAGCCATCGCCCTCGCCGCCGCCAGCACAAACTCCTGATTCCTCCCCCCTACACCGCTCCGATCTCCGACCGTCACAGTCGTCTCTCCGCCCCACACAATCCCCATAGCCCCAGCGCTCGCCGCCCCCCGTGCCATCTCAACAACCATCTCTCGCCCACGATCCGCCGCCTCGCCCACAGCGCCCCCACGCACGGAGAGAACCCGCACGCCGCGCCCCATGATCGCTTCTTCCGCCGCACGCATCGCGTCCGCGTTGCTCCCGATGATCCGCTGGCGAACCCTGTCGAAACACGGATCACCCGGCTTCGCTGTCTCTGCGATCTCTCCCCTCACTCCACGCTCAAGATGAGCCCACACCGCGGGCGCGTCCTCTCTCGACACCCCACGCTCCCTCATCGCCTCCAACGCATCGGCATACGTCGTCGGATCCGGCGCAAGCGGCCCCGAAGCGATCACGGACAGATCATCCCCCATCACATCCGACACAACCAGCGACACCACGCGCGAGTACCCACTCGCCAACCGTGCCAACCCCCCGCCCTTCAGCCGCTCGACATGCTTCCTCACCGAGTTCAACTCATCAACTGTCCCTCCGGCACGCATCATCCTCATCGACACCGCCGCAACATCGCCGACCGACAACCCATCCGCCGGCGACACAAGATGCGCCGATCCCCCGCCCGAGACCAGCACGAGCAGCGTCCGCCCCTCGCCCCGCGAGGCGCCCTCTCGAACAAACCGCTCCACACGCGCCGTCGCAGAGACATTCCGCTCCGTCGGGCTCGGATGGTCAACCTCTACAACCTCGATCCGTGCACGCCCGACCCTACGGAGCCCCCGCGCCGATGGCGTGAGCACAATCCCTCTGGCAATCCGCCCCCCTCCTTGCCCCCCCTCCCTGTCCCCAACTCCCACCTCAAGCATCTCAAGCACCGCTTCTGCAAGCCCTGCCGATGCCTTCCCGATCCCCACCACATCGATCCCGCACCCGCTCGTATCCGAAAGCATCTCCTCAACCCGCGGCCACGCCCGCGCCACCATCGCCGCTGGTCCCACGCGATCAACCACTTCGCGCACGATCCCCTCGCACATCTCTCTCACGATCTCTTCGTTCACACCATTCACATCACAGAATGTACAGCATCGCCGCGATCCACACACCCCCGACAGCCATCACACATGCCGTATATCCCACGATCTCTCTCGCTCTCACCCGCGTGATCGCCAACAGCGGCAGCGCCCAGAACGGCTGGAGCATGTTCGTCAACTGGTCCCCGTAGGCGATCGCCATCACCGCCTCACCCAGGGGCGTCCCCATCGCCGACGCCGATTCGATCGCGATCGGCCCCTGCACAGCCCACTGGCCCCCTCCAGAAGGCACGAACAGATTGACCAGCGCCGCTGACAGAAACCCCAGCACCGGCAGCGATCGCTCATCCGCAACCGAAACCATCCCCTCCGCGATCATCCGAACCAGCCCAGACTCCTGCATCATCGACATGATCCCCGCATACAACGGGAACTGGATGATCACGCCCACACACCCCCGCGCCGCATCCTCCGCCGCCCGCGCGTACGCCCCCATCGATCCGTGACAAAGCAGCCCCACAGCGAACATCGCGAGGTTGATCTCATTCAACCCCACCGTTCTCCACCCACGCTCCGAAACATACATCCCGACCATTCCCATCGCCAGCAACCCCAGAACCCACCCCGGCACACGCGAACGCTCGAGCCACCTCGGTATCGCGCCCGCCCCACACCCCTCATCCTCTTCTCTCTCGCTCTCGTTCTCCCCCGCGCACACCCTCACGCCCCGTGGCAACTCGCCACTCCCCGTGCGCGGCGCCAGCAGCCACACCGTCAGCGGCACAATCACCAGCAATCCACCCGTCACAATCAGGTTCAAGGTCGAGCCCAGCGTCTGGTCCAGACCGATCCACGCTCCGCTCGCCGGCGCGTGCGCCGCCAGCACCTCGCGCGGAAGCGTCGCCCCCGCCTTCTCAACCGTCACCACGCTCAGCGGCGCGCTCCCCGACATACCCCCGTGCCACACCATCATCGTGGTGTACCCCGCCGCAGCGAGCACCGGGTAGCTGAACCCAACACCCCGCGATGCCAGTGCCCTCCCCACCTCACGCGCCAGTATCGCCCCGACAATCAGCCCCAGACCCCAGTTCACAATCCCCGCAAGACACGCAACGCACGCCACCATCGCCGCGCCGCTTCGTCCATCACGCGCAACACCCGACATCCGACGCAGCAACCTCGCGACCGGCCCGCTCTCCGCCAACGCGTGACCCGTCACCATCACCAGGCACATCTGCATCGAGAACGCAAGCAGCGACCACATCCCCGGACCGTCGAGCCCGCCCCACGCGCGCATCGTTGCCGTCGCTCGCTCACCAACACCCAGCTCCCGGCCCGGATAACCCACCCCGATCGCAATCGCGCCGGTCAGCAGCGTCAACAGAAGCGCGAGCACAAACGGATCCGGCGCACAACGCCTGAACACGCCGCTGATCCACGCTCCGATCGCCCGGATCCATCCCCCGCTCATGCCGACCTCCCGATCAACCCCTCTCGCCACACACGCATTCGCTCGATCGCCGCCTCTAACGTCTCTCGACGCTTGCAGAACGCAAATCGCACAAACGACGCTCCATCCTCGGGCCGCTCGTAGAACGCGCTCGGCGGAATCGCCGCCACACCACCCCGCACCACAAGATCGCGGCACAACTCCACGTCATTCTCAAACCCCAGCATCCGATGATCCGCCATGATGAAGTACGACCCTTCGACAGGCATCACGCCGAAACCCATCTCCGCGAGCGCGCCGCCCAGCAGCCCCAACCCCGTCCGATACTCCTCGACCAGCGACGCCACATACGCATCCCCAGGCCCCCCCGGCCGGATCGCCTCCGCACACGCGATCTGCATCGGTGTCGAGACAGCGAACGTCAGAAACTGATGCGCCGCTCGCACGCCCGCCACCAGCCCCGCCGGTCCGATTGCCCATCCGATCTTCCAACCCGTCACGCTGAACGACTTCCCGATGCTTGAGAGTGTCAGCGTCCGATCCTCCATCCCCGGCAGCGTCGCCATCCGAATGTGCGGCCGATTCTCGCGATACACCAGCCGCTCGTACACCTCATCCGTGATCGCAACCACGCCCCATCGCGCACACAGCCGCGCGATCACCAGCAACTCCTCCCGCGTGAACACCTTTCCCGTCGGGTTGTGAGGCGTGTTCACAAGGATCGCCCGCGTCCTCTCTCCGAACGCCTCCTCCAATTCACGCTGATCAAACTCCCACCCCCTCACCCCCGGGATCAACCGCACCGGCCGGACCCGCGCCCCCGCCATCGAAGCGCAGGCGCGATACGAGTCATAGAACGGCTCGAACATCACCACCTCATCCCCCGGCTCGATCAATCCGAGGAACGTCGCGGCCAACGCCTCCGTACACCCGCTCGTCACCAGCACCTGACGGTCGGCATCAATCGACAACCCCGTCTCAGCCCTCCACCTCGCGCCGATCGCTTCGCAGAGCAGCGGATGCCCCAGCATCCGCGCATACTGGTTCTGCCCCGCGTCGATCGCGGCCTTCGCGCCCTCTCTCAGAAACGCGGGCCCGTCAAAGTCAGGAAACCCCTGCGACAGATTCGTTGCTTTGTGCTCGGTCGCAAGACGCGTCATCTCCGCAAAGATGCTCGTGCCGAACGACGCCACTCGCGATGCCATGCCCCGTATCTGCTTCTCGCTCATGTGAGCAAGATATCAGCGTTCCCCGCCCCGCGCAGCCGATCGGAGTTCTTCCGCACGCTTCCCGCCCATTCCCCGCATCTCCATCGCGATCACACATCCTTCCGCGATCGGATACCACCTCGTCCCTCGCTCGCTCGCAACCCTCCCCCCCGAAGTGAACCGGCTGAACGCCGGCAGAATCAGCCGCCGCGCCGCGACCACAAACGCGGGCACCTTCACCCCGCCGACAGAGAGAGCCGGATGCAGATGCCCCGCGATCATGCCGCAGCCCGGCCGTGCCTCCCCCGGCTCGTGAACGATACGGATCGAACCCTCTTGCATCTCATCCCGGATGTCGAGCAGACCCCACACCCGCTCCACCGCATCGATGCGCCGGTCATGGTTCCCCCTCACCAGCGTGAACTGCACGCCCAGAGACCTCAACGCATCCAGACGCGCCGCGACACGATCCGTCAACGCCGCCGTGAGGCCCGCGTGCGCATGGATCAGATCTCCCGCGATCACCACCCGCTCCGCGCCCGCCGATGCGACCACGCGCTCCAACCGCTCGAACTGCTCATCAAGGTCCACATCCGGCACCGGCAGCCCCGCGACCCGCATCGTCTCCGACTTCCCGAGGTGCAGGTCCGACACGATCACCATCCCACGCGACGCCCACCACGCCGCACGATCCGGCATCAGCGTGATCGCCTCCCCCGCAATGTCGATCGTGACGCATCCTTCTCCCATTGCTCCTCAATCCTCCTGATCCGTTCCGTCAGCGTCTCGCTCGACATCCGCGCCCCCACACGCTCGATCACCAGAGGCAGACTCAGAGGCGATGGCCGCTCGATCCGCTTGACCACCAATCGTGAGGCGCGAAGCCGTGCCAGTGTACGCGCAAGGCGGCTCTCCTCGAACTGTCGCTCCAGCACCTCCCGCCGCGCTTGCTCCAGCAATGGATGCTTAGGGTCAAACTCCATGAACACGTCATACAACAGCGAAGCCCCCACCTGCGTCTGCCGCCCCGATCGCGCCGACCCCGGATACGCCTGAAAGACCAGTCCGGCGACCCGCGCCACCTCACGAAACTGCCGCTTGGCCATCTCCCCAAGATTCACGCTCTCCCCCGCTTCCTGCACGATCCGCGATGCGTCGAACAACCCGTCCGGACCCAGCGCGGCAAACGCCCCCTCGAAGTCAAACCCATCCGGACCCAGCAACTCAAACCCATAGTCATTCGATGCCGTCGAGAGCGTCGTTCTCGACGCCCGCGTCAACCTGAACGCCAGCAACGCCGCAAGCCCTCCATGCACCAGCCGTCCCTCAAACGGGAAGATGAACGCGTGCGACCCCTCCCGCGTCGAGCATAACTCGATCAACGCCTCATCCCCCCGAGGCACATGCGACACCGCCCCCTGAATCGCCCGCAACCTCGCGATCGCACGCCCCTCCGGCGTCCCCACATCCGCGTGTGTGCCCAGCACCTCCCGCACGCCCTCCGACAACGCCTCCGAGATCGGCAATCTCGTCCCCGCCCAAAGCGGCGTGTGCGTCGTTGATCCCTTCGCGGGCCTCACAATCGCAGCACTGTCGTGAACACCCTTCAACTCCAGCACCTTCCCCGCAAACACAAACTTGTCACCCGCCCGAAGCCCTGAGATGAAGTCCTCTTCGATCGAGCCGAGCCGCCGCCCGGTCGCAAAGCGAACATCCATCGTTGCCTCGCCCGTGATCGTCCCAACGTTCAGCCGGTGCATCTGCGCCGCCCGTGCGGTTGCGACCCGCGCAACACCACCCTCCACCACGACCTTTCGATACTGCGGATACGCCCTCAGCAATCCCGCGCCGTCAACCGCCAGCGACAACGCCCAATCAAACTCCGCCCGCGTCAACTCCCGATATGCTGCCGTCGAACGCACCTCATGATACAACACGTCAACCTCAACCCCCCCACCGATCGCGCACGTCACGATGTGCTGAGCCAGAACATCAAGGGGCTTTCCCAGCGACCTGCGCGCCTCGATCCCAATCCCCCCCGCCCCACCCCCGATCGCACGCCTCACCGCCTCAACCTCGACAACCTCCATCGCATGCGTCGGCACGCACAGAATCCGCGACACCCCGCCCGGCGTGTGCCCAGATCGCCCCGCACGCTGCAGCAGCCGCGCAATCCCCTTCGGTGATCCGATCTGCATCACCCGCTCCACAGGCGCAAAGTCCACACCCAGATCGAGCGAACTCGTCGCCACCACAATCCCAACCTCACCCGTCTTCAGACCTCGCTCGAGCTTCTCCCTCGCTCCACGATCCACCGAGCCGTGGTGCAACCCCATGCGGCTCTCCCAGTCCGGCCGCTCGATCGCGATCGCATGGAACCATCGCTCCGCCTGCGACCGCGTGTTCACGAACACAATCGTCGAGATACCTGGGTCGAGCACACGCAGAACCGCCGGAAGCAGCGGCATCCCGAGGTGCCCCGCCCAGGGAAGCCGCTCTCTCTCCTTGCCCTCTGGTACTTCCCCTCCCTCCGATGGCAGCACGGTCTCGATCACCACGCGCCGCTCCACGCTCGCAGTCACGATCCGCGCGGTCTCCCGCTCGCCAACGGCCGATCTCGCGGCTTCATCGATGTTCTCGATCGTCGCCGACATCGCCCATGTGCGCACACCCGGCGCAAACGATCGCAGCCGCGCCAGCCCCAGCTCCACCTGCGTCCCACGCTTGCTCGACAAGAGCTCGTGCCACTCATCGACGATCACGCATGACAGCACCGCGAACCGCTCACACGCATCCTCCCGCGTCAGCAGCAGGCAGAGCGACTCCGGTGTCGTGACCAGCACCTCCGGCAGTTCCTTCCGCTGCCTCGCCCGCACGCTCTGCTTTGTGTCCCCAGTCCTCGACTCCACCCTCGCCCACGGCACAACCTCTCCCGTGATCTCCTTCAAAGCCAGTTCGATGTCTCTCGCCACCGCCCGCAGAGGGGTTACGTACAGCACCCGCAGCCCCCGGGACTCACCCTCCCCCTGTCTTTCATCCGCCAACGCGGCCAGCGGCCCACCAAACGCCGCGAGCGTCTTGCCCGCGCCCGTCGGCACATGGATCAGTCCCGACGCCCCCGCTCGATACGCTTCCCACGCCTCCTCCTGAAACGCAAACGGCGTCCACCCCCTCTCCCAAAACCACGCGCGCACCAAGCCGACACCATCGATCGGCCCCTCAGCCCCCGCTCCTTTACGATCCTCATGTTGTGGGGCTTTTCTGGCCATGGCTCCCCGATAGGACTCGTGATCCGCGATTGTTGCCGTCGCGAATCCACCAGACCGACCGTACCGAAAACCGTGTCAGGAGACTCCCATGTCCATCCTTGCCGCGCTCGCCGCTATCTGCACGTCCATAACTCCGCCGCCTGCCGATCCAGAGCCCCCAGCTGCATCTGGTGTGACATCGGCCGGAACCGAAGCTATGGCTCAGCCAGCCGCTCCCTGGACAGTCCTCCGCGTCGGAGGCGATCTTGAAGCCCAGACCATCTTCAACAACGGTGTTTACACCAGCGGCAAAGCCCGCATCGACACTCCCCTCCCCGAGGGCTATCCGCCTCCCACGCCGCCGGGTGCGATCGAACTCAAACGCTACCCCATCGTGCGTCGCGCCGAGTTCTCATCCAACGGGCCCGCTGATCTCGGCATGAACGTCGCCTTCTGGCCCCTCTTCAAACACATCCAGCGCCGCGATATCGAGATGACCTCCCCTGTCGAGATGGACTACCGAGGCCTTGAGAGCGGATCGACCAACGGCTGGACCATGTCCTTTCTCTATCGCCGCGTCGATCAAGGCCCCACCGGCAAGGACGGGCTCGTCACTGTACAGGATGCCCCTCCCATCACCGTTGTCGCGATCGGCATGACCGCCCCCTACGCAACCCGCAATCTGACGGATGGGCTCAACGAACTCAACACGTGGCTCGCATCCCAGACCGCGTGGGAACGCGCCGGCGACCCGAGAGCCATGCACTACAACGGCCCCGAGGTTCGCCCGCAGAACCGCTGGATGGAGGTCCAGATCCCCGTCCGTCTGCGCACGCCAGTCACCCTTCTCGCAGAAGACCGCCCAGAGACAAAGTCAGTTGCGCCGGCTCCCTTGTGATGCATGCTCTCCGATGACGCGAACTCGCTCCTCCTGATGGTCCACGCCCTCGCAACACTCGCGATGGCCGGGATCATCTGGTTCGTGCAGGTCGTGCACTATCCGCTCTTCCTGAGCGTGCCGCCCGAGGCCTACACAGCATACCAACGCGAGCACATGAGCCGCACATCCCTCGTGGTCGGCCCACTCATGCTCGTAGAGGCCGCTTCAGCCCTCGCGATCCTCATCCTCGGCATCGCAGCGTCCAACCTCGCAATCCCGGGGATCGCCCTCCTCGGAGCCATCTGGCTCTCCACCTTCCTTATCCAGGTTCCCAGACACGCAGCACTCGAGCGTGCCGCCGACACCCGCATCATCGGCTCGCTCATCAGAACAAACTGGCTGCGCACCATCGCATGGTCGGTCCGAGCCATCCTCTCGCTCCTGATGCTTGCCCCCTCCTCAGCGTGATCCATGCCCAGACGCGCCACTGCACCTCGTGCATCCATCCCCCCCGCCAGCACCTGGTCAGATGTGCTCGAGTCCCGCATCCCTCATCCCCTCCGCAACCTCATCATCATCCTCGGCGACCACCTCGCCCATGACTCCCCCGCGCTCGCCGACCTCGACCCGACTCGGGATGCCATCCTGATGATGGAAGTCCCCGCCGAATCAACCCACGTCCCCAGCCACCGACAACGCACCATCCTCTTTCTCTCCGCCATGCGTCATCACGCGCTGCGGCTCCACACCCAAGGCATCCCCATCCGTTACGTCACACTCGACGACCGAGATAACACGGGGACCATCGACGGCGAGGTCCGCCGCGCCGTTACCGACCTCCGCCCGGAGCGCCTCATCCTCATCGAGCCGGGCGAGCACCGTCTCATCGCCACCGCCCGCGCCTGGCAACCCGACCTCCGCATCCCCGTCACGATCCTCGAGAATTCTCACTTCCTCACGACGCGCGACCAGTTCACAGCATGGGCCGCCGGGCGTCGCGATCTCGTCATGGAGTTCTTCTACCGCGAACAACGCCGCCGCCTCAATCTCCTCATGGACGGAAACAAGCCCGTCGGAGGCGAGTGGAACCTCGACAAACAGAACCGCCTCCCCTTCGGCAAGTCCGGCCCCAAGCCCCCTCCACCTCCACCACTGCGATTCCCGCCCGACGAGATCACGCGCGATGTCATCGCCCTCATCGCCCGCCGCCTTCCAGACCTTCCCGGTGAAGCATCCTCCTTCGCGTGGCCTGTCACGCGTGAACACGCCCTCGCCGCCCTCGACGACTTCATCACCAATCGCCTCCCGCTATTCGGCCCCTACGAAGACGCCATGTGGACCGATGAGCCCTTCCTCTACCACTCCCTCCTCTCCGCGCCCCTCAACCTCAAACTCATCTCGCCGCGCGAGTGCATCGACGCCGCTCTCAGCGCCTACGAAGTTGGCCTCGTGCCGCTCCAGTCCGCCGAGGGCTTCGTGCGTCAGATCTGCGGCTGGCGCGAGTACATCCGCGCCATCTACCACCACGTAGGCGCCACCTACGAAACGCGCAACTGGCTTGGACACACGGGCCTCCTCCCCGAGTTCTACTGGACCGGGCAGACCGACATGGCCTGCCTGTCGCATTGCATCACACAAGTCCTCAACCACGGCTTCGGCCACCACATCCAACGTCTGATGGTCATCGGCAACTTCGCCCTCCTCGCCGGCGTCCAACCCAGGGCCGTCAGCGACTGGTTCCTCGGCATGTACATCGACGCCGTCGACTGGGTCACCCTTCCCAACACCCTCGGCATGTCGCAGCACGCCGACGGCACACCCACCAAGCCCCCCGTCGTCGGCACGAAGCCCTACATCTCCAGCGGGCAGTACATCGCCCGCATGAGCAACTACTGCACACACTGCCGCTACCACCCCGCGAAGCGAACCGGCGACGATGCATGCCCCTTCACCGTCCTCTACTGGGACTTCCTCGACCGCCACCGCGAGCGGCTCGCAGGCAACCGCCGCATGACCATGATGCTCAAGAACCTCGACCGCATCAGCCCGAGCGAACGCACCGAACTCCGCATCTCCGCCTCGAGCATCAAGCGGCGATACGGTGTATGCGACTGACCGACGACAGCGAGCGAATGCATGCCCACCCTCATGTGGTTCCGATCCGATCTCCGCGTTGCCGACAACACCGCGCTCTGGCACGCCCGCCGCGATGCTTCGAGTGAGAACGCCAGCGTCGTCGCGGTCTACACCATCACGCCCGAGCAGTGGGCTGCGCACGACATGGCACCCGTCAAGGCCGACCTGATCCTGCGGACGCTGCGCGAGCTCTCTGCCGAACTCGCCACGCTCAACATCCCCCTCCGCATCATCACCGTCCCCCGCTTCGCGGACGTCCCGTCCGCCCTGCTGAAACTCGCTCGCGAGGTCCGCGCTCGCGCCGTGTTCTTCAACAAGGAATACGAGATCAACGAGGTCCGTCGGGACGAAGCCATGACCGAAGCCCTCGCCAATGAGGAGATCTCCACCCACGCCTTCGACGACCAGACCGTCGTGCCGCCCGGAGTCCTCCGTACAGGCGAAGGCCGCTGGTACACCGTCTTCACGCCTTTCAAGAAGTGCTGGATCAAGCACCTTGAATCCGAGGGCATCCCCGAAGTGCTTCCGAAGCCGAAGAAGCAGGAGCCGATCAAGATCAAGTCCGACGAGGTCCCGTCTCGCATCAAGGGCTTCGAGCCGTGGCCGCGCCCCGAACTCTGGCCCGCGGGCGAGAGGGCCGCGATGAAGCGTCTGAGTCGCTTCGCCGAGAGGTCCATTGCTTCGTACAAGGACCAGCGCGACTTTCCGGCGATCGACGGCACCAGCACGCTCTCGCACCACCTCTCCATCGGCTCCATCTCTCCGCGTCAGTGCCTGCACGCCGCACTGGAAGCCAATCGAAACAAACTCGACGGCCCATCCCCGGGTGCGACGCACTGGATCAGCGAGCTCGTCTGGCGCGAGTTCTACCGCCACCTCATGGCCGCGTACCCGCGCCTCTGCATGGGCCGCGCCTTCAAACCCGAGACCGAGCGGCTGCGCTGGCGCGATGATCCGGAGGGCTTCGATGCGTGGCGAGACGGGCGCACCGGCGTCCCCATCGTCGATGCCGCCATGCGCGCGCTCCTCCACACCGGCTGGATGCACAACCGGCTCCGCATGATCGTGGCGATGTACCTCACCAAGGACCTGCTCATCGACTGGCATCTCGGCGAACGCCACTTCATGCAGCACCTCGTCGATGGCGATCTCGCCCAGAACAACGGCGGCTGGCAGTGGTCCGCTTCGACGGGAACGGATGCTGCGCCGTACTTCCGCATCTTCAACCCCATCAGCCAGTCCCGGAAGTTCGACGCGGATGGCACGTTCATCCGTCGCTGGGTCCCGGAGCTTGCGGACCTCGACAACGAGATGATCCACGATCCGTCGGAATTGCCGCTGCTGCTACGGTCGACGTTGAAGTATCCGGCGCCGATTGTCGACCGCGCGATGGTGAAGGAGCGGGTGATGCAGGCGTTTCAGGCGATCAAGGGGTAGAACTGAAGAGAACGCAGAGGTCGCCGAGGAAACAGAGTGTCGCAGAGAGGGTAGGGGTGGAGGGGGGGCAGATGGCAAATGGCAAAGAGCCAGCTGGCAAACAGAGGTTGCTGAACGGCCAGCGAGAAGGGAGCCGCGGGTGTGGCGGGATCGTGAAGAGAACGGAGAGGGAGCGGAGGTAGCAGAGTTTTGCAGAGGAGGAGAGAAGAGATTGAACGCGAAGGGCACGAAGATCGCGAAGAAGAGAGAGACTTTGAACGCGGAGGACGCGGAGGAACGCGGAGAAGAAGAGGACGCCGCGAGGGGCGAAGCGATCAGAATCGGGTGGCATGCCTGCTCGAAGAGCAGGCATGGTGAGGGTTGCGCGTGACAGCGGGCCCGGCGTCGCGGGCGGGTCGTTCGTGCGGGATGGTGCGCGTTGTGCTTGTGGTTACGCGGCGGGTCGGTCGCGGGCGCGGCGCGGGGTGTCGCGAACAGTGCGCGTGGAGCCGGCGGCGGCGCGGAGGGAGGGTGCGCTGGGCGCGGGTGATGCGGGGGCGGGGGGTTCGTGTTGCGAGTGATGCGCGGGCTCTTCGGATGGGATGGCGTCGTCCTCGCGGCCATGCGTTGTGACGCTGTTCTTGCATGCCTGGTCTTCGCCCAGGCATGCCACCCGGGAGCTCGCGTTGTCCTTTGAGTGAGAGCCCGACAGAGCCCCCGAGCTTGCTTGCTGGGTGGCGCTCGGTGCTCCCTTTTGCGCGGGTTGATCGGCGGATGGTGTGGGCGCGGCCATGAGTTTGGGGGCGGGATTTGGCGCGGGTGTGGGTTTGGGCGCGAGGACGCGGGATTCTTTGGCGATGGTGGTCGCGGTGCGGCGGATGAGCTCGGCGTGGCGGTGGAGGGTACGGGTATCGGCCTCGGGATCGCGGCCGCTGGGTTGCGGCGCGGGAGATTCGAGGATGTCGAGGAGTTTGCGGAGCGAGATGGGGCGAGCGGTCTGGCCGAGGAGGCGGGCGCGGAGGGTGAGGAGCTGGTCGTAGGCGTCGATCTCGGCCTGAACTTCGGGTGTGTTGATGTAGTCGATGAGTGTGAGGAAGGGGATGTTGAGATGAGCGGCGAGGGCGGGGAGGGGGAGGTTCGCCTTGAGCATGTCGAGGACGAGGAGGTGTGCCCAGCGTTGGCGGTCGGTGGGCGCGGCGGGGAGATTGTTGTGTGCGCTCTGGTGTGCGATGTCGGGTGAGGCGATCATGGAGATGAATGTACGGCGCGGCGGGAGTGATGCAAGCGCGGGGTGGGTGTGTCACTGACAGACGTCTGTCAGTGACTGTTGGAACAAATAATGGAAGTCGTTGTGGGAGAGTGGGTTAGGGAATTTGAGAAAAACGCACGGAGGAGCGGAGGGACAGAGGGCGAAGGCGGCGAGCCATGCCTGCTTTGCGAGCAGGCATGCCACCCGCTGTCTCCTCTGAGATCCGCGTTCAACCTGTTCTCTTCTCCACTCTTTCCCTCTGCGAGACTCCGCGCTCTCGGCGATCTCTGTGGTCTCTTCGTCTTCGCGTCTCACACGTTAAAGTACTTGGCTTCGGGGTGGTGCACGATGATCGCGGATGTCGACTGTTCCGGATCGATCTGCTCGTTCTCGGTCAGCGTGCAGCCGATGCGCTCGGGCTCGAGGAGGCGGAAGAGTTTGCGCTGGTCGGTCATGTCGGGGCAGGCGGGATAGCCGAAGGAGTAGCGGCTGCCGCGGTACTTCTGGGTGAAGAGGTCGCGGATCTTCGGTGAGTCCTCGTTGCCGATGCCGAGTTCCTGTCGCATCCGCTTGTGCCAGAACTCCGCGAGCGCCTCCGCTGTCTCGACGGCGAAGCCGTGCAGGTACAGATACTTCGTGAAGTCGCCGGACTCGAACAGCACGCGGCAGGCCTCGGTCGCCCGCGCCCCCACCGTCACGCAGTGCAGCCCCAGCACGTCGGTCTGGCCCGGTGCATCGGTCGCGAGATCACGGATCGGCCGGAAGAAGTCGCTGATGCACAGACGCCTCTTGCCCCCCCCCACCCCCTGCTGGCGAGGGAACGTGAAGCGTTCACGCTCGACGCGCTCGCCGAGCGGGCGGCCGGCGGACTCGGGCGTCCAGATGATGAGGTCGTCGCCATCGCTGTTGCACGGGAAATAGGCGTAGACCACGGCGGGCTCGAGGATGCGTTCGGACTTGCAGCGTCTTCTCAGGTCTTCGAGGATGGGCTTGAACTCGTCTTCGACGAGGTGCTCGTACTCGCTGTCGGAGAGCGCACCCTTCTTGACCTGCCACTGGCCGCGGAGGAGCGCGATGGGGTTGAGGAATGGATACACGTCGTCGAGGTCGATGCCGGTGACGACGCGGGAGCCGAAGAACGGCGGACGAGGAATCGGAACGTCGGTGCGGACATCGGAACGCGTGATCGTGTGTGTTGCGGCAACTGTCCGCTCGCTCACGCTCGCGGTTCTATTCGCCGCGGCGAGCTTGGCGGCGCGGGTGTTGACGATCATCTCCTCGGCCTTGGAGCGTTTCTCGAGGCGCGAGGCGACTTCCTGTGCGAGGAGGTCGCTCTTGCCGGACATGAGGTGCTCCATGGTGCGGAGGCCATCGAAGGCGTCTTTCGCGTAGAAGCAGTCGCCGGCGTAGAGAGGACGGAGGTGGCCCTCGGCGTAGGGGCGAGAGAGAGCCGCGCCGCCGAGGAGGAGCGGCGGGGAGAGGCCCTGCTCGTTGAGTTCCTTGATGTTTTCTTCCATCACGTTGACGGACTTGACGAGGAGGCCCGAGAGCCCGATCGCGTCGGCCTTGTGCTCACGCCACGCGGCGACGATGGCCGGGAGCGGCTGCTTGATGCCGAGGTTGATAACCCTGTATCCGTTGTTGGAGAGGATGATGTCGACGAGGTTCTTGCCGATGTCGTGGACATCGCCCTTGACGGTGGCGAGGACGATGGTGCCCTTGGTGGAGCCGGCCTTCTTCTCCATCTTCGGTTCGAGGTGGGCCACGGCCTGCTTCATGACCTCGGCGGACTGAAGGACGAACGGCAGTTGCATGCGCCCGGAGCCGAAGAGCTCGCCGACGGTCTTCATGCCGTCGAGGAGGTGGTCGTTGATGACGTCGAGGGGCGAGTACTTGTTCAGCGACTCTTCGAGCGTGTCGATCAGGCCGCGTTTCTCGCCGTCGATGATGTGGGCGCGGAGCCGCGCCTCGACGGTGGTGTCGGCGGCGGCTTTGACTTCCCTGGCAGCGGCGCCGGCATCCTTGAAGAGGTCGATGAAGCGTTGGAGGGGGTCGATGGTTAGACCGCTCTGGAGAGCGGTGCCACCTCGGCGGTCGTAGATGAGGTCGAGGGCGGCGGCCCACTGCTCGGCGGGGATCTTGTTGTCGGGGAGGATCTTGGCGTAATGGACGATCGCGCTGGTGAGGCCTGCGACGCGGAGCTCGTGCAGGAGGGCGGAGTTGAGAACGACACGGGCGGCGGGCGCGAGGCCGAACGAGACGTTGGAGAGCCCCACCACCGTCTGGGCGTCGGGGAACTCGGAGGTCAGGCGGCGCACACCCTCGACGAGTTCGAGCGCGGAGCGGCGATCGGACTCCATGCCGGTGGAGATGGGGAGGACGAGCGGATCGAAAAGGATGTCGGAGGGATCCATCCCCCACTTCTCCGTCGCGCGCTGGAACGCGCGGCGGGCGACGGCGACCTTGCGGTCCGCCGTGCGGGCCATCGAGGATTCCTTGTCCTCATCGATCGAGCCGACGACGACGGCGGCGTTGAAGGTGCGGGCGAGTTCGATGATCTTGTCGAACTTCTCTTCGCCGTCCTCGAAGTTGGCGCTGTTGATGATGCACTTGCCGGGGGCGCGGCGGAGTCCCGCCTCGATGGTCTTGATCTGCGTCGAGTCGAGCATCAGCGGCACATCGACCTGGCGGACGACGCGCGAGACGATCTCGCCCATGTCGCGGGGGTTGTCGCGCCCGGCGTAGTCAACGTTGAGGTCGAGCACGTGGGCGCCCTCGCGGACCTGCTCCTTGGCGAGCGAGACGATGCCGTCCCAGTCTTCCTTCTCCAGCAGCGTCTTGAACGCGCGGCTGCCCGAGGCGTTCATGCGCTCGCCGATAATGAGCATCGATGCGTCCTGGCGGTAGTCGACGACGGAGTAGAGGGAGGTGATGCCTCGGGGCGCGGCGGAGGAGGGCGCGGGCGGGCGTGCGGCGCGAAGCCCGCGCCGGTCGAGTTCCTTGATGAGCAGGGCGAGGTGCTCGGGGGTTGTGCCGCAGCAGCCGCCGACGATGTTCACGCCGTCGTGCTCGACGAACTTGAGCATGGCCTCGACGAATGGTTGCGGGCCGAGAGGATACTCGGTGCGGCCTTCGACGAGCACGGGGAGGCCCGCGTTGGGCATGACGCTGACGGAGCGAGGGAGGGCGGGCGCTGCGGGGCTGCGGCTGGCGAGCGAGCGCCAGTGTGCGCCGAGCCAGCGGACGTGCTCGACCATCTCGGCGGGGCCTGTGGCGCAGTTCAGCCCGAGGGAGACGATCGGATAGCCGGCGAGCGCGGTCGCGGCGGCTTCGATCGCCGTGCCCATGAGCATGGTGCCGGTGCTCTCGATGGTGACCGAGACCATGATGGGGATGTCTGTCGGACCTCTGCCGCGCTCGGTGAGTGCTTCGAGCACGGCGTTGATCGCGCACTTGACCTGCAAGAGGTCCTGGCAGGTTTCGATAATGAAGCAGTCGCAGCCGCCGTCGATGAGGCCGAGGGCCTGCTCGCGATAGCTGGCGCGCATGGCGTCCCAGTCGGTCTGGCCGAGCGTGAGGAGGCGTGTGCCGGGGCCGATGGAGCCGGCGACGAAGCGCGGGTGGGCGGATGTGGTGAAGGCGTCGGCGGCTTCGCGGGCGATTTTGGCGGCGAGGCGCGAGAGGTCGTAGGCCTGGTCGGCGATGTTGAATTCGCCGAGGACGAGGCGGTTTGCGCCGAAGGAGTCGGTCTCGATCACGTCGCAGCCGACGCGGAGGAAGGACTCGTGGATGGAGCGGATGACGTCGGGGCGGGTCTGGACGAGGATGTCGGTGCAGTTCTCGCAGCCGCGGTAGTCGCCGTCGATGGTGAGCGGGACTTTGTAGATGGCGGTGCCCATGGCACCGTCGAAGACGACAGTGCGGCCTGAGGCGAGGATGTCGGTCATGGACAGGGGCATTGGGGCTTTCTCCGGCCTGCGCGGGAGGCGACTGGGGACGAGCGATGGTACACAGTATTCATCCGTTTATCCGGATCAATGGATGAATGGCGTGTGGGCGTGGGTACGGGGTGTGGGCAAAAGTAAAGCACGCGGCCCGGAGTTCGGTGCCGCGTGGGGTGGGCGATGGTTGGATGGGCGTGGCTTACTTCTTTGCGAAGTAGTTGCCGGAGTACTTGCGCTGGAACTTTTCAACGCGGCCGGCGGCGTCGACGAAGGTCTGCTTGCCGGTGAAGAAGGGGTGCGAGCCGGACCACACTTCGACGTGGAGTTCGGGGACGGTCGCACCGCAGGTCATGACGACCTGGCCGTTGTGGTAGACCTGGCAGTTGGGGTAGTACTTCGGGTGGATCTTGTCCTTCATGGCATGCTCCGTCGTCTGTCGCGGTCGGTTGCTGGGGCGTGGGCGATGTTTCGGTGTGCGGGCGGCTGGCAAAGGGCATTGAGGCGGGACGCCAGCGGTCTGTCGAGCCGGAATGGTAGCGGGGTGTACGGCTGGAGCAAGGGGACGGTGTGGCCGATACTTGACCCTCGGGCTGGTGGGGCTAGTCTTTTGGCCCCCGGCGGACCATGGCCGGGGTGTTCGGTGTGTTTGCGGGCGACAAAGCGGCCGCGAGCACCGAGCGGTTTGATATTTCGATTCCCCGATAGCTCAATGGTAGAGCGACCGGCTGTTAACCGGTAGGTTCTAGGTTCGAGTCCTAGTCGGGGAGTTCTGAGAAAGGCCTCGTAAAGAGGCCTTTTCTCGTTAACGGTCTGGGCCTTTCGCCCACCGCGCGTATCTCTCGGGAATCGTGGCACTTCCTGAAAGTCCGCGATTTGCCGGGCGCTCTCGAATCCGAGACATCGCATCGCCGTTTCGGTCGCCACGCCGGGGTTGGGGGACGAAAGTCTCTCCGCGCTCTCAAACGCCCGAGCGGGTCTGGTTAACGCGCCGCCGGGGTGAACGAGGGGTGAGATTCGGACCCTGCGCCGCTCCCCGACCGTTTCGCGTATTCAGAGGCAGACGGCCCGCACCGGACGCGGGCCCCATTCCAGCATCAGGTGCGAAGCCGAGCGCCAAGCGCACGCCCGCACGGATGCATGTCCCCCTTTACGGAGGATGTGCCCGTGCACGACACCGCGCTCACGGACGACGCGCCCGCCCCCACCACGCTCGACCCCGATGCCCCGACCACGCCCGCCGCGCGGCTGGACAACATCGCCGCCATCTTTGCCGAGGGCATCCGCCGCCGGCGGCGACACGTCGCCATTTCGGGGCCGAGCATCGAGCATCAAGAAGGCTCTCCGACTCGACTTGAACTCTCCGAGCATGCCCGCCCTGATGAGTCGCGTGGTTAACGACCACGAGAACGGAGACCCCGATGGCGATCGATGTGAATGCAGCCGAACGGGCCTTGGAACAGATGACGGTGCCGCAGCTGAAGCAGCGGTACGCCAAGGTCTACGGCGAAGAGACGCGGACGCACCACAAGGTGCTGCTGATCAAACGGATTCTCTGGCGGATGCAGGCGCTTCGGGAGGGGGACCTCTCGGAGCGGGCACGCCAGCGGGCACGCGAACTGGCCAACGACGCTGACCTGCGACGAAGCCCGCCACGCGCCCAATCGCCGGACGCGCCCAAGCCCCGGGCCAACGGCGAGAGCGTGGTGAGCGTGCCCATCCACACGCGAGAGGACGGGCGGCTGCCGCCACCCGGGACGGTCCTCCGCCGCGAGTACAAGGGCCGCGCCGTGTTCGTCCGGGTGCTGCCCAAAGGCTTCGAGTTTGACGGAGAGGTCTACCGGTCGCTGAGCGCCATCGCGGCGAAGGTGACCGGCTCGCACTGGAACGGATTCCGCTTCTTCGGGCTCAATGAGCCCGGCACCACGGAGGGCAACGTATGAAATCGTCCATCAATACAGCACCACACAAGCAGTCCGGCGTGCCGACGGTGCGGTGCGCCATCTACACCCGCAAGTCCAGCGAACAGGGACTCGAGCAGGAGTTCAACTCGCTGCACGCCCAGCGCGAGAGTGCGGAGGCCTACATCGCCAGCATGAAGCACGAGGGGTGGGTGGCGCTGCCGGACCAGTACAACGACGGCGGCTTCACCGGCGGGAACACCGACCGACCCGGTTGCCAGCGTCTCATGGCGGACATCGAAGCCGGCAAGGTCGACTGCGTGGTGGTCTACAAGGTCGACCGCCTGTCGCGCTCGCTCCTGGACTTCGCCCGCATGATGGCGGTCTTCGAGAAGCACCGCGTGTCATTCGTGTCGGTAACGCAGCAGTTCAACACCACGCAGTCGATGGGGCGGCTCACGCTGAACATCCTGCTCTCGTTCGCCCAGTTCGAGCGCGAGATCATCTCCGAGCGCACCCGCGACAAGATCGCCGCGTCCAAGCGCAAGGGCAAGTGGTTCGGCGGCAAACCGATCCTGGGATACGACCTCGCGCCCCAGCCCGCGGGCGGGAGCAAGCTCGTGGTCAACGCCGCGGAGGCGGAGCTCGTCCGCGAGATCTACCACTTGTATCTGGAGCACCGCTCGCTCACCAAAGTGGCCCAGATCCTCAACGCCCGCGGCTGTACGAGCAAGCGTTGGACGACCCGCAAGGGCATGGCGGTCGGCGGCCGGGTGTGGGACAAGCACCTTCTGATCAGCCTGCTCACCAACCCGGCTTATGTGGGCAAGGTCAAGCACAAGAAGGAGCTGTTCGCCGGCGAGCACGCGGCCATCGTCGACGAGCGGCTTTGGCAGCAGGTCTTCCAGACGATCAAGCACAACGGCCGCACCGGCGGCATGCACGTCCGCAACCAGCACGGGGCGCTGCTCAAGGGGCTGATTCACTGCGGGCCGTGCGGGCACGCGATGGGCCATACCTACAGCGTCAAAGATGGGAAGGCCGCGTACCGCTACTACGTCTGCTACGTCGCGCAGAAACAGGGCTGGCACGCGTGCCCGTCGGGTTCCTTGCCAGCCGAGCAGATAGAGCGGATGGTGGTAGACCGAATCAAGCACATCGGCGGCGATGCGGCGCTGATAGCGGCGACATTCCGCCAGTTGCAGATCGGCATCCGCTCTCGGAGCGCCCAGATCGACAAGGACCACACGGCGAGCACGCGTGAGATCCAGAAGATTGAGGGCGACATCCGCAAGGCCGCGATGACCGCAGGCACGGACGCCAACGCCGCCGCCCGGCTGGCCGACCTCCACGAACGCCTGGCGACGGCCAGCGAGCGGGCTCGAGTTCTTTGCGCCGAGGCGGAACAGATCGAGAACGAGTCGATCACCCAGTCCGACGTCGCGGCCTCGCTTCGCGAGTTCGCCGCGACGTGGGACGTGCTCTACCCGCGGGAACAGGCGGCCGTGCTTGCGAACCTCGTCAAACGGGTGGACTACGACGGTGCGAAGAAGACGGTGTCGATCACGTTCCATCCGGCCGGGCTGCGCACGCTCGGCCAGGCACCCGTTGAGCACGAGGAGGTCGCATGAAAGACATGCACGACGTCACGATCGAGTTCCCAGTGCACTTCACGCGGGGGGCGGCGGGCCGGAAAGAGGTCAACGTAGGCGTGGAGCCCGCCGCGCCAGCCGTTGAAGCAGGCCACGTGCCCCGCATCGCCCGCCTGATGGCGCTGGCGATCCGGTTTGAGGAGTTGGTTCGGATGGGCGAGGTCGAATCCCACGCCGACCTCGCCCGGTTGGGGCAGGTCACGCGGGCTCGGATCAGCCAGATCATGGACCTGCTGTGCCTGGCTCCGGACATCCAGGAGGAGTTGCTTTTCCTGTCTCGCGTTGAGCGTGAACGGGATGCAGTCAGCGAGCACGAACTGCGCACCGTGTGCGCCGTCTCGGACTGGCGCGAGCAGCGTCGGCGCTGGCGGGAGTTGGCGGGTGCTGCACGCGGCCCACAGAACTGACAACAGCCCGACGGACCTCGTAAACGTGGGAAGCGCAGTCTGAGGCATGCACACTCAAACGACAACCAGCGAGTCTCGCGACCCGGGAGGGTATGCGAAGAGAGGATGGATATCGGGTGTCGAACGGGGCTCCGCCGCTCACGCCCGTCGCCGCCAGGATCGGAGGGACTGGCGCGTCTCACCCGGTGCGGTCGTGCGACCGCACGTGGTGAGTTGAGTGTCCGTATCCACAACTTCCTCAAACCGTTTCTCTCTAGTGAATATGGCCAATTGGCCTAAAAAGTCCGGTTGCCGCGCGACGCCGGGATGTGGGGACACAAGCCGAACGAGCCGATCGGGGTGATGCGGAACCTGGCGGAACCCCGTTTCTGTCCCGCCCGCTGGGGTATTCGACCGTGTCCGTCAGGTCACTGGACCGGATACACCGCCTGGGCATTGACTACCACCGCCTTGCCGTCTGCCGACGAGACGTTACCGATCACGACGATTTCCGTCAGTTCCTTCAGCCCGCGCCGCCCCTTCATGTCCGTTCGGAGGATTTGCCCCTTGGCATCCACCACCTGCACTGTTACTGAGTTCGCGAGGATGTCCTGCTTGGTCTCGCAGCAGTAGTCCCAGGGCTTGGAGCATTTGTCGTCGGGGTTTTCGTTGCAGGCCTTGAGCCCTCTGCCCATCAGCGTAAGGACAGCGCGACCCGCGACGAATGGTTCCTTGCTGCCGCCGACTCGCCCGCGAAGCACGACCTCATCACCTGCCTTGAGCGTTCCGGCCTTGCGGATCTCCGACACGTCCTTGGCGTTCTCGGGCTGCTTCTCGACAAAGAACCCGCTCGGCAGCGGGGCCTTGGACACATGCATCGAGGTCGCGGTGAGCACCAGCGCATCGGTGCCGTTGGCGGTCTCGACTTTGCCCGTCACGAACACCTCCGCGCCCGGCTTGAGCCCGTGCTGGCCATTGAGTCCGGCGCGGAGCGCCTTCCCGTTCGCGTCAACGATCTGCACAGTCGCGCGCCCTTCCGCCGGGATGTCGCACGCGGTGTCGGGCAACTTGTCCGAGGGCGGGCAGCAGCCCTTGCGGGTGGACTCATCCACCAGCGTGAACATCGCGCGGTTCTCCACGAAGGCATCCTTCGACATCGCCACGGTGCCGCGCACCGTGATCGTCTCGCCCACCTTGGCGGACTTCATCGCGGCGGTGATCTCCAGCGCGTTCGCCGGGAGTTCCGGCTTGAGCATGGTCTTCACGTCCGCGACGTTCTTGACCTGCGCTAGTGCCGCCACGGGCGTCAGCATGCCCAATCCCGCCGCGCCCGCGATCAGCATCGCGGCCACCGTCATCGCCCGCATCGAACCCGTCACGTTCATCTTCATCGCTTTCATATCGAAACTCCTTGCAAACGTCGTTGGACTCTTGTCGCCCCGCGGCACACGCCACGGCGGCACACTCGTTCACCATCACACCGCCTTGAGCGCGACAGGGATCGTCGGCCTCAGACAACGAATCGCCGGGGGCAACGCGCCCGCGACGCCCAGGGCCAGGCCCGTCAGCAGCCCCAGCCCGATCACCGTCTCGTCGATCAGCAGCCCGAACGCCCCCATCGAGAACCGCACCGCCAGCCCGTCGAGCAGGAACACGCCCACCGCGCACGCGAGCAGCCCACCCGCCGCCGTCGCCAGCGTCGATTCCTGGATCATCGACCAGACGATCGCCAGCCGCCGGTAGCCGATGGATTGCAGCGTCCCCAGTTCGCGGATGCGCGAGGCGAACGCGGCGTACATCGTGTTCAGCCCGCCGAAGAGCCCGCCGACGGCGATCAGCCCCGCCGTCACCCACGCGACAATCTTGATGGGCCCGAAAAAGCTCGCCAGTTTTCCGTAGTACTCGCGCTCGGTCATGGGCACCAGTTCGAGGTCCGGCCGGGTCTTGGTAAAGGCCGCGATATCACCGAAGTCGGCCCCTTCGCCCGTCGCCTCGTTGTAGGGGTCGAGCGTGAGGACCACGCACGAAATGGTCTCGCGTTTGGTTGCCGTCATGAGGTCTGCCAGCGGGAGCCACACCTCGGCCTCGACAACCGTCCCCGGCGCGCTGAAGCGCCCGACGATCGTCCACGGCCTGCCGTCGATCACCAGCGCCTTGCCGACTTGCACATCGCTCTCCGAGATGCCCAGTACCGTCCCCGTCATGCGACCGACCATCACCTCATCCGCTCCCGATTCGGGCCATCGCCCCTCGGTCAACGACACCGACTCGTGGACCAGCGACGCCGCGGGAGTGACGCCTCGCATCATCACCTGCCGTCCTTTCGGCCTGGGAACCCTGGAGCCGCCCGACCCCTCCGCAACCACCGATTCAGCCCTGCTCTGCGGGTTCGCCGCGCTCTGCGACGGACCCACACGGACTGGGAGCATCACATGAACCTCAGGCGAGACATAGGCCACACCGGCACGCGTGCGGATGCCCGAGACGCTGGCCGCGAGCACACCCGGCACGCCCGCCTCGATCTCGGAGCGCTCGACGCTCTCCTCGCTCCCCGCGCCCATGAGGATGACGTTGTGCTCCCCGCCCGTGGCCTTGAGCGCCCGACTCATACCGTTGACGAACCCGCCCGCGACCAGGATGAGCAGTACAACCATCGCCGCCCCGGCGACAGAGAGGAAGAGCCGCGAGGGCGAACGGCCCAGATTGCGGACGGCGTATGCGAACGGAAGAAGTCTCATATGTCCCTCTTTCAAACGGCCCTGAAGCACGATGCGATCTCTCGGCGGCCCGCCCGCCACGCGGGCACCAGGCCCGCCACGATTCCGACGCCTGCCGAGATGAGCAGGCCCCAGGCCAGGACCGACCACGAGGCGCTCACGCCGATCGAGAGTCCTTCCTGCGACAGACTGAAGTTGCCGAAGTGAACGACGGAGAGAGCGATGCCCGTGCCGAGCGCGCCCCCCAGCACGCCGATGAGCATCCCTTCGCTCACGATCAGGCGGGCGATGAGGCCGGAGCGGAACCCCAAGGTTTGCAAGACGGCGTGCTCCTTGATTCGATCCTGCACGCTCAGCACGATGGCGTTGGCGACAAGCGCCAGCACCGCCGCCAGGCAACCCCAGCCCAGCCACTGCGTGAACTTCACGATCTCCACGATGTCAGCCCCGGCCTGCGCCACGAAGGCCTTCTCGGGACTGGTCATCGTCGGGTCGGCCTCGGTGCGGAACTCGGCATCGATGGCCTCCGCCACGGCCTCCATCTTCGCCGGATCATCGACGCGGACGGTGAACTGCGTGACGCTCCCCAGCCCGCCGCCCTTGCCCGCGGCCTGCTGAAGGAAGTCGAGGTGGACGTAGGCGACGTTCTGGTCCTGCGCTTCGGGGGAGCGGATGATCCCCGCGACTGTGACGGTGATGCCCGAGGCGTCGAAGGACTGGCCGACCTGGAAGCCGCGCCGCGCGGCGAGCGTCTCGCCGACCAGGGCCGAGTCCGAGCGCCTCTCCCACTCGGCCACAGAACCAGAGATGAGTTGCCACTTGCTGGCCCAGCCTTGGGGACCCGCGAGGTCCTCGCGGGGTACGCCCCGGAACGTGATGACGTCCAGCGAGGCCCGGCAGTTGTTGACCACGATCTTGACCGGCACCGCCGAGACTACGCCGGGGATCTTCTCGATCCGGTCCACATAGAACTGCGGCAGCCGGCTGGCGGCGGGGCAGAAGCGGTTCTCGCGGTAGACCACGAGTGTCGTGTCCCCCGCGGCGGCTTGCGTGGATTGGCGCACGCCCTCTTGCAGCGTCTGCACCGCGATGAACAGGAACATGGCGATGGCGACGCCCGAGAGCGTGAGCACGCTGCGGACGCGGTGCCGCCAGAGTTGCTTGAAGACGACGGGCATGAACTTGGGAGCGATCATGGGTCAGGCCTCCTGGGGAACGAGTGGCGCGTGGCGCGTGGCGAGGAGTTCGGCCTCGACCAGGCGGCCTTTCTCCAAGTGCAGCGTCCGCTTGGCATAGGCCGCGCTCTTGGCATCGTGGGTCACGATGATGAGGGTCTTGCCCAGGTCCTCGCAGAGCCGGACCATGAGGTCCATGATCGCCTGCGCCGACTCTTGGTCGAGGTCACCGGTGGGCTCGTCGCCGACGATGATGGTGGGGTCGGTCACGATGGCGCGGGCGATGGCGACTCGCTGCTCCTGGCCGCCCGAGAGTTGACGCGGGTAGTGGTCGTGCCGGTCGGCGATCCCGACGAGCTGCATGGCGGTCTGCACCTTCTCGTGGCGGTCCTTGGCGGACATGCTGTGAAGCAGAAGCGGAAGTTCGACGTTCTCGTAGGCTGTGAGCACGGGCACGAGGTTGTAGAGCTGGAAGACGTAGCCGACGTTCACGCTCCGCCAGTCGGCGAGCTTGGACCTGGACAGCGTGGAGATGTCCGTGCCGCCGATGATGAGTTGCCCGCCGCTGGGCCGGTCGATCCCCGCGATGAGGTTGAGGAGCGTGGTCTTGCCGCTACCCGAGGGGCCCATGAGGGCGAGGAAGTCGCCCGCGGGCACGTCGAGGTCGAGCTCCTGCAAGGGCGTGATGGTGTTGTCGCCCTTCTTGTACGTCTTGGTGAGCCTGCGGCACTGGATCAGCGGAGGGCCTTGAGGAGTTGTTCGTGCGTGAGCGTGGTTCGTAGTCATAAGGTATCTCGTCGATGCCGCGAGTTCGTCGCGGAGATGCTTTGGAACGGGGAGTTACGGGGTTGAAGATGCGGGCTCCGAAGGTGCGGTGGTGCGTTCGCCCAGAACCTTGAGCCGCGTGCCGTCCTTGATTGCGGGTGGGGCGGGCGGATCCAGGATGATGCGGTCGGTGAGCCGGAGTCCGCTTGTCACGGCGGTGAAACCCTCGTCTGCCGCGGGCGTCGTCATGATGTCGCGGCGGCGGGCCACCGGGCTTCCGCCGGAAGTATCTACGACCCAGACCTGGCCTCGCCCATCGCCGATCGCAGCAACGGCGGCCGTCGGGACCAGAAGCAACGAGTCTCCCCCGCCGCCGTCGCCGGTGGAAGGGCCGCCGATGCCGCCGCCCGAGTGCCGCTGAGAAGCCGCCGCGGGTGCGTGGAGTTTGACGCGGGTGAGCATCTCGGGCTTGAGAACGGGCGATGGCGCGTCGAGCGCGACCTTGAACTGCACGGTGTTCCGCTGGATGTTGGCCTCGTGTACGACTCTCGACACCACGCCGCTGAAGGTCCGGTCGGAGAGCGCCTCGGTGCTGACGGTCGCGCGTGTGCCCACGCTCACCTTGGCGGTGTCGGCCAGCGGCACGTCCACACGCACCTGGAGTTTCGCGGGGTCGTAGACGCGGAGGATCGCGCCCGTCATGCCGCTGGCAGAGGCTGATTCGCCGCCCTTGCCGCTCATGCTGATGCGAGAGCCCGGCTCGACCAACCGGGCGAGCACCACGCCCGCGACCGGCGAACGCACCTCCATCCGCTCCAGCCGCAGCGCGGCCTCGTCGTGCAGCACATGCGCCGCGGCGTGGGCCGACTCCGCTTGGGCGAGAGCGGCCCGTGCTTCGTTCACCATCTTTTCCGCCGTGGCGATCTTGGCCTCCAGCCCCCCAAGGCGGATCTCCATCCGCCGGAACGTCCCCTCGCTCAGGCCGCCCACAGCGACCAACTCGCGTTTGCGTGTCACCTCATCGCGCAGTTCGGCGGCGGCGGTCCTCTCAACCTCGACCTGCGACTCGGCGGTCGCGAGCGCCGCCCGAGCCCGGGCCACATCCGTGTTGCGTTCCGCGACGGCCGCATCGGCGGCGCGCAGCGTTAGACGCGCATCCTCGTCGATGAGCCGGGCGACGACCTGACCGGCTTCGATGCGCTCGCCCTCGAGAACCAACACTTCGCGCACCACGCCCTCGGCCAGCGCGGGGACGCTGACCGCGTAGGGTGCCGGTTCGATCCACCCTGGGGCCTGTACCGCGACGGGGCCGAGCGGCGCATCGGATGGGGACTCTTCCGAACTGCCCGCCGAGACCGGAACGGCCCCGGCGTCCGCCGCCCCGACGCCACTCTTCGGAATCGCGGCGGCGACGTGGACCGCAAGCCGTGTCTGGAGCGCATCGCGGGCGGCATAGGCCAGCAGGCCGCCCGTCGCGAGCAGCACGACGGCGGGAATGAGCAGGCGCGTCGCCCATCGCGCCTTAGGGCGCGCGATGACGGTGGTGCTGCCCGCAGGCTGTGGCCTTGGTATGGAATCTGATTGGGTGGGCTGCGGGGCTCGACGGAGCGCCCGCAGGTCGGTCTGCGTGGTAGCCATAGGTGGTTCCTGCAATGCGCCGGCGGCCAAGGACGAATGACCGAGGGCGGGCGCGTAAAGCAAAGACACCCCTCGCACGAGCGGCACGGAGCCGGTCGCGGAAGGACGATGCGGACGCTGGGGAGAGCGAGCGTCCGTTGCAGGATTGAACTACACCACGAGCGCGCAATGCCACCGCAAGGCTTCGCGGTTGGCCTTCAGGTGAGGCGGACCCAAGACCCAGCCCGGTGACAAGGGCACGACCCTGGCATCGTGAGTAGGAATGGTCCACAGGACCGCGAGCGAAAACGTCGCCAGTGCGTCCCATTGCTGCTCGAACGCAGGGAGTCTACTTTCAGCCTTGACACCGGTACCGCCGGATGTGCCCTGGCACGATGGGCAAGATGGGCATTCGTCCGGCGAGAGCGGCGGCTCCTCGTTCGAATCATCCGGCTGCGGGTCCGACGCCCGGTGTGATGCCGTCTCGGTCGAACACCCACCGCAGCAAGAGTCCATCTCTACCGCGACGAGGTGCTTCCCGTCACAGGCGCTTCCCACGAGCAGCGCCGCCTGGCAGCAGCACAGCGGCGTGACCACGCCGATGAGCAGGGCAACCAGAATGCGGAGCAGAGGGTGACGCATAATGCTCATGAGTATATCGGCCAAACGAACGCCAGATTCACTTTACGCGGGGCTCCGACCCTTGTTCGACCCCAGCGTCGCCACCGGACCCGTCCGCCACCCCAACAGCCGCAGCCCATTCCCGACGACGAGGAGGCTCGCCCCGACGTCCGCAATGACGGCCATCCACATCGTCCCCCACCCGCCCAGGGTCAGCGCGAAGAAGACGACCTTGATGCCGACTGCCAGTGCGATGTTTTGGGTCAGGATCGCGCCGGTGCGTCGGGAGAGCAGGACGAACTCGGGGAGCCCCCGAAGGTCATCCTGCATGAGGGCCACGTCGGCGGTTTCGAGTGCGGTATCGGTCCCCGCCGCGCCCATTGCGAAGCCGATGGTGGACTTGGCGAGGGCGGGGGCGTCGTTCACACCGTCGCCGACCATGCCGATCGCGTCCCCGTGCTCCTTCGTGAGGCGTTCAATCTCCGCGAGTTTGTCCTCGGGGAGCATCCCGCCGCGGGCCTCGTCGATGCCGACCGTCTTGGCTATGGCCGACGCGGTGGATTGATTGTCTCCCGAAAGCATGAGCGTCTTGATGCCCATGTCGTGCAGCGATTTGATCGCTTCGACGCTGCTCTCGCGGGGCGTGTCCGCGACCGCGATCACTCCAAGCACCGTGCTCGCCGACGCGACAACCACCGTCGTCTTGCCCTGCACCTCGAAGCCCGCCAGCACCGCCTCGACTTCCGGCGAGCAGACCTGCCGCTCCTCGGCGAGGCGGTGGTTGCCGACGAAGTACGCCGCCCCGTCGATGCGGCCCTCGACGCCCCGGCCCGTGAGCGACTTGAACGCCTCAACGCTCGCACGCTCGCCGCTCCACGCCGCCACAACCGCAAGAGCCACCGGGTGCTGCGAGAGCGCGTCGAGGCTCGCGGCGATACGGAGGACTTCATCCTTGCTCGCGCCGCCGATTGGCTGCACATCGGTCACACGCGGCTTGCCCTCGGTGATCGTCCCGGTCTTGTCGAGCGCCACCACCTTCAACTTGCGGCCGTTCTCCAAGTGGACGCCGCCCTTGATGAGGATGCCCCGCTTTGCCGCCGCCGTCAGGCCGCTCACGACCGTCACCGGCGTTGAGATGACCAGGGCGCACGGGCACGCGATGACGAGCAGCACCAGCGCCTTGTAGAGCCACGGATAGAACGGCTGGCCGAACGCCAACCACGGCACGACCGCGACCAGCACCGCGACGACACACACGATGGGCGTGTAGACCCGTGCGAAGTTGTCCACGAACCGCTGCGTCGGGGCGCGGCTGCCTTGGGCCTCCTGTACGGTTCTGATGATCTTGGCGAGGGTGGTCTGGTCCTTGCCGCCGGTGGTCTTGAACTCCAGCACGCCGGACTCGTTGATGGTCCCGGCGAAGACTTTGTCGCCGACCTTTTTGTCTACCGGCACGCTCTCGCCCGTGACCGGGGCCTGGTTGACGCTCGATTCGCCCGCGACCACCACGCCGTCGAGCGCGAGCCGCTCGCCGGGTTTCACCTGCACAACCGCGCCCACGGGCACCGCGCCCGCGTCGGTCGTGCGCCACGAACCATCCGGCTGCTTGATGCTCGCCTCGTCGGGGGCCATCGCCATCAGCCCCCGCACCGAATCGCGAGCGCGGTCAAGGGCCTTCTTCTCGATCAGTTCGGCGAGGCCGAAGAGGAAGACCACCAGCGCGATCTCCGGCCACGCGCCGATGAACATCCCGCCGATGACCGCCACGCACATGAGAAAGTTGATGTTGAGCGTGAAGGTCTTGAGCGCGATCCAGCCCTTGAAGAATGTGTCGCGGCCCCCCAGCAGCATCGACGCGAGCGACATCGCGATGATCGGCCACGAGGTCTCCTTCACGCCCGCGAAGTACGCCGCCTCCGCCCCCGCCGCCAGCACGCCCGAGAGGATGAACGGCCCGTACTTGATCCACCACGACCGCGCATCATCGACCGGCCCCACCCGCGCGGCATCGGTCGCGCACGCCGCGCCCCCGCAATCGGCCCCGGCGGGCGAGCCCTCCGCGTGCGCGCCCGAGCCGTGCGCCCCCGCCGCTGCGCCGCCAGTGCCCGGGGCCGCGATGATCGTCGGCGTCATCCCCACCGAACGCACCCTGGCCGCGATCGCCTCGCCGGTCACCGCCGCCGCATCGTGCGTGACGGTCATCCGCCGCGTGACGACGTTGCACTCCACGAGCGCCACGCCCGCCATCCCGCCCACGGCCTTCTGCAGCACCTGCTCCTCGGCAGCGCAGTCGAGTTGGGCGATGATGAAAATGGTCGTGGCAGTGGGCATGGTGGATTCTTTCGCAGCGATTCAATTGTCTGCCCGGCGGCCGCGCCCGGGAAGGGTCCGCATCGGTGGTGCGGCCTCACGAATCGGATGGACGACCGCGCGGCTCAGATGCACGGCCAGACACATTTCCCGTCCGGTCGTCCGGTTCGCCTGGACGCCTGTTCCGGCGGGCGGGACGACATGCCGAAGGCCCGAACGATCGGCCAACGGGGTTGCGTGCCTGGCCAACCCGCTCAAACGCTCGCGCACCCCGCACCCGCGCGGGCTGCGGTCACGCTCGCTTGCCCGGGCGCGGACTCATGGGCGACGTGCGACCCGCTCGCCGGGCCTTCCACCACCAACGGAAGGCCACTACGGCCAGCACGGAGAGCGCAATCCCCATGATCGTCAGCATGACCTCCAGGTGGAGGTGTCCGCACTTGCGGTACTCAGACACCGTGAAGAGACAGGCCGCCGTGTCAATCAGCAGGGCGAGGCACGCGACGACCAATGCCCCGATCAGCAGCGAGCGCGGGGACTCACCCCGCGCCCGCCGCTGCGACGGAGCGGACGGAGACCGGGCGAACGAAGCGCCCGATCCACGCTTCTTACTTCTTGGGCGCGGGCTTGCCATGATCGTGCCCGTCGCCTTCCTTGTGGTCGTGGTCGTCGTGGCCCTTGGCCTTGCATTCCTTGCACTCGCCATGCCCGACGACGCGGAGGGCCGTGCCTTCGCGGACCCACAGGTGAGCGCCCTCGCCATCCGCGGTGACGAAGTACTGCGGCTCGGATTTCACGGGCTGGCTCGCGCCCTGCCCCATCATGACGGCGGCCAGCGCGGTGAGGCCGACGCCGGCGGCGAGGCCGACGAGCACGGACTTGGAACGGGGATTGGACTGGTTCATCGAAAGACTCCTATCTGAAAGAACGGAACAGACTCGACCGCTCGTCTCCCGAGGGCAACTCGCCCGCAGGCCTTGCGATCACGGCTTGGGATCGGACTTGGTCTCGGCCTTTGGCGGGGACGGGGGCGGAGCGGTTGGTGCGGGTGGTGGGACGGACTTAGCTGTTGACGAAGAGGACGGCGGGGCGACGTCCTCGCCCGTGCGGCTCGTGCCCGATGTCGCGTGGATCGAGTCGGCCGCACCAAGACCGGCGAGCGCGGGCGTGGGTTCATCCTTCTCCCACACTTCGGGCCTGGGTCCGGGCAAGCCGTCATTGCTCTTGCCGGTAAAGATGCGATAGAGGGCCGGGAGAACAACCAGCGTCAAGAGCGTACTGGAGATCAGGCCGCCGATAACGACGGTGGCGAGGGGCCGCTGCACCTCCGAACCGGTGCCTCGCGCCAGCGCCATGGGTACGAAGCCAAGGGAGGCCACCAGCGCGGTCATCAGGACAGGACGCAGTCGCGTGATCGAGCCGTGGATGATCGCATCTTCCAGCTTCTCGCCCTTCTCGCGCAGCTGGTTGATGAAGATGATCATGACGAGGCCGTTCAAGACGGCGACACCCGACAGCGCGATGAAGCCCACCGCCGCCGAAATGGAGAACGGCATGCCACGGACCCACAGAGCGATCACGCCGCCGGTGAGACCCAGGGGCACCGCCGCAAAGACGAGCAGTGAGTACTTGAAACTCTTGAATGTGGCAAAGAGCAGGAGCAGGATCAGCAGGAAACAGATCGGCACGACGATCGTGAGGCGTTCCTTGGCCGCCACGAGATTCTCGTACTGCCCGCCCCACACCAACCATTGCCCGGCGGGGAGGTTGACCTGCGCCATCTTGACCTGTGCCTCGTTGACGAAGGAACCCAGGTCCCTCCCTCGCACGTTGCACTGCACGACGATGCGCCGCTTGCCGTTCTCGCGGCTGATCTGGTTGACGCCCTCGGCGATCTCGACCTTTGCCACCACGCCCAGCGGCACGAAGCCCATCTCCTCCTGCCCTTGCAGCAGACCGGTGCCCCCGTCGATGCTGGCCAGTTGCACGGCCTGCTTGGGCTCGCCCTCGCCGCGCGGCAGCGGGATCGGGAGTCGATCAAGCATGTCGATCTTGCCGCGCAGGTCGTCTGGAAGGCGCACCACCAAGTCAAAGCGGCGGTCTCCCTCGAAGACCAGCCCCGCTTCGCGGCCACCCATCGCGACCGCCACAACCTCCTGCACGTCCGAAACGTTGAGGCCGTAGCGGGCCAGGGCCGCGCGATCGGGCTCAACGGTCATGACGGGCAATCCCTCGGTCTGCTCGACCTTGGCATCGGCCGCGCCGGGCACGCTCTGGAGCGTTGCGAGCACGCTCGCGGCGGTCTTCTGCATCGACGCGAAGTCGTCGCCGTAGACCTTGACGGCCACATCGCCGCGCACGCCCGAGATGAGTTCGTTGAAGCGCATCTGGATGGGCTGGGTGAACTCGTAGTTGTTGCCGGGGACGGTCTGGAGCGTGAGTTCGAGCAGACGTTGCACCTTGCCCTTGTGGCCTTCGGGCGGCGGTCCGTGGGCGTGCGCATCCTCTTCGCCTCCTTCCGCTCCACCAGCACCGTGGTCGTCATGGCCGGCGTGGGCGTCGCCGTGCGAGCCCATCTTCTCCATCTCCTCGGTCTTCTGGGCGATGAGTTTGTCGAGTTCGGCCTCGCTCCGCCACTGGCTCTTGTCCTTGAAGATGATGAAGGTGTCCGACACGTTGGGGGGCATGGGGTCGCTGGCCAGTTCGGCCGTGCCGGTCTTGGAATAGACGAACGCGACCTCGGGGAACGAGGAGACGGTCTTCTCCACGTCGTACTGCATCTTCTGGGATTGCGTGATCCCGGTGGAGGCGATGCGCATGGCGTGCATCGCGATGTCTTTCTCGTCAAGCGTGGGGACGAACTCTTGTCCCAGCCGCGTGAACAACGCCAGAGAGCCGACGAACAGCACCACCGCAGTCACGACCACCGCGTAGCGGAGTTTCACCGCCCAGCGGACCACCGGCTCGTAGATCACCTTGGCCCACCGCACCAGGAACATGTCCTTCTCCGTGACCTTCCCGGTGATGCACAGGGCCACCATCGCGGGAATGAAGGTCAGGGAGAGGATGAAGGCCGCGATGAGGGCGAGGATGACCGTGATGGCCATCGGGTGGAACATCTTGCCCTCGACGCCCGAGAGGGCGAGGATGGGGAAGTAGACCGTGATGATGATCGCCTCGCCGAAAGCCGTGGCCTTGCGGACCTCCTTGCTCGCGTCAAAGACGATGTGCAGACGCTCCTGGAGCGTGAGGAGCCTGCCCTTGTGGTGCTGCTCCTCCGCCAGTCGCCGCAGGCAGTTCTCGACAATGATGACCGCGCCGTCCACGATCAGGCCGAAGTCGATCGCGCCCAGGGACATAAGGTTACCGCTCACGCGCGTCTGCACCATGCCCGTTGCGGTCATCAGCATCGACAGTGGGATCGCCAGTCCGCAGATGATCGCCGCCCGCCAGTTGCCGAGCATCAGCAGCAGGACCACGATCACCAGGATCGCGCCCTCCAGGAGGTTCTTTTTCACCGTCGAAATGGTCGCGTCCACCAGTTTGGTCCGGTTCAGGACCGTCTTGGCCTTGATCCCTTCGGGAAGCGAGCGCTGGATCGTGGCCATCTTCGCGTCCACCGCCGCCGAGACGGTCCGGCTGTTGGCCCCGATGAGCATGATGGCCGTGCCCACAACCACGTCCTCGCCGTTCTCGCTGGCCGAGCCGGTGCGGAGTTCCCGCCCTAGCCCCACACCCCCCGGCCTAACCACATCGCGGACATACACGGGTACGCCGTTGCGCGTCCCGAGGACGATGCTCTCGATCTCCTCGATGGATTGGATGCGTCCGGTGGCGCGAACGAGGTAACTCTCCCCCTTGTGCTCGACATAGCCGGCGCCGGTGGAGACGTTGTTCTTCTCCAACGCCTCGATCACGTTGTGGAACGTCAATCCGTAGGAGACGAGTTTCATCGGATCGGGCTGGACGTGGTACTGCTTGACGAAGCCGCCGATGGCGTCCACGCCCGCCACATCCTTCACGCCCTTGAGTTGCGGGCGGATGATCCAGTCCTGAACCTCGCGCAGATACGACGCGAGTTCAACTTCGGACTTGAGCCGCCGCCCCTCGGGCGAAAGGTACGAGCCATCGGACTGCCACCCGACCTTGCCGTCCTCGATCTTGGCACCCTTCCCATGCGGGTGCTCGTACTCGACGGTGTACATGTAGACCTCGCCCAGCCCGGTGGCGATGGGGCCCATGAGCGTCTCGACGCCCGGCGGCAGGCTCCCGCCCGCTTCGCGGAGCCGCTCGCCAACTTGCTGGCGCGCGAAGTAGATGTCCACACCGTCGTCAAAGACCGCCGTCACCTGTGAGAACCCGTTGCGCGACAGCGATCGTGTATATTGCAAACCGGGAATGCCAGCGAGCGCGTTCTCCATCGGGAACGTCACTTGCTGCTCGACCTCAAAGGGCGACAGGCTCGCCGCGACGGCGTTGATCTGCACCTGGTTGTTGGTGATGTCCGGGACAGCGTCGATCGGGAGTTTCTGGAGTTGGAAGAAGCCGACGGCGGCGACCACCGCCGTCAGGATCACGACGAGCCAGCGGTTCTTGATTGAGAAGTGGAGCAGGGATTCAAGCATGGGATGGGTCTCCTTGAGCGGCGTACTGGTTTAGTGCTCGTGCGCCGCGGAGCCCTTGCCGAGCTCTGCCTTGAGAATGAACGTGCCAGCGATGACAAACCGCTCGCCCTCGACTAACCCGGCATAGACGGGAACCAAGCCGCCGATGGGCTTGCCGACGGTGACGGCTCGCTTGGCGAAGGTGTTGGGTTCGTTGGCCACGGGGACAAAGACGGCCGGGCCGCCCTCCACGGTCTGGATCGCCTCGTCGGGGATCGCGACCATCGGTGCCGGGTCCGTGCCGCCCGGCATGGATGCCACGATCTCGGCCTGCGCGAACATGCCGGGGCGGAGCATGAGTCCGTTCTCGAGCGAGGCGGGCACTTCGATACGCACTTGGGCGGTGCGGGTGGTCGGGTCCACCAGCGGGGCAATGAACGCAACCACGCCCTCAAACTTCGGGGCGGCCACACCTTCGCTCTCGCCCGTCGCCGAGCCGATGGTGATCCACGCCCTGGCCCCGACGGCGATGCCCGCGAGTTTGGCCTCGGGCACATCGGCCAGCACCCAGAGCAGACGCGTGTCGGCAAGGATCATCAAGGCCTCGCGGTCGGGGCCGACGAGTTCGCCCAGGGTGACCTCGCGTTGCACGACTTGCCCATCGATCGCGGCCTTGATCGCGTGACGCGGCGCGATCTCGCTCGTGCTCGCGAGGGTGGCGACCTCGTCCTGCTTCATTCCAAGGAGGTGCAACCGGTTCTCGGAAGCCATCGCGGCGGCCTCGGCGGCCTTGACGCCCGCGATTGTGGCCTTGTGCTCGGCCTCTCGGCGCTGCACCTCGGTGAGCGAGATGCCCTGCGACTGCTCGTACAGCCCCTTGGCCCGCTCCCACGCGATCTTGCTGAGTTCGACGGCTGGCCCAGCGGTCAGCACCGCAGTCTTCTTCTGGAGGTAGTCCGCCTGGGCCTCGCCGAGTTCGGGGCTTTCGATGATCACCAGTTCCTGCCCGGCCTTGACCATGTCGCCCAATCGAACTTTCACTTCGACCGCGCGGCCCCGCAGCGGCGAGCCCACGTGCGCCATGGCCTCGGTGTTGAACGCGACGCGAGCGGGAGTCACCACTGTCGGCTTCAGCACCCAGAGTTGTGCGGACTCTGCTTTCACGCCGTAGCGTTCGACGGCTTCGGCGGTGAGCTTGACCTCGTCGGTGTGCTCCTGTTTCCCACCGCTTTCAGAGCCGTGGTCGTGGCCCGCGTGCTCATCGGCCTTGGCGGGCGTCTTCGCGCCGTGATCGTGACCATCCCCCTCGGCGTGCTTCTTGCAACCGGTCAAGACGACCAGCATCACGACGGCGGCGGCGATTGCTGGAGAATGGAAGCGAGTGAGTATTCCGTGGTTCATCTTCGTGGTTCTCATAGAGGATCTCGCGATCTGGCTTTGGGTCTCGGCGGTGGTGTTTGCAGGTGGCTGGCGTTAGCGGTACGGGGACGCTGGTAGGGCTGAGAGCGGCGAAGCACTCGCGCTCCCACTCGCCGGAGCGGGTTGCGATGCTGTGGGCGACGAGGGTGAAGTCAGGAGCGGCACGGCCACCCCGGGCCCGCCAACCGCACGCTGGAGACGGACGAACGCGGTTGCGGCCTGCCTCTCAACCTCGATCGCTTTCGCCTGGGTCAGTCGAAGGTCCTGCTCAGCGAGGAAGAGTGCGGTCACATCGCTCTGGCCGGCGCGGTAGGCGTCTTCCGCAAGCGTGCGGCGTTGCTGCTGGAGCGGGATCAACTCACCGCGGATGCGGGCGAGGTTCGCGTTGCTGGCGGTCATAGTCTGATACGCGACGCGAACATCCTCAACGATCTTGCGCCGGGCAAGCGTCAGTTCGTGCCTCGCCTCAAGCTGCTCGGCTGTCACCCGTGCTCGCTTGGCCTGACCCATGTCGAAAATGGGCAGCGGCGTTGATACAGATGGACCTGCAAACCACTTGTCGTCCCGCTGAGCATCGACGCCGACGCTTGCGCCCTCCCACGGCAGCAGGCGAACGATCGCTTCATCATCGCCCAGCGCCCGAAGCTTCCAGGCAATGGCCTGGATCTCAGGACGGTGCAGGAGCGCCGAATCGACCCAACGGGACTCGGGCTGAAGGTCGGTGCCCGGCGCGGTCCACGCATCCAGCGTCCAGGATGCAGCAGAAGAGGGTTCACCGATCAGGCGCGCGAGCCGTAATCGTTCTTCTTGCTCGGAGAGGACGGATTGATCGATCTCGACTTGCAGTTCCACACGCTGCGCCTGGAGGGTGGCCAGGTCGCTGCGCGTCCCTTCGCCGGCGTCTAGCCTGGATTTAGCAACCGCCGCGAGGCGCTCCAGAAGCACCATCCGATCACGCAGCAGCGGCACGAGTTCCGCCGCGGCCTGAGCCGTCGCGTACCGCTCCTGCACCTCGCTGGCAACGTCGATCGCCACGGTCACCGCATCGGCAGCGGCCTGCCGGAGCCGATTGTCAGCGGCGCTGGAGCGACGGGGAATCTGCAGTGCCTGGACAAAGTCCTGTGCCAGCGATGCTTCGATCTGCGGCTTTCCCGGCCCCCATCGGAGCACGACATTCAGTACAGGGTTCGGAAGCAGTCTCGATTGATCCGCGTCCGCGAGCGCAATGCGCACTCGCGCCATCGCGGCCTGAAGTCCGGGGTCGGTGGTGACGGCTCTCTTGAGAGCCTCGGCCAACGTGAGGGTGCCGCCTGGCGCACTTGGCTCGTCGAGCGGGCCGCCGTCGGGGCCGACGGCGATGAACTCGATTGGAGCGGATAGTCCCGCAGCCTCGGCGGCGCTCTGAGCAGCGTCTACGTCCGCCCGTGGCGTAGACTGGCAGCCTGTGTTGAGCGCTGCAGAGATGATCAGCGCCAGAGCGGCCCCGATCGGGCGGTGAAACGATGCGTTGACGTGGGTGCTTCTTGGGTTCATGGTGGACCTTGGTTGCGGGAATGCTGGGCCGGGATGTCCCGTGACCGACGGTGTCCACCACGAGCACAGAATCAGGTCGATTCCGCGAGTGGCCCGACGGCCCGGGTCCGAGAGCACAGGTTGTTGAGATATCCGCACTGTCCGCGGAGGGTGGTCGTCACGTCGCGCAGCGACCATGCGGGTCCATGCGCAATGACAACACGATCACCTCGGCCGATGAAGCGGCGAAAGGTGATCGGGCCAGCTCAAAACTAAACGATGAGGATGACCGAGCGCAAACGCGCAAGCGAGTCGGGAGGACGATCGCGATCGACCTCAGGGTGGCGCGGGCTCACCGGCTGATAGGTCGTGAATGACCAGTGGTCCCAGAGAATCGCCACGAGAGCCGCCGCGAAGACTGGCTCCAAAGACACACTCGATGGAATCAACTTGGCTGCCGCCGCTTGCGAGCTTAGGGGCTCGTCTTCACACGGCGTCGGCGGGGCATCGTCGGATTCGTGGTTGTCATCCGCGGCATGAACCCCAGGATCGATACAAGCCTTGAGACACGCGCCCTGAGATGTCTTGATGCACGCATACTCAATGCGAGTGTCGCCCGAGGCATCCGTGCACCGTACGCCCATTGACGCAAACAGCGTCTGCCCGAGGCCAAAGGCCACAAGGCAGAGGAGGGTAATCAGGTGTTTGGGCAATGATCGGTTCATGGGTATCGAGGTACACAGTATACGGGCTCCTCGCCCGGAAGTTCACGGATCGAATATCGGTCCCTTTCATTGCGGACTGAACGCTGATACCGGTCAATCCGGCCTTGGCGGCAGCTCATTGAGGAGCACCGTGTCGTCTTTGGTTGTTCCTTTCCATCCGACTGAGTCCGAGGCCTCGGTTCGCGGACCAAAGTGGTTGGTGGCGGCATCGATTCTCCTCCACCCACGTCCCGGCGAAGAGATGCGCTGCTTTCAGGAACGACGAGGCGTCGGGATTGGACTTCGACTCTCCGACCGTCGGGTGGAAGTACGCGGGCGGGTAGAGAGCAACGTCGTCGTACTGGGTGACCACGCGAGCGAGGAGCCCCGGTCCGGCTTGATCGCCAACGTACCGGCGCTCGAAGAAAGACTCTTCGATCATCGCCACCATGTGCCACATCGCCGGGTGGTTGGCCGGAAAGCCCATCGCCGCGTTGGAGACGATGTCGAGTTGCTCGCACGCGGCCCAGGCACGAACTTCGGGCGGACACATCTCGTCGAGCGGACGGATGGGCTTCACGTCGGTGTCGAGGTAGACGCCGCCGAAGCGGGCCAGGAGTTCCAGCCGCAGGATGTCCGAGCGCATCACGCAGCCGGGCGTGCCGCCGACGCCGCCACAGGCTTCCCAGGCGTTGCGGTTGAGGATCGGCGGCAGGCTGTGGTCGGTCCACAGCCGCATCTCCCAGTGCGGGTTCATCTCGGCGAAGGCCCGAAAAACCTTCCTGCTTATGCGTAATCGCGATAGGTCCACACGAACAACCGCTCGAGTCGTAGTGACGCCCGGTCCCCAGCGGTTTACGATCGGGCTGCATGAATCAGGAACTGGCAAAGGCGATTGAAGACCTCCTCCGTCGCATACCGGACAAGTGGCAACGTGTGGATACCGACCAGTTCTCGGTTAACGAGCAGCAATCGCTCCTGCGCCTTGTGGGAGCGGGACTTGTGGAACGGCGCAACACCATCCGCCTGGACATGGCGGGCCAGAACGAGGGCTTTGAGGCCACCATCGCCGTGACGGGCGAGGCGGGGTTGCTTCAAGCGATCGAGCCAGCGCTCGCCGAGTCCTGGAGCCGATGGTCGGGGGCCATTGAAGACTGGCGTCGGCGCACGGGGTCGGCCAGCCGGCCGTTCAGGGTCACGAAAATCGGCGGCGACGAATGGCGACTTACCGAGCACGGGCTGCTCGCGAGAGCGGACCTCAGCATTCCCTTGGACCCGAAGCTGTCCCGCGAGCACGCCGCGGTCATCGCCAGTCGAGAGCGGGTGGTCGATTTCGTGATGAAGGCCGGCGCTCTCGAGGATCGCCCTCCGGTACATGGCACCGGACAGCTTGTCTCCCTTCGCAGCGTGGCCGCCGAGACGACCGCACCTTCGAGCTCGCCGCCGACCACCCATGTGAACCTGACCAACGCCACGGATATCGCTGCGGCCTTCCGCGAAGCGATGCTGCCGATGGTGGAGGCCATCGTGGGTGGGGCAGTCCGCGACTCGGGTCGCGCGAAGGCTCCGAATGCACCACAGGCCGGCGCGATGTCATGGCAAGAAGCGATGCGTGTGGCCGAGGAACACGTCAAGAAGCACGGCGGCTTCTTCCCCGGCCGCAACGAACTCGCCAGCATCGTTGGTTGCTCCCCAGCGACGATGACGAAAGTGCTCAAGCACTCCGCGTATCTCAAGGCCCGGCGCGCGGAGTCACCGGGGTCGGGCAAGGCCAAGGAGGTTGGTTCGTCCATCGAACACGGCGACACCCCGAGAGTTGCCAAGTCCAAGCAGGAAGCGATTGATGATCGCATCGACGCCGGAGAACCCCACGCGCCCCTTGACGCCTATCACGCCGGCGATGACGAGGCACCCGCAGACCGCGACGAAGCGATCGCGAATCTGATCGCGCAGCAGAGGGCTGAGCGCATGCGAGAGGAACGCCAGGGGAAAGCAGCCAAGAAGCGGCCGGAGCGATAGGTCGTTGCCAAGCTCTGTGCCCGGTGGTCGCGACCAGTCGCGACCGGTCTCAACCTTGCCAATACCGAGACATACGACGTAGTCACGCGACCACTTGCGGACTTGTAACCGGGCCCATCGCCCGGGAACGGAGTCGCCGCAATGGCAACCGCGTCCCCAGTCAAGTGTCATAGTTCATCGCCGCCGCCTGTTCTGATTACCGCCGGGGTGATCGCCAGTGAGCTCGGCCAACCCATCCATCGCGTCGTGCGGGTCTTGGCCACGCGCCCGTGGATCAAGCCGGCCGCTTTGGCCGGCCGGATCCGGCTGTTTGACCGCCGGGCCATCGAGCAGGTCCGCGCCGAGCTCGTCGCGATCGATCGTCGCCGCGTGCCACTCGGGCAAGGCGGTGCGGCTTGAATACCGCCAACGCTCAGGTTCACACCTCATCGCTCGGTCAAGACCCACGGAGGCTGATCGCGCTCATGCAGCGCATCGGATTCGGCCGGATCGAGTCGCTCCGGGTTGCCGGCGGCCAGCCGGTTCTTGACCCGCCCCCGCGCGTAATCCGCGAGGTCAAGCTGGGCACGGAGCCCGCCAATCAGAAGCATGACGACCCTGCTGACTACACGGTCAAAAGGGCGGTCGTTGATCTTCTTGCCGAACTGGCCAGCGTCGGTACCGCCACGGTTGCCATCGAGGTCCGCCAAGGTCTGCCGGCGCGGCTGATCGTTGAGGAGGTGGCTCGTGGTTGAGATTGCACCTTCTCCCTCTCGCTATAGATTCGATTCGCTCGACCTCGACCGGCTGGGAGCCACGGCCCATGGCGTGGCGACCAGGCTGATCGGTCGCCGCCACCTTGATGACGGCGGAGCGGATCTGCGCGCCGACCTGATTCTGGCCGCGCTCGAGCGCTGGCCCAAGTTCGATCCGTCGCGCGGTCGCCCGATGGCGTTCCTGGCCATTGCCATGACTCGGGCCGGGACGTCGATCTTCCGGGCCCAGCACGCGGCCAAGCGCGGCGGCCAGACGACGACGCTGCCGCTGTCCGACGTGCCGGGGGCCGGACACGGGCGGTACCCGTCGCTCACCTCGGCATCCCCAATCGCTCGGCGGGATTTCGAACTCGACGTTCGCGCCGCGATCGACGCTCTGCCCGAAGACCTCGCCACTGTCTGCAACGACTTCCTGGAAGCGGCCACGGATGGCCGCCGTCGCCCCTCGCTCGGCGCTGCGGCAACAGCCGCGCTGCGCCGCCACTTCGAATCCGTCGGATTCTCGGAGCACATGTCATGACGACTCGCACACTCTCATCAATCCCGCCCAGCACAACGCCCCGGTCCGCCGTGGCGGCCTCGCCCAGTCCCAGGCCCAAGCGGCGGGTGTACCTCGCCGGGAAGATGCACGGATCGGGCAACTGGCGATTGCCGCTGGTGCCGCAACTGGGCGCCTCGCCGTTCGGACAGCCGATCGACTGCGGCCGTTTCATCTTCACTGGGCCGCACTTCGTGCCGTTCGGCGGCGAGAGCCACGAGTGGGTCGGATGGCACGCGGGCGTCGGGCAGCACGACTCAAGCCCATCGTGGCCCGCGCCAGTGAATAGTCGCCCCCGCTGGGTGGTGCCGGGGCTGTGCATTGAGTGGATCAGGGAGTCGGACCTGTTCTTCGCCTGGATCAACGCCACGGACTGCCACGCCACGCTGCTCGAGCTCGGCTGGGCGCACATGCTCGGCAAGCCGGTGTACCTGGCGTTCGCGTCGCGGGACCTGGCGCGGCAGATGTGGTTCGCCCGCAATTGCCCGCGGACGACCGCGCACGTGCATGCCTCTCCCGCCGAAGCGCTCGACCGAGCGCTGGCGTGGGAGGTGCCGTTCGAATGACGCTCCCGTTGCCCTCAACCATTGACGCTGCCCGGCGATATACCGCTGCGGGGCTCTGCGTACTGCCGGCGATCCGCGAGGGCGACGACAAGCGCGTTGCCCTGCGCTCGTGGAAGTCGTACCAGACGCGGCTCCCAACGCCGGCGGAGCACGCGCGCTGGTTCGCCGGGCCCGCCCGGCGTGATCTGTGCCTGGTGTGCGGACGCGTCTCGGGTAACCTCGAGATGATCGACTTCGACCTGGCTGGCGTGGCGTTCGAGCCGTGGCGAGCGCGGGTCGAGGCGGTGTGCCCTGGCCTCATCGATCGCCTTGTCGTCGAGACCACACCCTCGGGCGGTCGCCATGTCGCATACCGGTGTTCGGACCCGGTCTGCGGCAACATGAAACTCGCGCAACGGTCCTTCGACGCACCCGGGGCTGATCCGATCGAGGTTGCGGGCAAGCGCTTCACTCCGCGGAAGGGTGTCGATGGCTGTTGGCGTGCGGTCGCCACGATGATCGAGACCCGCGGCGAGGGCGGGATGTTCCTGTGCGCACCATCGAACGGGTACGTACTCACGACTGGCGATCTTGCCGCGCTGCCGGTGATCACGACCGAGGAACGCGAGTGCTTGCTGGCCTGCGCATGGGAGCTCAACGAGGCTTTGCATCCTGTAGAGGATGGTCCGCGCCCCAAGACACCCTCGGCCTCAATCTCCGGTGACCAGAAGCCCGGCGATGACTTCAACCAGCGCGGCGATGTCCGGGACCTATTGGTCGAGCACGGCTGGACTCGGGTGAGCGGGGGCGAGAACGAGCACTGGGCCCGCCCCGGGAAGGACCGCGGCTGCAGCGCCACGCTCAAGGGCGGCGTGTTCTATGTGTTCTCGACCAACGCCCCGCCCTTCGAGGACGGCCGCGGGTACTCGCTCTTCGCCGTGTACTCGCTGCTCAAGCACGAAGGTGACTTCGCGGCGGCCGCCCGAGCGCTGCGGCGCGAGGGATTCGGCGCGGAACCTGCCTCCGGCGATGTCGATCTGTCCGCCTTCAAGGTCACATCCCCGCAGGCCGAGCCGCCGCCGGCCGCGCCGGTCGATCCCGGCCCCGTGCCGCCGGCGCTCTTGCGCGTGCCGGGGTTCATCGACGAAGTCATCGATTACACGCTCGCCAACGCGCCGTACCCCGAGCCGGTGCTGGCGTTCTGCGGCGCGGTGGCGCTGCAGGCCGCGCTGGCGGGCCGAAAGGTCCGCGACCCGCAGGACAACCGCACCGCGATCTATCTCCTGGGGCTGGCCAACACCGGCACGGGCAAGGACTTCCCGCGCAAGGTCAACCAGCGGATCCTCGCGAGCGCCGGCATGGCCGGCGCGGTCGCGGACGGCTTCGCCAGTGGCGAAGGCCTCGAGGACCGGATGCACCTCACGCCGGCGATGCTCTTTCAGACCGACGAGATCGACACGCTCATGCAGGCAATCACCGGGTACGGCACCAAGCGCGACCCTCGGTACGAGGGCATCATGCAGACGCTGCTGAAGCTGTACACCTCGGCCAACACGATCTACCCGCTCCGCGTCAAGGCCAGCGACGAGGAACCGCGCATCATCGACCAGCCGTGCCTGTGCCTCTTTGGGACGGCGATCCCGGACATCTTCTATGAGGCGCTGTCGCCCAAGATGCTCTCCAACGGCTTCTTCGCACGCATGCTCATCTTCGAGGCCGGACGCCGAGGGCTCGGCCAGGATGTGGATGTGCACGAACTCCCGAAAGCGATTCTCAAGCGGGCGCGGTGGTGGGCGGAGTTCAAGCCGGGCAAGGGCAACCTGAAGACCGCGCACCCCGAGCCCAAACTTGTCGAGCCAACACCCGATGCTCGGGTACGCCTCGGCGAGATTCGCGCCCTGGCCGATGCCGCGTACGCCGAGGCCGAAGCCAAGTCGGATCAAGCGGGGATGGCGCTGTGGGCCCGCGCCAACGAGAAAGCCCGGCGTCTCGCGCTCGTGCATGCGTGCAGTATTGGGCACCGCAATCCCGAGATCTCCGTCGAAGGGGTGAACTGGGCGTGGTCCTTGGTTGAACATCAGACCCGCCGCATGCTCTTCAAGGCCAGCCAGCACGTCAGCGCCGGCGACTTCGAGAGCCAGTGCAAGGCGATGATCCGCGTGCTCCGGGAATGGGCGGTCAAACACCCCGGCGACCCGTGGATGCCCTTCTGGCAACTCAGCCGGCGCTTGGCCTGGTCGCCCCGCGAGCACGACGAGGTCCGGCAGGCGCTGATGGATCAGCGCCGCATCCAGTTCGCCGAGCGGGCGACCGGCGGCACGCCCCAGCGGCTGTACAGGCTCATCGAGGACGTTGCCGGAGCATGAAAACGCGATCCAAAGCCACACAAACCGGTCTGCGCAGCGCCCTTTGCCGCTCAAACACAGCGAAGAAGCGCTCCGGCGCAGCGCGAGCACGGGCGCGGACCCTCGATTCCGCATCGCGAGCGGGGGTGCGCAGCAACCTGTTGCGCCTATTGCAACCTCTTGCGCGCAATAGGTTCATCGCGGAAACATTGAGAAATCATGGAGCAAACAACAACACACCCCCTCTTTACTACCTGTTGCGCCCACCCCCCCCCCCGCGCCGGCGCTGGCGCGACGGGCGCGCAACAGGTTCGGCGCAACGGGCAACCGGCGTGCGGATCGCACGCCATCGACGCACGGTTTCGGACATGCAGTTGGCGTGCCAGGCAGCGCCTACCCGGAGCCTTACAGCCGGAGTCCGAACGGGGAGGGGGAGGGGGTCAATAGGTACTTCCCCGCCAGAATCGAGAGCCGACGCCCGCGGGAACAGCCGCGCTTGGAGACAGAGTTTGTTTCGCCCGTCCGAGCGCCGACGGTCGCGTGGCGGGGATTGGTACGCCCCGCCGCGAGGACGCGACGTGGGCGATCGTGGGCCAACCCGTGGCCAGCGGGCGGGTAGGGAAGCCGCGCTGTGCGGCCCGCTTTCCCGCGCCGCCCACATGTTTGGCCGAGTTGCCCACATGTCGCAGAATCATCGAGAAATGAAGGCCGAACGCCTTGCCTGTTCCCCGTCAGCCGGCCAATGTGTGTCCAACGCGAGCGGGAACAACGCACCCCCCGCACGCGACGGAAACCACGAACATGAACGCGACCACGAAGACCACGCTCGACCTCGCCAAGACCCTCGCCAAGAGCGGGTTCCACATCCCCGCGATCGAGATCCACACTCCCGACGGGCGGTGCTGGAACATCGCGACGGTGCCCGCGGGACGCGGCCGCCACCTCGACGGCCACTGGGGACCGCGGCCCGGGTCGCTCGGCGGCTTCCGCCTCTTCGAGATCGACCGCGATACCGACGCACCCAACGAGCACGACGCGATCGACGGCGATACCTGGACCGCTGACGAACTGGTCGACTACCTCCGGGCGGTCGGCCAACCCAAGGACGCGACGAGTTGGGACCGCAAGAACGACAACCACCCGACAACCTGAAGCCCGCGAAATGCGGGCTTCGCTGTTTACCAGAGACCACCAACCCAAAGGAGCACGACCATGACGAAGCGCACCACCAAGACCACCAAGCCCGAACCCACCGCCGCCGAGACGTACGCCGCGAGGCAGAACGACATCGCCCGCCTGATGGACGTGCTGCAGATGGAACTCGATAAGCACGCCGAGGGGGCGAAGGCCGACCCGAGCAACTGGGGCTTCGCGGGAAGCCTCGGGAAGGTCCGCAGCGACCTGATCGATCTGGTCGGGTTCCTCAGCAACATGGACCCCGAGCACGTCGAGGCCTTTCTGAACGACGCCGAGTGACCAGAACCACCAACCGCAAGGAGCAACGCCATGACCATCAAGAAGATCGTGATCGAGGGCATCGACCAAGACATCAGCATCCGCCGCACCGAGCGCGGCGCAGAGGTGACCATCGAACAGCACACCCGGCGCGCGGGCAGGCAGGACATCTGCATCGCGCACATCACCCGCGACGAGGACCGCGAGAGCCGCTACGCGAAGGCCACCGAGGTCGCCAAGGAGGTCTACGGGACCGACCGCCGGGGCCGGGCCGCCGCCACCAACTCGATGGTCCACGACGTGCTCAACGAGATGGAGCGCGTCGCGGGCTGCTGACAGAACCCACGCGGCGTCGCGGGGAACCGCGACGGCCACGCTTCCCCGCCGCAATGTGCGGCGGGGGTTCCAACCCCTAGTTCGGAGACGACCATGAGCACGAAGACGAGGAAGCCCGCAAAGCCCCGCACCCCGAAGATGTCCAAGAGCGCCGCCCGCGCAGACGGGGCCGCCAAGACGGACCGCCTCCGCAAGGCGGCGCTCGCCGAGATCAACGACCGGTTGGCGGGCGGAAAGCAGGACCACGAGGTGCCCAGCGAGAAGGAGGTCGCCAACAACGCGAACCTTGGCGCGGCTACGAAGGGCAAGAAGGCCAAGGGCGAGAAGGCCCCCAAGACGCCGAAGGCTCCGAAGCCCGCGAAGGAGCCCAAACCCACTCCCCCGAAGCGCGTCAGCGCCCTCGACGCCGCCGCGCAGGTTCTCGCGGCGAACGAGGTGCCGATGCGAGCCAAGGAGATGATCGCCGCGATGGAGGCGAAGAAACTCTGGACGAGCCCTGGCGGCAAGACCCCCGAGGCCACGCTCTACGCCGCCATCATCCGGGAGATCGCCGCCAAGGGGAACGCCGCCCGGTTCAAGAAGCACGACAGGGGCGTCTTCGTCGCCGGGAAGGGAGCCTGACCCATGCAGGCCACGCACGCCCAACTCGAGGCCGTCCTCCAATCCGCCCTGTATGTGCTCGGCGCACGGCAGGACCAGATGCTGACCATCGAGGAGTGGGCGAACCTGGCGCGAGCGGTCGCTGCCTGCCAAGACCGCAAGACGGCGGAGTATCTGACGGAGCATGACCTCGATGACATCGCCGAGCGCTACGCCCTCGAATGGGACGAGGCGACCGACGGGGCTTTGCCGACATTCGACGAGGAGTGAGGCCCGCCGCTCTGTGGTAGGGCCACAGCGCCCCGGCCTAGACCCGGGGCGTTTCTTCGGTCGGTCACAATCGCACCCGCACAGCATCGCCGCCTTCTGGCCTGACTTGAACCGCTGGGTGAACACGCGGGGCGAAAAGGGGCCGCGGTTGCAGGTCACGATGGCGACGGTTGCGGCGCAGGCCGGTGTCGAGTCAGGCAAACAGCCTGGCAGACTCCCGCCGTTGCACGCTGGCGGACAGTTCCGGCCAGCGATCCACAAATGACGCAGCCGAAACACGCCCAAGTTCGCTCGGCTCAATCTTGTTTAGTCCGCCGCCGTAGACACGGCCCTCGCCGCGTAGTTCATGGCCGGTGACCTGGCCCAGGAGTTCATGCACGTCCGCGCCGCGTCCGGGATGCTTGCGGAGCATGGCCGCGAAGCCGTTCAGGGGGTAGAGCATGAGGTACAGGTTCGTCCCGATCGCGCGGGAGCGGTTGTAGATGAACCGGAAGGGCTGCTTGTCGTCGGACCCGCGCCCCATGTAGGTGCAGAGGAACGGGCACGGCTCGCGCTGCTCCTGCTTGTACCACGGGGTGCGCTTGCCGACAAGATAGCCGTCCTTGACCCCGAGCAGTTCAGCGGTTTTCAGGTATTCCCACAGCGCCGGGTGGCGCTGCTCGACGACATGCTCGGGAAGGTCGCAGTCGATCACGCAGAGTTGGCGGTCGATCACCGGATAGCCGTCGTCGCCCGCATCGATGACGGTGGCCTTGAGGTGGCGCGGGCTGGGGAGGATTGGGCGGAGGTACTTCGCTGGGAGGTGCCGGCGCTTCGCGTCCGCGCGGTCCAGCACAAAGAACTTGTTGTCGCCGGTGGCGATGCCGCGCTGCACGCGGAAGAAGTCAGAGAGCGTCGGGCCGCTGCCGTCGCTGAGCGTGTGCCGGTCGTTCTTGGCGTGGGTTGGATAGGCCGTCCATTTGCGGGATTCGCGGAGTCGTTCAAGCGGGATGCGGTCGCTCGCGTGCGGCTGTTCGAGCGTGCCGCCAAAGGTGAACTCGGGGGCGTGGCCGGGCGGCGGCGGGGCCTTCTTGAAGACCAGGACGACCGATGAAACGAACGCATCACCGAACTGGACATCCTCGGGATCGAAGCGGTGAGCGCGGATCAGCGTCACGCGATCCGTAAGGAAGCCTTTGAGCGCGGCTCCGTAGTTGACATCCATGAACTCCGACGGGATGAGCCACGCGGCGTAGCCGTCGTCCTCCATCCACGCTGTGGCGAGCAAAAGGAAGTAGACGTACAGGCCCGCAAGCCCGTTGACCTCCACGCCGGTCATCTTGAACGCGAGCCGTTGCAGGCGTTCCTTGTCCTCGCGGTCCATGTGGTGGTGGCGGACATAGGGCGGGTTCGCCAAGATCAGGTTGGGCGCGGGCGGGCAAGAGCCGTTGGCGACGACGCGGGTGAAGTCGCCGCGAACAACCTTTAGGCCGGCGTTGGCCCACAGGTCGCGGGCGGCGTCGGCGAACGCGGAATCAAGTTCCACACCGACGGCGTTTTCCAATCGCTTGGGGCCATACACCGCGAGCGCGGCGGAGAAGAAACTGCCGGAGCCGACGGACGGGTCGGCGAAGCGGATTCCACGCTTGCGTGTCCCGATCAACGTGCCGACGTAGCGGGCGATATCGACGGCAAGGGCGTTGGGCGTGGCGAACTGGCCGAGGCGGTTCCGCTCGGCTGCCGACTTGGTGGCATCAATCGCCGACTGAATCGTCTGGCGTTGCGCTTCGGTCGTGTTGTCGTGGTGCACGATCATTCGGTTCACAGTCCCAACTTCACAAGGTCGTCGATTCGATGCTCCCACACCCAGTCGATTCCTTCGGCGGCCTCGTAGCCGAGATAGTCGCTACCAAAGTACCCGCAGAGGAACAGGACAAAGCACACGTCCTTGCCGAAGGTGGCTTGGAGTTGGTGGATCTTGGTCGCTTCCTCTTTACGCCGCTTGTTGGTGTTGGTGAAGTCGCCCGCCGACTTGGCCTCGATGAGAATGGGCAGGCGGTTCTTCCGCGGTTTCTTCGGCTGGATCACGACGTCAACGGGGATGTTCACCTTGACGCTTGTCCCGACGCCGAGATTCATGCGGAATGAGTACGTGCCCGCTTCCATCTCCGTGAGCGGCTTCCCGGTCGGGTGGGATTGCTTCCGATAGCCCCGCTTGTCCAGCCACTCGCCGACCATCTTAAGTTGGCGCTGTTCCTGGGCATTGCGAACGATCGGGTTGGCGACTGCGCTGCACAGGCGGTCGGCGACGATCGTGGATGCCCGGTCACGCTCATGGTCGGTCGGGTCTTTGGCCGCGTCGAGCCACGGGAAGATGTCGCGGTCCAAGAGTTTCGTCAGCACGCGGCAGACTTTGCCCAAGTTCTCGTCCAGCAGTTCCGCCTTCATGCGGGCCGCGAGTTTGCCTCCCTCCATGCTGCCGATGAGCGACTTGCTCGCGCTCGCAAGGCCCACCAAGCGGTCCACCGCCAGCGGCGGCGCGGTACACATGCGGAGCGTGGGCAGTGCGCTGGGGTTCGCTCTGAGCGTCGCTGCATCGAGGTTGCGGAGATCATGTGTGGCGATGAGCGCGGCCTTGACGTGCTCGGTCGTCTTGACCCGCGTCGAGCGGAACGCTTGCGGCGCGAACTCCATGAACCACTGGTTGAACTGGTCAACGGACGCCGCGACATCGGCTTTCCAGAGGTGCGGTTTGTCGGCGTTGATTCGTTCCGGCGGCATACGGCTCTTTCGCTTCCTGCTCCGGGCTGTCGGCTTCTTCCGCTGGGCCATATGTCCAGTATACGGGATGCGTTCGGGTATGTCCAGCCCGAGTTTCGACGGTCCTTCTTCTCAATGGGTGCAGGGTACCACGTTCAAGTCGCGGGAGTTCCTTGCCAACAAAAACCGAAGTGCCCCCCGCGTGCCGATCGACGGCTCGGATGTTCACCCGACCTTGCCGCGCGACAGTCGAAGGCTGTTCAGCACGACCGAAACGCTGCTGAACGCCATCGCTCCGCTCGCAATGATTGGCGAAAGCAGCCAGCCCGTGAACGGGAACAGCACGCCGGCCGCGATGGGGATGCCGACCACGTTGTAGATGAACGCCCAGAACAGATTCTGCTTTATAGTGCGCATCGTCGCGTGCGAAAGGGCGATGGCCTCGGGCACAGTTCGCAGGTCGCCCCGCATCAGCGTGATGTCCGCGGACTCCATCGCCACGTCGGTCCCCGTGCCGACCGCGAGGCCCACATCCGCCTGCGCGAGGGCGGGGGCGTCGTTGATGCCGTCGCCGACCATGCCCACGACGTGACCCTCGGCCTGGAGAGCCTTGACCTTGTCCGCCTTGTCCTTGGGCAGGACGTCGGCGAAGACCACATCGACGCCGACCTGCGAGGCGACCGCCTCGGCCGTCCGTTGGTTGTCGCCGGTCATCATGACCACGCGCAGCCCGAGAGCGTGCATCGTGGCGATGGCCTCCTTGGACTCGGGCCGAACCGTGTCGGCGACGGCCACGATCCCGGCTTCGCGGCCGTCCACGGCGACGAACATGGGCGTGCGCCCCATCGCCGCCAGAGCAGCGGCCTTCTCCGCCAGTGCGGACTTGATACTGCGCTGAGCCAGTAACGCAGCTTTGCCGACCAGCACCGCGTGCCCGTCAACCGTGGCCTCGACGCCGTGCCCGACCACGGCCTGGAAGCCGATCGGCTCGGTGAGGGGTAGCCCGCGTGCCGTGGCCTCACGCACGATCGCTGCGGCGAGCGGGTGCTCGCTGTGCTGCTCTGCTGATGCGGCCAGCCGCAGCAGTTCGCGTTCATCGAGCATCCCTCCGGGTGCCGGGATGACGTCCGTCACGGCGGGCTTGCCGTGCGTGATCGTGCCCGTCTTGTCGAGCACGATGGCAGTGAGCTTGTGGGCGGTCTCAAGGGCCTCGCCGCCCTTGATGAGGATGCCCTTCTCCGCGCCGCGCCCCGTTCCCACCATGATCGCCGTCGGTGTTGCCAGCCCCAGGGCGCACGGGCACGCGATGATGAGCACGGAAACGGCCGTGACCAGCGCCATGCTGAGGCGAGAATCCACCGGCGATGCCAACCACCAGACCACAAACGTCACGAGGGCGATCGCGATGACGATGGGGACAAACACGCCGCTGATCCTGTCGGCCAGACGGGCGATCGGGGCCTTGCTGCCCTGCGCCTCCTGCACAAGCCGCACGATCTGCTGGAGGGCCGAGTCGGCCCCAACCTTGGTCGCAACCAGTCGCAGCGCGCCGGTGGTGTTCATCGTCGCGCCAAAGACGCTGTCGCCGGCCGCCTTCTCGACCGGCACACTCTCGCCGGTGAGCATGGACTCGTCCACGGCGGACTGGCCGCTCTCAACGTCTCCGTCCACGGGGATCTTCTCGCCGGGACGCACCAGGACGCGGTCGCCTACGACCACGGATTCGATGGGCACATCCTGCTCGGTGCCGTCTCGCATGACGCGAGCGGTCCTGGCCTGCATGCCGATGAGACGCTTGATGGCCGCGCTCGTCCGGCCCGTCGCTCGGGCCTCGAAGTACTTGCCCAGCAGGATCAGGACGATGATGACCGCTGCGGCTTCGTAGTAGACCGGGACCATCTTCATGCCGCCCATCGCGACCTCGCCGTGCGCCACGTTCGCGCCGGTTCCTCCTACATCTGCGAAGAACCCCGGCCAGATCGTCGCCGCGAGCGAGTAGAGGTACGCCGCGCCGGTGCCCATCGCCACCAGCGTGTCCATGTTGGCGCTGAAGTGCCGGAGGCCCTTCCACGCCGAGCGGAAGAACTGCCACCCGCACCAGAACATGACCGGCGTCGTCAACGCGAGCTGGAGCCAGTTAATCCACGAGACGTTGAAGGCCTCGATCTTCCCGTGCGACATCGTGATGACGAGCACGGGCAGCGACAGCGCCGCGCCGACGATCATCTTGGTGAGCAGACGCCGCGTCTCGGCCTCGCCCACGTTCATGTGGGCCGAGTGATCCTCTCCCCCCCACACCACCGCTCATCGCGTGCCCGGCGTGCTCCCCCGTTGTCTGCGCCGCGAGCATCGCGGCGTGATCGTGACCCGCGTGACCGTGCGCGGGATTGACCGTTCCGAGTCTGACCGGGGGCACGACCGCCTTGTACCCGATGTCGTCTACCGCCTTGGCGAGTTTCTCCGGCCCGGTCGCCGCCGGGTCGTACTTTACCGTCGCCACCTTGGTGGCGAAGTTCACGCTCGCGGATGCGACGCCGGGCTGCTTGCCCAGTCGCTTCTCGATCCGGTTCGCGCACGAAGCGCACGTCATCCCCTCGATCGGGAGGTCGGCTCGTTGTATTGCTGGTTCCATCAAGCACCTCGTGTCCGCCGCCGTTTACCGCGCGATCCTGCTCACCAGCGATAGCACTTCCTCGATCATGTCCTCACGCTTCTTTCCCTGCTCGTGCATCGCGTCGGCGGCGCAGTGCCGCAGATGGTTCTTTAGCAGGTTCTTGGCGACCGAGCGCAGCGACTCCTGCACCGCCGCGGCTTGCTGGATGATGTCGGCGCAGTAGCGGTCCTCCTGGATCATCGCGGCGATGCCGCGCACCTGCCCTTCGATCCGCTTGAGGTGTTTCAAGTTGGCGGCCTTGATGTCGGGGTCCACGCCCACCGCGTGCGCTCCCGGTCCGACGCCGTCGCGAGCTTTGCCTGTACCGGATGCCACACCCGTCGCGCAGTCGCATACCGCCTTGTTCATCGTGGACCGGGCTGCGCTCACGGAGCCACGCTTGATTGTCCTGCTCTTGGCCATCGCCATTGCCCCTTCGACAGATGCACGTTCACACACTCACCCGCAGCAACCGCCGGAGGCTTTCGCGTCGGGATCGCCGCTGGGCATTGCGGGCTTCGCACCGCCGCAGCAACCGCCGCCGCTCCGCGCGGGCGTCGCCGCGACCGTCACCGGAACATCCGCGGCCGCCCTCGCCGGATACCCGGCCTCGTCGAGCGCGGACACGGCCTTGCCCGTTGTCCATCCGTCCGCTGCCTCGATGACCGCCGAACCCACCGCCACCGACCGGACCCTCACCCCCGGCACCGCCGAGAGGGCCTTGGTCACGGCCTGTACGCAGTGCCCGCAGGTCATGCCGTCGATGGCGAGCGTGGTGGTCCCGGTTGTCTGAGTCGTCGTGTTCATGCGAATCTCCTTGGAGGAAGTATACTCCACCCGAGTATGTACGGCGGAGGGGACAGTTGGGTTCATACGGGGGTCAGCGGGACCCATCGCCGCACGATTCCAGCCGGTTGGAACAGCATTCCAAGCCGATGGGAATGTGATACGCGCGACCGGAATGAAGCCGGGCCGGTCCCCGCTCAGACCGGCTCGGCCACCGTGCCCTCGGGGTGCTGATACCAGCCCGGATCGTCGTAGGTCGCGATGTCCTTGCGGACCTTCACGACCGTGAACATGCCGCCCGCGTCGATCTCGTCGAAGGGGCCGGGCCACACGCTGCCGATCGTGTTGGGCGGGCGGCCCATGTCCATCATGCCCGACATGCTCGCGGGCATGGCCATGTAGCCGGGAATCCGCTTGGCCAGCCGCGCCGCCAGGTCGTCCTGCTTGACGCCCAGGTTGAGCGGCAGGTTGTGCCCCATGCCGTTCATCAGGTGGTGGACCTTGTGGCAGTGGAAGGCCCAGTCGCCCTCGGCGTCGGCGATGAACTCGATGTCGCGGGCCGCGCCGGTGGGCACGTTGGTCGTGACCTCCGGCCACTGCGCCGATTCGCGGATCGGGCCTCCGTCCGTGCCGGTGACGTTGAACGAGTAGCCGTGCAGGTGGATCGGGTGCGCATTGGTCATACTGAGGTTGCCGATGCGGATGCGGACCTTCTCGCCCAGGCGGGCGACCAGCGGCGCGGTGCCGGGGAACATGCGGCCGTTGAACGTGAAGAGGTTGAAGTTGGTCATCTCCGTCGGGTCGGGCGTGGCGGAGCCGGGCTTGACGAGCCACTCGTTGAGAAGGATGGCGAAGTCGCGGTCCACGCGGCGGACGGACGCTTCGCGCGGATGGACGACGAACATGCCCATGAGCCCAAGCCCCATCTGGAACATCTCGTCGAAGTGTGGGTGGTACATGTACGTGCCGTGCTGGCGGAGCGTGAACTCGTACTTGAAGGTCTCCCCGTTGCGGATGTGCTTCTGCGTGAGGCCGCCCACGCCATCCATGCCGTTAGGGAGCAAGATGCCATGCCAGTGGATGGTGGTGTGGATGCCATCGGGCAGGTTGTTGGTGACGAGGAGACGGATGCGGTCGCCCTCGACGGCCTCGATCATGGGCCCGGGCGACTGGCCGTTGTAGCCCCAGCAGTTGACGACCACGCCGGGCGCGAACTCGCGCTGCACGGGCTCGGCGACGAGGCGGAAGACCTTCACGCCGTTGTCCATCTCGAAGGGGAGGGTTGGCGTGTCGGGCATGATGACGGGCGTGTAGGGCGATGCGCCGGGAACAGGCGCCGAGACGACAGAAGGTCCGGGCTTAGGCGGCGCTGCGGGGGGCACGGTCGGCGGCGCCCCGTGGCCCTTGTGCTCGGGCTGAAACGCGGCGAGCACCGGGACCGCGGCGAACGCGCCGGCAGTTGCGGTGAGGATTTGTCGGCGGGTCAAAGGGTGGTTCACGGTCGTGTGCTCCGAACGATCTGGGCGGGGCGGGTTCGTACGGCCTCACTTCGGATTCATGCCGGGCATGTCGGGCATGGTGGGGACGGGCGCGGTGGGCGGCGGTGACTTGGGATCGGGCGCAGGCGTCGACATGCCCGGCATGTCGGGCATGGCAGTCGGAGTTGCGTTCTTCAGAGCCGGCATCGGCGATGGGATCGGCGCGGCCACCGGCAGGTCAGGGAGCTTCACGCCGATGACGCGCTCCAACTCGGCCCGCGCGGTCCAATAGTCCTGGACGGCCCGGGCCTGTTCGCTACCGACCCGGATCTCCGCGGACTTGGCCGCGAGCAGGTCAGGAACGCCCACAATCATCGCGTTGTACTCGGCTTGGGTGAGGCCAACGATCTTCTGCCGCAGGGGCACGATCGACCGCTCGTAGCGTTCGGCAGCGCGGCGGGCCAGCGCCATGCGCTCGGCGGCGATGCGAACCTCAGCACGTGCCGCACCACGCCGACTCGCGAGCCGGTCCTCGGCCTGTCGGATCTGGGCCTCGCGCCGCGCGTAGACCGCCTGGTGCTGGTGGAAGATCGGAAGTTCAAGGCTGATGTGCGGACCCGTGCTCTGCACGCCGTCGCTGCTCCGCTCGGTCTCGACGCCGACCGCGCCGTTAGTCAGCAACCAGTTCTTGTCCATCTCAAGACCCATGCGTTGGAGCTCAATCTCTCGACCCAGGAGAGCGAGGTCTACGCGCTTGTCGAGTGCCGTGGCGACCAGCGTCTCGGCGTCGGGCTCCGCCGCGGGAAGGGGAGTTGCCGCGAGCGATTCGTCGATAGTCCACGGGATGTCCGAATCGGTCAGGTCGAGCAGACGGCGTAGGGTCTCGCGGCTGATCCGGGCGGCGACTTCCGCCTGGTCCAGGGCAAGTCCGGCCTCCTCCGCGGCGGCTTGCTGATTCGCAGAGTCGAGGTCGGCGATGTGACCCTGCGCCTGCTGCCGCTTCGCCAACTCGGCCCCTATCTCGGTGAACTCGACGAGCGCCCGCTGATAGGTGAGCACCCGAGTGTCGGCGAGGTATTGGAAGTATGCCCGGCGAACCAGCGTGGCCTTGTCGAGCACCGCGTCGGTAACGCGGAGCAACGATGCCTCCAGTTCGGCCCCGGCGATTCTCTTCCGAAGCGGCACAAGGAAGATGTCCAGCCAAAAGTCCAGGCCGACGTTCCAGTTGACTCCCGAGGGCCCGCTGTCTGGGAAACGAACGAACCCGGCGAGATCGGGGTTCTTGAGCAGCCCCGCGTGGACCAGGTCGGCCTGCGCGACGCCGAGGTCTTCGTACACGGCCTGCAAGTCCCGGCTGCGGAGCAGGGCCACCTGAACGGCCCCCTCGGGCGTCAGCGGCCGGGTGAGCAGGTCGTTCACAAGGGCATCGGCCTGCCCATCTTCAGGCGTCCCCAGCCGCCAGTGGACGCGGGTCATCGCCGGCCCGAGCCGGTCGTCGATCTGCCGCTGCACATCGGGGAAGCGTTCGTCGGGCTTGACGGTGACGCAGCCTGCCACCCCGAGCATCACGCCCGACGCGACAACGCCGATGCACAGGATTCGCAGCGGTTTCATGGACATGGTGCTCCACCACAACAGCGGCCCCGCGGACAACGGGTTCGATCACGCGCGGCTTCCGCAGTCCGCTTACCGCGCCCCGACGTTGTACGAGCCGGGCGGCAGGCACTTGTCGCACGCCACACCCTCGGGCACGCACCCGCCACACTTGACCTTGGGCACGCCGTTCTCGACGTAGGTGGACATCTCGGTCTTGCAGCACGGGCACTGGTGGGTCTTGTGAGTCTGCTCGTAGCTTGCGTTGCTGCGCGACCCGTAGGTGTGAGTCATCTTGACGGACTCGTCGTAGCAATGCTGACACACGATGGTCATGCCCGGCCGGGCCTCGACCATCGTGTGCTTGTCGCTCTGGCAGGCGCCCAGGGCGAGGCCGCTCGCGGCGAGGGCGGTGAACAGGAAAGGACGGTGGACGCGGCTGGTCATACGAGACTCCTTGCTGAAGGCCGATCACTCCTCCGACAGCGCGGAGAATCTGTTGGCCAATGGAGTGATTGTCTCCCGAGCGATGCGATGCGGCCGTGCGGACGTTTCCCCAATCACCTCCGACGTCCTGCTCAATCGCACGGAACACTTGCCCGGCGGCCCGGCAAGCAACACTCACCGGCGTGAAGCCCAGTAGGCGTCCGCCTCGGCCTCAAGCCGGTCCAGCCGTGTGTAGTAATCCGGAAACTCCTTGAGGTGTGCCCACGCGATCTTGCCCGTCAATAAGACATCGTCGTTGGTGACGTTCGTCTCGGGATCGTGCGCGCCGTGCTCGAACTCCACCTCAAGGCCGCGTCGGAACTGATCCGGATCGATCTTGGACCAGTTGATGCCAAGCGTGCCTCCGATCCGCTTGGCTTCATCGACGCTGACCTTTCGCTTGCTCATGGACGATCTCCCATTCATTCCGACGCTCTACGCGAACGTGATGAGCGGCTTGAGCATCCCGTCTTCCTTGGTCTGCATCATCCCGAACGCCTTCTCGATCTCGGCGAACCTGAAGCGGTGCGTGGTCAGGGCCAGTGGATCGACACGCCCGGCGGTGATGAGGCGCATCAGGCGGACCATGCGCTCCGAGCCGCCGGGGCACAGGCCGGTGCGGATGGTCTTGTCGCCCATGCCCACGCCCCATTCCTTGCGTGGGATCTGCACGGACTCGTCCTCGCCGCCGTGGTAGCCGAGATTGGAGATCGTCCCTCCCGGCCGCGTCGCCTTGACGCACGCCGCGAAGGTCTTCGATGAGCCGAGCGCCTCGATGGCCGTGTCCACGCCCTTGCCGCCGGTCAGCCGCATGATCGCCTCCACGGCGTCTTGCTTGGAAAAGTCGATGACGACATCGCAGCCGTACTTCTTCGCCAGCGCCATGCGGTTGGGGACCGACTCGACGCCGATGACCAGCCCCGCGCCTTGAAGCCGGGCGCCCACGGTCGCCATCAACCCGAGCGGACCCTGGGCGAAGACCGCCACGCTCCCGCCGACAGGGATGTTGCCGTGCTCGGCGGCCATGAAGCCGGTCGAGAGCATGTCGCAGCAGTACGCCGCCTGCTCGTCGGTGAGGTCATCGGGGATCGGGGCCAGGTTCGCCACGGCGTCGTTGACGTGGAAGTACTCGGCCATGCTGCCGTCCTTGATGTTGGCGAACTTCCATCCGCCGAGCATCCCGCCGCACTGCGACGAATAGCCGCGCTGGCAGTTGTCGCAGGCGAAGCAGGGCGTGATGGCGTTGACGGCGACCCGCTGGCCGACCTTGAACATCTCTCTGGCCCTGACCGCCTCGCCCAGCTCATGGATCACGCCCACGGCCTCGTGCCCCAGCGTCATGTCCGTGCGCGGGCCGATGGCCCCAGCGAGGGTGTGCACATCCGAGGTGCAGATGAGGGCCGCGGTGGTGCGGATGATCGCGTCGTTGGGCCCAGCGCGGGGGATCGGCTTGTCGATGACCCCGACCTTCCCGATCGCGTGCATGACGAAGGCTTTCATGGTGGCGGGCATGGCGTGCTCCTGCTGCGGTGATGGGACGGTGGAAAGGGTGGGCGTGTGTGCCTGCGTCGAAGTCGCGACCGGGCGGATGTTCTCCGCCCCCCCCGCCCGGGCCGCAAAGCGATCTGAGTTCGCGGGCCTCTCAATGGTGCGGCTTGGAGTCGCACGCCACCATCAAGAGAGCCAGCGCGAGCGCCGCGGTGATGCGGGCCGCCGCGTATAGCGCCGGCATCCGGGCCGCGGCGTTGGCAAGGAGCCGATTCAGGTTGATGATGGTGTTCATGGCCGGATTCCTTTGTTCGCGGTGAGAGAACGGGTCACGGCGGCACGGCGTCGTCTGACCAATGAATGAGTTGTACACGGTGGCCCGCAACGAACGCACGCGGAGGTTTCCCCAATCCCCCAAGCGCCTGCGTGCCCGCCAACAGACACCGGCCCCGGCGCATCCCTGTGCGGGACTGCACCGGAGCCTTTCGCGATGTGCGTGGGCCGACCTAGCCGCGAGCGTATTGTCCGCCACACGGGTTGTTCATGCTCGCAGGGGCGATCGCCAGACACAGCGCGGGCGGGGTCATCCCTACATCTTGGCCATTTCACGGCACGAGGCGGCGCACTCGCGACAGGCCTTGGCGCAGTCCTTCATCACATCCCCCGCCATCTTGTCGCACTCGGCGGCGCACTTGTCGCAACACTTGGCGCAGCCCTCGGCCACCGCCGCGGTGACCTGGCTCTTGCGGCTGACCAGGGCGAGGCACAGGGCGCAACAGTCGCCGCAGTCGGCGGTCAGTGCCGCGATGGGGGCGTGCTCGCCCTTGCCGCCCTTGGCGATGTTCACGCAGTGCTCGCGGGCCTTGCCGCAGGCGACCACGCACGCGGTACACGACACGATGCAGTGATCCCAGTGATCGCCCGCCGCGCCGGGCTTGTGCCCCTCGTGGGCGGGCTGGCCGAACGCGGCGGGGGCGGAAAGGGCAAGCCCGGCGACGCCGACGGCGGCGGTGCCAAAGGACACGATGGCGTTTCTGCGGTTCATGGATGGCTCCTTGCTGGGGGACTTTCTCGGACAAACTACTCCGACCGGACACTCCGGCGAAGCGGGGTTGTGGTCACGGCGGCACAGTCTCGTCTGACCATTTGAAGAGTTGTACTCGGTGGCCCGTAACGAACACATGCGGACGTTTCCCCAATCCCCCAAGGCCAACGCCGGAGATGGTCAGTGGTGCTTGTACCACCCCACGCCCTTGATGTCGTTCCACGAGTTGGTCTGGTGGCAGAGGAAGCACTGCGACACGTCGGCGTGCTCGACGCCCGCGATCTTCATCGAGACCATGTTGAAGTGCATCATGGAGTGGCTCGGCGGGGCCGAGTGGCACTGGTTGCAGTCGGTCGAGAGGGGCGAGGGATGGCGGAACTCGGGGATGGTCCAGCCCCCCTTGGCCGCGCTTGTGGCGTGGCACGAGGCGCAGTCGGTGCCAAAGAGCGTGCGGTGGCGGTCCTGGTTCGCGTGGCAGGCGTTGCAGTCGAGGAGGGTCTCCCTGGGCGTGATCCGCGGGTGCTGGACCGGGAGCGAGGCGGCGGTGATTCCCGAGGGGAGTGGGTGGGCCTTCAGGCCGAGGGCGACGAGAACCGTGTGGTCCATGAGGATGGGCCGCTGGCCGACGCTCCCCGGAACCTCGTGCGCGGCCGCAACCTGATGCTCGACGTGGCAGCCGCGGCAATCACCCACGTTCGCGTGGAAGGCCGTCGATTGCGTGGCGAGGAGCGGGCCGTTGCTCGCGTGGCAGGCGATGCACTTGTCGGCCACGATCCCCTGATGCGGCGTGTGGCACGCGTTGCAGTCGTTGGCAAGGAACTGGTGCTTGGGCGAGAGAGGGCCGGGCTTGACCATCGATTGCCAGACGGGCACGGCGGCCGAGCCGCGCGTGTGCGAGAGGTAGGGGATGGCAATGACCGCGCCGAACGCGCCGAGGATGACGATGCCGTAGATGATCTCGATGGTCTTCATGGGTCAGGTCCACCACCGGAGGCCGAAGTAGAAGCCCGACCAGATGTGCAGGATGAGCAGGGCGTAGAGGATGATGGAGAGCACGATGTGCACCATCAACGCCCGGGCGAACCAGCGCTTGAAGAGCTCGTGCGTGCGGATGGCGTACTCCAGGTCGGCGACCGACTCGGCGAGGCGGGTGACCTCACCGGCCGGACCGCGAGGCGAGACATCGAGCCCCAGCGCCGCCAGGCCGGCCGCGAAGAAGGGGGCTTTCGGCAGGGCTCGCGCCTCGGCCGGTGAGTTTTCGAGCACGCCCCACGCGCTGTCGAGATCGCCCCGGGCGGTCTGGAGCAGGACCAGCTTGTCCTTGATCTCGCGGCCGGTGTACGTGAGCAGGTAGCGGATCGTGAAGCCGGTCACGACGACGGTCAGCATCACCGCCGTGAGCGCGATCCCTAGCGGGCTCTCGAACTTGTGGCCCGTGTGGATGATGCCCAGCAACGGGCCGAAGATGCCCGCGTAGACGTGCAGGGCGAGGAGCGACTGCATGGAGATGTGCCGCGTGATGCGGGAGTTGACGAAGGGAATCCGCTTGACGATCGGGTACGCGAGCGTGACGAGCATGAGCACGGCCCCCGCGATCCCGAACACCGCCCCGGCCGCGCTGCCCGCGAAGCGCGGCGAGCTGTGCACGAAGAAGCCAAGCCAGACCACCAGCAGAACGGTGAGGGCCGCAGTCACGACGACGCGTTCACGCTCGTTCATGGGCTATGCCTCCACCGCGATGTCGCTCGTGGGCTTGGCCTGGCAGGCGAGGATCATCCCGTTGGCCTTGTCGCCCTCGTCGAGGGAGTCCTGGACCGCCATCTCGACCTCGCCGGACGTCATCTTCACTTTGCATATGCCGCAGGTGCCGACGCGACAGGAGTTCTGGATGCCGATGCCGAGCTCTTCGGAGAGTTCGAGCACGGTCTGACCGGCCTTGATCTTGGCCGACTTGCTGTTGTTGGAGAACGTCACCAGCGGGCCGGTGGCGGGGGCGGCTGGTGCGGACGTGGTCCCCGCGGCGGCCGGCGCTGGCTTGGTGGCGCCGAATGCTTCGGTCTTCACCTGGTCGGGAGGCACGCCAAGCTCAGTCAGGGCGGCCTTGATGGCGTCCATCATCGTGGGCGGCCCGCACAGGTGGACCCGCCGCGAAGCGATGTCGGGAACGGTCTGCGCGAGAAACTCTGTGGTGATGTGCCCGCGCGGGCCTTTCCAATCCGTTCCTTCCGCGCGAGACATCACGACCGTGACGTGCAACTTCGCATTTGCCTGTTCGAGCGCGGCGAACTCGCGAGCAAAGATGTAGTCCGTCGGGGCTTTGCACGCGTAGATGAGAAAGATGTCCCCGGGCCAGGACCGCTCGGTGAGATACCGAGAAATGCTCATCATGGGCGTGATCCCCACGCCGCCGGCGATGAGGACGATGCTGTCCGCCTCCGTGCCGTCGAATGTGAACTTCCCGACCGGCCCGGAGGCCTCGATCAGGCTGCCGACCTTGAGCAGATCAACGATGTGACGGGAGACCGCGCCCCGCGGCTCGCGCCGCACCGTCACCTCGACATACTCGCGCTGTGTCGGCGCGGACGAGATTGAGTACGAGCGGTTCATCCGCGCGCCACCGATCGAGAACGCGACGTTCAAGAACTGCCCGGGCACGAAGGTGAAGGGGAGCACGCCGCCATCCGACGCGGGCAGGAGCCGAATCGTCTTCACGCTCGGCGTCTCCACGACGATGCTCCCGATGCGGAGTTGCCCCTTCCAATTCGCGGTCATGGGCGATGCCGGAGCCGCAGCCGAAGCGGCCGGAGGGGTCGCGGGGGGTGCGGCGTTGGCATCCGCCGCAGGTGGCGCGGCGGGGGGTGCGGAAAGCGCGGGTTTGCCTTCTGCCGCGGGCACCGGTGGCGTTTTGTCCACCGGGGGACTCTTCCCTCCAGGCGGCGGGCCCGGCGTGGATGGACCGGGCGTTCCGGCCAGCGGCGGCGCAGCTCCGGGCGGCGGCCTTCCGGAGCCGGATTCGAGGCGCCCGAAGAGTGCCGCAGCGCGGCGCATCTTGAAGAAGTACATCGCGATCATCACCGCCGCGAAGGCGATCAGGAGCGCCATCAGGATCAGGTGCTCCCACGACAGCCCCCACAGGCCGCGTGCCTCGGCGTGGAAAGGAGGCCCGGGCAGATTCATCTGGCCCTTGAACCACTGCACGGCCAGAGCGCGCGGGTCTTTGCCCTCGGCGATGGCCCGGTGCGCCGCCAGCCCGCTGTCGAATCTCGCGACCCCTTCCCGGAGCTTGGCCGTCGCCTCCTGCATGGCCGCGTAGTCGTTGGTCGGGGCGGCCTTCACCAGTTGGTCGAACGCCTCGGCCATGAGGTCGGTCCCGCTCTGCATCCGTTCGTGGGCGGCCCGCTGCACCTCGTCGCGTTTCTCGGGCGGCAAGTCAGGCAGGTCCATGAGCGACGGGTAGAGAGCCTTGGTCGGCGTCCCGCCCATCCCCTTCATCATCTCCCCCATGCCCTCCATCATCCCGCCCGCGCCCGCAGCGGGCGCAGTTGGGGACTGCCCACCTGGTTGGCTTCCGGAGGCGGCAGCGCCCGGGTGGTGCTTGGCGTGTTCTTCGGGGCTGACCTGCGCATTCACGGAACTGTTGATCGAAAGCACGATCATCGACGCGAGAAGCGATGATAGGAGTGGTCGATTCATTTGTTGACGACTCCCATCGATGGCGGTTGCGATCGTCGAATGACCTCATCACGTTGCCACTTGCGGAAGTTGGCGGTCTTGACGAGGTGCCCGGCGGAGATGCCGACGACGAAGTACACGCCGATCATCGCGAATTGGTCGGCGTTGGCCAGCAGGGAGTCGCGCCACGACCACAGGATGTGCCCGAGATAGAGCGTGCCGACCGCCGCCGCCGCGATCACACCGCCACGAACCTCGAAGGCCACCGCGGCCTTTAGGACCGGGACCATGAAGAGCCCCGCGAGCAGGATGTGCAGGCCGTGAACCGAATGGGTCCTGGTCCCCAGCGCGAAGTGAACCGCGGCGATCACCGCCGCCCACACCGCAGCGCTGCGAAGTTGAAAGGCTTTCTCCGGGTCCATCGGGGTTCCTCAGGCGAGCTGACGCAGGTGCTCCGCCTGCTCGGCGGCATCCTTCACCTCGATAATCCGGTTCATAGTCCCGAACTGGTTGGCCACGCAGTCGGGGCAGCCGTCGTAGTGCTTGTCGCACCCCGGCTCGCAGCACCACTGCCCGTCGATGACGAACTTGTACTCGTGGCGGCCCGGGGGCAGGTCGAGCGTCAGCGCCCACTGCCCGTCGCCGGTGCGTTTGAGCGGATGCGAAGAAGGGTTCCAGTCGTTGAACGTGCCGGCGACGAAGACTTCCTTGGCCTTGGGCGCCTTGGTGGACAGGACCAACCCGCCGTGCTTGCCATGCTTCCCGTTCTTGTCGTGATGTCCCATTGCGAATCTCCTGAAAGAGGGTGATTTGGTGGTCAGACGTTCCGCTCACATGTCCGACATTCCGCCGCCCGCGGGCATGGCCGGCGCGGCCGGGGCCATCGGCGTCGGTACCGGCGGGAGCATTCCGGTCAGTTGCTTGCGCTGCTCGTCGGTGAGCACTTTGGCCGCCTCACCGGCCGCGCGGATGAACGCGATGCGCTGCTCGCCCTGGAGTTTGGCGATCTGCTGCACCTTGGTGTCGATCGCCGCGGCGTCGGGCTGGTCTGCGGCGGTCAACACCCACAGTTCCTGCTCGGCCTCTTCGACCCTTCGCTGGAACTGGGCCTGCTGGAGTAGGGCCTGCTCCTTCTTCTGGCTGAGGGCGGTCTGTTGCTCAAGCGTCAGCGTGATGTGCTCGGGGTGGTCGAGGAAGAAGCCGGTGGCACCGATGTGGTAGATGTGGGAGGCGCCGGGGAAGCCGGGAAGGGCCGAAGGCATCGCCATCGCGGCGGGGCTGCCCGCTCCGCCCATGGGCATGCTGCCCATGCCCATCATCTTCATCATCCCGTCCATCTTCTGCATCATCCCGTCCATGCTCATCCCGCCGCCGGCCGCGCCGCCGCCCATACCTCCCATTTCCATCTTGTCGTCCATGTCCATCATGCCCATGCCGCCGCTAGCGGGCATCGGAGCCATTCCGCCCGCTGCCGGCGCGGCCTGGGGCTGTATCGGCCGCATAGGTTTCATCTGGCCGCTGCCCATGGGCTTCTGCATCTTGCCCTTCCCACCCATCGCCATGCCTGCGCTCGCGCCGGCCGGTGGCTGCGCGGTGTGCCCCTGCATCAGCGCCGCCTGGAGCTTGGCGACCTCAGCCCGCAGCGCCGCGATCTGGTTCACCAACTCCGCGTTGGCGTCGCTGGCCGCCCCAGGTTGCGTGCCAGCCGCGGGCCCGGCGGTAGCCTGTTTCAGGTGCGCCGCGTGCGTCGCCGCGTCCACGCCCGCGGGGGGCGTAGCCGGGTGGGTGGCGGGCGGCGTCGCGGGCTGTGTTTGTGCGAGTGAGGGAATGGCGAATGCGAGGAAGGCCGTCGCGGTCGCGGCTATCAGAAGAGTCTTCGGCGTGCGATTCATGGTGTATTCCTTTGCGAGATTGGAGGTTCGGCAGGTTGCGATGTGAAACGTTTGGCGGGCGGTGCGGGCCGTGGTGGGTCAGCTGGGGCGAACTCGGGCTCCGAGAACCCTGACTATTTCTCCTGGTAGCCGCTGGGGTTGTGATCCTGGCACTTGTGATCAGTGGCGTGTATCTCCGCGAGAAAGCCGATGCGTTCGATGGCGGCGATGAGGTCGTCGCACAGGCACGACTCGTCGTGCTCCACCGTCGCGGTCGCTTTGTAAAGATTCAATTCCACGCTGCCGACTCCTTTCACACGCCGCAACGCCCGTTCGATCCGATCGCAACAGGCGTTGCACTGGCATCCATACAGGAGGCACACCGTTCGCACATCACGCTCCTAGGCACCGCTTCCGTGAAGTAGCCCCAATCCGAACACGAGAAGCATCGCAGGCTCTGCCGTCGGCGAATAGGCGGACGTTTCCCCAATGCGGCTAGATACGGGCCTTCCGAGGCGGCGGGTAACGGGCGCAAGGCGCACCACCGACGTAAAGTGTTCCGATGGCCAAGAGGAAACGATCGCTGAAGACGGACGCTTGCCGGGAGGCCACGTGCCCCGTGCTCTCAGGCAAGGGGGAGGCTGGCTCCTCCGGCATACCGTCGGGCTGTGACTGCGGGCGGAACGCCGAGCTGGAAGCTGTCCTCGCCTCGACGCTCGACCCGGTGATCACGATCGACTCGTTCGGAACGATCCGCACCGCCAGCAACTCGGTCGAGCGCGTCTTCGGATGGAAGCCCGGTGAGTTGGTGGGCCGCAACGTCCATGTGCTCATGCCAGAGCCGCACCGCTCAGGCCACGACCAGTACCTCGCGAACTACCGCGAGACGCTCAAGACCAATATCCTCGGCCGCACCAGGGAGTTTGACGCCGTACGAAAGGACGGCACGCGATTCCCCATCGAGCTGTCGGTGTCGCGGGCCGACGTGCCCGGCCAGTCCTTGCCCGTCTTTGTCGGCATCATCAAGGACGTGTCGGAACGGAAGGCGGCCGAACGCGAGCTGCAGCGGCACCGCAGGCAACTGGATGCGATGGTCCGCGAGCGAACCCGCGCACTGGAAAAGAGCCACGAACAGCTCCGCATGGCCGAGCGGCTCGTAGCCATCGGCACGCTCGCCGCGGGCCTGGGCCACGACATGAACAACGTGTTGCTGCCGATGCGAACGAGGATGAACGTCTTGGACGCGATGGCGCTGCCCAAAGCAGCCGCCGAGCACCTGGTCCAGATGCGGAAGTCGTGTGCGTACCTGCAGCAACTCACCGACGGCCTGCACATGCTGGCGCTCAGCCCGGATGAGGACGACGCCGCGGACGCGGCCACCGATCTGCACGAATGGTGGAGCACCGTCGGACCGCTGCTGACCAAGGCCGTGCCCAAGGGGGTTCGATTCGAGTCAATCGTTGCGAGCGGACTGCCGCGCGTTCCGGTTGCGCCCCACAAACTCACGCAGGCCGTGCTCAACCTCATCGTCAATGCTGGCGAGGCGATCCAGTCGATGCGCGAACGCCCACCTCGCGCGGTCGTGCGGCTGTGGGCTCACTCACCGGGTGGTGAGGCCGGGAGGAAGGTAGCGGTGGGCGCACGCGAGGTTCACCTGAGCATTGCCGATAACGGCCCCGGCATGACACCCGAAGTGCGGGCCCACGCGTTCGACGCCTTCTACACAACGAAGAGGCGTGGCTTGGGAACCGGTCTTGGCCTCTCGCTGGTGCGTAGCGTAGTGGTGAACGCCGGAGGAGAGATTGACATAGAGACCTCGCCGGGAAAGAGTGGGAAACGAGGCACCGAGATTGTCCTCACGTTCCCGATCGCTCGCGAACGCGAAGGCACCGACACTGCTCGCGCGGCGTCGGTGCACGTCCGCGATCGCCGCGCCGCGTCGATGGCCGCGCACATCCTGGAAGCGGCCGGGTGGCACGTCACCCGCACCGATGACCCGATCCCTCCACCGTCTCCCGCACCCGGCGGTTCAACGATCTGGGTCACTGAGCCAAGCGAGCGTGCGCTCAAGGCGGCGAAGGAATACGCGAAGGGTGGTCGTTCTGGCATTGTCGCCGTCGGAAAGCCGCGCCCGCTCGCCCCTTGGGCGAAGCTCGGGTCGATCGTGGTGGAGACTCCGCGCGACTTCGATGCCCTGCGCGACGCGATCGGGCGGGCAATTGCCGCCGTCACCGGAGCACGCCGATGACCCCACACCCCCGCACCCGCCCTCCCGCCAAACGCCGGTCATCTGCCCAAACGCCGCTCTCGGGGGCCGCAGGGAAGATCCGACTCCTCTGCGTCGACGACCATGCGTTTCTCGTCGAGGGTCTCAAGGCCCAGTTCTCCGTGTCGGGTGAGGGGCGGGAGTTCCAAGTCGTCGGACGGCTCGCGACCGCGCAGAACCTCGTCACCGAAGCACAGAGTCTTCGTCCCGACATCATCCTGCTAGACATCGAGATGCCCGGGCCCGACCCATTCGAGATGGCCGACCGCCTGCACCGGCAGGACGAGCGGGCCAAGATCGTGTTCCTCAGCGCGTACGTCCGCGACCACTACATCGCCGAGGCGTACCGGTGCGGCGCCTGCGGCTACTTCTCCAAGGCCGACGAGATCAACGACATCATCGAGGGGCTGCGCCAGATTGCCAGGGAAGGGGGAGCGGATTGCGAGTTCGTCTTCGGCCCCAAGGTCAAGGCCCGTTGCCGCCCGCCCAAGCCACAGCACACGCTCGGCGGGGTGCGCACCGCCAAGCGCGAAGCCCAGCCGCCGTCGCGATTGGAGACGCTCTCGGCCCGCGAGCTGGAGGTGCTGCGCCTCATAGGTAAGGGGCTGTCCCGCAACGAGGTCGCCGAGGCCCTCTCTCGCAGTGCCAAGACCATCGACCGCCACCAGGAACGGATGCTCAAGAAACTCGGCTTGGAGACCCGCGCCGAGCTGATGCGATTCGCTATCCGCGAGGGGCTGGCGGAGGCGTGATGCCTTCCTTCAGCCCGTTTCGATTCAATCGCCGCCCGGCCCGTGGTGGCGAATTTCATTTCTCCACGGGGTGAGCGGTAAAGCCGATCTCATTCACGAGCGCAACAATTGACTCGCGACTCACGCGGGCCTCATGGTCGATCACGGCACGTCCGGCCTCGCGGTCCACCTTCACCTCCTTCACGCCCTCGACGCGGCCCACAGCTCGCTCGATGCTTCCCGCACATCCGGCACAGTGCATGCCTTCGATCTTCAGGATTGTCTTCATGGCATGCTCCCAGTGTTCTCGGTGGTTGGGACGGTGGGGGACGGTGCAAGCCGCCCTCCTACCGCGTATTCCAGTTCGATGCGTGCGACCGCGGCCTGACGCTCAAGCTCGTTGAGCCGCGCCCGGGCGTCGGTGACCTCTCGCTGCGCTTCCAGCAGCACCGTCACATCGGCCTGGCCAGCCTTGAGCGCGGCTTCCGCGAGCGTCAGGTTCCGCTCCGAGAGCGCCAGCACCGTGCCGCGGTACTGCTCCACCAGCCGCAAGGCGCTGTCCAGTTCGACCCACGCGACGCGGGCCTCGCGCACGGCCCGCTGCGAGACCGCCTCGTAGTTGGCGAAGGCCGCGCGGGCGAGCGACCCGGCCTTGGCGATCTGAGCCTCGTTGGTGTCAAAGATCGGGATCGCCACGTCGACAACCGGGCCGATGGACTTCTTCCCGTCCACATCCCGCTCGAAGTCAGCCCCCAGCCCGAAGTCCTTCAAGCGGCTCCTCTCTTCGACGGACAGGTCCGCCCGCTGGGCTTCGGCGATGGAGCGGGCCGCCGCCACATCCAATCGCTGCGAGGCCGCGAGCGCGATCGCGGTGGTCTCGTCGAGTGAGAGCCCCGCGGCGAGGGATGCGTCCACCTCGGCGGTCCATTCCGCGTTCGCGCTGGCGAAGCCGATCAGTTCCAGCATCCGGCGGCGGTCCTTGGCGAGGTCGCGGACGATGATCGCCCGCTCGGCCTGCGCCTTTGCGAACTGCTGGCGGGCGCGATTGACATCCAGCGACGTCCCCTCGCCGCCGCGCACGCGGGCTTCGAGCGAGTCGATGGACTTCTGGATCGTCGCGAGGTTGTGGTCGGCGTGGTGCACGGCCAGTTGCCCGAACGCGATGAGGGCGTGGGTCGCCTTCACCTCCGCGACCAGCCGCAGCGCCTTGTCGGAGATGTCGAGCACGGTCTGGTTGAGCCGGGCATCTGCGGCCTTGATCTTGCCGCCGCGCAGCCAGAGGGCCGTGAACGACTGCACGACCTGCGCCCCGATGAACGAGCCGCCGCTCACGGGGTCGAAGGGGAATCGCAGCGTCAGCCCCACCACGGGGTTGGGCAACAGACCCGCCTGCACGAGGTCGGCCCGCGAGGCCGCGATCTGCTCGACTTGCGATCTGATCTCGCGATTGTTGCGGAGCGCCATTGCCAGGGCTTGCTCGACCTTGAGCGGCGCGCGGCCGTCCCACGAAGTCAGCGATGCCTCCCACGGCTCGATCCACGTCGGCGTCACGCCTGAGCGTTCGGCGACGGTCGAAGCGGCCCGGTTGATGTCGGGCTTTGGGTCGAGCGAAGCGCACCCGCTGGCGACAGCGAGCAGAACGAGCACCGCAGGCGCGAGCGTGCGACGCTTTGGGATCAATCGACGAGGTGGGCGGAACATCATGCGGGCAATCTCCGATCAGGAATCGCCACGCGCCGCGTCGGCGGGGCGGGGCGGTTGATTCGATTACTTGTTTTCGTGGCCGGCACCGTGGCCATGCCCGGCGTCGGGCGTGGTCGGCGCGGCCGCGTCGGCCTTCTTGTCCGCCCGGCTCGACCAGTGCAGGTGCGCGATCTTGGGCGTGCCGCCTTCGTCCACCACGACATAGGTCACCGCCGCGAGGTACTTCTTCGTGAGTTCCTTGTGATTTGGGTCGGGCACGGTGAACGAGCCGATCTGCCGCACGATCGAGGTCGTGCCGAAGGTCTGCACGTCCTCCTTCGCCACCGTCATCACGAAGCCGGGCATCTCTTTTAGTTCGGGCAGGAGGTGGTGATCCCGGTACGTCTCCCACGTCCCCTCATCGCCCGCGTTCTCACTCACGGTCGCGCGGCCTTTGTCGAGGAACAGCGCGTTCAACGCCGTCGCGTCCGCCTTGCCGCACGCGGCGAGATAGTCGCGGGCGACTTTCAGGGCCGGGTTGCTCACCGCATTGATGGCCGCGACCGCTTCCGGGGCCATCTTGGTCAGCATGGCCATCTTCGCCTCGTCGGACTTGCGGTCCCACTTGCGGTCGCAGCCGGGACAGCAGAATCCGATGGTGACACCCTTGAACTGCCGCGTAGGCGATTCGGCATCCACCTCGTTCTCCATAATCGGGCAGAGCTTGTTGACGGGTTTGGGTGCGGGCTGGGCCTGAGCCGGCGCAGCTGGAGGTTGAGGCTGTGCCGCCCAGGCGGCGGCGCTGACAATGCCAGCGCCGAGCACGAACGCGGCAAGTGAACGGATGAACACGGTGGGGGCTTTCTTCATGGGCTTGACTCCGGGAAACATGGATTGGGACTATTGAACGAACGATGGGCGGCCCAACGGTGTGGGCACGCGGAATGCCGCCGCGCCGGCTCTCGCTCAACGCGGCGGCGACGATCACTTCTTGACGTACTCACTCGGATCGAGGACCTCCTTGGGCGAGGTCTTGGCGAGCAGCACATACTCGTCGATGCACGGGGGGCAGCAGAACTCGTAGGTCTTGCCGCCGATGATCCAGGTGAACTTGGGGTTCGCCTTGGTCATCGTGATCGGGCAGATCTTGTCCCCGGCCTTGGGCTTCATGTCGTGCTTGGCCATCTTGCCCTTGAACTTTTCGCCCGCCGTCACCGAACCGTTGGCCTTGATGTCGGCCTCGGTGTAGATGCCGCCGGGCGTCAGGTAGAGCGCCCGCTCTTCGTCGGCATCTACGCCCACGGGCATGGCGTCGTCGCCGTCATGTCCGCCCTTTGCCGAAGAGGCCGCGATCGCCGCGACGAACTTGCTCATCCGGTCGGTATCGCTCATCACGTCCCACTTGGCGGCGGAGGCCGCATCGTGGAACGCGACGGCCTGGCCCTTGAAGTCGCGGGTGATCTTGGCATCCGCCGCGTCGGCGGTGATGGGGCAGACGGTGTTGGCCGGAGCCGCGCCCACTGCACCCTTCTCGACGGTGAACGTAAAGGGCACGGTCAGCACCCGCTCCTTCTCGGTAGTGCCGACATTGAACTGTCCCCACGCCTTGTAAGTGCCCGGCTCCTTGAAGTGGGCCTCAAAGTCAACCTTCGGGCCGCCGGTCTGCACGGCCGCCTTGGGCGCATCGCCGCCGTGCCCCCCGTGGTCATCCTTCTTTGCATCCGCGCCGCCCGCGCCGTGGCCCCCGTGGGCATCATGGCCGCCCGCCCCGTGCTCGCCGCCCTCGTGCGGATGGGCGTGAACGAACTGCGTCCCGTCCTGACTGATGATGACCAGGTGCCCCATCGCGCCGAGGTACGGGCGGAGCGTGGTCACGGGCTTGCCGTCCTTGGTGATGTTGAACGACATGTGGGCCTTGCCGCCCGCGTTGACCTTCCCTTCGGTGTCGAGCGCGACCGTGAAACCGTCAATGGTCTTGGGCTTGTCGGCATCGACCGTCAGCGGCACCGCCGCCTTCGGAGTGCCCGTCGCCGTCACCTTCACCGGCACCACCTGCTGCGGCGAACCTTTGGGCGTGAAGTCAAAGTACAGCGTGTACTCGCCCCCGGCGGGGAAGGTCATCGGGATGGTGAACGCGCCATCGGCGCGCCGCGTGGGATGCTCGTGCGCGAACCACGAGAGGTCCTTGCTCACCGCCAGCAGGTGCAGCACCTTCTCGTGGACCGTATCGAGGTCCTTGACGGGCGTTCCCTTGGCGTCCTTGAGCGTGAAGACCATCGGCGCGGCCTTCCCGGCTTCGATCGCCTTGCCGCCGTCGGCAGCAACCGTGACCGTGTGCGTGACGGGGGCCGCCTCCGCACTGTGGCCGTGGTCGTGCCCGTCCGCCATCGCGGGCGCGAGCGCCGCGACCTTCGCCGCTGCCGCCTTCACCGGGGCGAATGCCGCCTTGCTCTTGGCGACATCGCCCGCGTCGGCGATGTTGTGCAGGTTGTCTGCCGCCTCGGCGAGTTCCTTGCTGGCGAGGTTGATGTCCTTGACCTTCTCGCGCGGTACGCCACTCTCCTTGGCGAGCGCGAGCGCCCCCATCGTCTTGGCGAGCGTGGCGACGGCGTTGGCCTTGTCCGAGACGCCCGCGATGGAGCCGCCCGCAAGGGCGGCATCTATCGCCTTCACATCTGCGGCGATGCGCTGCGCCGCATCGGCGAACGACCCGGCCTTGGCGACTTCGCCGTGCGCGTGGCCGTCGTCTTTGTGGCCGGGCTGCCCCCCCGCGCCCGGCTTGTCATCGCCGTGGCTGTGCTGGGCGAGAGCCATCGACGCGGTCGATAGTGCAAGGCCGGATGCGAGGATCAACGACAGGACTGGAAGACGTAAACGATTCATGACTGAGCTCCTTGATCTGAGGCCGCAGGGCGGCCGGTTTCGGGTGATGCAGAGGCGGACGCGTTGCCACGATCGCTCGCCCCTGCTGGTGTGGCGACGGTGGGTTTAGAATGGCTTTCGGTCGTGGTCGACGCTGGTTGGATCGGTGCGCGCTCGCCGTGCTTCTCGGCGTGCTCCCTCGCCAGCCGCTCGGCGGCGGTCTTGCCGAACCGGTAGAAGACGGCCGGGGTGACGAAGAAGTCCAGCAACGTGCTGGTGATCAGGCCGCCCAGAATGACGACCGCGACGGGGTACAGGATCTCCTTGCCCGGCTCGCCCTTGCTGAGCACCAAGGGGATCAGGCCCAGCCCCGCGGTGACGGCGGTCATCAGGACCGGGGCCACGCGCTCCTGGCTGCCCTGGATGATGAGTTCCTTGCTCCAAGGGCGGCGTTCCTCGGTCATCAGGTGGATGTAGTGGCTGACCATCAGCACGCCGTTGCGGGTGGCAATGCCGGTGAGGCTGATGAAGCCCACCAGCGAGGCCACGCTGAAGGGTTCGCGGGTGATGGCAAGCGCGGCGACGCTTCCCAGGAACGCGAAGGGGACGTTGAGCATGATCTGGATGGCGACCATGCCCGAGCGGTAATGCGTGAAGAGAATCACGAAGATCGCGATGAGCGAGCCCGCACCAAGTGCCAGCAGCAGGCGGGTCGATTCCTGCTGGGCCTCGTACAAGCCGCCGTACTGGATCGTGTACCCCTGCGGGAGTTGGACATCCATCGCGATTGACTTCTTGATCTCTTCAACCGTCGAGCCAAGGTCGCGGCCGCGGACGTTGGCGGAAACCACGATGCGGCGACGCAAGCTCTCGCGCTGGACCTCGTTGGGGCCGAGTCTCTCGACGATTTCGGCCACGTCCTGCACGAGGACGATCGCGCCCGTCGGAGACACCAGCCGCACTAGTCCCAGCGCGGTCGGATCGGTGCGGTGGTGGTCGTCGAGTGTCAGCGTGATGTCGAAGACCTTCAGGCCATCGAGTACCTGGCCCACGACCTTGCCCTTGGTGGCTGTCTCCATTGCGTCGGTGAGCGTCGCGGGCGTGAAGCCGACGCGGGCCGCCGCCTCGCGGTTGACGCTGATGTGCAGCTGCGGGATCAGCACCTGCTGCTCAACCTGCAAGTCGGCGACGCCGGGGATGCCCTCCATCGCGGCCTTGGTCTGTTCCGCGAGCGTGCGGAGCGTGCCGAGGTCGTCGCCGAAGATCTTGATGGCGACCTGGGCGCGGACGCCCGAGAGCAAGTGCTCGATGCGGTGGCTGATGGGCTGGCCGATGCCAGTGGCGACGCCGGGGAAGGCCGCGAGCTTCTCTTCGATCATCGAGAACACCTGCTCGCGCGACAGGAGGTCTTTGACCGCGGGCGGCCTGCGGCCCGCAGGTGTCGTGTGCTTGTCGGGTGCTTTCGCTTCCTCCTTGGTCCAGAAATCGACCTCGATCTCGCTGGCGTTGACACCCAGGGCATGCTCATCCTGCTCGGCGCGGCCGGTGCGCCGGGCCGTGCTCTTGACCTGGGGGAGCGAGAGGATCATCTCCTCGGCCTTGGTGCCAAGTTTGTTGGACTCGTCCAGTGACACGCCCGGTTGGCCAAAGAACGAGACGACGGCTGTGCCCTCGTTGAAGGGCGGCAGGAACTCCGAGCCAAGGCGCGTGACGACAAACAACGCCACGGCGACCAGAGCGCCGAGCGTCCCCAGGACCGCGACAGGCCGCGGCATCGAGATCGAGTAGGACTTGAGCGCCAGCCACTTGCAGGCCCGCAGCAACGCGCCATCCTTGCCATGCTCCATGCGCTTGATGCCAGGTAGCAGGTAGTACGCCAGCACCGGCGTGACAGTGAGCGCCACGAGCAGCGACGCGAAGATGCTCACGATGTACGCAGTGGCGAGCGGCGCGAAGAGCCGACCTTCGATGCCCGGGAGAAAGAACGTCGGCAAGAACACCAGGTTGACGATGATCGTGCCGAGGATGATCGGGTTGCGGATTTCACTGGAGGCGTCGAAGACGACCTGCGCAATCGGCTTGGGGGTGGCAACGCGGCGGTTCTCACCCAGGCGGCGGTAGACGTTTTCCACGTCAACCACCGCGTCGTCCACGAGTTCGCCGATGGCGACCGCCAGACCGCCAAGCGTCATGGTGTTCACGCTCAGGTCCAGCCAGTGGAAGACCAGGAATGTCGTGATAATGGAGAGGGGCAGCGCCGTGAGCGTGACGATCGTCGTCCGCACATTCATGAGGAAGAGGATCAGGACGATGACGACCAGTATTGCCCCATCGCGCAGCGCCTCAAAGACGTTGCCGATCGATGACTTGATGAAGTGTTCCTGACGGAACACATCGGCGTTGATCTCGATTCCCTTGGGCAACGTGGGCCTGATCTGTTCCAGCGTCTGATCGAGTGCCCGGGTGAGCGTGATCGTGTCCGCCCCCGGCTGCTTCTGGATCGCCATGATGACAGCGGGCGTGCCGTTGTCCGACCCGTCACCTCGTTTGATCGTCGGCCCCGCCTCGATGACCGTCGCCACGTCGCGCACCAGCACCGCCCGTGGCGGGCTGACATGGTCGCCGGGCTTTGTGGCGATGAGGGACAGTGCAATGTCGTCGGCAGTCTGCACCCGCCCGATGTTGCGGACGACCAGTTCCTGCGAACCGCTGACCACGAAGCCGCCGCCGGTGTTCTGGTTGGCGGCGGCGAGGGCCTTCTCGACGTCCTCGATGGTGAGATCGAACAAGCGGAGCTTGTCGGGATCGACCTGCACTCGGAACTGCTTGAGATCGCCACCCATCGCAGTCACCTGGGCGATGCCGGGAATGGACAGGATCGCTGGCCGCAGCGTGAACTCCGCGACGGTGCGGACATCCATCGGCGTGAGTGTTTTGCTGGAAACACTGATCAGGGCGATCTCGCCCATGATGCTGGTCGCGGGCGTCATGACCGGCACGACGCCGGGGGGCAGCTTCTCCGTGATGGTGCCCATCCTCTCGGTGACGACCTGGCGGTTGTACTTGAGATCCGTGCCCCACTGGAACTCGACGAAGACAATCGAGAGCCCAAGTGATGAAACGCTCCGCACCCTTTCGACGCCCGGTGAGCCGTTGACGGCGGTTTCGATGTTGTACGTGACCTGGGCCTCGACCTCCTCCGGAGCAAGCCCCGCAGCCTCGGTCATGATGGTCACGACCGGACGGTTGAGGTCAGGCAGAACGTCCGTGGGCGTCCGCAGCGTCACGTACATCCCATAGACGGAGACGAGCAGCGCGGCGATCAGCACCAGCACGCGGTTGTTCAGAGATGATCGAATGATCCAGTTGAGCAAGGGAGAGTCCTCTTCTTCGGGGCCGAAGCGCGGAAGCGTCGATCAGTGAGAATGGCCGTGGCCGTCGGAGCTCTGCACGGGCGAGGTCGGCTCCGGCACGCCGGGGACGAAGCCGCGAAGCTGCGAGAGGCTGAACGCGCCGCTCACAGCGATCACGTCGCCGGGCACCAGACCTAGTTTGATCTCAACCACCCGATCATCACGGACGCCCGCGGCGATGTCGCGCTTCTTGTAGATGACGTCGTCACCCTTCCCCTCCCTTACGAACACGTACAGGAGGGGGCCGTCTTTGACGATGGCCGACGCGGGGATCACCACCGCCGAGTCGTTGGCGGCAATCACGATCGACAGGTCCACGAACTGGCCCTGGCGGAGCAGCCCTTTCGCGTTCTCCGCTTCAACCAGCACGTGCGCGGTGCGCTTGGTGGCGTCAATCACCGGGCTGACGAAGCGGACCGTTCCTTCCGCGACCACATCGCTTGCCGCGCCGACGCCGCGTCGGATGCGGACCTTGCTGCCGCTGGCAGCAGTGAGGCGGTCGACGAGGCCTTCGGGCAACTCTCCTTCGATCTGAACCCGGGCGAAGTCCCCGATCGTCAGCAGGGGCTGACCGGCTTCGACGCCCTGGCCGACCGCCGCGCTGCGTGTGGTGACCACGCCGTCGATCGGTGCCAGGAAGCGGATCAAGCCCGGCCGAGTGGGGTCGGCGAGCACTTCGACCGCGTGCGGATCGCTCTCGGCTGGGAGTGTTCCCCTGAGGGCCTCGGCTGAAGCCCGTGTGGTTGCGACCTGCTTCCTCAGCGATACGAGCTCCGCCCGAGCCTGTTCCAGGGCGACCCCGCGCAGACCGGCGTCGGCCCGCAGCTTGATCGCTTCGGATCTGCGTTGAGTCAGCAGGTTGGCGGAGACGTTTTCGCCTGCACTCGTGAGTCTCTGCACCTCGGCCTCGAGCAGCTCCGCGCCCTGCGTGAGGGCGGGCAGCTCGATCTCAAGCGACTGCACCTGCGACTCAGCCCGCTTCAGCTCAGCGTCCAGCCGCTCGGTTTCTCCTTCCAGCCGGCGGACGTCATAGAGCAGCTTGGCCATCTCCGGCGAATCAACTTCGGCCAGCGTCGCGCCCTTCTCAACGAAGTCTCCCGGTTGGACGGCGACCAGGCGAACCACGCCCGCGTAGCGCGGTGAGACGGCCACCAGCGCGTCCGGACGCGCCCGGACCATACCGGTCAGGCGGACGACGTCTTCGACCTGCCCGAAGTCCACCTCGGCAGTGGCAAGGCCAATCGCCGCGGCCGTCGCCTCCGAGACCCTCTTTGGCGCATTCGGGTCGAACGTTGCCCCGGCTGGCTTGTTGTGCCCTTCGTGGGCGTAGACAGGTATCAAGATCGCCGCGGTAGCGAGCGCTAGTGCGCTCAGCCCCACAGCCGCGCGTGAGCGTGCCATGCGAGACCTCCGGTGAGGGGTGCAAGAACAGGTCAGTCAGATGGATGGGGTGCGCCGAAGCGCGTTGGGGGCGCGCGGCAGCCCGGCGACGATTCCGGTGTCTGCAAGCGCACTTTCAGCGCTTCGGCGACTGGGAATCGTCGGTACGGGCCGAATTGCTACACGATGAGCGCGCAGTGCAGGCGCAGAAGCGATGTCTGCAGTCGTTCGACGACGCGCTGCTCCCGGTCCAAACCCCGGAAAAGGGCTGTCGGAAGCACATCAACGGAGAGGGTCCAGTCGAGAACGGCGATGACCACGGGAGCAGGCAACTCGACGGTCGACTTTTCGACCGTGAGCATCATCCCGCTGTTCTTGCCGCAGTCGCAGTCGTGCTTGTCGTTGCCCGGCGCGCACGGCTTGGGGGCGTGATCGTCCCCGTTGTTGGACGCAGGCCCATCCTGGTGCTCGTGGTGGGAGGAGTGATCATGACTCGACCCGTCGGCGTGCACATGGGCCAGCCTCTCGCCTTGGCGATCCGAAGCAGGAGCCTGGCACGGGATGCATCCGCTGAACCACGAGTGGAAGTTGCAGCAGCAAAACGGCACCGCTACCGCGAGCAGCACGGTCACCAGAAGCCGGAATGGACTGTCGCGATGGAGCATGCTTCCTTGGAGTATATCGGTGGTCATGGTACGACGTTGCGGACCCGCGGGTTCGATTTTCGCCGGGCGGTTGGCTCCGGGCGATCGGTTCAGGGAGCATTCCGCCAGAACGGGTGGATACTCTTCGTTATTGAGGGGGTCTTGTCGCGGTTCAACCGGCAACATTGGCCCACAAGCCCCAGGTCACCCGTGAGAAACGGTTCACCGAGATTGTGGATACGGTGGGCAGAGTGCGAAATAGTGAGATATTGAGACTCGGCCCCGGTCGCTGTGAAAATTCAGGCCATTCCGCCATTCCTGATCCAGTCTCACCTGCCGCCCTCGTGAGACTACCGGGCTGGGCCGCGATCGGCAGCATTTCGACGCCGTCTGGATCGTCCCGGCCGAGCCGCCCGAAGGCAGCCCCGCAAATCCCAACGGGCGGGGCTGGAGTATTTGTACCCCACCAGCGGCCTTGAAAACGCGGTTTCCGCTGTCCCCATTAACGACCCGTTTCAATCGCACACCCATCGGGCCACCCCGAGAGTGGTCCGCCAACCCTCCGAAACGGTCTTGTACAGGGAGTTCATTGCCGCCACGTGAAAGCGTGGCGGTTTTGCTTGGCGGATTGGGCGGTTTTGGACCTCCCGGCGAGGTCGCGGAAACGCCGTAGTTTTCGGGGTCGGACGCGGGTGGGGTTTGGCGGCAGTGCTCTCTGGTATGGCAGGTGCGAGGAGCGTGCGACGGGAACCCCAAGCGTTCCGGTACGACTCTCGGCCAAACCTCTCAAACTCTCTCCGACTCTCGGTTAGCGCACCCGCTGATTTGACGCGGGGTTGCGATCGGAGGTGGGCCGAGTCAGGCCCGGCTAGCAGTAGTGAAGTTTCCCCAGCCTCAGGGGTTTAGCAATTTGGTGCAAGGACGTTGCGGCTGGTCGCGCGCCCACGGACAGCCCCTCTCTGAGTGTATCGTGTGCGGAGTGCCGCCTAGGTCGTGGAGACGCAGTTGGCGTTCATGAATCTAGCTGAAGAGCCATTCGGTTGCGGGCTAAAGCCACCCGGCGACTTTCGCCGTATAATGGGGTAGATGCATGGATCACTGCGCAACTTCTTGATCGGCTTTGGCTCCGTGCTGGACCTGTTTCCAGCACCCCCTACCCCGCCGCCGATGACCCCTCATCGACCTGGCCAGTCCGTGGGCCGCGCATGGCGAATCACGGGGCTGTATCTCGCCAACTCAGCGTGGTCGAGTTCGGATAGACTTCCGCCGCATGACAGAGAAGAAGTCCGACGAGTTTTATCCGGCCGAATTAGCGGATCAGACGGGAATCCACGTGATTCTCGGCCAAACTCCGGCATCCGTATCGCCTGATCCAAACTCGGCGGCGCTAGCCGCATTTTCATATCAACACGCGGGACCGTTACCCGACCCGATGACGCTGGGGGTGTATGGCCAAGTAGATCCGTCCCTACCAATGGCCATTGTGGGAATGGCCCAGAAGCAACAGGGACACGACCACAAGATGGCCGAGGATCAGCTCAAGCACTCCAACGACATCCTTCGGTTTGGATTCATCGAGCGAATGGCGGGGCGAGCGTGTGCCATTGTTGGCGTGATCGCACTGGTGGTGGGATCAGTCTGCTTATCCAACAACGGACACGGAGAGGCCGCCGCGGCCCTTGGTGGCGTCGCGGCGGTTGGCATCATCGGTCCGTTTGTCTATGGGAAAGTAATCGCGCCGCGGGAATCCAAAAAGCAGCCCGATGCACCAACGGGCTAGTCCCTCCATCGTCACGTTCAACATGTGCGGCAAATTGAAACCTGCCCCTTGGGTGAACGTGCATCTAACGATCACTTTATTGTCGGATCGCTGGTGCTTGTTCCCGGAACTGCGTCGATACCGTGCTCGATAAGGGGTGGCCACTCGATGATGAAGACGGTCTGACAGCCGTTGCATTTGACCCTCTTGCCCAACATTTCGGAGCGCACGCGATTCTGCCGCTGGCACGAAAGGCAATCGGCCTGCCATCGGGCGTTCTCGATCTTCAGTAGGTCCGCATCGAGGCCGACCTGATCTAGCGGGACGTCCGCACCGCTGAGAGTCTGGAGTGCTTCCTTGGTCGGCTTTGCGCCGGCCCCCGTCAATCGCATGGCCTGCCGGTTGCACATCTCTTCAAAGACGTTCCGGACGAAGCGTCCGTTACCGAACTTGTCATCCCTTCGCGCATACGCCACCGTGAACATGATGGACAAGTATGCACGTGCGTCGGCGGTGACAGTGTAGTGCCCCTTGTCCATGAACAGCGAGATGATCCGGCCCATGTCCTCCGGCGTGTAGTCATCGAAATGCATGTACCTTGTAAAGCGGCTTTGTAATCCTGGGTTGCTATCGATGAACTTGCCCATCGGCTCGGGATACCCAGCGACAACGACCACCAGACGATCTCGGTGGTCCTCCATTCGCTTGAGAAGTGTGTCGATAGCCTCTTTCCCGTAATCGTACTGGCCGCCTGTCGCTGACAGCGTGTACGCCTCGTCAATAAAGAGGATGCCGTCCATGGCCTCCTGCACCTTGGCATCAGTCTTGACGGCCGTTTGCCCCACGTATTCGGCAACGACACCTGCACGGTCAGTTTCGACAACGTGACCCTTCGCCAGAATGCCATACCCACGAAGGAAGCGGCCGAGGATACGTGCGACAGTGGTCTTGCCAGTGCCGGGATTGCCGTAGAAAACGAAGTGGAGCGCCTGCTTGCCCGCCGGCAGGCCAGCGGCCTGCCGCTGTCGCTGGATTTCTAGGAAAGCGTCGAAGCGTCGAACCTCCTCTTTGACGCGAGGGAGGCCGATCAGTTCCGCGAGTTCCTTTCGAGCCTCTTCAAGCGCCGATGACGTGTTGGTCTTCACTTCATGCTGCGATGGTGGTTGGGCCGCGGCAGCCGTCTTGGGCGCGTCTGGTGTGTTGGAGAGCATCGCCGCAGACAGCCGACCACCCGCACCCTTGCTCGTCGCCTTGACGTACGGATCATCATCGCCCTTCACGGTCGCGCGCAGTTTCTTAGCCAGCTCTCGGTGCATGTCGATCCACTGACGCTCCTGCGCCAACTTGTCTCGTTCGTACTGCGAAATGTGACCGTCCGCCGAAACCATTTCCTTCAGAATCTTGCTGCGCATCTCGATATGAGCTTCGAGCAGAGCAGGCTTGTCCAGCAGCGCGTCCACGGTACTAGCGATCCGCCAAGCAAGGCACGATGTCCGCTCGCAGTTGTCGCCGAACAAGTCTGCGCTCTCGGAGAACTTATCGACAAATGCGCGACCTCCGAGTGGGAGCCCGTCGTCGTCTTCGTCGTACCCGTCGAGCAACTTCTGATACAGGCCGAGACCGAACTCAACGAACGATTGAACGACCTCGTATGCCTCATCTTCACTCCGTGGGTCCATGCCGCCCCAGATCAGGTTCAAGTAGTCAGCGGTGAACGCAAGGGCGACAACGGCCTTCGGGCTGAGGTGAACGAGGAGCGGAGTGACCTCATCGCCAAGGAGCGTCTCGGCGTTGTCGTCCGTGATGAGGTTATCAAGCAGTTGAGCGATATCAGCGACGTGTTCGGTGATGTCGTCGCCCAGCGAGTGTCCCATGTCTCGTCGCCTCCCTGACCGTATGCTCCATTGTACGCGATCCGTTCGCGCCGGCTTTGCGGGCCGATATCGGCGGTGGCATGGGGAGGTAGCCCATCCCCCAGCGGAAGCACACCATCTCGTCGCGCGCGGCTTCGGGCTCGTCGCTCCCCGGCCCTTGGCGGCGCGATCGGCGTCACCGCCGATGACGTTGAAGGCATGTACACCACCGTCACCCGCCATGATCGGAACCGTTTGCGTAGGTGGTGGTTAACGCCCCGCTGGCGGGCGGCAACCCATCCCACGCACGCCTGACCGCAGGCTCGCGCACGGACGCACCGATGACGATCGACCCTGACGAGCAGGTCGAGCGCGATGACCTCGCGCCCCCCCACCCGACCGAGCGACTGCACATCATCGCCGGACTCCTGGCTGAAGGCATCCGCCGCCAGCGCGGTGACGCACGCCGCATGGGCCATGTGGCCGACAGTCCGCCGCATCCAGAAAGAGAGGGCGACGGACTTGAACCATCGCAGCCGGTTCGCCTTGATGGTCCGACCCCCCACCGTGGTTGACGCCTCGCGAACCGGAGAGTCTCGATGCCCACCCGAATCAATGACACCCACGCGACGGTCCTGGCCCTTGGTCGTCTGACCGTCCCCGAACTGAAGCAGCGGTACGCCGAGGTGTTCGGCGAACCCACGCGAACGAACCACAAGCAGTACCTCGTCAAGCGGATCGTCTGGCGGATGCAGGCGCTCCGCGAGGGCGGGTTATCCGATCGGGCGCGGCGGCGGGCTATTGAACTGGCCGACGACGCGGAGATCCGGCTCACGGCTCCGAGAGCGCCTTCGCCCGGCCCCGGCACGGTTATCACCGCCGCGTTCGACGCGGGGCGACCCGCGACGTTCCCCAAGCCGGGGAGCGTGATCCGCCGCGAGTACAAGGGGAAGGCGATCGTGGTGCGGGTTCTGCCCCGTGGGTTTGAGTACGAGGGCGAGGTCTATCGCTCGCTCACCGCCATCGCGCAGAAGGTGACGGGAGCGCACTGGAACGGAGTCAGCTTCTTCGGGCTGCCATCCGCACGCGGCAAGAAGGGATCGGAGACCAGCGCATGAGCAAGAGACCCGAGCCCAAGCCCCCCACTCGCGTGCGGTGCGCCATCTACACCCGCAAGAGTTCACAGGACGGCCTCGAGCAGGAGTTCAACTCGCTGGACGCCCAGCGGGAGAGCGCCGAGGCGTACATCGCCAGCCAGAAGGCCGAGGGGTGGCAGTGCCTTCCAGAGCGGTATGACGACGGCGGCTTCACGGGCGGCAACATGGATCGGCCGGCGCTCGGGCGCTTGATGGCGGACATCGAGGCGGGCAAGGTGGATTGTGTTGTGGTCTACAAGGTGGACCGACTCAGTCGCTCGCTGATCGACTTCGCGCGGCTGATGGAGCTGTTCGATCGGAAGAAGATCTCCTTCGTCTCGGTCACGCAGCAGTTCAACACGACGCAGTCGATGGGGCGTCTCACGCTCAACATCCTCCTGTCCTTTGCCCAGTTCGAGCGGGAGATCATCTCCGAGCGGACCCGCGACAAGATCGCCGCGTCCCGGAAGAAAGGGAAGTGGTCGGGCGGCCGCCGGATCCTCGGATATGACGTGGACCCGGTATCCAAGCGGCTCGTGGTCAACGAGGCCGAGGCAGAACTCGTGCGAGAGATCTTCCGGATGTACGTCGCCAAGAAGTCGCTGCTGGAAGTCTGCCGCGAGTTGAACGGGCGCGGCATCCGCACGAAGGCGGTGACGACTTCGAAGGGTTACGCCTACGGCGGCCGCGTCTGGGACAAGGCGGCCGTACTCAAGGTCTTCACCAACGTGCTCTATCGGGGCCGCGTGCGCTACAAGACGGAGACGTTCGCGGGCGAGCATGACGCGATCGTGACCGATGCCGTCTGGAACGAGGTGCACGAGTTGCTCCGTACCAACGGCCGATCGGGGGGCATGCTCGTCCGCAACAAGCACGGGGCGCTGCTGAAAGGGCTCATCCACTGCGGACCGTGCGGCGTGATGATGGGGCACACGACGACCAACAAGGGGGGCAACCGCCTCTATCGCTACTACACCTGCTATCGAGCGCAGAAGCAGGGTTGGGATTCGTGCCCGTGCCGATCTCTGCCCGCGGAGCAGATCGAGTGCTTCGTGATCGAGCAGATCAAGCGGATCGGGAAGGACCCGGACCTGCTCTCGCTCACGCTGGCTCGCTGTCGCGAGGAACTGGAGGGTCAGAGGGCGTCTGCCGAAAGCGAGTTGGCCGACGTTGAGCGGGGGCTCGAACGTCTCCACGCCGACATTCGCCGCACGGCGGCCGACGCGGCGACCAACGGGCACGCCGCCGCCCGCTTGGCCGACTTGCACCGGCAGGTCCAAGCGGCCGACGAACGGTTGGCAGCGCTCCGGGGCGAGATCGCGGACGCCGACGCGGGCCAGATGAGTAAGGCGGAGGTGGATGCCGCGCTGGCGGAGTTCGACGGCGTCTGGACTCGGCTCTCACCCAAGGAGCAGGCAAGGCTCATGCGTACGTTGGTTCAGCGGGTGGACTACGACGCGACCAAGGGGTCGGTCTCGATCACGTTCCATCCGATTGGGCTGCGGTCGTTGGGTCAGCACGCTATGAAGGAGGAGGCGGCATGAGTGACGGCATCACGATGAACTTCAAGGTCCACTTCACGCGGGGTCAACAGGGGCAGCGGCTGATGCACGTCGGGACGAAGCCGCCCCCGGCACCGGTGGCAGGTGGACGAGTGCCCCGGATCGCACGCCTCATGGCATTGGCCATCCGGTTCGAGGATCTGGTTCGGCGGGGCGAGGTGGCGGACTTCGCCGAGATCGCGGAGTTGGGACAGGTCACGCGAGCCCGGGTGAGCCAGATTGTGAACCTGCTGAACCTCGCACCGGACCTCCAAGAGGCGATCCTGCATCTGCCGCTGGTGGCAGGGGAGCGGGAAACCGTTTCGGAGCGGGATCTCCGGGCGATCGCGGCCGAACCGGACTGGGAGCGGCAGCGGGAGATGTGGCGGCGGGTGTGTGGCCCCTGACCGGTTAACCCAATCAGTCTGATTCGGCTACATTGATCTCCAAGGGCGACGGTTCCGGCTGGGACGCCGCTGGAGGAGGCTGCTGCGTGGCCAAGAAGAGCTCAGACAGTCGGGCATCCACCGAACCGCAGAAAGCCTCTTCCGGTCCGGCATATCTGTTCGCGCTGAGGGGTGACGATGCGGTTAGCACCGCGACCGTTTTCTATCGCGCGCCAACTGTTGACATGGCTCGATCCGTCGGCCAGAGGGTTACGGACAACTCGGGGAAGGAAAGTGGTTGGCGGGTGGTGCTCGTCGCCGCGGCCTCAGTGCAGAAAGTAAGCCAAGTCCAACTCGACGAGGCGATCGAATCGCTCGATGTATACGTCGATCCTGATCCCGGCTTGTATGACCCGGAACCGTCATCGGGCACGCTGCAGAGGGCTGTGTTCAAGCAGCAGGCGGCGAGTTGGGAGGCGCTGCTAAAACCGGACGACGACACGCCGGAGAAGAAGAGCCCCGAACCCAGTGCTTCAGCGATTGCGGACACAGCCCTGCTCGCCATGATTCTTCGGGACGCGATCTTCGTGCAACTCGATTATCCAGAAGCAGGTTCCTCTCAGCAGCATATCGCGCTGGTCAAGGATGTTCGGGAGCGGATTTTACGCTCGCTCGATCGTACCGGTATGGCTCGCCTCAAGTGTCTGGCGACGGTTGGAGAACATGTCAAAGATCCGCCCGAGCCCGTGAGATGGGGCATGTTCGCGGGTGCGGTCGCCATGTGCCATCCCGACTTCGGGGGCGAGGTCGAGGGCCCGCTGAGCGATGCCGAGCTCCCTGCCGCAATGGAACGGGTCATGCGGCTGTGCCAGGATACAGCGGCCGCCGATGTACGTGCGCTCTCAGATCAACTCGGCGAGTTCATGATGGTGTCGTGCCGACGCCCGACCGGCTCACACGACTCTTCGTTCAAGGACCCACGACGCGCGGCCCACCTCTTCGACCGCTATTGGCGTCTCGCGAACGCGCTCCTTCAGACGCAGTTGCGGGTCCGTGTTGGCTACAACCCTCATCCTCTCATGAGGTACATAGAGAATCTGCGAGATCGGATCGCGGGATGTATGGAAGTGCTCAAGGGTCAGCCGAAAGCGTCCGAGATCGCAGCAGACCTCGACAACATGCTGTCCGTGCTCGTAGATGGAGATGTCGATGATCTCCACGTCATGGAAGAGTGGGTTCTTCCTGCGATCCGCAGGATCGAACTGTTCGTGACGAGAAACGGTATGTCGCTGGGCTTGTGGCATGGTCACTTGACGCAGGCCGAGAAGTACTTCCTCGATCATGTTGAGCTGCAGGTCAAGGAATACAACGCAGAAGTTAATGGCGAATGGCAACGGATGCTCAAGCGAGCAGGCGATATGGGCGCAAAGCGAGGTGACGAGCGCTCGCCAGCTCCCACGAATACGCCCTCACCCCATCCGGTTCACGATGCATCTCCGGCAAACGCCACACCTCCAGATCAGCATCCTGCGCCCTATTCTCCTCCGCCACCGCCCCCAGCCGACAAGAAGCGGCCGCGCGTGGTGCTGGGCAAGATCGGCGAGCCGTGCTGGGTGAATGGCAACATGAAGGGGAAGTTGAACGAGGGGCAGCACACACTTATCAGTTCGCTTCTTGCAGCTGGCGAAGCGGGGCTCACCATGAAAGCTGCTGAAGGCATTATTGCATCCGCGAGGCGCATCTTGCGTGAACTCCGCAAGGATGATGATTGGAAAGCTGTCATCCAAGTCGCCGAGCGAGCACACGGCGGTTACCGAATCCTGCAGTAGGTCCACTCTTGTCCACCGAGTTGTCCACGAACATCCACCGGGATCGGTGAGCACTCTGTCGCGTTGCTGTTAACCGCACGCTCGACAGAGGAGAACACCGTGGAGCATCTCGCTCGTCCCCCCGATTAGTTAACGCTCGCTGACGGCTCACACCGCCCCACGTATCCGTCGTCGCGACGGATGTCTCGCCCCCCACATTCTCTTGCAAGAGGACAAGCGGCTCTTCAGCCGCCGCGCGATCGCCGCGCAAGGACCGACCCCATGCTCATCGACCCCGAAGACTTGCAGTTCGCCAACATGGTGATCGCGCGCCGGATCCAGTCCCTCCGACGCTCCGGAGCCATCCAGAAGGGCGAGGAAGAAGACTTCGCCGCCGACATCACGGTGTACCTGCTCTCCGTCTGGGATAGGTTCGACCCCCAGCGCGGCACGCGCGAGGCCTTCATCAACACAGTGGTGACCACCCACTCGGTGTCGCTTCTCCGGAAGCGCAAGGCCAAGAAACGCGGTGGGTCGCGCCCAACGGGTGATGCCGATCCGAGCGAGTGCCCGGACCCGAGGACCGACGGTGACGCCGCCGAGCGGCACTCGGACCTCAAGGCGGACCTCGAGGTGGTCATGGAACACCTGAGCCCCATGCAGCAGCGTCTCGTGAACCGGCTCATGCGCGATGCCGTCAAACCGGTGGCCGACGCGCTCGGCATGCCCCGGAGCACCCTGCGTGGCCATTGCCGCCGTATGCGGGACATCTTCAAGGACGCCGGGCTGGAGGACTACCTGTGAACGCCGCCGCCACCTTGCCGCCGGTTCGCGTAGATGTGCTGAGGAGCCAATCCATGACCACGCATGACCTGCGAGCCGGCCGATCTGTGTACCGCATCGAGTTCAACCCCGGAACGGACATCGGGTCCATCGAGGACACGCTGCTCCTGGCGATTCTGGCTGTCGGGTGCCTGCACGGGCAGGCGGCGGTTCGGCTCGAGACCGGCTACGCGATCGACGCCGATGCCGGGGTGGTCGTGCTGGACGCCGAGGCGCCTCTTGGCATCGCGGTGGCCCGCGTGTTTGTGGGGATGTGTTCCCATGAGTACGGAGACGACACGTTCCGCGTAGCACGACTCAGCTCCAGAATTGAAACCAGCGAGGCCGCAGCATGAACGACGCATCTTCCTGTCCAGCCGAAACCCGGGTTCTCGCGGAGAATATCCCATCATCGATCAAGGCAATCGATCGCTGGGTCGTCTGGCGGTCCGTCCCTGACGAAGACGGTGGCAAGCCGAAGAAGATTCCGATCAATCCGAAGACCGGTCGGGCCGCGAGCGTCTCGGACAACACCACGTGGACGACATTTGACGAGGCGCTGAGCTATCTCCGCAGTGACCCCGAGTTGGCTGGCCTCATGTTCGTGTTGTGCAAGTGCTCACGGATCGTGGGCATTGACCTGGATAACTGCGTCGGCGAGGACCTTCAGGTCTCGAAGGAGGCCGTAGAACTCATCGAGGAGTTCGATACATATACCGAAGCGTCTCCGAGCGGCACCGGATTCAAGATGCTGCTCTGGGGCGAAAAGCCGGGAAGCGCGTGCAGGAAGAAGGACGTCTTCGGCTGCTCTGAGATCGAGATTTACGAGCACGCACGCTTCTGGGCCATGACTGGCAATGTGGTCAGCGACGGTTCTGCGGAGATTGAGCCACGACAGGAGGAATTGGAAGACCTTTACTCGGAGCTGTTTCCGCCGAAGCCGGAGCGGCCTCGCCCCTCCTCTATCGATGGGTTCTCGGGCGACGACGCCGCGCTCCTTCGAAAGGCACGCGACGCCGCGAACGGCGGCAAGTTCACGCGCTTGTACGACGCGGGCGACATCAGCGAGTACGGCGGCGACGACAGCGCGGCGGACCTGGCGCTCGTCTCGATGTTGGCCTTTTGGACCGGGCCGGATCACGAGCGCATCGCCCGTATCTTCAAAGCGTCTGCGCTCTACCGCCCGAAGTGGGACCGTGACGATTATCGCGAGCTCACGATCGGCACCGCGCTCGATGGAATGACCCATTTCTACGGGCAGAAGGCGGCGCGTGAGAGTACGTCCGGCGCGCCGCTTCCCGAAGTGGACCTTGGGCCTGATGAGCACCGTGTCATCGGCGAGGTGGTCGAGGCGCTCGCCGCCGATCCAGACCTCTTCCAGCGTGGCGGCCAGCTGGTCCGCGTTATCTGGATCGCCGAAGGCAAGACGCCGCGGCCCACGATACGGGAACTCGAGCCCCCCACGCTTCGTGAGATCATCACGCGGAACGTTGTGCTCATGAAGTTCGACGCCAAGACCAAGGAAATGGTCCATGCCCATCCCTCGGGATGGCTGGTCTCCGCCGTGCACTCGCGGGGAGAGTGGCAAGGGATTCGGACTCTCAACGGGATCTCGCAGGCGCCGGTGCTGCGGCCCGACGGGTCGGTCGTACAAAGCCCCGGTTACGACGCAGTGACCGGTGTGTTGTACGTGCCCAGCCATGCCTTCCCCATGGTTCCACACGATGTCAACGTTGACGACGCCTCCGAGGCCATGCGCCATCTCCTCGACCTCGTCCGCGACTTCCCCTTCGCCAGCCCGGAACACGCCGCCGCGTGGATTGCGGGCCTGCTCACTATCGTTGCTCGCCACACCTTTACTGGCAACGCCCCACTCTTCCTTGTGGACGCCAACGTGCGAGGCGCGGGCAAAACCCTTCTGGCGCAGATCGCGGGCAGAATCGCTCTCGGGCACGAACTCCCTGTGAGCAGCTATTCGCACGACCCGGCCGAGATGAGGAAGGGCATCACCACGATGGTTATGGCCGGGGAGCCGGTGGTGCTCCTGGACAACCTCTCGGGTGTCTTCGGCAACGAGGCCGTTGATCGCCAGCTCACGAGCGCCCGCTGGCGCGACCGGGTCCTCGGTGCCAACGCCCAAGTCGATCTCCCTATGACAACCACGCTGTGGGCGACCGGCAACAACGTCTCTATCGCTGCCGACACGGCGAGACGGACCATCCACATCCGGCTCGACTCTCCCCTTGAGCGGCCCGAGGACCGAGCTGACTTCCAACAGCGTGACATCATGGACTTCGTCGCCGCCAACGGGCCGTCGCTGTACATCGACGCGATCATGATCGTCGCTGCGTACCTCCGCGCGGGGTGCCCGCAGGCAAAGGGCATTCGTCCCATGGGCTCTTTCGAGGGATGGTCCAGAGTCATCAGGGGCGCGGTCATCTGGGTCGGGCTGATTGATCCATGCTCGACCCGTGACGAACTGGAGCTTGTCGCGGACTCAGGGAAGGACACCCTCGGGACGTTGCTCGACGCATGGGCGGCTTTCGACCCTAAGGGCGAGGGCGTCATCATCGCCGATGCGGTCCGGCACGTCTACACCGAGGTCATGGGCCAGCTCCCCAGCGACGCGGGGAGCGTGGCCATGCGGACGGCCTTCGAGCTTCTGGCGGGCGCGAATGGCAAGGCACCGAACGCGCGCCAGATCTCCAACAAGCTCAAGGCGTACCGCAGGCGCGTCATCGACGGGCGCATGCTGGACTTCGATCCCTCCCAGAAGCGTCCCAGCGGTTACGCGTGGAAGGTCATCAAGCGGGAGACGCAGGCATGAATCCTGAATCTCTGAATCTGCTGAATCTCCGGACCGCCGTTCCGATGCGCGGGTGTGACGAGATGGCTGGCCAGAAGTCCATCAACCGGCGACCGCGAGACCCTTCCCGGAGTGCTTACCCCCCTCTCCTCCTATACCGCCGACCAACGCCGCCCACTGAAAGGGGCCCGGAGCGAAGAAACGCGCGGGAACGAGGGGAAACAGATTCAGGAGATTCACAGATTCAGGATTCGGGTGTGAAACGGGTCGCTGTGGGAACAAGGGGAACGACATGACGAGCGCGACGACGACAGGAATGGCGATTGAGATGCGGGGCGTGGACGAGATCACGCCCTACGACCGAAACCCGCGGGTGAACGACGGCGCGGTCGAGGCGGTGGCGAGGTCGATCAAGGAGTACGGGTTCCGCCAGCCCATCGTGGTAGACAAGAACGACATCATCGTCGTCGGTCACACGCGCTGGAAGGCGGCGAAACATCTCGGGCTGACGCAGGTGCCGGTGCATGTGGCGACGGACCTGTCGCCAGAAGCGGCGAAGGCGTACAGGTTGGCCGACAACCGCACCGCACTGATCGCCGAGTGGTCGGACGAACTGCTTGCGATCGAACTCGGCGAGTTAAAGGCGCTGGACATCGACCTTGGCGGACTCGGCTTCTCCGACGTTGAGATCAGCCGCTTGCTTGAGCCGGGGTTGGAGGTCGGCGCGACGGATCCGGATGACATCCCCGCGCCGCCGGATGAGGCGACGACCAAGCGCGGGGACATCTGGATCTTGGGCAACCACAGGTTGATGTGCGGCGACAGCGGCAGCGTCGAAGACCTCGATCGACTGCTCGATGGCGCGGTGATCCATCTCTGCAACACGGATCCGCCGTACAACGTCAAGGTCGAGCCGCGGAGCAACAACGCGATCGCGGCGGGATTGAGTTCGTTCCAAGCCACGAACACGCAGCCGCGCAACCACCACCAACGCTTCGACGCCGCGCGCAATCCCGCGAGCAAGAAGGGAACGGGCAAGCAGATGCGTGCGAAAGATCGCCCGCTCGCGAACGACTTCGTCAGCGATGAGGAGTTCGATCGCTTGCTCGACTCGTGGTTCGGCAACATCGCGCGCGTGCTCATGCCGGGCGGATCGTTTTATATTTGGGGCGGCTATGCGAATCTCGGCAACTACCCGCCGGTGCTGAAGAAGCACTGCCTGTACTTCTCGCAAGGAATCGTGTGGGACAAACTGCATCCGGTCTTGACGAGAAAAGACTTCATGGGCGCGTTCGAGTTGGCCTTCTACGGCTGGAAAGAAGGGGCCGCGCACCGGTACTTCGGCCCCAACAACGAGACGGACCTGTGGCATGTGAAGAAGGTGAACCCGCAATCGATGGTTCATCTGACGGAGAAGCCGACCGAACTCGCGAAGCGCGCGATCGAGTACTCATCGCAGCCGGGCGAGAACGTGCTCGATCTGTTTGGGGGCAGTGGTTCCAGTCTGATCGCGGCCGAGCAGACAGGGCGCAAGGCGTTCCTGATGGAGTTGGATGCGCCGTACTGCGACGTGATCGTGCAGCGTTGGGAGAACTTCACGGGAAAGAAGGCGCAGCGGGTTCAGGCGGGAGGCAAGGCGTGAGCGACTGGCTCACTCGCCCTGCGCATGTGCGTCGTCCCGCACTCGGGACAGACGGCGTGGTTCTCGCGCGGGTACGCGCAGCGGGAGCAGAGGCCGCGACGTTTTCGAAGGAAGCGACGCACCGCCGCTACGGTAGCGACGATGCACCACGCGACGATCGCGTAGAAGCCGGTATTAGCCGCGAAGCCTGCGAGGACGGGCTGGAGCGGCACCGTGGTCGGAATCGCCCTTCCGTCGGTTCTGATCAACCATGCGAACGAGTCGCGGGGTCTGATCTCGAAGCCCCATTTGTATTGCCCGTGTGCGTCTTGAGACCATGTACGGAACGTCATGCACGGCCATCCAGCGGCGATGACAGTCGCGTAGCCGTCTTCCGCAATGTCATTGAGGACGTCGCGCGGGAACCACGCAGGTCTCGATTCCAATGGAAACCACTTTGGGACATTGTTTCGCGAGTACGGAAAGAGACTGCCCGAAGCAGTGACCACCTGATGGCCGAACATCTCTGTGCGGAAGCAGAAGATGTCCCGATCTCCGTGCATGATCAGGACCGGGGAATGCCTCTTCCACACGGTTCCGTGGGCGAACACAATGCTCCAAGCCACGGTGACATTGAGGGCAGCCCCAAGCAACAGGTAGAGGAGGATGGGACGAACGCTTCGCTTCACGTCGCCAGCGTACCACGCCAGACACTCTCGCCGAAGAAACACCCCAGCGTGGTGCCGGGGTGGCTCTGGCGGTGCGTTGGCCGTCCGTCAGTCGGGCTCGGCCTCAGGCAGTGGGCCGTCGCGTTCCGTGTCCCAGTCCATCTCGTCCTCGACGACCTGATCGAGGTCGTCGTCGGTGAGGTAGCCGACGGTCTGCATGCCTTGGCACCGCGCAACCGCACGGGCGAGGGCGACCCAATCGTCAATGGTCGCCATGTGCGAGGCGCGTGCTTCGAGGAGCGAGAGTGCGGCATGCAGCACGGCGTCGCGGGGATCGAACTCGGGGGAGGCAATGTCGGGCGTCATGGTCGTCATGGATCAGGCCCCCTTCCCGGTGGACTGAAACATCCCACGATCCACCTTCTTGAAGCGGGCGTCCTTGCCCTTCGCGCTGATCTCCCTGATGATCGCGGCGTAGAGCGTGGCCTCGGGCGTCTTGCCGCCGGGGCTGGTCCAGAGCCCCTTGGCGTGCATCACGTCGATCATGTCGAGGGCGCGGAGCGGGCGGTCGGACTCGGCGAGGACCTTGGCGGCGGCATCGAGCGCCGAGATGCGCTTCGCCTTGGCGGGCTTCGCGGGTTTGGCCTTGGGGGCGTTGGCGTCCTTCGCCTCCTTGGCCGCCTTGCCACCCGTCGCCCGTGGTTCGCCCGTGGGCGATCCCTTGGCGGCGGTGGCGTTCCGGGTCGCCTTGGGGGGCTTGGCGGCGTGGGCGATCGTCGGGGCCGCGTTCGTTCCCGCGATGGCCGCCTCAAGGGCCGCGTCGTTCTCCAGCGGGTCGTTCTGCCAACCCTCAGGCTTGGACCCGCGTGCGGCCTTCGTCGGGCGCTTGGGCGCGTTCGTGGCGGGCTTGGCGTTCAACTTGGCCAGCGCATCGGCGCGTGCCTTGTCGTTGGCACTGGGCTCGCTGGTGGCCTTGGTCGTCTTGCTGGTGGTCTTGGTCGTCGTGGTCTTCTTCGACATGATGATCTCCGTCGTTGGTGTGAAACCCGGCGCACATCGCTCCGGGGAAGCGCAGTCCGAGCGGTCTCCCGCGCGGACGCGTGGCCTTCGTGGGGTTGGCGGTCACCTGCTCTGCACGATGCTGATCTGGAAGACCGAGCCGTCGCCGAAGCGCAGGACGATCCCGGCGTTGGTCGTCATCAGCCCGCCGCGTTCGAAGGTGGTGACGCTTGCGAGGTCATCAAGGTCGCTGACCATGTCGCGGGCGATCTCGGCAAGCGCGATGTCGTCGTCCTCGCCCTCGATCTCCTCGCGGGCGTCGAGGACGTTCTGGATGGCGTTGAGCAGGATGTCCTGGAGGTCGGTGTCGTGCATGGCGTTGCTCCTGTGTGTGCTGGGGTGCGTGGCGTGGTGTCTGATCGCTTTGGTTCCAAAAGCAGCGAAGCCCGCAGGTCGCGGGCTTCAGGTCGTCGATCCGGGATTCAGTTCCGGGTTGCGGGGTTGGCTGGGTGCCTCTCGGCCCGCCGCTTCCTCGCAGGCGTCGCGCCGCCCTTGGCGGTAGCCGGTGTGCAGGCCGGATCGGTACCCGCTCTCGAAGGCGTGCCGCACGATGTCCCTGATCGAGCAGACCGGGATCTCGTGGAAATCGAGGGCGTCGCGGCCGCGGGTGTCGAGGGTTTCCAGCAGCAGTTCCGTCTTGGCCCAGTCGAGTTCCTCGTCGAGGTCGTGGCGCTTGGCGAGCGCGTCGAGCGAGGGCTTGGGGTTGGTGCGGGCATTGTCATCGGGGTTGGCGTTGGGGTTCGTCATGGCGTTGCTCTCCGTGGGTGCGGGATTGCGGATGGCGTCGGGTCAATTGGCGTCGCAGAGGAACCGCTCGACCTCGGCGCGGTCCATGCAGCTGATGAAGGCGACCGTGTCGATCAGGTCGCTGCGGACCTTCCCGAGGTCGCCAGCCATGCCCCAGTTCCTCGGGTCGGCCTTGGCGCGGTCCGCGTGCCGATCCAGTTCCATCCCGAGGACATCCAGCAGTCGTGCGATGTCGCTCTGGTGGGCGGCGTAGGTCTCGGCGGCGGTTCGTTCTGGTGCGTTCGTCATGGCGTTGGTCTCCGTCGCGGGGCGGTTGTTCGTGGCGTCCCGCGTTGGACACATCAGGGCATGAACCGCTCCCACATGCAAGGCGTCATCGAGAGGAATATGCTTGATTCCAGCGGATTCCGAGCGCTTTGTGGGCAACTGGGGCGACGGGGCGGACATGTGAGGGCGCAAGTGGGCAACCGCCTACAACGGCGTGCAACGGGGTGCGGACGGGTGCGAAGGGCGGTCGCATTGGGGGCGTAGAAATGTCGGACGAGCAACCAACCGACGAACTGGCGACGGGCGAGAAGCCCGGCGATGACGGGCCGCCGGACGAGTCGCCGACACACACGCAGCGCGCCGACGGGCTGACCCACAAGCAGGAGGCGGCGATCATCGCGCTCTTGAACGAGCCGACGGTGCAGCGTGCCGCGAAGGTCTGCGGCCTGAACGACCGGACCATCTACCGCTGGCTTGACGAGCCCGCGTTCTCCCGTGCATATCGCAAGGCGCGCCGTGAGGCGTTCGCGCAGGCGATCGCCGCGTCGCAGCGCTACGCGCCCGTCGCCGTGCAGACGCTGGCGAAGATCATGACGGACGCGACGCTCTCGGTGGCCTCGCGCGTCTCGGCCGCGACGGCGCTGCTGAAGTTCAGCCGCGAGTCGATCGAACTCGACGATCTCGCGACGCGCGTGGACGATCTGGAGAAGTCGATGAAGGACGAGCAGGCCCAGCGCGAGGCCGGGAGCGCGGCGGGTGCTTCGTGGGGGAACAGAGCATGCGCCTGACCGGACGCCTGAAGCGACTGGAGGCGACACGCCGCGAGATGGGCGAGTGCTCGCGATGCGAGGGGCGGGGCTGGCCGCAGTGGTTCGTGCAGGGGCCGCCCGAGTGCGACCTCACCACAGTGCCCGGCGATCGGATCGGGTGCGATCGGTGCGGGCGGGTGAGCCACGCGACGCTGGCGGTGCTCGACGCCGACGCAGCGAACCCGCTGGAGCAGTGGCTGGCCGCGGGCGGGAAGTTACTCTCGCGCGGGTCTATCGGCGCGTAGGTGGACCCGTGCGGCCAATGCGGCCCATTGGCTGGGAACACCCGCAAACTCCGGCGGCCGGATCCCGGCATCGACCGGCTACGTTCGCCGACAGAAAGCGGGGCTGAGTGGTGAAGAGCCGACTCTCGCCTCAGCACCCCTGCCCGAACGCGTCGAGGAAGTCCAGCAAGTCCACGATATCAATGATGGTGTCGCCGTTGAGGTCGGGGTTGCCGAACTGGCCGCAGGGTGCGGAGAGGTTGGTGCAAGAGCCGAAGTCGTCCATGAAGTCAAGGAAGTCGATGATGTCGCCTTCATCCCCATATGTGTTGTAATCCACCAGACAGAGAACTCGGAGCCTCAGCGGGCCGGATACCGCATGTCCGCATGTGTTGGCACCGCTCACGACGCATCTGTACTCTCCATTGTCCGATCGCAGGAGTGGATCGAGCACAAGTACGCGCGTCGCGGCCGTCGGGTTTGTGACGGAATCGATGTCGCTTCCATTGATCTGCCACTGGTAGGTAAACGGCCCGCCGAGCCCACCTGTCTCGACACTGATCTCGACTCGCCCAGACTCAAAGCCCTGCAGTGGACCGATGGGGCCTCCAACCCACGGGACTACTCTCCCGTTGGTGTGCTTCACGTCAAGCGTCATGAAGTCCACTCCGGTCTCATCGACCACAGTGATATCAAGGAAACCGCGGTCATTCAGCAGCGGAAGGAGATTCAGTGGGCTCGGGTCGCTCTCTCCGAGCCTTGCCGTGGTCGGTAGGGAAGCGAGATCCAGCACAAACAGCTCCATATCTCCGCTTGTCCACAGGCGGCCGGGCGAGAATAAACCAACGGGAGCACCGGGAAGATCGCCGAATCGTCGTTCCCAAACACGATTCTCCACTGCGCCCGAGCCCGCTCCGATCGCAAACCCCAGCCGTATTGTGTCGGTACCTTCTGCGATCTCTGGGTTGGAACCGGTTCCGCCCGCTTTGACCCGCGTCGTCAGGGTCGCTCCAAGGATGGTCGAGGGCAAGCTCACGAACGTGTGAGCGAGTCGGGAGTCACTCGCAACGCCGCTGGTCAAAGCGGGAACTTCATCGAACTCATGGAACGGCCTGCCGGGGCGATTGCTCAGCAGCCAGTCCCGCAGCGAGTTACTCGGACTTGTCAGCTCCTTGGGGAGTGCAAAGTTGTCATTTGTGCCCGCGAAGTACTGACTGGTGCCGCACGCACAGTAGACGTCAAGATATGCGGCATCACTGGTAACTAGACCGCACAACAACCCGTCGATCACACACAGATACGCTCCGGCATCTTCATGGCGTATATTGCTAATGTTCAGAGAGTAAGTCTGAGAGCCCGCAATATCTGAGCCCCATGCTGTTGGGCCATCGCCAAGTGGAGAACCATTTCGATACCATTGATACGTGGCGTTTGGCAATGGGACAGATCCAAACGTAAGGATATGTTCTGCGGCTTGGCATGCAGCCGTCGAGCCGGTTAGGGCTGGTTCAAATCCACATAACAGCTTCACACTGTCTATGCCAACGCGCTCATACTGTCCACCAACATACTCCGCGCCAAATAGAAAATCAGTCACTTCCGCTAGAACCTGAACGATCTGGTCGCGCGATGCGAGCGGTGCTGACGGACCCACTCCCCAGTGCCACCAGCCCTCAGCGATTGGGATCTCAGTGTACACCCATGTATTTACCGACGGGAGTGTGGCAAGAGCAGTTATGCGTGAGGTACCACTTTCGATGACAATCCACCGGCCTTGCTGAAGCGCGTTGTGGCTCGTCCTTTGCCAGAACGAGATGCTCCCGCTGTAGGCGTGACGCAGATCGCCACGGTAGCTTGTTGGCGCGCGGAAGAAAGAATAAGAGGTGTCTGGGTCGAACAACTCGATAAAACCGTCGTCAATACCGCCGGTTGTTCTCCATGTCACATTACGGTTCGAGACTACCGTCATAGTGGAGAGCGATCTCGTTTGATAAGTCCAGCCCTCGTTGCCTGACGTAAACGTAGAAGAAGGCGGCTGCGCAAAAACTGGCGCGACCAATAAATAACATGCAAGACACCACTCGACAGCCGTACGCATTACGCTCGACATTCTTGCATTGCGTGCCACGGACCTGCCTGCGGCACGCATGGCGGATGATAGAGTATATAGCATGGCTACTTTCATGATTAGAAAGTGGTTATGGTTATTGACTTGCAGCCGTACAAGACTCTCACGAAAGAGAAATACAGAGAAATACCATGCTACTAACATCCCTGACTGAAGGCATCGATGAAGTCGAGGAAGTCCACGATATCAATAATGGTGTCCCCGTTGATATCGGGGTTGCCGAACTGGCCGCAGGGTGCGGGGAGGTTTGTGCAAGAGCCGAAGTCGTCCATGAAGTCGAGGAAGTCGATGATGTCGCCCTCATCGCCTGAGCCGTTGTAGTCGGCTGGGCATCCAGTACCCAAGATGATGTCGTCGAGCCCCTCGTTGATCGCGAGCAACTGGAGGTACGACTCCAGCCCCCCCGCGTCGGTTCGAAACTCCTCGACGCCATCGTTTACGATTCGCACAACTCCATCGACTACGTCAATCAGGTCTGGAAACCCTGGTAGCCCGCCCTCCGGTGTGAGGAAGAAGCCTGTGTAACCGAGGTCAGATGGTTGCGGCACGGGTTCAATCACTCCTCCCGCAAATGCCATGTCCAAAATGCTCTGCTGTATACCAGCATCATCAATGAGCCATGATGGATTCTCAAAGGCTGATTCAAAGATCAACTCAGCTCGAAGCGAAGGGGCACCCGAGTATGGCAGGGGCGCGCCGGGCGGAGGTGCAGGCATCTCAAAGTCGCATGGAACGCAATAGTAGCCGCAGAACACCGTGTACCCAGGAAATGTACGACCATCTGTACTGCGTCTCCTGCGGTCGGCCATATAGGGATCAGTGATAATGTCTTTACTCGAGTCGCGGTCGGTAGCGGGCCGTTTACCGGGCTTGTGTGACCATGTGCCGTCAGCATTCCGTCGGTAAAAATGGTAGGTGTCTATGCCTACACCATAGTTGTATTTTGTCAGAGACAGTACCAATGCAATCACCGTACCGCTTGGGCTGCACCCATCGCCATCTGCTGTCGTACGGACGATCCCTTGGCTGGCCAACTTCGCTTCAAATGTTGAACATGTGAAGGGCGAGTAATCATTAGGACCGCCGGGATGCGAGTAATGCCCGACCCGTCTGTTGGTGGCATAGTTGAAGCAGTTTTCTCGACTGGACACCCAATTATCAAGTTCCGATTGCTGCGGAACACACGGGCCTACTTCGAACGTACCCGTAAGCTCGCTCGTCGCTTCGAAGACCATGAGCGAAGGACAAGGTGGGAAGCACAGATCCAAGCCCTGGAATGTATATCCCCATGCATCAATGTTGTAAGAGGTCGCCAGATGATACTGCGGATCGTTCGGATGCTGTACAGATAAGCTACTTCCGGCCAAGGTGCGGGGTTGCTGAATACTCACGGGAAGTGAGTTGCTGTTGGTCGTTCCGTTTGTCAATCCAACCGTGACGCCAGCCATGTGGGCCGCAGTCGTGCCAACGCCAGTACCCTTGAGCACGGATACAGAGCCGTTTAGTGATCGTTTGACAAAAAACGGCGTGCCTGGTGGACCTTTCACGTACACGACGATGTTTGCGGTGAAACCGCCGCCGTGGTTGTTGCCTTCAAGTCTGCGAGCGATCAAGTACGACTCGTTGAATAGATCAATAGATAATACAGTACCGCTGTTTGTGAGATCCAGCATAGAGGTAATGTATCGATCTGTCAGGCCATCCATATTGAAACGGTAGGTATTATTATACGAATCGTATTCTGGCCCAAAGACATGGGTAACGTCCTCTTTGCCTAACCAACCGTATCGGTAGAACGACCCATTGAAGACGTACTTGGCGTCAGGACCTGGTTGGGCATGAGCCACGGGCTGAACGGTTCCCAGCACTACGACCGCAAATGCCAGTTGTGATCTCAAGGTTCGCTCGCGATTCCGCTTTCTCATGTCTCGCTCCTAACCATTTTGAGGGAATCAACCAGCATAGTGACCTGCATGGGGTACCGCAAGGTCATTCGATGGAGAGCGAGAGCAAATTGACGCTTCGCCTTGCCTCCTCCTCCTGCTCGCACCTCCATTGGCCGGTACCGCTTTGGTCGCCGGAGCGTAGCCGCGGGATGCTCCCGCGAACGGCCTCCCCAGCGGTAACCCCATCGGGAGCAAGGGCATGCGAGGACGCCAGACACGGGACGCCACGGCGCGTCGGAGGGATCAGCTGACGGGAGGGCACGTGGAACGAGTACGGGCGAGACCAGTCGCACCAGTCGCACGCGTCGCAACGGGACGACCTGCGCGACCGGGGGAAACCTTGGCCGCAGCGGGTGCCGGTCGCGGGCCGCGCCCCAAGCCCAAGCGCCGCCTGCCGCCCGAGGTGCTGACCGACGAAGAGGTCCGGGCCCTGCTCGACGCCTGCGGCAGGTACACACCCGTCGCGCTCCGCAACCGCGCCCTGATCACGCTCATGTACCGGGCCGGGCTCCGCGTCTCCGAGGCGCTGACCCTCCAGCCCAAGGACGTGGACCTCGAGAACGGCATCGTGCGGGTGCTTCATGGCAAGGGCGATCGGTATCGGGCCGTGGGCCTCGACCCTGGCGCGGCGGCCGTCGTGGCGGCCTGGCTCGCCGAACGCGGCAGGGGCCAAAGGGTCGCGGCACGGGGGCACGGGGCGGGCGGCCCTCTCGCGGCCGCGCCGCTGCTCTGCACCGCGTACGGCACGCCCCTGACGACCGGGTACGTGCGGCGGCTGATGAAGCGGCTGGGCCGACAAGCCGGGATCGCCAAGCGGGTCCACGCCCACGGCCTGCGTCACACCCACGCGGCACAACTCCGGTCCGAAGGTGTCGATGTCGGGATCATCTCCCGCCAACTCGGGCACCGATCGCTGCTGACCACGATTCGCTACCTCGACCACGTCCAGCCGACGGCGGTCGTTGATGCGATGAGGGGGAGGGTGTGGACTATGGGATGCGTCCCGTAGGTGAACCGGCGAGACCAAAGTGATTGGCCGCAACCTGCTCAAGATAGTTCGTCTGGGCCGCACGCCAGTCACGCCAGCGCTCCGGACCTGCCCTCACCTCGGGCATGCTGAGGCTGGCTCGCTTGCTTCGAAGGTCTCCACGTCCCGTGTACGCGCGATCGACAACCGACTCGACATGCGCAAGCATGGGCGCGTCGAGAGAACCGCTCGCGAGAAGGTCGCTGATCACCGCCACGGCAGCGTCTTCCGAGAGTGTGCAGAGGGCCAGCATCGAATAAAGGCGGGCGTACTCATAGGCGTCTGGCCTAAGCAGCTCATCCCTGCACGCGATGAGCACCCGCCGACGAATCGCGTCGGGCAACGCAGCCTTTGCGTGGATCGCATCGAACGCCTGGAACGCGCTCGAGCGTCGGAACCCATCGGTTTCGGCCGAAAGGAATCTGAGGCACGCCTCAAAGGCGCGAGGCCAGTCTTCGTCTGCAAGTGCCGCACAGAAGAGAGTTTCAACTGTCGTTCTTTCAACCGCCGGCGCCTCCATTCGCTTGCGAAACCGATCAGGCTTCCCTAGGACATAGAGCAGGTAGTCGAATATCGCGCTACCCGCAGGAGACTCCGCGCTGGCTTCCTCGATGATCACGACGAGCGATGCGTCAGCGCGAGCCAGCGAGATGATCTGGTCTACGTTTGGGCCGCAGACCGATGCGCGGCCTTGTGTGGCGTCGAGGTCCACAGCCTTGAGCAGCACCGGCAAGGCAACATCCGTCTGCACGGAGCCGAAGAGGGCACTGTTGACCTTGTCGGCAAGCTGGAGGTCGCGTCGGTTGAGGGCAGCAGTGTAAATAGATCTGAGTTCCCTTCCGAACTCTTCGGGGCTGGCGGCCATCAGTGCGTCGACAGCCCGGCGGCTGCTCTCGCTGCCCATCAGGGCGGTCGCGAGCACGAGTCGTCGCTCCTGGTCGTTCTCGCTGGCCTGCCACATCGCTAGCACCGCGAACCCGGAGGTCTCCGGATCGCTGAGGTGGCCAACAATTGACGCGTACAGTGCAGCTTTCTCAACGCGTCGTGCCTGCTCCGCGATTCGCTGCTCGTTCTGAGCGCTCAATGCGGCGACTCGCTCGCTCGTGCGTGAAGAGAAGAAGGCCGCCACCAGTGCGAGCAGTGCAGACAGCACGGCTGCGCCTGTGGCCAGCCACGCGGGCAGGTTGCTCGCTCCGGCTACCGATTTGTGATCCGGCTCTGACACAGACTCTTTGACAACGTTCGCCTCCGGCGACGGACACTCGGCCGTGGACATCAACCACCTCCTCATGCGGCAGCACTCCGCTCGAACCAGCATGACCTGACAAGTCACGGATGTCAAACCCAGCCGAAGTGGGTTCGCAGAACCGGGTGAAATAGTCACGTTCGTTGAACGTCATCGCTCGGCTCCGTTCCCGCCGTAATTGCGATCCCCGTCAATGCCGGGCCGAGGCGGCGAGTATTCGGCGCGGCCCTCCCCCGCATGCGATAATCCCCCATCGGGCAAGGGGGACGACCATGCGAGCGATCAGGACCAAGGTCACGAGGATGGAGCGGGCGGCCCGCGTGAAGGAAGACGCCGCGCGGCGGGGCGACTGGCTGCTCAACCACCGCATGTGCGCGTGCATGGTGGCGCGCACCCCCGGCATCGAGCGAGTCCGCCCCGAGCACACGGACCCCGAGACGTTCAGGGACATTCAGGAGACGCTGGCTTGGGCGCGGGGAGACTACGCCGAGGCGGAGCGGCTGCACGCCCTCGATCCCAACAAGCATGTCCCGCCGCCGCCGGGCACGCCGTGGGAGGAGAGGATGCGGCTGGCGCGTGAAGCCCTCGATCGCTGCACGGACGAGGCACACGACAGCACGGAGCGGGTAAGGCGGGCGATTGAGGCAGCTCTGTCATAATCCCGCCGACCACCCTGCCGATCGTCCGAGCAGGCGGCTGCGAACCGCCGTAAACTCCGGCCCTGCCACTGGCGGAGTCGCTATCCGTTCACGACTGTTCAGGGAGTTAGCCGCTTCAGGATTGGGATTGCAGCTCGTTACCTCAAGCATCTGAGTCGAAAGTCCAGACGTTGACCCACCGGGAGAGAGCCCTTGTCTCGAGTTACCGAGTTGATCGCCAAGGCAAAGGCACAGAATCCGCAGCTCGGGGCCGATCTTGAGCGCGAGTTCCGGGCGCTGTCCTCGCGGCTTTCCTTCGGCCTGAACTTCGAGCGGCACCGCCCAGAGGCGGTGGAACTGCCGCAGCGCCCGGTGCGTCGCGGTGACAAGGTTCGCATCCTGCCGCCCCGCGGCTCGACCGCGAAGGGCGAACAGCGGCTGTGGGTCGTGGAGTCGCTCCACAAGGTGAAGAAGACTGCCGACTTGAGTCTGTTGGATGCGGCCAAACCGGAAACGCTGACCGTCGCCGTCGAGGATCTGGTCGTGGTCGCGGAGTTCCGTGACACGATCTACCCGGGCCTGATCTCGACCGGAAAGGTCTCCCGCGGCGGAGACAAGCCGTGGCACACGGTCATCAACGCCGAGAACTACCACGCCCTGAAGGCACTCACTTGGACTCACCGCGGCAAGATCGACGCTATCTATATCGACCCGCCGTACAACTCCGGCGCGCGAGACTGGAAGTACAACAACGACTACGTCGAGGGCGAAGACCTCTACCGCCACAGCAAGTGGCTGGCGATGATGGAGCGTCGCCTACTCATTGCCAAAGAGTTGCTCAACCCTGCCGACTCCGTATTGATCGTCACGATCGACGAGAAGGAGTATCTGCGTCTTGGGCTGCTACTGGAACAACTATTCCCTGAGGCGCGGATTCAGATGGTGAGCAGCCAAATCAATCCGGCGGTCGTTGCAAAGGCCAGTGGATTCGGTCGAGCAGACGAGTATGTGTTCTTCGTGATGATTGGCTCTGCGGGGCCACAGCGAGTACCGCTGGATAGAGAGTGGGTTTCAGCAAAGGGCAGGACGCATACTGGCTCAGTTCGCTGGGACCTGCTGCGGCGATCTGGGACAAATGCGGCGAGAGAGGATCGCCCCGGATTGTTCTATCCAATCTACATCGATCCACTTGGGCCACGAATCGCTGAGGTTGGTGAGCCGGTGCCCGCCGGCAAGTCACAGCCGCGAGCAATCAAGGGCCTTGTCGCACTGCTGCCCATCCGCAAGGACGGCAGTGAAGGAAACTGGCAGTGGTTTCCTGCGACTCTAAGAAAGCGAATGGCAGAAGGACGTGTGAGAATCGGCGGAAACAAGGAACGCGGCTTTACGGTTTACATCTTGAAGAACGGCGAATACGCAAAGGTCACTAGCGGCGAGTACTCACTAAGCGGCTACGACCAGAATGGCTCAATAGAGGTCGAGCAGCGCGATGTCGATACCGTGCTCGCTCTTCCGGGCACGCAGTGGCGAATCAGCTCGCACGATGCCACGCAATACGGGACTCGCCTGCTCGCCAGTTTTCTACCTGGTCGAAAATTCCCGTTCCCAAAGTCCTTGTACGCTGTCGAAGACGCGCTTCGTTTCTTTGTCGCCGCCAAGCCGTCTTCCACCATCCTCGACTTCTTCTCTGGTTCCGGCACCACTGCCCACGCCGTCATGCGGCTCAACAAACTGGACGGCGGCAGACGCCAGTGCATCAGCGTCACGAACAACGAGGTGGCTGCCGATGAACATAAGGTGCTACGGGAGCGAAACCTTCGCCCTGGGGACCCCGAGTGGGAAACCCTCGGCATCTGCGACCACATTACGAAGCCGCGCGTCCAAGCCGCGATTACAGGCAAGACTCCCGAAGGCGACCCAATCAAGGGGGACTACAAGTTCACCGACGAGTTTCCGATGGCCGACGGCTTCGAGGAGAATGCGGAATTCTTCACGCTCACCTACGAGACGCCCGTCGGCGTGAGCTACCAGACCGCGTTCTCTCGCATCGCGCCCCTTCTGTGGCTGCGTGCGGGGAGCGTGGGGCGTCACATCGACAAGTTGCCCGCCGCAGGATGGGATGTGGCCGATTCCTATGGCCTGCTGGTTGACCTGGACACCGCGACCGACTTCCTGAAGGCTGCACGCAAGGCGAAGGCGCTTCGCGTTGCGTTCATCGTCACCGACGACGAGCGACGCTTCCAGGCCTTGGCACGGCGTCTGCCTGAGGGCGTTGAGGCGGTCCGGTTGTACGAGTCGTACCTGACCAACTTCGCGTTCGCCAACGGAGATGGCGCATGAAGTTCACCCTCCACGGCTACCAGAACGATGCGGTTCGCGAAGTGTTGGCCAACCTGAAGAAGGCCCGCCGGCGCTGGCACCAGGACAAGGATCGCCATGCCTTCTCGCTGACGGCGGTGACCGGGGCGGGCAAGACCGTCATGGCCGCGGCGGTGTTCGAGGCGCTGTTTCACGGCGATGACGCGTTCGAGTTCGACCGCGATCCCGGTGCGGTCGTCATCTGGTTCAGTGACGACCCGTCGCTCAACGAACAGACTCGCTTCCGGCTCATGGAGTCCTCCGATCGGCTGCGGCACACGGATCTGGTGGTCGTCGAAAACACCTTCAACAGGCCCAAGCTCGAGGCGGGGAAGATCTACTTCCTCAACACGCAGAAGCTGGGCAAGAAGAGCCTGCTCGTGCGCGGCTTCGACGGCGACGAGGACGGGACATTCCCCGAGATGCGCCCCGATCTTCGGAGCCACACCATCTGGGACATCATCCGGAACACGATCGAGGACCCGGAACTGACGCTCTACATGGTTCTGGACGAGGCGCACCGGGGCATGGGGACGGAGAATCGCGAAAAGTCCACGATCGTGAAGCGGCTGATCAACGGCGAGAAAGGCGTGCCGGGCATTCCGGTCGTCTGGGGGATCTCGGCGACTGTGGAACGGTTCGACCGAGCAATGACGATCGCGGAGTCGCGCGGTCGCAGCACCTTGCCGCCTGTGACCGTCGATCCCGTGCTGGTGCAGAACTCCGGCCTGCTGAAGGACACGATCGTTCTGGACATCCCCGACGAGGCGGGCGACTTTGACACGGTGCTGGTCCGCCGCGCCACCGACAAGTTGCGCGAATCCACGGCGGGGTGGGCGGCCTATGCGGCGCAGCAGAACGCGGGCACGCCCGTGCTGCCGCTCATGGTGCTTCAGGTCCCCAATACCCCGAGCCACAATGACATCGGGCGCACCCTTGAGACGATCTTCCAGCAGTGGCCTGAGCTCGGCGAGACCTGTGTCGCGCACGTTTTCGGTGAGCACACGACGCAGACCTTCGGGAAGTACTCCGTTCCCTACATCCAGCCGCAGCGAGTCCAGGATGACACGTGGGTCCGGATCTTGATCGCCAAAGACGCCATCAGCACTGGGTGGGACTGCCCGCGCGCTGAGGTGATGATCTCGTTCCGTCCCGCGCAGGACCGAACGTACATCGCGCAGCTCCTCGGCCGCATGGTCCGCACGCCACTCGCGAGGCGGATCCCCGGCAATGACAGGCTCAACGCGGTGGACTGCTTGCTGCCGAAGTTTGACAAGGAAACGGTCGAGGATGTCGTTCGGGCGTTGCGAGAGGGAGGTGGGGATACACCCCCAACCGGGCGGATTCTCGTCAACCCCGTGGAGATGAAGCCGAACCCCGCTGTGCCGGATGCGGTGTGGCAGACGTTCATCTCGCTGCCTTCGCAAACTCGACCGCAGCGAGGCGCGAAGCCCGCGGTGCGTCTGACGGCTCTGGCACACGAGTTGGCGTCCGATGGCCTACTCCCCGGGGCTGGCGGCAAGGCCCACGCTGCGATGCACAAGATGCTGGATGGCTTCGTGTCGAGCCATGCTCGAGCGTTTGAATCGAAGCGGGCACAGGTCATGACGGTCAATGGCCGCACGGTCATCGCCGACCTGCCAACCGGCATGCTGAGCGATGGGCACTTCCAGGTCGATGCTGACGACGCTGTCGTTGGGGACGCCTATCGCCGCACCGCTCGCATCATTAGCCCTGACATCGCACGCACCTACACGGTCGAGCGTGCCAAGCGAAAGCCGGAGGCCGAGGACGATCTTGAGGGCGCCCTCATCGAAGCACGAGAAGAGGTGGCCGCGCTCCACCTGATGGATAATCTGCAGGTCCTGTTTGATGCCGAGGCCAAGCGGCTTGCGGATCAGTGGTTTGCGGATCACCACGAGCGGATCAAGCGGCTCTCGGATGAACGCCAGGAGGCCTACAGGCAGATCGCGGCCCTCAGCACTGCGCCGCAAGACGTGGATCTGGTGCGTCCCGTCTCGCGATTCGAGCCCACGAGCGTTCGAGAGAACGACGTCGAGACCCCTATCCCCGCCTATCCAGATCACCTTCTCTGCGATGCGGACGGCAACTACCCCGCGGAACTGTTCACCTGGGAGAAGGCGGTTCTCGATGCGGAGATGGCGCGGCAGGGCTTCATGTTCTGGTACCGCAACCCTGATCGACCGAGCCAGGATTCACTGGGTATCGCGTACACGATCGGCGAAGAGACGCAGATCCTCAGGCCGGACTTCATCTTCTTCGCAAAGCAGGGGAAGGACGTTGTTGCAGACATCGTCGATCCGCACGGATTCCACCTCGCTGACGCGCTGCCGAAAGTGCAGGGTCTTGCCCTGTTCGCGGAGAGGCACGCGCAGGCTTTCCGCCGAGTTGAAGCCGTCGCAGACATCGGCGCAGGCAAGCTTCGGGTGCTCGACTTGACCAAACCCGATGTTCGACGCGCGGTCTTGGCCGCGTCCAGTGCAGAGTCCCTGTACCGCGGTGCGTCGGCGAGCAACTACCCTGGCTGAAGCCGTCAGACGGAACTGGACGGCGAACGCAGCCGTGAGTCGCGCTTTGTACCCGGAAACGATCCCCGACAATTAGTCGAACGGCGCCTCCCCCGAGTACCATCCATGTGCCATGGATGACAAGAAACCTGAGCCGTCCGTGTTGGAACACAGCGCCACCGTCGAGCGGCAGGATTCATTGGCTGCGGTTCGTGCCGACATTGACCAAATGCGTGCTCAGCTCATCGAGCAAGAGCACCGCACACCCTATGTCGCGTTGAATGCCTATCGCTACTTCGGAAAGAAGTCCGCAAAGGGCGACGCCGCGATGAAGGCACTCTTTTGGCGAGTCTTTGCCCCGTATACCGCGGCAATGGTCTTCGCAGGCGGCGGCGGAATCATCGCGGGGGTGACGGCGTACATCGCCTACCAGCAGGTCCAGCGGCTGTCCCAACAGAATGAACTGATCGAACTGCAGGCGCAACTCGCCGCCATCGCCCGCCAAGCGGACCTAGAGCAGCAGTCCGCGGCACGAGCGTACGACGAGATAACACGCATCCTCGATCAGAATGCATCGGCAGGAGCGATCGTCGATGCGCTGGACCGGCTGCCCGAGGCGATGGTCATGCCCGTGACTATTGTGGATCCGAGTTGGTCGCCGACTACGTCCGCCGACGGACGTGCTCGCTTTCGCACCATTCCAGACACGAAGACCGTCTATCCGAATCTTGTTCCGCTGGCGCAGCGGCTGCTGACGTTTGCGAAGTCGGACCGACCTGCCAAGGACACTTACTGGAGTGATCAGGAGATCGGCTCGGTCAGCACGGGAATCGCCCTCGCGCTGCACCGCGTGGGCTTCGGCAACGCGGTGAGGATCCCGAAAGACGGGTGTGTTTGGCATTGCATCTTCAACGAGAAAGGCCTGCCGCAGAACGACGCTGATGAGAAGGTGCACGCCTTTCGAGGCTCGCGTATCAGCAAGTCGGTCCTTGCCGAACGAGCGGGATCGGACCGATATGCCCAAGTGCGAGTCGTCGAAGGCAACAGCACCGCCGACTTACGCCACCTACGTCACGAGCAACTAGTCGGCGTTCAACTGCCCATGCTGGCATTATCTAAAGTGAAACTGTGCAACGTGAACATGTCTGGTGCCAATCTTCAGAAAGCGGTGCTGAGGCAAGGTTGTTTTCGCGGGTCAGTCCTCTACGGTGCCGAACTTCAAGGTGCGATCCTAAACGATGCTAGACTTGACGGTGCACACTTGTCGAACGCCCAGCTTCAAGGTGCGTTCCTCTCGGCGTACCTCCGGGGTGCGAACCTCGTAGACGCTCAGCTCCAGGGCGCGGACCTCATGAACGCCCATCTACAGGGGGCGAACCTAAGGAAGGCTCAGCTTCAGGGAGCCAGCTTGAGCTCCGCCGATCTTCGCGGGGCTGATTTCACTTCTGCCGGCCTTTCGGGAGCGACGCTTGAGTTTGTCATTGATCCGACGACCGGTGTGCCTCATCGAGAACTGCCTGCGTTTCTGAGGTATCACTTCGGATCGCGAGCTCAGAGCCCTTTGGCAATCTCCCTTGACGTTCCCCCTGCGATATTGCACGAGGCGAAGTTCTACTCGATCGTCATTGTCCAGAGCCCCAAGCGACCCGACGAGGTCGAACAATGGGCATGGTGGCCTACGCATGAGGGCGCAGTAGCTGACTTGCGCCAGCGACTTGGCGATCGGGCAGAGGAGATGATCGCGACCCTTGTGGAGCGTCAAACGACCTTCACCTGTGCTTTGGTTGATGGAGTCATTCTCGATCTGGACTCTCTCATCAGCCTCTACTCAGCCAACGCGACTGTTCCGCCGCTCGATCAGGCGTTTGCCACGGCCAATACGAACGTCGCGGCCGTTGCAGAGCGAACGATGAATCCGTACCGCTTCCCTTCGTGGGGCGATTTGCTGGCGCTCGCCCAGCACCAGGCCAGCGAGCGGGCGAACCCTAAGCCCTCTGAGTAATGCCTAGCCGCGAACGAACGGTGTCGAAGTCGCGCCTCCAAGCGGACGCTTCTGTTGTCGCCTCAAGGAAGCTGCCCCCGAACCAATCGGTCCGGGGGCGGTTGTGCGAACGAGGGTCTCACCGATCAGAACTCGAGATCACTTCCCAGGCGGGTTGTTCCCGCGACCACCTCCTGACGGGTTGCCCGTTGTGCTGGGGCCGTTCGGCGGGCTGCCGCCTCCCTTGCCTCCGCTACCGCTGTTACCGCCTGAGTTGCCCTTGCCACCGCTGTTGCTGCCTGACTGTCCCATGATGGTCTCCATTGTCGTCGGCCCGAGCAGGGTTGGCTCACGCAGCCATCGCTACGCAGACTTCGACGAACGCATCTTCGCTTCAACTTCCGCGTGATCAGCCGTGTGAGTTGGAGAATCAACCGGTCGATGGGCGGAGCCAACGGTCATAGCTGCGCCGATCTCCGAGGCGCAGAGCCTCACGAGCAAGACGGCCACCCTCGACCTTGTCGCCCAGTGCAAACGCGCACTCCGCCGCAATGTGAGCGGCGAGGGCGCATGTCTTCTCGAGTTCCAGAGCTTGACGAGCCACGCGTCCCGCCGCGTCGAACCGCTTCAGCCGATACAAGCTCAACGCGAGAGCGTACAAACAGTCCACCGATCCTTGCACCAGTGCGGCCGGGGCCGACTCAAGATATTGAACCGCGTTCTCTGGCCAGCCGCGGTGAAGATAGACCTTGGCGATCTCCGCCACGGGATACGCCCAGTCGGGCCGAAGTCGGCACGCGTGCGAGAGCTGCTCTATGGCTTCGTCGAGTCGCGGATCGTTCTTTGCCTGCCACAGCGCGATGCCGAGATGAAGGCGTGTCTCCGCACAGTCCGGTTCGAGCTCGACAGCTCGCCTCCACACCCCGATGGCTTTGGAGTACTCCCCGCGATCCATTAGTCCCTTTCCGATCCAAGCCAGTACGTCGGGAGTGCAGTTCCTGAGGAGACTTGGCTCCGGAAACGATGGAGACGCACTCCAAAGCGCCCGCGGTGACATCGCAATGAGCAGTCCTTGGACGTGAAGAGACTCTCGGTCGGTCGACAAACCGGCGACGTTTCCCATCTCATGATTCCAGAGCGCCTGCGCCGCGGATCTGTCTCCAATCACCTCAAAGCACTCTTGAATCCGAGCTGCAGGACCCTTCTCACCAGCCACCACAATGTCGTCGATCCAGAGCGGGCTGCTTTGGTGATTGAGCCAGTATCCAAACAAAGCCTTGCTGGCGTCGAGCCGGGTACTCATTCGCAAGGTAAGGACTTGGGTAACGAGCAGGGCCTCGCGCGGCAAAGGAAGTCTCGACTGCATATCCAATGAGAGTTGCACGAGACACATGAATGCACTGAACAGATCGATCAAGTGCGCCAGTTCCAAGTGAGGAGCGAGACTGACCCGAATGCTGATGAGGGACCATTGAAGGCGAAGCCAGCCGAGAAGTTCCCGTTCATCGTCAGCCGACCTTGCGAAGTGCTTCGCGAGGGCCCGCATGTTGGCGTCGCGGGGCACCGTCATCATGTCCATCCAGTCGTCAACCGTGGACTTCTCGACGCCGATAGAGCGGGCGAGTTCTTCCCGCGTGACATGGCGGGAGGCTCTCTGCATCATGCTCGATATGATCGCCTTCCCGGGTTTCTCATCGGTGACATGGATAACAAACCGGGGCCAGTCGCAGCCGCCCGTGAGTTGCAACAGAGCCGTCACGCGCAACGCAAGTTCAATCACAAGCTGACGACCGAGCACGTACGCTGCGAGAGAGGGATGAGGATCGGGCCAGCCCATCGAGCCTTGCAAATAGATCGCGTCCCACTCAGACAACACGTGATGAAGGACATCGGCCAAGAACTCCTTGGCGTCCGGGGCCCTGCCAGAAGCGTCCATTGGCAGGGCAAACTTCGACAAGAGTCCAGCATCGAAAGCGGCATCGACTACCCACCGGCAAATGTCCCGCTGGCGAGGTTCAGCGACCCACTCGCCACGGAAATACTCGCGGGCGGCCCGACCCAGCGACGGATCGCTGCCAATGTGCTTGGCAGCTCTTTCCCCGCCTACGTCGGGGTTGCCGAGGTCAAACGCCTTCACAAACACGCCAAGCAGCACCCCAGACTTCGGGCAGTTCCATGACCTGATTACCTGATTGCGTTCCATCAGTAGTCTCCTTAATCGACTGCGTCATTCTGGGACACTCGCCTGAAAGGTCAGCCGTGCCGATTGGATAACGCTTGTTTGGAAGCGTGCTCTCAATGGGGAGGTCGGCGGACTTCCAACTCACCTGTTAACCCAGAGCATACCGAACCGATGCCGTCCAGCGAGTCCGATTCGACGGTTTGAACCCGTTCCGATCGGGGAGTTACCGACGTCCTCGCGCCATTATCAAAGTGGGGCGAGGGCGTTTTGGTTTACGGGCCTGGCGTTTGGGCGGCCCCAAGCCGCGGCAGCGAGGACGCGCGGAAAGTCCCGTCAGAAACGGACGTTTCCGAGTCCGGGACGGGAACCCGGCCAACCCGCCGCGCTCTCGGTCTTGAAGTCGAATCTCGGGGTCCGATGGCAACCCCACGGTTGCTCTCCCCCCACCAGCGGCAACCCTCTCGGACTCTCGCGTTCTCTGGTTGGCGGGTGGGCTGAGCTTAACAGGAGGGTTGCTCTCGGGGGCCTTCCGCATCTCCGCGATAGGTGTTACGCTTCGCGGGGTCGAGCCCGAGTGTTCTGGTCTCAGTGCGGAGTTTCACGTGGCGAGGTGTCCCGGAGGCACGCTCCATTGACCGACCCTGACGGTGAAATCGCAACCCTACTTAGCGAGTTGATCCGTTGCTGGCACCCGTCCACCTTGCGCACTTTGCCAGCGGTGATGTTTCAGGACCCCCAGTCATTCGAGGAGAGCGTCTCACGCCGCCTCGCCAGATTGCAGGAACTGCTCGGACGCGCACAGTACCAAACGAGAATCCACGGTCTGCTGCTCAACCAGCTGTCGGAGCGGGAGCGAGAGCGAGCGGCCCAACTGCGAGCTGCTTTTAGCAGTGATTTCCTGGGAACGGACGCTGCGGCGATGCGCCGACTTCTGGGAGAAGAGCCGGATGAGACGGCGCTTTCCGAACGCGCTCGTTTCGTTCAGAACTGGCTAGGTCGCGAGAACATCGCGTCTGCCGATCTGCAGCAAGCGCACGCTATCGCCGCTGTGCAAGAGCACGCGATCGTGACTGCCCGCGCTGGAAGCGGTAAGACGCGTACTCTCATTTCGCGTGCCGCGTTCCTGATTCGGCATTGTCGTGTCGCTCCCGCTCAGATTCTCCTCTTGGCCTTCAACAGCAAGGCCGCTGAAGAGATGCGATCTCGCCTGAAACGGTTGGGGCTTCACTGTCCCCACGTGATGACGTTCCATGCACTCGCCTACGCGATCGCCCGGCCCGAGGGGAGCATCATTCATGACGAACCGGACAAAGAAGGCAAGCAGTGCTCCGCACTGATGCAGCGTGTCGTCAATGATTTCCTGCGTGACTCCGGGCGCGTGACTCAAGCGCGTGACGTCATGTGGCGCCACTTCAAGGCGGATTACGACCGAATCATCTTTAGTGGCGTGGCGATGTCGCGAGAAGAAGGCTTGCTTCTGCGCCGGTCGCTGGAGGGCGAGGCAATCGACGGAACGCGGGTTAAATCCTTCGGCGAAAAGGTCATTGCGAACTTTCTCTTCGAGCACGGCATTCGCTACGGATACGAGCGCAATCACTGGTGGGGCGAGCGGAACTACCGACCGGATTTCACGCTCAACGCTCGCAAAATCGTCATCGAGTACTTTGGGCTCTCCGGCGACCCGGATTACGACGAGGAGATTGGGGACAAGCGTACCTACTGGTCCCGCCGGAAAGAATGGGTGCTTCTGGAGTACCAGCCCCGTCAAATGGGCGACGCAGAGGGACACGGTCTCGAAGCCGCCTTGGCCCGAGATCTCGAGCGCCTGGGCGTCCCGGTCTTTCGCCAAAGCGAGGAGGAGATCTGGCAGCGGGTGCAGGCGCGGCTCTTGACTCGCTTTGCCGAAGTGCTCACAGGCCTCATCGGGCGCTGCCGAAAGGCGTTGCTGACGCCTGACGCGCTTGATGAGAGGCTGCGCGGGCACAAGTTTCTCGACGCCGTCGAGCAAGATGTGCTGTCGATGGCCAGCGAGGCGTATCGCGCATACCTCGCTCGCCTGAAATCTGAAGGTCACGAGGATTTTGATGGATTGCTGGAGCGAGCGGCCAGATTGGTGCGGAATGGGGTTACGCGGTTTGAGCGAAAGTCTGGGTCTGGCGACCTCGCAGAGATGCGTTTCGTCATGGTTGACGAGTACCAGGACTTCTCGCCCCTATTCGACCTGTTGCTGAGTGAGATTCGTTCGCGTGCCAAAGGCGGCGTGCAGGTGTTCTGTGTCGGCGATGACTGGCAAGCGATCAACCGCTTCGCGGGTTCTGACGTGCGATTCTTCCAGGAGTTCGCTGAGCACCACAGGCCATCGGCCACGCTTGGCATCACCACCAACTATCGCTCGGCTCGGGCCGTCGTCGATGCGGGCAATCGCATCATGGCAGGCAACGGCGAGCCCGCAACCTCGCGCGCAGATGCTCCGCTTGGAGAGGTTCTGCTGGCTGACCTGGCGGTTCTACGTCCAAGCGCAGTCGAGGCACACCACTGGCAGGGCGACACCATCACGCCTGCAGTCAGAAGGATCATGCACGCTCCTCTCAAGGCCGGCAATTCCATCGCGCTGCTTGCACGCCAGCGATATCTGCCATATCAGGTATGCACGCCGGACGAGGGACGCTACCCGAAAGACGATCTGGCGCGGCTGGCGATGCTCATTTGCGATGGGTTGACCGATGCAGAGAAAGAACAGGTCCATGTGGGGACGGTCCATGCATACAAGGGCCGCGAGGCAGACGTGGTTATCGTGCTGGATGCAGTGGAGCGGCGGTTCCCCAAAGTCCATCCGGACTGGGTGTTCGGGCGGATCTTCGGAGACACGCCAAGTAGCCTGATCGACGACGAGCGGCGCCTGTTCTACGTGGCCTGCTCTCGCGCCATCACTAGACTCGTGGTCGTCACCGACACGCAGCGCAAGTCCCCATTCTTGACAACATTGCGTGCGACTTGCAACGCGCTCAACTGGGACGACTACGAACCCTTCTGCCCTAGCGGGGGTGATTGGATCATTCTCGTGGGCAACGCTGAGGGTGCGGATGGCACGCCCACGATGGCTCGGGGTGAGGCGTTGAAGGCGCGTGGCTATCTCTTTGGTGGTGGGGTCTGGCCACACTGGCGCAGTCGGATAGCGGCAAAGCACTCGCTCGAATGGATTGTCGAGAACTTGCCACGCGCCGAGTGGTTTCCAGGGCCCGATGGAATAGAGATTCGCATCTGCGCCGGAGATGGCATCAACGTCGCCCGGCTTGTGCTTGTCGAGGGGAAACTCGTGCGACAGCCCCTTGCCAATGCGTCTCCGAACTCGCCTGCCACCAATTGAACGCCTCGGCGTCTGGTTAGCAGACGGGTTGCTCTCGCCCCCCTCCGCGCGACTTCGGAATCCCATCGCGTAGATATCCGGTAGCCAGCGGCGGCGTGCCGCGGGCGACCGATACCTCCATCACTACGACCGACCACGGACGGGTGAGCATCTCCGGCCCCGCCAAGGAGTGCGCGATGTCGCTGCGCCCCGACCCGACGGGACCGGCCCAGAGCCGTGCGGTTCTCTCTGGGCGGAAACAGAATTGCCACTCTGTCGAGTCTCAGAGCCATCGGCCCGATGGAGGCCCAAGAGCACTCTGGGCGGCTCAGAACGCTCGGGGTCGATCACGAAATCGCCGGAAACTCGCGGGAAATCCGTGACTTTGGCCCGCACGCTCTGAGCGCGCACGACCAGTCGGGGATGGAAGCGGAGAGGGAGGGATTCGAACCCTCGATACGGAGTGATACCCCGTATAACGGTTTAGCAAACCGCCGCCTTCAGCCACTCGGCCACCTCTCCGGCGACGATGGCAAGCATAGCACACAAGGGCGACCGGTTTCTTTCCGGCCGCCCTTGGCTCTCTCCGCGATGGTGTGGTCAGACCGATCAGTCCTGTTCGCCGGGCTGGCTCTTGTTCTCGAGCAGTTTCCGGAGGTACTGGTTCTCGCGGCGTGTGGCTTCGAGGTCGAAGACGAGGTACTTGATGCTGAGTCGGAGGTAGTCGAGGGAGTCCTGCAGGTCGTTGATCGTCTTCTTCATTTTGTCGTGGCGGTCTTTGGTCTCGCTGGCGAGGGCTTCGAGCGCGGGGCGCTCGGTCTCGGGGAGTTTGCCGATCTGGCTGATGAGTTCGCCGAGTTTGGCCTGGAAGTCCTGCTCGTTCATGGCTCTTCTCCTCGTGTCTTCTTTGGCTCTCCCCGGAGTTGCCCGGGACAAGAGAAGAAGGAACAAGGGGCGGGCCATTGCGGCACGTTCGGCGTGCCAGAGCGGTTGGTCCGGGAATGGTGGACGTGGGGCGACCTGCGCCAAGGGTGGCCCGGGCTCGGGGCGATAACGGGTCTGTGATCGGGGGAGGGCTGTGAGGCGTGTTGATCCGGCTCAACGCCAGTTGTCGGCTCGCTTCAGCGCCTGTTGACCCGCGGGTGGGGCAGAGGACATGGCGGCGGCGATGGACTCGGGCTCTTTCTTTCGGGCATCCTGGACCAGACGCCTCAGATGCTGCTCGAGGTTCATCTTGAAGCGATCGAACGCGAGTTCGAGTTCGTGGCGGCTGAAGCGGCTGAGCGGATCTGAGAGCCCGGTCTGAGCGGTTGCCCAGTCGAGGAGGGAGCCCCCACTTCCGGTAAAGCGATAGAGCTTGAGCGTGTTGGTCAGGCGTGCCTTGAAGCTGATGAAGGGATCGGTGGCTTCATCCGGGAGTTCGCCGAGGACCTGGGCGGCTTTGAGATGATCCGGCCCGTCGAGGCCGGCGGCGTCGGAGAGCTTGCGATCGAGCGAGGGCGCGGCGTCGGGATGCCTGAGATCGGCGAACGCGGTTGAGATCGTCTTGGGGCCGACCCTGTCGAAGCGGATTCCCAGACGCTGGCAGGCGTGGCCGTTGTGGACGGCGGCTTCAACGCTGGTGACCGCTCCGGTTCCCCATTCGGGACGGCCCGCGTGGATAACCCGATCGCCGACCTTCCAACCCGACGTGCTCATGAGCATTGTCTCAACATCCTGTGCAGCGACATTCCTCGGCCATTCCGTGGGGCGAGGGGACCAGATCCGAACTGAGGGGGCGGGCTGACGGGATTTCCGTCGTCCGCGGCCTTGCGTGGCCGCGAGGGCGGCGCGTGGCAAGGAGTCCTTTGTACGCCTAGTGTATCACCCCGCACAAGCCCAGGCGCGAAGGTCGGTCGGAGTCGCTATCCCCGACGCTGTGGCTGCCTGAGGCCAGAGAGAAAGTCTCGATGATCGAAGCACTGAAGGACGACCTGATTGTGAACAAGTGCGGCGGCCGGTTCAAACTGACCGCGCTCATCCAGCGGCGTCTCGTGCAACTCATGGACGGGGCACGCCCCCTCGTTGAGCGCGACGGTCGCACCGACCTTGAGATCGTGATCCAGGAGATCCTGGAGGACAAGATCGCGTACGATCTTCCGGTGGGCGGAAGTGACGCTGGGGAAGAAGAGCCGCTGCTCTGATGACGCCGGCTCTTCTGATGCTGGCGACGCTCGCATGAGCACACGTTCGGGCGACAACTCGGGCTTGCAGGTCTTCAGGGACCGGCGGATTCTCGTCGGCGTCACCGGGGGCATTGCTGCATACAAGACGGCGATGCTTGTCAGCCGCCTTGCGCAGGCGGGGGCGCAGGTGACGGTCGCGATGACCGAGAGCGCGACACGATTTGTCACACCACTGACGTTTCAGGCGCTGTCAGCACGGCCGGTCTACACGAGCGCGTGGGAGCATGTGGAGTCGAAGGACCCGCAGCACATCTCTCTGGCGTCGGCGGCGGATGCGGCGATTGTTGCCCCATGCACGATGGACACGATGGCGAAGCTGGCGGGCGGCATCACCGAGGATGTGGTGTGCCTGATCCTGTCCGCGATCGACAGGGGGAAGACGCCTGTGCTGCTTGCGCCGGCGATGAACAGCGTGATGTGGAGCCAGCCGGCGACGCAGCGGAATGCCGCGACGCTGCGGGGTGATGGTTACACGCTCGTCGGTCCGGATGAGGGGTGGCAGGCGTGCCGGCATGTTGGGCCGGGTCGGATGGTTGAGCCGGAGGATTTGGTTCAGCGGCTTGCCGAGGCGATCACGGCCCGATCGCCGTGATCGGTGTCGGGGGTTCAGGACTTGGACTTTCCGTCGCCCGCGATGGACTGGCGCATGTCGGTGTCGGCAACGACGTTCCGCATCTTGTAGTAATCCATGATTCCGAGGTGGCCGGAGCGGAATGCCTCGGACATGGCCTTGGGGATCTCTGCTTCTGCCAGGACGACGATGGCGCGGTTCTTCTGCTCCATCGCCTTGAACTCCTGCTCTTCGGCGACGGCGGCGGCGCGGCGGCTTTCGGCCTGTGCCTGGGCACGCTGCTTGTCGGCGTTGGCCTGGTCGAGCTGGAGTTTCGCGCCGATGTTGTCGCCGACGTCGATGTCCGCGATGTCGATTGAGAGGATCTCGAAGGCGGTGCCCGCGTCGAGGCCGGACTCCATGACCTTGCGTGAGATGTCGTCGGGATTCTCGAGCACCTGCTTGTGGTCAACCGCGGAGCCGATGGTCGAGACGATGCCCTGGCCGACGCGAGCGATGATGGTCTCTTCCGTCGCACCGCCGACGAGACGGGCGATGTTGGTGCGGACGGTGACGCGTGCCTTGGCCTTCAACTGGATGCCGTCCTTGGCGACGGCGTCGATGGTCGGGCGGGGGCTGGACTGGGCGGGGCAGTCGATGACCTTGGGATTCACGGATGTCTGCACGGCGTCGAGGATGTCGCGGCCGGCGAGGTCGATCGCGGTCGCGATGTTCCAGGGGAGTTCGATCCTTGCGCTGCGGGCGGCGATCATCGCGCTGATGACGTTGGGGACGCGGCCGCCGGCGAGGTAGTGGGTTTCGAGCGCGTTGGTCGGGATATCGAGGCCCGCCTTCACCGCGCGGATGCGGCTGAAGACGATCGTGCGGATGTCCACCTTTCGGAGTTTCATTCCGATGATCTCGAGCAGCCCGACTCGGGCGTTCGAGAGCAAGGCCTGGATATAGAGGTTGATGAACTGTCCGATCACGAAGATCAAGACGATCAGGAACAGGCCGACGACGGCCAACGCGACATAGAGAAAGTTCTGCATCTGGAGATCGCCTCTTGGAAACCGGACCCATGTGCGACGAGTCACTCGTCGGGACGCTCCCAGTATAGATGCGTCGTGAGCGAAGCGTCAGCAACAAGAGGATCGGCTATCTTCCGATCAGGAACGGGGTTTCAATCCCGCTCGTACCCGGTTCGGGCTCTGGGACCGCTTCCGTCCTCCGGGGGTTCCGCTGCTATGGGCGGGTGTGTCGTCGTCGAGGACCACTCGCAGTGACGGCGTGTCGAGATCGTCGAACTGGCCTTGCCTTGCGGCCCAGATGAAGCCGAGCAGCGCGACCGCGGCCAGGAGGAAGGCGATCGGCATGACGATGTAGAGGACGGACATGGTTCAGTCTCCAAAGGTCCTGACCCGGAGCGAACTGGCCAGTACCGTGAGCGAGCTGGCGGGCATCAGGATCGCGGCGATCAGAGGGTTGAGGATGCCGGTCATGGCCAGCGCGGCGGCGAAGATGTTGTACGAGAGCGAGAAGAAGAGATTGCGTCGGATGACCTTCATGGTCCGGCGGGATGCCCCGAGCAGGTCGAGGATCGGCATGAGGCCGGGAGACCCGAGGTAGACATCAGCAGCGGAGAGACTCGCCTCCGCGCCGCCGTGGACCGCGATGCCGACCGTGGCCGAGGCGAGTGCGGCGGCGTCGTTGACGCCATCACCGACCATGACGACCGGTTCGTGCCCGGACAGTTGTTCGACGATCCGCTGCTTGTGTTCCGGGTCGCAGCCGCCGTAGATGTGCTGCGGATCGATCCCGAGCTTTCTTCCGACTGCTGCGACGGCTCCGGGATGGTCGCCGGACAGGATGCCGAGCCGCCACCCGAGCGACCTCAGCCCCTCGATCGCGGCTGAGGCATCCGCACGGATCGCATCGCCGATGACCGCGACAGCGACGACTTTGCCGTCAACCGCGATAAGGACCGGGGTGTGTCCGTCCTCTGTTGATGCTCGCTCGATCTCGGCGATCCACGGCTCTTCGGCGACTCCACCGGCTCGGACGTGGCGTGCCGACCCCACGATCACTCTGTGCCCCGACACTGTGCCGCTCGCGCCTGATGATACGAAGACCACGGCTTCTGCAACAGTCTGTTCGGAGTTGCCGATTCCATCGACGATGGCTCGGGCGATCGGGTGTGATGAGGAACATTCGATCGCGGAGACCAGTTGCTTTGCCGATGCGTCGCCGTGCCATGCGAGCAGACGCATGCGACCTTCGGTGATCGTGCCGGTCTTGTCCAGCAGGAGGATGCCGCGACGATCGAGGGCCTGCAACGACTCTCCGCCTTTGAGGAGCATGCCGCGTCGGGCGGCACGTCCGATCGCAACGCTGACCGCCAGTGGGGTCGCGAGTCCGAGGGCACACGGGCATGTGACGATCAGCAATGCCGCGGCATGCTCGATCGCTTTGCCCGGATCTGTCGGCCACCAGAGGAGCACGGTGATTGTCGCGAGGCAGATCATGGCGAGGACGAAGCGTCCTGCGATCGCGTCGGCGAGGCGGACGATGGGAGCCCGTCGCTGAGCGGCGTCTTCGACAAGACGCATCAACTTTCCTACGCGCGTGCCCTCGCCGGTGGCTCCGACCCGTACGAGAATCTCCGAGGAGACGTTCAGTGCCCCGGCGGCGACTTCCTGCCCGCAGATCACACGTATGGGCATGCTCTCGCCCGTGAGAAGTGCCTGATCGACGGTAGTCTCGCCTTTGAGGATGACCCCATCGACCGGGATGCACTCTCCCGCGAGCACCTGGACTGCATCGCCTCGCTTGATCGCTTCGATGGGAACATCGCGGGTCGTTCCGTTCTCCCAGATTCGGGCGGAGGACGGGGTAAGGGCGTAGAGCATCTCCAGCGAGTCGGACGCCCATCGCTGCTGGCGCTGCTGCACAAAGCGGCCGACGAGCAGTGCGAAGACGAGGACGCTGAGCGAGTCGAAGTAGACCTCGCCGATGCCGCGGAACGTGCTGACGACGCTCCAGATCAGCCCCGCGACGAGGCCGAGTGCGATGGGGACGTCGAGTTGGATGACTCTTGCACGGAGCGCAGCGATCGCACCGCGGATGAAGACGCTTCCTGGCCAGAGAACAGAGACCGCGCTGATGAGCATGCTCGTCCAGCGGAAGAGGAGGAGATACTCGGGCTCGATGCGGTCGAAGAGGCCCGCGTAGAGCGCAAGGGCGAGGAGCATGACGTTTCCTGCGCACGCGCCGGCGATGCCTATCCTGATCAGCGCTGCCCGGTCCTCGATACGGCGCGACTCACGCTGGTTTCTGTCGCGTGCGATGTGCGGCGGATAGCCGAGCCGGTCGAGGGTGCGAGCGATCTTCGAGAGGGTGACGCGGCGCGGATCCCAGGTGAGTGTCACCATCGCGCGGCGCATCTCCAGGCGGGCTTCGACGACGCCGGGGACGACTCGGGGGAGGCGTTCAACGAGCCACACGCACGCGGCACAGTGCACGCCCTCGACGAACAGTTCGACTGCACGCGTGCTTCCGGGGAGTTCACGGACGTACAAGTCACCGAAGGTGGCGTCGTCGAACTCCGCGTATCGGGCGCCGGTTCCCTTTGAGCGTGTGTTGCCTGAGGGGTCGGCATCGCGGAGGTCGTAGTAGCGCTGGAGGTCGCACGAGCTGATGATCTCGTAGGCGGTGCGGCATCCATGGCAGCAGAATTGATGGGCGGCGCCCTCTTCCACCAGGCCTCGGGGCACGGAGAGTCCGCAGTGATCGCACAGGACGTCCACGTGCGAGGAGTCGACCGTGACACGATCGATGTGTCCAGCGATTGCGCTCATGGCTTCTCCCCCACTGCCGATTGATCATCTTCATCGGCACCGGGACCGGCGCAGCACGCTGGCGTCTCGTCGGCGAGTGTGCTCAGTCGCTCGATCGAGGCATCGGCCTTCCCGTGCGTTGCCATGGCAGGCACCGCAAGGCGATCCATTGCGGTGAAGGTGCCGATGGCGATCAGTGCGAGCGAAGTCGCCAGGGGCATTCTGCGTTTGAGGAGACCAGATGCACGCGACAACCCCGTGCCGAGCGTCACGAGAACCGGCAGCGTGCCGACCCAGAAGACCGCCATGGTGAGTGCCCCGGTGTCGGCGCGGCCCGTGCCTGCGGCGGTGATCGCGAACGCGTAGAGCCAGCCGCACGGGAGGAGCGTTGTGAGCAGTCCGATCGAAGCGGATCTGACGAGCGGCGGCTTGTTCATGACCATGCGATGCCCGTGTGCGACCGCGGTCTGGAGGAAGCGAGGAACGCGTGCCGGGGCGATTCGCACGCCGTAGTGACGCATGATCGCGATCGCACCGAAGCCGATCATCATGACTCCGGCTCCGACAGCCGCTGTGCGACCGATACCGGCGGCTTCACCCGCGAGGTCGACAGCGGAGCCGAGAAGCCCCGCGACGGCTCCGAGGGCCGAGTACGTGAGTAGGCGGCCGCCGTGGTACGCGAGCTGGAGGAGAGCGGGAGATACCGCTCGCTCGCCCTGTGTGACCGCGATGGCGAGGAATGCGCCGCACATGCCGGCGCAGTGCATGCTTCCAAGCACGGATGCGCTGAACACTGCGATCACAAGCGGCCAGATCTCGATCTGCACACGTCACCCTTTCAATCAGCCCGCTTCCAGTCCTGCCTGACCGACGTCACGAAGTGTTCGTCGTTGCGTGATGCGATCAGTCGCACCTCGTGAAGCCCCGCGTCGCGGAGGGGGACCTCACCCTGGTAGATTCCCGCGCCTCTTTCGACCATGACGAATTCGATGCGTGTGGCCGCTGACCCGTGATGGAACGCGACGGCATCGATGTTGGCGCCGCTGATCGGCTGTCCATCTCGATCGGTGAGCCGGATCGTGAGGGTTCGGTTGCCGGACGCCGAGCGTGCGTCGGGTGCGTCGAGGGCTGCGTTCCAGCCGAGTGCTGCTGAGCGTGCCAGTTCGGCTTTGGAGGCGTCCCATTCGACCGCGCGCTGGTAGTAGTCGGGCTCGACGGCGAAGTGCGTGTCGCGTGAGACGAGGTAGATCGTGACGCCGACGACTGTGAAGTTCATGGCGAGCAGGCCGAAGACCAGCCAGAGCGCGCCGGGCACCGCTCGCAGGCCTCTCGGGCTGACGGGGGCGTGTGTGTGCTCAGTCGCCTGCATCGAGCTTCTCCTTCTTGTTGTCGGCTGCGTCGCTCGTGTGATCGCGTGCACCGGCGGGCGTGCGTCCCGAGGGGGTGCCGAGTGAGCCGGGCCCCATGAGGAGGAAGCGAACGTCTTTGGTGTACGCTCCATTCCTTTCAGAGACGCGGATGACGGACTCGATCCGTCCAAGCGTGAACGCAGAGAACGGCACGCCGATCGTGACCGGGACGACCTTCGAGCTTTCCGAGTCCACGGCGAGCGTTTCTTCGTGGGTGATGGTTGCGCCCGGGATCCCGACGACGGAGAGCGAGAACTCGATCGGCGACTCGGTGCGGTTTGTCAGTTTGATGCTGGCGCGATTCGTGATCATGCCGTCGGCGGTCTCGGCGAAGGGGGCGCCGCGGCCTCGCACGATGATCACCGACGCTGTTGACTTTGTTGAGAGGGCGTAGACGAAGAGCGAGGCGAGGAGCGTCATGATTGCCGCGTAGATCGCGACGCGGGGACGAACGATGTGGCGTGCCGAACCCTCGACGGCGTTCTGCGATGAGTAGCGGATGAGTCCCGTTGCTCGGCCGAGCTTCGTCATGACGGCATCGCAGGCGTCGATGCACTGGGCGCAGTTGATGCACTCCATCTGCAATCCGTTGCGGATGTCGATGCCCGTGGGGCAGGTGGTGACGCAGAGGTGGCAATCAACGCAGTCGCCGATCTTCTCTTCGCTTGCTGATGATGATGTGTTCGGCAGTACCTTGAGGGAGAGATCAGTCGGCTGGGGCTTTGCGGGTCGCTTCTTGCCCCGGGGTTCTCCGCGGGTTCTGTCATAGGTGACGATGAGAGAATCGCGGTCGAGCATCACGCTCTGGAAGCGCCCGTAGGGGCACGCGACGATGCAAGTCTGCTCGCGGAAGTATGAGAAGTCGAACATCATCGCAACCGTCACGCCGAGCATGACGAGAAAGGAGGTCGGATGCTCGGTCGGGGAGCGGCGGACCCACTCGGCCAGCTTCTCGACGCCGACGAAGTAGGCCAGGAACGTGTGGGCCAGATACATCGAGATCAGGAGGTAGATCAGGTACTTCAGTGGGTTTGCGAATCCGCTGCGTGCGATCCAGTTCTTGCGGGTTGCGCCGGGCTTTCCGTTGAGGAGGCGTTCGATCGGTCGGAAGACGAACTCCATGTAGACAGTCTGGGGGCAGGCCCATCCGCACCAGACACGCCCGAACAGTGAAGTGGCGAGGAATATCCCCACGAAGACGAGAACCAGAAGAAGAGCGAGGAGGACTGTGTCGTTCGGAAGGAAGGTCGTCCCGAAGAGCGTGAAACGTCTCGACGCGACATCGAGGAGGACCAGCGGGCGCCCATTCATGCGGAGATAGGGCACCAGCGTGAAGATCGCGATGAGAACGATCGCGACGGCACGGCGAGCTGTCAGGTAGCGTCCCTTGGATAGCTTGGGGCAGATCCACTTGCGCTTCCCTTCGCGTGTGAGCGTTGAGAGCACCTCCGGTGGCCCGTCAATCCGATCTGTCCCCGAGGCCTGCATGTCCTCACTCCGGCTCGGGCTTTGCCGAGCACACAGACGTTCACTCGATCGGCCACGCCGGGATGACTTCACCTTCCGCGGGGCGGGCGGCGCCCGGCTTCGTGCCGCGGAGTGAGGCGACGTATGACGCGAGGATGACCCTCTCGTTCTTTGAGATCATGTTCTCCCACGCGGGCATCGCGCCGTTGGCGGCACCGCGGGTGATGACGTTGAAGATGTCTGGGAGCGACTTGACGGTTTTGTAGTGATCGTCGGTGAGATTGACGCCGTTGATGCCGCCGCCGTCTTTGGCGTGGCATGCGGCGCAGTTGCCCTGGAAGATGCCCTGAGCGACCGCCATCATCCGCTCATCGTTCATCATCTTGATGAGTGTCGGGGTGTCCGGCTCAAGGTCTCCGAACTCTCCGAAGATTCTCGCAAACTCTTCGACCTCTGAGGCCCGCCACTTGTCCCAGATCGAGGAGGACAAGGGGCTGACGTGGTACCACGCGGTGTAACAGATCGAGAAGAAGACTGAAGCCAGGAACAGCGCGTGCCACCACCCCGGCGTCGGGTTGTCGTACTCGCGGATGCCGTCGTATTCGTGCTCCATCAGCGATGCCTGTCCTGATGGGCTGTGCGCACCATGGTTCTGGGTTGAGTTCATCGCTCTGCGCTCCCTTCCAAAGCGTGCATCGTCTCGGTGGTCACGCGTGCGGGCTCTGAGATCGGGAGAGAAGCGTGTTGCTTCCATTCGTGTGCGTGCCGCTTGGAGAAGATCCTGATCACGACGCCCGCGAAGACTGCGAGGAAAATCACAAGCCCTATCTGGGGATACACGGAGAGATCCATGTTTCCCATGATGTCCGAGAGACTCATCGCTTCTCCTCCTTCGCTGGAGTTTCGCCGCTGCTGGATGCATCGGCGGTTGCGCTCTCTTCTTCGACCCCGACGGGTGCGTGGATATCGGTTCCGAGCCGCTGGAGATACGCCACCATCGCGATGGCCTTCTTGCCCGCGAGGCCGGGGTATCCGCCTTGCGCTTCGAGTTCGGAGGCGATGCGTTCGGCCTGTGCTCTTGCGAGTCGTTCGGCACCGCCCTGGCGGACCGCCTCTGCGTATGGGACGCCGAGCATGGCCATCGCATCGACGCGGGCCTGTATCGATGCGAAGTCCAGATCCTGCTTGAGCAGGTGCGGGTATGCCGGCATCAGCGACTGCGGGATCAGCTGACGCGGGTCTTCGAGGTGGCGCACCTGCCAGTCGTGAGACTGCTTGCCGCCCACCCGTGCGAGATCGGGGCCGATGCGTCGGCTTCCCCACTGGAACGGATGGTCGTAGACAAACTCGCCGGGCTTGCTGTACTCGCCGTAGCGTTTGGTCTCTGCCCAGATCGGTCTGATCATCTGCGAGTGGCAGTTGTAGCAACCCTCGGCGATGTAGATGTCGCGTCCGGCCAGTTCGAGCGGTGTGTAGGGTTTCACGGACTCGATGGTCGGGACGTTCGATCTGATCAGGAAGGTGGGGATGATCTCGAAGAGCGAGGCGACAGCGACCGCGATGAAGACCCAGACCGTGAACTTCATCGGGCGGCGTTCCCAGACGCGGTGCCACCAGCCCTGAATGAAGGTGTCCGCCTTGTGTCCGAGCCCGACGTTCGCTTCGAGTCGTGATCCGGGGCGGGGAGGATCGACGTAGACCTTTGAGAGCGCGGGTGCCTCATACACGGGTACGTCGTATGTCTTCGGGCGTCTTGCCCATGTCATGCCGATGTTGAGGCCGCACATCAGCATGCCGACGAGGTAGAGCGTGCCGCCCACGACACGGACCCAGTACATCGGGACCAGCGCGGTGACGGTCTCCACGAAGTCGGGGTATGCGAGCCGACCGGACTCATCGAACGCCCTCCACATCAGTCCCTGCGTGAGCCCCGCGGCGTAGATCGAGAGGACGTAGAGCACGATGCCGATGGTGCCCAGCCAGAAGTGGGCCGCCATCATTTTTCGGCTCCAGAGTGGCGTCTGGAAGAGGCGTGGGGCGAGCCAGTAGAGCATGCCGAACGTCATGAAGCCGTTCCAGCCGAGGGCTCCGCCGTGGACGTGCGCGATCGTCCAGTCCGTGTAGTGCGTGAGGGCGTTGATGCTCTTGATCGAGAGCATCGGCCCTTCGAACGTGGACATGCCGTAGAAGGTGATGCCGACAACGAAGAACTTCAGGATCGGATCGCTTGCGACCTTGTTCCATGCGCCGCGGAGGGTCAGAAGTCCGTTGATCATGCCGCCCCAGGACGGCATCCAGAGCATGAGTGAGAAGAGCATGCCGAGCGTGCTCGCCCACGCGGGGAGAGCGGTGTAGTGAAGATGGTGCGGGCCTGCCCAGATGTAGATGAAGACGAGCGACCAGAAGTGGACGATCGAGAGGCGGTACGAGTAGACGGGTTTTTCAGCGGCTTTCGGCAGGAAGTAGTACATGAGGCCGAGGAATGGGGTCGTGAGGAAGAACGCGACGGCGTTGTGGCCGTACCACCACTGCATGAACGCGTCCTGCACGCCCGCGTAGACGGGCCACGACTTGGCGATGTCGGCCCCGGTGACGCTCTGGCCGTTGATCGCGCCCGCGATCACCATGGGCAGGGTGAGATTATTGAAGACATGGAGCATCGCGACTGTCACGATGGTCGCGATGTAGAACCAGAGCGCGACGTACATGTGGCGTTCACGACGCTTGACGAGAGTTCCGAAGAAGTTGACACCGAAGAAGCCGACCCAGACAACCGCGATCGCCAGATCGATCGGCCACTCGAGTTCGGCGTACTCCTTCGACTGGGTGATGCCCAGGGGGAGCGTCAATGCCGCGGAGACGATGATCGCCTGCCATCCCCAGAAGTGCAGGCGACCGAGGATGTCGCTGAACATCCGCGCCTTGCACAGCCGCTGGGTCGAGTAGTAGATGGCCGCGAAGATCGCGTTGCCCGCGAACGCGAAGATCGCGGCGTTCGTGTGCAGGGGGCGAAGACGGCCGAAACTGATCCACTCCGTGTTCACGATGAGCGTGAGCCATCCAAACCCGGACTTGTTCAGAAGCTGCGGCACGGCCAGCTGCAAGGCGACGATCAGTCCGACGAGCATCGCGACGACGCCCCAGAGGATCGTGGCACCCACGAACATGCGCACGATCTTGTCGTCGTAGCTGAATCTCTCCATCGCGCCCGAGTCACCCTCAGCCCCGGACAGGGCTCCTGCCTCGTTCGTCGCTTGCACGCTCATAGGTCATGCTCCCAAGGGCCAACGCCGGTCAAGACGCCGCCCGCATGCGGACAATCGGATCTATTGCTCTTTTTATCGTCAATAGACGGCGAGAGTCAAGTAGGAGGGGGTGGAAATGGGTCTAAATCGCTGTGATTTGGGTTGTGAGTACGGATTCGGAGCTGTTCGTGACGACGCCAGCGAGCGGCATTCATCCCTCAGAGACGGATTTGTGCTGGACTTCACACTCCGTTTGTCCGTAATATGGGCATGCAGATCCTGAGGGTGCGCCCATGCTGAGCCAGGCGACGGGTTACGCGACAACCGCGATGGGGCATATCGCTGCGGCGGGCGGCAAGCCCGTTCTCGTGAAAGAGATCGCGGATGCCGCGGACATCCCCCCCGCCTACCTCGCGAAGATCGTGCAGGCCCTTGCTCGCAAGGGCCTCGTCAGCACGCAGCGCGGTGTGGGAGGCGGCGTGACGCTGGTGAGGGCTCCGTCACAGATCTCACTGTTCGACATCTGCGAGGCGCTCGACGACCCAGCCGTTGAGCAGCGGTGCATGCTCGGCGTCAGCGCGTGCTCGGAGGAGAGGGCATGCCCGTGCCATCAGTTCTGGACATCGCACCGCAGCGCGCAGCAGGAGTTCCTCCGCACCACCACAATCGCGGATATCGCGGCGTTCGAGACCCGACGCATGTGGAAGAACGAATCTGCAAGGCGCACACGGGGTGATGTCGGTTGAGCGGATCGCTCTGGACGCGGCACGAACTATCGATTCTGTTCAGAGACCACGGCGTTTCTGCACCCTGCTCCATGCTTCGGTGACTGCCGGGCGGACGACGGTTGTCCATGCGGCGTACCCCTTGTCGTTCAGATGGAGTCCGTCTTCGAGAAACAGCGTCGGATCGGGCACGCCCGCCTTCGTCAGCATCGGGGCCGCGATGTCAAGAAACGTGCTGCCGGGTGTCTGCTCGCAATGGTCGCGCACGATGCCGTTCGCCCGCTCCATCGCTTCCCAGTTCCGCCAGCGTGAGATACTCGGCTTGATCGCGATGTACATCACTTCGACATCGGGCCACGCCTCGCGAGCCAGACGCTCAAACGAGAGGAATCCTTCTGCCGCGGCTGCGGCGTCGGGATTCTCGCCGCCGAGGTCGTTGTCTCCGCAGTAATAGACGATGATGCTCGGGGCGTATGGTCGTGCGATGCGATCAAAGACGGCGAGGACATCGGGGGTTGTCGAGCCGCCGAAGCCGCGTTTGATGACCGGCGCGGGCGCCATGTCCTCCGCGAGTGACTTCCACATGCGGATGCTGGAACTGCCGATGAAGAGAACCTGGCCGGGCGCGGGTGGGGAAGCCCGGTCTGCCGCCTCAAAGGCGCGGATCTCGGGCTCGTACCAGGGGTTGGGTGCCGGTTGCGGCTCGGTCGTCGCGAAGATTTCGGCGGAGAGAGCCCGCAAGGTCGCGGCGTGCATGGAGCCAGTCGCGATGAGGGTCGCGGAGCAGCACGCGAGGATCAAGGTGGGGATGCGATGGTGCATGGCGGGAGCGTATCGCGCGATCGGGCTCAGGAAAGGAATGAGGGTCATTTCAGCCAACCGACAACCGTGCGCAGGCCGATGAACGCGAGCACGAGCACCGCGAAGACCATGACAATGCACCCGAATGGGTACAAGTTGTCGAGAAGCGTGCTTGGCGTTCTGTCTTTGGTTCTCGCGGGAACGTGCTTGAAGCCGATCTTCTGGAGCCGCTCACCGACTGCGGGCGTCCAGTGCTGCAGTGGCTTGTGCTCGACGCCGCGCGGCAGTTGCGAAAGGATCTGAGCCGGGCGGTGCCCGTGTGCCGCGAGGAACTTCTCGATGCACGCGGAGGATTCGGCATCGCCCGAGTCCGACAGGAAGTACCAGCGGCCGGCCTCGGTGGGGTTCTGCATGCGGACGCAGATCCGTGCGATCTGCTCGCAGATGTGAGGGTCGAAGCGGGTGGTGACCGCGTGCGAGCAAAGGCGATTCTTTGCCGACGCAAGGTCGCCGTTCGTTTCGTCCTGTCGCACTCGATCGAAGACGTTCACGCGGCATCGCCCCTGTTGCATGCGAATGCTGGCTACTTCTTCGCGGCCTTCTTGGGGGCGGCTTTCTTGATGACGCCGGTTTTCTTCGTCGCGGCCTTCTGGACGCGGACCTCGCGGGCCTTCTCGGTCAAGTGGGATGGTTCGACGCGGCTGCCCCTGCCGGAGGGCGTCGCAGCGGTGCGGGTTTTCTGGCCGCTCGCGCTGGTGGTGTTGGTGCGCTGGGCGCCGCTCTTGCCGCCCTTGTTGCCTGAAACTGCCATGGTGAGTTGTCCTGCTGGAAGGGTGCTCTGGTCACTCAAGAGACAGTGTACCGGGAATGGGATGGACGCGGGCGCGTCTACGTCGTTGGGTGGGAGCGGCAGTTCCGTCGCATCGGGCTGCGCCCGAGTGCGACTCAAAGGCGCGGATCTCGGGCTCGTACCAGGCATCGGGTGCCGGTTGCGGCTCGGTCGTCGCGAAGATTTCGGCGGAGAGAGCCCGCAAGGTCGCGGCGTGCATCGAGCCAGTCGCGATGAGGGTCGCGGAGCAGCACGCGAGGATCAAGGTGGGGATGCGATGGTGCATGGCGGGAGCGTATTGCGCCAATCGCTGGTTCGGATGTGCCACAGAAGAATCGTGTGAGGCGGACTCTGTCGGGCGCGTGCGTTGGGCTCCACAGGTCTGGAATGGCCTTGTGGGCTGCTTGCTGAATATAGGACGAAGCAGGGATGAGAGACGTTCCGCCCCGCTGCTTGCAATCGCCTTTGTCGGGATTTGAACAATCCGAAGCCGCCGCCGGACCGTAAAGTTGTGGCCTGACTGCTTCGAACAAGTGGCGGCGGTGGCCCTTACTTTGCGCGTTCCGGAGCGTCTGCGTGCTCAGCCAGCGTCAACTCACACGTCTCAGCGACTTCACGATCCGGCTCCATCGAGCCCCGGATGTGGCCTCGCTCGGACGGGTGGCGTCCGAGGCGCTGCGTGAACTGATCGCATGCGACTGGCCGCTGGTCTCGTTGGGGGTCACCTACTTCCCGAATGTCCGCCACTCGTTCTCGCCCGCTCGGGAAGACTGGACGGGCTATGCCGATCGTGTGCTGACGCTGGCCCATGAAGATCCTGTGTACACCGGGCGGCTTCGCCTGCTGCTCGATCGTCCGGCGTCACCGACGGAGTTCGTGGGCCGTTCAGAGCTGGAACGCACCGCGGTCTACAACGACGTCTGGAAGCCGATCGGAGCGAGGTCGATTCTGCGGTACCTGTCGCCGGGTCGGTACGGGTATCGGCTCGAGGTGGGGAGAGAGAGCGCCAAGGAGTTCGGGCCTGACGATGTCGCGATCATGCACCTTGTGGCGCGTCATGTGGATGCCGCGACGGATGATCTTGTGAGGCGGCACGGGATGATGGCACCGATGGGGAACGCGACGGTGCCTGTGCAGATGTTCTCGTGGCTGGTCTGCGATAGGCAGGGCCGCGTGCTGCGGAGCATGGACCACGCGATGCGTCTGATGCGTGCCTGTATCGGACGCGAGGCGCGGATGGATGTGATTCCGGCGGAGTGGCAGGCGGAACTCGAGCGGAGGGTTGCGGGGCATCCGGCCTGCCCCTTCTGGTACTCGTGCGATGGGTCCCCGGTGAGCGTGCATGTCGCGCCGATCCGTCCGACAACGAACGAGTTCTCCGTCGGCTTTCTGGAGCGGCCGGCACCGGGTGATCCGGTCGAGATACTGATGAAGCTCGGTCTCACGCGGCGTGAGACCGAGGTGATGCGTTGGATCGCCGAGGGGAAGTCGAATGCGGAGGTCGGTGTCATTCTCGGGATCAGCGCGCTCACGGTGAAGAAGCACGCCGAGAACATCTTCGGCAAGCTCGGCGTCGAGAACCGGACGATGGCCGTGGTCATCGCGCTGGAGTCGATGAAGCCGGGGCCGGCGAGGAACTGAGCGTGGGCTCGCGAGGGACTTCAGCCGCATCGGGCTGCGCCTGAGTGCGACTCAGAGGTGTTTCCCGGCTCCGATAGCCCCAACCCTTCACTTCGCATGCATTCCATCGAGCCCTGAAGGGCGGCACACGTGCTGTCTCATCAGTCCCAGACGTACCGCGCGTCGTAGTCGACGTCATGGCGTTCGAGAAACGCAAGGAACTCATCCTGAAACGTCGTCACGCGATGGTGCTCGCGTTGATTCGCGATGTACACGCGCACCTCATCGATGTTGGAACGCAAGACGGAGAACTCGCAGTAGCCGGATTGCCACGCGAAGTCCGAGAGCCGATCGGACCGGGTCTTGAGCCAACGCGATGTTGAGGTCTTGAGATTCGCGAACGTCAACGTGAAGGTCGGGGAGCCGGTGCTTGGTCGAGAAGATGAGATGGACGTACACCCGTGAGAGGGATTGTGGCATGAAGGCATGGTATCGGTTGCGATAGAACGGTTGTGTCGTCCTTACAGGGCTCACGAGAAGAATGAAGAAGGGGTTGAGGGGGCTGCGTACCCAGGGCGTTGGTCGTGCCTTCGGCACTCCCTTGCCCTGGGCTCTGGCTGGGGCGGCCCGTTGGGCATTCCGGAAGATGTTGCAGCGGGCAGGTCACATAGACCGGTTGCGTCTCATGGATCGAGCAGACGTTGTACGATTCGTGTGATTGGTTCACTGAATATGAAGAGCATCGCCCAGATCACGACACAGATTGCCACGATGGCAAAGAGCACCGTGGCGAAGGAGTTGTTGCGGGGGGCTTGGGAGCCGTCGAGGACGGAGGCGGGCAGGTGATTCGAGAGCATCGTGAACGCGTGCCGCACCGTCTGATCGGCCGGCCTTCGGCTGATCTCCAGCCACTTCCTGTCGGTCGTGATGAAGAGCCGGTCAGTATGCGTGCGACCTCGCCACTCAGTGAGCTGCACATGGCGAAGGTCGGCGAGCGGCACCGTGACCTCGCTGATGCTGCCTGGATCCACCAGCGCGCGCCAATCCCGTGTGGGCATCCAGCGATAGCCGCGCGTCCGAAGGGTTTGGTGCTCGGTATCGATCTCGAATAGCGGATCTGCGTCAGCCCGAGACGAGAAGAGAGCCCAGACCAGAATACGAGTTCCACCTGCGACAGCAAACGCCACTCCGCCCGCGAGACAGATTCGAGCCGTCGCGACCTCTTCCGGTAGAAACAGAAGTCCGAGAACGATGAATACGACTCCACAGAAACAGAACAGAGCGGGCATCGCATTGGCCGATCCGAGGGACGGTCTCAGATCGTCGAGTCGGATGATGTGCGACTCCTCGCTCAAGTCTGCAACACCCCCGTCTTGAAGGGCTTGGTGTAGTCCCAACCTTGTGCCGCGGCGTTGAGGGCGGCGATGAGTTCGTCGCGGGTCTTGTGGGGCTCGATGATGCGATCGACCCAGCCCCGTGCGGCGGCGTGGCGGATGTCGGCCTGCTCGGTGTAGCCGGCGTGGACCGCCGCGAGGATCTGCTTGTGCGTCTCTTCGTCGATGGTCTCGCCCTTGCGCTTGCGGCTGGCCTCTTCGATGGTCGCGAGGACGCCGGTCGCCTGGTTCGCGCCCATGACGGCGCACTTGGCGCCCGGCCAGGCGAAGGAGATGAACTGGTCGAAGGCCCTGCCGCACATGGCGTAGTTGCCCGCGCCGTAGGAGCCACCGAGCACGACGACGATCTTGGGGACGACGCAGTTGGACATGGCGTTGACCATCTTCGCGCCGGCGCGGATGATGCCGCCTTGTTCTGAGTCGCGCCCGACCATGAAGCCGGTGGTGTCGTGCAGGAAAATGATGGGGATCTTCCGCTGGTTGCAGTCCATGATGAAGCGTGCGGCCTTGTCGGCGGAGTCGTCGTAGATGACGCCGGGCATGTTGGTGAACTTGGATGGGCCGGCCTTGCCTCCGGGCATCTGACGCTGGGTGATCTTCTTCTGGTTGGCGACGACGCCGCAGGCGTGCCCGCCGATCTTCGCATAGCCACAGACGAGCGACTGGCCGTAATCGGCCTTGTACTCATCGAAGTCGGGTGCGAGTGACTCGTGGCCCTCGGCGTTGGGCATCGCGCGTGAGTCCACGAGACAGGCGATGATCTCCTTGACGTCGTACTGCGTGCCGGGCTTGTCGGTGAAGAGTGTGTAGAGGTCGTCGCCGCTTCGTGCCGTTGCGATCAGGCGTGACTTCGTGACTTCGTGACTCCGTGAGTCCGCGCCGTACTTACCCACCAACTCCCTCACCCGCCTGATGCACGCGTCGTCATCGGGCTCCTTGAAGTCGATAGTGCCGCTGATGGAGGCGTGCATGGATGCGCCGCCGAGTTCCTCATCCGTGACCTGCTGGCCGATCGCGGCCTTGACGAGCGCGGGGCCTGCGAGGTAGAGCCCGGAGCCCTCGGTCATGAGGAGGGTGTCGCAGAGGACGGGGAGGTAGCCACCACCGGCGACGCAGTAGCCCATGATCGCGGCGATCTGCGGGATGCCATCGGCGGAGATGACGGCGTTGTTGCGGAAGATGCGGCCGAAGTCGTCGGTGTCCGGGAACACATCCTCCTGCATGGGGAGGAAGACGCCGGCGGAGTCGACGAGGTAGATGAGGGGGAGGCGTGCGGCGTGGGCGATGGTCTGGGCGCGGATGATCTTCTTGCAGGTCATGGGGAAGAACGCGCCGGCCTTCACCGTCGCGTCGTTGGCGATGATCATGCAGAGCTTGCCCTGCACGGAGCCGATGCCGGTGACGACGCCCGCCGCGGGAGCGCCGCCGTGCTCGGCGTACATGTTGTGAGCGGCCCAGAGGCCCAACTCTTGGAAGTTGGGTATGTCATGGGCGGTGGAATCAGTCGCGACCCCGAGCTTGCGCTCGGGGCTCCCTTCGAGCGGATCAACGAGTCTGGCGACGCGTTCGCGCGCGGTGAGGCGGCCCTTTTCGTGCTGGCGTTCGATGGCCTTTGGCCCGCCGCCAAGCTTGATTTTCGACTCCTCCTTGAGGTACGAGGCGACGTGGTCTTTGAGGGTCGTGGCTGTGGTATCGGTTGGCTTGCTCATGCGGCCAGAGGGTAGGGAGTTCGCCCGACTGAGGCATCAGATCGGGGATGTCGAGATGGTCGTCTGCGTTCTGAATCGGAGGCGTGGGCGTTCACGAATCCGGCGGCATGGCACAGCAGACAGGCATTCCGTCGGTGGAGCGTTTTGTTGCTCGTTGGTTGATCGGGCGTTGGTGCCGCAGGAACCCTCCGGAGCGGACGTGTCAGATGCTCCGCGAGCAGGAGGGCGAGTTGCGTGCTCTCTTCGCTGCGGCGGCGGATCGAGCGACGACGCGCGTGCAGATCAAGCGGCTGCCCGGGCTTGAGAGCAGTTCGACGAACTACTCGCTCGCGATGGTTGCGGACCATCTTGCGCGGGTGAATAGCGACATCGCGATCACGCTCGGTTCGCTGGCACGGAACGAGAGGGGCACGATTGAGGTGAGAACGGCGAATTACAAGCCGAGCCCCGATGCCGCGCCCGATGCTTCCCTTGCCGCGCTCGATCGCTCGATTCTCGCGTTGGAGTCGGTGCTGGCAGACACCGGCCCCATCCGTCGCAGCCGCGTGGGGCATGTGCATCCATGGTTTGGGGAACTTCCTGCGACGACGTGGGCGTGCTTTCCGGCGTTTCATCAGGCGTTGCACATGAAGCAGGCGAGGTTGATCGCGGCGGGTTTGTAGGCGTGCATCAAGCGGGGACCGACAAGTGCCGAGCCCCGGGCGCAATGGAAGAACCCCGGGCTTGCGCCCGGGGCTCCCTTTGAAGCGATCCAAGATCACCGCTCTGGAGAGCGGTGCCACCTTAGCCAGAATCGGCACGGAGTGCCGATCCACCCAAGCATCAGACTTCGAGTTCGGCCTCGGATTCTTCGACGGCCTCGTTGCCGACAGGGGTGGTCACGCGGGGCGGGACCTTGGCGGCCAAGAGGGCGCGTCGGATCTCGTCCAAGAGGTCGGGGTTGTCCTTGAGGAACTGCTTGGAGTTCTCGCGGCCCTGGCCGAGGCGGACCTCGCCCCGGCTGAACCACGCGCCGGACTTCTGGACGATCTCGGCCTCGATGGCGAGGTCGAGCACATCGCCGGTGACGGAGATGCCCTCGTTGAACATGATGTCGAACTCGGACTCCCTGAAGGGGGGCGCGACCTTGTTCTTGACGACGCGGGCGCGGACGCGATTGCCGACGTTGGTGTCGCCATCCTTGATCGCGCTGATGCGCCGGATGTCAATGCGGACGGAGGAGTAGAACTTGAGGGCGCGGCCGCCGGGCGTGGTCTCGGGTGAGCCGAACATGACGCCGATCTTCTCGCGGATCTGGTTGATGAAGATGACGGTGCAACTGGAGCGTGCGATGACGCCGGTGAGCTTGCGCATCGCCTGGGACATGAGGCGTGCCTGGAGGCCGACGTGGCTGTCGCCCATCTCACCCTCGATCTCGGCCTTGGGGATGAGCGCGGCGACGGAGTCCACGACGATCACATCGACGGCGTTGGAGCGGACGAGGAGCTCGCAGATCTCCAGGGCCTGCTCGCCGGTGTCGGGCTGGGAGACGAGGAGGTTGTCGATGTTGACGCCGATCTTGCGTGCCCAGGAGGGATCGAGGGCGTGCTCGGCGTCGATGAAGGCGGCGACGCCGCCCTTCTTCTGGGCGTTGGCGGCGACGGTGAGCGCCAGCGTCGTCTTACCGGAGGATTCGGGGCCGAAGATCTCGACGATGCGGCCGCGGGGGATGCCCTTGCCGCCGAGGGCGAGGTCGAGTGAGAGTGCGCCGGTGGAGATGCCGGGGATGTTGAGGTAGGCCTCTTCGTCCAGGCGCATGATGGAGCCCTTGCCGAAGTTGCGGTCGATCTGCTGGAGGGCGCGATCGAGTGCGGCGGCCTTCTCACGGTCGACCGTGATGGGCTCGGGGGCCTTGGGCTTGGTGGTTGTGGGCTTGGAGTCGTTCTGAGCGTCGTTCTTTGACGACCGGCTCTTGGACTCGGACTTGGACTCGATCTGCGCGGACGTAGACGAACTGCGAGCCATGCGGCACGCTCCTTTGCTGCCGTGCGGGGCCGCTTGTGTCCCTGGACCGAGCGTCAGATCGCGGAAGAGGCGTGACGTTGAGTCTTGCTCTTGGATCTGCCGGTCGGGTGAGGGGTGCGGGCGCGACGGGTCCCGACGCGGGGGACGATTCGGATCAACACGATCCGGATTCGTCGGTCAGGGGCGGCGTCGGACGCGGGCCTGACTGGTGAAGACGATACAACCAGATCGGCGGCTCGTCAAAGCGAGCAGCAGTGTGGAGAGCTTCGTCACTGACAACTGTCTGTCAGTGAGAGAAGTCAAGCGAGAAGGGGAGTTGTGAATCGCGACTCTCGCAAGACCATGTGCGACAGGTCTTTACGAGAGTACTCCTGTCGGCAAAGGATCCTTCTGGCATGGAGAAAGAAATCTTTCGCACGCTGTCACGCCAGCCACTTGTCGTCGATGGTCATGCCGCTGGGGAGTGGGGCGTCGGGGCCGGACTCGATCATGCCTGCGACGGGGTAGGCGCAGTAGTCGACGCTGAACGAGCCGGCGGGGCGGTGGTTGCCGGAGAGGCCGAGGCCCCCGAAGGGGAGTTTGCTGGATGCGCCCGCGGTGCCTGTGTTGACGTTGATGCAGCCGGCGCGGGCCTCAAAGAGGAATCGCTCGGCGGCGGCGTGGTCTTTGGTGAAGATGGAAGCCGCGAGGCCGTAGCGGGTGGTGTTGGCCTGTTCGATGGCTTCGTCGAGCGACTTGACGACGCTGATGCGGACGAGCGGGCCGAAGACCTCGGTGTCGCAGCCGGCATCACGGCCCGCGTCGAGGTCGGACTCTGAGCCGAGCGTGAAGCGATCGACGCGTGCGATACCGGGGGTGAGGTAGAAGCCGCGTTCGGGCGTGTCGATGGATGTGGAGGGGACGAGGATCTCTGCGCCAGCGCGCTGGAGGGACTTCTGGAAGGCGAAGACAGCATCGCGCGAGGGGCCGTTGATGATCGGGCCCATGAAGACCGGATGCGTCGCACGCGGGTCGCCGACGATCAGGTTGGATGCGGCCTTGCAGAAGGCGGGAATGAACTTTGGCGCGATCGATTCGTGGACGATGACGCGGCGGGTGCAGGTGCAGCGCTGGCCGGTGGTGACGAAGCCGGAGCGGACGCATTCGACGAGGGCCTGCTTGAGGTCGGCGTCGGGCATCACGACGGCAGCGTTGTTGCCGCCCATTTCGAGCGCGAGGATGCGACCGGGGCGGTCGAGGTTGGCCTCCATGATGCGGCGGCCGATGGGCCACGAGCCGGTGAAGAGGATGCCATCGATGTCGTTGTGCGATGAGAGAGCGGATGCAACATCCGCTCCGCCCTGGACGAGGTTGACCACGCCGCGGGGAGCGTTCTCGGCGTCGAGGGCCTCGTGGAAGAGCTCGATCAAGAGTTGGCCCGTGGCGGGGGCCTTGTCGGAGGGCTTGAGGACGATGGTGTTACCGAGTGCGAGGGCGGGGACGATGTGGCCGTTGGGGAGGTGGGCCGGGAAGTTGAAGGGGCCGAGCACGGCCATGACGCCGTGGGGACGGAACCAGGAGCGGCCTTGCTTGGTCGGGGTCATGGCGAACTCGACGCCGGTGACGCGCGAGAGAGCGCCGGTGGGTGTCGCATCGAGCGTGATGTCAACTTTGTTCGTGAGCGCAGAGGCCTCGCCCTTGCTGTCCCACATGGCCTTGCCGGTCTCGTCGCAGATGAGGTCGGCGATCTGCTGGGCGCGGGCAGCGACGAGCGACTTGAAGCGTTGGAGCACGGCGAAGCGGCGTTCGCGGGTCCAGGATGACCACGCGGGGAGCGCGGCTCGCGCGGCGGCGACGGCCTCGTGCAGGTGTTCAACACTCGAGTATGAGCTGTAGACGAGCTGATCGGGACGCGCGGGATTGAATGAACGGACCGAGTCGCCCGGAGCCGGAATCCAGCGTCCGCCGATGAGGTTTGATGGCTCGCGGGTGAGTGACGGATGCTTCATGCGAATCCCTTCGCGACAGACTCGGAGACAAGGCTCGCTTATGACCGGGCCTTGGATCGGGTGCGTCCCTTGCGTGCCGCGGGCTGGGACTTCGGCGGGGTGGCGGCGCGGAGCGTGTCGATGGGTGTGACGCCGACCGAATCCTTCGGCTCGATCTTGAGCGCCTCGACCGCGTCGTGCGGCATGCGGACTCGACCCTGCTTGTCGATCGACATCGGCGTCTCGACAGCGCGGAAGTCACCATCGCTCGTGAGGATGCTGGCGTAGCCGCTCATGGTGCACGCATCGGGCGCGATCGTGTCGGCGAGCACGGTCCGCATCGTCTTCTTGACGATCTCGATGTCGGACGTCTTTGCTTCGAGATGCGGGCCGCCATCGAACGGATCGATGCGATTGTGGTACTTGAAGCCGAGTTTCTCGAGCATGCGTCTTGCGGGGACGGTCTCCGGGCTGACCTGCCCCACTGCGCTCCTGGCCTCTGCGGGCAGCAGCGTCAGATAGATCTCTTCACGAGGAAGGAGGGAGAGCATGAACTCTTTGCTGTGCTGGCAGAAACGATCCGCCTCGGGATAGGAGAGGTTGATGAACCGGCGTCCGAAGTATTCCCAGAAGGGGTTCTGCCCGTCGTGAGAGATAGGGGCCATCATCTCCGCGAGCACGCGATCGGCGAAGAGTTCCGGATAGAGCCCGATGAAGTGGAAGCGGATGTACGAGAGAAAGCGTCCGAGGCGTTGCCTGTGCGAGCGCATGGACGGCTGGAGGATCAGCCCCCCCACTTCCGTCGGAGCGGACTCGTCGAGGTGGAGCTTTGCGACGACGTGCGTCGTTCCCACCTGGAGGTCAGTGGAGAACATCTCTTTACGGGTCAACTGGTACGACAGGTTGGGGTGGCCGGGTCCACCCATGCGAGAGACAACCTGGCAGGTGCCCAGGGGGGTGCCGCTCTCAGCGTCTTCGAGGACGAACATGAAGAGCGGTGCCTTGCCCGTGATCGCACGCAGCCCCGCGGAGATTGTTCCGTGGTGGCCCGCGCTCGGATCGGTCCGCTTTCCGGCGGAGACCTTGCCGGCTCCCGTTTCGAGCTCGGACGCGAGAAGGAATGACTGACGCGACCACTGGACCTTCTCTCCGATGATGGTGTTGTCCGGAGGGAGGTTGATGAAGTAGACCATCCTCGCGAGTTTGAGGAGGGTCGGGACATCGTTCGGGATCGCGCGTCGGATGATGAACACGGGTTGGCTTTCGGGTATCTGCGGTTTCTTTGATTGAGCCACCGCACTGGAGAACGGTGCCTCTGCGGGGAATCAGGACGCGGCGGCCTTTGCGAGGCCGCGTTCGAGGCACTCGATGACGCGGGGCCAGTCTTCCATCTTCATGACGCCGAGCGGAGGGAGCATCCGCACGTGGTACGGACCGTGCCCGCAGTAGAAGAGCAGGACATGCTCATCGAAGCAGGCGCGGCATGCCTTCATGACTTTGTCCTTGTCGCCGCCGAACGGCGTGAATCGCATCATGCCGCCGCAGCCGGAGACCATGTCCTTGACCTTCGGATTCGCGGGGAACCAGTCGGGGTGCTTGGCGATGAGGGCGTGCATCAGACGCCGGAACTCTGCGTGGTGGCGTTCGATCAGACCGTCTGGCCCATAGTAGTTTCCATCGCGGAGTTTCTCGATGACGCGTGCTCCGACCTTGAAGTCGGCGGTCGCGCCGGTGAAGGTGCCGGAGAGCAGGCCGGGCTTTGGGTTGTACGCCTCGGTGTAGAGCGTGGCACACGCCTGGGTCATCTTGCCGACGCACAGCACATCGACGTACTCGCCGAGGTTGAGGTGCTCGTAGGCGAACATGCGGGGTGTTCGCCCGAATGACTGGATCTCGTCGTCCCATACCGCGATGTTGTGGGACTTGCACATCTCCATCAGGGCTTTGTGGAAGTCGCGGGGAGCGACGTTGAAGCCGCCCTCGCCCTGGACCAGTTCAAAGATGAAGCAGGCGTGCTGGCCGGGGTAACGCTCGATGTACTGGCGCAGGTGATCGAGGCACATATCGATGAACCTCGTCTCGCCCATGCGATCTGCGATCACGGGGTTGTAGAAGGGCATGTAATCGACCTGGGTCGAGAGCGGGATGCCGACACGTCCCGCGGCGGAGTCGCCGAGCTGCGACATCGTCACCGTCCGGCCCATGAAGCAATCCTGGAAGGCGAGCACGCGCGTCGCTCCCGGGGCGTGCTTCTGGTAGCAGACCTTGATCGCGTTCTCGTTGGCCATGGCACCCGAGGTCGAGACGAAACAGTGCTTGAGTCGCGAGTTCTTCTGGGCTTCGGTCAGCAGCGTCTCGGCGAACTCGAATGCGGCATTCGATGTCTGGAGGTTGCCGTGTTTAAGCGTGTCCTCAACGCCGGCCTCGACCGCGGCGCGAATGAGATCGGGCTCCGAGTGGCCGAAGAAGTGGACGCCGATGCCGCAGATCATGTCCCACTTGACCGAGCCGTCCATGAGCTCAACGAGTGCTCCATTGCCGACGCCGGAGGAGATGTAGGGGTAGAGGAGTCCACGGCCTCGGACGGCCGCGGCGCGAGCCATCATCTCGTCGTATGACTTCACACACTCTGGCGAGGGTCCCTTGGCATCGGTGATCATCGCGGACTTGGCCCGTACCTCTGAAACGATCGCGTCGACTGAGGATCGGATCGTCGGCGAAGTCATCAACTGACGCCCGACCGGCTGTGACGCCTGGGTGTTCTGGTTGTTGATCTTGTCTGCGGCAGGCGAAAGCGATGGGGTTGAAGAAGCCGGTGTCATGGATCCCTCTCAGGCGGCATGATTGCATGGGCGGGGCAGCCGCGGTTCTCGGACGTTCTAAGGGTCTGTCTTGCTCGACTCACTCGCGTACGGGGCATTGTTGGATCGGTCAGACGCCGGTGCCGAAGCGAGCCCGATCCGAACTGGAGAGGCGTGTGATGAGGATTGCGAGGAGTGAGCAACGCTCGACCAGACTTGGCAGGTCGATCCACTCATCAGGCGTGTGCAAGCCACCCCCACGAACACCGAGCGTGTCGATGCATGGGATTCCCTCGTCCTGCAGGATATTGCCGTCGCAGACACCCGCCGTTTTTCCGAACGGCATCTTCTGCCCGAGGTCTTCTGCGACGCCTCTGGCCGAGTCAGCCAGGAACTGAACGCCAGGCGTGAGCGGCTTGGCTGGCCGGTTGAAGGATCGTTTGATGACGATGCGGGGCAGGGTGTCCTGTGGCGCGTTGTCCGGGGTTGCAAGGGCGTCGACCTTTCGGGCGAGCTCGTCGCACCCCTCGGGATTCGGGAACCGCACGTTCCCCCACGCCTGCGCGAAGTCGGGTACGGCGTTCGTGACCTCGCCTCCTTTGATGGGCCCAACGTTGACGATCATCCCTCGGGAGGGCTCAGGAAGTTCTGAGAGCGCGACGAGTGTGCGGGCCAGAGCCGTGACCGCGGAGACGCCCGATGTGAAGTCTCGTCCGACGTGGGCCGACTTTCCGTAGGTCTCGACCTTGAACTGACCTGATCCGGCTCGCTCGACCACGAGTGAGCCATCCGGCAGCGCGGGCTCAAGCGCGAGCGCGAGGTCGTGCTGGCGTGCTGCGTCGCGTATCGCCCGCTCTGAGTAGTAACTGCCCGTCTCCTCATCGGAATTGAGGAGGAACGACCAGTTCGCTTGGAAACCGAGTTCGTGGAGGACTTCGATCGCGGCAACCGCGATCACGATGCCGCCCTTCATATCCACGCAGCCGGGTCCGATCGCCGTTTTCCGATCTGCGTTGACCGTGAGTTTCTGAAATGGCCCGGCGGGATCGTGGACGGTGTCGAGGTGGCCCGCGATGAGGATGCGGGGCTGCGAAGAGCCGGCGGTGATGCGAGATGCGATGCCGGTGGGTGGAAGGTAACCGCCGGACGCGCCGAGCAGCCAGTCTGGCTTTGGATCGCCGGGAACAAGAGTCGTCGACGCGCCGAGGCGTGCGAGGCGATCGAGGAGGAGGGCTCGTGAGGCATCCAAGGCGGCGGCGTTGTTGCCGCCCGTAGGCATCTCGACGTGGTGCTTGAGATCGGCAAAGAGTGCATCGCTGCGGGCCTGGACGGCGGCAGAGATCTCACGCTCGAGTTGGGTCAATGGCATAAGGGGCGAATGGTAGGGTGCGGCGTCAGTCGGGGTTCCAGTGAAGCACCATCAGCACTAGACGCACCGCGATTCCCGCGAGAACGCACGTGCCGACGACGGCGAACAGCCCCCACCGCAACCTGAAGATCAGGTACGCCGCGAGGAGTGCGAGCCCCGCAGACCACGGGTCGAACGAGGGCCACGCCGGGAGGTCGAATCGGGCTGCCCCGAAGCGAACGGGCGTGGGCGAAGCACGGAAGAAGACATGGGTGGCGAACCAGAGAGCGAGTGCGAGCACGACGCCCACGACCGCCGCCGTCACACATGCGAGGGCCGACCCGAGCCGGCGGTTGTGGCGCAGACGCTCCATGTGCGGCGCGCCGAGGAAGATCCACATGAAGCAGGGCGCGAAGGTCATCCACGTCGCGAGGGTCGCGCCGACCAGCCCCGACCAGAACGGCGTGAGCGGCAGCATCGCGCCGTCGATCTCCATGGGCGGATGACGAAAGCAGCCGAGATGTCCTACGAACTGGAGCACGAGGATCAGCGGACCGGGCGTCGTCTCCGCCAGACCGAGCCCGTCCAGCATCTCGCCCCTGGTGACCCATCCCACCTCGGGCGCGTGCTGCGCGACGTACCCCAGGACGGCGTAGGCCCCGCCGAACGTGACCACGGCCGCCTTGCTGAAGAAGAGTCCGCTCGTTGCGATCACGCCTCGGGGGCCGAAGAGGGCGGCTGCGATGGCGAGCGGCGCAAACCAGATGATGAGCCACACCGCCGCGACGCGCATCGCACGGAGCGGAGATCGTGAGACAGGGAGCACGGCATCGTCGGGCAGAAGCGGGTGGGTGTCGGAGCCCTTCACCTTTCCCTTATGCCCAGTGGAGGGTTTGAAGGTCTCGGGCCAGACCGCAGCGCCGAGCAGACCGGTGAGGATCGCGCCGATCACCACAGCCGGGAATGGCACGCGGAAGAAGAACAGGGCAGTGAACGATGCGCCGGCCACGGCGACCATCGCGGGGCTCGGCAGGGCGCGTCCTCCGATCCTGATCACGGCCTGTACCACGATCGCCACCACGGCGGGTTTCACGCCGTAGAACAGCAACTCGACAAGCCCATAGCGGCTCGAGCTCGCGTAAAGCACACCGAGCGCGAGCATGCACACGAAACCGGGAAGGATGAAGAGAAGCCCGGCAGCGAGCGCGCCTCGCGTGCGGTGCATGAGCCAGCCGATATAGGTTGCCAGCTGCATCGCCTCCGGGCCGGGGAGGAGCATGCAGAAGTTGAGGGCGTGAAGGAATCGTTGCTCGCCGATCCAACGCTTCTCGTCAACGACGACACGATGCATAACGGCGATCTGAGCCGCGGGCCCGCCGAACGAGAGCAACCCGACGTACAACCACGTGCGAATCGCCTCACGAAACGAGACGCCGTGCTTCGGCCACTCTCCGGCGGGAGAGCGGTTCTCGTTCTCTGGCGTGGTTTCTCCCGTTGCGCTCATCGCCTCTGCCTCTGTGCCCATTCGCGGGCCAGGATCGCGTGGCAGCATAGATCCAGGTAGAGATCGCCCTTCTTTCCGTGCTCGCGTTGCACGCCCTCATGGAGCATGCCCAGGTTGTCCATCACACGTTCGCTCGCCGGATTCCACACAAAGTGTCGGGCGAAGACCTTGTGCAAGCCGAGATCGCCGAATGCCCAGTCGAGCATCGCGGCACAGGCCTCGGTTGTGTATCCGGCCTTTCGATGGTCGCGTCTGGTTGAGTAGCCGAGTTCGGCGTTGTTGTCCTTTGCGTTGAGCAGAAGCCCGACGCCTCCGACGGGCTCGTTCGATCCCAGGAGACACCATGCGCGGGTGATGCCGGTGCCCTCCATCGCGGAGCGAGCGAACTTCGCTAACGCCTCCATGCCCTTCTCACGTGTGTATGGCAGCGTGACGGAGGTAGTGTTTCGCTCGATCTCGGGATCATCGTTCAGAGCCACGATTGCTTCGAGATCGGACTCCTGCCAGGGGCGCAATGCAAGACGCTCCGTGCGGAGCGTCCTGCCATCGTCTAGAAAGTGTGGGGGCGGATCGGGCTGCACGCCTAGATATTACTTCACGCCGTCCTTGGAGGCCATGAGCTTGATCAGGTCAACACAGCGGGCTGAATAACCCGCTTCGTTGTCGTACCATGAGACGACCTTGAAGAACCGCTTGTTGAGCTCGATTCCGGCCTTCGCGTCGTAGATCGACGAGTGGTGGTCGCCGATGAAGTCGCTCGACACGACTTCTTCGTCGGTGTACGCGAGGACTCCCCTCATCGCGCCGCCTGCCGCGGACTTCATCGCGGCATTGATATCGGCCAGCGATGCGTCTTTGGCGGTGCGGAAGGTCAGATCGACTGCGGACACATCGGCCGTCGGCACGCGGAACGACATGCCCGTGAGCTTGCCCTTGAGGGCCGGGATCGCGAGCGTGACCGCCTTTGCGGCACCGGTGCTGGCGGGGATGATGTTCTGATAGCCATTGCGACCGCCTCGCCAGTCCTTCTTCGACGGACCGTCCTGCGTGGGCTGTGTCGCCGTGACCGCGTGGATGGTGGTCATCAGGCCCTCCTCAAGGCCGAATACATCGTTGATGACCTTGGCGATGGGCGCAAGGCAGTTTGTCGTGCACGATGCGTTGCTCACGACGGTGTGCTTCGAGGGGTCGTACGACTCCTGGTTGACTCCAAGCACGAGCGTCGGCACCTGAGCTGGCTCGCTCTTGGTCGGCGCGGAGATCACGACACGCTTTGCGCCCGCTGCGACATGGGCCGAAGCCTTCTCGAAGTCAGTGAAGAGGCCTGTGGATTCCAGAACGTAGTGAACACCGAGGTCCTTCCACGGGAGTTTGGCGGGGTCCTTCTCGGCGAAGGTCTTGGTGGTGCGTCCGTTGACGGTGAATGAGTTCTCAGTCGACTCGACCGTGGCCGGCTTGCCGCCGATCGTGAAGCGCCGGTGCATGGTGTCGTACTTCAGGAGGTAGGCGAGGTTGTCGGCGGGCACAAGGTCGTTGACGCCGACGATCTCGATGTCGGGGTGCTGCGATGCGATGCGGTACACGAGGCGACCGATGCGACCGAAACCGTTGATGCCGATGCGGATTGCCATGAGGACTCCCCTGATGTATGACCGGCGATGTGGCGCCGGATCGCGAGTGAATGGCCGAACTGAACGCTAGGGGGTCGAAAGCAGCGTTTTCCATGCCTGCGAGCGAATCCAGCGCGGCTATCTCCGCTCGTGGCGGATCTGTCCCCCGACCATTGTCAGAACCACCCTTGCACCGACTCGCCTTCCGAGGAACGGCGTGTTACGGCTCTTTCCCGCGAGATCCTCCAGCCGGATCGTCCATTCCTGCTCAGGATCGATCACGGTCACGTCGGCTGTCCCCCCCATCGCGAGGGTGCCGAGCCCGATGCGATGGAGCCCGCACAGTTTCGCGGGCTCAACCGTCATCATGGCGATCAGTCTGGGCCAGTCGATCACGCCGGTCTTGACGAGCGACTCGACATACAACGGGAGCGCGGTCTCAAGCCCGACAATCCCGAAGGGTGCCTCTTCGAACGGGCGGGCCTTCTCTTCGACGCTGTGCGGTGCGTGGTCGGTTGCCAGTACGGTGATAGTTCCGTCCGCGATTCCGGCCTTGATCGCAGCGATATCGCTCGCCTCGCGCAGCGGCGGATTCATCTTCGCGTTCGTGTCGTACGCGAAACCATCCGCGCCCCCGACCGCCTCGTGCGTCAGCAGCAGATGGTGGGGCGAGGCCTCGGCCGTTACGGGTTGACCCGCGGCACGCGCACGCCTCACGATCTCCACACTCCCGGATGACGAGAGATGCTGGACGTGGTAGCGGCAGCCGATCGATGTATTGAGGCGCACATCACGCTCGATGATCAGCTCTTCGGCGACGCGGGGCCATCCACCCAGGCCGAGTCTTACCGAGACTTCGCCTGCGTGCATCGACGCTCCGACGGTCAGTGTCGGATCCTGGCAGTGTTGCATGAACGCGAGTCCGACCTGCTTGGTCATCGTGAGCACACGTGCCATCACACCCGCCGAAGCGATGGCGTCGCCATCATCGCTGATGCCGACCGCGCCCGCTCTGGCCAGGAGCGATATCTCAGAGGGCTCCTCGCCCCGGCGTCCCTTCGTGCCCGCGGCAACCGTGTAGACGCGACAGTGCGCAGTCGATCGAGAACGGCCATCCACGAACGTGACCATCTCGGGTGTGTCGAGCGCGGGAGTCGTGTTGGGCATGCAGCAGACGGTTGTGAACCCCCCCACCGCCGCGGCCAGCGTGCCCGACTCGATGGTTTCTTTGTGCTCAGCCCCCGGCTCTCTCAGGTGTACGTGTGGATCGATCAAGCCCGGAACGACCAGTTTGCCCGTGGCATCAATGATGCGATCCGCAGGCGACTTCGCGAGCTTCACGCCGATCTCGACGATGCGGTCATCCTCGATCGCAATATCCTGAACCGTGTCCACGCCCGATGCGGGATCGATCACCCTTCCGCCGCTGATCAGCACTCGTGCCATGCGATCCAGCGTATGCAAGTGAACCGAAGGTGTTGCAAGGACCCCTTTGGATGTAGCCCAGCTCTCACGCTACTCTCAGCCCGATGAACCACCCCGCTCATCCCGCTGATCCGGACCGGCTGGTCGCGTCGGCGGCGGCCAGTCTCCGCTCGGGAGATGCCCGGCAAGCCCTCCAGGCCGCGCTCAAAGCACTTCAGATCCGGCGAGGGCACCCCGGCGCGGCACAGATCGCGGCGGCGGCTCTGAACTACCAGCGCAACCACAACGAGGCGCGAGACCTGCTCTCGACATTCCGACCTCAGATGGATCGGAACCCTGGCCTGATGTACGAATGGGCCTACGCCCTTGTGCACGCGGGACACCCTGACGAGGCCATGCCGCAGATTGATGCCCTTGATCGGATGGCTCCCGGGCGCGTTGAGATCGCGGTTCTTCGGGGCGCGGCCCATGCCATCGCCGGTCGGCATGAGAAGGCGATCGAGTTGCTCTGGCCGCTCGTTGAGATCGGCCCGCCCCACGCGGTCATTCATCGGCTCGCGAACTCACTCAGAAGGGTCGGCCGGTCGCCCGAGGCGATCGACCTGCTGGCACGCACGCTCGATAATCCGTCGCTTCCGCCGCCGGTTCGGCGCACGATGCTCTTTGCCCGGGCGGACATCTACGACGGAGTCGGAGAGTACGACAAGGCGTGGGCCGATCTGGCTGAAGCCAGACAATCGGAGAGCGGGAACGGGTACGACCCCGACGCGGTAAGCGAAGCGGTCGATCGCGCGATACATGCTTGGAGCACCGACCGCATCGCGGCGTTGCACCTCGGCGACCGACCTCGTTCCCGAGGCCTCTTCGTCGTGGGGATGTGGCGTTCCGGAACGACGCTCGTGCAGCAGGTGCTCTCGTCGCATCCGAGCGTCGCGAGCGCGGGCGAACTGAACACGTTCCAGTTCGCGACGGGGCAGATCTGGCCCGACATGCGAGTCGGTGGCGTTCCGTTCATCGGCGACCCGGCACGCATCGATCCCGCGGTCCTGCACGCCGCGGGCGCGGCGCACGCCCGCACGCTGAACCAGACCTCGTTGGACGCAACGTTCGTGATCGACAAGCTCCCCGTGAACATGCTCTACATGGGGCTGATCGGGCTCGCATGCCCCGGCACGCGCGTGATCAAGTGCGTGCGCGACCCGATCGATACGTGCCTCTCGTGCATGTTCCAGCTCAGGGGGGCACTCGCGCCGTATTGCGATCGGCTGGACTGGCTGGGGCGTTTCTATCGCGATGCCGCGCGACTCGATGATCACTGGTCGCAAGTCCTCGACATGCCACGCCTTGAGATTGGCTACGAGGAGCACGTCGGGGATCCCCCGGGCCACGCGCGTCGCATGTGCGAGTTCCTTGGCTTGAAGTGGGACGATCGGATGCTCCGACACGAGAAGCAGTCAAAGGTGGCGATGACCCGCAGCATCGATCAGGTGCGGCTGCCGGTCTATCGATCCGCTGTCGCACGTTGGCGAAACTACGAGAAGCACCTCGGCCCGCTGATCGAGGCGATCGGGGCTCCCGCGCAGGGTGAATAAGCCCAGGACGCGGGTCGTGGAAGCACTTGGAAGGGCAACGCGTTCGGGCTATGCTTACGCCCTGTTCCCGTTCGGCCGCCCCCAGCGGCACTCAACGAGCGAGAATGGCTATTTGATGTTTGTCCGGGGTATAGCGCAGCTTGGTTAGCGCGCTTGACTGGGGGTCAAGAGGTCGGCGGTTCGAATCCGCCTACCCCGATTCTGCCGCTGGCGTGTGAACGGTTGACCTCTGACTCCGCGGAGTGTCTGACCATAGCGTCCTCGCAGCACTGCCTTGCCGCAACGTGCTGCATCATCTCACAGGTAAGACACCCGCTTGCGATCTGCCCCTCACGGCGAGCTCGCCCGATATACTGCTGCTTGACGACCGGGAGTTGCGCATGAAGTGGATCGTCGCGCTGTTCGCTTGCTCCATCATCTACTCGGCAATCCGGTACATTGCCTTCGCGCCGAAGAACCTTGAGAATCTGCCGGTCTTTGTGGTGAATAAGGGCGTATCGATGGCCGCGGCACTCTGCTTTCTCGCGGCATTCGTTCAGCAGTTTCGCGTGCAACGCGGCGCGACGATCGGTGTTCATCCATCGTCATGGTTCCGTGCCGGCGTCTTTGGAGCGATCTGGCACATCCCCATGGCCCTTGCGGTGCTGAGACCAGCATACTTCAAGGAGTTCTTCATTCCCGCAACCGATGCCGCCGCGGCTTCCGGTCGCATGTCATTCGCCGGCGAGATGGTCTTCTGCTTCGGCGGGCTGGCGGCGGGCGGGTTGTACCTGCTCACGCGCCAGCAGTGGACGCCTCTGCAACGCTGGTGGCTATCGGTCGGCGCGATGGTGATGCTGCAGGTCCATGTGCTGGCCATGGGATACTGCCGGGGGCTGAATATCAACGCGAGCCACGCCTATATGCCTCCGATGTGGCTTCTCAGCGCGGTCGGGGTGTTTGCGTGTCTGGTCGTGCTTCTGGTGAGCCGCCCGAAGCCAGTACAGGACAGTGCTTAGGCAGAGCGATGAAGCGTGGCCGAGTCTGAAACGGCGGTTCCGATTGGTGAGTCGTCCGCTCACTCGCCGGGGATCAGGACGCCGCTGTTCCGCATGAGCGTCTTGAACGCCTCGCCGAAGACGAAGTTCCCCTCCGGGAACTCGATGCCGGCCATGTTGTTCTCGAGAACGGAGAACATCAGGTCGATATGGCCGATCGTCCGCGACTTGCCTGACCACACTTCCAGAAGATCCACCACGCCCTTCGTCGAAGCCCCCTGCGGGCCGAACTGGTCGATGGTGATGGTGTATCTGAGCGTGTCGCCGGCGGTCGCGTCGTGATCGAGATCGACGCGTGTGACCTTGGCGAGAACGATCTTCTGCTCGAAGGCCAGTGCGTGCCCGATCAGGATGCCGCCGGATTGGGCGACGCCCTCGACGATCAGCGATCCGGGCATGACCGGGAGCGAGGACCTGGCCTCGGTCGCAGCGAAGTGCTCGTGCATGTGCTCTTCGGCGAGAGAGATGTGCTTGATCGACACCAGCCGCTGACGCGGCTGGAGCTCAACAACACGATCGATCCACATCCATCGCACGCCGCACACCTCATCCAGGAACGGAAGCGAGTTTGTTCTGAACGAAGCGGACGAGCGCTTCAACCGTGAAGATGTCGCCGATCTTGGAGACCTGCGGGTCCTTCTCGAACGCCGACAGGTCGACGTGAGGCAGCTTCTCTTTGATGGCGGCGATGCCGCGTGCGGTGACCTTGCCATCCTGCACAAAGTCGGCGTTCTGTGCCAGACTGTCGGGGAAGAGTTCCCCCTGCTGGATCTTGATGCCGAACGCCTGCTCCAGACGGAACACGATGTCGAGGAAGTCGATCGATTCAGCGCCGAGGTCCCCGCGGAGGGTGGCTTCGGGCGTCACATCTCCCTCGTCAACGCCCATGGCGTCAGCAAGGATCTCCTTGACCTTGGCATAGATGTCATCACGAGTCATGCGAGTTCCCTGATTCCGGTCGAGCACGCACCCGCGAAGAGCAACACGCCCGACGCGACGATGCACGCTCAGGCCCGGAAGGCCTCCAGCGAGGGCAGAGTTTAGCCGATCGGAGCCGGTTCGGGGTGTCCAACGAGAATCGGAGCCGATACCCGGACCCGCCTCAGAGAGAATCGCCCTGTGCAGGCGGTCGGATTATCCGCTCCGGGCGAGGCGGCAGGGTCCAGGAGCCGCACGACTCCCTTGAAATCCAATTCCCCGTTGCCAGCCGCGGCGCTCGGTCCCACGGATGAGATGGTCCGATCGATCTCAACACGGATTGCATATCCAGGACGGACGAATGTGCCGTACTTCAAGGCACGTACGCGACCGAGCACAAAGGGGAGGGACGCCGGATCCTCATCTCGGGAAGCGAGGATCCGAGCCGCCTGCACCATCGATTCGAGCATGAAGACGCCCGGCAGGACGGGATAGGTCGTGAAGTGATCCAGCAGGTACTCCTCCGCGCGTGTCACCTGTTTCAAGGTGACGATGCGATGATCGCTCTGCTCCAGAACCCGATCGACCAGCGAAAAGTGCATGCCGGATCGTAGCGTCGAGCCGCACGAGGGCGATACGCTGCCGGAATGTCGGGCGTACTCGATCGCGGCATCTGCCTTCGCACCTGGGATTGGTCTGAGACCAGCCAGACGTGCCTGATCCTGTTCCGCCAGGTTGGCCTCATGCGCGTCATCGCCAAGGGGTCGCGGCGCGAAGGCGGCCACTTCTCGGGCGGCATCGAGGGCCTGACGGCGGCCGAAGCCCGCCTGTTTCCGAAGCGATCGGGTGGTTTATCCACGCTCGCTTCGTGGGACCTCGAGGAACGATTCGAAGGCCCTCGTTGCTCATTCCAGGGCTTCCTCAATGGTTGCTATATGGCCGAGGTTGTTTCTCGCATCATGACCGAGCTTGATCCGCACCCGGAGACCTTCGACGCTCTGGAGGATTCGCTCAGGGAGATGGATCCCGGTGACACCCCGGTTGTTCGCATGCAGTGGGCCGCGCTCACAGAATGTGGCCATCAGCCCGACCTTGACGGCACCCCGTATCGCCGCGCGCCCTCAGGAGAGGGCGTCCATCGCTTCCTACCCCAATTCGGGCGCATGGCGGCCCATACCGAGCCCGTGACAACAGAGACATGGCAGGTCCGGGAGGAGACAGTCCTTGCTCTCCGTTCGCTGGCATCCCTCAACGGGTTGGAGGCCATACGCCCGATAACGCTGCTCCGGGTTCGACGATTCCTCGATGCCAGTATCCGTTATGTGCTCGGGAGTGATATCCGTTCCGGAGAGCTGGCGTTGCGGGCTCGGGAATCCGCCTGACTCGCGTCCAAGGGTGAAGGTCGCCGCCCCTGATGCCGATCGGAGTGGGCATCGGGCGACTGCTGGGCAGCCCGAAACAAGTGAAGAATGACCATGCGCAAGGACGTGCTGGAAGAGATCCTGAGTTGCCCCTCGTTGCCATCGCTCCCTGCGGTGGCTGTCCGCGTGATCGAGCTCACAAGCGATCCGAACGTGAAGCTCGCGGACATCGGACGCGTGGTCGAGGCCGACCAGGGGCTTACAACGAAGATTCTCAGGACTGTGAATTCGAGCTTCTACGGCCTGCGCCAGAAGTGCGGCAGCATCCAGAAGGCCCTCGTGATGCTGGGCCTTAATCCGGTCAAATCGCTCGCACTCAGCTTCTCTCTTGTCAAGGCCGTGGAAGACGGCCACGACGGCTGCACCTTCGACTTCACGTCATACTGGCGAAGAGGTCTCTACACGGCGGTCGCGGCTCGAGTGCTTGGCGATATTGTGCGTCTCGACGATCCGGACGAGGCGTTCCTCGGGGGGCTCCTCCAGGATGTTGGCATGGTCGCGATGCACCGCGCTCTCGGCGCACGCTACGACGCGGTGCTGTGCGGTGCATCCCACCATCGCGATCTTGTGCCGCTCGAACTCTCCGCGTTTGAACTCCAACACCCGGATGTCGGCGCGATGCTCGCTGAGCGGTGGAAGCTCCCCCCTCAGATCGTGCTGCCTGTGCGGTATCACGAGCGGCCCACCGCCGCACCGGCGATCTGCATCCCGATGATCCGTTGCGTTGCCGTCGGCAACATCGCGCACGACGTGCTCACCGATGCCGACCCGACTGACGCCATGCGGCGCCTCTATACCAGGGGCGAGCAGTGGTTCGATCTCAAGCATGAGCAGGTGGACGAGATCCTCCATCGGATCAGCGTCGGCGTGCGTGAGATGAGCTCGGTGCTGCGACTCTCGACCGGGCAGGTTACCGATGTCGATGAAGTCCTCAAGAAAGCGAACGAGCGGCTGGTAGAGCTCACCCGAGCCGACACCAATCGCATCGTCAACGGCGACTCCAGCCCGAAGCTGGATCTCTACGAGAAGGACCCGACCACGGGTCTCGGGACGCCCGCGGCGTTCCAGACCGCCATGCGAGCCGCGTTCGACGCGGGCGAGCAGAAGGGTGAGGCGGTCAGCGTCATCCAGGTGCGGGTCGCGCTGGCGAGCCCAACTGAAGCGATTCCAGACGCTACCGAAACACTCCTCGGCGTCGCCACACTGTTGATCAAGCACTTCCTGCCGCTCGGAGGCATCATCTGTCGGACTGGCGACCTCTCATTCGGGATCGTCGTCATCGGGACTGGACGCTTGCCCGCGCAGCGAGTCGCGGAGGAGTTCAGAATCGATCTCGAACAGACAGGGGCACGCTGGGCGAAGCACGGCGGCATGGCCGTCACGGCGAGCATCGGCGTCGTCGGCATTGAACAGAATGCGGATTCGCCCTTCAGCCGGCCCGAGCAGCTCGCCGCGGCCACAGCCCGCGCGATCCAGGCCTGCGAATCGGCCGGCGGCAACTGCGTGCGGGTCTTCGTGCCGAAGGCCGCATGAGAGGCGTCATGGCCGGGTCGCTCCTCTCACGCAATGATCTTGCGTGGATATCCGACCTGAACACATCGACGTCGCCTCTCGCTACAAGCTCCTCATCGGATCCATCGTTCCGAGACCAATTGCTGTCGTCTCGACGCTGTCTCCCGATGGCAGACCCAACCTTGCTCCATTCTCATTCTTCAGCGGCGTCGGTTCCAATCCCCTGACGCTGCTCTTCTGCCCCGCGAACGACGCGAGCGGCAAAGACAAGGACACCCTCCGAAACTTCAAGCCGCGCGCCGAGGGCGGCGCCGGCGAGTTCGTGGTGAACGTCGCCCCGATATCGATCATCCACAAGGTCGTGGCGGCGTCTGAGCCGCTGCCACACGGCGAGAGCGAGTTTGAACTCGTCGGCCTGACACCGGTCCCATCGAGCGTTGTCGGACCGCCGAGAGTCCTTGAGTCCCCCGTCGCTTTCGAGTGCCGCACGCTTCAGATCATCCGCACCAATTCCGGCGCGCCGAGCGGCGGCAACATCGTGATCGGAGAAGTTGTGAGCGTCTTTGTACGCGACGATGCGATCAACGAGCGTTATCACGTCGATCCCGAGGTTCTCGATCTCGCCGGTCGCATGGGCGGAGCCGCCTACTGCACGACGCGTGAGAGGTTTGATGTCCCGATGGGTCGAGATGCGATCTCGCATCCGTTCATCCCAGATCGAGATCGGTAACGGGGAGAGCCAGCCACACTCGGCGTCGATGAAAGAACAGCCGCGTGGATTCCACGCGGCTGCTGGAGGAGTGCTTTCGATGCTGATTCAGGCCTTACGCACGACGACGACGAGCCATCAGGCCGGCGACGCCGACAAGCGCCAGGGCGCCCGGAGCAGGAACAATCTGGCCGTCGGCTGAGACCGTCTGACCAGTGAATGCGCTGGCGAAGAAGCCCCCGCCGAAGCGGATGTAGAGCTGGCTGAATGCGCCAAGGTAAGGGGGGTTGCCGGGCATGTCCATGTCGAAGGAGCCATTGACGCCGTTGAAGGTGCCGTCGGCGGCTCCGTTGTCGTGGAAATAGACATTGGACATCAGACCGCTGAAGAAGACGACACCGAAGCCGGGCGACTGCCAGAGGCCATCGATGTCAGCGGTGATTGTGTCGCCATCGATGTCGGTGATGACCAGCGTGCCGCTCCCGGTGCCTTCGAGCAGGCCGGTCTTGACGACGCTGAGCGTGATCTGCATGTCAGCCGATGTGCCAAGCGACATGAAGCCGGTATCGAACTGGGCGGTGCCGCCTGGCGCAGCCGTCCGGGAGACATCGCCACCCGTCTGGAACGAGGCGGTGTTGGCGGCCACAGCGCTAAACGTGCCGGTCATAGCGTTGATGGGTGAATAGCTGCCATTCAGATCGGAGTAGCTGAACGTCGTAATCACGCTGGCGGACGCGCTGCCAGCGATAGCAAGGCCGGCAACGGCGCACATTGATGCAATCGAACGCATGTCTTCTCTCCCTGCTTGCGATCGGGGTCTCTCGTCCCGATTCTTGTCGGCCCGACCCGGTGGGAAAACAACTCCCGGAAGCAACCGGATCTGGCCATGTGTCTCCAGGAGAGAGTATGAGGTCTCCCAGAATCAAAATCTAGGGGTTGGCAAGCGAACTTTCAGATTATTTTGGTCCAAGGACGTTTTTCTATCGGCCCTTGACCCCAAATGGCCCCCATTGGCCAGAAATCCGATATCTGTGGCTCAGCCGAGCAAAGAAAAGCCCCCGTGCATCCGCGAGGAAGCCCGGGGGCTGGGAGGCTCAGGACAGGCCGCGGAGGTCTCCCTTTCGGGTGGCGGCTCTATCCTGGTGGTGGGTCCGTCCACCCCATGCCGTTTCGATCGTGAGACTGATCCGGGCCTTCAGGCCGATGGCGAGTGACTCGCGTCTGAATTCCGCTCCGTGGCACGAGGCCCGAGGGCCATTGCCGATTGCTCGTTCAGACGCGAAGCTTCAGAGAACAAGACTGTCCCTCTCCTGCTCTCCGGACCGGATCCATCCAGCCCGACTTTCGTCGCTCGCACCGATTGAAGGTCTCGAAAGTTCTCCTCGACATCGAATCGGCGTTCGATCCATCCTGTGAACCGCCCGCGCGGGCCGGGCGGCGTTGACAACTCTCAGCTGCACCCCATGCTGTTCCCGCAGTTCAGGCACTTGTGGCACGTTCCGCTGCGCACGGTAATGGTGCCGCAGATGTCGCATGGCGGCGCATCGCTGCTGTTCTCCATAGCGGCGGTAAGCGTCCCGGTGTGGATCACGGTGGTCTCCTCGATCGTCACCCGGACGCGTCCCTCGCCCTTGTGTCCGGAGATGCCGGATTCGGGCGTGACGTGTGACTCGCGGGTTGTGCGGCTCGATTCTGCGCGATGACCGGCGGTGATCCACGCGCGATCATCTCTGAGCCGCCCGGCCGAGCCGTCCGAGGCCGTTCCATCCTCGCGCTTCGGAGCGTTTGCCTCGCGGTAGCCCTCGACGAACTGCATGCCCATCCAGCGGAAGATGTAGTCAACCAGCGACTTGGCGAAGGGGATGTCCCGGTTCGTGGTCATGCCGGCGGGCTCGAACCGCTGGTGAGTGAACTTGTTGACCAGAGACTGGATCGGCACGCCGTACTGCAGCGCGACGCTCGTCGCGGTGCCCAGTGAGTCCATCAGGCCCCCGATGGTGGAGCCCTCCTTGGCCATCGTGATGAAGAGCTCGCCCGGCTGCCCGTCGTCATAGAGCCCGACGGTCAGGTACCCCTCGTGCCCCGCGATGTTGAACTTGTGCGTGAGCGAGCGCCGCGTGTCGGGCAGACGCCGACGCATCGGGCGGTGCAGCACCTCGACCTGCTTTGCCTCGGCTGCGGGAGCGTCAGCCCGCGCAACCGCCTGTGCAACAGCCACCGTCGCCGCCGCGACCTCTTCCTTTGCGTCGGACTCCCCCATCTCATCGACCTCGCTCTCGAGATCGACATCGGCCTTGGCGTCTGAGGTGGAATTCAGTGGCTGGCTGAGCTTGCACCCGTCGCGATAGAGCGCGTTGGCCTTCAGGCCGAGCTGCCAGGAGAGCTTGTAGCACTCTTTGATGTCTTCGACGGTTGCTTCATTCGGCAGGTTGATGGTCTTTGAGATCGCTCCGGAGATGAACGGCTGGGCCGAGGCCATCATGCGGATGTGACCGTGCGGGTGGATGTAACGCTTACCGGTCTTGCCGCAGGTGTTCGCGCAGTCGAACACGGGCAGGTGCTCCTTCTTGAGGTGCGGAGCACCCTCGACGGTCTGCGTGCCGCAGATGACCCGATTCAAGTCGTCGATCTGCTTCTCACTCAGGCCGATCTTCTTGAGCACGTTGAACGACATGTCGGCGCGGGCCTTGGCGGGATCCGCACCGATGGCCTTGAGGACCGCGTCGGAGACAACCCAGGTGCCGAACGCGTGCCCGATCTCGAAGACGCCCGGGAGCGACTGCTCGATCTTTGCGAGTTCTTCCGCGCCGAAGCCCTTGGTCTTGAGGAATGCCGCGAAGCTGACGCCTCCCCCACTTCCCTTCGGCATCGGCACGTCGAGCGAGAGCGTGCCGAGGAGGTAGGTCATGATGTCCTTGACCTGTGGCGCGGTGTATCCAAGGGCGTCGAGCGCGGGCTTGACGGACTCGTTTGCGATCTTGAAGTACCCGCCGCCGGCGAGTTTCTTGAACTTCACGAGCGCGAAATCGGGCTCGATGCCGGTGGTGTCACAGTCCATCAGCAGGCCAATCGTGCCGGTGGGCGCGATGACGGTCGTCTGGGCGTTGCGATATCCGTGCTTGGTGCCGAACTCGACGGCATCATCCCAGGCGCGGGTGGCCCGCTCAAGGATCGTCCGTGCGTTAGCGATGCGATCCGCACGCCCGGCCTTCACCAGCGCGTGATCGATCGGCACGGGCGTGATGCTCAGCGACTCGTAGCGACCGCTGTCGCGGGGCTCGCCGTGTGCCGCGAGGCGATGGTTCCGCATCACGCGGAGCATGTTCTCCTTGTCGGCCTCGTAGCCGGGGAAAGCCCCGAGCAGCTCGGCCATCTCCGCCGACTGCCGATACGAACGGCCCGTCAGCACCGCCGAGAGCATGGCGCAGATCGCCCGCGACTCGTCGCTGTCGTAGGGGATGCCCGCCTGCATCAGCATCGCGCCGAGGTTGGCGTAGCCGAGCCCGAGCGTGCGGTACTTGTAGCTGAGTTCCGCGATCTCGCGGCTCGGGAACGCGGCCATCAGCACGCTCACCTCGAGCACGATCGTCCAGAGATCGATCCCGTGCTCGAAACGCTCGATGTCGAAACTGCGCGTCTCAGGGTCATAGAACTTCAGCACGTTCAACGACGCGAGGTTGCACGCCGTGTTGTCCAGGAACATGTACTCCGAGCACGGATTGCTCGCGTTGATCCGCCCCGCACTCGGGCACGTGTGCCACGCGTTGATCGTCGTGTCGAACTGCACGCCCGGATCGGCACACCGCCACGCGGCATACCCGATGTCGTCCCACAACTCCCGGGCCTTGAACGTCCGGGCCAGATCACCGTTCGTCCGCCAGAAGGTCTTCCACTCCCCGTCCTTCTCAACTTGCTCAAAGAACGAGTCGGGAATGCGAACGGAGTTGTTGGAGTTCTGGCCGCTGACCGTCTGGTACGCCTCGCCGTTGAAGTCGTAGTCCAGCTTCAGCCCCATCTTGGCAGCAGTCTCCTGCTGCTCTTTCTGGAGCTTCTTCATTCCCTCGACGAGCGCGGCGACCTTGATCTCCTCACGGACCTTCCAGTTCACAAAGGTCTGGATGTCCGGGTGGTCCATGTCGAGGCAGACCATCTTCGCCGCGCGACGCGTCGTCCCGCCGCTCTTGATCGCGCTCGCGGCGCGATCGCCGATCTTCAGCCATGACATGAGGCCGCTGGACTTGCCGCCGCCGGAGAGGGGCTCCCCCTCGCCACGCAGGTGGCTGAAGTTCGTGCCGGTGCCGGAACCGTACTTGAAGAGGCGCGCCTCGCGGACCCAGAGATCCATGATGCCGCCGGGGTTCACAAGGTCATCGTCCACGCTCTGAATGAAGCACGCGTGTGGCTGCGGGTGCGTGTACGCATCGCTCGCGAGCGAAACCTCGCCGGTCTTGGGATCGACGACGCAGTGCCCCTGGGCTGGGCCCGAGATGCCGTACGCCCAGTTCAGCCCCGTGTTGAACCATTGAGGCGAGTTCGGGGCGCACATCTGGTGCACCATCATGTAGACGAGCTCATCGTAAAACGCCTGGGCGTCAGACGCGGAGTCGAAGTACCCGTGCGTCTCGCCCCAGTAGCGCCAGCACCCGGCGAGGCGATGGATCACCTGTCGCGCGGAACGCTCCGGACCTGTGACAAGCTTGCCATCCTTGTCCTTCTTGAACTTCCCGCCGTCCGGCGCGCCGGGGATCGCGCACGGGTCCTCCATCTGCGGAACGCCCGCCTTACGGAAGTACTTGGAGACCATGATGTCGGTCGCGAGCTGCGACCAGGTCTCCGGCACCTCGGCATCCTTCATCTCGAACACGACGCTGCCGTCGGGGTTCGAGATCTTCGACGACCGGCGCGTCCAGCGCACGCTGTCGAAGGGGTCCATTCCGTCCTTGGTGAACTTGCGGGTGATCTTCATGCCGTCCTCGGATTGTTTCTGACTTGTAATCAGAGATGAATGGCCCGTCGATCATTCTTCGAAAATGTCGTCATCCATACCAGCCAACACCATTCCCAACGCATGGTCGTACTTGCTCGCCCGCCCAAGATCGAGAAGTCGATTGACTCTTTCGTCGATCGCTTCCCAGTGTTGGTGCTCGGAACATGCTTTCACAACAACGTCGACCATTTGGTGGAGCACAAATGTCGGAAGGTGAAAGCTTGGCCGTCGGCTATACCAGAGCCTCGCCTCCGAGCTGTCCATCAAAATATCTGCTTCCGGGTCCAGGGCCAACGCGATGAGTGCCGTCTCGCAAATCTCGCGATTCTGAGCCCATGCCCATTCAGGAGCCCAACTCAAGAACAATCGGACTGCTGCGTCATACGCCTTTTTCTCGTGCGTAGATCGCCTTTTGAATTTGCTCACAATCTCGAATGCCGCTTCTTCTAGGTCTCGCGTGAAGTTGAGCGGCAAATTCGCTCCACAGCACCACCGCTCATTCGAGGCAACCACCGGTCGCAGGTTCAACTCAAAAAGCAAGTGTTTGCGTGCTTCGGATCTTGTGCAACTTCTACGCAAGCATTCCGCAACGACCAGCTCATCAACATCGCGCGCATGCTCATGGAGTCTGCTGACATTCACAATCATCGGCTTCCCCTCAGTCGACTTTCGGCAACGTCAACCCACCCTGGTCCTGGTACTTCCCACCCTTATCTGCATAGCTGACCGCACAAATTTGGTCGGCTTTCAGAAACACGAGTTGTGCGACGCCTTCGTTGGCATACACGCGTGCTGGCAATGGCGTCGTGTTGCTGATCTCCAGCGTCACCTTGCCGCGCCACTCCGGCTCCAGCGGCGTCACGTTCACGATCAACCCGCAGCGCGCGTACGTGCTCTTCCCCACGCAGATCACCAGCACATCCCGCGGGATCTCGATGTACTCCACCGTCTCGCAGAGCGCAAACGAGTTCGGCGGGATGATGACGTACTGCTGGCCCTCGGGCTTGTGGCCGACATCGACCTCGACCATCATGTCGTCGCTGAACAACTTCGGATCGACGACTGCGATGTCGCCGGACTTGGGTGTCGGCGTAAAGATCTTGAAGCGCGTGCCGACACGCACGTCGTAGCCATATGAAGACACGCCGAAGGAGATCCGGCCCGGACGCTTCTGGGCGTCGGCGAAGGGCTCGATCCGAACCCGCTCCCGAATCTGCGTGTCACTCAGCACACCCACTTCCAAATCCCTTTCAATACCCGAATATGCGGCCGAACGCAGACACCGACAAACGTCCCCGATGGGCGTTGTTCCTGGCATACCCTGCCGGTCTGGTCATCCCGCCAGAACTCAGCGGGGGCTCAGGATACCACTACAGATCGTGCTGGCAATGGGGTTAGACCACAAAATCCGGTAGTACTTTCCTGAATATCCTGTCATTTGTACACAAATCTCGCCCGTATTTGGACTTACGCGATTCGGATGTTCGGTGTCCGACCCTACGATTTCATCAAGAATGGGTTCAGCCACCCACCTTTGTGTGGTGCTCGAGGCCTCTGGATTGTGGATAGCTTTGCGATTCGGACGGATTCCGCACTTTGGGGTCCATACCCCCCATCTTGCGAGCAGACGGAACGCGTCGCCCGCAACTCCCGTAAAGTTCACGCTTTCCATGTCCCCCTGCCCGGAGCTTTGCATGCCGCAGGTTGCTCGGTTCAGTCTCATCTTGGCCACCTTCACGCTTCTCGCGGCGTTCGTGTTGCCGCTGGGTGGGTGTGGCGGGTCGAAAAAAGAGCCCCCGCGTGCGAGAACTGTTGCGCCGGTCGTTCGCAACGTTCCGGCCTCGCTGCGCGGCACCATCGGCTCCGAGGTCACCATCAACGGTGTGCAGCCGGTGGTCGTTTCGGGGCTAGGGCTCGTTGTCGGACTCAACGGGACGGGAGGTCTGGCGCTCGACTCGGGCGTCGCGGCCACGATGGAACGAGAGCTCGGCCTGCGCGGGATCAGCCAGGGAGGGAACACCACTGCGGGCACGAACGTCGCGGGCATGTCTCCCCGCGAACTGCTGGCCGATCCGAACACGGCTGTCGTGACTGTGTACGCCGCGATCCCGCCCGGTTCGCCGAAGGGCGCGACGTTCGACGTGTATCTGCGGGCGTTGAACGCGACGTCGCTCGAGGGGGGCATGCTCTGGACCACGGAGATGCGTATCGGCGACCCGACGGTGATCGGCGGCTACCGAACCCAGAAGCTCGCTTCGGCGCGAGGCCCCGTCTTTGTCAATCCCTTCGTCGATCCCGGCTCAGCGACGACCGGAGTGGGACAGGCCGTCGGGCGTGTGCTGAATGGCGGATTCGTTGACAGCCCGCTGAAACTCGAACTCCAACTCGACAACGAATCGGGCTCGCGTGCGAGGTCGATCGTCGCGGCGATCAACTCTCGATTCCCCCCCGGATCGCACGGCCAGACCGCGAGGGGACGATCCGCGGGTTCGATCGCGATCTCCGTTCCCCCGCAGTACGCCGAACGCCCGGTTGATTTCCTCGAGTTGATCGCCCACCTCCCGATCGATCAGGCAAACTTCGATGCCTTCGCACAGAGTTACGTCCGCGTCATGAAGAACGAGCCGGCGATGGCCGAGGCGATGATGTGGTGTCTGCGTGCCATCGGCGAGCGGTCGCTCCCGTTCGTGCGTGAGCTGTACGATGAGCCGGACATCGTGCCCCGGATGGCCGCACTCAATGTGGGCGCGTGGCTCGGCGATCCGAGGGTGGTTGATCCACTGCTTCGTCTGGCGAACACCGGCCCCACTGCAATTCGCATTGAGGCGATCGGACTCCTCAAGACGGTCCAGGGCGGGCCGACCCTCGAACTCGCCCTCCGGGGGCTTCTCTCAGAGCGTGATCTCACGGTGCGTGTCGCGGCGTACGAGACGCTCGCGGCCCGGGCCGAGCGTGTCCAACTCGCACGAGTCACCGAGCGGAACCCCTCGTTGAAGGTCGTGACTGAAGCCGGGACGTTCGAGCCGACAGTCACTCGCGTGCTCTCGGGCACGACTATCCAGGGCGTCGAACGCCGCGTGATTGGCGAGAAGTTCGCCCTCGACCGCGTGCGAGGGGGAGACCCCCTTGTGTATGTCACTCAACAGCGTGCGCCGCGTGTGGTTGTGTTCGGCGATGGTCCGGTCGTGACCGAGGGCGCGTTCGCGTCGATCTGGTCCGATCGGCTGATGCTGGTGAAGGACTCTCCCGCGAGCGATCCTCGGATCTACTACCGGGACTACCGCTCGACCCGAGTGGTGCAGACGTCGGTGCCGACCGAACTCCCCGAGCTCATCGAGTTCTTCGGGCGTCGCCCTTCTCCTCAGGACCCCCGACCGGGCCTCGATCTGACGTATTCGGAGATCGTCGGCGCGTTGTATGGCCTCCAAACCGCCGGCGCCATCAACACGGCCTTCGCCACCGAGCGTGACAGGCTCATGGCGCAGTTGCTCGATGCCAACCAGAGAGCCCTGGTCGAGGAGCGTCCCGAGACCGCTTCCGACACAACAGAGACCGTCTTCTTCGACGCGCCCCAGACCAGACCGGTCGACAGCGCACCGTCCGGCCCGGCACCCGCGCCAAGACCGATTCCCATCCAGACCACCCCCGCCCGCCCGAAGTAAGCCACTCTCTGGCCCTGTGACTCGACATCGCTGATCGAATTGGTATGCTCTGACCGATCCTAACCAGACCCGGGCGAACGCCCGGGCGCGATCTGGGGTGGGCGGATGGCCGGGTGGAACCCGGACCGCTGTCAGCCGTGCGGCGAGGCACGCCGCCGGCCTCCCAACTCGCGTCAGCAGCACGGAGGTTGCGGCCTGATGCGCCTTGTGAAACTCACCGTTTCCGGTTTCAAGTCCTTCGCGGACCGCACCGAGTTCACCTTCGACCAGTCCATCACTGGCATCGTCGGACCCAACGGCTGCGGCAAGTCCAACGTCGTCGATGCCGTCAAGTGGGTGCTCGGCGAGCGTTCGAGCAAGTCCCTGCGCGGCAAAGAGATGCTCGACGTCATCTTCGCCGGCTCCGTCGGCCGGAAGCCCTCGGGCCTTGCGAGCGTCTCGCTCACGTTCGAGAACCCGATCATCAATCCCGAGGCCGAGCTTGTTGAACTCGACCTTGCGGGGAACGCCGAAGACGACGACGATCCGCAGCACGTGCAGACGACCCCGATCGCGATGCGTCGGCGCATCCTCCCCATCGACTCGGACATTGTCGAGGTCGAGCGACGGCTCTATCGCGACGGGGGCTCTGAGTACCTGATCAACAACAAGCGTGCCCGGCTGCGCGACATCCGCGATCTGTTTCTCGACACGGGAGTCGGAGCAGACGCGTACTCGATCATCGAGCAGGGCAAGGTCGATGCGATGCTGCTGGCCTCTCCTCAGGAACGCCGAACGATCTTCGAAGAGGCAGCGGGGATCGCCAAGTACAAGCAGCGCCGCATCGAGTCGCAACGCAAACTCGATCGAGCCCAGGCGAACCTCGCCCTGACGCGTGAACAGCTCGAATCGACCGAGCGGCGGCTCCGCCTTGTCCGTGGCCAGGCCACGAAGGCACGCCGGTTCAAGGAGCTCGACGCGGAGTTCAACGCGCTGCGACTCGCCGTCGCCTTCGACGTGTACGACGACCTACGCCAGCGTCTCGACGGGCTGACGTCGCGGCTTGCCGACCTCGATGTGCAGCGGCACGCCGCCATGGAGTCCGTGCAGCAGGCCGAGGCCGCCAAGCAGGAGGCGGAGATCGCTCGCCACGAGGCGATGAACGCCCACAAGCAGATCCAGGAAGAGCTGCTCGCGACGGAGCACGCACACAACTCCGCGCTGCAGCGTCGCCAGATGACTGCGCGTGCGCTCGACGATGCGCGTCGCCAGGCCGACACGGACGCGCAGCGGATCGTGGAAGTGGACCAGCACCTCGAATCGCTCGGGCGGGCCGTCGCCGAGCAGTCTGAGGCCGTCGCGGCACTCTCAGAGCGTCTGGCCGAGGCCGAACGCGCGCTCGCACGGGCCGCAGAGACACGGGCCGCGGTGCTCGAATCGCTCGGCGATCTGCAACGTGACGTCGCACAGAAGCGGGCGGCGGCATCGAGCATCGATCGCGAGCGATCCTCACTTCTCGCGCACCTGCAAGCAGAGGGGAAACGGATCGAATCGCTCGCGGAGCAGTTGAACCGGCTCGAATCGAAGGCCGTCGCCGCAGGCGCGGAGCACGACTCGGTCGCCTCGGCGTCGCTGGATGTCTCACGCGCCGCCGACTCGCGTGCGGCACGCGTCGCCGAGATCGAGTCTGCGCTCAAGGCCCAGGATCAGGCGGCACAGGCCCTCTCTGCGGATCGACGCGATCTGGCCACGCGCGTCTCCGAACTCGAGCAGCGATCGCTGCGCCTCGATGGCCGCAGAGCGACCCTCCGTGAGATGGTCGATTCCCGCGAGGGTTTCGCTGACGCCGTCAAGGATGTGCTTGAACGCAAGGCGACCGGGCTTGGTTTCGCTACCGTCATCGCCCCACTGGCCGAACTCGTTGAAACGGATGTCGCCCACGCCGCCGCCGTCGAAGCCGCACTCGGGCAACTCCTCCAGGGACTTGTGATCGAGTCTGTCGTCGCGGCCCCATCCTCCGAAGAACTCGCTTCTCTGCGGGGCCGAGTGACATTTCTGCCTCTGAGCGCGCTGCCGGTGCCCGAGCCCGCGCTGCTCGATCTGGCTTCGCTCGAACCCAGGGTCACGCGCCTCCGTGATGTGATCGCGCCATCGAGAGAGATCCCGATGATCGGGAATCTGCTCGATCGCCTGCTGGCAACGACGTACCTCGTTCCGTCGATCGACGCCGCCATGCTGCTGGCAACCGGTCCGTTCTCTTCCGTGCCGACCGTTCGATTCGTCACGCTCGACGGAACGATCGTCGAGCCCGACGGTCGGATCACCGCAGGACCTGTCGCAGCGGTTGCCGAGGGTCTCCTCCAACGCCAGACCGAACTCACGGCGATCGAGGCGCAAGCCGCCACGGTCGCGGTCGAGCTCGACGCCGAACGAGCGTCTCTGCACGGGCTGGACGCAGAGGTCGCGGCGCACGCCGCTCGCCGGAACGAGCTCGCGGCCTCGCACGCCAACGAATCCCGCCATCTGGTGGCCGATCGCGCGAGGTTCGAGCGACTGAACGCAGACGCCGAACGTCTCTCGCGTGAGCGGAAGTCGCTCGAAGAGGAGATCGCCCAGATCCGAGCCCGCGACGCCCGCGCGCGTCAGGAGAAGGATGAACTGAGCGCGAAAGCCGAGGCGCTCGCGCGCCTTCACACCGAGCAGACCGAGGCCGCGGAGGCCGCCGAACGCGAGGCCGCACGAGTGCGTCTCAGTGCGGATGCCTCGTCTGAACAGTTGACGTCGGCGAAGGTGGATGCAGGTCGGCTCTCGGAGCAACTGGGTTCGGCCCGCCGTGAGGTCAGCCGCCTCTCGCTCGAGCGTGACAATGCCGAGCGTCAGCACAGGAATCTCCTCCAGCATCTCGAGCAGGCGCGCGCCAGAATCGGCGAGCACGAGCAGTCGATCGCCGATGCCGACCGCCAGATCGCCGAATCCTCATCGCACGCGATCTCCATGAGGAAGGAAGCCGACGCGGCCAACGAGTTGATCACTCGCGTCAACGCAACCGTGCAGGAGCACGCCGGCGAACTGGCCGAAGCTCGCCAGAGACTCGGTGTCTTTGAGCGTGACTGGAACTCTCTTGAGATCAGCCGGCGCGAGCTCGAAGTGAAGCGGGAGAACCTCGAGGAACGCACGCAGGAAGACCTCGCGATCGATCTCGGGCGCGAGTATCCCGAGTACCGCCAGATGATGTCCGAGGGAGACGTTCGACGCATCGATCAGCCCGAGTCGATCGCTGCGATCGAGATCCTGCGTCAAGAGATCAAGAAGCTCGGCAATGTCAACCTTGACGCCATCGATGAAGAGACGCAGCTCGAAGGCCAGAACGAGAACCTCGTCCGCCAGGTGGCCGACCTTGATCTCGCGTCCCAAAGACTCTCCGAACTGATCGAGCGTCTCAATCTCGTCAGCAAGGAGCAGTTCGGCGCGATCTTCAGCGCGATCCAGGAACACTTCGGGAGCCAGGATGGTATGTTCCGGCGTCTCTTCGGAGGAGGCCGCGCCGAGGTGCGATTGATGCCGCTGATCAAGGAGATCAACGGCGAGAAGGTTGTCACAGACGAGATCGATCTCTTGGAGAGCGGCATCGAGGTCGTGGCGAAACCGCCGGGCAAAGAACCACGTACCATCGACCAGCTCTCGGGCGGCGAGAAGACCCTCACCGCTGTCGCCCTGCTCATGTCGATCTTCCGCTCGAAACCGTCGTGTTTCTGCGTTCTGGACGAAGTAGATGCGGCACTGGATGAGGGCAATGTCGCTCGCTATTGCGCGATGATCCGCCAGTTCACGGACCGCTCACGCTTCATCGTGATCACGCACAACAAGAAGACCATGCAGGCCGCGGACCAGTTGTACGGGGTGACCATGCAGGAGCGTGGCGTCTCGACCCGCGTCAAGGTTCGTTTCGATCAGGTCGGAGCACACGGTGAGCTGCCGATGCCGGCAGAGCACGCAGACACCCAGAAGGCGACGGTTGGCGTCAAGCGAGGCCGCGGCACCCTGAAAGCCGCGCTCGCCTCGATGAGAGAGAACACGGAGCAGGAGGCCGTCGTCGCTGAAGAGCCGCATATGGCGCGAGACGTTCCATGATGAGATGCACACGCGCACTGCATTCGGTCCTCATCGCAACGGCGGGGGCTATCGTCGCGGCATCGCTCGTGATCCCCGCGTACAGCGTGTGCGCGAATGTTGCTGATCCACCGGATGCGGGCAATGGCAACCCGGTCTTTCCCGGGTGGTACGCCGACCCCGAGGCCGCGGTCTTCCGCGATCCCGACGGCAGCGTCCGCTACTGGATCTTCCCGACGTACTCCGCACGATACGACAACCAGCTCCACTTCGACGCCTTCTCGTCGACCGACCTGCGCAACTGGCAGAAGCACGAGAGGGTGCTCGAACGGGCGAGCATCTCGTGGGCACGCCGCGCCATGTGGGCTCCGGCCGCAGTCGAGCATGAGGGACGTTACTACCTCTTCTTCGGCGCGAACGATATCCAGAGTGACGATGAACTGGGCGGCATCGGCGTTGCAGTAGCCGATCGACCCGAAGGGCCGTACCAGGATCACATCGGGAAGCCGCTTGTCGATCGTTTCCATAACGGAGCCCAGCCGATCGACCAGTTCGTGTTCAGAGACGACGACGGCCAGCACTACATGTTCTACGGTGGGTGGAGGCGGTGCAACGTGACGCGGCTTGCGCCGGACTTCAAGTCGCTCGTCCCCTTTGAGGATGGAACGTTCTTCCGCGAGGTCACGCCCGCGGGGTACGTCGAAGGCCCATTCATGTTTGTCCGCGACGGCAGATACTACTTCATGTGGTCGGAAGGGGGCTGGACCGGACCCGATTATTCGGTCGCGTACGCGATCGCCGACTCACCACTCGGGCCGTTCAATCGCATCGGCAAGATCCTGCAGCAGGATCCTGAAGTGGCGACCGGCGCGGGGCACCACAGCGTGATCCATGTCCCGGACAGTGACGAGTACTACATCGTGTACCATCGTCGGCCGCTGGGCGAGACCGATCGCGATCACCGCGTGGTGTGCATCGATCGAATGGAGTTCGATGCCGAGGGGCTCATCAAGCCCGTGAAGATCACGTTCGAAGGCGTGCCGCCCTTGAACACGACAAGGTAGAGGTAAAGGTAAAGCAGAACGCGAAGGCACAAAGCCCTCGCGTTCATTGCTTGCGGCATCTAGAAGACTCGATCGCCTCGCTCAGGTGCAGCCCTGTCCGAAGGCGTCAAAGAAGCCAAGGAAGTCCTGGATATCGATGAAGCCATCACCCGAGTAATCGGGATTGCCGTAGTTGCCGCACGGCATGGCCTGTCCCTCGCACTGGCCGAAGTCGTCAAAGAAGTCGAGGAAGTCGGCGACATCAGAGATGCCGTCCTTGTTGTAGTCCGCGGCACACCGATCGAGGAAGAAGGTGTGGGTCAGCACCCGAGCGTTCCCGGATTCCTCGGTCGCGACAGCCGTCACCGTGTGGAAGCCGTGGGTGTTGAACACGCCGACCGTCCGACGATGCTCCAGTCTGTCATGGCGAGTCGCCAGATTCGGCAAACCGATCAGCGTCAAGGGATCCGTGCCGCTCGGCACATTCAGGAGCATGTACACAAAGTTGGTCGTGCGATCAAGAGCCCGCACACGGAACTCGTGGCTGGTCGTCGTCAGGATCGAGGGCGGATCGATGAACTCAATAGCCGGCGGCTCGCGATCGACATAGAAGACCTCGCGGAACTCACGGAACAACGGCGCCTCATCCGCGTTCCGCTTGCGGAACGCTCGCACGGCCAGATAGTGCATCCCCTCTGCCAGAGCCGTCGCGTCGATGGACTGCTCATAGAGGCCGTTGGCAGCAGCGGAGCCGAAGAGGGGCTGATTCACGGTAAGGAACTGCTCGAATCCCGCGACCACACCCGTCGTGTGGTCGAAATCGACCGAGCCGTTGCCATTCGCATCGATGTAACCCGAATCAAGCCTGAAGAGGGCGTTGTCGTCGAAGTTCGTGTCGAGCGGGTCCGTCTTGCTTGTCGTCAGCCGGATCGTGAACTGATCGGCCGTGATCACGGGGACCGACGTCAGGCGGCGACGCTGCACAGGCGTGCTCGGCGCATCCGCCGGGATCGTGCTCGCGACAGGCGTCAACTCAAGCACGCCCGAAGGGAGCGTCGGCACATAGATCACGTACCCGCGGTTGTGCTCCCCCGCACTGCTCACGTTGTGCGGCACGCGGATGCTCACCACACCCCCGGAACCCACAACGATCGTCTCGGGAATGATGCCGCTCGGATCGACGCTCGCGCTCGCGGCGTTGCCGGTGATCTCTTGCAGGCGCGTTCCCGCGGGGAACGTCGTCGTCACATTCCCCAACGCGCTGCCCGATGCGTAGCTGTCGCTGGTTCCGACGAGCATATTCGCGGCATAGCCGCCCGGATACGACGCCCCGGCGAATCGGGGTGAGCTGAGCTCGTAGATCAGCACATCGCTGATGTTCGCGTTGAGAGGGAAGAACTGACCTCGACCGGCGAAGTTCCGGGCCTGCACCAGTCTGGTCATCAGGTCAGACATCGTGCCGCTCGATGGATCAAAGCCCAGCGCGATCGGCGTGCCCTCGTCGGGGAAGAACGACCCTGTCGGGCGCGTGACGCCCCGCGCGTTGTAGTACACGATCGGAATGCCGGGCCGATTGATCACATACGCGTGCGCGAAGAGCCCCTGCTGCCGGAGCGTCGGCAGCGAAGGCAGCGAGCCGGGGCCATCGACCGTGCCGTTGTCGTGGCTGAAGACATGGTTCACGCCCACCGTGCCGTTGTTGAAGCCATCGTCCGCGGTGTCGATGTGCGCCGAGAGCACGTTCCCCCAGTTCCCGAAACCCGAAGCGTTGATCAGATCGCGCAACGCACCCGCGCCCGCGAGATCGAGCGCATCCCGGTTTCCGAATGAGTCTCCGGGACGGGGCGGATTCCGCCCGTTCGGCTTTCTCACGTAGTTGTCGAACACAAAGCTGTTGCCCGCCGTGTTCTCGCCGAAAGAGAACGCCGTGACCTTGCGGCCGTCTGGTGTGGTGCGCCGGTTGTGCACCGCGGCATCGAAGTACTGGATCCAGAACCACGACGGGGCGTGCTTCGCCGCGTCAAGACGGAAACCGTCGATGCCCTGAACATCGAGCATCCACTGCGTGTAACGCATGAGCAGTCCTGTCGCGTTGTCCGGGTACGGATCGCCAGCGAGTGGGTCTGCCGTGTTGTACGGGTGCAGCGTGAAGTTCTGCGCGGGCTGCCCCTGGAACGCCGGATTCGTGAACGTCATCGGCGTCAGCGACTGATCCGGATAGAACCGCGCGTTGTTCGGATCGGGCTTGTTGTGCACCGTTCCCGCCGGGATGTTGAGCGGGTTGCCAGACTCGACCGGATGCCGGATGAACGAGTTGTTGGACTCCTGCGCGATGTCCACGAGCGCGACAAGATCACCGAGAATCGTGTCGTACCACGCACCACCGGGGTTCTCAGACTGAAGATAGAACGTCGCGCTCCCGGGGTTGTTGTGGAAATCACCCCACGCGCTGTTCGCCTGCTTGTTGACCGGAGGCGTTGCGGGTGCCATCCAGAACCCCGGCCACCCTCCCGCCGCCTGGAAGGACGCGCTCGTCTGCCGCCCCGAGTTGTGATTCAGGATCGAATCGACATAGACCTCCGCATTGGCACGCTGCAGTTCGCGCACCATCACCTGGAACATGCTCTCGGTTCCGTAGGCGGTCTGCGCGCCGGGCCTGCCGAGATCAAACCGATCGAAGACGTCGTAGCCGACGCTGTTGGTGCTCGCGCCCTTCCCGGGAGGGGGCAGCCACACCGATCCATACCCTGCCTTGAAGAAGTCAGGTACTCGACGCTCGAGATCCCGCCACGGCTGCTCAAACCAATGCAGCATCACGGGGCGATCATCGGCGGCACATGGAAGGCCGCACGCTGCAACGACTGCCAACGCGAAGACAGTCGGGAACGACACATTCTTCATACGGCCGGTGTTCGGCATCTTGTCATCTCCAACAAATACAGCGAACCCACCTGCACGGAGGGTCTGGGCTATCGGGATTATGACGACTCTCCTCCCGCGATGGAACAGACCATGCACCACTTTTCGCGTGAATCTTGCAGAAAGCCGCCCGTAGCCATGCATACACGATCACGGTGCTCGTTTGGCATGCGTCACCCCCGCACAACACGTTTCTTGCTACCCTCCCGCTCTCGGCAACACTGTTTCGCTGAGTTGTCTCACGTCCCATATCACCAACCGCAGACGATCGGAGACCCCATCGCATGCCTCTGCCACGCCACCTTCATCGCAGGTCTCTCCCCGCATGCCTTGTTGCTGCCGCGCTGGCAACACTCGCTCCGCACGCACTCGCTCAGGTTTCAGCGAAGCTGCCGACCGGCGCGACCCGTTGGGATGCATCGGAAGATGCCGCGAAGAACGCCCTCCCATCGATGTCCTTCACCGACCCCGCGATGAGAGAAAAGCGCCAACAGATCGCCAGTCCCGGCACCGCGAAGCCGACGTTCAGCAAAGATGCAAGAGGGCGTCACGTCGCGAGCATCGCGATCGCTCCCGGCACAAGTCTCTACGGCACCGGCGAGAACGCCGGTCCACTCCTCCGCAACGGGCGCGTGGTGGAGGCGTGGAACACCGACGCATATGGCTATCGCGAAGAGACCAAGTCGCTCTACCAGTCTCATCCGTGGGTTCTCGCCGTTCGAGAAGACGGCTCGGCCTTCGGCGTGCTCGCCGACACCACGTGGCGTTGCGAGATTGATCTGACGAACAGCATCACGTTTGCTGCCGACGGCCCAGAGTTCCCGCTGATCGTCATGGAGGGCCGCACCCCGCAAGAGGTCATGATCCAACTGGCTGCTCACATCGGCACCATCGAATTGCCGCCCCTCTGGGCGCTCGGCTACCACCAGTGCCGCTATTCCTACTACCCCGAGTCCCGCGTCAAAGAGATCGCCGACGGTTTCCGCTCGCGCTCCATCCCGTGCGATGTCATCTGGTTCGACATCGACTACATGCACGGCTATCGCGTCTTCACCTTTGACTCCTCGCACTTCCCCGACCCCGCACGAACCAACAGCGATCTTCACGCCATGGGTTACCGCACGATCTGGATGATCGATCCGGGCGTGAAGGCCGAACCCGGCTACAGCGTCTACGACTCCGGCACCGCCGGCGATCACTGGGTGAAGAAGGCCGACGGCTCGGTGTATCTCGGCGAGGTCTGGCCCGGCCAGTGCGTCTTTCCCGATTACACACGCCCCGAGACCATGCAGTGGTGGGCCGGGCTCTACAAAGACTTCATGGCAACAGGCATCGACGGCGTCTGGAACGACATGAACGAGCCCGCGATTTTCAACGTACCCACCAAGACGATGCCAGAAGACAACGTCCATCGGGGCGGAGGGATCCTCTCCGAAGGCCCCCACGCCCGCTACCACAACGTCTACGGCATGCTCATGGCGCTCGGAACAAAGCAGGGGATCGAGGCCGCGAATCCCGACAAACGACCTTTCGTCCTCACACGCGCAAACTACATCGGCGGGCATCGCTACGCCGCGACCTGGACCGGAGACAACGCCGCGGAGTGGTACGACCTCGAGAACTCCATCCCCATGATCCTCAACCTCGGCCTGTCAGGTCAGCCCTTCAGCGGCCCCGATATCGGCGGCTTCATCGGCAACGGCGACGGCCAGCAGTTTGCCCGCTGGATGGGCATCGGCTCGCTCCTCCCCTTCTCAAGAGGCCACACGGGCAAGGGCAACCGCGACAAAGAGCCCTGGGCTTACGACCAGAACGTCGAGCGTTCAAGCCGCATGGCCCTTGAACGTCGCTACCGCCTCATACCCTTCCTCTACACCGTCTTCGAGGAGTCATCACGCAACGGCATGCCCGTCGCGCGGCCGACCTTCTTCGCCGATCCTGCCGACCCTGCGCTCCGATCAGAGGACGATTCGTTCCTGCTCGGATCAGATCTGCTGGTCGTCGCGAAGGTGACACCGCTCGGCGACCGCATGCCCGTGATGCCCCGCGGCAACTGGCGGCCCCTCAATCTCCACGATGGCGCGACCGATGCCGACCTGCCCGATCTCTATGTCCGCCCGGGCGCAATCCTCCCCGTCGGACCGATCGAGCAGTACGTCGACGAGCGTCCGCTCGACCCCCTGACCCTCTATGTGTCGCTCGATGCCAGCGGAAAGGCCACGGGCACGCTGTATGAAGACGCCGGCGAGGGGTACGCCTACCGAAACGGCGAGTACCTTCGAACGACCTACACCGCAACCCGTGCAGGCGACACAGTCTCCGTGGAGATCGCAGGCACCCGGGGCTCGATGGCCCGCCCGAATCGGAACCTCGTCGTCCGGGTCATGCTCGACGACGGGCGCGAAGCCGCCGCGCTCTCAACCGACGGCCAGACCGTCACCGTCGATCTCACACAGGCCCGATTCCCCGGCCAGTGAACGCGGCCCGCTCCGCGAACACGCAACCTCGCTCCCATCCTCCGCGACCGAACGGATCCAGCATGACACGCACACACCTCTCGCTCGCATGGCTGATCTCCTTGCTGCTCGTGTCCGCCCCGCAACACGCGCACGCACAGGATGAACTCGTCCAACCCGAGTCGCTCGAACAGGGCTTCGTCATCCTCGTCACCGACAGAACGGGCCACGCCACCACCGAGTCGCCGATCCTCCTCGCGTCGAACCACAATGGCTGGAACCCCAACGATCCGACCCAGGCGTTGACGCGCCGCTCGGACGGGAAGTGGCAGATCGTCCGTTCCAAACCCGCTCTCGACTCTCGTCTCAACTTCAAGTTCACACGCGGCTCGTGGGACACGGTCGAGGTCGATGCCCAGCTCGAGGAGATCGAGAACCGCCTGCTCCCACGCCTCTCCGCTGCGAGCATCCGCCCCGGCGAGCCACCCATCATCGAGTTGATCATCGAGAACTGGAAAGACCGACGCCCACCCGAGCCCGATCTCAACCGAATCGCTCCCTATCGCGAGCTTGAGGTCACCGGCGACGTTCGCCGAATCGAAGCCGTGCTCCTGGGGCGCAACCGCGACCTTCTTGTCTGGCTCCCGCCTGGTCACACGGACCCGGCCAACATCGGGCGTACGCATCCGATCGTGTGGATGCTCGACGGACAGGCCGCGTTCGAGTTCGTCCCCGCGTTGGGCGGAGAATGGAGCGCCGACGAGTCCGCAACCGTCCTCTCCGATTCCGGCAAGATCGTCCCTCCCGTCATCATCGCGGTCCCCGGCCCCATCTCCGCTTCGCAGCGAGAGACTGAGTACGGCCTCGACGCGAACGGTCCCGAGCTCATCCGCGATCTGGCTCGCAACGCTCTTCCCAGGGTTCGGCGCGCCATCGGCGTCAACACACGGCCGGGAATCTTCGTCGGAGCGGGCATCGCGGGTACCCTGGCCAGGTTCGCATCAGAATCTGATCCCGACTCCTTCGGTCTCCCCTTCGTGCCGACAGGCATGGAGAGGCCCGAGAGCGAGGGTGTCCCCTTTGACCCTACATGGCCCGCGCAGCTCAAGGACGCGATGCTCTCCACGCTCGCGCCCGGCCGCCCGTCCGGACAGTCACAACCCAAGGTCATGAAAGAGCCCGAGTTGCTCTCGACGGGCTTCATGCTGGTCGTCACCGACAAATCAGGGAAGGCGAGCGAATCGCGTCCGCTGCACATCGGCTCCAACCACAACGGCTGGAACCCAGGCGATCCGAATCGGCGCCTCACGCCGCGTTCCGACAGCAAGTGGCAGATCGAACTCCCACCGTCTCCGGACGGGTCTCGCCTGGCCTTCAAGCTCACGCTCGGCTCGTGGGAGACAGTTGAGGTCACGGGCGCGATGGAGGACATCCCGAACCGCGAGCTCCCGCTGATCGACGCCGCATCTCTCCGCCCCGGCGAGCGCCCCGTCATCGAGATCACCGTCGAGCAGTTCCGTGATCCTCCGCCGGATGTAGACGCCCGGCTACGCACCGATCCCTACAGAACCATCGATATCGCGGGAGGCACGCTCCGAAGGATCGAGGTCGCCGGAGGGCCGATCCCGGTCCGCAGAGACCTCCTGATCTGGCTCCCACCGGGCTATGACGACCCGCAGAACGCCTCGCGTCGATATCCGATTCTCTACATGCACGACGGGCAGAACATCTTCGAGAAACTCCCTCACGTACCGGGCGAGTGGATGGCCGACGAGACCGCGACTCGCCTGATCGCCGAAGGAAAGATCGAGCCGCTCATCATCGTCGGTGTACCGAGCGTCGGCATGCGCCGCATCGAGGAGTACGTCCCGATCGAGGTCTACGACGGGCTCGCAGCCCGAGGTAAGGACCACGTTCAGTGGCTCGCGCAAGAGGTCATTCCTCGCGTCGAGCGCGTCGTCCGTGCTCGCCCCGGCAGACAGAGCCGCGTGATCGGCGGCTCCTCGCTCGGGGCCGTTATCTCTCTGTACGCCGCTACCGAACGCCCCGATCTCTTCGGCGCGACACTCCTCGAGAGCCCCGCGATGCTCGCGAAGGACCGGCTGCTGCTCCGCTACTTCGAGGAACGGAGCAACTTCCCTGAGCGTGCCTTCGTCGCTGTCGGCACACACGAAGTCGGGCGAGATCCATCGGACGCCGCCCGCAATGCCGCATACCTCCAGTGCGCCAAGGACCTCTACGCGCTCCTCGGCGCAAAGGGTGTCTCCAGCGAGAACCGCGTCCTTGTCATCGGCGAAGGAGCGATCCACAACGAGGGAGCGTGGGCCGAGCGGCTCCCCGAAGCCCTCCAGTTCCTCTTTCCCGCACGCTGACCGAGCACGATCAGGGTGCCGCTGACACCGGAGTGTGCGATTCCATCGTCGCCAAGCGGAGGATGTTGGCCTGTGTCATCTGATCGCCACTCAAGTCGCCCGTGATGCGCCCCTCGCTCATCACGAGGACGCGATCCGAAAGATGCAGAAGTTCCGGCATCTCGCTCGACACGAGCAGCACTGCCACGCCGGACGCCGCCGCGTCGCGGATCTGCTTGTAGATCTCTGCCTTCGTGCCCACGTCGATCCCCCTCGTCGGCTCATCGAGCAGCAGCACCATTGTCTCCTTCCCCATCCACCTCGCCAGCAGCAGTTTCTGCTGGTTGCCGCCGGAGAGCGAGCCGGGAAGGGCGGCAGGAGAAGCCGCCTTCACCTGGAACGAACGCATCCGCTCCCCCACCAGGCGGCTCTCCTCGCGGCGTCTGCGGATCCCGCCCGATGATGCCAAGTGCCCCATGACCGGAGCAACGATGTTCTCATCAATCCCCAGCAAGAAGAACAAACCCTGGATCTTGCGATCCTCCGGGACATAACCCATCCCCGCCTTGATCGACGCTCGCGGGTTGTGGGGACGCAGAGCAGTGCCCGCGACCTCTACAACTCCATGAGAAGCTGCATCTAGCCCGAAGATCGCGTCGAGCAGCTCGCTCCGGCCCGCGCCGACCAGCCCGCCGATGCCGACAATCTCACCCGGCCGGACCGAGAGCGAAACACCATCCAACTTCCCGGGTGACGAGAGCGACGAGACACGCAGTCCAGTGCCGGTCGCTGCTCCTTGCACGCCGTGACCATTGGCCCCGGCTCTCGAAGACGGGGTCGACACACGTCGGCCGATCATCTGCTCAACGAGCGTGGGCTCGTCGATCTCGCTGACTCTCGACGTGGCGACATACTTGCCGTCACGCAGCACCGTCACCCGATCGCAGCACGCGAAGATCTCGCCCATGCGGTGTGAGACATACAGGATCGTGAGCCCGCGGGCCGCAAGATCGCGAACAATACGAAGCAGACGCTCGACTTCCGCGATTGAGAGCGATGATGTCGGCTCGTCGAACACGATCACCCGCGGATCGCTCGCGTGCCCATCTCCACGACGCTCAAGCGCAGCCGCGATCTGGCAGATCTGACGCCAACCCGGCGACAACTCGCCGAGCGGACGTGTCACGTCGATCCCCGGTTCGAGCATGTGGACCAATCGCGCCGCCCGCTCGTTCATGGCCCGCCGGTCAACCAGACCGAACGCGCCGCGCGGCATGTCGTGCAGGCACAGGTTCTCCGCCACAGACAGGTTCGGACACTGTGCCAGTTCCTGATGGACGATCCGCACCCCGTGCGAGTACGCGTCGTCGATCGAGCCAGGCCGAAGCACATGCCCCCCGACCGTCACCGATCCCGCGTCCTGTCTGTGCAATCCCGCGATCACCTTGCCGAGCGTGCTCTTCCCCGCGCCGTTCTCACCCATCAGGGCATGAACCTCTCCGGCCAGAAAGGACGCCGAAACGTCGTCGAGCGCCTGCGTCACGCCAAATCGTTTCGAGACTCGCTCGACAACGACCAGAGGTTGAACTGCTGTCTGCTCCATACGTACCTGATAGCTCCCGACAAAGAAACCGGGCGGGACTTCTCCCGCCCGGCGCCTGAATCAAGTCGATCACTTCTTGCCGAGCCAACGATTCCAGATTCCCGCGTACTCGTCCACGTTCTCGATCGTCACAACCGAGAGCTCGAACGTGTTGATCACGTTCTCGGGGCTCTTGTTGAGGTGCGCCCGCTCAAAGAGCATCTCCACCGTTCGATACCCCCACCCGTAGCAGTCCTGCCCGACGAGCGCCTGCACCTGCCCCGCCCGCACATAATTCAACTGCTCCGGCAGATGATCGACGGAGACAACCTTCGCCTTCCCGGCGACCCCATCCAGCGCGTTCTCGGTAAAGAGCGGCCAGCCCCCCACCATCGCCCATCCCGTGATCTCAGGGTTATTGATCTGAACATCCTTCACTTTCGCCGCGGCGTCCGGAGCGGTCTCCGGGTGGTAGTACACGTCCTTGATCGTCACGCCGGGGTGCTTCGAGATCTCGTCACGAACGCCCCTCACACGCGTCTGCAGGTTCGGCGCGCTCTGATTGCCCGCGAGGATCGCGACCACACCGGTCTCACCCATCACCTTGATCAATTCGCGTGCGACCGCCCTGCCCGCCTCTTCGTCGTTGATCCCGTAGTACGCAAACCGCTTGCTCGCCGGAGCGTCGGAATCGAACGTCGCGACATACACGCCCTTGTTCACAGCGTCGTCGATCGCCCCCGTCAATATCGCGGCATCCGTGCACGAGACCGTGATCCCATCGACTCCCTGCGCAACCAGTTGCTCGATGAACTGCGCCTGTTGCTGCGCATCCTCCGTGTTCGGCGTCCGCCAGTTCACCGTGACCTTGATACCGTGCTTGGCGGAGAGCTCTTTCGCTGCATCCTCTGCGCCGGTCCGAGCCGCCTGAAAGACGGGATTCGCCTGGCTCTTGGCGATCACGCCGAAGACATACTCCGACTTCCCGCTCGCTTTCGTCCCGCCGGGCGTGGGAGCGGCTGCGCTCCCGCCCTCGGACTTCTTGCACCCGCCCAGCACAGAGAGCATCAGGGCGGCCGCGCCCACGATATTCATCACGCTTCGAGACATGGCTGTACCTCCGTCGAAGGCCGGCACGCCGGCCGAGAGTGTCTCATCACTTTCTAGACAAACGCCCGAACACCGCGAACGCCCCCGCAGGGTTGCTCTTCGCCTGATCGACCAGCACCGCGATCACAATCGCGGCCCCCATCACGATCTGGTTGTAACTCTGATCTACCTGAAGAATGATCATCCCGTTGTTGATCAGCTCGATGACGACCGCACCGAGTGCGGCACCGAGCGCCGAGCCGCGCCCGCCGGAAAGAGACGCCCCGCCGATCACCGCCGCCGCGATCACACGCAGTTCATATCCCGTGCCGGCGTCCGATGTCGCGGCTCCGAAGTACCCGGCGTACATGCACGCCGAAAGCCCCGCCAGCATCCCCGCGATCGTAAAGGCAACGATCTTGACCCTGCCGACCGGAATCCCCGCGTACCGCGCCGCGACCTCGTTCCCGCCGATCGCGTACACACGCCGCCCGAGAACAGTCCGCGACATCACAAACCAGCCGACCAGAGTCGTCACCACCATCAGCAACGACGGCACCGGCTGCACGCCCCCGATCGTGTACTTGAAGAACCCTCGCTGCACGGACTCCGGGAAGCCGCTCACGGTCTGCCCCCCACTCAACACGAATGCAACGCCGCGATAGATCGCCATCGTTCCCAGTGTGATGATGAACGGATGCACGCGCAGCCCAACGACCATCGCCCCGTTCAGCATGCCCGCGATGGCACCCACACCCATGCACACGCCCAGCCCGACTGGCAACGCAACCGCGAGCCCTGTCGAGCGTTCCAACTCACGCATCGCGAACGCGCCGCACAACGCCGCCAACGCATAGATCGAGCCGATCGAGAGATCGATCCCCGCTAGCGCGATGATCGCCGTCATCCCCACCGCCATTACGGCGATGTACGACGCGTTGTTGGCCACCTGGACGATGTTCTGCGTATCAAGAAACCGATTGACCTCGACGCGGATCGGCTGTCCCGTCTCGGGATCGCGCATGACGGTATTCGTTGCCGGGTCCATCTTCGGGACCAGCTTCGTCCCGCCCAGCAACGTCAGTGCCGCGGCCATCAGCACGATCACCAGCACCAAGCCCGACTCCTGGAACGCCAGCAGCCGCCTCAGCCATCCCTTCTTCGGTTGTTTCACGGTGCCAGTCAGATCTTCACCCGTGTCGCTGCTGTCGAGTTACCCGCCACGCACCAACCGGGGCGATGGCTTGTCCGCCTCCCGCGATCCGCTCGCAGCGAGGGGTCGGTAGGATAGCGTGAACGTCCCGTCTGTGCGTGCAACCGCCGACCCCGGACCTTTCCTAATCGATCGTCTGGACACGCTGACTTCGCGTTCGATCGATCGTGTTGATGCTCTGGGCGTTCGTCGAATCCCCGGTCTCGAAGAAGATCTCCTCGATACGCCCCTGGATCAGGTCCGCGTGCCCATCCGTGAACACCCAGTTCCCGCCTCGGTCGCTGTGGTTGTCGACCTTCCCGTAAAATCCGGGCTGGGCCCTCGCGGGAATGTGGTTACTCTCAGACTTGTAGAACGAGTTGGTGCTGTAATCCGGGCCGTTCGTGTCGTCGCCCCACAACGGCGCAGGATTCAGAATCACCGACTCGTACGTCTTGAAACCGGCGATATACATGTACGAGATGTTGTACGACACCACGTCCCGCTCGCTGTTCGGCATCTTCGGAACGACAGCCGCCGCAGACGAGTAATTCGTCGCCGTCAGCGTCTTCCCGTAGTACCTGTCCTCACGATCCGACGGACAGAGCAACGCGCCGTAACCGTCCAAATAGCCCGACATCAGCGGCGTGCTCACCGGCGGGCTCGAACCCGTGTAGATTGCCGAACTCGGATCTCCAGAAGGACCGCTCGCCCCGCGATAGCCGTAGCGATCAGTCCCCGTCACCACGCCGTTCTCATCCTCAGCATCGCCGACCTGCCAGAGACTGAAGAGCCCCGCAACACCGCCATACGAGTTCTGGCTCGTCAGAATCTTGCTCGTCCGCCACGCCGTTCGCTGCGCGCTGTTCATCAGGAACAATGGGTACCAGTCCTTGTTCTCGTTCGCGTAGTGCGTCAGCGACATGCCCATCGACCGCGTGTTGGCCAGACACTTTGTCAGTGCCGCGGCTTTCCTCGCCTCGCCCAGCGCGGGAAGCAGAATGCCGATCAGCAACGCAACGATCGCGATCACGACAAGCAACTCGATAAGCGTGAACGCCCTACGACATGATGCTCCAACGTGCCCAACGTGCATGGATGACTCCTCGTCCGCAGACGGAATCGACCGAAGCACGACAACCAGATGTTGCCGCGCCGCATACATCAAGGTAACGTCCGTGTCAGGTTGCCGTCAAGATCCTTGCGATTTCCACCTTCTTCACCGATCGCCGCACAGGCCACACCCACACAGAGGTCATATGAACGCAGCCGACAGCGATCGTTCGAGAAGAACGTCCCGCACCTCCCGAGGATTCGCGCTGCTCACCGCATTCACGCTTGCGGGGACCCTCCACGCCCAGCCAGCCATCCGCACACTCTCCCCATCGATCGGCCTCTTCGACCTGGAGAACCACGCTCTCGGGATCGGGGACCACGTGGCTCGAATCGGCACTCCGGGTAGCGAACCGCTCCTCACAATCCCGTTCAGAATCAACGATCCCGAGCACGCTGCAAGACCGATTCGGTTCTGGATAGGTAACGCGACCCAGCAACCCCTCCCAAACAACCTCACGCTACAGATCGGGAACGCCCCACCACTTCCTCTGACGCTCGCCATGGACAACAACCTGGAAGCACCCGGCTGGGCAATGGGAGCGGTCTGGTACCAGATATTTCCCGAACGCTTTCGCAATGGTGACCCCGGCAACGACCCAAGCGGGCCATCTGTGGCTCGTACCAGCTGGCAGTCAGACTTCAGCGACATCACAGTCGATGAGATCGAACTCGCATGGTCGAGACAGCGTGCCGGCGATCCACGCTCACTCGCGAGTTTCAACCGTAGAGGCGGCTCACGCAGATCCACGATCTTCGCTCGACGATACGGGGGAGACCTCATCGGCGTCTACGAGCAACTCGACCACATCAAGTCCCTCGGCGTCACCGCGATCTACTTCTGTCCGGTCTTCGCCTCATCCTCGCTTCACAAGTATGACGCCGCCGATTTCCGGCACATTGATCCCACCTTCGGCCCTGTCACCACGCAGCACGAGTCGCTCGACACCTGGAACTGGACAGCCGCCGATCAGTACTTCCTGCACACCCTGCTTCCCGCTGCCAAGGCGCGTGGCCTGCGCGTGATCATCGACGGAGTCTGGAACCACACCGGCACCGACCACTGGGCATTCAGAGATGTCGTCGAGCGAGGCCGTTCCTCCCCGTACGCCGACTGGTTCCGCGCCCGCTTCAACGATGCCGGCAATCTCGTCGGGTGGACCGCGTGGGAAGGCCAGAACGGGAACCTCCCCGAGTTCACGCAGACACCTGATGGTGATCTCCACCCCGAAGTCTCTGAACACATTTTCGAGATCACCCGCCGCTGGATGGATCCCAATGGCGACGGCGATCCCTCCGACGGTATCGATGGCTGGCGCCTGGATGTCGCTCCCGAGATTGGCAACGCCTTCTGGTCACGCTGGCGGGCGCACGTTCGCTCTTTGAATCCCGATGCGATCCTTGTCGGCGAGATCTGGTTCGATGCGCAACCCTGGTTCGATGGCGTCGCCTTCGACAGCCAGATGAACTATCCGTTTGCGATCGCCACCGTCGAGTGGGCCTCCGGCGCTCCCAGAACCTCAAGCCAGTCCCTCTCCGATCGTCTCAGCCGCGTCTTCTCGCACGCCCCGCACACCGAACTCGTGCAGATGAATCTTCTGGGTTCGCACGACACGCCCCGACTCCTCACCATGATCTCGCGTCCCGAAGCGCCTTACGACGACGGCGCAACCATCGTGGAACTCGGTCGAGATGCCGCTCGCCAAAGACCCTCCGCCGACGCCCACCGCCGCGCGATGCTCGCCGTTGCGATCCAGGCAACCGCGCTCGGGGCACCGATGGTCTACGCCGGCGATGAACTCGGCGTCTTCGGTCCTGACGACCCCGACAATCGCAAGCCGATCCCGTGGCCCGACCTCGACACGCCGGACAACCCGGACGATGCGCCCGATCTGAGCATGCTCGCTGCCTACCAGGAGTGGTTCACGATCCGGCAGCACCCCGACTATGGCCCCATCTTCCGTTATGGGACGATTCGGTTCCTCGACTCCGGCAACCCTGATCTGCTCATATTCGAACGCGAACTCAACGGCAGAAAGGCGCTCATCGCCGTCAATCGAGGCGATTCCGACGCACCGCTGGCTACGCTTGACCATCCCTTCATACACGATTTGTCAGATAGTCGGGTTCCACCCCTCTCTGCACGCATCTACACGAGCGAGTGAGATCAGAATCGTGAATCGTGAACGAGATCTCAACGACGCAGATCGCCCGTAAAAGAGGCCCGAAACACCGAGAAATCTCTCGCAATCCGCCGATCACCTTTCTATATTCGTAGAGTTTGGGTACGCCCCGTTGCGCTCGCGCGCAGACGGGGCATTGCCCGTCGCGGCGTGCGCACGCCGCGGTTTCGGACCCGTTATGAGGGAGATCTGAAGTATGAAGGTTCACACAGTGCTCACGGCGGCCGCTCTTGCAGCGCTCGCCGGTCAGGCGTTCGCCCAGCCCGTCGTCGACGGCAAGCTCACGGGTGACGAATCTTTCTACGGTGCCATCAAGTGGGTGCAGAATGTACCCACGGGCTTCGGCGACAACGACCCCGCAAACGTGCCGCCTTCGGGCGACGCCGCCGCCGCTGTCACAGGCGTCGAGTTCGCTATCCCCCTCTCCGCCATCGGTGGCTCCGCGTCAAATCTCCGCCTCACTGGCTGGATCAACTCGGGCGATCGCTCATTCATGTCCAACCAGGTCATCGGCGGTCTGCCCAACCTCGGCAACCTCGGCGGCACCAGCAACATCAACTTCAGCTCCATCGCGGGCGACCAGTACATCACGCTCAACCCCGCAACCGTCGGCACAGCGCCCACCATCGACGGCACCAGGGACTCCATCTACGGCGCGCCCCAGGCCGGATGGCTCCAGAACAACTTCACCGGCTTCGGTGACAACGGCACCGCCACCCCCGCAGGAGGCGGCGGCTCCGAGATCAACGCCGTCTACGCCGTCGTCAACGGCGGCACGCTCTATGTCATGATCACTGGCAACGTTGAATCAAACGGCAACGGCCTCGATCTCTTCTTCGATTCGAGCGCGGTCAGCGGCGGCCAGAACGTTCTGGCCAACGGCCTCGGTGGTGGAGCGGGCACCCGCCTCAACACCATGAACAACCTTACGTTCGACGCCGCGTTCAACGCCGATTACTACCTCACCTTCGACGGCAACGGCACCACCAACAACGTCCACTTCGCCAACCTCAACACCGCGACCGGCTTCTTCGTCGGCAATGGCGGATACGCCACGCTCGGCGGAGCGCTCTCCGGCGGTGACGGCGGCGCTCCCGCAATGTCCGCAACGATTGACAACTCCAACACCACCGGCGTCACCGGCAGCCCGCCCATCACGATCCCTTCCGCTGACGCCGCAGTCGGCTCGGAGATCGACGGTGTCTACGGCTACGTCGACACCGCCAACGGCGACCTCTACGTCCTCATCACCGGAAACATCGAGAGCAACTTCAACAAGCTGCACCTCTTCATCGACGCCAACGCCACCGACGGCCAGAGCATCATGCGCAGCGACAACGTCTCCGCGCTCTTCAACCAGATCAATCGCTTCGGACCCGGCACCGAGGGCGCCGGACTCGTCTGGGACGCAGACTTCGCCCCAGACTACTGGATGGCCATCAACATGGGCGGCTTCCCCGTCACCCAGTACGCCGACGCCGCGACCCTCCGCGCCGGCGGCCCCATCCTCGGGTTCAACGATGAGCCGTACGACTACCGCGCCTTCCGTGGCTCGCTCAACGATGCAACCAACACCATGCTCTTCGACGGCACCATCCTCGACATCCAGGACGGTGGCGACACCGACCTCGAAACCAACTTCGCCCCGCGCCTCGCCGGCAACTCCCTCCTGTTCGATCCCTTCAATCCCGTCGGCACACCCGACGCGATCACCGTCTCAACCGACAACTCCAACATCGCGGGCGTCACATCATCGTCTGCCGCAGGCGCAGCAGCGGTCACGACGGGCGTCGAGCTCCGCATCCGCCTCACCGAGCTCGGGTGGGACGGCTCCTCCGACATCAAGATCGGCGGCTTCATGACCAACGGCGACTCCGGATTTGTCTCCAACCAGGTCATCGGTGGCCTGCCCGACGGTTCAGGCAACCTCGGTGAAGCACGCGCCATCGACTTCACCGCAATCGCAGGCAACCAGTTCGTCAACCTCAGCCAGCCCGGCGGCGGCGATCCCTGCGACCCAGCCGACTACAACGGCGACACAATCGTCGACATCCAGGACTTCCTCGACTTCTTCGGCGACTACGGCCCCTGCGAGTTCCAGGTCACGCCCTGCCCCGACGCACTCTTCGACGTCGACCGCTACAACCCGGACGGCTTCGTCGACATCCAGGATTTCCTCGGATTCTTCGACATCTTCGGTCAGTGCTCCTGATCGAGACCACACCTCGTTTCATCTGCAACCAAGAGGCCCTCACGCATCGCGTGGGGGCCTCTTCTCATTCCGCGCAGGGCCGACCAACTGCAACCACCGAACATATCCTCTCGCATGCACGCACTCGTCATCACGAAGCAAGGCAACCCCGTCGCACCCAGCATCCGCTATCAGACCGACTGGCCCGATCTCCCGCCGCCGCCCACCGGATGGGCGAACATCCGAACCCTCGCCAGCGCGTTCAACCACATGGACCTCTGGGTCGGTAAAGGTGTGCCGGGGCTCGACCTCACCTATCCGCGTGTCAGCGGCTGCGACGCGTGCGGCATCGTCGAGGCCGTGGGGCCAGGCGTCGATCCCGCGTGGAGAGGCAAGAGAGTCATCGTGAACGCCGCGACCGTGCTGCCCGAGTCGAACCGCCCCGGTGATCCGCCCGCGACAACGCTCGCGCCGCTCTACGAACTGATCGGAGAGCACCACAACGGCATGCATGCCCAGCGATTCGCCATCCCCGCAACGAATATGGCCGATGTCGGCGAGGCAAACCCCATACAGGCAGCGGGCTTCGGTCTCTGTGCACTCACCGCGTACTCGATGATCATCACCAAGGGCGGACTCAAACCCGGACAGAGCGTGCTCATCACGGGCATCGGAGGCGGTGTCGCGACCAGTGCGCTCGCCATCGCTCGCCACCTGGGGTGTCCCATCGCAGTCACCAGCCGCCACCAGTGGAAACTCGACAAAGCTAGAGAGCTCGGCGCGTCGCTCTGCATCCTCGACCAGGGGCAAGACTGGTCGAAAGAGGTGCGGAAATGGACCGAGAAGAGAGGCGTCGATATGGCGGTCGACTCCGCGGGCAAGGCGACGCACCTGAACTGCATCAAGTCCCTCGCGCGAGGCGGCACGTACGTCACGCCCGGTTGCACCAGCGGCCCCGATGCAACCACCGACCTCGCAAGAATCTTCTGGAACCAACTCAGGATCCTCGGCTCCACCATGGGCAGCAACCACGAGTTCAAAGAGGTCGTCGCACTCTTCAACAACGGGTCGCTCCGCCCCGCGATCGATCAGGTCTTCGACGCCCGCGACGGCATCAAGGCATACGAGCGGATCGAGGCCGGCGAGCAGTTCGGCAAGATCGTGCTGCGATGGGAGTGAGCATGCATCCCCTTCGCATCACCATGCAACAGGCACCCGGCACCATCCGGCGCCTCCTCTTGGAACGCAACCGACACCCGCACATCATCGGCATCTCAGGACCGGTCGGGTCCGGCAAGACAACGCTCGCCACACAACTCTCAGGATGCATCATCCCGACCGACGCTTACCTGCCGGACTACGACAATGTGCCGCTGACGGAGCGTGACAACCCTGAGCATGCCGACCTGGCACGCCTTGTGGACGATATCCGTTCGCTCCGAGATACGGGACAAGCCAGCATCCCGGTCTGGTCGTTCCACTCTCACAGACGCGAGGGGCTGCGCAAGGTGGTTCTCAACCACCAGACGATCGTCGTCGAGGGGATCCACGCGCTCGATGAGCGACTGGTGCCGATGCTCGACCTGGCCATCCTCATGGACGCGAGTGCCCAGGCAAGATGGGCGCGCTGGGAGGCCATCGAATCCGCGGGCGAACGCGGCTGGGGCGTCGAGCGAGCCCGCGACTACTTCATGCAGGTCGCCGACCCCGCCTACATGGCCCGACACGCGACATACCTCTCTCGAGCCACTCTCGTCGTTGTCAACGAGTAAGCAGCCGGTGATCCCGCCACGCCGGGAACCTCGCCCTCCAGTCCCGAACCGCAACGGGATCGATCTCAACCGTGAGGCAAGCCTCTGCATCGCTCAGCTCGGCGACGACCTCTCCCTTCGGGTCGATAGCGACGGATCCACCGGCATACACCATGCTCGGGTCCCGGCCAGTCCGGTTCACACAGAGCACGTACGCCTGGTTCTCGATGGCCCTGGCGATCAGCAACGCACGCAGGTGGCCCGCCCTCACGCTCGGCCAGTTCGTGGTGACGATGAAGACCTCGGCCCCCAGCAGCAGTCCCTTCCTGAATAGCTCTGGGAAGCGCAGGTCGTAGCAGATCACGGGGCATACACGCAAAGTCGAGCCGTCCGGTGTGGACCAGTCGTAGGTCTTGACCTCCGCGCCGCCCGGGAAGTGGTCGGCCTCACGCTCGCCCGGCGAGCCGAGGCCGAAGGGATGGACCTTCTCGTACTCGCAGATCGCCCCGCCGTCGGGGGCGTACACGCTTGCGAGGTTCATGGCCCGCCCGGCCATGTCGATGGCGGTGCGGGAGCCATGGAGGTAGATGCGATGCCGAGCCGCGGTGGCTGAAAGGAAGCGTGAGGTCTCGCCGTCATTGTCTGCGGTCTGTTTCACGTGAAACGAGAAGCCGGTGTCGAACATCTCTGGCAGGATGACAAGATCGGAAGGAGAGACGGGTGTCTGTTGAATCAGAGAACCCGCCTTGGCGCGATTCCCCAGTTTGTCTTCCCAGAGCATGTCGAGTTGGAGGAGGTGGGCTTTCATGTGCTGCTACTCGCTAAGGGGTATCTGCCCGATCTGTCGGGCTGTCAATCGGAAGACGCTCGCCGACATGCCCGTGCCTTGTGCCATGATGGACGCTGTGAGAGTCGCCTGCGGCGAGCTGAGTGTTCGCATGATCCGCGTGAGCGGAACACCCTCTCTCGGGTAGACCGAGATCACTGGTGTGATGGGGAGCCAGCGACCTGTTTCATCGGCGACGCACTCGATGCCTTTCGTCTGCGTCGCGACGAGGATCTTCGGGACGAGTCGTTTCCGAGCCCACGCGCCCATCGACTCATCGGCCTGGAGGGCGTTGAGGTCGACTCGAGGCCTCAGCCAGAATCGCTTGTAGATGCGGCACCGCTTGATTCCCCAGAGGGTTCGGCCCGGCTCGATCATGCCGCTGGTGATGAGACGTGGGAAGAGTGATTCGTCGAGGGTTCCGCTCTCGTCTTCCATGATGAACGGCGCGAGTCCGTAGTAGGCGTCGCGGAAGTCTGCAGTTGCCGAGCAGATCGAGGAGAGTGTCGGCGCGGAATCGAGTGTGCGTCGGTTGATCGTGGCCCCATTACTCATCGACCAGGTGCAGGACGAGTACGCATCGGTCGATACCTTCGCTTCTTTATCGCTCCGACGGAGGAGCAGGACGCAGGGTTGCACACCCGCATCGAACGCGACATCGTCGATCGGTTCGATGCCGAGCACATCGGCGCGCTCCTCGACAAAGCGGCGCAGCGGCTCGGCATCGCGGGAGGCGAGCAACGAGCGGGGCACGATGAGCGCGATGACGCCCCGGGGTCGGCAGAGCATGACGGCTCTCCAGACGAACGCCGCGGCGGAATCGGCGTAGCCCGTGATGGTCCCTCTCGAGGCATGCCTCAGGTATTGTGCGAGTGAGCGAGTTCTAGCGGTGCCTCTGGCGAGCTGGCCGAGGAAGGGTGGATTGCCGATCACGATATCGTGTCGATCTGTCCACTGGAGCAGCAAGCTCCCGGTCGCGCTCGCCAGTTCCGGGTCGTGCTCGCATCCATCAAGCGTGCCGACGAGCGCGTCGCCGCACCGTATCTGGATCGCATCGCCTGAACAGACCCGATCCATCGTGAGTGCCGACCGTGCGACCCAGCAGGCGATCGGATCGATGTCGCACCCCTCGACACGGAACTCGCTGCCAGAAGCGGAGAGCTTCGCACTCATGCGGGCAAGGAAGTTGCCGGAGCCGCAGGCGGGATCGCAGACGCGGATGATGCCGTTGGGTGTGCCGTCGGAATCAAAGAAGGCAGTGAGCGCGAGATCTGCCACGCGATCGACGAGATGGATTGGGGTATAGAACGCGCCGGCGGCGCGGCGTTCGCACCTGCCGATGTGGAACGGCTTCAGATCGGGACCAATGGTCCATTCCATGAGCTGCTGGTACATTCTGCCCATGCGGAAAGCGATCGGCTGATCCGAGTCGCATTGGGCGAGCAGAGCAGCCCCTGCCAGAGAGCGCAGCTCGTCGCTCAGAGTTTTCGGCATGTCTGCGAGTTGCACTGGGATCGATACATCGGACTCGTGAGATTCTCCGAGCGTTCTCAGGGCGGCACGGAGCACGAGGAAACGGGCGGTCTCCGAGACGGTCTCGGCTTCGCGGCCGATGAGAGTGCGAGATGCACAGGCCAATGCACCACGCAGCGAGGCACGAGTGCGAGAGAGTGTCGTTGCGGCGTCCATAGGCATCTTCACGTGCGACGCACGGCGAGCCCTCGCACGTCGATCTCTACGTCTGCGAATCGAGATTCGACGTTGAGTGGATTCTTGCGGAGATAGAGGCGGATGCGATGTTCGGCATCGGCATCGCGGGCAATCATGAAGAGGTATCCTCCGCCTCCGGCACCGGGGAGTTCCCAGGCGAGCAGATCGTCTCGCAGCTTGTGCGTGATCGATTCAACGCTTGGGAGCGATGCGCCGGGATCGGCGGCTCTTTTCAGCGACCAGTACTCGGCGAGGCGTGCGGCTATCTCCGAATTGTCTCCGGCTTTGACGGCATCGGCCATGGCGTTCGCTCCGGACTTGAGCGCAACCAGCGCGCGGAGCATGCGTGGATCGCGGGCGAGGTAGCGACCGACGACGCCCCGGAGGATTCCTCTTGCCATGCGACGTTCGCCTGTGAAGTAGAGGAGCATCCGCGGCCCATTTCGATCACTGAAGAGCCGATCGGAGAGCGTCGAGACGCGGGGGACCTGATCGAAACCGGGAGAGGTGGTGAGTAGTTTCACGCCGGGCGTCAGACCACCGGCTTGATCCTGCCATCCGCCGCCCGTGCCGAGCATCTGCTCGAGACGGAGCGTCTGCGCGAAGAGGTGTTCGACGGTCATTGTGCGCCCGCTTGCATCTGCGAGGGCGGCGAGAAGCGTTGCGCCGAGAATCGAGCTGGTGCCAAGGCCAGAGCCCTTTGGGAGCGTGGAGTATGTCGTCACATGGAGCCCGCCGGGTCCGTCCCACATTGTTCGGCAGACCTCGTTGATGCTTCGTGGCGGATCGTCCGATTCGGTGTTGAGTGCAATGGCTGCGCACGCGAGGGAGGCCCATCGTGTGGGATCGAAAGGGAGACGAAGTTCCGCAGTCGTGCGGATGCTGGTGGTTCGACCGAGATCCGTGCTCGTGACGGTGATGCCGGGGCGTTCGGTCCGCATGACGATGGCATGGACCGCGGCGTGGCCACCGACCCTGACTGCTGCGTTGACAACCGTTCCGCCGAGATCGTGGCAGATCGGTGGGGTGTCCGACCAGCCGCCCGCGAGATCGACGCGGGCCGGGCAAGAGGCCCAAGAGGCCTGATTGGGCAGGATGGCTTCTGTGCGAGTGGACTTTCGATCGGCGCGTTGTGCCTGCGCCGCGGAGCGTTCGACCGCTTCGGCAACGCACGCCATCGCGCGATCTCGTAGCGGCGTGGGGTCGCGACCGACGATACGAGCGAGATCTGAGGCGATCCAGAGCGTGGAGGCCTTGGCGGCCGGCTCTTTCTGTTTTTTCGCTCGCTCTGAGCAGGCGGCGAGCGCGCGGGCCGCGTCGCGGGGCAAGAGGTCTTGCAGCACTGACGACGTTCCATCTGGCTTGGTGCCGTGCGTGATCGCCTCTGCCGCATGCTGGCTTACGAGTGTGCGTCGATGTTCGATCATCGAGGCATGATCGCAGGTGCGCACGGCCTCGGCGACCGAGAGTCGCGGTGCGCGCAGCCATGCCGAGGATGGCAGTGCATCGGTACTCCACATCCACTCGATGGACTTGAGGGCATCCTTGCGAGTCTTGGCGACGGGCCAGAGCGGAGCGTCATAGAGCGAGCACGCTCGATCTGTGATCGACATGCGCTCCACACGCCGGACCTGCTCGATCAGCGGCTTGCCGCCGAGGGTTCCTCCCTGCTCGATGGGTGTCTTGAAGTCGTCGGACTTGCCGAACGCGATGCCCACGAAGCCGCCTCGCGTAAGTGGGAGGATGACAACACCCCACCCCTGCGGCATGCTGAGTGGACGATCTGTCTCGATGCCGACGGCGACGTTGTCTCCTTGGAATCTCGCCGCGTGCTGAAAGGAGCAGGCGTCGATCCAGCAGTTCACGCCCGCCGTGATCCGTGAATGACCGGCTGTCGCCAGAACAACAGGTCCCGGCGCGATGTTGCTTGTGTCCCGGAGCCGCCTGTCGCTGGTTGCCAACGAGAGCAACTCCGCGGTCGTGCCTACATGGAGAAAGTCGCACGAGGGGATGATCCGGACATTGAAGGGAACAGACCGGAGCGCCTTGGCGAGCATCGGCATTTTCGATGTCTCACCGGCAGCGGCGACCAGCACGTCAGCGTACATGTCCATCGGCGGCGACGAGGCCTCGATGATGCGTGTGAACGGCGGCTGGAAGCGGAGCCGTTCGCGTCCTGCATCGAGAGTGAGCCCGAACGACCGGACTAGCCGCAGAACTGTCGGCTTATCGAGTACCACGATACCTGAATCGACAAGGGCTCGGCCATCACGTGCGAGTGCTCCTTCACGCCTCATCGCCTCTTGATCCGGCTTCTGGAGATACATCTTTACGCGGCCAGAGGCATCGGGCACGTACACGCCGTGACGCCTCGCGGTTTCCACTGGCGCGGGGAATGCGACGCCCGTGATGCCGGGACTCTTCAGATCGATCGTGTGTGCGGAGGCATTGAGCAGCACGTCGCCGGATGCAATGAGAGTGGAGCCGGGGTTGGTGCCTCGGAGATGGACGCTCACAAGATCGCGGAGAATGAGATCGAACATCGAGAGCGGCGTGCCGCTCGGGTCTCGGCGGTCGAGTGGGAGGAAGAGCTTGCCGCACGCTGCGTATGCGGTGAGCCGGCGGCTATCGCCACCGGAGTGGATGATGAGCAGTCGCTGCCCTTCAAGGATGCCTTCGATGGATGCCGGCCGTTTGTGCTCGCGCCGGAGTTCGGCGAGTCTTGCCCCGAGGACGCGGGCGAGAGCGACCAGCGTGGCGTTGCCTGAGCCGGCACGCTTGTCGTGCGGATCGGGAACGACGAGCCATCGCCTGACCGAGGCCAACGCACCGCGTGAGGCACGCTCGCGGAGGTTCTGTCGGTACCCGGCGGCCTGGGCGCGTGAGGAGGCAGTGATGACGAGCCAGTCGATCTGTGTGGTCTCGCGGAGGCGGGGCATCGTTCAGACCCCCTCCGCGTCGCTTGCGACGCTCCGCGAGCGGAATCGGTCGATGATCACGGCGGCGATGATGATGTGGCCGGTGATGATCTCCTGGATGTAGTTGGGCCAGCCGAGCACATCGGATCGGTTGGAGAGGAATGACATCAGCAGCACGCCCGCGACGGTGCCCGATATCGAGACACGCCCGCCCCGGAGGGAGCCCCCACCGATGACGACTGCTGCGATCATGCGGAGTTCTTCGCCGGACGCGACGGTCGGATCGCCGACGGTGAGGCGTGCGAACTGGATGACGCCCGCGATGCCGACGAATACGCCGCAGAGGGTGTAGGCGGCTGCGCGTGTGCGCCTGACGTGGATGCCGCACCTTCGGGCGGCCTCGGCGTTCGATCCGACGGCGACGAACTTTCGACCCGCGACGGTTCTTGCGAGAAGGAGAGCGACGCCGACCGCGAGCGCGAGCCAGATGAATGAAGCGGGCGAGAGTTGCCACCACGGCCCCGCGTGTCTGAGGCGCACGAGAGAGCCGAGGCCGCCATCTGTGGACGGAACGACCGTGGTGCTTCCGGAGATCCACTTGGCGACGCCTCTCCAGAGCCCCATGGCACCGAGGGTCACGATGAATGCCGGGAGACGGAATGCGGCGGTGAGGAGCCCTGTGTATGAGCCAGCGAGCGCAGCGATCGAGATTGCGAGCACCGCTGCGATAGGTCCGCTCGCTCCTTCCTTGAGCGCGAGCGCGGTCACGACGCAGGAGACCGCGACGACCGAACCGACTGCAAGATCGATGCCGCCGGTAACGATGACGATCGCGACACCGAGCGCACCGATCCCGGTGATGGAGGATTGAAGCGTGATGTTTCGGATGTCCGCGCTCGTGACGGGGTGTCCGGGCGCAAGGACCACGAACGCGAGAACCACAACGCCGAGGCCGAGGATCGGTCCGAGCACGCGGAACAAGGCGAGAGCGTTCGACCGTGTCGGGATGATCATGGCGATCCGGGAGACGTTGATGTGCCCTCGCTCGGTGCGAGCGTGGGACGGATGATGCCGACGATCTCAGGAGAGTCGAGATTCTCAAGCGTGACGACGGCGACACCTGTATCGATCACCGGCTCTACGGGAGCGCCTCGGAGATGATCGACGGCTGCGCGGAGGGCGAGTTCGCCCATGCGCATGGGGTTCTGGACGACGAACGATTGCATGTGCCCTTCGCGGAGGGCCTCGATGAAGGTCTCGCTGGAGTCGAAGCCGACAAACTTGACCTTGCCGGCGAGTCCGCGCGAGCGAAGGGCGAGCAGCATGCCGAAGGTTGCCGACTCGTTCGAGCAGAAGACGCCTTCGATATCCGGGTGAGCGTTGAGCAGGTTCTCAGCGGCTTCCTGGGCTGTTGCGCGGGTTGCTCCGGCGTAGCGGCGCGGATCAATGAGGGTTATGCCCTCGTGAGCCGAGATTGCATCTATGAATCCCTGCTCGCGGAGGAGCGTGCTTGCCGAGCCCTCGGCGTAGCGAAGCAGAAGCACCTTGCCGGTGTTGCCCATTGCGGCGGCGAGCGAGTCGCCGGCGAGTCGCCCACCCTGCTTGTTGTCGGTCGCGACGAAGCAGACAAAGTCGGAGCCAGGGCGTACAAGTGATTGATCCAGACCCGAATCGAAGATCACGATGGGCACGCCGGCAGCGGTTGCCTCACGGACCGGCGCGACAAGGGCCCGGTCGTCGAGCGGCGCGAGCACGATCGCGTCGTACCGGCGTGATCCGACGAGGTTCTGGACCAACGAGATCTGCTGGGCCCTGTCGTCTTCCCTCTCTGGGCCGCGAAAGACCATCTCGACGCCAAGATCAGCGGCTGCACGGGACGCCCCGGCGTGTACGGTGCGCCAGAACTCGTGGGTGGTGCCCTTGGGTACGACCGCGATCCGCAGCGGCTTTGGCTGGTCCGCGTTCGATCCGGAGGACTGCTTGCGATCGCATGCTGAGAGCACGGATGCCGCGGCGACGGCGATGCAGGCGATGGCGAGCAGCCCGCAAGCGTGGCGAGGCGGTCGAAAGCGAGGGAGACTCAGCACGTGGATCGACTCCTGAATGATCGGATCACGGACTCAGAATCGAGTATAACGGGCAGAAAGGAGCACGTGCATGGCCATGTTCGCGCAGACGATCGACCTGGTCGAAGATCCTGCGATGATCGAGGAGTATGAGCGGCGGCACATGGCCGTGTGGCCAGAGGTTGAGTGCTCGCTCAGGGAGATCGGGATCCGCGAGATGCGGATCTTCCGGCTTGGGAGCCGCCTGTTTATGGTGTTCGAGGCGAGCGACGCCTTCGATCCGGCGAGGGATTACCAGCGGTATGCCGCCGATCCGCGATGCCGCGAGTGGGACGCGTTGATGCGAGATTTCCAGCGCCCTGCTCCGGGCGCGGGCCCGGGGGAGTGGTGGGCGTCGATGAGACAGATATACGAGTTGAGGCGGGAGTAAGGGGGATTATCTCGCCTCAGAGAAGAGCTGGATGAACTCGAGAAGGTCAAGGATGTCGAGATCGCCGTCGGGTACGAGGTCGCAGCGCGGGTCGAGTGCGTCGAAGTCGGCGATGAAATCGAGTAGATCGACGATGTCGTGCGAGCAGTCACGATTCCAGTCTGCGATGAAGCGGTAGCGATCGATCATCGCCTCGGCTTGGAAGAGGGTTGCGGGGAGTGTTTCTTGTGCGCAGAGAAGTATCTCTGAGGGTGGCGGGGCGAAGTTCGGACCGCGGAGCTCGTAACTCATGGAGAGAATACCGCTTCGTGTGCCGTAGAACCAATCGACGCTGCTGCCCGAGACGGGGTAGATCACTGTATAGATCGGTCCGTATGTGTACGTCTTGCCATGAACGGCGTTGATGCGGGCGTTCATCTCCTGGCCGATATCGTGCCACTCCGGTGCGTTGAAGATCGGCGTGGGGCTCCATCCCCAGGACCAGAGGATCATCTGCCCGTAGGAATGGATGTCGTTGTGGGCTTTGATCTCAGGGTGTGTGAGCACGAAATCTCTGACGCGCTGTGTCTCGGGCTCGGAGAAGGGGCCGGTTCCCCAGTAGACATCACTGGAGCCGAAGGGGCTTCCGCCCGCGCCGCCGGGGAGAGAGAGGCCCCACTGGTAGCCCCAGTTACGATTGAGATCGACGCCGAAGGAACCACCGGGATTTGGTCTGCGGTTCTTCCGCCAGAAGCGGTTGACCGTCCATGTGTGGACATAGCCGTCAGGATTCATGATGGGCACGATGTAGAAGACCGCGTGATCGGTGAGGTAGCGGACATAGGCGTCGTCGTCGTAGTTCCTGACGAGGTGGTCCGCGACGAACATCGCGTTCATGACGGTGATCCATTCTCGGGCGTGCTGGATGCTGTTGAGCAGGATCGCGGGCTTGCAACGTCCGAGGTCCACAGCGTCGTTGCTGATTCGAAGGCCCTTGATCGGACGCCCTTCGAGCGACACGCCGAGGTCGATCTGGGTGACGAGATCCGGCCTCAGGGCAGCGAGTTCGGCCATGTAGGCCTCAACTGCGCTGAGGTTCTTGTAGTCCTGAAACCAGGAAGCATCGCGGGCGATGGGAGCCGAGAGCCGCACACGCTCGGCATCGATGAGCGGCTGCAGATCGTGGATCGTGACCATGTGGGGCATGCCTGTCGCGACCAGTGCGTCGAACCGATCCGGAGGGACCAGAAAGTCATTGGCTTGATCGTGCCGGACCTCGCAGCCGAACGGCTCGATGCCGATCGATTCGAGCGTGCGGACGTCTCGGAAGTCGCGAATGACGACGCTGACGACGCGGTAACCGTCGTAACGCACCACGGGCTCGCCCGGGCGTGCGTCGGGCTGCGCGAACGACCGCAGCGCGAAGAGCGAAATGGCCAGAATGAGCACAGGCCAGGATTCACGCATCGACACACCTCCGGGCAAGGACGAGGACACCCGGGAGCAGTGTCGCAGAATGACGCCTCCGTGTCCAGATCCACTACCACGAATCAGCGGGCAACTTCGATGGCTCGGGTCTCACGAAGGACCGTCACCTTGATCTCGCCGGGGAATGTCATCTCGTCGCTCACGCGCCGAGCGATCTGGTGGGCGATCAGGAAGGCCTCGTCATCGCCGACCTTCGCGGCGTCGAGCATCACCCGGACTTCGCGACCGGCCTGGATCGCGTATGCCTCGGTCACGCCCTTGAAGCCAAGAGCGATGTCCTGCAACTGGGTCAGTCGCTGAACGTACCGCTCCATGCTCTCGCGGCGGGCGCCCGGGCGAGCGGAGGAGACGGCGTCGGCCGCCATGATGATGGGTGTATAGAACGTCGTCGAGGGGATGTCGCCGTGGTGGCCGCCGATGACGTTGAGTACCGGTTCTTTCTCGCCGTACTGCTTGGCGAAGTCCATGCCGATCTTGGGGTGGCCACCCTCCATCTCGTGGTCCATCGCCTTGCCGATGTCGTGGAGGAAGCCGCAACGCCGGGCAAGTGCGCCGTCGAGCCCGAGTTGCTCGGCGATGATCTGCGAGAGGTACGCGACCTCGACTGAGTGACGAAGGACATTCTGTCCGTACGAGGTTCGATAGTGGAGCTTGCCCATCGCCTCGATGATCTTGGGATGAACCCCTCGGAGGTTGGTCTCGACGATCGCGTCCTTGCCGAACTTGATGATGCTCTCGTTGATCTCTTTCTTGACCTTCTCGATGATCTCTTCGATGCGTGCGGGGTGCATGCGTCCGTCAGCGACGAGGCGTTCAAGGGCTTCGACCGCTATCGCCTGACGCACCTTGTCGAAGCAGGAGACGACGATCACGCCGGGGGTGTCGTCAACGATGATGTTGACGCCGGCGGCCTGCTCGAAGGCGCGGATGTTGCGGCCCTCCCGCCCGATGATCCTTCCCTTCATGTCATCAGAGGGAATGGCGACCGTGCGCACCGTTGACTCGGAGGTGTGCTCCGTGGCGTAACGCTGGATCGCCATGAGTGTGATCTCTCTGGCCTGCTTCGCGGCGTCTTCCTCGGCCTGCTCGGTGATCCGGCGGGTGAGCTTCGCGACGTCCTGGCGACAGTCCTGCTCGATGCGGAGCAGCAGCTCCTCCCTGGCCTGATCCCGGGAGAGGTCGGCGATCTGGTGGAGTTTCTGGGTCTGCTGCTCGATCAACGCGGCGATCTGTGCCTCTTTAGCGCCGAGTTTCTCTTCTCTGGCTCGGAGGGTCTCCGCCTGCTTTGAGTTTGAGGAATCACGCTGAGCCAGCGTCTCTTCCTTGCGGTCGAGCAGATCCTCTCGCTTGGCGAGTCGGCGCTCGACATCGCGCAGCTCGGCGCGAGCGGATTCGGTCTCACGCTCGAACTGCTCTTTCCGCGCGAGGGTCTGCCGCTCGGCTTCCAGACGGACAGACTCCGCCTGGGTCCGGGCTTCGGCCGCTGCACGCTCGACGATCTGCGCGGCCTCAACTTTGGCGCGTGAGAGCGACTTGCCTGCGAGTCTCTGGCACAAGAGGAAACCGAGTCCAACTCCGGCGATCACAGCGATCACACCCGCGAGTACCACGTGTGAGACGCCGATCTCGGCCAGGAGCAGCGAGTGAGTCAGCATGGGACAGCCCTTCCCCCCGGTTGCGGCTACAACCGGGACGGTCAAGGCCGATGTGCGGCACCTCTGGTGTGTCTCAAGAGCCAAGACCGCGTGCCCAGTGGCAACGCATCAGAACGAACGCTCACGAACCTCCCTCACGCTGCGGCTCTCACCGCACGATCTCTCCCCGAACCCCATTCAGACTTCGTGATCGCACATCCATGTCCTGACACTGTCGCGATTCCTCATCGCGTTCGGATCGTCCGCTTCGCAAGGAACATGGCCAAACGCCAGACCCGGTCAGCGTACGGAGACTCAGCCAATAGGCACGCGCGGCACAGCGGCCGGAGTGTTTACACCGCCCGGGAACATTCCCGGACCTTCCACATGATATGGGAATTACCGAACCCTTTACAAGCGACACTCAGGCCGCTTTCGGACTCGCCAGTCGGCCCTTCGATGTCACGCCGTTGACGTATCGGGTCAGTTGCTCCAATACGTACTCCCGATGACCCTGACTGAACCCAAACTCAAAGGCGACGCCGATGTATAGACGTCCGGAACTGTCTGCATGGGTGTGGGCCACTTTCGCGACCATCCCGATAGGGGCGGCGAGTTCCGGGCGCAGATCGATGCGGAGCCAGAGGTATCGCGATCGATCGAGCGGGCCTGAGTCATCGCGATCGATCAGGAGCCCCGCACCACCCCCGCCCAGGTTTGCAAGCTGGCCGATGAATCGTGGGCCTACATCCGGCAGGACCGGCGTGTGTGCCTGTGAGGCCACGGTTCCGCCGCCACGCTCGATCTCGTGGACCGACGCCCGGTCAGCGACCTCCGCAGCGATGGCGGACGTGGGATCGAGGATCGGCCAGACCTCGACCTTTGGCAGTTCGACGCTTCCCAGCGGCACGCGGTAGAAGGACCGGCGCGAGCAACGCTCGACGTGGTCCGGAGCTGTGATTCTGAGCAACGACGGCCCGCGTCCTGAGACGCCCGAAGAGGCGACCGCCCTGGTCTTGAACATCCAACGGTTCTGCCCGATCGTCATAGCCCCGATGAGCTGTGTACCCGGCGGGAGATCGATTGGTGCGTGCAGTGATGTCGGATGCTCAGTCACGAGTTCGGTATCTGAAACAGTGACGAGGCGGACGCGCCAGACGATGTCTGGTCTCTGGTCGTCGGCATCGCTCGGCCCTCGATCGACCGAGAGCTCGATACCGCCGCCTCGCTGAGAGATCTCAGCCAGGCACTCTTTCCATCGCTCTGTGCGTGATCGATTGGCGGGCACGGCAGATCCTCGGTAGACCAAGCAGAAGCGGATCAACCTCCGAGTCGGATATCGACCCGATCGAACCTCACCTTGAGCCGACCCCGGGGGATGACGCGCGGTATCAGCCACGTCGGGACTTCTTTCGCCGAGGGGGCCGCACCAAGAGCCGCGAGATCTCGTGAATGGTGGCGTTCGCATGACCGAGTTCGTTGCGGGTGAGCGTGTGCCTGCCGAAGCGAGCCCTGTAATACAGTCGAACAAGTCCCTGTATCGGGACTGGCGCAGGGTTGCGACTCTCAACGCTGGCGGCGTGCTCCAGCGGACCGGCCCAGACCGGGCGTCCATGGCCTCGGCGTGCGAGCAGGGACTGCAGATCCGCGAAGAACTCGGCCCCTTGCAGAGAGTTGACGAGTTCCGGCTCGGCAAGAGCCGCGGCCCTCAGCATGCGGCGCAACGCTCGCCGGGCTGCGAGTGTGCGGTAGATCAGGAGCAGACCAGATCCGAGGATCGCGAGCCCGACAGTCACAACGAGACCGTTCCTGATGGCTCGCAGTACAAGGGAGACGCCTCCGGTGCTGACGCGCATGTTGAGATCGGCCATTCGATCTTCCACACGTCCCGGATTGATCGGTTGCGCACCGATCATGTCGGCACGCCGCTTCTCGTCGAAGCCGACGATGCCGTCGATCCATGCCAGTTCGATGGCGTCGATGAACCTGCGGATCTTCGCGAGTGTTCCGAGCGTGGGCGAGTGGATGCGTGTCAGATCGGCGGGTGGCGTCGCGTCGAGCGTCACCCATCTCCCGCCCGCGGTCTGCGCTTCGACCCATGCGTGCGCGTTGCTCTCACGAACGATGTAGCGACCGACACCCTCGTTGAACTCCGCGGCCACGAAGCCAGTGACAACGCGGGCGCGGATGCCGACCGAGCGGCACATGGCTGCGAGAGCGGAAGCAAAGTACTCGCAATGCCCCTGCTGTGAATCGAAAAGGAAAAACTCGATCGGGTCGCGTCCCGGCCGGGGTGCGAGGATGTCGAGTGTGTACCCGTATGTGATCCTCAGATAGCTCTCGATGGCCTGGGCGGCGAGCAGGTCCTGGTCGATCGGACGCAGAGCCGGGTTCGACTCGATACCGGCATCCCGCAGGATCTCTTCAGCGAGATCCGAGGCACGCGCCGAGATGATCTCTCTGGAGCGATCCTGCTGCTGCTCTCGTGCTCGGAAGCCCGCATCGACGATGGAGTGTGCGATGTAATCGAACCTGCCGGGCGGTGTTTCGCGGCGCAGCACTCCGGACGCGCCGATCTCGAGCACGCCTCGTGTGCCGACGTATGTGATCCGCGAGGGTTGCCAGAGCGTGAAGAGATACCCGCTGCGTTCGGAGGCGTTTCGCAGCGTGACCCGGGCGATGTGGGTCACGTCGCTGGGATTGCCGCCCACGGGATACGCACGGTCGGGATCGATTGGATGGCGCGTCGCCCGATCATCGGGCGAGGTCGTCCAGCGGCCTCGGTCGTAACGTTCGAGCGCGGCGCCTCTGAGATAGAAGATCCGGTCGGCACCTCCGAGGTTCCGCCCGAATCGATCGGTGATCTCGACGTCGAGCACTTCCGCCTGCGACTCTGTGATAAGCCCGCCGACGCCAAGCGTGACCGAGTCCGTGAACGATGTCGTCTGTCCGAGGTTGGCGTTGCCCCACTCGCCCAGTCGTTGGGTGCCGAGGCCGCGCGGGATAAAGAGGAACGCGGCGGCTCCGCCCACGTAGGCGCCGACGGCGCAGATCACGGAGACCGCGAGGATGTCTCTGGTCGCGCGACGCCCTCTGGCGACTCCACCACGCTCCGGGCTCGATGCCTCACGCGCCGAGACAACCTGGAGCAGCCCGGCGCACAACGAAGCCAACGGAATGAATGCGAGCATGATCGCACCGACGAAGAGCGCGTTGCTCGTGAGCACCGAGCCGATCAACTGGAAGATCGCGAGCGAGAGCAGCTGAGCGAAGTCTCTGGCGCGTCGGCGATCGAAGAGCTTGATGACCTGCAGATAGGTCACGAACTCCGAGAACGACGAGACCGAGAGCTGGCCCGACACCGTGGACCACGCGGCGTTTGTGAGCGCGATCGCAACCAGAGCAAGAATCGCCGCGCGGGGGAGTGGGCGGCCGTTCCGAGACTCTGTCAGCCAGATCCCGATAAGGCCGAGCCCGACCATGATGAGCCCGAAGAAGGGGCGGCCATCTGCGAGCGCGTAGCAGAGAATCGCGAGCAGCGCAAGACCGAACGCCAGGGGCTTGAAGGCACGCGTCATGTGGTCGCCCTCCCACTCGACTCGGAGAGCCCAAGGAACCCGGCCAACGCGCGGCGCAGGCGGCTCGGCGGGAGGGGAGGGGGCTCGGGAAGCGACTCATCCGGGGCGAGAATGGAATTCACCTCGCTGATGGCGAGAAGCAGAGCGCCCGAGGGGACCGGCTCGCGCTCGGCCGCGATGACAACCACCGCGTCTCGCGAGCGGATAGACGGCGCGACGGCGTGCGAATCTGCGGAGATGCGGAGTCTGGCGAGGAGATCGAGCACGGTCTCGATGTGCCTCTTGCCGGGCTTGGGGAGGACGAGCGACCCGAATCCGACGACGCCGACAGCGTAGCCCTTCGAATCGGCGAGCTTCGAGATCGATGCCGCGACGGAGACCGCGATCTCCTGCTCGTGGGGGGTGAGCCCAGAGAGCGATGGGCGAAGATCGATCCAGATTCGCGCGGGTGCGGGGAGAGAGTTCTGTCGAACCACGAGCGATCCGACGCGTGCGGAGGCACGCCACGCGATGGATCGCATCGAGTCTCCGGGGGTGTATGCCCTGATCCCGAAGATCTCTTCTCCATGGCCTGCGATGTTCCTCGCGCTGCTCAGGCGAGCCAGCCCGCCGTCCAGACGATCGAGGATCCCCGAGCGTAGCCGGAGTGTGCGGGGCCTGACGATGAGCGTGGCACGCTGCGAGAGCTCGACGGACTTGCGTGTCAGGCCCAGCGGGAACGTCGTCGAGATCGAGAAACGCTCAAGCGTGACAAGCCCACGATGGCGGGGCACGATCGCGATGGTTGCGCGGACTTCTTCACGCGCGCCGACATGCTGCACACAGGATGCAACGGAGCCGAGAGAGCCATCGGGCGTTGCGCCGTCCGAACGCTCCGCGATGGTGAGCCCGAACGCCGGCCAGAAGCGGCTGCGGTTCCTGATGGTGTAGCGGATACGTATCTCTCGTCCGACGTCGCCATGCGCGGGGATGTCGCGTCGTGCCCTCACGCCCATCAGCGCGGGACCGCTCACGAAACCAGAGACGACCATCGCGCCCGCGGCGATGCCGAACGCAAAGAACAGCAGGTTGTTCTGGCTGTTGATCGCGCCGATCGCGAGAAAGACCGTGGTAAGCACGTAGAGCAGACTGCCCGCGCTTGCGTGGTACCTGCGGCGGATGATCGCCGCCGCGTCATCGTTCGATGCGAGTCTCACCGTGTGTCGCTCGGGTTCTTGGTGACATTGACCAGCACCCGACCTCCGTCCCGTGGGAGATAGAGCGAGGTCTCAGAAGCCCGAACAGAGGAGCCGGACGCCCGCACCGTCACGGCTCGAGTCGGCGCGTTCGTCACGGGCACCGTGATGCCGAACTCGCCCTTGTTGCCCGACGTGGCCGAGCCGATTCGATCGCCCCTTTCGTCCAAGAACTCGACGAGTGTGCCCGGCACGCCCTCGCTCGTCGTCAGTCGCGGGTCCTCCGCGGGCACGACAACCGTGATGTCGGCCGGACCAACGACGACGCGGCCGGAGTAACTCACGCCGCCACACCCGGCGAAGCATGCCGCACCGAGATAGACCGAAATCGCGATCGTGATACGCCCGAGTGATCTGGCGTTGATGCAAGGACTCATGGGTTGGCTCCAGCATCGACGGCCGGAAGATCCTTCAACGACCCGAGGCCGAACTGGTCAAGAAACTCTCGCGTGGTGCCGTAGAGCATCGGGCGCCCGGGCTCTTCGGCGCGTCCGACGATCGCGACCATGCGGCGATCCATCAGCGATCGGAGGACTTCGCCGCACGCCACGCCGCGGATCGATTCGAGATCCGCACGCGCGATCGGCTGCTTATATGCGATGATGGCGAGCGTTTCGATCGCCGCGCGGCTGAGCTTTGCCTGGACCTGTTGGAGCCGAATCGACGCGAGAACCGGAGCGAACTCCGAGCGTGTCATAAGGCGGTAACCGCCCGCGACGCGTTCGACCCGTGCCGCACGACCGGTCGAGTCGAGTGAGTGATTGATGCGAGCGATGGCTGATTCCACCTCTCCTGACTCTGTCGCCCTGCCGGTCCCAGCGATGGCAGCGGAAATCGCCGAAGCAGAGATCGGGCGGGGCGAGGCGAGGAGCACTGCCTCGACCTGTGCATCCAATTCTGACACCCCTGCGGGCTGCGTCTCCGCGGACATCTGATCGTGTGTTTCCTGCATGGGAGCATGCTACCCGAGCCGGGCCGATGAGGCGATGCGTGGGTTGCCGAGACGGTCCAGATAATTGCTTCCCCTCCCAGACCGCACAGGCCGAACGGGCGAGGCGTCGCCAGATCCGGTCCGGAGTCAAGAGACTCGGACCAAGACCCGATGGTCGGACACGCGCCCTTCGGATTCCCGTCCGAACGAGAGAGAGACATGAGCACGACCAAACGCATCCTGATCGCAGATGACGAGATGCATGTGACTCATGTGGTCGGCTCCAAGCTCCGGAAGGCCGGTTTCGATGTCGTGGTCGCGAACGATGGCGAGGAGGCCCTGCGGGCCGCGCTCGAGTGCAAGCCCGACATGCTGATCACCGACCTGCAGATGCCATACCTGAGCGGCTTCGAGCTCGCGATGCGTTTAAAGTCTGAGCCGACGACATCGCGGACACCGGTTCTGCTGCTAACCGCTCGGGGGTATGTTGTCGATTCCTCCGAGCTTGCGCTCACCAACATCCGCCAGATCATCGCCAAGCCATTCAGCGCGCTCGCGTTGCTCGAGGTTGTGCATGGCATGATCGGGGGCTCAGCGGAAGAGCGGAAGGCCGCATGATCGACGAGACGCGCACAGAGCGGGATCTGGCTCCTGAGGAACGCATCCGCGTCCGGTGCCGAGCGATGGGTATTCCCAGTTGGCAGGTGGACCGGGCGGGGCTTGTCATCCAGGAACCGGACGAGCACGGGCTTGTCGGACTCTTTCTGCGTTCCCAGCCCATGACGGATCTGGTTGCGGCCGCTGTCGGCGCGTGGAATGAGCAGGAGGAACCGGTTCCGGCCGAGATCTTCCCGGGGTGCTGGGTCGCCCCGATGGTGATCACACGCAGGAGACGCCGGAGCGGGTATGTGGTCGGGATTCTTGTCGGGCAGGTTGGGCTCCACGGGAGCGATTTCGAGCGCATCTGTCTCGCGACCCCTGCCGATCCATCCGCTGCACGCAATGCGATCTCGAAGCATGCGTGCTGGACATCAGAGAGCGTCAACGCGATCGGCGCATCTCTCCGCATGATGCAGGCCGACCTCGCGAGTTCGAGCGAGCAGGAGCGAACGATCAGCGGCTTCACGACGCACCTGACCGAGGCGTATGAGACCGTCGAACTCCTCTACGAGCTCGGACGGTCGATGAGCACGCTCAGGCAGCCGTCGCAGTTCGGTGTCATGACGATCGAGCGGCTTCACCGCATCACCGATTTCGGCTGGATCGCGGCGTCGTTCCCGAGCGATGGGACCGAGCATCCTCTCGCAACAACACCGGTTATCTGGTGCGGCGGGCGGCTGTGCGACGACGAAGCAGTCATCGAAGCAGCTCGGAAGTACCTCGCCCAGAATCTGCCGAGCTGTGCCCCCGTGATCGCCGGGTATGTGGACGGGCTGCCGCCCGCTGCCGGGCCTCAGGTTGTGCTCCAACCCATCACGAGGAAGGGACGCCCCGTCGGATTGCTGATGGCTGGTGCCAAGGGCGGAGACGATCCGCAGGTGAGCTCCTATGACACGCGATTGCTGGAATCCGCGTCCGGATACCTCTCGGCGTTCCTCGAGAACGCCGCTCTGTATGCCGAGCAGAATGCCACGTTCATCGGCACCTTGCGGGCGATGACGGCGGCGATCGACGCGAAGGACAGGTACACGTGCGGTCATTCCGAGCGGGTTGCGCTCCTGGCTCGTCAGCTCGCGATCGCATCGGGCTTTGATGAAGCGAGGGCCGACCGAGTCCACATCGCCGGGCTGGTCCATGACGTGGGCAAGATCGGCGTGCCGGAGTCCGTGCTGACGAAGGCGGGTCGCCTCACGGATGATGAGTTCGGGTTGATCAAGCTCCACCCGGAGATCGGCCAGAACATCCTGAAGGACATCCCGCTCTTTCAGGATGTGCTTCCCGGCGTGATGTACCACCACGAGCGCTGGGACGGCAAGGGCTATCCCCACCGTCTGGCCGGCGAAGCCATCCCGCTGATCGCTCGCTTCATCGGCATCGCGGACACATTCGACGCGATGAGTTCCACACGCGCGTACCGTCCCGCCCTTCCGAGAGAGCACACGCTCGCCGAGATCAGGAAGTGCGCGGGGGCTCAGTTTGATCCGGAACTTGCGGAGCGATTCCTCACTCTGGATCTCAGCGAGTACGACCAGATGCTGGCCATGCACACACCGCAGGCACCAATTGAGGAGCCACGCCTCGCGGCTTGAGGGTTGTTCGTGAGCGTATGAGAAAGACCGCCCCCGCACGCGGGGACGGCCCTGGGATGCCACACTCGCGTGCTCACTGCGCGAAGGGAGTCGAGCGCGGCTGCTCGGTCTCTTCCATGCCCAACGCCCACGAAATGAAACCGAGGATGTCGGAACGCTCCTCGATGATCATCGCCGTCGGCTTGCCCGCGCCGTGGCCTCCTCGCGTCTCGATGCGGATGAGCACCGGCGCGTCTCCACCCTGGGCCTGCTGGAGCGCCGCCGCGAATTTGAAGGAGTGCGCGGGCACCACGCGATCGTCGTGATCTCCCGTCGTGATCAGCGTGGCGGGATACGAGGTGCCCGGCTTCGTGTTGTGATACGGCGAGTACGCGAGCATCGCGTGGAACTCGTCCTCGTTCTTCACGGAACCAAAGTCGCTCGTCCATGCCCACCCGATCGTGAACGACTCGAACCGGAGCATGTCGAGCACGCCGACCTGTGGGATGCACGCGCCGAAGAGATCGGGCCGCTGCGTCATGCACGCGCCGACGAGCAGGCCGCCGTTGCTCCCGCCTTGGATCGCCAGACGCTTCGGGCTGGTGTACTTCTCAGTGATGAGATACTCGGCCGCGGCGATGAAGTCGTCGAAAACGTTCTGCTTCTTGAGCTTGATGCCGGCCTCGTGCCACTCCTTGCCGTATTCGCCACCGCCTCTGATGTTGGCGACGGCGTAGATCCCGCCCATTTCGAGCCAGACGATGGTCGCGGGCGAGAACCCGGGAGTCAGCGGGATGTTGAACCCGCCGTAGCCGTAGAGCAGGGTCGGGTTGTTTCCATCGAGCTTCAGCCCCTTCTTGGATGTAATGAACATGGGGACGCGCGTGCCGTCCTTGCTGGTATAGAAGACCTGGCGAGTTTCGTAGCCGGTGAGATCGGCATTGAACTTCGGCTGGCGGAAGACCTCGCTTGCGCCGCTCTTGACGTCGTAGCGATAGACCGCGCCCGGATTGGTGTAGCTTGTGAACGAGTAGAACGTCTCGGGATCGTCGGGCTTGCCGCCGAAGCCGCCCGCGCTGCCGATGCCGGGCAGGGAGACCTCTCTGGCGAAGCGTCCCGTGATGTCGTGGACTCGCACGAGGGTTTTCGCATCCTTGAGATACTGTGCGAGGAAGTGTCCACCGACGTACGAGACGCCTCGCAGGTTCTCGGGTTGCTGCGGGATGATCTCACGCCATGCATCACGCGAAGGACGAGTCGCATCGATCGCGATGAGACGGCCCCGAGGTGCGTCGAGCGTTGTCACGAAGTAGAACTCGGATCCATCATTGCCGACAAACGTGTACGACGCGTCGAAGCCGGCCAGAAGCTCTACAACCGAGGACGCGGGATCCGAAAGATCCTGGTAGAAGAAGTTGTTCTCCTGGCGCGTGCCCCACCAGACGCTGATGGCAAGGTAGCGCCCATCGTCGGTGACACCGGAGGCGAAACCCCACTCAGGCTGGTCGTCTCGCTTGTAGACAAGGCGATCTCTCGACTGGTCCTCACCGATGGTGTGCAAGTAGACCTTCGGGAACTGGTTCACATCCGTCAGATCGTTGCCCTTGGGCTCGTCGTACCGGGTGTAGTAGAAGCCGCTCCCATCCTTGCGCCACGACGCAGACGAGAACTTGACCCACCGGACGACATCCTCAAGATCCTGGCCGGTCGCGATATCGCGGACTCGCCAGGTCTGCCAGTCGGAGCCACCCTCGGAGACGCCGTACGCGATGTAGCGCCCGTCCTCGCTCACGGAGTACCCGGAGAGGGCGACGGTGCCGTCAGCGGAGAACGTGTTGGGGTCGAGGAGCACACGCGGCTCTGACGTGAGCGAGTCTGCGACGTAGAGCACGGACTGGGGCTGGAGCCCATCGTTGCGGGAGTAGAAGTACCGTCCGCCCTCCTTGAAGGGCACGCCGAATCGCTCGTAGTTCCAGAGTTCGGTCATGCGCGACTTGATTCGGTCTCGCGAGGCGATGCCGTTCAGAACGCCGAAAGTGACCTCGTTCTGTGCGTTGATCCACTTGCGGGACTCGGGGGTGTCCGGATCCTCAAGCCATTTGTAGGGATCGGGGATCTGTTTGCCGTGGTACGTATCCACGTGGTCGACGCGGGCAGAGTCGGGATAGACCACCTGCGACATGGCGGTGCTGACAACCAGGCACGAAGCCGAGATAACAGCCGCGAGATGCAACGCAAACGTTCTCTGTGACATGTGAACGCTCCACCCCTCCGTTTGACAACCAAGGCACGCGGGGCACGCGCCGGGCCTGAAGTTTACCGCGAAAGGCCGCGATGGTTCCGCACCAATGCGTCTCGCGTCACTGCACCAACCCCTTGGTCAGACGCATGAACGCCGTCTCAAGGTTGACGGCCTCCTCCGTGAACATGCTGACGCGGAAGCCGCCGTTGACCAGCACGCTCGGGATATCGGCGTAGTTCCTGCCCGCCCCCGCCGGACCGTCCTCATAGGTCACGTGCAGCACCGGCCCGTTGCGTGCCCCGGTGTCGAGGTTCGTGATCGCCACCTTCTGCACGCCGGGCATCTTTCTCAAGAGCGAGGCGGCCTCCTCGTGACGATCCACCACGTTGACGTGGACGACGTGCCCCAGTCGCGCCTTCTGCAGGATCTCCGCGACCGTGCCCGAGAAGAGCAGCGTGCCCCGCTCGATAATCCCAACTACGTTGCACAACTCCGACAGCTCGGGCAGGATGTGCGAGCTGATGAGGATGGTCTTGCCCATCCGCTTGAGTTCCTTCAAGAGTTCGCGGATCTCGATGCGTGCCCGCGGATCAAGCCCCGAGGCCGGTTCGTCCATCAGCAGGACCTTCGGATCGTGCAGAAGCACGCGGGCGATGCTCAGACGCTGCTGCATGCCGCGCGACAGCGAGTTCACCTCCGCCGTCGCTTTGTAGCCAAGGTCCGTCAGTTCGAGCACATCGTGAACGATCTTCTTCCGCTGCGGGCCGTTGATGTTGTACGCCGCGGCGAAGAACTCGAGATACTCCTGAACCACCATGTCCTCGTACGCGCCCATGAAGTCGGGGACGTAACCAATGAGAGGACGGATCTGGCGATTCTGATAGCCGACTGTCAGCCCCGCGACCTGGGCCTGCCCGCTGGACGGCTTCAGGAGCGTCGAGAGGATCTTGATGGTGGTGGTCTTGCCCGCGCCGTTCGGGCCGATGAAGCCGAAGCAATCGCCCTCGTTGATCATGAGATTGAGGTTATTGAGCGCGATGAGATCGCCGTATCGCTTCGTGAGGTTGACGGTCTCGATCATCGCCATGGACGGGTGGCTCCGCGGGGCTCGGGGTCGTCAGTCTCTCTCGCGCTCGGTGATGCTCGCCGGCTGGCGGGGTGGTCGGTCTGGCAAAGGATACACCCAGCGAACGACCGTGCGTCCCTGCGCGGCGATGGCCCGCCCATCGACCGAGAGCGGAACGGGGGTCGGCGCATCACGGGTCGTCGCGCCCATCTGGCCGAGGATGATGACGCACGGCTGCGTGAACCAGAGCCCGAGGTCCCACCCGTGGGTTGCGCCGCGCCGGGCGAGTTCCTGCGTCTGCGTCGTGATTCCGGTGGTGAACTCGGGCGGCGCGAGCATGGGGAACAACGCCTGGGCCACCTGACGGTCCCAGATCGCCTCCGGGGCCATCCGATACCCCGCTGCGGAGACCTGATTCTTCAACAGATCACGGATGAACTCTGAGGCGCCAACCGAGATCGTTGCACCCTCGGATGTCACCCGCTCAAGATCGAGCGGCTGCCCCGGAGCCCACGGCGATGTGAGCCGGAAGGCGTACGCATTGCCGACCATGAACTGGCCCGGAGTCGTGCCACCCGGCTGCACCAATGCCTCTTGCCCGGCCACGAATATCACGACCACGTTCTCGAGCGATGCGGGGAGCTCGTGCACGAGTGTTCCCACAACGATGTCCCTGCCTCGGGCACCCGCGGCTCCCTGGATGAACGAGGGAGTCAGCCGCGCCGACTCGGGGGCTGCCCCCTCGGGCGCGACAGGCCGGGGCATCCCCCACTTCGGCCCGCCCGACCACTCTGCCTGGAACTGCTTGATCGTCGCACGCGAAGGAACCGCCATCTGCGACGGCTGGCGAGACTCGACGGCGTATGAACTCGAATCCGGGAAGGTGAACGAGAGCCCGGTGTCAACCGATCTCGCCTCCCACGGCACAATGGTGTTCCGCGACTGCCCGGGCAGGTTGCCCACAATCGGCTCGGTGACGCTCACGAGCGCTCGCCCGTACTCGGGCAGCAGCACGCTCATCCAAGAGCGGGCCCGTTGCACGGGCTGTCCGTAGACGTGATCGACGAGTGTGAGGTGGGTTGCCGATACTTCTCTCGGTCTCAGGAACGTCGCGCCGCCCCAGGCGATCCCCGTGAACACCGCGCCCACACCGAAGAAGCCGAGCCACGCGTGCTGCTGCACTCCGTATCGCTTCATCAGCGCGAACCCGAGCGGACCCGCGACGATCCAGTACGACACGAAGACCATGAACCCGAGCAGCACGCCGGCGGTGGCTCGCCCTCGCCTCGCGATGATCGTCGGGATGTCCTCGTCAACCCACACAGAAGAACGCTGACGCACCGTGGCCCCGCCGACATCGACCAGACGCTGCAACTCAGCCGAACTCGGTCGCAGCCCCCGCATGCCGAGAATCCGATGCCAGAACCGCTCCGGCTGAGGCAGCCCTGCGCCGCGAAGCGCGACGTGGTTGACATCAAGCCCGATCACCGTGACAGCCCCGGTGCCGACCAGCCGCCTCGCGACAACGCACTCTCCGTCAGGACCCGAGAGCACACGGATCGCCTCAGCGACCGAGGCGTCCGCGAGGGGTGTGAACTCGTGCAGCACAGTTGAAGTCGGCAACTGGATCGTCGCCGAGTCCGTCAGCATGGGGCGATACGGCTCCATCGCGACGCCCTCCCGCCGAGTGATCCGCGCACGAGGGAGTAATTCCGCGAAGCCCGATCCTTCGCGTGAGACCCACGACTGGCCCGCCGTCGGAAGCACGATGACGAGATGGCCGCCACGCGACACCCACTCACGGAGCGCGGCCGCGGCATCGGGCGACATGTCCGCCGGTGAGCCGTCGAGCCAGACCATCCAGCCCATGGTGAGCAACCCGAACCATCGATCGGGGATCTCGCCTGGTGTGAGCATGACTTGGGAGACACGCTCGTGTGCCATAGGGGCCCACTCTTCGCCGATGCCCCCGCCGCTCGCCGTGGTGCCGTACAGCGAGAGACTCGGGCTCTGCTGTCGAGCGACGACGCCGATGAACGCCTCATAGGGCTCTGCGATCCGCGCCGGCATCGCGATAGGCACGCGAGCGACAACACGCCCGGGCCGAACGCCGCGCCCCGCCGGATCAACCTCCGCCGGAGCGGCAGGATCCTCCTCCGCCTCATACACCACGACGGTCAGCGGATCGCCACCCCGTGCCCATGCGGGCACGCGTGCGTACATCCACACCCGCTGCTCGATGCCCGGGTTACCCGCGAGCACGGCCTGGTACTGCGGGCTGTCGCCGTCGGAATCGCGAAACTCCAGACGCACAAGCAACTCACGCTGGCGCGTACCAAGATCCGTGATCACCATGCGGAGGGCGGCCATCTCGCCCCGCCGGACCGCCCCGCCCGCCCCCCAGCGATCAATCGAGACGGATACCTCCGACGGCCCCTGAGCCGACGCAACGAGCGGCAGAAGGACAAGCCCGAGAATCAGTGCCAGCAGCGATCGGGGAAGCAGGTGGACGGCTCCTGTCTGTGGCGATAACGCCGACATGATTCTACCGGAACTCAACCGGGCGTGTTCGGCGTCCGATCTTGAATCCATGCTCGACTTCGCCACCGCCGGATGGATGCTCCTGCTCACGATCGGCTCCGCCGGCGTACTGGCAATGCTCACCATTATGGCCTCCGCCCTGGACAACCACATACGGATCGCTGAGCACACGCTTGAGTGCCGACGCCTCCGTGCGGCGTACCTGGAATCGGTCGCGAAGGGGCGAGCCGGGGCGCACCACCCCACGCTCGACTCTGACGTGACAATCCTCTCCGGCCGTTGAGTGAGCAACGATCAGCCGCCGATCAATTCATGCAGGAGCACCGCATGAGAGCGTGCCCCGAGACGGTAGCAGTCGAGTTCAAACTTCTCGTTCGGGCTGTGAACGCGATCATCATCCAGCCCGAAGCCCATGAAAATCGTGTCGATCCCGAGGCGCCCCTTGAGCATCCCCGCCACGGGAATCGAGCCGCCGCTCTTGATGAGCGCGGGTGATTTGCCCGTCGCCTTCTTGATCGCACGCTCGACGCGCTTCATCGTCGGTGACTCGATCGGCGTCGTCACGCCAAGCCCGCCATGATGGTCGATGAACTCCCACCTGCAGCCGGGCGGGGTGCGCTCCTTGCACCACTTGAAGAACGCCTTCGTGACCTTGGCCGGATCCTGATTCGCAACCAGCCGGAACGAGACCTTCGCGCTCGCGTGGCTGGGGATCACCGTCTTGGCCCCGGGGCCGGTGTATCCGCCCAGCATGCCGTTGATCTCCGCCGTCGGACGCCCCCACTCACGCTCCATCGCGGTGTAGCCCTGCTCGCCGATATCCGCAGCAGGCGGCAGGCCGATCTGCTTCAACGCGGCCCGCGCGTTGAACTTCAGTTTCTTCCAGTTCTCCCGCTCCTTCTTCGACAGCGGGACCACATCGTCGTAGAAACCCGGGATCGTGACGCGCCGCTTCTTGTCGTGCAACTGGGCGAGAACGCGCGAGAGCTCGGTGATCGGATTCGGGCAACGCCCGCCCCACAACCCCGAGTGAAGATCCTGGTTTGATGCGTGCAGCACGACCTCGGTGTACGCCAGCCCCCGGACGCCGTAGGTGATCGCGGGCTTGCCCCGGCCCAGCATCCCCGTGTCAGAGATCAGGCAGATGTCGCACGTCTTGAGGTCGGAGGCGTTGGCCTTCACAAACGGCTCGAGCGAGACAGATCCCGACTCTTCCTCGCCCTCGATCAGGATCGTCATCCTCGCCCCACCCGCGGGCTTGCCCGTCACTTCCTTCCAGGCACGCATCGCCTCGAGGAACATCATCACCTGCCCCTTGTCGTCTACAGCGCCGCGCGCGACGATGCGCTTTCCACCCGGTTCGCCGGGCCTTGCATCTCTCACGACGGGCTGGAACGGATCGCTCTCCCAGAGATGGATCGGATCGACGGGCTGCACGTCATAGTGCCCGTAGAACAGCACATGAGGACCGGTATACGAAGCATCGCCCTCGATGTGGGCGTAGACGATCGGGTGTCCCGGCTCCCCGTCCTTGGTCGTCGTGTCGCGAACCTCGGCATCGACGCCCGACTCACGCAGGTGCGCAGCGCACCACTCCGCGGCACGCCTCACATCCCCCGCGAACTTCGGATCGGTGCTGATGCTGGGAATGCGCAGCCAATCGCAGAGGCGATCGACTCCGGCCTGCTCGTTCGACTCAAGCCACGAAAGCACGCGATCTACGGACATACGGACCTCCTGGTCTCTGCGGGCTGACTTCGAGTGCGAGGGTAGGCCCTGCGAATGACAACGCCCCGACAGATGCCGGGGCGTTGCAACGGATCAGATTGTCGGCGGCTCAATCGGCCGCCCTGCTTGAAACTCGGAGCGTCCGTCGGGTCTCAGCGACGGCGACGGCCGGCGAAGAGGCCGGCAGCGCCGACCAGTGCCAGAGCGCCGGGGGCGGGAATCAGCGTGCCCTCGATGATGATGTTGTCAACACGGCTGGTGCCGGTGCCTGCAACCGTGCCGCCGTTGGCAGAAACCGTGCTCGCCATGACGATGCGGAAGGTCACGTTCGCCTGGTTGTCCGCGAGAGCGGGGACAAGCTGAGGAGCGAAGGTGTAGGCAGAGTTGTAGGTGGTGCCGTTCCATGCGGGGTTGGGGGTGCCGTTGGCGAGAACAGCGAAGGTGCCGCCGATCTGCGTGAAGTTCACGCCGTCGTTGCTCACCCAGAGACCGAAATCGCGGGGACCGGTGTTGCTGGAGGTCGCATCCCAGCCGAAGGTGATCCCGGTGTAACCGACAGTGCTGGTGGTGAACTGGTAATAGTCACCAAGGGTCCACGCGTTCGAGCTGAACGAGCGCGAGGAACCGTTGCCGACCACGGAGCCGTAGGTCGAGGCCGTGGCGTGGAAGGCCGAGGCGTTGCCGGTGCCGACTTCGGCCGCGTGCGGGCCGGCATTGGTCGGCAGAGAAACCTCGAACGTCCAGTTCGCGAGGACATCGGCGTTGGCGACGGCAGCGATGCCGGCGAACGCAACCAGAGCAAGGGTCTTCTTCATGTCAATCTCTCCTATGGGTACAAACGTCTTGTCACACGCGGCTGCCGAGCGGGCGGGATATGAAGCCGCCGATCGACATACGCAACCAGTGTGGGCCGTCTCTCTCTCGAACGTGCAAGGCCGACGGGTCAGGAACGGGTGATGCACGGTCGTACCGGTCTCGAACAGCCCATTCGAGCCGGTCCAAGATGATAGTGACACCCGCCCCGCCGGGAAACCGGAGAACAATGCGGATCGCGCAAAGTTTGAGTGTGGGAAGATGGGTAATCCACACAAACCGGGGCCAGATATGGCCACCCGCTCTGCACGGCATGCTCTGACGATTCGAAGACCCAGTCGAGGTCTGCACGTAGAGCGATCACGCACGCATCCCCGAACGGACGGACGCCCAGGTTCGGGAGCGATCGAGCCGGAAGTGGATCAGCGTTTGAAGCTTTCCGCGGCCTTGAGCAGCAGGTCCGTCGGTGGCATCGGGTTGTGGGCCACGACCTCGCGCCCGCAATCCGGACAAATCGTCTTCTCGTCCTTGCCGATGATGCTGTTCAGCAGCACATGAGTCGGTTCGAGTTTCGCCTGCCCATCCGCGGTCCAGTAGCACTCCTCGGTCGGGTAGAGGGTCGCCCTCCCCGTTGAAGGGTGCTTCCACGGCCAGGTCTCGCCATCCTTGATGCGGAACTCCTTGAAGACCTTGCCGGTCTCGGAGTCGATCGCCACGCGAATCCGAGAGCCATCTCCCACGCCCGCCGTGACACTGCCGACCGCACGGACGATCAGCACGATCGCAACGATGAAAATGAGTGCGCCGCCCACGGCCATGGCGATGGCTTTGGGATCCCGGGATGCCGAGACAGCAGACCCACCACCACGCTGCCCACGAGCGGACGGGGACTCGATTCCATCCATGAGTGAAGAACCGCCCGTCTGCATGCGCAACTCCCTCGTTCTCATCGCAGATCAGTGACTCTGCTCAAGGCACACGGTACCCACGCTTGACTTTGTCGGCAAAGTTCGTCTTGGTGTAGTTCCATGTATCGAGCGTGGCACCATTAAAGACTGTGCCGGTGGGGAACCAGAAATCCGGGTTCGTCGCCTCACCGTCGGTGTACAGCTTCACCGACGCATCGAAGGAAGCCATGTTGCCCTGAACAAGATCCGCGCCCTTGATGCCGCGTCGAACGGCAACGTTCTTTGACCCATGACGGAATGCCCACCTGCGGGCATCGAAGAAGGTCGGGATCGGGAAGCTCCCCAATGCCTCGCCCGGCGCGACCGCTCGATTCAGCTCCTTGTTGTCGCTGAACCAGGGCCCCGTGCCTCCAAACATACCACCGAAAGATGCTGTGAGCTGATGATCAAAGTCCGGCTCCGTGCTCTGATCCGCGTACCGATGCCCCTCAAACACGGAGATCTTCATGGAGGTCGAACCGATGCGGAAGAGGTACGGCGTGTAGCCGCGCCGGTCCTGAGCTCGAGTACCCGTACCTCCCAATGCAGTCGACTTTTCAGTTGAAGTGAACTGCGTCGACATGTTGTACGAGATCATCCGCCCCTGGGACCAGAGGCCGCCGCCGGTGCTCGGCCACGGCACCGCCGTGATGTTGTTCTCGGGGCATGTGAACGCGGGGAACTCGCGTATCCAGTTGAACCGTTGGGCACGCACCTCTTCCGGAATCAGATCGCTCGATGCCGTCTCGCCCGGCCCCTGATAGCCGAGGAACGCCGCGAGCGGGCCGAGGAAGTCCCACTGCTGGACCGCGACGCCGTTGAAGCGTGCGGGTGTGTCCTTGAAGCCGGGGCTAGCGGGGAGCGCGTCGTATCCGCTGGTGGTCGAGCCGCCGACGATCGCCTCTTTGTAGTCGTTGGCGTAGGCGTTGATCCCCTTCGTGATAGAGCTCAGGTTCGCGCTGCACAGCACGGTTCTGGCCACACGACGCGCCTGGCCGAGCGAGGGGAGCAGGATCCCGATCAGCAGCGCGATGATCGCGATCACCACCAGGAGCTCGATAAGCGTGAAAGCGCGGCCCACGCGGCGGGACGTTGCTGAAATAACACCGCAGTTCTTTGGCATGTTGCACCCGCCGTTGTGCCGAAACCCTCGACCGAAAGCGAAAGGGAGCCCAAGCCGTTCCGAGCGCCCTTCGTGCGAATCCGACTCCCAAACTGACCGGGGAGGATACCTCACCCGACCGTCACCCGTCTACTCGGAGGCCCGGACCTTCACACCGTCTTCACCTTTGTCAGGTGTTCCCGAACCCCCAGCAAAGACATCCACAACGACCGGAAAGTGGTCCGAGGCGTATCCCGCGGGCGGGTCCACACTCCTGTAATCAGCCCCACGCGGGAGGACGATCGTTCCGAAGACGAAGGGCGAACCGGGCACGATCTTGGCCGCAAGCGCTTGATTCACAAGGACAAAGTCGATCGTCCGCTCCGATGCGTGCGTGATGTGCTTCGCCCGCTCGGGGTCGGTGGTCGAGCGCCCAGCGAGGGTATCGATCATGCCGCTCTGGCTGTAGATCTCCAGCACCTTGTCGGTCGGCACGGAATTGAAGTCCCCCAGCACGGTGATCGGCCGGTCGGGTGAGGCCGAGGCAACCTCAGCCATCAGCGCAATGACTTTCTTCGCCTCCGCCTCGCGCCAGTAGCCGCTGCCGGAGCCGGACTTGTGGTGAACCACGAAGAGTGTCATCTCGAAGGGGGCATCGATCGCGACCCCGCCGATCTCTGTGCCCGAAGGAATCGTGAGATCAACGGCGAGGGGCGAACGCCGGAACTCCAAGGGTTCGCCGGCAAGCCAGTTTGGCTGGCCTCGGGTTCCATAGGTCTCTGGGTGTACCCCACCCAGGGGCGCACCGGGCCACACCCGCGCGTTCGAGAGCGGATACCGCGAGAGCACGCTGTTCTCGATCCCCCGTCCGTCGCCTGCGTCGATGGACGCCACGTGCTCGTACCCCATGTCCGAGAGGTAGAGATTTCGGAACCAGATCAGGGCATCGTGCGACTCGACCTCCTGCAGCGCAATGACATCGGCATTGATCGCGCGGATAGCCGCGGCGAGCGCCTCGCGATGCTCGATCGGCTTGGTCATGGGCAGGTCGTCCTGCTCACCCGTGAGTGCCGGATCGTCGTGCTCGTCAAAGAGATTCTCGACGTTGTAAGTCGCGAGGCGGAAGGCGCCGGGCGTCTTCGCCGGGACCTCGGTGGTTCCGAATCGGATCTCTCCGACGACCGGCTTGGCAGGGGGCAGAGCCGGGATCTCTCGGCGAGGGGGTGTCTCCGGGCGTTCCTGCGGGGGCTGCGATCGCGCCGGCTGATCCCGGAGCGATGACTCGGCGAGCAAGGCCGCGCCTCCGAGAACGGTGCCGATCCCGACCAGCCCTATGCCCAGGAGCCACGCCGCGTGCTTTCTCATTCAACGATCTCCAGTGAGAGGAGAAGCGTATGGCGGTTCGCGGCGAGGTGTCGGCCAGACCATGGCGCACGCTCACCTACGATCCACACTGACATGAGATTGCTTCTCGCCAATCCGAGGGGGTTCTGCGCCGGTGTCCAGATGGCCGTGGAGGTCGTCGACCAGGTGCTGGATGTCTTTCCGGACGAGGCGATCTACGTCTACCACGAGATTGTTCACAACAAGCATGTCGTCGGGCGGTTCCGGTCGCGTGGCGTTCGGTTTGTGGAGACAATCGAGGAGATCCCTGAGGGCTCCATCGTTGTCTTCTCCGCCCACGGCATCTCGCCCGCGGTGCGTGAACTGGCAAAGTCGCGCGGGCTGACCGCCATCGACGCGACGTGCCCACTGGTCACAAAGGTGCACTCAGAGGCGATCCGGTACGCGCGTCAGGGGTACCAGATCCTGCTCATCGGCCACGCCGACCACCAGGAGGTGATCGGCACGCGGGGCGAAGCGCCCGATGCGATCCAGGTTGTCGAGACGCCGGAAGACATCCCCCACCTCCGGATCAACGATCCGGCGCGGCTCGTCTACCTCACGCAGACCACGCTCAGCACCGACGATGCGAACATCATCATCGACGCGCTCAAGCGGGCCTTCCCGATGATGAAGGAGCCGCCGAGCTCTGATATCTGCTACGCGACGACGAACCGTCAGCACGCGGTCCGACAGATCGCGCCCGAGTGCGACCTCGTGCTTGTCGTCGGGTCGAAGAACTCGTCGAACTCGGTGCGTCTGACCGAGATCGCCCAGAACGTCGGCACACCCGGTCGCCTCATCGACGACGCCTCGGGACTTGACTTCGCCTGGTTCCCGACCGGGAACGAGACCGTGCTGGTGACGGCCGGAGCGTCCGCTCCGGAGAACCTCGTCGCCGAGGTCTGCCGCACGCTGCTCACGCGATTTGGCGGCACGATCGAGCAGCGGGACGTCTTCGAGGAGGACATCGAGTTCGCGCTCCCCGCCGCGCTCCGCAGGGTGATGTCGGAGAGGGGTATCGACTCGAACCGCGCGATCCGGGTCGGCAAGCCGGAGGTGACGGCGGAGTTGTACGGCGCGGTGCCGCTGACGGTCTCGGCGAGCCATCGGGAGCGCAGCGCGTGAAGCATCCGACGAACCACATCTTCGGGCACACGCCCGAGACGCTGGGGGCGTGGTGCGATGAGCGCCGCCTGCCGGCGTTCAGGGCCAAGCAGATCCTCGACTGGGTGTACGCCAAGGGCGTGGTTGATCCCGAAGCGATGTCGAACCTCTCGAAGCGAGAGCGCGAGATGCTTCGAGACGAGATGGTCTTTCTCTCTGGCGATGTGCTCGCGCACCAACGTGCATCGGACGGGACCCAGAAACTCCTCGTGCAATGGACCGATGGCGATGCCCGACCGGTCTCGGCATCGCCCGAGGCGGGCACGCTCGCCCTGCCCGTGCTCGGGCAGCACGTCGAACCGGACACGAGACGCCAGACCGAGTGCGTGATGATCCCCGCCGACGATCGACGCACCGCGTGCATCTCCTCACAGGTCGGTTGCCCGGTGGGGTGCCGCTTCTGTGCGTCGGGACTCTCTGGGCTGGATGGCAACCTCTCGGCCGGGCGCATCGTCGAGCAGGTCTGGCGGCTGAGCCGCATCCTGCGCGAGACGGACGAGGTCGGTCGCGTCACGAATGTCGTGTTCATGGGCATGGGCGAGCCGCTCTCAAACCTCGGTGCCGTGGTGCCCGCGGTGCGGACGCTCTCATCACCCTGGGGCATGGGGATCTCCGCGCGACGAATCACCATCTCCACCGTCGGCCTGCCCAAAGCGATCGAAAAGCTCGCCGAGCAGCTCGACCTGCCCGTCACGCTCGCCCTCTCCCTCCACGCGCCGGACGACACGATCCGACGCCAGCTCATCCCCTGGGCCGAGTACACGACGATCGACGAGTTGCTCGGCGCGTGCAAGAAATGGTTCCAGAAGACCGGACGCGAGATCACGCTCGAATACACCCTCCTCCGGGGCGTCAACGACCGCCCCCAGCACGCCAAGCAGCTCGCCGAGCTCGCCAAGACCCTTCGCGCGAATGTCAATCTCATCCGCTACAACGAGGTCGGCGGGCTTGAGTTCAAGCGACCCCGGACCGAGGACGTGCTCGCCTTCCAGGAGATCCTCCAGCAGGCGCGCGTGAACGCACACATCCGCGCATCGCGAGGGCGTGACATCGCCGCGGCGTGCGGCCAACTCCGTCACGAGCACCAACCCGCCTGATCCGTACCTTCCGACACGAACCCACCGATTCCACGCGATGCTGAGCACCTTCGAGACCAACAGCCCGCTCCACATCGCGACCGCGGGAGTGCTCTTTGTCTCGATGGGTGTCGCGTCAGTGCTCGGCAGGCGCTGGAAGGACACGCCGCGGGAACTCCACTTCCGGCGCGTCTGGGCGTGGTCGACAATCGTCTGGCAGATCGCATCGGTCGCATTTTGGGCCTGGCCCACGCATTTCAATATCGCAGAGAGTCTCCCCCTGCATCTCTGCGACATCGCGGCCTGGATCGCCCCGCTCGCCCTGTTGACGCAGAAACGCTGGCTCCGTGCTGTGCTGTATTTCTGGGCGATCGGGCTCTCGACACAGGCGTTTTTCACACCCGTGCTCGCCGAGGGGCCGGCACACCCTCGGTTCTGGTTCTTCTGGATCGGACATACTCAGATCGTCGGCTCGGCAATCTACGACGTGGTGGCCCTCGGCTTCCGACCCCGAGCCAAAGACTTTGTGTATGGCGTCCTGGCCAACGCCGCGTTCTTCGCGATCGTCATGCCCGTGAACCTGATATGGGGTGTGAACTACGGATTCGTCGGCAACGTGACCCCCATACACCCGACACTCATCGATAAACTCGGCCCGTGGCCCCTGCGGATCGTCTGGATCTTCCTCTTGGTTCACACCATCATGCTGGCGTTGTGGCTGGTGTGGCCGCTCGGCGAAACGATCCGGCGGCGTCGGGCAGGTGGCCGGGCGGATTCCTCACTAAACTGACCAACGCATGACACCTCTTGTGCTGTCGCTGCTCGCGCCGGCCTTCGCGATTTCTCTCGTGCTCACAGCCGCACTCATCCGGCTCGGACATCGACTCGGCACGTTCGATTCGGCGGGCGTGCCCGGTCAGATCAAGGCAGAGCGACGAAGGGTGCCGAACACAGGTGGTGTGGCGATCTTCTGGGGGACGGTGCTGCCGCTCGTGGCGGGGCTTGTCGCGATCTCGGCCGCAGGCGACGGCGCGTGGGTGCCCGAGGCGATGAGGCCATACGTCGCGGGTGCGAAGTCGCAAGCAGGAACCGCGGCTGTGCTGCTCGGATGCCTCGCTCTCTTGCACGCGATGGGCATGATCGACGATCGCAAGCCGCTCGGGCCATTCGGCAAACTGGCCGTGATGCTCGCGCCGGGCGTGGCCATCCCCCTGCTGACGGATACGCGCCTGCTCACCTTTCTCGACGCATACGTCGGCGGACCCTGGCTCTCGATCATCCTCACCGCCCTCTGGCTTGTCGCCGTCACGAATGCGATGAACTTCATCGACAACATGGACGGGCTCGCGGGCGGCATCGTTGTGATCGCCGGGGGCTGCTTCCTCGGCGCATCCCTCATCAACGGCCAGTGGTTCATCGCGTCCGTCCTCACGCTTTTGATCGGAGCAACACTTGGGTTCCTCGTCTTCAACCACCCGGCCCGCAAGCCGGCCAGAATCTTCATGGGCGATGGCGGCTCTCTCGTCGTGGGCTTCCTGCTCGCATTCCTTGCCGTGCGGATCACGTATGTGGATGACATTGAGGGTGCGCGAGGTGGAAACTGGTACGCGGCTCTCATGCCGCTCGTAGTTCTCGCAGTGCCCCTGTACGACTTTGTGAGCGTCACGCTGCTCCGACTCTCTCAGGGCAAGAGCCCATTTGTGGGCGACATGCAGCACCTCTCGCACCGCATCGCTTCGCGAGGGCTCTCCAAACGACACACAGTCACAATCATCCACATCGCGACGGCATCAACCGCGATCACCGGCATTTTCTTGGCTCGACTCGAACCCTGGCAGGCGGTGCTCGCCGGCGTGCAGGTGACGCTTGTGCTCGGGCTCCTCGCGCTCCTTGAGTTCGCGCCGCACGTTCGTCGGCTCGGCACAGACAAGGACGCACCATGAGCGGCTCCGTCGCTACCGCATCTCCCGCTGCGCCGCTGCCGTCTTCTCCCCTCGGCCCCGAAGGCCTCGGGTTGACGACGCCGCGCGCCATTGCCCTGTTGCTCATCCTCTTCCCTACCCTGCTCCGCATCCTCCTCATCAACGATCCCTTTCCCATCTGGGATGTCAGCCCGTTCAAGTTCCCCGCGCCCTCGGTTGGTGTGCCGCCCACGCTGGCGATGATGCTCGACATTCTGGCAATCCTCGGCGCTGCCCTCGCGCTCGTGGTCTCAGGCGCACGCGTCCGATTCATTGAGCCCCTCCTCCTCGGCGTGGGCGCCATCGTCGCGACCATGCACGCCCTCGTCGTCGATGGCGGCTCGCTCGACAACCTCCGCATCGGCTCCTGCTGGACCGCCGCGATCGCCGCTGGCATCGGCATCCGCCACCTCGCCTCCGACCCGATCGTCCGCCGCTGGATCTTCGCGCTCGTCCTCGGTGCGTCCATGCCGCTCGCGATCCACTCGCTCGTGCAGGTCTTTGTCGAGCACCCCGCCACCGTCGCCGCCTATCGGGCCAACCCTTCGTCATTCCTCGACGCACGCGGCTGGACACCCGGCTCCGCCATGGCCCGCAACTACGAGCGGCGCCTCATGCAGCCCGAAGCCACCGGCTGGTTCGGCATGGCAAACGTGCACGCGACATTCGCCGCGGCGTTCGTCATCGGGTGGGTCGGCGTCGTATTCGGTCCGGCAATCGAGAGGCGGCTCGCGGCTGGGAAGGACTCAAGGAAAGCGAATCGTCATCATTCGAAAGCGAGCGGAACGGATGCGAAGCAGTCCATCCGCGGCGAATCACTGCTGATCGGCCTCATGGTCGTGCTCGCGGTGATGATGTTGGTAATGACGCGGTCAAAAGGAGGCTTCGCGGCGTGCGTGCTTGGGCTTGGGATGCTCGGCGCGGGGTGGGCTGTGCTGCCGCGCGTGATCGCGCTGTTGCGAGTGCGTGGTAGCGTTCGCGATGCGAAAATGATCGAACTCATCCCCCCACTGCTCGGCCCGCTGGTGGCGATCGGCGTGATCGGGTTGATCGCGGTGCGCGGCGCGGTCGGCACGTCACTCGGCGAGTTGTCGCTCCTGTTCAGGTGGTTCTACATCTCGGCGGCAACACGGATCTTCGGCGGGCAGCCGCTGCTTGGTGTGGGACCGGCGGACTTCAGGCCCGCGTACGAACTCGCGAAGAACCCGTTATCCCCGGAGGAAGTCACAAGCCCGCACTCTGTGGTGTTCGACTGGGTCTCGATGCTGGGCGTCGGCGGGGTCGCGTGGACGGCGATTCTGTTGGGCTGGGCGATGGCGCTGGGGTATGGGGTGCTCGCTGTTGCACGCTCTCGCGAGCCCGCGTCCACGACGAGGACTCAACCAGAACTCAGCGCCACATCATCACGCGGAATGATTGGATGGGCATTCGCCATCATCGCCTACACATGCGTCTGTGCCTTTATCATCGAACTCGGTGGTTACGCCGACGTGCTCCCCATGGGCACCCGCCTCTCCGACATGGCGATCGTGATCTCGCAGTCGCGTCTGCCGGGGATGATCCTGTGGCTACTCGCCGCCGCGCTGCTTCTCGCAAAGCCGATCGAAGCCACGCACATGCGGCGTGTGCTCGGGTCCGTCGGCATCTCACTGCTCGCATCCGCCTGCATCGATGTCACGCCGGTGTGGGCGAATAGTGCGGCCCTCTTCTTCGTGATGCTCGGCCTCGCGGCCAGCGAGGATGTCGCGCCGGAGGATCGACCGACGAGGCGTGAGCGATCGATCGGACTCATCGGCGCCGGCATCGTGCTCCTCACTGCGACGCCGATGGTGTGGACCGGACCGCGTGTGATGGCGTGGGAGCGAGAGATCAATGATGCAGGGAAAGATGCGAGGCAGATCGGGATGCTCTCGATCCGACTCGACGCGATCGAGAATCAAAGCCCATTGCCGGGCGATTCGCTCGAACTCTGGCGGCTGGATGCCGACGATCCATCCTCACCCGACAGGTCGAGATCCAATCGCGAACTGCTCAATCGCAGAATCAACCGCGCTGCGTCCAATGCTGCAGGCGTGCTGCTGAACTCACACGCCCGACTCTCGGGTGACTTTGAGATCATTTCTGGTGCAAACTTTCCGCTTGTCGGCGGACCAAGGAAGTTCACCCACGAACACACGCTCCACGCGGCCTGCGAAACAGCACTCATCGCCATCGACGCTGCGATGCAAGCCAAGCCGGCCGCGTTCAACGAGGTGGACAAAGACGCACTCGACCAAAGCGTTTCGAGGTCTGTCTTGGTCGCAAAGGTCGCGGCACAGATCGAGCCCCCCTCGTCCAGCTCTCACGGGGCTCTCGCAAGGGCTCATCTACGAGCTGCCTCAATCCGCGGGCTCGACACGCCAAGTGGACAAGATGCCGTTCATGCCGCCATCGCCGCCTTCGAGCGTGCCGCCTCCCTCGACCCCCACGGCATCACCTATCCCCTGCAACTCTTTGAACTTGGCCGCCAGACCGGCAACCAGGAACTGACCCGAAAGTGGGCAGAAGAACTCCTCCGCCGGAACCAGAACATGCGTCTGGACCCCGTCCGCGCCCTCACGCCCGAGCAGGTCGCCCGAGCCGAGGCCGCGCTCCGTCCAAGCCCCTGACAGGAACTCTTGATTCGGCAGTGACCTGCGCTAGCATTCCGACTCGCCCGAAAGGGGTCAGACGTCCCCGGCGGCACGTGCCGCCCCGTGACCGGTCTCTCCCACACCCCGGGCCTGCCAAGGCGACGACCGATGGACGAGGATCCCGACAACGAACCTGACTGACCACGGTTCACCTCCCCGTCGCGCCAGTTCAATCACCACAAGTTCCCCGCACACGCCCGAGACCACCTCATCGGGCCACGCGGTTCCAGCAGTCCCGACACCAACTCAGCCGCACCCCGGAGCCCCGCCCACACTCACGTCGGCGGCCCGCTCCTCAGATCGATCACGGAACACCCATGGGCACCGACCTCTCACATATCCGCAACATCGGCATCTGCGCTCACATCGACGCGGGCAAGACCACCGTCTCCGAGCGCATCCTGTACTACACCGGCAAGAACTACAAAATCGGCGAGGTCCATGAGGGCACCGCCACCATGGACTTCCTGCAGGACGAGCAGGAGCGCGGCATCACCATCCAGTCCGCCGCGACGACCTGCCCGTGGACCCACCAGGGACGTGAGTACAAGATCAACCTGATCGACACCCCCGGCCACGTCGACTTCACGATCGAGGTCGAGCGTTCGCTCCGCGTGCTCGACGGCGCGGTTGCGGTGTTCGACGGCAAAGAGGGCGTCGAGGCCCAGTCGGAGACCGTGTGGCGTCAGGCCGATCGCTACCGCGTTCCGCGTCTGTGCTTCATCAACAAGATGGACAAGCTCGGCGCGTCCTTCGACTTCTCGTTCGGCACGCTCAAGACCCGCCTCGGTGCCAACGCCATCGCGATCCAGTACCCCATCGGACAGGGCAACGAGTTCCACGGCATCATCGATCTGATGCGCATGGTCGCGTACTACTTCGAGGGCGACAAGGGCGAGACGATGGTCGAGAAGCCCATCCCCGACGACTACAAGGAGACGGCCGAGAAATGGCGTCACGAGATGGTCGAGAAGATCTGCGAACTCGACGACTCCCTCATGGAGAAGTACCTGTCCGACCAGGTCCCCACCGAAGCTGAACTGAAGGGCGCACTCCGCAAGGGCATCCGCGAGCGCAAGTGCAACGGCGTGCTCTGCGGCGCGGCCCTCCGCAACATGGGCGTCCAGGCACTCCTCGATGCGGTCATCGACTATCTCCCCTCGCCCACCGAGCGTGAGCACGTCCAGGGCACAAACCCCCGCGATAAGGAAGAGGCGCTCAGCCGCCCACACGACGACACGGGCCCCTTCTCCGCTCTGGTTTTCAAGGTCGTCTCGGACACCCACGGAGACCTTACCTACATCCGCATCTACTCGGGCAAACTCTCGAAGGGAACCCGCCTGCTCAACCCGGGCAACAACAAGAAAGAGAACGCCTCGCGCATATTCGAGATGCACGCGAACAACCGCATCCCGCTCGACGAAGTGGGCGCGGGCAACATCGTCGCCGTCGTCGGCATCAAGGACTCATACACCGGCGACACGCTCTGCGACCCCGAGGATCCGATCATCCTCGAGCGCATGACCTTCCCCGAGCCCGTTATCTCGATGTCGATCGAGCCCAAGACCGCCGACGACAAGCGCCGCCTCTCCGAGGCCCTCATGACCATCCGTCGCGAGGACCCCTCCTTCCGCTTCACCTACGACGATGAGACCGCGCAGACCATCATCTCCGGCATGGGCGAGCTCCACCTCGACATCATCCGCACCAAGCTCGTCCGCGACATGAAGATCAGCGTCGAGGTCGGCAAGCCACGCGTCGCCTACCGCGAGACCATCACCAAGCGCGTCGAGTACGTCCGCGGCAAGTTCGTCAAGCAGACAGGCGGACGCGGCCAGTTCGGCGACTGCCAGATCCACTTCGAGCCGTTCACCGCGGCCCAGGCCAAGGAAGAGGAACTCGACTTCACCGAGAACGTCGCCGTTGAGATCAAGGTCGTCGGCGGCGCGATCCCCAAGGAGTACGTCCCCTCCGTCGAGCACGGCATCCGACAGACCTGCCTCTCAGGAGTCAAGTTCGGCTACCAGATGATCAACGTCAAGGCGACGATCGTCGACGGCTCATACCACCCGGTCGACTCCTCCCAGGTCGCGTTCGAGCAGGCAGGACGCCTCGCCGTCCTCGAGGCCACCGAAAAGGCCGGTCCTGTCCTTCTTGAGCCGATCATGAAGGTCGTCATCACGGTTCCGAACGATTATCTCGGAAACGTCACGGGCGATGTCTCCTCTCGCAGAGGCATGATCATCGACACCGAAGACCGAGGCGTCGTCAAGATGGTCACGTGCGAGATCCCGCTCTCCGAGCTCTTCGGCTACACGACTTCGCTCCGAGGCATGTCCCAGGGCCGCGCTTCGGCGACGATGGAGTTCCTCGAGTACCGCCCGATGCCCGCCGGCCTCATGAAGGAACTCGTCGAGGGCGGCGCGAAGGGCAAGAAGTAACCGCCCACCTTGTCCGCATTCAAGTTCAGGGGCCGATCCGATAGGGTCGGCCCCTTTCATTGCGCTTCATTTGCGGGCCGCACCACGCTACACTCAGCGTCTGATCTGTTCTCGCTCGCGGGGAGGATCGTTCCACGATGGAACGAAGGAGCGACTGAGTGATCCACAATCCGCTAGCGGGCTCGCCGCCGACACAGGTCATGTGCCCAAGCCGCTTCTCGCCTCTCGACACCCGCACGGACGTTGTCGCTGCGGCTCGTGACGACCACCACCGCCTGCTCTGGTGCAACAAGGCCTACGCCATCACCATCGGCGCAGAACCTGAGTCCCTCAAGGGGTCCGACATCCGATCACTCTTCGGCACTGCGTTCGCTGACGAGCGCGCCGAACTGATCGCCCCCACGATCGAGACCGGCACAGTGGTCAATTATGAGCAACTCGTCCGTGGCAGCCGCTACCTGACGCGAATCTTCCCCCTCGACACGAAGGCGTTCGGCCAGCGGGGGTATTTCGTTCTTGCCGAACCATGCACCAACGCCTCACCACTCGGCGAAGGGCACGATCTCCTCTCGACGCTGCACGGCGATCTCGGCGAGCTCGGCTCGCTCACGCGTCGCGAGCTCGAAGTCTTCCGCCTCCTGGCCGAGGGCCTGACCGGGGTCGAGATCGCGGGCATCCTGCACCGCTCCCCGAAGACGGTCGAGTTCCACACGGCCCGAATACTCCACACCCTGTCGCTCCGCAGCCGTACGGAACTCGCCCGCATGGCCGCGGAGCGCGGGCTCCTCGGCTTTACCAGAGAGGCGTGGTTCCGACTGGCCCACGGCTGCGCCCCGAAGCCGAGAAAGGCCCCCTTGAGTACCCGCAACGGGGCCGAGTAGCCAGGCAGATCAAGTCTCGTCAAGGGGTTGCCATCGCATCCGGGGCGGTTAATCTACTGGTCGAACCCCGGAGCATCTCATGCCGCACCGCTACCAGACCGTTCTACTTTTCGGAGCCCCCGGTGCGGGCAAGGGCACTCAAGGAAAGATCCTCGGCCAGGTGCCCGGGTTCTACCACCTCTCGTGCGGCGAGGTCTTCCGCACGCTCGACCTCACCTCAGAGATCGGCCGCACTTTCATGCAGTACTCGTCCCGAGGCGAACTCGTCCCGGACGATGTGACCATCAAGATGTGGCAGCAGAACATGCATGCCCGCACCGTTCTGAGCGACTACAAACCGACCCAGGACCTGCTTGTCCTCGACGGGATCCCCAGAAACGTCCATCAGGCCCAACTGATGGAGAAGCACATCAACGTGCTCCTGATCGTCCATCTCGTCTGCCCTAATAAAGAAGAGATGATCAAACGCCTCCGCCGACGCGCCCTGAAAGAAAACCGCGTCGACGATGCAAAGGAAGAGGTCATCCGGCGCAGATGGGACGTCTACGAGCGGGAAACCTACCCGGTGCTCCAGTACTACTCGAACAGCATCGTCAAAGAGGTCAGCGCGGTTGGTTCCCCTGCCCGGGTCCTCCAGCACCTGCTTGAACACGTGGTCCCAGTACAAGAGTCGCACTTCCGAAACTCCCTCGCAGACGAGGATATGAAGCCCTGAACTCTGCGCAAGAGCAGGCGAAGTGACCCCGGAGCTCCTTTACTCAGCGTGAGCGTGTTCATACGCTCTCGCCCGATTCTCCATCGCCAGGAGCCCCGAATGACTCGCCGCCGAAACCACCACCGTCTTGTGGCCGCGACTACCCTCCTATTCCTCGCCGGCTCGGCCGCTCACGCCAACGACACGCCGATCCGTCTCGCCAGCGGTGAGACGCTCAGGGTCTCCATCATCGAGCAGACGCAGACGCACATCCGCTGCTCCCACCCTGTCCTCGGCGAGTTCCTGATCCCCAGAGAACAGGTCACGATCCTCGCTACGCCCGATGCACCAGCGCCGGAATCAGCACAGCCCGAAGTATCCGCTCCACCAGAGGCCCCGACTGAAGATTCAGACGCACCCGCTGCCGCTCCCGAGCCAGCCCCCGCTCCAAAGCTCTCGTTCTGGAGCGGCTGGAAACGATCTGTTGATATCGGCGTGATCGGCTCGGATGGCAACTCCGAAACATTCGGTGCCCGTGCCGCGCTCGGCGCACAGCGCAAGACTGACCACATGGAAACAACGGTCGGGCTCTCATACGTCTACAACACCGACAACGGTGAGAAGACCAAGAGCCGCGGCGAGCTCACGGCTCGCAACGACTGGCTCTTCGGCAAAGACTCACGCTGGGGCTTCTTCGCAGAGGGCAAGATCGAATACGACGAGTTCCAGGATTGGGACTGGCGACTCTCCGGATTCGTGGGCCCATCGTACGCCTTCATCCGCAACGACAAGACCCTTCTCAGAGGGCGTGTCGGTGCCGGTGGTTCCTACGAACTTGGCGGCGACGACAACGGCTTCGAGCCGGAACTCCTCATCGGCCTCGACTTCGAGCACGCCTTCAACGCCCGGAACCGCATCTTCGCCTCAGGCGAATACCTCCCCAGTCTCTCCAACTTTCCAGACTATCGCGTCAACTCCAAGGCCGGATGGGAGACCATCATCGACGAGAAATCGGGCATGAACCTCAAACTCGGCGTTGTAGATCGTTACGACTCCGATCCCGGCGAGGGAATCAAGAAGAACGATATCGAGTACTTCATCACACTCGGCTGGTCGTTCTGACTCGCGGCACGCCCGCCGCTCTTACCAAAGCACATCGCACATAGGGCGATCACCCGCTCGCCTCCTCTCGCCACTCCATACGCAGTCCAGGGTATACTGACTGAACAGCAGGGGAGTGTGGGTTCACGGGCGCACGCCCGCCCGAGCGAGAGGATGACCGCCATGATTCGCCAAGTTCACGCGCGCCAAGAAATGGCCGAAGCTGCTCCTGCGCACGAACTCTTCGCCACGCTCGAGCCGCGCACGCTCTTCTCTACAGCCGCGGACTTCGCCGGCGTCGGTCTCGCATGGCAGCGCACCGGCAGCAACGCTCCGACATTCACACCATACCTCATCGAGGGCACGGTCGCTCCGAATGACTCGGCGACCGGCTCTTTCTGGAGAGCAGGAACCACCGGGAGAGTCTCCGACGGAGGCCTCTACTTCAACAGCATCAGACGGCTTAACGACGGTCGATATGAGCGCCCCGGCGCGAGCGGCGTCCTGCGTGACTCCTTCGAAGAAACGAACGGATCCCAGTTCCTCACCCGTGACGGATATCCGGTTGGATGGTGGTTCGGAGACTACGGCTCAAACCGAGGGCAAGAGGCCGAGTACCTCATCCAGCGACACGCTGAGGGCGTCAATCCCGAAACGAAGCTCGACGGCTCCTGGCGTTTCTCCATGCTCGCCATCAACGGCTCAAACGGCGAGACCTCGAACATCAGCGGCACACTCAGCATCGACTCCGAGATCGATCGAATCACCTGGACCGGTAACGTCGGCACCGTCCCCCGCACACGCAGCGACATCGACTCGATCTCCACCCGCGGCCTCATCGTCACGGACCAGGGTGAATACTTCTACCTATCCGCCGACGCGAACACGCTCGTCTTCGCCGACATGCGCACCAGCGACAATCTCGTCTACATCGGAATCGCGATCAGAACACCCGCCGAGATCCGCACAGAGAATCTCCACGGAAACTACCTCCTCGCGTGGACCCTCGGCGGCAACGTCTCCTCCAACGGAAGCGTCCAGTACCTGCAGCGCGCACTCACGCTTGAGCCCGACGGCGATTACAAGATCTACGACCTCGATGAATACGACGATGGAAAGCGAAACGTCCTCGAACGCGGGTTCTGGCGCATCGACAGCGGGAACCTCGTCCTCGAACGACGCGGCACAAGCACCGCCTTCTACTACAGATTCAGAATCGGAACCGGCGGAGACACACTCATCGGGCTCTCGATCCTCAGCGGCACATCCCTCACCGCCATCGGTGGCGTTGCCTCACGAGACACCTCAAACCTCCCGCCTCCACCCGCACCCGTGATCTCAATCCCCAGCACGGACGCGCTCGGTCGCCCTGTCGTCTTCACCTCGCGAACCGACCAGGCCTGGTACGTCGCCGACATCGTCGCAAAGTCCGGTGGACCGACGCCAACGGGCGAACTCAAGGTCTGGATCGATCCGAAGAACAGCCGCCCATACGCCGCGGCAACCTCCGCCAGCGGGCTCGTGCTCTACAGCGAGCTCTCAAACGGCCAGTGGACCTATCGCCTGCTTGCAAACGACCTCACAAACGGCCCCGCGCTCACACGGTCTCTGACATACCTCATCACGCCATCCGGACAGGTCAATCTCTTCGGCCTGAATGATCAGGGACAGGTCATCCGCTACTGGCAGAACGGGAACACGAACAGTTCAGGCGCATACCTCTACTCCGCAAGCAACCTCTCCGCGAATCAACTCGAACCCCGATCGCTCCCGACACCGGCATACACCGGCGGGCTCGAGGCATACACGACACCATGGGGAGGCCTCAACGTCGCAGGAATCGACACGACTGGACGCATCTGGACGGTCTGGTGGGCTCCGGGCCAGACACGCTGGTTTGTCTCCAATCTGAGCGCAATCGCCAAGACCGCCCCACTCTCCGGCGACATCACCGCCTTCGTCTCGCCATGGAACGGCATCAACATCGTCGGCGTCAACTCGCTCGGCCAGTTGGTCTCCACATGGTGGTCACCCGGCTCAGGCGGCACATGGAAGCGCGCAAACTTCACGAGCAGCACACTCGGCCCCACCGTGAGCAACGCAACCCTGAGCGGCTTCTACATCAGCCCCACACAGGGACTCAACGTCGCCGCCCTCGACGCCACAACCGGAGATGTCATCCTCTACTGGTGGAACGTCTCACGCACAGGTCTCGGCTGGACATACACCAACCTCACCTCCGCGACCAACGCGACCGGTGCCGGGCGCATCGCCGATTCACTCCTCGGATTGGAGGGCTCGGACGGCTCCGTGAACGTCTTCGGTCGGAACGCCGGTGCATCAACGCTCCGATATTCCGTCAGCGGGTCAATCACCGGCTCATGGCAGATCCAGAACCTCAGCTCGATCGCGACCGTCGAGTAACCCCCTACTCCACGATGGCTCGACAACCGGACGTACCTTGCTCGTGTTGTGCGGCTCTCGCGATTTGGCCGATATGGTTGATCCTCAACGGGATGACCCGATTCTCCCGTTGATCCCGAAAGGACCATGACCATGCCCGGCCACGCTGAACCTCAGGAGCCAACCGCCTCGTCACAGGGCTCAGCCACTGACGGACATGCACACGGGCAACGCCCATCGCCATCGGAAGCCGTTCGACTCGGTGTCGGCGGCATGATGATGGGCCTAGCCAACCTCGTGCCCGGCATCTCCGGCGGGACCATGCTCGTCGCAGTCGGCGTCTATCGAAACTTCATCGACGCCGTCGCAAGCATTTCGCGAGGTCGCCTGACGCAACGTTCAGTGATCACTCTGGGCATTGTCGCAACGACGGCGATTATCTCGATCGGTGCCTTCGCATCCCTGATCGCGTTCAGTCTGAGCACCTTTCGCTGGGGCATGTACAGCACGTTCATCGGACTCACACTCGGCGGCGCACCGTTGCTGATCAGACTCGCCAGACCCTGGAATCCTGCCGCGTGGATAGGGCTGATCCTCGGCCTCACCTCGATGATCGCACTTCTGTGGATCCAGACCGGCGAACCCGCAGGAAACGCGTCAACATCAGGAAGCGTGCTCATGCTCGTGCTCGCCTCCGCGGCCGGTGCGAGCGCGATGATCCTCCCAGGCGTCAGCGGCGCATACTTGCTCCTCCTGCTCGGCCAGTACGACCTGATCATCACCGCCGTCAAAGACTTCGTCAGTGCTGCTGTGAAGGGCGACATCTCAGGCGTCATGGCGCAGCTAAACGTCCTGATCCCGGTCGGCATCGGCGTGCTCTTCGGGATTGTCGCTGTCTCAAACGTCCTGAAGATCCTGCTCGCGAAGGCCGAGCGTGCCACACTCGGCTTCTTGCTCGGCCTTCTGCTCGCGGCACCCGCCGGGCTCTACCCGTTCCAGGAGGGCGTGCCGCCGAAGGTCGGAGAAGTCTTCAAGGGTGAAGCGGTCACGGAAGCCAACGTCGAGACATTCGCAGCACCCGCCTACGCCAAAGACTGGACGCTCCGAACCTTCCAGCCCGCACCCTCCCAGATCGCAGGAAGCATCGCGCTGGTCGGCCTCGGCTTCGCGATGACCATGGCTCTGACGCTGCTCGACCGCAAGAAGCAGCATTGACCGCGCTCCGAGACAGGATGCAGCGCAGAACCAATGGGCGCAACAGGACTCGAACCTGTGACCTCGGCTATGTGACAGCCGCGCTCTAGCCAACTGAGCTATGCGCCCGAACACGCCATGGCGTGGCCTGAGGATAGGCCGCCAATCGCACCCTTTCCCCAGCCGAAGCATCGACTAGATTCTGTCTGACGGATGTCATAGGTGGCCCCACGCTCCAGAGCGGTGGTCCGGTTCTGACCGGAATCGCAAGAGGCGGAGACTCAGACACCTTCTAGTTCGATCCGTCAGGCAGAACCGAGTCGCACACTCAGCCCCTGCCGAAGACGTGCCCCGTCCGAGCGTCACTCCCGGTCGAGCGTGACCACAAACGACCGTCCGTCCGTGCCGTGTCGAATCGTCACCGTTCTCGCCGCTGCGTCTATCGCCTCCACACGCCATGGTCCATCGACATCGCTGCCAGCCCTCAGCAACTTGCCACCGATTAATGCGACATCGCCTGCCACGCTCCGCATGATCCCCGTCAGTCTGATCGCCGGTTCCGGATCCACCCTCTCCGGCGCAGTCGCGATCACCGCCTCGGGCAAAGGGACGCTCGACACCACGACTTCAGGGAATGGCGAACCGTCGATCGGCGCAGACTGACGCTCGTTTGCAAGCCCCCTCACCCAAGAATCGTCCGGCAACACCAGCTTCTGTGCATCGGTGGACTTGCCTCCGGCCACGCTCGCTCTCGCGCTCGAAGGCCCGGGCGCAAGCGTATTCATGCAGAGCACACATGCCACGGGACACGCGACCGCAGCCAATGCCACGAACCTCGCCTGCCGACGAACGCGTGTTATTTCCATCACTCAATCCCCTTGGCGGAGGCCTCGATCAGCGGCTTGGACAGCCGATAGTGCGCAGTCTCGATGGTCGCACGAACAGCGTCCGGCCGAGTCAGATCCCGTCCAGGCAGCAGCTTGAAAGACATCACCTTCGACAGGCCAGTCCGCTCCTCGATCGACTCCACGAACGACGCGATCGAGCCGTACGCCCCCGAGACCTCGATGCTGTACCCCGAACCGATCACTGTCGGGCTTGTCGGCTGTCCCTTCTCCGCCTTCGTGCCCTTTGTCGCACTGCCCTTCGGGCCGGATGACACCGCAACCGTGATGCGTTTGGGATCCATCCGATCGATCGAGAGCTCGTGCTGTCGCGCCAACTCTCCGATCGTCTCATAGAGATGCCCGGTGTCCGAGGACAGATCGCACATCCTCTGCAACCGCAACGCATGATCTGTCACTCTCGTCATCGCAAAGGCTGGGTCCACGGGATCGCTCTCGAGCACCGACGCCGCACGATCGATCTCCGCCTGCGCCTTCGCAACCTCAGCCGTCGCCCTGTCGAGACGCGACTGCATCGGTCGAGCGACCAGCGTCCAAGAAGCCGACAACAACAACGCGACGCACCCGGCCTCGATCATCGGCGACATCAGACTCGTACGACCTTTCACATGCCACCTCCGGTCTCGATCGCGTACGCCTCGCTCTGCCTCAGTTTCATCGAGATCGAGAACGTTCGCGACGGGGCCCCCTGCATCTGCTGGAGCCGCGTTGATCCGAGCGTCACCCCATCAAAGACGGGCACGCCCGAGAGCCACGCCATCAACGCACGCAGAGAGTCGCCATGCTGTTCCGTGATGCTCGCCGAACCACGCAGCGTCATCACCGGCTTGCCGTGCTCGTAGCCGCAGCTGATATCTGATACGTGGATCCCCATCGAAGCAACCTCACTGATCGACGCGAGCGCGGCGTGCCACTCCGGCGTGTCGCCCAACGCAGCACGCAACCGCTGCTCGGTCTCGGTGACGATTCGTGACAGCTGGATCGCCCGCTCCCGATGCGCGACCAACTCCGCGGACGAAGCGATCTGAGGCGAAATGGCCGCGAGTTCTGCTTCCACTCTCGCAAGCCCCCTGCCCTTGCTCCCGACATCCGCCACGACAAGGGCCGCCGCAATGCCCGCACCAACGAGCGTCGCTCGCCTGATGAAACGCGTCGCCCCCTGGAGAGCAACTCGCGCGGGCAGCAGGTTCACTCCCTCAGGCAGGTTGGAGATCACGCGCCACACGGTCTCCTCTGGTCCCCACACGCCTCCAGCCGCACCATCGCGATCAATCGCCCGAACCAGCGAGTCCGCATAGTCACTCAGCAACGCGTCCAGAGACTTCACCCTCGCTCCGGGACCGGAGAGATACACGCGAAGCGGGCGGCTCTCCGTATCCATACCGAATCGCGCCGTCTGCTTGATCTCGATCGCCAGACGCTGCACGACGCTCTGCATCAGCGGGAGCACGTCCTGTCCCTTGACCTCAGGCCAGCGCCCGATCTCTTCATTCCGTGATGGCACGCCGTGCGACCAGACGCACGCCGCCGCATCCTCACGCCGCACGCCGTACCCATCATCACCAATCTTGTGCCGAATCGCTCGCATGTAGGCATCTGCAAGCTGATCCGTACCAAGCGACACCTGCCTTACTAGCCGCGGGACGCCGCCGATCATCCCACACAGCGTCGTGATGTGCTCGTCCACATCGACAAGAATCGCATCCTTGTCGTCGAGCGCAAGAGCAGAGGACCAGCACGCAGCCAGAGAGACGGCTCTCCGCGGCACGATCCGCTCGGTCACGAGCCCCGCGCGGTCGAGCATCGCGCAGACGCTCGACACAGAGGCCTCGGACTCTGCCGCCCACAAGCCGATCGATTGATCCGAGTTGTCGCGTGCTCGCCACAACGGCTCATGCCCCAGTGAGTACATGTCCAGCGACGATCCGACCAGCTCACTCAACGCGAGCCGCATCGATCCGGCAACCTCAGAGCCGCGCCCCGGAACCGCGATCGCTTCCACCGTCGTGTACGGCGAGTCGTACACCACCGTCGTCCTGATGCCCGGCTTCGCGCCGACGCTCCGCGTCACCTGCGCGATCGCATCATCGACCCCGGCAAGGTCACTCTCCCAGAATTGGTCCGTCTCGATGACCGATGCCTCGACTCGCGATGTCGCGATGACGTGACGGCCACGCACCCGCGCGCCGTCAACCCTTCCCGAACCGATCACGAGGATGAGTCTGTCTGCCGCCACGATGCCTCCTTGCCGTTCTACGCCTTTGCTCAATCGGCCTGCCCCGGTCGCCGGTTCACTCAGAGATATCAACCCGTACAGCAACCCGACGCCTCCCATAGCCCGATCGCCCCTCAATCACCAGATCGAACCCTGCCTCGCTTACGCCGCCACCCGTGAGCGACACCGTGGCGTGTGGCATCTGGAGCGTCCTATCCCCGCCCCACTCCCCATCTGCAGACAACTCGTCCATCGCAACGATGACCCCCGCATCGCACGCATACAGAGCCCGCAGCGTCTCCACGCGGAGCGCACCAACCGCCGCGTCCACGCTGCCTGCCTTGAGCGAGCCGAACGCGAGAAAGTTCAGAAGAAGTAGCAGCACAACAACTGTCGCCACCGCGAACCCTCTGCGACCGTATGCACTCGGAATGCTCCTCTGTCGGCGCATCACTCAGCCCCCAATCCGATAGCCGAACGGGGGAACACGGCCGTGCGAATCGACATGCCGCCGGATGAGATCTCGAATCCGATGCGCCTTGTCAGTTGAGGCGTGTCCATCGTCGCGCCGATCCCGCCAGGCCCCATCGCAACGATCGTGAACGAGTCCACCCTCTCGCACAGGACCGCCTTCCCCGCGTCGGTGGCGAGCACAAGCCGCTCGCCATCAAGCCACACGCCGGAGCCGCTCACGAGCCGGATGGAACTCCCATCGATCGATGCGATCGCGAGCCCATCGCCCCCATCGCTCGCCGGAATCTCGCGCATCACGCGCGAGATCCGGTCCGAGGCAAACGACAGCCGCTCGACCGTCCGCCGTTGCGCGACCGACTCCGCAAACCCCGAACCGACAGCATCGATAACGGGCATGACAGTCGCACCCACAACGGCAAGCACCGTGACGCACGCGAGCGTTTCGACCAGCGTGATCCCGCGGGCCATGCGCCTCAACTGTTGCATCACATGCCCCTCCCGACCATCAGAACCAGCGGCATCTCGACACGCCCCTTCGAACCGACGAACTCCGTCGTGATCACCACACGACGGTAACGGTTCTCCGAGGCCGTCTCAGAAACAACGCCGCTCGCGTCCACGGGCTCGCCGATCTCGACGCGAGACTCCACGCCTCGCCCACGATAATGACCCGTCAGCCACTCGATCCTCGCCCAAAGCCCTTGCTCCGGATGGTCCAGATACGCAGAGGCGTCCTCGAACGCAGCCGATCCGAGCCCGCCAGCGTCATCGAACGCGTCCGCAAGAATGTGCTCCGCGATACCCTGTGTCAGTGCGACCGCCTCTGCCACCCGCACCGACTCAAGACGCGCATCACCCGCATCGCTCGACACGACCAGCATCGGCGGCAACGTGAGCGCGAGCACGACCACAACCACGACGACCTCGATCAGCGTCACCGCTCGCGACCGCACATGCTGCCGAACCCTCTCATGAATCACTCGATCGCTCCGCTGAACGCATACACCCGAACCCGACCCGCCTCACCTATCTCGATCAACGCATCGCTCTCGGCAACACCAATCACAACTCCCGCCGCACCCGCGCGCCGCGGCACACCATCGTGCCCGAACCAGATGTACTCGCGACCCCCTTCCGCGACCGCCCCCGCCACTTCCGTGACCGCGACCCCGCCATAGACCGACGAAAGCAGCACGGATCCCGTTCCCGCCCCGCTCGCCGCTTCAATCGCTTCCAGGCCATGCTCGGCCGTTTCGCTCACGACGATCTCGATCACACCCTTCGCGCGATCGATGCTCACGCCGCACACATCACCCGTCGCCATCGCAAACGCCCTCGCGGTACGCAGCAATCCGGCCACATCAGCGCACGCCGCAGCTTCCTTCATCTCGGCCCGCGATGCCACCATCGGCACCGCAACTACCGAGAGAATCGCGACGATCGCAACCACGACCATCGTCTCGAGAAGTGAGAACCCGGAACGAGGCATACTGAGAACCTCCCGTACCAGTCACAAACGATTCGCCGTCACGTATCCACCCGACTCGTTCGGAACGCGAGTCTCGTCCTCACTGTTCAGATAGAGAATCGCCCTCGGCGGCTCATCGTCGTTGTCCACGAAGTAGCACCAGCCGTACTGCGCCGATGATGCAACGGCCCGCGCATCCGCATCTGCACGCGAGACCGCACGGACACCACGAACCCCCGTATACGGATTCGCGGGAAGCCCCTGCTGCATCACCACACCCTCTGTGGTAAGTTCCGCGAGTGTCGGGAACGGGGTATCACCTGTCAGGATCCGTCTGGTGCGGAACGCCGAGATCGACGTCCGAACGCCCGACACCGCAGATACCGCCGCCGAACTCCTCGCCTCTTCCGTGAGCCCGCCGAACCGCGGCACAACAACGGCCGCGAGGATCGCAATGATCGTCACAACGATCATCACCTCAAGCATCGTGAACCCGCGACGCAATGCCAACGTGACCATCTGACGCCTCACTTTCCCACCTGCATCATCTGCCACATCGGCAGGAACACGGACAACGCAACCACGAGCACAACCGCCGCTAATGCCAGCGTCAGCAGCGGCTCAATCAGCGTGCCGATCTGCCCCGTGAGATGCCCGACCTCACGGTCGTACTGCTTCGAGACCACGGTGCACGCCCGCGACAGCTCCCGTGCATCCTCACCCGCCGTCAGCATCCGCCTCGCAAAGGGCGTCAGATACCGACTCTCGGAGATCGCCCCCGAGAGCTCATCGCCCCGCCCGAGACGCTCCGCAAAGTTCTCACACTCCATCACGAACAGCGGCCTGCCGGTCGCACGACCCGCCATGCGGATCGCCTCGATCATCCCCAGTCCCGATCCAACGCCCAACCCGAGCACCCGTGTGAAGCGTGACGTCGTCTCAGCAACAATCACTCGACGCACGAATGGCAGTCTCAGAAAGAGCCGCTCATAAAGCAGCCGCCCTCTCGTCGTCTTCCACACCGCCGAGCAACACCCCGCGCCCGACCCCGCGAGAATCGCATACACCCACCAGATCCCCCGCACATGCTCACCAAACGCCTGGATCGCCCGCGTCACAAGTGGCATCTGCACGTTCTGCGCCTGAAACGTCGCGCCGAACCGAGGCACCACAAAGACGATGATCACCGTCACCGCAACCGCGACCACACCCATCACAATCGCCGGATATGACAACGCCTTCCGCATCTGCCGTCGTGTCTCCGCCTGCTTCAGCAACAGTTCCGACAGATGCTCCAGCACTTCCGCCATGTTCCCCGATCTCTGCGCCGCCTGCATGGTCTCGATATAGATATCGCCCACAACCGCGCGATAGGGCTCGAACGCGCTCGGAATCGACGCTCCCGACTCGATCGCCGAAGCAACCGACATCAGAATCTCGCGCAGCGCCAGCTTGGTCTCCTGCTCCGCGATGCTCATCAGCCCCGTCGCAACAGGAATGTTCGACTGAACCAGAACCGACAACTCCTGCGTCAGATCCACGATGTCCTGCGGCGTGACCCTCTGGAATGAGAACACGCCCGAAGCGGCCCTCGCCTCAGCAAGACGGATCGGTGTCAACCCGTCACGTCGCAACGCGCCGCACGCTTCCGCCTCGTTCGCGCCGCGCACCACGCCCTTCACACGTGTACGGTCCTTCGCCAGGGCGACATATCTGAAGTTCTTGGCACTCATGCCGCGCACCTCAGTTCCGGGCCCGTCTCGTCGTCTGCGATCGGACGGAGCTTCGACAGCTCCCACACAGTCGTCAGGCCGCGTCTGGCCTTCTCAAGCCCGTCCTGCCACATCAGCCGCATTCCCTCACGCTCCGCGGCGGCCCGTATCTCCGCCGCCGTCGCCCGACTCTCGATCAGGTGCTGCACCTGGGGCGTCATCCTCAGCATCTCGTAGACGCCCAGACGCCCGCGATACCCGCTGCTCTTGCACGATGCGCATCCTTCACCGAACACGAATCGTGACATCTCCTCGGACGCGATCCCGAAACCGGAAGGGGGAACCTTCTCCGGCTCAGGCCCCGCGCATGTCTCGCAAACCCGGCGCACCAGGCGCTGCGCAAGCACGCACAACAGCGACGCGTTGATCGCGAACAACGGCAGCTCAAAGTCGCGAAGACGCGGGATCGCACCCACCGCGTCGTTGGTGTGCAGCGTGGAGAGAACAAGATGTCCCGTCAACGCCGCTTGCACAGCGATCCTCGCGGTCTCCGCGTCGCGGATCTCACCGACGAGCACAACATCGGGGTCCTGGCGCAGGAACGAACGAAGCGCGGATGCAAACGTCAGACCGACCTCGGAGTTCGCCTGCACCTGACGGATCAGGGGCAGCCGGATCTCCACAGGATCCTCGATCGTCAGAATGTTCCGATCCGGCGAGTTGATCGCATTGATCGCTGTGTACAGTGTCGTCGTCTTGCCCGACCCCGTCGGCCCGGTCACGAGAATCATCCCGTGGGGTCGATGCACATACTGGTCGTACCACCGACCGACATCCTCCGACATCCCGAGCGAGGAGATCGGCCCGATCGATGAAGCCGAACGCAACAGTCGCATCACCACGTTCTCGCCGTGGACCGTCGGAACCAGCGACAACCGCACATCGACATACTGACCGCGATGGGTGTACCTGAACTTGCCGTCCTGGGGCTTGCGCGTCTGTGTCAGATCCAGCTTCGCCATCACCTTCAGTCGCTGCACGATCCCGGCGTGCGCCGCCTTGGCGGGCCCCTGCTGAACCGCGAGCGTGCCGTCGATCCGATACCTCAGATGCAGGTCGTGCTCATCCGGCCCGATGTGAACGTCCGACGCCCCAGATTCGATCGCGCTCGCGAGAATCTGGTTCACCGCCGCGACAATCGGCTCGTCACCCGTCGTCAGATCTCGCTCCGCCAGCGCGTCGGCCGCGCCGCCGATGTCCTGCTTCGCCGTCGACATCGAGTACGCCCGCGCGATCAACGCCCGCAGCGGCTCAGGATCACAGATCACCGGATCAACATCGCATCGAAGCGCGTTCCGCACCTGGTCGATCGCCTGCAGATTCAGCGGATCGAGCATCGCAACCGTCGCCAGCCCGTCCAGCACGAACAGCGGGAACACGCCGTGCCGCTCCGCCACGCCTCGGGGCAGCAGCGACGCGTTCGTGATATCCACAGTGAACGCCGAAAGATCGACAAACGGGTACTCCGTCAGTTTCGCGCGCGAGATAGACATCACACGCGACGAGAGCAGCCCGAGCGACACGATCGCCTCCGCAAGGCCAACGCCTGCAGACTTCGCGTGCGCGCTCGCACGCTCCACGTCCGCCTGCTTCAGCAAACCGTCCTGAAGCAACAACCTCACCAGAAACTGGCTCGAATCAAGCACGGGCATCCCCCTCGGACGCGTCAGCGCCCCCAAGCAACTCAAGCAGACGCTCGATCTGATCGACCTGCTCCTCAGAAGGAGACTCAAACGCCGCCCCAATCAGATACGCCGGGCGACGATCCGTCATCACCACGCGCTGCACCCGCACCACGCCCGACAACACCAGGTGCCGACGCTCGTTCTCGACTGTAAAGATCTCAACATCCAGCACGCACCGACGCGGAATAAACACCCCGCTCAATAGCCCGATGCCACCCGCGCTGAAGTCCACGACATCCACCGGCAGCCAGCCCTGCTTCACACCCGCACCGGCCGTCAGACTCACCATCCGCCCATGCGCCTCCGACACGCGGATGCGCGATGGCAGCGAGAGATCAAACCTCGCCGACTTCCGAAAGATCAATCCAGAGTGACTACCCATCGAGTCGCACCTCTCGGTCGAGCAGGGGGTACTCCCGGGTTCTGTCTCGGTCGATTTGAATGTCTGGATAAGCCCGGGACCGCAAACCGACGTCCCATCAGACCGATCGTGCGGCTTGCCGCCCTCCTTCACCCGCCTACTATTCAAGTCTCGATCTGATCGGGGTCGGGTTCCGTTCGGCGTGCGCCGACGAAGCAATCAGGATGGAGCGCGACGTTCTCAGCCCAGCGCTCCAGGAAACACACAAGCGCCCTTGCGCGGAGCATCCGCGGGGAATCCCCCGCCGACCGATCTGCCCGCCGGTGTCGCTGCCCCAGGAAAGGGGTCTGTCAATGGCTGATGCGAACTCAATCGTCAAAGACCTTATCGAATCAGGTATCCACTTCGGCCAGCGCACCGCGAACTGGAACCCGAAGATGGGTCCATACATCTACGGCAAGCGCAACGGCATCCACATCATCGACATCAAGGAGACCGTCAAGGGCCTCCTCCTCGCCAAACGGTACATCGCAAAGACCGTCGCCGAGGGCAAGGACGTCTGCTTCGTCGGAACAAAGCGTCAGGCAAAGGGCGTTCTCGAGACCCGCGTCCCCGACGTCAAGATGCACTACGTCACCGAGCGTTGGCTCGGCGGCACGCTCACCAACTTCCGCACCATCCGCTCCCGTCTCAAGCGACTCGAAGAGCTCGAGACCGTCGAGCGCGAGTCCAACTACGCCAGCTACTCAAAGAAGATGGAAAGCCAGCTCCGCCGCGAGCAGGCCAAGATCAAGCGCAACCTCGACGGCATCCGCAACATGACCGACATGCCCGGGGCCCTCGTCATCGTCGACGTCCGCAAGGAGGTCACCGCGATCAACGAGGCCCGCAAGCTCGGCATCAAGACGATCTGCCTCCTCGACACCGACGGCGACCCCGACATGGCCGACATCGCCATCCCCGGCAACGACGACTCGATGCGCGCCATCGACGTGGTCATCCGCGAGCTTTGCCTCGCTGTCGCCGAGGGCAAGCAGATGCGCGACATGCGTCAGGCCGCCGGCTCCGCCGAGGGTTCCTCCTCCGACGGCGCACAGCGCCGCAGCCGACGCGCCCAGTTCCGCCGTGACGGCAGCGACGACGAACGCGGCCCCGCCGCGGCCGATCCCGCCGCAGCGCAGGCCTGAACGCATCCACCGTGACGGCCCGAGCCGCACGCGAACCCAAACCCTCTCGAAGGCCGGTTCAGTCGCCGGCCTTCTTTCAGCAACCACACCCGCCCCACCGCCATTTCAAGACGATCCAGGAGACGGAGCGATGTACGAGCCGAACGCAAAAGACGTGATGATGCTCCGGAATAAGACCGGGCTCCCCATGATGGCCTGCAAGGCCGCGCTCATCGAGGCCACCGGCGACCTCGAGAAGGCCGAAGAGATCCTCCGCAAACAGCTCAAGGGCAAGATGGAAAGCCGCACAGATCGCGTCGCAGGCGAAGGCCGCGTCTCGATCTCCATCGGGAACGGCGCAGCATCCATCATCGAGTTCCGTGCAGAGACCGATTTCACCGCGAAGAACGAGAAGTTCGTCGCCGCCGCCCAGAAAATGGCCGACGACGTGCTCAACGCCTCCGCAGCAGGACCGGTCGCCGAGTCGCCCGCAATCAAGGCACTCGTCGAAGACCTCAAGATCTCCACCGGCGAGAACTGCTCCTACGCACGCGGCGTCAAACTCACCGCCGCCGCCGGTGAGTCCTTCGGTTTCTACATCCACCACGACGGCAAGACCGGCGTCCTGATCAAGGCCTCCGGCTCGGTCTCGCAGGAAACCCTCAAGCAGATCGGCATGCATGTGACCGCAGCCGTCCCCCGCCCCCAGGGAATCACAGCCGACGACATCCCCGCTTCAATCGTCGACAAAGAGCGTGCCTTCCGCATCGCTCAGGCCATGGAGTCCGGCAAGCCCAAAGAGATCGCTGAGAAGATGGTCGAGGGCGGCATGAAGAAGTTCTTCGCCGAGATCGCCCTCATGGAGCAGCCCTTCGTGGTTGACCCCACCAAGACCGTCAAGGACATCGTCGGCTCCAGTGGCAAGATCCTCCAGTTCCTCCGCTGGCAGGTCGGCGAACAGGTTTGAATCCGATCGACACGACCGCCTTTCCCAATGCCAGCAACCTTGGAGAAGCCCGGGACATCCCGGGCTTCTTTCTTTCCGCAAACCCACACCTCCGCTCGCCGGTACCCTTGAGTATGAACACCAACCCCGCGCTCACGCGTCGTGACCTCCTCACCTCCGCCGCTGCAATCGGAGGTCTCGCGGCCTTCTCCAGTGCCGCACTCGCTGGACAGCCCGGAACCGCGAACAAGCGGCCCTCGCTGCTCACGCCGTCCGAACTCGGCTGGGACTCCCAAACCGGCGAATACACCCTTCCGAAACTCCCGTACGCATACGACGCGCTCGAACCCCATCTCGACGCTCAGACCATGGAGATCCATCACTCCAGGCACCACGCCGGGTACGTCCGCGGGCTCAACACCGCACTCGCCAAGCTCGCCGAGATCCGCGCCGGCTCCGGTGACGCGTCGCTCATCAAGCACTGGTCGCGCGAGGTCTCCTTCCATGGCGCGGGCCATATCAACCACTCCATCTTCTGGATCACCATGGCACCCTCTGCTGCAGGACATGGCGAACCCGAAGGTCCATTCGCCGATGCCATCGCGCGGGACTTCGGCTCCTTTGCCGCCTTCTCGACCCATTTCCAAGCCGCCGCCAACGCCGTTGAGGGCTCTGGCTGGTCCTGGCTTGTCCATGAACCCACCGCAGACCGCCTGCTCGTGATCCAGGGTGAGAAGCAACAAGACATGATGCTCACAGGCGTCACCCCCCTACTCGGGGTTGATGTCTGGGAGCATGCCTACTACCTCCGCTACCAGAACCGCAGAGCGGACTACGTCAAGGCCTACATGAACGTCGTCAACTGGGCTCGGGTCGCCCAGCACCTCGACTGGGCGAGAGGGAAGTGATTCCTCCCCGGTCCGGCATCCGCTTCTATCTCAATGATCCTCAAGCACTTACCAAAAATCATGCAGATTCTGAAGATTTCTTGTCTCAACAGCTGGCAAAACAGAGAACTTGTGGCATCTTTACCGTGTCTTGTCTCTCTCTCCTCCTATGACTCGGCAGCGGGCGGAAGCACCTGTTGCCGGGTTTTCTTTTTGGACCGCCTGATCCAGAGCACGCCAGAGCGGCTGTGATAGCAGGGTCTCGGTTCCTCACCCACCATTTCACCACCAACGACCACGGGCTGGCGAGCACGATGTGGACATGCTCAAAGAGCAGCCGCCGCGTATACGACGCGGCGGCCGGTGTGTACCTGATTCAGTTGAGTGTCAGCTTTTCCTCGCTGCTTATTCGCCGAGGAGAAGCGGGACGATGTCCCGGCTGCTGAGCCCGAGAGCCCCCATCAGACCAGCCGCGGCAGTCGCCTCGCTACCAGATGCAGACCTGGCCATCTGCAGGAGCCGCCCGACCTGACGCTCCTCGATGCGGTTCCCGTAGCGACGAGCAGACTCAGTCACCTTGCCCAAGAGAGCGACCCGCTGGCTGCCCGAAGCCGACACCGCGGCGTCCATGATCGCGATCTGAGCCCGGGGCCTGTCGATCCTCGCGAGGACCTCGGCAAGCCGCAGTTGCAGTTCGCCGCTCGTGGATGAGAGCGCCTGAGAGAGCGGGGTCGTGGCATCGCCAACGTCAAAGACCGTGCTGCCAGCGACCGCAAGGTCGCGGAGTGCGGCGATCGAGCGCGATGCGTACTGCTGCGCCTCGTCGGCCCGGATCGGGCCGCCCGACGCCTGCTCAACCAACTGCTCAACACTCGCCGTGATCGCCTGATCCGCGACGCGTGCAGAACGGATCGCGACCATCGTCTGACGCGAGTACTCCGCTTGGAGGTCCGTGACATCCTGGGGCTGGGCGAGACCGAGCACCGGAGTCGCGAGCAACTTCGGGTTGCCGCGCGATTCCGCGATTGTCTCCTTGATCGACGACGCGGACTGCATCGCCACGATCAGATCCACGGCCGCTGCCTCGGCGATCGCGGTCGCGGCCGCAGCCAGCGTCGCTGCCGGAGGAGCAACCTGATATCCCATGGTTTCGAGCATCCCGCGCAGTCGCGGATACTCCTCGGCATCCCGAGTCAGAACAACTGCGTAACGCGTCCCCGCCTCGCGGATCGCACCACCGAGGATCGGAACCACGCGATCGGATCCAGCAAAGCCGCTCCTGGGCTGCGCCGAAGCCAGTGCGAGCGCCGCCTCGAACTGCACCCGACGATTCGGGTACGACAGCGCTTCGAGCAGCGGCTTGCGGGGTCCCTGCCCAGACCAGAGCGAATCCCCGCCCGCGGTGCGCTCGATGGCAGCGATCGCCAGGCGCGCCAGCGGCGTATCGCGATCATCCAGAGCCCTCGCGAGCACACGCTGGGAGGTGTCCGCGCCGGCCGCGACAGCGTAGTACATCGCTTCGCGACGATTGGCGCCGTACGCGGGGTTGTCATATCCGACCGGCCCGTCGATCTCGCGCGAGAAGTTCGAGGCCACCCACAGAGCGATCGCCTCGGGATTCGCGGGATCGAGCGTCAGCGACCGTTCGGCCATCCGCATCGCCATGGCCTCGTGGAAGACCGGCGTCGCGATGCCTGTCATCACGAGGCCCAGACCCGGATCGAACGACCACAGCAACTGGATCTCCTCGCCGGGAAAACTCGTCAGCTCGCTCCGCTCCTGGTAATAGGCGTCGGCAAGCTCGGCGTACCCCTTCGCGGCAGAGCCGCCCCGCTCGCCGCCGAGCCGAGCGATCGCGCGATCGCAAGCCGCCCGAACAGCCGGATTCGCGGTCTCCTTCCCGAGATCCTGCAGGAAAGGAATCGATGTCCGGTAGTTGATCAGCCCCATCACGTCGACGAGGCGCTCCTGAGCACCGGCATCGAGCCCCGGCAACGCGGTCGCAAGGGGGATGATCGCCTGCCTGCCGAGATCAACCACGATGCGAGAGACCTCTGCCTGCAGCGCGGGGTTCGAGCGGTCAAGCAGCGCGTCGAGCAACTGAGGCATCGCGTACTCGCCGGCGGTCAGCAGACGCTCACGCGCCAGGATCTTGCCACGCGCCGTCGTCGTCAGCATCTGGATGTTCTTGGCGATCTCTTCGGCCAGTCGCGCACGCTCGAGCAGCCCACGCTCGTAGAGACGCAGCAGCCCCGCGGCAGTCGCCTCAAGCTCACCCATGCGGGTCCCCTTCGGGGCCGCCTGCGTGAACCGCTCGGTCTCGCCGCTCGATTCGACGAGATCCACAAACTCCGGGCCGGAAAGCCCGATCGCGAGAAGGTCATCGCCGACCGACTTGGCGAGGTCGGCTCGATCGATCCTGATGTAGTGGATGAAGTCCTTCAGAAGTTCCTGCTGCCTGAGTTCTTCGCGACGAGTCTCCTGGGCCGACGCGCTCAGCGTTGTGGGCGCGAGCAGTCCGAGAGGGCCGAGAGTGGTGACGGAGCAGGCAATGACAAGGGCGCGGGCGAGCGGCAGTTGACGCACGTGAGACTCCTGAGGACCCGCAGCGCGGGAAGACACAAGAAACCAAGCCACACCGGGCACCGACGGGGCCACACGGGCCATCGCCGAACGCATCGAACTCAGGCCGCGCCGGCGGTCTGGCCAATACGTCCCGGTCCCTTCTCAGGATCCGAACGGACCCGTCGGAATGGGCCACCAATCTACACCCAGCCATGAAGCGGTGTCAATCGGACACGAACGGACACCCTCCCGCCCCTCCCACTCGTACCCTTCCATCTTCCCCCCATTGATAGGGCGATGACCCCTCTCTTCCGCCCCTGGCCCTTCGGGTGAGCCCCAGGTCCAGTGAATTCCCCCCAATCACGTCCCAAAACCGGAACTTCATGCCCCTCAGGACCCGCACGATCAACTCAGGCCCCGCGTGGGTCGATGGAATGCGGCGCGGGTGGCTTGCACTCGCGATCACCCAGGTTGTGAGAGAGGTGACGCATGATGGAAAAAGAAGTGCTGACCACGGGCGAGGTTGCCAAGATCTGCAACGTTGCGCCCCGAACGGTCTCGAAGTGGTTCGACACGGGTTCCCTCAAGGGGTATCGCATCCCCGGTTCCAAGGACCGCCGGATCCCCGTCGGCGAGCTCGTCCGCTTCATGAAGTCGCACGGTATCCCTCTGGAAGGGCTGTCGAGCGGGCGCACCAGGGTGCTGGTCGTGGATGCCGACCGCGAGGTCACCGACACACTGGCCCGGGTTCTTGCCGAGCAGACGAACTACGAGGCCCACTGCGCCAACACGGCGTTCGAGGCGGGCCTTGAGTGCGAGCGGTTCAAGCCGCATGTCCTCCTCCTTGACCTTCACCTCTCGGATGGCGATTCCCGTCGGGTTGCCGACGCCGTGCGTACCTCCAGCAATCTCCAGATGACCCGGATCGTTGCGATGTCGGGCAAGCTCACCGACGGCCAGGCCCACGCTCTCCGCTCGCAGGGGTTCGACGACTTCCTGAAGAAGCCGTTCCAGGTCCGGCAGGTTGTCGCGGCGATCGAGGCCGCAACCAACATCGTTCATTGACCACGATCGGCCTTGCGGCGCGGTGGCGACGCAGGGCCGGACAAGCCACGGGCCGAAAGGCCCGACAGCCACCCCCACCCCATGCTCGCGGCCGCGTTCATTCGCGCCGCGAGCTTTTCATTGGGCGATCGGCTCTCACTTTGCCGCGCTCATGTAGCGAGCCAGGATGTCCCGCGCGGCCTTGAGGTCGGTCTTGTCGATCATCTCCGTGACGGTGTGGATGTAGCGTGTTCCGACGGTGATCCCGACGGCACGTGCGCCGGCTGCTGCCTGCTGAGCGGCGGCTCCGTCCTGCCCGCCCGCGGCGAGGATCGATCGCTGGTACGGGATTTTGTGCTTCTTGGCCAGGGCCTCGATCTCAGCGACCAGCGCGTGATCGCTGATGAAAGAGCCGTCCTTGATGTGGAGCGCGAAGCCCTTTCCGTGGATGGAGACCGCTTCGCGATCGGGGACCCCGGGCGTGTCGCAGGCGAGCGTGACGTCGATGCCGAGGCCGACATCCGGTTCAACGGCGTGCGAGGCGGTCTTGGCGCCGCGGAGGCCGACTTCTTCCTGCACGGTGAAGGCCACGACGATCTCGCAGGCGTGGCCGGTGCCCAGGCGGTCGAGTTCGCGGACGGACTCGATGCCGAGCCAGCACGCCACACGATTGTCCATCGCCTTGCTGACGAGCTTGTCCCCCACTTCTTCGAAGGGCTCGTGCATCACGACGTAGTCGCCGATCTTGACTTGCTTCTTGACCTTGTCGGCCGGCAGACCGATATCGACGAAGAACTCTTTGACATCCGGCACCTTTGTGCGTTCCTCCGGTGCTGAGATGTGGATTGGACGCCCGCCGGGGTTCATCACGCCGACCAGGTCGCCGCCTTCGGTGCAGACAAGGACCCGGCGCGAGAAGAGGTTCCGTGGGTCGAACCCGCCCGCGTTGTTCAGCCAGAGGAAGCCCTTGTCGTCGATGTGCGAGACGTAGAAGCCGATCTCGTCCATGTGGCAGAGTTGCATCACGCGCAGGGGTCGGGTTGCGCCGCTCTTGCCGGTGCCTTTGCCGGTCTTTTTTTCGCTCTTCTGACGCGGTCCACGCGTGCAGATCAGTGAGCCCATGGCATCGATCCGGACCTCGTCGAAGAGCCCCTTGACCTCGGACTGGATCAGGGCTCGGACGCGCTCCTCGCGGCCGGGAACGCCGGGGGTCTGGCAGAGTCGCTTCAGTAGATTCGTGTTCAACACGTTCGCACCTCACGTTGGCCGGCTCGGCGCACCCGCGCGCCGGACCGGGATCGCCACTGTAGCGATTCGGCGCGCAAAAAGTTGCACGCCCGGTCCTCAGCAACCGGGCGTGCGTCCCAAGACTGCGGGAAGTGGGCCGATCACCACTGCCCGGCGTTGATCTCCGGCCGGTCGAAGTCGCGCCCGAGGATGCCGCGGCGGGGCGGCGGGTCATTGATGGCAGATGCGTGGTGTTGAGCGGGCGTGACGATCGGCACGGGAATCTCCATGGCAAACTGGGCTCACCCCTTTCTACGAAGGGGGTGGGCGGGTTCAGCAGCCAGGTGGAAAGTTCTGTGCCGGTCCGGCGGCGAATGGAGCCGGGGAAGGCAAGCGTTCACCATGGCGGGGCGCGAGAGGGAGGCGAGGACTCCACGTGGAGTGCCGCGGGACGCGGAGGAAGAGGTTCACCACTGAGGGCTGCGGGGGAACGCGAAGGAAGAGGTTCACCACTGAGGGCTGCGGGGGAACGCGGAGGAAGCGATGAAGAGGGGGGAAATGGGGAAGAGTGTGAAGAGGCAGAAGAGGACTCAACGCGGAGGGCCGCGGAGGAACGCGGAGGAAGAGGTTCAACGCTGAGGGCTGCGGGGGAACGCGAAGGAAGAAGTTCACCACTGAGGGCCACGGAGGAACACGGAGGAGGCGAAGAAGAGGGGGGACATGGGGAAGAGGGTGAAGGGGCAGAAGAGGACTCAACGCGGAGGGCCGCGTAGGAACGCGGAGGAAGAGGTTCACCAGTGAGGGCTGCGGGGGAAGGCGGAGGAAGAGGTTCACCACTGAGGGCCACGGAGGACCACGGAGGAAGCGATGAAGAGGGGGGAAATGGGGAAGAGGGGGAAGGGGTAGAAGAGGACTCGGCTCGGAGAGCCGATCCACCCAAAGCCAAAGGCACACCGCTCTGGAGAGTGGTGCCGCGGGGAGTGGTGTCAGTCGGAGATGAGTCGGAAGGAGAGGTCCGCCCCGGGGGCGGGGAAGCACAAGAAGATGATGTGGGTATTGGTCCGCTCTCCACGGGTTGAAACCCGTGGCAACGAACCGTGCGCCCTTCGGGCGAGGAATCGGAGGAATCAGAAGAAGCGGATGATGATGCAGAATCGGAAGATGAGTTGAACGCGGAGGACGCGGAGGAACGCGGAGAAGACGAAGAAGGGACAACAGCTAAAGGCGGGGAAACAGGATCAGGCGTGCGGACCCGAGGCGTGTCCGTGGCATGGGCGGCGGGGGCGCCAGTCTGGAGAGTGGTGCCACCGGGAGTGGTGCCAGGAGGAGATGAGTCGGAAGGAGAGGTCCGCTCGATGACGCGCGCGGTTCTGTGGAGTTCTGCAGCACGGGCGAGGATGGAGTCGTCAATGGGGACGATGCGGGAGAGGCGGTAGAGGTGGTGGCAGGCGCGGCGTGCGCCCTCGGCTCTGCGGAGTTCGAGGCGCTGGGCTTGCAGCGATGTGCCGCCCAGGATCGCTTCGCCGGGCAAGAACGCGCGGTCGGCGCTCTGGTTCAGGTGTGAGGGTGGGAGCGGGTCGTGGCGTGATGCACCGGGGGCGAGGTGTTCGTGCTGGGCTCGGAGTTGACGCGCGTGGGCGCGGGCCTCGGTGTAATCGTCGATGATGGTCTGCAGGACGCCGACGGTGGAGGCGAGACAAACGGAGGCGGCCATGCGGGTGTGGGCGCAGCCGCCTTTCTCGATGAGGAGCATCTTCTCGCGGATCTCGGGTTCGGTGAGCCACATGGCGAGGATGTCAACGGCGATGCGGAAGTCGCGCGCGACCGAGCAGAGCGATGAGCCGGGGTGGCAGAGCGCGGAGAGGATGGGGCTGTGGAGGTGGGCGGGGATGAGGGAGGAGCCGGAAGAGGAGGGCGAATCGGAAGATGAGTTGAACGCGGAGGAGTGCGGAGGAAGAGGTTCACCACTGAGGGCCGCGGGGGAAGGCAGAGGAAGAGGTTCACCGCTGAGGGCTGCGGGGGAAGGCAGAGGAAGTGGTTCACCACTGAGGGCCACGGAGGACCACGGAGGAAGCAATGAAGAGGGGGGAAATGGGGAAGAGGGTGAAGGGGCAGAAGAGGACTCAACGCGGAGGGCCGCGGAGGAGCGCGGAGAAGGCGAAGAAGTGTGAGAGGGGAGAGGTGCGGTGTCACCGCTCGGCAGAGGGTTGGGAGACTCGGCATCGGCTCGGAGATCCGATCCACCCAAAGCCAAAGGCGCACCGCTCTGGAGAGGGGTGTCATCGAGAGGAGTTGTCGCGGCGTGAGCGACCATGCGACGACGATACAGCGCGGCGGGCGCGATGCAAGCGGTGCGGAGCGGGAATGTGATGAGTGAGGGTGGTTGGGCGCGCAGATGGCATGAGTGCGCGCGGTGTCACTGACAACAGTGTGTCAGTGAAGGGAAGTCAAGGGAGCTGGCGGCCAGAAATAGCAAATGGCAAAGGGCCAGATGGCACACAGAGGATGGGGGCGGAAGGCGGGGGCGGGACCAGAGGAGCGAGAGTCGGGGGCGTCCGCCCCGCTCCACCAAGGAGGCCGCTGCGCGGACGTAGGAACGAAGGAACAAGGCACGAAGCACCATCTAGGTGCCAAGACACAAGGCAAGATGGGGTGTGGATCACGCGGGCGGCACTTTGCCCCAGCCGCATTCGGGGCAGCCCTGGGAGAAGTCGGAGAGGAGGTCGTAGTCACAGCGTGGGCAGTGGCCGCGGCGGATGCGGCGGGCACGGGTGAGCGTCGGAAGCGGCGTGCGGAGGATCGTCCATGCCGACCATGAGAACGCCGCGAGAATGACGATGTCGTGGATCAGCAGCGGCCACACGAACCGTGCCGTCGTGCGATCGCCCTTCTTTAACTCCGCGGCGTACTTCGCGGTTTCGGGCGATGCCCAGTCCGACTCCGTCGCCAACCAGTTGCAGAATATCGCTCGGAACTCGGAGGCCTGTGCAGTCGTGAGCGGCTGCATGGTTGCACTCTGGACGTAACAGTTGTAGTCCGTGATCTGACGAGCGGGGGTCAGGAGCCCGTATCCATTCGTAGACAGCCGCGACGAGAACATGCCGGCATACGCAACGGGTTGCCAATCTCTAGGTGGGAAGTCCGCCATTGCAGCTTGGACCTGGTTCCAGTTGTCCGGGTCCACGCCCGCGACCTCAGCCGCGGCACGCTCCATGTCCGTTCCGCCGTCAGAGACGATGCGGACACCGCTCGGCGTGGAAAAGATGTGAGCAACAACCGGGCGGAAGGATGGCCCTCCACGGCCTGAGAACATATCGAGAACGCCACGGAAGACTGTGTGGTTTCGGGTGCCGAAGTTGGCACTCGCCACAACGCCCAAATCAACGACAACGATCGCAATGCAAACCATCGCAAGGCCCAGACGCTGCCCGGCTCTGCGGATGCTTTCCACTTCGGCATTGAGCGCCGAAGCCGTCCGTCGTTTCGAAGTCGGATCACTCATTACTCAGCCCCATACCCCAGGCGCATTCGGGGCAGCGATGGGAGAAGTCGGCGAAAGGATTGTAATCGAGAGGCGACATGCACCCCTCCGGGGTGCGGGGTATTGGGGACGGCTGACCGGGGGTTGCGCTTCGGCGAAGCGCCTCGCTCCACCCCCGGCTACACACGTTCAGCCCTCCGGGCTGGAGAGTGTGGGCTCAGGGTTCCTTTCCCCAGCCGCACTCGGGGCAGCGATGGGAGAAGTCGGCGAAAGGATTGTAATCGAGAGGCGACATGCACCCCTCCGGGGTGCGGGGTATCGGGACGGCTGACCGGGGGTTGCGCTTCGGCGAAGCGCCTCGCTTCACCCCCGGCTACACACTGTCAGCCCTTCGGGCTGGAGAGTGTGCGCTCAGGGTTCTTTCCCCCAGCCGCATTCGGGGCAGCCGGTCTCAAACTTGGCGATGAGGTCGTAGTCACAGCCGGGACAGCGACCATTCGCAAGGCGGGCTCGCCGCCGGAGCAGGACAGGCGGCACGCGTAGCAACGTCCACGATGACCACGCGATCGCGCATACGACAACGATGTCGTGCACAAGGAACGGCCAGATGATTCGCCTGGCAATGTGATCGCCCGTGCGGAGTTCCGCGGCGTACGCAGCGGTCGCGGGCGAAGCCCATTCGGACTCGGTGGCGAGCCAGTCACAGAACATGCTTCGTATCCTGGTCACCGCATCACTTGTAAGAGGTACGCCCCTTTCCTGAATGACGCTCACCTCGAAGACGCTCTGACTCACGGCGGGCAACAAGAGCCCGAAGCCGATCGGTTGGAGATGACGCATGCTGAACCAGACCGTGGCTTGCTTCTTCCACCCCGGAGGTGGAAACGTCCCAAAGTGATCGGTGAGCCGTTCCATCGCAGGGCTGCTCTGCTGCACTGCCCACACGCCGCTCGGTGAATCGAAATACTCAATAAGCATCGGCTTGGAGCTGCCACCGCCCCCCGTCACAAGAATGGTCGGCAGTGTCACGCTGTTGGATGAGAAGGAGATAAACAGAACGGCGAAGAGATCGATGATGCAGAATCCCGCCAAGACAATGGCTCGCGAGAGCCGGCGCGAGAGGCGGTGTAGTCGCGCATGCTCCGCGGCAAGCGGTGATCGACCTGGCGCGAGCCCGTCCTCATTCACGAAGCTTTCCCTCCGCGTTCGACTGCGAGGAAGCCGCTCCGCGCCCGGCGAGGTAGCCGCTGGCCCAGGCCCACTGGAAGTTGAAGCCGCCGATGCGTCCGTCGACATCGCAGATCTCGCCGCAGAGGTGGAGCGAGGGGCAGGCGCGTGACTCCATGGTGTCGAGCTTGATCTCGGACAAGGGGACGCCTCCGGCGGTGACCTCGGCGTAGGTGTATCCGCGATCGCCGGTGATGGGGATCCGCATTTCCGTCAGGGCGATGACGAGTGAGCGGCGGGCCTCACGCGTCAGGGCGTTGCCGCTGACGCCGGGGGCGACGCCCGCTTCCTTGCAGATGGCTTCGGCGAGGCGGTCGGGGAGTTTGGCGGCGGTCGCTTCAGAGGAACGCTCGCGGAGCCAGCGGATGACGCTCATCTTGCCAATCTGCTGCAGTTCGCGATCAACCGTCTCCCCGGTCGAACCGGGGAGCCAGTTGATCGCGAGCCATGCGCCGGGGTCGTCGTTGCGGGCGGCGGTGAGGTAGCGGGAGATGTCGAGGGGGCCGGGGCCGGAGAGGCCGAAGTGGGTGCAGAGGGTTGAGTTGGTGAACTGGGCGAGGCGTTTGTTGGTTGAACTGCGGACTTCGAGGGTGACGTCCGCCGCGAGGCCTGAGAGGGAGCGGATAAAGTGGCCATCGGGGACAATGAGGGGGACGAGGGCGGGGAAGACGCGCGGGGTGATGGAGTGGCCGAGGGCGCGGGCGAAGTCGTACCCCTTGCCGTCGGAGCCGGACTTTGGGAGTGAGCGGCCTCCGGTGGCGAGGATGATGCGGTGGGCGGTGAGGGATTCGGGGGCTGCTCTCTCGGTCGCTGCGACGGATGGCTCGCGCGCGATGTGGAAGAGGCCGTCGGGGCCGCGGGTGATTGAATCGACTCGCCAGGGGTGGCGGATTTCAACAGCGGCATCGCGTGCTGCTTCGAGGAGGGCGTTCAGGATGGTGCGGGCGGAGTCGGTGGTGGGAAAGAGTTTGCCTGTGTCTTCGCGTTTGAGTTCGACGCCGCGTTCGCGGAAGAAGTCGACGGTGCGTTCGACGGGGAAGGAGCGAAGGACTTTCTTGATCGCGTTGCGGCTGGAGCCGGCGTATGCGGATTCGTCAACGGCGTGGTGTGTGACGTTGCAGCGGCCGCCTCCGGCGACGAGGATCTTGGCGCCGAGGGTGCGTGCGCTGTCGAGTGCGATAATGGAGAGCGGGTGTTTCTGCTCGCGGGCGGCGCGTCCTGCGGTGATAGCGGCCATGAGACCCGCAGCGCCTGCGCCGATAATGGCGATGTCGATGGTTTCGGCGGGCAGTCGCGGCGGGGTGGGATGTTGGGAGGGGCTCACTCGTGTGATCATTCGCGGGGTGGGAGGGGGATGTGGCCGTGGTATATGGAGCTGACTGTGAGCGACGGACGAGACGTGGACGAAGGTCCGACGCGAATGGTGACGCATGCGATTCGCCGGTCACTCGATTCGAGGGGGGCTGTAGTCGCTTGATTATTTGGTCGATATTCGTATAGTGTCACTATGTATTTTCAGGATGACAAACTCGTGCTTGACGCGATCGCGCGGCTTGGTGCTGTGTTAGCTGTTGCTGCGGGATCACATCGAGTTCTGGTCGTTGTATCAGGCGGTGTTGCGGGGCTTCTGGGTGGATTGCTCTCCGGGAGCCGTACTACGGGCGACGTGGATGTTTTGTGGACGGGATCGGAGGAGGAATGGGGAGCGATCGAGCGAGCCGCGGCGATGGTCGCGGAGGAGCTCTCACTGCCTCCCCGCTGGTTCAATCGGGATTGCTCGCAGTTCGCGTGGTGCTTGCCGCTGGGGTGGAGGTCGAGATGTGTCGGGGTCGGCGTGTTTGGGCCGCTAGATGTCGTAAGGATCGGACGGCGTGATCTGCTCGGAGCGAAGCTGGTGAGTTCGCCGAAGCGGCCGCAGGACCTGCTCGATATCCGGGCGATCGCACCGACCCGAGAGGAGATTGCGTTCTTGCGAGAGCATTTGGATCGTCTGGAGTCGGAACATCTCGGGGGAGAGACGTTCGAGCGGCAGCGTCAGATTCTGGAGACGTTCGCGAGATTCGTGGATCAAGGTTGAGTATGAGCAAGAGGAAGCACAACTCGATCGAAGCCCGTTGGGCCGCGCTCGGCGTGCTGCTGAACTGCGCGCCGGCGAGGTCGACGCCGGACATCGAACGGCTGCTGATCGAGACCGCGTGCGAGCTCCCGGGGAATCCACGATTGTTCTCGCTGGTCGCGACGTGGCTCGCGATCTACGGGCATTGTGTGGCGCGACATCGGCTCGCACGGCTCATCACCGACGAGTGCCCTCGCGATGATCGGCCCGCTCTGGGGCTGCTGCTGGAGGAATCGGTGAGATTGGGCGGGCCGCGAGATCTACGAATCGCGATTGAGCGGTGCGAGCCCGCGTCAGTGCCCGGGCCGCTTTTCGATGTGCAACGGGGCCATCGGTCGCTGGCTTCGATCGCGGAAGTGTCTGCATCCGACGCCTCGCGGAAATGGGGCGTCTGGGCTCCGGAAGCGGAGCGCAGGGAGGAGGCGATCCGGCCCGTGGCGTGGCTGCTGAAGCGTGTGCCGGCGTGCCGCGAGAGACTGGTGAGGAAGGGTGACTTGCGGTGCTCCATCGTGGAGGCGCTGCGCCTGGACTTCGCGGGCGTGGCATCATCGGTCGCGGCGTTGACCCGCGCGTGTGGTGCGACGCGTGCAGGATTGGAGCGAGCGTTGGATGCGCTGGTTCGCGAGGGCGCGGTCATCGTCCGTGACGTGCCGGGGAGCAAGCGCGATCGGGAGGTGGTGTTGGGGGTGGGTGCGGGGCGGTGAGCGCTCGGGTCGGCCAGATCCGCCCGTGTGCATCGAGTTCGTTAGAGTAAAGCCGACATGAGAGCGAATCCGACCAAGCCGACCTGTGCCAAGTGCGGCTACGACCTCGCGGGGTTGCCCACGAGCGGCGACTGCCCCGAGTGTGGCAAACCCATCCGCCATTCATTGAACCGGGGTCCGAATCCTTGGACACTCGCTTCAAGGCAAGCGCTGTGGTTCGCCGTGGGGGCGTTAATAACCTCCTTCTTCCTCGTGTTGCCCGCGCCTGTGTTCTTGATCCTCGCATTCGTTCGGATCATTCAGGCTCGACGCCACATGCGGAATGGAATGCTGCCCCGGTCCGAAGCGCCGTTCGTCAGCTTGGCGATCATGTTTTCCATGTTCGCGGCAATCGCGATATCGATCGTGGTGGTGGCGTTGTTGGGGTGAATATGAAGTGGGTGCGTCTATCTGCCGCGCGGGGGAGCAAGCGGGCTCGGGCACTGGTGTTGGGGATCTTCAGTGAGCGGAAGAACTAGAAGCGGAACGTCGTCCGCACGGCTTCACGAAGGAGTTCGGCTTTCTCGGGGTTGAGCAAGTATTCGCTTCGCACCTTACGCTCGAACACGGCGTGCGTGAGGCCCCTGTCGAGCAGCCGCACGATTTGATCGGCACCACCAAGATAGTCCGGTTGATCGAACGCAAACTCGGTTTCGCCAAAGAAGGGTGCCAGCTCGTTCATGATTGCAAACAGATCTGTGGCCAAGTGATCCAGTTTTTCCAGCACGACTTTGGGCAGAGCATGCGCGGGGTCGAGCACAGTGCGTGCATCCGCGTGGGCAATTCGCTTGTGGCGGTGTTTCTTGATCGGCTTGAGATCCTCGATGAACTTGTCGATAGCGACTTGTGCCCGAGCCAACTCGGCTGATTGCGAAGGCGCGGAACGAGATTCTGCGAGCGACAACGCATATCGAAGCGAAAGGTTGTCGAGCCATCCTTCCTCCCGCACATTCGTCCGGGAAGGATCTCCAAGCACTGCCAACTCCAATAGAAGTCGATCAACAAGTGAATCGAAGATGATCCCGAACAAGGGACCAGCACTTCGGTTCAGGAGTTGGGTTCGCTCGGGAGAGTGGAAGAAGAGTTCCTTGCACACTCGGTACTCGAAGCAGAAACGTGTAACCCGATTCCGCAACGCAAAGAACGCCTGCACATCACTGGCTGGAGTCGAATTGGTCGTCATAGAGCAGCCCTCGCTTGCGGAGTCTATCTTCCCCGCCGGTGGATTCACTCCTCCGGCGAGCTTCACACTGCGGTCTCGCGTTCAGGCCACCGCTCTGGAGAGCGGTGCCACCCAAGGCGGCGCCGCCAACTGCGGTGCCACCGAAGGCAGAGGCATCAATGGAAGCACCACCAAGAAGGCCACAGGCCCCCGGGGTTTCCGGAGGCCTGTGTCTCGCGCCACGTGAAGCTGGTAAGCCGAGTTCTGTGTCCCGCGTGGTTCCCGGCCCATTGGGTCAAACCCATTGACGGGGGCTCGGAGCCGGGCCTTCGCGGGGCGGCGGCCATTTCTCTCGCCGCGCCGTTGCCGACGCGGTCTGGGTCTTTCGACCCAAGCGGTCTACCCGCCCTCGACGCCCGGACAGGCGCTCCCGGCTTGCGCCGGATCGGGGGCTGCTTGACCTTGCACGCGGTGGGGTTTGCCGTGCCTCGGCCGTCACCGGTCGAGCGGTGCGCTCTTACCGCACCGTTTCACCCTTACCTGATCCGGCAGACTCGGCTCTTTCGAGAGGAGTGGGCCGGCCATCGGCGGTTTGCTCTCTGTTGCACTTTCCCTCGTCCCGTGGCGTGGGACGGGTGGGCGTTACCCACCACCGTGTCCTTTCGTGCTCGGACTTTCCTCGGACCGACGCGGGTCACCCCGGCCGGGCGCGGCCGCCTTGCCGCACATTGCGGGGGATTGTATGTGGTGTGCGTGCTCCGGGTCCGCGGGTTGGGTGTGTGCTGATGGAACGAGGATGTGGTAGTATCGTGGCATGGCCCAGCGGGTGGCGATCTGGGGTAGGCCGAACCAGGTGGAGTTGCTCCGTGCCGTTGTTGCGGGTGCGGGGCTGGAGATTGCTTGCGCGGGCTCTCCGCTCAAGGGGCAGTCCGGGGCGGTTGCTTCGGAGCTTGGGGTTGAGCCGCTGACGGATCTTCGGAGTTCGGTTGCGGAGCGTGTTGCGGATGTGGTGTTGGTCGCTTCAGCGGGGGACTTCGGGGCGGATCCTGACAGGAATGATGCGGAGTTGCTTTCTTCGGCGGCGGCGCGGGGGTGCCGGGTGGTGTCGTTCGAGCCGCTGCCTCCGAGTTCGATTCTGTTGTCGCGTGGCTCGTGGCTTGAGGGCGCGCGGGGGCTCCGCCCGGTGGATGGGTATCGGTGGTGCCCGACGCTGCGGCACAGCCACGGGTGGAGGCAGGCACCGGATGCGATGGAGAGTTTCGGGAGGTTTCGCGCGGCGTCGGTGGAGTCGATCGGTTCGGGGGCGGAGGGGACGCTTGGGGCGCGTCTGATCGGCGCGATCGAAATGGTGTGCGCGACGTTGGGTGTTCCGGAGTCGATCGATGCGTCGTTTGTCGGCGCGTCGGGGCCGGGATCGGTGCATGCGATCCCGGGGGAGTCGATGCGGGATCTTGAGGGGAGTATCACGGCGAATCTGCGGTTCGCGGACGGGCGTTCGGCCTCGCTGATTGCGTCGAGCGTCGGGGGGTTGTGGCGGCGGGCGGGGACGTTTGTGGGTGAGGGGGGGACGCTGCGAATCAGTGATGATGGTGTGGAGTGGCACAGACCGGACGGGACGTTGCAGGACCGATCGCGGCCGCGGGTTGACCGCCCGTGGAGCACGCCGGCGTCGGAGGTTGTGGCGGAGGCGTTGGCTCGGTCGGTGGATCCGTCGATCGATGGGGCTCCGGGACCGGCGGGGTGGATGGTTGATCACGCGACGATGCTGATGGTTGCGCAGGCGGCGTTGCTGAGCGCTCGGACAGGGCAGACGGAGAGCATCGAGACGATCCGGCACATGTCGGGCGTTGAGTAAGACGCGGCGAGGGGTTCAGACGCGTGCGCAGACGCAGGCGATGAATGATTCGTCGAGGTCGGGGCCATCGACGGGCTGCATGTAGACGCGGCCGTCACCGTCGATTGCGGAGGGCACCTTGTCGTAGACATCGAGGGCGCGGTAGCCGGCTTCTTCCATAGCGTCGGCGAGTTCGGGGATGCTCCAGAGGCGCCAGTGGTAGACGAAGGCGTCGGAATAGATGGTGTCGATGTCGCCGTCGAGATCGATCTGGAAGTGCATTGCGTTGGTGACGAAACCGGTGATGGGATCGGCTTCGCGTTGCTCCCAGGTATAGATGACGCGTCGGCCGTCGGGGAGGTGATGCTCGCGTTTGACGTGTCCGACGGTGAAGGCGGATGAGCCGCCGTAGGTGTCGCAGACGAAGATGCCGCCCCGCTTGAGGCGTCTGATGGAGCGCTTGAGGTATCTGACGAGGGTGCGGCGGTCGTGGATGTACCCGATGGAGAAGTTGCCGACGAAGATGGCGTCGCAGGGAGGGAGGGATGCGGGGTTGACGCGGTGGATGTCGCGGGTGAGTTTTTGGATGCGTTTGTGCGAGGGTCGGCGCGAGAGGGCCTCGTGGTCGAGATCGATGGCGATGGCGCGGCGTTTGGGATCGGAATCGACCCAGCGGTGCGAGAGAGCGGCTGTGCCGGCGAAGTCTTCGCCGAGGGTTGTGCAGCGTCGGCCGTGCATGCCGGCGATCATGCCGACGAGGTCGCCGGGGGACTGCACGCAGAGCTCGTAGAGGTCGTGGCGATCCAACGGGGCGTGGCTGGCGGTGCCGCGCTGGGGCACTGGTTGTGCCGCGCGAGGCGGGGGGACGGCATTGGCTCGTTGCGGTTTCTTGCTCACGCCATCCTGACCCACTTGATGAGGGTTGAGAGGTTCGGGGGCTTGCCGTACATGAGGAGGCCGACGCGGAAGATCTTGGCGGTAAGCCGCAGCATGATGTAGACGCCGATGACGTTGATGAGGATTGAGGCGGGGATCTGCCACATGGGCGGGGGCTCGGTGGAGTTGATCCGGAGCACCATGACGAAGGGGCTGATGGGAGGGAGGAGTCCGAGGACGGTGGCGAAGGTGCCGTTTGGATCGCGTGAGATCGGGAGCCAGAGGAGATAGGGGAGCATCGTGACGAGCATGACGGGCGTCATGAGTGACTGTGCCTCGCGGAGGTCGTTCACGGCGGCTCCGATGGCGGCCATCATGGAGGCGATGAGGAAGTAGGCGAGGATGAAGTAGACGACGAGGAGCAGCGCGTTGAGGAGGGTGACGCCGGCGGTGAGGGTGAAGATGATGAGGGAGCCCCAGCCGACCGCGCCGTACATGAGGAGGAGTGCGAGGCCGACACCCATCTGGCCGAGGATCTTGCCGGTCATGAGCTCCATCGGAGAAACCGCGCTCAGGATGACCTCGACGATGCGGTTGGATTTCTCTTCGATGGTTGTGGTGAGGAGGTACTGCCCCCCCACCATGACGGAGATCATGATGAGGGCCATGAAGCCGAAGGGGAGGAAGATCTGCCATTGGCCGGCTTTCTTCTCGCCATCCTTGCTGACGGTGACGGGGTCGGGACGAGAGACCTGGGTGAGCGAACGGATATAGGCGGGGTCCTGTCCGGCGGCGGTGATGCGGGCGTCGAAGATGGCTTCACCGACGACGGTGCGGAGATCGCCGCTGATGCGGTCGTCGAGCTTGGGCTTGATGAAGAGATCGAAGCTGCCGAAGGGTTGTGAGGGATCGGGCCGCTCGACGGCGTTGGGGGAGATGGAGATGAGTGCGAGGCGTCCGCCGTCCTGGGCGGTGCCGATCCTGAGCGGCTCTTTCTCTCTTTCGATGTCGGTCGCGGGGTCGAGTATTTCGAGCGTGAGTTCGGTCTTGGGAAGCGTGGCGGCGGCCTTGGCGGCCATGTCGATCTGGCTCTCGGTCGCGAGGCCCTTGGGAGCGGTTTGTCCCATGGCTTCTTTGACCCTGGCTTCGCGTGCTTCCTGTCGCTTGAGGAGTGCTTCGGGCTTCATGGCCTCCTGCACGGCGGGGAGGACCGCGCCGGTGGGATCGACGATGGCGATGGTGCCCGAGACCTTTGGCGCTTTCTCGGTCATGAGGATCGGGAGGAGGACGAAGACGAGACCCATCATGAGAAGGGGGACGATAAATGCGCCGAAGATGAATCCCTTGGTGAGGGCTGTGGATGCGAACTCACGGGCGGCGACGCGGAGGACCTTTTTCATGACTCGACCTCCTCGGCGGCGATGCCCGAACGGAGCGACTCTCTGACTTCCTGGGCTGACTGTCCCTCGCCCTGAACGATCTCGACGAAGATGTCTTCGAGGGTCGGCCTGCGGAGCTCGATCTTTGCGACGGGCATCATTGCGACGATGCGCTGGATGGCATCGCGAGGGGGCGTGTCGTCGTGGATGCCGATCTCGAGGATGCCGTCGCGATCGGCGACCTCACGGACCCATGGGAGCGCGTGGAGTTGAGAGGCATCGGCCTCGTCGAGGGGTTCAACGAGGATTGTGCGAGGGTCGTAGTCGGACCTGATCTCGGCAAGGGTTGAGTCCAGCACCTTCTGGCCTTTGTTGATCATGACGATGCGGTCGCAGAGCTGCTCTGCCTGGTGCATCTGGTGCGTGGAGAAGATGATGGTGCGGCCGAGTGTGTGTTGCTCGAGGAAGAGGTCGCGCATCATGCGCATGTTGACGGGGTCGAGGCCGCTGAAGGGCTCGTCGAGGATGAGCAGGTCGGGATCGTGCATGATGGCGGAGAGGAACTGGACCTTCTGCTGCATGCCCTTTGAGAGTTCCTCGCACTTGAGTTTGTAGCACTTGGCGAGATCGACGCGTTCGAGCCACTTGTAGACCTTCTGCTTGAGGCCGTCGGGGGACGCGCCCTTCAACTGTGCCATGTGGCAGAGGAACGCACCGACCTTCATCTTGCGGTAGAGGCCTCGCTCTTCGGGGAGGTAGCCGATTCTGTCCTTTGACTCGACCGCGCTGGGGCGGTCGAGCACGGAGATCGTGCCGGTGTCTGGGAAGATGATGGACATGATCATGCGGATGGTTGTGGTCTTGCCGGCGCCGTTGGGGCCGATGAAGCCGACCAGTTCACCCTTGCCGACGCGGAGGTCCATCCCCTCGACGGCGATTTTGGGGCCGAAGGACTTTCTCAGACCGCTCAGTGTGATGGCATCGCCCACTCGCATTCCCTCCGTTTGGCGTTGGCTCGGACTTGGGACGTACTTCGGATTGCCGCGGGAGATCGGCCCGATCCTGCGGCGGCACATTCTATTGACCGACCCAGCCCCGGCTGCGTCGGACCGCGCAATGATTGGGATTCGACCTGAGCGAGGTTTCACGGCTTCGATGACGGACCCTCTGCGGACACTCCCGGATTCCTTGCGAGAGAAGCTCGATGAGCTGGAGGCGCAGCACGCGCGGATCGAGCAGGACCTGCTGGATCCGTCCGTTGTGGTCGATCATCGGCGTGTGAGAGAGCTCTCGATGAAGCGAGCCGCGAACGAGCCGGTTGCGCTGGGGTGGCGAAGGTTGAAGGGGATCGCGCGGGAGCAGGGCGAGCTTCGGGCGGTGCTTGATGACCCGGAGCTTGGCGAGCTGGCGAGGGAGGAGCTGGCGCGGCTTGAGCGGGAGGGGTCGGATCTGCTGGCCAGGGTGAAGGGGTTGCTGGTGACGACCGACGACCGCAAGGTCGGGTCGGTGATTCTGGAGCTGAGGGCTGGGACGGGCGGCGATGAGGCGACGCTCTGGTGCCGCGACCTGATGGAGATGTACACGCGGTACGCGGGTCGGAGGGGTTGGCAGCACGAGACGATGGAGTTGACGCCTGAGGCGACGGTCGGGGGCGTGCGGCACGCGGTGATCAACTTTCGGGGGGACGGGGTGTGGTCTGAGCTTTCGTTCGAGGCGGGTGTGCATTCGGTGAAGCGGGTGCCGGCGACGGAGACGCAGGGACGGATCCACACATCGACGGCGACGGTGGCGGTGCTTCCGGAGCCGGAGGAGGTTGAGATCAGGGTGGATTGGGAGAAGGACGTCACGGAGCATCTGACGACTGCGCAGGGCCCGGGAGGTCAGAACGTGAACAAGGTGACGACGGCGTGTCATCTGGTTCACAACGCGACGGGGATCGAGGTTCGGATGCAGGAGTCCAAGTCGCTGCAGCAGAACCGGGAGCGGGCGCGGCGGCTGCTGATGGCCCGGCTGTATGAGCGGGAGCGGCAGCGGAAACTGGCGGAGCGGAGCGCAGCGCGGAACGTGCAGATCGGGAGCGGCGAACGGTCCGAGAAGATCCGAACGTATCGGTACCAGGAGGGGATTGTGGCGGATCAGCGGCTGGATGAGAAGTACCAGTTGCGCGACGTGCTGGCCGGGGATCTCTCGCCGCTGTTCGAGGCGTTGATGTCGCAGGAGACGGCACGGCGACTGGCGGAGCTTTGAGGGGCGGGTGGGCGTGCCGCGTTCGTGAATGGGGTTACGGCGATGCCTTGTATGGCCGATGAAAAATCGGACACGCGTATACTTCATTGCGGCTTTGGGGTGGATGCGGGAGCGTGCGGGGACGTGTGGAGCATGAGGGAGAAGCAGCGATGAACGGTGGACACGCGGACAAGATCGAGATGCAGAACCGGCTCTTCTCGGAGCTTTCTCGGATGTTCGGGCGCGAGGTTCCGCTGTATGACAAGTCGCTGCTCGTGAATCATGTCTGCAATCGGGCGGTGTGCGATCTCCTGGCGAGCATGCACGCGGGATTCTCCGTCAGCGATGCGCAGCTCGAGAAGACGAGCGGGGAGCGTCACGGGGCGATCAGGATCGGGAGGCCGGATGAGTACAGGTTGATCGCGCGGTTTTTCGCGTGCTTCGCGATGGAGCCCCACAACTTTTATGACATGACGAGCGTCGGGCAGAAGAGCCAGCCGGTGATCGCGACGGCGTTCCGTTCGCTGGTTCACCCCGAGCATCGCGTCTTCACGTCGCTGCTTCGTACAGATTACTTCGATGCTGAGACGCGGGGACGGATCGAGTCGACGCTGGCCCGGCGGCGGATCTTCTCTGATCGCGCGAAGGAGCTGATGGAGCGATCGGAGCGGGCCGGGGGGCTCTCGTGGGAGGATGCGGACGCGCTGATCGCCGAGGGTGTGGAGCGGATCTTCAAGTGGACGGGGCAGGCGTATGACCACGGCCTGTACCTGCACCTCTGCGATGCTGGGTTCAAGATCGCGGCGGACATCGCGTGCTTCCAGGCGCACCACCTGAATCACCTGACGCCGAACACGTTCTGCATGGACCTGTACACGGCGGCGATGAAGCACTGCCTGGGCGAGATGGATGAGCGGGTGTTCCGCGCGCGGGCGTCGGCGGCGTTGGAGCACGTGCTGCGGACGGGTGACAAGGACTTTCTGAGGTTGTGCTTCAAGCACCTGTCACGGGAGGAGATCGCGGGATTCGAGCGAAGGTCGCCCCACGCTTCGGCGGTTGAGGATCACGTGTCGGCGCTGGTTGAGCGGCTCGGGCGGGATGATCTTCGCTTGTCTTTGATGAAGCACTCTGGGTTCAAGGACAGCACGGAGGGTCCGTCGGCGGATACGCCCGTGCTTCTGAGGCAGGACGCGTACAAGGCGTTGACCGAGCCGGTTCACTTTGTGAACCCTGACGGGAGCGAGCTGGACACGGTTCACACGGCGCGGTTCGGGGAGATCGAGCAGCGGTTCTACGCGACAACGCCGGAGGGTCGCGCGTTGTACGACGAGTGCCTGGCGGCGGCGGAGTCTCAGAAGGAGAGCGGCTCGGGCGGTGCGAAGCGGGACCTTGCTGCTGCGGATGCGGCGTATGCGAGTCACTTTGCGCGATTCCCCAAGACGCTCGGCGAACTGGTGCGGCGTGGGCTTGTGTATGCGAGGTACGAGGTGACGGCTGAGGGGCGGAGCGCACGGGGCAGGGTGCATACGACGGACATCCATGAGTTGGTGCGTGACGGTCTGGTCGCGTGCGATGGGTTGCGGTACGAGGACTTTCTGCCGGTGAGCGCGGCGGGGATCTTTGCGTCGAATCTGAATCAGTACGGGACGCGCTCGACGGCGTCGGTCAAGCCGGTGTACACGCGCGAGATGCTTGAAGAGATCATGGGGAAGCCGATTGTGGATGCGGATGCGGTGTACCGGGGGTTGTGGGCCGACTCGCTGCTGGGTGTGTATTCGGAGCTCGGGCTGATGGATCGAGTTGATCCGGCGCAGCGGGCTTCGCTGGAGCGTGATGCCGCGGCGTGCCCTCGGGTTGCTCGGGCACAGTACAGCGAGCGGAGCGTGCTGGCGGCGCGTGCGTGAGCGTGGCTTTGGGGTCTCTCGAGCACCCGGATGCGGTGTGGGGCAGGTTCGAGGGGCGTGGCACCGGCTAGCGTGTTGGCGATTCTGCGCGGGGATGCGTCCGGGGTTCACCCGGAGGGTCGGTCTGTCGGTATGCTCTGGGGCTCGGCCCATTGACCATCGCGAGTGGGTGGTCGTTGGGACGGTGTGACAGGAGCGTGCGATGAACGATCGGCGTAGAGCGTGGTGGTCTGGGCGGAAGATGGCGGCGTGGACGACGGCGGCTTCGCTGGCTCTTGGCGCGGCGGTCTGGCTGGCTTCGGACGCGAGCGCGGTCACGGGGATGGCTCTGGCACCGGAGGAGTCGGCTGCGGCTTCGAAGGACGCGACTCCACCGGAGAAACTGACGCTGGATCGGGTCTTTCCGAAGAAGAGCTTCTTCGGGCCGAGCGCACGCTCGATGACGTTCAGCCATGACGGTCGCTTTGCGGCGTTTCTGTATCGGCCGTATGCGGAGCGCCGTCACGGGAGTGATCTTTATATTTATGACACGAAGAGCGGGGAGACGCGGCGCATCACGAGTGTGGGTCGCATGTCGGAGTTTCAGGCCGAGGCGAGGAAGGTGCGCGACGATCGTGAGAAGAAGGCGAAGCAGGCGGGTTACTCACTCAGCCGCCTGGCGCGGGAGCAATATGAGTTGTTCGGTTGGACCGATGGTCTGATTGTGGGCGAGTGGACGGGGGTTGCGCCGGCGGGTGGGACGCCGCTGGCTGGGGATGTTTTGCTCAAGATCACGGAATCGTCGTCGGGGAAGAACGGGGGGACGCTGCGTGTGGGGCTTGCGACGCTGGGTCTGACCACTGTGGAGATTGATGAGACGCAGGGAACGGGCAAGGCCTCGATCGATGAAGCGGCGTTGAAGGTGAAGGGCGATGTGGCGATGCGTCTTGAAGGCGGCGCGATGACGGCGGTTGTGACGCTCACGGAGCCGGCGCAGACGCTGACGTTGGCACTCTCGCGCGTCAAGCCGGATGCGGCTGTGATGAAGGGCAAGGTGGTGGCGCCGGCGGGGGTGATCGGGAGCATCGGCGAGCGTCTGACACTGGGCGATGTGGTTCTTGATGATGATGCGGATATCAATGAGGAGAAAGACGGGAAGCCGGTGAAGGATCCCGCGCCGCGGTACGACGGGGTTTCTGCGATCGAATGGTCGCCGGTTGCGAATGAGATGCTGGTGCAATCGGGCGGAGATGTCTACAGACTGACGATTGATGCGGCGGCGTGGGAAACCCCGATGCGTCGGCCCGGGAAGGAAGATACCAAAGAGGATGAATCGCCCGCGGCCGAGGAGTCGGGAGATGCGGAGGCCGACGGGGAGCCGTCGGATGAGAGCGCGGCTGAGGGCGAGGGGGGCGAGTCAGGGGAGGGCGCGGCATCGGGCGAGCCGGGCAAGGATGCGAAGCCGCGGGATTCGGCGAAGAAGGGGAAGCAGCAGAAGGTTCAGCTCAAGCCGGCGAAGCCGTACAGGGGTGAGCTTGTGCGCCTGACGCGGACGCGTGAGCGCGAGTCGGACGTGCAGTATCTGCCGGACGGCTCGGGGTACACGTATCTGCGCGGGGGCGCGCTGCTTCGGGTGGGATTCGGCGATCATGAGATTGTGCAGCTCGATCCGGAATTGAAGGATGGCGAGCGGATGGTGGGGTATCGCATCAGCCCGGATATGAAGCGTCTGGTGTTCCTCGCGACGCGTGGGCAGACCACGAACGATCGCGCGGCGACGGTGACGATCGTGAACTACCGGGATCGGTTTGCGAGGGCGACCGAGGTCCGGCGGCACATGCCGGATAGCCCGTGGCCGGACTCGTACTCCAGCGTGTATCTGTACGACCTGCGTGGGCACGGCACGGAGGAGGGGAAGCTCGAGCGGGTGTTCACACGGAAGGTGAGCGGTCCTCGTGACGTGATGCGTGTGCCGGAGTGGTCGCCGGATTCATCGCGGATCGCGTTTGCGGCTTATGACCAGAGCATGGGGCACATGAAGATCCTTGAGGCCGGCTTCAAGGTTGATGACAAGGGGGGAAAGAAGGAGGAAACGAAGCAGGGGGAGAGCGCGGCAGCCTCTGGAGAGGATGCGGTGAAGGGTGCTGGGCAAGATGGCGCGTCGCAGAGCGGCGGTGCTTCGAAGCCCGAGGAAGAGGAGCCCGAGTTCAAGATCGAGAACGCGCGGGTTGTCTACGAGTTTCTGCACGCGGGCGGTCCGAACACGCCGGGCATGGTTCGCCCGATGTATCTGCCGGACAGCCGCAGGATGGTGTTCATCACGGAGCTCTCCGGCTTCCGGCAGTTGCACCTGCTTGAGCCCCGGTACGAGCAGTTGACTCAGGTGACATCGGGCCAGTTTGAGTTGTATCCGTTCCATCTGACCAGGGACAATCGCTTCCTGTTTGCGACCTCGACGGAGGGAGATCCGAATCAGGAGCAGGTGTACAAGATCGATCTTGACACGCTGGCTGTGACGAGACTCACGGAGACACCCGGCGTGTTGAGCGGGGCTGCGGTTCGTGAGGATGGTTCGATGGTGCTGGCGTTGCACACTGATTTCGGGTCTCCGACCGAGCTCTTTGCGGTGACGCCCGGGGTTGAGCAGGCGTCGGTGAAGCGCCTGACCGATTCGCATCCTGAAGAGGCGCACAAACTGACCCGGGCCGCGCCGGAGTATTTCACGTATGAGAATCGGCATGGGCAGACGATCCACGGGCATATGTTCAAGCCGGCGGACTGGACTCCGGAGGACAAGCGGCCGCTCCTGATTTATGTGTATGGCGGGCCGCTGGGTGAGCGGAAGATGGCGACGCGCGGGTCTTTCGCGGCGCCGAGTTACTTCTTCGCGCGGTACATGGCGGAGAACCACGGGTGGGTGGCGGTGACGATCGATCCGCGTGGGGCATCCGGGTATGGCGCGGTGTTTGAGAAGGCGAACTTCGAGCAGGTCGGGAAGCCCCAGACGGAGGACCTGGTGGATGGGGCACGTTGGCTGGTGAAGCACCACGGGGTGGACGAGAAGAAGATGGCGATGCACGGGTGGTCGTTCGGCGGGTTCCAAACGCAGATGGTGATGTACACCGAGCCGGATGTGTTCGCGGTAGGCATCGCGGGCGCGGGGCCTACGGAGTGGCACAACTACAACTCGTGGTACTCGACGGGGACGATCGGAGCGAATCAGCCGGGGAAGACGGACCTTGAGAAGTACTCGCTGCTCCCATTGGCGAAGAACCTCAAGGGGAAGCTGCTGCTCGTCCATGGCGTCGAGGACTCGAACGTGTTGTACCAAGACACCGTCCGTGTCTACCGAGAGTTGCTCAAGGCGGACAAAGAGGTCAACGTCGAGTTGTTCATTGACCCCACCGGCGGGCACGGGCTTGACGGGGATGTCAAGACGATCGGACGTTATCGCAAGTATGAGGATTTCCTGATCCGTCATCTCGGGAAGGGCAGTGCGGCGAAGCCGAAGGTTGAGCAGAACGCGGCGCCTGCGGTGCCAGCCGGGGCAGCGAGCGGCGGTGGCTCATAGCAAGAGGCCGCTGGAATCGGTTTGACGGGTGAGGGCTTCACGCGCGGGATGCGCGCGGAGCATGGGTGAGTGAGGGTCGGGAAAGCCGCCTGCCGGACTCGAACCGGCGACCTACGGTTTACAAAACCGTTGCTCTACCAACTGAGCTAGGGCGGCGTCGCACCCATTCTACGCGACCCGAGCCCGCTTGTTTCTTTTTTCAACTGGCGGCATCTGATCCGGGGATCGGCCCGGCGGCGGGTCCCTTTGGCCGGGGGTATGAGGTGTCCGTGATGTCATTGGTGCTGGTTCTTCTCGGGCTGTATCTGGCGATCGGCTTTGGATTTGCGCTTGTGTTCACGGTGTTCATGGTGCCTCGGATCGATGAGGCGTCGGCGCGGGGTTCTCTGGCGTTCCGTGTGGTGATCGTGCCGGGTGCGGCGGCGTTGTGGCCGCTTCTGCTGGTGCGTGCGATAGCCGGGAGAACGAGGGGTGCGTGATGAACGAGACTCAGCAACGGGTTCACAGATGGGTGTGGCCGATTCTTGCTGTTGCGCTTCTGGCGTTTCTGGTCGCGGCTGTTGCGCTGCGTCCGCCCGCGACGGATCTTCTTGGCGGCTCCGGCACTCGTCAGCCGTGAGGAGTTCGTCGTGAGCCACTCTTATCGGCTTGTGCAGTGGAATCGTCACAAGGTCGTGTATGACCTGATTCTGGCGGGAGCGATCGGTGCATATCTCGCTGTGTTCACGGGATTGAGCGTGATGCTGGCTTCGGAGAGCGAGGGGATATCCGAGCCGATCATTGCGATGCGGGCGATCGGATCGTGCGCCTTTCTTCTGCTTCATGTTGCGTTGGCGATCGGCCCGCTTTCGCGGATCGACAAGCGGTTTGCGCCGCTGCTGTACAACCGGCGGCACCTCGGGGTCGCGACGTTCATTCTCGCGTTGCTGCACGCGACCATTGCTGTGGGGTTCTACGGGGGATTCGGGGTCGATGACCCGGTGACCGCGGTGCTGGCGCGGTACTCACCTGAGAGTTTCGTCTCGCTCTCGGGCTTTCCGTTCGAGATACTGGGCTTCGCTGCACTCTTGATCCTTTTCGTGATGGCGGCGACAAGCCACGATTTCTGGCTCGCGAACCTGGGTGCCCGTGCGTGGAAGTGGATCCACATGCTGGTCTATCCGGCGTACGCGTTGCTGGTCGTGCATGTCGTGCTGGGCGCGATGCAGTCCGAGCGGTCGCTGGTCTACCCGATCGTGCTTGGGCTCGGCATCGTCACGCTTGGCTCGCTGCACGTTGTTGCGGGATGGCGTGAGGCGAGGAAGGACCGGGACTCGATCGGTATTCCGGCACGTGCCGGCCTGGACGAGCCCCGGTGGATCGAGGTTGGCTCGGTCGACGAGATCCGTCCGGACCGGGCGAAGATTGTCTGTTTGAACGGGCGTGAGCGCATCGCGGTCTTTCGGCACAACGACGCTATCTCAGCCGTGAGCAACGTGTGTGCGCACCAGGGCGGCCCGCTTGGCGAGGGGAAGATCGTGAACGGTTGCATCACGTGCCCGTGGCACGGATACCAGTATCTCCCGGAGAGCGGGCAGTCGCCGCCACCGTATACGGAGAAGATCGCGACATACCAGGTTCGAGTGGAGGGGCGACGGATTCTCGTCAATCCGGATGCGCTCGCGCCGGGGACACCGGTCGAGCCCGCACGTTTCGAGGCACTGGACGGGGGGAATTCGTGTGAGTGACACCTCGCCACCACCTGCGGTTCGTGATGACGATGATGCGTTTTATGTCGGCTATCTGGCGCTGCCGCGGGGGCACCGACGCTTCGTGTTCGTGATCATTCCCGCGTTGCTCTGGACGCTTGTGGCTATCGGATTTGTGATTGTGTGGCCCCGGCGTTCGCCCGGTGACGGCGTTTGGGAGACGGGCAAGCCGATCGAGCGCACGGGCTTGCTCCTCGCATCTCCATATCCCATGCTTCTCAGCTTCGACGACGCGAGCGAGTTCCGGGGTGATGCGGGGGCGGATTGGGCCGATGCCGCGGTTGGCAGCGCGAGGGTGACGCTTCTGACGGAGATTGGCAAGATCGGCGCATCTGCACGCGCCACGCCCCACGAAGGCAGGATCGTTACTGTTTCAGGATACCGGCTGCATAGGGACGGGCGTGAGATCCTTGAGCTTGTTCCCGATGAGGGCGCGATCGCTGCGGCGGCAGACCAGAAACGTGCGGCGTCCCTTGCACAAGCCGCGGGGCGTGCGTTGACGCCTCCACTTGATGATGCGCGGCGTGTGACGACCCGACGGGGCGAGATCCTTGATTCCAAGTGTTATCTCGGAGCGATGAAGCCCGGAGATGGCAAGGCGCACAAGGCGTGCGCGATGCTGTGCATTCGGGGCGGGATCCCCCCGCTGCTCTTTGGTTCGAAGGACGCGAGCTCTCGGGGTTTTGCGATCGTGCTGGACCTCAATGGGGGTCGCATTGATGACGGCGTGATCGGATTGGTTGGGGAGCCGGTGACCCTGACCGGATCGGTCGGGATGATCGGCGACCTTGAAGTGTTCTATCTCAGTGCGATTGGGACTGACCCGAGTTGAGAGGGTGTGTGTGTCATCGCGCGAGAGAGAGAGAGAGAGAGAGAGAGAGAGAGAGTTGAACAATGGCCGCCTTGACGGGGCTTGAGCTTGCTCTGTTTCCCTGGTCCTGCCTGACCGCCTTGCGTGTTCTCTGCCTGGCTCTCCGCATCCCCACCACCGGCTTGGCCCACCCGAAGACGACTTCGACCAGCATTCTTCGTCGCCGGCTCTTTCTGTACGCCTCGCCGCGTTGCTCGGTCCGGTGCGCACGGTCCTATGCGGCACAGCGAGGCGAGTCTCACCGCCAACGTCTACAACGACCCGAAACTCCTGGACGTGGCCGGGGCGGTGGCAAGCCTGCCGGACCTGCCGCTGGGCGGGGTTGGCGAACAAGCGAGCGTCCTGGAGCCGAAGTGTTGCTGACAAAGGCGACCGCCCACGCATAGAGGATCAAGCCAGCCCCGCGCCCAGCATCGCAGCGACGATGAACAGCAGTACGGCGACGCTGACCCGCACACTTCGCATTGTCATCTTCTTGAGAACCCGCGTGCCGAAGTACGAGCCGATGCACCCCGCCAAAGCGGTGACGGCAACCAGCAGCAGCAGGCGCGGGGAGGAGATTGCGCGGTAGTCGTGCGTCTTGGCCAGGTACGTGAACCCGGCGAAATAGACCGCGAGGCGCGCGATGTCCACGGCCGTTGATACGACGTTGGTCGTGCCGACGAACTGGTCCTTGTTCAGCCCCGCGCGGAGCAGGAACGGGGCGCGGAGCGCCCCCTGCATGCCGGTCAGCCCGCCGAAGAACCCCGAGAGCGCGCCGCCGAGGGGGACATTGCGGGGAGAGATCGCCAGCGTCTGGAACCTGGGCAGCAGTTCGAGCACCGCGAAGATTGCAAGGACGGCGGCGATGACGAGTTTGGGCGGCGTGATGCTCGCTTCCCTGCCCGCGAGCGTGTAGGTGTGTAGCGGCGCGGCGGGCGCGAGCACCGCCAGCAGCGCCGCCCCGACGAAGGCCGCCAGCACGGCTGGCATGCCGAAGCGGATCACCGTGGCGCGGTCGGCCCATCGGCCCACCAGCACGAGTTTGAAGAGGTTGTTGGAGAGGTGGACCACGCCGGTGGCGGCGATCGCCACTTCGATAGGGAAGAACAGGGCGAAGACCGGCATCAGTACCGTGCCCAGCCCGAAGCCGCTCAGCAGCGTAACGGCGGCCACAGCGGCGGCAAGGATTGGCAGGACAATGAACTCCACATGACGACTGTAGAGCAACCATCGCGGGAGAAGCACGCCAAAGGAGCCGCGGCCAGAGTCGCCACACCTTGCACAACCGCTTGCACCTGCGCTTGCACACGCGCTTGCACAAGCGAGCGTCCACCCGGGTCATTCCCTGTCATCGTCCGGACGTCGGCCCCGATCCCGCCGCTCCCGCCCGCGTCGCCAAACCTCGCGGAATCTGCGGAGTTTGTCAACGGAAAGCCGCCGGTGTCATCGCCCGGGTGGGGTGTGACATCGGCGGCAGGTAAAGCGGGCGACCGGAATCGAACCGGCGACATTCAGCTTGGGAAGCTGACGTTCTACCGCTGAACTACGCCCGCGGCGGGTGGAGTGTATGCCGGGTGGGGTGTGGCGCACAAGCGGCGTTGATCTCAGCGGGAAAGAGCGACGAAATCGGGAGCGGAAACGGCTCGGAGAGCGGCTCCGTGTGAGAGGCATCAGAGGACTTCGGCTGCCTGTCCCATGTCGGATCCTTTACGCTTCACAAGCCCGAACCAGACGAGGAGGAAGAGCGGGTAGCCGAGCCCCATGGCGGCACCGAAGGCCATGCCGAGCATGTTGCCCATGCGTGATTGCGGCGAGTTGAACTGCTGCGCGAAGGGGTTGTTCGGATCGGCCTGTGCGGCCCACGCGATGTTCTCTTGCTGGAGTTTCCATTGGATGAAGAGGCCGCCGATAGCGAGAGGGATGCCGAGGGCCGCGTAGACGAGGTGGAGTGGGCGGCCGACGGGTTTGCGCGCGACTGTGACAGCCCCTGCGATGAGGAGAAGGATCGCGTGGAGGAGCCCTACCCCTGCATAGGCCATGGTGGCGAGGTTGGGCTGGTAAGCCGGTGGGAGGTCCTGGCCCTCTGCGACGTTGCCCATGAGTTGGCCCATGAAGGGCATGACGGCAAGGCCGCATCCGCCGCACACGAGACCGAGAGAGCCGAAGACGATGCTGATGATGCCGATGACTTTCGGCCAGACGGGCGGGTCCGCTGGGAGGTCGATGAAGTCGGGGGATTGCGGGGCTGGTGTGCTTGGCGTGTTGCTCATGAGTGACCCCCGTGTTCTGTCGACGCATCCTCTCACGAAGAGGGAAGCGGCGGTTACACCTGGTTGAGGAACCGGATGTCGTTCTGGTAGAGCAGGCGGATATCCGGGATGCCGTACTTACCCATCGCGAGGCGTTCGATGCCGAATCCGAATGCGAAACCCGTCCACTGTTCGGAATCGATGCCGCACGCTTGCAGGACGGCTGGATCGACCATGCCGCAGCCGCCGAGTTCCATCCAGCGTTCGGGCTGTTCGGGCCTGAGGCGGATCTTCATGTCGAACTCGGCGGAGGGCTCTGTGAAGGGGAAGAAGGATGGGCGGAGGCGGACGTCGGCGTTTGGCCCGAAGTAGGCGCGTGCGAAGTGCAGGAGCGTGGACTTCAAGTCCTGCATGGTGACTCCCCTGTCGATGTAGAGGCCTTCGATCTGGTGGAACATGAAGGAGTGGGTCGCGTCGACGGTGTCGGGGCGGTAGACGCGTCCGGGTGAGACGATCTTGATGGGCGGACCGCTGCGTTCGGCGATCATGCGCTCCATTGTGCGGATCTGCACGGTTGAGGTCTGGGAGCGGAGCATGCGAGGGCGCGTGGTTGTGCGGGGATCGTCGACGTAGAAGTTGTCGATGGGCTCGCGGGCGGGGTGGTTCGGCGGGATGTTGAGTTTGATGAAGTTGTGTTCGTCGTCCTCGAGTTCTGGTCCGTCGGCAACCTGGAAGCCCATGCGGGCGAAGACATCGACGAGTTCGTCGCGGACGCGTGTGATGATGTGGCGACGGGCGACTGTTTCAGAGCGGAGGAGTCCGGGCTCGCTGAGATCGATCATCGGGCCTGAGGCGGCGGCGGCTCCTGCGCCGAGCACGGCCTTGCGTGAGTCGAAAGCGGATTCGAGCGTGGACTTCAGCGCGTTCAGGCGCTGTCCAACGGCGGGCTTGTCGGCCGGCGGGACATCCTTCAGACGGGGCATGAGGCCCTTGAGTCTGCCCTTGGGGCCGATGTATGCCTGACGCCAGGATTCGAGCGTGTCTGGGTCGGAGGCGGCGGCGAGCTCGGCGAGCGCGCCGGATTCGATGGACTCAATCTCTGCGAGCATGGGGTGTGTCTCTTGTGTCGCGCGAGCGAGGGGCGCGGCTCAGCGCGGAGCGGCGTTCGGGTTCGATGGACGGGGGAGTGTCTGGGCCGTCGGACCGGCGGGCGCGTGCTCGATCTCGGGCGATTCATCGTCGGGGTTCATGGCCCGCTCGGTCGGGGAGTCGGTGTGCGGATAGGTCTTGTAGCAGTTGTCCTTGGAGCGGCAGCCGACAAGCGATGACGCGGAGAGGGCGATGCATCCGAGGATGACGCCGATGGATCTTGAGGTCCGGGTGGACATGGTTGCGGCCCCGGTCATGTGCCGCGACAAGCGGCTGTTGATGGCATTGTACGCTGAAGATGGAAAGCACAACGCCCGCACGAAGTGTGCGGGCGTCGGGGTGGACATGTGCTTGCACTCGCTCGCAGGATCAGGCGGAAGCGGCTTCTTTGCGGACCTTTGCGGCGTAGGCGGTGCGCTTGTCGGCGATGCGGCGGCGGGTGCTTGGCTTGCCGCCGATCTCCGGGCCTTGCTCGTTTCCGACGAGTTGGATGACGCAGAGCTCACCGGCATCGCCGAGGCGTGCGCGTCCGAGCTTGACGATGCGGGTGTAGCCACCCGCGCGGTCCTGGTAGCGAGGTGCGATGTTCTCGAAGATGTGCTTGACGATCTTCGGTGCCTTGCGGAGCTCGCCGTAGCGATTGCGCTCGACCTGGCTGGACTCGGGCAGGTTGAAGAACTGGCCGGAGAAGTCGCGTAGCTTCTCAACGTGCTCCTTCTCGGCGTCTGAGGCGTTCTTTGGGAGGTAGAGCCATTCGAAGCCGCGACGGTCGCCGCCGAGCTTGGCGATGACCATGCGTCGAGAGTGAAGGTCTCCACGCTTGGCGAGCGTGATGATCTTCTCGACGAAGGGCTGAACGGCCTTGGCGCGGGGGACTGTTGTGGTGACCTGACCGTGCTCGAAGAGACCCGCAGCGATGTTGCGGAGGGTCGAGAGTCGGTGGGCTGTTGTACGGCCGAGTTTGTATCCGGCCTTTCGATGGCGCATCGGAGAGACTCCAGAGGTCGATCATGAAAGCCCGGCGTATGGACCGACGGGCCTTGATACTAGGCGTGGATCGGGCGAACGAGGAGTTTCCTCGGACGCTTGGATGGGGCGAACAGTTCCCTGCTTTGCCCGTTGTGACTCGGGGCGGTTATTTCTGAGGCGGCGTGTACCCCTCGGGGAGGGCAATGCCGAGGTCCAGTCCGATGTCCTGGAGCTTGCGTTTGACCTCTCGGAGGGATGTTCTGCCGAAGGAGCGGAGTTTGAGGAGATCGGTGTCGGTCTGGGTGACGAGCTGTGCAACGTGCTCGATGCGTGCCGACTCGAGGCAGTTGGAGGCCCGGACGGAGAGGTCGAGCTCCGAGACGGGGGTGTTGAGTTTGCGGATGAGTTCCTCGTCGACTCCGGCGGCTGCGGCGGCCTCGTCGGAGACGCGGTCGGAGCCGAGTTCGAAGTATTGGACGAAGGGGTTGAGGTGCTTCCTCAGGATCTTGGCGGCCTCGACCATGGCCATGTCTGGGGAGATGGTGCCGTTGGTCCAGATCTCGATCGTGAGCTTGTCGTAGTTGGTTCGCTGTCCGACGCGGGTGTCCTCGACCTTGTAGCGGACGCGCTGGACGGGGGAGTAGATCGCGTCGACGTGGATGAGGCCGATCTCCTGCTCGTCGGCCTTGCCGTACTGCTCGGTCGCGGGGACGTAGCCGCGGCCCTTGACGACGTGGAGTTCCATCTCGAAATCGACCTCGCTCGTGAGCGTGGCGATGACGAGGTCCTTGTTGACGATGGTGACGGAGGGGTCGCCCTCGATCAGATCGGCGGTGACATCGCCGGGGCCCTGGGCCGCGAGGCGGAGTGTCTTGGGCTCGTCGGAGTCCATGCGGACGACGAGGTTCTTGACATTGAGGATGATGTCGGTGACATCTTCCATCACTCCGGGGAGGGATGTGAACTCGTGGGTTGCGCCCTTGATCTTGACGGCGGTGACGGCGGCGCCTTCGAGCGAGGAGAGGAGCACGCGACGGAGGGAGTTTCCGATGGTTGTGCCGAAGCCGCGTTCGAAGGGCTCGACCGTGAACCGGCCATAGACCTCGCTGCGGAACTTGGAATCGGGAGCAACACGTGTGGGCAATTCAAGCCCGCGCCAACGAACCCGCATGGGTGTGACCTCTTCTATCCAGCGGACGCCTTGATGACGCGCGGTGTTCCGATTCTCGGATCGTGACGGGCCCGCTGGAACCCGTTGTCCTTCTGCTCGGAGGCCGCATGAACGAAGCGTTGGGCACGGCTTTCGTCGTGCCCGACGATTGATGACGGATCAGACGCGGCGGCGCTTGCGAGGGCGGCAGCCGTTGTGGGGGACGGGCGTGCGGTCTTCGATGGCGGTGACGCGGAGGCCTGTGGAGACAAGGCCGTTGACGGCGGATTCGCGACCGGCGCCGGCGCCGGTGATGCGGACCTCGACCTCGGTCATGCCGATCTTGCGGACTTTCTGGCCGCACTGTTCACCGGCACGTGTGGCGGCGAAGGGGGTGCTCTTGCGAGTGCCCTTGAAGCCGATGGTTCCGGCGGAGTCCCACGCGAGGGCCTCGCCGTTCATGTCGGTGATGGTGACGATCGTGTTGTTCTGGGTCGCGCGAACGTGGGCGATTCCACGGACGACGTTTTTGCGAATTTTCTTGACCTTCTTGGCCATGACAACCTCTGTGTTCGGCGCACGCGTGCGGCGTGAGGGCGGGTGCGGATCGGATGATCAGGATTACTTGGCCTTGACGCTCTTCTTGCCTGCGACGGTCTTCTTGCGACCTTTGCGTGTGCGGGCGTTGGAGCGGGTGCGCTGGCCTCTGGCGGGAAGGCCCTTGCGGTGGCGCTCGCCCCTGTAGGACTTGATGTCCTTGAGGCGTTGCACGTTCTGCTGGACCTGGCGACGGAGGGCACCCTCGACGAGATAGCCGCCGTCGATGATCGCGTTGATCTGCGCGATGGCGGTCTCGGGGACCTCATTGGCGCGCACGTCACCACCGACACCCGCTTCTGCGAGGATGTCTGCGGCGAACTTGGGGCCGATCCCGTGGATGTACTGGAGGGCGTAGAGGATCTTCTTGCGATCCGGAACGTCAATACCTGCGATACGGGGCACTCGTGCGCTCCTGCTAAAAGATCAGAGACTCAGCCCTGAACCTGCTTGTGCTTGGGTTCCGCCTTGCAGATGACCCGGACCTTGCCCTTGCGGCGAACGATCTGGCAGCTGCCGCAGACTCTCTTGACACTCGACCGAACCTTCATGGCCCACCTCCGACACCGGCATGACGCGGTGTCTGATACGCCAGGGGAGACTCTCAACACTTCTGGATCGATCACGAAGACGGGATCAAATCCACCCCCACTGCGACGCCCGTGGGACGCAACAGTAGGCCAATCCGATTGGCCGGGCTGGGATGTTAGACCGGGTCTGCCCGGAAGTCACGTCCAAGATTGGGGCCTGATCGGGCCTGTTCGCTGGGCGATGCCTGGCTGGCTGACCTGCGGGGGCTGGGGCTCAGTGTCGGTACGTGATTCTGGCCTTGGAGAGATCGTATGGGGTCATCTCGACGGTGACGCGGTCGCCGGGGAGGATGCGGATGTAGTTCATTCGCATTTTGCCGGAGACGTAGGCCAAGACCTCTGTTTTCTGCTCGTTGGGCAGGCGCACCTTGAACATGGCGTTCGGGAGCGCCTCTGTGACCACCGCGTCGAATGTAAACTTGTCGTCCTGCTTTGACATACTTGCCTGTGTGCTCGGAAGAGTGAAGATCGATCGGCGAGTGCCGAATCAGATCGGCGCACCGGTGAGCATCCGATAGCCGCCTCGAACAATAGCCACCATTCGCTCCTCATGGCAGCCGACGGCGTTGTCAGCGGCGAGAACGGTCCATCCGTCGGATCCGGTGATGGTCCGGGCGTTGCCACGGACGAGGATTGGCTCGACGGTCAGGACCATGCCGGGTCTGAGTATGAAGTCTTCGTTCGGGCTGAGAAGGGATCCGACGCGGGGGCTTGCGTTCAGGAGCGGCAGACGCGGCGGCTCGTGCAGTGCTCTGCCGATGCCGTGGCCGGCGTATGGCTCAACGAGACGCATGTCGGCATCCCCCACTGCCTGCGCGACGACCTGGACGATCGCCGACCACGCGATGCCGGGCTCCATCAATGAGATTGCCAGCTCGAGGATCTGGAGCGTGCGGTCGTGGAGTTCGCGGTGGTGATCCGGCACGGGCTCGATGAGGAGAGTGCGTGCGGCATCGGCGCACCACCCGTCGAGTGTCAGGCCGAGATCGATCGAGACGACGTCGCCCGGGCGCAGCAAGCGTTCTCCGGGGATTCCGTGGACGAGTTCGTTGTTGATCGAGACGCAGAGATGGCCGGGGAAGGGCGGGCGGCCGTCGGGCCCTTTGTGGCCGAGGAAGAGCGGTGTTGCGCCCGCGCGAAGGATCTCTTCTCGTGCGATGGTGTCCAGATCGCGTGTGATGCGGCCCGGGACGCAGGCGTTCGCGATGCGATCGAGCGCGGCCCAGCACGCGCGGCCTGCCCGCTCGAGCGCGTCGATCTCGCAGTCGGAGCGGAGATGGATTGCCATGGCACGATGCGCGTGGGCATTTGTCAGGCGCGGGGGCCGCGGATTCGAGGCGCGTTGCCCGCGCTGTCTCCACCGAGGAAGCCGGCGTAATTGCGCATCAGCAGGTTCGCTTCGATTCTCTGGAGGAGGTCGAGACTGACGGAGACCACGATGAGCAGGCCGGTGCCGCCGAGGAACTGTGCGACTGACCAGTCGATGCGCATCGAGGTTGCGATGACCTGCGGGAGGATGGCGATGATGACGAGCATACCCGCGCCGACGAATGTGATGCGTTCCATCACGGATTCGAGGTATTCGGCGGTTCGCGGCCCGGGCCTCAGTCCTGGGATGAACGAGCCGTGCTCTTTGAGTTGCTTGCTCATCTCCTCGGGATTGAACTGGATGGTGATCCAGACATAACTGAAGAAGAAGATGAGGATCGCTTCGAGGACAACGAACAGGAACTGTCCTGCGGTAAGGTTCGCTCCGAGCCACTGGAGCGTCTGGGTGAAGAACCCGATGTTGCCAGCAGCGCGGAGCTGTTCGCCGAGTCCGGAGATGAGCACCTGGGGGAAGATCATGAGGGACGACGCGAAGATGACGGGCATGACGCCGCTGTGGTTCACGCGGAGGGGGAGGTAGGAGCGCTGGCCTCCGAAGACGCGGCGGCCCCGAGTGTGCTTGGCCTGTTGGACGGGGATTCGTCGCTGGGCAACTGTCATGAGGACCGCGCCCATGATGACGCCGACGAATCCGAGCGCGAGCAGGATGATGCTCATCCAGTCGAGCTGGTTGGGATCCGAGGGGTTGAAGTTATCGATCAGCCATTGCACGGCGCGGGGCATGCCGGTGATGATGCCGGCGGTGATGATGAGCGAGACGCCGTTGCCGATGCCGTGCCGGTCGATCTGCTCGCCGAGCCACATGAGGAACATGGTGCCGGCGGTGAGCATGGAGATTGCGGTAACCCACCACATCGGATTTCGGATCCACATTGGATCCACGCCGCCGACGCCGGGCCGAGAGATGAACATCAGCCACCCGATGGCCTGGAAGACACAGAGCACGAGCGTGGCGTACCTCGTCCACTCCATGATCTTCTGGCGGCCGGTGGGGCCTTCTTCCTGGATTTTCTTGAGCGCGGGGGAGACTGCGGTGAGGATCTGGAAGATGATCGATGCGGAGATATAGGGCATGATGCCCAGTCCGAAGATCGTGGACTGGGAGAGAGAGCCGCCCGCGAACATGGCGACGAAGGACGCGGCCTTTTTGGCAGCGGAGCTCTCGCCGCCCTGGGTGGCGAAGTACTCGCTGAGCGCGCCTGTTTCGATGCCCGGAAGGGGGACCCAGTACCCGATGCGATAGACGGCGAGCATCGCGAGGGTGAACAGGATTTTGTTCCGCAGTTCCGGTATCGAGAAGATGTTTGCGATGATCTTGAACATCGTGATTCCGTGATGGATCTTCTGTTGGTCGTCCCTGACGCGTGCGAAACGGCCCTCTGACGGACAAGACGCCGACCCGGTGGGTCGGCGTCCGCCGGATGGGTCATGATGGTAGGCCCAGATCGCTGCCGATCCGCGGGCTCATTCCTGAGCCGCTTCCTGAGCGGCCACGGCGGCCTTGCCTCGCGAGTTCGCGCCTCGCTTGAGCTTCTTGGTGAGCTTCTTTGGTGACTTGTCATCGGCGTTGCGATCAACACCCCGGACGTGATCGCGACGGGTGCCGGTCTCGTGGACCTTGCCCCCTGCGCCCTCGATCAGACGGCGAGCGGACATGGAGACACGGCTGGCGGTGACGTCGAGCTTGGCCTTGAGTCCGTCCTCGCCGATGGAGCCGAGGATCTTCAGGTCTCTGGAGGTATCGCGGACCAAACCGGCCTTAATGAGCGTGTCGATGTCGACTTTGCCGCCCTTTGCGAAGGAGGGGTGGCGGACGATATCGGCGAGGTTGACGATCCAGAACTCGGTCTTGAACTGTGCGTTGGTGAAGCCGAACTTCGCGAGGCGGCGGAAGTATGGCATCTGGCCACCCTCGAAGCCGCGCTTGGCGGCATCGCCTGAGCGAGAGCCCGCGCCCTTGTGTCCACGTCCGGCCTGCTTGCCCTGGCCGGAGCCGTGGCCGCGTCCGATGCGCTTGCGCTTCTTGCTCTTTCCGGCAAGTGAGGTGATGTCATGGATCATCATGGCCGGTCACTCCTTCGATCGTCTGTCTCTGCGATTGCTGTCTGTCTGGGAAGGAAACGGAAGTTCGTTGGTGTGCGTGTTCAGGCGTTCTCAGCGGGGGGCGCTGATGCGTCGGCTGCGGGAGCGGAGCTGTCGCTCTGGGGGCCGCGTCCACGACCACCACGACCGCCGCCGGGTCCGCCACGGCCGCCGCGACCGCCTCGACGGTCCTGGCCGATGGTGTTGACGGGTCCGCGGGCTTTCTCGCCTGTTGAGACGGGCATGAATCGCTTGCCCTTCTCGATCATGCTCTCGATGTGCGTGGTGTCGAGTTTGACGCCCCTGAGTGTGGCGATCTGCTCTGCTGTGCGTAGGCGACGGAGTGCGTCGAAGACGGCCTTGACGGTGTTGGTTTTGTTGGTGGAGCCGTAGCACTTCGTGAGGCAGTCGGTGATGCCCGCGATCTCCAGGATCGAGCGAACGGTGCCTCCTGCGACGACGCCGGTTCCGGGAGCGGCGGGAATGAGTCGGACCTTCGAGGCGGAGAATGTGCCTTCGACCTCGTGGGGGATGGTCGTTCCGACCATTGGGATCGTGACGAGAGCACGCTTGGCGTACTTCTGGGCCTTCTCGACGGCGTTGGGTACTTCGTTGGACTTTCCATATCCGAAGCCAACCTTGCCGCGTCGGTCGCCGACGACAACGAGCGCACCGAAGGAGAATCGACGGCCGCCCTTGACGGTCGCGGAGGTGCGACCGACGGCGATCGTCGTGGAATCCATCTGGGAGGACTGCTCGAGAAGGTCTTGCATGGGGTCTGCTCTGCGAGGTGTGGATCTTCGTTTGGTGCGATACGTGAGTGAACGGTCGGGTCAGAACTTCAGTCCGGCCTCGCGAGCGGCGTCGGCGAGTGCCTTGACGCGGCCGTGATAGCGGAAGCCGTTGCGATCGAAGACAACCGCTGAGATACCGGACTGCTTGGCCTTTGCGGCCAGGCGAGATCCGACATCGGCGGCGGACTTCGTGTTGCCGGGGGTTCCGGCGGCGTCTTTGTCACGCGAGGACGCGGCGACGATGGTCGTGCCGTCCAGGTCGTTGATGAGCTGGGCGTAGATGTGGCCGAGCGAGCGATAGATCGAGAGGCGCGGACGGTCGGCGGTGCCGGCGACCCGCTTGCGGATGCCGATCTTTCGACGCGTGCGACGCTTTGCCTTGAGTACGTTCTTGTCCATGTGTCCGAACCTCTGGAGAGATCATCCGGCTCAAGCGCCGAACTGCTTGCCCTGCTTGCGACGGATTGTTTCGGTGGTGTACTTGATTCCCTTGCCGTTGTACGGCTCGGGCTTGCGTTGCGACCGGACCCGTGCGGCGAACTCACCGACCATCTGACGATCAGCGCCGCTGACACGGATGATCTGCTTGTCGACGACGACGTTGATGCCCTTTGGTATCTCGAGGAAGATCGGGCTGGCGAGACCGACCACGAGCTTGAGCTTGGTTCCCTGCATGGAGGGAGCCCAGCCGACGCCGTTGACTTCGAGCGTCTTCTCGTAGCCGTTCGAGACACCTTCGATCATGTTCCTGAGGATGGCGCGGGTGGTGCCCCACTGCGCCTTGGCGACGCGATCGGCGGCATCCGCGACGGAGCAGACGATCGACTTCTCGCTCTCGGTCCATGTGACCTTGACGAGCGGGTGGTGTTCGAAGACGAGTGTGCCCTTGGGACCCGTGACCGAGACGTTGCGTCCTGAGATCGCGACCTTGACGTTCGCGGGGACGGGCACTGGCTTCTTTCCGATCCTTGACATGGCTTGAACTCCGAGGCATGGCTTGAACGAAGAAACTCAGGCCCTTCTTTACTCGACAACGCAGAGGAGCTCGCCGCCGACACGCTCGGTGCGGCACTTGCGATCGCTCAGCACGCCGCGGCTGGTGGAAACGACGGCGATGCCGAGCCCCTGGAGCGGCCTTGGGATCTCATCGACGGCGGCGTAGACGCGGCACCCTGGCTTGCTGGAGCGTGTGATCCTTGAGATCAGTGCCTCGCCGCTGGGTCCGTACTTCATGCGGAGACGGATGATGCCCTGGCGTCCGTCCTCGATGACATCGTATGAGGTGATGTAGCCCTCGTCGCGAAGGACGTCCGCGATGCCGCGGCAGACCTTGCTGTTCAGGCAGTTCACCGTCTTGGCGCGGTTCCGCAGGCCGTTGCGGATGCGGGTGAGCATGTCTGCGATGGGGTCGCTAATGGCCATGTTTCGTTCCAGACTCGCTCTTTGACGAGCGTCGATTCGCGATTCGTTCTGCCGTCGCGCCCTGTGTGGGAGCGTCCGGATGACTGTGACTCACAATGGTTGACGTGTTACCAGCTCGCCTTGCGCATGCCGGGGATCTTTCCTTCGAGGGCGAGCTTTCGGAGCATGATCCGGCTGATGCGGAACTTGCGGTAGACGCCGCGGTCGCGGCCGGTGAGTTCGCACCGGCGCACCACGCGGGTGCTGAACTTGGGCTTTCTCTGAGACTTTGCGGTCTGCGCCTTGCTGGCCATGATTCACTCCGTCCGATGGTGTGGTCGGTGGTGTTGCTTAGTTCTCGCCGGCCTTCTTGAACGGCATTCCGAGTTGTTCGAGGACAAACCTGCTGAGTTCGGGAGATGAGTTGCGGAACGAGAAGTTGATGTTCATGCCGTGCGTGAACTGCACGTCGGCCATGTTGATCTCGGGGAAGACGCCCTGCTCGGTGAGACCCATGGCGTAGTTGCCCTGCTTGTCGAAGGCCTTGTCGTTGAGGCCTCGGAAGTCCTTGATACGGGGCGTCGCGAGATTGATGAGGCGATCCAGGAAGTGCCACATGCGGTCGCGACGGATGGTGACCATCGCTGCGGTTTCGACGCCCTCGCGAACCTTGAAGTTCGAGACGGACTTCTTGGCCTTGAGGACGACGGGCTTCTGGCCGCTGATCGCGACGATCGTGTCGAGGACTGTCTGGCGGATGTGCGGCGGGATCTTGGTGCCCTCGATGTGGCGGCCCATGTTCACGTTGATCGTGATCTTGTCGAGCCGGGGCATGGCCATGGGGTTTTTGATGCCGAACTTCTCGGTCACGGCCTCACGCACCTTGGACTCGTACATGGTCTGGAGGCGCGGCTTTCCCGCGGGAGCGGAAGCGGCTGCCACTGCCTCTTCGGAGTGACCCTTCTTCTTCCCGGTTCCTGACTTGCCGGCTGGCTTCGTGTCCTTGGCCATTGCTTCGTTCCTCGGCTTGGCTGTCGCCTTGCCATCTCTGTCGTTCGCATCGTGCCACTGGCACTGACGCGTTCATGCGTACGCGGGAATGAGAACCTCAAGACTTCTTCGATGTCTTCCGGGGTCCACGGACGGTGCCGAGAACCTTGCCGCCCCGAGCGGCGACGCGAACCTTTGATCCATCGTCCTTGGTCTGGAAGCGGACGCGAGTCGGCTTGCCGTCGACGACGGGATTGACCTTTGACCAATCGAGTGGTGCCTCTCGCGTGACGACGCCGCCGTTGGGATTCGTGCGAGTCGGGCGCATGTGGCGTGTGACCAGGTTGACGCCCTTGATCACGACGGTCTTGCTGTCGGGATCGACGCGGATGACCTCGCCGACCTGACCCTTGTGGCTTCCGGAGCGGACGACCACGGTGTCACCTTTGCGAACATGAGCCGGCATCACACCACCTCCGAAGCGAGTGAGACAATCTTCATGTAGTTGCGATCGCGCAGCTCGCGGGCGACCGGCCCGAAGATGCGTGTGCCCTTGGGGTTTCCGTCGTCCTGGATGAGGACCACGGCGGATGAGTCGAATCGGATGTACGAGCCGTCAGCGCGGCGGCGTGGCTTGCTGGTCCGAACGACGACGGCCTTGCTCTTGTCGCCGGCCTTGATGTCGCCGCCGGGCAGGGCCTTCTTGATCGAGACGAGGACACGGTCGCCAACGCCAGCGGTGCGGCGTGTGAACGCGCCCGTCGCGGTGGAGCCGCCGTAGACACGGATGACGTAGGCGATCTTTGCACCTGAGTTATCCGCGACCTCGCATCGTGATTCTTGCTGGAGCATGGGAACGATCCCTTGAACGGGTCCGGACGCGTGCGGCGATCGGACCGGAGTGAGACGGGGGTTGCTTACTGCGAACGCTTCTCGACGACGCGGACGAGCCGCCAGCGCTTGGTCTTGCTGATTGGACGGCACTCGGTGATCTCGACGATGTCGCCGTTCTTCGAGATGTTCTCTTCGTCGTGGACGTGGAGGATGGTGCGCTTACGGAGGAACTTGCCGTACTTGGGGTGCTTGGCGAGGAAGTTGATGACGACCTTGCGGGTCTTGCTGCGGGCGTCGGACTCGACGACCCCGACCCGGGTGACCTGCTTCTTCTCGGCCTTGGCTGCTGTGCTGGTGCTCATCTGGTCTTTCCGGTTCGGGTTCAGGAGGCGCTGTTGGTGGTCGCGGCGATCTGACGGGCGCGGCGTTCGGTCAGGAGGCGAGCGATGTCGCGCTTGGCCTTGCCGATCTGGCTGTTGTCCTCGATCTTCTGGGTCACGGCCTGCACGCGGAGGTTGTACACCTTGTGGCGCAGGTCTGTGAGCTTGTCGTTCAGATCGTCGGCGGTCATGGTCTTTACTTCTTTGGACTTCATGGCACTGGCTCCGGGCTTACCCGCTGGCTCCAAACGGCCCGTTCGGGCCTTGACTCACACCGAGACACGACGACCGACAAAGCGGCACCTGATCGGCATCTTCATGGCGACGCGGACGAGGGCGGCCTTGGCGGCGGCCTCGGGCACACCGGCGATCTCGAAGAGCATGGTGCCGGGCTTCACGCGGGCGGCCCAGTAGTCCACGTCGGCCTTCCCCGTGCCCATTCGGGTTTCGAGGGGCTTCTTCGAGATGGGCTTGTTGGGGAAGATGCGGATGAAGAGCTTGCCTTCTCGCTTGAGATAGTGGGCGAGCGCGACGCGCCCGGCCTCGATCTGTTGGGCGGTGACCCATGCCCCGTCGAGGGCCTGGAGGCCGTAGTCGCCGAAGGCAACGTAGTTGCCCTTGGTGGCCTTGCGATCGCGGACGCGACGCATCTCTTTCCGGTACTTCACTCGCTTTGGCAGCATCGCCATGGCAAGGTTCCTTCGATCAAACCGACACTTCACTCACATACGACTGACACACAAAGAAACATCTGATCAGCGGCGGCCTCGTGCACGGGCCTTGCCGCCAGCGGCGTTGGACTGGACTTCGTCCTGGACCTGCTCCTGGGTGTAGAGCCCCTTGTAGATCCAGACTTTGCATCCGAGCGCACCATAGGTGGTGAAGGCCTGGGCGAAGCCGTAGTCGATGTTGGCCTGGAGGGTTGAGAGCGGGAGCGATCCGAGTCGGACATCGAGGGTGCGGCTCATTTCCGCGCCTCCGAGACGACCGGAGATCTGGATGCGGACACCCTTGGCACCGGCGGCCATCGTGGCCTCGGCGCGGCTCTTGACGACGCGACGGAATGCGGCCCGCTTGTTGAGCTGCTCGCAGACCGCCTCGCCGACGAGCTGGGCGTCGAGATCGGGCTGCTTGATCTCGAGAATCGAGATCGAGACCTTGCGGCCCGTCATGAACTGCAACTCCTCGGTCATACGCTCGACTTCCGCGCCCTTGGGACCGATGACCAGGCCGGGGCGAGCGGTGCGGATGATGACCTTGAGCTCTTCGCGGGTGCGCTCGATGTGGATATCGGAGACCGCGGCGTTCGGTGGCCTTCGGTTCAGGCGCTTGTCGAGGTGCTGACGGATTTTCTCGTCTTCAACCAGCAACTCGCCATAGAGCGCCTTGGGGGCGTACCAGCGGCTGCGGTGGGCCTCGGTGATACCGACGCGGAGACCGAATGGATGGGTTTTCTGTCCCATTAGTTACGCTCCTCCACGCCGACCGTGATGTGGGCGGTTCGCTTGAGAATGGGGTGGGCACGGCCGCGGTCTTTGGCCTTGAATCGTTTGATGTGCAGCGCACGATCGACGCGGCTTTCGGAGACGACGAGCCGTTCGACGTCGGCCTGCTGGAGTTCGGCATCGGCCCGTGCGGCGTTGAGGGCCTTGCGGACGTTGACGGCGGCGCGCTTGGTGTTGAAGCGGAGGAGGTTGTCGGCCTCGAGGAAGGTCTTGCCTCTGACGAGATCGACAAGGAGCTTGGCCTTGCGCTCGCTGCCCCTATGGAAGCGGACCATGCTGACGAACCGGGAGATGTCCTTGACCTCGCAGCCGATTGTCTGCGCGAGGCGGCGGATGTCTTCGGCCCGGGCACGGGGGTGGTCCTTGCCTGCCATCCAGTTGTTGACGGCGGAGAGGGCGCGATCGCCCTTCAGACCGGTGCGCTCGATCGAGCGTGCGAGGTCCTGGCGGCTGACGCCATTGGCCTCGGCGAGTGTCTTGATTTTGTCGCCTCGCAGTTTCACGGCACGTTTCCTTCAGAAAGCGTGGGGAGTCGGGTACTGGTCGCTGTGGCTCGGCTTGCTACTGCCGGCTTACTTCTTGGTATCGCCCGCGGCGATACCTTCCTTCTTGTTGGTGTGGCCTCTGAACGTGCGAGTGATGCTGAACTCGCCGAGCTTGTGGCCGACCATGTCTTCGGTGACGAACACGTCGAGGAAGACGCGTCCGTTGTGGACCTTGAACGTGTGTCCGACGAACTCGGGCACGATCGTGCAGCGTCTTGCCCATGTCTTGATGGGCTCACGCTTGTTGCGCTCGTTGAGTTTCTCAACCTTGCGGTAGAGCTTCTCATCGACGTAGGGGCCTTTCTTCAGACTGCGTCCCATGTGTGTGCTCCTGGCCCTTCAATCACTTCAACTGGCCGTAGCGGACCGAGCGCCTACGACGGATGATCAACTTCGTGCTGTGCTTCTTGCGATTACGCGTGCGTCCGCCCTTTGCGCCGACGCCTGTCGGCCCGCACGGCGGGCGGTTGCCCTTGGAGCGTCCGGAGCCGCCGCCCAGCGGGTGGGCGTGGTGGCTCTTGGCGACGCCTCTGGTGATGGGGCGCCTTCCGAGGTGGCGTGTGAGGCCTGCCTTGCCGAGGCGACGGTTCTGGTGGTCGATGTTGCCGACCTGGCCGATGGTCGCCAGGCAGTTGACATGGACGCGCCGGATCTCGCCGGAGGGCATGACCAGGGTTGCGTACTCACCCTCTTTGTTCGAGAGCTTGGCGGTGCAACCGGCGGAGCGGCAGATCTGTGCGCCGCGTCCGGGCTGCATCTCGATGCAGTGGACCTCGAGGCCGAGGGGGATGAACTTGAGGGGCATCGCGTTGCCGGGGTTCGGATCGATCGCCTCGTCGATGCTGGTCATCACCTCGGCACCCGTGACGAGGCCGATGGGGGCTATGATGTACCGCTTCACGCCGTCTGCGTACTGGATCAGGGCGATGTGGGCGGAGCGGTTGGGATCGTACTCGACGCCCGCGACTTTGCCGACGATGCCGGCGCGGTCGCGACGCTTGAAGTCGATGCGACGATACTGACGCTTTGCGCCGCCGCCACGGCCTCGGACCGTGATCTTGCCGGAGTTGTTCCTGCCGCCCTTCTTGGGGAGGGGAGCGAGGAGGGACTTCTCCGGGGTCTTTTTCGTGACCTCGACGTGCATATTGACGGACGCGAATCTGCGTCCGGCACTGGTCTTTTTGTAAACGCGAATGGCCATGGATCTGTTCCTTCAGAGTCTTGGAGGATCGCGCCTCAGAGCAGTTCAATGACCTCACCGTCGCGAAGACGGACGATGGCACGCTTGGTCTCGGCGGTCGTGGTATAGCCGCTCTTGATGCGTTTCACGCGACCCTTGCGAACGAGGGTGTTCACCGAGACGACGTGGACCTTGTAGAGTTCCTCGACGGCGCGCTTGACATCGGTCTTGGTGGCGCGTCGATCGACCTCGAACGAGTACTGCGCACGCTCGTTCATGCCGAACGTGGACTTCTCGGTGAGGAGGGGTCGGCGGATGACGTGGATGGATTCCATTTACGCCTTCTCCTTCGTGGCGGCGCGGCGTGCGTCGGCACGGACGCGGCGGGCGTCGGGCTTGGCGGCGGCCTTGGGCTGAGCCGCATCGATGCGGCCCATAGGCGAAACCTTGGCGACCTTGCCGGTCTGAGAAGTCGGGCCGCTCAGCCAACCCTCAAGATCTTCTTTCGAGATGATGAGATAGCGGCTGTTGAGCATGTTGAAGCAGGTGAGCTGATCGACTCTGCAGGTCGTGACGTCGTCAACGTTGCGAGCCGAGAGGCGGGCGTTGGCGGCCTTGGACTCATCCGATGAGAGGGCGAGAAGGGCCGTGCGATCGATTTTCAGCGCCTGGAGCAGCGTCGCGAAGTCCTTCGTCTTGGGTGACGAGAGTGCGAGCGTTTCAAGGATGCGGACCTCGTTGTCAACGAGCTTTGCGAGGAGCGCGTTGCGATTGGCCTTACGGCGCATCTTCTTGGGCATGTCGAGGTGGAAATCCTCGCGTGTGCGCTTCTTGCTGTGGGCGTGGCCGCCGCCTCGCATCTGAGCGACCTTGCGATCGCCATGGCGTGCGTTGCCGGTGCCCTTCTGCTTGTAGATTTTCTTTGTGGATCCCTCGACCTGCGAGCGTTTCTTTGTACGCGCCGACCCCTGGCGGGTGTTGGCATGGTACATGACGTACGCCTGCTTGATGAGGGGAGCATTGATTGTGGACCCCAGGGCTGCCTCGTCGATGTTCATCGACCCGACTTCGTTGCCCTGCAGGTTGTAGACGGGGACCTTCATGATTCACCTCGTCCGACGCCTCTTGTTCCCGAAGACCGTCTTCGGGAATCTTCCGCAAACCGGGTGGTTTGCGGGTGCTTCGCCTATCCGTCTCGCCTCCTTCACATATGGGGCGGATCGGAATCGACTCGGCCGTCATCGCGGATCGTGACTCGCACGCCCGCGTCCACTCGTTGTCCTCGCCCGGCGGTATTCGTTGATCGAACCTACCGGGCTCGCCGGGACGACTGGAGCGCCCGGCGACGTGTGCTGCGGGGCTTGCCCGCACTGGACTTGCTACGACTTACTTCTTCGCGGCCTGGACCTTCTTCGCCTTGCTGCGGTAGAGACGGGTCGAGGTGCGAACGGAGACTGTAGACTGGTTGTGTCCGGGAATCGGCCCCTTGACGAGCAAAAGATTCTGCTCGGGGACGATTCTGACCACATCGAGGGACCGAACGGTGACCCGCTCGGCACCCATGTGTCCGGACATTTTCTTGCCCTTCTTGAGGCCGCCGCCGAAGCCACGGTTCGAGCCGAGCGAACCGATGGAACCGGGTGCACGATGTTTACGCTCGGTGCCGTGCGAGGCGCACATGCCTTTGAAGTTGTGACGCTTCATGGTTCCAGCAAAGCCCTTGCCCTTGCTGGTTCCGGCAACATCGACGTACATCGTGCCTTCGAGATCCTTCACGGTGAGGACCTGGCCGACTGTGTACTTCGCGAGCTCGGAAGCGTCCACACGGAACTCGCTGTGGTGACGCTTGGGCGTGGTGCCCGCTTTGGCGTCGTGCCCGATCATGGGGATGGTCGAGCGGCGAGGTTTGATCTCCCCGAAGCCGATCTGGACCGCGGTGTACTTGTCGGTTTCTGCGGTGCGGAGCTGCGTGACGACGCACGGGCCGCACTCGATGACCGTCACCGGAACCGAGACGCCCTCGGGCGTCAGGATTCGGGTCATGCCGAGTTTCTTTCCGAGAAGCGTGAAAGCCATCCGAATCGCCTTTCCATTCGACGAGCCCCCGCGGGTCGCCCCCGGTTACGGCCGGGACCGCTTCGTGCTCTTGCTCCGTCCGACGGAGCCGTGCAGAGGAAGGTTTGTGGAATGAAGCAGAGGACGCCGCTCTCGCGACGTCCTCTGGAAAATGTCATGCCTTGATTTTGACGAAGACGCCGGCGGGGACGACGAGTCGGTTGAGCGCTTCGACGGTGCGGGCGTTGGGCTCGATGATGTCGATGATGCGCTTGTGGGTGCGGATCTCGAACTGCTCGCGGCTCTTCTTGTCGATGAATGGTGAGCGGAGAACTGTGTATCGCTCGATGCGTGTGGGCAGCGGAATGGGACCAGCGACCTTGGCGTTGGTCCGCTTCGCGTGATCAACGATCTCGCGAGCCGACGCATCGAGCGCCAGGTGGTCATACGCCTCCATCCGAATTCGAATCCGTGTCCCCGTCATGGCTCGTTCCTGACCTTTCGTCCGATCGCACACACACACTCTTGTCGTCGCCGATCGATCCGTCGCTCGGCACCCTTGTTCGATCGGAGGGCGATTGATCCACTGGACTCGCCCCGGGCGAGTCCCTGTCTGATCAACTGCCGTCCTTCGGCGATGAGTGCGGTAAACCCTCGCACTCGGGGGCGCCGGGCTCCGCCCGGCATACGACACCACCCCGGATCGCTCCGAGATGAGCCCGTAAGAGTAGAGGGCTTCAACGCATTGTCAATGTCTCGTCAGGGTCGTCTCCGGATTCTCGTTGCAGGAACTATCGCAGCGCGGCCGACCTGAACGATGGAACCATTGAAACAGCTTGCTCGGAGCGATTGTCACTGGTCCAGCCACCCGCCCGCCGGAGAATACAGGTATGAAGGCCACGCACCTGCTCGGAATGTCGGTCCTGTCCATGATGGCATCGATTGGGCTGCATGCTTCGGCCGCGCCCCACCTCTCCGAGGGCACCGCAGCGTTCCAGCCCAAACAGACACCTTCTTCTTCGATCCAGGCAAGGCCGATGGCGACGGTTGAGTTTGCGGAGAGCCCGTACAGGATCGAATCGATCGGTCTCTCGATGCAGTTGCCGGCGGGCTCGACGACGCAGTTGACCCGCGACGGGAGCAAGGTGACTGCACGGGTTCTTGCTCCTGACCAGACGTGGATCATCAATATCGAGAGCCGCGAAACGACGAGCCAGCGTCCGCTCTCGACGGTCGTTGACGCGATCCGTGACCAGATTCTTGGCTCGGTTGGAGTGCTGAACTCTGACGGCACGGTCGCGAGAACGATGGGGCGTGTGATCGATCGCCAGCAGGGACTCTCGCTGAAAGGGGGGCCTGCCGAGCGTGTGTACGTGCAGGTGCCGGGACCATCCGGCCCGGCGTCGGTGAAGGGGTACACGGTCTTCAATCCGGAACCCGAGCGATACATCACGTTCGAGCTGCTGACGCCTGAGCCGGCCTTCGCGCAGGTGAGACCGCTGTACGAGACGGTGATTGCGACTGTTGCGTTTGAAGATCCAAGCCGCCTGAGTGCGGCGCGGCAGGCGGCCGTGGCGATGGGCGTCCAACTGATGTCACAGATGTCGCTTGACGACTATCGCGCCGTGATCGAACGCTATTCTCCGAAGGGCAAGCAGCGTTGGGACAGGTTGTTTGCGCCGTCTTCTGTCGGTTCGGATGATCAGGAGCTTGGGTACAAGCGGATCACTGCATGGGTCGGGCAGCGCGGAGAGCTGGATTCGAGCCGCGAGAAGGCACGCTGGCGGAGCGCGGACCGCCAGTCGGGGTATCTCCTGAAACTGGAGGCGCGGGTGCTTGATGGGAGCGGGATTTACGACACGGTGAGCATGTTCTTCCTTTCGGAGGACAGGACATCAGAGGCGTGGCTGATCCGGAGTTCGAGGCGAGAGGGGGGCGTGGTCGCGACATGGACGGAGACTGGAGCTCGTGAGGGATCGAGCATGACTGTGCGGATCGATCCGCCGGATGGTCAGAGCCAGACGATCAAACCGAGCATCGAGGGTGAGGGGTATCTGAGCCGGCTCGAGGCCGTGCTGCTGCCCGATCTTCTGATGAGCAAGCGGATTCCCGCCGAGTACGGCTTCTACACATACCAGTCGGAGAGCGGTTCGATCAGACTGCGGCGTGATGTGCTGGAACAGCCGGAGGATCGGTCGGGGCTCTGGGTGCTGACGACGAGACTCAACGATGACAGCCCGGCGCAGGTGACATCGATGAATGAACGCGGGGACCTGATTCGCTCGATGCTGTCTGAGGGGCGTGTGTGGGAGCCGACGCAACTGGACCGGCTCGTTTCGCTGTGGCGACGGGCGGGCCTGCCGATGGACTGATTCCCGACTTGCGTTGGAGGCGGGAAACCCTCGGGGTGGGAGATCGGTATGCTGTCCACCCGGCCATACTGGCCCCTACGCGGAGGTTCACGCCAAGATGAAGCAACTTGTACGACGTCTGACCCCCACTCTTGCGATCGCCCTGCTCGCCGGCCTGACGGCCTGTTCAGGGGGCGGTTCACAACGAACGGATATTGCCGCGGGCGCACCCGCGGGCGTGAAGCCGCCGATGCCCCGCCCGTATGCCGTGATTGATGGAAAGCCGACCGAGGTCCCCAAGATTCCGATGGGCGACCAAGCAACCATCGCTCGGATCATCGATGAGGGGATGAACCGCAACCAGGTGATGGACCACCTGACGTACATGACGAAGACCATCGGGCCTCGTCTGACCGGCTCGACAAGCATGGAAGTCGCGAACCGCTGGACTGCCGATCAGTTCAGATCGTGGGGTCTCACGAACGTCACGCTCGATCAGTGGGGCGAGGTGTCGATGCGTTTCGACCGAGGCCCATCCTCGGCGAGGGTGATGCTGAGGCGTGAGCGAGAGGTTCGACCAGAGGGTGGCTCGCCTCGAGTCGAGGTTGAGTACGACAGCGTGCGCGAGATGCAGTTCACGTGGCTTGCGTGGGCTCCGGGAACGAACGGAGCCGTCCGCGCCCCGGTGGTACGCCTGCCGAAGGATCAGGCCGAGTTTGATGCCGTGAAGGATCAGATCGCGGGCTCGTGGATTCTGATCCCTAGCAACCGAGAGACACGACGGGGTATCCGGGGCGTCGGTGGCCAGATGGGCGACCGGCACCAACTCTTCAAGGACATCCGTGCGAAGCAGGCGGGCGTTGTGACGCCTGATGCGGCATCGGGCGACCGCTTTGAGGGGACGCTTTCGGGCGCGAATCTGCCCGAGGGAGGCGTTCCGATCAGCATCACCATCAACGGAACTGACGTGAGCGTCAGCGTGCGCAGGTTCCACACCGGGCCAGCCTCCAACGTGAATGTCAGCGGCGACACGATCTCGTTCGACTGGGTCTCACCGTCGGGCACGTCGGCGTACACGCTCACGCGCAGCGGGCTGAAGCTCGCTGGAAAGGCGACGAGCGCGGCCGGGGAGTCCCTGGTCGAGGCCTCGATGCCGGACCCAGCGGCGGCTCCGGACGTGCTCGAGCAGGTGCTGGCGCTGAATCCCGCCGGGTTCCTCGGTACCTCGCGTGACGAGCGCGTGTGGACGACATCGGCGCGTGGCTGGCGTGAGCTCACGCTCGACAAGATCGGGCGCGACACGGAGTATGCGATCCGTCAGTCGGATTACGACTTCATCAACTCTCGCGTGTTCGACGGGATTCCGATCGAGGTCGAGATCAACGCCAAGGCGACGTTCACTCCTGGCCCGATCCCGGTGTACAACACGATCGCTGAGATTCGCGGGACGGAGTTCCCTGACGAGGTGGTGATCATCTCGGCGCACCTTGATTCGTGGGACGGTCCGGGATCCGAGGGAACGCTCGACAACGGAACCGGCTCGGCCGTCACCCTCGAGGCGGCGCGAATCCTTATGGCGGCCGGCGCCAAGCCGAAGCGGACCATCCGCTTCATTCTGTGGACCGGCGAGGAACAGGGTCTGCTCGGCTCGCGCTCGTATGTCGATCGCATCAAGGATGAGTGGCCGAAGATCTCGGCCGTCTTTGTGGATGACGGCGGCACAAACTACGAGGGTGGTGCGCCGGTCACGAACAGCATGGCCGACATGATGGCGGCGGCGACAGCGCCGACGAACGGGCTCTTCTACGACGATGTCGAGAAGAAATGGATGGATGTGAACATCCGTCGCGTGGGGGACACGCTTCCCCGGGGCGGCGGCTCTGACCACGCGTCGTTCAACGCTGTCGGGATTCCCGGGTTCTTCTGGGATGAGGTTGGTCGTTCAGACTACCAGTACGGCTGGCACACCCAGAACGACAAGCTCGACCTTGCGATTCCTGAGTACCTGGTGCAGTCCGCGACCAACGCCGCGATCACGGCGTATAACCTCGCGTGCGCCCCGACACTTCTGCCGCGTGTGCAGCAGGAGGGATCGAACTGAGCGATCTGGCGACTGAGCGGCGAGATCAGTGAGTTCCACCGGCCTCGGCACGTTGCCGGGGCCGGTTTGCTTCGGGAGTTCGCTACACTGTGAGGGATTGGAGTGACACGCTTTGGCGACGGAACGCCTCATCTCGCCCCAAGAGTCCCGGCCCGACGAGGAGCAGGCGAACGTTGCGTTGCGCCCCCGCTCGATGGAGGAGTACACCGGCCAGCAGGACCTGATCCGCCGGCTTCAGATCGCGATCAAGGCGGCACGGGGGCGTAGCGAGCCGGCTGAGCATGTGCTGCTTCATGGGCCGCCCGGACTGGGGAAGACCACGCTCGCGCATGTGATCGCCAAAGAGATGGGGACGCGACTGACCGTGACATCCGGGCCTGCGCTCGCCAAGGGGACGGATCTCGTCGCGGCACTGACGCGTCTTCAACAGGGTGACGTGCTGTTCATCGACGAGATCCACCGGCTTCCGGTCGCCGTGGAGGAGTTCGTGTACCCGGCGATGGAGGACTATCGGATCGACGTGACGGTTGACTCGGGGATCAACGCCAGAACGGTCCAGATCTCGTGCAAGCCGTTCACGCTGATCGGTGCGACGACGCGCGCGGGGCTCCTGAGTTCGCCATTGCGGTCACGGTTCGGCATCGTGCACCATTTGCAGTATTACAGCGTGGACGAGTTGCTGAACATTCTGGCACGGTCGTGCCGCCTGCTGACGCTTCGGGTTGCGGAACCGGGCGCACTGTCGCTGATCGCTTCCAGATCTCGCGGCACGCCCCGAATCGCGAATCGGCTGCTCCGTCGGGTTCGTGATTACGCGCAGGTCGAGGGGGACGGCACGATCACGGTGGGCAGCGTTGAGCGTGCGCTTGCGATCGAGGCGATCGACCACCTCGGCCTCGACGAGTTGGATCGGTCGTTCCTGCGGACGATCGGCACGACCTACAGCGGCGGCCCTGTCGGACTGGAGACGATCGCGGCAACCATGAACGAGGACGCGGGCACCCTCGAGGATGTTGTTGAGCCGTACCTGCTGCAGATCGGCTTTCTTGCTCGCACGCGACGCGGGCGCGCGCTGACGCGGGCTGCGGCGGAACACATGGGCCTGCCTCTGAGCGTGGCGGCGGCGACGGATCCGACGCTGTTCGGCGACGGAACTCCGGGATCGCGGAGTTGAGCGACTGACGCGTGGGATGGATGATCAGCCGCCGCTTGGAATCGGGCTCCAGACGGCTTCTTCGGCGAGCTGCGTGAGGGTCAGCATTCTGGATTGAAAGACGACGTGCTCGCCCGGCCCGGGCTTCAGGCCGTCGTGATCGTGGTAGATGATGAGGGCTCCTCCGGGTGGAACGGCGACGATCTCGCCTTGGCGATTTCTGGTTGTCGCGGGCCACTTCCCGGTTTCAAGGTAGATCCGAGAGCCACGATGCCCGATCATCGCTCCCTGCCAGACGTCGGGATTGCCTTCTGATTCCAGGTAGGCGAAGAGCTCGGTCCACTGCGGGTCGGGGGGGTTCTGGACTCGGATGGGAAGGATCGCGAAGATGCAAGCTGCCAGTGGCATCGCCCAGATGCCGTGCCGCTCGACGCCCTTCAAGAGTGAGCGAATCACAGGGCGCGACCGATAGGCGAGCCATGCGCCGACGGGAATCGCGAGTGTGGGGTAGAGCACGAGCGCGTAGCGATCCCTGCGATCGGGAAAGATGCTGAGGAGGGCGAGCCACGCGACGGTCCAGATCGCGGCGCAGATGAGCAGGCGTGCATCGCCTCCGATCCGACGCCTGCGGATCGTCGCGCCGATGCAGCAGGCGATGGGAATGAGCCAAGGCCAGTAGCCAGCGAGAACTTTCTCGATATAGAACCACCTCCGGCCAACGCCCCCTTCATTGACAACGGAGCCGCCCGTGGCGCGATCCGCGATCTCCGCGCCGAAGTATTGTCCGACGAACGCCTCGCCGTGGATGGCCTGCATGGCCAGATGCCAGGGGGCTGCGACGAGCAGGGCTGAGGCGAGGGTGAGGAGCAACCATGGAATCATGCGGCCTTTGCGACAGATAAGCAGCATGATTGCGAACATCGGGACTGCAGCAAGACCAACAAGGGGCTTGCAGAGCAAGGCGAGACCGATGGGGAGGCCTGAGATAGCGAAGGCGGCAACTGCCCGGCGGCGGTCGGTGGTTGTGATTGCACCGACGAGGCACCTGAAAGCGATCAACAAGAATGCGGCCTGCCACATGTCGAGCGAGATCTCGCGTGTGCGTCGGAAGAACTCGTAGGTCAGTGAGAGCGTGAGCCCCGCCCAGAGCGCCCCCCTACGGGACATGCCAGTGCGTGCGATCGAAACCGTGAGCAGCACGCATATAGCAGCAGCGGCGATGGTGCCGAGGCGCGCGGTCCACGCGTTCGGCCCCATGAGATGCATGGGAAGACCGATGATCCAGAACACGAGGGGGGGCTTGTTGAAGTATGGCGTGCCCGGCTCTGCGCCGAGCGTGAGCAGTTCTCCGGTTCGCCATGCCTGCACCCCGATCGCGGCGTACCAGCCGGAATCGCTTCTCATCCAATCGCCGTCGGAGAGGTGCGGGAGCGTGACGGCGAGCAGGGCGACGATGGGAAGCAGCCACGACCTTGCTCGCAGCCACCGATGTGCGATACGCCAGCGGATGCGGGTTCGTTGCGGCGAGGACATCGAGCGTGCTCATCGCTTCGCGGGCTGCATCGCGCTGGTGGCGGCCTCGTCCATGTAGAGGATGCACTGACACGAGACGCAGCGCGTGATCGTGCCGTGTGTCATGAGCCGGTTCACGATCTCAACGGGGATGCTCATCATGCATGAGCCGCAGTTGAACTCATGGCGTTTGCGATCCTGGACCTCAACTGGGGCCATCGACTCGTCCTCACGCCGGGCGTAGAGGGCCTGGTAGTCGCTCAGCACGGTTGCGGGAACCTCGGCGATGAGGGACTCACGCTCCTTCTTGAGCTGCTCGACTCGTTCGCGGATCTCGTCGGCTCGCTTGGTGCGCTCATCGTCTGCGACAGAGCGGACCTTCTGGCGATCCTCTCGGCTGGTGTCGATCTCGGCGAGCTGGCCCTTGAGGCCATCGATCTGGGCCATCTGCTCGAGCGCGACGGTCTCGATCTTGGAGCGGTCCGCTTTGATTGTGTTGATCTCAGTCAGGAAGGCCTTGTACTCGCGATTGGTCTGGGCGGAGTTCATCTGGGTCCGCAGGTGCTCGATGCGTGCATCGAGGCGCGACATCTCGCCCTCGTGGTTGGCGACGGTTGCCGCCAGTTGCTTGATCTGCGCCTCGATTGTGGACTTCCGCGAGCCGAGTTGGGAGAGTTGCTTCTCCTGCTCGCCGAGGAAGCGCTCTGCCGCTTTCAGGCGAGACGTAAGCCCGCTGAGTTGCTTGTCCACCAGAAAGACTCTTAGAAGCTTGGCCGTCTCGCTCATCGACTGCTCCGCTCTTCAACGACGATAGTCTATTCACTCGGGTGTCACGTGGTGTACGACCACGCGCAGCCACCAATACGCCACTGGGGCAACCAGCAGCGGCGAATCGATCACATCCAGCATCCCCCCGAACCCCGGAAGGATCTTGCCGGCATCTTTGACGCCGGCATCACGCTTCAGAAGACTCGCCATCAGATCACCCATCTGGGCGACCAGTGCGAACAAAACCCCTGCCAAGGCCCCCCACTGCCACGTTGGCATGGACGTATGTCCATATTCTCGTAGGACTTCCACTCCGAATGCCCCGACTGCGGCGGCAAAGATCACCCCTCCGACCAGCCCTTCCCAGGTCTTCCCGGGGCTGAGCCAGGGGATGAGTTTGTGCTTGCCGATGGCCTTTCCGGTGAAATAGGCACCGATGTCGCAGCTCTTGGCAGTCACAAGGATCCAGAGGAGGATCCATGCGCTGTGCTCGCGCCGGATCGCCGGAATAAACCCGAACATGAGCCCTAAATAGACAAAGGCCAGGAGTGTGCCGCCGGTCGCTGCGATGACTCCCTCGAACTTCTGACGCCTGGAATAAAAGGCGAGCGAGATGACGAGCACGAGAGCCGCGGCGGACGAGACGATTGTCGCGCTGTGCTCGCCCTTGAACTCTGTCGGTACGAGGCAGGAGACCGCCAATCCGATCATCGCGGAAGCGCAGCAGAGTCGCATCGATGCCTGGATGCCCTTGTCTCGCAGAATTTTGACGAGTTCACGAGACGCGACGAAGCTGAGGGCGAGCACCACGATGAACACGATGACGCCCGGTGGGTAATCACGGTGTCCCGGGAAGATCTGTCCGAGCCAATCGGGCATCCGCTGCCGATCGAGCCAACCGTCGAGCCATATGCCCCCTACGAGGAGCAGGATCAGGACGGGGCCCAGAAGGAGTCGTTGCTTCAACAAGGTTCGCGTCTACTCGATGCCAGCGGGTCCGGCAGCCCTCCGAACTTTCGCTGGCGGCAAGCATAGTCCCGTATTGCCGTGTGCAGATCGGACTCGGCAAAGTCAGGCCAGAGTGTTCGTGTGACGTGGATCTCCGCGTAGCTGATCTGCCAGAGCAGGAAGTTGCTCACTCGCATCTCCCCCGCTGTCCGGACGAGCAGATCGGGATCGGGGATATCGGGGGCGAAGAGGCGCGACGCGACCATGCGCTCATCAATCTCGCTGGAACAAACCAGGCCTGATTCCACGTCCTGAGCGAGGAGGCGAGCGGCCCGGACGATCTCTGAGCGACCGGCGTAATTGATAGCCAACACAAGTGTCGGGCCGGTGACATGTGCGGTCGCTTGCTCGACGTCTTCGAGAGCGTCTCTGACTGGGGACGGGAGCCCTTCTCGATCACCGATCCAACGAACGCGGATGCCCTCGGCGACGAGAGAGTCTCGCTCTGCGCGGCAGTAGAGGACGCAGAGCTCCATCAGGGCGTCGATCTCTTCCTTCGGGCGGGTCCAGTTCTCGGCTGAGAACGAGTAGAGGGTCATAAACCGCACACCAAGCGGCTTGCACGCGGTGATGACCGCTCGCACAGACTTGGCTCCGGCGCGATGCCCCTCGGATCGGGGCAGTCCTCTTGCCTGTGCCCAGCGACCATTTCCGTCCATGATGATGGCGATGTGCCTGGGGATGCGTTCCCATGGAACATCTGGCAATGGTGAGGGAAGGGGCTCGCGCGAGCGGTGCATCACCTGCGCTCCCGAACCAGTGTCTGCTCTCTGCCGGGTCCGACACCAACGATTGTGACCTGAGCCCCGACGAAACGCTCGACAAACTCGATGTAGGCACGGGCGTTCTGCGGGAGGTCGTCGAAGGTGCGACAGGCGGCCAGCCCATGCTCGATCGGTCCGAGATCGTGATACACGGGCTCAACGTTGGCGAGTGTCGCGCCGTCGGGTATGAACCGATCGGTCTTGGCGTCGCCGATCCTGTAGGCAGTGCACACGCGAGGTCGCTCCACGCCCGGTAGGACATCCAGGAGCGTCAGGGCGATCTCGTCTACGCCGTTAATCATGACGCTGTAACGAAGGGCGACAAGATCGAGCCAGCCGACTCTTCTCGGGCGGCCGGTTGTGGTGCCGAACTCTCGGCCTCGCGTCCGGATGCCTTCGCCGACGGCGTCGAAGAGTTCTGTAGGCATCGGACCGGCCCCGACGCGCGTCGAGTAGGCCTTTGCAACACCGATGATACGTGAGAGGCGGTTGGGCGGGACGCCGGTGCCTGGACCAATTCCAGAAACCGCACAGCTTGAGCTGGTGACGTATGGGAAGGTGCCGTGGTCGACGTCGAGCAGTGTTGCGTTTGCGCCTTCAAAGAGCAATCGCTTCCCTTCGCTGAGCAGGTCGTGGAGCAGGTAGGTGGTATCGCGGATACGGGGGGAGAGCCGTTTGCCGCATTCGATCGCGCGGTCGGCGATGTCGATCGGGTTGAGAGGCGTGTAGGAACCGGAGATCCCCTGGAGCATGGCGTTCTTGACGCCGCACGCGAGCGTGATGCGTTCTCTGACGACGTCGGGGTTCACGAGGTCGCCGATTCGCAGGGCAGTTGCGCGATTGACTTTCTCGGCGTATGCGGGCCCGATGCCTCGACGGGTTGTTCCGATCTGCCCCGGGCCGGAGTCTCTACCTGAGGTGCTCTTGCCCTTCGCGGCTGCGAGGAGATCCTCTCGGAGTGCGTCCTCGAGCTTGTGGTAGTCGAGCACGACATGGGCGCGGTTGGAGATCACAAGTCCAGAAACGTCGACGTTTCTCCTCTCGAGTCCTTCGATCTCTTCGATCAGTTTCTCGGGATCAACGACGACGCCGTTGCCGACAACGGCGAGCTTTCCCTTGGCCAGGATTCCGGAGGGGATCAGGTGCAAGGCGTAGCGTTCGCCACCGACGACGACGGAATGGCCCGCGTTTGCTCCGCCGTTGTATCGGACGGTCGCGTCGTGGCCCTCGGCGAGGAGATCGACGACCTTCCCTTTCCCCTCATCTCCCCACTGCAGTCCGACGACGGCGGTGCATGATCCCGGGGAGCGAATTTCGTTCGATTCTGGCATCGCCGTCTCCATGGAGGACCGAGAACAATAGCCGAATAACTCGCGCATTCCGCGTGAGCCGCGAGAACAGCATGTGCGCGGGAGAAAGATCGGACCTCGGGCTGGTGTCGGCTAAGCCCCAGCAGGTGTGTGGCCGATCAGTGCGGTGATGGGAGACGCTCACGTCAAGATCATGTGCCCGAGTCTGACCTGCCGGAAGGTCTTGTCCGTCCCTGCCATCGCGAGGGGAAAGACGGTTCGCTGCAAATCGTGCGGCACGGTCATCCGTATTCCGGAGAAGCCCGCTGCACAAGCGAAGCCCTCGGCACCGAAGGACGCAGCGGTTGTGCCATCCGGCAAGTCCAAGGACAAGGCGGCCTGACCGCCTGTTCGGACGGACCTGAGAGCTGTGTCTGCCATCGCGGCGTCGTGGCTTCAGAGTTTCGGCTGGCTGTCGTCGTCGTCATCCAGATCGAAATCAAAGCCAAACTCGCTGCTTCCCTCGTTTGCTTCGATGGATGTGGCCGCGACACCGGGTTTCGAAGAGACGGTCTTCGCGTCAGCCCCTGAGGGGGTGCGTTGACCCGGTGTGGGCGCGGCCCCGAGCTGACCTGCGTTCGGATCGATCTCGTCCGGCTGGCCGTTGATGCGGACAACGAAGACACAAGGCCCTACGGCGAGAAGATCGCCGGGCTTCAACGCCTGTTCCACGATCTTCTGCCGGTTCACGAATGTGCCGTTCGACGACCCGAGGTCCCTGACACTCAGGCGTGTTCCATCGTTCACGAGCTCGCAGTGTTGTCTAGAGACGCTGCTGAGTGGGATACGGATCTGGCAGTCGTCACGGCGACCGATCACGCTCTTGGCGCGATTCAGGGGCACCTCTCGCTTCTGCGAACCCGGACGGACAAGAATCAGACTCGTTTCCACCAGTCCACCCCCCTCCGCGATGGAGGCATAAGGGAACCAACGGGCTCACTATTCCGCCCAAGCCGCTTACGACCGGACGCACGACGATGCAGGACCATACCGAACTCAGGGTCATCCGGCAACGTCCGAGCGGGACTTCCCGTCCATTCTTAGGGTCTTCACCCCCCCTAGAAAGTGCCGCGGCACGCTCGCTGTACATCCACATCCCGTTCTGCTCGCACAAGTGTCACTATTGCGATTTTTATTCGATCGTGGACACTCGGGACCGGCAGAGCCGGTTCACGAAGCGGTTGATACGCGAGTTGAGAGCGATCGCCCCGAACGCGGGCGGCCTTCCCCTCCGGACACTTTTCATTGGCGGTGGAACGCCCAGCTTGCTCGGACTCGATCACTGGGAGGACCTGCTTGAGACGCTTCGCGAGTCCTTCGACCTTCAGGAGATGAGGACAGGTGTGGGCGAGTTCACCGTCGAGTGCAATCCCGACACCGCGACGCCGGAGTTGCTAGGGCTTCTGCGGTGTGGGTATGTGAACCGGGTGAGCATGGGTGCACAGTCGTTCCATGCGGCACACCTGCGGACATTGGAGCGACATCATGATCCGGAATCGGTGCCGCGTGCGATCGAATCGGCGCGTGCAGCGGGAATCGGGCGTCAATCCCTCGACTTGATCTATGCGATCCCCGGGCAGACGCTGGCGGATCTGGACCGCGATCTTGATTCGGCACTCGCGCTCGGGACGGAGCACCTCTCCGCCTACACGCTGACATATGAGCCGGGCACTGCCATGACCGCTCGCCTCTCTCGGGGAGAGTTTGTTCGCGCGGAGGAAGACCTTGAGGCGGACATGTTCGAGCATGTGGCGCGGCGGCTCTCTTCGGCCGGGCTCATTCGGTACGAGGTCTCGAACTTCGCAAGGCCGGGCGGAGAGTGCCGCCACAACATGGCGTACTGGCGTCAAGACCAGTGGCTCGCGGCGGGGCCTTCTGCGAGCGGGCATTTCGCGGGTCACCGGTGGAAGAACGTTCCGCGATTGGATGAGTATCTGGAATCGGATGATGCGGGATTCGTGGCGATTGTCGAGCACGAGCCACCCGATGCACGGCGAGCACTCGGCGAGTGGCTGATGACAGGCGTGCGGCTTGCGGAGGGATTGGATCTGGATGCGGGCCTGGCGCGTGCTGATGAGATCTCACCAACGATTCGAGCAGATGTGTGCCGCGTGATCGAACGCTACGCGAGTTCATCGCACCTGGTGCGTATCGGGGCACGGATCGCGCCGACCGAGGATGGCTTTCTGATTGTTGATCGGATCGCGAGAGACCTGTTGAGAGCTACGGACGCCGGTTGACCGAGCAAGACCAAGGGCTGGCACCGGGTTGATCGAGGCGCGACATGCCCAAAGAATGCTCCGTGCGACACCACATCCGCCAGAGTGTGTTCGTCTGTGCGACGATGGCGATCGTCGGATCTGCATCGTGCTCCATGCCCGGCGCCCGCTCTGAGCCACGTTCGACGGGAGCGGCTCAGCCGGTGGCTGTCTCGGCTTCGATGACGCTCCAGGATGCGAGGCGTGTGCAATCCGAGGTGATGGACTTTGCCGACGACATGACCATTCGCCTGGCTGAGGCGATTGACCAGCTTGAAACTGCTCCCTCATCGATCGAGTCGCGAACGATCGCCCATCGGTTGAAGTTCACCGTGGCGCACGGCGCGACGATCATCGCCGCGGCCCAGAACCCACGTATCGCGCTCGTTGACATGCTTGTGATGATCTCGCTGCAAAGAGCCCTGATCGAACGCAACATCGTGCCGGGAAGATACGGCGCGGAAGCCGACAGACTTCGAGCGGTCTTTGAGTCTTCTGAGTCGCAGATCAGGTCGCTTGCGAAACTGTCATTGACGAAAGAGCAACTCGCAGAGATCGATCGGCTGATCCAGCAATGGCTGGAGGAGAATCCGACTCGGCGTTATGCGGCGTATGTGCGGCTCTCGGACTTCGCGGATGCTCGGCAGGTCACGACCGGGCAGGCGGGTGCGAATCGGCCTTCCAACGTGCTCGGTTTGCTGTTTCTTGACCCCCTGTCGGGCCTGGACCCCACGACTCGCGAGATCGAACAGACACGGCTGTTTGCTGAACGGGCGATGTTCTATCTCCAGCGCGCGCCGATGCTGCTCAGCTGGCAGGCGGAGCTGCTCTACATCGACACGATCAGCGAGCCTGAGGCACGCCAGATTCTTGCGAATGTGGCGTCGACATCTGACGCGATCACGAAGCTGTCGGATGAGTTCGCGGAACTTCGTCTGCAACTCCCCGGCCTGCTCGCCACGGAGCGCCGCGCCATCATGGAGAGTCTCGACGGCACGATCGACACGCAGCGACGCGCGGCGATCGATCAGGCAGCGGCGGCTCTTCGTGCGGAGCGCGAGGCGACGATCTCGCAACTCGCTTCGGAGCAGGAGCGTCTTGGCGCAGTCATCGCGGACCTGAGCACGCTGGTTGGAGCGTCCACAACGCTGGCGGAGAGCGTCAGAGAAGCGGCTCTGAGCGGCACTGAGTTGGCGCTGGCCCTTGGGCTTGATGAGCCGTCGGAGCCGGGTTCGGCAATCGCGAAACTGGCTGCCTACACGGAGGCCATGAAGCAGACGACACTCGCGGCGGATCGGCTGGGCACTCTCGCAGAGGCCCTGGTCTCGGCGACCAATCCTGAGCTGGTTGAAACACGCCTCGCGGTGCTCGAGCAACGTATCGAGAACGCGGAAGACTCCGCGAACAGATTGCTCGACCGCGCGTTCAGGTTGGGCGTGATGCTGATCGCCATGCTGGTCATCGGGCTGGCGGGCATCGTTGTGCTGGCATCGGTACTCGGCGTTTTCAGAGCGAAGCGTACGCAACCGTCCGCAGCGTGACGGCTCGACGGGCCTTCAGTCGGTGGACTATCTGAGCCGTACCAGTTTGCCCTTGCGCTTCACGATGTTCTTGTAGTCCCATTGGATGTCCGCGGACTTCGCGAGCCATCGCTTGAGATCCTTCGCCACGATCTGATCCGCATCGGTGTACCGCACGCCCGCGGTCTTGAAGCCCCCTTCGGCCTCGAGTCCGGGTTCGTCAAAAGAGCGGCCGCTCCAGAACATGAGGCGGATGCAGTCCTTGAGCTTGCTGTACCCGACGATGGGGTTGCCGTCGAGGAACCAGACCGGGTGCCGGTGCCAGATCTTGCACTCGGCGCCCTTGAGGTGTCGGTCGATCGCCTTGCTCAGCGTATCGCAAATGGGCTGGTCTGTCTCGGATTGCGTAGCGTTGTAGGCGAGGATGTCTTCGTGGATCGGCATGTCTGGGCCTCCACGCGAACAGTATCCGCGTTTCCCGATTGGCACGTGCCTCCAGAGCGGCGAAGGCAGGTGGCACGTCTATGCCGCCTGCCCACACGTTCGCGGCTGCTCCGTTCCGTTGCGTATGCAAGTTTTGCCGTACAATCACGCATGCTTGATGAGTCATCGACTCCCATTGACCTCCTGCAACGGATGGTGGATGCTGTGGAACACGTGCGCCAACGACTCTTGCGTGCTTCCGCCGCCCTTCGCGGTGCTGGCGTGGACTACGCCGTTGTGGGAGGCAACGCCGTCGCCGCATGGGTCGCCACCATCGATCGCGCCGCGGTACGCAACACGCAGGATGTCGATGTCATGATCCGGCGCACGGACTTCGACGCGGCAAAGGCCGCGTTGGAACGTGCGGGTTTCGTGTACCGCCGCGCTGCGGGCATGGATCTCTTTCTCGACAATGCCGCCGCCTCGGCCCGCGATGCAGTCCACATCATCTTCGCGGGCGAACTCGTCAAGCCCGGCGAGCCCGCCCCGAATCCTGACGTCAGCGAATCCACGGACATGGGCGCATTCCAGGTTCTCGACCTCGAGGCCCTCGTCCGCATCAAGCTGACAGCGTTCCGCCGCAAGGATCAGGTTCATCTGCTGGACATGCTCGGCGTCGGGCTCATCGACGCGTCGTGGACGAACCGGCTCCCCGCCCCTCTCGCCTCACGCCTGCAGGAACTGGTTGACTCACCTGATGCGTGACCGCCTCGCACACAATGTGCGTCACCTGCGGTTTACCCCGGCTCATCGAACGACCGCCCGCTCCAGAACATGAGCCGGATGCAGTCCTTGAGTTTGCAGTACCCGACGTTGGGGTTGCCGTCGAGGAACCAGACCGGGTGCCGGTGCCAGATCTTGCACTCGGCGCCCTTGAGGTGTCGGTCGATCGCCTTGCTTAGAGCATCGCAGATGGCCCTATCCGCCGCGGCCTGTGCTGCGTTGTACGCGAGGATGTCTGGGTGGATCGTCATGCGCTATTCGTCGTCATGGGATTCTTCGCCCCGCGCTGGGGACAGGTCGGGCCTCTTGAGTCCGTTTCGTCCGAGCAGCGAGCGGAGGTCGCTCGGCCACTTGGTGCGAACATCGATCTTCTCGCTCGTGGTGGGGTGGGTGAACGAGAGGCGGTGGGCGTGGAGCGCGAGGCGGCGTGCGGCCTCGGCGACGGCGCGGGGGGCATACACCTTGTCGCCGAGAACCGGGCAGCCGATCGATTCCATGTGCACGCGGATCTGGTGGAGGCGGCCGGTGAGGGGGCGGCACTCAACGAGCGACATGCCGACCACGCGCTGGAGCACGCGGTACGCGGTGATCGCGGGCTTGCCCTTCGGCGAAATGCGGGCGAGTTTCTGCTCGTCCTCGACTTCGAGGATCGGGCGTTTAATGAGGCCGCTGTCGTGGGCGGGTCCTTTGGCGACGACGGCCCAATAGAATTTCTTCACCTGGCGTTTGGCGAAGGCGTCGCGCATCGCGTCGTAGGCGCGGGGGCGGAGTCCGACGAGGAGGAGGCCGCTGGTGGGCCGGTCGAGCCGGTGAAGCAATCCGAAGTCGCGATCACGTCCGAGGTTCTGCAGCTTGGCGCCGAGTTCCTCGATCCCGAAGAGCCCGTTGAGGAGCGTGTCGCGTGTGTGCCCCTTGCCGGGCTGCGTCGGCATGCCCGTGGGTTTCTCGACGACCATGAGGTCGTCGTCGCGGTAGACGATGCGGAGCGTCACGCGAGGGTTGGGCTCGACGGAGAGGTTACTCAACGCCCCCCCACATTGGCAGAGCCAGTGCTTGTGCCGTCACCGGCTGAATCCGGTATGGGGCAAGCTGCTTCATCGATGTACCAGCGCAGCTCGCCCGCGAGCGGTCGAATGCCGAGGATCGGCATCTCGCGCGGGCCGACCTGTCGAGCCGCGATCTTCGTGAGCGTTGCTCGCTTGCCCGATCCGGTGACCATCACACCGATGAAGCGTGATGCGTTGAGCAGTGGAAATGTCATCGTGACGCGATCAGGAGGCGTGACTGTCGGTCCGGCGTTGATCGCGATAAGCCGATCTCGCGCGTCGAGCGCGGGGGAGTGCGGGAAGAGACTTGCGGTGTGACCGTCTGTGCCCATGCCGAGGAGGACGTAATCAAGCCGATCGTGCCCCTTCTCACGCCACTCCAGCACTTCGCGGAGCGCACGCTCATACACCTCGTCGGCGTCGGGTTCGGTCGCCCGCATCGGATGGACCTGCTCGGCGGGGATGTCCGAGTGCACGACGATCGTCTCACGGATCATCTTGTAGTTGGATCTGTCATCCTCGAACGGCACGCGTCGCTCGTCGACAATCCAGAGGTGCGTGCGTTTCCATGGAAACTCGCGGCATGCTGGGTCGTACATGAGCCGCCGGTAGAACGGCTCGGGCGTCGAGCCCCCGGAGAGGGCGAGGTGGAAATCGCCGAATGCGCGTACGCATCCACTGGCATGGACGAGAAGATCGGCGATCATCGCGTCGATGAGTTCGTCGGGGCTTTCACGGAGGACCACGCCACCGGGGAGGTTCGGCATGGGCGGGCGTGGCACGACGTCGTAGATCTCGGACATCGGGCTTATTGTGGCGTGGAGCGGGGTCCAACGCCACCCCGCCAGCGACTGTTTCGGCTGCAACCGATTGGAGACCGGTTGCTCAGCGTGTCTCGTGCTGGGCTGGGTTGTGCCATGAACGGCCCTCGCGGGCGAGAATGGCATCCGAGCCGGGCGGCCCCCACGAACCCGGCGTGTATGTCTCGATTCCCCTCCGGAGCGATTCGGACTCGATGATGGGTTGGCAGAGCCGCCAGCCGCCCTCGACCTCGTCGCGGTGCTTGTAGAGCGTTCGGTCGCCACGCATGGCATCGAGGATGAGCGGGCCGTAGGCCTCGATCGGCTCGCCGCCGAAGGTTTTGTGGTAGTCGAGATCGAGTTTCGCGCTCTCTATGCGGAAGTTCGCGCCCGGCACCTTGCCGAGCACACGAAGGGAGATCCCCTCTGTCGGTGCGATATTGATCACGAGACGGTTGGGTGCGAAGTCGGTCGCCGGCTGACCGAAGCGTTCAAAGACGTTAATGGGCGGGCGTTTGAACTGAACAACGACCTCGGTGAGTTTGCGGGCCATTTTCTTGCCGGATCGGAGATAGAAGGGCACGCCGGCCCAGCGCCAGTTGTCGAACTCGACGCGCATCGCGCCGAATGTCTCTGTGCCGCGGGAGGGATCGACCCCGTCCTCGGCGACGTAGGCGGGCTCGGAACCGGAGCCTGGACCATACCTGCCGAGCGAGGCGTGGCGTTCGATACCCTCGTGAGGTATGGGCCTCGTCACGTTCAGGAGCTTTATCTTTTCACGCATGATGGCGTTCGAGTCGTAAACGCTCGGGGGCTCGATGGCGACAAGTGCGAGCACCTGGAGCAGGTGGCTCTGGATCATGTCACGGACTGCGCCGGCCTGGTCGTAGAAGTTCGCGGCTCGCGACCCGACGCCGAGGGTTTCTGCGGCTGTCAACTGCACGTGGTCGACATGGTTGCGGTTCCAGAGGGGCTCGAAGATCGCGTTGGCGAATCGCAAGACGATCAGGTTCTGCACGAGTTCCTTGCCGAGATAATGGTCGATCCGGTAGATCGCATCCTCCTCGAAGACTCGCCCGAGTGCCATATTCAATGACTTGGCGGAGCGAAGGTCGTTGCCGAAGGGCTTCTCGACGATGATGCGTTGCCATGCCGTCTGCTCCGGCTGGAGCGAGCACCACCTCTTCCCTTCCGCAACGATACCTGCCTCACCAATTGCACCAATGATCGGTTCGTACAGTGCGGGTGCGACTGAGAGGTAATAGAGAACGTTGGGCTGGCCGTCGGCTTTGGAGCAGCCGAAAGTCTCTGCGATGGTTGCCAGACGCGGGGTGAGCGTTGCGTAGAGCTCCCGTGTCGCGCCGTCGCCGGCGTGGTAGTGCAGTTTCCGAGCGAACGCCCCCCACTTTCCCTCGTCGAACCCCTTGGCGTTCTCCTTGACCCAAGGGTGCATCGTTTCCCGGAAGGCCTCGTCCGACATGGCCGTGCGGCTTGTCCCGACGACGAAAGTGCCGTCGGGTAACTGGTTCCGCGTGTAAAGCTCGTATAAGGCGGGGATCAGCTTTCGCTTCGTCAGGTCGCCTGAGGCGCCGAAGATCACGATCGCACAGGGGTCGGCGGCGTGGGGGGCAGCGTGGGAGGTGGCCATGGCACAATGCTATCGGACCGCCGCGCTACCGTTGTTGACGACCTGATCGCTGATTCTGCCCGCCCCGAACGAGAAATGACCCTGACGAGCCCATGAACCCCCTCTACCGCATTCTGGACGCGAACGGCAACCGGGCCAGAGAGGCCCTGCGTGTGCTGGAGGACATCGCGCGATTCGTGCTGAACGACGGTGCTGCTTCTGAGGAGCTCAAACGCCTGCGCCACGGGTTGGTTGAGGCGGTCGGATCGCTCACAGCCCCGAGCAATGGCCCGCTCTCGCTGCTGGAGGCACGAGACACACCGGGGGATGTCGGAACCTCGATCTCAACACCGAGCGAGACCGCCCGGTCGGACCTTATCCATGTGGTTCGCTCGAACGCTTCCCGATTAGGAGAGGCCCTTCGCTCGATCGAGGAAGCGGCCAAGGGCCTCAGCGGCGAGAGTGGGCCCTTTGAGCAAGCCCGCTACAGCGTGTACACGCTCGAACGACGGCTTGTCCTCGCGCTCGCGAAGCCCGCGATCCCACGGGTGCGTCTGTGCGTGCTTCTCACCGGCTCGATGTGCGTCCTCCCGTGGCAGCGCGTGGCTGAGGCGTCGCTCGCGGGGGGATGCAACATCATTCAGGTTCGAGAGAAGGAGATGGGCGACCGAGATCTGCTCGCGCGCGTCCGATGCGTCATGGAGATCCGCGACCGATTGGATCCTTCGGCGCTTGTCATCGTCAATGACAGGGCGGACATCGCGCGGCTCGCGAGGGCGGACGGCGTTCATGTCGGGCAGGGGGATCTCGCGCCGTCCGATGCTCGTACGATCGTCGGCGAGCGAGCACTCGTCGGTGTGTCGACGGGCACGATCGAGGAAGCACGGGTCGCAGTGGCCACGGGAGCCGATCTCTGCGGAGTCGGACCGATGTTTGCGACATCGACAAAGGACAAGCCGGTCACGCAGGGGCCCGCATATCTCTCGGCGTATCTTGCGGATGCTGAGGCGTCCCGTGCGTCGTATCTGGCAATCGGGGGGATCACGCCGGAGAATCTGCCCCAGCTGGTCGCGCGTGGTTGCAGGGGAATCGCGGTATCCTCGGTTGTGTGCCGCGACAAGGATCCGGACGCGGTGTGTCGGCAGCTCTGGAACGCGTTGAGTGCCGGCGTCTCCGATCCAGACCGGTCTGAAGAGCGTTGCCACCACAAGAGCCGATAGAGTCATCCATGCCGATCACATTTCACAAGCATGTCCTCCCAAACGGTCTGACGATCATCGCGGAGTGCGATCCGGATGCGCACACCTCGGCGTGCGGTTTCTTTGTCCGCACCGGCGCGCGTGACGAGTCACCGACGGTCATGGGCGTGAGCCACTTCCTTGAGCACATGATGTTCAAGGGTACCGACACACTCTCTGCGGACGATATCAATCGGGGATTCGACGAGCTCGGGGCCCGTAACAACGCGTTCACGAGCAACGAGATGACGTGTTTCTACGCGCATGTGCTCCCGGAGCATCTTGGATCCGCGACGGAACTGCTCGGAAAGATGATGCGTCCTGCCCTGCGAGTCGGCGACTTTGACACGGAGAAGGGTGTCATCCTCGAAGAGATCGCCATGTACAAGGACAACCCGTTCTGGGTTCTGTATGAGGCGTGCGTGGAGCGACACTATCCGAATCACCCGATGTCGCACCGCGTTCTCGGCACAAACGAGACGATCACCGCGCTCTCGCGCGATCAGATGGCGGGGTATTTCGAGCACCGATACTCTGCGGACACCACGACGGTCGCCTTCGCGGGGCGGGTGGACTTCGGCGCTGTCGTTGAGCAGATCGAATCTCTCTGTGCGTCGTGGCCCCGCACGGGCGCGGTCCGTGACTCGAAGTCACCACCGATCTGGGAGGGCTCGTTCGAGATTCGGGACGAGAAGGTGAGCCGGGCCTATATGCTCGGGATGTCGCTCGCGCCGAGCGCGCAGGACCCGCGTCGCTACGCGGCAGCGATGCTGGCGCAGATCCTGGGGGGTTCGGACAACAGCCGCCTGCACTGGGCACTGATCGAGACAGGGCTCGCCGACGAGGCACAGGCCGCTCACGACCCGCACGATGGCACGGGGGAGTACTACGTCTACTGCTCGTGCGACCCGGAGAACGCGACAGAGTGCTGGTCGGTCGTGGAACGCGAGATCGCAAACCTCTCGGATTCTCTGACCGAAGACGACCTGATGCGCCTTCGCAACAAGCTCGCAACGGCGGTGACGCTCGGGGGCGAACGCCCGCATGATCGGATGCACCGGATCGGGCGACTCTGGACGCTTCTGGGCGAGTATCGCACGCTTGAGGAGGAGCTCGAGCGTATCAACTCGGTCACGCTCGCGGACCTGCGAGCGGTTGCCGCGGCGTACCCGATCTCGCGAATGACGGTCGGAAGACTCGAACCGGCCACACCCGCCGGGGCTTAAGTCGGATTCCTTTCGTCCGGAGGCAACAGATCCGGCCGACGGTCGCGGGTGCGTGCCATGGCCTGGTCGAGCCGCCATTGCGCGACTCTCGCGTGATCGCCGCTCGTGAGAATCTCGGGAATCGGGCGGCCATCCCACTCGGCGGGCCGGGTGTAGTGCGGGTGGTCGAGGAGGCGCAGCCCTGCTGGGCCAACCGGACTGAACGAGTCGGCGATGGCCGATCCCTCATCGCCGAGCACACCGGGGATGAGCCGTGTGATGGCGTCGATCAAGATCATGGCGGCGAGTTCGCCCTGGCTGAGGACATAGTCGCCGACGCTGATCTCCAATGGAGCCAGTCGCTCGATAACCCGTTCGTCGATGCCCTCGTAGTGTCCGGCGATGATGAGGATGCGGGGCTTGGTCGCGAGTTGTTCGACGAGGGGCTGGTCGAGACGGCGGCCCTGTGGTGTCATCAGGATCCGTGTCGCTGGGCGAGGGTCGAGGGACTCGGCGGCCATGGCGGCATCCCAGAGGGGCTGGCACATCATCACCATGCCCGGGCCGCCTCCGAACGGACGATCATCGGTTTTCTTGTGCTTGTTGTCCGCGAAGGCGCGGATGTCGGTGGCGTGCCAGTCTGCCAGGCCGGCACGACGGGCACGTCCCGGGATGCTGACGGCGAGCGCGGCAGGGGGCTCGGTACCGAACATCTCCGGGAAGGTGGTGAGGATATCAAAGCGAATCGGCATGGCGTGCGTCATTGAATGCAGGCGGACGTGGGATGGCAGCGGTCAAAAACGAAGCGGCCGGCGAGAGCGCCGGCCGCGGAAGCAGATTGGTTCGAGAGGAAGGCAGGGCCGCGGGAGCGATTACTTTTTCTCGGGCGCGGCGGGCTTCGCGGCGCGTGCGGCCTCGACGCGGGCGACCTTGGCCTGATGCTCGGCCTTCCATGCGGCCTGATCGATCAGATTGTGCTTGGCGAAGAATGCCTTGACGGTGTCGCTGGGCTGGGCTCCGACGCTGAGCCAGTACTTGACCCGCTCGCCGTTGAGCTCGATCTGCTTAGAGGCGTCAGTCTCTGTGGGGTTGTACCAGCCGAGTTGCTCGATCACGCGGCCATCGCGACGGGTGCGCGAATCGATCGCGGAGATTCGGTAGAAGGGGCGACGGTGGCGGCCAAAGCGCTGCATGCGGATTCGAACCACGGACGAGTCTCCAATGTCCTGAGAAGTCGATCGGTACAGCCCGGGGCCGGCTCGCGAGGGCGCGAACGGGCTCCGAGCGGGGTCAAGAGTGTAGGCGTCGGATGGGGAAGAGCAAGGGGGCAGGGGAGACGCCCGGAATGGGGAATGATCCGGGAGGATGGCCGGGTGCGAGAATCGGGCTTTGGCTGTATTCTGTGGGCGTTCCGGCTCCTGCCTGCGCGAATAGGTCGCGGGGCTGGGCCGGGCTTGAGTTCGCCTGGACAGGCATAGTTCGTGGCATGCGCAGCAGCGGACCGGACATGAGCAGGATCAGACGATGAGCATGATGAACGGCGGCGTGAATCCAGACCATTCCGAAGGCGGGACGATCCTCGGGCATCCGAAGGGGCTCTTCCTTCTGTTCCTGGTCGAGATGTGGGAACGATTCAGCTATTACGGCATGCGTGGCCTGCTGATGCTGTATCTGATCAGCGTCATGGCTGCGCACCAGTCAAAGCCGGGGGTGCACACGAATACGATCGAGTTCGCGGAGTTGAATACTGCGGATATCAAGGTCGTTGACGCTTTGCAGGTCAGGCAGTTCTCGATCGTGGCAGGTCCGACGAGCGAGGCGCTCCCCGAGGCCATTCCGGGTGTTGCTTCGGGAACGCCAGCTCTGGTACTGCAGCGTCTAAAGCCCGTCCCGAAGCCCGACAAGCCCAAAGAGTTTGAGTGGGTTGTGGATGAGGAGCCGGATACGTGGCCGATTGTGATTGCGGGTGAATCGGGGAAGAAGGGTTCATTCACCAATACCGAGGTTCGGTACAACATCATCAACAATGGATCGACGACGGTCCGCTGCCGCGTGAGCGTGGCAAGAGATGGCAGCAACTCGAGCTACTTCACGGTGAATCGAAGCCCCGGCGGCATCACGACCGACGTGAAGCCCCTGTCCGAAGTCGGCGCCGGCGCGGCTCCGACTCAGGTCATTATCGCAGCGAACACGCACGATAGCGGCCGGAACTGGCTGCAATCCGAGGCGTCCGTGCTTTACGGCTGGTACACCGGGCTGGCGTACCTGTTCCCGATCCTCGGCGGCATCTTTGCTGACAAGCTGATCGGCACGCACCGCTCGATGCTGGTCGGCGGGCTTCTCATTGCGATCGGGCACATCATCCTGGGCATCTCGGGCTTCGGCGAGATGGCGCACAGCCGCACGGGGATGAGTCTGTTCATTATGGGGCTTGCCGTTATCGTGCTCGGTACTGGCCACTTCAAGCCGACGGTCTCGGTGATGGTCGGCCAGTTGTACAAGCAAGGAGATCCGCGACGCGATGGCGCGTTCACGATCTTCTACATGGGGATCAATCTCGGCGCGTTCATCTGCGCGTTTGTCTGCGGCACACTGGGCGAGAAGGTGGGCTGGCACTGGGGGTTCGGGTCTGCGGCGGTCGGCATGCTCGCCGGGCTTGCCCTCTACGTCGTCGGAAAGCCGAAGTACCTGCACGGCATCGGCGAAGCGCCGAACACCCGCACCGCGAGTCTCACGCCAATGTTCCTGATTGGTTCTCTTGTTGCGTCCGCGGCGTTTGCGGCGGCGTACCACTTCGGGGCACTGGGCAGTCTCAACGAGGCGATGGGGGCGATCCGAAAGAACCAGATGCTGTCTCTGGTGTTGATCGCGGTTGTCCTGGTCGGAATCCTCGGCTGGATCATCCATTTCACACTGAAGAACGATCCGGCCGACCGCGGGCCCGTCATTACGATTTTCATTTTCATGTTCTTCAACGCCTTCTTCTGGCTCGCGTTCGAGCAGGCGGGATCGAGCATCAACGTGTTCACTGAGCAGAACACAGACCGGAACGTCGGCGGATTCGAGGTCCCGGCGACCTGGTTCCAGTCCGTGAACGCCGGCCTGATCTTCATGCTTGCCCCGCTCTTTGCAGGGATCTGGACCGCGCTCGGCAGAAAGAAGATGAATCCGAGCCAGCCGGTCAAGATCGCGTTGGGACTCTTCTTCCTCGGATGCGGCTATCTGTTCATGCTTTGGGCAGGCGTTGTCGCAAAGGGAGGCGTGGCTAAGGCATCCATGATGCTGATATTCATGACATACTTCTGGCACACGGTGGGCGAGCTCTGTCTTTCACCGACGGGGCTGTCCTATGTCACGAAGGCCGCTCCGGCACGCTTTGTGTCTCTGCTCATGGGCATCTGGTTCGTCTCGTCATTCATCGCGAATCTCGGAGGCGGCCTCATCGCGGCACAGGTCGAGAAGATCGAACGCGGCGAGCTCAAAATGCCTTGGAGCTTCGGCGGGCAGGCAGACTTCTTCATGCTGTTTGTCGTCTCCTCGATTGGAGCGTCGATTGTGATCTTCCTGCTCTCTCCGATACTCAAGAAACTGATCGGCGGTCGCGAATCCAATGCACCCGATGCATCTGCGCACTGATCGCGGACTCGGCTAGAGCAACCACGCTCGGGCACCCTCGCTCGGCGTGACGATGAAGGACCGGGGCGTGATGCCGAACCGGTCCTTTGTCGTTCTTTCGACGCGTTCGATGCAAGCGTCGATGGCATAGGGCTCGACGAGGGCGACGGCCGAGCCGCCGAAGCCGCCGCCTGTCATGCGGCAGCCGAGAACTCCTCCCGTGCCGCTCGATCCGTTGATCGCCGCTTCAACGATGGCATCAAGCTCTGGACAGGAAACCCGGAAGTCGTCACGCAGGGAGACGTGTGAGCTGAGCATGAGCGGGCCGAGGGCGGCACGATCTCTTGCGGCGAGGGCTGTCACGAACGCGGCGACGCGGGCGTTCTCCGTCACCACGTGGCGAGCGTAGCGAGTGAGCTCGTCACCCAGTGCTTCGGTATGGTTCGCGATGAGAGGAAGAGAGGCATCGCGGAGCGCTCGTACTCCGAGGATTCGGGCGGCTTCGGCGCAGCCGTCAGCGCGGCGTTTGTACTCGCCCGAGACCAGAGCGTGCTTCACAGTCGAATCGATGACGAGCACTCGGGCATCATCGAGCGTGCCAAGCGAGATCGGGGTGGACTGCTCATCGCGACAATCGATCAGCAGCGCGTGATTCTTCCGAGCGACGGCTGAGACAAGTTGGTCCATGATGCCGCACGGGACGCCTGCATATCCCCGCTCAGCGGCTCTGGCGACCCGTGCGAGGGCCGACGGATCGAGAGCGAGACCACTGAGTTCTGAGATGATCGTTGCGAGCGAGACCTCGAGAGCCGCACTGCTTGAGAGACCTGCCCCAATGGGCACGTCCCCTGCTACTGCGATGTCCATGGACGGGAGAGGTCGAGTGGCGAGATCGCGGATGTTCGCGATGACACCCGCGGCGTAGGCGGGCCAGCCGCGACCCCGCCATGCGGCTCCGGGGCCGACGTTGTTCGCGGCAAAGGTTTGGAGCGATCGCTCATTCTCCGACCAGATGCGGATCATCGCGGAATCGGCGGGAGAGGGGACGGAAGCGACACGTCCCACGCAGTTGCAGCCCCGGTCTATCGCCATGGGCAGAACAAGCCCCTCTGAATAGTCGGTGTGCTCGCCGATCAGATTGACCCGGCCGGGCGCGCGTGCGGCGTGCGTGGGCATGCTTCCAAAGCATCGGGAGTGCGCGGCGACTGCGGTCGAGAGCGTGTCTTGAGCCATACTCCGGAGGATATCGTGGGGCAAACTTGGCGTGTGATCGCTACAGTGCTTTCATGGACAAGTGCATGCGAAACTCGGGTGTCTCATTGTCGTTCGTGGCCGCGTGGTTCGTCGTGATCTGCTCCGCATTCTCACCAATGGCGTGGGGAAGAGCGGAGCCGGGAGGACGCCCTCTGGTTGAGTACATCGTGGAGATCTCAAAGCCGCAGACACAGACGATCGACATCACGATGGTGCTGCGAGGCGGGCGCGAAGTCTGGGGGAACGAGCTGGACGTTGCGATGCCGGTGTGGCGTCCGGGCCGTTACCAGATTCTGGATCTGGCGGGCGGGATTCAGGCCATCGAAGCGACCGACGGAAAGGGAACGCCCCTTGCCATGCGGAAGTATGACCGGGCGACCTGGCGCATTGCCAGCGCAGACGTGACAGAGGTGCATGTTCGCTATCGGCTCTACTGCAATTCGCTCGGAGACCGAACACGGCACGTCGATGCGACGCACGCGTTTCTGTCGGGGTCGGCGGTCTTTCTCTACTGTCCGAAGATGCGTCACATGCCGCTAAAGGTGACGGTCAATGCACCCGCGCATTGGAGGGTGGCGTGCGGGCTTCGAAGCGTTGAGGGTGAGCCGCACGTGCTGCTGGCCCCGGACTATGACGTGCTTGTGGATTCGCCGATCGAGATCGGCGAGATCGAGATGATGTCGTTCGAGAGCGACGGAAAGCCCCACGAGATCGCGATCTGGGCTCAAGGCGCGGGGGGCGTTTCATACGACCGTGAGCGACTCAAGGATGATTTCAAGAAGATCGTCGATGAGTGCATCGCGATCTTCGGAGACACTCCGTACGAGCGGTACGTCTTCCTGATCCACATCGCCCCCGGCGCGGGAGGCGGCACGGAGCACCTGAACAGCACGATCATGCAGACCAATCCCGCTGTCTTCGATTCTGCAAGGTCGTACCGAGGGTTCCTCGGCTTGACCGCGCACGAGTTCTTTCACACGTGGAATGTCAAGCAGCTACGACCCGAGGGTCTTGTACCGTATGACTACCAGCGTGAGAACTACACCGATCTGCTGTGGGTTGCTGAGGGAACAACGTCGTACTACGACGATCTGATTCCGGCGCGCGTCGGACAGATCAAGGAGAGCGACTATCTCGACATTCTGAACGGGCAGATCGGCACGTACATCGATACTCCGGGGTCGCGTGTCCAGTCGCTCGAGATGTCCTCGTTTGACTCGTGGATCAAGTTCAACAGGCCGTCGCCGGATGCGCCAAACTCGACCGTGAACTTCTACACGGTCGGTGCGGTGGCGAGTTTCGTGCTGGACATGGAGATCCGACGGCGCACCGACAACACGCAGGATCTGGACGAGATGATGCGGGAGATGTACCGCCGATACCCGCTCTCAAACGGCGGCTTTTCGAGCGCGGACATGGTTGCACTGATCGAGGAGCGGACAGGGCTGGAGTGGCAGCCGTGGTTTGATGCACACATCTTCGGTACCGAGCCGATGGACATTCTTGGCGCTCTGGCGGTCGTTGGTCTGGAACAGATGCACGAGCCGCCCAAGCCGGACACAGAGACTCCAAAGCCCGCCCGCGTGCGCGAGATGAGGCCGTATGTCGGAATCCGAGTGGCTGATGCCTCCGGCATGGCCAGAGTCTCGAACGTCCTGACAGATGGGCCGGCGTTCATGGCCGGCATTGTCCCCGGTGATGAGATCATCGCGATCAACGGCGTGAGGGTGAGGGCGTCTGACTTCGATTCACGGGTCGATCTTCTCGAACTCGGCACAGAAGCCAGGATCTCGCTGCTTCGCCGCGATGAGCTGATGGAGTTCAGGTTCACGCCCGGAGAGAGACCGGCAGGCACCCGCAAGATCAAGAAGGTCAAAGACCCGTCTGACGCGCAACAGGCGGCGTTCGATGCGTGGCTCAAGAGGCCGGCAAAGGCGAAAGGCGACATCGAGGAGACTGGCGCTGAACCTGCCGCGAAGGAATCGGAGTAAACACGATGCGTCAGATCGATCGGATCGTCAATGCGCGGCTGCGGGGCCGCGAGGGTTTGTATGACATCGCGTTGGATGGTGCAGCGATAGCAGACATCACCCCCTCAACGGGAGCCATGAAACGGAGTGATGCCGATGTGAAAGGCGGGGAGATCGATGCCTCTGGCGGCATCGTTTGTCCGTCATTCGTGGATCCGCACCTGCACCTGGATCTGGCCTATTCGCACGACATGGTGCCCGAGAACCGATCCGGGACGCTTATGGAGGCGATCGGACTCTGGTCGGAAGCGAAGCGAACGATCACGGCGGAGAATGTCTGCGACCGGGCGATCCGTGCGATCAACCAGGAGGTCTCATTCGGCACCGGCTTCATCCGAACGCACGTTGACGTTGCGACCAACGCCGGCCTTCGACTTGTCGAGGGCGTTCTGGCTGCTCGGGAGGCGACGAAGCACCTGTGCGAGATCGAGGTCGTTGTCTTTCCACAGGACGGCATCCTGAGAGACCCTGGCGCTCGAGAGCAGATGGCAGCGGCAATGCGCATGGGGTGCGATGCCATCGGGGGCATCGCGCACAACGAGCGCACAACAACGGATTCGCGCCGGCACTGTGAGATCCTTTTCGAGTTGGCGAAAGAGTTTGATGCGCCTATCGACTGCCACATCGACGAGACCGATGCGCCGGAGTCGCGATGCGTTGAAGAGCTCGCGGCGTTGACGCTCGCGAATCCCCGGTGGGCGGGACGAGTCACAGCTTCGCATGTGTGTTCTCTGGCGTCGCACTCCGACGTCCACGCGGCCAAGGTGATCTCGATGATCGCAGACGCGGGCATGCACGTCGTGTGCAACCCGTGCGTCAATATGCATCTACAGGGGCGATCCGACCGCTACCCGAAGCGGCGAGGCATGACCCGGGTTTCGGAGCTGCGAACTCGTGGCGTGACCGTCGCGGCTGGGCAAGATTGCATCAAGGATCCGTTCTATCCGCTCGGAACGGGCCAGATGCTCGACATCGCCCACATGCTGGTCCACGTAGACCATCTCTCGCTCCCGAATGACATCGAGTACGCCTTTGATTGCGTCGGGGCGAATGCGGCACGGATCATGGGTATCTCCGGGTACGGTGTCTCGCCCGGCTGTGGAGCGAATCTCATCGTGCTACCCGTCGAATCGGCCGCGGAAGCGGTCAGGACCAGACCTCGCCCTTTCGCAGTGCTGAGGAACGGCCGCGAAATCGCTTCGTCCGATGGTGCGTAGCCCGGTCAGGGAGGAGAGAGCCGTCCACGAATCGCCGAACGCGTGGTGCTTGCCAGCAACCAGATGATCACGATAACGCTGAGGGAGATGAGCGTGAGGCGGAGCGTTCCTGCTGATGGGAGCGACATACCGACGCCAGTCAGCACCAGCACATACGCCGCGATACATGCCGGGCACTTGGGAACGAGCGTGAGGATAGCAAGCGGCAGCACCCAAGCGAGGGCGGCGTGGAATCTAGACGGAAAGGAGCGTTGCTTCGGAACGCGTACCGGCGATTCTGCGGCGAGTTCGGTGGTCACGCGCTGAGCTGGGCGGTCGCAACGGGCACACATCACGACCTCGCTTCAATGAGACGGACTGGTGATCCCCGGGCGCTCCGCCCACGGATCGACGAAGGCAGAACCGTCGTATCGGTCATGGTGCCGAAGCCACCCCATGCCTGCCCCCTCTGCCTCATCGCGCCCCTTGGGCGTGATATCGATGTAGCGGTACGCTGCGAGGAACTCCTCAAGCCCACGGGCGAACGTTGAGTAGGTGTGGAAGATGGTGCCGCACGAGTCCTTCGTAAAGACTGATACGCCAGGGAGTTCGCGAATCGGATATGGCCTGGCGGTGTAGTTGTAAAGACTGGTTGGATCTGCGAGTTCGCTATCTGTGAACGAGACACCGAAGTCGCGTCCGAAACCACTGCTCGCCTCGGACATCCAGGGAAACGACCATCCCATGCGAACACGGAACGCTTCGATCATGTCGATCGGCGCCTTCGACACTGTGATGAATGAGATGTCTCTCTGCGCAAGGTGCACGACGATTCCGTTGTAGTGGTCGGCCACGAATGAGCAGGACTTGCACCCCTGCGACCACGTCGGATCGAACATGAAGTGGTAGACGATGAGCTGGGATCTCGCACCGAACAGATCCGCGAGCGAGAGTCTGCTGCCCCAGTCGGGCGTCGCGTCAAAGATGTACTGCTTGTCAACCCGAACCCACGGCATCGATCGAACACGGGAGGCGACCGCGTCTCGGCGGCGTGTCAGTTCCTTCTCTTCGGCAAGAAGGGCCAGTCGCTCCCGGAGCCACTCGTCACGCGACACCACCCTGCTGGACCTGCGTGTGCTGTCGGTCGCTGGAGAAGAATCGGTCTGCATCTGGAATCGCCTCCGGATCGCGTTGCTTGATCATCGCACGAGTGAGCATCGGGAAGACTATATATTCCTTTTACAGTATATGTCAAGCCACGGCTGCTCATTGCGGCATGCCTCGCTGATCGAGGGGGTTCACCCCCCCATGCGTTTGATCATGCCGGTCGTGCTCTTGCCTTCGACAAGGTCGATGAGGACAACACGGCCTCCCCAGGACTCCACATCGGAGCCCCCCACCACTTTGTCCTTGGTGTAGTCAGCACCTTTCACGAGGATGTCGGGCTTGAGCCGCCTGATGAGATCGATCGGCGTGTCATCATCGAAGACGACAACAGCCCCAACACACCCCAGACCACCAAGCACCCGGGCACGATCCTCCTCGGAATTGACCGGCCGTGCAGCCCCTTTCAGTCGCTTCACCGAAGCATCGCTGTTCAGGCCGACAATGAGAAAGTCACCATTCGTCGCGGCTTTGTCGAGAAGATCCACGTGTCCTGCGTGAAGCAAGTCGAAGCATCCGTTCGTGAAGACGATCCTTTGTCCCGAAGCTCTTCTCGCCCGCACCTCGATGTCTGCCTGCTCGATCGTTCTGAGCTTGCCGCGTGTTCGTGCGGCCTGCTCGAGGATCGCGTGGTGTACGCGTTCGATGGGGATGGGCTCGACGCCGAAGATCTCGACTTCAAGCCCCGCCGCCGCGTTCGCGAAGCGGACCGCGTCGCTCCATGAGCAGCCGTTGGCGTGCGCTGCCGCCAGCCCGGCAAGAAACATATCGCCTGCGCCGGTGACGTCGTAGACCTTCCTCGCGACGGTTGGGATTGACACAGGGTCGCCATGTCTCTCAAGGAGCAGAGCCCCGTGGCTGTCGAGCGTGAGGACAACGGCGTCTAACTCGGCGGCCGACAGCAAGGTTCGGGCGAGGGATGCGTTGTGCGCCACGTCCGCCTCACCATGTGTCCGCTGGCCGGTCGCGACCTCGGCCTCGGTCCGGTTCGGAGTGATCACCGTTGCGCCACGGTATCGCGTGTAGGAGTCGAGCCGGGCGGGATCAACGAAGATGGGCTTGCCGACTCGCCTCGCCATCTCGATCACACCCTGGCAGACTTGTTCTGTGCAGACTCCCTTGGCGTAGTCCTCGATGCAGACAAGATCGGCCCAATCGAGCGAGTCTCGCACGCGGGCGAGCAGTGACTCCGCGGCAGCGACCGACAGGGGGTCGCGCGACTCGAAGTCCACTCGGAACATCTTCTGCGGGTGCCTGGCCTGCGCGAGACCGATGAGATTCTGTTTGACTGTTGTTGGTCGATGTGCGTCGGCAACCAATCCAGACGCATCGATGCCTCGTTCGACGAGGGCATGCCTGAGGATGTCTCCGTGCTGGTCTGCGCCGACCACACCGCACGCACGGACGGTGCCGCGTAGAGCCGCCAGATCGAGGCAGACATTTGCCGCGCCGCCGGGGTTGCTCGTCTGCCGTCTCACATGGAGGATCGGCACTGGGGCATCGGCCGAGAGCCGTTCGGCATCGCCATAGAGGTGCTGGTCCAGCATGAAGTCGCCCACAACGAGTGCGTTGAACGGCTTCCAGCGGTCGAGGTGCCCGAGGAGTAGATCCATGCGGGGTGATGTTATGGACCGCGGGTCCTCAGACGCCGCCCGCGACTTTCTCGGCCTCGTCGATCGAGGTCAGTCCCTCGCAGACCAGGCGATAAGCGGATTGCGCGAGGGTGGTGAAGTGTCCTGCCTCGATCGCCTTACGCATGGCCTGCACGCCGGGTGCCTTGAGAACGATGTCTCTGAGTTCCGTGTTGAAATCCAGGAGCTCGAAGATGGCCCTTCGTCCCTTGAAGCCGGTCTTCAGGCATCTGGCGCACCCGACCGCGTGGAACGGCTTGGCGCCTTGGAGATGCCCCTTGCCCATCCGGGTGATCTGGCCGGGTGTGAGGGGCACGGGGGTCTTGCAGTTGTCGCAGAGGACACGCAGCAGACGCTGAGCGAGGACAAGATCGAGTGCGTTTGCGACGAGGTAGGGTTCGACACCTAGATCGAGCAGCCGGAAGACCGCTGAGATCGTCTCCTTTGCATGAACGGTGGAGAAGACGACGTGCCCGGTCATGGCCGCCTGCATCGCGGTGCGTGCCGTTTCTTCGTCGCGTATCTCTCCGACATAGATCACGTCCGGGTCTTGCCTGAGCACGGAACGGAGCAATCCGTTGAATGAGTTGCCCCGATGCTCATCGATCGGGATCTGCGTGACGCCATCGAGCCGGTACTCGACTGGATCCTCGATTGTGACGACGTTCCTGGTGTTGCGGTCGATCTCACGGATGGCGTTGTAGAGCGTGGTCGTCTTGCCCGAGCCGGTCGGACCGCAGACCAGAAGCAACCCGGCATCCTGCATGCACGTCCGCCGGATGCGATCGAGCATGTAGGGAGCCATGCCAAGTTCGGCGATTGAACGCGGCATGTCGCGCAGGTCCAGGATCCGCAGCACGAGCTTCTGACCATGGATGCTCGGCGTGAACGATGCGCGATAGTCCACGCGCCGATCCGGATAGCGTGCCGAGAATGCGCCGTCGATGACCGCATCTCGTCCGAGCGTCTTCATCAGGCACGCGGCCTTGATCACGCCTTGGACGAGCTCGCCGATCCTGTTCGGCAACTCGACGACCCATGTCATCTGGCCGTCGATCCGCATGCGAACGTGGAACGTCTCGCCCTTCGGTTCAAGGTGGATGTCCGTGGCCCGCGCCCGACCGGAGAGCGTGAGCAGCAGCCGAACGGCCTTCGGCCCGTCCGCCTCCCCTAGAACGATGTCCGACGGCTTCCCATCTGCTGATACGAACTGGATCGTCTCTTCAACGGGGAGATCCGGCGCAAGGTTTTTCACCATATCCCGGAGCGTTCGCTCCCACGCCGCGCCAGATCCGTCATGAGAATCGGCCGACGCAGCGGCCTCCATCGACTCAATGCGGAACTCGTGCGTTCCGACCTTCACGATGTCTCCGGAGACGATTGTCGCCACGTCCACCCGGTCGCCGTTGACCTTTGTCCCATTCCGGGAACCAAGGTCCCGAACCCGGAAGGAGCCTCCGCTCTCGGGTTCGATGACACAGTGAAAGCGACTCGCTCGCTCGTCCTTGAGGGGAAACGTGTTATCGGGATGCCTGCCGATCGAGATCGGCTCACCCCCGAGCGGCACGGGACGCCCCCGGGTGGTGAGGGGGCGGATCTGGAGTGTGTTCGCGGCCGGTATTGGCATGGGTGCTGTCGGTGTGTCTGAAAGCATCCGGCGGATCGCCGCACGCTCACTCTCTTTCGCTGTGGGCTTGGTGTTCAGAGATCGTTGCATGTCAGTGTATACGAATGCCCAGGCCGTGTTCAGCCGGTCCTGCAGGACCCCGGAGCGGACTTCCTAGACGCTCCTCCCCCCGTCTACCATGACCGACCCATGATCGACCTGAAGCAACTCCGTGAGAATCCCGCCCACTACGCCCTCGGCGCCAAGGCCAAGAACGTCCACATCGACATCGAGCGGATCGTCGAGCTCGATGCACGCAAGCGTGCGCTTCAGTCCGAGTTCGAGAAGCTCCGGGCCGAGCAGAACCGACTGGCCAAAGAGATCGGGCCACAGATAGGGAAGCTCAAGGGGTCGCTCAAGGGCAAGCACGGTGCCGAGGCGGACGCGATCCAGAAAGAGATCGATGCTCTCTCCGCCAAGCCCGTCGCTCTGAAGTCCGCATCGCAGGCGATCGAGGCAGAGATCACTGCGCTCGATCCCGAGCTCCAGAACCTCCTGCTCCAGGTCCCCCTACCGCCGGATCCCGATGTTCCTGTCGGGAAGGGAAGCGAGGACAACATCGAACTGCGGCGCTGGAGCCCTCCGGGATTCGACCTGAGCAAATCGTTCGAGGCGAACAGGGGATTCAAGCCGCTGACGCACCTGCAACTGATCGAGAAGCACAACCTCGTCTCGTTCGAGCGGGGCGTCAAGCTCGCGGGCACCCGCTCGTACTTTCTCAGTGGCGCGGGGATGCTCCTGCACAATGCGATCCTCCGTTACGCATTCGACACGATGGTCCACTCACACGGCTTCACGCCGATGAGTGTCCCCGTGCTCGTCCGTGAGGAAGCGATGATCGGAACCGGGTTCTTCCCCGCCGGACGCGAGCAGGCCTATCTCGTGGACGAGAAAAACCGAGGCGGCTCAAGCGATTCATATCTGACCGGCACAGGCGAGGTCGGGCTCATGGGCCTGCACATGGATGAGATTCTCGACGAGGCATCGCTCCCGTTGCGTTACGTCACCGTCAGCACATGCTTCAGGCGCGAGGCAGGGGCAGCGGGCAAGGACACCGCCGGGCTCTATCGCATCCACCAGTTCGATAAGGTCGAGCAGGTCGTTATCTGCCGCGCCGACGAGGCCGAGAGCCGCGAATGGCACAGGAAGATGATCGGATACGTCGAGCAACTCTTGCAATCCCTTGGGCTCCCTTACCGCCTTCTCCAGTGCTGCACCGGCGATCTCGGCGTCAAGAACGCGGACATGGTTGATATTGAGTCTTGGATGCCCGGTCGGGGCGATACAACTGAGGGCACGCCCTCGGGCGAGTTCGGAGAGACGCACTCGGCGAGCCGCCTCTATGACTTCCAGTGCCGTCGCCTCAACATGCGTTATCGCCCCGGCGGCTCTGCAGGCAAGGGTGACACCGTCGTCTGCCACTCGCTGAATAACACCGTCGCTGCGAGCCCTCGCATTCTCATCCCTCTCCTCGAGATGTACCAGAACGCAGACGGTTCGGTCACGATTCCGGATGTTCTTCGTCCCTACATGAACGGCATCGCACGCATCGGTTGAGCGATCGCCCGAACGCCTCATGGAGGAGGCCGACATGACCGACCCCATGCGTATCGCGTTCTTCGGTTCCGGGGAGTTCGGACTTCCTACGCTCCGAGCACTCGCGAAAGAGCACACGCTCGTAGGGGTTGTCACACAGCCCGACAAGCCTGCGGGGCGCGGCACCTCACTCACGCCGACACCGATCGGCGCGGCTGCTTCGGCGGAACTCCCCAAGGTCCCCCTGCTGAAGCCCACCAGATGCAACGCGCCCGAAGCCGTTGCAGAGATCAGGAATTGGAACGCCGACGCCTGGGTTGTGATCGCGTTCGGGCAGAAACTCGGCGCGACCCTTCTCGACGGCATCTTCGCGATTAACCTGCACGCCTCCATCCTTCCTCGCTGGCGCGGAGCTGCCCCGATCAACGCGGCCATCCTTGCTGGTGACGCACACTCGGGAAACAGCGTCATCACCCTCGCCGATCGCATGGATGCGGGCGAGGTCCTCGCCTCGTCTCGATCGGCGATCGGCCCCGCCGAAACCGCGGGGGAACTCCACGACCGGCTCAGCGCAGAAGGACCCGAGCTTGTGCTTCGCGTGCTCCTCGAGTTCAGACGCGGCACGCTCTCCCGTCATGTCCAGGACGAGTCGCTTGTGACACTTGCTCCCAAGCTCTCTCGCGCCGATGGATACGTGGACTTTGTTCAAGGTGCAGCCGTTTGCGCTCGCCGAATCAACGGGCTCAGCCCATGGCCGGGAGTAACCATGACGCTCCTCGGCCCAGAGGGGAAACCCATCGAATCACTTAAGCTCTGCCGAGCGATGGTGCAATCAGGTGCTTCTCGCTCCGAATCACGAGATGTGACGCCTGTTGACCGATGCGCTGTCGAACCCGGGTTGATCCTCGATCCCGAATCCGGCGTGGTCGCCTGCGGCAGCGGGTCCACCGTGCGTCTCATCGACGTGCAGCCCGCGGGGAAGCGGATCATGGCCTGGCCCGACTTCGCCCGCGGGCGCCGTCTCTCAGGGGCCGAGCGCCTCGCCCGCCCCGACGTGGGGGCCGGATGATGGGACGAATGTTCGAGACGCTCTGGGATCTGCTCCGGCTGACACAGCCAGAGAAGCAGCATGCGAAGCCGGCGTCTCGAACGCGATCCGACGCGTCCAGGCCCGTGTCCAGACCAGCTCAGACGCACAATCGCACGAATCCAGAGTCGAAGCCCGCGACGGTGCCACGACGCGACACGATGCAATCCAAGTACGACGCCATGGTCGAGGCCAAGCTCTCGCACTACGGCGTGCGCGTGCGAAAGTGGCGCACCAGCATGTCCGGCATCGCGTGGCAGATCGAGTATCGTGACGGCCGAATCTCTCGCCTGATCGAGGCCCCGCGTCCCAGAGGCCCGATGTCCGCGGCGGTCTTCCTCCACGAGATCGGACACCACGCCATCGGCTTCAACGTGTACAAGCCCCGCTGCCTCGAGGAGTACCACGCGTGGGCCTACGCCATCCGAGAGATGGAGGCCCATGGCCTCAACGTCACCGAGAGCGTCCGTCGACGCATGCACAACTCGCTCAAGTACGCCGTGGACAAGGCCAGGCGGCGAGGTCTGAAGGCGTTGCCCGCTGAGCTTGAGCCGTACCAACAGAGATACACGCCGGGAAGCTCGGGCGTCATCACCCCTTGACCACGTTCGGCCCGGGATATTCCCGCATCGCATCGCGTGTGTCCACGATCAGCGTCGCGTGCTTGGCGACAAGACCATAATCAACAGCCGCATGGTTCGTGACGATCATCACACAGTCCGCGTGCGCCAGCGCTTCTGCCGTCAGCGGCACGCCTGCAAGATCAAGCGTGTAGTTCCGCATCGAGGGGAACCTGGCGACATGCGGATCGTGGTACGAGACTACGGCCCCGCGTTCCAGGAGCAGCGTGATGATCTCGGCCGCAGGGGTCTCCCGGATGTCGTCGATGTCGGGCTTGTACGCGATCCCGAGCACCAGCACCCGAGAACCTTTCACGGGTTTGCCGCGGTCGTTCAAGGCGCGTGCGGCCCGTTCGACGACCAGCCGAGGCATGCTGGAGTTGATCTCCCCCGCGAGTTCGATGAAGCGTGTGACGTGGCCCACTTCCCGGGCCTTCCACGAGAGGTAGTAGGGATCGATGGGAATGCAGTGTCCCCCGAGCCCCGGGCCGGGATAGAAGGGCTGGAAGCCGAACGGCTTGGTGGAAGCGGCCCTGACGACGGACCAGATGTCGATCCCCATATCGGTCAGCACCGGCTTGAGTTCGTTGACCAGCGCGATGTTCACGGCCCGATAGATGTTCTCAAGCAGTTTCGCGCTCTCCGCAACCTCCGCACTCTCGACCGCGATCACGCGCTCCACGGCTGATGAGTACAACGCGACGCCAACTCTTGTGGAAACGTCGTCGATACCACCCACGAGGCGCGGGATCTGGTGTGTCTCCATGTCCTTCCGCCCGGGGTCCTCTCGCTCCGGGCTGAAGACAAGGAAGAAGTCGCGCCCGCACCGAAGCCCGCCTCGTTCAAGAATCGTCTGGCAGATCTTCCGGGTTGTGCCGGGATACGAGGTGGATTCCAGCGAGACAAGCATGCCCTTCTGCAGCACGCTCGCGACCATCTCCGTTGATCGCTCGACGAATGTGAGATCCGGCTCGCGATGCTCACCCAGCGGCGTGGGCACACACAGGACGATCGCATCGCACCCCGCGAGATCTCCGGGACGAGAGGTCGGCATGAATCGATCCGAGGACGCCAGGGTCTGTACCAGCTCATCGCCGAGATGTTTCAGATACGCCTGTCCCTGACGGAGCATCCGCACCTTTGACTCATCGATATCGAACCCGACCACCCTGTGCCCGGCGCCGTGCATCGCTCTCACCAGCGGCAGGCCCACATACCCCAGCCCGACAATGCCCACCGTCGCCTGCTTCGCGCTGAAGCGAGCGATCAGTCGCTCCGCCTCAGGCATGCCCACTTGCGTTTCCATCTGCTGTGGCTCCGGTGATTCTGCTTTGCAACTCAGACATCCAATCCAGAGTGTAATGCGGGCACACTATCGCGGCGCACTCGATCGGATCATGGGCCGGTCGCTCAATCCTGAAGGGACTCGAGGATTCCCGCCCATCGTTCGGGCGGCTGGCCGAAAAACGACGAGCCCGCGACAAGCACGTCGCACCCGGAGTCCCGCACAAGGCGGGCGTTGCCCGGCCCGATTCCTCCATCCATCTCAACCCGCATGTCCGTTCCGTACCGCTCACGCACAGCGCGTGTCTTTTCGAGTGTCTCGACGATAAACGCCTGCCCACCCCGCCCTGGATTCACGGACATGACCAGTGTCAGATCGAACGCATCGGCCGCCGGCCACAGCCGATCCACGGGCGTCGGCGGATTTATCGCGATCCCGGCCGTCTTCCCCATCGCACGAACGGCGTCGGCAAGAGCGCGGAGCTCGCCGGGCGGCGCAACCTCTATGTGGAACGTGATATGGTCCGCGCCAGCCTTTGCGAATGGCTCCACGAATCGCTCCGGATTCGTGACCATCAGGTGGACATCGAGAAACACCTGCGGCAGTTCTGCTCGCAGCGCCCTGACCATGTCCGGCCCCATCGTGAGATTGTCCACAAAGTGCCCGTCCATCACATCGACGTGCAGCACCTTCGCACCCGACTCGACCGCTCGCCCGCACCACTCAGCCATGCGCCCGAAGTCCGCCGCGAGAATCGACGGAGCCGCCAGCGTGCTGCCCGACGATCGCGTCAGCAGGTTTGTGACAGAGCCACGCCCGAAGGCACCCGTTTGTCCCGATGATGGTGGCTGTGGAGGCATCGCTCAGAGCGTATCTCCGCCGGAGAAGCCGGGCCGTCGGTCCAGAACCGATCCCTCGAATTCGCTAGGATGCTTCCAGACCCCCACCGCCCCGGGGTGAGAACGGAGAGCCGCGTCATGCCAGCCACCATCGCACTTCCTGCTGAACTTGTCGCACGGATCGATCGGGTCGGTCAGTCCCACATCCTTGCGGCATATGACCGCCTGACCGATGCCGAGCGTGCCTCGCTCCTTGCCCAGCTTCAGTCACTCAATCTTGAGGAGATCCCCTCGCTGATTGAAAGCTATGTAAGGCACAAGCCATCTTTCACACTTCCGGCCGGTCTCCAGCCCGCGCCGTACTTTCCGAACAATCCAGCGGCCTCGCAGCGTTCGTGGGATCAGGCGGGTGCCCGGGCACGCGGGCTCGAACTGATCAACTCTGGAAAGGTCGCCTGTTTCACCGTCGCGGGCGGCCAGGGGACACGTCTCGGGTACGACGGGCCGAAAGGGTGCTATCCGGCCGGTGGCGTGAGCCGTAAGCCACTCTTCCAACTCTTTGCGGAGCAGATTGCCGCGTGGTCGAGGCGATCCGGCCATGTCATCCCGTGGTACATCATGACCAGTCCGCTCAATCACGACGCGACGGTCGCGTTCTTCACTCGTCACAACTTCTTCGGCCTTCCTGCCGAGAGCATCATGTGCTTCCAGCAGGGCGTCATGCCCTCGTTCGATATGACCACCGGGCGAGTGTTGATGTCCTCACCTTCTGAGATCGCCACGAACCCGGATGGGCACGGCGGCTCCATTGCCGCTCTGCACAAGTCCGGAGCGATCACCGACATGAAGCGACGGGGCATCACCACGCTGTCTTACTTCCAGGTAGACAACGCGACTGTCCGGGTGATCGATCCTGCTTTCATCGGGCTCCACTCATCGCCGGCCGACTCTTCTGCCGAGATGTCAAGCAAGATGATCCCGAAGGCATATCCCGAGGAGAAGCTTGGGCTTTTCTGCTCGTCCGGGGGACGCATCGAGGTCATCGAATACTCCGACCTCCCGATGGAGCTTCAACGTGAGAGGATGCCCGACGGTTCGCTGCGATTCCTCGCCGGTTCAATCGCCGTTCATGTGATGGGCGTTGCGTTCGTTGAGCGATTGGCGACCGATCCGGCATTCTCGCTCCCATTCCATCGCGCCGAGAAGAAAGTACCTTGCATCGATCCTGCTACCGGCGCGAGAATCGATCCTGCGGCTCCGAACGGCATCAAACTCGAGCGGTTTGTGTTCGATGCGCTCCCGCTCTGTCGTGCCTCGATTGTCTATGAGACGGATCGCATCGAGGAGTTCGCGCCGATCAAGAACGCGAGCGGAGTCGACAGCCCCGAAAGCTGCACAAAGCTCCAAACGCTCAGAGCGGCACGCTGGCTCAGATCGGTCGGTATCGATGTCCCCCTCAACGACGCCGGCGAGCCGGACTGCACGATCGAAATATCAGCAAGCACCGCGCTTGAACCCTCCGACCTGAGTTCGGCACGTCTCCCCAGGACGGTTCCGCGTGGCTCTTCGCTCGTGCTCTGATGCCCGATCGTGCCGGCATAGGGAGCGCATCGCATGCTCCCGAGATGTTTACCGGCGAGTCACGGCCATGCCCGCGACGAGTGTCTGCTCAATCCATCGATCGTCCCACGCATAGAGCAGAGTCCCCAGTGGATCGACGGCCTCTTGCCACCGAACATCGGGCGTAACAACCAGCACATCGGCTTCCGCACCTGGTTCGAGCCGCGAGGTCCTCTTCCAACCGATCGCATCAGCGTTCCCGCTGGTGATCATCCACCATGCCCGGCCAGCCGCGATCACACCACCTTTGCCCGTGCTCGCGGCAACACGCTTCGACGTCTCGATCATCGCACGAGCTACACGCACCATGGATCGCTCGTTACCCCCAGCGATGTCCGATCCCACCGCCAGACGAACGCCGGAACGTCCGAGCGCCCCCAGATCGCAATCTCCGGACTGAAGAAACATGTTCGCGGTCGGACAGTGTGCGATCATGGAGTGCGTCGCGGCGAGTGTTGACCGCTCAGCTTCATCGAGCCATACCCCATGCGCAAGGATGGACCGGGGTCCGAGCAAACCGGCATCCTGGTAGACACCGACATACGACCGCCCGTCAAAGAGGCGTGCGATCGCCTCGCACTCCCCCGTGCTCTCGGAGACATGCGTCTGCATCGGTGCATGGAGTCGCTGCACCGCCTCCCCGGCACCCGAGAGCAACTCTGGCGTACACGAGATCGCAAACCGTGGATTGATCGAGTGCTCGATCCTCGCCCCTCTCGACGCCGCGAAGCCGCGAGTCCACTCCGTCAGCGATACGGCCTCTCGCACCAGTTGCGCCGCCCCGCGGCACAACTCAGGTGGGGCGTTCCTGTCCATGAGCACTTGTCCGACCATCGCACGCATCCCGGCAGCAGCGAGGGCCTCGATCGAGGCCTTTGTTCCGTCATGATGCACAGTTCCGTACGCACATACTGAAGTTGTGCCGAATGACAGCAGCGATTGTGCCGCGCGCGTCGCGACCTCGCCGGCGACATCTGGGTCCTCCCACGCGCACTCAGCCGGGAAGATCGCCCGTTCCAGCCAATCGAGCAGTGTGAACCCGTCGATTCCGATCGAGTCGAACTGGGGCAGGTGCATGTGCGCATCCACGAAACCGGGCATGACGATCGCATGCTCACCGCCAGAATCCGGGCGCGGATCGATAATCCCCTCAGATACTCGCCTTATCACGCCGTCGGCGAGAAGAAGCGTGCCGGGCGTGAGACGAACTCCCCCGCGTCCATCCTGCAACATCAACGTGCCTGAGATGGTGCGGGTTTCTCCCATCACGGTGTCGCCGCTCGCGAGGCGATGAACGCGTTGAGTTCAGCGCCAAATTTGACGATCAGCCAGAGTCCCGCGTGCGTGACGCCGATCACGGTCAGCTCATGCCTGGGCAAGCGAAAGAGCCCCCACAGCGCGAGCGCGTATGCCGAGAGCCCAAGGACCCACTCGTCGATCTTTGTAGGGATCGGGATGTTTGAACTGACCACGGCGTGCATGAGCGAGACCGCAAAGAACATCCTCGCTGCCGCGAGCTTTGCCTCGCTGAATCGCCTCTCCGTAAACACAGCGGCCATCATGACGGCGACAATACCCGTTCCGGTGTGAACCGCGATGTCATAGAGCGTGGCAAGCCCTCGTGCGATGGCATGGGATGGTGCAAAGTACCCAGCCATTCCGACCGCCCCGAGCGTCAGGACTGCTGCCGAGATAATGAGCGTGTTGGGACCTGGGAAGCCGGGCCTGACAATTGGCGGAATCTGAGTCGTCTCAACCGACGCAGAGGGAGCGGCGTTCGTCCCACCCGCCGGCCCTGAAGCATCGTTGACGTACCTCTCCTTCACGACCGTCGGCGTCTTCACCTCGAGTCCCAGCGGTGCTGCCGCGACCGGCGGCGGCTTGATGCTGCCGTGCTCCTCCGGTTCGGCAAGGGGCACAAGTTCATCGCGCTCTTCATGAGCACCATCGCCCCCCGCGCCGGACAGACTCTCGCTCTTCCTGATCTCGTCCATGCTGTACCTCAGGATGTGGTTCGTGTGCCGATCGGGCGCACACGCGCCAGCCCGCCGTGCAGGAAGTACTCCATAAGGTCGTGACCGTTCTCGATCCTCAGATCACTCGAAAGAGCCGCTGACTCTGTGAAAGGCCTCGACACTGCCGATTTCACGTATGCACCGGCGACAAGGAACGGCACGGGCGTCGCGTCGTGCTTTCGAGTGCTTACGAGCGTGTAGTGGTCGGGCATGTAGAGGAGCCGCCAGCCCGGCGCGCTCGGGTCAATATCCGGATCACCGAACGTCCGCAGATGCTCGACGAGTGGCCTCATGATGTGCTCGTCGATCGCTTCCAATGCGGCGATCTTTGACTGCCAGTCTCCCTGGTGAGACAACTCATCGGGCGATTCAACATGGCAGCAGACAACGTCGTACCGGTCGAGTGCCTCGCAGGTCGCCTTCCCCTGTGCCGCATAATCAGTGTCGTGATACGACGTGAGACCCGGGACGTGCAGGCGATCCCATCCGATCAGTGCCGCGATGCCTGCCAGCAGATCGACGGACGTGATCATCGCACCTCTGATACCGAATCGTGACTCAAACGATGGAAGCGACGGGGCCGTGCCCTGCCCCCAGATCCAGGCCATGGACGCGGGCCTCTGCCCCTTCTCTCGCCTCGCCATGTTCACACGATGAGTCGAGAGGAGATCGATCGATTCCGACATCAGCCGTGATAACCGCCCCGACTCACTCCCACCACGCGGCACGTGCTTCGCCCACGGCAGACGAGGGATCTCGTGGGGCGGGGTCGTCTCGACGCCCTTGTAGTTCCGCCCTGCATGATCGACCAGTATGTTCCTGTACGAGACACCCGGAGTCTGGGAAAGCCCCTCCACATCCAACGGCACCACACGTCTCCAATGCTCCATCAGATCCGCAACGAGTGTCCTCGCCTCGGCATCACTGATCGCACCGGCCGAATGGTCCAGCATCAGCCCGGCGTCGCCGCTTCCCGGCTCGCCAGTCGTCACAAGGTTCAGCCGGAAGATCCAGTCCTTCTGATCAAGATTGAGTCCCAATGCCGCGGCCTCGATCGGGGCGCGACCGGTGTGATACCTGTCGGGGTCGTACCCGAGCAATGACATCGAGCAGACATCGGACCCCGCTTCGAAGCGTTGCGGCGTTGTTGCCGCACATCCGACACGTCCAGCCCGTGCCAGTTCGGCGAGCACCGGCATGTGTGCCGCCTCAAAGGGCGTCTTGCCATCGAGAGAGTCGATCGGGAGGTCCGCTCCCCCATCCGGTATGACGATCGCATACTTCACGCCGACAGGATACGCTGAACCGATTGACGAGACACCCTCCCTCTTAAGTGCCCGACTGGAGCAACCCATGCATTTCGATCCCGACGCAGCGGCAAGGCCCGGTTCCGGCATCTTCGGGCTCCCCCACCTCTTTGATGATGCTGAGATCGTGCTTCTGCCCGTACCCTTTGACGCGACCACGTCCTACGGCAACGGCACCGCCCGGGGTCCGGAAGCGATCTTCGCCGCTTCATCGCAGGTCGATCTCTTCCATCGTCGCTTCGGGAAGATCTATGAGCACGGGATCCACATGCTCCGCCCCGACGAACGAATCGCCCGGCTCTCTGCCGAGGCACGCGAGATCGCGGTCCCCATCATCGAGAAGGGCGGCGCGGAGCCCGGGGATGAGCAGGATGTCGCACGCGTCAATATGGCGAGCGAGGAGATGAACGTGTTTGTCTACAAGCAAGCCGCATCGCTCCTCTCGGCAGGCAAGAAGATCGGCCTCATCGGTGGCGACCACTCCACGCCGTTCGGCATGATCAAGGCCCTCGCCGAGATGCACAAGGACATCGGCATCCTCCAACTGGATGCCCACATGGACCTTCGTGATGCGTTCGAGGGCTTCCAGTGGTCACACGCCTCGATCATGCACAACGTGCTCTCACGAATCCCTGGCGTCTCTCGACTTGTACAGGTCGGCATCCGCGATTTTGGCCTGGGCGAGGTCGAGTGTGCCCGCGCCCACGGCTCCCGTTGCGCCGCCTTCTATGACGAAGCCATGTTCGAGGAGCGAGCGGCCGGCACTCCGTTTGATGGGTTGTGCCAGCGCATCGTCGATGCGCTCCCGGAGAAGGTCCACGTATCGTTCGACATCGACGGGCTCTGCCCCGCCTACTGCCCGCATACCGGCACGCCAGTGCCCGGCGGGCTCTCGTTCAATGAGGCAACCTACCTGCTCTGGAAACTCAAGCAATCCGGACGCAGGGTTGTCGGCTTTGACCTGGTCGAGGTCTGCCCCTCCCCCAGCGCAGCGGAGCCGGAGTGGGACGCGAACGTCGGCGCGAGGATGCTCTACACCATGTGCGGGCTGCTCTAACCGAGCGGCTCCGCAGGGTGTTCGACTCACACCCGAAACGTGGGCAGATCCGCGTTTGGAAGCACGATCCCCAACGCGATGCCGATTGCCGCGCCGCCGATCGACGCGCCAAATCCAACGACGTACTTCGCGCCGAAGAAGAAGAGCAGCACAAACGCGAGCAGCCCGAACTGCGCCCCACGTTCGGAGTCGAGCATCCTTCGTACGGGCGGGAAGACGCTCGCAGCGATGCGAAATCCGTCCAGCGGCGGCACCGGCAGCAGGTTGAACAGACAGAGAATGACATTCAGCACGACTGCGTACATCCAGAATCTCGCCGTGTTGGTGAACAGCGGCTCTTCGAATCTGAATCCCTGCACCCAATGCCCTTGACCGAAGCCGATCCAGATGCACAACGCGACAATCGCCCCGAACGCGATCAGCAGATTCATCAAGGGGCCGGCCAGCGACACGATCGCGTCACCATACCGCCCACGAATCCGCGCAGGATTCACAGGCATCTGTCCCCACGTGAAGCCGAACAACGCAAAGAGCAGCCAGGCCATCGGCGGTATATGAACAAGCGGGTTGATCGTGAGATGCCCGCTGAGACGGGGCGTGTCATCCCCGAGCCGCGTCGCCACCCAGCCGTGGGCGAGCTCGTGCAGCACGATCGAGCCGATCACCACGACGACCCATGAGACCAGAGCAACGGGGTTGCTCTCCAGCATGCGCCCTGCCCACCACCAATCCATGCCGTGACCTCCGTGTCAGAGACACCCGACGACCCAGCATAGCACGGAGTCAGGAAAGACAAGACGCCCGGCATGAGCCGAGCGTCTTGGTCGATTCAGAAACCGATGATTTCCGTCAGGACTTGGCGGGCACAGCCCGCGAGGCCTTGACCGCCTTCTCCACGATCGTGTCGAAGAGCTTGGGATCCTCGATCGCGATCTGGCTCAGCATCTTGCGGTTCAGGTTGATGCCGGCCATTTTCAGGCCATTGATGAAGAGCGAGTACCGGGTGCCACGCATGCGGCATGCCGCGGTGATACGGGTGATCCACAGCGAGCGCATGTCGCGCTTGCGGGCCCGACGGTCACGATACGCGTACACGCCGGCACGAATAATGGCGTTCCTGGCGTGGTACAGGTGGTGGCTCTTCACTCCGTAGTACCCGCGGGCCTTCCGGAGAATCCGATTCCGCATCTTGGTCTTGGCCGAACCCTTGCGAACGCGAGGCATGCCGAAACTCCTCTTCTTTGTCCGACGGGGCGCCGACGAAAGCCGACGACTTGTGCCCGGCGGGCCGGTGTGAGTCACCGAAACCACGAGTACAGCCCGAGACGTTCGGGCTCAAGCTGATCGATCACTTTGCCTTGGACGCCTCAGCGGCCCGGGCTTCTTTCCTCGCCTTGCTCTCAGCGGGCGAGGGGCTGCGACGCAGCGCCGCCCGCGGCTGTGTACGCCCGCGCAGACGCCGGAACAGCAGTTTCTCGAGTCTCTTGCTGTCGGCACTCGCCATGAAGCTGCCCTTGCGCAGCTTGCGGAGACGCTTGCCCGACTTGTGAGAACGAAGGTGCTTGAAGTTCGCAGACTTGTGGCGGATCTTCCCGGTCTTGGAGACCCGGATCCGCTTCAACAAGCCCTTATGGCTTTTGTTCTTGGACATGGCGCCAATCCTTCACCGGAGCAGTGGTCCGGTTGTGCTTGCGACGAGAAAACAATCCCTCCGGCGAGCCGGGATGGGGAGGGGAAGATTAGACACCCCAACCCCGAACAGCAAGGCAACCTGAGAAGACCGACCTCACACGACCCGACCGCTTGCAGCGGACATTCATGTCCGTTTCATGGCTCATGGCCCCAAAAAGACATCCAGGGCATGGGATGGGAGCTCATTGCCGCGGATGGGCTCGATCGTGGAACGCCCGCGGATCGCTCGGATTCGGTCCTCGATCGATCGGGGAAGCCAGATGTTGTCAGCCGTCTCGGCAAGGACAGGGGACTTGGCCCATGTCGCCGACCCGTCGCCACGAAGCAGGTGCTGCCCCCTGTCGTCGTGGTTCGGAGAGTTTGCCTCAGGGTGCACTGGCTGGCCTCGAACTGCCATCAACACCACCGGAGACCGGTCTGCGAGAATGACCGAGCGGGGATCGTCGTGTACTCTCGGAGCCGCGCCGGCCGGAATCAGACGATAAGAGTAAGAGACCTGCTCCAGACGACGCCAGTCAAAGCCCGAGGTCTGACCTGTCTCCGTCGGGGCCTCCGGATTCCCGGGGCATGAGAGGTCGCGGAGATCCACATATCCGGCAGCGACGAGCGAGAACAGATTCGCGGAATTCGATCTGTCCCTGCCCTTGCCGACATCCCACCAACTCCCGCCGCCGAACCCGGCGTTGGCGATTGGCAGGGCGTCGCGGTTGTCAGCGGCATAGGAAGAGAACGCCAGCGCCGTGGAACCAAGGTTGGCCTGACAGATCGTCTGCTGCATGTGGGCACGCGTGCTCGACATCACGGGTATCGCCACAGCCGCTCCGATCAGCAGCATCGCGGCAACCGTAACAAGATCGTTGATCCTCAGCCGCCCACGACGCGGTGCGATATCGCTGCCGACACGGAGCCGCCCAACACGCTGCGCCTCGGCCCCCTCAAGGGCGAGCAAGGTCCGCTCGACCAATGAGGATGCGTTCGTGCCCACCGGAGCAGAATCAATGAGGAGCCGTCCGATCTTCTCATGCTGAAAGACGCGAGACCGGAGCGAAGCGGGAACCCGCGACGTGTCGTAGCCCGCGATCACCCACGCGTCCATGGCCTCCTGATCTGCGGGGTGAAGCGTCGGAACCGAAGCGTCGGCATGCCCGTTCATTCGCATAGCCCGGGCAAACGCGATGTCAGCCAGAATGTTGTCAGATCGCACTTTAGAGTTCGAAAGGAGACCGAGTGCCTGAGCGATCCTCGCGGCTCGTGTCCGCAGGACCGGATCGACTCGATCGGGGTCCCAGCCGGCATCAACGAGAGCATCGATCGCGAGCCGATCCGGCTCGCTCGGCAGTACGCCATCATGCGAATGCGTGTCGCTCATGCCGCTCAACATCCTTTAGGAGTGCTCTTGATCTGATGCGCTCCGTGATACCTGTCCGAACCTCTGTGCGAAGGACGCAACCGCCGCATGGAGTCTCGACTTGACCGTTCCAAGCGGGATCTGAAGATCCTCCGCGATCTGTGCGTACGAGAGGCGCTGGAAGTACGCCAGTAGCAGGATCTCGCGGAGCTGCGGTGACATGCTCTGTATCGCTCGCTGAACCATGGCATCCCGCTCGCTCGCCTGCATGGAGGCATCCGGAGATGGGATGTCTACCTCCAGAAGGTCCACAAAAGTCGCCGTGCCGGAGCCATCCTGACGCACCGGAGCCGACAGATCCACGGTCTGTCGGCGTCCCTTCTTACGGAGGTAGTCCCTGCCCTTGTTCGCGGCGATCGTAAAAAGCCATGGTCGGAATGTGCGTTCTCGGTCGAAGGTATCTGCCGAGAGGTGGACCTGTACCCAAGCCTCTTGAAAGACATCCTCGGCGGCCTGCCGATCCCCTACCAACCTGAACAAGAACGCCAGCAGGTCGTCGTGATGCCGTTCGATAAGCGTCCGAAACGCCTGGGTGTCTCCGCCGCGGTACCGCTCAAAGAGTGCTTCGTCGGTCGGTTGTGCGTTGAGATTGTGCACCGCGGCATGGTCCGGAAAGGTCTTTTGGGGTCAATCGCCGGGACCCCGCCTCCCGGTCAACACCCAGCACGGTGAGTGTACGGGATCAAGACTGTTCAGGATCGTACCAAACCTAGCGAGTTGCCCGCCAACGGCACATTCCTCTCCGCTTTCGATGTCGGGCGGCGGTTGCTCCATCTCGCCTCCAGGAACACGGGGCTGGAAAGACCCGGTGATCTGGTGCATCGGCTTGCAGCGACAGGGTTCCAGATGATGTACGATGACGAGATGAGCGATGGCAAGATGCGTGTGGTCGTGCCCCCGCTGACGATGCACTACCAGCCGGTCGTTGACCTGCAGACAGGTGCGGTCGCGGGTGCGGAGGCGCTGATGCGGTTCGTGGCTCCCGACGGCTCGCTCGTCTCACCCGCTCAGAACGGCCTGATCGACCGCATCGAGAACGATCCAATTGCTGTAGTTGAGATGATGGAGCGGCTGTTCGACTGCCTCGTAAAGGACGCCTCACCGCTCTTCGACCGCGTGCCCGGCTTCTATATGAGCGTCAACGTTCCGCCTTCTGTGCTGGGAACCGGGCACATCGCCCGGATCATGGCCGCCTCAGGGATGGACCGGCACAGGACACGCCTCGTCGCTGAGATCACCGAACGCCAGGCGCTGACCGATGTCGGCCGAGATGCGCTCGCGAGATCGCGTGCCGCGGGCATACGCGTGGCCGTAGATGACTTCGGAACGGGCCAGAGCGGACTGGCACAACTGATGGGACTTGAGTTCGACATTTTGAAGATCGATCGCTCGCAGGTGCAGCCACTGCTCAAGAGCGTGACGGCGGAGCGGCTGCTTCGTGGCGTCGTCGCTCTGGCCGGGCCTCTGCGGGTTCGGCTGACCGCGGAGGGTGTCGAGACAAAGGAACAGGCGTTCTTCCTCCGCGCCGCAGGCGTGGACTACGGGCAGGGGTGGTACTGGAGCAAGGCGACGCCGATCGACGAGTTCGAGCGCGCGATGAGCACGGGGTACGCGAACACCCTGCGATTCGACGCGCGATGACGCGCCGACAGGTCGAATGGACCGCTCACACGACTCGCAACGCAACCTGATGCGAACGTTCCTTGGCTGTCGGCTTTTCGACGCTGGTCTTCGGCTGGGACTCGACCGGTTCCCAGAGACACCGCAGCCGTGCCCGATAGACACGCTCGAACAACGCGGCCTTTCGCTCCGCGCCCCATAGGTCTGTGGTCGGGCGTTCGCTCGCGATGGCAACCAGTGTTGCTTCGCGACAGCCGTCCGCACCCGATCTTGTCCGGAGGGAGATGTCGCTTATGAGTTGTGTGTGCGCGCGGTCGAGTCCGTCTGCGACACGGAGAATCGCTGCCAATGCCTTGACGATCCTACGGTCAGGGCGTGAGAGGATCTTGTACGACCCGTGACGTCCGCACGGCTCGGACCTCCGGTGGTACCTCGCGATGTTCGCGATGATGCCGATCTGCCTCTTCGTGAAGCCAGGAATCGCGCTGTTCAGAATCAGACGCATGCTGTGCTTGTGGTGCCCGGCGTAATTGATCAGATAGCCGACGTCGTGGAGCACGGCCGCCGCTTCCAGAAGTGTCCTGGACTCGCTCGTCGCTACGCCGCGCGGAAGGAGTTCTGCTCGCAGCAGATGATCGAACAGCCGCAGGGAGAGCATCGCCACGTGCTCCGAGTGCTCCCGTTCGTAGCGACACCCTTCGGCGAAGCGTCTCGCTCCGGCCAGGGCACGCGAGCCGCTCGCAGGCACGGTCGGGCGTTCCGTCTCGGAGATCATCTCGAGCATGATCCCATCGCGGATCCCCCGATCATGAACCCGAAGCCGATTCGCATTGAGATGCCTCAGGACACCCTCGGCGATAGCCGCTCCCGCAACAATGATGTCCGCCCGCTCAGGGTTCAGACGCGGAACTCGCATGCGGTCGCGCAGAGACATGTCTCCGAGACGGTCCAGCAGGTGCCGCACCTCGGATCGTCTCAGCTCCGTCCCTTCGGCACCGGCGACAGACTCAGAACGGGCACTCGCAATAGCGGCAAGCGAGGTAAAGGTTCCGCCGGTGCCGACGACCAGATTCGGCGCAAATGGTACCTCCGGCAGTGCTAGCTCAAGTGCACGGCGCACATAGCGCCGCATGCGGCGGACCGTTTTCTCTCGATCATGCGGGACGAACATCTCCGTGAGGCGCACCGCTCCCATGCGGATCGAGCACAAGTGCTCGATTGCCCCCTTGGTCGACAGCACAATCTCCGTGCTACCACCTCCGATATCGACCACCGCAGTCGGAGTCTCACCGATGTCGAATCCAGCCGCGACGCTCCGATGCGCGGCTCTTGCCTCGTCCTCCTCGCTCAGCACTTCCAAGCAGACGCCCGCCAGTTCCCGCACGAGCGCGAGAAACTCACGCTGGTTCGTCGCATCACGTGTCGCGGATGTCCCGAAGACCCGTAGACGAGAGACCCCGTAACCCTGCGCTATCCCCCTCATCCTCGCGATCGTCTCCGCCGTGCGAAGCATCGACTGAGCGGAAAGCATCCCCGTGGACATCAGACCTTGTCCCAAGCGGGTGCTCTCCTTCTCGTCGTCGAGCACGCGGTACGTGCCGTCCGTCAGCAACTCGCCCACCAGCAAGCGGACGCTGTTGCTCCCGACATCGATAACCGCGTATCGATCGGCCCGGGTAGGAACAAGAGCCACCGCGTTCGCCGCCGGATCCGCGTTCGAGGAAAGCGGAGCCCCGCGGGCCTCATCCGCCCACGATTGCAGCTCTGACACGAGCCGAGCAAGATTGCCCGACTCGATTCGTGCCAGAGCGGACTCAAGACTCGACTGCTCGGAAGCAACCAGCCATGCGTCGAGTGCTTCAACACCCTCAGCGCACGAACGCTCCAGGCGATGACGGCTCGCGGCAAGAGTTGCGCGAGCGGACGAGACATCCGCGAGACGTCCGAGCGACTCGAGTTCATCGTCAAGCCCCGAGGCCGCACGCTCATAGAGATGTGCGGGTGTGCATGCGCGTGTGATCTCGAGCACATGACGCAAACCTCGCGCAGCGATGCGGAGCGCATGGACCGACCCGACGCTCGCGCCGGAAACGTTTGCCAGATGCGCCTTCGCGTCCTCGCTCCTGCGCATGATCGCATTGACCGCCACATCGCTGAACAGCCGAGACTCACCATCGGGCTGGAACGCGTCGCGCTCGAGTCGTCGAATCAGTGATTCGATTCCTGTCAGACGGGTCTTACCGATCGATGTAGCCGCGCTCTCCGCCTTGCGAAGCCGCGCGTGCTTCACAGCATCGGTGAGCGCACGCCGCTCCTTCCGCTTCAGCACGCCCCCCTGACGTACAGAGGCATGCACCGCGTCATGAAAGATGTCCCAGTCTCTGACCTTGCCGGCTGACTTCCTGATCGCAACGACCTCACGAACCAGCCGCGGCAGAACCCGATCATTCAGACACGGAAGAAAGACGCTGGCTGCCTCGTCCATCCGGCGGCACGCCGTGCGAAGTTCGTGTGTGGACCGCCTCCCGACTCGGTCCGCTCTCGCCTCCCGCGCTGCGGCAAGGACCGACATGCCGTACGCGTTGATAATCGCGGCTGCCGCGATCTCGGCAGGAAAGGCCGCGCCGATCTGGACAGCCGGATGGCTGGACTTCATGGTCATGCACGCCTCGGTGTGGACGCTACATGCTACATGCCTATGAGCACTGCTTGAAGAATCGGCAAAGGATCTTCACGGTTTGTTTGGGTATTGGCCGCATTCGCGTGCAGGGGTGGAACAGAGCCCGCTACGATGCGAAGATACTCGGCGTGGTGTCATGCTTGCGCTTCCAAGGGGCGCGCGATGCATGCCAGTGGGGACCGATGGAGATCATCCTGATGGATCGCGTAGGGCGACCGGGTATCCGGTGGCGATTGTGGATTCTGCCGGTCATTGCGGCCGTGGGTTGTCTCGCGACAACGCGTGCCGCTCACCAACAACCCTCGGAAGAACTGCTGGGTCCTTTCCCGGCGATATCCCGACCATCGGACTTTCGGGAACTGGCAGTTGCCGTGCGTGGACGGGTGGATCGGGTCCTGGTGAAGCCGGGCGACGAGGTCTCACCCGGAGACGAACTCCTGATGCTTGAGGATGCCGTCCAGCGACGGACGATCGAACTGGCAAGGATCGCATCCACCGACGATTCAAACGTCAGAAATGCGTCGCTCTTGCGCGAACACTGGGCGGAAGAGGTCCGCCTGACGACCGCGTCGAATGAGCAGGGGGGCGCGAGCGAGAACGAGGTTCGCGACGCCAGACTCAAACTCGGACAGTCGGAGATAGCGCTCGACTCTGCTCGGCTCAGACTCACCGAGGCAGGCATCGAGCTGGAAAGGGAGCTGGCCAGACTCGACGAGATGCGAGTCATTTCACCGATCAAAGGGGTCGTTCTTGAGGTCCACAAGCGAAAGGGCGAGACCGCCGACGAGCAGACCAAGGTCCTGACAATCGTGGCGACGGACCCGCTCTGGCTCGAAGTCAATGTTCCCACACGCGAGGCCATGCGCCTGCGGGTCGGCGACGCCGCCCGCGTGCTATGGCAGGATCTCGACGAAGACGCCGAGCAGGCCGGGCGTGTGATCTTCATCTCCCCGACCGGGCACGCGGGGGCACGCCAGGTCCAGGTGAGGATCGAGATCGCGAACGAACGTGACCTCCCAAGCGGTCTGCACGGAAACGTGATGTTCCTTTCACCCTCTGGTGTAAGCGGGAAACGTGCTGGACCCTGAGAAGGCGATGTCTACTGTTCATATCAACTCGGATACAGATCTCGACTTGGCCGTGCGCCCTGTCGAGCTGCCAGCTGCGGCCTCGCTCACGCTGGCCCGAAGCACCGGTTACAACCCGTTACGATCTCATCCACTCAGGAAAGGACAGTCCCATGTCAGAAGGCGGCAACGACCAGTCTCGTCAGATTCAGCTCCGGATCGACGAGTCCAAGATGAACACGACCTATGCGAACACGATCAGAACATCGACTACCGCGGACGAGGTTGTGATGGACTTCGGCATGAACCTCCCCATGCAGGTCGCCGAGAACCAGCAGGCGATCATGTTCAACGTTGGGAGCCGCGTGATCATGAACTGGGCCGGCGCGAAGCGTCTGGCCATCAGTCTCGGGCAGGTCGTGCGCCAGTACGAGGACAGGAACGGCCAGATCCAGATCGGCCCTGTCAGCCGCCAGGATGGCGATGGCCCGAAGCTCTCTCAGTGAGCGACAAACGAGCTGGCGTGAAATCAAACGACACTGGCAAGGAGCTCGCGCATGAGCGCTGAGACCCCGGCCGTCGGATCACCGGAGCGGAGCCATGCGGACACCCCCCCTCGAGAGGCGTCCGATGTGGCTCCGCTCGTGTCATTCCTCGACTCGCTGCTCAAACGCCAGATCGCGCTTGGATACGCCGATGCGGGGCTTATCTGGCTCTTTGCAACTCCGAGCCGACAGGCGGGCACTGTCGCGATACACCAGGACCCGGAACGCCCGCTTCACCGCGCGTGGTCCCGCGCCGTCTCACACGTGATCGATCGGCACGCGTCTTCCATCCTCTCGATGGAGGACGGAACGCCAAGAGTTCGGATCGAGCCCGTCAGCGTAGAACCCGATGATTCTGTCTATCGATCCGATCGCGGACACCTGGCCGTGCTCATCCCGCTCGTCGCTGAGGGGGCTGTGGAGGGTGTCTCCGCGCTGGTCATCGCAGGGACCGACAGAAGAGCCGCCTCAGAGGCAGGCCTCAGGGCATCTCTCGCGGCGAGTGCGTTCGAGACCTACCTCTGGCGAGAGAACGCCTTACGCGAGGCCGAGGGTAGAGCTCGCCTGCGAGAAATACTCGAACTCCTCGATGCATCCATCCAGGGCCAGAACACCAGCGCAGTCTGCGCGATCCTCTGCCACGAGTTGCGAAGACGATTCGGCTGTGTCAGGGTCTCTATCGGACTCGTGCGTGGCGACTCTGTCCGCCTCGTCGGCATGAGCGGAACCGACACGATCGATCGAAAGGCCCCGGCGGCCGAGCCCATCGAGTCTGCTATGGAGGAGTGCGCGGCACAGGATGTCGAGATCGAGTATCCGCAGCCCGCGCACGCGGAGCAGTCTCCCATGACACGCCGGGTTGTTCGCTCGCACGAGCTCCTCTCGATGAAAGCCGGCCCATCCGCGATCGTCAGTCTGCCTCTACGCATCGAGGGTGATCTCGTGGGCGTCCTGGTCTTGGAACGTGCGAGCAACGACCCCTTCCCCGCCGGCGCGATCTCGCTCCTGCGACTCCTCGCGGAGTTCATCGGTCCGTGCGTTCACACAAGGCGCATGGCCGACCGGGGAGTCTCCGCGGTCGCAAGAGACCGAGTCGGTGATCTTGCGCGAGCCGCCGTCGGTCCGAGACATACCGCCGCGAAGGCCATCTGCCTGTTGCTCGCACTCATTCTCGCCGGATTGGCGGCGATACCGATCCCGGACCGGGTCCGTTCAACCGCTGAGGTGAGAGCGGTCACAACGAGAACGATCCCGCCTCCGTTCTCCGGCTACCTCTCCGAGACCCTGGTGCGGCCCGGCGACTTTGTCCGGGCTGGCGATGTCATCGGCCGGATGGACACTACAGAACTCTCCCTGCAACTCGAGCAGGAGAACGGTCGTCGCGAGACGCTCGCCACTGAGCGAGACAGCGCACACGCCACAGGCGACCTCGCCGCATGGCGCCGCGCGTCGAAGGGCGTCGAAGAGGCCGAGGCCAAGATCGGCCTCCTGCGCAGCTACCTCACACGATCCGAGATCCGCGCGCCGATCGCAGGACAGATCAGCAGAGGCGACCTTCGTGACTTTCTCGGGGCCCGTGTCGAGCCCACGACTGCTCTCTTCGAGATCGTCACGCCTGACCGCATGATCGTGGCACAGATCGACGAACGCGACATCGGTCGGGTCACACCCGGCCAATCCGGGTGGATGACAACCTCCGCCTCGCCCGGCATACGTGTCCCGCTCCGCATCGTGCGAATAAACCCGTCAGCCGAGCCGACCGAAGGCGCCAACGTCTACACGGCGGAAGCGGATGTGCTCGACCACGATCGCTTCCTACAGCCGGGTATGCGTGGGCATGTGCGTCTCGAGAGCGGATGGACGACCGGACTCGCGATGCTGACTCGACCGATTGTCGATGAGATACGCCTACGGCTATGGTGGTGATTGGCCATGTTCGAGCGTCGGATCACACCAACCTTCTGTGACACCTGGTACCGGGTCGCGAAGAGCCGCCCCAGACTGAGCCCCCATGTACACGTCACACGCCAGCGATTCGGGCGCGGTATCGCGTACGTTCTCGAAGAACCCGCGACGGGCACATATCACAGGATGTCAGAGGCCGCGTACCGCTTCGCAGGCATGCTCGACGGGAACCGCACCGTCGATGACGCGTGGGAAGCGTGCGCTGCCCAGCTCGGAGACGAGTCACCGACGCAGAAAGAGTGCATCGAACTCCTTGCTCAGCTCGACAGCTCCGGGCTGCTTATCGGAGACGTGCCGATCTGGGCGGACATGCTCGAGCATCGGCAGGCACGCGAAGTGCAGACCCGCAGGCGAAAGCGCCACGGCAACGGGCTCTTCGCGTGCATCCCCTTGATCAACCCCGACCACTGGCTCGAACAGAGCCGACACCTGTACGCGTGGGCATTCAGTTGGACGGGGCTCGCCCTCTGGTGCGTCTCTGCCGTCGCCGCGATCTGGTCGCTCGCCACCAATGTCGATCGATTCTCACGGGAATTGCGCCTCGATTCCCTGCTCGACCCCGGCAACCTCGCCATCCTGGCCGGTGTCTTCATTGTGCTTCGCGCGGTCCACGAACTCGGCCATGCCATGGCTTGCAAGGCGATGGGCGGCCGCTGCACCGAGATCGGGCTCATGCTCGTCGCGTTGGTCCTTCCGCTTCCATACTGCGATGCAACCAGCTCGTGGCGGTTCACCGAGACGTGGCGCCGAATCCTGGTTGCAGCGGCAGGCGTGCTCTTCGAGAGCGTGATCGCCGCCGGAGCCGCGATCCTCTGGGCGAACTCTGAGCCCGGTGTGATGAGTTCGATCTGCTACAACGTCATGATCGTATCTGGCGTCTCAACACTGCTCTTCAACCTGAATCCGCTGCTCAGATACGACGGATACTACATCCTCAGCGACCTGCTCGGCATTCCCAACCTCGCCCAGCGCGCCGTCGAGATGCTCAAGTACATCGTCGTTCGATACGCATTCAGCGTGCAGACCGCAAAGCCCCCCACAGTCACAACGCCAGCCGAAGCGGCCATCGTGCTGGCGTATGGCGTGCTGTCGCTCCCTTATAGAGTGCTGATCGCTGCTTCCATCTGCCTGGCCGTAAGCACACAGTACTCCTCGCTTGGATTGATTCTGGCGGTCCTCGCCGCGTCGCTGATGCTCGTTTGGCCGGTCCTGAAGGGGATCGGCTACCTGCTGTGGTCGCCCGCATTGCTCGGACGCCGCGCCAGGGCGAACGGTGTGGTCATGGGAGTGCTCGTCGTGGCTGTGGTCACACTGGGCATCATCCCGGTACAGGATCGCATCTACGCACCGGGGTGGATCGTGCCAACGGAGCACCGCGGCATACGAACGCTCGAAAGCGGATATGTCTCTGAGATTCTGATCCGTGTCGGAGACCAGGTGAGATCCGGCCAGCCGCTTCTGAGACTCGAGAATGCTGAGGTCGAAGCGGGCCGTACGATCGCCGCGGCTCAACTCGCACAGGCCATCACCGCCCGCGACGAAGCCGCCATGAAATCGCCCTCTGAAGCAAGAACCGCCGATGCGAACGTGCGGGTCGCAACCGAGGCCCTCCGCCGAGCCGAGGAACGCGTCGCCTCGCTGACGCTTGCTGCACCGTCGGATGGAACCGTTATCGCTTCAGGCGCGAGTGGGGCAGACTGGGACGATCTGCTCGGCAGCTACATCACGAAGGGAACTCTGCTCGCGCACGTCTCCTCGCTTGATCAGCTCCAGGTCCGGACACTCGTCGATGACCGCGAGTTTGGGCACGCGTTCTCGGCGCAGGAACGCATCCGAGCGTCCATCAAGATCCGAGGCATGGCTTCCCACGTTGCGTCAGCAACGCTTCTCCGTGTCTCTCCGATCGGCTCGCGTGAGATCGAGAACCCCGCGGTCTCTTCCGCAGCGGGGGGCGAGATCGTCGCCACGCGCAGCGGCGAGAACTCCATCGCGGCTCTCACCCCGCAGTTCTGGGTCGATCTCGCCTCCACAGACCTGCCGGACGGCGTGATGGCGGGCCAACGAGTCAGAGTTCGCTTCGGCATAGGCGATTCGCCGCTGATGACCCAGTGGCTGCGACGTGCCACGCAGTTCTGGATGAGCAGGTTCGGCGCATGAGCATCGCGCCCTCGCAGATCGAGCCGATTCGAGACGATACACGCCTCTGGTCCGCGCTGTCTCGCCCGATCCGTCGGGATCCTCCGCCTAAGGGCTTCGACTCTGTCGGAGAGTGGGTAAGAGGTGGAGTCGCCCGGATGAGAGCCGCTCGCGGGCTTGTCGCCCGTGCACAGCGTGTCCGCCTCGACGCCGAGTCCCTACGCACACACTCCGACGCCGCGCTGAGCCAGTTGCTCGAAGAGCGACGCGATGACGTACTGCGCGACTCGCGCTCGACAGGAACGACCGATCGCGCAGCCGCTCCGATCGTCGAAACGATCCGCCGCCGCCTCGGGCTGATCCTTCACCCGGAGCAAATCATGGGTGGGCTGGCGATGTGTGCGGGGACCTGCGTGGAGATGGCCACAGGCGAGGGCAAGACCGTCACAGGGATCATTCCCGCCGCGATCCTCGCATGGCAAGGGCGCGGGGTCCACGTCGCGACCGTCAACGACTACCTCGCCAGACGAGACGCCGAGACTCTCAGCCCGGTCTTCGAATCGCTCGGCCTTGATGTCGGTGTGATTCAGGACGCCTCGAAAGAGGATGAGCGGCGAGATGCATACGCCAAGTCCGTCACCTATGTCGCAGATAAACAGCTGATCTTTGACTACCTGCGAGACCGCCTGAAGTCGCCCCACTCTCCCCGAATGGTCACGCACCTTCTCGAGTCTCTCGGTGAGCACGACGGCACAAGTGGACCATGGAGCAGTTCCATCGTGCAACGCGGGCAATACGCCTGCATCGTCGATGAGGCGGACAGCATCCTGATCGACGAGGCAGTCACTCCAGCGATCATCGCCAGCGAGAGCCAGGACGTTCGCGCCTCGCGGCAGGAAATCTACGAAGCCGCACGACATATCGCGAGCCAACTGAACGAGGGCTCCGATTTCATCGTCGATCGACGCTTGCGCCGCGTCTCCATGCGACCCGAAGGTCGGACCCGGCTTGATGAACTCTCCCGAGAGCTTCCCGAGTTCTGGCGAGGACCTCGGAGGCGTGAGGAACTCGTCGTGCAGGCCCTCACCGCGCTCGCACTTTTCCACCGCGACGACGACTATGTCGTGACCGGTGGTGAGGTACAGATTGTGGACCCGTCCACCGGCCGCATCCTTCCGGGCCGGCAGTGGCAACTCGGACTCCATCAAGCGATCGAGGCCAAGGAAGGCATCGAGGTTACCGAGCCGCGGCGCACCACATCACGAGTCTCGTACCACGGCTACTTCCGGCGCTACGCACGCCTGTGCGGCATGAGCGGCACCATGTGGGAGGTTCGCCACGAGGTCTGGCGTGCATACCACCTTCCAGTCGTGCGTGTCCCGACCCATCGCCCTGTCGCGAGAAAGGAATCGGCTGACCGCGTCTTCCTTACTGAGCAAGCAAAGCTCGATGCTGTCACGGATTATGCCATCGCGCTCAGAGAGCGAGGCCAGCCCGTCCTCATCGGCACCAGAGCCGTCAAGACGTCGGATCAGCTCGCATCGATGCTCGCCGCACGCGGCGTCGACTGTCGCGTTCTGAACGCGACCCGCGAGGCGGAGGAAGCAGACATCGTCGCTCTCGCGGGTATCTCAGGGACAATCACCGTCTCGACGAACATGGCAGGGCGCGGCACCGACATCCGCCTCGACGATCGATCCCGCGAAGCCGGAGGACTGGCAGTCATCGCGACTGAACGTCACGATGAACGACGAGTGGATCGACAGCTCTTCGGACGCTCCGGTCGGCAGGGCGATCCGGGTTCCGCCCAGGCCTTCGTCTGCCTTGAGGACCCTGTGATCAGGCGGTTCGGGATTCGACCTCTGGTCGCCATGACCAGTGCCGTACCGCCCCCCTTCCGTGACATTGCCGGGCGGCTCCTTTGGTGGCAATCACAGTCGAGCGCGGCCAGCAGGTCCGCAACGATTCGGATGGAACTCGCAAAGTCGGAGGCGAACATGGACATGTCGCTCAAGGGCCAGAACCGTTGACAGATGCCCAGGGCTGTCGGCAGACTCTCCATCGCAAAGGTGCATCCATCGCGACGGGAATGAGCAAGAATGTCATCACAAAGTCAGACGCCGAGCAGCTACTCAGCCCGGCAACGGTACCATTGGCGGCAGGAGGCCAGACGAATGGCGAACACGGTTGACCTCACACCTCAGATCGAGGCACACGCATCGACGATCCGGGCACTGACCGAGGCCATTTCACAGGTCGTCGTCGGGCAGAAGACGATGGTCGAGCGGCTCTTTGTTGGGTTGCTATGCAATGGGCACGTTCTCCTAGAAGGCGTTCCGGGTCTCGCCAAGACCCTGACTGTGAGCACGCTGGCGAACGCGATCCACGCGAAGTTCAGCCGCATCCAGTTCACACCCGACCTGCTGCCCGCGGACCTGGTAGGCACTCTCATCTACAACCCTCGGGACTCAACCTTCACTCCCCGCAAGGGTCCTGTCTTTGCCAACATCGTGCTGGCCGATGAGATCAACCGTGCCCCTGCCAAAGTCCAGAGTGCACTGCTGGAAGCGATGCAGGAACGGCACGTCACCATCGGCGAGACGACCTACCCCCTCCCCGATCCCTTCCTTGTCCTCGCAACCATGAATCCGATCGAGCAGGAGGGCACCTACACCCTCCCCGAAGCACAGGTCGATCGCTTCATGCTCAAGCTTCGAGTCGATTATCCGTCGAAGCAGGACGAACGCCGGATCGTTGATCGCATGGCGTCGAGCGCGCCGAAGACGAAAGTAGAAGCAATGGTCACAACCGACCAGATCGCCGCCGCCCGGCGTCTCGTCGATCAGATCCATGTCGATGATCGTGTGAAGGAGTACATCGTCAGCATCGTCCACGCCTCACGCCGACCGAAGGAGTACGGACTCGACATCGCTCGCCTGATCTCCTTCGGTGCGTCCCCCCGTGCCTCGATCGCGCTCACCATGGCGGCCCGCGCCCACGCGTTCCTCCAGGGCAGGCCGTACGCCACGCCCGCCGACGTGAAGTCGATCGGGATGGATGTGCTCCGCCATCGAGTGATCGCAAGCTACGAGGCCCAAGCCGAAGAGATATCCTCCGAACAGATTGTCCAGCGGATCTTTGACCATGTTCCGCTCCCATAGACACCCGATCGATGCCGCCGAGCCCGCGCCGCTTCCCGCCGATCTGGCGAAGGAGGTACGACGCCTGCACGTCATGACCAGGCGACGCGTCAGCGACCTGTTCACGGGCGAGTACCACTCGGCGTTCAAGGGTCACGGCATCGAGTTCGCAGAGGTCAGAGAGTACGAGCCGGGCGATGACGTTCGGTCGATCGACTGGAACGTCACCGCCAGAACCGGCAAGACCTTCATCAAGAGGTTCGTAGAGGAACGCCAGCTCACCGCGATGGTCTGCGTCGATCTCTCTCGATCCGGCATGTTCGGCACCACTGGAAAGACCAAGCGACGCCTGGAGATCGAGTCCGCTGCCATCCTCGCCATGGCCGCGAGCCAGAATCAGGACCGGGTGGGGTTGCTGCTCTTCACGGATCGCGTTGAGAAGTTCGTTCCTCCGAAGAAGGGCACGTCGCACTGCCAGCGCCTCATGCGCGACCTCCTCGCGCATGCTCCCGCCGGAAGAGGCACGAACCTCCGTCCCGCGCTCGACCATCTCTCACATATGCTGCGACGCCGTAGCGTGATCTTCCTCATCTCCGATTTCGATTGTCCACCCTGCAACACCCAGCTCTCAGTGCTCGCGAGGCGCCACGATGTCGTTGCAATCTCCGTCAACGACCCACGCGAGCTCCAGTTTCCCTCTGTCGGCCTCGTCGATGTCGTCGATCCCGAAACCGGTGCCGCACGAACAATCGATCTCGGCTCACGCGGTGCCCGCGCATACGCCGCCCAGCGGCTCGCGGACCGTGACAAACGCGAATCCCATCTCGCTTCCTCGGGGGTCGATCGCGTCACCCTCTCTACGGAGAGATCCGCTGTCCCTGAACTCGCGGCGTACTTCCAACGAAGGGAGCGACGCCGATGAGTGACGCTCACCACCCCTTCTGTCCCAGACCGAGACATGCTCGCACGCATCGTCTCATTCCCGTCGCACTGGCCGCAGTCTGCCTGTTCATCGCGCAGGCGTGCTCGCGTCGGCCCGAGACCACCCAGTCAGCAACACCCACGCCGCCGACACAAGTCGCAGAAGGCGACGGCGTACTCCTTTCTACCACGATCGACAGACGCGAGGCATCGACGAGCGAGCTCCTCCAGCTCGAGATCCGTACAACAGCCAAGGCGGGGCTTGTGCTCTCGTCACCCGAGCTCTCCGGCCATCAGTCACTCGAAGTGCTCGAAGTGGTCCGTCTGCCCGCCATCAAGCGCCCCGATGGTGTCGTCGAGCAACGCTGGACCGCGATACTTGAGCCCGATCTTCCCGGCTCCGCACTCGCCCCAGGAGTGAAACTCGCGATCCGTGACGCCAACGCCGGTGCTCTGAGCTACGTCGCGACTGGCCCGATCCCAGTCGAGATCCGGTCCGTTCTACAACCGGACGATCCCATCGTCGTCACTGAGCTTCGTTCCGCGGCGATGCCCCCGCCAGCGGGTGAGCCGATCTGGCACAGGCTACGCCCGGCAGTCGCAGGAGCGGTCGCAGGGCTGATTGTGATCTTGGTGGTTGCCGGCAGTGCTGTCTTCGTCGTCCGCAGTCGCCTCCGTGCGCCAAGGATCGCCAGCTCACGCAAGACAATCGCAACCCTTCTGCTCCAGGCACAAGGCATGAGCCCGACCGAACAATCGCGAGCGCTCGGCACTTGTGCTCGTGTCCTCCGCCTCGGAATCGCGGAACGCACAGAGGTCCCCGCGCACGCGATGACAGACGCGGAGTTGCTCGATCGCTGCCCGCAGCTCTCGCAGATCCCGGGGCTCATCGATCTCATGGCTGATATCGAACGCATCCTCTGCTCAGGGTCCGACATCTCGCACGCCGGAGTCACCGACGTTCTCGCACGAACCGACAGAGCCCTCGACGATCTCTCTACCTTTATACCCACTCGATACCTCGCAGAATCGGAGGTGGCTGCATGACCTCCAACTACCACTCACCCTGGGCGTTCGCCCTGATCCTGCTCGCAGCGGCCATCGTCGCGCTCCGTCCGTTCTCTCTCCCTCCACCCATCGTCATGCCGGGCGCGGCCGGGTTACGCGGCCTCGGCTCCCTCAGATCGACCTTGCGCTGGGTGCCGCTTGCTCTTCGCCTCGCGGCTCTCTGCCTCATCGCTGTCGCGATCGCTCGCCCACAGACGCTCACCGGCCGCATCGAGACATCCAAGGAAGGCGTAGCGATCCAGCTCGTGATCGATCGCTCCGCCAGCATGGGCGCGCCCATGACCTTTGAGGGACGGTCCTACGAGCGACTCGAAGTAGTCAAAAGAGTGCTGAAAGACTTCATCCTCGGAGATGACAAACAGCTCAAGGGTCGCGCCGATGACCTGATCGGGCTGATCGTCTTCTCGGGATACGCAGACACGCTCGCCCCACTCACTCACAGCCATCAGATCGTTGTCGATCTGGCGAACAGCACACAGCTCGCACCACCAGCCCTGCCCGAAGGCGGTACGGCCATCGGAGACGCTCTCGCGCTCGCCGCCTCGCGACTCAGATCCGCAGAGGAACAGATCAAGTCACTCAGCGATGCGAATCGCGGGCCGGAGTTCAGAATCAAGAGCAAGATCATCGTTCTCTTGACAGACGGCGAGCACAACCGAGGAGAGATCCTCCCAGAACAAGCGGCACGACTGGCCGCCGAATGGGGAATCAAGATTTACTCCATCGGCATCGGCGGCACTGGGGGCGTCGTCTTCATCTCCGGAATGGACGGACGCCCTATTCCGATTCGAGACCACGTCGATGAACGAACACTCACAACTATTTCCAACCGTACGGGCGGACGATACTGGAACGCCAGAAACGCCGAATCACTCAGAGAGATCTACGAGGAGATCGACCGGCTTGAGAAGGTCTCGGTCACGTCCCAGAGGCGCACGGTCTACGAAGAGCGATTCCCTCCCTTGGTCAACGCCGCGCTCTGGCTCATCGGCATCGAGATCTTCCTCGCGAGCACACTTCTCAGGAGACTGCCATGACACCCCTCGGCGCTCCGGAGCATCTGTCGCTCCTCATGCTCGTCCCTGCGATTCTGCTCCTGTTTTTCTGGGCCGCGTGGAGGCGCCACACCGCTCTGCGCCGGATGGGCGATGTATCACTGGTCAGACGCATCGTCCCTGCAGGCCTGAAACGCCGGCGATTCGCATCTCTTATCCTGGTCTCGGGCGCGGTGGTGTGTCTCGCGGTCGCGATGGCAAGGCCCCGAGGCGAGCCGATCGAGCAGGAAACAACCGCTTCCGGAAAGGACATCGTCTTCGTGATCGATGTCTCGCGAAGCATGCTCGCACAAGACCTGGTGCCGAATCGCCTCGAACGCACGAAACTCTGGATCAAGGACATGCTCGCCACCCTGCAGGGCGATCGTGTTGCACTGGTCGCGTTCGCCGGTAGCGCGTCGGTCAAGTGCCCGCTCACCCTTGATCGCGCCTTCTTTCTCATGCAACTCGAAGATCTCTCCCCCAGATCCGTCCCGCGCGGCGGATCACTGATCGGTGACGCGATCCGAAAGACCGTCAACGAAGTCTTCGTCGAGCAGTCCGGCCGTCACAAGGACATCCTGCTCTTCACCGACGGTGAAGACCAGGAGAGCTTCCCCATCCAGGCGGCGGAAGTCGCCGCCGCAAGAGGCATCCGGATCATCACCATCGGCATCGGCAGCGAGTCGGATGGTGCGCCGATCCCATCCGAATCCGATCGTGGCAATCCCGAATTTGTCACATACGGTGGACAACGGGTCTATTCCCGCCTCATGCCTCGTCTGCTCGCCGACATCGCCTCGGCATCCGCTGGCGGTGTCTTTCTGAGTGTCGGAACGGGCGATCTGCAACTCGATCGAGTCTACAGAGACCTCTCGCAGTCCACCCGCAACGAAGAGATCATTGCAGACAAGACCACCACATACGAAGAACTCTTCCAGATACCACTCATCGCAGCGTTCCTGCTGCTCCTGCTGGAGGTGCTCGTTCGTGATCGCTAAGCGGTACATCCTGATTTCAGTATGGCTGATCGCCGCGTGCTGGATCCACGCTCCTGCAGCCGCCGATCCTCCATCGAGTTCTCGCGTTCGCTCAACGATCAAGAGCGCGAACCGCGCGTATGAGCGCAGGGATTTCGACGAGGCGGCACACACCTACTCAACTCTCCCCCCAACTGCGGACCGCCCCGCGGAGATCTGCTACAACGAGGCGTTGATCCACGTCGCGCTGGGCGATCTCGAACGTGCGAAGCAGTCATTCCGAATGGCGGACATGAACGCTAAGTCCACTGAGATCAGGGCAGATGCACGCTTCAACCTGGCGCGCCTGGCTTATGACGATGCGATGGCGACAGCCGAGAGCGACCCACAAGCCGCGCTTGCAAAGCTCACACATGCCGCGCGGCTCTACAGGTCCGTGCTCGACGTGCGCCCCGATGACTCGGAGGCCGCCAAGAACATCGAGCGCTCCCGTCTGGCGGCCCTGCAACTGCGGGAGCAGATCAGGCTGAAGGAGCAGGAACGGGAGCAGCGCAACCAGCGGCTACAAGAACTCGCCCAGCGACTGCAGGACCTCGCCGACCGCCAACGAGACGCATCGGAGCGAAGCCGTGCCGCTGAAGAGCAGATGCAGCAGGATAGTTCGATAGGAGCCGAAACGACTCGACAAGCAAAGGAACAGCAGGAGCAGCTCTCAGAAGAGACCCGCGATATGCTGTCTGAACTCATGAACCAACTCGCGCAAACGCCTCGGGATGACCCTGGGCAGACTGAAATGTCAGAAGCCATGGCCGATATCGAAGAGGCCATGCGCAACCAGGGTGGTGCCCAGCGAGATCTTGAGCAGACAAGGCCCGGCCGTGCCGCTCCGCGCCAGGAGAACGCGGCCGATGAGCTGGAAGAGGCCGCAGAACGGCTCACGCAGGCGACATCTCAGAATGGCGCGGGAACCCAGCAAGGCCGGCCACGCGATCGTCAACCAGAGCCGGGCGACGAACAGGGGAACGAGCCGGATGGACAGAGCGATCGCGAAGGGCAGGACCAGCAACCCTATCCCACACCGCCTCGTGAGGTCGATCGTCTCGGCGATCAGGACGGTGACCCTATCGCACGCCGCCTGATCGAGAAAGAGATCCAGAACAGAGTAAATCGCGTCCGACGCGGGCCGCCGCTCCCGACTGAGAAGGACTGGTGAGCACGATGACCCAGCGAACCATCTTCATCTTGATCGCTGCCCTCTCCACGCTGCTCCCGACGTATGCCCGGGCACAAGAGCCGAGCATCTCCGTGCAGGTGAGCAGCCAGTCGATCTTTCTCGACACCGCGCTCACGGTCGTGATCAAGGTCGAGAGACTCGGCGAGGCGTTCGACGCTGGCGTGCCCGAGTTCGATCCGACAGACGAGTTTCTGATCGGCACCCCGTACGCCTCTCGGGGCTCATTCACAGAGCAAACGATCTCAAACGGAGTAATCCGCAGAGAAGTGCGCCAACAGGCGTCATTCCAGTATCAGTTGCAGCCGACACAAACCGGCACCCTCACGGTTCCGTCTGCAAGTATCACCATCGGGAGTGCGCAGTACCGCACGAACCCTGTCCAGATCCTTGTTTCACCCCGTCCCACCGCAGACTTCGCCACTCTCCGCATCGAGCCCCGCAGCATTACGGCGTATGTCGGACAGGCGATCCCAATCGATGTCGTCTTCGACAGCTCCCGAATGCCCGATACGGGAGAGTTCATAGGAGACGCACTCCCCCGTGGTGTTGTCGCAATCCCCGGCAAGCGACAACCAACACCCAACGACCGAACGATGTCTCTCCCACTTCTGGGAGCGACTGGAACTGCCTTCAACATGCCAGGCTACACGGGTCCGGGAATCGCCTTCACCATGCCGATGGAACTCATCGCCGAGAATGCCGGGACATGGACCGTCGGCCCTATCACATTCATGCTCACCCTCGACCGTAGCCGACCACGCGACAGACTCGCCGTCACGTCCAATCCGCTCAACCTCGTGATCCGCCCGCTCCCGGATGCGGGACGCCCATCAGGATTCAGCGGCATAGTCGGAGAGGCCCGCATCGAAGCATCACTCTCGACACCAACTGCACGCATAGGTGATCCGATCAACCTGACCATTCGACTCAGCGGCGATCTTCCCGCAGATCGGCTGAGCCCGCCCAGAATCGAGATCCAGCACGACATCGCCGAACGATTCAGGATCGGCAGAGAGGGTTGGATCGACGGCGGCGTCAGCGGACGCTCCCGCACCTACAGCATCACCGTCCGCCCACAATCCCCTGAAATCTCAGAGTTCCCGCCGATTCAGCTCCATTGGTTCGATCCCTCAAGCGCCACATACAAGACAAGTCTCAGCCGGCCAATCCCGTTGAAGATTGAAGTGTCGCGAGAGGTTACTGCCGCAGACGCCGTCGGGCGTTTCACGCCAGGAGCAAGAGAATCCCTTGGAGACGCGCCGCTCCGCCTGAACGCCAACCGCTCACGCGCCGACCGACTTACCAACTATGACACGGACGTTGATGGCTTCCTGACATCACAGGCAGGACGAGCGCTCCTCATTGCCCCGCCCTCGCTCTGGATACTTCTCTGGGCGGGCTCCGCGATCCATCGCCGTGAAAGCCCCGAGGCGCGACGCAGGCGTCGCATGCTCTCAAAGTCGCTCTCCCTGGCCAGACGAGCCGAATCCGACCCTGCCCGTGCCTCAGAGGCGATACGCTTGTTCGTTGCTTCACACACCGGCATCGCACCAGAGGCAGTCACGAGCGCGGACCTCGTGACTCTCGGAGCCGGCAGTTCAAGCACTGAGATCACGCTTCTTACAACGTGCATGAAGCAAGCCGAGGGCCATGAGCACACCGGCAGGAGTGTGGAGCCATTTCCCGGAATCCGGGAAGCGATGCAGACACTCAGCCGCACGCTTCGCAAAGAATCGGAGGCCGCATCATGCCCAGATTGATCGCTTTCTTGCTGGCCTCGGCACTGAGCATCACGGCGCGGGCTCACGGCATCGATCAGGCCGAACAACTCCTGCGAAGCGCCGACGCACGCTTCGAAGCCGGGCTCCGCGAGCGTGAGGCGGCCAGCTCGATGGCCGGCGAGACCTTTCTCGACGCAGCTCGCACCTATGAGTCGATCGCAACTCTCGGCTACAGCAATCCGAATCTCTTGATTGATGCAGGAAACTCCTACCTTCTCGGCGGTGATATCGGGCGTGCCGTGCTCTGCTTCCGCCGGGCCGATCTTCTCCGTCCACATGATCAAGCCGTGCGGTCGGGTCTGGCAGAGGCGAGGGAGCGGGTGCAGGTCTACGTCCCCGCATCGAGCCGCTCCCGCATCATCGCCGCCCTTACCTCGTGGCGTGCTTTCATCCCCGCATCCGTGATGCTGCACGGCTTCTGCGGGTTCTACATCGCCGCCTGGGTCGTCGCTTGCTGGAACGTGATCAGACCCAATCAGTTGCTCAGACCGATCGGCGTCTCACTCGGCCTGCTCGCCGGAGTCATTGGAGGGCTTCTCCTGGTGGAGAAAGGCACACATGACGGCAGACGCTCGGGCGTCGTGATCGTCGATGGCATCACCGCGAGGAACGGCCCGAGCGCGGTCGTCTATGAGCCGACGTTCTCAACGCCGTTACGCCCCGGAGTCGAACTGAACGTACTCGAACAGCGCGACGGATGGATGCGGGTTCGCCTCGCCGACGGACGCGAGACCTGGCTGCCGTCACACGCCGTCGAACTCGTCAAGACGCGACAGGCCCAAGAACATCTGAAACCGCCCGACACCCGTTCGGCCGCGTGACGATCAGATCGAGATGCTGCTGACATTCTGGATCAACCAATTGTCGGGGTGCAGGGTCGGCTCCCAGAAGGCGCGGATCAGCGATCTGTCGGTCGCTCGCCCGAAGATGTTCACCGATCCATCGGCGAACACCTGCGCACGAAGCTCGCCAGTCGGGCGAGGGACAAGATCCGTGTCACCCTGCGTCAATTCCCGGATCTTCCAGGTGTTGTCCGAGTTCGGAACCCACCAATAGAGCGTCACCTCGCCGTTGCTCTTGATGCCAGCGATGTTCAAGCCACCGTCAGGCGTGTGGAACGCGACCACAGACTCGCCCGCGAGCAAAGGCCCCGACGCGATCGTGGTCAGATTCGATGTCGCCCAGAAACCCGCGAACCGAGGGATCCACCATGTCGTCACGACCTGCCCGGTTCCGTTGACCCCGACGATGTTGATGCCGCTCCAGCGTGTCTGATACACCGTCAGACCGCCGGTGAACGGGGGGGCTCCCGTGATATTGCTCAGGTTGGAGAGTACCCAGTAACCTTGGGTCCTCGCGCTGTTCCAGATCACCTCGATCTGCCCGCTCGCGTTCAGACCCGCGATGTTCTGGCCGTTCCAAGGCGTCACATAACTCACCAGGCCGCCGACAAAGGCCGGCATCTGTCGACCGAGCGGTCTCAAGAACTCGTCGGCAACATCGTTGAACGAATAGGCATAGTTCCCGCCGGTCGACGCGCCGGTCTGGCGGTACATCACCAGATCGCCATCCGCCGCCAGTCCGGCGATCGTGACCTGCCTCGCGTTGTCGCGAGAAACAAACTGCGTGATACCGTTCAGGATCACCTGAGAGCCCGAGATCTCTGTCGTCAGGTTCCGCACCGTCCACTGACGATCCGCACCCTCGCGATAGAGATAGAGACCGTCCAGCGTTGCGGAAGCGACATACTGCAGACCATCCTTCGGGTCGGTCCACATCACGATTTGAGTACTCGGCTTGGTCTGAGGAACGCCCCCGCCCGACGCCGCGATCAGGTCGATCGCCCGCCAAACCCCGTCTGAGCGGAGCACATACGCCAACGGACGCCCGCTGCCCGCCGCGATGATCGCATCACTCCCGAGCAGTGTCGGCGCGGGTGCAGATGCGGGTGCCGCACGCGTTGCAATACCCGCCACGCGGCTCTGAACGCCCTGCTGGCTGATCATCGCAAAAGGTGTCAAGGTCGATCCATTGAGAGCGACCGTAAACTGAACCTCTGCCGGCGAGCCGGTCAGTCTCAGGACAACCGTGCTGCCGCTCAGCGTCCATGTTCCCGCGACTCCCCCGCTCAAATCACCGGCGTCGTAGTCGGCAAGCCCGTAAACAACCGCCGTTCCGTTCCCACGCAGATCGAGGAACTGCGCGCCGATGCCGGCTGTGCCCGTATTGAAGAGCTGCTGAGCGGCTACGCTCGCCGCGGCTATCCCGAAGCGATACCCGCCGGCGACCTCCGCAACTGTCGCGCTCGTGTCGGCACGTGTTGCAATGCCGATGAACAGATCACCGTCCGACTCTCGCATGTCCACCGTCAGGAGCACTGACATGTCACCGCTGAGATAGACATGCTCGCCGCGGCTCGTCAGGAACCCGCCCTTGGAGTCCGACGTCGTGATCTCCGTGGTTCGTGCCACCGGCGGCGCACCTATCGCCGTCGCAAACCACACGATGAAGTTCCCTGAGATCGAGAGCGTTCCGTTCAGAACCGTCGCAACGCCGGTCGTGGGATTCCACTGGAACGAAGTCCACGCCCAATTCCCCGCGAGATCCGTCTGTGTCGCCGCCGTTGGCCTCGAGATCATGTACTGAAGCTGTCCGACGCCCGGAGCCGTATCCACCCCGGCATACCACCCGGCTGAGAAGCCATTGGCAGACCAGAAGTTCGCCCCGATCTCAATGTCTCGGCCGTCGGTCCCGATCGACGGGCGGAGAAAGAGCCCACCCCCATCACGCTGCTCCACCCATTCTCGCGCAAGGGCCGTCCCGGTTGAACGCCCAGAGGTTCCGGAAACAAAGAACTGACCCGAAGCAAGCCCGCTCGGGGTCGCATCACCCTCCACAATGATCGCATCAACAGTCGTTCCCGCACGGTCGAACCCGATGCCGACAAACCCCGCGAGCAGGCGGCGCGGCTCAAGTCCCTCCACCCCGAAGGCGGACTCGGCTCCACGACAGCACTCGTGCTTCGAAACCCCTGCCATCTCGTACTCCCTGCTGCTTCCATCCAGCCGCACCCACGCCACCCGATATCGGGCGACATCCGATGCGCTTGTACAGATTGATGTTCCCCGGTCACGTTGCGTGGCCGCCCTCACAAGCCCCCATCATCATACCAGAAAGGACACGCCAAAGTAGCAAACAACCGCAGACAAACCACATCACGGGCTATCGCACCTTGAATGCCCGAGAATCCGAGCTGGATCCTCTCAACCGATTCATCCCTTCATCTCGCGAGCAGCTCTACGAAAGTCAACCCCCGAACGGCATCCAACTTGACTCGGCAGCCGAATACAGGGAAGGATACAGAGGACATGGGGGGACGTGTCGCTCGACAGCCAAGAGTGGCGGCACTGTCGCCTCGGCGCGACGAGTCCCCAGTGTGACGACCGGAGGGAACGATGGCCCGCGATCTGATTCTGCGCGCGACGAAGAGCCACACCGGTAGCTCCTCCGATTCGCCAGTGCAAGCACTGGAAACACTCGAACAGCGCATCGTGCTTGCCGCGCCGTTCGCCTTTGATCCGAACAACACGATCGTCGAACTTCAGACGACGATGGGCAGCATCCGCATTGAGCTCTTCGACTCCATCGCACCTGGCACGGTTCAGAACTTCCTGACGCTCGTTCAGAACGATCGATACGACCGATCCTTCTTCCATCGCCACGCAACGAACTTCGTGATCCAGGGCGGCGGTTACACATACACGGCCGAAGATGGGCTTGGCGATGTCGTGCACAACGGCAAGATCCAGAACGAGTACGGCCGCTCAAACCTCGCCCGCACGCTCGCCATGGCGAAGCAGGACGGCGACCCCAACTCCGCCACCAGCCAGTTCTTCTTCAACCTCGCAGACAACTCGTCGAATCTCAACAACCAGAACGGCGGCTTCACGGTCTTTGCCCAGGTCTACGACGACGACTCATGGGCAGTCGTGCAAGCGATCGCAGGCCTTCAGATCGTGAACTTCGGCAACCCGTTCAATACCACGCCCGTCACCGAGAACTTTGATCCCCAGGCGGGCGCCGTCGACGAGTCGTGGTTCGTCTACATCAACGACGCGGTCGTGATCCACACACCCCAGGGGGTCCTGACCTCCCTGCTCAACGCCGTTCCGAACGTCTCGGCCGGGCCGAACGGCACCGCCGTCGTCGCCGTGCTCAACGAGTTCGGGCAGACCACCATCTACCAGCGGCTCAGCGGGTCATCCCAATGGGTCGCCGTTGATCCAGATCGCGACCAGACGCTCCCCACGCCCAGCAAGAACCTCGTCACATGGCGTGATCCAAAGGACAGCCGCTTCTACGCAGCCGTCCCGACATCGGGCGGACTTCTCCTCTACACCAACACCGCTGCGGGCGTCTGGACAACCCGAAACATCACATCAGAGATCTCCGGTGCTGGCATCATCGATTCCGAGATCACGCAGTGGAAGACCAACGCCACGCGCAACAACGTCTTCCGTATCGTCGGTGTCATGGCGAACGGCGATGTCGTTCAATACGAGCAGACCGTGACCGTTCTCTCCGGCGGGGGCTATCGCTGGAACTTCAAGAACCTGTCCGATGATCTCCGCGCGATCAACGCCACGACGCCGGACTTCCAGGGACGTCTCATTGCATACTCCACCGCGTGGGATGCCTGGCACATCGCCGGACTCGACTCCGCAGGACAGATCCAGACCATCTGGCGCGGCCCTCGCATGAGCCAGTGGGTGCTCTCGAATCTCAGCACCATCACCGGAGCCCCCGCCCTTTCCGGCGGGCTCTCTGTCTATCTCACGCCCTGGAGAGGCATCAACCTTGCCGGCGTGGACTCTTCAGGAAACCTCCAGATCACATGGTGGATTCCTCGCTTCGCAGGGACGTGGGTCGTCTCGAACCTGACCAGCTCGATCTCGGCACCCGCGGTCTTTGGCGAGTCGATCACATCCTTCAACACGCCATCCGGCGGCCTGAACATCGCAGCCCGAACCACCGACAACGACGTCGTCGTCTTCTGGTGGGTCCCCGGAGCACCCGGAAACCTCTGGCGGGTCCAGAACGTCACAACGATCGTTTCAACCTCTACAACGCCCATGGCACTCTCGGGCGAACTCAGCGCTACCGCAAGCGGCGACGGCATCACCAGCATCGTCGGCCGCGGCCCTGGAGGCAAGGTCGTACGCTACTTCGGATCCGTCACCGGACAGACATGGTCGATGGAGGATCTCTCCTCCATCGCCACGGTCGTCTGACCGCATCAGCGCGACCGGCTTGCCATACCACTCTCAGACTCCGACGACCCCTCAGGGCGTTCCGACGGGCGGCTATCCCGCATCTCGATGATGAACTCGTACATCATCCGTCGGTAGAAATCGCCGAAGAGACCGTGCCGGTATCCGGGCATCACCATCACCCGAAACTGCTTCTTCGCCTTCTGCAGCGCGTCGATCAGCCGTATCGCGTGTTGCATGTGGACGTTGTCATCCATTGTCCCGTGCGCGATCAGAAGACGCCCGCTCAGGTTCTTTGCCCCCTCAACGACGCTTGTCTCCTTGTAGCCATCCGGGTTGGCTTGCGGCGTGAGCATGTACCGCTCGGTGTAGATGGTGTCGTACAACGTCCAATCCGTCACCGGCGCGCCCGCGATTCCTGCTGCGAACAGATCCGAGCGGGTCATGCAGTACGCCGTGAGATAGCCGCCAAAGGAGTGCCCGTGCATGCCGATCCGGGACGCATCAACATACGGACGTGTCTTGATCCACTCGATCGCGGATCGAACGTCCTCCATCTCAGCCACACCCATACGCTTGTACGTCGTCCACGCAGAGCGCGCCCCCTTGCCGCTCGCCGAGTATGGATCGGCCCTGAACAGAATGAACCCCTCATGCGCCAGCACATGCTCCCAGAGCAGTGCTCCCCACGCATCTCGCACCGTCGGTGCGTGAGGACCGCCATAGGTCTGGAACCAGACCGGATACACCTTCTCAGGGTCAAACCCCGGCGGGTAGAGAATGCTCCCCTCCATCACATACGGCTCACGCCCTTCCCGTTCGACCGGGATCTGTACAAGCTCATACGCACCCCGCTTGTACTTCACGAGATCTCGCACCGGATTCGTGTCGAGCATCCTGACAATCTCCCCATCCATCGCTCGGAGCGCAACCCGCGCAGTCGTCGCGTGCGTCGACCACGTATCGATAAAGTACTCCCCTTTCGGCGCCACCGAGACGCTGTGATGCCCCGGCTCCCGCGTGAGCCGCTCCATGCCACTTCCATCGAACCGAATCCGGTAGAGATTCTCCGCGATGTGCGAGTCAGCGGTCCCTGTGAAATAAAGCCACCCTGACTCCTCATCGACGCGCGCGATCGAACGCACCTCCCAGTCCCCCGATGTCACCGTCTCGACCCGCTTGCCCTCGCGATCGGCTTTGTACACATGCTTCCAACCAGTCCGCTCGCTCATCCAGAGGAACGAACCATCCTTGAGGAAACGGGGCTCACCCTGCCATTCAATCCATGCGCCGGTTGTCTCTCTCCAGAGCGTCTCCGGACGCCCACCCGTGTTCGAGCACGCCGTCACATCCATCCACGTCTGGAAGCGATCCTGGATGCACACGAGCAACCGCGACCCACCCTGCAGCCACGCCACGCCTGGAACGATGTAGTTCCCAGCCTCATACGCACCGAGATCCACCCATCGTGGCTCGCCTCCCGCGACCGTCACGATCCCAACTCTCACATCAGGATTCGGCTCGCCGACACGCGGATACCGCGTCCGCTCCACGTTCTGCGGCTCCGGATTGTCGTCCACAATCACAAACTCTGGCACACGCGTGCTGTCCGTCTCAAGAAACGCGATCCGTGAAGAGTCAGGGCTCCACCAGTATGCCTGCCAGTTCCTGTTGAACAACTCCTCGAAATAAACCCACCCCGCCTTGCCGCACTCAACAAGTCCCGACCCCGTGGTCGTCAGTTGCCGAGTCGTCTGAGTCTCGACATCAACCATCCAGAGGTTCTTGTCGCGAACGAATGCCACAAACCGACCGTCAGGACTGAACGTCGCCAACTCCTCACGCTCGGGCGAGCTCGTCAGCCGCACCGCTACAGATCCGTCCATCCTGCAGTAATAGAGATCGTTCTCATGTTCGACAAAGAACGCGTCGCGTGACGCCGTGAATCGACGAGAGCCGCTGGTAGACAACCGATCCGCGGTCCGCGCGTCAAGCACCGGGATCTTGGCGAGCGCTTCCGCCATAACACGATCCTCGGCATGCAGCTCCATCCGCCCGGTCGCGGCATGAACCCGCCACGTCTTCCCATCCTTCCGCTGCAAGAAGTGCTCCCCATCCTCTCGCCAGTTCAAGCCGCCCACCGGCGAACCCGTCAAGTCCGGAGCGGGACGCTTCTCATACACCGTCTCGTACGTGAGCGGCAGATCCGACTTCTGGTCCTCAGGCAGCATCGGAGCCCCCAGACTCAGGATCGGAGTCGCCTTCGTAACTCGCAGCACAGGATACTCGTTCCCCTCCTCGATCCCATCCACCAATCCCCATGCCGCAAGCCCATCCTCCGCCATCGGCTCGAGCAGGTACGCCGCGAGCGTCCCGAGCGGCTGCGCTGTAGAGACCAGCCACCACCCCGCGGGCACACGCTGCATCCCCTCGGAATCTGTCGCGTCGGCTGTCAGCAGCGTCCGACCTTGGAAGGGCCTCTCTCCCTTGACCACCCGATCCAATCTCTGCGCGATCACATCGAGCTCGATGTCCTCGCGCGTCTCGTCGACCTTGATCCCGTGACGCTGGAGCCGCTGAACCAACTCCGTCATCGCGGGCGGCAGCAGATAGGCAGGCGCACGCCGCTTCGTCAGTGTCGGCACCCAACGATCGACCCGTTTGACCTCGTAGTCCCGAGGTGTATCCGTGCGCACGGACCTGCCGTCTCGAGTCTCCTCTACATACCCCAGAACCGTCACCGGTTCATCGAACGCCTCCGCTGCTGCCCTCAGCACGATCTCCGATCCCGACTCCCCCGCTTTTACCGTCCGTTCATCCGCCTTCGCGATGAGATCACGAATCTTGCTGTGATTCGACGATGCATACCGCAGAATCTCCTCGCAGAACGCCCTCGTGCACAGGATCCGATCCTTGAACGGCGCATACACGTAGGCCTCCGAGAGGATCGCGATGCGATTTCGCATCCCCACGTATCCCTCGCTATAGCGCGGAATCGCGGGATAGGACCGCCACTCCGTGTGCTCATTCGCGAAATCGCCGTACCAGAACGTCTCATACCCTGTCGTCTCAAGCACACGCTGATCGACCGCGGGCAGCAGCACGTCAGACGCATACGAGCGAATCCCCACGTCCACAGCCGGGTGGCGGGGCGACGAATACGTGAGGGTGTACCGATGGAACGAGCCGTTCGTCGTGTGGCAATCCACAACGACCGCCGGATCCCACTCATTGAACACGCGCACGAGCGCTCGCGTTTCTGGCGCATCCATCTTGACAAAGTCACGATTGAGATCCAGCCCGAGGGCGTTCTCACGGATCCCGACGCCACCCGGCGGCCCTGCCTGATGCGCCCTGTTCTTCGCATCGATTCGCTCGTTGCCGTCCGGGTTGTAGTTCGGGACAACGAGCACAACAAGATTCTCGAGCACACCCGGCTCTGTCGCGAATGCCAGCTCGCGAGCGAGCATCAGCAGTGCCTCTTTCCCCTCCACCTCTCCCGCGTGGATGTTGCCCAGGAGCAGCACGACGAGACGGTTCGCTCGCTTCGCGCTCGCTGCGTCCGCGATCGCCTCCTTCCCCAGCACCAGCATCGGGATCTCTCGTCCCTCTCCAGTCTCGCCGATCGTGATGACTGTCGCACGCTCTGATCGTTCAGCGATCGCATGCATCAGCGCGAGCACATCATCATGACTCGTCGTGCGCTCGAACCCGCTCCGCTCCGCCTCGGTGAGCAGGGCAGGATCCAGTCCCCCATCGCTCTCGGCCTGGGCGAATCCCTGGCAAGGGATCAAGCCGAGAATGACCGAAAGCGTAACCGAAGCGAATGTTCGAAGCATCGAGAAAGTCTCCGTCAGACGCTGACAAGGACGTCGAGTGTGTAGAGGATACCGCCTGCCGAAGAACTCGTTGTGCAGAGCATGGCCGCTCATTTGACCGTGCCAAGATCATGGACGCAGCAGCGAAACCCCACCCTGCTTCACGACCAACCCGCCGACCATCACAAACCGAACATCGAGAAGCGTGCCTACATCATCAAGCGGGCTCGTCGCCGTCGCGATCAGATCTGCCGCCATCCCAGGCCTGATCGCGCCAACCACCCCAGCCAGCCCGCACAGATCCGCGGCATTCACCGTCGCGCTCACGATCGCATCCGAGGCCGACATCCCCGCCTCCGTCATGTAGAGAAACTCCCGGGCGTTGATCCCGTGAGCGCACACACCGGCGTCCGTCCCGAAGGCGATCCGCACGCCCGCGCGATGGGCCCTCCCGAACGCCTCCTGGATGACAGGCCCCACCTGCCTCGCCTTCGCAGCGACTGCTGCGGGGTAGTACCCCGGAACCCCGGCGTTCTCCTCCACCGTCTTTCCCGCGATGATCGTCGGCACGAGATACGTGCCGCGTTCCCGCATCAGCTCAATCGCCTCATCATCGAGAAACGTCCCGTGCTCAATCGAGTCAACTCCCGCCAGTACCGCCGCCTTGATCCCGCGCGCACCGTGCGCATGGCACGCCACACGCTTCCCGAGAAGGTGTGCCGTCTCGACAATCGCACGCAACTCATCGGCAAAGAGCTGCTGCTCAGTGCCCGCGCCGATGTTCGATAACACCCCACCAGTCGCCGTCAGCTTGATGCAATCCGCGCCCCGCTTCACCTGATGACGCACCGCCCTGCGGCACGCATCCACGCCATCGACAACCCCGTTGGTCGGGGACGGCACCGGAAACAGATCGTCTCTGAATCCATTCGTGTCATCGCCGTGTCCCCCGGTTGGCGTGATCCCCTCTCCAGACACCAGCACACGGGGACCGCGCACCCTTCCCGTTTCGATCGCATCCCGAAGCGCAAAGACCGCATCGCCAGCCGAGCCGACATCACGGACCGTCGTAAATCCGGCAAGCAAGGTCTTATGCGCATTCTCCAAGGCCCGAAACGCACGGTCGGCATCGGATTCCTGCAGCATCCTCAAACGAATGTCCGCAGTGAACTCCGTCGAAAGATGCACATGACAATCGATCAAGCCTGGCAGCACAAACTGATCGGCAAGATCGATAATCTGGGCAGTCTGGAGGATCGGCTTGTCACCACTTCCCACGCTCTCGATCAGCCCACCCCGCACCACAACCACCGCGTCTCTGATCGGTGGTTGGCCAGGTTCAGCAAGAAGCCAACCGCACCGTATGACCAGGACGTCCTGGTCCAGACTCGCAGCGTAAACACCCCCCCACGACCCGAACATCAAGGGTACCAGTACGGCTATCAACCAAGAGCCCAAACTTCGTGTCATAGGCAAACTCCTTGCGTGCCTGACCAGCATAACAGAACCGAGCTGGCGGCTGCTGCCGCTGCATAAACGTCCAGTATCACACACTTTCCGACCTCATCTCTTTATCACACAACAGGTTGCTTTCTGAGGCCCAAACCGGTACTTTCTCTGGTGAACACCCTCAGTCCGTGTCGGACGAGGGCAGACACCAATCGGAGAGAGTGACATGAAGAAGTGTGTGCTTGCCGCGGCTGCGATCGCAGCCATCGCCGGAGTTGCATCCGCCGATGTGTACAACGACAACGTGGGGAACCATCTCGGTGGCGGAGACCTCCACGATTTCTTTGCCAGCCAGGGTTTCAACCACCTGGACATCGTCTCCGTTGAAGTCACGAACGATGCCACGAATCTGTACTTCGATATCCGTCTGAATGCTGATCTCGACGCGACCAACTGGGGCAAGTACATGGTCGCGATTAACACAGGTTCAGGCACCGCGACCGACAACCCGTGGGGTCCGCGCCCCATTAACTTCGGCACAGGCATCAGCCACTGGATCGGCACTTGGGCCGACGACTGGGGCTCAGGCATCGGCGGCCAGTTCTGGTCTCACGATGGCGCCAATTGGAACCTGACCGCTGGTCTCGCCAGCACCGACGACTCACAGCACGCTGCGGGACATCAGCGTTTCTCCGTGCTCCTCGCTGACCTCGGCGTCGGCGTCGGCGATGTGATCCGCTTCGATGTCATGAGCTCCGGTGGTGGCGGCGGCGATCCCGGCATCGACCACCTCTCCCGCTCCGACTACGCCACCGATAACTGGGGCATGCCCTCTGCCTCTGGCACGCTCCTCGCCTACACCATCGTCCCTGCGCCCGGCACCGCCATGCTCGCGGGCCTCTGCGGCATGCTCGCCGCACGCCGCCGTCGCTGATCGCCCATCGACCATGCAACGAGAATGACACGATGAAACGGCCCTCGGATCTCCGGGGGCCGTTTCTCTTTGCGACAAACCGCATTTGACCGTCAGAAATTCGGAGTCGGAGCCCTGAAGTCCGACATGCGTATCGAGCGGAAGTACTCGATCGTCCGCTTCAGGCCCTCTCGCAACGACACACCGGGCTCCCAGCCGAGATGCTGCCTGGCGAGCGTGATATCCGGCTGCCGCTGGCGGGGGTCATCCGCCGGAAGCGGCTTCAATTCAAGCCGCGAAGAGGAACCCGTCAGCTCGATCACCATCTCCGCGAGCTGGCGAACCGTGAACTCGTGCGGGTTGCCGATGTTCACAGGTCCGACAAAGCTGTCCGGCCCGTTCATCATGCGGATCATCGCCTCAATCAGATCGTCTACGTAGCAGAACGATCGAGACTGCTGGCCATCGCCGAACAGCGTGATGCTCTCTCCGACAAGTGCTTGGCGGATGAAATTCGAGACCACCCGCCCATCGAACGGATGCATCCTTGGGCCATAGGTATTGAAGATCCTCACCACCCGGATGTTCACACGATTCGATCGGTGATAATCAAAGAACAGCGTCTCCGCAGCGCGTTTCCCCTCGTCGTAGCACGCCCGAGGACCGATCGGATTCACATTCCCGCGATAGCTCTCCGGCTGAGGATGCACGTCCGGATCGCCGTACACCTCGCTCGTGGACGCCTGAAGCACCTTTGCGCGGCACCGCTTGGCCATGCCCAGCACGTTGATCGCCCCCATCACCGATGTCTTCATCGTCTTGATCGGGTTGTACTGGTAGTGACCGGGAGCCGCCGGGCAGGCAAGGTTGTAGATCTCGTCCACCTCCAGCCAGAGCGGATGCGTCACATCATGACGGATCAACTCGAAGTTCTTTCGCGGGAGCAGATGCTCCACGTTCGACTTCTGGCTCGTGAAGAAGTTATCGATGCAGATCACGTCGTGACCCTGATCGACCAGACGCTCGCAGAGATGCGAGCCGAGGAAGCCGGCACCGCCGGTCACGAGAATTCGTTTCAGACTCACTGGCGATCTCTCCGACGCCCATGCTGAGCCGGGCGATGCGTGCCTCAGTTCCTTCGCGACGATGCGCACAACCATCGCGCATATGCCTCGACTCCCTCGATCGGGTCGATGCTCGGAACAAATCCGAGCCCCGACTTCGTGGCCGACAGATCGGCACACGTGTAATCCTGATAAAAAGCCCGGATACTCTCAGGCATGTCGAAGAACTCGACAGGTCGCTCATCCACACCGAGCCCGCAACCCCTCCGAACCGCCTCCGCAACGCTCCCGAACGGTGTTGCCGTTCCGGACCCCACGTTGTAGATGCCCGGCACTGGACGCTTCTTCTCGCCGAGCCCGGCCGCTGCGAGCGTGCAACCAACCACGTCGTCAACGTGAACCTGATCGCGTGCCTGCGTTCCGTCGCGGAAGAGCCGAGGCCGCCCGCCCGCATGGATCTGCGCCCAGAGCTGGTACGACATCGACGCCATCCGCCCCTTCCTCGACTCACCCGGTCCGAACACATTGAAGTAACGAAGCCCGACAACCCACGGAGCTTGCCCGACCTCCTCGCGGTGTGCCTCGGCCCAGGCGCGGTGGTCACACTCCATCAACCACTTGCTGAACCCATACACGTTGTTCGGGCATCCCGCGGCATCGATCGGAAACGCTTTCCGCTCCGAGGCCTCCTCCGGTGTGCCGTACGTCGCTGCGCTCGACGCATACACCAATCGCGTCGCCGTGTGGAGACACGCACCAAGAATCGGACGGAACGCCTCAGAGTTCTGCTCGATCATCCGCCGCTCGTCCGCGACCGTGGTGTCGGTGATCGCTGCGAGATGAAAGACCGCGAGCGGCGAGGTGTCCTCGATCAGTGTCTCCCAATCGATCTCGTCGCACCCGGATGCCAGGACCTCGCCCGAGAATGCACGCTGGCCGTGCCGGCGGCACATCTCTACGAGATTCGCGTAAGAACCCGACGAGAAATCATCTACGACCACCACGCGAGCCCCGGGCTCGTTCTGGAGCAGCCGAGCCACAAGATTGGAGCCGACAAAACCCGCCCCGCCCGTCACGATATATGCACTCGCATTGCCCATCGGACGATCCTAGAAGGCCCGAACCGTCGCGTCAGAGCGGCTGAGCTGGAAGAATGATCGTCTGCCCGGGCCTCAATGAGCGTTCATCCTTCAGACGATCACGATTCGCGTCAAGGATCACCTTCCAGCGCGACGACGACCCGTAATGGCGCTGGGCTATGCCGGCGAGCGTATCGCCCGGCTTCACAACATACTCCGTGCCGCCTCCGACAGCAGGAGCCCGCGGCTCGGCCCGAACCTCTCTCCCCTGAATGTTCGAAGGATCGAGTGGGATCTGGATCGTGATCCCCTCGCGCAGCCGTGTCGGGTCCTGAAGCGGATTGGCTCTAGACAGTGCCTGCGCATGATCACGCGAGCCCAACTGCCGCAGCGCGATCGACTCCATCGTGTCGCCCCTACGGACCGTGTAAGGCCTGAACCGAGGAGCAAGCACCCCTTGCGTCGGCTCGACACGCCGCTCGGGGGCCGGCTGGGACTCAACGGGTGTCACAGGGGGCTGTTGTACCACGGGCACACGCACCTGCTCACCCGCTGACGGCGCATCGGCAAGCCGCCCCTCAACGAGCTTCGCGGTGCTCGCATCAGGATCGAACGCGATCCTGCTCGACGACGGCTGCCACCACCAATAGACAAGGATCCAGACCGCGACAAGAAAGCCGAACCCGATGCTCGCTCGCCGGATCGCGTCCATGCCGACCTCTCACGTCTTGGTGCCGCTCAGACTCCTCTGGCTCAACCGCTCGGACTTCTTCGACCAGACAATCGGCGCGCCGACCGCGATCGATGAGTACGTGCCGATCGCGACGCCGACGAGCATCGTGAACGCGAACGCACGCACGCCCGGGCCGCCGAACGCGTACAGAATAACGATCGCCATCAGCGTCGTGCCCGAAGTGATCACCGTACGGCTGATCGTCTGATTGATCGCGTTATTGATCGCGTCGCGGCTCGCAAACGCGACCTTCCCTCGATTCTCACGGATGCGGTCCATGATGATGATCGTGTCGTTCAGCGAGTACCCGATGATCGTCAACAACGCAGCGATCAGGTTCAGGTCGATCTTGAACGGCATGATCCCGAGTGACTGTAACGCGGGCTGAAGGGATGGGATGTCCCACAGGACTTCGGCGAGCGCGACAAATCCCACGCACGTCAGAACGTCATGGAACAGGCACGCGACCGCAGCCGCAGAGTAAAGCGCAGATCCGAATCGCACCCAGATATAGATCGCGATCAGCAGGATGCTCAGGAGGATCGAGGCAACCGCCTTCGCCTTGAAGTTCTCAGCAACAGCGGCGCTGAAGCTCCGCACTTCCGCGAGAGTCGTCGGCGTTGTCAGCGACTCAACCGCAAGCCGCCACTCGCGTGTCGCGACGGTTGTCCACCACTGGTCGGGGTTGTCGAACGCGCTCGTCGCGGGATCATGCACGAGCACGACCGCCCCCGTCACCGCGTCTGGTGTTCCCGAAAGAACGAGGACATCCCGCTTCCGCGACGTCGTGTCCGAGAAGTCCGGCTGACCACGGAGTGATTCGAGCCGATCCTTGATGTCCTCAAGCGACTGCGCCGGGCTCAGGTTCTCAAGTACGATCGCGACACCGCCGAGAAAGGGTGTGACGTCGTCGAGCAAGCCCGGGCGATCGATGCTGTCGCCCAGTCTCGGGAACAGAACCTGATACACCGGCGCATCCCTGACGCCCGCCGCCTCATCCCGATCAAACGACAGAGAGGGACGCACGTCGAGAACATCCTGGAACGCAGCGGTCAATGACTCGACAACCGAGTTCTGATCGGTCACGGTCGTTCGAACGATGAACGTGCTCGAGGTCACGCCGTCGTCTTCCGCGTTGATCGGAAGCACCTCGGCGGATCGCATCTGCGCCAGAGAGCTGCGCTCCCCCGCTCGCTCGCCGATCCCTCGCACACGCTCCTCGACCTCACGCCGCGTCATCGAGTGGCGTGTTGACACCTGCTCATCGGCGAGCCCGAACCGTAGCGTGACCTGCACGCCGCCCCTGAACTCGGTATCGAGCATCCGCTCGCCCCGAACCGCGATCATGACGATCCCGAGCCCGACATACACAACTGAGAAGACGAGAAAGATACCCCGAAGACGGATCCAGTCGACATTGGGGCTGAGCATCCGGCCGATCGGCTTGATTGCCATCGGCAGCATGGATGTCGCCCGCCACCCGCCGTACGTGACCGCAGCATCAAAGATCGTGCGTGTGATGAGCAACGCAGAGAAGAGCGTCGCCACTACACCGATACCCAGTGTGATCGCAAAGCCCTTGATCTCCGGCGTGCCCGTATAGGCCAGCACGACGCACACGATCAGGTTCGTCACGTTGCCGTCAAAGATCGAGCTGAACGCCTTGGCATGGCCGAGCTTCACAGCCGTCCGCATGTCCTCGCCGCGCTGCAACTCCTCGCGGATACGCTCGAAAATCAGCACGTTCGCGTCGACTGCCATTCCGAACGTCAAGATCACGCCCGCGATACCTGGAAGCGTGAACGCTGCCCTGTTCAACGCCATCGCGCCGACCACGATCACTGCGGTGCAGCACAGGCCGAAGACCGCGATGCCGCCGCAGAAAAAGTAGTAGACAATCATGAACACGCCGATCGCGACCAAAGCGATCCGCCCCGCGCTCACGCCCTGACGCAGATTGTCAGCACCGAGCTCAGGCCCCAGTGTGTTCTCGCTGATGGGCTCCGGCGACAGGCGGGCAGTCAGCGAACCCGCCGTCAGCACTCGCACGATATAGGTGATCTCCGCCTGGGAGAAATCACCCATGATGATCCCGTTCTTCGAGATCGGGTTGTTCAGAACCGGCGCGGTATAGACCTCGTCGTCGAGCAGGACCGCCATCTTGTCGCCGACGTGGTCTCGGGTCAGATCCCCAAGCCGCACAGCGCCGCGCGCGTCCATCACGAAACTGATCGCCGGCTTGCCGATGTCATCCTGGCTCGCGAACGCGCTCGCAACGCCCCAGGGCCCGTCCTCCTGGGTCAGACGCGTCGTCCTCGTGTTCCAGCAGAGAACATAGATCTCTCCGTCGTACGCCTCCGCGACCATCCCCCGCTGCACCGCGAAGTACGACGCGGGGTCCTGCTCCATCGCACGCTGCTGCGCGATGTTCTGATACCAGTTCTCCAACTGGTTGATCTTGTACCAGCCGGCATCGGGCGCCTTCGCGTTCCGAGGCCCGATCCTCCTCAGTTCGTCACGCAGAGACTGCTCTGAGGGGTGCTCGCCGACATCGCACACGATGCGGAATGAAAGCACGCCCGCGCCTCGAAGCAGACGCTTGAGGTCGCTCGAGTCATCAAGCGTGCGTCGCTCGGATTCGAGCGTCGCATACGCCGCGAGAACTTCATCAAGCTGTGCCCCTGCCTCAGGGTGAAGCTCTCGAATCCTTGACAGCGCACGCTCCCGGGGGCTCGGCAGTGTCACGAAGTTGCCATCCTCACCCTGCAACGTGCGTGTCCTGTTGCTCAGCGAGAGCGCCTGCCGTATGTCCTCCGCAGACAGATTCGCACGCACCGTCTCCGCACGGGCCGACTCGTACTCCCTCTCACCGGCCGCAACCCCCGCCGCGAGGTCATCCAGCTCGGCCTCTGGACGCCCCTCGGCCTCCGCACGCCGCAAGCCCTCACGAGACGCGGACGCCGCGTCGAACGCTGCCGCCGCTCGCTCGAGTCTCGCCGCCTGCGCCGAATCCCCGGCAGAGAGTCTCGTGATCTCGGACACGCGATCAGACGGCGCAAGCCGTGCAACGCGATCAACATCCGCCGCAGTCACCATCCTCGACCGCACCGCCGCGAGCTTCGCCTCATACGCCGCGGCCAGTTGCTTCACTCGCTCGCCCGGCAGCGGCATCGTGACCTCGATGCGATCCCGCCCCTGGGCGGTCATCGAGATCTCCATCATGCCGTTCGGATCGACGCGGTTCTTCAGAACCTCAATCGTCCGATTCAGCACATCCCGGGCATCATCGCCGGGCCTGATCTGGACCGCATACACCAGACTCACCCCGCCGCGCAGGTCCTTTCCCAGCCGGATGTTCTTATCCACCGGAAAGATCGCCGACACGGCGATGACGAGGATGGCAAGGGAGAAGATCGCGTTGCGAAGAATGTGACGCATAGAGACCGCTCAGGTGTACAGGAACAGGGCCACACGGGCCCCCTCAAGACCGGGCAGGAAGGATAGCCCCCCGGGAACCGAACGCCCGGTGGCACGGCTCTCAAGCGGTCAGACCCCCGCCCCGGTCGCCTCACGCTGGAACGCGTTGGGCTTCTCCTCCACGGCACGTTCTGAGCCCCCGGCCGACTGGATCACACCAGTGATCGCTGCCTTCGCGAACCGCAGACGCACATTGGAGTTCTCGTCCACTCGGAGCACAACCTCGTCATTTCTCACCTCGGCTACATGCCCGATGATCCCGCCGACAGTCTGCACCTTGTCGTTCTTCTTAAGCGAAGAGATCAGCTGCTCACGCCGCTTCCTCTCCTTCCGACCCGAAAAGACGGTCATCAGCACCATCATGACCAGCATCAGGACGATCATCGTCATGAAGAACGAGCCGCCACCCTGCTGGGCTGCCCCGGTTCGGGGGCCGACCGGCTGCTGCTCCCCAGTGCCAGGAGCCGCCGTCGAGGGTGCCCAGCCCGGTCCGGCCGCAGCATCCTGCATCGCCATCGCCTGCAACGAACCGATCTGGCCGATCCAAGACATCGAGATCACATCGGACATGTGGAAGACCTTTCCTGCGGGATGAACTTCCGCAAGAGCGATGTTAGGGGCGATCAATCACGCATGGCGGCAGCCACCGGCCATCGATCAAAAAATCCCGCCCATCCGCCCCCGGCAATGCAGTCACGAATATCCACCATCAAACGCTGGAAGTGTCTGAGGTTGTGGATGCTCACCAGCGTCGGACCCAACATCTCCCCCGCCATGAACAGATGGCGTATGTAGGCACGAGAAAACACGCCCCCTCCACCCTCGATCGCCCCGGGGAGTGACCAGCCATGCGCACCGGGGCAGCACGCGTAACAGTCACACCCATCCTCAATCGGCCCGTCATCTTCTGCGAATCGCTGGTTCCGAAGCCGAATCTGCCCCGTGCGGGTAAAGGCGTTTGCGTTCCGACCGTTCCGTGTCGGCAGCACACAGTCGAACATGTCGATGCCCGCACGCACCGCATCCACAATGTCCCTCTCATAGCCCACACCCATCAAGTATCGAGGCCTTGAGTCGGGCAAGAGCGGCGCCGTGTGCCTCACCACCCTGGCAATCTGATCACCGGACTCGCCCACCGCCACGCCGCCGATCGCATAACCCGGGAGGTCGATCTGGCAGACACGCTCAGCAGACCACGTCCGCCGATCAAGGTCCGTCCCGCCTTGAACAATGCCGAAGAGTGCCTGCGAAGACGCACGCCCATGAGCCCTCGCGCACCTCTCGAGCCAACGAATAGTCCTCTCGTTGGCAGTATCCAGACGCGCCGCGTGGTCGTACGCCCGGCCCCGCTTCTTCCCACCCTGCGCCCGCTCGTCCCGGCTCATCGCCTGCAAGAGACGCTCCTGCTCGGGCGCAACCACCGCCGGATCGATCGAGGGCGGACAGTCATCGAACGCCATGATGATGTCAGCACCCAACTCGTTCTGCACATGGATCGCACGCTCAGGAGTCAGCCGCACTTCGGATCCATCAACGATCGACTTGAACGTCACCCCGTCATCATCCACGCGATTCATCGACGCCAGCGAATACGCCTGATACCCGCCAGAATCCGTCAGGATTGGCGCGTTCCAGCCCATAAACCGGTGCACGCCTCCACGCCGCGAGATCAACTCCGAACCCGGGCGCAGCATCAGGTGATACGTGTTGTTCAAGAGGATCTGCGCCCCCGTCGCCGCGACCTGCTGAGGCAGCACGCCCTTCACCGACCCCCTCGTCCCGACAGGCATGAACGCAGGCGTATCGAACCCGCCGTGAAGCGTCTCGACCCGCCCCACACGCGCCCGCGATTCGGCGCAACGCGAGAGCACCTGAAATCGCAGCGGCTCGGAACTCACGCGTCAGCCCCGCGCCCGCGTGCTGTCGCAGATTGCAGCGTCCGGCGCTCAGCACCAGTAAGACTGTCCGCGCCGGTCGCTCTCACCTTCGCGAGAATGCGATCGATCTCGCGCTCCGTGTCCACACCCACTCCGCCGCGCCCTCGCTGCCCCTGAGGCCTTCGCGAATCAGTGAACACATCGAAGAAATCTCTCAACAGGTGCGAATGGCGGATGAAGTAGTACCCCGCGATCGCCCCTCCGACATGCGCCGCGTCCCCGCCGGCGTTCTTCCCACCCGACAGCAGATTCAGGATCGAGAAGAGCACATACCCGTACGCGAACCACGGAAGCGGAATCCCGATCGGGATGAACAGCAACTGAACGCTCTCGCGGGGCTCGAGATACGCACACGCAACGATCACCCCGAACACCCCAGCAGACGCTCCGACCAGCGGCATCATCGTCGCGTGGAACAGAAGCCCCGGGATCTGGAACGGCAACACGTTGCCTAGAACGTTGAGCAAGAGATACGCCAACCCGCCGAAAATCCCGCATACGAGGTAGAACGCGGCGTACTTCTTGAACCCCAGATTCCTCTCGACCGTGCCGCCGAAGAAGTACAACCCGAGCATGTTGAGCAGCAGGTGCGCAAAGTTCGCGTGCAGGAACTGGAACGTCACAAGACGCCAGACCTCCACCCGCTGAAACCCCTGATAGGTGGAAAAATGCCCGAACGCCGTGAGCGGATCCATCATCTGGTACAACGCCGTCCCGACGATCTGATTCGTACCCTCGACAAGAATCGGACGGCGAAAGTAGCCCGACGAAGGAATCGGCGTTCCGGGCGCAACCGGCTGCCCCCCTGTCGTCAGCATCTGGTCAAGAATCACCAGTTTCGCTTTCTGCGGAGTACTCGGCTCGATACTCCGCTCGATCAGCACCGGCACGCCCCTCCCAGAGAGCAGGATCCCCAGCACGAAGATCGCGACATTCAGTCCGATCAGCCACGCGTTGAAGGACAACAGTCTCAGCGACCCAACGCCAAGACGCATACGGCCAGATGTCGAACCGCGAGCCCTCCCTTGATGGCGAGCATAATCACGATCGCTGATGCCCATGCCGATCCCGACCTCCGTTCCGAATCTCAAACACGAAATGCGACTGCCGATTGTTGACCGGGGTTCCGTACCGAGTGCCCAGACTACAGGAAATATCGGCGATCGCCCCTCTACCGACGTAGAACCCACGTTCAGGGCGAAACCCGGCCTACCGCTCCGCTGCCGGTTTCGACGCACGCCCGAGCGTCTGTCGCTCCTTCTTCGTCAGACTCGCCATCCCCTCCCGCGAGATCTTCGCGAGGATCCGGTCGATCTCCTGCTGAAGCCGCGCCCGCTCTTCACGCTGGGCCGCCTGCTTCTTCGCCGCTCTCTCGAACGCCGCCTGCTCCCGACGGCTTGCCTCAGACTGGATCCCGGCCATCGCGTATCCCCCGCCATCAGCCAGGAACGCCATCCGCTTCCGCTCAACCCAGCATGTCATCCCACCGAACAGAGCGATCGCCATCAACGTGGTCTGGCCGCCCACCATCCCGAGCACAAACAGGCCCGCGGCTCCAACAAGCCCGATCCGCGTTGCGATATCCATCGAACGCTCATACCCCATCCGCGCCCACAGCAGCGATTGCAGAATCCGACCCCCGTCCAGCGGAAAGACCGGACACAGCACGTTGAACGCGAGCAGAATCAGGTTCGTGTAGTACGCCCACCACAACGCAACCATGCCCCAGCTGTCGAGAATACCCAGCGGAACACGCGGCTGGAACGGGTTGAAGACCACACTCCCCCACCCCTGACCAAATGCCAGCAGCAGGCCCCCAAGCACCGGAAGAAGCACCACATTCACCAGCGGCCCGCCCACGGCTGTCACCAGGTGCGCCCGCCAGTGACGCGGCGGGTTGCACGACGCAAGCCCGCCAAGAGGCCACATCAGAATCTCATCCGCCTCACCCTGTACCCAGCGGCATGCGAAGCAGTGCCCGAACTCATGCAGCAAAACAAGCACAAACAGCAACCCCATGCCCATCAGCATGTGGCCGACGCCCATGGTCGCGCTCGACGCCGACCAGATCAGCTTCATGATGATCAACAGAATGAAAAGGACGTGGACCTTGACGCGGATCTGGAACGCCGTGAACAGCGGCACCGCCCATGAAAACGGATTCTCTCCGTCGCCAAAGACACGTCTCAGCCAGTTCCCCCGGCCAGAGCCGCCCCGCTGATAGTCCCGATCCTGCCAACCCATGGCTCATTCCTACAGCATGCCCCGACGGGCCGCCGCCAGAAGACACACAATCGACTTCCCATCGGCCAGATCGCCGCTCTCGATCATCGCAAGCACACGCCCGACGGGCACCAGTTCAACCGTCATCCACTCATCCGGCTCCGGCCTCGCGCCGACGTGGGTGAGCCCGTACGCCGCATACGCCCACATCACCTCGTCAGTCATCCCGGGCGTCGTGTAGAAGCGACAGATTGGCGAGAGGTGCTGCGCCGAATAGCCGGTCTCCTCAACCAACTCCCTGTGCGCCGTCACCTCGACCGGCTCTCCCCGCTCAATCGTGCCCGCTGGCAACTCCCAGATCACCTTGCCATGCTCGCCCAGCAACGGGCGATAGTTGCGGATCATGACAACAACCCGACCGTCCTGCGTGTCCATGATCGGAAGCAGCACGACCGCGCCCGGGTGCCTGATGCCCGGAACCTCATAGGTCGTGCTGCCACGCTCTACAGTTATAGATTCATACGAGAATTTGCGCGTCTTGTGGATGGTCTTCCGAGAGACAACCCGACCCGGCGAACCATCCATGCGTGCCGTGGATTCCATCGACCGATTGTACCGATACTCTGCCTTGCGGTGCCGATCCATCCCGGGTATCAGCCCCTCCGCCACGTCCGGCTGCCGTACACCGCCTGATCCCCGAGGATCTCCGAAATCCGGATCAACTGGTTGTACTTCGCATTCCTGTCCGAACGGCACGGAGCTCCAGTCTTGATCTGCCCGCAGTTCGTCGCGACGCAGATATCCGCGATCGTGGAATCCTCGGTCTCACCTGATCGATGGCTGAGCACCGCCGAATAGCCGTTCCGCATCGCCATATCAACGGCCGCGAACGTCTCGCTCAACGTTCCGATCTGGTTCACCTTGACCAGAATCGCATTCGCGCACCCCTCGCGAAGCCCTCGCTCGAGGAACGTCGGATTCGTCACAAACAAGTCGTCACCGACCAATTGCGTCGTCTTGCCGAGCCGTTCCGTCAGCTTCTTCCATCCCGCCCAATCGTTCTCCGCAAGCCCGTCCTCGATCGAACGGATCGGATACTTCCGGCACCACTCGGCCCACATATCCACCATCTGATCGCTGGTGAGGATCTCCTGGCTGCTCTTGAACAGCTTGTACCCCTGCTTGCCGTCCTTCGCCGCTTCGGTCCAGCACTCGCTCGCCGCCGGATCAAGCGCGACGAACACCTGCTCACCCCACTTATACCCTGCCTTCGCGACCGCCTCCTCGATGATCTTCAACGCATCCTCGTTGGCCTTGAGATTCGGGGCGAATCCGCCCTCATCGCCAACCGCCGTCGAAAGCCCTCGCCCGTGCAGAACCTTCTTCAGCGCGTGATAAATCTCGACCCCTGCCCGCAAACCCTCATCGAACGTCTCAAAGCCCCACGGTTGCACCATGAACTCCTGGAAATCCACCGTGTTGTCCGCATGCTTCCCGCCGTTCAGAATGTTCAACATCGGAACCGGCAACGTCCGCGCCCCAGTCCCGCCGAGATACCGAAACAACGGCAGATCCGAGGCATCCGCCGCGGCACGGGCGCACGCCATCGACACCCCGAGCATCGCGTTCGCGCCAAGCTCCGACTTATTCGGAGTCCCATCCATCTCGATCATCAACGCATCGATCCCCTCCTGATCGCGCGCGTCCAATCCCTCGACCGCCTCCGCGATCCGGTCGTTCACGTTCTCAACTGCCTTCAGCACGCCCTTGCCGAGGTACACCCCCGCCACACCATCACGCAGCTCGACAGCCTCGTTCTCGCCGGTCGACGCGCCGGACGGAACCGCGGCCCGACCGACCGTGCCGCCGCTCAACGCGACCTCGACCTCAACCGTCGGGTTTCCACGAGAGTCAAGAATCTGGCGTGCGTGAACAAACTCGATGTCGAAGGGCATCTGGAAACCTCCTGATACGCCCGCGGCTCAAAGCGGCACGCCGAGCGAGAGACAAGACTAGGTCGCCTCCTCGACTTCCGGTGCGCCCCGATCGCTCGCAAACGGGTAAGATCACGCCACAGAACACCCCTATGCCAACCACACCCGAAGGTTTCGCGAATCGGATCAACGGACTCCGCCAAGACTTGGCGGCACAGGCACGCCGCGTTCAGGCATTGGTCGAGTGCGCGTTCGATTCGTTCTTCTCCCGCGATCAACAGCGGGCCGCTTCTGTTCCCCGGCTCGACGACGAGATCGATCGCATCGATGTCGAGCTCGAGCGGGCATCGGTCTCGCTCCTCGCCGACGCGACAAGCCAGGGCGCGCAACTGGATCAACTCCAACTCCGCCACGTCCTGACGATCGTGAAGGTCAACAACGAGCTCGAGCGTATCGCCGATGTCGGAGTCGCCATCGCCGAAGCCGTCTCCCGTGTGCCGGCCGCGATGCCGGTCTGTCCCCCGACACTGCGTGTGATGACCAACAGCGTCGTCGGCATCGTCCGAGATGTCGGGCTCGCTGTCGATCGCACCGACGCACGCCTCGCCAAGGTCGTGCTGCAGAGCGAGGACGCCGTCGCCGCGTTCAAGGCCGCGCTGCTCCGCAACGCCGAAGACCAGATCGCCTCGGGCAAGATGTCCGTAGACTTCGCGTTCGTGATCCACGAACTGGCAACCCGCTGCGAAGACATCGCCGACCACTGCACGAACATCGCCGAGCAGGTCCTCTACCTCGCCACCGGAACGATCGTGCGCCACCAGGAAGGCCACTGGGTCGAGATCCCACCGGCATCCGACTGATCGCAACGCTCGGCCCCTCACATCACTGCTTCGGCGCCTTGTAGAAAGGCATCGGCACCAAGCGGCCCTCAAGCACGCCCCGGCCAGTGTCGATCTGCACAATCGCACCATCGGCCACGAAGGACGTCTCTACAAACGCCATCGCGATCGGCTTGCCAAGCGTCGGGCTCAGGCACGCGCTCGTCACAGTGCCCACGCCGCGACCAGCAACGAGCACGGCGTTCCCCTGCCTGGCCGTTCGCTTCCCCTCGATCTTGATCCCGACCAGTTTGTTTCTCGGCCCACCCTCGTCGCGCGTCCGCCGAAGGGCATCCTGACCCACGAACGGCAGACCGCCCTCTTCCTTGTCCTTGTCCATCGCGATGGCGAAGTCCACGCCGCACGATAGAGCGTTGATCTCCTCGCCCAGCTCGTGACCATACAGCGGCATGGATGCCTCAAGACGCAGTGTGTCACGAGCCCCGAGCCCCGCGGGCTTCACCCGCGCCTCCGCCTCCTTCATGTTCACATCTTTCAACAGCAGCTTCATCGCAAGCCCCACCATCCCCGCAGGCAGGATCACCTCTACGCCATCCTCTCCCGTGTATCCCGTGCGGCTCACAATCAGCTTCGCGATAACAAGGTTCTTGATCGCAAATCGATAACGTTTCAGCGTCGGAACCTCGGAACTGACCCTCGAGATCAACTCCATCACCTTCGGACCCTGCAACGCGACCATCGCCGACGAAAGAGTGTCATCTGCGACCTTCGCGACGAGATTGTCCGCCGCCCGAACCTTCTCCACATGCCCGACGATCTTCTCGCGATTCGCGCCGTTCACGACCACAAGAAAGTCATCCTCCTCGACCCGCATCACGATCACATCGTCACGAACACCGCCATTGTCGTTGCACATCAGCGAATAGCGGCACTGCCCCTGGCTCATGTCACCGATCCGACGCGTGCACAGCCGCTCGAGAAGCCGCCTGGCATGCCGCCCCGTGAAACGCAGCCGCCCCATGTGCGAGACGTCGAACAACCCGCCGGAGCTGCGCACCTGGTGGTGCTCCTCGTGGATGCCCGAGTAGTACATGGGCATCTCCCACCCGGCGAAGTCGACCATCTTCGCTCCATACTCAACGTGGAAGTCATGCAATGGTGTCCGCTGCAAGGGCTAACTCCTGACGGTTTCGTACTGCAACGACCGGAGAACGCTTGACGCCTGGCCCACACGCTACACCATCCGACGCCGCATCGCCACCCCCGCATGGATTCCGCATCACGGACCGGATAGCCAGTCACAGTTGTCGATCAGCCGCACCCCACCCACCCTCGCCGCTATCAAGGCGCGGGAGCCGCCCGCCTCTCGCCTCTTTCCGGGCTCTTCGGCCTTCAAGGTCTCCGCCCTTCTCACGACCGCGTACTCTACCTCGACCCCTCGAGATCCAAGCACATCCCGCATCGCGTGCTCTGCATCCCCCACCGACTCCGCTCGGGAGGCCGCGACGAGCGCGGAGTGCAGCGACAAGGCCTTCTCGCGATCCGCTCCATCAAGAAATCGATTCCGGCTGCTCATCGCAAGTCCATCCGAATCCCTCACCGTAGGCGATGGACAGATCTCAACATCCAAGCCCTCCTGAGCAACCATCGCCCTCACGACCTGCAACTGCTGCCAGTCCTTCTCACCGAAAATCGCAACCGATGGACGCATCAATCCAAAGAACCGGTTCACGACCTGGCAGACGCCCGCGAAGTGACCCGGTCTGAAGCGATCCTCAAGACCCGGCTCCGTCGCGACAGCGGGAAGTGCCGGAACGCCGATCTCGAACCCGGACGGATACACCACCTCTGCGTCCGGAGCGAAAACCGCCGCCGCGCCGCAACGCTCACTCAAGCCGACATCACTCTCGAGCGTCCTCGGATACCTGGCAAGATCCGTTCTGTCATTGAACTGCGTCGGGTTCACAAACACCCACACGACGCACCCCGCCCGTGTCCCACGCGCGCGCGCGATCGCCGCGCCACGCTCCACAAGACTCGCGTGCCCGTGGTGCAGCGCACCCATCGTCGGAACCACAACAGGACCACCCGACGACGCCCACCCGAGCCCGCCAAGCCAGCTCTCCATCTCACCCGCTGTACGGAGGACACGCATGCACACAAGAGTCCGGGGCCATCACCCCAAGAGTCAAGCGCACAGACAAACTCCCCTCAATTCCTTACCGAGCCGCGCTTAGCCGCCGGATAATCGCGTCGAGCCAGTCACGAATCGGCCGATCCTCCGGAACTTCAAGCAGATCCAGCTCCACGCGGCACAATCCATCGCCCTCATACTCGCACGCCCGAACCCTGCCGAACAGCGGCACCGGCGTCGAATCGATCAGATGGACCGCCACAACAACGTGCCGACCCGGATAGCACATCCGACGAGACATGAAGATGAGCACAGACCGATCCAACTCCCTCCCCCGCGCCCCCCACGTCGACACCGGGCGTCCTCTGTCATCCAACTCCGCGACATCCAGCTCCGCCTCGAACCGATGCCCCTTCCGCGAACGCGATGGACTACTCCCGGGCTTCTTCGACGCGACCTCCCCCTCAGCCGATCGCTTCCCCTCACTCGATGAAGGGGGCGGTGCAACCCAGGACGACACAGGCTCGTCATCATCAAGGAAACTGACTTGCTTCTCAGAGTCCGCTCGCTTCATCGTGGATCACTCCCATATCTCACATATCGACTCCATCCGATCCGCAATGCTCCAAACCGCTCGAACTGCAATCGCACTCCGGCTCCCTACACTGCGCAGGCATGACCCGCGGCGGCGATAACGAAGTTACCGGACGACGACCGCAGGTACATCTGCTGATTGCCACACATACAACTCGCCACCTGGACACATGCCTCGCGTCACTCAGCATCCTCGCCCCGCTACCGGACACCGTCACAGTCACGTGCGATGTCTCCAGCAGCGAGATCGAGCACCTCCTCGACCGGGTATGGACGAGAGTCTGCGCGTCGCTATCCCGTTCAGATCGCCACCCCCCGCCACTCTTCCATGTCTCACGCCCCCATCAAGGTCGGGCGCGCCTGAACCAGGTCCGCAACAACGGGGTGCGCGCCATCCTGTCACACGGAGGCCGAACCGAAGACCTCCTCCTCGTCATCGACGGCGACATGACACTCGCCCCCGATGCGATCGAGTCCTACCAACGACACCTTGATCACAAAGCCGACGTCGTTGTTCCCTACAGAATCAACCTCAGCGAGGACGCGACGGGCTTTCTCACCGCCGACTTCATTCTGAACTCCCCTCAAGACGCCGCCGCCCGCCTCACGCCGAACAGAGATCAGGCCGCGTCGCTCGAAGCTCGCGATGCACGCTACAGACGCCAACTCTGGCAGAAGCGTTGGATGCCCCTCATCGGCAAGCGCCACAAGCCCAAGATCCTCGGTGGCCACCACGCCGTGCGCCTCGGCCCACTCATCGAGATCAACGGGTACGACGAGGAGTATACGGGGTACGGATACGATGACGACGATCTCGCACGCCGCCTCCACCAGCGTGGCGGACTCAGATGGGCAATCGCAGTCGCATCGATCCCCGCCTTCCACCTCTGGCACCCGACGAGGGCACCCGCAAGCCCCACCCGAGCCGAGGGATACACACGGTTCACTCGGCGCGATCTTCCTGTCCGAGCCGTTCGCGGGATCGAGAACCCGATCGATCAGCCCCTGCCGAGAACGCGGCAGGTCGCCGGACTCGCACCGGCCGTGAGTCACGAACCGCCCACCCACTCCTCAGACATCGCGCCAGACCCCGCAACGCCAACAGAAGAGCCCAACTCGGCCTGAACCCCTCCATGCTCGCGAGCGAACGAGGCGGGCGGGCGTACAGATCGCCCCCACAACACGGGCACTGATACGTTGCCCACCATCGCCGTCGCTGGAGCCCCTTGCCCATGTCGCCACACATCACGCATCGCGCTCGCGTGTAGCGTCTCCACCATTCAAGCACTCTCTCCACGGCTTCGTAATCTACCAGCGCGCCCGAGCCGGCAAAAGACGACCGTACTGCGAACAGCCGAATCTTCGCACAGCCATACCCTCCACCCGTGAATATCGATTCCCGACTCTGGGCAACACATCTCGAATCTCTGGCGAACCCCGTCGTTCCCGAACTCCCTCAAGCACCGGAGTCAACGCCGCATTCGCGCCTCGCGTTCGCCATGTCCTTTCGAGACGAGAACCAGAGCCGACTTCCAACCGATCTCCCCTTGATTGCCCATCTTCTCGACATCCCCATCCCGGCAGACTTGCCTGACGCACGCATCCAGAATCGGGCCGAATCCCCGATCACTCGACCGGATCTCGACATATGGGAGTCCCTCACTCGCCCTGGCGCACCGCTGCCAGCCGACCTCCTCGACTCTGACGGGCCGTTCGCGCAGAGACTCCGCGAGCAGGGAATCGAGGCATGGACCGAGGTCGAACTCTCATCACTCCACGCCCTCACCGCGTTCGCGATCACACGCAACGACGAACACGCGATGAGCCGCTGCCGCTCATCGGTCCTCTGGCACCTCGACAACATGCAGCCCGACAACGGCACGAACCGCCCCTGGGGACTCCACGCGTTCGCCCTCTTCGCCGACCAGCACCCAGACGCTGCGTTGCACGCGCAGACGCTCGTGCACAACGCATGTGTGCAACGCGGCCGCCCGGACAAACGCTCCGCGCTCATCCTGCTGCACAGTGCCAAAGTCCTACGTCACGCCGAACGAACGCACTGACCCACACGCTCAGAAAGCACCCACCGAGCGTTCCGATCTCAACTCCCCTGCAGCGACGAAGGTCCCTCACGCAACCACCGGACAAGCTCGGGTGCCTTCCTGATGGACCTCGACTCCGGCTGATCACCCATCTTCCTGCCGATCGCCGAAGCAACCAGCCCCATGAAAAGCGGTTGAGGTGTCAGCGGCCTGCTCGTCAGCTCCGGGTGATACTGGGCACCGATGAAGTATGGGTGCGTGTTCTGCTCCTGTCCCGGCGTGCTCGCCGTCCCCGGCTGCGCCAGCTCGATGATCTGCATGATCGGCTGACTGGGGTGACGCCCCGAGAAGACCATCCCGTGCGCCTCAAGCCGCTCGATGTACTTCGGATCGACCTCGTACCGGTGCCGGAAACGCTCGCGAACGCTCGTCTTCCCGCCAAACAGGAACGACGCAAGCGTTCCAGGCATCACCTGAACGTCCTGCGCACCAAGGCGCATCGTTCCCCCGAGACCCTCGATCTTCTTCTGATCAGGCAACTCGCTGATCACCGCATTGTCGCTCGACGGATCGAACTCCGTGCTCGTCGCGTCCTTGAGCCCCAGCACGTTCCGCGTGTACTCGATCACCGCGACCTGGAATCCCAAGCAAATCCCGAGATACGGGATCAGATTCTCGCGGCAGTGCCTCACGCACGCGATCTTGCCCTCAACCCCCCTCGCGCCGAAACCGCCCGGCACGATCACACCGTCAAGACCCGAGAGCTGCGCCGCAACGTTCGAAGGCGAGATCTCCGTCGTGTCGATCCACTTCTGCTCGATGTCGCACTTCAGATGCGCCGAGCAATGCTCAAGCGCCTTGTCGATCGACGCGTACGCATCCCGAAGCGCAGCATACTTGCCCGTGATACCGATCGTCACCTTGCGATCATGCGACGCAGTCAGCGAGTGCGTGAACGCCGTCCACCTCGCTCGCGAACGATCCTCCTGCACCACATCGACACGATCGTGCATCTCAAGGATCGAGAGGATCTCACGGTCCAGCCCGTCGGCACGCATCTCCTCTGGAATCGTGTAGATGCTCGGGCGATCGTGCATCGAGAACACACGACGCATCGGCACGTTCGAGAACATCGCGATCTTCTCGCGCACCGTGTGCGAGACCTCGTTCGTCGCGCGGCACGCGATCATCTGCGGCTGGATCCCCGCTTCCATCAGACGCTTGATGCCCAGCTGCGCCGCCTTGCTCTTCTGCTCGCCAAGCGCCTTCGGCTCGATCACGTACGTCAACGCGACAAAGCACGTCGAGCCCGGCCCCTCCTCGAACGCAAGCTCACGCAACGCCTCGATGTAGAAACCGTTCTCATAGTCGCCAACCGTCCCACCGACCTCAACAAGCACGACATCCGCCGGCTTCTTCCCATCCCCGCGCATCGCAAGCTCACGCAGCTTCCGCTTCACCTCCCCCGTGACATGCGGGATCATCTGCACGTCGCGCCCGAGGTACACGCCCTGCCGCTCGCGATCGAGAATCTCCGAGTAGACCTGCCCAGACGTCGTAAAGTTCCACCGTGTCAGGTTCTGATCGAGCATCCGCTCATACGTGCCCAGATCCATGTCGCACTCGGTGCCGTCATCAAGCACGAACACCTCGCCGTGCCGATACGGATTCAGCGTCCCCGAATCGATGTTGAGGTACCCTTCCATCTTGATCGGCGCGACCGTCAAACCCTTGTCCTTCAACATCTTCGCCACGCTCGACGCGAAGATCCCCTTGCCCAGACCGCTCATCACCGTGCCAAGCACCACCACATACCGATGACGCCCGCGCTGATACCCGTCCGGAACCGGCGAATACAGCTCTGTAGATGTTGTCGTCTCAGCCAGCGACGAGAGAAGGTCGCCCTTTCCGGAGGCACTGCCACTCCGACGCGACGCGCCCCAGCCCTTCTCGGCAGGCGGCTCGGATCGACCCGATTCGCCCTGCCCCAAACCCTGTCCCTGCGACGAAGTGCTCATCCGCTCACGTCCGCTTGGCATAGGACATCGTAACGAACCGACTCAGGTCGTCCAGTCACGAATCACGATCACAATCCGCTTTCGCCCACCAACGCCTCACAAACGCCTCGTACTGTTCCGGGGTGTCGATCCCCTGCGTGTGGCACTCACGGATCGCCACCCCAATCCGGTACCCATGCTCAAGCACCCGCAGTTGCTCAAGTTTCTCCGTGAGCTCCAGCGGCGTCGCAGGCAGCGTCGCATACGTCCGAAGAAACCCCACCCGATACGCATAGATCCCCACATGCTTCAGCGGGCGGGCAACACCCCCGTCATCAGTCACACCCAGGCCGGCATCACGATCGTGCGGCACCAACGCTCGCGAAAAATACAGCGCAAGCCCCGTACACCCCACAACAGCTTTCACAATATTCGGGTTCGCTGGATCCTCATCAGGACCGAAAGGCGACGCCACCGTGCCGACTTCCGCCCCAGCACGCCCCATCGCCTCAGCCGCTGAGTGAATCGTTTCAGGATCAATCTCCGGCTCATCCCCTTGGATATTCACGATCAGCGACTCATCAGAAAGCCCCAGCCGCGCAGAGGCCTCTGCCAACCTGCTCGTCCCGTTGGGATGCTCACCCGTCAGCACCGTCTCGATGTCAAACGACCGAACCACCGCAGCGACCTGCTCGCTGTCCGTCGCCACAACCACCCTCCCGATCCCAGGAGCCCTCGCGGCCCTCGTCGCGACATGCCAGATCAGCGGCCTTCCGGTCTTGGATGCGAGCACCTTCCCAGGAAAGCGCGTCGATCCGAGCCGGGCAGGAATCAACACAACCGCACCCGCTCCCGATCCCATCTCACCCTCCACAGATCTCTGACCATCCGGCGAGGCGGCTCACAACTTTCCGCCAAGCTCACTCACGAGCGCTTTCAACTGCTCGCGTCGCACTCTTACGTCACGATAACTGATCTGCTGGATCGCGATCGTCGATGCCAGCCGGAACCCCTCAACCGCCGAATCCGCGTCACGCTCCTTCGTCGCCTTCTCTTGCAGAGCAATCACCAGACCATATCTCAGCTCGAGCAACACGGTCGGTGAACCCATCTCACCCAGAACCTCGATCGCACGCCGATAGGTCTGGATCGCCTCGTCGAGCCACTCGATCTTGAGGAAGCACTCCGCGAGCATGCCCAGCACCTGCCCACGCAACTTCGGATCACTCTGCGCCTCCTGGAACAGCGCGATCGCCTCCTCATACTGCCCTGACTCAAAGTACTTTCGCCCGAGTTCGTACTTCAGCCCGAGATCCGTAGGGTACGAAGCGACTCGGAGCTTGTACTCCTCGATCTCCATCTTGCGATACTGAGACCTCGCCTGGCTCGCCTTCTCCACTAGCTCGGCATTCTCCGGATTCGCCGCCGCTGCCTCCTCATGCTTCCTGAGCGCACGCGATGCCCTGCGCAGACGGATCTCCCCCATCTCCTGGCGGAACCTGAACTGCTTCGTCTCGTCAAACGCCTTGCTCAGCACTCGGAACGCGGCCTCCTCATCCTCCGGCCGACCACGCTCACGCAGACGCTTCGCATACGCACCAATCACCGCAAGATCGCCGGGCGACTTGGCGTATGCCTCCTCCGAATCCGCGATCAGCCGATCGATGGTCTCTTCAGTCTTGACGATACGGTCCGCATCCTCCAGCTGCCGCTGCTTGTCGAGATCCCTGATGTTCGCACGGAATCCCCCCGCCTTTCCGGTCTGGTCGAATCCCCCCTTCGCCATCGTCGACTGCGCAGACATGTTCCGCACACGTCCTGACAGATCACCATCACCCGGATCGATCCGCAGCGCAACATCCCCCGCCTCTGCCGCTTTGTCGTACGCCCCGACCTTCGCGAACGCTTCCAGCAGACGCGTGAAGTTCTCCTTCTTCGGCTTCGCCTCCCCCTTGCTCAGCACCAGTGCCTTCTCGCCGATCCAGAACGCCGTCTCCGCAAGCTCAAGCCCTGCCGCAGCCTCCGTCGACTTTACTGCCAGCGACGCATCCTTGATCTTCATGGACCACGCAAGCAGTGTCAGCAGGAACTTCTCAACGGGGGACTTCCCGTCAAAGACTTTCGCCGTCTCCTTGCTGATCTTCCCCCCGGATTTCTCCGCGTGCAGCGTTGCCGACTGAAAGTACCCTTCCAGGCCCGACATGCTCCCGGGATCAAATCGCAACCCCTGCAGCCACAACTGCATCGCGTACTCGTAACTCCCGGTCTGGTGGACCGTCTTGGCCCGATCAAAGAACCGCTGCGCCTTCTCCGGCTCAGGGTCCGTACCTGACCCCGCCGAAGCCCCCTCGGAGGCCGGCTTCGTGCCCGTCGCTGACGAGGCCTGCGACGACTCGTCCTTCTTCTTCCCAAACAAGCCCATGCTGTACGTCCAACGGCACCTGAGGCGCCAAACAAGGTAACGAGGCGTCCACGCCCGAAAGTCCGGTCCAGATTGTACAACGTATCCCTACCGGCGGATGGACCGGCTCTCGCTTCATACGATCGGCGGATGTCCCTTGATCCCGAAACACTCTCAATCGTCAACTACCCGGCAGACGTGCTGCGTCGCCGGGCCTCCGAACTCACTTCCATCACCGAGGAAGTCCGCCACGTCGCACGCAGGATGATCTCGCTGATGCACGAGGCCGAGGGAATCGGCCTCGCAGCGCCGCAGGTCGGGCTCTCCTGGCGCATGTTCGTCGCCCATGTACCCGAGGACCCTGAAGACGGACGCTCCGCCGCCGCTTCACCAGCCACCGCGACCCTGAGCCCCACGGTCTACATCAACCCCGTTCTCTCCGAGCCCGAAGGGATCGTCGAACCCTATGACGAGGGCTGCCTCTCCCTCCCGAACATCTCGGGCGAAGTCCTCCGCCCTCCCCGGATCACGATCACAGCCCTCGATCTAGACGGACGCCAGTTCACTCTACGGGCCGATGGGCTCTTGGCACGCTGCTGGCAGCACGAGACAGACCACCTGGATGGCGTCCTGATCCTCGACCGCATGTCACAGCTCTCTCGGCTCCGCGCTCGCCGCGCCATCAAAGACTTGGAACGGGCCGCACACTGATCCGACTTACGCTTCGGCCTGACGCAAGAGCCGCACCCCGCTCCGCCCATCAAGGCGAAGCACCAGCATCCCGAGCGCGCTCGACACCGACCACTGACGGACAGAGTCCCGCTCCCCTCGCATCTGGAAGCGCCGACAATCGACCCCTCCCTCGCGCGATGCAAGCCCGATCCACACCGTCCCAACCGGCTTCTCCGCCGTCCCACCCCCAGGCCCCGCAACCCCGGTGATCGCCAGGCAATGATCCGCATCCGAGCGAGACAGCCCCCCACTCGCCATCTCGCAAGCGACCTCGCGGCTGACCGCCCCGCACCTCTCGATCACACCCCGATCAACCCCGACAAGCCGACTCTTCATCTCGTTGCTGTACGTCACCCACCCCCCGACGTACACATCCGACGAGCCCGCGATCGCCGTCAGACTCTGGCCCAACATCCCGCCAGTGCAACTCTCCACCGTCGCCAGCCGACCGCCCACGCGCCGCAGTTTCTCCAGAGCAACCTCGGCCAGGGAGCCCCCTCCCTCTGCAAAGACCAGATCTCCCACGGCATCACGAAGCGCCGCAGACGTCTGATCGAGCAGCCGCGCCACTTCATCCTCGGTACCCCCCCCCTCATACCTCACCCTCACGCTGACAATCCCGGCTGAGGCCGTCGTTCCCACAAGTGGATTGCGGCCCCTGCTCATCAGCACCCCGAGCCGGCCAGCGACATCCGACTCACCCGCGCCGATGGTCTGAAACACCATCGTCCGGATCTTCCGGCCTTCAGGCGGCTGAATCTCCGTCTCAACAACCCGCTCGAACATCGGACGCATCTCTCCCGGTGGCCCCGGAAGGCACAAGATCGTCGTACCTTCAAACAAGACACGCAGCCCGGGAGCAGTGCCGTTCGGATTTGAGAGGTGAACACCCGACTCAGGCCTCAGTGCCTGCACCCGGTTCCGCTCAGGCATCGTCCGCTTCGCCGCCGCGAACCACGCTCGGATCGCCTCAAGCGACTCCGGATCCTCAACCAGTCGCTCCCCCAGGAGCATGCCCACCGCCTCCCTCGTCAGATCATCCTCTGTCGGACCGAGCCCCCCCGTGACCACGATCTTCGAGCATGTCCGCGCCAAACGCCTGAGTGTCGCGACCAGTCGCTCAAGGTCATCCGGCACAGTCACATGCTCAACAACCGTGAGCCCCCGTTCGGTGAGCTTCTCGCTCAACCACTTCGAGTTGGTGTCAAGCGATTGACCGATCGCCAGCTCGTCGCCGATCGATACCACCGCCACGCTCTCTGATTTCACAGCCATGCCCAAGCGTACTCGCACGCTGGCAAGATGCAGATTCAAGGTGCACCACACTCAAACTCACGCCCGGAAGCCGCTTGTCGGATCCCCGATCGTCATCACCGCCATCGAATCAACGACCCGCGCGACACCAAGCGGTTTCCCCGCCATCAAGATCACCGAATCACCGGTCTTGACCCATCCGCGAGTCAGCAGATCCTTCTCCACCAGTGTCGCCCAATCGCCCAGTCGCCCAGTCGGAGGCGGCTTGCACTCAATCGCCGTCACCCCGCGGAGCAGCCCCATCCGCCTCGTCGATCGTCCGCTCGACGAGTACGCCAGAATCGGAACCGCAAACCCTGTCTGCGAAAGGTAACGCGCGCTCCCCCCGCTCTCAGACCAGCAGACGATCGCCTTCGCCTGCAGGTCACGGGCGAGGTGCCAGGCGCCGTGCGCAAGCGCCGCCGTCCGATACCTTTGCTCGATCATCCGTGTCGGCGGCTTCGCATCGCGAAATTCGCTCAGAACCTGCTCTTCGGCCGCCTCGATGATCCTCCGCATCGTCTCGACAACAAGCACCGGATGCTTGCCCACGGCCGTCTCGCCGGACAGCATCACCGCATCCGCGCCATCGAAGATCGCGTTCGCAACATCGCTCGCCTCAGCGCGAGTCGGCGAGGCGTTCTCTGTCATCGTCTCGAGCATCTGGGTCGCCACGATGCAGGGCTTACCCCACTGCCCGCATGCCGCAAGAATCCGGTGTTGAACCACCGGCACCTTCGCGATGTCCATCTCCACGCCCAGGTCACCTCTCGCGACCATCACCGCATCCGCCGCCTGCACGATCGAATCGAGATTCGCGACCGCCTGCGGCTTCTCGATCTTTGCGATCACCGGGATCGAAGCCCCTTGCCCGGACTTGTCGATGTCGTACCGCACCGAGCACATCCCCGAGAGCCGCTCCTTGAGTTCCAAGACCTCACTCGCCTCACGGACGAACGACAGCGCGAGGAAGTCCAAACCGTTCTCGACCGCCCACTCCACGCACACCCAGTCGCGCTCTGTGATCGCCGGTGCCTTGACATCGCTCTCCGGTAGATTGATCCCCTTCCCGCTCGTCACGAGCCCGCCATTCGTCACGCGTGCCCGCAACTCACCCCGCCCGAGATCCGCCTCCACCGCAAGCATCCGGATCGCACCGTCATTGATCAGCACCCGCTGACCCGGAGCCACCTCTCCCACCATCGCGGCATAAGTCGTCGGCAACACGACAACACCCTTCTCAACCGCCGCCTCTTTCATACCAACCCGGAACACAACATCCTGCCCCGCTTCCAGCATCAGCCCCGGCGCAGCGACCTTACCGACACGTATCTTCGGCCCCTGCAGATCACCCATCACCGCAGTCGGCCGCCCCAACCGGTGCGCGACATTCCTCACCGTCTGAAGCCGCGCCAGATGCGCTGCAAACTCGCCATGCGAAAAATTCAGCCGAAAGACCGTGATGCCCGCAAGGATGAGCTTCGCAACAACCTCCGACGACTCACTCGCCGGACCGAGCGTTGCAACGATCCGTGCAGCGATGGGCCGAGCCCCCCCTTGGCGCGACTCCTGTGTAGCGTTCATCATCAACTCCGCAACCTCCCACCCGCGTTATCCCCGCAGACTCGTGCCCGACGTCTCAACGCCCGCCCCCCATGCGCCCGGAAGATCCTAACTCGACCACACGCCGATAGTTCGCGACGAACTGGCGACGATACGACAGCTCCGAACGCTGCAGCCAACCAGGATGGTTCGGGTCACGCCAACTCTCACGGATCGCTCTGTATTGCTCTGGCGAGAATGCGAGCACGCTGCCGTCCGGCATCTCATGATCCGGCATCGCAAAGAACAACCTCTCCATCTCCGCAATCGTCTCGGAGGCAACCTTGCTCCCCTCGGACTTGGCTCGAGAGATCGCACGCCACGCCTCGCGCTGCTCGCGGCTGGAATCGATGCCGAACGCACCCATCATCACCGGAATCGCCGTCCTCCAACCCCTCGCCTCAACCGATGAAGCCGACTCAAACGGCGTCACGCGATCAACGAACGAGTCGATGTGCCTCTCATACATCACCCGCCGGACTGGCATCCGACGCAGCTCATACTGACGGGGCCCCATCGGTTCTCCGTTCCAGCCCGCGGGATTGGTCCTCCCGGCCGCGCTCCCCGTCGCGTGAAACTGCCAAAGCGCCTGCGCCTCTTCGGTCAGACAAAACTCGATGAACCTCCGTGCCATCTCCGGCTGCGGACCACCCCGCATCACCGACGCAGGATCCGCATCGATGTACACCGCTCCGGCCGGGTCGCTGAACCCGACACGGCTCGTTTCCGATGTCTCCCCAGGGCGCATCACCGCCTGCGCCTGCGATCTGCCGTAAAAGTCAATCGCAAGCCCCGCCGCCGCCTCCCCCTGCGCGACATCGATCGGCGGCTTCGTGGACATGTTCGTGAATGACCTCGCATTCGCCGACATCGCCATCAGCACACGCCACCCACGCTCCCAGCCGTAATAGTTCAGAATCGCGTCAAGAGAAGTCGTCATGCTCCCCGACTGACGCGGATCCGACAACGCGATCCACCCCGCCAGTCTCGGATCGCACAGGTCCTCGAAGCTCTGTGGCTCAGGCACGCCCAACCGAGCAAGCACCTCTCGGTTGTACACGATGCCGAAACTGGAGAGCGCGGTCCCGATCCAGTACTGCTCCGGGTCGTACAGAAACCCCGATCCGATCCGGTTCTCTCCGAACCACTCATCGAGCCGCGCCTGCCCGAAGCCCACCGGCTCCGAGATCGGAACCATCACATCCTCACCACCGCCGACTCGGACCTTCACACCGCTCTTGAGCCGGCCGTGGTCGTAACTCCCACCCCCGAACATGACATCGAAATCGATCGCCCCTCGCTCCACGACCGGAAACCCATCCTCACCGATCCTGATCTTCCCCGCTCGACCCGCGGCCACGAACTGGGCCTCGAGAATCTTCAGGATCTCACTCGTCCCCCCAGGTCGCCGCGTCTCGATTCGTGCACGTTGCCCGTACTTCTCCGTGTGCCATTCGTCGAACAGCCGATCAAACTCCATCATGATCTGCTGCACGTGAGGCGTCACCACAATCAGGCGTGCGGCATCTTTACGATCATCAGGCGCGTTCTTCGCACCAAACCGAACCGCGATCGGCGTGCCGACAATCCCAAGAAACGCGAGGATGACAAGAATCCGGGCGAGCATATCGGGTGAAGTCTAAGGCGGAGTCAACCCGTACGCACAGTCGCCACTTCCATCCTTACACAAAGCGAGCACCCATGTCCGAAGCGTCATCCCCCGTCGCGATCGTCACCGGAGCCGGCTCAGGCATCGGACTTGCCACCGCCCGAATCCTCGCCGCAGCGGGCTGGGACATCGTTCTCGCCGGCCGACGTGAGCAGATGCTGACCGACGCCCGCGACACCCTCACGCCCGGCCAGCACCACTGCGTGCCGACCGACGTGGGCGACCCCGAGTCGTGCGCTGCTCTCATCCGCCATGTCGCAGGCGCAACCTCCAGAATCGACGCTCTCATCAACAACGCCGGTTATGCCCCGCTCACCCCCATTGCCAAGCACACCCCTGACCTTGTCCGCCAGACCTTCGAGATCAACGCGCTCGGCCCGGCCAACCTCATACTCGCGGCATGGCCCTACATGTCCTCACGAAAGTCGGGCAGGATCGTCAACGTGTCATCGATCGCAACGGTCGATCCTTTCCCCGGGTTCTATGCCTATGCGGCGGCGAAGGCATCGGTTGAGCTGATGGTCAAATCAATCGCCAAGGAGGGCGCATCGGTCGGTATCAAGGGCTTCGCTGTTGCGCCTGGCGCGGTTGAGACCGACATGCTGCGCTCGATCATCCCTGAAAGATCGCTCCCGCGCAACAAAGCCCTCTCGCCCGAAACCGTCGCGCAAGTCATCGCGGACTGTGTCCTGGGCGACCGCGACTCAGACAACGGCAAGACAATCCTTGTGCCCAGCCCGTAAATCCGAGAGCACTGGCCATCATCAGGACACGCAGATCCGGCCCTCAAGATACATCACGCAGTGACCGCCGATCTTCACGCGGTCGCCGGCAACCTCACAGAAGAGCTCGCCGCCACGCCTGCTCACCTGATGGCCCGTGACCTTCGACTTTCCGAGCCGCTTCGCCCAGTACGGCGCGAGCGTGCAATGGGCAGAACCGGTCACAGGATCCTCGGGAATGCCGACACGGGGTGCGAAGACGCGGCTCACAAAGTCGTGACCTGCACCAGGCGCGGTGGCGATGAGGCAGGTCGCATCGAACGCAGCGACCCTCGACATATCAGGCAACATCTCGTGAACCTCACGCTTTGCCTCAAAGACCGCCATGATGTCGCGGCTCTTGAAGGCCTCGGTCGGGCGACGCCCGAAAGCCGCGGCAAGTTCGTCGGTCACGGGGATCGGCTCGCCGGGGCGTGAAGGGAAGTCGAGAACGGTCAGGTCGCCCTCGCGCTGAACGGGGAGCGGGCCGCTCTTGCTGTCGAAGACGATGCGGGGCGCACGCTCGCCGACATGATGCCAGAGGATGTGTGCCGCGGCGAGCGTTGCGTGGCCGCAGAGTTCGACCTCGACCGAAGGCGTGAACCAGCGGATGTGGTACCGCACCTCGCCGTTGCCGGAGCCGCCGGTGCGGACGACAAAGGCGGTCTCGGAGAGGTTGGCCTCCGCCGCGATCTGCTGCATGCGCTCATCCGGCAGCCAACTCTCCAGATGGACGACACCTGCGGGGTTGCCGTGGAAGACGCGTCGCGTGAAGGAATCGACCTGAAAGAACTGCAGGTGCATCTTTTGCTCCACCGGGCTGGTCGATGATGCTGGCCAGCGATCAGCTGTTCCATGTGCTCTTGACGTACAACTCCTTCAACTGCTCGTCGGTCACGCGGCTGGGGGCCTTGGTCATCAGGTCCTGGCCGGTCTGGGTCTTGGGGAACGCGATGACGTCGCGGATGTTGTCGGTGCCGACGAAGTTCATGATGAGGCGATCGAGGCCGAACGCGATGCCCGCGTGCGGGGGCGCGCCGAACTGGAGCGCTTCGAGCAGGAAGCTGAACTTCTCCTTCGCGGACTCGGGCGATAGGCCGAGCAACTGGAAGACCTTGCTCTGGACCTTCTGGTCGTGGATTCGGACGGAACCGCCGGCGATCTCCTGGCCGTTGAGCACGATGTCGTAGCCGGCGGAGACGATCTGGGCGATCGTGTCCTCGTCGTTGACGTCGGCCTTCACGAACGCTTCCAACTGGTCGTCGTTGGGGCTGGTGAATGGGTGGTGCATCGCGACCCAGCGGCCGGACTCCTTGTCGCGCTCGAACATGGGGAAGTCCATGACCCAGAGGAAGTTCCACGGGCCGCCTTCGGCACCGGGCTTGGGAACGATGCCGATGTCGCGTGCGACCTTCTGGCGCAGTTCGCCGAGGGCCTTGGTGGCCACGCTGTAGAGGTCGGAGACGAAGAGGACGGTGTCTCCGGGCTGGAGGGAGAGCGCTGCGAAGAGGTCGGCCTTGACGGGTTCGAGGAACTTGGCGATGCCGGTTTCGAACGCGCCCTGGGCGTTGACCTTGACGACGGCGACGCCGCCCGCGCCGAAGGATCGTGCGAACTCGTTGTAGCCGTCGGTCATCTTGCGGGTGAGTCTTTCCGCTCCACCAGGCACGCGGATCGCTTTCACAACGCCCCGGTGCGAACTGTACTTCGGGCGGTCCGCGCCCTTGGCGAGTACGTCCTTGAAGAAGCCGACGTCGGTCCTGGCGGCGATATCCGAGATGTCCTTGATCTCAAGCCCGTAGCGAGTGTCGGGGCGGTCGATGCCGAACCGCTCCATCGCCTCGCGGTAGGTCATGCGCTGCATGGGCGGGACGTCAACGCCCGCGATCTCTTTCCAGAGGCGGCGGACGAAGCCCTCCATCATCTCCATAACGTGTTCGCGTCGGACGAAGGACATCTCCAAGTCGATCTGCGTGAATTCGGCCTGGCGGTCGGCGCGTGGGTCTTCGTCGCGGAAGCAGCGGCAGATCTGCATGTAGCGGTCGCATCCGGCGACCATGAGGATCTGCTTGAAGAGCTGCGGGCTTTGGGGGAGGGCGTACCAAGAGCCGGGGACGTGGCGATTGGGAACGAGGAACTCGCGTGCGCCCTCGGGCGTGCTCTTGTAGAGGATCGGGGTTTCGACTTCGAGGAATCCGTTCTCGTCGAAGTAGCGCCGGGTGGTCTGGTAGACCTTGTGACGGACGCCGAGGATCTGCTGGGCGCGGGGGCGGCGGAGATCGATGTAGCGGTGTGTGAGGCGGAGTTCCTCGTTGGCCATTTTGCCGCCGGAGGTGCCATCGTCGGGGAGGATGGGTGGGTTGGCGGTTTTATTCAGGACTTCGAGCGATGAGACGACGATCTCGACTTTGCCGGTGATGAGTTTGGGGTTCTCGCCTCCGACACGGATGCGGACCTTGCCCTCGATGGCGATGACGTCCTCGTTGCGGAGGTGATCGGCGATTTCGAGGACTTCTTTGGGGAGGTCTTCGCCGTCGAAGACGACCTGGGTGAGTCCGTAGCGATCGCGAAGATCGATGAAGACGAGGCCGGTGCCGTGGCCCCGATAGCCATTGACCCAGCCGTTGAGGCGGACGGTCTGACCGACGTGTGATTCGCGGATTTCGCCGCACGTGTGGGTTCGCCGGAGCATGTGTTGCCGATCGCCTTTCCAGAAGCCGAGCGTGCACCGCCTCGCCCCAGATCAGGGGACATTCGAGGCAGTGTCCGAGCGGTCCGTAGTGTAGGTCGGCGCGGCTTTCACTCCATGCGTGGCAGCTCGGAAACCGACAAGTCCTTACACCTCGACGACCATGGCGACGGCGTTGCCACCGCCGAGGCAGAGGGCGGCGACGCCGCGCTTCTTGCCGGTGCGGTGGAGCTGGTGGATGAGAGTGGTGAGGATGCGTGCGCCGGAGCCGCCGATCGGATGGCCGAGGGCGATGCCGCCGCCGCAGATGTTGAGTTTGGCCTCGTCGATCTTGAGTTCCTTGGTGTTGCAGAGGACCTGCGCGGCGAAGGCCTCGTTGATCTCGAAGAGGTCGATGTCGGACATGTTGAGCCCGGCACGATCGACAGCGCCCTTGATGCCGCCGATTGGGGCGGCGAAGATGTCCTTGGGGTCTACTCCGTGTGTGTGGTAGGAGAGGATCTTTGCGATGGGCTTGAGGCCCATCTCTTCGGCGGCGATCACGGAGCAGACGGCGATGGCGGCGGCTCCGTCGGAGATCTGCGAGGCGTTTCCGGCGGTGACGGTGCCGTCCTTGGTGAAGACGGCCCGGAGCTTGGCGAGCCCTTCAGCGGTGGACTCTGCGCGGATGCCCTCGTCGGCACTGACGCCGGGTGACTTCTTGTCCATGCACTGCTCGCCGGTGAGGGCGACGATCTCGCTCTTGAACCAGCCCTCTTTGGTGGCCATCGCGGCGCGCTGGTGGCTCTGGGCGCTGAAGCGGTCCTGATCCTCGCGGGAGATGGCGTATTTCTGTGCGATGTGGTCGGCGGCGTTGCCCATGGCCCACCCCTCGAAGGCGCATGTGAGTCCGTCGAACTGCATGTGGTCTTTCATCTCGGCGTTGCCGAACTTGACGCCTTCGCGGACGTGCGCGAGGTGGGGCGCGGCGGTCATGTTCTCGAAGCCGCCCGCGATGACGACGTTGTTGTCACCGGCTTTGATGGATTGTGCGGCGAGCATGACGGCCTGGAGGCCTGAGCCGCAGACCTTGTTGATGGTCTGGGCGCTGATGGTGGTCGGGAGTCCGGACTTGACGGCTGCCTGGCGAGCGGGGTTCTGTCCGAGTCCTGCCTGGAGGACGCAGCCCATGATGACCTCATCCACTTTGTCTTTGAGGGCGGGTGCGGCGTCGAAGACGGCCTTGATGGCGTATGAGCCGAGGATGGGCGAGGGGACCTTCGAGAGCCCGCCGAAGAACTTGCCGATCGGGGTGCGCTTTGCGGCGACGATGACGGGCTGCCTGGACATTGGGTTTCTCCAACTCGATGGGAATCGACCGGTCGGGACCTGACGAACCATTCTGTCATGGATAGAGGAGATGTATGGCCGTCCTGACGTACTCTAGGCGGCTGCATTGAAGAGACAGGCCCGCACGAATGCCGCACGATATGGAACGAGAGCCGAGGGACAGTTTGATCGTGCGTGGGGTGTGGCGTCGCGCGGGGGATCTTCCTCGTTGGGTGCTTGCGGGGGAGTTGGGTCTGCTTTTCTTTGTGGGCCCGATGGTGTACTTCTTCGCGGTGCGGAGCCCGGGTCTGTTGTTTCCGGCCTTATGGGCGTTCTTTGCGTACACGCTTGCGGTGCTGCTTCTGGATCCGACGTTTGAGCGTCGGACGCTCTGGAACTTCGGCGCGATGAAGCGAGAGTTGGGTCGGTTGCTTGCGATCTTTGGCGTGCTGGGTGCGTTGCTGGCGGGGGCGGTGTATGCGTTCGACGCGTTGACTGATGGGGATCCGATCTTTCTGTCGCTGCCTCGGGAGCGTCCGACGCTGTGGCTGATCATCATGGTTTTTTATCCGATGGTGAGCGTGTACCCGCAGGAGGTGATCTGGCGGGCGTTCATGTTCCACCGTTATCGCACGCTGTTTCGCGGGCGATGGGCGATGATCGGCGCGAGCGCGGTGGCGTTCGGGCACGCGCACGTGGTGTTCCACAACTGGCTGGCGGTGGGTTTGTGCGTGATCGGGGGCGTGCTGTTTGCGAGGACTTTTGATCGATCACGGTCGACGCTCGCGTCGTGGATCGATCACGCGCTGTATGGATGCCTAGTCTTCACGATCGGGATCGGAAGATACTTCTATAGCGGCGCAGCGCACGGGTGATCAGGCGCGTGAGGCGTCGACGAGGCGGCGGAAGAGATCGAGGCCGAGGGGATCGTGCTCGGTGCGTTCGGGGTGCCACTGGACGCCGAGCATGAAGGGGCGGGTCGGATCGGCGATGGCTTCGATGAGTCCATCGTCGCTGGTCGCGATGACGCGCATAGATCCCGGGTCGGTAACGGCCTGTTTGTGGCGACTGAGGACGGTGCCCCGGGAGAGGGTTGCCCAGGGGGGGAGTTCGAAGGGGTCTTTCGGGATGATCTCGTGGGCGGCTTCCCAGTGGCGCGAGGCGTCGGCGCGTGAGTCGGGGAGGTGCTGGTCCATGGTGCCGCCGGCGTGGAGGGCGAGCATCTGCATGCCGAGGCAGACGCCGAGCACGGGGAGACAGGGGGTTGTGTCTCGGATCGCGCGGATGAGGTCGCTCTCGAAGCGCTGGCGAGCGGGGTGGAGGGGCGTGGCTTTGGGGTGGGTCTTGGCACCGAATGGCTCCATGCATGGATCGTCGCCTCCGGTGAGGACGAGGCCGTCGAGGGATCGGGCGTATGCCTCGACGAGTGTGTGGTCGGGGGCGAGCATGACGGGGGTTGCGCCGGCGCGGCGGATGGCGTGTGCGTATGCGATCGTGGCGATGCAGGTGTCGCGTCCGTTGCGGTCGATGAGATCGGTTGTGATGCCGATGAGTGGGCTTGGGCGAGTGTCGGCGGCGCGGCGCATTGTGAGGGCTCCTGTCCCACGTTGTGACGCATGGTGGCGTGAGGGTGGTGCGATTCTTGCGTGTGCGACGGCCCTCGGCGCGCGTGCACGGGGAGGGAGTCTTTGCGTACACTCCGCGCATGACGACCCGAGCGGCGGTGATCTGGTTGGCGCTGGCCGCGTTGTTCGCGTTGGCGGCGATGATCACGGATCGGCTGGGATCGGGGCGTGCGGTCGGTGCGTCTGAGACGGTGCGGCTTCTGGGGGGAGCGTTGGATGAGATCGGGACGATCACGATCCGGAGCGCGGGGCGTCGGGAGTTGGTGTTGTCGGCGGATGCGGGGGTCTGGCGGTTGGCGGAAGCGGGTTCTGCGCCGTGGCCGATCGAACCGGGGCGGATTCCTGCGCTCCTGCGTGTGATGGCGGGGACGACTGGAGTTCGAGCCCCGAGTGACGCGATTGGTGATGATGTGACGAGCATCGAGCTGCGGAACCGTGGGGGCGGTGTGGCTGCGGTGCTGCGGATTGAGTCGGCATCGCTGGCGGGGCGGTCGCTGGTGGAGGTCGAAGAGGGGAGTGAGCGACGGCGGCTGCTGATCGACGATGCGCTGCGTCGGGCGTTGGCGGGCGCGGGACCGGCGGGGTGGCGGGACAAGCGGGTGTTCCCGGGGCTGGCTCCGGACCCGGTGGTGATCCGGATCGCGATGCCGACGCACACGATTGAGCTGGCGCGGGTCGGGAATCGCTGGGGGATGCGTTCGCCGATCCAGGCGCGGGCAGAGAGCGGGAGCATCGCGTCGGTGATCCGGGCTTTGCAGTCGATGGAAGCGGCACGGTTCATTGATTCGGCGGCGGGTGACTCGGGCATGTTCCCGGAGCAGCCCCAAGTCGCGCTGACGATCGAAACGTCGGCGTTGGATCCGGGGACGGGTGAGCGGTCGCGAAGCATGTGGTCGCTGGAACTGGGCGGGGCCGCGCCGCAGGGAGGATCGTTCATCGCGAAGATCGGGAGGGCGGCGATCGACGGCTCGGGAGGGAGGAGCGCGGTCCACGGACCGGTGATCGTTGAGCTTCCGAATGACCGGCTGGCGAGCGTTCCGGCGGCGGTTGAGGCGTACCTGGCGAGGACCCTGATTGATGTGCCGAGTTCGGATATCGGGGGGGTTGTGTTCTTTGCTGGGGATTCGGTTGAGGGTGGGTTTGTGAGAGCCGCGTCGGGGTGGATGAGCACGCGCTCGGAGAGTGGCGCTGATGCGCCCGCGACGGAGCGGGATCGGCTCGGGATTGAGTCGCTTGTTGAGCTGGCTTCGAGCGTGGTTGCCGACAAGACGACAGTTCTGGAGAGCGACGATGCGCTGCCGGGCGGGTTGCCGATGCGGCTGATCGGGCTTTCGGGCCAGACGATCGAGGAGTGCTTTGTGTTTCTCGAGAGGGGCGGGGAGCGGGCGCAACTTGTTATTCGATCGGGGCGGGTCGCGCGGACGTACCTGATTCCTGAGGCGCTGGCTTCGTGGATTGCGCAGATCCCGGCGACGGGGTCTTGAGTCGGCGCAGGCGCGGGAAGGGACCGATCAGAACTGGCTTGCTCTGAATCGTCTGCTGAGGCGTGCGCGGAGCCAGATCGCGGCGAGATTGAGCGTGACGATGATGAGGATGAGCAGGAGCGTGGTCGTGAAGACCATGGGCTTTGCGGCCTCGCTGTTCTGGCTTTGGAATCCGAGGTCGTAGATGTGGAAGCCCAGGTGCATGAAGCTGCGTTCGGGGTGGATGAAGGGGGAGACCCCGTCGATGGGGAGTTCGGGTGCGAGTTTCACCGCGCCGACGAGCATGAGGGGGGCGACCTCGCCTGCGCCGCGCGCCATCGCGAGGATGGCTCCGGTCATGATGCCGGGCATGGCTCTGGGGAGGACGATGCGCCAGATGGTCTGCCACTTGCTGGCGCCGCAGCCATAGGACCCTTCGCGCATGGATCGGGGGACGGCGGCGAGGGCTTCTTCGGTGGCGACGATGACGACGGGGAGTGTGAGGAGGGCGAGGGTGAGCGAGGCCCACATAATGCCACCCGTGCCGAAGGTCGGGCTGGGGAGGCGTTCTTTGTAGAAGAGGTTGTCGATGCCTCCACCGACGAAGTAGCAGAAGAACCCGAGACCGAAGACGCCGAAGACGATGCTGGGTACGCCGGCGAGGTTGTTGACGGCGATGCGGACCGCGCTGATGACGAGGCCGCCCCGGGCGTATTCGCGCATGTAGAGTGCGGCCATGATGCCGAAGGGGACGACGGCGATGGACATGAGGAGCGTCATGGTGACGGTGCCGAAGATTGCGGGAAAGACGCCTCCCTCGCTGTTGGCCTCGCGTGGCTCGTCGAAGAGGAACTCTCTCCATCGGGAGATGTAGATGCCGAGTTTGTCGGCACGGTCGAGGCGGTTGGCGGGATAGATGCGGACGATCTCGGAGAGGCGGAATGATTTTTCGGTTCCATCCGCTGTGCGGAGGACGAGGTCGAAGCGGGCATCCTCGGCCTTGATGGCGTCGATCTGGCTCTGGAAGGCGGCGTATTCGGGCGCAAGCGATTCGGCGAGGGACTGTGCACCGGCGAGGGCGGCGGTGTGCTGCGGCGAGCCATCGCCGTGCATTGCTTCGATGCGGCGCGATTCGAGACGTGCGGCTTCGAGTTGCCGGTTGAGCGCACCGATGGCGTGGCGTTCGATGTGGACCTGCTGGCGCCAGGCGTCGCGGCGGGCGTTGTGGTGCTCGCGGAAGGTGTTCCAGACGCTCTCGGGAGTCTCGGCGACGGCGACGCCGTCGATAAGCATGCGAGCGGGCTCGCCGTAGAAGCGGCCCCAGGAGAGCCGCTCGACGACGAGGATCCAGTCGGGCTTGGTCTCGACTTTGATCTGGAACTGGCTGACCCAGTTGAAGTGGCTGCCGGAGACGTCGAAGTTTCCGGTTCTGAGGAGTCGGCGTCGGGACTCCCCTGCTGCTTCTTTGAGGGTGGCTCGAGCGGCGGGTGCGTGCTCGGGCCCGAGGGCGTCGATCTCAGCGTCGCGCGGGGGGTAGGTTTCGTCTCGGGTGACCTCTCCAGCGAAGATGCGGCCATCGAGGAGGGTGAGTTGCGTGACGGGTGACGGCCAGAAGGTTGTGGATCCTTTCCAGACGATGAGACCGACCAGGCAGACGATCATGGTGAGGGAGATGACGAAGCCGCCTCCTGTGAGCCAGACCATCATCTGTCCCTCGGCGATGAGGGAGAGGCCGTCGCGGCCTCCTCTTGCCTGGGGCGCGGGCGGTGTGGGGTTGTCGGCGGTGGTGCTCATAGCTGGAACGCCCTCTTGCGGAATCGCTGACGCACGACTTCGGCGACGGTGTTGACGATGAAGGTCATGATGAAGAGGACGAGTGCGGCGAGGAAGAGCATGCGGTAGTGGGTGCTGCCTTGCACGGCTTCGGGGAGTTCGACGGCGATGTTTGCGGAGAGGGTTCTGAAGCCGTTGAAGATGTTCCACTCGATGATGGATGTGTTTCCGGCGGCCATGAGGACGATCATGGTTTCACCGACGGCTCGTCCGAACCCGATCATGGTTGCGGAGAAGAGGCCGCTCATGGCTGTGGGGACGATGATGCGCCAGGCGGTCTGCCAGGGTGTTGCGCCCGCGCCGAGGGATGCGGCGCGGAGGTGTTCGGGAACGGCGTTGAGGGCGTCTTCGGCGACGGTGTAGATGATGGGTATGACGGCGAAGCCCATGACGAAGCCGACGATCATGGCGTTTCGCTGGACGTAGGTGCCGACGACGGAGCCCCTGAGGTCGAAGCCCATCGCACCGACGGCGCTTCCGAGCGCGTACGCTGCGAGGAGTCCGGCGACGATGGTGATGAAGAAGAGTGCGAAGTCCATGGCGGCGACGAGGCGTCGCGTGCGTGCGGCACCGGGGCGTCTTGCCCACGCTTCGAGCACCCTCCCCTTGAGGAGGAGACCGCTCATGATGCAGAGTGGGGAGAGGAGCACGATCCATCCGGGGGCGGGTGAGCCGACGTTTCCAGTGAGCCATGCCTTGAGATCGCCGGTGAAGAGGAGGCGTTCGACAAGCGGGCCGAGCCGGCTTGCAACCGCGATGGCGAGAATCGCCATTGCGATCATGGCGAGTGGGCGTTTGGAAGCGTGTCGGATTCCGATGGTCCTTGGGAGCATCTGCCAGAGGCACGCGCCGAGGACGAGGGAGATCGGGACGAGGATGAGAGCGGCGAGGGTTGCGGGAACGACGTCTTCGATGAAGGGGGCGAAGATGATCGCGGCGAGGAAGCCGAGCACGACGCTCGGGAGACTGGCCATCATCTCGATCATGGGCTTGACGGTTGCTCGTGTGCGCCTTGGCATGAACTCGCTGGTGTAGATGGCGGCGAGGATGGCGACGGGAAGTCCGAAGAGCATGCAGTAGATGGTGGCCTTGATGGTGCCGAAGACGAGTGGGACGAGGCCGAACTTCTCTTCGAAGTCGTCGGTGCCGCTGGAGGACTGCCAGATGTGCTGCGGCTCGTTGTAGCCCTCGTACCAGATCTTTCCGGCCATCGCGTCGACGGAGCTTTCCGGGTGCTTCGACTGGAAGGGCCAGACGCGGACTTCTTCTCCTGCGACGGCGACGATCGCGTCGCCTTTGGGCGCGATGCCGACGGTGTCGAATGTGACGCCTGGTGAGGCGATGCGGGCGAGCCGTTTGCCGTTTGTGGAGAAGTATGTAGCGATCGTGCCGGCCTTGCTGGCGAAGGTGATCAGACGCTTGCGAGCGGATGGCCCGATGGCGACGACTGGTGTGCCGTCGCCTTCGAACTGTCTTGCGAGCCGGAGGATGACGCCGTCGATCGTTCCGGCGTCGGCGGGCTTGGTGCGGAACCAGAGGGAGAGGCGTCCGGCGGAGTCGCCGACGAGGAGGGATGAGCGTCCGAGCAGGAAGGCGGCGGAGGTGACCTCTACGCCGGGCTCGGGTGTGAGATCGATGCGCTCGGCGATGGCGGGGTTGTTGATGTCGCGTGTGTCGATACGGAGAGTGGTTCCATCTGACCAGATGAGGAAGACGCAGTCCCCGTTACCGGTGAGCATGAGGCGTTCGGGGTTTCCCATGCCCTGGGGGAGTTCGATGGGGGTCTCTGCGCCGGTGAGCCGCGTCGTGACAACCCCGGTCATGAGATTGGTTCGCTTGGTCACGCTCTTGGTGACGAGGTCGCCGTTCTCTGTGAATGCGGCGATGACGTAGCCGCTGGGTATGTGTGCTTCGTCGATGAGGAGGATGCCGGAGGATGCGGCTTTGGTGGGCTCTTCGAGGAGTGCTTCGAATCGCTGGGCGCGGACCTGTCCGCCCGCGACCATCTCGTAGACCGCGCCGTCGGCGGTGATCCGATCGCCCTGTTTGAGGTCTCTGGCCTGGTCGGGGATTGAGTCTCTGAAGAGGATCTTCGAGGCGAATCGGAACTGGGCCTGCCTGATGGTGCCGTCTGGGTAGCCGAAGACGGCATCCGAACGCTCAACGTCGATGGAAGCGGCGGTGGGTATGGCGTCGGCGAAGGGCTCGATCCGGTCGATCATTTCTCCGGTGTCGGGGCGTACGAGGCGGACCGACCAGTCTTCGCCGAGAACCCAGGCAATGGCCATGTATTCATCGACGCGCACGGCGCGCGGATCGGAGCCGAGACCCGGAACGACGAAGCGGCGTTCGCTGCCAGTCTCACTGCGGCCGAAGAGGGGGATGGCGACGAGGGCGAGGAAGACACAGACGAGGAGGACGGCGGCGATGACGAGGAAGCCGCCGATGCTGATGATGGAGCCCGCGGCCCTGTCGATGAACGGCACGCTCCAGTGCGTGCGTCTTCGGCTGTGGGGCCGGTTCCCGTTTTCAACAGGCATTGATCACTCCGGGGTGGGCTCGGTCCTGCTGGAAAGAAGCGGGCGGCCCAGCGAGAGCCGCCCGCTCGATATGGTACATGATCTGTTCGCACTCTTCAGGACCGCCAGGAATGTCGTCGAGAGTGTGCGGGAATCTGAATTACTTGAGTTTCTCGGCCTGCTGCTTGGCGAGGGAGGCAGTGAGGGGGAAGTAGCCGTCCTTGATGACGTCCGCCTGGCCCTCGGAGCTGAGGACGTAGCGCAGAAACTCGCGGCGGAGGGGGTCGAGGGGCTGCGAGGGGTTCTTGTTGATGTAGAGGTAGAGGAAGCGTGCGAGGGGATACTCGCCGGAATAAGCGTTGTCAGGAGTCGCTTCCACGGCAGGTGTGGAGGTATCTGGAGCGAGAGGGACGGCGCGGACGTCGGCGGTCATGTAACCGATACCGCTGTAGCCGATGCCGAACTTGTCGCTGGCGACGCCCTGGACCACGGAGGATGAGCCGGGCTGCTCCTTCACGGAGGGCTTGAAGTCGCCCTTGAAAAGCGCGACTTCTTTGAAGTAGCCGTAGGTGCCGGAGGCGGAGTTGCGGCCGTAGAGGGAGATGGGCTTGTTGGCCCACTCGCCGGTGAGGCCGAGGTCGCCCCATGTGACGATGTCGGTGGCGTAGCCACCCTTGCGGGTCGAGGAGAAGATGGCGTCGACCTGCTGCATGGTGAGGGACTTGATGGGATTGTCCTTGTGGACATAGACGGCGAGCATGTCGATGCTGGTCGCGATCTCAGTCGGCTTGTAGCCGAACTTGGACTCGAACTCATCGATCTCGCTGCTCTTCATCGCGCGGCTCATGGGCCCGAACTGGGCGGTGCCGGCGATGAGGGCGGCGGGCGCGGTGGAGGAGCCCTTGCCCTCGATCTCAACGTTGACGTTGGGGTAGTACTTCTTGAAGCCCTCGAGCCAGAGGGCCATCTCGTTGTTCATGGTGTCGGAGCCGATGCTCTTGGCGGTGCCCGAGACGCCATCAACCTTGGTGTACTTGGGGAGGGTGGGATCGAGCTTGACGCCTTGTGCCGCGGCGATGCCGGCAACCATACCCATGGCCGCGAACAGGCCTAACAGTTTCCTCATTGGTCGCACTCCTTGATCGCTTGGATCGAGTTTGTCGGCTCCGCCGGACACCCCGACGATGTGCCTTTGATGACGGGCGAATGTTAAGAAGGTCGTCGCGAGGCTTGGTTAAGGACGCGCGAAGAACGCGCGATGACCTTCACAAGGAAGTGGCCAGACCAAGCGTGCCGGCCCCGCCGCTTCATGCGTGTCGTCAGCCGTCCCCCTGTATGTGTGTGGCGAAGACCCAAAGCGCAGCGGAGGCGATGAGTGCGGCGGCGATGGCGGCGCGGATCCATGCGGCCTTGCGATGGATGCGGAGGGCTACGTCGGGGTCTCTGGGAATAGATGCGAGGCGCGTGATACGGGCTTCGATCGAGCCGTGGAGGAAGTCGCGTCTGGATGGCGATATGCCGTTGAGTTCTGCGACGCGATGGAGGGCGGCGATCATTGCGGCGCAGGCGGCGTCGCGCGTGAGGCCCATGCGTTCGAGCGATTCGACGGCGAGGAGGTCTGCCTGAGCTTCGAAGCGTCGGCTGGTGAGGCCAACGACTGCGACGATGGCCATGAACGTGAAGGCACCGATTCCTTCTCCGATGATCCACTGCATGCACATCGATGTCGCGAGGACCGCAGCGGCGAGCCAGGGGATGTGGCGTCGGCGCACGTGTCCGATTTCGTGTCCGATGACGGCTCCGAGGAGGGGTTCTTGCATCCCTTCGATCAGACGCTCTGAGACGAGCATGGCGCGTGATCCTGGGATCATGCCCATGACCATGGCGTTTGCCTGGCCCGCGCTGGGACGCCAGAGGCGGAGCGGAATCGGGCGGACGCGATGGATGCGGCATATCTCGCGCATAAGTTCTACGGGGCGTCCGGATCGGAGCGGCACAGTCGGGAGGATTCTGGCGAGCAGTACGGGAGCGGCGGCGGCGAGCGAGATCGCGCCGGCGACCACGATGCCCTCAGCGAGGGGTGTGAGAGAAGGTGCGTCGGCCTGGGAGGAGAGGAGCATCGAGCCGGGCCAGAGTTGATCGATGGCGAGCATGGCAGCGCCCGCACCTTCGAGCCAGCCGAGGAAGAGGAGTCCGGGGAGGAAGCTGCAGAGCATGACCTCGCGGAGTCGGATCACGATCCAGGGGCAGAGCCCGACGAGGCGGGAGACGCTTTGGCCGGAGTCGAGTTCGCGGATCGTCGCGGCGAGTCGAAGACGGCGATCGATGATGTATGAGGTGCTTGCGAGGATCGCGGTTGCGAGAGCCCAGGGCGCGGCGGCGAGGATTTCGTCGAGGAGTATCCAGTCGCCGATTGAGGCGCGGATGACATCGAGCCAGCCGATCCAGGAGATGGCGGCGGCGGTGGCGATGCCGCACGCGGTTTGCGAGAGCCGGTGTGCCCTTGAGATGCGTGAGATGATGTTCCAGCATCCGGTACGATCGAGCGCTCGGACCCAGAGGGCGGTCAATGCCGAGGCGAGGATGGAAGGGGTGATGACGAGAGCAAGAGAGAGGAGTGCTGCGTTGGTGTTGCCGATGCGTTCGGAGAGGACTGGCGAACCCTGTCCAATGCGCGACATGATCGCGATGAGGACGAGGATGGGGATGAACATCATCATCGGGCGTGCGGGCGGCTATCGAGTCAGTTCGCCGAGATCGACGACGTATCCACCTGGAAAGTATGCGTCAACGTTGAGGGTGTTCTCGTCGATGCTTGTCAGGACGACGCAGGCGCGGCCGAGGCGTGCGGCGTAGTCGAGGTCGCCCTCGCTGGGTCCTGCGTACTCGCGGTTCTGAGACTTCTGCACGTGGAAGTGGTAGTGCGCGAGGGCGCGGTCGCTTGCGGAGATGAGATCTTCTGACGCGACGAACTTGCGGTCGCCGAGGCGGTTGCTGGGTCTGGGTGGGTACATCGTGACGAGGAAGGATTCGCTCGCTGCGACGGAGATCATGCCTCCGTACTCGGTGGTTGTGTCGGCTCTGTCCATGGCAATCTGGGAGTAGAGCGCATCGCGGACTGCGACCTCACGGATGGCATCGTCGAGCACGAGGAGGACGAGGAGATCACCCCAGACGAGATTGGCTTCCTGGCGGTCGAGGCGTTCGGGGATCTGCTTGGTGTAGTCGACGCCTACGGCTCGTTCGTATGTCCTGCGGCCCTGCACGCGTGTGCGGAGTTCGGAGAGGAGTTCCTCTCGGGAGGCACGCAACCAGTCCGGGCGTTTGGCGGCGGCCCAACGGACGTGTTCGAGGTGGAGGAGCCGGAGCCCTTTCACCTGGTCTTCTCGGAGCGTTGAGACTGCGGAGCGGGTGCTCCCCCACCACGCGGCGTTTGCCTTCTTGGCGGGATCGCGGAGATTATCGAGCCAGCGGAGTTCCTCGCCGTTGCGGGGGACGACGCGCATCTCGGTGTAGCATGCGCGGAGGTCGTTGAGGGTTCGATCATCCTTCGGGAACTCGACGCCTGACTGGGGGGAGACGAGCGAGGCGCGAAGCGAGCCGTCGGCATCGAGGCGTGCGAGGACATCCCACGCGGCGGCGCGGGTGCGGAGATCCCAGCGGAGTTTGTAGGGGCCGGGATCGGTCTGCGGATTCATGAAAACATCGAAGGCGACGCGGGCGGGATCGACGCCGGGGTGGAGGCGCTCGATGGCTCGGCGTTCGACGCGGGTTGGCTCGGGCTCTTCGGGCTGATCGGTGGCCCATTGGCGGATGATGGCGGGGGTCATGTCGGCCCAGCCGCGCTCCGCGCTGAGGTTGCAGAGGTAAGTGGCGATGGGTCGGCTCTGCTCGTTGGGGAGGAGCAGCTTGGCCATGGAACGGCTGTCGGCCAGTCCTTCAGGGTCTGTGTCGTTCATCAACTGATCGATGACAGCCAAGCGGACGATCCACGGCACGTTGGAGGACCAGGCGAGGTCTTTGAAGGACTTTCGGACGGCGTCGCGCTCGAGACCGTTGCCGTTGGCGGGATCACTCTCGGCCCATGCGATGACGGCGGCGTCTGCGCGGCGCTGCGGGGAGAGTTTGGGATCGCGGACGCGCGTGAGCGAGTCGTTCTCTTGCGCGGAGGAAGAGCAACCGCCGAGAGAGAAGGCACCGGCGAGGAGCATGGGTATGGTGAGGAACAGCACGAGGTTCGCGCATCGCTTCATGGTGGCGGAGTTTAGCAGCGTTGCGATGGAATGATCGCGCTGGATCCGGTCATGAGCGGGGCGGGATGGGTCGCTGATGCGGATCGAGCGGCGTGCTGGGCTCGGGGGGTTCGAGGCGGACGTGACGGTCGGGATCGACGGCGTGTTCGAGGCGCATGGCGGCATCGTGGACGTGGTCTGGGGCATAGCCGCCTCGTTCGACGAGGTAGGACTCCCAGAGTCGGTGAGTTCTGACGAGCGATGTAGCGTTACGGCGTCCTGTTTCGGTGAGGCGCAGGTTGCCGTTCTCGGAAATGAGGAGGCCGAGCCGTGTGGCGCGAGCCGTGGCGAGTTTCAGGGTCAGCCCAGAGGAACCGATGGTTTCGGCGGCCAGCTCGATCTGAGCGGGCCGGGCTCGCTCTTCCATGCGATAGACCCATGCGAGGAGGTCTTCTGTGGCGATGGTGATGGCGAGTCTTGTACGCCTGACCGAGCGAGCGATCACGCCGTGTCGAGGGCCGAGGAGCATCGCTGAGGCCATCGCAACACCCGAGACGATGGCGATCATACCGGATGCGCTCACGGAGCGGGATGCGCCGAACCAGCCCGGCCCGAACGCCGCGAGTGTGTACCCGCCGACAGCGCAGCATGCGGCGATGAGCACGGAGGTGAGGACCTGTGAACGGAGGCGATCTGTGAGCATCCTGGCTGCTGCCGGCGGACAGATCAGCATGGCGATCACGAGGATGGAGCCGACTGCCTCGAATGAGGCGACGGTCACGCACGCGACGAGGACCATGAAGACGCCGTTGACGGCCGATGCGGGGAAGCCGAGCGAGGTGGCCAATCCGGGATCGAAGCAGACGATGCGGAGTTCCTTGAAGAACACGGCGACGAGGATGGAGACGACCACTGCGACGATGGCGAGTGTCCAGACCTGGCGCGGGAGCGAGGCGATGGCGTCCCATGTGAGTACCTGGGACCACTGATCGGGGACAAACCAGATCATGGCTTCCAGCAGGCCGTTGAGCACGCAATCGGCGTCGAGATCGACCTGTCTGCCTGCTCCGCGTTCGAGCATGAGCACGCCGAGTGCGAAGAGGACACTGAAGACGACGCCCATCGCGGCACCGGGTTCGATCCGTGTGTACCTGCGCATCGCTTCGACGAGCCCGACGGTGACAATGCCCGCTGCGGCGGCGCCGATGAACATCGGGAGGGGATCGCGCGTGCCGGTGATCATGAACGCGAGCACGAGCCCGGGGAGTACGGCGTGCGAGATGGCATCGCCCATGAGACTGACGCGACGGAGGACAAGGAAGTTCCCGAGCAGAGCGCACGAGACGCACGCGAACGTCGCTGCGAGGATCGGGCCGAGATCGATCGAGAGGAACTCGTGGAGGGCGGGGCTCATGGGTCCCTCCCCGGCCACTGGGTCGGCGGATCGAGCGCGTCTTCTGCGGCGATCTCGGCTTCGAGCCGGGCGAGAATGGCGGGGTCCACGACGTGCTCGACGGCGTCGGCGGTGAGATCGACGTGGGATGCCGCGATATCGGCGTGGCGGATGAGATAGAGGCGCCAGAGACGTCTGCGTCGATCGGCGAGCCGTGCGGCGGCGAGCCCCGCGTCGGTGAGGGCGACCATGCGTTCGTCGCATCGGACGAGGCCCCTGCGTTGGAGCATCGCCCGCGCGAGAAGCCCGCTGAGGCCTGGCGGAAGGGCCGTTTCGATGGGCATGGGGCCGACGGTAGCGAGGTGGAGCATGGCGTGATCGGCCTGGATGCGCGTGCGGACGCTGAGTTGGCGGATGATTCCTGCGACGAGTCCCCGGCTGGGCGCGAGCAGCATGCCGAGCAGGAAGATCGCGCCGGCGACCAGGACGATGGCGGGCCCGGCCGGGACGCGCGCGAAGGAGGCAGAGATGACTGAACCCACGAAGGCGGACACGCCTCCGGCGGCGGCGCTGAGTGCGGCGAGCGGCATGAGGCGATCGGTCCAGAAGCGAGCGGCTGCGGCAGGGATGATGAGGAGCGCGACGATGAGGAGGAGTCCGACGGCCTGTAGACCGACGGCGCAGACGATGACGACCAGTGCCATCAGTGCGGCATCGATGAGATCGACTCGCAGGCCGAGCGACCTTGCATATGCCTCATCGAAGGCGACGACGCGCAGGCGTCTGAAGAGCAGGGCCACGAGCGCGATGGAGGTGAAGGCGACGGCACCCATCAGTCTGGCGTCGGTGGCGCTCATGGCGGCGGTCTGCCCGAAGATAAATGTCTTCAATCCACCTTGATTGCCCGCCTCCATGGTCTGGATCACACTGAGCAGGACAACGCCCACGCCGAACCAGACGCTGAGCACCGCGCCGATGGCTGCGTCTTCGGTGAGGCGTGTGGCCCTGACGATCCACTGGATCGCGAGGAGACCCGTGGCCGCGCCGATGGCTGCGCCCGGGAGCAGCACGGCCATGGAGCGGCCGTCCATGCCGATCGCGTTGCCGATGATGAAGGCGGTCGCGATGCCGGGGAGTGTGGCGTGTCCGACGGCGTCGGAGATGAGCGAGCGTCGCCTGAGCATCACGAAGACACCGACGAGCCCGGCTGCGATTCCCAGCAGTGTCGCGCCGACGAGGACGAGGGTGGTGTTGTGGCCGGCGCGGAACGTGGCCGCGTCGATGATCGCGGCCCATGTGCCTGAGTTGTCGGGCCCGCTGATCACGTGCCGCGCTCCGCGCGTGCGACTGCCTCGCTCGCTTCGGCGAGCAGCGTCAACCTTCCGCCGTATGTGCGTCGCAGGTTTTCGGGCGTGAAGGCGGCGGAGACGGTGCCGCTCGCGACGATGCGCATGTTCATGAGGACGACGTGATCGAAGTATGTTTCGACGGTTTGGAGATCGTGGTGGACGCAGATGACTGTGGTGCCTCTGGCGCGGAGGTCGTGGAGCAGCCGGACGATCGCCCTCTCTGTTGCGGCGTCGACGCCCGCGAAGGGCTCGTCCATGAAGTAGAGATCGGCTTCCTGGGCGAGAGCGCGGGCGAGGAAGACGCGTTGCTGCTGTCCACCCGAGAGTTGGCTGATCTGTCGCGACTCGAAGCCGGCGAGTCCTACGCGATCGATGCACTCGGAGGCGGTCTGTCTGTCTGCGCGTGAGATGGGTCTGAGCCAGCCGGCCCGGCCGTATCGGCCCATGCAGACGACATCCATGACGGTGACGGGAAAGTCCCAGTCCACGGCCTCGCGCTGGGGAACGTAGCCGACGCGCAATCGGGCATCGCGGTACGGGCTTCCCCAGAACTCGACGATGCCGGAGGCGCGTTTGACAAGTCCGAGGCAGGCCTTGATGAATGTGCTCTTTCCCGCTCCGTTCGGGCCGATGATGGCGATCATCGAGCCCGCGGGCGCGTCGAAGTCGACATCCCAGAGGACCGGCTTCCGCTGGTACGCGACGGTCATGGCGTGGACCGAGAGGGGGCTGTCGGCCGAGTGTTCGGGACGATCGAAGAGGAGTGATCCGGGTGAGTTTGATCGTGACTCGTTGGCCATCGGTATTGCTCGGGGCGCGCGTGAAGGTGTGTACGGAGGGTGCTTTGCCTCAGTGGGGATCGTCGCTGCGTGGAGAGGGTTCGCCTGAGGCGCGGAGTCCGCCTTCCGGGACTGTGCCTCCGAGGGCTTCGGTTATGGTGCGGACGTTGTGATCGATCATGCCGATGTATGTGCCTTCCCACGTGCCGGGCTTGCCCATGGCGTCGGAGAAGAGGGAGCCGCCTATGCGGACGGTGTGTCCACGCGCTCTTGCACCCGCGATGATTGCGTTGATGTTTCTTTCGGAGACGGTTGACTCGACGAAGATCGCGCGGATGCTCCGCGACGCGATAAGTTCGACGAGGCGTTCGATGTCACGCACGCCCGCTTCGGATTCGGTCGAGATGCCCTGTACGCCTCGGACTTCGAGCCCGTAGGCCCTGCCGAAATAGGCGAAGGCATCGTGAGCGGTGAGCAGGACGCGCGAGGCCTCCGGGATGGTTGCGATGGCACGCGCGGCGTATGCGTCGAGCGCGGTGAGACGCGAGGCGTATGCGGCGGCTCGCTGCTCGTAGAGGCGGCGGCCTTCCGGGTCGAGCGTGGAGAGGGTGTCGCGCACGGCGGGGATCGCCTCGGCCCAGAGGGCCGGATCCATCCAGACGTGCGGGTCGGGGTGGTCGTCTGCGCCGTCCGGCGACAGGAGGCGTTCACGGGGCACGGACTCGGCGACAGCGAGCACTGGCTTCCCGGTTGAGGCGATTCGCTTGAGTGTGTCGGCGAGTTTGCCCTCCAGTTGCAAGCCGTTGGTGAAGATCGCATCGGCTCGGGCGAGCGCGGCGATGTCGGCGCGGGTGGGCTTGTAGAGGTGTGGGTCGACGCCCTCGCCGATGAGCACTGTGAGACGGATGCGGTCGCCACCGATCTCGCGGACCATGTCGCCGACCATGCCGGTCGTGGCGACGACGGTCGGCTGCTGTGCAGCGACTCGGGTTGAAGCGAGTGCGGCGTCAGAGTACGCCAGCACCAGTCCGACGATGATGACGGGGAGGGAGATCGCGATGAGCGGTACTCGCAGGAAACGGGGTGGTGTCTGCATGTGCGGCTCCGTCCTCTCGGCGTGAGAGGGGTGGGCCGGACGCGGCCCGGGCGTCAATTGTAGCATTGGCTACGGTTGGATGCAAGGAGGGCTCGGCGGCTCGATTCTGGGTGAAGGGGAGGTTCAGACCTGAGGAGTCGGCGTGTTGTCAGCAGGGCGGAGAGTGGTCTGGAGTCGCTTGACGATTGCGTCGGCCTCTTCAGCGGCTGTCGCGATGGCTTTGAGCCGCTCGATGCAGGCGGAGGATGTTACGGGTTGAGCGGCTTCGAGGAGCGTTGCCGCACCGAGCCGGATCACGAAGAGTCGGTTGTTCAGTTCGTGGATCAGTTCGCGGGGGATCGCGACGCTCGAAGCCTGGCCTTGATTGGGTGCGGCTGTCATGGGTGATCATTCGCTGCCTGGGGCGGGTGCGCCGGACGAAACGGATACTGCTGCAAGAGACTGTTCGGTTTGATCGGGCGGAGTGTCGTTCGGGACGCTACAAATCTGCTGCGTGTCGGAGCACCTTCGCCAACTTGAAGCCAACCTTGAGCTCTGTACGAGGGCGGACAGAAGGCGTCTGGGCATGAGGTTGCGTCTGATAGAGCGTCCGGAGGGGGGGCGCGGCAAGCGAGGGGATCAGAGACGAGGGGGACCGCCGGGGCAGGCAAGGGATTCGATCGCAGCGCTCGGGCGTGACATCGACCTGGCGATCGCACGACGCCAGGAACGGGCGAGGCGTCTCCCACGCCCATCGTTTGACATGGACCTGCCGGTGCTTGCCAAGCGCGAGGAGATCGCCGAGGCGATTTCGAAGCATCAGGTCGTGATCGTGTGTGGTGAGACGGGATCGGGAAAGACGACGCAGCTGCCGAAGATCTGTCTGTCGCTGGGGCGTGGGATCGACGGGTATATCGGGCATACGCAGCCGCGCCGGATCGCGGCGCGGAGTGTTGCGGCGCGTCTTGCGGAGGAGTTGAATTCGGCTGTGGGTTCGGATGTCGGGTACAAGGTGCGGTTTGGTGATAAGACATCTCCTCAGACGTATATCAAGGTGATGACCGACGGCATTCTGCTCGCGGAGACGCAGGGCGACCGGATGCTGGACAGGTACGACACGCTCATCATCGATGAGGCGCATGAGCGGAGTCTGAATGTTGACTTTCTTCTCGGGTACCTTCGGCGGCTGCTGCCGCGGAGACCGGACCTGAAGGTGATCATCACTTCAGCGACGATTGATCCGGAGCGGTTTGCGATCCACTTCAAGGACGGGCAGGGGACGCCGGCGCCGATCATCGAGGTATCGGGGCGGACGTTCCCTGTTGAGATCCGGTATCGCCCGCTGGTGTCGGAGGCGCACGCGGATCTGGATGGAGAGCCGGTGCAGGAGGATCGTGACCTTGAGACGGGCGTGCTGCATGCGGTGCACGAGCTCGCGAAGGAGGGGCCCGGGGACATCCTGGTGTTTCTGAGCGGCGAGCGGGAGATCCGCGATCTGGCGGAGTCGCTGAGGAAGCACCATCCGCCGCAGACGGAGATCCTGCCTCTTTATGCGCGGCTGTCGGCGGACGAGCAGATGCGTGTGTTCAAGCGTCACGGGGGTCGTCGGATCGTGCTGTCGACGAATGTTGCGGAGACATCACTGACGGTTCCGGGTATCCGGTATGTGGTGGATGCGGGAGAGGCGCGTATCAGCCGTTACAACGCGCGGTCGAAGGTGCAGCGTCTGCCGATTGAGGCGATCTCTCAGGCGTCGGCGAACCAGCGTTCTGGGCGGTGCGGGCGTGTGGCCGAGGGTGTTGCGATCCGGCTGTATAGCGAGCAGGACTTTCTCGGGCGCGACAGGTTCACGGACCCTGAGATCCAGCGGGCGAACCTTGCGAGCGTGATCCTTCAGATGAAGGCGCTCGGTCTGGGCTCGGTCGAGGCGTTTCCATTCATTGATCCGCCGGATTCGCGCCAGATTCGCGACGGATACGAGACGCTGAGGGAACTCGGAGCGACGGACGACCGCGGGGAGCTGACACAGATCGGCGTGCGGCTCTCGAAGATGCCGATCGATCCGCGGGTGGGGCGGATGATCCTTGCGGCGGAGCACGAGGGGTGTCTGGAGGAGGCGTTGGTGATCGCGGCGGCGTTGTCGGTTCAGGACCCGCGTGAGCGTCCTATGGAACTGGCGGAGAAGGCGGACGCGGCGCACCTTGAGTTTCGCAACGAGGAGTCGGACTTTCTCGGCATCCTCGGGCTTTGGAGGTTTGCTCGCGAGCAGGAGCGGCACCTCTCGCACAGCAAGTTTCGCAAGATGTGCAAGGAGAAGTTCATCAGCTTTGTTCGCTTGCGTGAGTTGGAGGACATCCACAAGCAGTTGCGATCGCTGGTGCTGGAGATGGGTGTGAGGGACAGTTCCGCGCCGGACAAGCCGGATCTGATCCACCGCGCGTTGCTGACGGGATTGCTGACGAGCGTGGGGAAGAAGGAGGAGGATCGGGAGTATGCGGGCTGCCGCGGGCTGAAGTTTGTGATACATCCCGGATCCGGGATCAGCAAGCGCCGTCCCGGGTGGATCATGGCTGCGGAGCTTGTGCAGACGACACGGCTGTTCGCGCGGACGTGCGCGAGGATCAATCCTGAGTGGATCGAGGAACTCGGCGGGCACCTGCTCAAGCGGAGCCATAGCGATCCGATGTGGGATGGGCGGAAGGGGCGTGTGCTCGCGAACGAGAAGGCGACGCTGTATGGGCTTGAGGTGGTATCGGGACGGCGTGTGGACTTCGGCAAGATCGATGCGCCAGAAGCGAGGGCGATCTTCATCCAGCAGGGTCTGGTTGAGGGTGAGGTTCGATCGGGCGTGCCGTTCATCCGTCGGAACCGCGCCTTGATCGAGGACGCCAAGGGGCTTGAGGCGAGGGCGCGGACGCGGGATCTCTTGGTCGATGCGGGAGCGTTGTACGGGTTTTACAACGAGCGGCTGCCGGCGGCGGTGCATGATGTTCCGTCGCTCGAACGTTGGTGGGCACGGGGCGCGAGAGAGGATCAGAACCGGTTGTACATGTCGCACGAGGATGTGCTGCGACGGGATGCAGGGAGCGTTGATGATGAGATGTACCCCGAGCGGCTGCCGGGAGAGGGGTTGGAGCTGCCCCTGAGTTATGTGTACCAGCCGGGTGACACGGAGGACGGAGTGACGGTGACCGTGCCGCTGGAGGCGCTGGGCGCGTTGGATGAGGCGCGGCTGGAGTGGCTTGTGCCGGGGATGGTTCGGGAGAAGGTTCTCACGATCGTGAAGGCGCTGCCGAAGCAGTTGCGAAGGTTGTATGACGCACCCGCGCTTGCGGAGCGTGTGCTGGCTTCGCCGGGACGGGGGAAGCGACGTCTTGCGGATGTGGTGCGGGAAGAGATGTCGAGGTTGGCGGATTTCCCGGCTCCCACGCTTGACGAGATCGCGCGGGCGTTGCCGGACTATCTTCGGATGAACGTGCGTGTGCTCGATGCGAACGGCGAGACGATCGGAGAGGGGCGTGATCCGGTCGCGCTCAAGCGTGGATTGCAGGATCGGGTTCGGAAGAGTCTGGCGTCGATGGCGGCGGGGAGCTTCAACAGAGATCGTGTGGAGCGTTGGGACATCGGCGATCTGCCTGATTCGGTGCGCGTGGAGCGAGGGGGCGTGGCGGCGGAGGCGTTCCCCGCGCTGGTCGATGAGGGGAAGCACGTTGCGTTGCGGGTGTTGCCGAGCGCGGACGCGGCTGCGGAAGCGATGCGCATCGCGCTGCCTCGGCTCTACATGCTGGAGCATCCGGGCGCGTTCTCGAACCTGAAGCGGCTGCTTCCGGGGCTGCAGACGCTCACGCTTGCGTACGCGACGATCGGGAACGCGGAGGAGTTGAAGCGGGATCTGCTGTGGCTTGTCGCCTACCGGGCGTTCATGCCGGAGGGCGAGATCGCGAGGACGGAGAGGGACTTCCGGGAGCGTGCCGCGGCCGGGTACTCGGGGGTGGACTCGGTCGCATCGGAGGTGGTCGAGACGATCGGCGCGGTCCTGAGGGCTCATCAGTCGCTCCGGCTGCGGATCGCGGGAATGAGCGCGCCGCTGTTGCGGGATGTCGTGGCCGAGGTCGATCGCTGGGAGACGACGCTGATCTATAAGGGGTTCCTAGTGATGACGCCGTGGGAGCGGCTCGTGCATCTGCCTCGGTACATCAGGTCGGGCGAGCACCGGCTGATGAAACTCGGGAATGCCGGGCTTCAGCGTGATGCCCGGATGGCGGAGCAGATCGCCCCCTATGAGCGTCGGCTGGTCGAGCGGGTCCTGTCGCACCGGGAACGGGGGATCGTTGACATGAAGCTCGATCGGTTTCGCTGGATGCTGGAGGAGTTCCGAGTGTCGCTGTTCGCGCAGGAACTGGGGACGGCGGAGACGGTCTCGCCGAAGCGGCTGGAACAGGCGTGGGCAGAGGTGCGGGCGTGACGGGGATGTCGGGTGAAGGGAGGTGCGTGAGGTCGCGACCCGACCGAACGCTTGACCCGCGTATTCACGCATTGTATACTTATGCATGGACGAGCAGCACCGGCGCAGAGAGATTATCCACGACATGCTCGGGCGGGGACCGATCGAGAGCCAGGAGAAACTGGCGGAACTGCTGGGACGCCACGGCATCAAGGCGACACAGGCGACGATCTCGCGGGACCTGCGAGAGATCGGAGCGGTGAAGGGGCCGGATGGGTATGTGCTGCCGGTCCTGAATCCGACGGGCAACGAGCTGGGGCTTGAGCGTGCGCTGCGTGGGTTTGTGAAGAACGTCGATCGCGGGGCGACGATGGTGGTGATCAAGACCGGGCCGGGGCACGCGAACGTGGTGGCACTGGAGTTGGATCGCTCGCCGCCCCAGGGAGTGATCGGGACGATCGCGGGGGATGACACGATTTTCATAGCGACACGCTCGGAGCGTGCTGCAGTGCAACTCGTCCACCGGCTTCGGTCTCTGGGCGGATTGGCGTAGGACGGCTGGTGGAATTGATCTCGGCGCTGTGGATTGGCGAGATGTGCGGCATTTGAACGACGAGTTGATGGCACCTTGAAGGACTCACTGAACATCTCGATCGTTGGCGCGAGCGGGTATACCGGGGGCGAGCTCGTCGAGCGGCTGCTCGGTCATCCTCACACGCGGATTGTCTCGCTGCTCGGGTCTGAGGCAGCACCAGGGGCGAAGGCGGAGCCCCGTTCTTTCGACGCGCTCTTTCCGCGGCTGCGAGGTCGGGTCGGCATGCCGATCCTGGCTCTGGATTCGCGCGAGTTGTGCGATGCTGAGGTGGATGTGGTCTTTCTGGCGACACCCCACGAGACGAGCATCGCTCTTGCTCCGCGGCTGGTTGACGCCGGGAAGCGCGTGATCGACCTGTCGGGAGCGTGGCGGCTCGGGAGCGCGGCCCGAACCAAGGCAACTTACGGACTCTCCATCGATCGGCCGGAGTGCTTTGAGAGCGCGGTGTACGCGCTGGTCGAGATCAACCGGGAGAAGCTCAGGGATGCTTCGCTGGCCTCCAACCCGGGGTGCTATCCGACGGCGTCGATCCTGGCGATCCACCCGCTGGTGAAGGCGGGGGCCATTCGGCTCGGCACGCGTCCGATCATCGACGCGACGAGCGGCGTCTCCGGCGCGGGGCGTGCGCCCAATGCGAGGACGACGTTCGGAGAGGTGAGTCTCCAGCCGTACGGCGTGCTGAATCATCGGCACGCTCCGGAGATCGAGCTGCACGCGGGCACGGGGGTGGTGTTCACGCCCCATCTCGGGGCGTACGACCGAGGGATCCTCGCGACCATCCACGTTGAGCTTGGGCCGGGATGGACGGCTGCGCGGATTGACTCGCTGTATCGCGAGATGTATGCGAACGAGCGATTTGTGCGCCTGCTTCCGCTGGGGGAGTGGCCCTCTGTCGCGGGCGTGCGTCATACGAACTTCTGCGACCTGAACTGGGCTGTGGATGAGAGCCACGGGCACCTGATCGTTGTGAGCGCGATCGACAACCTCGTGAAGGGGGCGTCGGGTCAGGCGATTCAGGCGATGAACGTGATGCACGGCTTGCCCGAGCATCTCGGGCTTCTGGATGACGGGCTCGGCGCGTCGGCGCTGGCGAGCAAGGGGGGTGCCTGATGACCATCAAGAGCAGCGGGCGGGGCGGACCGATCGTTCTCAAACTGGGCGGGCTTGCGATCGATGATCCTACGGCCAACGCCACGCTGTGGGAGGCCGTCGCGAAGCTCGCCAAGTCCGCCCCGGGTGGGCTGGTCGTTGTCCACGGCGGCGGCGTGCTTGTCGATCGGCACCTGGCGACCCTCAACATGACGAGCGAGCGGCGCGAGGGGATCCGTATCACACCACTGGAGCAGGTGTGGGAGATCACAGCGGTGCTGGCGGGGCGTGTGAACGTCGCGCTGGTCGGCGCGCTTCGTGTGGCGGGTGCTCGGCCGGTCGGTGTTTCGCTGGGCTCTGCGGGCGTTGCGGACTGCAAGAAGACGAAGAAGTTCAGTTTCGATCCGGGGAGGGTGGGTGAGGTCTCCGGCGGGGATGGGTCAGCGCTGCTCGCGCTCCTTCGGAGCGGGTTCCTGCCTGTGGTGTCGTGCATCGGGATCGGCGATGACGGCGTGCCGCTGAATGTGAACGCGGATGATGCGGCGTCGGGGCTTGCGCTGAATCTCAATGCGGATCGGCTGATCCTGCTGACCGATGTCGCCGGGATTCAGGGCGCGGACGGCGAAGTTGTGCCGGAGATCTCGACGGAGGGCGTCAGCGAGCTGATCACGAGCGGCGTGATCACTGGCGGGATGATCGCCAAGGCGCGGGCGGCGGTCGATGCGGCGGACAGGTCGGGCGCCCCCACTGTCATTGCCTCGTGGAAGAATCCGAAGATCATCTCGGATCTTGCACGCGGGTTGAAGGCGGGGACCTGCGTGGTGCCGCGACGACGGCCTGTGTTTGCCGAGCCGACGAGCACACGCTCGGTGTAGATCGGGTCTGACCTCAGAATCAACAACGAGATTGAACCAGCGGTCCCCCTCGCCGAATGACGACGGGGCGGGACGTCGAACGAGATGAACCTGCCGCGGATTTACGCGGCGAACACAAGACAGAAGGCGAAGGCACATGACAATGATTGCGGCAACGAAGGCGGCGGATCTGCTCACTCTCGATGAACTCGGTGGAGAGGGGGTCCGGCAGATCTTTGAGACAGCGGCGGCGATGAAAGCCACGCCCGGGGAGTTCCGGGGTGTGCTGAGCGGGAAGAGCGTGATCATGCTCTTCGAGAAGCCGTCGCTGCGGACGCGCGTCTCATTCGAGGTGGGGGTGGCACGGCTCGGCGGGCATGCGATGTTCTACGATCACGGCTCGGTGAAGATCGGCGAGCGGGAGTCGGTAAAGGACTACGCCAAAAATCTCGAGCGGTGGGTCGATTGCATCGTCGCGCGTGTGTTCAAGCACAACATTCTTGAGGAACTGGCCTTCTACTCGTCGAAGCCGGTTGTGAATGCCCTTTCGGACATGCACCATCCGTGCCAGGCATTGGCCGATTTCTTCACGCTGAGGGAGCGTGTAGGATCCGATGAGTCTCTGAAGCTCGCGTATGTTGGCGACGGGAACAACGTGGCGCACTCGTTGATTCTTGCAGGCGCGATGCTCGGCTCACATCTGACGATTGTCACGCCACCGGGGTTTGAGCCGCAGTTCGACGTGCTGCGGAGGGCGATGGCGCACGCACAGAAGTCCGGCGCGAAGATCACCGTGACCAACGACGTTGAGGCCGTCGAGGGGCACGACGCGGTGTACACGGATGTGTGGGTGTCGATGGGTCAGGCGTCGCAGCAGGCCTTCCGTCTCGCGGCGTTCCAGGGGTACCAGGTCGATGCGGAGCTGATGGCACTCGCGAGCAAGGGGAGGCCCATGCCCGCGTTCTTCATGCACTGCCTGCCGGCGAACCGGAACATCGAGGTGACGGACGAGGTCATCGACTCGGCTTCGTCGGTCGTGTACGACCAGGCAGAGAACCGGATGCACGTGCAGATGGCGCTTCTTGCCAAGCTCATGGGTCAGCGTGCGTGAGTGGGTCGTGCGGCAGCGCGATGCGATGCCAATGATTCGGCGTCAGAGAAGGGCGAGAGCAGTGAAGTACCGCGGCGGATGAGCCGCGCAGGAGCGAGCAATGTCCAAGGCGAAGAAGGTCGTAGTTGCGTACTCGGGCGGTCTTGACACCACTGTTGTCATCCCGTGGCTTGTTGAGAACTACGGGTGCGAAGTGATCGCCTATGTGGGCGATGTCGGGCAGGGTGAGGAAGAGTTGAACGGAATCCGCGAGAAGGCGATCCGGACCGGCGCCAGCGAGTGCTACATCGACGATCTGCGTCGCGAGTTCGTTGAGGACTACGTCTATCCGACGATGATGACCGGCGCGGTGTACGAGGGGAAGTACCTGCTAGGCACCGCGATCGCACGGCCGATTCTTGCGAAGGGCCAGGTCGATTGTGCGAGGAAGGTGGGCGCGGATGCGCTCGCGCACGGATGCACTGGCAAAGGGAACGATCAGGTTCGATTCGAGGGCGCGTACGCCGCGCTCGCGCCGGACATGAAGATCATCGCGCCCTGGCGTGAGTGGGATCTCCGCTCGCGGGAGGACTTGCTCGGGTATCTTGCGAAGCGGAACATCCCGACGACGGCGTCGCTCACGAAGATCTACAGCCGCGACAGGAATCTGTGGCACATGTCGCACGAGGGCGCGGGGATCGAGGATCCGTGGAACGCACCGCCCGAGGATGCCTGGACGATGACGGTTTCACCTGAGCAAGCACCGGAGAAGGCCGAGGAAGTCACGATCGGCATCGAGAGGGGACGGCCTGTGACGCTCAACGGGAAGCACCTTGCGGGCGAGGAGATGGTCGCGGCTCTCAACACGATCGCCGGGAGGCACGGTGTCGGACGCATCGATCTTGTCGAGAACCGGCTCGTCGGGATGAAGTCTCGCGGACTCTACGAGACGCCTGGCGGCACGGTGCTGGTCGAGGCGATGCGCGGCGTGGAGCACCTCGTGCTCGATCGCGAGACGCTCCACTTCCGCGAGCACCTGGGGCTGCTGTTCGGCGAGCAGGTCTACAACGGGCGGTGGTTCACGCCGCTGCGGGAGGCACTCTGGGCGGCCGCGGAGAACATCGCCCAGCGTCTGACGGGCAAGGTGGTCGTGCGTCTGTACAAGGGATCGGCGACGGCGATCAGGCGTCAGTCGGACAACTCGCTCTACGCCGAGCAATATGCGACGTTCGGTGCCGACGAGGTGTACAACCAGAAGCACGCGGAGGGATTCAACCGGCTCTGGCATCTTCCGGCACGCATCGCCGGCTCGCAGGCGCTTCAGGCGGAGGCGGTCCATTGAGCAAGACCTCCGGCGGCAAACCCGCTGCGATGTGGGGCGGTCGCTTCGAGGGTGAGGCGGATGAGCTGTTCCGCGCCGTGAACGATTCGCTCGGCGTGGATTGGGAACTGGTGCAGCAGGACATCAGGGGCTCGATCGCTTGGGCGCACGCGTTGGGCGGCGCGGGCGTGCTGACCCCCGACGAGGTCTCGAAGATCGAGGACGCGCTGAAGGAGCTCTCGAAAGAGGCGGCGGCGATTCCGTCGCCTCCGCTTCCGAGCGGCGCGGAGGATGTTCACACGTGGGTCGAGCAGGAATTGACGAAGCGGGTGGGCTCGCTCGGGAAGAAGCTGCACACGGGGCGGAGCCGCAACGATCAGGTCGCGACCGACCTGCGTCTTTGGGTTGTCGAGCAGTGTGAGCATCGGATCGCCGAGGTGAAGTGTTTGCAGAGATCGCTCGTTGCGATCGGATCGAAGCACGCGTCGGATCCGATCCCCGGGTACACGCACCTCCAGCGGGCCCAGCCCGTGACCATCGGGCACTGGGCACTCGCGTATGTTGAGATGCTGGCACGCGATGTCGATCGGCTCGAATCGGCTCGCGGGATGGCGGCACGGTCGCCCCTGGGTTCGGCGGCTCTTGCGGGCACGACGTTCCGGGTCGATCGGAGCGAGCTTGCGATGCGACTGGGTTTCTCGGCACCGACGCGGAACTCGCTCGATGCCGTGTCGGACCGGGACTTTGCGCTTGATTTGATGCACGCGTCGTCGGTGTGTTCGATGCATCTGTCGCGTCTGGCGGAGGAGATGATCATCTTCGCGACGGGCGAGTTTGCGTTCATCACGCTGGATGATTCCGTGACGAGTGGTTCGTCGCTCATGCCTCAGAAGAAGAACCCGGATGCGCTCGAGTTGATTCGGGCGGGTGTCGGGCGTGCGCTCGGGAACTACACGAATCTCCTGACGCTGCTGAAGGGACTGACGCTCGCGTACAACAAGGACATGCAGGAGGACAAGCCGCCTGTGTTCGATTCGATGCGCCGGCTCTCGCTGCTGCTTCGGATCGCAGCGCGGGTGGTGGAGCGGACGACATTCAATCTCGAGGCGTGCGAGCGGGCGGCCAGGGGCGGACACGCCAACTCGACAGAACTCGCGGATTATCTCGTGGAGAAGGGGACCCCGTTCCGGGATGCGCACGAGGTGGCGGGAAGGCTTGTGCGTGAGGCACTGGCCGGCGGGTGTTCGCTTGAGGATCTGTCGCTGGAGACGTTCAAGAAGCATCATCCGCACATCGAGCAAGATGTGTATGCGCGTCTCACGCTGGACGCCGTGCTGAAGCGACGGGATGTGTTCGGGGGAACGGCGCCGGCGCGCGTGCGCGAGGCGATCGACGCGTGGCGGAGGTCGCTCGGGATGTCGTGATCGTCGTGTACGCGGCGTGTATCAGCCGCGAGCGTGCTCAGAGAACATGGCTTCGACGAACGCGTCCGGGTCGAAGGGCTGGACATCCTCGGGTGTCTCGCCGACACCGATGAACTTGACTGGGATCGACGTGGCCTCCTTGATCGCGACGACGATACCACCCTTGGCGGTGCCGTCGAGCTTCGAGAGAAAGATGCCCGTGAGCCCGGTTGCCTTGTCGAACTCCTGGGCCTGGCGGAGCGCGTTCTGGCCCGCGGTGGCGTCGAGCACGAGCAGCGTCTCGTGAGGCCCGCCCTCGATCTGCTTGCCGATCACGGAGCGGATCTTCGTGAGTTGACGCATGAGGGGGTCTTGCGTCTGGAGTCGTCCTGCGGTGTCGAGGATGAGGACATCGACACCCCGGGCCTTTGCAGCCGCACAGGCATCGAAGGCGACGGCGGCGGGATCCCCCCCCTGCTGTCCCTTGACGACATCGACCCCGAGTCGCTCGGCCCAGATCTCGAGTTGTCGGACCGCGCCCGCACGGAAGGTATCGCACGCGCCGAGCAGGACGGTGTGTCCCTGTGAGCGGAGCGTGTGGCAGAGTTTGGCGATGCTCGTGGTCTTGCCCGCTCCGTTGACGCCGGTGACGAGGATCACCGTCGGGCGGATCCCTTCGGGGGCAACACGCAGCTCGCGATCTGCTGGAGGCCACATCGACTTGAGTTCACGCTTCAGGTGCTCAAGGACGTCTTCGCCCTTGCTCAGCGTTCCCGCCTTGTAGTCGGCGCGGATGGAGTCGATCAGCTTCGTCGTGGCCTGGACGCCGACATCGGCCTGGAGGAGTCGGCGTTCGATCTCCTGGATCAGTTCTTCGTCGAGTTTGCGCCCGAGCAGCACGGAGCGCAGACCGGAGACGAAGGTGTCACGCGTTTTGGCAAGACCCTGCCCGAGTTTCGAGATGATTGTCTTGAAGAACTTCATGCCGATTCGTCTTCCGAGGTGCCCTTCTTGCCGCCGAGCCCGGCTCCCTTCAACACGCGGTCGAGCAGCCCGTTGACGAACGCGGGCGACTTCTCCGAACTGAACGACTTGGCCAGCTCTACGGCCTCATTGATGACGATGCGGGGGTGGGTCTGGGTGGCTGTCATCTCGTAGTAGGCGAGCCGGAGGATCGCCCGATCGACAGGGGCCATGCGGTGCGAGGGCCATTCGGGTGCGATCTTCTGGAAGGCGTCGTCCGCTACTTTGCGAGACATGTATGCGCCAGAGACAAGAAGCATCATGGCCTCGACCTGCTCGGGGGTGATGCCCCGGGCGCGGGAGAGGATGGATGCGGCCTCGGACGCGTCTTGGGCGCGTCTGCTGTCGAGTTCGAAGAGCACCTGGAAGGCGAGCCGTCGAGCCGCGATCGTGAGGACGCGTTCGCGTTCCTGGGGGGCGAGCGAGGCGAGCGCGTCCTCGGCGGTGCTTTCCTGCACGAGCGAGGCATCGCCATCGCCCAGCACGAGCACGTCCTCCATGGCCATCCGACGCAGATCCTTCTTGACGCTCACTCGGACTCCTTGGGCTCAGACGGAGCCGGATGCCTTGTCGTTGATGGTTGATGCGATAGCGAAGGTCTGGGCCGGCCGGTTCTCGAGGGCGGTGATGGACCGTGCCCGGCCGATAACGCTGAGCACGTCGAGGAGGGCCCCCATCGCGTCCGCCCCCTTGTTCCCGTGCTTGCCGCCTGCACGCTCGGATGCCTGCTCCGGCGTGTTGACGGTGAGGACTCCGAGCGTGACGGGGATGCCGTGCTTGAGTGAGACCTCGACGACGCCCTGTGCGACGGCGTTTGCGATGTGCTGGTCGTGGGTCGTCTCGCCCCGGATGATGCAACCGAGCGTCACCGCGCCGTCGTACTTCCCGCTCGCGAGCGCGACGTCGGCGAGGGTGGGGAGTTCAAAAGAGCCTGGCGCGTGCCAGATGTCGGTGATGTACCCGGTGCGGCGCTCGGCCTCCCCGATCGCGCCTTCCAGCAATCGATCGGTCACGGTGGCGTTGTAGCGGCTCACCACCACAGCAATCCGGGGCGTGTGGGCGTTTGCGGGCTGGGGCGTCATGAGGCCGATCGTAGAGCAGCACCCACCGAGGGTCATCCCTGCGGCACGGACTCAGGAAGGAAAGATACGATGGGGAAGTGCGAACGCTGCTCTCATCCGTCTCTCCGGTGCTCCGACTCACGCGTGTGACGTCGGGATTTGCGGCCATCGGCAACGTGTGGTTCGTTGTGCTCTGGTCTCGCGCCAACGGGGAGGAGATGGGCGGGGTCTCGGCGCATCACGAGCCGCTGTGGCTCCTGCTGCTGGGGGGGGCGGCGGCGGCGGTCGGGTTGTACGCGTTCGGCGCTGCGTTGAACGATCTGGTGGATCTGCGGCGCGACAAGGTGCTGAAGCCCGAGCGACCGATGGCTGCGGGGCGGATCAGCCCCGCGCTCGGGATCGCGATCGTCGCGGCGTCGCTTGCGGCGGCGTTGCTGGGCTCGACCGCTTTCGGCACGTCGGCGGTGATCCTCACGCTCGGGCTGACGATTGTGGTGCTGGTGTACACGCTCGCGGCGCGATTTGTGCCAGGGGTCGGGCTGGTTGTGCTCGGGCTTGTGTATGCGGGTCACATGCTGGTGCCGAACATCGGGCTCCGTTTCCTGTGGCCGGTATGGCTCGTGATGACACACGCGCTGTGCGTTGCGGCGGTCGCGCACGTCGTGGGAAAGAAGGTGCCAGCGCTTTCTCGGCGGGCGGTGATCGCCGTCGGGGCGGGGTGGTTGTTCTGGACGGCTGTACTGGCGTGGTGGGCCGCTCGAAGGAACAACGGATCGGTCTGGCCCGACTGGGTGGATCCGGGCTCAGTCGGCTGGGTTGCGCCGGTTGCGGCGGCGTTCGGCCTCTTCGTGTGGAGTCGGCTGCGCCGGCCCGGCGTGCCGGCGAGGCAAGCGGAGCGAGTGATTCGATACGGCACGCTGTGGATGCCGCTGTACGGGGCGGCGTGGCTGTTCGGAGAAGGGAGCACGCATGCGGCAAGTTCCGCGTGGCTGCTGGTGGGCGTTGCGGGCGTGAGTCTTGTGGGGATGACGGTGCTTCGCGAGTTGTATGGCCTTGCGGAGCAGCCGATCGGCTACCGTCGGTGAGAGCGGACGCGGACTGTGCGGGGCATCTCAGACGAGTTTGAGCGCATAGAAGATGGCGGTGAAGACGAGGTCTGCGATGACGATCGCGACGACCGACTGGACAACGGTGCTGGTCGTGGCGTTTCCGACGCCGGCCGCGCCGCCGGTGACCTTGAGGCCGTTGCCGCAGGCGATGATGCCGATGAGCGCGCCGAACACGGTTGCTTTCATGGTGCCGGTGAGGAAGTCGACCAGCTTTGCCTGGTTGAGCGTGTTGTCGATGTAGGTGCTGACGGGGATGTCGAGGACGAGTACGGAGACGGTGAGAGAGGCCAGAATGGAGACCAGGCTGGCGATGACGCCGAGCGCGGACATGCTGACGATCGTTGCGATGACACGGGGAACGACGAGGAACCGGATGGGGTTGAGCGCGTGTGCTTCGAGTGCTTCGACTTCCTCACTGACGACCATGGTGCCGATCTCTGCGGCGATGGAGGCGCCGGCGAAGCCGGTGAGAACGATCGCGCCGATCAGCGGGCCGAGCTCGCGGAGGACGGCGACACCGACGATGTTCGCGATGAGATCTCGCTGGCCAAAACCGTCGAGCGGAGGCGCGAGTTGGAGCGCGAGGATGAGCCCGACGCACCCGGAGACGAGACTTACGATGAAGATCGATCGAACGCCTACGCGCACGATCTGAACGACGAGCGCAGCGTTCCCTCGCTTCGACTTGCGATCGGCCACGCTCTTGACAAACCACACGATCGCGTTGACAAAGAGCAGAAGCAAGTCGCCGACATGGGAGAGGGTGCCCAGAACGCGGCTGCCCACGGCGTCGAGCGTCGCGATCGCGGCTCTGGTGAGCCGGGCCGGGCGGTGCGTGGTTGTGTCCGTTTCGTGTAGCGTCATGTTCGTGCGATACGCGGCTTCGTGCGGCGGATCAGGCGCCGACCGCGTCGTCGAGCGACGACACGATATTGAAGTAGTTGTGGAGGCGTGCGATCTCGAAGAGGGCCTTGACCTTCTGGTTCATTGCGCAGAGAACGAGCTTCGTGCTGTTGTTCTTGGCGTTCTTCATCGCCTCGACGAGCGTTGCAAGCCCCGAAGAGTCCATGTACTCGACGCTGGCGAGGTTCACGATGAGCGTCTTGGGCTTGTCGCCCTGCGCTGACCTGAGCGAGTTTCGCAGCGCGGGAGAGCGGCTCATGTCGAGGTCACCACGCGGAGAGACGACGATCGCGGTCTCTCTCTTCTCAATCTGGATGTCGATCGACATTGCATCAGCCATGATGGCACCCCGTGCAAGACGCTGAAGGAGCCCCCGCGTCTGTCCCGCTGGACACCACGACCTTTTTCGACATCGTCAGACGCATTCCCGCTTCCCCTCGCTTCTCGTATCTTACCTCGTCCATCACCTCCTTGATGATGTGGACGCCGAGACCTCCGGGACGGACGTCTTCAAGGTCACGGCTCTTGATGACGTCGGGCTCGACCTGCTTCGCCTCATCCTCGATGACGATTCGCAGAACATCGGGCCGATCGGCCGGTCCCTCGGGATAGAGACTGAGCCAGATCGGACGATCCGATTGCCGGTTGTACCCATGGCGGATCACGTTGCAGAGTGCCTCGTCGACCGCGAGGGCGATCTGGCAGCAGGCCATCTCATCGAATGAGAGACGCTTGGCGACGGCGGAGACCAGTTCGCGAGCCCCGCACAGATAGAGCGGGTTGCTCAGGATCTCGAGGCGGACATGGGGCTTGTCGCTCATACGGGCTCCCGGGATCGGGCTCAGCGGGGATTCACAGTCCTTGACGCCCTGCTTCGGAAGGCATCGAACCATCGGCGGTTCGACCCTGGTACCACTCTACCCATCGGTCCGTCGCCACCCGACGCTCGCGTTCGGGAGCGGCGTGATCGTATCCAAGTGTCTGTCCTGTCATGCGTTCCAGTGTTCGGATTGCCGTAAGGCGGACCGCGCTATCGTCCGAATCCAGAGCGCTGATCAACTGGGGGATCTTTGTGGTGTCGTTCTTGGCCGCGACCTCGAGCATGGCTTCGATACGCCCGGTCGGATCGTATGAATCCAACCCCTTTGGCACGGGCTTTGTGCACGCACCGAGGGCTGTGAGAAGAAGGGAGAGGCCAAGAGCAGTCGTGATATCCATTCTCACCGTTTGGATGGTACACCCGCGGGCTCGGATTCGCCGAATCTCCATCGAACGTCCGAGAATGTTGGCTTGGACCTCCACTTGTGGGTTCCTACCCTTGCCCCTTCACGCGGCAGGGGCCGCGAACGGTCAAGGAGCCCGCAGATGGCGCAGCGTGTTCATGACGAACTCGTGATTGTCCTCGATTTCGGTTCGCAGACGGCGCAGCTGATCGCCAGGCGCGTGCGAGAGGCGGGGGTCTTCTCCATGATGGTGAGGCCGGATATCTCGCCGGCGGAAGTACGCACAATGAACCCGAAGGGGATCATCCTCTCGGGCGGTCCCTCAAGCGTGTACGAGGCGGGCGCGCCGAGGTGTGATCCGGCGATCTTTGATCTCGGGATCCCGGTGCTCGGTATCTGCTACGGGATGCAGCTGGCGTGCCAGACGATGGGCGGAAAGGTGTCGCCGGCGGGGCATCGCGAGTTTGGTCGGGCGAACCTGACGGTGACGGACAAGTCGGATCTTCTCGCAGCGATCCCCGGCAAGACGAGCGTGTGGATGTCGCACGGGGATCAGGTGACCGGATTGGGCGAAGCGGGATTCGAGACGCTCGCGAGCACGCCGACGTGCCCCCAGGCGGCGGTGCGTCTTGTGAAGGGTGGGAGAACATTCTACGGCGTGCAATTCCATCCGGAGGTCACGCACACGCCGCACGGCGGGGAGATCATTCGCAACTTCCTCTTCGAGGTGTGCGGGTGTTCCGGGACGTGGAAGATGGCGGACTTCGCGAAGGAGGAGATCGCGCGGATCCGTGAACAGGTGGGGAACGATCGCGTGATCTGCGGGCTTTCGGGTGGCGTGGACTCTTCGGTCGCGGCGGTGCTGTTGCACGAGGCGATCCGCGAGCAACTGACCTGTGTCTTCGTGGACAACGGTCTCCTGCGGAAGAATGAGCGGGAGTTGGTCGAGGCGACGTTCAAGGATCACTTCAAGATTGACCTGCGCGTGGCGGACGCGAGCGATGCGTTCCTCTCGGATCTTGCCGGGGTGACAGACCCGCAGGAGAAGCGGAAGCGGATCGGCGCGCGTTTCATCAAGGTATTCGATGAGGCCTCCGACTCGGTTGGCAACGCGAAGTATCTGGCGCAGGGGACGCTTTACCCGGATGTGATCGAGTCCGGGCACGGGCACGCGGGGCAATCGGCGAACATCAAGCTGCATCATAACGTGGGCGGGTTGCCGGCGGATATGCGGTTCAGACTGATCGAGCCGCTGCGGAACCTCTTCAAGGACGAGGTGAGGCAACTGGGCGAGGTTCTGGGGATTCCGGCTCAGATCGTGTGGAGGCACCCTTTCCCCGGGCCGGGGCTTGCGGTGCGGGTGCTGGGCGAGGTGACAAGGGATCGGCTAGAGATCCTGCGTGACTGCGACGAGATCTTGCTTGAAGAGATTGTCGCGAACGAGTTGTACCGGCGGACGAGCCAGGTCTTCGCGGTGCTTCTGCCCGTCAAGAGTGTCGGCGTCATGGGTGACGGGCGGACGTATGACAGCGTGGTTGCGATCCGCGCCGTGGAGACCCAGGACTTCATGACGGCGGACTGGGCGCGGATCCCCTTTGATGTGCTCGCGACCATCTCGAACCGGATCATCAACGAGGTACGGGGCGTGAATCGCGTGGTTTACGACATCTCGAGCAAGCCGCCCGCGACGATCGAGTGGGAGTAGAGCTTTGCACGAGCCCGAGCCCTCGTGCAGGGTGGAATCACGGAGTAACACCGGCCGAATACATCGGCCGGCGTCAGTGGTTGTTCTCGAAACCGCCCTCGGTGTCCGGATGCTGGTGTCAGGTGCGATCAGTTCAAGACGAACGCAGCGATGACGGCGTCGAGGATGCCCATGAGGGCGGCTCCGGCGATCACGCCCGCGCAGATCGGCTCGTGATTCTCGACCCAGATGGACTTGGGTGCGTTCGGGTCTTTCGGCTTCCTGCCGACGCCGAGGAACCAGAAGATGATCGCGCCGAGCGACATCGCGAAGATGTACTCGAAGCTGATCACGAATGCGAGCCCCAGGGCGACGGGTGAGAGCGGGAACTTGCCCTTGGAAAAGATGCGCCCGAGTTCGAGCGTGAGCCCGACGATGGAGCCGACAATGGCGGCCCAGAGCACGCTCACGGGGAGCGAGCCGATTCCCTGCGTAAGGGCCTCGGCGACGGCCTTCCAGATTGTGGCTGCGGGCATGGGGAACGCGTCGCTCTGGATGTTGGCGATCGTGGCGGCGGTCGTTTCGGCGGTTGAGGTGTCAACGGCCTTGTTGCCACGGACGAAGAGGATGAAGAAGAGCGGGACGCTCGCGACCGATCCGGCGATGATGCCGATGACGTGGCCGATGGCTTGCTGGCGCGGCTTCGCACCGAGCATGTAGCCGGGTTTGATGTCCATCAGCAGATTGGAGGCGTTCGAGACGACCTCTGCCGTAAGACTTGCCGTTGCGAGGTTGGTCTGGATGTTGCCCTTGTCGACGATCCCGTAGAAGAGCTGCGTGACCTTGCTGGTCGCGCCGACGGGCGTGGTGCCCGTGAGGGCGGTCGAACTCGCGGCGACGAGCGCGAGGATGAAGGCGAGCGGAAGCCCAACCAGGCAGACCCACCACTTCACACCGAAGAAGTACTGGGCCATGAAAGCGGCGATGATGCTGATGATCGGAACGCCAACGATCGAGATCCAGAGTGGAAGCTCGATGTGTCGGAGGACGTCGTTTCCGGCTTTTTTCTTTCCTGTCAGGGCGGAGAAGGCCGCGATGAAGGCCTGGGGCTTCGCGAAAAGCGCGGTGAACGAAGCGAAGACCATGCATGCGACGCCGGGCCAGAGTGCCCAGGTGGTAATAGTGCGGAAGTTGTAGACGCTCGCGCCGGTCTCAGCGATGATGCGGGCGGGGGGAATCTCGCCCATGTTGATCATAATCGGAGCGAGAATCGCGTAGTTGATCAGACCGCCGATGAGCAGCGACATCCCGGCCTTGATACCCATCAGTCCACCGGCACCGATCAAGGCAAACTCGAGCGTGGGATTGAGGGTGAGCTGGCGCAGATCGACGCCGCCGATCGAGGGTGCGGCACCGAAGACCTTTGTCCATCCCGCAGCGATGAGATCGCCGAGTTGCTCGGGGAAGGTGATGACATCAGACTTGAGTTTCATCAGGCGATGCTGGATCCATTCCTGGATGGCGTGGGCCTGGATGAACTTCAGGAACGCGGCGATGGCGGCGGTGACGACGAGTATGCGGGCCTTGACCATGCCTGAGGAGGCCTCGGCGGAGTGGAGGGCGTCGAGAACGACGCCGCAGGCGCGGCCTTCGGGGAAGGGGTGCTGCTCGTCGTTGATGAAACGCCGCTTCATTGGGAAGGCGAAGAGGACGCCGAGGATGGAGACGACGATGTTCCACGCCATCATCTGCCACCAGGGGATGATGTGCTCGCTAACGATCATGTAGGCCACGAGCGAGGAGATCAGCGGCGCGGTCATATAGCCGGCGCTTGTCGCGATTGACTGGACGCAGTTGTTCTCAAGGATCGTGAACTCTTTGGCGAGCCCGGTTCTCTGGAGAACCCTGAAGAAGGCGAAGGAGAGGATGACCGAGGTGATACCGACGCCGAGCGACCAGCCGGTCTTGGCTCCGACGTAGAGGTTCGTGGCGGAGAGGATGCCGCCGAGCATGAAGCCCATCAACGCGGAGCGGATGGTGAGCTGGGGCATGTTGCCGCGGAAGACGTTCTCAAGCCACCAGCGGTCCTTCTGCTCAAGGGACCAGTCACGAATCTGTTCGTCGCTGAGTTGCTTCATTGCCATGGGGTCGCCAGTTTAGGAAAGGGGCGGCCGGTCTGCAACGCGATCGGCGGAGAGAAACCGGTGCAGCCCCTACCCGGACCCGGACCGATAGAGCGAAGCGAAGGGTGTGACGCCGACACCGACTGAATTCGGATACGTATGACCGATCGCTTCACCATGCTCGACTGGCTCGGCCTCGCCGGGTATGCGGCCCTCCTGATCGGGACCGGGTGGTGGTTCTCTCGGAAGAAGCAGCGGTCGAGTTCCGACTACTTCCTTGCGGGGCGGTCGATGCCGGCATGGGCCGTAGCGGTCTCCACGGCGGCGACGGCCATCTCCGCGGCGACCTTTGTCGGTGTGCCGGAGATGGCATACGCGGGAGACCTCACGTACCTGGCCGCGAACATCGGGGCGATCCTGGCGATTCTCGTCGTCGCGTTCGTCTTTGTACCCGCCTTCTACCGGGCGAATGTGACGACGGTCTATGGGTTGCTCGAACAGCGACTCGGGCCCGGGGCGAGAACGGCCGCGTCGATCGCGTTTCTTGTCGGGCGAGTGTTCTCATCGGGGGCGCGGCTCTACATCGCGGCGATCCCTGCGGCCATGATCATCTGGGGCGACTCGCCAGATTCAGCGAATCTGTCGCATCTCTTGGTGTCGATCGGAGCACTTACCGCAGTCGGGATTGTCTACACCTTGATCGGGGGCGTGCGATCGGTCATCTGGACTGATATCGCACAAACCGTCGTCTTTGTGACAGCGGCGGGGATCGTGGTCGCCATCCTGCTCACGCGGATCGATGCCTCAATCCCAGAGATCTGGCGCACGCTCGGCGAGCAGACGACCTCACGCGATACGCACAAGACAACCATCATCTCCACCTCAGGTGAACCTGCGGCGGCGTACACGCTTTGGGCGTCGGTCATCGGGATGACACTCCTGTACCTGGCGGCATACGGCACCGACCATGACATGGCGCAGCGGATGCTCACGTGCAAGACACCCGCGTCGGGCGGGCGTTCGGCGATTACGGCAGTGATCCTGCAGGTGCCGCTGATCGCGCTCTTTCTTGGTATTGGTTCGTTGCTCTGGATCTTCCACCACCGGCCCGACATGCTTGTCGAAGGCGTACGGGACGAGACGGGTGGCGCGGGGCCTCCTGCGGGAAGCCGCGTCTTCATCAGGTTTATTGTGGATCACGGCCCTGCGGGCCTCTCTGGGCTGACGATCGCTGGTTTGTACGCCGCGGCACTCTCGACGTTGAACTCGGGGTTGAACGCGATGGGGGCCTCGTTGTACGCGGATCTGTACCTGCCGCTCCGGAAGCGGCTGGGCAAACCGGACGCTTCGCCGAAGAGCGAGGTGCGGACGGGCCGGTTCTTCGTGATGGTCGCGGGGGTCTTGGTCGGGTGCTTCGCCTGCTTCTGCGTGTGGTGGCAGCGAACGGGGGGCTTGCTACTCATCGACCTCGCTCTGAGTGTGATGACCTTTGCCTACGCGGGACTTCTGGCCGTCTTCCTCACGGCGATCCTCACCAGACGCGGAAACTCCGCGTCTGCACTGGCGGCGATCCTCACTGGGTTTATCGTGGTGGCGGCTCTGCAGCCAGCGTGGATCGGAGCTTGGACGGCATTGATCCCCGGGCACGGGCCTACACCGGAGATCGCCGACGACTGGCGACTCGGCGAACTCAGACTCGCCTTTCCCTGGCAATTGACGATCGGATTCGCCGCCTCGTTTGTGGTCTGCATAAGCGGGAAGAGACGGAGCACGCGGCAGTTGGGCAACCCGCGTGAGGGCAGCTCCCCAACTACCGTTCCATCGAACTGAGGGAGCACGCGAGCATGGAGCGTCGTCTGGTCGTTGGGTGCATGACGGGTACGAGCATCGATGGGATCGATGCCGCACTCGTCGCGATCGAGGGGCGAGGCCTCGACCTGCGGGCGTTCATTGTCCGTGGGATCTCTCGGCCGCTGGGCGATCTTGCGAGGGGTCTTCGCGATGCGGCCGAGCAGCGCCCTCTCTCTGCGTCGCGATTCACCGAACTGGCACAGGGGCTGGCGGCGGCTCACGTTCGTGCGATCACCGAGTTGCTGAGCGGTGACAAGTGTGACCTGATCGCGGTACACGGCCAGACGGTGTTCCACGCGCCGCCGCTCTCGTGGCAGATGATCAACCCAACGCCGATAGCTCACACCTTCGGCGTGCCCGTGGTCTTCGACCTGCGTGCGGCGGACCTTGCAAGCGGCGGGCAGGGCGCGCCGATCACGCCTCTTTCGGATGCGATCCTGCTGCGCGAGTTCCCCACTTCGGCGGCGGTCGTAAACCTGGGAGGTTTCTGCAACGTAACGACCGGCGTCGGAGCTGGCGGGGTACAGATCGGGCGGATCGGGGGGCGGGATGTGTGCGCGTGCAACCACATTCTCGATGCGATTGCTCGAGCGACGATGGACAAGGCGTACGACGAGGGTGGGATGGGCGCGCTCTCCGGAACGATCGATCCCGAAGCCCTCGACGGGCTCCTTGCGATCCTCAGCGAGCAATCCATGGCCGGGCGTTCATTGGGCACTGGCGATGAGGTGATGGGGTGGATCGAATCGCACCGCCATCGGGTGCGGGCTCCGGACATGGCTGCGACCGCGTGCGCAGCGATAGGGAGGGCTGTCGCGGAATCCGTCAGAGGCGCGGGGACGGTGCTGCTGGCCGGAGGCGGCGCCAAGAACATGGCACTGGTTCGAGCGATCCGTCTGGCGGCGGTGCCTTCCACCGTCAGGTTCGCGGACGAGCTCGGAATTTCGAGCACTTATCGCGAACCGCTGGCAATCGCGGTGCTTGGTGCGCTCTGCCAGGATCGGGTTCCCATCACACTGCCCCAGGTGACTGGGTGTGGCTCGGTGCCGCCCCCAATCTCGGGATGCTGGGTGCTGCCATGAGCGATGCTCGCCTCCCTCCGGACCGATCCTGGGTATCGACGGAGCAACGAAACCCGGGCTCGATGTCGCTGCACACGCTCTCCATCGCCGGGTGCGTGGATCTGATCACGGAGGAGGACCGGCGCGTCCACGAGGCGATGGCAAGGGCAAAGCCGGCGTTGGCTGCGCTCATCTCGGACATCGTGCCACGCTTTCTGCGAGGAGGGCGGCTGATCTACGTGGGAGCGGGCACATCGGGACGGCTCGGCGTCTTGGATGCCTCTGAGGCACCGCCAACCTTTCAGATCGATGCGGGGCGGATCGTCGGGATCATCGCCGGAGGGGACGGAGCGTTACGAAAGTCGTCTGAAGGTGCGGAAGACGACACCAACGGGGCACGGGACACGCTGGTATCGCTCGGGCTGACTGAGAACGATTCGGTCATCGGGCTCGCGGCGGGAGGCACGACGCCATATGTGCTTGGAGCGATTAGACTTGCGAAACACGCAGCACCCGGATCGCTCGCCGCACTCATCACCTGTTCCGAAGTTCCAAAGCCGGCGGGCGCGGACCACCTGATCGTGCTGGAGACTGGAGCTGAGGTGCTGACCGGCTCGACGCGGATGAAAGCGGGAACGGCGACAAAGCTGGCGTTGAACACCATATCGACCACGGTGATGATCCAGTCGGGCAAGGTCTACGAGAATCTCATGGTGGACCTTCGGGCTTCCAACGACAAGTTGCGCGACCGGGCGGCACGGATCGTCTCGACCCTGACCGGGGTCGATCGTCAGGGCGCGATCACGCTACTCGACCTGGCGCGGGGCTCGGCCAAGGTTGCGGTTGTGATGGGCCGATTGGGGGTGGATTCGGTCGCTGCGGAAGCCATGCTCAGTGCAGCGGGGGAGCGGCTTGACGTTGTGTTGTCCGAGGCCCCGCCGATCCGATCAAGGTAGGTGTCGATCGTGGTATCCGGCGAACCGATTCTTCGCACTCTGGAGCGTGGTGCATGGTCAAACGACGTCATTCTCCGAGCGTCGTGACGGCGATGGTGGCGTTGCTCGCGGCACCGCTCGCGTCGGCATTGGTCGTCTTCGCGCAGCCCTCGGCCGAGCGCGGCTCGAGAGTGATCGAGGCCAAGCGAGCGCCAAGGCCCGCGGTGATCAACCATATCGTGCTGATCACGTTGCGGGACACGTCGGACGCTGAGGCGCTGATCGCGGACTCTGATCGCCTTCTGGCGACCATTCCCTCTGTGGTCTCGTATTTCTGCGGCACGCATCTGGACACGGGACGCTCCTCGGTGGACGGGTCGTACGACGTGGGGCTGTACGTTGGGTTCGATTCGGCTGAGGGGTATATGGCGTACGTCGAGCACGAGGGACACGTGGAACTTGTGAAGTCATGGGCTCCGCGAATCGAGTCGATGAGGATCTTCGACGTTGTTGATCCAACGCCGTGATCGGTGCCGGGACCTCGCGGCACGCGGAGAAGAGACTCGCATGCGACGTGTTCTGCAAGTCGGTGTCGGCCCCTTGGGCCGGATGATCGTTGAGGCGCTGCACCGCTCGGGTGTCGGCGTTGTTGCGGGCGCGATCGATCCGGACCCTGCGATCCGTGGGAAGCGACTCTCTGATCTGGTGCATGATCATGGGGCGATCGATCCGGTCGTTGTCGGGTCGATTGACGAGCTCGCCCTGGATGAGGGGTTCCATGCTGCCATCGTCTCGACCTCATCGTCGCTGGCGGCCTGTGCGCCGACTTTCAGGCAGTTGCTCGGGTTTGGCACCGCGATCGTCAGCACGTGCGAGGAGTTGCTCTTTCCGTGGCTGAGGCACCGCGATCTGGCGGCAGAGCTCGACGCTCTGGCGAGAGAAACCGGCGGCAGACTGCTCGGGACTGGTGTCAATCCCGGGTTCCTCATGGACACGCTGCCGGTTGTGGCGAGCGCGGTATGCACTGATGTCCGCGGCGCGGTGATCGAGCGAGTACAGGACGCGACCACGCGAAGGGTGCCGTTCCAGAAGAAGATCGGAGCCGGGCTTACGCCTCAGGAGTTCGCGAAGCGGTGCGCGGATGGTTCGTTGCGCCACGTCGGGCTCGGCGAATCTCTGCACTTCGTAGCTCACTACCTCGGAGTGAGAATCGATGCGTGGACCGAGTCAATCGAGCCCGTGATCGCGGGGGCTGAGCTCGAATGTGGACTGGGACAGATCCTGCCGGGGCAAGCCGCCGGAGTCCAACAAATCGCGCGGGGCATGCTGAACGGTCGCGACATCATCCGTCTTGAGTTCGTCGCAGCCATCGGCCAGCCGGACCCGCACGATCGAATCCGGATCGATGCGGATCCGCCGATCGACCTGGTGCTTCGCGGGGGTGTCCACGGCGACCTGGCAACGACGAATATCGTGATCAACTCGCTTCCGTGCATCATCGACGCCCCACCCGGACTGCACACGATGGCGACGGTACGGCCGGTGCGGGCGATCTCTGCCACAACACCGTTGCCGGGTTCGCGTCTGGCTCACCATATCCTTTCCTGAGTTCGCACCCATCGACCGAGAGATCTGGAAGACCACGGATGCCGCGACTACCGATCGATTGCTCAACCGCCACGGGTGCCACCATGCAGGGCCGAACCATGCTCGCCTTCGCCGGCTGCAACTATCTCGGGCTCGCCAACGACCCGCGTGTGCTCCAGGCGGTACGGACGGGCCTCGATCGGTACGGCCTCTCGACGACGGCCTCACGCGAAACGACGGGGAACACCACGGCCTTTGACGACCTTGAGACCGCGCTCTCCCAGTTTCTGAGCACCGAACGCTCGCTCCTTCTCGCGGATGGGTACACAGCCAACATCGCGATGGCGCAGGCGCTGGCCACCAGATTCCGCACGGTGCTGATCGATGCCAAGAGCCACCATTCGGTGCATGATGCCGCACGAAGCGCAGGTCTGGTTGTGGTCACGTTCCCGCACGGGGACACCGAGGCCGCGGCGTTACTCGCCAGGCGACACGCTGACGCCGACCCTTCTGGCGCGGTGGCAATCCTGACAGACGGAGTGTTCACAAGCGATGGTGCGATCGCAAAGCTACCGGCTTTGCTCGCGGCGTTGCCGAACGAGCGTTCGCTGCTGGTCGTGGACGATTGCCACGGTGTGTGCGTGCTGGGGCCGGAAGGGCGCGGCACTGTTTCGCACTACGAGCTTACCGACCCCCGGATCATCATCACGACAACGCTGGCGAAGGGGCTCGGCTCATACGGCGGGTGCATCGCCGGACCGGCGTGGTTCGTGGAACTGGCGCGCAGCGCGTCGGGGATCTACAGGTGCTCGACGCCGATCCCGCCCGCTATCGCCATGGCGGCGCACGAGGCCCTGCGCATCGTGCTGGCAGAGCCCGAGAGGATCGAGCGGCTCAGATCGAATACCGCCCGGCTCCGCGGCGCATTTGAAGCGATCGGGCTCCCGTTGAGGGCGGATCATGGCAGCGCGCTGATCCCGATCTTTGCGTTCGTGCTCGACACACATGAGCGGATGGAGAGCGTGCATCGCTCGATGCTTGACGAGGGCGTCCTCGCACCGTTCATCCGCTACCCGAACGGCCCCGCAGAGATGTTCTTCCGCATCGTCGTCAACGCGGCCCACACCGCCGACCAGATCGACCGTCTGGCAGACGCCTTCGCTAGACGGCTGCCCGCGATGGGGCTGACGGGCTCTCGTGGGGATGGGACACGCCTATCTGGCGGGACGGATCTCAAGTCTCCATCGGGTGGCCCGCGTGTCGAGGGCGTTGCCTGACATGAAAACCTGTGACCGGGCCGGCATGCGCATGTAGCGCCATTCGCCTTCCTCCTGCACCGGCACCTGCTGATCGTTCAACCAGAAGAAGCGGTACTGCACGTTGAGTTCCGCTCCGTTTGTCAGCGCGCGGACCGGCACCTGGACGGCGAGGGGCTCGCCGGGCGTGCGGGTCTCGACCGGCGCGGAGACGCCGATATAGGGCTGAAGCCCTTCGAGCGCGACCACCGAGGGGTAGTTCTCTATCAGCACCGGATCGGCCATCGCGCCGGGCGGCGGCTTGTCCGATGTCTTGCAGGACGCGAGTGAGAGTGCAGCGACAGAGATGGCTCCGAGCGCGATCGCCCTGATCGAGCGGCGCACCGGGGCTTCGAGGTCGTTCGTTGAATGAGTGTGCATGGCGTGTACTCCTTTGATGATCGTGCGACTCACTGCGGAATTATGCTTGATGTCAAGGCGTTGTACCCTGATTCCTGATTGTGGCGGCGAGGTCTCGGACCTCGCGCGACCGTGGGGTGTATGGCGGATGCTCCTGGCCGAAGAGACGGGCAAAGCCAGCGGTGCCTGCCTGCGGACATGCCAGGGAGCGTCCGCCTTCGAGGATGTGGACGCCGACACGCTCGAGCTCATCGTCGGGATCGACAACGATCCCCTCGGCGCGATACAACTCCAGCAGGTCGGCGAGCGTGATCCCGAGCAGCCGTCCATTGGCGTGGTATCTCGCCATGGTCTCGTGCGTGGGCACTCGCACGCATCGTCCCCCGAGGATGAACGGCAGATCGTCGCCGGGCACGTCTCCCGGCCACGCATCATTGCCGTAACGGATCTCACCGGAGACCATCCATGCGAGCGGTGTTGAGACTGTGGGCAGTCGCACGTAACGGATCTGAAGCCGCTCTGTGCGGGTTCGATCGGGCGGGCGAAGCCCCGCGAGAGCAAGCTCGGACTGGCCGAGATCGCCGACGCGAACCCGCACCGTCGCGCCCTCTTCCGGGAGTTGGAGGGGCACAATGTACGTTCGCTGGGGCAGAGACTCAAGATGGCGGAGATCCGCTCCGGCGGATGCCTTCATAAGAGCGCCGAGGGCCGCAGCGGAGATACCGATGATCTGTGCGGTCCCACTGTCATCATCGACACCGGCCGCCACGATCACGCCGCCGAGGAGCAGCGCGGTGCCGAGCGTGCTCTTCGCGCGGCGCGCGTCTTCGAGGTTGTTCCACATATGGTCGGCAGCCATGCGGTTGAGATCGGATGCCTGCGCGATCCGCCGCTCGCCGATCGCGTCGCCAGAGACATGGAGGGGCCTATCGTCGCTGCGCGTGCGCGGCTGGAACTTTGCGAGTGCGCCGTCCGGTCCGTACGCGACCTTTGATGGACCCCGCCCGGCATCGACGATCAGCACCGTGTCGGCTCGGCCGCTCGTGATCTCGTCGAAGGTGGGGGTAAGGTCGGGACGGATCTCCGCGGCTCTTCGGAAGTGATCCGACGCCTCTTCTGTCCGCCCAAGCGCGTGTGCCGCGATGCCCAGCAACGCGTGTCCGAGCGCGAAGTCGGTAGCGCCGGCGACGTAGCCGTTATCGAAGTACTCGTCACCGCGGTCGCCCCTCGCCGCGGCGCGCTGCGCAATCTCGAGCGTCGAGAGGCGTTCGCCCTTCTCGTTCACACCGAAGTCGCGGAGCAGAAACAGCGAGCTCTCCGCGGCGGCCCGCATGTTCCCCCAATCACCGATCGAGCCCTTCTGGATCGCAACGTAGGCGTACGCCATCGCCTGCTCGAACGGTTCGCCCTTCCAGATCCGTACGCCCTCGTGCAGCACGACGCTCGGCACGGTCTTGTCGGCGTTCAGCCCCTGGATGCGGAGCACCTCGTAGACGCGATTGGCGAGCGACTCGGCGTGGCGTGGGAGGCCATCGGCGAGCGTGACCATCAAGAGCCGCTCTCGATCGAGCAGGTGTTGCTTGTCCGAGAGTCTCGGAGAGGCCGCGGCGTTCCGGTTGTAGAGATATCCCCGTGCTCGGGCGAACTCGCCCCGATCGACCCGCGTCGCGTAAGACTCGTCCACTCGGTTCCCGGCACACCCCGAGAGAAGCAACAGGATGACGGCCACACACGCGACCGCACGGCCCGAGTCGGCTCTGGTTGCTCTGGGCACTCGGCGGCGCATCTGGCGGTTCCTGTCAGTCGTACGTGAGGCCGACGGCCGCACGCTTGAGTTCGAACGAGTCCGACCACTCGATGCGGCCGGTTTCGAGGTCGATCACGCGAGTCTCGAACGAGTAGAGATCCGTGCGGTGGACGCCCGCGGCCCGCGTCACGCTCCGGAGCACGCCTCGCATGGCGTGAGTTGGCGTGCGGCCTGCACCGGCAAGAGCGGCTTCCGCACCGACACGATCTCGCAACTGGTTCAGGTGCTCGACCGGGATCACAAACCCGATATTGCGCTGTGCCCCGAGCGACGCGAGAGGCGTGGAGGCGCGGACGCGCTCCATGAGGTACCACTGCTCCGACAGAGGGACAACGTCTGAGGAGAGATTCTCCACGCGATCAAAGGCAACCACCATTCGGAGAGATTGTGGGTTGCGATCGCGGAGGAAGTCGCTTGCAGCCATGCTTGCCGCCAACTGCACTGCCATCTCCTTGACGTCCTCCGTTGTGAGACGCGTGGAGCGTTGCTGCACCGTCGCGCATCCCATCGGAAGCCCCGCGCAGGCGCACAGGATGGCCATGGCCTTCAACTGGAGCACTCGGGCTTGCATCGACGCTCTCTCCAAGAACGTGCCGGGGTTCAGCTGCCCCACCGCTTGCTCTCGTAGTCCTTGGTCCACACGATCTCGCCGCTGGAGAAACTTACGAGTTGGAAGGTCATCAGATAGAGCGAGGTGTCGCCGCGTGAGACGCGGTACATCGTGCCGTTGAGGAAGTACGTAGAGGCCTGGTCGATGCGATCACCCACTGCAGCTCCCGCTGGCCCGGTCTCCATCGCCCGAAGTTCTTCGAGTTGGGCTTTGGAGATGAGGAAGCGGAAGTTATGGCGAAAGGTCTGGGACTGCATCAGGCGGTTCTTCATCTTCTCGCGCACAAGCTCGAACTCGGCGGAGGAGATGTTGACGGTCTTGTTCATGATGTCGCCGTACACAATGGTCGAGCGAACACCCTGGTTGAATGCCGGAACTGTCGGAAGATCGGCGACGAGGGCGCTCGCCAACTGGTCCGCGAATTCCATGTAGTCTGCGGGAAGGACACGTACATCCCTGGCTTCGGCGGGGGTAGACTGCCCGACATCGACGCGCCCGGACGGCGTGCCGCGTGGCGGATTGTTCGACGCACACCCTGAGAGCGTGAGCAGCATGCCGAGCATGCCTGTTGTGATCGAGACTCTGGATCTGGCAGCCATGGTGATCTCCGGTCTGTTGTTAGCACCTACTAAATGATACGGACAAGCCATCAGAAAGTTTCTCATTCGGTCTGTCGCTTGCCCAAGCCGACCGAGAGTGGCATGATGCACAGAACCGAGTCCGAACCGACCACGAAGAGTACTCGACAGCGGCAGCCAGCGGGGTGAGTCTTACGCGTATGGAACCATTGGGAAGAACCCGCGCTCTGCTTCTGCCTGGCCTGATCGTGATTGTCGTCACGGTCGTCATGTCGATCGTGGTCGCGCAGGCAATGAGCCCCGACATCGGTCTGGGCGTGGTCGGTGCGGGCCTTGTCTGTCTGGTGTGGATCGTGATGGTGGCACCAGGCGGCCTGCTGGCCCGTGAACGCCGGGCGATCGCCGCCCTCGCCCAGAGCGAGCGACGCTATCGAACACTAGTGCAGACGGCACAGGATCTGATCTGGTCGGTTGATGCTTCGGGAGAGTGGACCTTCGTCAACGACGCCGCACGGACGATCTACGGCGTGGATCCGGACCAGTTGATCGGCTCCACGATGATGGAACGAGCGGAGGACGGGAAGGGCGACGGCGACGCAGAGATGCTGATCAGGGCCATGCGAGGTGAGCCGTGCATCGGGCACGTCAGGAGGCATCGGCGTGCCGATGGGTCTCTGGTCGATCTCGCGTTCAACGTCGCTGCCCTGCGCGACTCAGAGGGACGTGTGATCGGTGCCACGGGCACCGCTTCTGACATCACGGAGAGAATCCGCACCGAGCGAGAACTGGAGCGGAGCGAGGCACAGCTTCGGCTGGTGACGGACGCCCTGCCGGTGCTGATCTCGTATGTGGACACCGAACGTGTGGTGCGGTTCGCCAATCATCACCACGCCGAATGGCTCGGGCGACCGCTCTCGACGATCGTCGGGCGCACGCTGGAACAGGTGCTGGATGCACAGACGCTCGCGGAGGTTTCCGAGTCGATCGACGGCGCGCTCGCGTGTGAGCACGTCTCGTTCATGCGATCGTTCGATCATCCGACCCTCGGCGAACGCCGGATCCGTGTGGATCTTGAGCCGCACATCGTCTCGCAGCCGTGGTCCGGCCAGCACGCAGCGGGCTTTGTCGCGCTGATCACGGACGAGACCGACCGGCTCAAGCTAGAGACAGAGTTGCGCCACGTGCAGATGATGGAAGCTGTCGGCCAGTTGGCGAGCGGTGTCGCTCACGATTTCAACAACCTCCTGACCGCGATGTTCTCACAGATCGCCGTGGCGCGGATCCGCATTGGCGAAGCCCACCCGGCGTCAGAGGTGATCGAAGAACTCGACCTCACGGCCCAGCAAGCGCGAGGCGTTGCCAAGTTCCTTCTGTCTCTCGGGCGCAAGGGCTCCGCCGACCGCTCGCACGTCGACCTCGCGATGCTCGTCGGACGAGCGAGCCAGATGCTCCGACGCGTTCTGCCGCGTTCGATCGAGCTCGACGTCCTGGTGCCGGAGCGCGGTGTGGCGTGGGTGTATGCGGACAGCGTTCAGTTGCAGCAGGCGCTGCTCAACCTCGCGTTGAACGCCCGAGACGCGATGCCCTCGGGAGGGAATCTCGCGGTCCAAGTCAGCATCGAGAAGAATGCCGCGGGCACTGGGCAGGCGGTACTCGTCGTCCGTGACACGGGCCACGGGATGCCGCCCGAGATCCTTGCCCGCGTCTTCGAGCCCTTCTTCACGACCAAGCCGAAGGGGCAGGGCACGGGGCTCGGCCTCTCGATCATCAAGGGAATCATCGAGGATCATGCCGGAGCGATTCGCGCGACCTCCGTCCGTGGCCATGGTGCGGAGTTCACGATCAGTCTGCCGCTGGTGAAGCCACCCCAGGAAACTACCCTAGTGCCCTCGGATGCCGATGGCACGGCCGAGCGAAAGACGGTGGTTCTCGCCTTTCAGAGCAGGCACATACGCGAGATCCTCGCCACCGCGCTCGCTGGCGATGGGCTGAGCGTTGTACAGGTCGGGACGGCAGAAGACCTGATTCAACGCGTCCGAGCGTCGTCCTCCCGCGTACATGGTGTTGTCGTGGACCTCGGGCAGACGCTTGGGGCATCGAGCATCGCGGATCTCAGGCAATCCGGATGGCTCGGGCCCGTGCTTCTGGTCAGCGAAGGACACGCGGTGGAGACCGATCCATGCACGCAACTGTTGCAAAAGCCGTACGCGGTGACGACATTGTGCGGAGCAGTGCGAACCATGATGTCAGAACAGGCAGATTTCGGAGGGATGCCATGAGCAAGCCGATCGGGGTCGTCCTCGCGGACGACCACACGATGGTGAGAGGTGCTCTCGCGGCGTGGCTGAACGCCACGGACGATATCGGCGTCCTCGGAGACGTCACAAACGCCGAAGAAGCAATCGAGGCCTGCCTCAAGCATGAGCCGCACGTCCTCGTTCTGGATATCGACATGCCAGGCCTCTCGTGCTTCGACGCGGCTCGCACGATCCGGGCACGGTGCCCCCTGACACGCATCATCTTCCTCAGCGCCTTCTTCCACGATCGTTATATCCAGGAAGCGCTCGCGGTCGAGGCCTCCGGATATCTGACCAAGGGGGAGCCGCCGCAGACGGTCGAGGCGGCGATCCGGGTCGCGGCGGGCGGCGGCGTCTGCTTTTCCGAGCAGGTCCAGTCTCGCATGGTGATCGGGCAGGAAGGCGCCCGGCTCGGAGACGGAACCAAGACCCGGGTCGAGACCCTGACTCCCCGTGAGCTTGAGATTCTCCGCTACCTGGCGCGTGGCATGTCCAAGAAAGAGATCGCGCAGACCATGTCGCTGAGCGTCAAGACCGTGGACAACCATTGCACAAACCTGATGATGAAACTCGACATCCACGACCGCGTCGAGCTCGCCAGGTTCGCGATCCGGGAAGGACTCGCCGAACCCTGAAAGAGCGTCTGACCAATCGTCCATCCGCCGATACGACACGCTGATGCCGGGGTGTACGCCCTGCTGCTCCCAGGCGTGCGGGTCTACGCTTTCGCGATGCTCGAATCCCTCAAGTCTGCTCAGCGCACACTCGACGAGTTCTGCACGGACAGCCAGAGTTCTGCGCGCATCTCGGGTCTCGCGGGCTTGCTCGCGGCATGCTTCCGGGCTGGCGGCAAGGTCCTGATCTGCGGCAACGGCGGATCGCTCGCAGACGCGGTCCACTTTGCAGAAGAACTCACGGGCCGGTTCCGCGACGACCGCCCTGCGCTGCCGGCGATCGCGATCGCCGAACCAGGTCACATCACCTGCACAGCAAATGACTACGGGTTCGAGCGAATTTTCAGCCGCGCTGTGGAAGCCCTCGGCCGCGAGGGTGATGTTCTGATCGCGCTGTCGACGAGCGGAAACTCGGCAAACATTGTGCTCGCCGTGGAGGCGGCGCGTTCGCGGAAGATGGCGACGGTGGCTCTCCTGGGCAGGGGCGGAGGACGGCTGAAGGGCGTGTGCGATCTCGAGATCATCGCGCCCGGCTCGACCGCAGATCGGATCCAGGAGATCCACATGCTGGTCTTGCACATTCTGGTTGAGTTGGTCGAGATCGAACTCGGCTATGCGAGACAATGACGCTCGTGATGCGTCGCGAATAGCATACTTTGATGTCCGTTTCGGTCCGTGACAGAGTCCAGAGGAGATCGCCATGGCGTACTACACCAAGCTCGGCCTGCTCCCGCAGAAGCGCCACGTCCAGTTCCGACGCCCTGACGGCGTGCTGTACTCCGAAGAGCTGTTCGGCACCGAGGGGTTCACAGGTCCTACGAGTACGATGTACCACATCCACCCGCCCACACAGGTCTACGGCTGGAAGAAACTCTATTCGACCGCGGTCGAGTACGTCGAGCAGGACGTGATGCGGATGCGTCACACCATGACCGGCGGACAGCGCATGGCCCCCAAGGGCGACTGGGTCACGGGGCGCGTGGTGCTGTACGGGAACACCGACTGCGAGATGGCCGTCTGCAATCCCGCTGAGCAGATGAAGTACCACTACAAGAACGGGCAGGGGGACGAGTGCCTGTTTGTCCACTTCGGCTCGGGCGTCTGCCACACCATGATGGGCACGCTCAAGTTCGGACCGAAGGACTACATCATCATTCCCAAGGGAGTGATCTATACGATCATCTGGGACAAGCGGAAGAACGGCCCCGACGGGAAGCCGACCGACGGGGGGCCTTCGATCCAGAACACTCCGTACGGGCGGGTGCTGCTCATCGAGACCGCGAACGGATCGCACATCGGCCCGCCGCCGAGGTATGTGTCGAAGCAGACCGCCCAGTTTCTCGAGCATTCGCCGTATTGCGAGCGTGATCTGAGGATTCCCGAATACCCGCTCACATGGGACGAGAAGGGCGAGTTCGAGGTGCGGATCAAGGCCCGCGACTTGGTCCACAGCTACATGTACCACTACCACCCGCTGGACGTCGTCGGGTGGGACGGATGCTACTACCCCTACATCTTCAACATCGACGACTTCGCGCCGATCACGGGCAAACTCCACATGCCGCCGCCGATCCACCAGACGTTCGAGGCCCACAACTTCGTGATCTGCTCGTTCTGCCCGCGCATGCTGGATTACCACCCTCAGGCGATCAAGGTGCCGTACAACCACTCGAACCTGGACTCGGATGAGGTCCTTTACTACGTCGAGGGGAACTTTGGAAGCCGCAAGGGGATCGAAGTCGGCTCGCTGACGGCGCACCCCCAGGGAATCCCGCACGGCCCGCACCCCGGGACGATCGAGGCATCGCTGAGCGCGACATACACCGGCGAACTCGCGGTCATGTGCGACACGTTCCGACCGCTCCACCCGACCAAGGCCGCGCTGAAGATGGACGATGAGAAGTACCCGGCCTCGTGGCAGGGCGAGCACTTCCCCGGCTTGACCTCTGGGCAGATCAAGATCGCGTCATCCGATTCTTCCAACGGGCATGCATCAGGAGGCGGCGAGAAGGTTCCCGTGTTCGAGCATCGCTCCGAGGCCAACGTGTGGGCTCCGAATACGCCGTCCGCGCCTCTCACCAAGACGAACGGACACTCTCGCGCCAACGGAAAGTCCAAACAGGCCACGCCGAAGACGAGCGCGAAGAAGGCCTCCACAGCCAGAAAGTGACGGGCAGCCGGTCAGAGAACGCCACGAACGAGTAATTGCGCCGCGACGGTGTGTTGCCGCCGTCAGCGGACAACGGTCTCGCGTTCGAGGTAGCGGACATCCGTCGCGCCGACGGCCTGCACGGGCAGCCCTCGCCCCTTTGTCCCTACGGGGAAGATGTTGATCCCGCCGCTGGTTTCGCCGGTGATGTTGTTGTAGCCGATTCGACCCTGAAGGATCAGAGACTGCATCTCGCGATAGACAGTGAAGGATGTGGTCTGAAAATCACCCCGCTCGGTGTCATAGGCGACGTTGATTCCCATCATGTACTTCTGGGTGACCCTCGCGATCGCCCCTGCGTTGACGAATGTTGTGTCTTCGACGTTGATGTATCGCATCTCAACGTAGGAGGTAAGGTCGGGGTTGTGCTGGAGCGTCACGCCAGCAGACTCACGCGCGGGCTGATTGAGTTCGAGGTCGTAGATCATGTTGCCGCCGATGCCCACGGCGCTCGTCGCCTGCCATGTGGCATCGATCTGGAAGAACTCTCCGGGTTGCGAGTACTCGGGGCGATAATCGATGAACCGCCGGATGGGACTCTTCCTGTCCGCATCATCCGAGAACGTCGCGTACTCGACGTCGAGCGTCAGGAAATCGACAGTGTGCCATCTGCCCGCGCCGCCACGCTGCGTCTGCCAGGTCTGGTCGAGCCCGAGCCGGATCGCGGTGCCGTTCGCGAGATCCTCGACGGTTCCGTCATAGACGGGCAGATTCGAGGCCTCCGTGTTCGTCCCGGCGGTCCAGAACGTCACCTTCGGCTCAACGATGTGGCGCACGCGGTGGATGTCGAAGAAAGCGGAGTCGATCTTGTTGTTCACCCGCTGGAAGGAGGTCGATGCGCGAGCGCCGACCGAGCCCCAGAGTCTGGTCTCATCGTCGTTGCCGGGTGAGAACTCATCGAACGAGTCGTCGTAAGCGGTCACACGCCCGACCATGAACGGCTGCACGTTGATCGCGCCGAAGCGAAGGCGAGTGTCGATCTCGTGGCGTGAGTCCAGACGCATCACGGCGTCCTCGGTGTATCCGGCATCTTCGAGCGTGTCCGCGAACGAGGCGTCGGGCCCGAATCCGAACGCCCGCTGCGACTTGGCCACCGTGGAGTATCCAAGGTCTCTGCCGGTCGACTCGCTGAATCGCATCGACATCCGCCCGAGCCGGTATTCGGAGTGGTACGAGAGAAGACCCGGAGCGATGTTCGGCAGCAGGTCGTCGGCGACACGCACGTACGTCGCCTCGGGGAGTTTGGTGACGTTGTATCCCTGGCTCTGCGTGAGATACTCGTTCGCAATGAAGTCGTTGATGTTGCCCTTGGCCTGGATCGTGAGCAACGAGTTCTCTCCGAGGCGTCGCGCGGTCGCGCTGGACGCGAACTCGCGCCGGGTCTCGCCCATCGACTCGAAGTACCCGTCGATGAACGTCTCGTCTGAGATGAATGCTCCGTCGAGGAGAACCGACCACTGGTCGTTGATCTCCCACCGATGCTCGATGAGGAACATGCCACGGGTCTCTTCGTCAAAGTCCTTCTTCGCGCCTCCCTTGAGTGTGTCCCTTCCCATGTCCATCGCGACGAGGTAGCCGAACATGCTGCCCTGGGTGGATGGGGTGTCCCAGTCGATCGTCGATCCGATCGCCGGGCCTCGCTCGAAGTAGTAATCGAGCGCGATCTCGGCATCCACTCCCGATGTGCGTTCGAGCCCGAGCAGCGCATAGGCATCCCATGTCGTCTTGATCGCGCCGCCGGAACCCGACGAGCCGTCGAGAGCGACCTCACGGATTGGGATCGAGGACGGATCACCTCGGTATCGAGGGAACCAGAAGACCGGCATGAACCCGATATTGCCGGTGATGTTTCTCGCGTCCGCGTAGGTCTCCGAGCCGGCCGGAGTCTCGCGTCTTGAGATAGTGATGGTCGACGTGCCGAGCGACAACTGAGGATTCAGGAATGCCGTGTTCGCGGCTTTCGCGCTCTGCGCGCTCCACTGGTTCGCGGATTCCTGCTTGAGTGCCTTGGCCCTGACGTACAAGGGCAGGGAACGCTCCGAGTCATAGGTCCAGAACATCGCGTCGAGCGTGATCGCGCGGTCGGCCTGGAAGTCGTAGAACATCGACGGGCCGCGGAACATGTAGCGATCGGAGCCGCGCCCGGATGGACGCTCGCCGATGACCTGCACTCCTCCTTCGAGATAGACGCCCCTGACGGTGTCCGCCTCAACGGTTGCAAGTTGGGTCAACGGGCCCGGCTTCAGGAAAGCCACGCCGCGATCTGCGCTGATCTGGATCGACCTTCCCGCGGCCCGATCCGTGTACTGAACCAGCAAGGGTGACGAGAAGACGACGACATTCTCTTCCTCGCTCGCGACGATCGACACATCGCCCGCTCGCCCCGTCGAGAACGTGATGAGCCCTTTGCCCGGCGTGATCGCCTCAGACTGCTCCCCCGGTCCGATCGCATCGACGGCCTCGACGACCGGACCGATGTCCGATGGAGGTATCTCGGCGACCTGACGCACCAGGGGCAGCACGAGCGAGCGCGAATCCGCCACCCCGGACGGCTCGCGTGCCCGGCTCGGGTCCGGCTCGACCGGCTCACGACCGCTCGGAGGAGGGAGACGCGCATCGTCGCCGCCCGCGAGCTGCTGCGTCGGACCATCGACAACATCGCCCTCACGCGTCGGTCTCCGCGTGGGTGGCGGGATCGGGCGAGGCGGTGAGACGATCGCGACAAGTTGCTCACGCAGCGTCGACTCGCCCTCGGAGATCAACAGATCACTCGGTCTGGAACGGTCTATCCAGTCCCCCTTGAGGGTGACGGCATCGGTCGTGATCACGCCCCGAACCGGAAGCCGATCCGCCGAGACGGCGAACACGGCATCGGCAGCGGGCGTGCGGACATGGTCGAAGTACACGAAGACCTGGTACGTCCCCTCGGGGGTGACGCCGTCAGGACGGAGTTTCTGGATCCAGACTGCGGCCCCCTTGGCGTCGAACTCGTACGTGCCGAGCACGACACGGACGTCACCCTTGAGCAGCACCCGCGTCACCGGACCCAAACCCGTTTCGCCGAATCCCGCCGACTCGCTCGGCTCTGACCAGGTCCAGATCCGCTGACCCCTGAACTCAACAGGTCCAGAGACCGCGGCAAGCGGGAGGCGAATCCCCGCGAATGAGCGCCCGCTGATGCGAGATCCATCCACTTGCTGCGGGGCGACGGCATCGATCGGCTGAGCGTCTGCGACGTCACCCATCTCTAGACCGACCGCCAGACCGACAAAGAGCGGCATGGAGCGGGCGAAGGTTGTGATCAATCGAGAACGGGGAGGCACACCGACCCTCAGTCAATCCCGCCGTGTTCGCATCCGATGCGGTGGTTCGGGAGGAGCGGATGCTACGATGCCAGAGCAGGAATCACAACTCCACACCCGATTCCCCACCTGCTCATCCCGGAATACGGGTACAAGCCGGTGCCGAGCCCACAAGAAGGACCCAAAGCCGCTGGTTATCTCGCAAGATCGCGGCTCCGGGGACAGGGCCTGAGAAGCACCTCTTATCGCCTCTTGGCGACCTTTCGCTTGTCCTTCGCACACTCGCCGATAGGCGACCCCTCTACACACAGCACATCCCGGTCAAGGCGAAGGGCCTCGGCGACCGACCATGCCTGGAAAGGACATCCACGACCGACATGCGGAGGATCGCCATCGGCGATCTCGCTGATGTGCCCCAGCCCGTCGAACGCCATGCTCGCGAGGAGTGGTTCGAGAAATCTCTCACGCGCCTCGCGTTTGGAGTCGGGCGTGCCGCCCCTGGTCCGAACCCACGCCTCGACAAACGGTCCGATGAGATAGGGCCAGACCGTGCCCATGTGGTACGCACCGTCGCGCGCCAAGAGGTCTCCCTCGTAGCGCCCCCGATAGCCCGGATCGTCCGGAGCAAGGGATCGCGGGCCTTTCGGCGTCATAAGGGTGCGTTCCACGCGTTCTAGTACTCGAGCACAGATCGACTCGTTGACGAGCGCGAGCGGGAGCCCCCCCACCGCATAGAGTTGGTTCGGCCTGAACGACTCGTCCAGGACACCCGGCTTGTGATCGGCATCGACAACATCGCAGAGCCACCCCCGTTTCTCATCCCAGTACCGCTCGGCGAATGACTCCATGCCGATCGCAAACGCGGGATGCTCCGCGCCCGACACCTCTGCGTAGACACGCAGCGTATTGAGCCAGAGTGCCTGGAGTTCGACGGGCTTGCCGATACGAGGCGTCACGACCCAGTCGCCCACCTTCGCATCCATCCACGTCAGCTGAACGCCCGCGACGCCGGCCCGGATAAGGCCGTCTCGATCGAGCCCGATGCCGTACCGAGTGCCCCTTGAGTACCCCTCGACGACTTCGCTGATCGCCCGGATGATTGCCTTGCGGCTCTCCGCTCCCGCATGCTTCGCGGCTCTGGAAACGCCGAGATACGCGCCCGCCGCGAGAACAAACCAGAGCGAGGCGTCGGCCGCGTTGTACTCCGGCTCTGTCCCACGGTCGGGAAGGCGATTGGGCAGCATCCCCTCGGAAACGAGAGACGCCCAGGTCAGGAGGATGTCGCGTGCATCGTCGAGCCGCTCAGCGCCTCGCGTCAGACAAAGCCCGCGAAGAGAGATGAACGTGTCACGACCCCAGTCGGTGAACCATGGGTACCCCGCGATGATGGTCTTGCCCGCGGGCTCCTCGGACGAGGGCTGTCGTACAACGACATACGCATCCGCGGCTCGCTGCAACGGCCCCACGAACGCTGCGCGGCGAGTGCGTTCCGCACGCTTGATGCGATCCGCAAGCGAGACCGCGGCATTCGGTGTCCACTCGTGAGGATCATCATCGACCTTTGCCGAGAGCGCAAGCACAGCCGGCCCTTGAGTCAGATCCCAGCGCAGCACACCCGGAGATGCGAGATCCTCGACGCAGTCCTGACCCCGCGATCGCTCTTCTTCGTACAGAAAGCCGCGATACCAATCGGGTCGATGCTCGTAGTCACCGTTCGTGATCGCCACGATCGGCGGGATACCCGCGTACGGCTCCCACTGGATCCTCCCGCCCCAGATGTCCGAATCGAATCGGAACGCGGCGTTGGCGTGGTGCAGCGAGTGATAGTCGCGCCCGCTCATCAAGAGTCTCACGACAAGTTGAGCGGGACAATCCGAGTCGATGAGCGACCAAGTCAGGAGCGTCGTGGGCTCGCCGTGGCGAACCAGTCGCTCGTGCCTGATGCGCACCCCGGGCGCGGGCTGGATGTCCCACGTCGGCCACGGATCGATGCTGAAACCCTGAATCGAGGTCGTGACAATCGGGTGCGTGATACCCGGCGCGTAACGCTGCGATGTCAGCGGATAGACCTTTGTGCCGCACTCGATCCATGCCTCAAGCGTGTTCACGAGGACGTAGCGTTCTACCGGCGGGCGAGCCGATGCCAGGAGCAACGCGTGGTATCGACGGGTATTGATGCCGGTCGCGGTGCCCGAGGCATATCCGCCCAGTCCATCCGGCTCGATCCATTCCGAACGGTCGTCGATAACACACGCCTGCCCCTGCGTGGTGGCCTTGCCATCTGGACGCTCACTCGCTCGGCGGGCTGCACTCTCTCTGCGGGTCATCGAAGGTCCTCCATTCGGAGTAGGATGACGCAAGTACGCGCCCGGTTTCCGCGCTCACGAACCTCTTGCCGCAACACGTCTATTCTATTCTCAATGAACCCCGATCATCGCCTCTGGAACACACCATGTGTGTGACGGGCCGAGCTGCGGAGAGCCGTCTTTGGCACAGAACAAGCCGGAAGGCCACACGCCACGCCTGTCGCCGCCCACGGGAATGCGCCCCGCCGAAGCCCGTGGTCGAGCTATCGAGTGCTACAACTCCGGGCGCTTCCAGGATGCCGCACGTTTCGCGCAGATCGCGTTGGGTGCAGCTCCAGCCAACGAAGGCCTGTTGCACATCCTGGGCGCGTCACTCGTCCGCACCGGGTCGATCGAACAGGGCACACAGATCCTTCGGAAACTCTGCCAAGGCGGCTGCCCTCATCCCGAGGCGTGGTGCGACCTTGCAAACGGACTCCGGGCACTCGAAGATATCGACGGCTCGCTCCACGCCCTCGACAAGGCCCTCTCCCTGCGCCCCCACTTTCCCCCGGCGGTGCGGGGCAAGGTGACGCTGCTCCACGCCCAGGGACGTGCCGCAGACGCGGCCCCGATCATCGATGCCGCGATGCGTGCGCATCCGACCGATGTCTCGTGCGTGCTCGCCTTCGCAACGATCTCGCGCGAACTCGGACGCTCAGCGGAAGCGATCGAGCTGATGCTCCGCCATCTCCGTGGGGGAGCGGTGCCCGGTCCGCTGGCTCGCGCAGCCCACACACAGCTCGCACACCTGCTGGACGCCGAGCGACGCTATGACGAAGCGTTCGAGCATGCGACGCTGAGCGCGCAAGCCGGCGGCCCCATCCCGGAACAGGACGACTTCGGCCACACGATCGCGCAGTGGAGCAGAGCTCGCTACGACGCGACGCCCTCGACAGAGATCGCCGACCCACTCCCCGTGCTGGTCGTCGGCATGCCTCGCAGCGGCACAAGTCTTGTTGAGCAGATCCTGACATCGCATCCCGAGATTGGCGCGATCGGCGAGAGCCCCTCGCTCCCACGCATCGAGCAACACCTTCGCCAGAACGCATGGCCACTCGGCGAGGCCGGGCGTGCCGCGGGGCAGTATCTCAAGATGATGAGATCACGATCTCCTGGCAAGGCGCGGGTCGTGGACAAGCTTCCGGGCAACTACACAATCCTCGGACCGATCACCAAGCTGCTTCCTGGTGCATCGATCATCCATTGCGTGCGCGATGCACGCGACACGTGCCTCTCCTGCTACTTCCAGAACTTCGGCAGCGGCCACTCCTACGCGCGGGATCTCGTTGCGCTCGGGCGGAAGCACATCGCCTATCAGCGGCTGATGAGGCACTGGAGCACCACGCTCGGCATCTCAATGATCGAGGTTTGCTACGAAGAACTCGTCGCAGATCTGGAGCGTGTGTCGCGTCTGATGCTCGCTCACGTCGGCGTGCCGTGGGATCCATGCGTCCTCAACTTCCACACCCTCAAGCGCCACGTCAGAACCGCGAGCGCAGGCCAGGTGCACAGGCCGCTCTTCACCTCATCCATCGGACGCTGGAAGAACTACGAGAGCCACCTGAAGCCGCTGATCGACACACTGAATCAAGAGCCCGCGCAATAAGCGGCGATCATCGCCCATGCAACTCGCTCAGGCCTGCCCCGGCATCGCGGCGACACTCCCGCGCTTTGCAAGCTTCTTCGCAAGATCCTGGTACATCTGAGCCACCAGTGCGGTCCAGCCGGTCTGGTGGTTCGCGCCCAGCCCCTTGCCGGTCTCGGCGTGGAAATACTCGTGGTACAGAAGCAGATCCTTCCAGTGCGGATCGCTGCGGAATCGCTCATCGTCGCCGTGACATGGGCGTTTACCGGAAGCGTCGGGGAGGAAGAGCGAGATCATCCTGGCTCGCAAGTGATCGGCCACTTCTCGCAGATCGCAGAGTCTACCCGATCCCGTCGGGAACTCGACCTTCAGCGTCTCACCATAGAAGTAGTGGTAACGCTCGAGAGACTCGATGATGAGATAGTTCAAAGGGAACCACACCGGGCCGCGCCAGTTTGAGTTCCCCCCGAACATCGATGTGCTCGACTCGCCGGGAACATACGCGACAGTCAGATGGTGCTCGCCACGGTCGAAGACATACGGCTTCTCTCTGTGCACTCTCGACATCGAGCGGATGCCGAATGGAGAAAGAAACTCCTCCTCGTCGAGAAGATACCGCAGCACACGTTTGAGCCGGTCGCGGCTGGGTATGGCCAGAAGCCGCAGAACCGACTCGCCATCGGACGCCTCCATGCACGCGACGTGCTGCGCGAGATCGGGCCTGTGCTTGAGAAACCACGCGGTCCTGGCCCGAAAGCCGGGAAGCCGGTCGAGTTCACGATCGGAGAGCACCTCAACCGCCAGAATCGGGATGATCCCGACGAGCGATCGGACGCGGAGGGGAAGCGTCTCATCATCGCGTCGCAACTGGTCGTAGTAGAACCCGTCCGTCTCGTCCCAGAGGCCATCGCCACCGAGTGTGTTCATCGCGTCGGTGATCGCGACAAAGTGCTCGAAGAACTTCGATGCGATGTCCTCGTACGCGGGATTCTCTCTTGCGAGTTCCGTCGCGATCGCGAGCATCGTCGTGCAGAAGAACGCCATCCAGGCCGTCGCGTCGGCCTGCTCGAGCACCACGCCTCCGGGCAGCGGTGCGGATCGATCGAAGACCCCGATGTTGTCCAGCCCGAGGAACCCACCGGAGAACAGGTGCTTCCCGTGCGGGTCCTTGCGATTCACCCACCATGTGAAGTTCATCAGGAGCTTCTGGAATGCCCGCTCCAGAAACAGCCGGTCTCGCCCGCCCTTCGGGCCCGTCAGCTTGTACACTCGCCAGCACGCCCACGCGTGAACCGGCGGATTCACGTCGCCCAGCGCGAACTCATACGCCGGGATCTGCCCGGACGGGTGCATGTACCACTCACGCAGCAGGAGCAGCAGCTGGTCCTTGGCAAAGTGCGGATCCACTCGCGCAAACGCCACGCAATGGAACGCCAGATCCCACGCGGCGTACCACGGATACTCCCACGTATCAGGCATCGAGATGATGTCGCGATTGAACAGGTGCGACCAGTCGGAGTTCCGCCCGCTCGCACGCCGGGGATCCGGAGTGGGTTGGAGCGGATCACCCTTCAACCAGTCCGCGACAACGTAGTGATAATACTGCTTCGACCAGAAGAGCCCCGCGTACGCCTGGCGCACGACCAACGCATCCTGCGGCGTCTGTCCCTGCCAGACACGAGACGCGTAGTAGGCATCGCACTCTGCTATCCGACGCTCAAAGGTGCTCTCGAAATCCTCGCCCAAGCCCGTAGTCGGCGTGCGCTCGGACTCGTCGAACAGCCGCATCTTGATGGAGACGCTCTCACCCGCAGCAAGAACGCGCTGGAACATCGCGCCCGCCTTAGTCCCCACTCTTTCCGGATTGATCACCTCGGTGTTGCCGGACACCACGTGCTCGTGGAATGCGTCCTTGGCATAGCCGCCCGCGTCCGAAACACCGAAGACACGGCGCATGTTCGTGTCGTTTTCTGTGAACATCATCCGCGGCTCATCCGGCCCCTCGATGACCCAGCGGTATCTGCCGAGCTCCGGATGGTCGGCCACGACCTGATCGCTCCCCTCGCCACGCAGGATCGGGCGCAAAGGATCACCGTCGCTTGTGGGGCCCCACGCCCACGTGTTCCTGAACCAGAGCTGCGGGATGAGCCAGATCGGGGCCGGATCGGAGCCGCGATTGGTCGCGACGACCCGGATGAGCATGCTGTTCGGCGAGTCCTTCGCGTACTCGATCTTGACGTCGAAGTACCGCGACTCGTCGAAGACACCGCTGTCCTCAATGTTGAACTCCGGCTCCTCGCGCGACCTCGCCCGATTCTCGTCGATCAGCCGCTGGTACGGATACTCCGCCTGAGGGTACTTGTAGACCGCCGAGCAATAGGAGTGCGTGGGCGAAGAATCGGTGTAGAAATAGAACTCCTTGACATCCTCGCCGTGGTTACCCTCGTGCCCATTGAGTCCGAAGAACCGCTCCTTGAGGATGGGATCCTTGCCGTTCCAGAGCGCGACCGCGAAGCAGAGCCGACACTGCCTGTCCGTGAAGCCGAGCAGGCCATCCTCCCCCCACCTGTAGGCCCTGCTGCGAGCGTGATCGTGCGTGAAGTACCCCCACACGTTCCCATCCGGCGAGTAGTCCTCGCGCACGGTGCCCCACTGGCGTTCCGCCAGGTACGGCCCCCATCGCTTCCAGAATCGCTTCCTCGCCGCGTCTTCAGCGAGCCGATCGAACTCCGCCTGGAACAACGAAGCGTCACTCATGCGTGCAGTGTACAGGCGTGCGGCTCCCCACGCGCATACACGTCATCGCTTCACTTCGCGCCGCCCAGCAGCTCGTTCACCAGCCGATCCGCCTTGTAGACCGACTTGAACGATTCCATCATGCCGCGTGAATCCACGCTGACCGCACGGCCTTCACGCTCGTCGTAGGCAAAGGCCCATGGCAGAGACTGGAGATTGCCGTCGAAGATCAGTCCCACGACCTCGCCCGTGGTGTTGACCACCGGAGAGCCGGAATTGCCGCCGATGATGTCGGCACACATCACAAAATTGAACGGCACATCACCCTTGATTCGCTTCTCCGCGTCGATCCAGCGCTGCGGAAGCTTGAACGCAGGGTCTCCCGCTCGAGTCGACGCACGATCGAACGTACCGCTGAGCCGCGTGAACGCGGGGATTCGCTCGCCAGCCTCGATGTACGACTTCACCGGTCCGAAGGACATGCGAAGCGTGAACGTGGCATCGGGATAGACGCTGTCACCCTGGAAGGCGAACTTGGCCGCAGCGATCTTGGCGTACGCCTGACGCTCGACCGATTCGACCTCGTTCTCAAACCGGGTGCGGTAACGCCGGAGCGCGGGGTCGAGGGCGGCCGCGAGACGGATCATCGGGTCGGTCGAGGTCGCGATCGCCTCACTGCCTCCGGAAGCCAATCTCTGGCGCGCCTCGACAGCAAGGAGCGATGTGCCCGAGACGAGCTCCTCCGCCCTTGCGCGTGGGCTCTTGCCGGCGAGCGCGAGCTGCACGACCGGGTGGTCGCCGCCAAGTGTCTCGGCCATCTGCGCGAGGCCCGACCTCAAGATGTCGATCTCGAGCAGCTCATGGATCGGTGCAGGCGAGAAAAGCTGGAACCTCAGCGACTCAAGCCCCGAGTCCCGGTACTCGCGCAGGCGATCGCCTGATGGTTTCGGCAGTTCATCGCTCATCCTCACCAGGTGCAGCGCGGTGCGAAACAGCGTTGAACTGGAGAGATCCATCGAACGATCGTTGAAGAAACCCGCGTGACGCTTCTGCGCCTCGGCGATGTCGTCCCACGCGCTCCCCCATGCCTCGGTTCGATCAGGATCCTGAAGCACCCAGGACCTGAGTGCGGCTTCTGACCTGGCTTTCTCGTTCATCACGGCCGGATCGAGCAGACCATCAAACTGCCCGGCGAGGGCCTTCCTCGAGTTCTGCACGCCGAGGAAATCCTCGCGCGCGATCCTGCGGTGCTCGGGGCTGCGATTCGAGAAATTCGTCAACTGGACCTCTCTCCTCCAGAGCTGCGCCAGCCGCCGAGGCAGTTGAACGTCTCTCATGAACTTCAGGTGATCGACGGTGAAGAGGCGCCGTGTCGTCCCGGGATGCCCGAAGACAAGGCCGAGTTCATCCTCCGCGATGCCATCACGCGACCACGCGAGATAATGCTCTGGCTTGTACGGCTTGCCATCCTCATAGATGCGGAAGAAGGCAACGTCGAGGCAGTACCTTGGGTACTCGAAGTTGTCCGTGTCGCCGCCGAAGAACGCGATGCCCTCCTCCGGCGCAAAGACAAGACGGACATCGGTGAATCGCTTGTACGCATACAGGTGGTACCTGGCCCCTTGGTAGAGCGTGACAACCTGGCAGAGCAGTCCGCTCCGCTCGCCCGCCTCCTGCTCGATCGCCGAGATCGCGCGTCGCCGCGCCGCACCCGCGTCCGATGCGGACATCCCCTCTGTCCCCGAGTTCACGCGATCGGTCACATCCTCGATTGTCCAGAGCACGTTCAGCTCAAGATCCGGGCACGCGAGTTCATCCGCCTCGCTCGCTGCCATGAACCCGTCCCTGAGGATGTCCCGATCCTGGTCGCTCAACTTGGAGAGCATGTCGGATGCCACATGATGGTTGGTCATCACAAGGCCGTTTGCCGAGACCAGCGAACCAGAGCCGCCAGTCGAGAACCGCACGGCTGACTTCTGCATCTTCTCCATCCACGCAGCACTCGGCTCGAAGCCGTACTTGGAGCGCAGGGTCTCCAGAGGAGGTGAGGTGAGGAGCCACATCCCCTCGTCTGCGGTCGCAGGAGACGTGAACGACAATGCCAGACAGCCGACTATGGCCCCAAAACACCCGATGATGAACCGCCGCATGCGTGCTCTCCAGAGAGAATGGTCCCGTGCCTCGGGGGCCCGGGGTCGTAGGTTAGGACAGCCGCCGCCGACCGTCATGGCGCGCCCCAACCTTGGACTCTCTTGAAAGCGGCTTGCCCGTATCAGGTTGCAAGCGTTCTCGCCGTCGCCGCCGCACGCGTGAGCATGTCGCTCCAGTGCCCGGCCGCAGCCGCCGCGAGATCGAGCAACGCCGCGTGCAGCACGTCGGGGGGGCGACTGCAGATATTCTGCTTGTGGTGGACAAGCCCGCTGGCGATCGCCACAAAATAGATCGCAAGCCCGCCGAGCCGACCGTCGGCGGTATCCGCCATCCTGTAGCGCCGCTTGCCCTCGTCCTTGACCTTCACAAGATCCGCCAGAGCGGTCTCACCCATGAGAAGGATCGACCGCGGCTTCCCGATCGAGGCGGTTGTGCCTATTTCGAGTACGCTGTCGAGCCAGTGCGCTGCCCCCGGTTCGGCGAGCCGGTCAGCGAGATCATCGATCGGGCGACGCGGCCCCAAGAGCCCGAGTCTCAGCAGCGTCGACGCTTGCGACTCGCCGATGGAGTCGTACACGCTGATGTGCGATGTCTGTCCTGAGGATGTCATGATGTGGGCTCCTCGATGAGCGACAGAATCTCTTGGTCGACTTCCTGGTCTGGCGTGCCGTCCCCAGCGAGCAACTCGCGAACCGCCGCCCTGAACTTCCGCGCTGCGGTGCGGGCCATCACGGCCGCACGCTCGGGCGTGACCACGAACTCCCTAGAGAGATCGGCGTAGTCTCTCCCGGTCAGATAGTGCGCGACAAAGATGTTCCAGTGTGAAGCAAGCCCGCTGTCTTCGCACGATTCCTGCGCCACGCGCAACGCCTCACGCACAAGCGAGACCCGGAAGGCCCGATCGACCGCAGCCTCGGGGCTGCCGTTGAAGACGATCGGCTCGTGCTCGAGCTCTCCGGCCCGTCTGTCGCGAGCCCGTGCCCGACGCATCTCCATGAGATAGAAACAAAATGCGTTCATCAGCCAACGCCTCAGACGCATCCCACTGGCTCGCCACTCGTGCAGGAACTCCGACCGGCTCAGCCGATCAGCGAAGAACCCTCCGACGATGTCTTCGGGCTCGCCGAGCCACCGCTCGGAGGTGCCCATGAAGTAGACCCGAAGTGGCCAGTCGTAGACCGCCATGATGTGCCGATTGACTTCGTTCCGACCCTCGACACCGTCGCTCATGCGAAGTGCGATCCATGTGCTCATGGTCGGAGGGAACACGTCTTGTTTGGTTTGCTGGGTCATCGGTCGGTGGGTGGCTACGTCCGGCGACAGGTAGATAGAGAACACCGCGCCCGGCGCGCGAATTCGTACATCATCCTTCCAGCAGAGTGTACACGAACGAGACAATGGCCCCAAGTCGCTTTGCCACAGAGACTTAGCAAAATCAAACCGGGTAACACATCACTCAGCCAGGGGTATCGGACGGAGGGACTCAGGCACGTGCAGCTGCGGAATCGCCTCGAACTCAAGGTGAAAGTGGACCGGTTCGAGGAAAGTACCGGGCTTGGTCAACTGCCATGGATCGAGGATGTGCCGAAGCATGCTGTACCGGATCCGCGCCACCATCGTGTACGAGCCGTCGGGCTCCTGAGTAACCGTAAACTCGGAATCGCCTCCGACCAGCGCACCCATCCGCCCGTTCTCATCCGTGATACTGCCGTTGAGGTTATCGGAGGGGTCCGCCGTGTTGTAGAGCTCGAACGCAGCCCCCGACAACCCACACTCGGCAAGGCCCTCGGGCGAGTACTTGATGTGCTGCACGCCGCTCTCACGCCGTGCGACAGCCGGCTTGTCAAAGACCACGTTGGTGACCTTGACCTCGATCAGCGAGTCTCGCTCAAGCCCCTCAAAGAACGGCTTGGCAGCATCAACCTTGTAGAGCCCCACTCGCACGATCGCACCGTCCGGATGTCCCGCCTGGCGATCGAGGCGAGCACCACCGAGCGCAACGAAGACCTCGAGATTGTGACCCACATCAGTACGCATGGCCGGAGCCGTGTACTCGAGCTCGCGCTCGATCACGACGGGCTTTGAGCCCGCACCCTCCCATTCCACCCTGACTCGGGGTAGATGCTGGTCATTGATGACAAGGAAGTGAAGCTGGGGAACTTCGGGACCGACGTTCTGACTTATACCTTGAGATCCCACATTCTCGCCGGGAGTTGCCTGGCCCGCGGCGTGACCCGAGATGAGCACGCACACACCGGCAAACCCGCAGAGTGACCGAACCAGACGCATCGCTTTCGATTTGGATCGTGCTTGCACAGGCCGCTCCAGGGAACCAACTCGAATAGAAGCCGTATCTGTCCGACTTCACGTCAGACTTGTAGGGTACGTACCTCTCTGGTACGTTGGTCTGGAATTCAGGTTTCCAAGGACCGATTTCAGTCGCCAAGAAACTCGACGTGGGGGCACGGAGAGTTCCATGAGACAACATATCGGCATCGCTCCACAAGTTCGCATCGCGAGGAATCTCACGATCATCGCGTGCGCCAGTCTGGTCGCTATCTCGAGTGCTCACGCCGACGAGGATTGGCGGAAGCTGCAGGACGTCCAGCCACCCGTTTACGGACCCGGCTATTTCGCGTCGCGGGATGGCGGAGCGGTCACGCGCGATACGTTCGACAAGCTCAACATGCAGTTGTACGCATGGATGCCTCTCAATCTGTTCCCGGGGTCTCCCACCTCGGCGAACGACATCTGGGGCTACACGTCGCCGTCCGGACGCGAGTACGCGATCATCGGGCTCTCCAACGGCTTCGGTTTCGTTGAAGTGACCGACCCCGGCGCGCCGGTCCTCGTCGGTCATGTCACTGGCCCGAACAGTCTCTGGCACTGCGTGAAGGTGATCGGTCATTACGCCTACGGAGGCAGCGAGGGCGGAGCCGGCATCCAAGTCATGGACATGAGCCAGATCGACAATGGCATCGTCACGCTCGTGCAGAACAAAACACAGCTCGGACACACGACCACCCACACGCTGGCCTCGAACGAAGACTCCGGATTCCTCTATCTCGCAGGCGCGAACATCGCCAACGGAGGACTCGTCGCTGTCTCGCTCGCAAATCCCGCCGACCCGATCATCGTCGGATCGTGGTCTACCAGATACGTCCACGAGGCCCAGGTCGTGACGTACACCAGCGGACCATACGCCGGTCGTGAGATCGCGTTCTGCTACACCGGCTCCGCCGGCATCGATGTGATCGATGTCACCAACAAGGCGAGCATGACCCGCATCGGCGGCATCAACTACTCCGGCGTGCGTTACTCCCACCAGGGTTGGCTGACCGACGACAAGCAATACCTCTACATGAACGACGAGCTTGACGAGGGCGCATCCGTCTCCGTCTGCACCACCCGCATCTTCAACGTCAGCAACCCCGCAAGCCCCGTACTCGTCGGCACGTTCAGCAACGGCCTGAGCGTGATCGATCACAACCTGTATATCAAGGGCGACAAGCTCTACGAGTCGAACTACCGCTCCGGCCTTCGCGTCTTCGACATCAGCAACCGCACCAGCCCTGTCGAGATCGCGTACTTCGACACATACCCCGGGTCCGACTCCTTCCAGTTCAACGGCAACTGGACGAACTACCCATACTTCGCCTCCGGCATCATCGTGCTCTCCGATATCGAGCGTGGACTCTTCGTGCTCGCAGAGGGCAACGAACCCCTGCCCAAGCTCGATATCGCGCTCCAGGGTGCTCCGACGACGCTCTCACCCGGCCAGAACACGCCTATCACTGCAGTGATCGCGGAGGTCGGCACCGAAGAACTCGACCCAACGACCGTGGTACTCCGCTATCAGGTCAACGGCGGCTCCCAACAGGAGACGCCTATGACACCGCAGCCGGATGACACGTGGAGAGCCATGATTCCCGCGCAGTCCTGCTTCGATGCTGTGACCTATCGCGTCGCGGCCCGTGCCATCGATAACAGCCCGTACACCACCGCCGCCATCAATGCCATCGTCGCGACTGGCGTTGATATCGTCTTCGAAGACGACATGGAGATCAACCGCGGCTGGACTGTCGGAGCCCCCGGCGACAACGCCACCAGCGGCATCTGGAATCGCATGGACCCGCAAGGAACAGCCGCACAGCCAGAAGACGACACGACACCCGCACCCGGCGTGAACTGCTGGGTCACCGACGGGCGTGCGGGATCCAGCATCGGCACCTACGACGTCGACGGTGGCACAACCACCCTCGTCAGCCCCGTGATCAATCTCGGCGGCGCATCCGGTGCGAAGATCTCGTATTGGCGCTGGTACTCCAACGACAAGGGCGCGGCCCCCAATACCGACACCTTCGTCGTCCAGATCTCCAACAACAATGGATCGACGTGGACCACCGTCGAGACCGTCGGCCCCACGGGCCCGCAGGCCTCCGGCGGCTGGAACTTCCACGAGTTCAATGTCGGTGACTTCGTCGCTCCGACATCGACCGTGCGCGTGCGCTTCCGCGCTTCGGACCTCGACCCCGGCTCAATCGTCGAGGCCGCGGTCGATGACTTCACCGTCCGCACGATCGTCTGTGTCCCGCCGCCCGCATGCCCCGCGGACTACAACGGCGACAACGAGGTCGATGTCCTCGACTTCCTCGACTTCTTCGACGACTTCGGTGCATGCTCGGGACAGCCCGGTCCGTGCGGCGGCGTCGCGGACGCGGACTTCAACGGCGACACCCTCGTTGACATCCTCGACTTCCTCGATTTCCTCGACGCGTTCGGCACCGGCTGCTGAGCGGCGTCCCGTCCCCGAGTATCCAAGTCATATTGCGGAACGGGCGGGCCTCCTACACAGGGTGCCCGCCCGCTTTCTTTCCTTTCATTACCCCCTCGGACTCGGCCCGCAGCCCTTTGATCGAAATACCCGCCACACGAGCGCCGCAGTCAACGTCCGCGGACTGAGATCGAACCGTTGGAAGACTTCAGCACCGAGGCGCCGTCTCCATCGCCGAACCGGGCCGAACCCTTGCCGCGGCTCGTCACAACATCCTTCGCGTTCGGCGCAGCGATCCCCACCGTTCCGTTGCTCGTCGTCGCCGACAGACTCCCTCCGAACGCACTGCCGACCGAGAGCTCGATCGAGCCGTTCGACGTTGTGAGCACCGCCGGCCCCTGTGACGTATCGGTCATCGTGATCTTCAGATTGCCGTTCGATGAGCGGGCGGAAACACCGTGCGTCGCACCAACAATTGTCACGCTCCCGTTGGATGTCGAAGCGTCGACAGCACCCGTGAACCCCTCGACCTTGATCGCACCGTTCGAGGTGCTGAGGCGGGCCGATCCGCTCAAACCGCCCAGCGTGATCGCACCGTTTGAGGTGACCAACGCGATCGAATTCACTCCCGGCGTCACGAGTTCCATCGAGCAACCCTCGCCCGACATCCTCTCACCCGGCCATTGCGGCGAGATCACGATCGAACCGTTTGCATCTGATGCCGCGCCGACCGTTGTCGCATCCGCTCGTTCCTGAGTACGTGCCTTGATCACGGCATGGACCACGATTTTCAGATCCGCACCCTCGGAGACCTTGATCGACCCGTTTGTAGTTCTCACCTCGAGCGGGGCTTCTCCAGCAGGAGAAAGCTCAAAGGTCGCCCGGCGCTCGACCATTGGATTCAGCGGATTGCACCCCGCGCCAAGCGCCAGAGTAAGAGGAACAAGCACGAATCCGGCCGTTCGCGTCAGAGTGTGCATAACCTGATCTCCCAAGACCGACAGCAGCGTCGGTCCAACTCAGTCGGAATCCGCCCCCGGAGATTTCCTGGTTGCGTCCGGCGTGAGGATACCCGGATCTTGAATCGCTCGTCGATCACACCTGAATCCACGGCATGGACGCCCACAGACCCGCATCCCGAGCGACAGTCTCGACCTCCCACAGCGTGGGGGAGGGAATGTACCGACACCTCGATCCACACTCAGGACCGATGCCGCTGCGTGCATCACACTGCATCATCAAAGCGTTGCAGGAGATTCCGCTTTCGGGAGCCGCATCGTCGTTCCAGATCCATTGGAGGGCGAACAGACGCCGGGGCCGGCCTCGCCGCACCCTGCGTATTGCGCTCCCCGCTGGCTGCGACCTGTACGGACTGGGCGAGCACGCCGGTCCACTCCGGCGCAACGGCAAGCGTGTCACCCTCTGGAATGCCGATCACTACGCGTACGACGATAAGACCCAATCCCTCTATCAATCCCACCCGTGGGTCATGGGCGTTCGGCGCGATGGCTCGTGCTTCGGAATCCTCTGGGACACGCCCGCAAGATCGCGTGCCGCCGTTTCGGATGGAACGCTGATTGTCCACGTTGAGGACGCCGGGTTTCCTGTCTACACAATCGAGGGCGACTCTCCCGAATCTGTACTCACGACACTCACGCACCTGATCGGTCGAATCTCGCTCCCGCCGCTCTGGGCCCTTGGATATCACCAGTCACGCTACTCCTACTACCCGGACACCGAGGTGCGCCGAATCGCCGACGAGATGCGACTCCGCCGCATCCCCTGCGATGTGATCTGGCTCGACATCCACTACATGAACGGGAATCGCAGCTTCACGTTCGATCCGGAACGCTTCCCTGATCCGCGTTCGCTGATCTCGCACCTCCACGACCGATCTCTGCGCGTCGTGCTGATGATCGATCCGGGCCTCAAGGTCGATCCCGAGTACCACGCCTACGCATCCGGCAACGAACAGGGCATGTTCGTCTCTACCTCAACGGGAGACGAGTACCACGGCCAGGTCTGGCCCGGTGCCTGCGCGTTCCCGGACTTCTCGCAATCACGCGTGCGGGAATGGTGGGGTTCTTTGTACGCCCCCCTCATCGAGCTCGGAGCCGACGGCTTCTGGAATGACATGAACGAGCCGGCCATCTTCGACGGGCCCGGCCGGACAATGCCTGAGGACAACGTGCATCTGGCCGATCCCGAGCTCGGGGGACCCACGACGCACGCACGCCTCCACAACGTCTACGGCACGCTCATGGTCCGTGCCACACGAGAAGGTGTCGAGCGCCTGAGACCCGACTCACGCCCCTTTATCCTCACGCGATCCGGCTTCCTCGGCACACATCGCCACGCCGCGACATGGACAGGTGATAACTCCTCAACGTGGGAGCACCTGGGATGGTCGATCACGATGGCGCTCAATCTCGGGCTCTCGGGACAGCCACTCGTCGGGCCGGATATCGGCGGATTCGAAGGCAATGCAAGCGGAAAGCTCTTTGCCCGATGGATGGGCGTCGGCTCGCTCCTCCCCTTCTGCCGCGCACACACCGATGTCTGGACTAAGGAACACGAGCCGTGGTCGTGGGGCCCAGCAGTCGAAGCCACATGCCGACGCGCGATCATGCGCCGATATCGCCTGCTGCCGTACCTCTACACCCTCGCCCACGAATCAGCGGATTCGGGGCTCCCGATCGTTCGCCCGCTCTTCTTTGCCGATCCGACCGACCCCGCACTCCGCTCCGCAGACGACTCGTTCCTGCTCGGGCCATCCCTGCTCGTTCGTTGCGCCGTGACAGAGGATGGCCCGTGCCTCTCGCCCTTCCCGGCTGGCGACTGGACCCGCTTTGATGTCATAGAGAGCGCAGACCCGGAGCTGCCCGAACTGCATCTTCGCGAAGGTCACATCCTGCCCGCTGGACCCGCGATGCAGCACTCCGGCGAGCGCACAACCGATCCGCTCACGCTCTTCATCCATCACGATCAAGGCGGAAACGCGTCTGGATCGCTCTACGAAGATGCAGGCGACGGCCACGAGCACGCTCGGGGCGAATACCGCCTGACCCGCTTCGAGTCCACTCGTGGGAGCGATGCCATCCAGGTCAGCATGCGTATCACGGCGGGCGAGTGGGAGCAGCAGCCCCGCACGCTGCGGCTTGTGGCGTTCATCACGGGCGAGCCCCGAACGTGCGAGGTACGTTGCGACAACGCCCGCGATCAATCGTGGTCGATCCCGCTCGATCGCTTCTCTTGAATCGGTTTCTCAAGACCAGAATGCGACGCGGAACCAGCTCAGACCAGTTCCACGACAACAAACGCCTTGAGCCCGCGCCGCGTGCGAACCCTGATCGTCTCACCGACATTCGCCTTGAAGAGCGCCTCGCCCATCGGGCTCGTCACAGTGACCTCGATGATCTCTGAGTCAAGACCCGCCTGCGCATCGCCGACGAGCTTGTAGAGCTCTTCTTCGCCCGAATCGACCTCACGCAGCTTCACGGTGCTGCCGAGAAACACCTGCCCGGTCGTCTTGCCCAGATCGGTGCTGATGACATGCGCCTTCGCCAGACGCTCTTCCAGACGCCGGATCTCCGCCTCCTCCAGCCCCTGCTGCTCACGGGCCGCGTGGTACTCGGCATTCTCCTTGAGGTCGCCGAGCGCACGCGCCTCCGCGATCCTCTCAGAAATCGCCGACCTGTTCGCGAGCAACGTGTTGAGTCGCACCTCGAGTTGCACACGCTCTTCAGGTGTCATGATGTCCATGCGCTGCTCCGATACGAATTGACTGCAAGACAAAAACGACAGGGGCCGATGCCTCATGGCTGGCAGGCGGCCGCATTCACGGACGGATCCGGCTAGACAGCGTCCAGGGTCGGTTCCTGACCCCTCCCAAGACACAGGACACTACGACGCTCGGCGAGCGCGATCCACCATACCCCAACGGCCACCAGCCCTATCGAGCAGACCCCTAGCCACTCCTCGCCGCCGACCGGTGAACGCGGATCCGACCCCAGATGCAGCACGCCTGATACCGGCGATAACATCCAGAACCCAGCGTGCACCGCCAACCCAAGCGAAGCACAGACACCGACCGCAAGTGGCGCGAGCGTCTGGACCGCGAGAATGCCCGCCATCGCAGCAGAACGCCTCACATGATTCTGCGACTCACCCCGCTTGATCTCGTAAGCCAGCGTGATCGCTACCCACGCCGCGATGATCGCTGTCCAGAAACCCATCGTCAGATCGATCGCAAGCACGCGAGCGTACCCGATCCCGACCGGCGGCGCAACCGTGAACCAGATCAGCGGCTGCAAAGGGAGCATCAGCGAGAACGCGTCCATCCCCGCCTCAAGCATCGGATCTGCCGAGCGATGCTGCGTGAGCCGCACCATCGGCAGCATGACCGTGAGCCCGATCGTGTACGCACATAATATGAATCGGATCGCGGGCATCACGATCGAGTCGTCCGCGTATCGGGCCATCAGGTAAGGAGACGCCGCAGCAATCCCGGCGACAAGCAAGTACAACGGCCAGAGCGCGACAAACACGCCCGGCTTGGGCGGCCACGGCCGTTCGCTGGATCTCGCTCGCGCGATGTACGCATTCTGCAACGCTTCAGCGTCCGCAAGAGAATCATCCGCAGGAGATGCACCGTCCGCCCCGCGCAGCTCTGAACGCTCTTGGCTCTCCTGCGTATGACCATCCAGAGGATCGATCATGACGGCGGCGCCGTCGCGATGGCCGATGCGGTCCGATCGATCACGACGCGATCGCTGAAGATCTCAATCCGACTCTGTCCCGCATCCACCCGCCCGAATCGCCTCACGATATCCAGAAGCAACGCGACCTTCGCCTCGGTCTGGATCTCGCCCGGCAGCGGCCTCGACGGCGCACCGCCCCAGAGCACACGCGTGCCGCGATCAGTGATGAACTCGAGTTGATTTGCTTCACGATGGCGGGTCACATCAACCGCCGCGATCTGGTTCGAGAACGGCATCATCGATGCAAGTCTGAGCAACTCAAGCCCATCCGGAACCTCGCGACCCGGCCATGGCGCGCCGAACGCCAGAGCACCAGTCCCCTCCCGGGTCGGCGGGGGCTCTGAGACACCCACCACAAGCGGCATGCCCGAAGTCCCCGGGCTATACCGCGCGGGCAGCAGCACGCCACCGCTCGCAACCAAATAGTCGAGCCCGTCGTATCTGACCACTGCGACTGGTGTGCGCCATGTGCCGCTGATCGAAATAATCGGCTGATCCCCTCTGAAGCTCCGCCTCAGCATCGGAGCTCCCTCAAACCAGCCGGTCTGCGAGAGTGCCGATCCGATCCTCGCGAGCGACGCACCGCTCAGCGGGTCATCCAGTGCGATCTGCCCGATCGCGAGCGCTTCAAGATCCTGGCGAAGAGCCGAAGGCATCCAAGTCGCATCCGTGGAGCCGCCCTCGATCCGAGGCCACTCAAACGCCAGCGCAGGGGGCTTGGTCGCCAACTTGCCAACGGCGATTCCCTCGATCTTGCCGAGCGCGATCAACGCCGCGAGACCGAGGGCTCCTCCGATGACAAACATGCCGACGACGCTCGCCATATGCAGCCATGCCTTCGAATCGGCACGCGCCAACGCCTCAAGTCGCCCGAGAAGACCGCCGGATTGGCTCGAAAGACGTCCCATGCGCAGGATTCCATCCCCGACAGATCATGAACTCGGATACAACGAACCGGGAAACAGTGTATCGGCGAGGTTGCTCGCTTCTCCCCAACTCCAACAGCCGACCTCATCTCCAACCCGCCCAAAGACCAGTTCTCACCGCCCGCCACCCGGCATGTGATCCCGCGAAGCCGCCCTGACCAGGCGGTCGCAAAGGGTGCCCATGTCAATCCCGCGATAAGCCGCCGCCTTCGGTACCAGCGAGTGGTCCGTGAAGCCCGGCATGGTATTGATCTCAAGGAACCATGCGCGCACACCGTCCGCGCCCTGCTCAAGCAGGTAATCCACGCGGCAGACATGCCTCACACCCATGCTCCGGGCGAGCCGCACCGACCACGCCTGAAGCTCGCCCGCAAGCCCCCCGGGCAGATCGGGCTTCACCACATACCTCGTGTCATTGCGGACATACTTGGCGTCGTAGTCATAAGCCCCCTCAGCCGGAACGATCTCAATCGCGTCCATCGCCTCAAGATCCCCGCCATCATCATCCGCGGCGATCAGCGTCTGCGTCAACTCGCGTCCGCGGATCATCCGCTCCGCGATGTAAGCCCGACCAGGGTTCTCATCGATGTCACGATCAACCTCGCGCCGCGCACGCTCATACGCGGCATCATCCACACACAAGTGCAACCCGACGCTCGACCCGTCATGCACCGGCTTCATCACCAGCGGGATCGGAATCGGGAGCCCGGAGTCGCTCCGATTGACGACACACGCCTCCGCCGTCGGGATTCCCAGCCGGGCCGCCTCCAGCTTCGATGCCATCTTGTCCATCGCGGCGCGTGCCGCCCGAGCCCGGCTTCCGACATACGGACGCCCATCCACTTCCATGATCTCTTGCAGAGGCCCGCCCTCTCCGAACGCCCCGTGCAGCGCGGGAAAGACGACTTCGCCGGGCAACGCACGGAGCTCGCGAACCCCGATCCGTTCGATCACCTCATAGCGCACGCGATACCCGAACCGTTCCAACGCATCGGCAATCGCTCGCGAACTGTTGAGACTCACCTCTCGCTCGCGATCCGGACCGCCACCGAGCACCAGAACATGCTTCACCGGTCTCGCCTCCACACAACGATCTCCGGCTCGATCACAACACCGAAACGATCTGCCACACGCGCCCGAACCCGCCCCATCAATCCGAGTACATCGGCAGCGAGGCATCCCCGCGATGTCACGATGAAATTGCCGTGCCTCTCGCTCACCGATGCACCGCCGACGCTCATTCCCTTGCACCCCGCAAGATCGATCAGTCGCCCCGCAGAGACGCGCTCCCCTCTCGCGCCGATCCCCTCAAGGTCCGCATCAAGCAACGGGTTCTTGAAGACGCAACCAGCCGAATCCGCCGCCAGCGGCTGCGACCCCTTCTTGTACGCCATGACCTCTTTGTGACGCTCTTTCAACACCGCCGGATCTGAAGGGCAGAGCATGAACTCGACCGACGTCACGATCAACTCATTCAGCCCCGAACGCCTGTAATCAAAGCGGATCTCCCGTCGATCGCGCACAACCTCGATACCCGCGCGATCTACCGCGTGCACCGCTTGCACCGCATCGCCGATCTGCCCGAACTTTCCCCCCGCGTTCATGATCACGGCACCGCCGACTGTCGCGGGAATGCCGCCGAGCCCCTCGAGCCCGGCCAGCCCCGCTTCGATCGTCGCCTTGATAAGCCGGGGCAGCGACACGCCCGCGCCGGCAAGGACCCGCCCGGTCCGTTGATCGATCTCAATCCTCTCCCAGCATGGATCGCTCAGACATACGACGAGCTCCGAGACACCATCGTCATGCACCAGGAGATTCGCGCCGTCTCCCAGCACACGCAGCGCGGGATCCATCCGCACGCACCGCAACAGCTCCTCAACACTCGACGGACGTGCGAGGCGGTCGGCACGCCCCCCGATCCCGAACCATGTCGACAAGGGCGCGTCGCGTTCGATCACAACAGCATTCGCGTCTTCGGTTGCCACGCTCATGCACCCGCCCCCCCGCCGCTCACCGCGGGGCCGCTCCCGAGAAAGCCGTGCGCGATCTGATACACCGGACCAGCACCCATCACGATCACAAGGTCATCGGGCTTGCAGAGATTCTGGAGGTGCTCCACGATCGCGTCAAACGGATACAGGTGCATCGCGTGCACCCCCCGCGACCTTAGGCGATCGACCAGATCCTGCGACGACACGCGCGACTTCTCGACCTCCGAGTCTCGAACAAAGTAAATATGCGGCACGATCACGATGTCCGCCTGACCAAACGCCGACGCGAATTCCTCAAGGAGGAATCGCGTCCGTGAGTGCTGGTGGGGCTGGAACACGCACACGAGCCGCCCACCTCGTTCCTGAGGCCTCTCGTGATCACGAATCGCACGCAGCGTCGCCTCGACCTCGGTCGGGTGGTGACCGTAGTCGTCGTACACACGCACCGTGCCCGCCTGCCGATCGAACCGCTTCTCACCCAGAAACTGCATGCGTCGATCGATCCCTCGAAACTCCGAGAGCGATCGCTCGACTTTCCGCGGATCTGCTCCGAGCGAGATCGCGATCGCGCACGCGGTCGCCGCGTTCATCGCGTTGTGCGCGCCGGGCACACGATTCGTCCACTGCGCCACCGCTTCACGCCCGCGCGACAGCGTCACCTGCCCCGTTGATGAATCGAGCCAGACGACCCAGTCAGCCGCCGGAGAGAACCCGATCGTCTGCACCTTGCAGCGCAGCCCCGCCGTAATCTCGCGCCGGTGCGCCCCCTCATCAGCGATCAAGAGCAGGCCGCCCTCTTCCGCCGGGGGCAGAAGCATCGCAAACTCTCTGAAAGACTCCACAACCGCGTCAAGCGTTCCGTAGACGTCCAGATGATCCGCCTCGACCGAACTGATCGACGCGACCGTCGGGAAGTGGTGATGAAACGACCGATTGAACTCGCACGCCTCCGCCACCAGAATCCCCGGCCGACCCTGGAGCCCGCCATCGGGAACCCGCTCCGCGCCGATACGAAATCCGATCGCACGCTGCGGAGCCGAGCACGCCCCAGCCGCGAGCTGCGAAGAAACCGCCCCAACGATCACACTCGGATCGAGCCCCGCATCCGTCAACGCGATCCCGAGCATCGCCGTGGTCGTAGACTTTCCGTGGGTCCCCGCCACCGACACCCCGGTCCTGCCCATCATGCACCTGCCGAGCGCCTCGGCGTACGACAGCGTCGCCACCCCACGCTCGACCGCCGCGATCAACTCGGGATGCGCCGGCTTGATCGCGGCGGAATGAACCACAAAATCGCACCGCTCCGGCAGCACGCCTCGCTGCTGGTCAAAGCCGATCTCCACGCCCTCGGATGCCAGCTCCGACGTCACATCCGATCGGCTCGTATCAGATCCGCAAACGATCGCGCCCCGCGAGGCGAGCAGGCGCGCCAGCCCGGACATCCCGCACCCACCGATCCCCACCATGTACACATGCTTCCCCTTCACGTCGAACGGGGGCGGCTGACGCCGATCGGCAGGAACTGAAGGGGGCATCGGCTTGGTTCCAGGAGTCTCACTCTCAAGCAGTGTTCGCATCTCAAGGGTATCGGCCCGCCTGTCAACCCAGCGTGAAGAGCGGCACGCCCGGCTCCCTCACCCCACCACCGCCCTCCAGGCCCGCTCGTTCACCCGCACAGCCGCTACCCTCTCCGTCCATACCTCCAACGACCCGTGAGACCACCACAATGACCCCTACCGCAGCAGCACCAGACCAGGCAGGGGCCCACCCCCTCCCCTATCGCCTCGCCTGTCTATGCGATTTGCGCGACGCTCGGGGCAGAATCCTCCTCCTCAAACGCCTGAAGTCGCCGAACCTCGGTCTCTGCTCCCCCATTGGGGGTAAACTCGACGTCGAGACCGGTGAATCACCCGCTCAATGCGCACGCCGAGAGATCATGGAAGAGGCGGGCATCGATGTCCCCATCGATCGCCTTCGTCTGGTGGGGCTGATCTCGGAAAGGGCCTTCGAAGGCCGCGGCCACTGGCTCCTCTTCTACTACCGCGTCATGGGGCCTGTCGAGGTCCCCGCCCAGGACATCCGCGAGGGCCGTCTCGACTGGTTCGAATTGAGTCAGATCGACTCTCTGCCCATTCCAGAAACCGATCGGCACATCATCTGGCCACTCGTCCGGCAGGCAGAACCAACGGGCTCTGCTCCCGAGCCCGGCTTCTTTGCCGTTCACATCGACTGTACCGGCCCCCAACTCAGCTGGAGCGTGGAACAACAACGCCCCCCACACGGCTGATCTTCTGAACATCACCGAATGATCTCTGCAACCGGTCTCGCTCCGCTCCGATCTATAGTCTGACATGCTCAACGGGACGAGCCGCACCAACTCGCGTCACAATCGCACGACCAGGCATCTGGTTGCTGCCATCGCTCTGCTCCTCTCCATGCTGAGCATCCACCTGACCCACGCCCAGCCGGCCTCCACCCCGGAAGTATCGCCGACCGCGATCCCCGCGAGCAGGCAGGCAAAGAATGTCGCGATCATCACCATCAAGGGTGAGATTCGCTCAGGCATCACCGCTGAGAGTTTCAAGAGGCGACTGGCAGAAGCAGAGGCATCCGGAGCCGATGCCCTCGTTGTCGAACTCGACACCCCCGGAGGCGAGGTCGGCACCGTTCTTGAGATCTGCGACGCTATCAAGGCCTCCAGCATTCCAAACACCGTCGCATGGGTGCGCCCCAACGCCTACTCCGGCGGCGCAATCATTGCTCTCGCCTGCCGAACGATGGTTGCCACCGACCCCGCGACACTCGGCGATGCGCTGCCCATCGCGATCAACGCCCTCGGCATGCTCAACCAGCTTCCCGAGCACGAACGCCAGAAAATACTCTCACCTCTCATGGCCGAAGTCGTCGATTCCGCGCGTCGGAACGGCTACGACGAGTACCTCGTGCAGGGAATCGTCAGCCGCGGCGTCGAACTCTGGCTGGTCGAAGACACACAGACCGGAGCCCGCTTCTGCATCGACCGCGCCGAGTACGCGATCCTGTTCGACAACACCCCTCCAACTTCACGCCCGAGACTCGTCTCCGCCCAGGCGACGGGGAACCCCCAGAAGATGCCATCGTTCCCAGGTCCGACGCCCCAGTCGCCGACCGGCACGCCCGATGCCGCGCCCTCCGCTCCACAGCCAGGACCCGCATCCGGCCTCGCTTCTCCCGACACGAGCTACCGCCCCGCCTCGCCCTCGCTCGCCTCGATCGCGAAGGAGGTCTCAAACCCTCAGACCCTCGGCTCGCAACGCCCGCTCTTCAGCGAGTCCGACCGAGGCCGATACACGCTCATCGAGTACGTCTCCGACGGTGCCGGCCCCGTCGTCATGAAGCACAGCGACCTGGTCCACCTCGGCTTTGTCGATCAGACCATCAAGACCGACTCGCAACTCAAGGCCTACTTCGGAGCCACGAACGTCGAGCGTCTCAACGCCACATGGTCCGAGGGGATCGTCTTCTGGATGACCAACCCCTTCGTGCGGGGCTTCCTCATCGTCGTCTTCCTCGTCTCACTCTTCATCGAACTGACACACCCCGGCGTCGCCCTCCCAGGCGCAATCGCGGCGGTCGCGCTCGTCTGCCTCGTCGGCCCCCCGCTCATGATCGGCATGGCTAACTGGTGGGAAGTCGCCGCCATCATCGTCGGCATAGGACTCGTCGCGATCGAGATCTTTGTTCTGCCCGGCTTCACGGTCTTCGGTGTGATAGGCCTCATCTGCCTCTTCGGCGGGCTCGTCGGCACATTCGTGAGGCAAGAGCCGGGACACCTCTTCCCCGACTCGCCCGGAGCGCGTGACGATCTGCTCTACGGCGTTGCGACAATCCTCCTCTCATCCCTCTCCGCCGTCGTCGCGATGTACTTCATCGGGAAGCACTTCGGCTCCCTCCCGATCGTCTCGAAACTCGTCCTCAGCAACACCAGCGACACCGACGAACTGATCCTCGCCATGGATCCGACCGATGGCGTCGGCATTCGCATCGGACAGACGGGTCGCACGCTCACACCGCTCCGCCCGGCAGGACGCGCCATGATCGGCGACCGCGTTGTCGATGTGGTCTCCGATCTCGGATTCCTCGAATCAGGAGCCCAGGTCCGGGTCGTCGAAGCGACGCCATTCCGCATCGCTGTCGCGCCGGACGATGCGTCCCAGGGAGAAGGCAAAATCGTATGAACGAAGCGTTGCTCATCTGGGGCATTGTGTTGCTCGTCGTTGCCGCGTTCCTCCTCGTGCTCGAGGTCTTCATCCCCTCCGCGGGTGTCATCGCCGTCACTTCAGCCGTCGTCGCCGTCGCGGGCATCGTCTGCCTCTTCCGCTACGACGCGACCTGGGGACTCATCGGCTCCCTCGCCGTGCTCGTCGTCGGCCCCATCCTCGGAGGGTTTATGCTCAAGATCTGGCCGAACACCCCCATCGGCAGGCGGCTCATCGGCTCCCCTTCCGAAGAGGACATCGCGCAGGCCCACGAGACTCAGAAACTCGAACAGGCCGAACGCCTCGCCATGATCGGCATGGAAGGGCAAGCCGTCACCGATCTCCGCCCTGTTGGCATGGCAAAGATCGGCGAACGACGCCTCGATGTCCTCGCCGAGAGCGGCTGGATCAAAGCCGGTTCAGCCGTCCGCGTCACACACGCCGACGGTTCACAGATCAAAGTGCGTCAGGTCTGAGCACCCACTCCTCACGCGGCCACCTCGCACCTGACGCTAGCGGCGCAGAATCCGGCGCACCTGAGGCGCAAAACGCGGCGCAGCACCCATCGGCTCCGAATCGCAAGGAATCGAAGAAACGCCCGGAAGTCTCGGTCGCGAGTGGGTTTGCGCGTGATCGTGCGAGTGATCGCGACACGCTGCAAAGTGAACCAATGGGCAGAGCCGGACTTGAACCGGCGACCCCCGCATTTTCAGTGCGGTGCTCTACCAACTGAGCTATCTGCCCGCCGCGCACGCCCGAGGACGTCGCTTGCAGGACCCAACGATACCACGCCCCCGCCCCCCGTCAAGGCGATTCGGACAGCTCCCCATCTGATTGCGCCCCGTCGATACGATCTATGGCACATGCACCGGAACGAACCGACACTCTCGGACCTGACCTCACACACGGGGGAGACCCGAGAAAGGGCCAAAGCCCACCCGGATGATCCATTGCTCGCCGTCGAAGATCTTGTCGTCGAATTCCCGGCCAGGGGCACCGGGCGTCAAGCCCATCGTGCCATCGATGGGGTCTCCTTCCAACTCGACAGAGCCGAATCACTCGGCGTTGTCGGAGAATCGGGCTCTGGGAAGACGACGCTCGGCCGTGCGGCACTCGGTCTCATCCCCGCGACCCGCGGGCGTATACGCCTCTGCGGGCACGACATCAGCAAGGCCCCTGCATCGCGGCTTCGCCACCTGCGCCGCTCAGCCCAGACCGTGTTCCAAGACCCCGGGGGCTCTCTCAACCCGCGCATGACCGTGGCCGCCTGCGTCGCCGAACCACTCGAAATCCATCGCGTCGGATCCCGGGCCGAACGCCGAACCCGCGCGCTCACGCTCCTCGAACGCTGCGGCATGCCCGCAGACGCCGCGGTGAGGTACCCCCATGAACTGAGCGGCGGCCAGCGACAGCGTGTCGCGATCGCGCGGGCGATCGCGCTCGAACCCTCGCTGATCGTCTGCGACGAACCGACGAGCGCACTGGATGTCTCGGTCCAAGCGCAGATCCTGAATCTCCTGATGGACCTGCAACGCGAGCGCGGGCTCGCATACCTCTTCATCAGCCATGACATCGAAGTCGTCGCTCACCTCTGCACGCGCATCGCCGTCATGCGCGAGGGACGCATCATCGAGTCCGGCCCGACCGACAACGTGCTGAACTCCCCTACCGACCCCTATACCCGCGAACTCCTGAGCGCGGTCCCGTCGCGCGACTTCGTGAGTACATAACTCTTTGGCGACTTTGGGCGGCCTGCCCTCCCCACCTCCTCACATGGTCTCGCCCCATATCGCGAGGTTCGCCATCGGCCATGCCAGCGACCACAACTCGGTCGGCCGTTCCGCGACCGTCAAGATCGCGGCATCAGTGAAGATCTCGCGCAGGAACGCCGACCGCCTGATCGACTCCGACTGATCCGAGACCCACGCCTGAAAGGGCAGCGGAAAACTCGCCTTCTTTCGTTCGACGATCTCCGGTGGCAGGGCGTCCGCGAAGGCCTCTCGCAGGGCGATCTTGGTTCGGGTCAACGGGCTAACGCCGGTCGCAGTTCGCGTCTCTGTGAACTTGCGAGCCATCGGAAGCGACCACGCGTGGGCGCGGACGACAACGTCGGCGAGGGGCGTCCGACCCTCGACAGACTCGAGCATCGTCGCGGAGTCCAGACGCTGGAGCAGGCCAACGAGATTGATGCGCTGCTGAAATCGTATGTGTCGCTCGAGGGGGTCGAGAGTGCGGCCGCGGGACTCGGCATCGCTGGCGGCTTCGTCGCTCACGGCGACGAACTCGGACCTGTAAGACGCGACGAGCTCCTCATCTCGCTCCGCGCTCGACCACCAGCCGGGGTTCAGCAGACTCGGCTTGGCCTTTAGCGTGATCCAGGCGGCGGCGTTGAGTTGGAACACGCCCGGATCAAGGTCTCCCTCCTCGACGTGGAAGAGGGCCATCGAGAGCGGTGTGTCATAGCCCGCGAAGAACTCGTCGGCACCCTCACCGCTCAGCGCGACGACGTGGCCGTCGGCGCGGAGCGTTCGGGCCACCTCGTTGATGGCCACCTCGTTGGGTGTTCCCATGGGCATGCGCATGCGCGCGACCATCGCGGGCCATCGCTCCTTGAACATCCGGCGTGTCACCGGGGCCTCGGTGTGGACGACGCCGAGCCGGGAGGCGACGAGCCGCGCGAAAGCGAAGTCCTCGGAGCCGCAGGCACCCTCGTCCTCCGGCGCGCCGGAGCAGTACGTTCGCAGCACGCCGACGTCCCAGCGCGCGGCCGAAACGACGATAGAGCTGTCCAGGCCACCGGAGAGCAGGGCACAAGTCGGAACGTCTGCCCGAAGATGGACGCGTACGCTCTCGCGGATGACGCGTTCGGTCGCGTCGGTTTCGCGATCGGCGTTTGCGCTCCAGCGACTCGTGTCGATCGCGGCGTGTGCAGCTGGGAGGGAGGCGGTTCGAAGGTCGAAGGTCAGCACCTGGCCGGGGCGGACGACGCGGATGCCCTCGTAGAGGGTTCGCGGTCCGAGCGTGGTTCGGATCGTCGTGAGATAGGCGCTCACGGTGACAGGATCGGGCACGGCGCGGACGCCGGGGTGAGCGAGGATGGCACCGATCTCGCTTGCAAATACGAGCTCGGAGATGCCAGCGACCGAGAGCATCGTGTAGTACAGCGGCTTGATCCCGATCGGGTCGCGGGCGAGAGTCAGAGCCCCTGCGCGCGGGTCGTACCACGCGAATGCAAACATGCCTCGGACCCGAGCAGCTGCGACAGCCGGCCCCCACTGCTCGCAGCATCGCCCGAGCGTCTCGGTGTCGCATGAGGTCGCGAACGCGACGCCTTCGCGAGAGAGATCCCCACGCAGCTCGGCATCGTTATAGATCTCGCCGTTGTAGACGAGCCAGCCGGATTCCGAGCCACCGCGATCGGCGAAGGACATCGGCTGGTGCCCTGCGGGCGTGGGATCGATCACGCTCAGACGCCGATGGGCAAGGACCACACTGCCCAGACGAACCATTCCCGCATCGTCAGGGCCCCGATGGATCATCCTGTCGCGCATGGCCACAACCTGAGCATCGCTCAGTGTGACCGGGGCACCGGCTCCGCGCGCGATTCCGATGATGCCGCACATCGTGCAGGACTATCGGCGTGATGCGGCCTGTTTATCGAGGCAAGGAAACGAACTTAGACATTCGGGTGCGCTCAATGCGCATTGCCGGTGCCGAACTCATCGTCGATAGGCAACACCGGCTCACCCTTCATGTTGGTCTGGATGACCTTGAACTGGTCAATGAGGAACAGCGGCTTCGCGGCGTCATGCGACAGCTCATCGATCCGTGCCTTCATCCGGCCGACAATGTCGGGATACTTCGAAGCGATGTTGTTCGTTTCGGATGGATCCTCGGCGAGGTTGTAGAGATCAACGCTCTGCGGGAGCGTGGTCCGCCAGATGAGTTTCCAGTTCCCCTGGCGGATCGCAGCCCGGAACGGCTCGATGTTGTAGATGATCTCGTCGCGGGGTGAGGGGGCGTTGCGTGAGAGGGTTTCCCAGACGTTGAGGCCATCGAGGGGCTTGCTTCTGGTTGTAGGCGCGCCGGCGAGTGCCGCGAGCGTGGGGAATAGATCGACGGCGTGAATCATCCCATCCACGCGGCCCCTCTCGATCATTCCCGGCCAGTTCACGAAGGCGCAGACTCGGCTCCCGCCCTCAAAGAGCGTGCCCTTCCCCTCGCGGTACGGCCCGTTGTCGCACGGGAGGACGATCTTGCTCATGTCGGTCATGACGCCGCTGAACAAGGCGTTGCGGGTGCCGCCGTTGTCGCTGTGGAAGATGATGATGGTGCGCTCTCGCATACCGGCGCGTTCGAGCGCTCCAACGACGCGACCGATCTCGTCGTCGAGGCATGAGATCATGCCCGCGTAGATGCGCCGTGTCGGCTCTGCGATATCGGGGAATCGATCGATGTACTCCTGCGGGGCCTGGTAAGGCGTGTGGGGTGCGTTGAAGGTGAGGTAGAGGTAGAGCGGCACGGACTGGTCGTGGTTCTCGATGAGGCGGGCGGCGTCTTTGCCGATGAGCGTGGTGGTGTAACCCTCTTCGGCGACGGGTTCGTTATCGCGGAACCAGTCCCGCACGCCGTGCTCCTGGTGCGTGAAATAGTCGAGTTCGCCGATCATCGCACCGTACTGGTAGTCGAAGCCGCGCTGGCGGGGCCACCACTTCTTGTCGGCGTGTCCGAGGTGCCACTTGCCAATGATGGCGGTGGTGTAGCCGGCTCCCTTCAGGGCCTGGGGCATCAGCCACTCGTCGGTGTCAAGCCCGTAGGCGGAGACGGAGGGGATGACCGCGGTCTGAAGCCCGTAGCGATAGGGGTAGCGACCGGTCAGCATCGCGGCGCGCGTCGGCGTGCACATCGACTGGGTGTAGAACTGCGAGAGGACGGCACCCTCGGCGGCGAGTCGATCGATGTTCGGCGTCTTGATGTCGGCACACCCATTGAAGCCGACGTCCTTCCAGCCCAGATCGTCGGCGACGATGTGGACGATGTGCGGGCGGGGAGCCGCCCGTGAGGTCTCGCCACCCGCGCTCGCCGTGGACTCGGCCAAACCGGCCACCAACATGCCGACCAGGAACGCAAGCGCAAAGCCGAACGATGTGCGAGACGTACCGAGAAAAACAGACCTGATCATTCTGTGGGTCTCCATGAAAAACCTCAATTGTATGTGGGTGCCGACGTGCGCACAGCAATGCGGCGGGCGCGAGTCTGGGTTTGCTGGCCTTACCCTCGAAAGGAATTGCATGACACGCAGGCGAGCACCCGCTGACCCCGAGCACGCCGGCTCGATCTGATCGGAAGGGTTTCGATCGGGGCTTGCCCACTTCGGAGCGGGGGTGTGTTCGGTTCGGATGGGTGCTAGAAACGGCTTGGACATGGTCCTAACGTTCCAGTCCCACGTCGAACGGTGCGTGTGCCTGCGTGCAACGCGTCGCATCGGCTCATTCGAACAGACACTGAATCAAGCGAGACTCAAGCATGCTTGGCGGCACCCAGAAGATCATCGAAGGACTGACGGCGGAGAGTCTGAAGAAGAACCTGCCGACCCTGAGCATCGGCGACACGGTCAGCGTTCACTGCCGCATCGTCGAGGGAGACAAGGAGCGCATCCAGGTGTTCCAGGGCGTGCTCATGGCACGCTCGGGCTCCAGCACCAATGAGATGATCACGGTCCGGCGGATCGTTGACGATCTCGGCGTTGAGCGTGTGTGGCCGCTGAATTCGCCGCTGATCGCGAAGATCGAGGTGATCCGTCACGGCGATGCGAGACGCTCCAAGCTCTACTACCTGCGTGACCGTGTCGGCAAGAGCCGTCGCCTGCGTGATCGTCGGCGCGGCATCAAGCACACCGAGGGCGTAATCGGTTACAAGCCGCCGGTGGCAGAGGCACCGGCAACGACCGAGGCGTGATCCGCGCAATCGTGTGATCGAATCGGTAGAGCATGAAACCAGAACAGGCCCGGCGCGAGCGTCGGGCCTGTTTCATTCTCCGGGGACTCGGTCCTCATCACACGGCGTACCGATTCGACCACGGGCTTACTTGCCGCTGTAGTCGATGATCCGCGCGACCTCGCTCCGCAGTTCGGCTCGAGCGACCACACGATCAACAAGCCCGCTCTTGAGGAGGAACTCCGATCGCTGGAAGCCGTCCGGAAGCTCCTGCCGGATCGTCTGCTGGATGACGCGCGGGCCCGCGAAACCGATAAGCGCACCGGGTTCGGCGAGGATCACATCGCCGAGCATGGCAAACGACGCCGTGACCCCGCCGGTCGTCGGATCGGTGAGAACGCTGATGAAAAGCCCGCCGGCGTTGTCGTGGCGAGCAAGAGCCGCGCTCGTCTTTGCCATCTGCATGAGCGATAGCCCAGACTCCTGCATACGAGCACCACCGGAACAACTCACGATGATGAGCGGAAGGTTCCGCTCCGTCGCGGTCTCGATCGTTCGCGTGATGGTCTCGCCCACGACGCTGCCCATCGAGCCCATCATGAACGTGAGATCGAGGCAGCAGACCATCGCTTCGCGGCCCTTGATGAAGCCGGATCCGGCCTGAACAGCGTCCACTTGCCCGGTCTTCTCCTGCTCGATGCGAAGGCGATCGGCATAGGTCTTCAGATCGCGGAAACCGAGCGGATCGGTCGGCTCAAGGCCTCGGAACATGGGCTGGAACGACCCGGGATCCGTCAACTGACGGATACGCTCAACCGCGCCGATGCGGAAGTGATGGTTGCACTCCGGGCAGACGTGCAGGTTGGCCTCCATCTGGCGGCGATAGATCATGCGGCTGCATCCCGGGCAACGGAGCCAGAGCCCCTCGGGAATCGCCGACCGCTTCGGTGTCTTGATCTCGTTCCACGTTCTGGATGCCGCTCGTGTCATCGTTCCGCTCTTTCCCTGCTTCTCAGCCCTGGCCGCCCCTCGGGACACACCAGGGACCATCCCTGCTCACTCATAAACATCGACCTAGGACGCCTTCGCACGCGAGCCGGCCGGACCCGGCAGCGTCTCCGCTCCATCACGCCTTATTCGGAGTTTCGGCACACAATGCCATTCCAACGGCGGAACCTCGGACGGGTTCTGCCATGATTCGGCCAGACCCCCGCCGCGCAACCACGATCGAACGATCAGGTACGAGATCGGGCGCAGCACGACGCCAACGCCCTTTCCGACACCTCTGGTGCGGTTGAGAAGCCGAGCGAGTGCGCTGATCAGCCGCTCCCGGGCCTCGTCGACGCTCTCGCCCTGGGGCACCAGAAGGCCTGTCGGATCGTCCTTCCATTGCCGGTAGACGGTTGGGAATCGCTCTTCGAGCTCGCCGACAAGCAGACCCTCCCACAGCCCAAGACTGACCTCGCCAAGATCGTCCGCAGATTTGACCCGCGCCCCAGTGGCCGCAGCGATGACTCTCGCCGTCTCATGGCTCGCGGCATCGGGTCCGCAGACCACCACACCCAGCTTCGATCCCGCGAGCCGCTCGCCAATGGATTGGAGATGCTCGTGCCCGGCCGGGCAGACAGGAAGGTCAGTGCCGCCGCCACAAAGGCGTCCCCCCTCGTCCCATGCCGTGGGCCCACAGCGGGCAATCAGAATCTGGATGTCGGTGACCTTCGCCATCAGGATGATGCACTCACCGGGCTCCGAAGCCCACGATGCCCCCGGTCTTCGCGGCATCCTGCCGCCCGGCCCAGCATCGCACCCACGCGCCGCTTCCCGACGCGAGATCCGAGTGTAGCCCCCCACTGGTGCTGATCGCAAAGCCCGCGTAAGTCAGCACTAACAACGAAACCCCTCTGTGGAGAACAAAGCAGGCCAATCTCTGAGTACGCGCCGGACAGGGGGAGGATCCGCAGGTGGACGGGGCACACAGGGAGGATGGTGCACACCAACACCAAACATGCTCTCAGTTTCCAGGCACTCGCTTGGATCCTGAAATGCTCCTTGAACAACTCAGGTACGGATTCGATCAGGGTCGCATCGCCAGCAGTCGGCCGACCTCTTCCACATCCTTGTCACCGCGCCCCGAAAGGTTCACGACGATGCGGGATTCGCCGGGCATCGTGGCCGCGAGCTTGAGCGCGTGCGCGATCGCGTGAGATGTCTCAAGCGCAGGGATGATCCCCTCGGTCCTCGCGGTGAGCAGGAACGCGTCGAGCGCTTCGTCGTCCGTGGCGGTGGTGTACTCGACGCGCCCGTTGTCTTTCCAGTACGCGTGCTCGGGACCAACGCCGGGATAATCAAGCCCGGCGGAGCATGAGTGAACATCCGCCGTCTGACCGTTCGCATCCTGCAGAACATACGAGAGAGAACCGTGGAGGATGCCGGGCGAGCCGAGCGAGAGCGGCGCGGCGTGCTGCCCGGGCTCGCGCGATCTGCCTCCGGCCTCCACACCGATCAGACGGACACCCTTGTCGTCCGCGAAATCGTAGAAGATGCCCGCAGCATTCGATCCCCCGCCGACGCAGGCGACGATCGCTTCCGGCAGTTTGCCGAGCTGCCGAATGGATTGACCCTTGCACTCGCGCCCGATGATGGACTGAAAGTCGCGGACAATCATCGGGAACGGGTGTGGCCCGACGACCGAGCCGATGATGTAGTGCGTGTGCTCGACAGAGCCCATCCAGTCGCGCATGGCCTCGTTGGTCGCGTCTTTGAGCGTGCGTGAGCCGGAGTTCACCTCGATGACGTTGGCGCCGAGCATCTTCATCCGCGTCACGTTCAGTCTCTGGCGGCGCACGTCCTCGGACCCCATGTAGACATCGCACTCCAGGCCGAGAAACGCCGCGGCTGTCGCGCTCGCGACGCCGTGCTGACCCGCGCCGGTCTCCGCGATGATGCGGCGTTTACCCATCTTCTTGGTGAGAAGGCCTTGCCCGATGGTGTTGTTGATCTTGTGAGCACCGGTGTGCGCCAGATCTTCGCGCTTGAACCAGATCTCGGCACCCTTGGTGCGATCGGCACCCTTGCGGGCGTGCTTCGTGAGCCGCTGCGCGAAGTAGAGGGGCGTCGGTCGACCGACATACGTGGTGAGGAGCGAGCGAAGCTCGTCCCAGAATCGCTCATCGCTGCGCACGCGGTCATACACGTCAATAAGCTGCTCGAGCGCGGAGACGAGCGTCTCGGGCACATAGGCCCCGCCGAACTGGCCGAAGCGGCCCCGCTCGTCGGGAACCTCGCTGATGAGCGGTGGTCGAGGCGTCTGGAGGTCGTTGCTGATCGTGCTCATGGCGTCAGAGAGGATAGCGCAAAGAGCCACCCCGGCCCCGGTGTACAGATCGCGTCGTCAGAGAAAGAGCGCGGCAGCGCAGGCCGTGCTCCAGCAGGCAAGGGCCCCCGCGACCATGGCTCTGGGGCCGATGGAGACGAAATCTGCCCTGCGTTCGGGTGCCAGGGCTGTCAGCCCGCCGATCTGTATCGCGATGGATGGCAGATTGCAGAACCCGCACAGTGCATACGTCACAATCTGGGCACTCCGAGGACCGATCTCCCCGGAGGACATCGCCTGGTGAAGCGAAACATACGCGACGAACTCCGTCGCGACGATCTGCTTACCAAGAAGCGAACCGACGAGGACGCGTTGCCCGTCGTCGATGCTCATCAACCACGCTGCCGGCGCCAGCGCATGACCCAGGATCTGCTCGAGCGACGTGCCGATCGCGTTCAAGGGCCAGTTCACTAAGGCGATCAGCGACACGAAGGCAACGAGCATCGCCGCGACGTTCAGGGCGAGCTTCAAGCCGTCGGACGCGCCGAGAGCCGCCGCATCGAGGATGCCCGTCCCGAGCGTTTCGGGTCGAACGCTGACCGGCGTCTCCTGCACGGGCTGGGACTCGGGCACCATAATCCTCGCCATCACGAGGGCGGCCGGCGCGGACATGAGCGACGCGGTCATCAGGTGCTTGGCAAAGAGGGCTTGCGAGTCCTGCGAATCGCCGCCGAGCATACCGATGTATGCCGCCATCACAGACCCCGCGATGGTCGCGAAGCCGGTGGTCATCAGCGTCATGATCTGCGCCCTCGTGAAGGAGTTGATGTAGGGCCTGACGCACAGCGGGGCCTCCGTCTGGCCGACGAACACGTTGCTCGCAGCGACAAGCGCCTCCGAGCCGGAGACGCCCAGCGTCCGGTGCAGCATCCACGCCATGGCGTTGACGATCCGAGGCATGAGACCAATGCGATAGAGCACGGCCATCAATGCCGCGAAGAAGATGATCACCGGCAGGACCTTGATCGCGAAGATAAAGCCCCATGGTCCGTCCGCTCGCGCGAGTTCGGGTCCGAAGAGAAAGACGATGCCGTGGTCGGCCTGGCGGATCGCGCCCGCGACGAACCGGCTGGCGTAATCGACTGGCGTCACCAGAGGCGGGAACGAGAGAAAGGCCCCGGCGATCACAATCTGGATCGTGAAGCCGATCGCCGCGAGTCGCCACGGAAAGCGGCGGCGATCCGAGGAGAGAACCCATGCGATAGCGGCGAGCATCGCGATGCCGAGCAACGGCTTGAGGATCTGCATGCTGAACTCCGTCCACGAGTCGGACGCGTGGCGGGGTATTCTGACGCCGTTCCGTCGACGACGCCAGCCCACGACTCCGGCGTAACATCGCCCCCATGGGCCGACGCAAAGTCCCAGTTGGTGGTGAAGCAGTGAACACTCGCCGAGCGCGCATGGACTGGCGAGAGTTCCGAAAGGGTCTTCTGGGTGGGCTGGCGTTCGGGATCGGGCTTGTCCTGGCCTTCCCGCCAGTCGGATTCTGGCCCGCAACGATCCTTATGCCCCTGGCAATCGTGCTACTGGTGGGCCGGGGGATCGACCGAGTCGGTTCGGCATCTCTGGGGGTTGTCGTCGGGACACTGCCCGCATGGGCAATGCAGCACGCGTGGGTCGTCAACGTCTCGGAGCTCGGCTTTCCGCCCCTGGTTCTGTATTCCGCCTCATTCTCGGGTGCCACAACCTGGCTGCTTGCCCGATTGATTCGGCGAATGCCGCGGCTCGGGCTCGGCGCATCATGCGGACTCGTCTGGTGCCTCGTCGAGACGATGAGGGGTGAGATCCTCATGGGTGGGTATCCGTGGCATCTTGTCGCACACCCGCTCATCGATGTGGCCGCGCTCGCTTCACCGGGAGGCGTGATCGGGGCGTACGGCGTCTCCGGCCTCGTCGCGGTTCTTGCAGGTGCCATCGGTGACGCCGTTCTGAAGCGACGGACTCGTGCGGCATCGATCGCCATCGGCGCCACCTCGCTGGCATGGGTCGGATTGAGCGTGCTGCCGGCACCATCTCCTACGGAAACGATCAGGGTCGCCGTGATCCAGACAAACAGCCGCCAGGACAATCGCACCCCCACCACACCGTGGGAGATGGTCGAGTTGATGCGCACGCTCATGCAGCAGACCCGCGAAGCCGCGGCAGAGAACCCCGCCTTCATCGTCTGGCCGGAGAGCATGATGCCCGGGCGGTCGATGCAGGCGTCCACAATCCAGGCCGAACGAGACTTCGGCGTCTACTACAAGGTGATCCCTCCCGCCGCGATCGGCGAGCCGTTCGCGCTCAGCGCTTGGGAGTTCGCCGATGCAACCGCCTCACTCCAGGCCGAGCTGGGAGTGCCGCTGCTGGTGGGCTCGGAGCGTTACACAAACCTGAGGATCGAGGACTCACCCGAAAGCGGGATCGCCTACGACGCCGACGAAACCTTCAACAGCGTCTTTCTCGTGGTCGGTGGCGAGGTTGCGGGCGTCTACGACAAGATGGTGCTGACCCCCTTCGGAGAAGTCATGCCCGGCATCCGGTACTGGCCCTGGCTTCAGGCGCGGGTCAGGGCACTGGGCGCATACGGAATGCCCTTCAACCTGTCCGCGGGGAAAGAGCGAACCGTATTGGTTGCACCAAGACCCGAAGGGGGCTCCCTCCGACTCGTCGCACCGATCTGCTTCGAAGCGACCATGCCCAACGCGTGCCGCAGGTTGGTCTATGAAAGTGGCCACCGTCGGGCAGACGTCATCGTGAACGGTACGAACGACGGGTGGTTCAACTCGTTCGCGATGGCCCGGGGCCAGCACCTGCTCGGAGCCAGGTGGAGATCGCTCGAACTGGCAACACCGATGGCCCGGGCCGCGAACACCGGAACATCTGCTCTGATCGATCATCGAGGGAGATTGGTCGCAAAGGGAGTCAACAACTCGACAAAGACCCACGACATCGATGGTGTCCTGAGCGGCGAACTGCCGATCGTTGAAGGCGTATCGGTGTATGCTCAAGGCGGCTGGGTCGCGCCGTGGGCTTTCGGTGCAGCGTGCCTTATGTTGATGTACGCGCCCGCGAAACTCGGGCGTGGAAGCAAAAGCCAGGCCGCTCCGGAGTAGGCCATTCAGGGTTCGGATGATCGGAAGGGACCACGACACATGGGATCATTCTCGAAGCGTGCGTGCAGCTGTCTGGCAGCCGTCGCCGGATCTCTTGCCTCACTTGGACTTGCTTCGTGCGGCGATCGATCCGCCTCGACCGGACCTTCGACCACAACTGAGCCCAGGCCTGTGGTTACAGCCGTGGGCCGCTCAGAGATCCGCGAAAAGGCCATTGAGGTGCTGACCGAAGCGGTGCAGTCGCAGCTCCCGCAGATGAGAGCAAACGCGATCGAGGGGATGCTGCAGGCACCGACACGACTTGAGCCGCTCGTTGCGCTAGGGCTGAAAGACGAGAACCTCGGCGTCCGTAGCGTCGCGGCCATGTGCGTCGGAAGGGCGAAGCTCCGTTCACTTGCGTCGTCCGTCGCGCCCCTTCTCACAGATGAATCCGGCTTTGTACGCCTCTCCGCGAACTACGCGCTCATGCGGATGGGCGAGCCAGCCGCTCCGAACATGCTCGCCGAGGCGCTCCTCTCCGACCCATCGCCCCGCGTCCGATCACACGCCGCCTATGTACTGGGCGAGTTGGGGAACAAGTCCGCCACAGCGATGCTCCGCCAGGCCTTGCTCGAAAAGATGCCTCTTGCCTCGGCGGAAGAGATGAGACTGATGCACCTCCAGATTGCTGAGGCCCTCGTGAAACTCGGCGACACAGCGCAGGTTCAGACGATCCGTGCCGCGCTCTACCCCTCTCGCCCTCAGGAACTGGAGGCCGCCGCGCTCGCCGTGCAGATCATCGGCGAGGTGCGAGACCGCGGGGCGATCGACCAACTGATCTATCTCGATGCCTATCGCGATGAGACCGGGCAGCGGATGCCCGCCGAGGTTCGTCTCGCCCTCGCCAGCGCGATGGCGAAGATGGGACGCCGCGAGGGCTCCTTTATCGCCGATGAGTTCAAGGACAACAACATCCCCGCGATCCGCGCCCAGGCGGCTTCCGTCTACGGCGAGACCGGGCAGCCCGACAATCTCCCGACCCTGGCCGCCATGCTCGACGACCAGGAGGGAAATGTCCGAGTCGCCGCCGCCGCAGCCGTCCTCAAAATCACCTCACGGTGACGCGGGTTTACGCTGCAATGACCGAGGCAAAGACCCCGGAACTGCTGCCGTCTCCGGCCTGCATGAATCCCAACGAGGCAATCAGGCGTATCTGGCCTCGCTCAGCGGTTGACAGCCGCGCTGCGGGGCGTTATCACAGGCGGCTCGTTGGGCGTCTCGGTGTTCCTGAGCATTGGTTGGTCGTGTTCGGTAAGATGTAGGAGATTGTCGGGCCCTTCGGGTCGTCCACGTGCAAAGAGCGGGCATATATTGATGCCCCTCCGCGCTCGCTGAGTCTTCGGGACGAGGGGCGGGACTGAACACTCGACATTCGTCGCGTGGTGTAGGTGTCTTGACAGGAGTTGAAGGTGCACATTCTCTCGAAGATCTTTGTCGTGTTCGCTGCGGTCCTGAGCATCCTGCTCGCCGGCCTGACCATGGCATTTGCGGTCAACGCGGACCGGATCAAGGCCGACTACGCCAACGAGCAGGTCCGGCGCCAATCGGCGGTCGACTCCGCTGCGTCGGAGCAATCTGCCTACAGCGCCGAACGCGGGCGGCTCAATCAGCAGATCTCCGATCTGGCAACCGCGGTTGCCGCCAAGGACGCGGACATCCGTGAGCTTCAGACCTCGAACGCTCGCGAGATTGCCGGCCGTCGCGAGGCGATGGCCCAGCGTGACGAGATCTCCAACAAGACGAAGGTGCTCGAAGAGACCGCACGGACCCAGTCGAAACTCATCGACGGCTACCGTACCGAGGTTACCGCCCTCCGGGACAACGAGATCCAGTTCCGCCGGCGCGAGCTCGAACTCGAAGATCGAATCAACGACCTCGAGTCCCGTCGCGAGGTGCTCGAGCAGACGCTCCGCTCGCTCCAGGAGCAGCTGACCGAGGTCAAGAACTCGCTCGCCGCGGCTCAGGGTGGCGTGGGCGCTTCCTCATCCAGCGACTCTGCAACGACCTTCGTCGATACCGGCCCGCTGATCACCGCTCGCATCGAGTCGATCCAGAAGGACCCCTCTTCCGGCGCGATCTACGCCAAGATCAACGCGGGCAGCAACGACCGTATCCGCGACAACATGCAGATGTACATCGGGCGCGGAACCGAGTTCATCGGACACATCATCATCACCCAGACGGATCTCAATCACGCCATCGGCCGTGTTGATCTCCTCGGACGCAAGGTCGAGGTCATGAACGGCGACACGGTGATCAGCCGCCTGCGTTGAGTACGACCAACGAACCCCTTCCCGCGAGACTCGCGGATGCACGCCCCCACCGCGTGCGATCGATCGGAGACACGCTCGATGAACCAGTTCGGAATGCAAATGCCGGGAGGCAAGTCAAGACGCGGGGCGAACCCCGACGTCTTCACCGCACTCCTCTTCCTCTCCTGTGCGGCGTTGCTCGCGGCGTGCGTCATGGTCTTCATGCAGGGCTCAAAGATCGGGCCCGACGGAAGCGCGTTCAAGATCCAGGAAGCAGGCCGCATCTCACTGCCCAAGTAACGGGATACCCAAGGAACGGGCCGTCCATACCACTGCCCAACAGCCGCCCGCCCGACAACGCCCTCCACCTCAAGGGCCAGACGTGCGAGCCAAGCGTCAGGGGATGAGAGCGTCCAGAGCGTGCCTGTCGGCCTTCAGCAGTTTCTAGGGACCGACCCATGTTTCGCGGCAAGAACCTTGACAGCGTGAAACAGAGGCCTACATTGATTCCTGCATTCGCGGCCGCACGCCGCGGATGGACAAGCGTTTGGGGCGGTAGCTCAATTGGTTAGAGTACCGGACTGTCGATCCGGTGGTTGCGGGTTCGAGTCCCGTCCGCCTCGCTTGAAGCGGCCTCTCTGAGAGGCCGCTTTGTTTTTACCGCTCCCAGCTGACATCCCATTTCGTGGTGGTATGACACGAGCCCCTTCGCATGATCGCATCCGGCAACTAAGCGGTGGAAGCCGAAGACGCACCTCTACAGGCCAGCCGAGTCCGTGGCTCAACCGGTGCCGCCCCCGCCGCTACCTCTTACATCACGATCTTTGAAAGCACCAGCCCGATGCCGACGGCAGAGACAGTCGCGACAAGGCCCGGCCTCATGAAGCTATGCACAAGCACGAACTTCCCGATGCGCGTCGTACCCGTCTGGTCGAACGCGATCGCGGCGACGATCGTCCCATACGTCGGCAGGAAGAAGTACCCGTTCACGGCGGGGAACATCGCAATCAGCGTGCCCGCCGGAAGACCGAGGGCGATGCCGACAGGCATCAACGCAGCGACGGTCGATGCCTGGCTGAAAAGCACGACCGAAAGGCCGAACAGGCCGATGGCGAAGACCCACGGGTGGGCCTTGATGATCTCCGACATCGAGCCGATGATCTCGGCCTTGTTCCCGTCAAAGAAGCAGTTGCCCATCCAGCCGAGCCCGGCGATGGAGACCACCGCAACCACACCCGCGATCGCGACGGGTGTCTTCACAGCATCAGCAGCGCGTGCCCCGAACGCGAGCATCATGATCCCCGCCGCGCTGAGCATCACGATCTGGATCAGCACGGCCATCTCGACCTTCACCTCGCGGGGCTTGGCCTCTTCCGCGCGGACCTCTTCCAGCCGCTCCTTGAGCTGCTCACGTGTGATCGTCTCGTCCAGACGCTCGGGATCGCTCAGGTTCGCGATTGCGCTCGAAACCAGCGTCGGGCTGAAACCCGCTTCCTTCGACGGCGTCACCGTGTATGTCGGCCGAAGATCGGAGAAGAGACCGAAGACCACGATGATCGCCGCGGCGGAGAGGAACGTCGCAACTGATCCGATCGCGTTGCGCCGCGCTCGCCCCTCGAGCTTCTTCTGTTCCTTCGCCTCCTCGACAAGCCCCTTCTCCAGACGCTCCTTGTAGACCGGATCGTCCTTGAGCTCGACGCCCTTCTTGTACACCGACAGGGCACCGAGCATGCACCCGATGAACGTCGACGGAATACAGATCATCAGGATCTGGCCGAGCCCGATCGTCTCTTCCTTCGAAAGAAGCGCGAGAAGTGCCGCGGTCGCCGCGGCGAGCGGGCTGGCAGTGATCGCCTGCTGCGACGCGATCACGCTGATCGACATCGGACGCTCGGGCCGAATGCCCGCCTTGCGAGCGACCTCCGCGATCACGGGCAGAATCGCATAGGCGACGTGACCCGTGCCGGAGCAGAACGTAAACAGATACGCGACGGCGGGGGCAATGAACGTGATGTACTTGGGCTTGGCACGCAGCGCCTTCTCCGCGATCATGACGAGCAGGTCAAGGCCGCCCGCCGCCTGCATCGTGGCGGCAGCGGTCACGACGCACAGCACAATGGCCAGCACCGTCGCCGGAGGCGACGACGGTGGAAGCCCGAAGCCGAAGACAAGGACCGCGAGACCGATGGCGGCCATCGTCCCCAGCCCAGCACCGCCCACGCGGGCACCGATGACGATCGCCCCGATCACCACGAGGAACTCTGCCCAGATCATGCGGCCTCCCTTGGGGCTTCAACTCTCAGCCCAGTCGCGTCACATCGTGCCCGCCATCCGACGCGGATCGAGCACCGAGCGGATCTGCGCATCGGTCAGCAACTTCTTCTCGCGGACCAGTTCGACCACGCCCTTGCCGGTCGCCAGTGCCTCGGCAGCGAGCTCGGTGGACTTGTCGTACCCGAGCACGGGGTTGAGCGCGGTCACGATGCCGATGCTCTGCTCAACCAGCCGCTTGCACACGTCCGCGTTCGCCGTGATGCCGTCCACGCAGTTGACGCGCAGGGACGCCGCGGCGTTGATGAACAGCACCTGCGACTCGAAGATGCACGCAGCGATGACCGGCTCCATCACGTTCAGCTGCAACTGCCCGGCCTCTGCGGCGAGCGTGACCGTCAGGTCGTTGCCGATCACACGGAAACAGACCTGATTCACGACCTCTGGGATGACCGGGTTCACCTTGCCGGGCATGATCGATGAGCCGGGCTGCATCGCGGGAAGGTTGATCTCATTCAGACCCGCGCGCGGGCCGGAAGAGAGCAGACGCAGATCGTTGCAGATCTTGGAGAGCTTGATGGCCATGCTCTTGAGAACCGAGGCGTAGAGAACGTACGACTGCGTGTCCTGCGTCGCCTCGACAAGGTCCTCGGCCAGTCGGATAGGACGCCCCGTGATCCGGGCCAGGTGCCGGGCGCACTTTCTCGCGTACCCCTTCGGCGCGTTCAGCCCGGTGCCGATCGCGGTGCCCCCCATATTGACCTCGCAGAGGATGGCCTCGACAGCACGGAGCGTCCGAACCTCATCCGTAAGACTGTCCGCCCACGCGTCGAACTCCTGCCCGAGGGTCATGGGCACCGCATCCTGCAACTGCGTGCGCCCCATCTTGACGATCTTCGCGAACTGACGCCCCTTCTTGCGGAACGCCCCCACCAGCCGCTCCATCTCGGCGACGAGTTCATCGTTGCCGAGCATGATGGCCACATGCAGCGCGCTCGGATACGCGTCGTTCGTCGACTGCGCGAGATTCACATGGTCGTGCGGGTCGCAGTATTCGTACTGGCCCTTGCGATGGCCCATGTGCTCGAGCGCGCGGTTCGCGATCACCTCGTTCGCTGCCATGTTCGTCGAAGTGCCCGCGCCACCCTGGAACACATCTATATCGAACTGGGCATGGAGCTTTCCGTCGAGAAGATCCTGGCACGCCGCCTCAATCCCGCGCAGGACACGCCGAGGCATCGCCTTCGAGTCGCACTCATAGTTCGCCCGGGCGGCGGCCATCTTGACCATGGCCAGCCCCTTGATGAACACCGGATACGCGTGGACTTTGACGCCGGATATCGCAAAGTTCTCCATCGCTCGTGCCGATTGCACGCCGTAATAGGCGCTCGCGGGGATCGCCTTCTTCCCGAGCAGATCGTGCTCCATCCGCTTGCTGCCGCCTCGCTTCGTGCCCCGTCCAGCACCCGCCTTCTCTTTCGCTGCCATCTCCATCGTCCTTCCTCGCACCGATCTGGTGCGTACCTGCCATCGAATCAATCAATCAGAACGAGAGACGCAGCCGCGCCGAGAAGACGCCGATGACCTCATCATCAGGCGCGTTGCTCGGATCGAAGATCGCCTCAACGCCGACCGTGATCTGCGCCGACTCGGTCACCTGGAACCTCTGGAAGACCTCGAAAACCTTCTCATCTCGTTTGTCATCATCCTTCGGCTTCGACCACGCCGCCGCGAGGCCGAGCATGTTCTCCTTGCCGAGGACCCCCTTGATCCCAACGCCCCCCTGCACAGAGTCGGTAATGCCGGTGGCATCACCGTCCGCATGGCCGTAGCGGACGAAGGCAAGGTATCGCTCGCCTAGGTCCTGATCCATCGCGAGCGTGAAACCATCATCGGACGGCTTACTCGCATCCTTTCGCTCATCGATGTGCCAGAGGGAGAGCTTGTACCTTCCCTGACCGAGCCCATCAAAGGTCGGCGTCAGTCCTCCCTCGACGAACAACATGAACTCGTCATCCTCAAAGAACCCCTCGAAGTTCCCAATCGTCGCCTTGCCGTTCGCATCGGTGATCCCGGCTGTGAGAAAGGACCATGTCGTTGGCTTGATCTGCGCGGCACCCGTCAAGCCCGGGCCCGGATAGGGCACCACGACATTTCCTGAGAACACCTTGTTGAGAAAGAAGGTGTTCGCGCTCTGAAGCCGGTGCGAGCCGAACAGATTTTCAGGATCGATTCGCCCCAGCCCGAAACGGAATCGATCCTCGAACAGTCGCTGGTCCCAGTAGAGTTCCTTCACAATGAACGGACGCTCACCGAAACCGTTGGTGGTCGGCACAAGCGTGCCGATCTCACCCCCGAGCGAACCTGGGGGCATGTCGCCGATCTGGTAGCGATACTCGGAAGCGAATGCCAGGATCCCGGTGTCCTTCGTACCCGCCCCGATCAGCGTCCACTTGGCGAGGATGTCAAGGTCGCCCGCCGCACCACTGCGGCGACCAGGCCCGCCCGTCGCCTGCTGGAAGAGCATGGTGTGGGCAAGGCCGAGCCGGATGTTGGTCCTCTCCGCGATCTCGTCGAACCGGCGCTTGATGCGCACACCCGGACGGATGTTCTCGAGTTCTTGCTCAATAGTGGTCGGCGCGAAAACGTTCGCGCCAGACGGGACTGGGTCCTTGGTTGCTTCCTGCCCACTTGCGACTGCCGATGTCCCGGCGAGAGATGCGACACATAGACCTGTACTCAAAAAGCTCCGAATCGAACGACCCCACAACAGATTCACCTTCAAACCTCCTGAGTCGAATGGCCGCCCGGTTCGGATGCGTTGACGCAAGAATATCGGTCAATTCAGGCGACTGAAGACGTATGAGGCACTGGCCGTGCCACGCGAGATCGTCACACTCCAGCGATCATCCGTCTCGAAGACGATCCGCATGCTGATGCCAGCGCCGCGTCCGTGCCCTTGCATCACGCGGAACTCAAACACGGAACCGTCGGCGTTCGTCGCACCGATCAGGCGACGTATCTCGGGACCAGCGTCGCCCCACGCCGTCACCGTCAAGCCCTTGCCGGGTTCGCTTCCGAAGAGCATCGAACCGGACTTCCGCCCGGCGGTTCCCGCGAACTCGCCTTGAGTCGCTTGCACGTCGAGGAGCACGAAGTGTGAGTTCTCAAGAACTCCAGCCGCCGTTCCGGTGACTTCTCGCGTGCTGTCGCTGTCGTCGGTGACCGTGCCACGGAAACTCCACACCCCGATCAAGCGTGCCAGCTTGGAGCGGTCGGCATCACTCTTCGGCGCGTCGGGAGCGACGTCGATCGGCCGCAGAGACGCGTTTGGTGAATCTTTGACGCGGGCAGGAGTGCCATGACATCCGCCGAGAAGGGCCGATCCGACGAGACACAGGACTGCGAATGACCTCCCACTCAGGCGCGCCCTTGTGTGACTTGGGTGACTGATCATCTCGGATCTCCTCCGTACCGCATCTCTTGCTGACGCTCCGCGGCACGGCGATTCTGGTCGCCGACGACGCCTCCCGCGACCGCGCCGCCGATCGCGCCGATCACGGCACCCGCACCAGCGTCACCACTCAGCGATCCGATGGCCAAGCCGCCGAGCGACCCGATGGCTGCGCCCGAGAGAGCACCTTGTCCCGCGTTCTCACAGCCGTGCATGAATGCCCAAACCATGCACGCGGATGACAGAAGAATCATCTTCCGTCCTCGTTTGAACTCAGAGCAAGTAGACACCATCAGACTCCCTCCAATTCGGACCAGAAACCGGCAGCGCTGCGACTCCCGAAGCGATTGCAGACATATTGCTCCCAGAAATCTTCCCCCCATTCTTGAACCTCATCTCATCTCAAAGACGTTCACGATTCATTCGATGAGACCGTTCCGAGGCCGTGTCTCCTGCAAGTCGCAAATAGGGCATCGGAACGGGAGATGCGACACATGGACAATCCAGATTCGACCACGAGACCCCATCAAGAGTTGATGGCCGCTCGCGACTGACGTCAGACCCACACCTGCACGATCATGTTGGGCTCTTTCAACTTACCCGTCCACTCACCAACAGACGTCGTCACAAACTTCACCTCGTACTGCGGGTGCGCATCAAGCCACTCGTTGATCTGCTGGTCGAGATAGTGCAGCGCCTCTTCCGTCAGCTTGCAGTGAAAGCTCTTGACGTGGATAGCGCCCAGGCCGGTCACGTTCGGCGAACGTTGCCACGACTCCTCGTGCTTGCCGCTGATCAGCTTCTGCTCAAACGCCTTGATCTTGCTCGGTGCCGTCGCTGCCCCAGAGCCCGGAAGCGATCCGGCTGGCGGCACGTGCTGAATCTTCGAAACTGGCTGAGGCCCAGTCGGGCGAACGACCGGCTGCGGCCCATCGCCGCTCGGAGTCTCCGACCCACCGGAACCCGACGACAACTGGTCCATCGAATGACCCCCTTTCGCGTCGCACAGCTCCTGATGTCAATCCACACACCGACTTTCAAGCCGACGACAGGATACCAGAAATCCACCCGACGCTCAGCACCGTTCGAACACCCAGAGATCGCCCCCGACCAGATCCCCGCGCCACCCGTGTATAGACCCGCAATCACTCCACCGACAGGAGATCTCGATCCACCCCTCACCCTCAGTGAGCGAGACGACTTCCCCCTCTGCAACCCGCCTCACACTCCCGCGCCCGCCGCTGAGCGGCCCCTCATAGCGAAGGTACACGCGTCTGTGATCCTTCATTCGCTCCGCTTCCAGCAAGCCGGACCCATCCGGCATCACAGAGTCGGCCCGCCACTGCATACGGAATGAGACCAACGGACTCACCGGAGGACTCAGATGGGAATCAGACTGGATCCGATCCAAAAGCCAGTCGTAGTGCATGCCGCCATCCGGCTGCGTGTGTTCGAGCAAAACCATCCGGCTCATACCCTGAGGGTACCAACCGGGCCGATTCCTGCCCCTGACTGGGTTCCATCGCCCCAATCGGCCGATGCTGATAGCATCTCCCCCCCGCTGTTGCCGGCGCACGATGTGCCGGTGCGGCACCGAACTCGGAGTCCGACACATGCGTCAGACCGCCACAGCCCGAATCCTCGCCACGGCCGGCCTCCTTCTCCTCTCGGCTGCAACCGGATGCTCGAATCAGCGTGCGCTCCCGGTGGTCCACGCCGCGGGGAACGAGGCCTACGTCCGCGGCAACTACTCGCAGGCCGTCGTCGAGTATCGCGAATACCTCGACCGCAAGCCCTATGACACCGTTGTCCGCCACAAGCTCGCCAAGGCGTATCTGGCTTCTGGCGATCCTCAACTGGCCCGCGAGAACGCGTCGATCTGCCACGATGTCGATCCCGCAAACACCGACTACTCCGCCACACTCGCGGAGGCGATGCTCAAGTCCAACGACCTCGACGGCCTCTTCGCCTTCCTCCGCAGCGAGGCCGCCCTCCGCCAACGACCCGCAGACCACATCCTGCTCGGTCAGTACCTCGCTCGCGTCGGCACCGCCGACGAGGCCGAGGCCGCCTTCCTCGCCGCTGCCCGCCTCGACCGGGGACAGAACCTCGGCCCACAGTGGGAACTCGCGAACTTCTATCGCACCATCGGCGCGGCTGACAAAGAAACAGACCGACTCAGGATGATCCTCTGGCTCCGACCCAACGACCCCGAGGCGACCGCCCGCCTCAGGGAACTCGGCAAGGTGCCAGGGCCGTCATACGCACTGCCACCCGCAGAGCGCATCTGAGAACAACCGATTTGACGCGGCCGGATGGCCTTCTACCATTCATCCGGATAAACGGATGAAACGCTCCGGCCAGAGATCCCCCCAGCCCAAGACCCAGACGCAACGCCCCGCGTTGGCTCGGTCCATTACGGATCGGCTCGCCGACGTCTCGGAACTGGTACGCCTTCGCGTGCTTCGGATCTTGGAGCAGGAAGAACTCTCCGTCGGCGAAATCGCTCAGATCGTTCAGTTGCCACAGTCCACGGTCAGCCGCCACCTCAAGATCCTCGCGGACGGGCAGTGGCTGCTCCGCCGCGCTGCGGGCACCGCGACGCTCTACCGACTCATTCTCGACGACCTACCGGCAGAGTCCCGATCACTCTGGCTGGCGATCCGCGAGCAGTTGCCGGAGAATGGAGACCTCGCCGAAGATGCCCGACGCCTCCGCGCCGTGCTCGCACAGCGTGATGCCGACCCGCAAGCGTTCTTCGGCCGCGTCGTCGGCGAATGGGACAGGATCAGATCCGACTGGTTCGGAGATCGGTTCACACCCGCAGCATTGCTCTCGCTCATCCCAAGCGGCTGGACTGTCGCCGACCTCGGGTGCGGCACGGGGAACGCCGCTGAACTGCTCGCACCCAACGTGAAGCGTGTCCACGCCGTCGATCAGTCGCTGCCGATGCTGGCCGCCGCGAAGAAACGCCTCTCCGGATTCTCGAACGTCTCATTCCACCAAGGAACGCTCGAGCACATCCCGCTGGAAGACGCCTCTGTCGATGCCATCGTCAGCGTGCTCGTGCTCCACCACGTGCCGGAGCCACTCGTCGCACTCCGGGAGATGCGTCGCATCCTCCGTGGCAATCACGCATCCGGAACCGGCGGCGTCGCGCTCATCGTCGACATGCTCGATCACGATCGGACCGAGTACCGCCACACCATGGCCCACAAGCACCTGGGCTTTGCACCCAAAGCGATGCACAAGCTCTGCAAGGATGCGGGCTTCGCCTCGACTGTCGTCACACCCCTTGCAAGCGAGCCCGACGCGAAAGGTCCCGGACTCTTCGTCGCCCTCGCTCGCGTCTCACCAGATTGACCCCGCTTGAGAGGATCAGAAACCGCTTCAGGAACTGATCCATCGAATCCACGCATCACTTCGGCAAGAAACCACTCACACGCAACACACACGGAGGCCCGCATGACCGCAGTTCTCACCAAGCCGATCAACTCCCCCACCGCCGCGAAACTCGACTTCAAGGTCAAGGACCTCTCCCTCGCCGAGTTCGGCCGCCACGAGATCCGTCTCGCCGAGCACGAGATGCCCGGCCTCATGGCGCTCCGCGAGCGCTACGCCGGCAAGCAGCCCCTCAAGGGTGCCAAAATCATGGGCTCATTGCACATGACCGTGCAGACAGCGGTCCTCATCGAGACCCTGACCCTGCTCGGCGCTGACGTACGCTGGGTCTCCTGCAACATCTTCAGCACACAGGACCACGCCGCCGCCGCGGTCGTCGTCGGTCGCCCGGAAACCGGCGGCAACGTCGCCAACCCAAAGGGCACGCCCGTCTTTGCATGGAAGGGCGAGACGCTCGAAGAATACTGGTGGTGTACCGAACAGGCCTTCGCATGGCCCGATGGCTCCGGCCCGAACCTCATCCTCGACGACGGGGGCGACGCGACCCTCCTCGTCCACAAGGGCACCGAGTACGAGAAGGCCGGAAAGGTCCCTGCTTTCAACCCCGCCACTGACTCCGCCGAATGGGGCGTCATCCTCGACACCCTGCGCCGCTCGCTCGCCACCGACCCCCAGCGCTGGACGCGCATCGGCAAGGCCATCAAGGGCGTCTCCGAAGAGACCACGACCGGCGTGCACCGCCTCTATGAGATGCACAAGTCAGGCGTCCTCCTCTTCCCCGCCATCAACGTCAACGACAGCGTCACCAAGAGCAAGTTCGACAACCTCTACGGCTGCCGCCACTCACTCCTCGACGGCCTCAACCGCGCGACTGACGTCATGCTCTCCGGCAAGGTCGCCGTCGTCTGCGGCTACGGCGACGTGGGCAAGGGCTGCTGCCAGTCGCTCAAGGGCCAGGGCTGCCGCGTGATCGTGACCGAGATCGATCCCATCTGCGCCCTGCAGGCCGCGATGGAGGGCTACCAGGTCGCGCCCCTCGACGACTTCCTGGAGACCGCAGACATCTTCATCACAACCACGGGCAACAAGGACATCATCACCGCGCAGCACATGGCGAGGATGAAGGACAAAGCCATCGTCGGCAACATTGGACACTTCGACAACGAGATTGACATGGCCGGGCTCGCCAAGATCCCCGGCATCAAGCGAGTGAACATCAAGCCCCAATACGATGAGTGGGTCTTCCCCGCCTCCGGCTCAAAGCCCGCCCACTCAGTCCTCATACTCGCCGAGGGCCGCCTCCTCAATCTCGGCTGCGCCACCGGACACCCCTCGTTCGTCATGTCCGCTTCCTTCACCAACCAGGTCCTCGCGCAGATCGAGCTCCACTGCAACACCAGCCAGTACGAGAAGAAGGTCTACGTGCTCCCCAAGAAGCTCGACGAAGAGGTCGCACGCCTCCACCTCGCCAAACTCGGCGTGAAGCTCACCAAGCTCTCCCCAGAGCAGGCCGCGTACATCGGCGTCCCGGTTGATGGGCCGTACAAGCCCGATCACTACCGCTACTGATCCTCCGCGTCTCAAACCCGCTTGATTCGAACCGTGACCAGCGAAAGGCCCCGACGCACCAGCGCCGGGGCCTTTGTAATGCACTCTGCTCTACGATGTCAACGAATGGCTCGACGCAGGAACATGCTGCTGAACACCCGCGCCCACGCATTGCTGCTGCTCCCTCGCCTCTGGCTCGGAGCGGACCTGATGCTCGACGCGATCCGAGCCCTTGGCGTCAATCATCATCTCGGCGTCTCACGCATCGAGCGCTGCCTGAGCCCTCTCTTCAGCGGGTACATCCCCTCACCAACCATGCACGCGATCGCATGGACACAAGCGGGCTGCGCGGTGCTTGTCATCATCGGACTGGCCACTCGCATCGCAGTGCTCCCGGCCTTCATCGCCATCGGAAGCATGCTCGCCAGTTGGAACATGGTTGGCACGCTCGGAACCGCCCGCGCGCTCGACGCCACCAGTCGGTCGGCCGCGATCCTGGTTGTCGGAATCCTGCTGTTGGCTCTCGGCGCAGGGCGGCTCTCAATCGATGCGTACATCACCAGAGGCAGATCCAGGCGCCGCTGAGCCGACGCATCGCCTCTTCATGACACTTCAGTCGGCTCCCCATTCCGGGCGCCGCCTCACCGCGACACGCCAGGCCGCAACGATCGCCTCACCGACGCTGTGCAGGTTCAGCCGCAGTCGAAGCCGCCTGAGTGACGCGTCATCCGGCTCACACCTCAACGCCTGCCTGACCCAGTATCGCGCTCGCCTGAAATTCCCGAGTTGCAGATGCGCCATCGCGAGATTGTGCATCGGCGCGACCAGCGACGGATCAAGACGGAGCGCACGCCTGGCATGCTCCATCCCTTCGTCGAGTTCTCCCGCCTCCATCCTCGCAACACCGAGCAGGTGCCACGAGCGGGCCGCGAGAGGAGACCGGACGGTGCTCAAGCGGAAGATCTCCGATGCCTGATTCGGCAGTCCAGCATCAAGCAAGAGCGTGCCGAACGCCTCTCGCGACACGTCGTCCTCGCCATCAGCAGGCACAGGACCGCCCGGTCCGGATGCCGTGAACTCTGCTTCAAGCATCCGCCTCGCCTCGTCGGCATCGCCATCTTCGCCACGATCGAGCATGAGCGACGCGAGACGACGCCTCACCCCCGGGTATCCCTCGTTCAGCCGCAGCACGATATCGAAATGGACCATGGCCTCGGAAGCACTCCCCATAAGCTCCGCGAGATCGCCGAGCCGGAAATGCGCCTCCGCGTGATCGGGCTGGATCTCAAGCACACGCCGAAACTTCTCCCCCGCATCCGGAAGTCGGTTCATCTCGACCAACAACGAACCAAGATCGAGCAGCGTCTCGATATCGCCCGGGTCACGCCGCAACTCTCTCAGAAACAGCTGCCGCGCTCTCTCGTGACGACCCGTCGCGGCATACGCCTCCGCCAGACGCGCCTCCACACGCGGCATCTCGGGCTCGAGCCGTGCCGCCTCGCGGAGACACCAGACCGCTCGCTCGTACTGCCCCTGATCCATCAGGGCCTCGGCCATCGACGCGTACAACTCCGCACAGTCCGGTGCCGTCTGCTGGCCCATGAAGAACATCAACTCGGCCTGGTCGAAGCGTCCCATACGTGCATACGCCTCGATGCGATGCACGAACGACGCGGGATCCGCGCCATCCAGATTCGCCGCACGCTCAAACCACGACAAAGATTGCTCGACCTGACCCGCCCTGAGCAGACTGGAACCAGTCATCACAGCAAGCCGCACATCCTCCGGAGAGAGATCGGACGCCCGCCCGAAACTCACCGCCGCATCAGAGTGGCGGCCCGCCGCGTCCAGCGTCAGACCCAGATTGAAGTGCCACTCCGCTTGGTATGGATTCAACGCGAGGGCACGCCGCAACTCAGCCGCGGCGTCTTCCCAACGACCGGCCTCGTAGTGCTCATGCGCACGCTCGACGTGCTGCTCTGCCTCTTGCCAGTCGCTCATGGCTTACAAAGGGCTGACCATCATCCACACCGACACGAACTCCGCTTCACGCCGAAGCGAGAATCGCACCGATCAAAGTGTACCATCAAGAGCTGGCCACGCTTCCCATATCGACGCATGTACCGAACCGATCCCACATTCACCCCCTCGCGACCCTCGCGATGGCACTCACCCATCCGCATCGCGGCCCTCCTTGTGCTTACCTCCCAGCCGGCATGCGCAGCGATCAACACCCACCCCCACTCCGATCCCCCCCCCTCCCACTCGCCGCATTCGAACCGCCCCGACGGGGCTGGTACTGGGAAGCCGGGCCAAGACCGCCCGGACGACCCCGAGGACTCAGCTTCCATCGCTCCGCATGAAGACCAGGTGCCTCTCCGCGACGGACTGGCGGAGAGCACTTACGCAGCAACCGAGTACGCATCTCAGCCGCAACCCGCCCCTGTCGAACCAGTCAGGCCAGAACAGAGCGTGACGCCCGCCGCGCAGCAGGATGCCGCTCGCACGGATCGTGCCGCACTCATCGAGCGTCTCGTCCTGGCGATGCGCCGGCTCTTCGACGCGACCCCCCCGGAACAGCACGGCGAACTGCTCGTCGGCTTGCTGCGCGACGAACTGCCCGAACTCCGCGGGCTCGGCCTCACCCTCGTTGATCAGGAATTGGCCGATGCCGAGCGCATCGCGCCCGAAGTCGGCTTCGCTCTGATCGATCTCCTCAACGCGCCCGATGGTCGGGTCCGGGCGGCAGCCGCACGCCTGCTCAACCGTCTGGCTCAACCAGGGCTTGAGAATCGCATCGCCGAAGCGCTCGAACTCGAGATGGACGCTTCGGTCGTCGCCGAACTGCTCTCTGCCGCGTCACGCTACCCGACACCTCGCCTCGTCCAGCCCACGCTCAGGTGGATCGGTGCCGAGTCCGTCGCTCGCGAGTCCGCCTCCCAGGCCGGCCTCGCACTCGACCGAGCCGAGCTTCTCTCCGCGGAAGATCGCGAGGTCGCGGCATCGAGACTCCGAGCCCGCGCTGCCAACTCGCTGAGCGCGCCCGGCGTCCGGCTGCTCGCTCGCGTCGGCACCGATGCCGATCGCCGGACACTCGTACCCCTCCTCCGCTCGCCCGAAGCGGCGATCAGGATCGCGACGGCCGAGGCCCTCTCCAGGCATCCGCCCTTCGTTGATGACATCGTGCTCGCCGCCATCGAGGACACCGCGCTGGTAGACATCGCCGTGCGTGCGATTGCCTCTCACAGGGCCTCGCTCGAGGGGTTGCTGCTCCTCAGAGCGCTCACGTTCGCCACTGAAGACGCACGCCTCGCCGCGGCATCGCAGGTCACCGCCGGGATGGACACGCGTACCCTGATCCTCGCCGCCGACGAGTCCTCCCGGAACGCGCCGTTTGTCGAAGCCCTCCTCGGCTCGTTCGCCAACACGCCGATGCCCACGGATCCGGTGCTCGCGGTGCTGCACGCTCGCTCACTCGTCCGTCTCGCCGAGGCCCAGCTGAACCTCTCCCGGCCGGGGCGCGCCCTCTCGTTGGCGGATCGGGCTGATCCGCTCGAATCTGAGCTGCCTGAACCGGATCAGGAGCGGCTGAGAAGAGTCCGCACCGTCTCCCTTGTCTGGCTCGATCGGCTCGACGATCCAGGGCTCGCGGGATCCACGCCCGAGCACTGGCTCGATGCCCTGGACCTGCTCGGAGCCCAGCCCCAGGGACCGGATATCTCCGACGAGTTCCTGAAGCGATTCGGCTCGGGGCTCTCGGCCGACCAGTTGGCGCGATACATGGAGATCGAGGCCCGTGTGCTGACCGGACCGAGGCCGCTTCTCCGCCCGGCCCCCAGCGAGGAGAGCGTTCCCGCGACGAGCCCGGCCTCCCCATCGGGCGACGGACCGAGGTAAATCGGAGGTTCTCGGCTCAGGTATTCAGCCCTGACGCTGGGACCCGGCCCAACCGAACCTGCTCAGCACAACGCGAACCGTGCTCGGCTGCTGCTGCCGATCGCGATCACGGCTGCTTGAAGGCAACGCGGAGATCGCATCCTGAGCAGACTCAAACCCGCCGGCGGCGTTCAGGCCCGTGTCAAAGAAGTCGTCCCACGCGGAGTCGAGACGCTTGCTCAGTCGCGTCGGAGAGATCCTCGGCTCATCGGGGCTCAGCCCGGTGATCAGGCGATACCCCATCTCGATGATCGATCGCACCTCATCACGGCGCAGCTCCGATACCGGGCCGGCGACAAGACCGAGGCGACGCCTCAGGCCGTAGAACTCAACCGAGCACGAACCGTGCCGATCGACCAAGACCTCTGCCCACCCCAAGTCCCCATGCAACTGCCCGGCGTTGTGGGCCGAGCGGCTGGCCTCCAGCAGGTGACGCATCGCCCGCTCCGCCTCAGGGCCGGCCATCCGGCCACCCTTGGCTTCCAGCAGGTTCGAGAGGGTCAGGATGCCCTCGTGGTTGCCCGTGTAAGGGGTGACTGCGCACGGCTGCTGAGTGATCGAAAGAGAGAAGAGCTCAATCGGAAGAACGTGGGGAGCATGGAGGGTCTGACCCTGCTCAAGGGCCGCGAGCACGCGACGCTGCTCCGGCTTCGCGCGGCAGACCGGGAACCGATGGACGACATGGCTGCTCTGCTTCTTCTCGTGTAGCGCGAGCCACCGCTCAGCCAACGCGCTCGGAGCCAGCGGCCTCACGAGCCGGTACGGACCAAAGTAGAGCGATTCGCTCGGTTGTCCCATCGATCCAAGTCCTCGTGCCGGGTCCGACGCCTCATGCGGTGAGCCCGACCAACCCACCAACCAGGGATCTTCGGCATCCTCGCCTGACATCCACCAGCCAGTGTCAAAAGTTCTGGGCCATGAGTCTAGCCGCCCTCCTCGCGAGTTGCACGTAGCCAAAGCCCGCGGGCGACCAGCATCTCTTGCGCACTCTGTCTGCTATCACATTGGAATAATTCTTGAATAGAGTACTCTGGGTGCGGGATAGGCCCGTTTGCTCGGATAGGATTCTCTTGTATTCGCCAGAGCACCCCTGCCTGGCCGCCCGCGGCCGGGCTCCCGGAGCCCATCCGATGACCACCCTCTCCACGGCCTCTCGGCCCACCTCGGCCACTTCGACCGATCCCCTGCAACTGATCGATGTCGATCATGTCCGGTTCCACGTTGGCAACGCCAAGCAGGCGGCTTTCTTCTACGCCCACTGCTTCGGCTTCCAGATCGAGCAGGTCTGTGACCTGACGACGGGATCGCGGGATGCGGCGCACTACCTGCTGACGCAGGGGAACATCCGATTCCTGCTCACCAGCGGCCTGACGTATGAGCACCCCGCCTCCACCGAGGTCGCCCTTTACGGCGACGGCGTCAAGGACGTTGCATTCACGGTCTTCGACGCGGAGAAGGCCTTCGATCGGGCCATCAAGAACGGCGCGACCGTCGCGCCGGGCGGCGAGCCCCGCACGTATCGCGACGACCACGGCACCGTGACCGTCGCCTCCATCCGCACCTATGGACGCTGTGTCCACACATTCGTCTCTCGCACCGGCGAGTATGAGCTCACGAAGGTCAAGCAGGGCGGCAGGTTCATGCCCCGCTTCCGCCACATCGACGGCTCGTGTGCCGCCGCCGGCGCGTGCGCTCCTCAACTCGGCGCTGGCTCCTCCATCCTCGCCATCAACGACTACAACAAGAAGAACCCGTGCGGGCTGAAGTACGTCGACCACCTCGTCGGCAACGTCGAGATGGGCAAGATGAATCACTGGGTCGCGTTCTACGAGAACGTGCTTGAGTTCAGCATGTTCAAGCACTTCGACGACAAGGACATTTCGACGGAGTATTCGGCGTTGATGTCGAAGGTGATGGCCAGCGGCAACAACCTCATCAAGATGCCGATCAACGAGCCCGCCGAGGGCAAGAAGAAGTCGCAGGTTCAGGAGTATCTCGACTGGCATTGCAACACCCCCGGCGTTCAGCATCTGGCGCTGCGGACGGACGACGAGCTGCACTCGATCGCCGCGCTCCGCGCGCGAGGCGTCGACTTCCTGACCCTTCCCGATGCCTACTACGACAAGGTCTGGGATCGCGTCAACAGCATGCTCAAGCAGCATGGGCACGAGGCCGTGCGCGAGGACCACGAGGCCATCCGCAAGCTGGGTATTCTCGTGGATTCCGACGATGAGGGGTACCTCCTCCAGCTCTTCACCAAGCCCCTGCAGGACCGCCCGACGCTGTTCTTCGAGATCATCTGCCGCCGCGGGAGCCAGTCCTTCGGCAAGGGCAACTTCAAGGCCCTCTTCGAGGCGCTGGAGCTGGAGCAGGAGCGACGGGGGAATCTTTGATCTTCGGTGCGAGCGATGTTGCGCTCCGTGTGGATGTCAGAGGGCATAACGAGCTTGACTCCTCATCTGTCCGCTTGCTTGCAGCGGCTTTGTCGGCTTGCGTGACGTGGGCGATATCGGGTTGTTGTGTCACGCGGTGCTGAGGCGGGCGCGGACGAGTCCGTCGAAGAGGTCTTCGGGCGCGGGGCGGTCGGTCCACATCCGGAACTGCATCGCGCCCTGCTTCACGAACATGGATGCGCCGTCGATCGTGGGCGCGCCGAGGCGATGGGCGAGTGCGAGCATCGGGGTGCGGAGCGGGGCGTAGACCGTGTCGAAGTAGACGACGGATGCCGGGTCGGCGTTGGTGAGGGCGTCGGGCTCGATCGGCGATCGGTCGGGCGCTGGGCCGCCCCGCATGCCGAGGGGTGTGCAGTTGATGAAGGCATCGGCGGGGGCCTCGTGGCGGCTCTCCCACGGCATGGTGCGGATGTCGAGGTTGGCCGTGCGGCGCAGGTCCGAGGCGAGCGTGTCGGCCTCTTCCGGTCGGCGGGCGGTGACTGTGACGTTTGCGCCGGCGGCGGCGCAGGCGTATGCCGCGGCGCGGGCAACGCCACCTGCGCCGAGGACTACGACGTGTCTGCCCGCGACGGGACCGGCTTGGTGTGAGAGGCAGGCGGCGATAGCGGGCGCGTCGGTGTTGTCGATGGTGATGCGGGATGGGGGTGAGCCGAGGTCGCGTTGGACGACGATGGTGTTGGCAGCGCCGATGGCTCGGGCGGAGGGTGAGAGGAACCAGTTGCGGGACTCGCCCATCTCGTCGGCAAGCCGGACGAGTGCTTGCTTGTAGGGGATCGTGACGCTTGCGCCGGAGAGGTCGAGGGCGTCGTGTTCGATCAGTTCAAGGACCGTGGCCTTGAAGGACTCGTACGCGCCGTTGTCGTCGGTGTTGCCATCCGGGGCGGCGATGGGCATGGGGAGGTAGACGCCGTTGTGCCCGAGGGCTTCGAAGCCGGCGTTGTGGATGAGCGGGGAGAGGGAGTGTCCGACGGGCCAGCCGAGGACACCGTAGACGCGGGTCTCTTGGTTGATGGATCTGAACCTGAATCGCTGGAGGATCTCCGTGATGGTGGGCTGTCCTGGGGCGGTGGCGGAGGCATCTCGGAGGGAGGCGAAGGTGAGGAATGCGCCGAACTTGGGGGCGAGGACGCGGCTCATGAGTCCGAACTCGCCCATGCCGAGGGCGATCATGGGGCGGTCGGTGTGGCGGAGGATGTCGAAGAGTTCGATGTTGTCTCGGAGTGAGCGGGCGCGGTAGGCGATCTTGATGATCTTTGCCGCGGGCTCGTCTCGCATGGTGAGGAGGCGTCTTGTGAGGTCTGCGGGTCGGCGTTGGAAGTCGTGGGCGGAGAGGATGAGGGCGGTGTCGAGGCCTCGCATTTGGCCGGGGTGGTTGACGGCGAGGAGGACTTTCTGGCGGATGTTGGCGGAGCGGGAGATGGTTGCGTGCTCGACGTCGATGTATCTCGGCGGGGTGTCGATGGTTGCCAGGCGCTCGTAGAGGGAGATGCGTGAGGCGTCGTCGCCGTCGTAGTGGCCGCCCTCGAAGGTCGGTCGGCAGGTGACGATGCAGGGGAGAGGTGAGGAGCGGACGAGGCGGATGATCTCGTCGGTTTCGCGGCGGGCGTCTGGGTCGTCGGGTTGTGAGCCCTCGGGGCTGCCGGAGAGGATGTGGTCGATGCGGTACTCGGCGATCTGGGCTCCGAGGCGCTTTGCCTCGGCGCAGTCGGCGAGCGCGGCGTCGATCTCCTGGACCATGATGGGGACGCAGAGGAGGGTCATCGGGCCGAGTGTATGGTCGGCGGCGGATGCTGCGTCTGGTCAGCGTGTGCGGCGTCTTGGCGCGAGGATGAGCGGAAGGAGCGGGAGGATGCTGTGCGGCGCGGGGATGATGTCGAGTTCGAGGCGAGGGAGCGGCATGAGTGGATGCGGGATGTCGGTGTATGCGAAGACGAGTTCGGATGGGGGCATGCCCGGCGCGCCGGGGTGGATGTCTGTGAGTCGGCCGGTGACGAGGAATGCCGAGCCGAGCGCGGCGTTGATGTCTGCGATTGCGGAGCCGCCGAGTTCGATGATGATGTCGGTGCCGCTGTCGTCGATGGAGATGCCGACGACGCCGTAGGCGGATGCGGAGCCACCCATGGTGCTGAACATGGCGGAGAGCATTGGGCCGGTGGCGGTTCCTCCGAAGGCCTCGACGTATGCGGTCCAGGGGAATGCGGAGCCGCTGACGCGGTAGAACTCGACGGGATCGGAGCTGATGTAACCGGAGGGGAGCGTGGGTCCGCCGGGGAGGAAGAGCTTGATGCGTGCGCCAGTGACCGGCGTGTCGATGTCTGAGAGATCGAAGATGAAGAAGTTGCGCCGTTCCGGGGGAGAAGAGGGGAAGGAGTATCCGACGTAGTAGTTGAAGAAGCCGGGCGTGGTGAGTCCTCCGTCGTAGATGCCGCCTGAGAAGGAGGAAGAGACTTCGATCGGGGTCGCGTTTGCGAGGAGCGTCCATGGCGACAGCATCGCGATCGCGAGGGCGGATCGAGTGGCCAGTGGGGTCATGTTGTTGCTCCTTGCTCGGTTGAACGGGCGCGGCGGAGGTCCATCGCGAGAGCGAACGTGGCGTGTGCGAGGGCGTTTGCTCAGATCACGGCTGGGTGCTGCCAGCGGTTTGAGTGTAAAGAAAGCGAGGGGTGTACACAAGAGACTGGGGAGAGAATGGTGGGTGGAAGATCGGGACGTTGGCTGGCTTCGGCTGGCCAGGAGCGGGATATCGACGCGAGATGTGCGGGCCTTTGGAAGCAGACGCGTAGAGGGGATGCGCTCGGGAGCGCGAGGGATGTGGCCGGCTCCGGGTTGTGGCGCGGCGTGGTGTGGTGGAGAGGCGACAGGGAGTTGTGGGCGATGATCGAGTGATGGCTCGGGATCGGCGCAGTTGAGAGCAGCAACAGGAGCGTGAGGATCGGGATGAGGAGATGGATCTGCAGCGATGAGCGGGTGGTCAGCGCGGAGAAGGAGCGGGTCGAGTTGGTTGGTGTCATGGGTGTCATGAGTGTCATGGGGTTCGCTCCGAGTTTCGGATAGCGATGGGCGCGTGGTGGTGTGCGGCGGAGTCGGGACGGAGTCGCGTGCGGAGGACTCTTGAGCCGAGCGTGTTTCGAGCGCGGGTGGTTGGTCTTGGGGGAAGAGGATGGAGGCGATGGATGGCTCTCGGATGCCGCAGAGGCGGTCGCGGAAGTTGACGAGTTGTTCGTATGCGTTGATCTCGCGGCGTAGGGTGGGCGAGTTGAGGAGCGTGGTGAGAGCGGCGGGCGAGAGCCCGAGCGCTTGCGCGAGAGGGGCGAGGGGGAGTTTGTGCGTGAGGATGGCGCGGACGAGGGCGTGGGCCTCGGCGGGAGTCGGGGAGAGATTGGACGCGGGGGCGGCCATGTGGGCAGCGTACGGCGCGGCGGGCGGGATGCAAGGGGTGCAGGGCGCAGTGATGCCAATTGGGCGCGCAAACACCCCAACTGCGCGGAGATTCACTGACAACAGTCTGTCAGTGAGGGGGAGTCAAGGGGGTGGGTGGGGAGAAATCGCGAGGGAGGGGGAGGGTGCGAACAAGGGGGTATGTTGGTAATCTACGGACATGGCTGAAGTGTGCGGACGGATCTGGTTTGAGGGCAATCCGTGGCCGCGCGGGCACGCGATCAAGGAGTTTGCATGGTCAGGGCGGCTGGATGCTGATGGATCGCTCCGGTTCGACTTGCACCTTGAGACTGTCGACTATGAATCGGAGGCGGAGCCGGAGTTTGATCATGAGGACGACTGGAGAAGTGCCGTCGTATGGAGCAACTACCATCGGTGCGGTCTTTCATCGACGCAATGGGAATGTGAGGGTGCAACAGGGTTGTTCCTCGGGGATGCGAAGCATCCGATCTCGTGGCCTGATTTGATGCAGCGGACACTCAGAGCCGACAAGGCGAAAGCGGGCGACATCATTTCGTGGGAGCCGCCCCCGGCGTTCTATACGTACCTTCTGGGCCACGACGCGGTCGCGGATCATCGCGTTCGGTTCACATGGAAGCCGCGGGCGAAGCGGGCGGATATCGAGTGGTCTGGCAGGATTGCGCTTGCGTACTGCGGGGACTTTGAGCTCAAACACAGGTTTCGCGCCGCGATACGCGATGCGACATTTAATGGGTTTCGAGTTGCTCCAGACGTCGGGAAGCAGCAGGCGGAGCGGCTTTTCGAGGTCGCGTGCTGCAACGCGGAGAAGTTTCGACTGGTGCGGCGAGGCGGTGGCCTGTGGTTTGTGTGAGAGGTCGAGAGAGTGCGGTCTGCTGCAGCGATGTCGGATGAAGCGGCAACGATCGCCTGCGTGAAGATCCGGACGAGAGAGTCACCGGTGTCAGTGATGGGGAGTCAAGGGGGCGGGTGGTCAGAAATAGCAAATGGCAAAGGGCCAGATGGCAGACAGAGGGAGGGGGCGGGGTGTCGTGCGTTAGAGCGTTCACACCGGCGGTGTCGGAAGGTCGGAGCGAAGGGGAAGGACGGCTTGCGCGAGCGTCTTGTGCAGCCATCTGCGCCGATCGGCGGTCAGCATGTCACCGAACACAATCTCGGTCTCGGCGTGGATGACGATTCGCTCGCGCTTGTGTCCCTCGTCATCGACTTCCACGCGGTGTTCCACTTGCGTCACTGCGAGGGCGTTGAAGCGCTGGGTGCGTCCGATCGGGCCGATCCCCCGAAAGAGCGTGCAGTTTTCGTCGGTGAGTGTGATCTGATACCGTCCGAATGCGGAGAAGAGGAGAACACGGGTCATCATGCCCGCAAACAACAGCGGAACCGAGAAGACCAGAGCGATGAAGAGCGAGCCGATAAGCCCGTAGTTGGGTAGCGCAGATCCTGGAAGCCATGAAGGCAGAGGGACGCCGAGTCCGCTGAGAATGCCGCGGAGGATTCCGAGTCCGAGGCCGGGAAGGTAGATGTTGATGCCGACGAGCACGACGATTGCGAGGGCGAGGTTTCGAGCGGATCTGGCTGTAACGGTGATCATCATCGAGCCATCGCGTGCGGTGACCGAGCAGCCGGATGGGACGGCGCCTGTCGTGGTCGGGTTGGATTCAGCGATGAGGGCGGCTTGGGAGCACGCATCGCAGAATGGCACGCGCGAACGCCGCAGACGCGTTGCGTCGGTGATGGCGATGTTGCATGCGTAGCAACGTCTCACTTGGTGGGTGATGGTACGCGAAAGGAACCCAGGGAATCAGTGCCTGGGTTCCTGGGTTGGAACGGTTCAAGGGTCTTGGGACAACTACCCGTTCATGAGCGCGCGGACTTGGTCTGGTTCTCGAGAGCCTGATGCGGGCCGACGAGGAGTTCCGAGAGCTGCGACTGCATCCAGAGTTGGCGGATGGGTGCGAGATCCGAGCCGAACTTGATCAGCTTGTGTGCCGCGATGGCGACCACGGTGCTGACGCTCTCATCGTCTTTCTTGGCGTGGATGTGGACGGCCGTGACTTCCGAGGCGGTGAACCGGCGTGTGCGCCCGAGCGGGCCGACGCCGGTGAAGACTCGGCCGTCATCGTTGCGGATCGATACTCGACACTCGCCCGCGGCCTTCAGCATCACGTTCCAGATGAACATCATGCCGATGCAAAGGTGGGGCGTGATGAAGAGGAGGACGAAGAGGGGACCCCATGCGCTTGTGAAGGTGCTCGGCTTGCCTGGTAACCACGGTGGCGGCTGCATGCCAGCGGCACGCATGAATCCGTCGATGACAAGGAGGAAGAACGTGCCGACGATGAAGTTCCAGAACAAGCAAATGGCCAGCGCGCCGCAGAATCCACCGAACGACCTGGTTGACGCTGACAGGACGAGCGCGTCGCCATCGGTGCTCATGCGGCAGCCGGCGGGTGAGGTCGAGGGGTCGAGCCCGTGCGGGGCGGCCGCGGCGTCCTGTGAGGCGAGGTCGAGCAGACGCCAGAGCGTGCCGCATGAGGGACAGTGGGCGATGCCCTGCGTGACGTTGATTCTTTCTTCAGGGATGGATGTGCGGCATCGGAAGCAGCGCGTTGCCATTTACGAGCATGGTACCACATGACGCGTGAAGCAGACATGCCTGCTCATGGAGCAGGCATGCCACACGGAGTCGAGATAGCGGAACGCGTCACCCGTTCATGAGGGCGCGGATGCGGCTCTCGGTGGGCGGATGGGTGGCGAAGAGGCGGATGGCGGCGTTGCCGCCGAAGGGCTCGATGATGAAGAGGTTGTTCTGTGCGGGGTTGGGTTGGACGAGGGGGATGCGCTTGGCGTACATCTCGATTTTCTGGAGTGCGGAGATGAGTCCTCGGGGGGAGCCGACGATCTGCGCGGCGTGTGCGTCGGCGACGTATTCGCGTGAGCGGCTGATGGCGGCCTTGATGAGGGCGGCGCCGACGGCGGCGAGGATGATGGTGAGGAACATGGCGAGGGGATTGCCCCCACGGTTCTGGCCGCCACCGAGGAGCATGCCCCACTGGGCGATGAATGCGAGGACACCTGCGAGGGTTGCGGCGATGCAGGAGGTGAGGGTGTCGCGGTTTTTGATGTGGGCGAGTTCGTGGGCGATGACGCCGGCGAGTTCGTCGCGATCGAGGACTTGCAGGAGGCCTTGCGTGACGGCGACGGCGGCCTTGCGCGGTGAGCGGCCAGTGGCGAAGGCGTTGGGCGCCTCGTGGGGGCAGATGTAGACCTTGGGCATGGGGAGGCCGGCGCGGCGGCGGAGTTCATCGACCATGCGGTAGTAGTCGCCTCCGGTTTCGGCGGTGACTTCGCGGGCGCGCATGGAGGCGATGGCGATCTTGTCTGAGAAGAACCAGGCGATGACGTTCATAAGGCCGCCGAAGAGGAGGCCGGTGATCATCCCCTGTTGGCCCCACATGGAGCCGACGAAGATGAAGAGGCCCATGAGGCCGCCGAGGAGGATGGCGGTCTTGAAGTTGTTGGTGAGTACGGTCATGGCTGCGCGAGTCCTTCGACACCGTTGAGCCAGGTTCGGATGCTCTGGGGCAACGCGGGTGTCGGCGTGTTGCCCGTTCGGATTGCAGTACGCCTGTGCGGCGTGGTTGTTCGTTGCACTCTTCGTTCGATGAGGGGGCGGTGGATTGCGTTGCGGGAAGGATTCACCACGGAGCAGACGGGAGGGCCACGGAGTAAGGCGTGAGAGGCGTGACCGCTCGCTGACGCTCGCGGTTCTTTGATCACCAGAGGCCTGCCATTCTGGCAGCGGCGATGGTGAGGATCGTGGCGATGATGGCGCGGACGATGGGGAGCGGGAGTGAGTGAGCGAGGGATGCGCCGATGCGTGCGCCGATGATCGCGCCTGGGGCCATGAGGAGGGCGAGGAGAAGGGCGTTGGCGATGGATTGATCGTGGGTGTGGAGGGTGGCGAGTTTGAGGGTTGCGCCGATGAGGGCGGTGAGCCACATGATGCCCGCGCTGGTGCCGATCGCCTGGCGGAGGGGGAGGCGGCAGAGGAGTTGGAGGGCGGGGACCATGACGACTCCCCCACCGATGCCGAGGAGGCCGCCGAGGAGCCCGGCGATGATGGCGATGGCGAGGAGGTTTGGGGTGGAGGTGCGTTCACGGGTTCCGGAGTGGTCGGGCTTGCGGAGTGCGAGGGCGATGAAGGTGCCGAGGGTGTAGAGAAAGATGAATGCGGCGAGGCCGAGGCGGAGATAAGAGCCGTCGATGAGGTTGGAGAGAAGGACGCCGGCGACGATGGCCAGGGCCATGACGGGGAGGACGCGGCGGACGATATCGGACCTTACTGCGCCGGCCTGGCGGTGCTTTCGGGCGGCGGGGATAGCGACAGCCATGTTCACGGCCATGGCGGCGGCCATGTAGAGGTGGTGGGTGGAGGCGGGTGAAGTTCCGAAAACCAGCGACAAGCCCGGAAGCATGACCATGCTTCCGCCGATACCAGCGATACCACCGATACAACCGGCACCCAATCCGATCAAGACCGCTTCAAATGCTTGCAGGTAAGTCACTTGCGGCTATTCTCCGAGTGTGGCGCTGGTGTGCTCACTGACAGACAGTTGTCAGTGGAGGGCACTCGGCGTGTGGACAAGGAAGGGGCAACGGACAGATAAACGACGGGTCGGTTGTTCGGACCAGTGAAGTGATGGGGCGGCGTGGTGGCTCGCCCTGCTCGCTGGACCCGAACATTCTAGGAACGTCCAGAATGGGGTGTTGCATGATCCACGGCTGGGTCAAGGGTATAGTCTTGTCTTCACTTTCCGCCGGCCCGTTTGGATGGGGTCGGTTTCCGGAGCGGGCGTCAGTTACCCGCAGCGACCGACGGGCCTCTTTGTTGGCCCGACGCGACCAGGGCTGGTCAGGCGTTCGAGGCGTTGCGGGTTTGGCTGGGGCCGGTCGGAGCAGCGAGTTGGTACAGAATGATGGCCGCACACCGGGGACGATGCCCCAGGTGATCGCAAGGCGTTTGCTGCATGGCGCGGCATGCGTCGGCGCGGTTGTGTTGACGGCGGGATCTGCGATTGCGGTGAAGGAGGCGCGGCACGCGAACATTTCGCCTGTGCCGCTGGCATCGGTTGACAAGGTGGACTTTGCTGAGATTGCGCATCTGCCTGTGGCGAAGGGTCAAGTGTCTGCGCGGGGCGTGAGGGCTGCTGAGCACGTGCCGGAGGTCGTTGAGGCGGGTGTTGCTGAGGTGAAGGAGGAGGGCACGGCTGTGCTCGCTTCGTCACGCGGGCGTGAGCAGGTGAAGCAGGCGGAGTTGTGGCCTCTGGGGACGCGATTCTTCAATGGTCGTCCGATACGCCCTGTGAGGACGATGCGGATGGTTGTGACCGGGTATTCGCCGGACTCACGATCATGCGGTGAGTTTGCGGATGGTCGTACTGCGACGCTGCACTCTGTGCAGACGAACGCGCATCGGTTGGTTGCGGCGGATCCGCGGGTGCTGGCGTATGGGTCGATGCTGACGGTGCCGGGGTATGACGGTGGGAACGTGGTGCCGGTGCTTGATTGCGGGGGCGCGATCAAGGGGAATCGGCTGGATCTTTTGTTTCCGACGCATGAGCAGGCGCTGCGGTGGGGGAAGAAGACGGTGACGGTGACGGTGTGGGGGTATGCGGATGGGAAGCCCGCGCCGAACCCGCGGAAGGCGCGGGAGGGGAAGGCGTAGTGACGGAAGTGACGCAGTCACGTGGTCATGAAGTCACGAAGTCATGGAGTCATGATGGTGAGTGGCAAGAGCTCGCTGGTGCGGGATGCCGCTAGCATGATGGCGTGCTGATCGGACAAGATGCAACTCGGTTGGAGACGATCGACGACCTGCTCGGGCGCGAGTTGTTGTCGCGTCTGGATCGTGTGGATCTTTTGAGCCGCAAGGTGTTTGGGGGGAAGTTGCCGGGCGAGCGGCGTTCGAGGCGGCGGGGTCGGTCGGTCGAGTTTGATGACTTCAGGCCGTATGTGCCGGGGGATGACCTGCGGCATATTGACTGGAATGTGCTGGCGCGTCTTGAGCGGCTGGTGATCAAGCTGTTCCGTGAGGATGAGGACCTGGCGCTGTATCTGGTGGTGGATGCGAGCGCGTCGATGAACGCTGGGGAGCCGAGCAAGTTGCTGGCGGCACATCGGATTGCGATGGCGCTCGGGTATGTGGGGCTAGTGAACCGGGCGCGGGTGATCGCGGCATCGTTCGGTGGGGAAGCGGATGGGCGGGCGCGGGTGTTGCGTGCGCTACGGGGAAGGACTTCGATTGAGCGTTTGGGTGAGTTTCTCTTGCAGAGCGCGCGGGAGGGTGCGGGGCGGGGTGTGGGTGGAGGTTTGGGCGCGGGGCGCGGGGGTGCATCGGCGGCGGAGACGTTTGAGCGTGCGATGCGGACGATTGCGAGAGCGCGGAGCGGGCGGGGCGTGGTGGTGCTGATCTCGGACATGCTGCTGCCCCTGGATGGCGCGAGCGCGGGGCTGTCGTATCTGGCAGGCAGCGCGGGGTTCGAGTCGTTTGTGATTCAGACGCTTTCGCCGGGGGAGATTGAGCCGCAGGCGTTGGTGGAGAAGGGACTGGTGGGCGACCTTCGTCTGATGGATGCGGAGTCGGGACGGGCGGCGGAGGTGACGATCACGGGGGATGTCATCAGGCGGTATAAGCGGAACTTCGAGGCGCATCAGGAGGGGCTGGTGAGGGCGTGCGCGGCACGGTCGATCGCGCACGTGCTGACACCCACGAGCGTGACGGCAGATGAGCTGGTGCTGCGGTCGCTGCGGGCGCGGCGGTTGGTGGGGTAATGCGGCAGTCGATCAAGACAAGGACATTCACCACGGAGAACACGGAGGGCCACGGAGAGGAAGAGATACAACGCGGAGGGGATGAGTCTCAACGCGGAGGGCCGCTGAGGGCCGCGGAGACTGGTTGGAGCGTGCTGCAAGACAGCCAAGACAAAGACATTCACCACTGAGAACACGGAGGGCACAGAGAGGGGAATGGGGGCAGGCGTTTCGAGCGTCAGGGATGCTGGCGGATGCGAGTTGCTTCGGGCAGTGCGACGGTGTTGAGGTGGCGGGCGAGGCGGATGGCGAACGCGCCGACGAGTATGTTGACGGCCCATGACGCGAAATCGAAGATCCAATAGACGGTCCACGGCACGTCAGGGATGAATACGAAAATCAATGTGAGTTCCGAGCCGATGGCCAAGATGACCCCAGCGCTCGCGAGCCACGAAACCAGGCAGAACTTGCGAGCGAGAAGAGGACAGGCGGATTGCTTCGCAAGCCGAGCAAAGTAGAGACTTGCACACACGAACAGCGGCGCGGACACTATCGACGCGATCCATGTCACCAGTGACACGGATCGAAAGTTAGCCATGCCCGCGAGAGGCCCGATCGCTGATGAAAGCGTCATGAACACGCTTGCTGCGGTTGGCACCAAGAGCCACCATGTTCTTCGGAATGAAGGCGGGCGAATCATGGAGCGATCGGTCCAAGCGATTGATGCGACGAGGAACGCGACCAGCAGTGATGAAACACCGCCGATCCACATCGCTGCGATTCCGACTAACGGCACGCGGCCGGGTGTCGCAAGTAGCTGCACAAGCGTGAGCGATATGCCAAGCGCCATCCAGATGACGAGGGCTTCGCCGAGCACATCGATCAGGCGCGCGAGGTGGCGGATCTGTGGCGGCTCCGCGATGACGATGGGCATCGGGGAGTGGATGGCTTCGGCGGGGAGTTCACATTCAGGACACGGGGCGTCCGGCGCGAGCCCGGCGAGGTCGTAGCGGCAGCGCGGACACGTTGACGCTGTGCTCGGGGCCGGATCGACCATAGCAGCAGCATACGGGGAAGCGAGCGTGGGGGGTCACGAACTGGGTTGAGGGCGGATTTGGTATGGTCGTTGATTGAAGACTCTCGTCCGCCCGGGGGGCGGGGAGAAGAGGCAGAAAGAACTGGTGGAGGTCGCTTCCCACCGGCTGAAGCCGGTGGCAACGATCCGTGCGCCGAAGCGGCGAAGAAATGCGAGAGGCGACTCCATGCTGTTCGCACTGGCTGAAAGGCAGCCGGTGGCACGGAAGGACACCGCTGTGGAGCGCGGTGCCACCAGGAGGAGACATCTGCTTGCTGACGTTCGCGGTTAAGTTCGCGTCCGGCCTGAGGCCGGCCGCGAGGGGTGGGTCAAGGAGTGCGCCCGCCGGGTGAACCGTCGGGCTTGGGAGGGAAGAGTCGGAAGATGAGGTCCGCTCGCTGACGCTCGCGGTTCTATCAGGGCGCGGACGCGGGATTGCGACTTCTGATGATGGGAGGGTTCATGCGAGGCGGATGATGTCCTGCTGGATAGGGGTCATGACGCGCGGGCCGGTCTTGGGATCGACGTAGACGTCGATTTCCAGGCGGACGCCGAAGTCATCGAAGTAGAGGCCGGGCTCGATCGTGAAGCCGACGCCGGGGAGGAGGTGCCGTGTGTCGTGGGTCTCGGTGTTGTCGATGTTGACGCCGAGGCCATGAACCTTGGCACCACGTGAGAGGGAGTGGCCGGTGCGGTGGCGGATGGCGGCTTGCATGCCGGACGCGCGGAGGACGGCCATGGCGGCGTCATCGACCTCCCAGCCACGGGCGGGCTTGCCGGACTTCCAGCGTGATTGGGCGAGATCGACGGCGGCGTGCTGGGCTGCTTTGACGGTGTTGAAAGCTTTGACCTGGCGTTCGGTGGGTGTGCCGCACGAGCCGACCCAGCAGATGTCGCAGAAGGGGTTGTCGTTGCCGGGGCGGCGTGCCCAGAGGTCGATGAGCACCCAGTCGCCTTTGACGATGGGGATGCTGGCGGAGGGAGTGAGTTCGAAGTGTGGGTCGCCGGCGTGGGCGTTGGCGGCGACGATGGGTCCGTCGGGCCATTCGAGGCCGCGGCGGCGGAAGCCCTCGTGGATGCGTTCGAGGGCCATGTGCTCGGTGAGGGGTTTGCCGGCGGCGAGGGTGTCGCGGATGAAGGCGAAGGCGTCGTCTTTGACTTCGGCGACTTCGCGCGAGCTTTGCTCGAAGGTGGCGGCGGCATCGGCGGACCAGCGGGCGATGGTCGTTTGGATGAGATCGGCGGAGGAGACGACTTCGGAGCCGAACGAGCGGACGAGTTCGAGGGTGCCGCCGTCGACGATGCCCATGACTGGGAGTTCGCCTGAGGGGGAGTATTCCATGGCGATGCGGGGTCGGCCCTGGAGCGCGCTGCGGAGGGCGGCGTGGTACTCGTTCCAGGTGAGGTACTTGACAACGGGGAAGGGGATGTGCTGGAAGAAGGTGGAGTCGATGTGGCTGGTGATGAGGGTGGGCTCGCCTCGGGCGGGGATGAGGAGATCGACGCGGCGGGTGAGGTGGCCAAGCCCGTCGGGGATGAGCGCGTTGAAGATGGGGTTGGAGGAGCGGAAGTCGTGGACGAGCCAGGCGTCGATGGCGAAGGACTGCATGAAGGCCTGGGCGTCGGTGAGGTTGGGGATGGGCATGGTGAAGGGTATAGCGAGAAGCGAGAAGCGAAGAGCGAGGAGGAAGGCGGACTTCAGGTGTTCCAGCGTGTCATGGCGGAGCCCGGGCAGGAGCGGCCGAGTGTACCGAAGCAGAGTTGATAGACGCGTGAGAGCATCATCACGGCGGTCTGCTGCATCTGGATCTCGGTCATGTTGGGCCCTGCGGCGGGGAGGAACATCGTGACTGCGTGCAGTTTCTCGTCCTTCGAGATTGCGTTGGTGAGGCAGACAGCGACGTCGTTCCAGAAACCGGGCTCGAGCAGGAGTTCGATCGCGCCATCGTCGGCGACTCGGATTGGGCAGGAGTTCATGACGCCCTGATCGTGGTTATTGACGAGGCACTCGACAGCGTATCCGGAGAGGTTGAGGAGGAGTTGACCATTCCAGCAGAGCACGCCGCAGCCGTGGCTCTGATCACGGTCCGACCTGATGTTCCAGACCATGCATCGTGCGTCGGGGCGCCCGAGGCGGTGGGTCCATTCGCGCATGATTCTGAGCGCGGCCTGGGGCATCCATGATGACTCGTCGACGGGGATGCAGACCTCGACATCGAGCGGGAGAACGCGGGCTTCTTCGGGCTCTGAGGTCGGGAGGATGGCGGCGAGCGCCTGTTCGAGTTCGCGCTCGCGCTGGAGGGGGCTTTGTGAGCGGAGCGGCAGCATCAGCGGTGCGATGGCGTCGAATGTCGCCTCGTACTTCAGCTCGCCTGTGGGTTCGAGGGACTCGTTCGCGAGTCCGGAGTTCCACGTCTCGGCTTGGCCGAGATTGAGTATGACGCTTGATCGCCTGAGCGGCATAACCACCTCCTGGGGGAAGTGTAACTGACCCGCGGCGGTGTTGTCGGTGTTCCGGGCGTCACGGGTACACTCGGGAGGCGGCAATGTTCATTCGGATGGCGTGAGGGAGGAGCGTGATGCACGGCTTTGTTGTTCGTCCGGGGCTTGAGGGGGACGTGCGTGAGGTGCTGCCTCTTGTTCGCGAGTTGTGTGATCTTCACGCGAGTCGGGATCCTGTGCGGTTCAGGGTTGTGGATGACGTGATCGAGCGGTACGAGCATTGGCTGCCGGAGCGTGCGGTCGATCCGCGGAGCGTGTTTCTGGTGGCGTGCGTCAACGAGCGGATCGTCGCGTTTACTGTCTGCACGATCGAGCCGGAGGTTCCGATCTTCTGGATACCGGAGTGCGGTTGGATCCATGACCTTTATGTTCTTCCCGGCTTTCGGAGGATGGGAATCGCCGGTGCGATGGTGCGGGAGGTTGCTCGTCGCTATCGGGCGATGGGTGTGAAGCAGCTGCGGCTTCACACGGGCGCGTTCAATGAGGACGCGCGAGCGATGTTCTCGCGTGAGGGATTCAGGCCTTGTGTGGTGGAGATGCTGATGCCGCTCGATGAGCCCGCGGCGTGATCGCGAGGTCCAAGCGGCCTGTGTTCCATAATCTTTGCGAAGCCGTTCAATCGGGGCGAGGCCCGATCATCCCGACCATGCGGCCGGTGAGTCCGTGATCGCGGCGATGGGAGAAGAAGAGGGGCGTTCCGGTTGCTGGATCGGTGGATGTGGCTGTGCAGTGCGGGAGGAGATCGACGATGGGAACGCCGGCGCGGTTGAGTTGTTCGCAGAGCGCGCCCTTGAGATCGACGAGGAACTTGCCGGGGTAAGTCTCGCGCGGGCGGACGTGTGGGGTGGCATCGCCGAAAGCGCGGGTGAACTCGGCGGCGACTTCGGGCCCGACTTCGAAGGCGTGGAAGCCGATGCAGGGGCCGATGGCGGCGATGACCTCGGTGGTCGGGTTGCTCGTGAGCGAACGCATGGCATGGACAGCGCGGGGGGCGACACCGGCGATGACGCCTCGCCAGCCAGCGTGGACGGCGGCGACGATGCGGCCGTCGATGGTTGAGAGCAGGACGGGTGCGCAATCGGCGATGCGTATGGCGAGGATGCGGGTGGGATCGTCGGTGACGATGGCGTCGGCCTTGGTGTCGTTTCCGTTCCACTCGGGATCGTGTGTCGGGCCGCCCGTGCGGACGATGCGGACTTCGGGGCCGTGGACCTGATGGACCTGCACGACTTCGCGGTTGGATGCGGCGAGTGCGTCGAGGACGAGGCGTGTGTTGGCGGCGATGTTTGAGGGCGGGTCGCGACGGTCCGGTTCAAGGTCGCCGGGGTTGCCGAAGTTGAGGGAGGAGAAGGGGCCGACGGAGTAGCCGCCGATGCGCGTGGAGAAGGCGTGCGGGACGCCGAGTGCGGCGAGCGCTTCGGAGTGGAGGAGGAGGGGGCGCACAGCGAGACCGTACGCGGGGTGGGAGAGTCACGAAGTCATGAAGTCACGGAGTCGTGATCGCACCGGCCTCTTCATCGGCGGCGGCGGAGTGCGACGAGGCCGGCGATGGCGACGAGGGTGCCGGGTCCGGGGACTGTCCAGTTGATGAGACCGACGGCGTCGAGATCGAAGCCGTTTGTGCCGCTGGCGGGGCCGGTGCCGAGTCCTCTGATCATGATGAAGCGGGCTTCTGAGAGTCCGGAGCCGGCGAGGTCGAAGGACCTGCGGTGGGTTGCGCTGTTGTGGCGTTCATCACCGACGAGTTTGACGGCTGAGGCCATGGTGGGCTTCAGGGAGACCCACTCGCGGCGGTCGTTGGAGACAAGGATGTCCATGAGGTTGAATTCGACCACGCCGAAGTCGGCTTCGTAGACGTTGAGATCTGGGCCGGGGAGGTCGACGACGCGCCACGCGCCGAGGGTGTAGATGACGATGTCTTCCCCGAGTCCGAAGTACCGGTCGTCGGGAGGGCCGAGTACGACGAGCGGGTCGTTGACGGTTTCGGGGGCGGTGAGGAGGAACTCGGGGAAGTAGCCGATCTTGTCTGCGGCGGCGGCGACGGCCGCGGGGAGTGAGGCAAGGCCGGCGAGAGAGAGCGCGAGCCGAGCGGAGTGTGGTGAACGGAGCATCTTGAGGGCCTCCCGCGGACGAATCGCCCGATCCAGAGGGGGGATGGGCGGGGTGCATAGGGACAGGGCGCACCGCTGGTGCGGCTGCCTCCGGGTGTAATGTGCCTCGGATTTGGGAAGATGCCAGCGATCGGCGCAAAAAGGGCAGAAGATAGGGGAATTGGTCGTCGGGGTTGCTGTTGCGGGAGGGAGGCGGTCGGCGCGTTCGGGGTCTGGCCCTTTGGTGGGGCGGGGTCTATTGTTTGGCCCTCAATTCGGACCCCCTATCCCCCCACTCCCCTCCTGCTTCCGAGCGTTGCGTTCGGTTCGGGAGATCCCGGGTGGGCTGACACAGCAGGAGTCAACATGGCCACCACGGGCACGATCACGCAGGTCATCGGTTCGACGTTCGACGTTCAGTTTCCCGAGGACCAGCTCCCGGACATTTACAACGCGGTGAAGATCAGCGAGCAGACCGCGGTCGGGGCGTTGCGTCTGACCGGTGAGGTGCAGCAGCACCTGGGCGGCGGGCGCGTGCGCGCTGTCGCTCTGGGTTCGACGGACGGTCTGAAGCGCGGCATGAAGTGTCAGGACACGGGCGCGCCTGTGGCGGTGCCTGTTGGCGAGCCGGTGCTTGGGCGGGTGTTCAACCTGCTGGGCGAGCCGATCGACATGGGCGCGGAGGTTCCGGCGAGCGTGAAGCGGAGCCCGATCCATCGTGCGCCGCCGGAGTTCGCGCAGTTGAACCCGAACACGGAGATTCTGGTGACGGGGATCAAGGTCATTGACCTTTTGTGTCCGTTCGTGCGAGGCGGGAAGATCGGTCTGTTCGGAGGCGCGGGCGTCGGGAAGACGGTCATCATCCAGGAGATGATCGCACGCGTGGCCCGTGAGTTCGGCGGGTACTCCGTGTTCTGCGGCGTGGGGGAGCGTACCCGCGAGGGCAACGACCTGTGGCGCGAGATGAAGGAAGCCGAGTACACGGACGAGAAGGGGAACAAGGCGCACGTGCTTGACAAGGTGGCGATGGTGTTCGGCCAGATGAATGAGCCGCCCGGCGCACGTCTGCGTGTCGCGTTGTCGGGTCTGACGATGGCGGAGGAGTTCCGTGATTCGTCGGGCAAGGAGACGATGATCTTCGTGGACAACATCTTCCGCTTCACGCAGGCGGGTTCCGAGGTGTCGGCTCTGCTGGGTCGTATGCCGAGCGCGGTGGGTTATCAGCCGACGCTATCGACGGAGATGGGTGAGTTGCAGGAGCGGATCACCTCGACGGCGAAGGGGGCGATCACGTCGGTGCAGGCGATCTATGTGCCGGCCGACGATCTGACGGATCCGGCTCCGGCGACGGCGTTCGCGCACCTTGACGCGTTCGTGACGCTGGCACGCGGCATCGCTGAGAAGGGGATCTATCCGGCGGTCGATCCGCTGGCGTCGAACTCTCGAATCCTGGATCCGGGGATCATCGGCGAGCGTCATTATCGGGTGGCGCAGCGGGTGCAGCGGATTCTGCAGCGGTACAAGGACCTTCAGGACATCATCGCGATTCTCGGCGTTGACGAGCTGTCGGACGACGACAAGCAGACGGTGGCGCGTGCCCGCAAGATCGAGCGATTCCTGTCGCAGCCGTTCTTCGTGGCCGAGCAGTTCACGGGCTTCAGCGGCGTGTACACGACGCTCGAGCAGACGATCGACTCTTTCGAGCGTCTGTGCAACGGCGAGGGGGATGACCTGAACGAGGGCGCCTTCATGTACGTCGGCACGCTGGATGATGCGCGTGCGAAGGCGGAGAAGATGAAGGGGTGAGAGAGGAGTGACGGAGTGACTGAGTGAGAAAGTCACGAAGTCATCAAGTCAAAGAGATTGGAAGTCACGAAGAGAGCCCCATGCCAAAGCGTGGGGCTCTTTGTTTAGTTGCCCGCAAAGATGTGACCAGCGACATGCGGCAGATTCTCCGTGCGGCGCATGAACTCCGCGAGTGTACTGTGTACCGCTTTGATTAAGCTCGCGGTATCCGGCTCTCCCTCTTCGGTCTCTCCAATCTCGAATCGCTTTGTCCAAAGCCTTGTCCATGTATCCGTGATTTTCTCCCTGGACGCTAGCCCGAACTCTGCTCTGTTCTGCGTTAGTCGCTCAATGAGCCGCCGTCTTAATCGCGAATCCTCGTTCGGCCCGATCTCAAAGGCGAGCGTGCCACGACGGTCGTTTGCACGAAACCAGAGCCGAATCCAGAATCGACGATCCCGGTTCGGTCTCGTGCAAGTAGCAGGAATCCAGCCAAGCCATGATTTCGGCACGAAGTCAAGCCGACGAGGCGAGCGGTTGTAGATGTGCCACATTCCGGAATCCGAAAGAGCGGTTTCGAGATCCGAAACTATGCCCGCCCCCGGCGAGCGGACATGCTTGAAAAGCAGGTCGATAGCAGGTTTGTGATTCGAGTAGATTCGTTGACAGAGTGCTGCGATATCCGTGTCTTCCATGAACTGGCTCCGAATCGAGGCCAAATAATGCGTGAGAACGATTTCGACGTCCGTTCCGAGTGATCCGCGTGCTTTGCGTCGGGTCCGGTCGAGGAGACCGTGCAGGCGGTCGTAGCTGTAGGGAAACCAATCGTCCTCGGGTGGTTCGTCACCTTCTGGCGACAGGAATATGTAGTAGGGCGTGTTGGACTCCCCTTTGAGCCCTTCGGCTATTGCGCTTACATATCTGCGCAACTTCTCGGATCGTTCTCGACCATGCATCTTGTTCTCGATCGCCACAACCATCGGCGGATTATCGCTTTCGATCAGAACGTCGATGTGCTTCCATTCTCGCAGGATACGGGTGCCGTGCAGATCGGCTGCGTCAATGTCGATTGCATTCAGTGTCGATTGAATGCCGTTCTCTCTGGCCGCACGCACGACGTCGATCAGAAACGCCTTGAGAAACAGATCGCCTTGACCATGAGATTCGGAAGGGTTGAGTAGCCAAGCGAGGAAGTTGGAATGGCGAATCTCTGCGCGTGAAATTCTCAAAGCATCAAAGATGTTGAACCCGCCTAACTGGGCCTCCAACTCGAACAGGTCGTCGTTGTCCGCCACGAACCGTTCGAGTGCTTCAATATCATGGGTAGTGGATGGTTCCATCGTTATCGCGGAGTCTACCGCGTATCGGGATGTACCACCACCCCACCCACCAGTTCTCCGATGTTCGATGCGCCTTGCCTTCTTGCCCAGTCGGCGAGGCCGGATGCGACTTTGATGGGGCTTCGGGGGTCGACGAAGAGTGCGGTGCCCATGCCGACGGCGGTTGCGCCGGCGAGGATGAACTCTGCTGCGTGTTGCCAGCGGAGGACGCCGCCGAGGCCGATGATCGGGATGCCCGCGGGCTTGGCGACTTCCTTGTAGACGATGTGTATGAGGCGAACGGCGATGGGATGGATCGCGGGTCCTGAGAGACCTCCGGTGGTGTTGCTGAGCCGGGGCTTTCGTGACTCGACATCGATGGCCATGGCGGGCATGGTGTTGGAGATGCAGAGGATGTCGGCTCCGGGCGTGTTGTTGGGGCCTCCGGGGCGGGCGCGGGCCTCGATCGCGGCGCGTGCGATGTCGAGCATGGGGCCGAAGACGAGCGGGGAGAGCTTGACGATCATGCGCTTTGCGGTGAGTGTGGCGCGGAGTTCGGCGATGAGGTCTCGGAGCATGTCGGGAGATTCGCCGAAGGAGGTGCCGGTGTGGACGTTGGGGCAGGAGACATTGATCTCGACTGCTGGGAGGCCCTCGGCCTTGTTCATGGCGTCGGCGACGGCGAGGTAGTCTTCGATGGAGAAGCCGGAGATGGAGCCGAAGGGCGTGAGGCCGATAGCGGCCGCTCGGTGGGCGATGGAGGGGGCGAGGTCGCGTGTCCAGGCGTCGAGGCCCATGTTGGCGAGTCCGACGGCGTTGAGCATTCCCGAGTCGCTCTCGATGATGCGCCAGGTCTCGTGGCCGTCGCGTGGGAGGCGCGTGATGGACTTGCCGATGACGGCTCCGACGCGGGCGAGGTTCAGGGCGTCCTGGAACTCGTCGAGGTAGCCGGCGGTGCCGGCGGCCAGAATGACGGGATTGCGCAGGGTGAGCCCCGCGAGATCGGTCCTGAGTATCGGATCGGTCGGGCCTTTGGCCATCGGCCAAGCGTAAGCATCGCAGGAGCGTCCCGACGGGCCATAGCATCGGATCACCAGAAGCAGCACCGGAGCACCAGCATGGATCTTGCAGCACGTATCGCGCAGTTTGAGAACATGGTCCAGGCCGACCCCGAGAATGACATGGCGCACTTCTCGCTGGGGAGCGCGTACGCCCAGTCTGAGCGGCACGCGGATGCGGCGGCGAGTTTCGCGCGGTGCATCGCGTTGAATCCTTCGATGAGCAAGGCGTATCAGCTGGCGGGCGAGGCCCTGATCAAGGCCGGGCGGGCTGAGGAGGCGGGAGACTTGCTGACGAAGGGGTATGTCGCGGCGGCGAGCCGCGGGGATCTCCTGCCGAAGAACGCGATGGGTGCGATGCTCAAGCAGATCGGGCGTGCGGTGCCTGAGGTGGCGGCTCCGGCGGTGAGCGTGGTGGCAGGGGCGTCGGGCTCCTTTGTGTGCCGCAGGACGGGGAAGCCGGGCACGAAGATGGTTCGCGCTCCTTTCAAGGGTCCGGTGGGTCAGTGGATCTTTGAGAACATCTCGAAGGAGACGTTCGATCAGTGGATCGGGCAGGGGACGAAGGTGATCAACGAGTTGCGTCTGGATCTCTCGCGGGATGAGGACAACGAGACGTATGACCGCCATATGCGCGAGTATCTCGGGATAGATGACGAGGTTCTGGCTTCGATGCGGAGTTGATGGGGCGGAGAGAAGGCGCGCCGGCGAGAGGGTGGGCGAGCACCTCCTTGCGGCTGCCTAACACCCTGTCCCACGGGCAGATGCGTGAGGGGATGGGCGTCGTCGGGGGCGTCGGCGGCGGGAGGGTATGGATGGAGCATGGAGGGCGGGAGTGAACCATTTCGGGTTTGGGGCTGTAACACTTGTTGAAACAGATTCATCTGATCGGCAGGGGGCGTCTGCACCGTTTGTGGCGCACGCCTGCCTGATGAGACCACACGAACCGGGAGAATGACACATGGCGAAACTGATGCGGACGGTGCTTGTCGGGGTTGCGATCGCGGGTGCGGCGTCGGTGATGGCAGCGGCGGGGATGCGGACGACTGCGGTTGAGCGGGGCGTGGAGTCCGCGGCGGTCGAGGCGGCGGCTGTGAGCGATTATGTGATCGACGCGGTTCACTCGGCGGTGATCTTCCGCGTGAAGCACAATGAGGCGGCGTACAACTACGGGCGTTTCAACACGATGGACGGCGTGGTGATGTACGACGCGGCATCGGGCGTCACGGGCATCAAGGTGAACGTCGACACGAACTCTGTGGACACCGCGAACAAGAATCGCGACGATCACCTTCGGAGCCCGGATTTCTTCAACACCAAGCAGTTCCCGCGGGCGACGTTCAAGAGCACGAGCGTGAAGCGTTCGGGCGATTCGTCGTTCGAGGTTGCGGGCGAGTTCACGCTGAACGGCGTGACGAAGCCGATCACGGTGACGCTCGAGCACACGGGCAACGGGAAGACCCGCGACGGGAAGGACATCGCCGGATTTGAGACAACCTTCACGATCGTGCGAAGCGAGTACGGGATGAACAAGTACCTGCCCGGCGTCGGGGACGAGGTGCGTCTGATGATCGGGATTGAGGCCGTGAAGCAGTAAGTGACGCGGGCGCGGCCTGACGGGCGCGCCCGCGATTCTGGCACGACTACTTGGTCGGGGGTGAATCGATGCCGCCAGTTTCTGAACTCTTGATCGGCGGCGTGTTGCCGGGCGTGATTGCGCTGGTGTTGCTGGGCGCGCCGTGGGTGGTGTTTCGCGAGCGTGCGGCCGGCGTGCTGCGATGGGTTGCGCCGTGGGCGGTTGGCTTGGCGTTCATCCCGGCGTCGATCGTGTCGAACAAGCATGCAAACCTGTGGCCCGTGAACGCGTCGGAGCGAGGGCTGGCTGTGGTGCTGGCCTCGCTCGGGTTGGTGATGCTGATGGGCGTGCTGGGCACGGGACGGCTGGGGCGCTGGGGAATGCGGGTGGGAATTGCGATGCCTGTGTGTGCGGGTGCTTTCGGCGCGTGCGCGGTCTTGGTCGCCTTGCATCCGCACGCGGTTTCGACGGGGCTTCTGATCGGCGTGGCTGCGGGCGCGGGTGTGTGGACGGCTTCGGCGTCGTTGTTGCTCGGATGGTCGGAGCGTGTGTCGCCTGGGTACGGCACGCCGGGGATGATGGCGATCGCGTTGTTTGGGTGCAGTCTTGTGATGTTGTTCTCTGCGATCGGTGTGTACGCGCAGACGACGGGCGGGCTGGTGGCGGCGGTGTCATCTGCGGCGATTGTGGGGTTGTGGAGGCGGAGAGCCACGCTTGGAGTCGGGGCTTATGCGGTCGCGCTGTCGGTGCTGGCGTACCTGATGATCGGGACGTGGCAGCTGTCGGCACGGCCTGCGATCGGCGCCCTTGTGCTTTGCGCGGCTCTGCCCTTTGTTGTGGCGGGTTGCACTTGGATTGGACGCGGGGGCGCGGGGAGGCGTCTGGTGGCGTGGGCCGGGGTTGTAGCGATGACCTCGGGGGCGGCTGGTTGGGCTTTCGCGCTGTATTCGGCGGCAAAGGACGCGAGCCCGTACGGGTATTGAGGTGCACGGGCCGTTTCGGGATCAGACCTGGACTTCGACTGTTGCGCCTGGGGGGTCGAGTGTGTCCACGCGATCGGCGTCCCGGAGCGCACGGATGAGATCGCCCATGTCGCCACGCAGGGGTGAGGTGAACCGCATGGGTTGCTCGGTGATGGGGTGGGTGAAGCCGAGCGTTGCGGCGTGGAGGGCCTGTCGTGCGATGAGCGTTGCGTTGCTTTCGTCGATGAAGGGTCGGCCGCCGTACATGTCGTCGCCGACGATCGGGTAGCCGGTGTGGGAGAGGTGGACGCGGATCTGGTGGGTTCGGCCGGTCTTGAGTTCGAGTTCGACGAGTGAGAAGTCCTGATCGCCGACGGGGCGTCGGTTGAACCTGTAGCGTTCGCGGACGCGGCAGATGGTGACGGAGGGCTTGCCGAGCTCGTCGTGCCGGACGACGTACTTCTCTCGATAGCCCTTCTCGCGCGAGGGGTGCGGCCCGATGGGTGCCTCGATGACATCGACGAGCGGCTCGACGCTTCCCTGGACGATGGCGAGGTAGCGTTTGTCGACGCGGCGATGCTCGAACTGGTGGCCGAGTTTCCAGTGGGCCTCGTCGGACTTTGCGAAGACGATGCAGCCCGATGTGTGCCGATCGAGCCGGTGGACGACGCCGGGGCGAGCGAACTCGTTGCCGACGGTTGAGAGATCGCCCCCGAGGGACGATCGGTTGCGGAGGTGCCACGCGAGGGCGTTGACGAGCGTGCCCGAGTTCTCGGCGCGGGCGGGGTGGACGATGATGTCGGGGCGTTTGTTGAGGACGATGATGGCATCGTCCTCGTAGAGCACGTCGATCGGGATCTCCTCCGGCCTGATGACGCCGGTGGGCGGAGGAGGGACGACGACCTCGACGACATCTCCAGCGCGGAGGACTGTCGATGCCTTGGGCTGGCGTCCGTTGACGGCGACTCCCCCACCATCGATGAGCTTCTGGAGCTGGTTGCGCGACATGAATGTGATGCGCGTGGTGAGGTATTTGTCGAGTCGTGACTTGAGGTCGCGGCGCAGCGTGAAGACCACACGCCGGAGTTCGGAGTCGTCGTCGGGCGCGCCGGATGCATCGATGGCGCGCTGGATGGCCTCGGGATCGACCTTGCCGCCCGGGAGGATGAGCCCCGCGTTGGTGCTGACAAGGTCATCGGCCTCGGCAGATGCGGAGGGATGGTTGCCTTTGGGCGCGTTCTCGGGCATCTGTCATCAACTACTTGGGGTCGCCCGTCGTGTCGGGCGGGGCGTCGTCGGCTGATTGCTCGTCGGCGTCTTGGTCCGTCGGCGTGCCGGGATCGGATGACTCATCCGCGACGGGGGGAGTGATCGGATCTTCCCCGGTCGGGAGCAACAGACTGGGGGATGCCGCGGCAGGGGGGAGGGGTTGTGGGAGTTCGGATCTGCTGACCAGGGGTGCGAGCTTGCGGGGGTTGCGGATCGCTTCGATGCGATCGGAGGCGATGCGGACGTGGAGTTCGAAGCCGGCCTGCTGGGCGATGGAGCGAACCTGTTCGAGCGCGTCGGTTGCGGCTGTGGTGTCGCCCCGCATCTGGCTGGCTGCGGCGAGGCCGTAGAGTGAGCCGATGGCGTGGATCTCCTGGCCTGCGACGGCTCGGGTTCGGTCGAGTACGGCTCGGTAGATCTGTGCCGCACGGTCGAGGTAACGCTCACGCTCGGCTTCGGAGAGCATGTCGCCATCGGACTCGACTGTGCCGTCGGGCTTGAGGACTGCGCCGGGGCGGAGCCCGGTGCGAATGGACTGGAGGAGCGCGTCGGCGGCACCGAGCCGGGCGAGGACAGCGACGCCTGGGACATCGTCGTAGGCCTCTGCGACGTTCAGGAGTGAATCCGGGGAGGCGTTGAGCGTGCCGCCGAGCGAGACGCTCTGGAACTCACGGAACGCGGCGTCGATCTTGGCGAGGCGTTGTTCTTTGAGCTTTCCGAGACCGATGTAGCCGAGTGCGACAACGGCGATGACTGCCATGATCGGGGTGCTCCATTTCTGGAGGAACCCGATGAACTCCTGATTGAGCCGCGACTCTTCGAGACCGGCTTTCTCACGGATCTGCGTGTGTCTTTGATCGATCGACACGTTACGTGCCCCTGGTAGATGGCGGACTGCGATGGGTTGAATGAGAAGGATAGGGCGGCAGGGCTCGATCGGCATGCGTGCGGGGTGTGGTTCTCCAGAAGGCCCATGCGCCGGGATCGGCGAGCGCGGCGTCGGGAACGAGCGTCTGGCGGATCGCTGCGGCGAGTGATCGGATGGAGTGAGGATCGAACGCCGAGACGCGGATCCCCTCGGGGCCCTGAGGCGTGCCGAGATCGGATCGGAGATCGACTGGGAGGACGATTCCCGAGGTTCTCGGGAGGGGTGGAGGCGGTGAGGATGCGTCTCGGCACCAGAGGATGAGGTCCGCGGTCTGGGCGAGTGAGCGTGCGATGTCGATGGCTTGGGCTTCTGCGGGGTGGGGGTCATCCCGGACGCCGGGGGTGTCGAGGTAGCGGATGAGCAGTCCGCCCATGTCGAGCATCGCGCCGACGTGGTCGCGTGTGGTGCCGGGCTCGGGAGATGTGATCGCGAGAGTGCGCGTCGCGAGGGCGTTCAGGAGTGTTGACTTGCCGACATTGGGAGGTCCCCAGGCGACGACGAGCGCGGGCTCCAGAAGATGGCGGAGCATGGAGGCGTGGGCGGGCGTGAGATCGACGCGCGGCGAGAGTGACCAGCGCCTGGGCTGGTCGAGCAGGAGATCTATGGCGAGGGGGCTCGCGGCGTTGGCGAGCGCGGATTCGAGGTGGGGTGCGGGATCGTCCTTGTCTGGAAGGAGGGGTTGATGCTCGAGGAGATCGGCCCCCGCGTGCTTGATGATCGATTCGACCTGCTTGAGGACGATGATCCCGCCGTGGGGCATCACGTGTGCTTCGGTGGGCGTCCAGCGCGCGATCACGGCCTGATGTCCCTGGTGGAGCGTCGAGAGTCGGGCTTGGCCTGCGCGGACGGGACGAGAGCCCATCTGTTCGAGACATGCGTCGAGTTCGCGTTCGGAGTCTGCGGCGATTCTGAAGAGTGCGATCGCTCCCGGGAGTCCGCGCGGAGATTGGAGGTACGCTCGGACGGGCACTGTCAGCCCTCGGCTTCAGCGTGATCGCTGTCGTGTTCGTGCATCAGCGCCTCAAAGGCGAGGCGCATGCCGATGAGTTGCAGATCGGGGACGATGTGCTCGACGATGGGATCGGAGGCGAAGATCGCGCCGGCGTCGCCGCCTGTGGCGACGACGCGGGGATAGGCGCCGATGACACCTGCGTATCGCTCGACGAGGCGGGAGACGAGCCCTCTTGTGGCCTCGGCGACACCGATGGTCATGGCGTGCTCCGTGTCCTTTCCGATGGGTTCGGCATCGATGCGTTCGGCGTCGAAGGTGAGCTGGGGGAGCGCGGCGGTGCCCCGAGCGAGCGCGTCGAGCATCATGCGGATTCCGGGCGCGATCGCGCCGCCCTGGAAGACACCCTCGGTATCGATGTAATCGACGGTTGTTGCGGTGCCGACATCGACGATGACGCAGGGACCTTCCGTGCTCGCCCACGCTGCCATGGCGCAGAGGAGGCGGTCCTGGCCGACCTTGTCGGGATGGCGGACGTTTGCGGTGATGGGGATTGGGACATCGCGCCCGATGCGAAGCTGGGGTGTGAGCCACGCGAGATCCTGGCAGCCGGCGAGGATCTTCTCTGATGCGTCGGGATGGACCGAAGCAACGAGGAGCGGGCAGTGAGCGGCTCTGCGTTGCTGCGATGCGAGCCACTCGACGATTCCGGCGGTATCCGTGGAGGCGAAGGACTGCGCGCCCAAGAGTTCTTCACCCTGGAAGAGGCCGATTCTGGCTCGGGTGTTTCCGACGGCGAGGGTTGCGAGTTGGAGGCGGTCGTTCATCCGGGCCAGCGTATGCAGGGGTGCCGCGGGACGATGCGGGCGGTACAGTTGGCGTGAGAAGCGCGTGTGTTTGACGCGCTACGGAGTCCAGCACGTTGCCCAAGCCACCCAGCACGCAGGCTGATCGGACGATCGAACGGGTCGAGGTCGGGGATCTGAAGTTCCCACTCGGGGTGTATCCGATCGAGCCGGTGACCTCGCGGATGGGGTACAAGGTGCTGTTTGAAGCGGCGGATACGGATGACGGCTCGGGCGAGTGGGAAGAGTGGCCGGATCGGTATGTGTGGGACATCGTGATCGGTGCGGACCGGCTGCGATCGTTGTGCAACTCGCTTTTCCTGATGATGCCGGGGCGGGTGTTCCCGATCCTGGATGTGCTCGGGCACGATGCGTTCAGGGAGATCGATCCGTATGTGGCGTACGAGCTGGTGCCGCTCGACCAGTTCATGGATTCGACGCGCCGGTACGAGGATTATCTGTTCGAGGATGGGCTGTGCGGCTTCGGGGCGATGTCCGAGGATCCGTTTTTCTATGTGTTTGTGGATGAGCACAAGATCGTGACGGTGCGTGCGGAGCCGCTCATGCGGGAGCGGATCGAGAGGTTGCTGGGGGCGTTCGATCTGGCGGAGGTCGAGGAGCCCGCGGGGGCGGATGCGGTTGCCCACGAACATCGGGGGGTGCTGGTTGCGCCGGATGATCGACCGGACCTGCTGACTGCGGATGAGGTCGTGGAGCACCTTCGGGACGAGTGGCGGCTGACGCTGAATGTGGATCCGGAGACGAATGTTGACGATCAGGGTCGGGATCTTGGGCTTTGTCCGTGGCGTTGCCTGGTGCGGACGAGCCCATCTCTTGATATTCCATGGAGTTACGCGGATCTGATTGTGCGTGCGGATTGTCTTGGGCAGGCGGAGGACCTCGCATTGGACGAGGTTTTGAAGCAGGTCTCGGACGGGGAGGACCTGGATCGAGAGACATCGCTGGTCTTTGCCGATCGTGTGACGGAGCAGGAACTGGACCAGTTACTGGCGGAGTTGAAGGTGGATCGGCAGGACCCCTCTGCGGCTGACTCGCCGACGGTGTACTTCTTTCGGTGGTTGCCCTGATCGGCGGTTTGCCTGTTTCCAGTGCCTGAGCGGGCATGGGGGGTGAGTCGGCGGGGGTTTCGTTGGAATTTTGATCGGGATGATTCCCTAAAGCACCGAGACTGCAGGAACCGTGCGGCTTTGCCGAGCGAAGGGGCCGTCCACCTGGCGCGCGAAGGACCGCCGGAGTTCCGAAAGCGCGATTCCGCACGAGAGCGGTTTGCGTTCGCTAAGGACCCCGGTTATCTTTCCCGTCCCCGGGCGAGGGCCATACCCGGGCGGCGTTCGTTGCGCCCCGGCCCCGATGTGTACGCGATGTGCGTTCACGTCGTCGGAATCGATGTCGTCACGCTTTCAGCAGCTCAGCGCGTTCTGCACTGGCCCTGTTGTTCCGCCCTTCCTTCTTCGCATGGTCTTGGAGATCGGCATGCACGTGGTGAAGCACCGTTCGGTACGCTCTCTGATCGTCGCCGCTAGCGCCTTCGCGAGCGCGGCTGGCTTGGCTCCGTTCGCATTGGCGGCTGCATGGGAGCCCCCTGCAACTTCCGCGACGATCGATGCACTTGATCGGGCAGCGGTGTTGCGATCTGAGGGTCGGCTTGTGCAGGCGCGTGAGACGATCATGGCGGTTGTCGGGCGTGATGCCGGGCGATCGCTCTCTGATCCTGAGAGAGCGCGTGCGTTCGAGATGCTTGCGGGTCTGAACCAGTCGATCAGCGGGCTGACGCCTGCGGCTCTGGCGTTGCAGAAGGCGGAGGCGGCGCTGGCGGCTGACGACTTTGCGGCTGCGGAGCGGAGCGCGGGATCGATCGCGAACCTTCCCGGCGCGACCGACACGCAGATCGAGTCCGCGCTTGAGATCCTTGAGATTGTTCGCTCGAAGCGTGAGCGTGTGGCGGATCGCGTGCCGACGGCGATGATCGAGATCGAGCAAGCGATGTCGATCCGTGATTACGCGCGTGCGAAGTCTCTGATCGGTTCGGTGCTGCGGAGCGGCGTTGTGCTGTCTCCGGTTGATTCTGCGGCTCTGGATCGTGCCCAGGCGCTCGTGATTGATCACGAGGATGCCTCGGGCGTTCTGATCGATGCCGAAGTTGTTTCGCTCGGCATGTTGCAGCCGGGCGTTGTGAAGCGTCGGGATGACATCCCCGCGCCGGTGAACGGATCTGGAACGCCCGAGCCCGCGCAGCCGGGATCGCAGCCCCCTGCGAGCACGCCGCCTGCTGCTGAGCCCGCGCCGGCGGCGTCTGCGCCTCCTGCGGCTGCACCGGCACCGGCGGCGGCTCCTGCTGCTCCTCCGCCTTCGAGCACCGATCTGATCACTCAGGCGAGGATGTTCGAGGCGCAGAGCATGCTCGCGGAGGCGGATCTGGCGTTTACTGAGCGGCGACTGAACGAGGCGGCGAATAAGTACGCGCGGCTTCAGGGCGAGTATCGGGATCTGCTTTCCGCGGACCAGTCACGCCACGTTGACGGGCGGCTGACCGAGACGCGGCTGCTGCTGCGCGGCAATGTCGGTCCTGAGCAGGATCTGATCCAGTCGGCGCTGGAGACCAATCGATTCGCGAAGCAGGCGACGCTTGCCGAGTTCAACAACCTGATGTCGCAGTCGAGCGCTTCGCTGCAGACGCAGAGTGTCTCCGAGGCGAGACTTCAGGCGTTGAAGGCGCAGTTGACGCTGAAGTCGGCCCGCCAGTATTTCGCAGAGAGCGAGTACGAGGGCCTGATGGCTCAGACGACTTCGCTGCTCGACAAGATCGGCAAGACCGAGGACCAGCTGCGGCTCGACGACATCAGGCGTCGTGAAGCGGACCTCAAGCGTCAGGCGGATGATCAGGCCCGTGCGAGGACGTTGGATCGCGACCGCAAGATCGGGGAGCACATCGACCGCGTGCGTGCGTTGCAGATGGAGATGAAGTACAAGGAGGCCCTGCAGGTCGTTGATCAGATCCTGTTCCTTGATCCGATCAGCCCTTCGGGACTTCTTCTCAAGGACGTGCTTACTGCGTTGATGATCTACCAGGAGTTCAACGAGCTTGAGTCTCGTGCGGAGCTGACCCACGCGCTCATGCGGCTTGGCAACAAGGAAGCGGCATTGATTCCCGGCGCGTCGGTCGTGAACTACCCGAGCGACTGGCCGTCGATCTCGTTCCGACGCGGCGAGATGCAGGCGTTCCGCGAGCCGCCGGAGAACCAGTCGGTTCTTGCGAAGCTCGATCAACCGGTGCAGCAGGCGCGGTTTGCGGATGCGACGATTGAGCAGGTGGTGCAGTTCGTCGAGGCGATTTCGCAGCTGAACATCGACGTGGACTGGGCCTCGCTGGAGGAGATCGGGGTCGATCGTTCCACTCCGGTTTCGCTGAACCTGTCGCGGGTTCCGATCCGCACGGTGCTTGACCGTGTGCTGGATAAGGTGAGCCCGGATCGTTTGAGCCGCGCGGCGTGGGCCGTGAACGACGGGATTCTGCAGATCGCTTCGGATGAGGCACTGCGGAAGAACACGATCCTGGCGATCTACGACATTCGCGACCTGCTGATCGAGGTGCCGGACTTCGACAACGCCCCCGAGTTCGATCTGTCTCAGGTGCTTCAGAGCAATCAGGGCGGTGGCGGCGGCGGTGGTCAGAGCCCGTTCCAGAACACGAACGATGACAACAACGACACTCGCCTTCCCCTGGAGGAGCGTCGCCAGCAGATCATCGACATCATTACCCAGAACATCGACTTCGAGGGGTGGACCGACAACGGGGGCGATACGGGGCGGATCCAGCCGCTCGCGGGGTCGTTGATCATCACGAATACGGCCCGGAATCATCGCGAGATCGGCGGCCTTCTGAGCAAGCTGCGTGAGCAGCGGGCGCTTCAGATCAACGTCGAGACCCGATTCCTGCTGGTTTCCTCGGGCTTTTTCGAGCAGATCGGCTTTGATCTGGATGTGTACTTCAACTCGAACAACAACCAGGTCCGCGCGGCTCAGGCGAACGACCCGACTATTCAAGGCAGCGACTTCTTCAACTTCGGGCAGGGCGGGCTGCAGCGCAACGTCACGGGAGGAACCGGCACGAGCCAGGGCGTTGTCAATCCTCGCCCGTGGTCGCCGATCGGGGCGGGACAGAACTCGCTCGGCCTTGCGGGCGGTCTCTTGAGCGGCGCGTTGCCTGAGGGCAGCGTGGGCAGCGCGGTGATCGGCGCGGCTCCTGCGCTGGGGATTGCCGGCCAGTTCCTTGACGATGTGCAGGTTGACTTCCTGGTGACGGCGACGCAGGCCGATCGCCGCTCGGTGCAGTTGACGGCTCCGCGGCTGACGTTCATGAACGGCCAGCGTGCGAACATCTCGGTGGCGACTCAGGTGGCGTTCATTTCTGACCTGACACCTGTGACGAGCGATTCGGCGGTCGGCTTCGATCCGACTGTCGGTGCCGTGTCCGAGGGTGTGCTGCTCGATGTCGATGGCACGGTTTCGGCGGATCGGCGGTATGTCACGCTGAACGTTCGGACGAACCTGGCCCGCATCGACGGCTTTGCCGAGCGTGCGGTGACGGCGGTCGCGGGCGGCCAGTTGGTGAGCTCTTCGAGCGTCGAGTCGTTTGTTCAGTTGCCGACCATCACGGCGACAACCGTCAACACGACGGTCTCGGTTCCGGACCAGGGGACGATCCTGCTGGGCGGCCAGCGGCTTCTGACTGAGGTCGAGGTCGAGACGGGTGTGCCCGTGCTGTCGAAGATCCCGATCATCAGCAGGTTCTTCACCAACCGGATCGAGACGACGGAGGAGCAGACGCTGCTGATCCTGCTCAAGCCGACGATCCTGATCCAGAACGAGGAAGAGGACCGGAACTTCCCGGGTCTGGGCGATGCGACGCGGGCCGGTCTGGCCGGCTGAGAGATGCTGGTTTGAATCGATCCAAGGGGCGGCCCGAGCGGGTCGCCCCTTTCTCGTTGCGTGTTTTCATGCCCGAATGGTTCGGGGGCACTATGATGGGGACGCGGCAACCCGCCGCGGCGGTTGATCAGTTGGGAGATGCACGCATGGCGGCTTCGGACTCTCGTCTTCGCGTCCGCAAGGATTCAGGGGTCACGATCGTCGAGTTCGTGGACCGGAACATCCTTGATGAGGCGAACATCCAGATGATCGGTGATGAGATCACATCGTTGATCGAGTCGGAGTCTTCACCGAAACTGCTGATCAGTTTCGCGAACGTGGACCATCTCTCTTCGGCGGCACTCGGCACGCTGATCACGATCAACAACAAGCTGCGTCAGAAGGGTCAGTTGCGGCTCGCGAACATCGATCCGCAGATCTATGAGGTGTTCGTGATCACGCGGCTCAACAACATCTTCAAGATCATGCCGACGACCGAGGATGCGATCAAGAGTTTCGGTTGACTGCGTCGATCGAGCCCCGGCCCTCGTTGAGCATGCGCTTATGCCACCATCCCACGGCCCTGAATCGATCGAGCGGAGGATCGACCTGACGAATGATCGGGCGCTGATCCATCGCGCTGAGACGGAGGTCTTGGGCGCGCTCGATCAGTTCGGATATCCGAAGGCGGCGAAGTTCGCGATCCGGTTAGCCTTCGAGGAGGCGATCACGAACGCGTTCAAGCATGGCCACAAGGGGCTCTCGGCGTCGGCTCCGGTTCGGGTTGAGTTGGCTGTCGGGCCGGACCAGGTGTCTATCGCTGTTGAGGATCAGGGGCCGGGGTTCAGCCCGGGCGATGTTCCTGATCCGACGCTTGATGAGAATCTCGAGGTGCCGACGGGGCGAGGGCTGATGCTGATTCGCGCGTACATGACCCGGCTTGAGTTCAACGATGCCGGCAATCGCGTGCGGATGGTCTTCGAGCGGAACGATACGAGCGAGTGAGGCCGGGTCTGCGTGCCCTTCCTCCGATGCCTATCATCCGTTGCGTTCTACAATGGAATGATTCTAATTATCAGGACATGCCTATCCGGTTTACGGGCGAGGCGGCCTGCGAGAGGTGCGCAATGGGTCTGAAGTTCCCGATTTACCTTGATCATGCGGCGACCACACCTTGCGATCCTCGCGTCGTAGAGGCGATGCTCCCCTTCTTCACTGAGCGGTACGGCAATCCGGGCAGCCGCAACCATCGGTTCGGCTGGGAGGCGGAGGAGGGTGTGGATACCGCTCGGCAGCAGGTGGCTGCACTGATCGGCTCGGATGAGAAAGAGGTCGTGTTCACGTCGGGCGCGACGGAGTCGAACAACATCGCGATCAAGGGTGCGGCGTATATGTACGAGCGTGCGCCGGCGGGATCGGGAAGGCCGCGCGGGCACATCATCAGCGCGATCCACGAGCACAAGGCGGTGCTTGATCCCTGCAAGCGTCTGCAGAAGGAAGGGTTCGACGTCACATTCCTCGAGCCCGGATCGGACGGCTTGATCACGGCGGAGATGGTGAGGGGCGCGATGCGCGAGGACACGATCCTCGTGACGATCATGTGGGCGAACAACGAGATCGGGACGATCAATGAGATCCGCGAGATCGGCGCACTGTGCCACGAGCGTGAGGTGATCTTCCACACGGATGCGACGCAGTGGGTCGGGAAGATGCCGACCGATGTGGGAAAGGACAACGTCGATCTGCTCTCGATGAGCGGTCACAAGATCTACGGACCGAAGGGCGTTGGCGCGTTGTATGTCAGGCGGAGGAAGCCGCGGGTGCGGTTGCAGTCGCTGGTGGACGGAGGCGGGCAGGAGAGGGGTTTCCGATCCGGCACGCTGAACGTGCCGGGGATTGTCGGTCTGGGCAAGGCGGCGGAGATCGCCCTGCAGGAGATGGAGCAGGACGGGCGGCGATTGCTCGCGATGCGTACACGGCTGGAGAACGCGGTGACGGCGGCTCTGGATGTGGTGCAGGTGAATGGGCATCGCGAGAAGCGGCTGCCGCAGATCACGAACATCTCGTTCGGATTCGTCGAGGGCGAGAGTCTGATGATGGCGGTGAAGGAGATCGCGTGCTCGTCGGGTTCGGCGTGCACGAGCGCGTCGCTGGAGCCGTCGTATGTGCTCAAGGCGCTGGGTGTCGGTGATGAGCTGGCGCACTCGTCGCTTCGTCTGTCGCTGGGACGTTGGACGACGGATGAGCAGGTGGACTACGCGGCCGAGGCGATCGTGAAGTCGGTGAAGAAGCTGCGTGAGCTTTCTCCGCTGTACGACATGCACAAAGAGGGGATCGACCTCTCGAAGGTGGAGTGGGCGCATCACTGATCGGACTGAATCGGGTGTATTCGGACGGGCTTGGGCTGGCTTGATACGAGGTGAAAAATGGCATACGGCGAGAAGATCATCGATCATTACGAGAAGCCCCGGAACGTGGGGAACTTCGGCACGACGGATGAGGTGAAGAAGCGGGCCGACGTCGGCGTCGGGCTGGTCGGCGCGCCCGAGTGCGGCGACGTGATGCAGCTTCAGATCAAGGTGAACCAGGGCACGGGTGTCATTGAGGATGCCAAGTTCAAGTGCTTCGGGTGCGGGTCGGCGATCGCGTCCTCGTCGCTGGCGACGGAGTGGCTGAAGGGGCGGACGCTCGATGAGGGTCTGGCGATCAAGAACACCGAGATCGTGGAAGAGTTGTCGCTGCCTCCGGTGAAGATCCACTGCTCGGTGCTTGCAGAGGACGCCATCCGTGCGGCGATCGCGGACTACAAGCAGAAGAACGGGATCGGGGCTGAATCCGAGAAGGCCACGGCCCACTGAGCGACGGCATGGTCCGAATCTTGATGCTCTTCCGGGCATCTAAGTGGCTGGGTCAAGCGGGGTTCGGACGCGGGTACGGCATATAGTGAAGCATCAAGTCTGCGGGGGAAGGAACCTGCGGCAGACACGGAGCGGCAAGCATGGCAGGTACGACGACTATTCCACAATCCGGCCAGGACTCTCAGGTTCAGGGCGTGATCCTCTCAGAGACCGCGGCACGCGAGATCAAGACGATCATCACCCAGCAGGAGCTCGACGCGGACAAGGTTCGGCTCCGGGTCGGCGTCAAGGGTGGAGGGTGTTCCGGGTTCTCGTATGTGCTCGATCTGACCGAGACGCAGAAGGAGACCGACGAGGTCTTTGAGCAGCACGGGGTCAAGATCATTTGCGATCCGAAGAGTCTGCTGTACCTGAACGGGACGACGGTGGACTTCAAGGACGAGATCATGGGGCGCGGGTTCGTGTTTACCAACCCGAACGCGACGACTTCCTGTGGTTGCGGGTCGAGTTTCGCGGTTTGATCGTCGGGGCGTGAGCGAGCGGATTTTGGGCTTGTGAGCCGCGACGCGGGGTGGTACGATCTATGTGAGGTGTCGTGGGTGTGCGGCTCGGTGGAGTCGGCCCTGCGGCATGTGTCTTGGGAGTTGTCGGCGTCGGACGCGCCGGCACGATCGAATCGGCGAGAGGACGCGCATGAGCCAGGCATCGATGCCTGCCGAGACGACGATGGGGTACTCCCCGCCACGCGTGACACAGTTCAGCGTGTTTCTGGATAACCGTGTCGGCCGGCTTTTCGATCTTGTGCGAGCGTTCGACGGCTCGGGGTGTGCGATCTGCGCGCTCTCGGTTGCTGAGGCGAGCGATCACGCGGTGATCCGGATCATCACGAACTCATCGAAATTGACACGCCAGATTCTTCGGAACGCGAATGCGACGTTCTCGGAGCGGGATGTGCTGGTTGTCGAGCTGTCGCGCGGGCACACGATTTCGAGTCTGTGTCTCTCGCTGCTCGGGGCGGAGATCAATATTCACTTTGCGTACTCGCTGATGCTCCGGCCGAACGGCACCCCCACCATCGCCCTCTCGGTGGACGATACGGACCTGGCGGGTCAGGTGCTGCGTCGGAAGGAGTTTCGGCTCTTCGGCGAGGCCGATATCAGCGATCCGCACTGACTGGGGCGTCGGGATCGGCATCGTTCCATTCCAGCGCACCGCCGGGGCTTCCGACGGCGAACTCAAGATGAAGCACACGCCTATGCGTGGCTACTTGCGCTTTCTGCGAACTGTGCATGAGCAACGGCCGGAACGCGACTACATCGCCGACATCGGCGGCGCACGTTACGGGCACGATCGACTCGATGGAGACCCTCGATTCATGCTCGCCAAGGAAACCCTTCCGATGCGTGCCGGGCAGAACGATGAGCGGACCGTTTGTCTCACTACAGGGGTCAAGGTGAAGCCTCAGCGTCAGGACACGCTCAAGAACGGACGCGGGGGGCCTGACGTGAACGACTCCGTCCTTGATCGACCACGGGCCAAAGCCGGGAACATCGCGGCGTTCCTTGACTGCGATGGTGGTGTCCTGATGCCACGGCACTCGCCAGTTCGCGTTCGGAGACTTGTCAAACAGGATCGCGCGGGTCACGCGAGCAGTCCCACCAAGCACGCTTCTCGCGAGCGCTCGCAACGCGTCGGCCCGGGCCAAAGCGGCGAGCAGCTCGCTGATCGCAAGGGCGTTCCGCAGTCCGCCGGATGGCACGATCGGAAGCGATTCACGCATCTCGGCAATCGCGTGAGGATCGATGACGTGGGAGCACGCTGCAAAGCCGCGGTCCGCGATGTTTTGGACGAAGTCGTTCATGCCCACTCTCGGCACGGGCAGTTCGGTCAGTGCACGCCTGTCGCGGCGAGCCATCGCTCGGCGTCGAGCGCGGCCTGACACCCCATGCCGGCGGCCGTGACGGCCTGCCGGTACACGCTGTCGGAGACATCCCCCGCGGCGAAGACACCCTCGATGTTGGTGCGGCTGCTGCGGGTTCGGAGTGCGATGTATCCGGCTTCATCGAGCTCGATGCCGGCATCTTTCAGGAACTTCGTGGCGGGTGTGTGTCCGATGGCGATGAAGAGACCTCTGACATCGAGGGTCGAGAGCTCACCGGTGACTGTGTCCTTGAGTTGGACGCCGGTGATCTTGTCAGCGCCGAGCACGTCGACGACGACCTTGTTCCACAGCACCTTGGCGTTGGGGCGGCTGAGGAACCGCTCCTGCATGATTTTGCTGGCGCGGAAGGAGTCGCGGCGGTGGATGATGTAGACCTCGCTGGCGAACTTGGTCAGGTAGGTGGCCTCTTCCATCGCGGTATCGCCGCCCCCCACCACCGCGAGCGGCTGGTTGCGGAACGCCGGAAGTGCGCCATCGCAGACGGCGCAGGCGGAGACGCCGCCACCGATAGTGGCCAGACGCATCTCGTTCGGCAGGCCGATCCAGTTTGCGGTTGCGCCGGTCGCGATGATGACGGCGTGGGCACGAACGATTCCGTTTGATTGCGTGTGCAGCTCGAAGGGGCGCTTCGAGAAATCGCAGCGGACGACATCGTCGCCCATGATTCGAGTACCGAAGCGCTCGGCCTGGGCCTGGAACTTGCCCATCATCTCGGGGCCCATGATGCCGTGGTCGAAGCCGGGATAGTTCTCGACCTCGGTGGTGAGCATGAGCTGGCCACCGGGGAGGACGATGCTGGGATCCTGCTTGGGAACGCCCACGATGGAGAGCGGTGCGAGGTTCGCGCGGGCGGCGTAGATCGCGGCGGTCCAGCCCGCGGGGCCGGAGCCGATGATGACGAGTCTTTCGACTGAGCCGCCACCGGGAGTTGTTGAGTTGGAGGCCAAGGTGGTGTCTCCTCGCGGCGCGTGTGGGTTCGCGCCGGCGTGTCGTTTTCTTCGATGCCGCGGGGTAGGAGCCGTTACTTGAGCTGGCCGCTGTCGGCCATGTGCTGACGCTGGAGCGAGAGGATGGGAGGCCAGGCGAGATAGTCGGCGTTCGCGATGTTGTCGGCGGTGTTCTGGACTCGACGCGCCCAGTCTTTGCCTCCGTTGCCGCCGACGGAGTAGAGGATGAACTGTGAGTCGTCGATCTGTCGAGAGAAGTTCTGGCCGCTGGTCACGATGCTGATGTCGTGGGGTCTTGGAACTTCGCGGTCTCCGAACTGGGAGCGGGTGTCTCGGATGGGTACGAAATACTCGAGCGGCGGCCTGGCCCCGCGTTCTCTTCGCGGGTTGAAGGGATCGATCTCGAGTTGCTGGATCCAGATCGGGCGCACGGCGGCGAGGGTCGGCGGCCATTGCCCGCCGCTGACCTTTGCGCAGTACACGGCGAGTGCGTGTCGGGTGGCGACGGCTTCCGTGCGAAGGACCTGTCGGAGGGCGAAGATCTCGCTGAGGTCGGGGACTGTCGCCTGGATGACGCTTGAACTGGCGTCGAGCGACCTGTACTCGAAGGCCTGCGTCATTCTGGGGTCGAAGGCGTCGAGCATCCAGCGGCTGGTCCAGTCGTTGGTGATCTTGCTGAGTGTGTCGCGGATATCGAACCATGTTTTCTGGCGATCGGCGATGACATCCCACTTGGCGGCCTCTCCGAAGAGGCGGAGCGGGCGGTCGGAGCTTCCCAGGCGGGCGAGCGTGCTGCCGAACGTTGCTTTGTTGATGCCGGCACGCTCGACGTAGACGCGAGCGATTACCTGTTCGGCACCGATCGTGTCGGCCAGCGGGAGCGCGATGCGTTCGATCCCGAGGAACCCGCGCTCTTCGAGGCGGTCGATCACCGCTTTCATGCGATCGGCCGAGAGGGTGGGCGACGAGGCGAGCGAGTCGACATACGCGACATCGCGGACGCGCTCGAACGAGCGAGACATCTCCTGCATGGCCCAGATGACCTCGACTGCGAACTCGCGATCTGCGATCTGGCGGCAGAAGAAGACCCAGTCGATGAGGAGGTCGATCGCTGCGTTCGGGTCGCCGGCTGCCGCGAGGCGTGTGGCTTCGACGTTGACCAGGCATGCGACACGTTCAAAGGCGGGGAGGTAGTGATGGCGAGCGGCGGAGAGGAGGGGCGGATCGCCGAGATCTGTGTAGAGTCGATCACGGATCTGCGAGGCGGGGACCCCCTGGGCTCCGTAGGGCTGCCCGAAGCCGAATGCGATGCGGTAGTCGGGTTCCTGCGTGACCTGATGGATCGCTTTCAGGACGGCCTGCTGCGAATCGCCCTGTGCCCACGTCTCGGCGGCGGCCCATGACTGCGAGCCGGCGGGGATGATCCTCGCGCGATCGAGGCGGTCAACGCCGACAGGAGGAGCTGCCATGCGCGCGATGACGGGGAGGAGGACTGAATCGGACCTGAGTTCGGTGCGAATCGCCCGGAAGGGCTGATTCACTCGGTTGACGAAGTCGTCTGCCAGCGCGACGACCGGCGCGGCCAGCGTGATCGCGATGGCGATGAGAGTGTGGAGCGTGTGCTGTCGGGCGAGCAATGATGCCCGCGATGTGCGGAGCGTTGAGCTGTTTTGCATGGCCGACGATGGTAGCACAAGCCGCGTGGAGCGTCCCCGTGTGCGGAGCGATGAGGGTCAGAAAGCGACACACGGGCCCGCATTGCTGCGTGCCCGTGCGGTTCGATGCGGATGGCTGGCTCAACCGACGGTCTGGCCGGGGATAGTGGCCGAGTCCTGGGATTCGGCTTCCGTGGCGGCTTCTTCGCGGCCGGGTGCGGCACGATAGAAGCGGCTGGGCTTCTCGTCCGTGATCTGCTGGTTGAGGCGGGTGAGGGCCTCGTCGACGATCTGGCGTACTCGCTCGCGGCTGATGCCGATTTCTTCGGCGATCTGCTTGAGGGTGAGGGGCTCCTGACCGTCGAGACCGAACCGGAGGCGGAGGATCATGGCTTCGCGCTCGTCGATTGCTTCGAGGAGGCGACGGAGGACGCCGAGCTCATCGCCACGCAGGACGTTGTCGTCGGGCGTCTTCATGCGAGCGTCGGCGACGACATCGGCGAGGGAGATCATCTCGCCGTCGCGGCTCTGGGGCTCGCGAACGGTCGAATTGAGCGCCCGGATGGCGCGTTTGATGATCTTGACCTTCTTGACCGGGATGTTCATCGCGTCGGCCAGCTGCTGGATCGACGGGGTGTAGCCGAGCTCGGCCTCGAGCTTCCGCTGCGCGACCTTCCACTTGGCGATGAGTTCGACCATGTAGGCCGGGACGTGGATCTGCTGGGTGGCGTTGATGAGGGCCCGCTTGATGGCCTGCTTGATCCACCAGGACGCGTAGGTGCTGAACCGGGCACCCTGGGCGGGGTCGAAGCCTTCGACGGCCCGGAGAAGCCCGATGTTCCCCTCTTCGATCAAATCGGTGAGGGGAAGCCCGCGGTTCATGTAGTTCTTGGCGATGGAGACGACCAGTCGGAGATTGGCCCGGACCATTCGCTCACGCGCCTGGGGACAGTTCTCGTTGACGATCGCCCAACCCAGTTCACGCTCATCCTCGGCGGACAGCAGCGGTACCTCGTTAATGCCCCTCAAGTAGAGCTGGAGGTCGGACTGCAGTTCCCGCCGGGCATAGCCCGACAGCTCGTTCTTGCCGCTCACGTCTCATCCCACCTTCCGCGTGTGCGACCCGGACCTTCAGCGCCCGAGTCTCTCTCACCTTACAACATGACACGAAAATTCAAGAATGCCACTCACTTTTGAGATTCGCCGCTAAATTGGTCCCGGTTGCATCGTCGGGGTCAAGTTGGCACTTGAAGTTTCTGTTGATCTCTGGCGTTATCGCTCCTAAGTCCCAATGAATGCGATACCTACACGGCTGTGCAGGGTCCGGATACAAACCGAACAGTCCGAGAGACGCGCGGAAGCACGCGCGAATCACGTACAATCGTCCTCCTAGAGAGACGTCGCGAGGCCACGCAGGCCTTGGAGACGTATGAAAGTATGCGAAGAAATGACCGGTTGGCGACCAGAAATATGAACAGAGACCTAACTTCATTCTTGAACGAATGGCCCTACGAACCCGGTCACATCACAGCGCGGCTCGTACAGGGGCCTGATGGCGAGGAGATGCTTCAACTCAGGGTGGATCTCGGCGTGCTGCAGATGAAGCTGGACGGACGCCCGGACGGGCAGAGGCCCGGCGGATTCGAGAGTCTGCTCGACATGTACGAGGATCAGGCGGCTGGGCTGTCCGGTGCCGACGATCTGGATGTGGATCGGCGTGAGCAGCGGAAAGAGTTCGGGCGATCCTCTTTCGAGCCGGGGGAGGCAACCGAGGCGCCTCGGTTCCTCGGGGCGGAGGAGTGCCGCCTGCTCAGGGAAGAGTCGGTGCAGTATTACCACCGGTATGTTGGGCTGCTGGCGATCGAGGACTTTGATCGCGTGATCAGGGATACGACGCGAAATCTGCGGCTGCTTGATTTCTGCGTTTCTCACGCCCAGATGGAGTCTGACCGGACCGCGCTGGAGCAGTTCAGGCCTTACGTCACGATGATCCGTGCGCGTGCGCTGGCGGGGCGGTCGTTGCGTGAGAGCGAGCCGAAGGCGGCCCTGGTCGCGATCGACGAGGGGCTTGAAGCTCTGCGCCGGATCTTCGATGAGCATGCTCCGGAGCAGTTCGAGCAATCTGCGGAGGTGCAGGCGTTGCGTGCCATGAGGGAGACCCTTGGCGCTCGGGTGCCTCAGCAGACGCCGGAGTTACCGGTGAGCCAGACGGGCGAGTTGCAGGCCCGGCTTGCGAAGGCGATCGAGGATGAGAACTACGAGCTGGCCGCGATTCTGAGGGATGAGATTCGCCAGATCAAGGATTGACGGGGGTGACGGGATCTCCGGTGCGTTCGGGCGCTGGCTCGGCGAGTTTCTCGATGTGGGCGACGACCTCGCGGGTGAGCGATTCGGCTACGGCGATCTCATCGACGGCGACGACGCTTGCACCCGCTTCGCGGATGGCGATGCCCTTGCGGACGAGGTTTGAGCGAGCCGCGATGAACGCGTCAGGAGCCTTGGCACGGATGGCGCGGCAGGCGCGGATTGTGGCTTCATCGTCGGGTATAGCGAGCACGACAACTGAGGCGTCTTCGATGCGTACAGCCTGCAGAACCTCCGTGTTGGTGGCATCGCCATAGACAATGGAGCGTCCGAGGGCTCGCTGACGTTCCACTGTCTCGGCATTCAGTTCGATGATGGTGTAGGGGATGGCGAGTAGATCGAGGCGATCGGCCACGGCTCGTCCAACAGGTCCGAATCCGGCGATGACGGCGCGGCAGGTGACAGCGGCCATGAAGTCCGGGTGGGGGTCGGGCGTATCGGCTCGGAGTGAGGCGGCGATGCGCCATGGGGCGAGCGGGGCAGGAGCGAGGCGGGGCGAGAATCGACGGGCGGCGGCCATGAGCCAGGGGGTGCAGACGAGCGAGAGGACAACAATGGGGAGCGCGACACGCATGGCCTGGTCGTCGATGACGGCGTCCGCGAGCGCGACCGTGAGAACGACGAGGGCGAACTCGCCGGCCTGCGAGAGCGAGAGCCCGACGGTGGAGGCGATGGCGGGCGGGGCGCCGACGCTCCACGAGATGAGCCCGATGGAGAGTGCCTTGAGTGTGATCAGCGCGAGGATGCCGATGGTGATCTGCCACCAGAGTTGGCTGATTGCGTGGAGATCGACCTGCAATCCGACGGAGGCGAAGAAGATGGCGAGGAACAGGTCTCGCACCGGCTCGAGCTGTCCGACAATCTGGTGGCGGAATGGCGTGGATGCCAGGAGTAACCCCGCCACGAACGCGCCGAGCTCCGCGCTCAGCCCTGCGAGGGTGGCGACAGCAGCTGCGGAGAGCGCGACGGCGCCTGAGACCACGAGCATGACCTCGCCCTTGGCGACACGCGCGGCCTCGCGCATGATCCGCGGGAGGATGAACTTGCCGAAGAGCAGGAACGCGATGACGAGCCCGACCTTGAGCGAGCCCTCACCGATGGTGGTGAGAAGTGAGCCGGGAGCGGCGTGGGCGTCGGATGCGCCCTCGGCACGGCGGGCCCACGCGGCGAGCATGGGGATCGCCGCGAGGATGCCCACGGCGAAGATGTCCTGCACGAGCAGGATCGTGAACGAGATGCGTCCTGCGAGTTGCCTGAGTTCGCGTCGTTCGGTGAGGATTCGCGCGACTACAGCGGTTGATGACATCGACATGGCCAGCCCGATGGTGATCGCAGCGGGCGGGGAGAGGCCGAGCAGCCAGCAGACGAGAGCGATGCCGATTGCGGAGAGCAGGGTCGAGATCATGCCGACGAGGGTGGCGGGGATCAGGTCGCGTCGGTTCTGCGAGAGCTCCATGTGCAACCCGATACTGAACATCAGGAGTATCGTGGCCAGGTGCGAGATGGACTCGATCGACTCGCTGTCGGAGATGAGGCCCAGGGCGTTGGGGCCGATGATCGCACCGGCGAGCAGATACCCCGGGATCGTTGCCTGACGGAGCCGGGTCATGAGCATCGCGAGGAGCGCGGCCGCGACGAGGATCACCACGAGCGCGACGAGCACGCTGTTCGAGGTTTCCTGGGCGGAGGCGAGGACGATCAGGTCGTGCTTCATGTGGTTGCGGCCCTGCTCGCTCTGCCCGGCCCTGGGCCGTCTTGCCGTGAGCGAGCGATCAGCACGGAGAGGAGCGTGATGTCAGCGGGCGTGATGCCCTCCAGGCGTGCGGCCTGACCGAAGGTCGCGGGGCGGAAGCGGTTGAGGGCTTGCCGGGCTTCGTTTCTCAGGGACGCACAGTTGTTGTAGTCGAAGTTCGGTGGTATCCGCTTGGTCTCCAGTTCGGCGTGACGCCGGATCTCGGCGTGCTGCCGGTTCAGCAGCGGTGCGTAGCGGCGATCGGCAAGAACCGAGCGGAGCACGGGCATGGGAAGATCGGACGCGGCCGAGCCGTGTGCGCCGGCGAGGTGGGCCCGGAGTTCTTCGACGGAGAGATCCGATGAGCGAATGACATGGTCGAGCGACTGGCCATTCAGACGCGTGGCATCGACCAGGGATTGGGCTTGTGCGAGCCGATCGCGTCGGCGGCCGAAGACCACCTCGCGATGACGGCCGATGCTGCTCGAGGAAAGGAGTCCGAGATCGATCGCGATGGGTGTGAGACGATCAGCGGCGTTGTCGGAGCGGAGGAGGAGCCGGTGCTCGGCACGGCTGGTGAACATGCGATAGGGCTCGACGGGGGTCTTGGTGACCAGATCGTCCATCATCACGCCGATGTACGCCTGGTCGCGTCCGAGCATGAACTCGGGTTCGCTGCGGACGAGGCGGGCGGCGTTGATTCCGGCGATGAGGCCTTGACCGGCGGCTTCTTCGTAGCCGCTGGTGCCGTTGATCTGGCCTGCGAGGAAGAGCCCGCGGACGAGTTTGGTCATGCCGGTGGCGTAGATCTGATGGGGGCGGACCATGTCGTACTCGACGGCGTAGCCGTAGCGGAGAATCTCGGCGTTCTCACAGCCGGGCATGGCGCGGACGATGGCATCCTGCACGTCGGCGGGGAGACTGGTGGAGATGCCGTTGCAGTAGATCCAATCGTCTTCGAGTGATTCGGGCTCGAGGAAGACGCCGTGGGTGTCGCGCTCGGCGAATCGAACGACCTTGTCCTCGATTGAGGGGCAGTAGCGTGGTCCGACGGATTCGATCTGCCCGGAGAACATCGGAGCGCGGTGGAGGTTGGCGCGGATGAGTTCGTGGGCGGCGGCATTTGTGGATGTTTGGCGACATTCGACCTGTGGGAGAAGGGGGAAGCGGTCGAGAACGAGGCGCTCGACGCCGTCGGGGTGCGAGATGCTCCATGGCGTGCGTGCGCCGGCTTCGTCGCGTGCATCGGTGAGATCGCTAAAGGGAACGGGCGACGCATCGCCGAGTTGCGGCGGGAGGTCGGTCCAGCGGATGGAGCCCTTGCGCAGGCGGGGCGGCGTGCCGGTCTTGAGGCGGCCGAGTTCGAAGCCGAGCGCGCGAAGCGAGCCCGCGATGCCGACGGCGGCGTGCTCGCCGTAACGCCCGCCCTCGGTCTTCTGCTCGCCGCGGTGCATGAGGGCGCGCATGAATGTGCCGGTCGTGAGTACGACGGCGGTGGCTTCCAGCGTTCGGGGGCCATCGGGCGTCAAGATCTCAACGCTCCGGACTGCATCGCCGTCTGTCGAGATGCGCTCCACGCTGGCGGCGATGACTTGAATCTCGGGGCGGGAAGCGATGAGGGCCTGCACGGCGCGTGCATAGGCGTGCTTGTCGCACTGGGCGCGGGGACCGTGGACGGCCTCGCCTTTGGAGGTGTTCAGGACCTTGAACTGGATGCCGGTTGCATCGGTGGCGAGGGCCATAAGGCCGCCCATGGCATCGATCTCGCGGACGATCTGGCCCTTTGCAAGGCCGCCGATTGCGGGGTTGCAGGACATGACGCCGATCTTGGAGGGATCTGCGGTGACGAGGGCCACTGTGGGCGTCTCACCGGGACGAACCGGCAGCAGGTTTGCGGCTGCCCACGCGGCTTCTGCGCCTGCGTGTCCCCCACCGATGACAATGACGGAGTATCGTCCAACCATGCAGGATGCTATGGAGCACCTTTACTCGGCAGGTATCCACGTTGGGTGCGCCCAGACCACTTCGCCCTGACGATTCACATAGCCGTTCGCTCCGGCGAATGTGACTTCGCACAGGCCGTTCTTGAAGCCGTATGCCCAATCCCACTTCGGTTCGATGACCCAGTTTCCGGCGGCATCGATGCATCCCCACTTGCCGCCGGCGTCTCTTACGGGTGCCAGACCCTCAGAGAACTGGCCGGCCTCTGCGAAGAGGGGTTGAATGACGAATTGTCCAGTGTGATCCACGAAGCCGACGCGTGCTCCTTGCCATTTGAGACCTAGGCCGCCGGGTTCGACGGACGGGGTGTATGGATCGGGGCATGTCGCGACCTTCCGACCGGAGGTGTCGATCCACCAGTATGTCCAGTCGCTCGCGGCTTCCGCATCGAGGAACGAGAGGAATCTGCCTTTGAGCGAGATCTTTCCGACGAGAGCCCGACCGTCGGTATTGAAGCTCCTGGCGCTCTCGAACTGCGGCTCGATCGCCCACGACCCGTCCGGGCGGATATAGCCGTGCATCCCGCTTGTGTGGCGGACGGGGGCGAGGCCCAGCGAGAAATGCTGCGCCAATGCAAACGAGGGCTGGATCACCCACTCGCCCGTCGTGTCGATGTATCCGTACAGGCCGTCTCGGGAGGCCCACGCGAGTCCCTCCGAGTAGGGGCTTGCGTGTTCGAATCGCGGTGTGATCCGCATTGTGCCGGTTCGATCGATGTAGCCAGCAAGGCCATTCACCTTCACAGGGAAGAGGTCGTCGGGTGAGAGTTCGCCGGGCGATATGAGGTCCGATGCTCGCCAGTAGACCGGCACTTCCGGGAGAGGCACGCTCTGCCATTCGTGTACAAGGATGGCGCTCGCCGCTGCCGAGAGTGCAAGGCCCACCAATGCCAGTCGATGGGCGCGTGGCATCGGATCCGCTCCTCAGTGCGCGTTGGGGTGCACAAAGCCCTTGAAGATTGTCATCCACAGGATGCGGAGGTCGAGCCCGAGCGACCAGTGTTTGACGTAGTAAAGGTCGTACTGGAGGCGTTTGCGGAGACTGGAGTCGCCACGGAGGCCGTTGACCTGAGCCCAGCCGGTCATGCCGGCCTTGACGTGCTGACGGATCATGTATCCACGCCAGCTCTCGCGGAACTGCTCGGCGAGTTCGGGGCGCTCGGGGCGTGGGCCGACAAGGGACATCTCGCCTCGGAGGACGTTGAAGAGCTGAGGGAGCTCGTCGAGAGAAGTGCGTCGGAGCCAGCGTCCGACCGGGGTGACGCGCGGATCGCCGCGCTTCGTCCACGCGAGCGAGCCCTCTCCCTCGTCCTCGACGTGGTACATGGTGCGGAACTTGTAGATGCTAAAGGTCTCGCCCCCGAGTCCGACGCGTCGCTGTCTGAAGATCACTGGGCCGGGCGAGCCGAGGCGCACGCAGATCGCGATGATGGCCATGAGTGGGCCGAAGACGATGAGTGCGCCGATCGCGCCGAGGAAGTCGATGACGCGTTTCTGCATGCCGCCGAGGCCGTAGAGGGGGCTCTCGCGGTAGCTGAGGATGGGCATGCCGTCGAGTTCGGCGACGGCCATGCTCTGGGGCAGGTATCGGGCTTGAACGTCTGGGACGATGCGCACATCAACGACGAATTTTTCGAGGCGCTGGAGGACGCGGGGAATGATGGCTGAGCGAGCGGTCGGGACGGCGATGTAGACTGAATCAACAGGGAACTTGGAGAGGATCGTTTCAAGTTCGGCGAGCCCTCCTGCGACAGGGCGATTGGCGCATCTCGGGCGGGAAGAGGTCTCGTGATGGGAGATGAAGTATGAGACGTGGATGCCGGTCCAGGGATTGCGGTCGAGGGTGCGGCAGACGATCGCGCCGAGTCGTCCGTCGCCGATGATGGCAACGTGGCGGAGGTTCTTTCCCCTGCGTCTGACTTCGCGGAGGGCGATGCGAGCCAGAGCACGGTGGCCACCGAGCAGGAGCGGTAGGAGCACGCCGAGCGACATGAGTTGGACGCGGCCCGCGTCGAGCGCGCGTCCCGCGACGACGACGTACTGGTCTGCGTGGTCGATACGCCGGGGTTCGCTCTCGATGGCGCCGCTGCCGACGGCCCAGAGGACGACGATCAATGCCGCCATCGCGCCGACGCTGGCCTTTCCGACCTGGACGAGTTCGTGCAGGAGCGAGCGGTCTCGGCGCGGCCTGTAGAGCCGGAAGGTCCAGAGCATGTAGAGGGTGATTGGGACGGCGAAGAGGACGAGGGGCTGCTTGAAGTATGACTCCCAGTCGGGTAGCGGGGGCTCGGTCAGGAGTGTCCGTCTGATTCCCCATGCGCCGTAGCACGCCGCGGCGACAACGATGGCGTCGAATGCGCCGAGGAGGAAGACGAAGAGTTGATGCTGCTGCTTCAGCACTGATTCGGTGTCCTGGGCCCCTGACCGAGCGTTCACTTTCGTCGGTGGGGAATTGTCTGTCAAGTCTGTTCTGAGCCCTGGGCTTTGTGGCGTGCCTGCTACTTGGGCCAACCGGGTCCATCTCTCGGCGATCGCAGTCGCGAGGCAAGGGCTTCGAGTTCTGACCGGAGTTCGGGCGTGATGCGTGATGGATCCGGGGCGATAATGCGCACAGTCGCGTAGAGATCGCCCGCGGTTCCATCCGTGAGTCTGATGCCCTGCCCTCGCATCCGTAGTTTACGGCCTGAACTTGAGCCGGGCGGGATCGCAAGATCTGCAGAACCATCGAGTGTCGGGACGCGGACGGTGGCACCGAGGACTGCTTCTGAGATCGTCAGAGGCACATCGAGGGCGAGGTCGAGGTTGCGGCTGTCGGAATCGAGCCGGCTGAGGACGGGATGGGGCTCGACCGCCACGACGAAGACGATGTGGGTCTCGCTGCCGGGCGGCTTCACACGGAGCTTGGTTCCTTCGGCAGTTCCGGGCGGGATAGCGACCTCGACCGTCTTCTGGGCACCGTCGATCGAGAGGTGTGTGGTGTGGGTTCCGCCGCGTGCTGCGACGAGGAAGGGAACACGAATCTGCACGGTTTGTTGTCGTTGCGCTCTGCGGGGTCTTTGTGCTCTCTGGCCGGCCTGCTGGCTGGGCTGCGACTGCCCGTAGCGCGAGCCGAAGAACGCGTCGAAGACGGAGCCGAGATCCTCGGCTTCGAAGTCGAAGCCGCCTGAGCCGCCAGAGGTTGACCAGCGGAATGGTCCTGACTGCCCCGTGCATTGTGAGGCGGCACCCGGGTTGTTGTGGCCGAATCTGTCGTATGCCGCCCTTTTGCCGGTGTCGGAGAGGACTTCGTAGGCCTGCTGGAGTTCTGCGAACTTTCGTGCGGCGTCCGGCGACTTGTTGATATCGGGGTGGAACTGGCGCGCGAGCTTTCGATGCGCGCGACGGATCTCGTCCGCGTTCGCGGTCCGAGGCACACCGAGCACTTCGTAGTAGTCGCGTTGGGACATATCCGCGGGACTCCCCGGACTGCGAGCGTGCGAGGAGCGATGAACGACTCAGAGGGCGTGTTCAATGGCCGCCGGAGGGCGAGGGCTGGCTCTGAACCGGCGCATCCTGGAGGAGCACGCACTCGATATCGAAGGTGAGGCGTGCGTTTCCCGGGATGCGTGCCTGCGGGTTTCCGTTGGGTCCGTATCCGAGATCGGAGGGGATGATGACCCTGCGACGCTCTCCCTTTTTGAGTCCCGCGACCCCGAGGTTCCAGCCGGGGATCATCTGGCCGGGCCAGCGGAAGGTCATCGGCTGGGCTCGCTTGCGGGAGCTGTCGAATGAGAAGCCGTCGTCGAGGTAACCGGTGTAGTGTGCGGTGGCGAGTTGCCCATCAGCGAGGGGCTCGCCCTCTCCCTTGGCGAGCGTGACCATGACAACCCCCTCGGGCGTTCTGGTGATGGTCACGGGGCTTTGGATCTTTGTGAACTCGTACTTGTCTCCCTCGCTCGATCCCCATGCAATGGAGCCATCGGCGGCAAGGCCCTGGTCAATCGATGCAAGGGTCGTGGGAGTGAGCTCGATGCGGCTGGTCATCTCGACCGCGCCGCCGACGCCGGTGGGATAGGGATACGGCGTCTGGCCGTGGAACCCAGCACCGGCTTTCTTCAGATCGAGGTCAAGGGTCGCGATGAGGTCGTCGCGGGTGAGTGTGGGCATGAGCTCTGGGGCGTACGCGAAGCCGACGATCGCGTTCTTGATGCCGGGGTTGTTTCGTATTTCGTATGTCCGCAGGCGCAGACCGCTCTTGTAGGTGTACACCTGGAAGACCGCCTGGCGATAGGGTTGCCAGAGGGCGTCTTCGCGTGCGGCTTCGACGTAGAGGGCATCCGGCACGCCATCAACGTTGATATGTGCGATCGCCATCACGATGGCGATGGAACCCTGGCCATCTGACTGGGCGACGGAACCGGACTTCCAGACGCCCGCGAGCATCTCACCGACGGCGCGTGTCTCGCTCGAGGACCATGCCGGCGCGACGATCCCATCGGAGGACGGTGGCTGCAACGCGTTTGCGTGGGACGCTCCGACAAGCAGCGTCAGACATGCGACTCTGGACATCAGGGTTCGGAGCATTCTGATGACTCCCGTTCTGGAGGCGACAGGTGTTTGACACAGAGAGAGAAGCCCATGCGGCATGATTACGCGAGGTCGGGGAAGAGCTTGGTCACCGCACCGACGAGGTCCTTGACGTGGCTGACCGACTCATCCATCAGTTTCTGCTCGTCGCTCGTGAGGGCAAAGGTGACGATGCGCTCAACGCCCTTTGAGCCGAGCAGAGCGGGGACGCCGACGAAATAGCCCTTGCCCTTCTTGCCGGGTGCGACGCCGAACTCATCCTCGCAGTATGCGGCACTGGGGATGATTCGCTTCTTGTCCTTGACGATCGCCTCGACCATCTGGATGGTGCCGCTGGCTGGGGCGTAGTACGCGCTGGTGCCCATGAGCTTGACGATCTCGCCGCCGCCGACCTTTGCACGCTCGACGCATGCGTGGATCTTGTCTGCGGGCATGAGTTCGGTGAGGGGGATGCCGCTGACGCTGGTGAGGCGCGGGAGGGGGACCATGTCGTCGCCATGGCCGCCGAGGAGGAGTGCGGAGATGTCCTCGACGCTGACGCCGAGTTCCATGGCAACAAATTGGCGGAACCGAGCGACGTCGAGCGCACCGGCCTGGCCCATGATGCGACTGGTCGGGAATCCGGTTGTCTTCCAGGCCGTGTACACCATCGCATCGAGCGGGTTGGCGACGACGATGATGATGGAATCGGGTGCGAACTCCTTCACCTTCTCGCTTACGCTGCGAACGATGGGTACGTTGACGGCCAGGAGGTCGTCGCGGCTCATACCCGGTTTGCGGGGAAGTCCGGCGGTGATGACGACGATGTCCGAGCCCGCGATGTCTTTGTAGTCGAATGTTCCGTGGATCGAGCTGTCGAATCGCTCGATCGGGGCGCAGCAGGCGAGGTCGAGTGCCTTGCCCTTGGGCATGTGCTGCTCGGGTTTGTCCTTGTTCGGGATGTCGAGCAGGACGATGTCGCCGAGTTCCTTGGCAGCGGCCCAATGGGCGCACGTCGCTCCGACGTTGCCGGCTCCGATGATGCTGATCTTGGCACGACGCATGGTCTTAAACCCCTGTGATTCAATGCTTTGTGTTTGATTTCCGACCTGCTCATCCACGAGTTGGCACAACTATAGGCAGAGCGTGCTGGTTCGCGCGGCACTGAAGCGCGTCTTGGCGCGTGAGTACCGAGGTTCAAATACCAAGAAACCTGATGGATTCCGCATCCAAACGCCTGCTCCAACCGTGATAATGACATAACGGTAGTGTTATCGACAGCATTCGCGTGAACACTCTGAGAGAAGGAGACAGATGATGAAGAGCACGAAGAAGATCGTCGCTGTTTGTGGAGTGGCCCTGGTCGCTGCGGGAGTCGCGTCCGCGTCACCGACGTATCTCGTTACAGAGGGTTCGACACTCTTCCGCGCCTCGTCGGGCGGGGGTGTGCAGTCGTTCGCCCTCTCCGATGACATCGTTTCGATGTTTACCATGCCCGGAGGCGAGATCTGGGCGATCAGCTCGACCGCGAGCGTGAACGGCACCTTCGAGTTGTATCGGTTGGATGGAGCGTTCTCCGCTGCTCCTTCGCTGACGCTGCTGTACGATGGATTTGAGAGCACTTATCCCGGCATGGTCTTCGCGAACGGCTCTATCTACGGGTATCGGGGCGGTTCGCAGAACCTGGACCAGATCAACCCCGTCAGTTTCGCAGTGACGCCAGTCGGACCCACGGGCACCTTCAGCAACGGCGGCGCGGCGTATGATGCGGCGACGGACACGTTCTGGGGCGCGAGCAGCAACACCGACGCGATCTACACCGTTGATTACTCGCTCAGCAACGGACCGACGCCCGCGAGCACGCTGATCGGCTCCATGGGCTTTGACTTCCAGAACCACGATCTGGATTTCTTCAACGGGACCTTGTATGCAGCGGTTCAGCGGAATGACCTCGGCACGCTGGAGGTCGGCTGGATCGACCAGATGACTGGCGCGTTCATGACGGACATTGTCCTTGAGAATGTGTACACCCCCGGCGTTGTTGGCATGGTCGTCGTGCCCGCACCGTCAGCGGCCGGGCTGCTGATGATCGGCTCCGCACTGGCGTTCGGGCGTCGGCGTCGCTGAGGGCTCTGATGGTGGTTTGCTGAATCTTCGCACGCATCAAGATCGCCCGGCCCATTCGGTCGGGCGATTTTCTTTGGAACCGGACGGCGAAGGCCAGCGCGTCAGTCGCGTGGGTCAACCCCAGCGTGATGTGTCCAGTCGCACGCGCCCTGGCTCGGATTGCCACGGGGCGATCGGGCGTGGCCATGTCCATCGTCTGCCCTGGGAGCCGATGCGCTCAAGGCCGAGGGTGATGCCGCCCTGCGTGTCGAATGCGGCACGGGGCAGACGTATGCGGAATGACCAGCGATCGGATTGGACACGCATTGACCCCGCGAGAATCTCGGGCGTCGAGAGTGAGAGTTCGTCGGTCGGGGTGCCGCCACGCGTCACGCGGATGACGGAGATCGGCTTCGAGCGCGGGCCGATCCAGATCCTGACGGAATCCGCGTCGTTTCCGGCGTGTTCGGGGCGCAGGCACTCGACGTAGAGCGTCCATTCTTCGTTGGAGCCGGGTAGCCGCTCGAGCAACGCCGCGGTTGTCCATTCGACATCTCCTGGACGGCGTGTCGGTTCAGCGGCGGCCTGCCAGCGGTCGAGGGTCCATGTGGGCAGAAAGGGACCCATTCTGAGTCCGGGTGGTGTGACGGGGATCGGCGAGCTGAGAACTGTGCGGGTGGTGTTCCACCGCCCGACATTGATCTCGATCGAACCGGTGCCGTCCGGTTGCTTGCGTGAGGTGGAGGTGAGCGCGACGCCGCGGCCGCTTTCGAGCGTTGTGATGTTGGCGGGAGATTCGCTTGCTGAAGACGCGGCCCACGCGAGCGTTGCGCGGTCGCCGAGGTTGACGATGCCCACTGTGGAGATCGCGTCTCCGGTTGCGGCGTCGACGAGTCCGGCATCGTCGATGACCCAGGCGAGCCCGAGCGGTTGATCGGCCATGAAGTCGGCGGCGGCTCTTGCACGGGTTCGGACATTGCCGCCCGAGTTGAGGAGTTCGGAGAGCAGACGATCGAGCCGACGTTGGCTGAGTGGCCATACGGGGATCCGAGTGCCGTTGTCGAGCTCGGCGTGCATGCAGAGTACGCGTCTGAGGCGCTCGCACAGGTCGGGATCGTCCTGGTGAAGTCGGGAGAGAGCCGCAGCCCAGCGGGATTCCTGCTGGGAGGCGATGGCTTCGAGCGGATCGGGGGTGGGCGGACGAGCATCGTCCCCCGCTTGCGTGAGTGATGGGACTGCGGCCGCAAGCCCCTCGGCGGACAGACGCGCCCGCCAGCGTCTTGAAGGGCTGGAGAACTCCGGCGCGAGGTACGCTTGGTAGCCCGGTGAGCCGAGTGCATCGGGAAAGACCGGGGCCAGTGCGTCGGAGGTGCGAGCCTGCGGGAGTGGTGCTATCCAGTTGATCTCGATGAGACCGCGTTCGATCCAGATTCCCTGCCCGGCGGAGTCCAGAGGAAGGTCGGTCAGTATCGCCCAGTATCCCTGCCCTTCACCGGGTCGTCCCTGGAGCGTGTCGATCGCGCTCCATGAACCTGCTTCAGGGAGCCAGCGAGCGACCTCGTTCGGATCGAACTCGACACGAATCCAAACGAGCTTCGCGGCGATCTCGCGGCCATCTTCGAGCTGAGCAGAGATCGGCCCCGGCTTTGCGAGCGAGGGAAGCACGCTTACTGGAAGGACGAGGGTGGTGCCCATGACGTGATCGACCCGCTCTTCAATCGGGCTGATCGGGCCGACCGGCCTCTTTCGCACGGGCTTTGCGGGTTCATCTCGAGTTGTTTGAGAGGGCTCTGAGCACCCGTGCAAAGGAAGGGTCGTGACGGTGGCGAGAGCGCAGAGCCATGCGAGAGTTGCGACGCCGAGCGTGCGGTGGACCTGCTTCAGCGGGTTCGTAGGGGATCGGCCGCCGCCCGGGTTGGGGGATGGCGGTTCATTTCCCGATCTGTTCGAGCAGCGATGATGCAGAGTCACTGCCAAGTGTATAGGCACGCGTGGCGAAGGTGCGGGCGGCGTCCTTGTCGCCGGCGTTGTAGAGCCAGATCGCGGCCTCGAGAGCGAGATCCGCATCGCCCGGCCGAGCCCTGGAGGCATCGACGACGCAGGCGACTGCCTCCTGGCGGTTGCCGAGCATCGCGTTGCACTCGGCGATCAGGCGGACGTTGTGCAGTTGCTGGCGATCCAGATCGGAGAGACCGTCGAGCACGAGCAAGGCCTGTTCCGGCTTGCCCTGGCGTTTCAGGGCGCGTGCCTCAATCAGTCGCCAGGCCCCCACTCTCGGTTCGAGTTCGCGGGCACGCGCGACGTGTTGGAGAGCGAGGTCGATCTTGTTCTCAGCGAGTGCGATGTCGGCCAGTGTGCCCCATGCGATCGCGTTCTCGGGTTGGAGCGCGACAACTCTCAGCAGCGAGACCTTGGCGTCTTCCGTCAGATCCAGCTTGCGCTGCATCTGGGCGAGATAGAGCGGATACGTCGGATTGGACTTCTCGGCGTTCTGTGCTGCGGAATAGTGCTCGAGCGCGAGATCGAAGCGATTGTTCATCCTCGCCATCGTGCCGGCTGCGAACTCGGTTGATGCATCCCGAGGGCCGATCGTGAGCGCGGCGAGGAACTGCTCGTATGCATCACCCGAGCGATTGAGCGCGACGTAGGTCTCTGCCAGCGCGATCCTCAGGCCCTGCTGATCGGCGTAGGTCCTCACGGCTTCTTCGAGGATCGCTGCTGCTTGTCCGTGGTCACCCGCTCGCACGAGTTGCTGGACCGAGACGAGTATGGCTTCGGTCGCTTCTGCGGGGGAGATCATTTGTTGAGGCAGAGCCCCCGACGCCACGCTCGGTTCAGGGCGTCCGGAGATCGTCAGGACACTGAGAAGAACAGCGGCAAGAAGGACGAGGGCGGCAATGAGTGTGGCGAGGTTGACCTTGCCGGCTCGCAACTGCCTGTCTTGCACTTTGTTGTCTGGCTCTGACCGGTTCATCATCGCATCCCTATCGGCACGGCGATACCCTTGACGCCATGACCGATCACGCACCGAATCCGTCTTCCAGCACCGATCCGAAGCCCGGAGCGGCTGCGCCATCGAACGAGCTCCCGAAGGCGTACAAGCCCTCGGAGCACGAGGATGCTATCCGCGCCCGCTGGGAGAGCACGGGGGCGTTTCACGCCGATCCGTCGCGCGTGCTGAGCGGCGATGCGGAGCCGTTCGCGATTGTGATTCCGCCGCCGAACGTGACGGCGGCGTTGCACCTTGGGCACGCGCTCAACAACACGCTGCAGGATGTGCTGGTGCGTGCGCATCGGATGAAGGGGTACGAGACGCTGTGGATGCCGGGGACGGACCACGCGGGGATCGCCACGCAGAGCGTGGTGGAAAAGCGCGTGCTGAAAGAGGAGGGGAAGCGACGCGCGGACTTCAAGGGTGAGGAGGGTCGGCGCGAGTTCGTGGGGAAGATCCAGGCGTTCAAGGACGAGTATGAGCGCGTCATCACCGACCAGTTGAAGCGGATGGGGTGCTCCTGCGACTGGGAGCGCCAGCGGTTCACGATGGACGAGGTGTGCGCGGCGGCGGTGCGCGAAGCGTTCTTCCAACTCTTCAAGGATGGGCTGATCTATCGCGGCAAGCGGCTGGTGAACTGGGACCCGGTGTCGCAGACCGCGCTCTCGGATGATGAAGTCGAGATGGAAGAGGTCGATGGCCACTTCTTCTACCTGCGTTATCCGCTGGTGCATCGATCGGAGAACTCGGAGGACGCGAAGGATGCGCAGGAGGTGACGTGGGACGAACTCGCCTCACGCGGGTATCCGGGCGCGGATGGGCATGATGGCGACGAGAACGCATGGGTCACTGTGGCGACGACACGCCCCGAGACCTACTTGGGCGATACCGCGGTCGCGATCAATCCGAGGGATCCCCGCGCGGCGGCGCTTCGCGGGCTGTGCGTGCAGTTGCCGCTGGTGGGTCGAGTGATCCCGATTGTGGAGGATGACTACGTCGTCATGCCGGCGGCCGATCCTGATGCCGAGGGCGTGGATGCGAAGGCAAAGTATGCGACGGGCTTCCTGAAGGTAACGCCGGCGCACGATCCGAACGACTACGAGATCGGGCGTCGCCATGGCCTGCCCGTGATCAACGTGATGGCCCCTGATGCGTCGATCAGCGACCTGCACGGGTGGACGGACATCGGGGATGCGCGCGGATTCGTCGGGTTGTCGCGTGAGGAGGCCCGCAGGAAGGTCGTCGCGGCTTTCAAGGAGCGAGGGCTGCTCGAGGCGCAGAAGCCGTATCGGCACAGCGTTGGACATTCATACCGCAGTCATGCGGCGATCGAGCCGTATCTGAGCGACCAGTGGTACGTGAAGGTGACGGACCCGAGGTTGGCGGGGGCCGCGCTGGATGCGATGGTGCATGAGCAGCGGGGCAATCGCGAGGCACAGCTCGACCCGGTGAAGCGCGGAGCCGAGCGAGAGGCGGGCGATGCATCACTCCGCTTCTATCCGGAGCGGTACGCGAAGACGTACGAGACGTGGCATGAGAACATCAGGGACTGGTGCATCAGCCGCCAGCTCTGGTGGGGGCATCGGATACCGATTTTCTACTTGCATCAACGCACCGCACAGAGCGTGGACCCGGGCGTAGTGCATTCATGGGAACAGAGGAATCTCGAAAGCGAAGCGACACTCGACGTCTTGGGCCGAGCCGCAGCGAGAGCTTGTGGTCTCGAAGACGATGTCTGGTTTCAACGTGATCTTGTCGAAACAACGGCTCCAATGAGCGGACCACAGGGTGTTCAACGTACATATTTTGGAGTTGCGTGCTCTCGTTCAAGACGCGGCGATCTGTTCCTAGGTCATATTCATCGGCTTGCTCGGATGAGCAGCTCTTCAACTGAAGATCAACGAGTCACACGCGAGACATTCGTTAGAGAATATGGCAACGATTCGCTTCGCCCTTCGATGGCTCTTGCGCACCGGATATCGCACGTATCGCAAGACCCCGACGTCCTCGACACCTGGTTCTCATCCGCGCTCTGGCCGATGAGCACGATGGGGTGGCCGGATGCGACAGCCGCGGCGAACGCGACGGGGATTGCGGATTTCCCGCAGATGCTCGACGCGTTCAACCCGACGTCGGTGCTGTGCACCGCGCGTGAGATCATCACGCTGTGGGTCAGCCGCATGGTGATGTTCAATCGGTATCTGAGACCAGAAGGCACGAAGGCACGAAGGCACGAAGGCACGAAGACAGAGAAGCACGAAGGAGGCAAGGGCAGCGGCCCCGTGCCGTTCCGCGATGTCTTCATCCACTCGGTCATTCAGGATGGCGAGGGGCGGAAGATGTCCAAGTCCCTCGGCAACGGTGTGGACCCGCTCGACATCATCGAGAGCCACGGCTCCGATGCGATGCGATTCACGCTGGTGCAGATGACGACGAGCACGCAGGATGTGCGGATGCCTGTGGAGCGCGATCCGACCACCGGCAAGAACACCAGCCCCAAGTTCGACCAGGGGCGGAACTTCTGCAACAAGCTGTGGAACGCGGCGCGATTCGCAGTCTCAATCCTTGAGAAGGCCGGCGCCGATGACGCGAGCCGGAGCGTGAAGCCCTCCGACCTTTCGCTCGTTGACCGCTGGATGCTGTCGCGCGTCGCCACAACGGTTGCCGATGTCGATGCCGCGCTCGGGGAGTACCAGTACGCGCCCTATGCCACGGCCATGTACGACCTGCTCTGGCGTGACTTCTGCGACTGGTATCTGGAAGCGATCAAGCCGACGGTGGCTTCGTCCGCGCCGCAGCGGGCGGTGCTGCGCGCGACGCTGGATGCGATCCTGCGGATGCTGCATCCGATCGCGCCGTACATCACCGAGGCGATCCACGAGCGGGTGCGATCGCTCCTCCCCACCGCTGCCATTGCCGGACTGGATCTCACGGGTGATGCGAAGGATGCGGCGAGGCGGGCGAGTGCGAAGTGGGCGGGGATGCTGTGCCGCGAGGTGTGGCCGAGGGCGGATGCATCGCTGCGTGACGAACGAGCGGAGCAGTCGTTCGAGCGTCTGCGGCAACTCGTGACGGCTTGCCGCGAAGTGCGGAGCCAGCACCAGGTTTCGCCCAAGCGGCGCGTGAAGCTTCACGTGGATGCTGAGCTCGCGAAAGAGATTGGCGCGTCGGGCGGATTGGTAGAGACCCTCGCGGGGCTTGGCGAGGTTTCGACGGCGACGCCGGCGGCGGCCGCGGTGACGTTCAGTTTCGACTCGAAGGAGTGCTTCCTGAGCGATCTGGCCGATCAGGTGGATGCGGGCGCGGAGCGAGAGCGGCTCACCAAGCAGATCACCGATCTGGACAAGTCCATTACCGCGCTGGAGGGGCGGCTTGGCAATCCCGGTTACGCGGATCGAGCGCCAAAGCATCTTGTCGATCAGACCCGCGACCAGTTGATGAAGGCGAAGGCGGATCGCGAGGCGGCACGTGCGAACCTTGCGAGACTCTCGTGATGTGCAACGAGGACGCGGGATGCCCGATTATTTCTTGTAGTACTCCAGATTGAGCTGGATGTACTTGTTCCACTCGGTCGGCAGATCCTCTTGTGGGAAGATCGCCTTCACGGGGCACTCGTCGACGCAGAGCCCGCAATCGATGCAGGTGTCCGGGTCGATGTAGAGCTGATCGCAGGTGCCGAAATCGGCCTCTGCCTTTGTTGGGTGTATGCAGTCAACTGGACAGACCTCGACGCACGAGGTGTCCTTTGTTCCGATGCAGGGTTCGGCGATGACGTGTGGCATGGTCGTGAAACTCGTATGGAGGGTTGGCGTGGAGTGTAGGGCCACGCCCGAGGGACGTGAGGGCGGAGAACCTTATCGTGTCGATCGGTATCGGCGGTTTAGGTGCGGATCGATGCGGTGACGTTGGGCGAATCGATCGCATGCCGGACTGCGGCTGCGAGGGTGTCCGGGCTGTACGGCTTCTGGATGAAGCAGAGTCCGGGCTCGATCTCGGCGAGCCGGTCCGTGTACCCAGATGAGAGGAGTACCCGGAGACCGGGGCGGCGGCGTTCGATCTCCGCCGCGAGGTCGCGCCCGTTCATGCCGGGTAGAACCAGATCGGTGAGGAGGAGGTGGATCGGGCCCTTATAGGAGTCGGAGACGGCCATCGCCTCGATGGCATCGCCTGCGAGCAGAACCGTGTACTTTCTTCGTTCCAGCACTTCACGGACGAGGTCTCGGACCATGGGCTGGTCTTCCACCAGTAGGATCGTCTCGGAAGAGCCGGCCTCGTCCTCGACGGCCTGGGTGGTTGACGAACGTGTCTCTCGGGGCTGGTCCGTGTCGGACCTCGCCGGCTCCTTCACGGCCGGGAAGTAGAGTCTGAAGGTTGTGCCGGCACCGACCTCGCTCTCTACCTTGATGTGGCCCCCGCTCTGCTGCATGATGCCCATGACGGTCGGGAGGCCGAGCCCGGTCCCTTTCCCCTGTTCTTTGGTTGTGAAGAAGGGCTCGAAGATGCGTGGGATGTTCTCTGCGGGGATGCCGGAGCCGCGGTCGGTGACGGCGATCTGCACGTACTGGCCCGGCTGCATCCCTTCGATCTTGCACGCGAGGGCGGGATCGACCTGCGTGTTTGCGAGTTCGATGGTGATCAACCCGCCATCTGGCATGGCGTCGCGCGCGTTGATCACGAGGTTGACGAGGACCTGCTGGATCTGGGCGGGATCGACGCGGAAGTTCAGCAGGTCCTGGGAGGCATGCACTTTGAGCGTGATCCCCTCGCCGATGAGGGGCTCGATCAGCGCGCGAGCGCGATCGACAACGTCCAAAGGGCGACAGATTCTGGGCTCGATGATCTGCTTTCGGGCGAAGGCAACGAGTTGGCGTGTGAGGTCGGCTGCGGAATCGGCGGCGAGCAGGATCTGGTCGAGTGAGGCCTTGACTTCGTTCTTTATCGCAGCGTCTCTTGCGATCCGGGCGTGGCCGATGATCGCCGTGAGCCAGTTATTGAAGTCGTGCGCGATGCCACCAGCGAGGCGGCCGATGGACTCCATCTTCTGGGCCTGATGGAACTGGATCTCGAGTGACTTTCGCTCGGAGACATCGGCGACGAGGCCGATCATGTGGAGTTCGTCGTCGCTCGCGTGTACGAAGTAGCCGCGGTCGTGAACGTGGATGTACGACCCGTCGGCCCGCATCATCCTGTACTCGAGATCGAAGGGTTCTCTCGATTCCTTGACTCTATCGATCTCCGTGTGGAATGCCGCCCGGTCCTCCGGATGTACCTGCAAGACCCAGCCGCCGAGTGTTCTCAGCGCATCGGGCGATATCCCGAGGACATCCTCTGCGGTTCCCTCGAACTCGATCGAGTTTGTCTCGGCGTTCCAGTCGTAGAGCAGTTGCCTGCTGGCCCGTATGACCGCGTCGAACCTCGCTTTGGACGCGAGTGCTTCTCGCTGGGCTTCGAGGCGCTCGGTGAAGTCTTCGGCCGTGCCGACGTAGCTTGTGACTTCTCGCTGCTCATCCAGAACGGGGGAGGCGAGCACGCGGAGCCATCGAATCTGCTTGTCGGCACGGATGATCCGGTACTCATGGGCCCATGGCGAAGCGGCTTCGAGCGCGTGACGCCACGAATCGAGGACTCGTTTCTTATCTTCGGGATGGATAACGTCCGTCCAGCCCCAGCCCATCGCCTGCTCGGTCCTCTGGCCGGACACGTGCTCCCAGCGCGGGCTGATGTAGGTGTTTGCACCGTCGGCGCGGCACTGGAAGACGACGAGCGGCGCGTAATCGCTGATGGCCCTGAAGCGGGCCTCTCCGCGGCGAATCTCGTGCTCGGCCTTGATCTGGTCTGTGATGTCCTGCGCTGTTCCCCAGACCCGAACCAATCGCTTCTGATCATCGAGAACGGGTGTTCCTCGTATGAACATCACGCGAACCTCACCATCCACCACGAACCTGAACTGGTCGAAGAGGGGGCGCGGATTCTCTGAGAGTTCGGAGATTGACTCTCGCACTCGATCACGATCTTCAGGGTGTATGACCGTGAGCGCCTCATCGAGCGTGTTGCCGAAGTACTCGCGCGGGATGCCGAGTATCTCGTGCAAGGCGTCGGAGTACTCGATGCGTTTGGTCACAGAATCGAGTTGCCAATGTCCCAATCTCGCGAGGCGTTCGGCGTCCGCGAGGCGTTCGCGACTCTGTCTCAGATCCGACTCGACACGGTCACGCCTACGGAACTCTGCCGTCACGATCCATGCCGCGGCGGCGAGCCCCAGCACGGCAAGCCCTTCGAGCAAGAGCAGCGAGTATGGGCCCTGGATACCGATCCGCGCGAACTGGAGTCGATAGCCATCGACGATCTGTTGGTCTCTGACGTAGAGCTCGTCGAGAGGCGGGATCGTGGCTTCGAGAATCTGGCCGCGTGGTGCTTCGGTCGATTGCGCGACGCGTTCGCGCACCTGGTCCATGACCTTGGCCTGGCCTTCCTCGGACTCTCCGAGTTTCGCGATGTCATCGAGGAGCGTCGTGATCATGGACGCCGTTGCCTGCGAGAGCGGGATCTCTGGCTGCCGCTCGCTGGCACGAACGATCTCGAGGATCACTGCGCGGCGTGCGCGAAGGAGCGAGACGGCCTGATCTCGCTTCTCTCCGATCGCCTCGAGTCGCTTCACACCGAGGTATGTGATCGGGATGAAACAGAGCAGAACGCCGACCATCATCCACACAAGCAAGGGGTAGCTCCAACGGGACATGACCCGTCGCTGCTTCGGCTTTGTCTGTTCCGCATCGGGCATGTTGCCACAGGGTATCAGGATGACGAGACTTGCACACGCGTTCCGGGGGGTGACCCGGTTCGGTGGGTGTTCCTGCGGATATCGCGTCGGGCGCAACCTCTGATATCGCAGCGGCATGCGTTGAATCGCGAGGTCGGTATAGTGACCACGGTCCGCCAGATCGAGCACACAATTTGACGGTTGCTTTGGAGCACGCAGATGCGAACCCGGCCACTTGGTCAGTCAGGGATTGATGCCTCTGTCATCGCGCTTGGGACTTGGGCGATCGGTGGCTGGATGTGGGGCGGATCTGATGAGATGGAAGCGATCCGAGCGATCCAGAGCGCGCTGGAACGTGGTATCAATCTGATCGATACGGCACCGATTTATGGGTTCGGGCATTCGGAGATCGTGGTGGGACGTGCGCTCAAGGGGCGGCGCGATATGGCGGTGATCGCGACCAAGTGCGGCATGGTCTGCAACACGCGTGCGGGCGAGCTGAAGATGCGTTCAACCGCATCGGGGCCGAGCGAGCACGGTCACATCGAGGTCTACATCTATAACAATCCCGAGTCGATCCGGCGCGAGGTGGAGGATTCCCTCAAGCGGCTGCAGACTGATCGGATTGATCTGTATCAGACGCACTGGCAGGAGGGCGTGACGCAGATCGAAGACACGATGGGCGAACTGGTACGTCTGCGCGATGAGGGGAAGATCCGCGCGATCGGGGTGTGCAACGCGAGCACGACGCAGTTGGAGAGGTATCGGAGTGTCGGGCGTCTGGACAGCGACCAGGAGAAGTACTCGATGCTGGATCGCAAGCTGGAAGCGGAGCAGTTGCCCTGGTGTGAGCGGAATGGCGTGGCGGTGCTGGCGTACTCGCCGCTGGCTCTCGGGCTTCTCACAGGCACAGCGGGGCCCGAGCGTGAGTATGCAGAGGGGGACATGCGCCGCACGCACAGGCGGTTCAGCGTGGAGAATCGAACGCGTATCCAGATCCTGCTCTCTCGGTTCAGGCCTATCGCGGATGCACACGGGTGCTCGCTCGGGCAGTTGGTCATCGCGTGGACACTTGCGCAGCCGGGCGTGACGCACGGGCTGGTCGGTGCGAGGAACGAGCAGCAGGTTTCAGAGAACGCTCGTGCCGCGGACATCCGGCTGACGAACCACGACATGGATCAGATCGCGACAGGGCTTGCCGGTTTCGAGCTGGTTTGACCACGTACGCTCTAGACCGGCTCACTGAGAGAGGACGTCTCTGCGATGCGACCGACTGCCGTGTCATTTTGGGTGAGGGAGAGGCCGATGCGTCGACTGTGCGAGCTGGTGAGCGGTTCCAAGCGCGTCTTTGCAGGCGGCGTCGGGATCGTGATGCTGGCTCTTTCAACGGGGTGCGCCACCACTGAGACATCGATATCGACGCCGGCGATGTTCGCCGAGAGCACGACAGACACCTCGTCGATCCGGCACGGGCAGGGGCGGTATGTGGTCTCTCGTGCCCCGTGGACGTTTGAAGGTTCTGCGGGCGAGGTGATCGAGACAACGACATATCGGATTCTCACGACCTTGCGTCCCGGGTTGCTGCTCGATCGGCTACCGACCTTCGTCGAGAGTGCGATCGCTGCGTACACCGGCTCTTTCGGCGTGCTGCCCGCGCCCTCGCAACGGCTTGAGACGTACGTGCTGGCGACTCGGCCCCAGTGGGCACGGCTCACGGAGTCGCTCATGCGTGAACGCGCGGGGGTTTACCTCAGGATCCAGCGTGGCGGCTACGCGGCGGACGGGCGAGGCGTCTACTTCGACATCGGAGTTCAGGACACGCTCGCGATCGCCGCTCATGAGGGGTGGCACCAGTACACCCAGACGACCTTCAGAGACCGATTGCCGATCTGGCTCGAAGAGGGCATCGCGGCGTATATGGAGGGGTATCGCTGGGACACGCTCTCGGATCGGCCGGTGTTCCTGCCCTGGTCGAACGTCGAGCGTTACGACGCGCTTCGATCAGCGCGGGAATCGGGCAAGTTGATGCCTCTGGAAGCGTTGCTTGTGTCCGAACCGGGAGCGTTGCTCGATCGGTCGGCGTCGGACCCCTTGGTGTATTACGCGCAGGTCTGGGCGTTGGTCCACTGGCTCAGAGAGTCCGACGGAGGGGTGTGGCGAGCGAGTCTTGAGCGCCTGCTCTCTGACGCTGCCGTGGGGCGCATGGGGCAGGTTGTTCCGATGCGTGTGGGAAGCGGGCAGAGCGGCGGGCGCGCCATGAGAAGCACGGCCGTGTTCAGGACTTACTTCACGGATGACATGGAGTCTGCATCGGACTCTTACCGTCGGTTTGTGGAGCGGATCACGAGACCGGGAGGCAAGGACCTCGTCGTGCTCGGTCGAAGCCCCTACAGCGGGTGATCCGCCCGGCTCAGTTTCGAGTGCTGGCGAGCGAACCAGCTGAGTTGTCCTGACGCGACGAGGGGGGCGCACCGAGATAGGTGAGGGCTCTCTCCATGGCGCGACGAACCACAGGGCCGGCTGTCATTGATCCATAGTGCGTCCGTTCACGGACCCTCTTGGGCCCCGGATCGTCGATCACAACCAGGCATACGAGGCGAGGTTCCTCGGTGGGACCTGCGGCGATGAAACTTGAGTTGTACTGGCCATCGAAATAGCCGCTCGAACCGCGCGGGCGTCTCATGCCATCCGGGGCCTTGCCGAGAGGGATCTCGGCGGTTCCCGACTTCCCGAAGATGGAGTACCGCCACTGATTCGCGGCCTGTTGCTCGCTCTCAGACCCTGACCTTCTGGCCTGGACGCGCATGCGGTTCTCGACGTTGTGCGTCACGCCGCCCAGTGTGGCCCGTGTCAGCAGCGCGACATCCGAAGGGAGGACGCGGTTGATGACTGGGATCGAGATTGAATCGTGATCGACGGCTCGGAGCGTGACATCCGGGAGGGTTCCGGCCAGTTCACCCGGTCTAGCGAATGTCGCGAAGGCCCTGACCATCTGGATCGGCGTGACGGCGACCTCATGGCCGATCGGCACCGACGTCTGGCTGTACTTTGACCATCTGCGTGCGGGGGTCACGATGCCCGCGCCCTCACCGGGAAGCCCGATGTTGGTACGGGATCCGAACCCGAAGCGAGTGACCGCCTCGTGCATCTGCTGGAAGGACATTCTCTCGCCCGCCTTGACCATGCCGATGTTGGACGAGTTTACGAGGACATCCTGCCACGTCATGACGTCACGCTTGGTCACGTCTTCGATGTATCTGCCGTAGCTGGTGAACCAGCGGCCACCCTCGGTATCGAAGACCTCGGCGGGCTTGGCAAATCCACGCTCCGTGATCACGGCCCAGATGAACGATTTGAAGGTTGAACCGGGCTCGTAGACATCCTCGATGCAGCGATTTCGAGCCAGTGCGGGGTGGATGCGACGCCCGGGATCTTCGGTGAGCGTCTTGTAGCGAGGCCGCCCGGTGCCCGACGGCGTGCTCGGGCGATGCGCCCCTGGATCCTTCGGCTCCCATGCGAACGGTACAAGGTCATCACGGTCAAGCACGATGTCGACCATCGCCAAGACTTCACCCGTCAATGGGTCCAGCATGATGCAACGCCCGCCTGCGGCGTCGGCGTCCTGAATGCCCCGCATCAGTTCTTCGTGCGCGATGCGCTGGAGTTCCAGGTCGATCGAGAGACGAGCGTCCTGCCCCCGCTTGGCGGGGCTCCAGTGGCCGGGCTCGACCCAGAGTGGACGGCCTTGCGCGTCTCTGACATATTCCGCCTTGCCGCTCTGCCCGAGCAGACCCTGGTTCAGGATCCGCTCGGCACCGATCGACCACTTGGGATCGACGCCGACCTTGCCGACCACCGATGCGACGAGTGGACCTCCCGGGTACTCGCGGATATCGCGGCGTTCGAGGTAGACGCCGGGGATCTTGAGCGACTTGACGGTTGCGATCTGGTCATCATCCAGCACGCCTCCGACGGCGACGTACCTCGCAAGACGTGGAGAAGAGCCCCCATCCAAGTCGCCTGGCTCGGTGCCTTCCCTCCCGAATACCTGTCGCAGTACGGACGAAAGGGTGATGGGCTCGGGCGGCTCGGGTTGCTGTGCCTGGGCCAGCTTGTTGTCATTCTGAGCGATCTTCGCCATCAGCGGCTCGCCGACCTTCTCGGGCGGTACGCCGAGTGCGTCGGCCAAACGGATGATCGCGGCCTCGGGCGGATCAGGAAAGACCGTGGGATCGATGAAGGTGCGGTATCCGATGCGTGTGGTTGAGAGCAACCGACCGCGACGGTCGAGGATCTCGCCTCGAACTCCCGGAAGTGTCGCGCGGGTCACCCTGGCCTGGATGTGCTCGGCGAGCTTCGCTGGCGGCTGGATCTGCAGCTGGACAACGCGCAGGGCGGCAGCCACCATCGCGATAGCCATGAACGCGCACGCGACAATGGTGGAGAGGTTCGCCCGGGATTCTGCTCTTCTGTCGTGCGTCATCGTGGTGCCTGGGGTCTTTGGGGGACGCCCGGCGAGTTCGGCACAACCCGCCCGAGATCGTCGAACACTTGCGGCTCAGCGTTCTGGCTCTGCGTCGGTTCGAGCAACGGTTTCAGATCGCTCGCGGCAGCGGCGATCTCGTGGATATGCTCGGGAGTCACAAGGGTCGCGATACGCGTGCGAATCGCGAGGATCTGCTCGTCCTGGCGTTTGATTCGCAGCCGCGTCTGTGTGAGCTCGTGGAACGCCTGGATTCTGGCTTGGCGGACTGCAAGCAGCGCGCACGCGATGATGCCCAGAGACAGAACAAGTGCAACGATCTTTCCGAACACCTTGGCCTCACTCTGCTGCCACTGGCTGATCGTATGGTCGGAGACTACTTCGGCGGGATGCGCAGCACCATGTCGATCCTGATCTGGTTCGGGTCGGAGATCTTGTCGCGATTCGCGGCCAGAATCTCGTCTGCACGCGCCTTGGAGCCGAGGTATCGCTCGGCGAGCTTTGAGAGCGAGTCGCCCTTCGCCACTTTGTGAGTGGTGCCTGCGTTTACGGTGGCCGGGGTGGGCGTGGTCTTCGGAGCCGCCTTCGGTTCGGGCTTCGCTTCTGATGCTCGAGCCTGGGCTGGTGTCGGCAGCTCTCCTGTCAGCGCGTGCTTCGGGGGCAGCTTGATGGTCGCTCCGACCCGCACGGTGCCATCGGCCCCGACTCTGCCCTCATTGAAGGCGGCGAGTGCCTTCCAAAGGTTGGCATCACCGTATGTGGCCCTGGCGATGGAATAGAGCGAGTCCTTCTCCTTGATCCTGTAGATCTGGACGTCCTTGGGATCAACCGACTGCGCGGGACGGTCGGCAACCCGAGTCTCTGGCGTCGCTTGCGTCGAACGATCAGCCCCGGAGTCCGTGGATGTTCCCGCGCGTCGGATAGCCTGTTCAAGGTTGTTCCGGGAGGTCTGCTGGAGCCCCTGCTCGATGACCATGAAAGCGGGTTCCGCGACGACCGGCTCCGGTGGCACGATCTGCGTCTGTGCGATCTGCTGGGCATCGGCGGATGCGGGCGACGGCTCGATCCGGGCGGCGGGCGCGATCTCACGCGCATTCTGCTCCGCCCATCGAAGCACCGGGCTGATCGCCTCACCGAGCCCCAGGGTCGAACGCTCGTCGTCGACGGCGACCGATGCGAGCTTCAGTTCTCGCTGGCCGGAGAGATGGTCGCTGACGAGAACGCCGACGATGAGAATCAGCGTGAATCCGATGATGAGGGCGAGCTTGTGTTCACGGGTCACTTGGCCGCATCCTTGCTTGCAACAGGTGTGAACTGACCTCGCGATCCTGTCCTTGGACACGAGGAAGAACCGCAGGAAAAATCTTAGCGCCTTCGAACCGCTCGAAGCTTTGCCGAACGCGACCGAGGGTTTGCTTCGACCTCGGCGACGGAGGGACCGACATGGCCCGAGAGCAGGTCGTCGGCCAAGCCACGATCCCGCAGACTTGAGAACATTCTCTTCACAGGGCGGTCTTCAAGGGAGTGGAACGAGATGACGCCGACGCGGGCTCCGGGTGCGAGCCAAGGCGACCTGGAAGTGCCGAGCATCGCGGCCTCAACCGAGTGTAGAAGAGCATCGAGATTGCCGAGTTCATCGTTCACGGCTATGCGAAGGGCCTGAAAGGTCTTGGTGGCAGGGTCGATGCCAGCCGAGTCGGAACGCCCGACTGCGGACCGGACGATCGAGGCAAGGTCCGAAGTGGTGGATATCGGGTGCGTCCGACGCTCCTCGTCAATCTTTCGTGCGATCGCCCCGGCGCGGCGTTCCTCGCCGAACTCTCTGAGAATCCGTTCGAGTTCAGACACAGGGAGTGACGAGACAAGATCGGCGGCCGAGTGTGGCACATGCTCAGACGAGCCGGGCGTGTTGGTAGGCGCACTCTCCTGGCTCGCGAGTCGCATATCCAGTGGGCCTTCTCGGGAGAAGGAAAGCCCCCGCTGCGGATCCTCCATCTGGTTGGAGGCGAAACCGAGGTCGGCCAGGACCATGTCGGCCATGCGGCCGCTGGAGGCGATCCGCTTCGAGAATCCGGCGAAGTTGGCGCAGAAGGTCTGGATCTCCGGGGAGTCGGCACCGAGCGAAGCCCGGACTCTCTCCTCGGCGCGTCGGAGATTTCCCATATCCCAGTCGTTGAGCATCAGACATCCGGATGGCCCGATCCGGCGAGCGATCTCCAGGGCATGCCCACCGAGACCCGTTGTGCAGTCGGCGTAGACCTCGCCGGGGCGAGGATCGAGAGCATCCAGCACTTCGTGGAGCAAGACCGGGATGTGACCATATCTGTCGGACATGCAGGAGCGTATCGCGATCCTATGGTGGGGATTTGTTCGACACGCCTATGATTCGATTCGTGGATCGTCCGACACTGCATGCGATATATACGAGTCTCTTGGAGTTCATTCAATGCGCACGTACGAGCGAGCCGGTCTGTGGATTGCTGTCTCATTGGCGATCGTCGTCGCCCTCGACCTTCGTATTCCCGAACGCGCGGCAACAGCGCAGCCGACGAATCAGATCATTCGGGTCGCTACCGTTGACATGTTCCAGTTGCTTGAGTCGATGATCGACTCGGACCGGTACAAGCCCGCGCGTGATGCTCGGGATGCAGAGATCAAGTCGAAGTACGACGCCATCCTCGCCGAGCTGAAGTCTCTTGAGACGAAGATCCAGCTTATCCCGCAGGGGACACCGGAGTTTCAGACGACGATGTCGCAGGGTCAGGCGAAGGAGATGGAGCGCCAGCAGTTTGCGCAACAGGTTGGGCGTGATCAGGACGCCTTCGTCGCCTCTCAGGTCAAGGAGGCGTATGCACTCGTGCACGCTGCCGTCAACGAGTCCGCGGCTGCGCTCGGGTACACGCACGTGTTCACGACCCGGACGAGCGCGACCAACATGAAGGGTGACTCCCTCGCCCCGGTCATGCAGGAGATACTGGCTCGGCCGCTCGTTCGCACCAGCACGACGGACGACATCACCGACAAGGTGCGCGTTCGCCTTGGACTTCCCGAGAAAGCGGCATCAACAGACGATGCCGGCGCGGCTAACGGCGGACGCTAATCGTCAGCTCAATTTCTTCCGTTCTTTCGCATGACTTCGACGCGATCCCGTACGCGCCTCCCGAGCGAGGCGCACATGGCCTGCTTGACCTCTGCCATCGCTGGGCAGCGTTCTCCGAGCACCTGCTGGAGCGATGTGACCGGGCGCCCGACAAGGCCGCAAGGAACAATCAGTTGGAAGTGCGACAGATCGGTCGTGACGTTCAACGCGAGCCCATGCATGGAGACCCACTTGCGTACTCGGACGCCCATGGCGCAGACCTTCGCGTGAGGCGTCTGGTCGGCTTCGTCTCGCGTGACCCACACACCGGTCGCCACAGGATCGCGGACAGCGGAGACCCCCCACTGCCGGCAGACATCGATCGTCGCCGACTCGAGCAGCCGCATGTAGTCGTGCAGGCGCAGACCGAGCGTGTTGAGGTCGAGAATCGGGTAGACAACGAGTTGTCCTGGGCCGTGGTAGGTGATGTCCCCCCCACGGTCGGTCTGCTCGACACGGACGCCGCTCGATTCGAGCGTTGTCGGATCCGCGACGAGATGCCTTGCGGCGTCGGGCCTGGCGGAGATCGTGATCACGGGAGGGTGTTCGACGAGGAGCACGCGGCCGATCTCTGGAGCACCGGACTCACGGGCGGCCAGAACCTCTTCAAGGTGGTCACGCTGGACCGCCAAGGCCTCCGCATAGGCCATCTGGCCGAGATCGTCAGTGTGGAATGGGAGTTCTGCCATCGAGCGACGTGTGCCCTGCGTGGAACGGCTACGGGTTCGTGCTGATCCCTGAAACGGCCCATACCTACGATAGCCGCATGCAAGCACAGGGCTCACCGCAGATCCATCCGACCTCGATCGTCTCGCCGGAATGCCGCCTTGGTCAGGGCGTGCGCATCGGACCATTCTGTGTGCTCGAGGGGGAGATCACGATCGGCGATGACACCGAGCTCGTCTCGCACGTCTGCTTGCGCGGACCGCTGCGCATCGGCGATCGGACCCGTGTGTATCCCGGCGCGTGCATCGGGTTCGAGCCCCAGGACTTCAAGTACAAGCCGGGGATGCAGACGGCGGGAGTCGTGGTCGGCTCCGACTGCCTGATTCGAGAGCATGTCACGATCCACGCTTCGACAAAGCCCGATGTGCCGACCCGGGTCGGCAACGGTTGCTTCCTGATGGCGACGACGCATCTCGGGCACGATGCTCGAATCGGCAACAACGTGGTGATGGTCAATGGCGCGGGTGTCGCCGGGCACGGGGACGTCGGAGACAACGCGATTCTTTCGGGCGGCGTGCTCATCCACCAGTTCGTTCGAGTCGGAAGATACGCGATGCTGTCGGGGGGTGTCGGCGTGTCGATGGATGTGCCGCCGTTCTGCGTCGTCGCGGAGCGGAATCGGCTCGGCGGGATCAATCTCGTCGGTATGCGTCGGGCCGGCTTCACTCGGGATGAGATCACGGGCGTGCGGCGTGCGTTCCGCGAGGTCCTTCGTGTGCCGACGCTTACGAAGCAGGAGATGGTGGACAAGCTTGAAGAACTCGGCCGGACCTGCACGCCAGTTGCAGAAATGGCGGCGTTCGTCGCGGAGCCGAATCGGCGCGCGATATGCCCGGGGCCGGGACGCCCGCCACGCATGTTCACGACGTTCCTGCACCTTGGTCGCCGGGGCAAGAGCGGCCTGCAGGAGGCATTGCTCGGCTCATCGGACGAAGAATGAGTCGTTGGACGCGACGTGGCCCGTGTCGGTATCCTCAAGAAGTTGGCCGGAGAGTACAGGACATGCACACGGACGGCACGGAGCAGTCGCCATGGATGAGCGTGCTGGCGAGCGGATCGTCGGGCAATTGCTCTGTCCTGTCATGGAACGAAGGAGCAAGACGAGCGGCGGCGTTGATCGATCTCGGGCTGAGCCCGAGACGGACTCGCAACTCGCTCGCCTCGCTCGGGCTTTCACTCGATGACATCTCGTTCGTGCTGTTGACGCATCTTGACAGCGACCACTTCCATTCCGGCTGGCTCAGAAAGGGACGTGTGCCGGGGCCATTGTGGATGCACAGAAGGCATGTCGGGCGTGCGTCCCGAGAGGGGATCGCCACGCACCATACCGAGGTCTTCGACGAGAGCTTTCGTGAGCACGGCCTTGCCGCTTCGGTGCAGATGGCCTCGCACGACGAGCTCGGTGTCGCGACTTTCAGGATCGGCTTCACGCAGCATTCCGGCCAACTCGGGTTCGCAACGGATGTCGGTCGTGTGACGCCGGGGCTGATCGACCACCTTCGGCGGGTTGATGTCCTTGCGATCGAATCGAACTACTGCCCCAGACTCGAACTCGCCTCGGACCGGCCGGAGTTCCTCAAGCGCCGCATCATGGGCGGTAGCGGGCATATCTCAAACGAGGAGTCGGCTTCTGCCGCCCGAGCGATCGGGCCTCGGGAACACCTCGTGCTTCTGCACCTCTCGCGCCAGTGCAACAGCCCTTCGATCGCGCTTGGTCATCACGCGGGCATCGGCTGCCCGATCACTGTCTCCACCCATGCCGAGCCGACCATGCCGATTCGTATCCTCGGCACGGGCACGGCACCACTCTCGCCGCCCCGCGTGGAGACCCGGGTTGGGAAGCAATGGCAACTCTTCCCGGCAGGGCAGCACGCATGAGCGCAGCTCCGAATGAGCCGAGCAGACTGAAAGACCTGCGGCAGCAAGTCCGGCTGCTGCTTGGCCTGAGGGACACGATCACGGTCGATGGTGTTCGCTACGTGGAGCGCACCCATGAGCCGCTGCGTCGCGCACTCAGCAAGAAGGGGCGCGGGTACAAGGACTACGAAGTGACGTTCCGATCGGGCGAGCGCATGCGAATACGCTACGCACCTTCACGCATCTACGCTGATATCGCCGGGCCTTCCGCGCTCGCTCCGTACCGCCCAGCCGACACGCTGATCCGGCCTGGTGCGCGGCTGCTCGTGATCGATGCCGGAACCGGCTTCGGTGCCGCGTGGCTTGTCCAGCGTGTCGGTCCCGCGGGTGCCATCGTCGCTCTTGAAGAAGATGGTGAGAGTTCACACTATGCGAACAGGAGATACACGCTGCCCAACGTCGCGTTCGAGCGCGGCTCTACCGAATCGCTGAGGGGCGAACTCGACGGCTCATTTGAGGGTGTGGTCGCGCTCGCCGTGCTTCGTCGCGAGCACGATGAGCGTGCGGCACAGATCCTCGAACTCTGGCGTGTTCTTCGGCCCGGCGGGTGGATGCTCCTCGGCGGACCGGCTGCGGGCGAGGCGATTGCAACCATCCTGATCGAGTCTGGCGTGCAGAACGCTGAGATCGCGACATCAGAAGTCGTGACCCGTGGACCAGAGGGGCTGATGACCTTCCTCGTTCGCAAGGGCGTGCCGACGGCATCAGAGTTTCGGAGCGAATCCGAAGCCGACGAGGGTCCGACCGATGCCTGAGCAAGGCACGCCCAGCATGGAAGTCGTTCCATCGATCGTTCCGGGCGATTCGCTGACCCGGTTCGATCGGGAGGAGCCATGGAAGTCTGTCACGCTGGCGATCTCGGGCTTCCGCGACGGCTGCGAGCTTCGGCCTGTCCTTCGCGACTGGATCGAGTTCATTGGGGGTAGACCCGGGGAGATCGTCTACGTTGATGGCGGCTCGCCTCGTTCGACTGTTCGCCGCCTTACGGGCATGCTGCACGAGGGCCTGATCGACAGACTCGAGCTTCTCACGCCCGGGCACTACGAGAACCACCGCGATCGCTGCTACATCCAGGAGTATCGTGCGGGGCGGCTTGCGACGCTTCCTTACATCATGTTCGTGAAGATGGACACGCTGCCGTATCGTCGCGGGCTGAGCAGCTGGCTCGCTGAGGACCTGGCAGCACTCGATCGGCACGATGTCTTCGCGATCACACACTCGCATCAGGACAACCCTCCGATCGGGCGCGAAGGGCCGTACTTTGTGTTTGATTTCACGAGTCTGAACTTCGGGCTTATGAAGCGGAGCGTCTTTGAACGCTCGATCGAGGACCAGATCGGCGACCTTGTGCGGAGCAACTTCCGAGGCGAGTATCCGGCCAAGATTCGCACGGAGGATCGCTTCAAGCGGATGCTGGTCGAGTGGCTCTGGCATCATCAGGTCATCGAGCACGGCTTGAAGACGCTCGGAAGGGCGGAGTCGATCGATTTCACGATCAACCATGTCAACAAGCGCGGGCGAGAGCTGCTGCGTATCCGACGCGCGTACCGCGCGCGGAAGGGGCTTGATCGTTTCTACGACGCGTCGTTGTACTACAGACCGCCACACGGACCCATCAAGGGATTCGGAAAGAAGATCGAGGAATCCGTGCGAGGTGTTCGCGATAGAGTGCTGAAACAACGAAAGGCCAGCGGATCATGAGCACGGACGCGATCGGTGCTGTCGTCTTCGACTGGGGTGGTGTCATCCTGCGGATCTGTCGCTCCTGGGAAGAAGGGTGCGATCGCGCCGGCGTTGCACGTCGGGAACGCCCCGGTGGCGAGGCGATGACGCTGGAGCGGCGTCGCCTCAATGGCCTGTATCAGACCGGGATGATCGATTGCGAGACGTACTTTGACGGCGTTGCAGCGACGACCATGGGCGTGTACGCGGCATCCGATGTTCGGCGTGTGCATGACGCGTGGCTTGTCGAGGAGTACGACGGCGTGCGGGCATTGATCGAGGAGCTGAACGGCTCTGGGCGTGTGCAGACAGGCCTGCTCTCGAACACGAGCCACAGGCACTGGCTTCGGCACATGCCGACCGGCAACGGTGCCGCGGACTTTCCGACGATCGGGCTGCTCCAACACAAGCACGCGAGCCATCTGCTCAAGCTCGCGAAGCCGAGCATCGACATCCATCGCGCCTTTGAGAGAGAGTCCGGGCTGGTCGCTTCTCAGATCCTATTCTTCGACGACTTGGCAGAGAACATCAGCGGAGCCCGTGCCGCAGGATGGCACGCGGTCCAGATCGACCACACGGGCGATACCGCGTCGCAGATGCGAGCGACCCTTCGATCGCTCGGGATCCTTGACGACGGCTGAACAAAGCGAGATCGAGATCAGTCACTCGCGCGGGGCGGCCGGTTCTTCTTCTGCGAGGCGCCAGAGACGCAGATCGCGGAACTCGATCCTGCTACCGGGGTGGTGGGCCTGCAACGCGATGTAGCCGTCCGCAAAGTCGGTCTGCTGTGAGTCGGTCATCAGGATCCCGTTGATCCAAGTCTGGATGTGGTTGCCATGTGCTCGGACTCGATAATCGAACCAAGCCCCATCGCGGGTCACGAGCCGAGAGCCAAGCTGTCTGTTGTAGAGCGATCCGGTGTAGTTCTTCGCATCGTGGTTATCGATCTGGGCTTCATAGCCACGAGGCCACGAGTTGGGATCTTCGGTGCGCGGCTCCGCCCTGAAGTAGATGCCGCTGTTGCCTCGCTCACCAACTCGCACGAGCGCCCGCAGCTCGAAGTCGCTGTAACGCTCCAGAGTGAAGAGGTGCCCCGGTCCATCTGATCCGACAAGCGTGCCGTCTTGCATCGCCCATGTGCCGCTGCCGCGCTTGACCCAACCGGACATATCCGGCGTGAGAAGTTGCACGTACCCGTCGCGATCCGGATCCGGAGAAAGGTCCCTGATCCGGAGATTCCTGTACCTGACAGCATCGCCATGATCCTGCAGCGAGATGTACCCGATCGGCATGCGCGCGTTCAGCGGGCTTGGATTGTCCCGCGTGTGGATATAGCCGCGCCCGTCGATCTTCTCGTTGTCATGCACCTTGATGCCATTCAGCCAGACATTCAGCGTGTCGCCGTTCAGCGAGATGTGGTACGTGTTCCACTCCCCGGCCGGCTTGCACGCCTGGACACTCGGCGGGATGGCGTTATAGACCGCGCCGCACACACCGTCGCTGATCGGCTTTCCGTGCGAGTCAAAGACCTGGACCTCAAACCCGGTGAACGCGGGATCGCCGTTGCTCGATCCTCGCAACCCGACGCCGCTGTTGCCGTTGGGTGGAAGGAGGAACTCGAGCGACAACTCGAAGTCACGATACATCTTCGTCGTGCGGAGCCACCAACCCTTTCCCGGCTTGACGACGCGCAGTTCTCCATCGACCGCGGCCCACGCGTCGGGCTCACCCCACGTCGTCCAACCGCTCAGATCCTTGCCGTTGAACAGATCCACCCAGCCCGGACCGCCTGAAACCGGTGGCGGGCTGTGAATACCCGCTGAGGTGGCGGGCGTCGCATCGGACTGGGCGAGCGTGGACATGAACGGCACGCTCGACGCGACGAGGATCGACACGAACACAGAGATCGAACGAGTGGACATCATGCGGACTCCTGCGTGGCGCGCCCGAGGTGGGGTACGGCCGTTTTCAGAGAGTGGATCAGTTCAACGGCTTCACGTAGATGTTCGAGAACTCAATCGGATCACCGTGGTGCTGGAGCCCGATTGGTCCCGAGGCGGGCACACCGGGAAGGTGAGCGTCCTTGATCACGGTCTTGCCATTCAGTTGAACCGTGAGACGCTCGCCCTTCATCGTGATCACAAAGCGATTCCACTCCCCAAGAGGGGCGTCGGCGTTCTCACTTGGCGTGACGGCGGCCCGCACTGCCGGAGGCATGCTCATGTCCGTGCGGTAGCCGTAGACCTCGCCCGAACCGACGGGCCAGCACCAGATGTTGACCTGGCTCTTCTCACTTCCTCGCAGGTAGATGCCGCTATCGCCGGCTTCTTTGACGCGAGCCGTGACAGGTCTTCCCTCCGAATCGATACGCTGAGATCCGTCGCTGTCGATCACGGGTCTGTCTACTTCACGCGCAGGCCCAGTCCACCTCCAGTCCGCGACGAGCACAAAGTCTCGGAACTCCTGCTCGGTCCACAGGTGATTACCCTTGCCGTCATACGAGAGGATGTAGTCGTTCGCTCGCCAGTGACCATCGTTCGCGGGGTTTGCACGCCATCCCGCGAGATCCACCCCGTTGTAGAGACTCGTGAACCCCTCATCGAGTTTCGCGACATGAGAGTCCGAGAGCGGAGCGGACGAGGGCGGGAGTTCCTTGATGAGCAGGTTCCTGAAGTGAACCTCTGATCCCTCGGACTCCAGGCAGATGTATCCCTTTCGAGGCGAGGCCTCGCGCCCGCGGGTCACGACCTTGCCGTTGACCGCGAGCGTGATCTCTCCGTTGACACACTCGATCCGGTAGTGATTCCAATCGGGAGAGGGGAGCATGCGTTTCTCTGTAGGAAAGGCCCTGGTTCCGCCGCGGCCGTTCTCGGGAACCATCGTTGCTCCCCATATCGGGAAGATATCGCCATCGCTGGTGAACCAGTCGCCCTCGAGCCCATCCATGACCTGCACCTCGACCGAACGGGTGAAGGGCTGGCCTCGGGCCGGCATCGGATCGGACCAGACAAAGATGCCGGCGTTCCCGCCGGCTCGCATATGACGGAACTCGACCTCCATGATGAAGTTCTCGTAGTGCCTCTCGGTGCGGAGGAGCCCCGTCGGGAAGCCCGAGCAGATGATCATTCCATCACGCACCTGCCACGTTGAGGGCGCACAGTTGATGTTGAACCAGCCCGAGAGGTCCTTGCCGTTGAAGAGGGGCGTGAATCCCGGCTCTGTGGTGAGATGAACTGTGCGTCCGTCATCGACATATTCGACTTCTGATGCGGACCATGAGTCTGTCCGGAAGGGCGCGGCAGGCAACCCGGATGAGCCGAAGATCACAGCTTCGGGCGATGAGGCCCACGCGTAGCGAACCGCTACAGGGGCTGGTACCGAGGGGTGTGTGAGCACGAGCGCGTCACCCTCTACCCTCGCGCCGGCGGGCCTGAACTTTCGGTCTTCGCCAGCGATCCAGATTTGGGGCACCGCGCTCTGGCGCAGCTCCATCCCGTCGGCGTGATCGAACGTGATCCGCATCTCGGGTCCGCGGGTGTTGACACCCGATGGGATCGGCCCGGACCACTCGATGCCATCCTGTCCGTATGTGTTCGCCAGGGCGATCGATGCAAGCCGCAGGCCGACATCCCGCTTGTTTGCCGGATGGATATCCGCGGGGTTGCCGATATCCAGCGTGACCGCCATGGCGGTATTGCTCGTGACGAGTGACTTCTGCTGAGATTCGCGCAGTTCTGCGACAAGATGCGGATTCACGTTCGGATAGCGGTACGGCGCGATCTGAACAAAGTAGAAGGGAAACTCGCCCTGTCCCCACGCGTTGCGCCACCCCTCGATCATCGCGGGGAAGAGACGCGCGTAGAGCGGCGGATTCCCGATGTTCGATTCACCCTGGTACCAGATCACGCCCCGTATCGCGAAGGGGACGATCGGTGCGATCATGCCGTTGTAGAGCGAGGTCGGCGTCCCGGGTCCGATCTGGGGCGCGTTCGTCATCGGCGGGAGCTCCCGCATGGTTGGACCGAGGGCGTATCTCCACGATCCCGCGATCGAGATGGATTGCTCTGAAGGCCCAACACCAGCGACCAGCTTGACCTCGTGCGCCCTGCCGCTCGCGGTGCCGATCGCGCCGAGACCTCCCGTGTCGAGCACCCGCACGGCGACAACGTTCCGACCCGGTCGCAGCAAGCCCGCGGGAATCTCGTACTCACGGGGCTCTGCCCACTTCCCATCCGAGTGCGTCGCGCCGATCTGCTTTCCGTTGAGCCAGACGGTGTCCCGATCGTCGATCGGCCCGAGATGCAGCCGCCCTGCGCCGCCGCCCCCCGCGCCGGCAAACTCAGGCGTCAGATCGATCGTGTGTCGGAAGTAGACGATCCCGTCATGGCGCCCGAGCTCATCACCGGCGAAGACGCCGGGAACCTCCATGATGCTCCACGCAGAGTCGTCGAAGGTGTCGGTGATCCACTCCCGCGGCTGTCGTTTGGCGCCGGGCTGGTCCAATCCCTCCCACCATCGTCTCTCCCACCCCTCGGTGACTGAGTCTCTTGTCTGTGGATCACGAGCCGTTGCAACGAATTCGAGCTGTGATGCGAATTCAGGGAACTTCGCGAGAGTCGGCTCGCTTGACCATGCCTGCGCGGGCGTCCCGCCCCAATCCGCGCTGATGATTCCGACCGGGACATTGAGTGTTGATGAGATCTCGCGTGCGAAGTAGTAGCCAACTGCCGAGAACTTTGCGGCGCTCTCGGGTGTGCAAGTGGTCCATTCGCCCTCGCAGTCGATCCTCGGATGCAGCGAAATGGTGTTCTTGACCGTGAAGAGTCTGACCATCGGATCCGATGCGCGAGCGATCTCCGCTTGTGCCCCTTCGGTCGCTGCCAACGGCCACTCCATGTTGGACTGGCCCGAGCAGACCCAGACCTCTCCGATAAGAACGTCCCTGAAGACCTTCGTGGTTGTGCCCTGCACGGTGAGCGTTGTTGGTCCGGCGGCGGACTCGGGCGTTGAGAGTCTCACGACCCACTGCCCTTTCGCATCAGCGACGACGTCTTCGCTCTTGCCGGGATTCCACGATCCGGTCACCCTGACGCGTTCGCCAGGAGATGCCCAGCCCCAGACAGGGACGAGGGCATCTCGCTGCAGGACCATGCCATCGCCGAAGATCGCGGGCATGCCGATGTCCGCTGCTGCGGAGGACGACCAGATGACGAGAGCAAGAGCGGCGTTACGCACGATGGACACTTGCATATGACCTCCAACAACTGTGGGAGGTGCAGTGTAACGCGATCGTGCCTGCGCTGCTTCCAGAGTCCTCGACCGACACCCGCAGGCGCCAGCCCGATCACTTGGCGGATTCGGCTTTCTCGTCCGCCTGGGGCGCGAACATCTCCGGCTTGGCCTTCTTCCACGCTTCATCGAGCTTCGCGATGTGAACGCCGGGGTTCTTGAAAAACTCGCCAGCGCAACCCTCGCAGCAGAGACGCACAAGGCGATTCGCAACGACGATCTCGGTGACCTCTTCCGCCCCCAGTTCTTCCCCCGCGATCAGGCAGACGCTGAGCGGATACCCGGTGCTCTGCGTGCTCTTGACGAGCTTGTCGAGCTTTGCAAGTGTCGCTGCGGGATCCTTCCGAAACTCGGTCGCGCACGCGTCGCAGCAGAACCGAACAAGTCTGTTATGCCACACAACCTCGACGACATCACCCGCGGCCCCCAGGTGCTCGCCCGAAATGAGGCATTGTTTCGTGGGATAGAAGGGCGCCTGATCCTTGGCCATCTCCTTGTCAACCTCCGCGAGGGATGACTTCAGGTCCTCCTGGAATGCCTCGACGCAGTCGTCGCAACAGAATCGGATCTCGCGCCCGTCATAGACGCGGACGACAGGATCCTGTAGCTCACCGATCTCGTGGTACGCCACGGGGCAATCCCGAAGCGAGAATGGATCTCCGACGCGATCGCTCGATATTGCTGCGAGAGCAGAAGATAGTGCGACAACGACGAGTCCAGAGCAGGGCTTCAGAGCGGCGAGCATCATTCACTCCTTGCGGCAGGATGCACGCCGCGTGTCGCACGATTCTTGCACCCTTCCTTCGAGTGTGCGCGACCCGACGGACAAGCATTTTCGAAGGTTCTTCGGGCCTCACCGTTCCGACCGGTCACGTCTGGTAGAGGCGAGCCGTGGTCATGGCAAGGTCCCGTACGCGCTGCGCGAGGGAGTCCGGCTGAATGACGCGGCAGCTCGGGCCCATCGACAGCACCCACCAAACGATCTCATCCAGTCCTGCAACACGGAGGCGCATGATGATCGAACCGTCGGGCTCGTGCTCGATCGTCTGTGTGGGGTGCCAGAGCGTGTCGGAGACCGTTTCGCTGAATGGCGACTCAAATCTGAGGATGATGTCGTGCTCAACGGGACCAGGGATCAGCCGCCACGCATTCCCCAGGTGTTTCTCTACCGAGAAGCCGGTCGGGATCTCGTAGGATGCGTCTGTGGTTGACACGCGAGAGAATCGCGAGAGCTTGAGGCAGCGAACACCCTCCCGGCCTTCTCGACGTCCGAGCGCGTACCACGCACGAACCGAGAAAAGCAACGCATAGGGCTCGAAGATGAAACTCTCCCGTTCGGCGGGCACTCCGTTCGCAACACTCGCTGGAGATTCGTACTCGCATCGGAGCGACCGACGTGTCGCGATCGACTGCCTCATGCGGTCGTAGACATCCGACGAGCCCTCGCCCGGATCTGCCTGGGCGGTGCGGACCACCACGTGACCGGCCATCGCGTCGATCTCCGCCCTTGCTTCGGGCGGAAGCTGGGCTTCGATCTTCGCGAGTGCCCTCCAGGCAGGAGCCAGGAAGGCGATCTGCTCCTTCTGCGCAAGATCGTCACAGAGGACAGCCAGCGCCAGCGCCTCGTCCGCCGTGAGCTGGAGCGGCGGCAGAAAGAACCCTGTCCCCACTCTGTACCCACCTGTCCGCTCATCAAAGACAACGGGAACACCGGTATCGCACAGCTTCTTGATATCTCGGAAGACCGTCCGCTCGCTCACACCCAGTTCGCTGGCCAGTCGCTCGGCCGGGTAGACGCCCGGCCCCTGCACCATCGTGACGATCCTGAGAAGGCGGTGGATGTCGCTGTTCTGCTTCATAGCCGGTTCCTCGAAGTCTCGATTATTGCCTCCGGTTCCCCCCAGACCCGGCGTGTCACTGACAGACGTCTGTCAGTGACGGCATCCGATCTCACCCCTCCCAGCAACAGAGGCCACGCAGACCGGTTACGCTACACACCCTGAGCATGCACCCAGACGATCCTCCATCAATTCCTCAGCCAGCACGCCACTTTCTCGGGTGGGAGAAACCGCTCCTTCCGGCCGCGGCCTCGTGGGTGTTGGACCACATCCCGACCGGAAGCCACGGAGCGGACCTCGGCCGCACGCTCGTCATCGTTCCGGGGTCGCGGTCGGGGCGTTTGTTTCTGGGCATGGTGATCGATCGCGCAGCGGAGCGAGGAACGACGCTCGTCCCCCCCATGATCATCACACCGGGCGAAGCTGTCGAGCCGCTGCTTGGCCTGCCACATCGACAACCAGCAGGCCCGCTCGCTCGCGAGCTTGCGTGGTCCATCGCGATTCGAGCGACGCCTCTCGATGAATTGCGTCCGCTCGTCGATCTCGCGACTCTCCAAGCGGAAGAGCGACCCCTCGACCCCGTTCTTCGCACCCTCGGCGCCACAGTCGATCGTCTTCACACGGAGTTGGCCGGACACGGGCTACGCATCTCTGAAGTCGCCCCGGCGGCTCACGATCTCGGCGGCGAGTCCGAAGCCGCCCGCTGGAATGCAGCCGCTCACGTGGTGAGACGCTTCAGAGCCATTCTGGACTCTTGGGACCTCGGCGATGGTGCCGAGGACAGAATCCATCTCACCGAACACGCCGACTCCGCTGACCACAGGGCAGGGCCTCTCCTCTTTGACCATGTAGTTCTCGTTGGTGTCCCGGAGTTACCCGGGCTCGTGAGGCGTGCGATGCGTGTCGCGATCGAGCGCGGCACCGCAATGCACGTGTTGATCCATGCCCCCGAACACATGTCTGATACATTCGATGCTTGCGGGTGTGTGCAGACATCTCACTGGTCGGTCTGCCAGTTGCCCATCCGCGATAACCTGATCACTGTTGCGACTGATCACGCCGATCAGGCAAGCAGGGCGGTCGCGTGGATCGCCGAGAACGCTCGCGGGCTCACGATAGACGACGTTGTCATCGGGCTTGCCGATGAGAGCCAGTCAGACCTGATCTCGATGGAACTCCAACGAGTCTCGTCGCTCTGCGCACACTCTGCGGCTGGTATGCCCGCTTCACGCCTTGAACCTTGTTGCGTGCTTCGTCAGGTCATGCGGCTTCTCGATACACGCAGCTTCGATGATCTGATGTCGCTCGTGCGTCACCCGAGAGTTGAGCGGTGGTTGCTCACTGCAAATCCAACCGATGAGAAAGCCCGACCACGTGCCGATTGGCCGTCGTGGCTTGGCGTTCTGGATGCGTACAGCGAGCACCACTTGCCGAGCTGCATCGACCATCTTCCGCTGCCTGTGAATGATCGCCAGGGTGCAGCGCTCGAGTTCATCGTGGCCTCGGTACGATTGCTCCTGGGAAAGCTCTGGACGGAGCAGGAGTCAGGGAACCAGAACGAGAAGCCACCCGAACTGCTCGCAGAGGCAACATTCTCGCTTCTCAATCGCCTGTACGGCCACCTCACCACGAGCAGGACAGATCGGGTTCTGGCGCCGATCGCCTCGTGCTGCATGTCGCTTGCCGATGATCTGAACGGGATCATCACGCTCGCGAAGAAGGACGCTGTTACGCTGCCGCATCAGTCGCCCGCTCACTTTCTCTCGAACCTGCTTGGATTGCAGGCGGCCCGTGCGTACCCATCGCCGCCTGAATCAGACGCGATCGAGATGGTCGGCTGGCTGGAACTAGCCCATGACCCCTCGCCGCTCGCCGTTGTTGTCGGAATGACCGACAACAACGTGCCCGGCACGCGTGAGTACGACTCGATGCTGCCCGGCTCGTTGCGAGCGCGGCTCGGGCTTCCATCTTCAGCAGATCGTCTCGCACGCGACTCGTTCCTTGCTGCCACAATGGCCGAGTCGCGGCCTCAGGTGCTGTTCATCGCTCCGCATCGTGACAACGAGGGTAGTCCGCTGAATCCAAGCCGAGTCCTGCTCAGATGCGACCGTGGCTCGCTCGCGGGCAGGATGCGCCGCACGATCGGCCGCGACGGCGACGGCCCGCTTGGCCTTGAGATTGTGACGAGATCGAGCGCGCGGCCGACCGGGGCGTATCGTGTCGCGCCGCGTGTCGATACGCCGCTGGTGCAGAGCATGCGGGTGACCGCGTTCAAGGACTATCTTGCATCGCCATACGCCTTCTACTTGAAGCACGTGCTGAGACTCTCTGAGCACGGTCGGAAGAAGCCGGAACTCGATCCTGGATCGTTCGGTACATTCATACACGCTGTGCTGGAGTCATTCGGGCGGAGCGATGCGCGACACAGCACGGATGAGAAAGCGATCCGCGAGTGCGTACAGGATTACCTGCGCACGCTCGCGCGTGAGCGTTTCGGATCTCAATCGACGGCCGTCATCTCGCTCCAAGTCCAGCACGCCTCGATGCGTCTGGATCACTGGGCGACGAAGCAGGCGGAGTGGGCGCGAGCCGGATGGAGGATACTTCACACAGAGTGGTCCGCAACAGAACCGCATGACGGCATGGTCGCTGATCCTCCAACAATCCATGCTGAAGAGGGTTCCGTGACACTTCGCGGCAAGATCGATCGCATCGACATCCATGAATCCGGAGATCGCATCACGATTCTCGACTACAAGTCTTCAGAGAAAGCCTCGTCACCCCAAAGGACCCACCAAACCGGCGACGGTGTGTGGAAAGATCTGCAGCTGCCGCTCTATCGCGAACTCATCAAGCCGCTGGGACTTCGCGGGGAGATCACGCTCGGATACTTCAATATTCCTCGGAGTCTCGACGAGATCGGCATCGCAGCGGCACCATGGAGCGCCGAAGAGCTTGAGAGCGCGGATGATGCCGCCCGCGACGTGGTTTCGGCTGTTCTCCGATGCGAGTTCGATGAGATCGGCTCACTCTCTGATGACGGCACGATCGGGCTGATCGCCGGACTCGGCATCCTGACCGAGGTTGATGCGCCGACGCAGAGGAGGCAGAGCCCATGAGTCCGCCGACTCGACCGAGCGACGCGGCTGCCCCGCCACTTGAGCACACGCTCATCCTTGCATCTGCGGGGACTGGCAAGACGTTCCAACTCACGAACCGACTGATCCGCTTGCTCGCGATGGGCGCCGATCCATCCACCATCGTTGCAACAACATTCACTCGTAAGGCGGCGGGCGAGATCATGGAGCGGATCGTGGAGCGTCTCTGCGATGCCGCCGAACGCGCTGATGCGTGCCGGTCCCTCTCTCTTGCGATTGGTATCGAGCTGACGCCCGACCGCTGCATCGACTTGCTGCGATCGATCGCACACTCCCTCGATAGGTTCAGCATCCTCACGATCGATTCGTTCTTCCAGCGTATCGGCGCGGTGTTCTCCATCGAAGCGGGCATGCCCCGCGACGCTCGTGTCGCTGACGACGCGGAGGACGCCTCGATCCGTGTTGAAGCCCTCACGCGGACGATCTCGAACGCGGACCCGTCAGCGTTCGCCGCTGCGATCCGGATGATCTACGACGGGCATCCGGCCGCGGGGGTCTTCAGACAACTGATGAATGTGATCGCGCGCGGGCTGCACCTCCTGCGTGAGACTCGCCATGAGCCGGATCTCTGGGGACTCAGCGTTGACCCGCAACGCACCCTGGACGACGTACGCCTGACCGATGCGATCGAACGGCTGCGTCGAGCCCAGCTTCCGACAACGATGAAATCCGGCGAGCCCGACGCACGATGGAGAAAGTCGCATGTGAAGTCGCTTGACGCGCTCGAGAAGAGAGACTTCGCCGGTTTCATGAGCGGGCTCGGCGGATACGTCACCTCGGGTTCATACAGCGACAAACCCTTTCCCTCCGAGCTCGCGAATGACTACGCCCCGGTGCATGCGCACGCCGTCTCTCGCTTGCGTCAACGTCTGACCGAGCGCACGATGGCATCGCGGCTGCTCCTCGAACGCTTCGAGCACGAGTACGAGAGACTGAAAGAAGAGCGTTCGGTCTGGCGCTTCGAGGATGTGCCCCTGCGCGTCCTGCGTCAGATCGGTATCGCGGGCCTCGACCACGTCTACTACCGACTCGATGGTCGTGTTCAGCACCTGCTTCTCGACGAGTTCCAGGACACGTCGATGCTTGCGTTCAGATTGCTCGAGCCGCTGATCGACCAGATCGCGTCGAGCAGCCCTCCGGAGAGATCCTTGTTCTGTGTCGGCGACATCAAGCAGTCGCTCTACGCATGGAACGGCGCAGAGCCCGAGTTGCTGCCAGCGCTCGGAGACAAGTGGCCCCAGCTCACCCGGCGCCCGCTGCACGTCTCTCGCCGATCATCTGCCGTCGTCTTGCGTGCAGTGAACCGTGTGCTTGGAACACTGGAGACAAACCCCGCGCTCAGTGGCAACCCGGACCTGGTTCAGCGATGGAGCGGGCAGTGGATCGACCACGAGGCGCACGACGATTCACTCCCTGGCGAGTTCACCCTTCTGACGCCTAACGCAGACTCGAACGAGACTGCACCGCTGGCTGAGAATGAGGATTCGCCGCAGGATGATGAGAAGCCGACGATCGCTTCGTTCGAGGTGTCCACCGTTGTTGAGCGGGTGATCCGGCATCGAGGGCGTTGTCCGCTGGCGTCGATCGCCGTGCTGGTCCGCTCGAATAAGTCGATTCCGCCAGTGATCCACGCGCTCCGCACCACCGGCATCCCCGCGAGCGAGGAGGGCACGGCCTCGCTGCTCGACGCAGCACCGTGCGCCGTCCTCCGCTCGCTTTTGCATCTCGCGGAACACCCGACGGACACGGCCGCGAGATTCCACGTCTCGACCTCTCCACTCGGCGCAGCGATCGGCATTGATGCGCAGTCCAGCGAGCGGGAAACCGCGACCGCCGCGGCATCTGTCCGAGCCGAGGTTTCGCAGCATGGGCTCGCTCACACGATGCATCGTCTGTATCTGGCAACCTACGAAGCCATGAGCCCGCGGGAGCAATCCCGAGTGCGATCGCTGGTCTTTCTCGCTCGCCGGCTCGACGCGGAGGGAAGAGGAACGTGCGCCGAGCTCGTCGACGCGATCGACTCATCCCGAGTGCGAGACACATCCGCCGCGACCGTCCGCGTGATGACCACGCACGCAGCGAAGGGGCTCGAGTTCGATGTCGTTGTGCTGACCGATCTGAACGGCATGATGTTCCGCCAGCTCCCCGATCTCATCGGCGACCGCGAAGAGCCGCTTGGTCCGCTCTCTCGCGTGATCATCCGCCCCGCGGACTCTCTCCGGGAAGCGGACTCGGAGATTCGCTCCATCGCCACACGCTGCCGCAACCGCACGCTCATGGAAGGACTCTGCGTTCTGTACGTCGCCATGACCAGGGCAAGACATGTGCTGGATGCGATCGTCTCCGGGCCATCGCTCAAGCAGCCCCGCAAGGGCAGCACGACGGTGTACCCCGGGCGATTGATCGTCCACGCGTGTGTCGATGAGCGACCGTTCACGGAACTCTCGGGCGTACTCTTCAGCGAGACGCACGGAGACTGGGCCTCTCACATCGAGCGCCGGGATACACCGTCCGCCGCCACGCCGCCGGATCGCGCTGTGAGACATGTCTCTCTCTCCCTGAAGCCGGCACGGCAGCGTGCGACGGGTCGGCTCGCCCGGGTGAGCCCATCTTCACTCGAAGGTGGCTCCACTCGCACGCTGGGCGAGTTTCTGCGCCCCACGGACGAGCGAGGCCGCTCGCGAGGCACCATTCTTCACGCGATCTTCGAGCAGATCGGGTGGATCGACGATGGCATCCCTTCGCTCGACGTGCTGAGCCACGTCGCGGCAGCGAACGGTGCTTCGCCGGATCAGGCGAGCGAGACAGCTCATGCGGCTGTCGCATCCATCGAGCACGCCGAGATCAGGCACTGGCTCAGTAGATCCGCGTTCCCGATCGCTCCGGGCGAGACGCTGGAGCTATGGAGAGAGCGTGCATTTGCCACTCGGTTCGAGTCGGGAAGCGAGCCGACCCTGCTGTCTGGGCGATTCGATCGCGTCGTCGTGCGGCGTTCCATCACTTCCGTTCCGATCAGCGCGACACTGCTCGACTTCAAGACCGACGCGGTGAACGACGATGAATCGCTCTCGAGACGAGCTGCTCACTACGCGCCGCAGATTCGTGCCTATCGCGACGCGATCATGCTGGCGACCGGGCTGCGGCCGGAAAGCGTTCGCTGCGTGCTCTTGTTCACCGAACTCGGAAGGGCTGTAGTGCCAGAGGGGCTATGAGGCGTCGGTCTGCGAAGTACTGTGCACCGAGTCTTCTGCCGCCGCTCGCCGTAGCAGCTCCCTGATACGTATCGCACGATAGACATCGCTCTGCCAGATCGAGCGATCAACTTCTCGGTCGGGATCCTCCAAGAGCGGCCTCTCGACCTTTCCAACGCGTGTGTTGACACGGTTGAAGGCGACGGACTGCGGATCCGCGTCGGGCTGCACATCCCATACTCCGCCGAGGCGCGGGCCGATGCGGAAGATCGTCCCCGCAGGAACAACCGGAAGAGGCCCCCACGGGGACACGTTGTACTGAGAGCGAGGGAACTCGGCAACGATCGCCCCGTTGATCCGCATCAGCGTCTGGCTGTCGCCGGTGCTCCGGTACACGTGCTCGAAGCCGCTCGGGACGAGCAGATCAACAGGAAGCTCGCGGCTCGACACTCGCATCGGGCCCACGTCGGCAACGCCCGCTTCTACCCGCTGGATCTGCGATCGCTCTGCGGGCTGCGCCCAAGCCGCGAACGAGAGTATGGACGGGACCATGCTCGTGATAAGTGTGGTACGGAAGGGCGACATCACCGTGTTCCTCAGCGACCGTTGAGCATGATCTCCATCACAATCGAAATCGTCGCATTGGGATCATCGGCTGGAATCCGCGTCAACTCTTCACCCTTTGCCCGCCACTGGAAGAGAGCGGTTCGAAGTGGCTCATCAACCGCGGGCTCGCCGGTGCTGTACACGATCCCTCGCTTCTCATCCTTCACGAAGTCGACCCTCGTCACGATCCCCCTCCGGTCGAAGTGGATGACCATAAGAGGGTTCCGAGGGCTCGTTGTCAGCCGAACGCTGACCGGCCAACGGGGTTCAACCGTGGTCAGTTCAAGACCTTGCACCGCAACGGGTCGGCCGGGTCTGTACTTCACGGCGCGCTTGAGCGCGCTGGCCGGCGACTCTTTGTCGCTACGAAGACCAACCCTTATCGCTTGCCCTTCCCCCTGCCGGTCCGCATCGCCCTGCGAATCTTCCGGACGAGTGCCGGGTCGCGGTACGACTGTCGGTGGACTCTCTTGAGACACCTGCTCCGGGGCCGCGCGTGATGGATCCTGCTTCTGCTCGGGTTGCTGGGGCGTCTCAACTGCCTCGGCCTTTGGAGCATCCGCGGTGCTCTCTTGAGCAACCGGGACCTTGTCCGGCTCAGGATCCTCTGCCTCGCTCTTCGCCGGCTTGCCGGCTTCAGACTCTCGGGCGGGATTCTGCTTTGTCTCTTCTGCCCCGTCTTGGGTGCTGTTTCGTACCTGCGCCTCCGCGCTCTCTTTCGTCGCCTCGACCGGAGCGGCTTGAGGCATTGCCGGAGCGGGCTCCCCTGGCGTTAACGCCCGATCTGCAGCGGTTGTCGGAGCTTCTGGCGCAACCTCAGCAGGTGGAGCTCCATTCGCGGTGTCCGGCGCAGTCTCTTGGACCGCTCCTGCCTCCGATGGATCCGGCCGCGACTCGACAGGCGTCACACTCGCGATCGGTTGATCCAGCCCGGGCGCATCCGGCACTCCTGACTGCATGCCGCGGCTGTCCTGCTTCGCGAGCGCGGCCTGCTCAACCTCAGATTGAAATGTGACCTGATGCTCTTCAGGGGTGTCAAATCCAAGCCAGGTTACGCTCGCGTGCGAGGAACGCTCGATGCCGAGGCGCAGACGCGGTGGATTGGGCTTTTTCTCATCCCGCTCCTCATCCTGTGAGCCTGATGTATCGCGAGTGGCCTCGGCCCGCTCGGCTGCGGAAACCCAGTTGCCGAACACGGCGAATCCAGCCATGAGATGGATGACAAGACTGATCGCCGCGGCGATCGGCAGGTTCAGACTCCCCGATGGACGCGACGTCCCGCTCACCTGAGGTCTCCACGATGTGTCACGTGCATCACTTCGCCCTGACTGTATGTACCCCCGCGGAGCCACACTGGTTCGGGTCCATACACACGACGAACGATCGCGAAGCCAGTTCAGGGCATCATTCACCGGTTTCGGGCGGACGAGTCGGAGCGGCGTCAGACTTCGCGGGGTTTCCGACCATCGAGAATCGCGTGATTCCTGCTCCCATCAACGCATCGACCACTGCCAGCCCGTTCCCCATGCTCGCGCGGGTATCGAACGCAAGCAGCAAGGCTGCTTCTGGCGTCTCCTCCTGCCGGGCTCTGATGACCTCGATGAGTCTCTCCAACTCGACGGTCTCGCCATTGACAGCGATAGTGCCCGATTCGCCGATCGCCACGGTGATCGCTGTTCCGGTGGCGGTGTGTCCGGCACGAAGATCCGGCAGTGTCAGATCGATGACGTCTGCACGGATCATCAGAACGAGCGCGAAGACGAAATAGGTTACGAGCAGAAACATCACATCGATGAGCGGCGTCATCTCGAAGCGGACCTCGGGCATCGACCTTCGGATACGTGTCCTCATTGGCTGGTTCTCATGTACTCGATCCCGCCCCAACTCGTCGGGCGACCCGCCTGAAGATCACTCGCTGCATGCCTGAGGATCCGCGCCGTCAGAACCGCTCCGATCGGGTATGCGAGGATGGACCACAATGGCGCACCACCAGCACGGTAGGCCATGGCGAGCGCAGCCGCGTGGACGCCGAACGCGATCCCCCCCACCACGATGGCGATCATGCCCAGCGTTTCTCTCTGATAAAGGGAGAAAAGAACTGCCCCAGATACCACGGCAAGAACCGCGAAGATGGGCAGTATGGCCCCGGGAATAGCAACCCGAAACGAGGCCCGGCGCAGTTTCGTGGCACGTCGGCGCGCTGCTTCGGTGTATATCCGCTTCCATCCCTTCTTGAACGCGGCCCACGACTCGTACATGCGGCACCGCACCATGCCATCTGCCATGTAGACACCGGCCCGCATTCTGGCTTGTGAGATGCGCCGGGCGAGTGCGAGATCCTCAAGCAGCTCGTCCTTGACCGATTCGTGGGTCTCGATCGCACGGTATGAGCTGGCCCGGAACATCATGAACTGCCCGTTTGCGAACGGACGTCTGTCAACATCACGGTTGGCCTGCAGGATTGGATATTGCCTGAGCAACTCGAGCGAAGCCGCCGGCTGGACCAGAATCTCAAACCATCGGTCGTACGTCAACGTGCTCAAGAGACTCAACATGTCGAGTTGTCGCTCGCGCATCAACGCAGCGGTTGCCGAGACGCAGCCGGGATCGAGTTCCGTATCAGCATCGATGAAGAGCAGGTACTCGGCCAGCCCGGCTTCAGCAGAGGCGGTCACGCCGGACCAGACAGCGTGCACCTTTCCCGCCCACCCCAGGGGGCACTGTTGAATCTCGAGCAGGCGGAACCGTGCATCTCCGCCGATCTCGCCCCTTGCCACGTCCGCCGTTCCGTCCGTGCATCGATCCAGCGCGATCACCACACGCATCTGAGGATGATCCTGTTTCCGGAGCGAGCGGATCACACCGGCGATCGCGTGCGCCTCATTGTGAGCAGGTACAACCACGCACACCGATTCGGTCAGCGGCTTCACCGCTGCAAGACCAAGGCCCGCCCGCGCCGTAGGGACCTTCCGAGTTGTGTCCAGAATCCTCCCGATGGCGAAGGACCAATAGACCAACAGAACGAGCGAAAGCCCGGTTGCGAGAGATGCAGCGATAAGCCAGAGCCAGACCATAGATGAGGGGAGAAGGATAGCGGCCCCCTACAGTTCGGCATGAGCCGGCCGGGACAACTCAGTGCGACTGGTGCTCGCTCCCGCGCATCCTCATGCCGCGTCCTCACGCGAGAGGATTGCCGCAACATCGATCAGCTTGCCTCCGAGCAGTATGGGATCCCATCTATTGTGCTGATGGAGAACGCCGCGAGATCCATCGCCGATGCGTGCATGGAGCGTCTGGCACCCTGCGGTGCCAATCCCACCGTGCTGGTCTTCGCCGGCAGCGGAAACAACGGAGGAGATGGTTTCGCCGCCGCGAGACACCTCACGAACCGCGGGTGTCGCGTCGGCGTGATTCTCGCCGGTGCGATAGACCGCGTGCGGGGCGACGCATTGACCAATCTGACAATCTCACAGCGTTTGCGTATTCCGCTCGCAACCTTCCATCCCGATCGTCCGGTGCGAGTCTGGGACGAACTGCCCGATGCTTTCGCGAAGCCGGACCTCGTTCTCGACGCGATGCTCGGTACGGGCTTCACCGGTGCGATTCGTCCCGAGACTCAGGCCTTGTTGGCGTTATGCAACACGATGAGACGTCAGTCTGCCGCCGTCGTTTCGGTGGATCTGCCCTCGGGTCTTGATGCGGACACGGGTGTTGCCTCCCGGGATTGCGTCATCGCAGACCTGACAGTTTCACTCGTCGGCCTCAAACGGGGCATGCTCACGCCCGTCGGCCGCGCGGCGTGCGGAGAGATCATCATCGGTGACATCGGTGTTCCCACCGAACTCATCCAGAAGTTCGGGACGCCGCTCGATTTCGATCATGCAGCGAGTGACTCCGGCCACCGAGACGCATCGAATATGCCGTGCGGCCCAGCCCGTGTGTGCCTCGATTCGTCTCGATGCCACCTCTCGCGAGCAAACGCCACACAATCGAGTGCAGACCAATCGTGTACCTCTGGCGGAGATAACCCATGGCGGTGAGGATGGAGTTATCACGAGTTCTGATCCGGGAACTCAACGATTACCAACTGATCGAACTGCGCGAGATCGATCCCGATGCGATCGAACGCGATGAACTCGACATCGCAGAGTCCGACCCCCACTCGGCAGACCCGGAGGAGGGCGGCCTGAGGTCGTTCCCCATCGTGATCGGACTTCCCGAGGCGCAGGCGATCGAGCGTCGGCTGAAGAACATCCCGATCAAGAGGCCTCAGACCCATGACCTTCTCGCGGGGGTGATCGCCGCACTCGGCGGGACGCTGCAATCGATCACGATCTGTGATCTCAGCGAGGGCACCTTCTTCGCAACGCTCGATGTGGAGACGAGTCAGGGGGAGCTCCTTCACATCGATGCGCGCCCGAGCGACGCCATTGCCCTCGGGATTGCAAACGACGTGCCGATCTATGTCGAGGAGCATGTCCTTGAGGCAGCATCGAAGCCAGAGGAGTCGTGAGTGATCGACCTGCGTACTCGGCTGCCTCACATCCCATTCGTCACCAGCGATCTCACGGGCACCGGCGGCACCCTGAAGCAGCGGCCGGAGGACTTTCTCGTTGAGGAGATCCCTCTCTATGAGCCGTGCGGCGAGGGCGAGCACATCTACATCATGATCGAGAAGCGCGCCATGGCGACGTTCGAGGCCATGGGTGTCATCGCACATCACTTCGGCGTCCGTCACGACGCCGTCGGATACGCCGGGCTCAAGGACAAGCATGCCATCACGAGACAGGTTCTCTCCGTGCACGTCCCGGGAAAGAAGCCCGAGGATTTCCCGATGCTGCGCCACGATCGCATGTCTGTGCTGTGGGTGGACCTTCATACGAACAAGCTGAGACAGGGACATCTCAAGGGCAACCGCTTCTCGATCAAGATCCGAGGCGTGGACATGAGCCGCGTGCTCGCGGCCAAGCGAGTTCTCGACCGCCTGAGTGGCACCGGAGTACCCAACGCCTTCGGTGAGCAGCGTTTCGGAGCCCTGGCCAACAACCACGACATCGGGCGAGCACTCGTGTTAGGTGATTTCCAACGGGCGATCGACCTGATGCTGCTTCCGATGCCTGAGCATACCGGCCCCCAACTGGACGCTCGACGCATGTACGAGGCCGGAGACTACGCCGGTGCCTACGCCGCGTTCATGCGGACGCTTCACACCGAGCGGACAGTGCTCAGACTTCTCGCGAAGGGTGTCGAGCCGAAGCACGCCCTGAGGGCTGCCGGGGTCCGTGCGCTCTCGTTCTTCGTCTCCTCATGGCAATCATCTGTCTTCAACGACGTGCTCGCGCGGCGCATCTCGGACGGCACGTTTGCGACGCTCTGCCTCGGCGATGTCGCGATGCACCAGGACTCGCGGAACACGTTCAGCGTCGATCAGGGCGTGCTCGACGCGCCGGACACAGCCCCGCGGCTCGCATCCTGCGAGATCGGACCCTCGGGCCCGATGTGGGGTCCGCGGATGCGCCGAGCATCCGGGGCGATCGACTCGCTTGAGCTCGAATCGCTCCACCAATCCGGAGTCACTCTGGACGCGATAAACGAGTTCGATCGCAACACGCGAGACATGATCGAGGGCGCACGCCGACCGCTCAGGATCACCATCACCGACATCGAGACTGAGGGTGGCATCGACGAGCACGGCCACTATGTGCGATGTGCATTCGACCTGCCGCGTGGAGCGTTCGCTACCAACGTGATGAGAGAAGTCATCAAGCCGACCTCGCCCGACAACACCATGAGCGAGGACGAATAAGCGCGCGCCTGTACGGGGTTACATGCCCAGATCTCCCGACATGCGACGGCAAACCCCCTCCCACCCGCGGAGCGTGCCCGCTCTTTCTGCGAGACGAACACGCCTGCGAGCAGGACGCCAATCAAAGAACAGCGACTTCATGTAGAGACGCCGCGCCCGCGTGCGTTCGCGTCTCGCACGCTGATGGTCAACGAGCCCCGCGATCCATTCGGTCCACGGCTCGCTCCGTCGGATGCTCTCGCGCAGTCTGGCGATATACGCAACTGTCTGCCGAGACGGCGGGATCAGATGCCCCATTTTCGCGTCGGGTGTGTACCAGACTTCCCAACCCAGCTTTCTCGCTCTGATGCACAGCTCGACATCGTCTCCCGCTTCAAGCCGCTCGCCCCTCAGGCAATCCATCTCACGCTGCGAGAGGAAGCCGGTCTCGGAAACGGCCGCGCGGCGCATGCCCTGGGCAGCACCAACGACAAAGTCCGTCGGACCTGAGAGCAGCTTCTGCTCATTCCCAAGCGAGCGATCGACGAGCGATTGCTTGTAGATTCTCGCGATCTTCGTCGGTCCGCTCTCCCATACAACAGAGACTGGGCCGCCGACCAGGCCTGCCCTTGGCTGGTCATCGAAGACCCGTAGGATCTCGCGTGCCCAAGCCGGGTCGCAGAGGCAATCGTCATCGATCACGCCCAGCAACGGCTCATCGGTTTCGTCGAAGAGACGGCGCAGCGCCTCCGGCTTGCCGGGTTTCTCCTCGCGCACTCTCGCCATCGGAAGTGAAGGACCGGTCGCGATGAATCGATCGATAATCTCGCTCGTCCCATCATTCGATCGATTATCCACGATGACACACCGCGTCACGCGGCCATCGGCACGATCCATCCGGGCAATCGTCTCCAACGTGCGCAGGATCCGCTCGCCCCTGTTGTATGTGCACACGCCGATGACCATGCGATCCGGGTTCACGCAGACGGCCTCCGAAAGAGAGCTCTGCGCCGTAACTTCAGACGGCGCAGCGGACCGATCCAGCCACGCTCAAGTGCCTCAGCGTACAACGCCACGAACGTCGCATCGCGAGAGAGCCCGGACTTGCTCATCGCGTTCAAGAGCCAGAGTGTCGCATCGCGAAAGTGCGGCTCGCTCTCCGCATCAAGCCACTTTGACATCATGGACGCGTGCCCCTTTGCTCGCTTCACGAGGTTGGCCGCGGAGGTCAGTCTCACACCTCCCGGCCTAACCCCCGATCGAACCGCCGCGCCCTGCGTTATCGCGATCGGACCGACTTCTGCAAGTCGCCGGATGAACTCCCGATCCTCGACAACCCACAGCGTCTCTTCGTAGCGAAGCCCAAGGTCGATGGCGTGCCTCGAAATCAGCGTGCCCGATGCGTTGAAGATCTGAATCGGCCTGAACGCGTCGCCGGGGCGCGGCATTGACTTTCCAGCCCATTCAGCGGGTGCCAGCCGAGAACACACCGAACCATCATGTCTCGCTTCGATCCTGCCGACGAGGGCTCCGACGGCTCCGAGCCGCGTCGCGAGCGAGAGCGCCTCTGCGACGCCTTCCGCGATCAGCTCGTCATCGTCATCAAGCATCATGGCATGGTCAGACCGAACCAGGTCGAGCCCTGTATTCCTTGCGGCAGACGGCCCCCCGTTCTGCCGATGGACAATCTCCACCCGCTTGTCTGACACGGGGCACTTCACAGGTACCGCTGAGCCGTCATCGACTATCGATACACGCTCGACGCCGTCGCAGAACAGCGCGCTGGCCACCGCCCGTTCGAGCAGTGCCGGATCAGGGTTGAACGCGGTCACGATGACGTGCAGAGACATTCGAGAGGTGTTCTCCGGCCGGATTCTTCGACCCTCAACCCGGATTGTACGATTGGGTGGCTCAAGCGTCCTCCAGTCTCGGACAGGGGCGTGATCAGGGCTACGCTTGTTTCGAATGGCCAAGAAACAAGCAACGTCAAAGAAGGCTCCAAAGAAGCAGGCGAAGGCAAAGCCCGGGGCGGCTCGCTCTGGGTCCAAAGCAGCCACAACTGGCGGTTCGCGTGCTAGATCGAACAGCATCTCCGCGCCGGGCTCGCCATCAAAGCGACCCGCCAAAGCGAAGAAGGCGTCCGTCTCGAAGACGCCCAAGCCGACCAAGCGGACGGCAAAGAAATCCGCCGCTCCGGCGGCTCCTGCTCGCGTCCGCAAGCCCGTCGCGAAGAAGGACGGACGGGTCGTTGCAGATGACCCTAAGACGACAGCGGACTTGCAGCGCGCCCTTCGTGCCCCCTCTCGAATCGAGTCGAAGGACCTTGCGATCGAGCTCGCCCGCCTCGCCTTCGACGACAAGTGCAGCGACATCGTGGTCCTCGATGTCCGGGGCCTGAGCTCCATCTCCGACTATGTTGTCGTCGCGTCAGGCACCTCCGATCGCCAGATGCGGGCGGTCGCCGATCACGCCGAAGACCTCGGTGCTTCCCTGGGGCACCCCCCCTACAGGTCAAATAAGGACCCGAGAGCCCTCTGGCTTCTCATCGATTTCTCGGATGTCGTGATCCACATCTTCGAGCCGAACACACGGGCTCACTATGACATCGAGATGATGTGGGGTGATGCGAAGCGAATCGATTGGGAGCGGCCGGCGGCAAAGATCCGGACGCCCGCTCAGACTTCGGCTCGGAAGCCGCGTTCATCTTCCTGATTGCTCGCATCATGCCACTCGATCCCCACAACAAGCCCCTTCGCCGAGTGCGAGTCGAACTCGGGCCACGCTCGTACGAGGCAATCGTCGGGAGCGGCCTCTTCGCGAGAGTCGGCGAGCACGTCCGTGCCACGCTCGGAAGCGCCTCGAAACACGCGGCGATCGTCGCTGACTCCTCACTCCCGGCTGAACTTGTCGACTCAGCCGGTGCCTCCCTGCGGCGATCCGGCTTCCTGGTATCGACTGTCCAACTCGATGCAGCAGAGCGGAACAAGTCCGTCCGCGAAGCTGAGCGGATCTGCACACACATGGCATCGGCACGCATGGAGCGGCAAGATCCTGTCATAGCGATCGGCGGCGGCATCGTCGGTGATGTTGCCGGCTTTGCGGCATCGATGTACCGGCGTGGCGTGCCCGTGATCCAATGCCCGACGACACTGCTCGCGATGGTCGACGCCTCTATTGGCGGCAAGACCGGTGCCAACCTCGAGGTTCCAAACGCCGACGGAACCACATCGCTTCTGAAAAACCTTGTCGGAGCGTTCCATCAACCCTCGCTGGTCCTCGCAGATGTCGCGTGTCTTGGCTCTCTCCCCATCCGTCACCTGCGTGCCGGTATGGCCGAGTGCCTGAAGCACGCGCTGATCGCACGAGATGTTGAACAATCCGGCACGCACGAGACCGACCTGTTCCAGCAAACCACGGACATCGCGCACAGTCTGACCGAACCGGACAAGGGCGCGATGATCGATCTGATCGCGCGAAACCTCGCCGTCAAGGCACGCGTTGTTGAGAGCGATGAGCACGAAAGGTCAACTGCTGAAGTCGGGGGTCGTGCGATCCTGAACCTCGGTCATACATTTGCCCACGCGATCGAGACTCTCTCGAATCTCTCGCCGGACGGCGATCCGAGCAACTGCCCGCTCCATCACGGCGAAGCGGTCGGGCTGGGGCTGGTTGCAGCGGCGCACGCAGCCGCCAAACTCGGCACGCTCGATCAGCGTGACGCCTCCCGCATCAGGGGTGCCGTTGCCGCGCTGGGACTTCCCGACCGGATCGCCGGCCTGCCCGACAATCAGAGTTTGCTCGCTCGTATGCACCACGACAAGAAGGTTTCCGCCGGACGTCTGCGGCTGATTCTCCCGCACGGACTTGGGCACGCCCGCTCGCACTTTGACCCGCCGGTTCCGGTGATCGAAGCGGGGTGGAATGCTGTCCGGGCGTAAAGAGTTGTCCACAAAGCGACTTGCGCTGCTCTGGATTCAAGGGGTTTCCGACACGAACCCGATAACCACGTTGTTCCGGCGGTGACTGGAGCTGCCTGGTCCTCGCGCGGAACCATCGGGGGTTGCGGTGCGCAGGATCGCGATCGTCAACCAGAAGGGCGGCTGTGGAAAGACCACGACCGCCATCAATCTCGCGGGAATACTCGCGAGAAAGGGGATGCGCACGCTCCTCGTTGATATGGATCCCCAAGGGCACTGCGCAGCGGGCCTCGCAATCCCGGAGCAGCGTATCGATCTCGACATCGGGGATGCCATGCTGGCTCCCGCCGATCAACCGGTCGAACCCACGCGGCTGATCTGGCGGGTTTCACGCAACCTTGACCTCGTTCCAAGCCGCACCCGAGTTGCAGGACTGGAAGCAGCCCGAGGCGGCCTGGCCGATCAGACCGACAGCGACCAGCGACTCTCACGCGTGCTCGACAGGTTCGCAGACCGGTACGACGTCTGCTGTATCGATTGCTCACCCTCGATCGGACTGCTCACGTACAACGCTCTCGTCGCGGCACACTTCGTGCTCGTTCCAGTCGAAACATCGTTCTTCTCGCTACAGGGTGCGGCCAAGCAGCTCTCAACAATCCAGTCTCTCTCAAGACGGGTCGGGACGGGGGTTCCCACATGGCTACTCGCGACAATCCACGACCCCGCAAGCGCACTCGCCCGCGACCTTCTCGAAGAGCTTCGCAGACGCTATGAGAGAGCGGTCTGCCCCGTTGTGATCCACCACGACATGGCGCTTCGTGAGGCGGCCAGTTTCGGACTCCCCGTTGTTGACTACGCCCCGGAATGCCCCGGTGCTCAGGACTATGCCGCGCTGGCCGATTGGCTTCGCGAGCGCTTCGAGTCGAACGCCGAACCAGATCATGTGTCAGGTGCCGAACCGGCCCCGAAGCCCGCCGGATCCGGCACAAGCACGAAGACCCCGCACCCGCAGCCCGCATCGGTACGCCACGAACACGACCCTGGCCTCGGACGCGTTGCTCACGACAATCGGGATTTGGAGCAACCGCTCGAGGTCATCAATCGTCCGAGAAAGCCGGTTCCCACCTCCCGTCGCATCGCCCCTTCCGGCCAGGCCGCGATGACTGCGGAGCAGACCCACACAATTCAGGAGCACACGCCTGCTGCGGAGTCTTTCCGTCACGGACCCATCTCGCCCCACGAGCCGGAAACGACCAACAGAGCCATCGATGTCGCGAGGCGTGCTGCGGCGATCTCACGCACGCGCACAGATGGCGTTGTTGATCGCACACCAAGGCGTCCAGCTCGGTCCAACTCCCGGCCCGCCTCGGAGTTCGGAGCACATGCCGCGCACGATGGCGTCCACTTCATCCAGCCCTCAACGGTCGGGCGCAGAGTGATAGTCAGCGGCGACTTCAACAACTGGTCCGACTCGGAGGTTGTGCTCGCACTCGACGAGTCTCGCGACGTGCTCACGGCTCGGGTCGAACTCCCACCCGGTGTGTGGCAATACCGGCTCATCATCGACGGCCGCTGGACGCCGGACCCTTACAATCCCAATGCCGCGCCCAACCCTTTCGGCGAACTCAACAGTATTGTCGTCGTCCAGGGAACCCCGACATCAACTCTTCCGAGCGTGTCCGCGAGCCCGCTCTACCCTCACAACGCAAAGTAATCCTGAGCCATCGACCACCCTTCACGCACATGAGCGCCCACGCCGGCGGGAGATCGAAGCATGGATGCACCGATTCACCCATCACAGGACAGCCCCCTTCGCCCGCATCAGCCGCACGGAGCTGATACGCACGGGCATGGCCGTGGCGATCCATTCGATACGCTCGCGGAACTCTTCCTCGGTCCACCCGCGCGATCTGAGGCAACCTCGCCAGCTCCGCTGCGACTCGTCTGCAAAGAGGGCGCCGAACGAGTAGCTCCCTCACTCACCCCTCTCCTCCACTCCGCCTCACCCGTCACAGTTCCATCGCATCGCCCCGACCATCACGCCGCTGATCGCAAGCCGATCGAGGGCATCGTTCTTGGACACCTTCCTGTCTTTGCTTCCGCCTGGGCAAGCCAGTACGCCAAGCATGTCGCGCAGACGCAGGACGAGACCGTCGCCTTTCTCCGGTTCACCGGCGACCGTGCCTCGCTGGACGTTCATCACGCGGGACGCCGCTCAGAATCCGTCGGCGTGAGATCGGACACGCTCTCCGATGCGATCCGGGCCGCGGCCGCGCTCAACCCGAGATGGATCATCAGATTGCCTGACGCGTGCGAACCGGAACTCGCTGACGGCTGTGTTGACACCCTGACACTTCTGACCGGTGCTGACGAAGCCGCCATCGTTGCCTGCTATCGCACGCTGAAGTCGCTCTCGACTCGCGAACCCGACGCGTCCTCCGGCGGCCCCGTCCGATGGCGCGTCGCCATTATGGGAGCAGATCCGATCAAAGCGGCTGAGGCCGGCAAGAAGATCGGGCGTGCCGCTGAGGCGTACCTCGAATCCGACCTGGAGATCTCGGCGTGTGTAGCCCGGATCGGTGCCTCGCGAGTATCGCTCCTGTTCGATGGGCCCGCTTCGATGCCTTGGCGCGAGGCGATCTCGCTCATTCAATCCTTGCCGACTGGTCACGCACCCGTTGATCAATCGCTGCCTAGCCCCACTTCATCAACGCATGCCCGCCGCCTCGACAACGCACGAGCACCAGTCCCTGTGCCCGAGACGCGTCCACCAAGCCCCCGCGTAGTGGCATCAAGCGAAGCTGCGCCGCGCCCTATGCCTCCGACGCCGAACCCGTCCGACTCGATCGGACTCGCGGGGCTGCGTGATGTCGGGATCAGGTGCCCGCTTTTCCCGGCGGTTCAGCTCGCAACCGATGCCGATGGACGCCTGCACATCGTCGAGCGTTCGGGCTCACGCGATCCGATGGGCAACCTGCTTGCCGTCGCCAACTGGGCTCGATCGCACGCGTCCCTGCTCGCGCTCGCCGCCCCCACTATCCACAACGCATCCGACCCGATGCTCCACTACGTCACGAGCGATCCCGCGACCGACAGGCGTCTGCTCGACACCGACGTCAAGGTCCACGCCTTCGTCCGACTCGGAAGCGATGCGGCTATTCTCGATCTCAACTGATCCAAAGCGTCACAAACGCCACTCCCCACATCGCGGCTCCACCCCTCGCGGCAGTGTCGCCATCTGCTCGCACAATCACATCACTCAATGACAATCGGACCCCTCTTGCGGGTCCGATTGCTCGTGTGAGACTATGAGTGATCACGGGCCGAAGCTTCAGGCGGACTCTTTCCGCTGCACCCGAAGCTCCTTGAGGGATCGCTTCGTAACCACATCGTCGCCATCGATCATGTAGTGTGCGCCCTCGTTCTCCATGTCGGGCAGTTCATACATCAGGTCGAGCATGAGCTCTTCCATGACCGCACGGAGAGCTCTTGCGCCGGTGTCACGCTTGAGCGCTTTCTCTGCGATCGCTCGCAGAGCACCGTGCGTGAACTCAAGACTTGCTCCCTCGATCGAGAACATGTGCTTGTACTGACGCGTGATCGCGTTCTTCGGCTCGGTGAGGATCGACACCAGCGCATCCACCGTGAGCGGCATGAGCGGGGCGAGCAGCGGTAGACGGCCCACGAACTCCGGGATCATCCCGAACTCGATCAGATCGTCCGCCGTTACGCGGCTGAGGACCTGTGCCGTCTCTGCGTTGTCGCCTCGAACGTCCTTGTCGGCCCCGATGTTGAAGCCGATCTTGGTCCGACCCAGGCGTCTGCGGATGATCTCTTCAAGCCCGACGAACGTGCCGCCGCAGATGAAGAGAATGTTGGTGGTGTCCACCTGGATGTACTGCTGCTCGGGATGTTTGCGCCCTCCCTGGGGAGGCACGTTGCTGACGGTGCCCTCGAGCATCTTCAGCAGCGACTGCTGCACGCCCTCGCCCGACACGTCTCTTGTGATCGAGACGTTGTTGGATGTCTTGCCGACCTTGTCGATCTCGTCGATGTAGATAATGCCCCGCTGCGCTGCTTCGAGATCGAAGTCCGCCGCCTGCAGGAGCTTCAGCACGAGGTTCTCAACGTCCTCGCCGACGTAGCCCGCCTCGGTCAGCGTCGTCGCATCGCCGATCGCGAACGGCACCTTCAACATCCGTGCGAGCGTCTTCGCGAGCAGCGTCTTGCCCGAGCCGGTCGGCCCGATCAGGAGCACGTTCGACTTGTCGAGTTCGACCTTGCCCTGCTCGCCGCTCTCAAGGTGCTGGAGCCGCTTGTAGTGGTTGTGGACCGCGACCGACAGCGACTTCTTCGCGTGGTCCTGGCCGATCACATACTGATCGAGATACTCCTTGATCGTCCGCGGCGCGGGGATCTCACGCAGCTGCGAACCGAACGACGAAACACGACGACGTTCCTGCCGGAAAATATTCTGGCAGAGATCGACGCAGTGCCCGCAGATATAGACCTCGCTCGGCCCCTCGACCATTGGGCCGACATCGCGGCTCGTCTTGCCGCAGAAGCTGCAGGTCGTGACCTTGCGGCCGCGAAAGCCGCCGTCCGCGTTGTCGGTGCCGCCGGTTTGATCTCCGCCCTCTGTCCTGTTCTTTGGCATGCGTCCCTCGCTTGACACAGAGAGTCGCCGACAGCGGCATCCCTCGAAAGCGAGTCTATCGGCCTGCCGCCGATCTTTCTCTATATCGAAGAGCCCGAACTCGCTACAAACATCGTCAATCAGCAGTTATCCCCGGCTCGCCCACGTCCATGGTTCGTTATCCGGAACCTGTCTCCCGCGACGAGCGGGGAAGCGGTTCTCCGGTCAGGTCATAACCGGGTGGAGCAGAAATCGGGGGCTCGACGCCCTCGCCCTGAGTGCCTGGTCGCGAGTCGGTGCTTGCACGGTGCGTCTTCGTCTGCGGTCTCGTGTACGGGGAGCCGCTCGCCGACACACGCACGCTCGCATCGGACGACTTTGCCTCGAGTGCTCTCTCGATGATCCGCTTTCGAGCCGCGTCATACTCCTGCCGGGAGATCTCTCCCGAATCACGCATTCGTCGCAGCGAGTCGAACAATCCCTCGGATTCCATGTCCGTCCTCTCCGGAGAGAGCATGCGCTTTCGTACGGCCAGGATCACGAAGCCGCCAATGATCGCGGCACCAATCAGGATGAGAGCCCAGACGACGGCCCCCGCAGCCTCTGTCTGCGCGATCGTGCCGATGGCAGGCAGACGATGTGCTGATTCATGACCCAATCCGGACATCTCCCTGAGCGAAGCGGCTCTCCTAACTCGATGCGATCGCGTGGCGGATCGGATGGATGATATGAGGAACGACCCGGCTGCGCAGCAGCTCCTCGCCGTGCCGCACGAGCGTCGAGAAGTGATCCACGAGTTCTCTCAATTCACGCACAGGACCGCGTCGGCGCATGGTGAGGTACACGCTGATGGGCTCCGGACCGCCGTCCGACTCGTTCTTCGCGCCTGAACGTGTCTTGACCTCGAAGATCGCCTGCACCTGATCCCCGAGCGACAGCCCGACCACGGGCTGACAATCAACCGCCATCGCCCCCGGAACATCGAACGCCTGACCGAACGATGTGCCCATGTAGAGAGCTTCATGCACAATAGCGTCATGGTTGCCGGAAGCCGCAAGGTCAAACCCGAACAGCAGCTCCTGGCTCTCAATGTCGAGCGGGCTCACGGAGAGGTAGAAGGGCACGATCTCCAGGAGACGCCTGTGAAGGTCATACGCGCTCTTGAGGGACTCGCCGTTGACCTCTCCCGCACGCACCGTGTTGCTCCGAATCGCCAGCCAGCGATTCGGAAAGACGCCCGCCGCGGACTCAAGAGCCAGTTCCTCCTTGTACCGCTTGAAGTTCTCCATCATCGGGTGCTCGCGCCGCACACGCTCGAAGAGATCGAGCACGGTCTCGCGGTTCTTCGGGAGATCCAGCTTCACGCTCAACTTCTGGTTCACATACATATCCGAGACCATCGCTCTGAAGCTCTCGGCCATCGGGCTCCTCCTGGGTCGGCGCAATACCTGCGCCGTGACTCGCGACCAACTCTGAGGCGAACTCTATCGCAGCGTCCCCCGACGCAGAAGGAACTCGGCCACACGCTCGGTGTTCGAGAGATCATCCATGACAAGCTCCGCGCCGGCGTCGCGAAGTGCCTCGGCACTGTACCTCCCCGTCGCGACCGCAAGGACATGACAGCCGTTCGACAAGCCGCACCGGACATCATGCGGGGTATCTCCGATGATGGTGACGGTTGCGGGATCGACCGAACGCCCTGCACGCTCCGCGAATCGCCTGATGCCCACCGGCGGCAGGTGATCCCGGCACGGGGGCCAAAGCGGCGACTCGTCGCCCCACACACGCACCTCAAACAGCGCAGGATCGATCCCGCACGCGCGGAGCTTCATCACGCCCGACTCCTCGTAATTCCCCGTCAGCAGCCCGAGCCGAACGCCGGGCTCATCCGTCAGCCGGGCCAGCAGCCCGCCAACACCGGGAAGCATCTGCGCAGTGCCGGGCACTTCAAGGCGAAGGCGCAACTTCGCGAAGTAGACAGCGCGGAAATCGGCTATCGAGAATGGCGACGCTCCAACGCCAGCGGCGCTCAGGAGGTCATTCACGATGAGTGGATCGAGCCGCCCCGCGTACTCAACGCCGTCGGTAGTGAATCCCTCTCCGTACAGCTCCCTGCCCGCGTCGAGCATGGCGAGCATTCCCGAGCGTTGGGTGTCGATCAGGGTCGAGTCTATGTCGAAAAGCAAGTACCTCACATGCACCTCATGCCACGTCATTGCTGAAACTGCTACAAGCCAGGTGACGAGACCTATCTCAGGATCGAGAACCCGGTTTCACCATCAATAACCGCGACGCTGTATCGATCCTCACCGGTGATCATCCCCTTGAAACGCGCTCTCACGCGGCTCAGGACGCCGTCGATCTGCTCCGAGTCGCCCTGAACCTGCATGCAGACTTTTCCATCTTCCTGATTCCGGACCCAACCCGTCACTCCAGATCCCGTGGCGATATCGAGCACCGATGCTCGAAAGCCCACGCCCTGCACGCGGCCAGAGAACGTCACGCTGATTCGCTGCATCACCCAGCCCATCGGCACACACCCGCTTCAACAGGTCTCGAACGTGCCATATCGCGAGGATCGGACGTGTGTGTCAGGTTTGTGCTCAAAGTCTGCCACTCGCTGAGAATATCCATTGCACCAACTCGGTTCTGTGGTAATCTGTAGCCATACAGGTCGGCACGCTTGAGCATCCAATCGATCGGCACCGCTCGAGGTTACCCCGAGAGCCACTCGCGCCGCGATCCAGCGATACAGCTCCCAAGCGTCTCCGACCTGCTTTTTCTTGTCGCGGCTGCTTACGCCCACATTGTTCTCATCCGCGGCCACGCTTCACTCGGGTTCGGGCGCGTACCGTAAGGATCGCGTGAAGACTGACCCGAACCACACCGATGATCGCGACCGCGTCAGAGACGCGTCGGACATCGTTCGGATCATCGGCGAGCACCTCCAGCTCAAACCCAAGGGCCGAGAGTACGTCGGCCTTTGCCCCTTCCACGACGACCACAAGCCGTCGATGAATGTCGTGCCCCATAAGCAGATCTTCCACTGCTTCTCATGCGGCGCGGGAGGGGACGTCTTCACCTTCGTCCAGAAGTTCCACAAGATGGACTTCCGAGAATCGCTGGAGTATCTGGCAGAGCGAGCGGGGATCGCCCTCACCCGCAGATCCCTGCTGCAGACACAGGACGAAGCCGACTCGCCCGCGCCGTCACCGCGCGCGGCGATGCTCCGCGCGTGCCGCTCCGCGAACGACTTCTTCGTCACTGTTCTCAAGCGTCCCGACCTCGGGGCGATGGCCCGTGGCGTGATCGCGAGCCGGGGCCTTTCGGCCGAAACCGTGGAGACCTTCGGGATCGGTGCAAGCCCGGATCGCTGGGACGGGCTGCTTCTCACGCTGCAATCACGAGACCTCGACATCGAGCCATACATCGCGGCGGGCCTACTCAAACGCCGCGAGAACGGATCCGGGCTGTACGACGCCTTCAGGAACCGACTCATGTTTCCGATCCACGACCAGATCGGTCGTGTGGTCGCCTTCGGCGCACGGAGGATCGACGATGCCGACGAGCCCAAGTACCTGAACAGCCCTGAGTCATCACTCTTCGACAAGTCATCAACCCTCTACGCGCTCCACCTCGCTTCGCGGGCCATCCAGAGAGAGCGCGTCGCGATCGTGACCGAAGGGTACATGGACGCCATCGCCTGCCACCAGGGCGGTTTCCAGAACACGGTGGCCACGCTGGGGACAGCGCTGACGCGCAAGCACGCCGCCGTTCTCAAACGCCTCTGCGACACCGTCGTGCTCCTGTTCGACAGCGACGATGCCGGCCAGCGCGCCGCCGACCGAGCCATCGAGATCCTCCTCGGCGAGTTCCTAGATGTCCGCGTGGCGACTCTCGCCCCGCACACGACCGCAAAGGATCCTGATGAACTCCTGAAGCAGCCCGGCGGCTCAGACACATTCAGACGAGTCCTCAGCGGCGCGACCGACCTCATCGAGTTCCGATTTGCCCGCCTCCGCGCCCGGCTCTCCGGCGCGGGGCTCGCGCAGCTCGACCGGGCTGTCCGAGATGAACTCGGGCGTCTTGCCGAGCTCGGGATGGACCGTCTCGACCCGATCCGGCGCCAGTTGATCATCCGTCGCTTGGCGGAAGTCACCGGCTTGGATCCACGCTCGATCGGGGCCTCGATCCCCTCGGGACGCGCCGCACGCTCGGATGCCGGATCACAAGAAACAGCCTCGGACCAGGTCGCTGCGAAAGAGATCGCAAGCGTCGCGATTGGTCCCGCAGAATCACTCGTCGGATGCCTGCTCGCCGAGCCCTCGCTCTGGGGGATGCTGAGCGATGAGGATCGCGACCTCATGAAGTGCTCTGCCTACCGTTGGCCCGTGATCGAGAAGCTCACTCACATGCTGCTGAATGACGCCGTCGGTGGGAACCAGCCCGGGCTGACGTTCGTGCTCGGCCGTGAGGATGCCGAAGGCCTCCACGCCGCAGCGATCTCTTTGTCCCAACGCGTCGAGCAGGACACGGGCAGCGACCCCGCCAGACTCAGGGCTCTCGCTGAGGGTTGCCTGCTGACCTCTCGAAAGTCACGAGCTCGTGTCAATCTGGACTCTGTGAGTGATCTCGCCGCGCGCCTGGAAGCAAACCGGCGTGCAAGGGCCGAGCTCGGTGATGACATGCGTATCCTCCCGAGAAGCATGAACTGATGACGTTCCCCGCCGCCGGCCAGTTGCGATGGCGCACCGGCAGTGTCTGATGTGTTGAGAGGAAACGGCCGATGCGAGCCACGCAAGGAACGAGCGGCACAAAGAAACCAGCCAAGAGCCATCGCTCCACGAAGCAGGTCGATGCGGCCCTGCTCGTCACGGGCATGCACCCCGCCGTCGCGGAGTTGCTGTCGCTCTCTGCGACCCGTGGGTGGATGGCATACGAGGAACTCAACAACACGATCCCGGACGAGGTGGTTGCGCCGGAGCCGATCGACGAGCTCCTGTGCGTCTGCGACCGTCTCGGGCTCGAACTGATCGACGAGCTCGAGTTCCGCGCCCGCCTCCATCGAGAGTCCCTCGCCCGTGGTGAAGAACCGAACCACAACGCCCTTTCCCGCGCGCCGATCGCGGGCGTCACAGGGAGCATCCGCCAGTTCCGAGCCATGAGCGTCGCGGGCGGCGAACGCTCGGAAGAGGCCGCCGCGCTCTCGAAGCAACCGACCGCTGACGGACGCCCACTGACACAAGCGGAGCTCGACGTTGCCGAAGCCGAGGCGATGGACGAGGCCGCGTTGGCCCGCGAGCTCGAAGAGGCGGCGTCAGAAGAAGCCGGCGCAAAGCGGATCGACGACCCGGTTCGCATGTACCTGTCACAGATGGGGTCGATCCCGCTGCTGACACGCGACGAGGAGATCCGGCTCGCGAAGAAGATCGAGACCACACGGATGATCTTCCGGCGTCGCTGTCTCGAGTCTGATTACGTCGTCAAGCAGGCGGTCGATACGCTCCGCCTGGTGGACGCGGGCGATCTTCCCTTTGATCGAACCATGAGGATCTCGACCGCTGAAGTCAACGCCAAGGACAAGATCGCCCGTCGGATACCGGCGAACCTGAGAACCATCGAGAAACTGCTCGACATGAACGCTTCGGACTGGGATCTGCTCGAGGCGGCCCGAAAGTCCCGTCGAACGAAGGACACGGAGGCGATCAGGCAACGCATGAGCGACCGGCGCCGGCGCATGGCGGCTCTCACGGAGGAACTCTCGCTGCGTACCGGTCGCATCATCCCGCTCATGCGGAAGCTCCGCTCGATCGCGATGAAGATGGACTCGCTGAAGAAAGAGACCGACCGCCTCCAGATCGAAGGAAAGCCGCACGCCGAGGATCTTGACGTCCTCTCGGACGAGCTCGACGGTCTCAGGGCACTCGTCCTCGAAGAGCCGGACGAGCTGACCTCTCGAGTCAAGAACATCGGCTCGGTCTTCTGGGAGTACGAGCAGGCGAAGCGCGACCTCTCCGGGGGCAACCTCCGCCTCGTCGTCTCGATCGCGAAGAAGTATCGCAATCGCGGGCTCTCCTTCCTCGACGTGATCCAGGAAGGCAATACCGGCCTGATGAGAGCCGTGGATAAGTACGAGTACAAGCGGGGCTACAAGTTCAGCACCTACGCCACGTGGTGGATACGACAGGCGATCACCAGAGCCATCGCGGACCACGCCCGCACGATCCGGATCCCTGTCCACATGATCGAGACGATGTCGCGTCTGCGCAACATCCAGAAGCAGTTCCTCCAGGAGACCGGGCAGGAGCCGACCATCGAGGAACTCGCCGACCGCGCGAAGATGTCCGTCTCAGAAGTCCGGCGCGTGATGAAGGTCAGCCGCCACCCTGTTTCGCTCGATCGCCCAGTCGGCGAGAGTGAAGACTCCTACTTCGGCGACTTCATCGAAGACGACCGCGCCGCCCCGCCCGCTGACACCGCCGCGCAGGAGATGCTCAAGAATCGCATCGAACAGGTGCTCAAAACGCTGACCTACCGCGAGCGAGAGATCATCAAGCTGCGGTACGGGATCGGCGATGGGTACACATACACACTCGAAGAGGTCGGCCGGATCTTCAAGGTCACGAGAGAGCGTGTCCGGCAGGTCGAGGCCAAGGCCATCCGAAAGCTGCAGCACCCGGTCCGCGCTCGCAAGCTCCACGGGTTCGTCGATGGCTCTGTCTACCGCGAGATCCGCCCCGATGCCGCCGGTGGCAACCCCTCGACTGTTCACGGATCAGGTCCCGCAACAGGCCAGAACGGGGGGCTTCGCGCCGGTGCCACCGGCATGGGTCCCAACGGCTCGCCCGGGCAGGTCCCCCTTGCCCCGGAGGGCTTCCGGGATGACTTCATGGACGATAACGACGACTGATCGGCCTGATTGACGACATCCCGAACATCGCTACCCTATCAATGCGAGTAGTTCGCGCGTGATGGGGAGTAGCCTCCCGCAGCCAAGCGGGCAGGAGCCGGTCGTCAACACGGGGAAGGACTCCAACCCCCGGCCGCTCCTTGCGTGAAGAGCGCACAGGCAAGACCACACGGCGGTTTCCGTCGTCGGTCTCTTGCGCGCACGCAGAAAGCATTCCCCAATGAACGATCTTGTCTCCGGCTTCGCAGCCGTCACGCTTCCCGCGGCTTCCCACCCCGGGGTCGTGTGGCTCTATGTCGGGTTCATCGCGATGGTGCTCGTCTTTCTCGCCCTCGACCTGGGCGTCTTCCACAGGCACGCCCATGAGGTCAAGGTCAAAGAGGCGATCACTTGGACGATCGTCTGGGTCGTTTGCGCGATGCTCTTCAATGTGGGCGTCTACTTCATCTACGAGCACCACGTGCTCGGAATCGGCCGCGATGTCCAGCAACTCGGAGCGGCTGCGCGAGACGTGGGCGGAGCCGAGGCCGCGAAGCTCTTCTTCACCGGGTACATCGTCGAGAAGTCGCTCTCGATGGACAACGTGTTCGTCATCGCGATGATCTTCACCTATTTCGGCGTTCCCGCCAAGTACCAGCACCGTGTGCTCTTCTGGGGCATCATCGGCGCGCTCCTGATGCGCGGCCTCATGATCGGCATCGGCGCAGCCCTTATCTCTCGCTTCTCCTGGGTCGTGTACATCTTCGGCGGCTTCCTGATCCTCAGCGCGCTCAAGATGGCCGTGATCAAGAGCGAGAACGTCGATCCGAACAACAACCCCGCCGTCAAACTCGTGCGGCGATTGATCCCGGTCACGCCCCACTACGACGGACAGAAGTTCTTCACCAACTGGAACGGCCACCGCGCCGCAACCCCGCTTTTCCTGACGCTCGTTCTCGTCGAGTTCACGGACCTCATCTTCGCGGTCGACTCGATCCCCGCGATCTTCGCGATCACGGCGGATCCGTTCATCGTCTTCACGTCCAATGTCTTCGCCATCCTCGGACTCCGCGCGCTGTACTTCTGCCTTGCCAACATGATCTCTGCATTTCGTTACCTGAAGCCCGCGCTCATCCTCGTGCTCGCATTCGTCGGCGTCAAGATGCTGCTCGTCCACACCGAATTCAAGATTCCCAACACCGTGTCGCTGGCCGTCATCATCTCTCTCCTCGGCATCGCGGTCCTCGCCTCGTGGCTCATCCCCGCGAAGCCAGGAGAAGAGCACGATCTCCCCGGTCCCGAGGGCATCCTCGATCCCGCCGCTGCGTTCCGCCGGAAGCCCAAGGGCACGCCCACGCGGGCAGACTCCGACGCCACGGATTCATCCACATCATGAACTCGTATCTCCCGCAACGCACCACGACGAGCAAGCACGCATGAACTTCGCAGTCAATTCCGACGTTCTTCTCACATGCCTGCTCATCGTGCTCGCCCGGGTCACAGACGTCTCGCTCGGGACGATCCGCACGATCACCGTCATCAACGGCCTGCGTGGCGTCTCGTGGATCCTCGGGTTCTTCGAGGTCCTCGTGTGGATCGTCGTCGTCTCACGTGTCATCGGAGAGGTCCCGAAGAACCCGCTCTACCCCGTTGCGTACGCGCTCGGCTTCGCCACCGGCAACTTCATCGGCATCACCATCGAGAGCAAGATCGCCTTCGGCCACCAGGTCGTGCGAGTCTTCACGCGGAAAGGACCTGAGGTTGTCAGCAAACTCCGCGAAGACGGCTACGCCGTGACCGAGTTCTCCGGCAGAGGCCGCGACGGTCCCGTCGACATGCTCTTCATCGAGACAGAACGCCGAAGCGCGCGAGAACTCCTCGCCGATGCCCGGAAGCTCGATCCCGATTGTTTCGTGGTCGTCGACGATATCCGGATCGCATCAGCGAAACTCGTCGAAGCCCAGCAGCAGTCCGGTGGCTGGCGGTCACAACTCAAACGCAAGTAGCTGGCCCGATCGACGCGCGATCACGCGGCTCTCGACGCCCGACGCGGCGCATCCGCTCGCTCGAACCTGTCTGTCTCCGTCGGCGAGGCCTCTACCATAGAGGACGGCCTCGACGGCACGTCCTTGTGCTCCACCGCGACGTCAGGAATCGAGCGACCAAGTCTCGACTCCGCCACAAGTTCAAGCTCCGCCTGCAGCCAATCCAGCGTGGGATTCCCCGGCTTGCAGTCGCGTGCAATCCAGATGCGATGCGCGCGAGCCCGGATCTGCGCCTCGGTCGGACGTACGAGCTCACGCCCCAACGACTCAACGACCGTGTATGACATCACAGGCAACGCCGGCTGGACAGTCTCGCGATCCATCGTGGCTCCCCGTCTACCGCGCGCATGATCACACAGGACCATCGCACCACACGATGTTCGGCAGGCCCGAGAATCCACTTTCGCCCGATCCAGAATTTCACAAACGAACGCTCGATCCGCGGGCACCGCCCGTCGCCCGCGAGTCCCGTCGGCCTCTGATGCGGGCCCGGCAGCCGTCTGCGACTCGCGTCCCGATCAAAGGGTCCTCCATCGATCCTGAATAGCTCAGCACTCGCTCACACCCACCGGGATAGCAACCGCAAGACCGCCCTCGGCCGTCTCTTTGTATTTCGAGTTCATGTCGAGCGCGGTCGCCCACATGGTCCTGATCACGTCGTCCAGAGAGACCCGAGCCGCTTTCGCATCGCCATCCACTGCGATGTTCGCGGCCGTGATCGCCTTCACAGCACCCATCGAATTCCGTTCTATGCACGGCACCTGAACCAGCCCGCCGATCGGATCGCACGTCATCCCCAGGTGATGCTCCATCGCGATCTCAGCCGCCATCAGCGACTGCTCCGGCGAGGCCCCCAGCACATGCGCAAGCCCCGCGGCCGCCATCGCGCTCGAAACCCCGATCTCCGCCTGACACCCCCCCATCGCCGCAGAGATCGTTGCTCCCTGCTTGAAAAGTGAACCCACCTGCCCCGCGACGAGCATGAAGTCGATCAGGCCCCTCTGTGTACTCTGACAGAATCGGTCGTAGTACATCATCACCGCGGGGATCACCCCCGCCGCACCATTCGTAGGTGCGGTGACCACCCGCCCGAAGCTCGCGTTCTCCTCGTTCACCGCGAGCGCAAAGCAACTCACCCACTTCAGGACCTGCCGAAAGCTTGCTCCGGAATCTCTGACCGCATTGAACCACGCGTCGATACCCTCGTACGTCGCGCCGGAAAGGAGACGGTCGGCCATCGCTGCGGCACGGCGGCTCACGTTCAACCCACCGGGCAGCACACCCGCCGAATGGCACCCTCGGTGCATGCACTCGCGCATCACGCTCCATATCTGCAGCAGCCCCTGATCGATCTCATCGTCAGATCGCCACACGCGCTCATTCTCGCGCACGATCATCGCCAGATCTCGCCCGCCGCAGTGCCCGAGCCACTGCTCGCCGCTCCCGACCGGATACGGATGCACGACAACCAGACCAGACGACGAGCCGCCTCCGGTCCCCTCCTCGGTGACAAATCCGCCGCCGATCGAGTAGTACGTCCGCTGCACCTCGCGCCCGTCGCTGAGCCCTGCGGTCAGGGTCATTGCGTTCGGGTGCTCCGGCAGCGAACGGTCGTGGAACACAATCTGACGGGCAGGATCGAATGCCAACAGGCGACATCCCCCCAGCATCAGCATCCTTCGTTCCCTGATGGAACGCACCGTGTGCTCGATCAGCGTCGTGTCGCACGTGACCGGGTCCTCCCCGCGCAGCGCGAGGATGACAGCGATATCAGTCCCATGCCCCCTCCCGGTCTTTGACAACGAACCGAAAAGGTCAACACGCACGGACTGGACAGCGTCGAGCCCTCCCGGTCCCGCTTCACGGCGGCACAACTCGATGAACCGCTGGGTCGCTCGCCACGGCCCCATGGTGTGGGAACTCGAGGGCCCTACTCCAACCTTGAAGATGTCAAACACACTGATCGGGTCCACGGGGCATCAGCGTATGCACCATCACGCCAGAGACCTCGACCTCCGATCAAGTATCCCCCGCGTCCCCTACAGAGTGCAACAATCACGGAAGCATGCCGAGAAGCGAAACCGAAACTGGCTCGTTCGATAACCCACCCAAACCGGGCCGGACACTCATCCACATCCAAGGAATGTCCTGCGCCAGCTGTGCGTCCGGGATCGAACGCTCACTGCTCCGGCTCCCAAACATCAGCCGCGCGAGCGTGAGTTTCGCCACCGCGAGCGCCGTCGTTCAGTTCGCCGATACATCAGGACCAACCCCGCAGGAGATCGACGCAGTGCTTGGCGCGATCCGGGCTCTCGGGTTTGACGCCGTCCCCGCCCAGACACACGACATCGAACAGCCCGCGTCCGATCACACTCACGGCAAGGGGACGCTGGAACTCGCTGACATACGCCTCGGGGTTGCCCTCATCTGCACCCTGCCGGTCTTCGTGATCGCCATGTCGCACGGCACGATCCCGTGGTTGCACGGGGCGCTGTCAAACTGGGTCCAGCTTGTTCTCACAACACCGGTCCTGTTCTTCGCCGGCTGGCCGCTGATCCGCGGTGCGTGGCGAAGCGTCCGAGCAATGACAGCGAACATGGACACACTCGTGACGCTCGGCACCGGAGCCGCGTACTTCTTCTCCGCTTACTCTACGGTCGCGGTATCCTTCCTGACACACAATCCGCTTCATGACTCCCCATTGCACGCACCGGTCTACTTCGAGACAACCGCAGTCGTCATCCTGCTCATCATCGTCGGCAAGCGGCTCGAATCTCGCGCGACGCGCAGGGCAGCCGGTGCGATCGATCATCTCGTCACACTCCGCCCTCCCCGCGCGACAATCGAAAGCGATCACGGGCGTCGTGAGATCGATGCCCGCTCGCTGAACGTTGGGGATCTCATTGTCGTACGCCCGGGCGAGCGAGTCGCCGCCGACGCGATCGTCGTCAGCGGGTCATCCGCGCTCGACGAATCGCTTCTTACCGGCGAGAGTCTGCCCATCGATAAGACCGTCGGTGACACGATCCACGCCGGAACGCTCAACACAACCGGATCACTCCATGCAAGGGTCTCCTCGCCACCTGGCGACGCCATGCTCGACCGGATCGTCCGTCTTGTCCAGGAGGCCCAGTCTGGCAAAGCCCCGATTTCACGCCTCGCGGACCGCGTGAGCGCGTGGCTGGTTCCAGTCGTGCTGCTCACCTCGTTCCTGACATTCTGCTGCTGGTACCTAGTCTTTCCGACAGAGAATTCCCTCCACTTCGCGCTCAGTGCCAGCGTCTCTGTGCTCGTGATCTCCTGCCCTTGCGCTCTCGGACTGGCAACCCCAACTGCGATTATGGCCGCAACAGGCCGGGCTGCGCGACGGGGCATCCTCTTCTCGGATGCCGCCATGCTCGAACTGGCCCACAAGGTCACGCTCGTCGCGTTCGACAAGACCGGCACGCTCACGCGCGGGAATCCCAGCGTCTCTTCAATCTACGCCGCACCCGGCGTGGACGAAGCCGAACTCCTGCGAACCGCCGCGTCCCTCGAACAGTCCAGCGAACACCCGATCGCCCGTGCCATTGTCGCCGAAGCAACCCGTCGAGGCCTCTCGCTCGCGACAGGCATCGACACGACCATCACCGCCGGATCGGGACTCAAGGCAAACCTCAACGGGCGCACGGTGCTCGTCGGCACGATGGACTTTCTCGCCTCTCACGGTGCCGACACCTCACCCCTCGCGCCAACTGTTGAGCGCGCGGCGGGCCGCGCCGAGAGCATTGTTGCGGTCGCGATCGCGGACCAGCCATCAGGCGTGATCGGAATCTCAGACGCCATCAGACCTGAGGCCGCTGAGGCCGTCGATCGCCTCAATGCAATGGGGATCCGGGTCGTGCTCCTGAGCGGCGACCACGAGCACGCCGTCCGCGCAGCCGCGGCATCCGTCGGAATCACCGAGTCTCATGCTCGCCTGAGACCCGAAGACAAAGCCGCGCTCATCAAGTCCTACAGAACGAGCGGCGAGCTCGTCGCCATGGTCGGCGATGGCGTCAACGACGCTCCCGCGCTCGCGCTGGCCGATGTCGGCTTCGCGTTCGGCTCCGGCGTTGACGCCGCGGCTGAGGTCGCCGATGTCACCATCATGCACAACGACCCACGCTCGGTCGCGGAGACAATCGCGTTCTCAGCCCGAACACTGGCCATTATCCGCCAGAATCTCTGTTGGGCATTTCTCTACAACGTCGTCTCAATCCCACTCGCTGCCGGTGTTTTCTACCCGTTCACGGGCTGGCTTCTCTCGCCGATGATCGCGGGACTTGCGATGTCCCTCAGCAGTATCAGCGTCGTGCTGAACAGTCTCCGGCTGCGGTGAGGCGGCACGCCGTCAACTCGATCACCTCGCACCGGCTCGCCGCCTCTGGAGCGCGTGCCGACCGGCACGCAGGTCTTCGGCGATCAATTCCACCAGTCTGCTCGCGCCCTTGGCTCGACTCCTGTCCTTCCGCCACGCGACGGCAATCTCTCTCTCCGGCCCCTCGCCTGTGAGCCGCGCATACCGCCACTTCTCCGTCCCTTCGTGCACCGCTGCCATCTCCGGAACCAACGAGACACCGAGCCCAAGCCCGACAAGCTCGAACACCGTGGCCAACTGGGCCGTTTTGCATACCACCCTCGCCGCCATGCCGCGTGAAGAGCAGAAACCCTCGATCTGCCGGCCCAGGCAGTGCATCTCCCGCAAGGTCACAGTCGGCTCACCGCGCAGGTCCGTCCACGTCGCAACGCTCCTGTCAGCCCTCGCATGCCCGACAGGCATCGCCAGCAGCAAGGCCTCGGTCCCGATCACCTCAACGTCTATCAGATCATGAACGATCGGCGTGCTTACGAACGCGCAATCGATCACCATATCGACCAGCGCGTCAACGAGCTGCTCGGTAAGTGCTTCCTGGATCATGATCTCTGCATCAGGCCAGTCATGACGATGCCGCTCCAGCGCCCGAGGCAAGAGGTACGGCGCCATCGTGGGTATCGCACCGATCGAGATCGTACCCGCCCCCGCTTCCGACTCCCGCTTGATGTTCGCCTCGGCCTCTCGCACATCCGCGAGAATACGCCTCGCCCGCGGCAGCAACGCCCTCCCCGCGTCGGTCAGAGCCACACCCTTCCCAACCCGGTCGAACAGCTCCACGCCGAGCGAGTCCTCGAGCTTGCGAACCTGCTGGCTGAGCGAGGGCTGCGCGATCCCGCAGCGCTCCGCAGCCCTGCTGATCGTCCCCGCTTCTGCCGCCGCGACGAAGTACATGAGCTGCCGAATATCCATAGTCATAGTCTATACATGCATCGAATCTGGCATATTGGACACCTATGGCAGATACCCCTAGTCTCTCACTCTGTCTGCATCCACAGCACAGCACACCCCGAGAGGAGTCAGCGCATGTCGAACCAGAAAGGGTCTAACGCCCCTCAATGTCCGCTCACGACCGCCAACGGAGCCCCGATTGGCGTCCAGCAGGCCCTGACCGCCGGACCCCGCGGACCAGTCCTCATGCAGGATGTCCAACTCCTCGAGCAGATGCAGCACTTCAACCGCGAACGCATACCGGAGCGTGTGGTGCACGCAAAGGGATCCGGCGCATACGGCATCTTCACCGTCACACACGACGTCACTCGCTACACGAAAGCCGCGTTCCTCTCGTCTGTCGGCAAGAAAACCGAAACCTTCCTCCGCTTCTCAACGGTCGCGGGGGAGCGCGGCGCGGCCGATGCCGAACGCGACGTGCGCGGCTTTGCCGTCAAGTTCTACACCGAAGAAGGAAACTGGGACCTCGTCGGCAACAACACCCCGGTCTTCTTTGTCCGCGATCCCTACAAGTTCCAGAACTTCATCCACACGCAGAAACGGCACCCAGCCACAAACCTCCGCGACCTCGACATGCAGTGGGACTTCTGGTCACTCTGCCCCGAGTCACTCCACCAGGTCACGATCCTGATGAGCGACAGAGGCATCCCGGCGACCTATCGCCACCTCAACGGATACGGAAGCCACACCTACTCCATGGTCAACAACGAAGGTGATCGCGTCTGGGTCAAGTTCCACTTCAAGACCATGCAGGGGATCAAGAACCTCTCCGATGACGAGGCCTCGCGCCTCATCGGGGACGACCGCGAAAGCCATCAGCGCGACCTCTACACCTCCATCGCGCGCGGCGAGTTCCCGAAGTGGCGCGTCTGCATCCAGGTCATGACGCAGTCTCAGTCGGAGACGTTCCGCTGGAATCCGTTCGATCTCACCAAGGTCTGGCCCCACGCCGAGTTCCCGCTCATCGAAGTCGGCGTGCTCGAACTCAACCGAAACCCCGAGAACTACTTCGCCGAGGTCGAGCAGGCCGCGTTCAAGCCCTCGGCTCTCGTCCCAGGCATCGGCTCATCACCCGACAAGATGCTCCAGGCCCGTCTGATGTCATACGCCGACACTCACCTGCATCGCCTCGGTGTCAACCACCATCAGATACCCGTCAACAAGCCCCGTTGCCCAGTCATGAACTACATCCGCGATGGCGCGATCACAGACGGCTCTTACGGCGCTGCTCCGAACTACTGGCCGAACAGCCACTCCGGCACACCACGCCCAAGTCCCGCCCATGCCGACCCCGCGTGGAATCTCGGACAGGTCGTTGTCGATCGCTTCGACTCAACAGGCGGCCACGACGACTACACGCAGCCCGGCAACCTCTACAGGATGTTCGACGAAAGCCACCGCGATCGACTCACCACCCGGATCGCCGCAGGTCTCTCTCAGGCACGGAAGGAGATTCAGCTACGCCAGCTCTGCCACTTCTTCCGCGCCGATGCCGACTACGGATCACGCGTCGCCAAGAAACTCGGTATCGACACCGCGGCATTCGCGCCATCCACTCTTCAGGAACTCAAGCACGAGGCCGCAGTAGGAGCCGGTCAGCCATAAGAATACCTAACAATATACGATCGAAACGCCTGAGATTCAGTCTCAATAACGCGTGACTTTTCGGACCACTGCCACAATGATCTCGCCGCCGGAGGGCCGACAGGTCCTCCGGCGACTTTGACGACCCTGCCCACCAAACTCTCCACCGCCGAGACGTGCGAGATTCGCACTGCGGACGCTCATCAGTCGAAGTCGCTCTCACCCGTTCGCGTCTTGCTTGCTGGAACAGGCATCGGCTGTGTCGGGCTCGCCGGCATCGGCGCGATCGTGCCGGGTCTCCCCACAACCGTTTTTCTCATCATCGCAGTCTGGTGCTTCACCCGCTCCTGCCCTTGGCTCACGGATCGTTTGGTACGAATCCGCTTCTTCGGCCCATTCCTTCGATATCTCGAGCCAGACGCTGTCATGCCGCGTCGGGCCAAAGTCGTCGCGACCTGCGCGATGTGGCTCGCGATCATCTTCTCGTCCGCACTCTTGCTCTCCCGCTCTGTGACGCCGCTCGTGCCCGCCATCATCATGCTTGCCGGCATCGTGGGAACAGTCTGCATCGTGCGGCAAGGGCACACCGCAAGAAGATCACCCGCGTTGAAACCCGAATCCGCGGGGCACTAAGCGTGTGACCGTGTACCGGTGACGAGGCGACTGCGTCTTTGACTGGCTGGGCACATACCATTCCGGCAGATATGGCGATCCCCCCACAAGTGATCATCTGCCCCGGCCAGGGAGCCCAAGCCGTCGGCATGGCCAGGATCTGGTGCGAATTCTCCCCTGCGGCACGCAAGGTCTTCCAAGCCGCCGATGCCGCGCTCGGAACCCGCCTCGGGCACAAGCTCTCCGACCTCTGCTTCAACGGCCCTGCCGAGCGACTCAATCAGACCGACGCCTCCCAACCCGCGATCTACACGGCGAGCATCGCGTGCTGGCAAGGCCTCCTCGCCGAATGGTCAATGGCAGCCAACGAGACAGACCTCATCGCCGCCGCAGGTCTCTCATTGGGCGAATACACCGCGCTCTGCGTCGCAGGCGCGATCTCCTTTGAAGACGGTCTGGAACTCGTCACGCTCCGCGGCCGTGCCATGCAGGACGCCGCCGAAGCCCAGCCATCCTCAATGCTCGCCCTTATCGGTGCCGATGAGCCCCAGGCCCGCACCGTCTGCGACCAAGCCGCCGAGGGTGATGTCCTCGTACCCGCTAATTTCAACGCGCCCGGTCAGATCGTGCTGAGCGGCCACAAAGCCGCGATCACGCGTGCCGCCTCCGTCGCGACAGAACTCGGCCTGCGCGCTACAGAACTCGCCGTCGCCGGCGCCTTCCACTCACCGCTCATGGCACCCGCCGCGGACCGGCTTCGTGACGCACTCGCCCGCACACCGATCCGCGGACCCCGATGCCCCGTCATCTCGAATGTAACGGCAAGCCCGCACGGATCCAATGGCTCCACTATCGAAGATTCCATCCGCCAGAGACTCGTGGACCAACTGACCTCACCCGTTCGATGGGCAGAATCGTGCCAGACACTCTCCTCTCTCGCCTCGGCCCGTCCGGGAGTTGAGTTCCACGAACTCGCGCCCGGAAAGACCCTCGCAGGACTGATGCGACGCATCGACAGAAACATCAAGGTGACGACCCATGAAGAACCCTCACAGACACATGCAGCGTAAATCCCGCATGCGCCGCTGGCATGCTGCGGCTCTGTCGCTCACGCTCTTCCAGGCAGTGGGAATCGGTCTCGTCGCGGCACTCGCCGTAACGCCCATGGCCTGCAAGAAAGCACCCCCGCCACCACCACCGCCGCCACCGCCGCCACCACCTCCGCCCAAGCCACAACAGGTTGAGATCTCTGCCCTCATGCAGTCCATGGGCACCGATCCCCGCGTGCAGTTCCCGCAGGAACAATCACCCGCCAGCGAGCAACTCGCCCGCGCCATCATCACACTTGCGACCGGACTCGCAAAGGGTGATGCCCAGACCGTCAAGTCGGTTCTGGCTCCGCAATCCGGCGCGATCGTCGATGAACTCCTTGCATCCGGTGGCTGGGAAGAGGGCACTTCGAAGATCGAAGGCGTTCGCGTCGTCTTCATCACGCCCGACGCACTCCAGAACGCAGAGCCCAACGAGGCAAACGTCGTGCTCGCGATCCAGGAGCCCGGCGCGGCGTACGTCCTCGCGTGGAGTGCCAAGCAGGCACTTGCCGGGTGGCGATTCACTTCCATGCCGTCCACAGGCCAGACACGGGCTCGCGCCGCCATGTGGGACAACCAGCCCGAAACCCTCTACGCAGACGCAGGTGCTTTCACGTTTAACGACGCCGGCCTCGACGATGAGATAGCGAAGATGCTCGAAGGGCTCACGCCAGACCAGCGAGCCGCCGTCGAAGAAGCACTCAGACAGAATCCCGATGTCATCCGCAAGTCCACTCCCGGCGGACCCATCACCATCCCGAACCCAGGCGGCCCAGCCCCGGGTGGACGTGACGCCGACTGATCTTCCTCCCCATTACTCGCTACAACGCCCCGCAGAGAAACACATGTCCGACATTCGCACCGCTCTCGTCACTGGCGCATCCCGCGGCATCGGCAAGGCCATCGCCCTCCGTCTCGCCAGAGACGGCCGTCACGTCGCGCTCGTCTCACGCTCAGCAGGACCGCTCGGCGACGTGAGACACGCCATCGAAGCCGCCGGAGGCAAGGCGTCCGTCTTCACCGCCGACGTCGCCGACAACAAGGCTTTCGCAGAGACCATCGAGAAAGTCGCGAGCGATCTCGGACGCATCGACATCCTCGTGAACAACGCAGGCATCACGAAAGACGGTCTCATCCTTCGCATGTCCGACGAAGACTGGAACACCGTCATCCAGACGAATCTCACCTCCTGCTTCGTCGCAATCAGAGCCGCCGCACGCCACATGATGCGCGGCAAGTTCGGCCGCATCGTCAACATTTCGTCAACCTCCGGCGTCGTCGGCAACGCCGGACAGGCCAATTACGCCGCTGCAAAGGCCGGTCTCATCGGTCTCTCCAAGACCGTCGCCCGCGAACTGGGCGGCAAGAACATCACCTGCAATGTCGTCGCGCCGGGCTTCATCGAAACCGACATGACTTCAGACCTCCCCGCAGAGATCAAGGACAAAATCCAGCAGATGATGGCGATCCGCCGACTCGGCGTCTCCGAAGACATCGCGGCCGCAGTTTCCTACCTCACCGCAGACGACGCGGGCTACATCACGGGACAGACGATCTGCGTCGACGGCGGCATGACGATGGCCTGAGAGCCTACTCCGGCAGCCCCTTCTCCAGCACGCGTTCAATCGCCTCACTGAACCGATCGACCTCCTCGATCGTGCTATGCACGCTGGGTGTCACGCGGATCCCCTCAAACTTCTCGTGCTTCAACGCGATCACGAAGATCCGATGCCGATCCCATAGCACATCCCGCAACCGCCCCGAATCAACACCCTCGATCTGGAACGTCCCGAGCCCGCAGCTGAACCGTGGATCCAGGCTCGTGTGCATCCGCACTCGGCCGGAAGGATGAGCCAGGAGCCGCCTCGCCCATCGATCGCGAAGATACCGCATCCTCGCCTCTTTGCGCGCCGGCCCGATCCCCTGATGGAACGTCAACGCCTCGCCGATCGCGACACAGTTCGCCATCGGCCGCGTCCCGAACTCCTCGAACTTGCGTATATCTTCGTCCTGCGCCGCCGTTGCCGCCATCAGCGGCCACAGTCCCTTGATCTTCTCCCGGCGCACATACAGCAGACCCGTTCCGTGCGGCGCAAAGAGCCACTTGTGCAGACTCACCCCGTAGTAATCACACTCCAGCTCCGCGAGCGTGTAATCCAGATGCGCAAACGAGTGTGCCCCGTCAACAATCACTGGGATCCCACGCTTCCGCGCCATCGCGCAGATCTTCCGAACCGGAAGAACCTGACCGGTCACGTTGATGATGTGGCACATCAGAATGATGCGCGTGCGATCCGTGATATGGCTCTCGAAGAGCCGCACCGCGTCATCCTCATCCTCCAAAGGGATCGGCAACTTGAACTGAACCAGCTTGATCCCATCACGACGCTCCCGCTGCCTGAACGTATTGACCATCCGTGGATAATCGAGCGTCGTCGTCAGCACCTCATCCCCCGGCTCCAGATCCATTCCCATCTGGCAGATCTGCAGACTCTCCGAAGCGTTCCGCGTGAAAGCCACCTCCTCCTTGTCCACGCCCCACTGACGCGCCACACGCTCACGCACCCCCTCCATCTGCGGCTGCAGCACGCCCCACAGCGCGCTCGACGTCTGGTGCCGATTGGTGTACTCCAGCAACCGCCGCATCGCGTCCTGAACGATGTTCGGCGACGGACAGATACCCCCGTTGTTGAAGTTCACGACCGACCGATCCACGCTGAAGGCCTGCTGCACCTGGAACCAATAGTCTTCGTTAGCCGCGATCTCCTGCGGCGTGCCCCCAAACGACGCGAGCTCCTCTGCCCACGAGGCACCGAGCTCCGTTCCCGCCGCCCGTGACGCGAGCCCCGCGAGCCCGAGCGCGCCCGCGGCACCGAATGTCTGACCGAGAAACGCACGCCGTGTACCCCGTGACTCCATGAACCCGCTCACTTTCCGGTCAGCACGACCACGCCGCACAGGATCATCACGACCCCGACGGCCTTCTTGGCTGTCATCGCCTCACCCAGCAGCATCCACCCGAGCAGCACGGCCACCGCGGGAGCCAACGCAAATGCCACGGGCTTGATGCGCCCGATCTCACCCAGGTGCAACGCTGAATAAAACAGGATCATCGCCACCGCGCCCGCCACCAGCCCCGACCCTAGCGTCAGCTTGAGCAGTGTCGGCGTCCCCGCCCTCATCCACTCTCGCGGCTCAACCTTCAGCACATACATCGCCACCGCCCAAGCGCCCCAGATCACCGGCAAGGCAACCGTTGAACGCACCGCGATCGCCGTCAGCGGCCCGACCTTGTTCGTGTGCAGCACGCTCTTCGTGCACAGCTCCCCGATCCCCCAGCAAAGGCCCGCCCCGATCGCAAACAGAATCGCGTTCATGCCGCCCAGTCTACACAACTCCCGTCCAACACCCCGAGCACCCTCCACGCCCCCCCCCGCTACTCACCCGTCCCGATCAACCGAATAGCTCACGCCCGAGAACCTGCCAACGCCGCCAACCTGCTGTTGCTCCACACGCCTTACCGACGCCCCGCGAATCACTCCCCGCTATACTTCCCGCCCTCAGCCGGTCCGCGCCGGCGAAACACCCCGGAGAGGTGTCCGAGAGGCTGAAGGAGCAGCACTGGAAATGCTGTATACGGGTAACCGTATCGGGGGTTCGAATCCCCCCCTCTCCGCTTTTTGATCCGACTGCCCAGAGTTGGCTGGCGCGGCAGTGCGGAACTCGCGCCCGTGCCGCGGATTCCCGCGAGGTTTGATGGCGCGAAGTCCTCAGAACTCTGGGCCGGGCCGCCCGCTGGCGCGGATCTGACCCCCGGCTCTGAGACTCGACAGTGTAGCGATGACTCGGGCACGTCACGAGTCCTCGCATGCGTACCCAGAGGAACACAAGCGGCTCGTCTGATGGCTGCTTTGACCGCTCATCTGATGGCTCGGAGGGCGGCTCGTTGAATCGCTGGTGGGCGGCTTGTGTGATGGTCATTGGGTGTTCGCCTGAGAGTGCCCGCGATGGATCGAGGCGCGACACGCCTTCAGCAGCGTCGCGGCTCGCGCGTCGCATCTCTCAAGCCCGGTTCGATGATCATCCTTGTGTCACTGGCAGCCGCAGGTGCCTGTGCTGCGCTGCCCACTCGATGTGATCCGCCGCGGCGTGCAGATCCGTCAGCGCGATCCCGCGTCCGATCGTTCCCGTCAGCACCGCGCGGATCACGTCCGGGCTCAGTCGCGTCAGATGCAGCAAGTGGTGTGCGCGGCCGGGATGCAGACTGAGGCGCCGGGCCACATCGTTCACCTCATCCCCGGTCGCCAGCAGTTCCTCATGCAGCGCAAACGCCTGCCCGATCGCTCGGACCAGGTGCGGCGCGGGCTCGGGTCGGAGGTGCGCACCCAGCCGCGGCGTCAGGTCGCGGCCGTCGGGTGCGACGATCGCCCCGCGCGTGGCCCGTCGTCCACGCGTGCCGCTGATCGCGACGGCGACACCGAAACTCGCCGACAGCTCGAGGCAAGCTCGTTGACGGCACCGGAGATTGCACGTCGGTCGTCCTGAGCATGGGGAACGAACGGATCGACCGGACGAGCCCGACGACAAATGCCCAGATCCCGGATGGCAGGCACGGCCGTCTCAAGGCCTCAATGCCGGTTCGCCGTCACCACTCGGGGGGAGGGTCCGGGCCGGAACCTCGACCAGTCGGGACGATCTTGCGACTCGGTGAGCGAACTGGCGCACGGTGCCGAAGCACGAACATGTCATAGTGCGAGTTCGTGCTCAACTTCGCGCCGCAGAATCTGGGCCTCAAGCCAGTTGTGCAGATGTATCCGCTCGGGCATCCCCGTGTTCTGGTCGAGCCAATCGCCAGCCTTGGCGAGCCACTCCCTCGCCTCGTCTCGCTGGCCGAGGTCGAGGTGCGCACGCGCCAGCCATACCCAGTTGATGACCGCTCTCACGGGGTCCGAGTCAGCCTCGATGCTCTCCAAAAGCACCGGCATCGCCTCACTCGGACGGCCCTCCCGGCAAAGCAACGCCCCCCGCAGCGTCAAGCTCCAGTGTGTCGCCGGGAATCGATCAATCTCATCACGCCCGATTCCCGAGGCTAGCGCAAGTTCATCCACACCAATCGGTGCCAGGGTGCACGCCCTTGCGACGAGGAACTTCCGAAGCTTCATGGGCTCGCACTGCTCCAACATCGAGCGGCACACATCGCGATATGCAGCAACATCACCCGCAAGGAGCTGCACCGCAGCAAGCTCGAACCACGCCTCGCCAACGCTCGCATAACGACCGGCCACAGCTTGAGCGTAGTGCTCCGCGGCGTTGAGCCAGTCGCGCCGCGCTGCCGCGGGACGGGCCTGCCCGAAGTGCAGCCAGTCTGAATATTCTGCAAGTGCCTGATCGTCTGGATTCGCCGCGAGTGCCTCACGGCTCACTTGCTCAGCTTCGTCCCACCGCGAGCAGTTGGCCAACGCGACCACCAGACTCTGCCAGCTCCTCGTATACTGAGGTTGAATCGCAACAGCTTTGCGGAGTGGTCCGACGGCGGCGTCCGGTTTCCCGTCGTGGATGAGAGTCCACCCCAATGTCGTCCAAGCGGCGTAGTGCATTGGCCGGAGCGCGACGGCTGCACGGTAGAACTGGATCGCCTCTTCGTATTGTTCATCCCGCCTGAGCGCGTTGCCCAGTTCGAGGTTCACCCAGAAGTCTGCCGGATCGCGCAACTGAGCGTCGCGCAGGATCTCAATGGTCGCGTCATTGGAACCGAGATCGCTGAGCAGTAGACCAACGATGACGAGTTGATGCACCGGCGGCGCAGGGTCCGCAGTTGCAGCGTCCCGTCTGAGCTTCTCGAGAATTGTCAGGTCGTGCCACGTCGCAAAGTCACGAAAGCGGTCCTGCCAAGGGTCTGGTGCGGCCGCTCGCGCGACCGCGAGCAATCGCCGTAACTCATCGTTGGAGCTGCTGAAAAGCTCGATGAACGCCGCGTGGTCCAGTGCCGGCAGGAGCACATCGCGAAGTGGCGATGCACGGACCCGGGCCGCTGCCGTCGTCGGGTCGACGTCACGCCCGACCCCGATCCGTGTGAAAGCACTCGTATACGCGTCGCGTGCAGGGAAAAAAGTGTAGCCCACGGTTGCCGGCTCGGGGAAGTTCTGCCGGATTCGGTCAAGTTCGCGAGCAACCTCAAACTCTTCCGCAGCCAGGGCGAGACGCGACTCGAGCTCCGGCGACTCGGCATCCTTGATTCGAGCGTGTGCGGTGCTCAGCATGCCCGCGGCTTCCGCCCATTGTCGGCTCCGCACGAGCCGTTCAAGAAGGGGCAACTCCGATTCAATGGCATAGTGCGCACTCTGCTGGCGGATCACACGAGCCGTGTGACGAGCATTCTCCACGCGTTGGAACCAGACGCCTCCGGCGATCAAGGCCGCGAGCGTGACAACCGAGAACGTGATTGCCGCAGCCGCCGTGGGCCGCTGCCGACACCATTTCATGGCACGCTCGGCAATGCCAACGGGCCGGGCGAAGATGGGGTCCCCGCGCTGGAACCTCTCAATATCCTCCGCCAGATCTGCTGCGCTGCCGTAGCGCCGAGCGGGGTCCTTCTGAAGGCACTTGAGGCAGATGGTCTGCAAGTCGCGCGGCACTGAGGGGTTGAGGCGGGTCGGGGGAACAGGCTCGTCGGATACAACCTGACGCTCTGTTTCGGCGGGGGTCTCGCCGCGGAATGGCGGACGCCCTGTAAGCAGTTCGTAGAGGATCGCTCCAAGAGCGTAGATATCCACCAATGGACAGAACTCGGTGGCAGCTCCAACGGCCTGCTCGGGAGCCATGTAGCTCGGTGTGCCCAGATGCGTGCCTGTGATGGTGATGGCTGAGCTCTGGTCCTGCTGATCCGAGCGCCGCGCCAGACCAAAGTCAGCGATCTTCAACGTGCCGTCAAACGCCACCAATATGTTCCCCGGCTTAAGGTCGCGGTGCATGATGCCGCCGGCGTGCGCAGCGTGAACAGCTCTCGCGAGGATGGAGACAGAGGCTGCGGCTTCTCGGGATGAGCGAGGGCGTCCGTCGAGTTGCTCTGCGAGACTTCCACCTTCGACAAGCTCCATGGCAAAGTACGGATGACCGTCGCACTCGCCCGCATCGAACACCTGCACAATGTTCGGGTGGCAGATGGCCGCAAGTGACTCCGCTTCACGCTTGAATCGTTCGAGTTCGAGAGGGCCGGCGTATCCCCTGGCGAGCAGCATCTTGATCGCGACGTGGCGCTTGAGCTTCAGGTGGCGTGCCCTGTAGACAATCCCCATCCCGCCGCTGCCTACCACGCCCTCGATGTGATATCCCGGCAATTGCGGGAGTGTACCGGGTAGCCGCGACCCTGCTTGTCGAACACTGTTTGCGTTCGACGGCAAGACGGTCTCCAGATGGCGTTCCATCACCCGCGCCCGCGCGAGCCGCTCATTGACTTCGGGTAGTAGCTCGGGGTACTCCCGGCAGGCTTCCTCGGCCGTCAGGTCGGAGCCGAGAATCTCCTCAAGGAGAGACTGGATGCGTGATTCGTGCACCGACATAGAAGCTCCTGTGGCTCCGGTTCACGGTTCACTCGACAGCGAGTCGACGGGGAGAGAGATCGCCGACAGATTGACTGAGCAGAAGCACTGCGCGGTTCACTCGCCGCTGAACGGTCTTCACCGAAACTTCAAGGATCTCAGCGGCCTCGACGCGTGTGAGCCCCTGAATTCGTATGAGACTGAATGCCTCGCGTTCCTCCTCAGGAAGATCGTCGATGGCCTGAAAGATCCGCCGAGCGACGGGGCTGACCTGCGACCCGGTGGACTCCGCAGCGGCCGCGTGTCCGTCGGGAATCGGTGCTGCAGGCGGTTGTTCATCTAAGCGCCTGGCCAGGTCGTTGAGTTCCCACCGCATGTGCTGGTTGGCGATGGCGAAGAACTGACGGACGTTCCCGGGCCTTGCCTCCCGCATGGCCTTCAGCAAGCGCTCAACCACGGCTCCGAGCATCTCCTCGGTTTGGAGACTCAAGGGCGGCCGCGTGAGCCGGGGATAACTCCGAAATAAAAGAGCCCCACAGAGCAACTCCAGGCGTCCGACCGATCGGGCAAGCAGATCTCGCACAACCGGCTCGGCCGGCGCATCGCCTCGGAGACCGGCGAGTTCATCCAAATACCCTTGAACAGCAATGGTGGTGTTCTGCTGGTCCACGCTTCCAGATTGTATCGCGCGCCGTCGGATTCCAGGCACGCCGGCCCACTGCAACCGCGATGACCCATCCCCACGCTCAGTACAGGTAAGCGGGGTCATCCGACCACGCGAACCACCCAGCTCGAAGGAGTCGATACCATGAACCGAACCGGACTTGAAGCGCTTCTCACGCCGGAAGAGAGCGTTCTGCTGCTGATCGACCACCAACCCTTCCAGTTCGCAAACCTGCACAGCCACGAGCCCACGATGATCGTGAACAACGTCATCGGCTTGGCCAAAGGCGCCAGAGCGTTCGGCGTACCAACCATCCTCACAACCGTGCTGGAAGAGCGCGGAGGCCTGCTTATCAAGGGGCTGCAGGATGTCTTCCCTGAACAGAAGCCCATCAATCGAACGCTCATCAATACCTGGGAAGACAAGTCGGTCGTGGATGTCGTTCAGAAGACCGGGCGGAAGAAGTTGATCGTGGCAGCCCTGTGGACGGAGATCTGCCTTGCGATGCCGGTCATCCAAGCACTGGGGGAAGGCTACGAGGTCTATATCGTCACGGATGCCTCTGGTGGTGTCACACCGGAATCCCACGACATGGCTGTTCGCCGCATGGTCCAGGCCGGCGCGGTGCCAATGACCTGGATGGCTGTACTCTCCGAGTGGCAAAGGGACTGGGCGCGTGATGCGACACTCCCGGGCATGGTCGACGTCCTGCTGAAACACGGCGGCGGCAGCGGGGTTGCTTTCGCTTGGGAAATGCAGCTGCTTGGATCTACCGCCAGGTAGGCCGACTGCGACCGGCCTCCCAGAACCACGATCAGGAACTTCTTTATGACCGCTCGGATGAAGGCCGTTGTCCTCGCCCGCTTCGGAGGGACCGACGCTTTCGAACTGCGCAATGTCCCCGTTCCGCACGTCGGGCCCCGCCAGGTACGAGTGCGCGTCCACGCGACCGCCGTCAACCCGCTCGACGCTCAGATCCGCCGCGGCGACTACGCGGATCATGTGCCGCTTCCGGCGATCATCGGGCACGACATCTCTGGTGTGATCGAAGAAGTCGGAACTCACGTGACGGAGTTCCTTGTGGGGGATGAGGTGTATTACACGCCCCGGATCTTCGGCGGGCCGGGCTCCTACGCCGAGCAGCACGTCGCCGACGTCGATCTGCTCGGCCGAAGGCCGGAGAATCTCAATCACCTGGAGGCAGCCAGCCTGACGCTTGTCGGCGGAACGGTCTTGGAAGCTCTGGTGACGCGGGCTCGACTCACCGTGGGGGAGACGATCCTCATCCATGGAGGCGCGGGCGGTGTCGGCACGATTGCCATCCAGGTCGCGAAGGCGATCGGCGCACGAGTGATCACCACCACGAAGGCCGGCGACCATGGGTTCGTGCGCTCTCTCGGAGCGGATGCGACGATCGACTTCACTTCGACAGATTATGTCGAGGCCGTTGCCGAGCTGACTCGGGGCAAGGGGGTCGATGTCGTCCTCGACACGATCGGTGGGGACACGCTCACACGAAGCCCGCTTACGCTCGCCGATTTCGGACGCGTCGTCACCATCGTCGATATCGCTCAGCCGCAGAACCTCTTCGAGGCGTGGGGCAGGAACGCCGCCTATCACTTTGTTTTCACACGCCAGAACCGCGGAAAGCTGGACGCGCTCACCACGCTGGTCGAGCGCGGTCTCGTAAAGCCGGTCATCGGCGCGGTTCTTCCACTCGCGCGATTGAGCGAGGCCCATGAACTCCTGGAGAACAGGCGGTCGTATGCACTCCGCGGCAAGATCGCGATTGATGTGGCAGGCCTAACCGTTGCGCTTCCCCCTCGCCTCTCGTAGCGGGGCGTTCCAGGCATGTCCCGCCACCACGCTCAGTAAGAGTGGGAGCCGTTCGGACGCATCCGAGGGCTCGACCTTGACCCTCGCATTCATTCAGGAGCACACCGCCATGCCATCCGCCTCTCATCGTCCCAAGCTCACCGAGAAGGGTCTGCTTACCCCCGACAACTGCGTCGTGGCCATGATCGATCTGCAGCCGCAGATGCTCTTCGGCGTCGGCATGAGCGGCGAGTTCGACCGCCAGAGCATCATCAACCGGAATGTCGCACTCTGCAAAGCCGCCCGGGTCTTTGGCGTGCCGACGGTCCTCTCCACCGTGGAGACCAAGGCGTTCAGCGGCAACACCTGGCCCCAAGTGATCGCCGCCCTGGGTGGTCAGGATCCTATTGAACGCACCTCAATGAACTCCTGGGACGATGCCAACTTCGTCAAGGCAGTTCAAACCGCAGGTGGAGGTGGCCGCAAGAAGATCGTTCTCACTGGTCTCTGGACCGAGACCTGCGTTGCCCTCCCCACGATTCAGGCCATCCACGACGGGTACGAGGTCTTCATCGTCGAGGACTGCTGCGGCGATATCAGCCAGCTCGCCCACGACAATGCGATGAAGCGGTGCATCCAGGCGGGCGCACGGCCCGTTACCGCGCTCTCGGTCATGCTCGAGTGGCAGCGCGACTGGGCGCACCGCGGCACCTACGACGCAGTCATGGATATCGCCAAGTCACACTTTGGCGCCTACGGCATCGGCGTGGAGTATGCCTACACGATGGTCCATAAGGCGCCACCCTCGGCGTATCCCGAGTACAAGGTGCCGGCGGCCGGCGGGCACTAGGCGCGCGAGGGTCCTTGCGGTCTTCCTGATCAGCGTGACCCATCTGGCCCACGAGATCTGGATCGCTGCGCCCGTTCTCAAAAGTGTGTTGATCGTTGGCGGCATTCGGCTCACATCCGGATGGAGTACTTGAAGTGTCGAACGTTTCGGAGATCCCAGCCTCACCCGAGTCGCCGGCGCTCCGCTTCCTCCGCAGTGATGCGACCGATCCTCCGGTGACAGTCATACGGGACATACGCGTGCGCCAGGGTGCGGAGGGCCGATTCGAGCTGCTGATGGGCGTGCTCATCGCCGAGGCGACCAATCAGCCCGGCCATCTGGGTGCGACCGTCCTGCGGCCCTTTCGTGGTGAAGACGGCGTTGACCGCGGCGCGTATCGCTTCGTCTACAAGTTCGACAAGCGATCGAACCTTCTCGCGTGGCACTCATCAAAGACGCGGGCCGAGCTGTTCGCACCCATCGCCGAGCTGGTCAGCAGCGATCGATTCGAGGAGTATCCGGGGCTGGAGACGTGGTTCGACCTGCCTCCACACGTCGCACCGCCGAAGTGGAAGACCACGCTGATGTCGTGGGCGGCGATCTATGTGCTCGTCGTCGCGCTCTCATACATCATGAAAGTGCTTGGCGTGAAGCTCCCGATCCCCTTGGCGGCCCTTGTCCTGACGGGGCTCATCGTCCCGCTCGTCGCGTATGTCGTCGGCCCGGTGCTCGGCAGAGCGCTGCGGGGTTGGCTTCACGCGTGATCGACGAACGAAAGCAGCAAACGGACACGCCATGACACGCTCACATGACGACATCACCAGACGCGAAGCAATCAGCGTGGCCGCCGTCGCCGCCACGGGATTGCTTATCGGAGGATGTACCGTGACACGCTCCACACTGTCCACAGCAAGCGGCCTCGAGTCCTCCGTCCCTGATCTCATCGTCCACAACGCACGCATCACGACGATGCAGCGGCCCGGGCACGAGGTGGGGGCGCTGGCCGTCGCAGCCGGACAGATCGTCGCCGCGGGTGATGACAAGGACGTTCTCTCCTTGAAGGGGCCGCAGACCCGCATTATCGACGCCGGTGGACGGCGTGTGGTCCCCGGCCTCAACGACTCTCACATCCACATCATCCGCGGCGGGCTCAACTACAACCTCGAACTCCGCTGGGACGGTGTCCCTTCTCTCGCCGACGCCATGCGAATGCTGCGCGAGCAGGTCGCACGGACGCCGCAAGGGCAGTGGGTGCGCGTCGTCGGCGGGTTCGCGGAACTCCAGTTCGCCGAGCGCCGCCTGCCAACGCTCGATGAGCTCAACGCCGCTGCCCCCGACACACCGGTGTTCATCCTGCACCTGTATGACCGCGCGCTTCTGAATCGCGCGGCGCTGCGGGCGGTTGGCTACGGCAAAGACACTCCGAACCCCCCCGGCGGCATCATCGAGCGTGACCGCGACGGCAACCCCACGGGCTTGCTGGTAGCTGATCCGAACGCATGGATTCTCTACAAAACGCTCTCTCTCGGGCCAAAACTCCCGCCCGAACACCAGATGAACTCCACCCGCCACTTCATGCGGGAACTCAATCGCCTCGGCGTTACCAGTGTCTGTGACGCCGGTGGCGGTTTCCAGAACTACCCCGAAGACTATGCGATCATCAACGAGTTGCATGAACGCGGCGAGATGACTGTCCGCATCGCCTACAACCTATTCACCCAGCGTCCGCAGAAGGAGCGCGAGGACTTCGCAGCATGGGCCGGCAACAACCGGATGTACCAGGGCGACGAACTGCTCCGCCTCAACGGCGCGGGGGAGATGCTCGTCTACTCCGCGGCGGACTTTGAGGACTTCAAGGTCGCCCGTCCCGACATGCCGGGCTCGATGGAGGCAGAGCTTGAGACCGTCGTCGGCCTGCTAGCCCGGAACAAGTGGGCCTTCCGCCTTCACGCCACCTACGACGAGACGATCACACGCGCGCTGGATGTCTTCGAGCGGGTGAACCGCGAGGCGCCGATCTCTGATCTACGCTGGTTCTTGGACCATTGCGAGACCATCAGTGACCGCAACATCGAGCGTGTCAAAGCGCTTGGAGGCGGCATCGCCGTGCAGCATCGCATGGCATTCCAAGGGGAGTACTTCATTCAGCGCTACGGCAAGCAGGCCGCTGAGCGCACGCCGCCCGTGCGGAGGATGCTCGAGATGGGCGTTGCCGTCGGCGCAGGCACCGACGCGACGCGCGTCGCCAGCTACAACCCATGGACCAGCCTCTCGTGGCTTGTCACAGGCCGGACCGTCGGCGGCACGGCCATGTACCCGGACTCCAATCTTCTCAGCCGCGAGGAAGCACTGCGGCTCTACACGGGCGGCAGCGCGTGGTTCAGCCGCGAGGAGACCCGGAAAGGCCGGATCGCGCCCGGCCAACTCGCCGACTTCGCCCTCTTGAGCGACGACTACTTCTCTGTGCCCGCAGATCAGATCCGTGGCATTGAGAGCTTGCTCACGGTGACGGGCGGCCAGATCGTCCACGCCGCGCGTGCCTTTGCGCCACACGCACCGGCTCCGATACCCGTGCTGCCTGAGTGGTCGCCAGTCGGAAAGTTCGGCGGGCACTGGCGCGTCGCCGCCGGGGCGTCGCCGCCACCCTTTCCGGTGTGCTGTCCTCACGGGCTGACCAGCTCGCCCCTAGGCCGCGATGCTCTCGGCGGCGGTGCGGGCTGCTCCTGCTGGGCCTTCTAAGCCGCTTGAGAAGGCATGCACGAGCGATCCCTGTTCATCGGCGTCTCGCTGCTGTTCATGCTTTGCAGGTGCTACCTCGCAGGCCCGGCCGCCCTAAGTGATGGGGGATCCGCGTAAACGCGATCATCAACCGGACCGAGGATGAGCAGTTCTTGGTCGCGATCCGCTCGATCGATGCCCCCGTCTTCATCGCCTCCTCGTGCAGCACAAAGGCCTGCCCGATCGCTCGGACCAGGTGCGGCGCGGGCTCGGGTCGAAGGTGCGCACCCAGCCGCGGCGTCAGGTCGCGGCCGTCGGGGGCGACGATCAGACAACGGCTCGGAGTTCATCTGTAAGGTGCTGGATCACTGGGGATACCTGAACAATGTTCGGCTGGATTTCAGCCATCGCGGAATGCCCACGGATAACGGGCTGATCGAAGCATTCAACGGAAGACCACGCGCGGAGTGCCTGAACGAGAACCGGTTCATGTCGATCGACAACGCGCGGCAGAAGGTCGAGTCAGGGCGTCGTCACAACAATGATGTACGAGCGTACAGCGCGATAGGCAACCTGAGCCCCAGGGAGTTCGCTGCGTCAACCGGCCAGACGTGCCCGGCCGGATGATGCGAAAAGCTCACTCTGCACTTGGTACAGGATCGGGTACAAGCGCAGGATGAAGCCAACTAGCCCCGCGGCTGGTACTGGAACGGGGACAAGCAGACTTCGCCGTGGCATCCACGAACCCGCATTCGGCGCGTGACTACATCGTGACGGCATTACACATCAACCAACGCGAACCTGCGCGTGTACACCAATGGAGTCGATCGCAAACAACAACGTCTGCAGCACGAAGGTCAGTCACGACGCCATCCATGCCTTCACGTCCGCTCTAGCATTGCCCATCAATCGGTGGCTCCGAATGTTCTTGCAAACGCGAATACCTCCCCCTTGATCGCAGAAGCGACCGTCGGAACGGCGCTGACGCGCACCGTCCACGTCTGATTCGCTTCCGATTCGAAGATGCTGGCAACCACGATATGCTGCTCGACGCCTTCGATGTGCAGGAGTGACCCACTGAACCGATCGTTGTTGAACGGCTCGATCATCTCCGCAAGCTCGGCTTCAGTCGTGGGCGGAAGACCGACCTGGCCGCGCCAACGGTTCACATTTGCGAGCATGCCGCCGACATCGCCCGGAAAGCGGCTGATCGCGACTTCAATCGGACCCGACGGACTCTGCATCTCGTACGTCGCCAGACGCATCGGCCTCTCGCCAGGCACAAGCCGCCACGTTGCCGGGGCACGCCACGGCCAGTTGTCGCTGCGCGACCCCTCCGGTGCCGAGGCCGTCAGCGATTCCTGTGGCGAGGTCGCGGCTGGTGCCTTTTCAGAATCCTTGTTCGGAAGTGACGGAGCGGCCCCCTCCTTCTCTCCACGATGCTCTTCGACTCCCGATCTCTCGCACGCGAGAACCGAGATCGATGCAAGCAATCCCACCGAGATCCGGATCACGGAGAAGAGAATAGCGTGACGTGGTGCGTTCATACGACCATGCTAGCATCGGGACGTACGCCTTGCGCTCAGCCTGAACAAGCACACCCACTGCATCTCTAGTCAATTGTGCGGCATGACGCGCGCTGCTCGCCCTCAGTTGAAGAAGCACGGGCAACGGAGAAAGGGCGGCACGCGCTCGACTTCGCTCAAAGAACGATGGAGGTTCGTTCCTTGACGGTCCGTGCTGGCACATGCCGCCCGGGGAGGGCGAGACCGAGATGATGCTGTCGATCAGCGGCGGCGGCGAGAGGCCGCAAACCCGAACGCTGCCACGACCAGCGTGCCCGGAGCGGGTACACGGGTGATCGTCATGTCTGTGAACTCAATGCCGACAACATCGAAGCCAAGATCAACGAGATTGAAGTAAAAGCTTGTAAGCGTTCCCGGACCGCCGTTGCCATAGCCGTAGGTGCCGACAGCACCCGCGATGTCGAGCGATGAGAGTGTGTTGCCGGTGTACCCGACCGAGAACGCGGCCTCGAACGGATCGCCGAAGAGCCCTGACTCTGTGATAGGCAGACCGAACGGCAGCTCGATCCCGCCCCATGTGATGTAGAAGCCATCGACAGCAGGATCGTTGTCGCGCACGACGAAGTACGGCGTCGAGCCGCCGGGAAGGGGATACGACATACCGGCGGAGAAGCCCTGGTTGGTCGTGACAGCGAAGGAGGCGGGATCGATCTCGTACGCCCGGATGCCGAACGTCGGGTGGCCTACAAACGCATCGGAGTCGACCGTGAACGTGTACGAGAGCAGGTGGCCCGGACGGATCGCAAGAATGTCCGGGTTCGTGTTCGGATTTGTGGGATTCGAGATGTTGAACTCGACGCGCCCGTTGATGCTGACCTCAAACAGGTCAGCAGAGGCGATGCCGGAAAGCCCGGCGAGAACCGTCAGCGAAGCAAACAACTTCATCGATGATCTCCGTGCAGAATGGACGTGTGAACTGAGCCGTACACCCACGCAGGTGCACGCTCGCAAGGATCAGCAAGAGCGGCGGCGGCGTGCCGCGAGCAGTCCAAGGGATGCGACCGCGAGTGTGCCGGGCGCGGGGATCGTGACGCTGAAACTCTGGTACTGGAAGGTGCGCCAGTCGACGCCATAGCCGATCAGGGTCTTCCCGTCGGCGGAGACACCTGTCAGCGAGATGATGTCGAAGAGCGGATCTACGCTGACCCCATGCATCGAGAGATACGACTCGATGCTCACCATGCCCAGCCCGGACGTCCAGACGAACCCTGTCGTGTCGGAGAACGGACCGAAGTCATACACGTTGTAACCCACGATGACAGATCCGTCAGCCGAGACACCGTTCGCAACAGATCTCCCCCAGAACTCGAACGTACCGGGAAGCGTGCCCAGAATCTGCTCGTTCCATAACGCACCGTCCCAACGCCAGATCGCGGCTTCTCGCGTCGATGTCGCTTCGTTCCATGCGTCCCCCACCACCACATCGCCCGCAGCATTCACTTCTACCGCCTCTGTGAACGCACCCCGATCGTGCAGTATCGTCTGGACTCCATTCACCCAGACAACCGAGCGCCAGTGACCGTCAGCGGCCTCATCCCACCCGACGATCACAGATCCGTCGTAGTTCGAGGCATTCGCGCGGCTCGCCCCGCCCGTGCTGCCCAGATCGACCACTCCGCCAGCCAGAGTTCCGGTCGAAGCGTGGGCGATGCCCCCGGTGGCTCCTGCACGCCAGTAGAGCCCGACAATGTGGTTGCCATCGCCAGAAATATTCCATGCCGACCCCGCATTGGAATCCACAATCCCCATGTCAGCCGGGTACGGCGAGAGCGTCTGCCACCCAGAACCCTCTGTCCACAAGCCCTGGGTGATGAACGTGCCATCATCGCTTGTAATCGTTGCAGAGATGCGAGTTCCATCGTCTGAGACGCCGGGAGTGCCAGCGCCTACACCGAAGACACTCATGGTCTCTCGCCCGAGACGAACAACTCCATCGCCTGCTGTCCAACGAACGGTCTCGAAGAGGTTGTCAGCCGAGTTTCCGACGATCACCGAGCCATCCGCAGATACACCTGTTGCAAAGAACTCGCCGAGCAGATTGATCTGCACGCCGCGAGCCGCCGCACTCGTGCCGACGATCGTCGCGATGATCACAGCCGTCAGATTCCGGGTCTTCACAGGGATTCTCCTTCCACTTTGGTGCCGCGGCGATCCGGGACACTCCCTTCAGTCCGCACTACAGAGAATAATGCACTTTGACGTCATGTCAAGTGTCACTTGTGACAATTTATGTGTCATTCACCTTGATTCTTCGCATGCTGTCATGTACACTTTCCGAACAAACCATGCAGAACCACATCGCAAACCACCATGTACCCCCGGAACAAACTTCCGCGTCGCTCGGCGAGGTGCTCGACGCCTTCCATGCCGTCCGGACCTCGATTGCGGAGTTGATGGACGCTGTCGGTGTTGATCCGAACAAGACACGGGAATCAGCCCGAATGCTTGGACTCAACCGCGGATTGGCTTGGAGACTCTCACGCGTGGTCCGAGAGGGAGATGTCCCCTCGGTCGTCGGCGATGTCCCCGGGAAGCAAAGCATCCGGAAGTTCATCGCGGCGTGCCGCGAACGCGGTGCGGCCCCGGGTGCACTGAATGAGGCTGAGCGCGCCATCGACGCCTTCGAGGAGGCGGTGCGTGAGGCGTGGGGTGACCGGAAGACGCTCTCAACGCTCATGGCCAGCCGTGCAGAGACCGACCCATCGCTTGAACAGGAGCGTTCACGTCGGAAGCTCTATGAGGGTGCCTTCGCATACTGGGGTGTGCAGGCACAGGTACGGTTTGTGACCGTCTTCGTGTTGCCATCGAAGGAAGATCCTTCAATGCTCGACGCGGCCCACATCACCGGGTATCTCGGTTTCCGACGGCTGAGCGAGCGAGCGTGGCCACTGGCATACGAAGTCGTCGAGAACGCCGAGGGAGAAGCCAGGAAGTTCCACAAATCGCCGCTTGATCCCACCGGCGGAAGTGAAGCGCATCGACAGTTGATGAAACAGTTCTGTCGACCGGAGACGCCGGAGATCCGCGTCGTAGAGTGCGGCGGCGAGAAACGATTCGAGTTAGCGCCCGGCCCGGTCGGCAACGCTGGCCTGACCACTTGTGTATTCGGCAGTTACCTCCATCAGATCGCGGAGCGATACCCATCAGCACCTGACACGTGCGGCTTCATGGTGCGATTGCAGACTCCGGTCGAGCGGCTGATCTTTGACATGTTTGTGCACAAGGACATCGGGCTTGCCTCACCACCCGCTGCTCAATTGCTCGACCGGATGACCTATCAGCACACACACATCGAGGCAGACTTCCCGAGGCAGGCGCTGCCGCTCTCTGAGCGAGTGGTCCCGCTCCATGGCGGGCGACATGCGGTGACGTCGCACATCCCGTGGTATCCGCGAATGCTGGACTGGGTGTCCGAGCGAATCGGCTTGGGACTCGATGCGTTCGATGCGTCCCGCTTCGAAATGACCTATCCGCCCATATCGACAACGTTGAGCAGGCGATTCCCGACTTTGCCCCGCGCGTAACGCCATGGGAGTTCGGGCGTCATCGCCTTCTGCAAACCGCTCATCACGGCCGCATCGACCGTCAGGAGCAGCTACGCAGAGACAGCACATTCGCCGCCAGAAGCGTCGGGCATTGTGACTTTCTTTGTCACGCCACGCCGTATCAGGCGGGGATCTCGTGCTTTGCCATGTAGTCTTTCTTGGACTGCTCAGATGCGAAGTAGACAGTCGCTCCCTTGTGCTCGATCGAAGCCGCGGCGTCCTCCTTCAGGAACTTCGCCTTGGTGATCGGATCTTCAACCAGGACGCGGCGGAGGTAATACTCATTGTCCTGCATCGAGAGGTACGCCTTCACGCACGAGACGAGGCGGTCGTCGAGCCATGCGCCAACCGCGTTCTTGTCGATGCTGTTCAGGGGCATCTCCATTCTGGCATGCCGCTCGTAGTCGAAGTAAGTCGGCACAATCAGGAGGTTGTAGTCGAGCACGAGCATTGTCGCATCGGGGCTCGCCGAGACACCGACCGTGAGCGTCATCGTCGCCAGCTCGGTGAGGAACGTACAGCGAGCTTCGCGCTGCTCAGGGCTCACGACGGGGGTGATCTTTATCTTGTCGCCGAACTGCTTGGCGAACTCCTGGAACTTCGGCTTCCAGACCGCCTGCAGGTCCTCGCACGCAGACTTGAACTTCTCGATGCCCGCCTCGTGAGCTTCCTGTGACTTGGCCCGATCGGCCTCTGCCGCCTTCTGTCGGGCCTCTCGAGCATCAAACTCTGCCCTGATGCGATCAGCAAGAGTTCCGCTTGACATGTTCAGTCTCCCTTTGAAGTCTTGAAATTATATCGAGTGGCTTCCACAGCTCGTATGTGGTGCGTTCATGCTCACGGCGACACGGCTTTCCATGCCGCAGGATCTGGATCGAACGCACTCATGGCGACCGCTGCGGAATCGGTCTCTGGCCCGAGATCGGCCTCGTAGACAACTCCCGCGTGGCTGACGATGAAGCTCATCACCCCGGTGCGGTCCCACTGATCCGGCCAAGCCACCACTGCCCAGCCATTCAGCATCCGGCCATCGACGATGTACTCCATAGCACCGCCTTGTGCGTGCTGTCCTTGGCGATGGAGCAGACGGAAGCGATATCCGTTGAAGGGCATGCGTTGGCCCTCGTCGTCGGTCCGCAAGGCTGCCCTCGCAAACACCGGGCCGATTGGTGAGGGATCAACACCCCCATACGAAGGCCAGTAGAGACCGTCCTTCGCTCCCGGCGTGCTCATCAGTCGCTGGGCATACTCCGAGATCCCATCGCCGTTTCGATCAACCGACCGGTACAGACGCTGTGCATCCACAAGTGTGCGGCATGCCGCGATTGTCCGCAGCTCGTTGCGCCCGATGCGACGATTCTCCAGCTCCTCAATGCCGGCATCGGTGTCGAAGAGCCACTGCGAGTCAGAGCGACTCACAAGCGGCACCGCGAAGGGCCAACGCATCTCGCCCAGCAGCAGTACCGCCCGGTCTTCAGAGACACTTTGGATCTCATGTCCCTCAGCGAGGGCCCGTTGGAATGACGCGAAATCGAGTTTGTCCTGGTCCTCGTCCTCGGACCGCAGTTCAGCCGTGCGGGGTCCGAATATCCTGCGAAGCTCCGACTTGTCTCTGGTTTCCGTCGCGCGAGAGAGCGCGGAGACCGCGGCTTCAGGCGAATCGAAGCGGCGCTGCGACTGGCACCCGACCGAGGCAAGACTTGCGATACACAACAGAGCAGGGCTTACAATTCTGGCGAGGGACTTCATGGTGGGTCCTTCGAATGGCGTGTATGGTGAGATCAAACCCCGAATGAACTCGAGCGATTGTCGCGATCGAATCAACGCCTACCACCGCCGCGCCCACCGCCACGACCGCCGCCGCCACGCGAGGCACCGCCCGAACGGCTCCCTCCGTAAGAACCTCGGCTTGCAGACTGACGGCTGCTCGACCCGCGGCTGGAAGAAGCCCGAGTATCAGAGCCGCCACGGAATGCGCTCTGGGCTCGGTCCGATGATGGAGCGGACGGTGTGCGTGCCGCACCAGCAGCACGCGACGAACTCGGTGTCTGAGTACGACCGGGCGATGAGGGCGATGCCCTTGGCGTTGGACGCGCGGGCGGCTGGGCCGCCGAGCTGGAACGGGGAGCCGCGGCACGAGGCGACCCGCCAGCGGCGTTGGCTCCTCTGAAGTTCTGACGCTGATCCGGTTTGTTGATCGCGGTGGACTTCTCGCGATTGGGCGACCAGGCGCCTCCTTCTTGGCCGACCCGATTGCGATGGTCAACACGGTTTCCGCTGCCGATGTTGACGTCGTTGCCGATGTTGATATCGCCGTTGAAATTGCGGTCGATGTCCACGTCCACATCACCCCAGCCGATACAGCCGTGGTGCCAGTCGCAATCGAGGTCGGCCCAGATCGCGCCGACAACAATGCCGGTGCCGAATCCGATCAGTCCCGCAGCAACCACGTCGTCGTAAGGATCGTCGACGTACACAACGGCCGGCTCGTACGCCGGGACGTACACGACCTCTGGGTCGGCAGACTGGATGTAGATGGTCTCCTGCTGCACAACAACCTTCTGCTCGTCATTGGAGACCAGCGAGCCGTTCGCACTGGCTTTCTTCCGCAGCGTCTGGACCGTTGCCATCACGTCTTGCGCCTGCGTGAGATACGCCTGACCGAGCGCGATGGTCCAGTCCTGATACTCTGACATCATCTTCAGCACATCGGGCACTCGGGCAACGGCCTTCACCGGCGATTCCCACTCACGCGTGTCGATCTTGTCCTTCGCTCCGGCACTCCGCATGAACTTCGCGGCTTCCATGAGCTCGTCCGGATACACGGACGCCGCGAGCACGTTGGCAAGCAACTGGTCTGGGTAGAGCGCAATCGGGCCGACAAGATTCTCGAGATCCTCGGCCGTGAGAGTGCCGCCCGGGATCGCGGGGAGTGACGCTGGCTGTGCTGAGGAGTTCGCCTCCTGTGCGAAAGCGCGTTGTTGCTCGACCATGCCCGCTCCCTGCAAGAGCAAGACGAGTATCGAAGCGGCGAGGGATCGTGTCATGATGATTCTCCGAGTATGGATCGACGGAGCTTATATACGCGATCAGTGGGCGGGTGAGGTCGCGTGCGACGGCTCGCCATCGGATAGTGGTGCGATCGGGGACTTCGGCTTCGGCGGGCCGAAGACCTTCTCCGTGAGAACCTGAATGACAACATACAGCACGGGCGTGAAGATCAGGCCGAGGAACGTGTTGCCGATCATACCGAAGAAGACCGCCGTACCGATCGCCTGGCGGCTCGCAGCACCCGCACCCGTCGCGATCATGAGCGGGAGCACGCCGAGGATGAACGCGAGCGCGGTCATGAGGATCGGACGAAGGCGCTGACGCGACGCCTCCACGGCAGATTCAACGATCGGCTTGCCCGATTCTCGGTACGCTTTCGCGAACTCAACGATGAGAATCGCGTTCTTTGCCCCCAGCCCGACCAGCAGCACAAGCCCGACCTGCGTGTAGATGTTGTTGTCCATCCCGCGCAGCATGAGCCCCGCCATTGCTCCAAGCACCGCCAGCGGGATCGAAAGAATCACCGAGAGCGGGATGAACCACGACTCGTACAGCGCCGCAAGAATCAGGTACACAACAACGAGGGCCATCGTGAACACAACGATCGCCTGGTTGCCGACCAGCTTCTCCTGATACGACAACGCGGTCCACTCGTACGTCATGCCCGGAGGCAGCTTCGCTTGCGCCATGCTCTCCACGACCTTCAACGCCTCGCCTGACGAGATGCCCGGAGCGGGCTGGCCCTGAAGCACAGCAGACGGGAAGATGTTGTAGCGGATCACGCGGTCCGCGCCCATCGTCTCACGGACGTTCAGCAACGAACCGAGCGGAACCATGCTGCCGTCCGGCTTGCGCACGTCGAGCGACGTGATGTCCTCAGGCGTCGCGCGGAATCGACTGTCGGCAGAGACGTTGACCTGCCATGTACGACCGAACAGGTTGAAATCGTTCACGTACGCCGAGGCGAGATACCCCGACATCGTCGAGAAGACATCCTGGAGCGGAATCCCGAGTTTCTTCACCTTCTCGCGATCGACATCCGCGAACAACTGCGGCACGGCGGCACGATACGCGCTGTTCACGCCGGTCAGCTTCGACTGAGCGTTGCCGTCCGCGATCATTCCTTGCACCACCTCGCCAACCGCCTCGCGGCCGATGCCCGAGCGGTCCTGCAGTCGCAGATCAAAGCCGGACGCGCTTCCCACACCGTCCACTGCGGGCAGAGAGAACACGATGCACAGCCCATCCGGGATCTGCGCGGTCTTCTGACGCAGGTCCTGCATGATGGTGTTGAGATCACGCCCCTTCGGGAGTCGCTCCGACCAGTCCTCCAGACCGATGAAGAACATCGCGTAGTTCGAGCCGTTATTGTTGATCATCGAGAAGCCGGGCAACGCCGTGAAGTTCCGCACGCCCTCGGTCTCGGAGAGAATCTTCTCGACCTTCTTGACCGCCGCGAGTGTCCGCTCCTGCGACGATGCATCCGGCATCCAGACGTCAATCAGAACCATGCCCCGGTCTTCGAGCGGCACGAAACCAGTCGGCACCTTGGTGAATGTCCACACAATCGCAACAAAGCACGCGGCGAACCCGCCGAGTGTGAACACGACGATCGCCGGGTGCACAAGGAACTTGATGAGACGCGCATAACCATTGGCGAGCGCGTCGAATCCCGCATTGAACCACCGAACCAGAATGAACGGTTTGTGCCCTTCCTTGTGCGCCTTGAGAATCACGCCGCAGAGTGCAGGCGTGAGCGTGACGGCGCACACGCCTGAAAGGAACGTGCTCGCCGCGATGGTGAGAGCAAACTGCCTGAACAGCTGACCACTGATCCCCGGGAGAAAGGCCGTCGGAATGAAGACGGCCATGAGCACGACGGTGATGCTGATGACGGGCGCGAGCACCTCTTTCATCGCGATGACGGTCGCCTCTTTCGGAGACTTGTGCGTCTTCTTCATCACCGCTTCGACGTTCTCGACCACGACGATCGCGTCGTCAACGACGATGCCGATGGCAACGACCAGCCCGAAGAGCACAGGCATGTTCACGGAGAAGCCGAAGAGCTTCGCGAAGAAGAACGACCCGATGATCGACACAGGGATCGCCAGCATGGGAATGACCGAGAGGCGCAGACTCCCGAGGAAGATCACCACCACCGCGAGCACGAGCGCGAGCGCCTCGTAGAACGTGTGGAACACGCCCTCGATCGCGCTCAGCACGAACTCGGACGTGTCGTAGACCGTCTGGAATGCGAGCCCGTCCGGCAGCGCTCCGGACTTTGAGTCCAGCAGTTTCTCGACGTCGCGCGCCACCTGCACCGCGTTGCCACCCGGCGCCTGGTAGATGACCATCGCGCCCGCGGGCAGCCCGCGATACCTCGCCAGCAGGTCGTACGACTTGCCTCCCAGCTCGACCCGCGCAACATCCTTCACGCGGATGATCCGGTTGCCCGCCGCACGAACGATCACATTCTCAAACTGCTCCACACTATTCAGGCGCCCGAGCGTCGAGACCGTGTACTGGAACGCCTGTCCGCTCGGCACAGGGGGCTGCCCGATCGCACCCGCAGCGACCTGGACATTCTGCTCCTTGAGCGCGTTGATGACATCCATCGTCGTCAGCCCGCGCGCCTTGAGCAACTCCGGATCGAGCCAGAGTCGGATGCCGTAGTCCTTGGCCGGGAAGACCTTCGCGTCGCCCACACCCGGGATGCGCTTGATCTCGTCGAACACATTGATCGTGAGATAGTTCGCGATGAAGAGATCGTCATACTTCTTGCTCGCCTCCTCGTCATTCGGGGCGAGCGAGAAGACCGTGATCACGTTCGACGAGACGCGATCCGTCGTCACGCCCTGACGCTTCACCTCGTCCGGCAGCTTCGGCATCGCGATGTTCACGCGGTTCTGCACCAGCACCGATGCGATGTCGATGTTCGTCCCCAGCTCGAACGTAACCTTCAGCGTGTACGAGCCGTCGCTCGCCGACGTGCTCTCCATGTAGATCATGCCCGGCACGCCGTTGACCTGCTGCTCGATCGGCGACGCAACCGTGTCCGCCACCACCTGCGCGCTCGCGCCGGGATACGTCGTCGTCACCTGCACCACAGGGGGCGTGATATCCGGGTACTGCGCGATAGGCAGCGTCGGATACGCGACCACGCCCATGATCACGATCAGGATCGAGATCACAATCGATACAATCGGTCGCCTGACCGGAAACTCCGCGAGCATGGATCCTCCTCAGCGGCCCTGAGCCGCGGGCTCCTGCATCTTCGGGCTGACCTTGGAGCCGGGACGGGCCTTGAGCACGCCGAGCACAATCACGCGATCCTGCGCCGTCAATCCCTCCTCAACGACACGCATGGTCCCGTCGAGGGCGCCGATCTTCACACGTTTCTGCACCACCTCATCCTTGTCGTTCACAACCATGGCGAAACGTCCGAGTTGGTCTGACAGCAACGCGGCCTCCGACACCACCAGAGACTTCGTTGTCGCCATCGGGAATCGCACACGCGCGAAAAGGCCAGGCAGAAGCACCTCGTCCGCGTTCTCATACATCGTCCGAAGACGCAGCGTCGCGGTCACCGGGTCCATCTTCGGATCCACATAATCAACCCGACCCTTGAACGTGAACTCATCACGATCTGCGAGAGAAAGCTCCGCCGGCCGCCACACGCCCGGTGCGATCTGCCCGGGCTCAACCCCCCCGAGCGTCCCCTCTGCCTCGCGTTCGCGCCGCACCCTCAGCACATCCGCCTCGCTCACGTTCACCGAGACATACACGGGCGCAGTCTGCACAATCTCCGCCAGAAGCGTCGTCTCACCACGCCCGACCAGATTCCCGATATCCACATAGTTGTCGGTGATCCGCCCGTCGATCGGAGCAACGACGTCGCAGTACTCAAGATTCAGCAACGCCTCGGTCAGCATCGCCTTGGCTTGCGCAAGGTCAGCAGCGACAACGTCGCGCCTCGCCGCCTTGATGATCGCGTCGATCTCTGGGCCAGCACGCTGATCCGCAAGCTCACGCGCCAACCGAGCGTCGTTCTCAGCTCCCAACAACGCGGCTTCCTGCGCCGCGACCGACGCACGCGCCTGCTCCACCGACGCCGCGTACTGCCGCTTGTCGATCACGAACAAAACGTCGCCCTTCCTCACCCTCTGGCCAGGACTGAAATTCACGCTCTCAAGAAAGCCCTGCACCCTGGCCCTGAGCTCAACCGTCTGAGATGCCTCGATCACCCCCGTGTACGTAAGGTAACTCGTCACCTCACGCTCGACCGGGTTCGCAACGATCACCTCAGGCGGCGGCGGCGGCACGTACGTGTTCCCCTCTTTGTCATGCTTGCAGCCGCCGAACACACACAACAAGCCGAGGATCGGCACCCACGCCACTGATCTCATCCGTCGCATGATCTGCTCCATGGCGTTCACAATCCGCCTCCGCTCACTGCCGACCCCGCTGCCGGCTTGGCTCCGGGCGCATCCGGTCTCGGGAAGCCCAGATCCTTCCCCTCGTGCCAACTCGGGTCGAGCACCTCGCCCCAGTTCGTCCGCTCTCTCATGCGTGTCGCGGTATCGCTGTCCACGTATTCAGACTCGCCCCTCACCTCCCAGCCCCCGCCCAGCGCGCGATACGTCCGCACCGCGCCCAGCGCGATCGAGGCACGCGAAACCACCAGGTTGTCCTGCTGCGCAACAAGCTGCGTCTGCGCATCATTCACTCGAATGAAATCCACCGCACCCGCCCGGTACTGGATCAGCGAGAGCTCCACGCTCCGACTCGATGCGACCACCGCTTCCGAAAGATGCACCGTTCGCTCACGAGAGCGAAGGAACTCGGCAAGACCCGCCTCCACATCCGCCGCGGCACGCAGCACAACCTCTCGATACGCCGCGACCGCCTGCTCATAGCGAGCATCCTGCACCCTGACGTTCGACCGGATCCTCCCGTAGTTGAAGATCGGCCAGTTCACCGACAATCCGATGAACCCCGTGAACGAATCCGCATCGAAGATGTCGCCGAGGTCAGACCCCCGTCCGTTCTCGAACGTGCTGCTGGCAAAGCCGGTCGAGCCGGCGATCGAGATGCTTGGATAGAGATCCGCTTCCGCCTGACCGATGCGAGCGCTCTGCGCCGCAGCGAGCCGCTCCGCCGCACGCACATCCGGACGTCGCCTGAGCAGATCAGCCGGCACACCCGCCGCGATCTGTGCCGGCGCGTCCGGCACACGCAACGCCTCGCCCCGGGGCGGGGCAAGCGATGCCGCAAGATCCGAGGGCGTCTTCCCGAGAAGCACGCCCAGCGCCAGGGTTGTCTGTCGCAGCGCAAGCTCAAGCTCAGGAATCAGAGCCCTCGTGTTCGCCAGCGTTGCCCGCGCCGTCGCCACGTCGAGCTCCGACACCGCGCCGGCGCGGAATCTCGTCTCCGTGAGTTCCAGCGTCTCCTTCTGCAACTCCACGTTCGCACGCGCAAAGCCCAGACGCTCCTGCAAAGACCGAATCAGCACATAGTTTGAAGCAACCTCGGCCGTAAGCGTCACAAACACCGCATCAAAGTTCGCGACCGCCAGCAGCACCCCCGCATCTGCCGCCTCGATCCCTCGCCGGAACTTCCCCCAGAAATCCAGCTCCCAAGCCGCTTCCAACCCGATCCTGTCGCTGGAGAATACACGATCACCCGAAGCCCCCGCCTCGTTCCGGCTGAGCTGGTCCGCTCCGACAGAACCAAACGCGTTCTGCACCTGCGGAAAGAACTCCCCCACCGCCACCCCGCGTGCCGCACGCGCCTCGATCACGCGCAGACCGGCCACACGAAGACTCAGGTTCTGCCCATGGGCCTCCTCGATCAGCGACGTCAGCACAGGGTCGTTGAACGACCTCCACCAATCCGGAACCGTCGGCGACTCCTGCACCCCATCGATCGCCTCCCATGTGCTGTTCACCGCCGCGCTCGGCCGCTCATACTTCGGCCCGACCATGCACCCAGAGACGAGCGTCACCGCCGCCAGCACCAAGCCAACGCGCGTCAGAACCTGACGCATCCCTCGCGAAACTGGGACACGCACGACATGGCTCGACATACACGGACTCCCGGACTGCAGATGAAGGACCAACGCGTCCCATACGCAAGTATATCACCAACGCACATATCAAGTGCCCTGCGAACACCCCCGTTCGCGAGGTTTGACACCGCGCTGATGCTCACAACTCCGCGTCACAGCTCACTCCTGACAGCCGCATCAGCCGTATCAGCCGTATCAGCCGCAACGCTTGCGCGTCACCTCACACCCTCATCGCAATCGGCCGGCCAGTAACTCGTCGATACGCGGCCATCAGCCAACCCAGAACCATCACCCTGCGACGATCACGCATCACGCCGTAACCGTCGCTCCCAGGTGGGCGCGTCACGATCCCATGATCAGCCCGTACTGCAACACCGAACGATCCGGCACGCGCACATGCCGATGCATCGCCACATAGCGTACCACACGGACCACTGCGTACGCCAGGATCATGCCCCATCACTTCGACAACCCGTGCCTCACCGCACAATACAACAACAGCAGATCGAGTACGCCCCCACCACCCCGCCCAGGCCCATCGCGCCCTATCCCAACCCGAACCCCCCGCACACACCCAGGCCCTGCGATCACTCAGGCCCCTTCAGCCCAGGCACCCAGCAGGAAGCGACCCATGGGTGGAGCCCGCTAGGCCCGTTCGGCTGCCGAATACACCTCATATCACCTCTGATCGCCGATTATTCTGGCACAACTACGTTTCATGTGGCAAACTCCTCCCTGACAACGTACCGGAGGAACATTCTGCGGCACCACCTACGGCATCCCGTTCGTCTCGGATCCCCCGAAGAACGTCTTCGCCGAGAACTGGTTCATGGCCTCGCAGGTCAGGGTGACGGACGACCGCGGGCTGAAGCCGCCGGGACTGGCCGTCATGGGATCGGACCGGTCCCTCGCTCCGGCATCGTCCGGGTGCGTGCCCTCCGTGGTGTTCGATGCGATGGGGTTCCGGAGGATCGCGGTCTCTCTGCGATGGGCCGGCTCCGCCGCCGCAAGCAACGGGTTGGGTTTCTTCTGGAGGTCGGCGTAGGAACGAGCGCTGAACTGGAGGCCCGAGCCATGCGAATGGACCGATGTACGAAGAGGCTCAACGAGAAAGGGAGAATCACAATGAACAGCATGCCGACACAACTCGCGCGCATCGCCGCAGTCGCGTGCTCGCTCGCGATTGGAGGGAACGCCATGGCCGGACTCGTCACCGTGCGTTACTCGGATTACTTCGAGGAAGACCTGATCGTCAACCACAATGACATCTTCATTGCAGGGTTCACGCCCGTACTCACGACAGCACCAACGACGCCGGGCAGTTACCTGCACAACTCGATGCGGTTCTCGTTCCGACCGTCGGGCGACAGAGTGTCGGCACTTGTGTCCGGAAACTCACTACCAGTATTTCCACCCGAACCATTCAACACTCTGGCATTATGTTTTGATGGGGGAGTGGATCAGCTCGGTACGACAATCGGTCCCGCACGAGAATGGCTGTTTCCCGAGTTGGACCTTTCTACGGGAGCCGTGCAGCCAGCGTCGTTGTCCCAACTTGGCGACTCGGGTACCATGAATATCTCGATCATTCCTGATAATGGCTTCGCTTTCGTTGGCTACGCAACTTCAGATCTGAGCATGTTTGGCTATATGCAGATCCAACGGCTGTCACTTTATGAATGGCGGCTCATCGGGTATGCCTATAACGACACGGGGGCACCAGTAACCGTCGAGAACATCGTTCCGTCGGGCGGGCCATTGGCCTTGTTGAGCGCTGGTTCGATGATCGGTGTGCGAAGGAGGCGGCCCGTCATGGCATGAAGCGTCGCGACGCCGAGCCCCGGGCGGTCCGTGTGATCGCTCGAAGCTCGCCGCCGCGAAGGATTGAACGAACCGGAGAACGCTGGCGGTCAGGACAGGAGACCACGCATGAACCACTCCAGAACACTCGCACGCATCGCCGCGATCGGCTGCACGATCGCGCTGGGAGGGAACGCCATGGCCGGACTTGTCGTATATCGCTACGCGGACCACTTCGAAGAAGATCTGATCGTCAACCACAACAACATCCTCATCGCGGGGTTCGCGCCGGGACTTACCATAGCAGATGTGGACATGCCCTTGGAGAACTCCATGAGGTTCTCGTTCAGGCCCTCTGGTGACGAAGTATCCGCACTTGTGTCAGGCAATATGCTACCACTGTACCCGCCAGAGCCATTTCAAACCGTCTCTCTGTGCAGTGACGGTGGACTCAATCAGCTTGGAACCACACTAGGTGGAACTCGCGAATGGGTGCCGCCTTATTTTGATTTGGAGAATGGGTTTGTTAGTCCTGCAACTATGGGCCAGTTTGGTGATTCTGGCCAGATTAACATTAAACTTATCGCAGACGGCGGGTATGGATATATTGGCTATGCAACGTCAGATCTGAGCAAATTTGGCTACATGCAGATCCAGCGACTCTCCCTGTATGAATGGAGATTGATTGGATATGCTTATGACGACTCTGGCTCGCCGGTGACGGTCCAGAACATCGTACCAACAGGCGGATCACTCGCGATGCTCGGTACAGGTGCGATGATGGCTGGAAGAAAGAGGCGGAGGGCGAGCATGTGACGGGCTTGCGACGCCGAGCCCCGGGCGGTCATCGTGATCGCCCGAAGCTCGCCGCCGCGAGGTGTCGACGGGGACGGAGTGAAGGAATCGGAACAGGAGTTTGGACATGAACCATGCAAGGACACTCGCACGAATCGCCGCGATCGGCTGCACGGTCGCGACCGGAGGGAACGCCATGGCCGGGATTGTGACCGTGACGCTCGGTTACGAACTAATCGTGACAAACGACGATATTGCTATAGCGGTGTTCGAGCCATCGCTGACCACAGTCCCCTATCCATCTGGGCCACTCCTTGAAAACTCATTGAGACTCGGATTTGCGTTGACGCCGTTCAGTGGCACGCTGTCGGCCCTCATCCAAGGCAACGGCCTTCCTGTGTTCCCGCCCGAGCCCTTTCAGACACCAGCATTAGTTGTCGATAGCGGGCTCGATCAGCTTGGAAAGACGATTGGTTCAACAAGAGTCTGGGATAAGCCAATTTACTCGACAAGCACGGGGGATCTGCGCCCGGCGGCAATCGGTCAACTAGGTGACGATGGCGACTTCGATATCCGGCCGGTCCCGAATGGCGGTAGTGCGTACATTGGGTATGGTAAGTCGGACTTGTCAATGTATGGCTTCATGCAAATCGAACGTATCTCACTCACTCAATGGAAACTCATCGGCTATCGGTACGATGACTCGGGCGCACCAGTACTGGTTCAAAACCTCATTCCTTCTTCTCCATCTTTGGTGGCACTGGGGTTAGGTATCTCTGGACTCGGCATTCGCAAACGGCGATGAGCAATCAGTGAGCATACAGCGACAAGGGGCATATCTATGGCGGAGTCATGGGCAATCGAGTCCGCTCAGGTAGATACCCCGGAAGGTTCGGGTATTCGCATTGTGTTTCGTATCGCAGGATTGCCTGTTGGTTTCGTACCCACCATTGGCCGGTCAAGCATTGTCGATACGAAGCTGGCAGGAGGCGTTCAACGCTCGACCATTGGGCCGGTTGTAGGGTGGAGATGGGATCGCTCAGCAGGTCAGCTAACTCGCTCATTTAGAAATTCCCCCGAACTCACTCCGGCGGCATCAGCTATATCGGGAGTCCAAGCAGACGGAGAGGATTGGCTGGTCTCGATTGTAGTTCGCCTCAAGGAGACTGCTCAAGTAGCCATTAACAACGAGAGCAACGCCGCGGAGCCGTTCGATGGACGCTTGTACATCAATGCCATCGATGCGGGAACCGTCACGCTCCGGGGGACTCTCCATGGGACTCCATCGAGCTTCGCGTCAAGCAACACGGCATTCAGTCTTCAGGACGGTATAGGGATCGGGGTCATCAACCTCAGCATGACGCCGAGCGCCTGGCCGGTAGGCAAGCTCCCCGGATATGACGACGGCTCACCCGCGCTTCGTGTCCACTGCGATGCCCAGGCCGAGCGTGTCGCCCGCACCAACAGCGACACGACGCCGGTCACGATCGCCATGAGCGAGTGGCGCAACCTCCGCATCGGCGGCCCGCTTTTCACCGAGGCCGTCACCGGTCGTCAGCCACGCCTGCGGGTCCAGACCTCGAAGACCAATCCCTACACTCGGTTCGTCGGGGCAGCGCCTCTGTTCGGCCAGTCCGAGAGTCGTTTGTCGCTCGACGCCGCCGCTGCTGGACTTGATATTGGGCCTGCGAACGTGACGCTCGCGGTCGTTGCATGGACCTCGCAGACAACGCCCGCCCACCTTGTCGGGCGCTGGACCGGCCCGGCCAACGCGGACCGCTCCTGGCGCATCGCATACATACCAACGACATCGCCGAAGCCGGTGGTCCGCGTTGAGTTCGCCCGGAACCTCTTCATCTCGCAGCTCGACGCGCCAGTGGACAACCTGGCGAACCGGACGCTGATCGTCTACCGCGCCTCCGGCGGTCCGAGCGCGGTGCGCGAGATCTGGATCAATGGGAATCTCGCCACCACCGGCGGCCCCGCGCCCTTCGGCATCAACAACACCGCGAATAAGAATCTCACCATCGGTGCCCGCGCTACCGACAACAACGACCCGCCCACAACTTGGACGGACTTCCTGAACACGGAGTTCCCTCCACCGGCAAGTCCCCTCACGGAAGTTCCCGGCTCGGTCGATCAGGTCGCGATCTACACCGAGCGATTGACGGACGGGCAGTTGAGTCTCGTCTTCCACGAGATGGCCCGGCGCGCGACCATCGAGATTGGCAGGCCGATTACGCAGCCAGATCCTGCCACTCAGGCCTATGGGCCGGAGAATCCAGCGTCTGAACGTCGGCTGGTTTGCAGCCGGTCGCGCCTGCAGAGAACCTCTCGACATCTGGGAGCAAACAGCGACAAGCGACATCTACACACGAAGTCACCAGATCCGAGAAGCACCCCGTGCCCCGCGCTACATTCGCGACCACGATATGACCTGCCCCCCGAATCCTGATCCACCAACTATGAGAGTCCCGTCGGGCCTGCGCTTGTACCCGATCCTGTACCAAGTGCAGGGTGAGCTTTTCGCGTCATCCGGCCGGGCACGTCTGGCCGGTTGACGCAGCGAACTCCCTGGGGGCCAGGTTGCCCAGGGCGCTGTGGGGTCGTTCCTCATTGTAATGCCGACGCCAAGCTTCGACCTTCGACCTAGCGTCGTCCAGGCTCATGAACCAGTTCTCGTTCAGGCACTCGGCCCGTTGCGCTTGTACCCGATCCTGTACCAAGTGCAGGGTGAGCTTTTCGCGTCATCCGGCCGGGCACGTCTGGCCGGTTGACGCAGCGAACTCCCTGGGGGCCAGGTTGCCCAGGGCGCTGTGGGGTCGTTCCTCATTGTAATGCCGACGCCAAGCTTCGACCTTCGACCTAGCGTCGTCCAGGCTCATGAACCAGTTCTCGTTCAGGCACTCGGCCCGTAGCCGCCCATTGAACGCCTCGATCAGCCCGTTATCCGTGGGCTTTCCACGCCGGTTGAAGTCCAGCCGCACATGGTTCAGGTACGCCCACTGGTCCAGCACACGGCCGGTGAACTCGCTCCCGTTGTCCACGCGGATCTTCTCCGGCAGCCCTCGCTCACGCCCGATCCGGTCCAGGATCGCCGCCACTCGTTCGCCCGTCAGCCGCTGATCGAGTTCGATGACCGGGCTCTCGCGGCTGAAGTCATCCACCAACGTCAACAGCCGGAACTTCCGCCCGTCGAAGAGCTGGTCGGCCATGAAGTCCATGCTCCAGCTCTCGTTCACCCGCATCGCCGTCGTCCGCGCTGGCCTGGTCACGGCGCTGCGATGCCGCCGCGGCTTGTGCCGGCCCACACAGAGCCCCTCCTGCCGGTACAGCCGGTAGACACGTTTGCGGTTCACGCGCCAGCCTTCCCGCCGGAGCTTCACCCAGATCCGCGGGTAGCCCCATGTCACATGAACGCCCGCGATCTCCCTGATTCGACTTCGAAGCACCGCCTGATCGTCGGCCACCGACTCGTACCGCTGCGTCGCTCGCGCCTGATGCAGCACCCGGCACGCCCGCCGCTCGCTCACCCGGTACGCCATGCGTGCTCGCCGCACCATGGATCGCCGACGATCAGGCGTCAGAGTTTTCCCCGCAGGGCATCCTGCAGCATCGCCTTATCGAGCGCAAGATCCGCCACCAGCGCCTTGAGCTTGCGGTTCTCCTCCTCCAACTGCTTGAGCCGGCGGACCTCGGCGATCCCCATCCCCGCGAACTTCTTCTTCCACCGAAAGAACGTCTGCTCCGAGATCCCCATCTTCCGACAGACCTCGACAATCGGCGTGCCGCCCTCGGCCTGCCGCAACGCGAACGCGATCTGCTCTTCCGTGTACCTCGACTTCTTCATCGTCCTGACCTCCAAACAGAGGCCGGATTGAAGCTCCGAAACTCTCACTCAGACTGGACCAGGTTTCGGGTTTGAGCGCAATACACCGAGCCCGCGTTCCGAACCGCGCGGCGTGTCACCGCCCGAAACGATGGAGAGCCGCCCCGGGATCTGGCTGCACCGATATGCCTGTCGGGTATACGCAACTCGCGTATTCAGCATGGGTTACAAGAAGTGGAGCGGAGGAGAGTCGAACTCCCGACCTCATCATTGCGAACGATGCGCTCTACCAACTGAGCTACCGCCCCAATCGCGGCGAGAGTATAGCCCCACACGCACGAATCGTCATGGATCGTGCCTACGCACACCCTCGCCGGTCCCGGCATAACGCCATCACCGCAACGCTCCGCTCCACGATGCCTCGTCGATACCGTCGCGCGTGCAATGTCCCAACACGCCGGATATGCTTCTTGAGAATGAATTATCAAATACACGCCCGCGCGTTCCACTTCGCATCGGCTCCACGCCAGTCCCTCGCAGATCTGGCACATGTCGCGCCCGCCTCGCTTCCGCATCGCCGCGCGGCGATGGCAGTCCTCGCCGCGATGCTCGCATGGGTCGCCTTCTTCGCGGGCGGATGCTCCGATCGTGCCGCGGCGTCCGCAACGCGTTCCCCCGGTCCGATGCGGGTCGTGGTCACGCTCGCGCCGCTCGAAGGCCTGGTCCGCCCGCTTCTTCCGGAGAACGCCACTGTCCGCGTGCTCATCCCGCCCGGTCGCTCCGAGCACGGGTACGAGCCAACTGTGCAAGATATCCTCGCCCTCGAACAAGCCGACGTGGTCGTGCTTGTCGGCATGGGCCTTGAGTCGAGCGTTGATGCCGCGCTGCGCAAACGGCCCCGCCCCTATCGCCATGAGGCCCGGCTCGGTGTCATCCTCGGCCTCGAAGACGCTCACGGCGGCCACGGTCACGACCACCACGCACACGATGCCCACGCACACGACGATCACGCCGATCACGACCACGACCATCACGATCACAGCGAGCACGCCCACGCCATCGATCCCCACGTCTGGCTCGATCCGATTCTGGTGAAGCAGTTCCTGCCCGAGATCGCACGCCTTGTCCGCGTCAGCGTCTCGGAATCGAACCTGGGCGATGCCGAAGCCATCGCTCCCGCACTCGCCTCACTCCTCTCGCGTGTCGACGAAGTGGATGGCACCTACCGCCGCGACCTCTCGCCGATCGCTGGCCGTGCCATCGTCACCCACCACGCCGCGTTCGGGCGCCTCGCCGAACGCTACGGCCTCCGCGTCGTCGAGGTGATCCGACCTGTCGAGGGCGCAGAGCCGACCCCCGCGAACCTCGCCCAGGTAACGGACGCGATCTCCCGAGAGGGTGTTCGAGCGATCTTCGTTGAGCCGCAGTTCGACGCGCGTGGCGCGGTCCTGATCGCACAGCGTGCCGGCGTGCGGCTCGGCACCCTCGACCCGCTCGGAACCGGCGACTGGTTCGCCATGATGGAGGCGAATCTCCGTTCACTCGTCTCCAATCTCTCCGACTGATCCGTTTCACGCCGATAGCAGAGCGCGAATACGCGCACACACACCCTCCCTCCCGCCCCATGCACACCGAACCCGCGAACGAGATCGCCATCGATATCCGCGACGTCTCATTCGCCTACCCACGCTCGGGGGGCACGCCGCTCGTCGCGCTCGAGCACGTCTCGATACAAGTGCGCGCGGGCGAACGCCTCGGCATCCTCGGACCAAACGGAGGCGGTAAATCGACGCTCCTCAAACTCATGCTCGGGCTTCTCACGCCCGGCAGCGGCGAGATCCTGATCTGCGGCCGACCCCCGCATGAAGCACGCAGAGCCCGACGTGTCGGCTACGTCCCACAGCGCGTCGAGGCCGAACTCGCCTTTCCCATCAGTGCCCGCGAGGCCGTTCTCATGGCCATCGAACTCGGCACGCCACCCTGGGCCGGACGCTCACGCGGCTCACGCGATCTCGCATCAGAATGCCTCGAACGTGTCGGTGCCAACGCATTCGCCGACCGACCCGTCGGCTCGCTCTCTGGCGGTCAGCTCCAACGAGTCATGATCGCTCGCGCACTGGGCCGCCGCCCGCGCGTCCTCCTGATGGACGAGCCGACCGTCGGCATCGATCCCTCCGGGCAGCAACGCTTCGGCGAACTGGTCTCGCGGCTGCGCACCGAACTCGGGCTCACCATCGTCATCGTCAGCCACGATGTCAGAGCCATCGCCGCCGGTTGCGACCGTGTCGCATGCCTCAGCCGCACGCTGCATTACCACGACGCGCCAGCCGGGCTCACGCCCGCCGTCCTCGCAGAGGTCTTCAAGCACGATCTCGCCGCGGTCTTCGGCGATGTCCACATGGATGCGCACCGCGCAGCCGAGTGCGCAACTCCCGCCCACTCGCACACACACGCGCACGGCCCCGGATGCCCTCACGACCACTCAACCAGGCCGCACGAGGGCTCAGCCGAGGGCGAAACATGAACACACTCCGATACCTCACGGGCGGCTCCGCCGACCTCTTCTGGCCCGGCGTGCTCACACTTCTCATCGTCGCCACCGTCTGTTCGCTCCTCTCCGTCGTCGTTGTGCTCAAACGAATGGCGTTCGTCGGCCAGGGCGTCAGCCATGCGGGTTTCGGCGGCGTCGGGATCGCCGCGGCTCTGGGCGTCACGACCTCCGCCCCCGTCACGCTCAGCATCGTGCTCGCGTTCTGCATCGCCTCGGCATTCCTCATCGCCGCCCTCTCTCGTCGGCGTGACACCGAGCCAGATACCGCCATCGGCGTCGTGCTCGTCGGCGCGATGGCGCTCGGCTCCGTGCTCCTCCACCTCGCTCATCAATGGCATCCGGCGGAGAGAGTCCCAGGATGGGAGGGAGTGCTCTTCGGCTCTATCCTCTTCTCGGGATGGGCAGAAGCGATGTGGAGCGCGGGTGTCGCGGCGATCATCCTCGCGCTCGCAACGTGGTTCCGCCGCCCCGTTCTCGCGTGGGCCTTCGACGAATCCGGCGCGGAGGCCATGGGCGTGCGTGTCGGAGCGATCCGCTCGCTCGTGCTCGTCCTCATCACACTCGCGATCGTCCTTGCGATGAAGGTCGTCGGCGTCGTCCTCGCGACTGCTCTGCTCGTGCTCCCAGCCGCGACTGCGCTCTCGCTCTCCGACCGATGGAGACCGGTACTGATCCTCTCCGTGCTCTGCGGAATCGGCGGCGCTGCCGCTGGCCTTGTCCTGAGCTTCGAGGCCGATTGGCCGTCCGGCGCCGCAGTCGTGCTCTCGCTCGTCGGCATCTACGCGATCGCACGCATCACACGGACCTCATCCGCCCGACGCTGAACTACAGTTCTCTCCACATTCGCCACACACACAGCCCGTGCGGACGACTCGCCGTCGCCGCCAAGAGGTGATCCATGAAAGCAGAGACCATCCTCGCCGAACTCAACCGGCTCCGCAGCGATACACCCAAGGACGCGTCCGATATCGAGTGGCTCACCCTCCACCACGTCTTCTGCTTCGTCTCGTACAAGATCGCGGACCTCCAGAAATACCTCGACGAGCAGGCCGCCAAAGGGGCGTTCGACGACTTCGAGCCCTGACCCGAGCAGTCTTCCACACCCCGTTTGGGGTCTTGCATGCAACGATCAGATATGTGATACTCAAGCTTCTTGGCGAGCAATCGGCACCGAGGCGTTTCAACTTTCGCCAATGACCGAGAGCAGCCACGACGACCGTCGATGGGCGTCCTTCCCATCACGGGCGGTGTGCCGCGGGCGACGGCTCGCGGGAAGGAGTCCGGCGGTAAACCTGTACAGGGTTCGCGGCGGCTGGACAGGTCCTTCGGTAAAGGAGGTGATCCAGTGATCAATGGTGACTGTACGAAGGGGCTCCGCTCGTAAGAGCGCGCTCGACGGAGCTCGCGTGAGCGTGCCCCGACTGAACACGCGGCCGAGGATCGCAAGATCCCCGGCCGCATTTCTTTGATTCTACGAGAATCCGTAACAGCGACCCTGACCCAGTCACGAACGCAAAAAGAACACTGGCCCGCCCGAAGGCGAGCCAGTGTCTGACTGTCTCAATCACGCCGAGCCGTCAGGCCCGACGATCCTGTCGTTCAGCGACGACGACGGGCAACGAGGCCGGCAACGCCGAGCAGCGCGAGGGCGCCCGGAGCCGGGATCAGGGTGCGGGCGTAGCCCATAGCGGCGTGGTAAGCGCCGGGGCCGGGGCCGGAGGAGGAGATGCCGGTCGCGAGCCACTCAGCGCCCTGGGCGTAGAGCTGGTTGCGGAGGGCGTTCTCGCTCTGAGCGAGCTGGCTGATCGCGTGGAAGACGTAGAAGGTGACCGAGTCGCCATCGGCGATCGCGCCGCCGTTGAGAGCGATCAGGTCGATCGTCATGCCCGCGCCGAGGTCGCCGAGGCCGTAGAGACCGCCGCCGACGCCGCCGAAGAAGGCGAACGGCGTGTTCGCGTCGCGATCCTCGAAGCCGAAGTACGAAGAGTCGACAACATCGCCGACGAGGGCGTCGGTGCGAGCGAACTCAGAGAAGAACGAGGGGAGGATGTCCCAGTCGACCTCGCGGTTGTAGAGCGCGCTGTTGATGGCGCCGCCGGAGGTGTTGGTCACCGTGACCTCGATGCCGATCACGTTGTTCTGGAGGAAGCTGTAGCGCTGGGTCTTGCGAGCCTGGCCACCGTTAATGTCGTGAACAATGACGGCAGAGCTGGGCAGGTACGACTCGCTGATCAGCGAGATGCCGCTGGAGCCGATGAAGTAGTCATCGCCACGGGCGTTGATGCCGTTGAGAGCCATCGCCCAACCCTCGGTCGGGGTGCCGGGGTTGATGGGGTCGTAGGAATCACCGACGCGCTGGAAACCGACATAGCCCAGGGTGCCGATCGACGTGTTGAAAGAGTTGTTCGTGAAGATGGAGCCGCCAGCGTTGATGCCGACCGCGAAGTTGCCCGCAGGGCTGACGATGATGCCATCGGCGGCGGCGATACCAGCAAGAGCGACAAGGACGGATGCGGACGCGAGAATCTTCTTCATCTCAAGACCTCCAAAGTGTGACTCGAACCTTCTCAGACGTTCACCGCGTGACCGCCTGAGAACCTCCAAACGTGAGCCAGAGAGAGACACGAGTGCTCAACCCTGGCGCGCAAATCAGTGGTACTTCTTGCAAATCCCCAACAAGAATCCCACTCACGTGAAACAAGAGATCAATCGAAACCACGATCTGAAACTGAAATCTCGATGCGCAACCACATCGCGCACGGCATTCATATTCTGCCACAGAATCCGGGGGGCGGCAAGGTAGAATCTCGCAATTCCTCAAAAATACACACGTTCTATGAAAACAAGCCCCGGAGAGATCCGGGGCTTGCCCAAGTTCACAGCATCAACCGAGGCAATCCCAAAGGAACCCAAACTCCGGTCAGTTCAGACCGATCGCCGCACCGACCACCGGCCCGAATTTGACCACCAGACCCGCAAACACAACCGAGACGATCGAAATCAGCTTGATCAGAATGTTGAGCGCTGGTCCCGACGTGTCCTTGAATGGATCGCCAACCGTATCGCCCACCACGGTTGCCTTGTGGTCATCCGAACCCTTGCCGTAGACAAGGCGTGAGCCCTGACCCGAGGCCACATACTCCTGCGCTCGAGCAAGGATCGACTCGCGAACCTCCGCGGGAACCTTCGACGAGTTGCCCGTGCCGTCCACCATCTGCTGCGCCGTCGTCTTGCCGAACGACTCCAGCAGCTTCTTGGCGTTGTCCCACGCGCCACCGGCGTTGGCCATGAAGACCGCAACCGCAAAGCCCGAGACCAGGCCGCCCGCGAGAAGACCCATGATCCCGGGAACCGAGAGCGTCAGACCGACAAGAATCGGGACGATGATCGCCAGGATCGAAGGAACAACCATCTCCTTCTGTGCGCCCGCAGTCGAGATCGCCACGCAGTTCGCATAGTCCGGATAGTGATGACCGTCAAGATCGACGCCCTCACGAGGCCAGTTGTCCGGGTTCGCGACATCCTCCTCGGACATCCCCTTGGCCCGCATCGCCTGCCTCATCTTGGCAAACTGGCGCCGACACTCGCCCATCATCGCATACGCCGCGCGCCCCACCGCGTTCATCGTCAACGCACAGAACAGGAACGCCAGAAGCACGCCGATGAACATGCCCGCCAGCAGACGCGGGTTCGCGAGCGACACGTCGTAGAAAGTAAGCACATCGGCCAGCGTGCCGTTGCGCGAGCTGGCAACCACGAACTTCTCGTCATGCCCGTGGCTGCCGTGGTCGAACGTCGCGTGGATCGTGAACTGGGTGGCCGCCTTCAGGTGTGCCGCCTCTTCGATCGACGTGTGCCCGTGATGCTCCTCACCCTCCGCGTGCACCTGAGTGAAGACCTGGCCAACCGAAAGATGCTCGAGGATCTCGGTGCTCTGCCCGATCGGCAGGAACATCCCGCCATCCACATAATCAACCACGCCGCCCTTCTTGTCACGACCCTCACCGGGCAGCACGATCGCGAATCGACCGTATCCCTCATACACCGCGTACGCACCCGAAGCCGGCGCGCTGAACCCGCCCTTGCGCACGAACGACTCAGACTGCGTCGTGATCTGTACCTGAACAACCTGGATGAACGCCGCAAACAGCGCAAGCGCCGTCAGAGCCGCGGAACCGATCGCAAAGCCCTTGCCCGTCGCCGCTGTCGTGTTGCCGAGCGAATCGAGCATATCCGTCCGCTCGCGAACGTGCGGCGGCTGGCTGCTCATCTCGGCGTTGCCGCCCGCGTTGTCCGCGATCGGGCCGTACGCATCGGTCGCCAGTGTGATACCCAGCGTCGAGAGCATGCCGACGGCCGCGATGCCGACGCCATACAGACCCATCAGGAAGTTCTCGCCGCCGCCCGCAAAGGTGAACGCGGCGATGATCGCGATCGCGACAGTCAGCAGCGATGCCCACGTGGACTTCATCCCTTCCGCAATGCCCGCGATAATCACCGTCGCCGGCCCCGTCAGCGCCTGGAAGGCGATGCGCCGGGTAGGCGGGTGCTCGTAGCTCGTGTAGTACTCGGTCGCATACGCGATCACAAGACCAGCAAGAAGACCCGACAGAATCGAGAGCCCGAGACCCCACCACGTCGTGATGCCGTTCAGCGAGGCAACGTTGTTGAACAGGAAGTACAGCAGACCGAACGCCGCCACAAGGATCAGCCCCGAAGCGACGTACACGCCCTTGTGCAAACCCTTGAGCAGCTGCGCGAAGGTCGCGTTCTCCGACGCCTTCACCGTGAACACGCCCAGGATCGAGCACAGAATGCCCAGACCGGCCAGAGCCATCGGAGCCGCGGCAAGCCGCAGTGCCAGCGAGTTGGTCTGGTCCCCGGTGAGATTGCCGATCGTGAACGCCGCCGCCGCACCGAGTGCCGCCGTCGCCAGAATCGACCCGTAGTAGGACTCATACAGGTCCGCGCCCATGCCCGCCACGTCGCCGACGTTGTCACCGACATTGTCAGCGATCGTCGCCGGGTTACGAGGGTCGTCCTCGGGAATGCCCGCCTCGACCTTGCCGACAAGGTCCGCCCCGACGTCCGCCGCCTTCGTGTAGATACCGCCGCCCACACGCGCGAACAACGCCTGCGTCGAAGCGCCCATGCCGAACGAGAGCATCACAGTCGTCAACTCACGCAGCGATCCGCCCATGCCGGTCGCGTTGAAGACGATGAACCAGACCGAAATATCCAGGAGCGCAAAGCCCACCACCACCAGGCCCATCACCGCGCCCGATCTGAACGCGACCGTCAGGCCGTCGTTGAGCGACTGCTTCGCGGCAAACGCCGTGCGCGCGGAGGCGTTCGTCGCCATCCGCATCCCGAACCACCCGCACAATCCAGACAGCAGGCCCGCGATCGGCACGCCGATCACACTCCACGAACTCTGCAGGTTCAACAGTGCCATCACCGCCAGGAATGCCACCAGCAGCACAAACACACCGGCGACAACCTTGTACTGACGCGCGAGATACGCCATCGCGCCCTTCCGCACCGCGTCGGCGATCCTGACCATCTCCGGCTCGCCCTCTGACTTCTTCATCACCGAAGTCGCAAAGACACGAGCCATGACCAGCGCAACAACCGCGCCCAGCGGCGCGAGCCAGAAAACCTGGGGTATCGCGCTGAGATCCGCAAGAGTGAGAAGTGACAACTGCTGCATCGGATTCGCTCCTGAGCTGTGCGCCGAACCCGTCGGCGACCGAGAGGGACGATCATCCTGCGGCGATGGCCCAACGACCAGCCGCGACACGATCTGCTTACAAACTCGATCCGGCGCCCGGACGATCTCCGTCAGGCAAGACCGCATAGAGCATCAATTGAATCAATGCCCGCGCCGTATCCGATTCACTCGACCACCACGAGGCACACCGTGCGGTGCGCCGAACAATCAAACCACTTCAAGAACGAGGCGTGCGAGGCGCGACCATCATGCCGGCCAGAGCGCGGTTCGATGTCTTCCGCATCCGGCGCCGGCGACGCTCGGAGGGCTTCTCATAGAACTCCTTGCGCTTGATGTCCTTGGTCAAGCCCTCTTTCTCGCAGAGCTTCTTGAAGCGCCGCATCATCTGCTCGACCGATTCGCCGCCACGTGACTTGATCCGAATCGCCATGAATGCCCCAATCGCCCGTTGCTGAGCGGGAACTGTGTACAGAGAGCCGCGGGCCGACACCATCGCCGCCCCGTGCCGGACGCCCGGCAGGTAGAGGGGGAATAGAAGCCACCTCCCCACAGGGGATCAAGTCCCGATCAATCCAAACGGACGCCGATCGACGATCGCAACCATCCTACTGTTCAACCCACCCTTTCGCCCCAGGGCCAGACCGATGCTGCTGATCGACACATACAACGTCCTCTGGCTCAGTGCCGCGCTCGATCCGCGCGCCCCAGAACTCACCCCTGTAGGACTCTTGCGGGCAATCGCCCACAGCCGCTACCGCAGACACCCTGTTCGAATGGTCTGCGATGGACACCCAGCAACGGGCGAGGGAATCCCCGCAAACTCCTATGGAGAAACCGTGTTCACCGTGCGGCTCGGCCCGGCAGAGGTCATCTACTCCGGCAGAAGCGGCTCCGCAGATGATGTCATCGAGCGAATCATCGACGCACATACCGCCCCGAGAGATCTGGTCGTCGTCAGCTCCGACCGACGCATCAAGCGCGCCGCCACTCGCAAGCGCTCCCGCTCCATCGCAAGCAACGTCTTCCTTGCTCAGGTCATGGCCGATCGCACCCGCGCGCCCATGCCGGCCATCCCCGCCTTCGTCCAAGAGATCCCCCTCTCATCGAGCGCGGTCGATCTCTGGAGAATCGAATTCGGCCTTCCAAGAGAATCCGACGCCTCGCTGCTCGAGAGTCTCACGCCCAACCACCCTCACCTGTCGCTCCCGCCGCCCCCCACCGCTCCCGCCACGCGCCCGCCCGCGCCACACAGAGTCTCGAAGCCCCGCCAACAAACGCCGACGCCGCGTGCCGTGCCGCCAGAGCCCGACCAGGAACTCATGCAACTCGCCGAAGAGTGGGGACTCACGCTGGATCTTGACGATCTTGACACCGGAAGGTGGCTCGGACAGTGACCAAGCAAGCCGCACACCACCAAAGACCATATCGCTCCAGGCAACCGCGCCGTCCCGCGGTGCGCTGCGCCATCATCGCGCTGCTGGTCGCCGCCGGATGCAACTCCGCGGATGTGCAGACCCAGGGCTCCCGACAGACCGAGGCGTCATACTCCGTTCGCTCCCTCACCGCATCGCTCCCCGAATGGGTCACGCCCCAGGCAGTCGCCGCAGCCGCCGAGCAGACCTTCCGTGATCGCGGATACACAGTCTCGTCAGCGGTCGCGACCACAGACAGCGTCCGGGTCGTCGCTCGCGAACCCAACACCGGCCCGCTCAAGAAGCACATCGTGCAGGCGACATGGAACCGCGCGGGCTCGAGCATCTCCGTCACCACAACACCGCTCGGAGATCAAGTCCGCTCCCGCGCGATCCTCGACGGCGTCCTCTCCCGCCTCGGTCTCTGACAGCTGAAGAAGCCAGGAAGCGAGCACGAGCGACCGATCCGCCTCCTGCGAGAACGGAACACGCTCAGCACCCGCGCCGAACCAACCAACCCGCAGGCGATGCGTCACGATCGAGCGTCTGCCACGTCAGGAGCACATCCAATGCCCGCACACGCCTCGATCACCTCCGCACACTCCTTCCAGGTGCGCCTGCTCAACACCGACCGCTGGCGCGGCGGGCTCCTCCTCTTCTGCTACGCCTGCATCGGCATCATCCTCGCGCTCAGAAGGATCCTCGACGGACCATCAAATCACCTCCTCTTCGTCTGGGGTGTCAGCGTCATCATCGCCGCGATCGCCATCCAGATCGCTGGGATCATGGACTCAACCCGGCGACTCCGACGGGGCCAGCCGCTCCCTGAGTGGAGACCCGCCCTCGGAACCGTCTCCGATCTCATCGCCCCGTTCCTCTTCCTCCGAATCCTCCAGGAACACGGCACACACGGGCCCGTCGCCGCACTCTCCGCCCCGGCAATCCTCATCGTGCCACTCGTCATCATGCTCTCCGTCATGCGCCTGCGCCCGGCAAACTCCATCGCCTACGGCGTCGTCGCCGCCATCGCGCACGCGGCCCTCGCGTGGCGCGCCGGACGCGTCGCCGGGCTCCCCATCGAAGCCATGCACTCGCTCTACATGTACGCGATCTTCCTCCTCCTCACAGGCATCGCCGCCGGCGCGCTCGCCAGATTCTCCCGCAGAGCGATCGAAGAAGCCGTCCGCGAGGCCGAGGCCGCTGAAAGATCCGGACTTGCCCTCGCAGCAGTCGAGCGAGAACTCGACATCGCGCGCGAGATCCAACAGGGTCTGCTTCCCTCAGAACCCCCCAGCACACCCGGCTTCGATATCGCAGGCATGGGACGTCCCGCCACACAAGCCGGCGGCGACTACTTTGACTGGCAAACCATGCCCGACGGCCGCATCATCGTCTCCATCGCGGATGTCACCGGACACGGCGTCGGCCCCGCCCTCGTCATGGCGGTCTGCCGCGCCTACGCGCGAGCCATGATCAGCCAGGTTCGATCCTCCTCCGAACTCCTCGATCGACTCAACCAACTCATCGTCACCGATGTCCGCAGCGCACGCTTCATCACCATGGCAGTCGCCATCATCACCCCCGATGGCGACGTCGAACTCCTCTCCGCTGGCCACGGCCCGACACTCCACCACAGCGCGGCAACCGGAACACTCACCCGATTCGATGGAGATGGCCTCCCGCTCGGCATCGACGAAAGCGAACGCTACGGATCGCCTCGCCGCTTCCGACTCGAGCCAGGAGATGCGCTCATCATGCTCACCGATGGATTCATCGAACGAGCTAACCCACGCCGCGAACTCTTCGGCTTCGAGCACCTCTCCAACGCCGTCTCCCGCCACGCGGCCCTCTCCGCATCCGCCATGATCGATGCGATCGACAAAGAGACCTCCGACTTCGCCATGTCTGAGCCGCAGGGCGACGACATGACCGCCGTGATCATCAAGCGACGCTGAGACAGACCCTCGCTCGCGAAAAACAAACCAACCCCGTCCCTTTCGAGACGGGGCTGGCTGCTGAGGACGCATGGCCCTCGCGGGCCGCACTGCGGATGCTGCTGTTCATGCCGCGTGCATTGCGTCCTGGGAGGATCTGTCTCCATAATAGCTCTTCTCCAGATCCGATTTCACGTCAAGCGAGCACATAAAATGAGGTGATGGCCACACCTGGCCATCGCGGCCCCCATCTCCACGCTATCGGTCCCTACACTCGACGCGTGGCGGAGCCGCACACAAACACCTCTTTCACCAAAGCGTCCAACGCGCCGCGCATCCGCCCGCTCCCCGCGCTCCTGGTCAACCAGATTGCCGCCGGAGAGGTCGTTGATCGTCCCGCATCGGTCGTCAAGGAACTCCTCGAAAACGCCCTCGACGCCGGCGCGTCGCGAATCACCGTCGATCTCGAACAAGGCGGCATCGAACTCGTCCGCGTCAGCGACGATGGACAAGGCATCTCACCCGACGAACTCCCACTCGCCATCGCGCCCCACGCCACCAGCAAAGTCACCGAAGCCGGCGATCTCGATCGGATCGCGACGCTCGGCTTCCGGGGAGAAGCCATCGCCTCGATCGCCTCCGTCTCCCGCCTCTCGATCCGCTCCCGGCGCCCCATCGACACCGGCGCATCGCAGATCGACGTCGAGGGCGATGTCGCCACACCCGTCCGTCCCGCCTCAGGACCAATCGGCACCAGCGTCACCGTCCGCAACCTCTTCTTCAACACCCCCGCACGCCGCAAGTTCCTCCGCACACCCACGACCGAGCAAGGCCGCTGCATGGACTGGCTGCGCGACCTGGCAATGGCCCACCCCGCCATCGGCTTCACCGTCACAAACGACGGACGACGATCGCTCGAACTCCCGCCCAACCAGTCGCCCCGCGAACGCGTCCTTGCCATCATCGGCAAGGAACTCGAAGACCAACTCATCGAGATCTCCGTCGATCAATACGACGACGCACGCGGACTCGCCCTCTGGGGCCTCGTCGGACTCCCCTCACTCGCTCGCCCTACCAGCAGATCCCAGCACGTCTTCCTGCGTGGACGCGTCATCCGTGACCGCACCGTGCAGCACGCCATCGCCGAGGCCTACCGAGGACTCATCGAGCCCGGACGCTATCCCACCGCCGTCCTCATGATCGAGATGTCCCCCGAAGCCGTCGATGTCAACGTCCACCCTGCCAAACTCGAGGTCCGCTTCCGCGACCAGTCCATGGTCCACTCCGCAGTCCTCGGCTCCATCCGACGCGCACTCCAGTCGCGCGACCTCACCCCCCGGCTCTCAGGTGCCACCGGCTTCGGCTCCTTCAACACACCCACCGCCATCCTCCCCGGCCCAACCTCCGGCTCCATCGAACCAAAGGACTTCGTCTCCTTCTTCAAACGCAACATCCCCGCCCAGTTCGGCGCAGGGGGCCGACTCTCATTCGACGCGCTCCGGCGCGCCATCGAACGCCCAGCCCCCGCTCCGCTCACCGATGCCGCATTCCCCGCGAACGACCTCGACGCGCCACCCTCACCGCTCGCTCCCGACGCATCAACACCGAACGCACTCGCCTCACACCCGCACGACAACGCCGCCTCTCCACTCGCGCCAGACCAGTTGATCGCCGCCCCAGTGCCGACCAATCGCGCCCTCCAGGTCCACAACTCCTTCATCGTCACCCAGGACGAGCACGGCGTCGTCATCGTCGATCAGCACGCCCTGCACGAGCGCGTGATGTTCGAATACCTGCTCCAGCGTGTCGCCTCCGGTCCGCTCGAAAGCCAGCCCCTCCTGATGCCCGTCCTCGTCGAGGCAACCCCCGAGCAACTCGATCTGCTCACACCCCTCGAACCCCTTCTCACACGCGTCGGCATCAGGGCCGAACCACTCGGCCCACGCTCACTCGGCATCCACGCCTTCCCCACCTTCCTCTTCGAACGAGGCGTCGATCCCGTCCCATTCATGGAAGAGATCCTCGCCGCCGCAGAGAAAGACGGCCTCGCGCCCGCCGAGGAACAGGCCCTCCACGAGGTCCTCGACATGATGGCTTGCAAGGCCGCCGTCAAAGCCGGAGACAAGATGTCCGGCGATGAACTCCAGGCCCTTCTCGACCTCCGCGAGGATGTCGAACGCTCCAGCAACTGCCCCCACGGCCGCCCCACCACCGTCCGCATCACCATTCGCGATCTCGAACGCCTCTTCGGTCGCTCCTGATCGCCCTCATCTCGACGCGCTGATCCACACCGGACGCACCCGCGTCTTCCCGTTGTCGATGCGATACTCGCTCACAACCTCCGCCGGCTCAACCACGAACCCCGCACGCGACAATCGCTCGAGAGGCAACTCCGGCAGCACCGACCTGTGGGGCGTCCCCCGCACCAGCATCAACCGCCGCTGTCCCGTCCGCTTCAACTCTTCCATCAGCGACTCCAGCGTTTCGGGCTCCACACCCGACACCGGCACCCGAGGCCCTACATCCTGATACAACCTGATGTGCGTCCCGGCGTAGAAGTCATACGCAGGCGTCCAGTAATCCAGCGAGATCGGAGGAAGCACCGGCGACAACCGCTGCAACTCCTCGAACATCGTCCGCGGATGCCTGTGCGGATACAGCCGTTCCCGCCCATACCCGTACCACACACCCTGCCCCAGCCCCATCACAACCACGACCGCGCCCACAACCCATCTCGCCCGATCCCCGCGCTTCTGCTCCGCCGCCATCAGCACGTGCGTGAAGAACGCCCCGCCCAGGATCGCAAGCGCGGGCCACAGCGGCGTCATATACCTCGCCACACCCTTCCCCAGCACGCTGAACGCCAGCAACCCAAGCCCCGCCCACGCGATCACAAACCACAACCCCGCGCCGCCACACCACGCCCCACGAGGCCCCCTCCTCACCAGCCACACCACCGACACGATCGCCATCACCGATCCGATGCCCGACGCGTACGGCACCACCTCCAGATTGCTCAGGATCGACTCCGGATCAAACAACACCAGATTCGCATCCGTCTCCGACGAAACCGCTCGCTTCACCGCCTCTGCGCCGATCCCCTCGCTCACAAGACGCATCCATCCGTACACCGCGCCCACCGCCACCAGCGCCATCCCCACAGGGTGCGTCCGCGACATCGCAAGGAAGAAACCCTTGAACGTCTCCCACCGTGCCAGCGGCGCGAGCCCCGCGCCCACCATCGCACCAGCCCCCGCGACCAACACAACACCCACCACGTGACCAACCTCATGCACATTGAGCAGCGTCGGCACACCAAGCGCAAGCCCTCCCACCGCCGCGCCCACCGCACGCGCCCGCGACGAACACGCCGCATCCGCACCGATCGCAAGCGCGATCCCCCCATACGCCCCGAGCAGAATCGTCACCACACCCGGCGGCCCCTTCGTCAGCGCCGCCCCCGCCACAGCGATTCCTCCCACCGCCAACGCACGCCAGTGCATCCGACGCCGCTCGACGTGGCTCTCATACGCCACATACAGCGCGCCGATCGCAACCACAGTCCACGGCGCAAGCAAGATATCCAACTCCCCCGTCCGCCCCGAACGCACATACAGAATCCCCGTCCCGAGAAACAGCGCGCTCCACCACGCCGCGTGCCGCGCGATCCGATCTCTCTGCGCTGCCGCTTCCGGACTCGCCGCACGCTCCCCGGGAGAAGCCCCCAGCATCCGCCGCGCCACCACATACGTCGCGACCACACCCAGCATCGCCGCCAGCGCAACCGTCAGACGCAGCTCGAACACACCCGGCACACCATCCCCGCCGAACACGCCACGCACCCGCGCCATCGCCAGCTGGCACCAATACACCATTGGCGGCTTGGCCAGGTACGGCTCCCCGTTCACCCGGGGAACAACCCACTCGCCCATCACGCCCATGTCCCGAGCGACCAAGGCCCGCATCGACTCCTGCCAGTTGGAGAGTCCGTGCGTCGTCAAGCCGACGAAAAACACAACTGCGCACAGCGCAACCAGCGTCACGATGTCCTGTCGCACCGAGCGTGGCCCGAGTGAACCCGTCATCACTGCTCCCGCGCTCGCTCTTCTACCTCCGTGGCCCTCGGTGGCACTCCGTGGTGAGTGGCTTTCTTGTCTCTCACGCGTTATCGAGAATCTCGATCGACTGGAACGGCTTGCCCTCCAGCATCTCAAGCGATGCCCCACCACCCGTTGACACATGCGACATCTTGTCAGAAAGCCCGAACTTCTCAACCGCCGCCGCCGAATCCCCGCCACCGACAATGCTCGTCGCCCCCGCCGTCGTCGCACGCCCGATCGCGCTGGCGACCTGCCTCGTCCCCACGCTGAACGCCGCCCACTCGAACACACCCATCGGACCGTTCCACACGATCGTCTTCGCCTTCGAGATCACGCCCGCGTACACCGCCTGCGTCTCCGGCCCGATGTCCAGCCCCATATACCCCGGCTTGATCGAATCCTTGAACGTCTGGATATCACCCGCGTGCTCCAGGAACTGCGTCGAGCACACATGGTCCACCGGCAGGTGAAGATCGCACTTGTGACGCGCCGCATCGTCGATGATCTTCTTCGCAAGCGCGATCTTGTCCGTCTCCACGCGGCTCTCACCCACCTTCCGCCCCAGCGCCGCGAGGAACGTGTACGCCATCGCCCCGCCCACAATCACCGCGCTCGACTTCGACAACAGGTTGTCCACCACACCAATCTTGTCCGACACCTTCGCCCCACCCAGGATCACCACAAACGGCTTCGCCGGGCTCTTCAGCGCCTCACCGAGATACTTCACTTCCTTCTCAACCAGGAAACCCACCACCCGGGGCTTGCCACCCATCGCCGTCGGCACCGCCACCATCGAAGCATCCGGCCGATGGCAGGTCCCGAACGCATCATTCACATACACATCCCCATACGCCGCCAGCTTCCCCGCAAACGACGCATCCCCCTTCTTCTCCCCCTTGTGGAAGCGCAGGTTCTCAAGCATGAGCACCTCGCCGTCCTTCATCGCCGCCACACCCGCCGCCGCCGCGTCATCCACGCAGTCCTTCGAAGGGAACGCGACCTTCTTCCCGAGAATCGACTCCAGCTTCGCCGCCGCGTGACGCAGCGACTCATGCTCCACATACCCCGTCCCCTCGGGCCGCCCGAGGTGCGACATCAGGATCGCCCGGCCCCCCCGATCGACAATGCTCTGGATCGTCGGCACCGCCGCCCGGATCCGCCGATCATCCGTGATCTCAGAGCCCGACATCGGCACATTGAAATCCACGCGAACCAGCACGCGCTTCCCGGCGACTTCAACCTGAGCAATCGTCTTCTTGGGCATGGAACATGGCTCCCGAAATCGGCCGCCACGCGGCCGCGACTGTGCGACATCCGAACTCATCCCCCACTATTCGCCGCATAATAGGTACGCACACACACCCCGTTCGCCGACGCCGCTCGAATCCCGCGCCGACTTCATACACTCTGCCATGCCCGAAACCATCTTCTCCAAGATCATCCGAGGCGAGATCCCCTGCCACAAGGTCTACGAGGATGCCCACACCCTCGCCTTCCTCGACATCGGCCCCCTGAGCGCAGGCCACACGCTCGTCATCCCCAAAGAACCCGCCCCCACGCTCGACGCCCTCTCCGACGAGTCCGCCGCCGCCCTCGGCCGCGTCCTCCCGCGCCTCTGCCGCGCCGTCATGAAAGCCACCGGCACAACCGCCTACAACGTCCTCCAGAACAACGGCGCAGATGCCCACCAAGCCGTCTTCCACGTCCACTTCCACATCATCCCGAAGTTCCCCGCACGCCCATCTGGCGCATCCGGCCTCGGCATCGCATGGAACTCCGGCAAGCTCGAGCCCGAGGCCGCCAAATCCCTTGCGGCTTCGATCTCGTCCTCAATCCAGTAAAGCTATCACGACATCAGAGCACACTTCTGTCTCATTGCAACTCATTCTCATGTTGCTTTCTAACGCACATTCTGCTTGACGCACGCCGCCGACTCGCGTATCTTCTACGCACACCAATGCGCACCCTGCTCACACATCGCTCGCTCCCAATCGCCCATCTTGGCACGCTCAGCCGCTAAGGCGGGCGCGGGGGCCTCCTCCACCCACATCCAAAGCCACAGCGAATCCGGCTACTCGCCGCGATCTCCGCAGATCCCGCACCCACGCGGCTATCGGCGATCGTCGCGCCGCACCGATCGCTGACGCTCCAACTCCACCCGGGCCGACCCGGCCGCGAACCCATCACTCGGGCAACCCGCGCGCCTGCGACCTCGCGCCCGCCGACTTCACTGACATCGTTCTTGCACCCGCGCCCGCGGCTCGTGGCCACGCGCGCTCATTCCGAAAGTGCCCATCATGGATGGCAACCAGATCCTTCGTGACTTCGCCCGCATCGGTGCCCGCGCCGTCGTCGAGGTCTCACCTCTCGCCGGCCAGCTCCGCCTCGACGTCCGCTCCGACAACAAGGGCGAGTACTTCGACGTCCGAGTCGGCAACGACATCGCGGTCCGCGCTGTCGATATCAAGCCCGGCATGCGCCACCTCCTCCTCCTCGCGGACAACCGCGACGCGCCCAAGGACCGCTTCCTCTGCGGCCACGACGAGCGCCACTGGTTCGTCGCCGCCGTACCCGGCGACCGCGGCATCTCCGGTGTCCGTACCGCCATGGAAGCCCTGAAGCCCGAAGCCGTCCGCGAAGCACAGGCCCGACTCGGCCTGCGCAACGCGGCACAGCTCCGCCGCAAGAACCGCGCCTTCATCCGACAGGGTGAATGGTTCTTCGTCCCCGCACCCGAGGTGGTCATCGATCCGGACGTCGTGCTCCGCAACGAGCCGATCTCACGAGGCCGTGGCAAGCCCCACATGGTCGAACGCCTCGCCCGCATCGGCGGCGAGCCGGTCTACGTCTCACACCGTGCGCCGAACGGGCTCACGCGCGATCAGTACACCTCGCTGATCGCACGCAACCCCCGCGCCCGGAACTCCAACTGGCGCATCATGGTCCGTAACGCCGTCGTCTACGCAACCGGACGCGTCCGCCACCCGGACCACGCGACCATCCTCCTCAACGGATGGCACCGCGTGGAGATGAACACCGAGAGCCGCGCACCCTCCATGAGGCACGTCGCGTTCCTCGACTGATCACGATCACGGGTGCCGGGACGCAACCGCCGATTCCAAACGGCTTGCAACCCTACGGCTCCTATACCCTCCCCTCAAGCCCCGGCCGCACACACGCGCCGGGGCTTCCTTTCATTTCCGTGTGACGTGTCAAATGCAAGACTTCACGGATCAAACACCACGCAGAACCCCACCATCCTCTTGCAGCGGCGTAGCATCATCAGACATTCAAGACGAACTTGAACATCTATTACGCACAGGCCGCCAGAACGCCCGAGATCCAAACGCCTCAACCCATGGCACGCACTGTCGCCATACTCGCGATCGCAGCCACGTTCCGCGGCTCATTCCTCGCTCAACCCGCGCTCGACTCCACCTCGATCCAACACACGTCGCACCACGACGGCATGGTGTGGATCCCCGGTGGCTCATTCACTATGGGAAGCACCGATCCCCTCGCCCGCCCCGACGAACAGCCACCACACAATGTCGTCCTCTCCGGCTTCTGGATCGATCGCACCGAGGTCACCAACGCACAGTTCCGCGCCTTCGTTGAAGCCACCGGCTATATCACGCTCGCCGAGCGGCCAGTTGACTGGGAAGAACTCAAGAAGCAGGTCCCACAAGGAACACCCAAGCCACCCGAAGAGATGCTCCAGCCCGGCTCGCTCGTCTTCGTCAAGCCGCGCATCAAGCCCCGTGAAGGAGCGATCCCCGATCTCTCATGGTGGCAGTGGACCCCCGGTGCAAACTGGCGCCATCCCGAAGGACCCGGCTCATCCATCGAGGGACGCGACAATCACCCAGTCGTCCACATCGCATGGCACGACGCCGTCGCCTACGCGACCTGGGCTGGCAAGCGCCTCCCGACCGAAGCAGAGTGGGAATACGCCGCAAGAGGCGGCATCCCCGGCACCCCGAACATCTGGGGACCCGAGCCCATCGATCCCTCCCGCGCCAACACATGGCAAGGCCTCTTCCCCGTGATGAACTCGAGTGAAGACGGCTTCGAGGGCACCGCGCCCGTCGGTTCCTTTCCACCCAACGGCTACGGACTACTCGACATGGCCGGCAACGTCTGGGAGTGGTGCGCCGACCTCTACGATGCCGGCCATTACGCCGAACGCATCCGCGCCGAAGCCATCATCTCCAACCCAAAGGGTCCGGCTATCGCCCGCGATCCAAGAAACCCACTCGCCGCCGACAGCCGCATCCAACGTGGGGGCTCATTCCTCTGCAACGATTCCTACTGCGCCTCATACCGACCCGCCGCTCGCATGGGATCCGCCTCCGACACCGGAATGTCCCACGTCGGGTTCCGTTGCGTAGCGGATGTGCCGCAGACCTCACACCAAACTGGAGACGACGCGCCATGAATGCCAGCCGATCAAGAGTGAACCATCAACGTTCACGCATCTTGCACGCGATCCTCGCCGCATGCCTGCTCGCGCCCGCCGCCTGCTCCTCGCCGCAACGCCTCCCCGCCGTGCCCGACGACAGAGCAGACCGCGCCATCGTGCTCAACACCCCCGCCCTTCGTACCTGGGACGACACCCTCAGCCCCGCCTTCCTCGAAGAGCTCTTCCGCATCGGCAAGGTCGAGTTCACCAACCTCGCCGCCGAAGGACGCGCCCACGACATCCCTCCCGCGCACTATCTCGCCATCTCCGGAGGCGGCGCAGAAGGCGCGTACGGCGCAGGCATTCTCTGCGGCTGGACCGACGCAGGCACCCGCCCGGAGTTCAAGATCGTCACCGGCATCAGCACAGGCGCCCTCACAGCCCCCTTCGCCTTCCTCGGCCCGGCCTATGACGACCGACTCCGGCAGGTCTACACCTCCGTCACCACCGAGGAGATCGCACGCAAGCGAGGCATCCTCGCCGCGATCTACAACGATGCGCTCATGGACACCGTGCCGCTCCGCAAGCTCCTCGCACAAACCGTTGACGAGCCCATGATGCGTGATATCGCCACGGAGTACGCCAAGGGCCGCATCCTGCTGGTCGCCACAACAAACCTCGACGCCAACCGGGGCGTCATCTGGAACATCGGAGCCATCGCCGCGACCGCCAGGCCCGAAGCACTCGACCTCATCCACAACATCCTCATCGCCTCAGCCGCCATCCCCGCCGCGTTCCCTCCAGTGATGTTCGATGTCGAAGTCGACGGCACCAAATACCAGGAGATGCACGTCGACGGTGGTGCCAAGGCCCAGGTCTTCCTCTATCCACCCACGCTTCACCTCGATGAGGCCGTCGCAGCCGAGGGGTTCCAGCGCGAGCGCGTCGCCTACATCATACGAAACGCCCGCCTCGATCCCAAGTGGGTCGATGTCCGACGCAAGACCCTTCCCATCGCCGGACGCGCCATCGACTCACTCATCCAGACACAGGGCGTCGGAGACCTCTACCGAATCTACATCACATCGCAGCGCGACGGCGTCGATTTCAACCTCGCCTTCATCCCCGCAACCTTCAACGAACAGGCCAAGGAAGCGTTCGACCCCGTCTACATGACCAAGCTCTTCGATGTCGGCTACGCGCAGGCCATCGCCGCCGGCGGCTACCCCTGGCACAAATCACCCCCCGGACTCGATCAACGCCACTCGATCAACACCACGCCTCCCGAAACGAAATAGCCACCAAGCGCGGCACCGATAGTCCCGCCGCCCCCAAAGGAGTTGTCCCTTGCGAATCGGTCCATTCGTACTTTCAGCGCTCGTTGCACTCGGCTCAGGCATGCCACCCCATGCCGCTGCACTCCAGCCGACGCCCGCTACCGCGCCGCTCTCCGATGCCGAAGCCCTCGCCATCGCCACTGAGGCGTACCACTACTTCTACCCGCTGATCTCCATGGATGTCACGCGCCGGCAACTCACCAACATCGAGGCCGGCAAGATGCCCGGCCGCGGTCCGGCCAACACCTTCTCCCACATGCGCGCATTCCCGACCGCCGAATTCAAGGAAGTCGTTCGCCCCAACTTCGACACCCTCTACTCCTCCGCGTGGCTCGACCTCACCGCCGAGCCCATCGTGATCTCCGTGCCCCACACCGCGGGCCGATACTACCTCCTCCCCATGCTCGATATGTGGTCCGACGTCTTCGCCGTTCCCGGCAAACGCACCAGCGGCACCGACGCGGGCTCGTTCGTGATCGTCGGCCCCGGATGGAGCGGCACAATCCCCGCCCGACTCGAGCGCATCGATGCGCCCACCTCCCACGTATGGGTCATCGGTCGAACCCAGACAAACGGACCCGCCGATTACGCCAACGTCCATAAGGTCCAGGACGGCTTCACCATCACGACGCTCTCCAACTGGCCAGCCAAGACGGCGTACACGCCCCCGCCCGTCGCCATCGACCCCACGGTCGACATGAAGACGCCTCCAAAGGTCCAGGTCGACACCATGAAGGGCGAAGCATACTTCGCCTACGCCGCCGACCTCTTGACCTCCAACCCCCCTCACATCACCGACTGGTCGATCGTCGCTCGCATGCGCCGCATCGGCATCGTGCCGGGGCAGTCCTTCGATTCGTCAAGCGTCGATCCCGCGATCCTCGATCGCGCCGTCGCCGCCGCCCAGAGGACGATGGCCGAAAAGGTCGCCACGCTCGCGCGCATCCAGAACGGCTGGCAGATGAACACCGACTCCATGGGCGTGTACGGCAACTTCTACCTGAAGCGCGCCATCGTCGCCGCCGTCGGTCTGGGCGCCAACCAGCCCGAGGACGCGATCTATCCGCTCTGCGTCGCCGATGCCGACGGCAAGCCCCTTGTCGCCGAGAACAACTACGTCATCCACTTCGAGAAGGACCAGCTCCCACCCGTCGACGCCTTCTGGTCCATCACCATGTACGACGCAAGCGGCTTCCAAGTCGCCAATCCCATCAACCGCTTCGCCATCGGCGATCGCGACGCGCTCAAGCGCAACGCCGACGGCTCCATCGACATCTACATCCAGAACGCCAGCCCCGGGCCCGACAAGGAGTCCAACTGGCTCCCCGCCGCCGCGTCAGGTCCCATCGGCGTCACCATGCGACTCTACGCCCCGCGCGCCGAGGCACTCGACGGACGCTGGGCACCCCCGGCGGTCCGTCGCTCAAACTGATACGCACTCACGTACACATCACAACCACAACCCGGTGGCTCGGCCACCGAAAGGAAAGACACATGACCAATCTCCGCGCTGCAATCCTGACCTCGCTCTCCCTCATCGCCGCCATGCTCGTCTCCGCATGCTCCACCGCGCCCAAGGCCGAGAACCAGGAAGTGTTCATCGACGAGGCCCGCGCCGCCACACGCTGGTTCGAACGACAGGTCCCCGGACTCAAGGAGCAGATCAACAACTCCGCCGGATACCTCATCTACCCATCCGTCGGACAGTGGGGAATCGTCTTCGGTGGCGGCCAGTACGGCCGTGCCATGGTCAACAAGCCAAACGGCACACAGATCGGCTGGGGAGCGCTCAACACCGGCTCCTTCGGCCTCCAGGCCGGCGTCCGCGGCTTCAAAATGCTCGTCGTCATCCAGGACGAAGCAACGATGGAGAAGTTCAAGGCGAACAAACTCAGCGGCTCCGTCTCCGGCGTCGTTGTCGTCGCCCAGGAAGGCACCAGCGCAGTCGGTCGATTCGAGAACGGGGTTGCCATCTATCAGGGCGCAAGCTCCGGTCTCATGGCCGGCGTCAACGTCGCGCTCGACTACCTCCGCTACCAGCCACTCGGCTACACCGAGTAAGCCCCGCGTCACACGCACAACCAACTCGGGACGCGCCGCCGCGCTCCCCGGGCATTCATCCTGCGGACATCGCACGCTCGGTCCCCCATCCCCGCTCCACACCGGATACTCCTCGTGAAACAACTCGCCATCACGCTTCTCTCATTGCTCGCACTCACTCCGATCGCACTGCGCACACACGCCCAGGCCGATCCCGCGCCCGCCACGCCCACCGACCAGGCCGCAACCTCGCTCTCACCCGACCTCAACGAGAAGAAATGGGCACTCTCCTTCGTAACATACCTCTGGGTCCCCGCGATGGAAGGCACCCTCACCGCCCGGGGCCGCGAAGCCGACGTCAACATCTCCGTCGGTGACTCCTTCGAGAACCTCGTCGACAACTTCAAGTTCGCCCTCACCGGACACATCGAGGCCCGCAAGGACCGATTCAGCGTGTTCGGCGACATCATGTACCTCGCCACCGAGGACGATGTTGATCGCCGCTTCCTCGGCGATGGCGACATCGACGTCTCACAGGGCTTCTTCGAAGTAGGCGTCGCGTACGCCGTCGTCGACAACCCCGTCAACGACAACCCCGCCCGCCGCTTCCGCGTCGAGCCCCTCGCCGGAGTCCGCCTCTACTACCTCGATCTGGAGGTCAACTTCGACTCTCTGGCCAGAAACCCGGGCCGCGATGAGACCTGGCTCGACGGTTTCATCGGCGCCCGAACCACCATCGACCTCGCCGATCGTGTCACCGCGTTCGCACGCTTCGACATCGGCGCCGGTGGCTCCGACCTCGCATGGAATGTCATCCTCGGCCTCGACGCCCATCTCGGCAAGCACAAACGCCTCTCCCTCGTCGGCGGATATCGCTGGTTCGACGTCGATTACGACGACGGATCAGGCAGCGACAAGTTCGAGTTCGACGTGCTCATGCACGGCCCGTTCCTCGGCATCGGCCTCACCTTCTGACGCCCTGCCCGAGTGGCGGTGCCGATACTAGAGTCAAAGGAGCGTTCGCCCATGCTCGACGCACTCTTCGACATCCCTCTCGTCATCACCGGGCCCGCGATCATCATCATCCTCTGCCTCTACTCGGTCGTCGGACTGCTCATCGTCCGACGCTGCATCCTCCCGCGCCTCCGCGTGCAGATTGCAGACTCGGAGTTCGGCGGCGCGATGCTCCAGGCAGTCATGGTCTTCTACGGGCTTGCCACCGCCCTCATCGCTGTCGGCGTCTGGCAGTCCTACTCCGACACCTCCAAGATCATTTCGAGCGAGGTGACCGCCATCGCCGCGCTCTACCGCGACGTCGGCAACTACCCCGAGCCCCTCCGATCAAACCTCCGCTACGACCTTCGCACCTACGTCCGCTACACGATCGACGAGGCCTGGCCCATGCAGCGCAAGGGGCAGGTCCCGGTCGCGGGCATCGCGCTCGTCGGAGAGTTCCAGTCCCACCTCGCCGCCTTCGAGCCGCCGTCGGAGTCACAGAAAATCCTGCACGCCGAGACCGTCCGCGCGTACAACAACATGCTCCTCGCACGGCGCCTCCGCCTCGACGCCGTCACCACCGCCCTCCCGACCGTCATGTGGATCGTCGTCATCGCCGGCGCCTTCATCGGCCTCACCTCATCGTTCTTCTTCAAGGTCGACGACGCCCGCTTCCAGTCCATTCACGCCGTCCTCCTCTCCACCTTCATCGGCCTCGTCATCTTCCTCATCGTCGCACTCGACCGCCCCTTCAGAGGCGATCTCGGCCTCACCGCCGCGCCATACCAGCTCATCTACGACCAACTCATGACGCCGCGCGACTGACCCCCGACAACAGACCTCCGCCGCCCTGCTCTTCCCAGCCGCACACGCCCACCCCCTCCAACCTCCTCCCCTATCATCCCCACCTGACTCTTTCCGCATCTGGCTCGGCTTTGCCATGTGCGATTTGACCATTTGCCATTTGGAGCCCCCATGCCCTCCTCCATCACCATGAAGTCCGGCAAGCTCTCCGTCCCCGATGAGCCCATCATCCCCTTCATCGAGGGCGACGGCACGGGTCCCGACATCTGGCGCGCCTCCGTCCGCACCTTCGACGCCGCGGTCCAGAAGGCCTATGCCGGAAAGCGGAAGCTCCACTGGCACGAGGTCCTCGCCGGCGAAAAGGCCTTCAACAAGACCGGAAACTGGCTCCCCGAAGAAACACTCACCGCCTTCCGCACACACCTCGTCGGCATCAAGGGCCCCCTCACCACCCCCGTCGGCGGCGGCATCCGCTCGCTCAACGTCGCACTCCGCCAGATGCTCGACCTCTTCGTCTGCCTGAGGCCCGTCCGCTGGTTCAAGGGCGTCCCCTCCCCCGTGAAGCGCCCCGGCGACTGCGACATGGTCATCTTCCGCGAAAACACGGAAGACATCTACGCCGGCATCGAGATGGCCGCGGGCACCCCCGAGGCCCAGAAGGTCCTCGACTTCATGGCCAAGGAGTTCCCCAAGGACTTCAAGAAGGTGCGCTTCGGCACCGCCGCCGCGGGAGCCGAGTGGCAGACGATGCTCGAAGCCATCGGCTCTCCCAAGCGCGATGCGAGTGGGCTCCAGGTCGGCATCGGCTTCAAGCCCGTCTCCTACCTCGGCACCGAGCGTCTCGTCCACTCCGCCATCGCCTACGCCCTTCGTGAGAAGCGCAAGAGCGTCACGATTGTCCACAAGGGCAACATCATGAAGTTCACCGAGGGCGCGTTCAAGGACTGGGGGTACAAGGTCGCCACCACCTTCTTCAGAAACGACATCGTCACCGAGCGCGAGTCCTGGATCCTCGGCAACAAAGAGGCAAACCCCTCCCTCACTGCCGAAGCCAACGCGAAGATGATCGACCCCGGCTACGACATGATGACCGCCGATCAGCAGGCCAAGATCGTCAAGGAGATTGAGTCCGTCCTCTCCACGATCGGCGCCACGCACGGCGACGGCAAGTGGAAGTCCAAGCTCCTGATCAAGGACTCCATCGCCGACATCACCCTCCAGCAGGTCCTCACCCGCCCCAAGGACTTCGACGTCATCGCCTGCATGAACCTCAACGGCGACTACCTCTCCGACGCCCTCGCCGCCCAGGTCGGCGGCATCGGAATCGCCCCCGGCGCCAACATCAACTACATCACCGGCCACGCCATCTTCGAGGCCACCCACGGGACTGCTCCCAAGTATGCAAACCTCGACCAGGTCAACCCCGGCTCCGTGATCCTGTCGGGCGAGATGATGCTGCGGTATATGGGCTGGACGGAAGCCGCGGACCTCATCATCAAGGGCATGGATGGAGCCATCTCCGCCAAGACCGTCACCTACGACTTCGAGCGCCTGATGAAGGCTGAGGGCGACACACAGGTCAAGAAGGTCAAGTGCTCCGAGTTCGCCGACGCGATCATCAAGCACATGTAAGGCCCGGCCCCGCACCAACCCACCGACCACAAAAAGGGAGCCCCGGGCGCAAGCCCGGGGTTCTTTCATTGGCCTTTTCCGTGTCCGCTTTGCCCCCCACTCCGTCACTCCGTCACTGGGTCACTCCGTCACGACTTCTGCTATCCTCTCCACATGCCCACCCACCCGACCCGCTCACCCAAGCGCCCCGTCGAGGTCCACATGCCCTCCCCCGACCCCTCCCCTCCCGGCTCCTCCACTCCGTCACTCCGTCACTCTGTCACTCCGTCACTCTCTCCCCACCCCTCCCCTTCCTACGTCTCCTCCATCCCCTACGAATCCACCCGCATCCACGCCGCGGCCATCTACTGCTCCGACGGCCGCCTCGGCGAGCACTTCGACGACCTGCTGCAGCAGGGGTTGGGGCTGCCGCGGTATGACCGGGTGACGCTGCCTGGGGGGCCGGCGTGTCTGGCGGGGCACCCCCAGGCGACGCTGGAGGAGAAGGGCGTGATCGACGAGCTCCAGTTCCTCGTCGAGGTCCACAAACTCAAACGCGTCGTCCTCCTCGCCCACCAGGGATGCGCCTTCTACTCAACCCGCATCGGCCTCAAGGAACCCCGCCTGGAACTCGTCCAGCGCGCCGACCTCGTCAGAGCCGCGGCGTACGTCCACCAGGTCACCAACCTCACCAACATCGAGGCCTACTTCGCCAGACACGTCGAGGGCAAGGTCCAGTTCGAGAGGGTGGAGGTTTGAGGCCAGCCCCCGTAGTCTTGAGATACAATGCGTCCATCTGATGACCCCTTGATATACACACACTCGCCACACTATCAGATCATCACAATCGATCTTGTCCGCAGTCCGCTCGGAGTCCTCAAATGATACGAACATTCTCTATTATGAATTATCGTTCATGCACTAATGTTGTTTTGGACTTAGTGCCAAATGTAGTTGCGATAATTGGCAAGAACGGCGCAGGGAAATCAAATCTGCTAAAAGGCATAGATCACGCAGCAACTATTGCAAGTTCACAGAATCCGATCGATCTAAATTGGCTTTCGTCAAATAATGACACTTTCTCTTCGTCAATGACGATCGCCGATAGCGATGGCGAGTATTCATACACGATATCAAGCATTTTAGTCACGTTATCTGACAGCAGCAAAGAGACACTCGGGCTCCATGAGCGACTCGTGTTTAAGGATCACGCAGGAACAGAAGCAATCTTGATTCATCGACAGGGCGAGCTCGCCGAGTTCCCGACGGCGGGCATTGCCATCGGTATCAATCATAGAATGCCAGCAATGTCCGCCGTCTTATCAATGTTTCCAAACAAACACGAACAACTGCTAAAGATTAGACGAGTAAGAGATATCTTGTTATCGGTCCAGTACTACCCACTGGAGGAGCCTGCGAGCGGCACCTTAATGATCCCCGCGTCCTACTTCGAACAATGGGCTAATGAGTATGAGATAGAAGGCAATCCTAGTAAGTCTGTTCTGTTGAGATTGGTTTACGCCTCCCAGAGGTCGCCCGGTATATTTGACGAGATCAACTCACTTCTCGGCGACAATGGATTAGATCTGCTAAAATCGATCGATGTCGTAAAGGTGGAACTCCCAAAACCAAGACAATCACAGGCAAGCGGCGGATCTCCTGACACAGAAACGAACTACTCAGTGTTTTTTACACCGAGCGACAGTCTCGCCGGTGCTGGCGAGTCGTTCCAGTTTCTGGATTTGTCCGTCGGTACTCGAAGAATTATCCGATTGATCACCAGTCTCATATTTGATAAACGCTCTGTAATGCTCATTGAACAGCCAGAAGATTCCATCAATCTTTCTGTCATTCATAAAGTTCTCTCACTTCTTCGATCCTATTCGCAGAGTACAAAAATTATATTCTCAACACACTCACCCGAGATACTTGACATGTTGGATCCGACAGAAATACGTATAGTGCACGCCGTGAATGGATCTACCGTGGTGCATTCGTTAAGCGAAGCTGACGTAGAACACGCGAGACAGTTTCTGCGTAGCGACGGATTATTGTCTGAGTACATCGAATCATTGGAATAAATAATATGATTGCGATTCTTGCTGAAGCAAGGTCAGACTTTGACACACTGCGTGTGCTGGTTAGGCGTATCATCGCCGACAAGTCGCTAACGATTGCCGGCAAGGGATACACAAGTTGTGATGAGCTATGCCGAAAGGGTGGTGGCCTAGTTACCTCGTTTATGCAGAGAGGATTTAGCAGATTCGTTATTTGCCACGATTCCGATAATAATGACTCGTTGGCAATAGTAACTAAAATCAGAAACGCTATAACTCGCCCATCGGGAAGTTGTTCGCTGTCGTGTATCATTGTGCCTGTGCAGGAGATTGAAGCTTGGATTCTTGCGGATGAAATGGCGGTTCGTACTACCATTCCAACCTTTCAACTCTGTGAGACTTTGCATCCAGAGAATGTGCAAAGTCCCAAAGAATACATCGAGCGAGCCTCTCGGAGTGGAAGAACAAGTCCACTGTATAGTCACGCAATACACAATCCAAAAGTCGCAGCCCATTTAGACATAGCAAAGGTGTCACGAAAATGCCCCTCCTTTCGTCATCTTGTTCAATCTGTGGTCGCGTGGCGGCCGTCGACGCCTGCACCTGTCGTTGAACTTCATCAGAGATGGGGCGGAATCATCTACAGTCCGGATGACAGTGCAATAGTGCGTGCGATAGACGACCTTCAATATCCCGACGACGACCACCCATCGTGCGCGTTGGTGTGTGCGGGTGCTTATCGCATAGAAATACATCACAAATGCTACATACTTATTGATTTGCAGAATGATGATGGCACACGTGTAAACGCAAGATCACCGCAATACGAATTGGCTGACATTAAGCGTATTGTGATTGAACTACGACGTGGTTTGAGGGCATCCGATTTGTGGAGAACGTGGGAGATGTCTTGATTGCTTTGTTTATGGAGCGAGTTGTGCGCACGTCGTTTTGCGTGCTATGTTCGAGCCACGATATCTTTGGTGCTCCTCATCTTCTCCTCCGGCGGCGCATTCCATAGGCTGGCAGCGAGCCCCGACCTCCCGTCCCACCTCGGCTGCTCGCCCTGCGGCAAGCTCGGTGCGCTTCCCGTCCCACCGACGCCGGAGTGCCGCACCTCGCACGCGGCGGGCCTCCCACCCCCACCCCCCACCGCCGGCCCGGCTCCCCCTTCCGACGCCCACGAAGCGGGCGAGCGATGGTTGCCAGGGGCGCAGCGAACGCCGAAGGCGTGAGCCAGCCCCTGGAAAAGTCCCCCGCGCAGCGCTTCCTTAGTGGAGCGGGGCGGACGCCCCCGACTCGCTTTCCCACTCCTTCCCGGGCTCGGGCTGGAGCTGCCTCTTTGGTGGCGTGGGTGTATTCGGTTGGGAAAGAGGGGGAAGAAGAGGGCAATGGGCAATGGGCAATGGGCAGTGGGCAGTGGGCAATGGGCAGCAGACAGGGCAGCAGCGCCTGTGCGAGAGGATGTCATCATGGCGCGGCAGAGACCAGCCCTGGGGGAGATTCGGTGGGAGTGGGCGAAGGGCGATGCTCATCCCCGACGGTCGGCGGCGTGGGAGGATCGGGCGGGGGGACAGGTGGGGGTGCGTGTGGGGGGTTGGGTGGGGGGTTGGGAGGAGGGGCGGGAGGGGGGGAGGGAGGGGGGGCGGGGTCGAGGGTGGCGAGGAATTCGGCGAGTTCGGGTGGGAGTTCGGCGAGCATCTCGGGGGTGAGGGGCTCGGAGTCGTCGATGTCTGAGGGGTCGAGGCCGAGTGCCGCGGAGAGGGATTCGAGCTGCTCGACGAGTTGCTCGATGGCGGGAAGGTCGGTGGGCTCGTTGGTCGGAGCGGCGTGGTGGGTGGTGACCGCCGGCTCGGGGTGGGCTTCGTGATGGTCGGGGACTGGTGAGGAGAGGGTGCGGGAAGGGATGGTTTCTGGAGGGGCGGGTTGGGGGGTGGGTTGGGGGGGGAGCGGGGTTGGCGCATCGGTCGCGGGGTCTGCTTCGTTGCGGGCGCGGGTTTTGGGGCAGGGGGCGGCGTTGGGATTGAGGCGTGAGAGCTGGTAGAGGAGCCAGGAGGCCTTGCGTGCGCGTTCGGAGGCGCGGATGTAGTCGGGGTCGGTGAGCGCGGGGCGGTCGGGTGAGGTTGCGAGTGTGCGGAAGTCTTCGATGATGCGGACGAGGGCGTGGGCGGCCGCGGCGAGGTTGAGGGATGCGGCGAGGCGGAGGTGTGTGTATCCGGCGGACTCGGCGACATCGAGACGGTCGCGTGTCTGTGGAAGGGCGAGGAGGAGTGTGAGGGCTTCGAGGTCGATGTTGTGCTTTTCAGCGATGGAGACGAGCGAGTGGTGCGGGGAGGCGAGGTCGGCGATGAGCGATGGTGGGAGAGATGGAACGGGCGCGGGGGGAAGCGGCAGCGGGAGGGGTGTGGAGTCCACGGCTCGGGGAGTGGGGCCGAAGGGGAGTGATTTCGCGGTGGGAGCGACCATGGCCCGAAGGTATCTCGATGAGGAGTGAAAGCAAGCGGGCGAGGGCGGCGCCACTGACAACTGTCTGTCAGTGGAGTGGTCTGCGCGTCGAGAGGTGGGCGAGCCACTGACAGACAGCTGTCAGTGAAAGGGTGAAGGCCCCCCCACCCCCATCCCCCCACTTCACCCCCCCACTTCACCTCGGCTACGCCTGCCATGCCTGCCGTGCCTGCCACTTCTCCTGCTTTGACCGGGTTGAACGGTCCGTTTGACCGTGGTTGTCGCTGCGCATTGAATAGGGGCTCGAATACGTCCCCGGGAATGCCCGGATCGCACATGCCGGACCGCAGCCGCGGCCACCCGGCGCAGATCGCCGCTCGACCTCCGCACAACGGAGCGGCACCCAGGCGGATCAGACCCGACCTGTGGGCGGAAGGAGTTTTTGATGGCTCGTTACACCGGTCCCAAGCTGAAGCTCTCGCGTCGTGTCGGCACACCCGTCGCGGACATTCCCAAGCACACCTCGAAGCGTGCGCTGACGACGCCGGGCGTCCACGGTTTCCGCGGGCGTCGTTTGCGTGACTACGGGCTGCGTCTCAATGAGAAGCAGAAGGTCCGCTATCACTACAGCGTGCTGGAGAAGCAGTTCCGGCGTTACCTCGCCGAGGCCGCACGCCGCCCCGGCAACTCTGGTATGAACCTGATGTCGCTGCTCGAGCAGCGTCTGGACAACGTGGTGCGTCGTGCTGGTCTTGCCCGGACGATCTGGGCCGCGCGGCAGATGGTGGCGCACGGGCACGTGCTTGTGAACGGTCGGAAGACTGATCGTCCGTCGTACTCGGCGCAGGTTGGCGATGTGATCACGCTGAAGCCGAAGGCCCAGAAGCTCGCCCGTGAGGCGATGGAGTCCATGGCTGGGCACGAGGTTCCGGGCTGGATCGAGCTGAACCCCGCCGAGCTGACGCTGAAGATCGTGGCGGTTCCGACGATGGACCAGATTCCTTACGACGTGAATCCCAACCTCATCATCGAGCTCTATCGCTGATTGAATTCCCGCAGCGTGGTCGCGAAGGCGATCCCGCTGCCTTTCCGCGCTGGCCACGGGCCGGGCCTGCCCGCGCCACCGGCCCGCTGGGGACAGCACATGCTCAAGTTTCTCCGCAAGTATCGGACCATCCTTCTGGGGATGTTCGTCGTCATCCTGATGGTTGCGTTCGTCGCGCCGCAGGCGATCCAGCAGCTCGGGCCGAACCCCCTCAAGCAGAAGGCGGGCTCGATCTCCGGTGTCGCGTTCACGGTGGGCGACCTGCAGCAGGCGGCGTCCGAAGTCCGGATGCTCGAGACCATCAGCCCCGCGATCCCCGTGATCCTCGGCCTTGATACCACGAGACAGCCCGAGCACTGGATGCTGCTCAAGAGCGAGGCGAAGGCCGCGGGGCTCGTCGGTGAGATCGACGATGGACGCGACTGGGTCTCCGAGGTGGCTGCCCAGATCGCGAGGATCTCTCTGACCCAGCAGTACGGTCGTTTCGGCCAGCAGTGGGTCGCGATGATGATGCAGGACCCGCAGGTTCAGCAGGAGATCGCCGGCCAGGCACAGGGCATGCTCGGCAGGGTCGCCTCCGCTGCGGGAAACAATCGCCTGACGGAACAGGACGGTCTGCGTGCGCTGGCCGCGGCACGGGGGATCACCCGTCTCAAAGACGCGTATGTCTTTGCGGCCCGTCCGACTCGCGAGCAGGCGGTTACTGCTGCTCGGACCATCGGCGATTCGGCCACGATCGACTACCTCTTCATCCCTGCCCGTACGCTTTTGAACGAGATCGACGAGCCGAGCGAGGCGGATCTGGCGGCCCATTACGAGGCCTTCGCCTCTGTCGAGCCCGGCACGGGCGACTTCGGTATCGGCTACATGCGTCCGGCCCGCATCAAGATCGAGTGGCTTGTGATCGATCGGACGGCCATCGCCGGCGCGATCCCTGTGGACCGGGTCGAGCTGCGCAAGCTCTATGAGTCTAACCGAGCCAAGTACAGCAGCGAGTACGAGATCGAGCGTGAGATCGTCCGCGCTGACTATCTGAGCGCGAAGACCGCTGAGTTGATGTCCGAGACTCTCCGCATTGTCCGCGCGGAGGTCCTCAAGGCGACGCGGCGGCTTGAGTCGCAGGACACCTACAAAAAGCTGCCGGAGAGCTGGGCGGATGAACGCCCGCGTCTGGAGCAGATCGCGCTGACCATTGTCGAATCGCTCCGCACCATCAAGGGCGTGTCCATCCCGCTGCCGAGGGTCGAGTCGCGCGATGCCAACTGGCTCGACGCCACGGACCTCTCGATGCTTCCCGGCATCGGCTCATCTGTCGTGCGCCTCGGGAGCGTGCAGGCGCCGTTCGCGCAGTACGCCCTCCAGGTGAAAGAGCTCGATGGCAACCCCACCCTCGGCCTCCAGGTCGGGCTGACGCCGATCGACAACCCTCTCGAGGACGCCTCGGGCAACGTCTACTTCTTCACTGTCCTCGAAGCCCGCCCCCCTTCTCCGCCGGACGGCATCGCCGACGTCGCCACCCTGCGCGACGACTGGAAAGCCATCAAGGCCTATGAACGCCTCGTCGGCGAACTCGGGATCTTCGAGACACTCGCACGGACTGATTCGCTCGACGCCGCGGCACGCCTCGTGGACACCGACGGCACACGCCTGCTCTTTCCGACCAACGCGGTCACGATCTCTCGCAATGGCCCGGCTACCTCCGATACTGCGATCCAGACACGCGCCTTCACCGATGCAGTGATGGACGCGGTGACGGCGCTCGACCCGCGGCTCAGCCCGGAGGCGCTTGCCTCTGAGCCCGGCGCGGTGCTCGGCATCCCGCTGCCCAACCAACCCGGCATCGCGGTTGTGCGTATCCGCTCCATCGTGCCCTACACCATCGAGCGCTTCCGCGCTGAGGCCGTCGGTATCGTCGCCCAGAGCATCGCCTCGGAAGTCGAGAAGGTCGCCGGCACCATGGAGAACGTGAACCCCTTCACGTACCAGGCCATGGTCACGCGTCTGAAGTTCGAGACTCCCGGCTCGAAGCAGGCCGGCGAATCCTGAGCATCACACGGGCCGGATCAGATCCGCCCGCGCTCCCAGCCACCCCTCAGGAACCGCCAGCCGAACGCGCCGGCCCGCACCACGATCTCTGCGCACAGGCCGACCCAGAGCCAGGCCAGCGAGGGCTCCATCCCGCTTGGATTTGGGAGTATCCTGCCCCCGGGGAGCGGGATCTCAACGCCCGAGAGCAGGTAGGCCAGAGGCAGGCGGACCGCGTAGGTCGTCCACCAGGTCAGGTGCATGACGGCCTTGACATCCCCTGCCCCGCGAAGGGCCGACCGCCAGACGATGCTGGCCGCGAACGGGATCTGGACACACCCGCTGATGATCAGGAGCGCGGGGACGAGGGTGAGGTGGGACTCGATCGGCGTGAAGAGCGACGTGATCAGGCGGGGGAAGATGACGAAGAAGAGGCCGCTCAGCCCCATGGTCGTGCAGGCGATGAGCGTGCAGATCCAGATCGCTTTCCTGGCCATGGCCGGGCTGCCCGCGCCGAGGTACTGCCCTGTGAGGGTGGCGGCGGCCGCGCCCATCGCGAACCCTGGGAGGAAGCTGAAGGCCTCGATGCGTATGGCGACGATGTGGGCGCCCATGGCCCCGGAGACTCCCGCTGCCCCGATGAGCCCGACGAAGAGCATGATGGCGTAGTTGCCGATCCACATGCCGAAGGTCTCGAAGAGGTTTGGAAGCCCGATGCGGACGATGCGGCGGATGGTGTGCCAGTGGGGCCGCAGACGCCGGGCGCGGAGTCGGATGCCCCACGTGCCGCGCGAGGCCATCCAGAGGACCATGACAGCGCCGACCGCCTGAGAGGCGATGGTGCCGAGCGCGATCCCCTTGATGCCGAGTTCGAAGGGGAAGGGATTGGCAAGGACGACCGAGCGTGTTCCATCGGACGAGAGCGTGTTCCAGTCAACGCCTGAGAGGATCCAGCTCACGACGATGTTGACGGCGTTGACGACGACCATGATCCAGAGCGGCCGGATGGAGTCGCCGACGCCCCTGGCGCATGCGATGCCCGTGAAGAGGATGGACATGAGGGGCATGCCGCACGAGACGATGAGGATGTAGTCGCGGAAGGCGGTTGCGCCGTCGCCGCTGAGGTTCATCATGGAGGCGGTGGCGGGCGTTGTGATGGCGACGATGAGTCCGGTGGCGACTCCGGCGACGATGGCGACGACGAGCGATTGACCCAGTACGGCGTTCGCGACGGCCATGCGTCGCGCGCCGACGGATCTTGCGATGAGTGCTGTCGCTCCCATGCCGACCGACATCACGACGAGGCCCATGAGCCACATCATGTACGCGGCGGCTCCGATGGCGTCGGTCTCCTGTTCACCGAGTCCGGCGGCGAGCACTGTGTCGGTGAGCCCGACCATCGAGTTCAAGAAGGACTCTGCGAGGATTGGCCAGGAGAGGATCCAGATCGCCTGGCGCATGGTCAGCCCGGCGAGTCTGCCTGCTCGGAGGCGTCCATCGGAGGTCAGGCCTGATGGGCGCGTGCGTGCTGGGGAGAGGGTGAGTTCCTCGGATGGGTCGATGGATTCCGGGTTGAGCGCCGGCGAGCCGCCCTGATGGGATTCGTGGGGCGATTTGTTGTGGTCGGACACTCGCATCTCCGGGCTCGACGCGGGGGCGCGGCGTCGTCAGCTCGATCGTACACGGCGAAAGCGTGTCGGATGCGATGAGCGGTGCTTACGCGAAGGGCCAGACGGCCAGGCCGTGGGGCGCGTTCCTGACATCGTTGCCGAATGTGATGGTCTTGATGCGTGCGGCGCGATCGATGTCGTAGACGCTGACGGTGGAGGGCGATGATCCGCCAATGACGATGCCGGGGCGACTTGGGTCGCCTGTCCAGGCGGTGAGGCCTCGGGCGAAGTTCGGTTTGGCGACATCGCTCGGCAGGTTCATGTTGATGAGCGTTGCGGGGTCGTGCTTGTAGATGTCGATCGCGGCGCGGATGTTGCCCGTGCGATCGGCGAAGCAGACTTTCTCTTCTGAGGTGCTGTTGTAGATCACGCCATCGCGCCACGGGCGGGCGTTGTGGGTCCATGTGGGGAGTCGCGCGCCGAGGCCGACGCGTCGGCCGTCGAAGATGAAGAGCACGGGGAGGCGGACGCCTGAGATGAAGGTCATTCCCTGCATGCGGCTGACGGCGTTGATGTGGATGGTGTCGGCCTTGTGCGGTCCTCCGGCGGCGTTAGGGTCGAAGGGCTTGAAGTTGAGGTGCTGGGGGCCGATGGGGACTCCGGGGGGCGGCTCGTTGAGCACGCGGATCGAGAGTCCTGAGACGAAGCGATCCGACTGGAGGTCGTATTCGAGGATGGAGTCGAAGGCGGTTGATGTGAGGAGGAGACGATCACCCGCGACCCAGATCTCGTGGCAGAGGCCGAGGTAGTCGTTGCGAACGGAGCTGAGTCGGTTGAAGTCTTTGTCGAAGAAGAAGATTTCATCGCTGGCGGCGATGATCACGCGGTCGCGCCAGAAGGCGATGCCGCGGAGCCCGCGGTCGCCGCCTCGGCCCTCCCAGTCGATGTCGCCGGTGTTCCAATCGAGTTTCTTCTGGACCTCCTCGGTCTCGAGATCGACGAGATAGACGCCACCGTGGCTGTCGCCCTGGTGGGTGGAGCGGATGACATCTGTGATGAGGACTTTGGGGAGTGGCGTGGGCATGAGAAGTCCCTCGACGGGCGGTGATGATGAGCGGTCACTTTAGCGGGTCGGCGCAGGGGGCGGGCGCGCCATCGCCCGCGGCTCGCTTCACGAGCCGCACGCGATGGCGGAGGCGATGGCGAGGCCGCCGGCGTGTGAGATGGAGAGGTGCCATGTCGCGATGGAGCGAGCAGCGGCGATGCGCGCGGCTTCGCCGTGGAGCGCGACGGAGGGTGGGCCGGAGGTGGCGAGGATCTCGACATCGGTCCATGCGATGCCTCCGGACCAGCCGGTGCCGAGGGCTTTGAGGACGGCTTCCTTTGCGGCGAAGCGGCCGGTGAGGTGTTCGATGCGGCGGGCGTGGGCGGCGTTGTAGGCGAGTTCGGCGGGTGTGAAGACACGCTGGAGGAAGCGATCGCCGTGCTCATCAATGGAACGCTGGAGGCGTTCGACGGGCATGAGGTCGATGCCGTGACCGAGGATGTGGTTCGGAGGTGGCATGGAAGAGAACGCAGAGGACGCGGAGGAATCAGAGGATCGCGGAGAAGACAGGGAAGAGGGGAAGAGCAAGGAGCTACTTGGAGGACGAGCGGCGTTTGGAAGACCTGGAAGCGAGCTTCGACGAGGTCTTGCTCGCGGACTGCTTGTCGATCTTTGCGGGCGAAGACTTGGGATCTGACTTTGACTCAGACTTGTTTGATTCAGACTTCGTGTCGGACTTGGAGTCCGGCTTGGCGTCAGACTTTGCATCTGGCTTGGACTCGGCTTTGGTGTCGGAGGGGGCGGGTGCTTTCTCGGCGTCGGCGGCCTTCTTGTAGGTCTCGGAGCGGTAGTCGGTCTCGTAGAAGCCGGAGCCCTTGAAGAGGATGGCTGCGCCGGTGCCGATGAGGCGTTCGAGGGTGTTCTTGGCGCACTTGGGGCACTTGCGCTTCGGCGCGTCCTTCATGGACTGAAAGAGCTCGAAGCGGTGGTCACAGGCGTTGCACTTGTAGTCGTAGGTGGGCATGCGAGATCCGGGAAAATCGCCAAATAGCAAAGGGCCAAATGGCACATCAAGAGAATGAGAACGAGTGACTGACTCAGGTGCTGGGCGCGACGGCGACCTTTGCGGGTCGGATGACGCGCTCGCCGGCGAGGGTTGTCAGGAGGAATCCGGGCTGGAACGTGGCGACGATGCGTCCCGGCTCGATGCCATCGGCCGGCTGTTGCATGACGGCCTCGTGGCGGCCGGGCTGGAACTCATCATTGGGCTGGGGCTGGAGGAGCGCGACACCGTTTCGAGAGAGGATTTTGACCAGCTCTTCGCGGATGACGCGGACGCCGCCGATGAGCTGGTCGGGTGTGACCTTTGAGGGGTCTTGTCCGAGTGCGAGGTCGAAGTGGTCGAGGACGACGGCGACGTCTGAGACGATGCGCGAGACGCCGTCTGCCTTGGCCTGCTGCTCGTTCTGGAGTGCGCGGCGCTGGCTGTTCTGGTAGTCGGCGACGGTGCGGAGGAGCTTGTTCTTCGTGTCGGTGAGTTCCGACTCGAGTGCCGCGACCCGCGCGATCGCCTCTTCGGCGCTCTCAGGCCCCCACTCGCTCTTCCACTGCTCGCGGTCGCCATGTTCGGGTTGCCATGCGCCGGCATCGGAGATGTCGTGCTCGCGCGGCTCTTGCCCCTCGGGCGGACTGCTCTCGTGTGTGTCCTTCTTGCTCATGGCTTCACCCGCGTGTCGTGCGTTCGCTGATCATGGGTTGAGGAAGTCTTTGACTCTTTTCCAGAAGCCCGCGGACTCCGGGAGGACGTCGTGGTTCTCGAGCGCGGCGAGCTTGCGGAGCAGGGTCTCCTGCTCGCCGGAGAGTTTGCGGGGCACCTCGATCTTGACGCCGACGAGGAGGTCGCCGCGGCGCGCCGTGCGGAGGTTTGGAAGCCCCTTGCCCTCGATGCGGAAGACCGTGCCGTAGGCGGTGCCCTTGGCGATACGGAGCGTGTGCTCGCCGTCGAGGGTGGGAATTTTGATGTCGGCGCCGAGCGCGGCCTGGGTGTATGTAATTGGCATCTCGAGCGTGAGGTTGTCGGCCTGCTCGGGGTCGCGCTGGAAGAGGGAGTGGTCCTCGATCCTGATCACGACGTGGAGATCGCCGCGCACGCCCTGGCCGTCGGCGGAGATCTCCTGGGGCGGGGGCTCTCCCTCGCCGGCGACGCGGACGGCCATGCCCTCCTGCACGCCGGCGGGGATCTTCACGGAGAGTTTGCGTTTCTTGGGGACGCGGCCCTTGCCCCGGCAGCCGTCGCAGAGGTCTTTGATGATGGAGCCGCGGCCTTTGCAGTTGGGGCAGGCGACGACCATGCGGAACATGCCGCCGAGGCCGGTCTGCTGAACCTTGCCGTGGCCGCCGCAGGTGGGGCACTTGTCGGGCTTGGAGCCGGGCTTTGCGCCGGAGCCGGTGCACTTCTCGCAGACATCCATGCGGGTGAACTCGACATCGCGCTCGCAGCCCTTCAGGACTTCTTCGAGCGAGATCTCGACCTCGGTCTCGAGGTCGTATCCCCGTGCGGGGCCGCGGCGTTGCTGAGCGCCCCGACCGCCACCCATGCCCCCGCCGCCGAAGATGTCGTTGAACATCGAGAAGATGTCATCGACGTTCATGCGGGTGAAGTCGTGGGTGGCGGGTCCGCCCCGGCCTCGGAGGCCTTCGTGGCCGTACTGGTCGTAGATCTTGCGCTTGGCGTCGTCGGAGAGGACCTCGTAGGCCTCGGCGGCTTCCTTGAACTTCTGCTCGGCCTCGGCATCGCCCGGGTTGCGGTCCGGGTGGTACTTCATGGCGAGGCGGCGGTAGGCGCGCTTGATCTCTTCGCCGTCGGCGGTGCGCTCAACGGAGAGGATCTCGTAATAGTCGCGGGTGGTGGGCATGGGGAACTCAGAGGATTATGGACGCTTTGCTGCAGATGTGAGCTGATCAGCAATGACACGAAGAGGGGCCGCGATTTTCTCCACCAGCTGAGCGTTACGCCTATACGCACTCGGAGGATTCAGCAACTGCCCGTTAGGCAAGAACGCACCCACTTGGCTTGAAGTCTTGAATACCCGCTTGCCATTACCCGAGACTCTGAACTGCGCATCGATGCGAAGGGTGCTGCCCAAACCGCGCAAAGACTGGGCCAACGAGTCTTCGATCATGAATGAGAGCGGGATTGACGGCAGTAAAACTGGTACTCGCAGCAAGAATTCCTCAACTTGGCGCTGAAGTTTGAGACCAACCTCGGTATCGGCTGGCGAAACGACACTCACTTGTAAGTCATTGGCCGCGACCCGTCCCGTATTCTCCATGACGAAACACAGTGTCGGTTGACCCGGGTCCAATTGCTCAACTCTTGCTGAAATGGCGGGCACAACTTGAGTCTCAATCAGCTGGCGTGTGAGATGCACGTTTCGCCACGCAGCGATCGCCATTGCGAAAGTGAGTACAGCCATTGCGAAAGTTGACCACACTACGATCGCGTCACCCGTCGAGAGTGATTGCGTGACTGCACTGACTGAATCGGCAGTTGCATGCATGAATCGCTCCACATACCTCTCGGTTCATGGAGCGAGAATCTGAACGCCTATCCGCTCGCTGACGCTCGCGGCTCGGGCAAGTCCCCGAGCTTGCGCTCGGGGCTCCCTTTGGCAGGTACGGGACATCCGCTCGCTTACGCTCGCGGTTCTATCAGGACACGGAGCCGGTCGTTGCTTCCTGCTCGTCCTTGAGTTCGGTCATCATCACATCGGTGGTGAGCATGAGGCCCGCGACGCTCGCGGCGTTGACGAGGGCGCTCTTGGCGACGAGGGCGGGATCGATGATCCCGGCCTTCACGAGGTCGCCGTACTCGCCGGTCGCGGCGTTGAAGCCGTAGGAACCCTTGCCGTCCTTGACCTTCTCGACCACGATGTCGCCATCGAAGCCGGCGTTGACCGCGATCTGCCACGCGCACTTCTCGACGGCGGCGAGAACGATGTCGAAGCCGAGCTTCTCGTCGCCCTTGGCCTTCTTCTGGGCGGCGGTCATGGCCTCCTGGGCGCGGATGATGGCGACGCCGCCACCGGGGACGTATCCCTCCTTGGCGGCGGCCCGGGTGGCGTGGAGCGCGTCGTCGACGAGGTCCTTCTTTGCCTTCATTGCGACTTCGCTGGAGCCGCCGACGCGGATCATGGCGACGCCGCCGGTGAGCTTGGCGTGACGCTCCATGAGCTTCTCACGGTCGTAGTCGCTGGTGGACTTGTCGTGCTGGGACTTGATCTGAGCGGCGCGGGCGTTGATCTCGGCCTTCTTGCCAGCGCCCTCGATGATGGTGGTGTCGTCCTTGGTGACAACGACCTTCTTGGCGCGGCCGAGCTCGGAGATCTCGATGGATTCGAGGGAGCGGCCGAGGTCTTCGGCGAAGAAGGTGCCGCCGGTGAGGACGGCGATGTCGCCGAGCATGGCCTTGCGGCGATCGCCGAAGCCGGGGGCCTTGACGGCGCAGATCTTGAGCACGCCCCGGAGGCGGTTGACGACGAGGGCGGCGAGGGCCTCGTTCTCGACTTCTTCGGCGATGACGAGGATGGGCTTGCCGCTGGTGGCGACCTTGTTGAGGAAGGGGAGGAAGTCGGTGAGGTTGCTGATCTTCTTCTCGTGGATGAGGATGTAGCAGTCTTCGAGGACGCACTCGGCGGTCTTGGGGTTGGTCATGAAGTAAGGAGAGAGATAGCCCTTGTCGAACTGCATGCCCTCGACGTAGTCGAGCGTGGTTTCCGCGGACTTGCCCTCTTCGACTTCGACGACGCCGTCGGCGCCGACCTTGGAGATTGCTTCGGCGATGAGCTCGCCGACTTCGGTGTCGTGGTTGGCGGAGACGGAGGCGATTTTCTTGTAGTCGTCCTTGCCCTTGCACTTGACGGCCATGCCGGTGATGGCCTCGGCGGCGGCTTCGGCGGCCTTGTTGATGCCGCGCTGGACCTGCACGGCGTTGGCACCGGTGGCGATGACGCGGAGGCCCTCGGTGAAGATTGCCTGGGCGAGGACGGTGGCGGCGGTGGTGCCGTCGCCGGCCTTGTCGGCGGTCTTCTTGGCGACCTCGTTCACGAGCTTTGCGCCCATGGAGGCGAAGGGCTCGGGGAGCGAGATTTCCTTGGAGACGGAGACGCCGTCCTTGGTGACGTGCGGACCGCCGTAGGACTTCTCGATGACGACGTGGCGACCGCTCGGGCCCATGGTGCACTTGACGGCTTCGGCGAGCTGGTCAACGCCCTTCTTCATCTCGAGGAGGGCGGCGTCTTTGTACATGATCTGCTTCTTGGACATGTGTTCACCTCTCTGAAGGACAGTGCGTGCTGTGTGTCGCGTGGCTCGACGGGGCTTGCCGCGCGGCGGTTTCGTTGACTCCGGAACGGCTCACCATGAGTCGTTCCTTTCGTACCCGAGGGCGATGAGTTGGTCGCCCGCGGCCTGCTTGAACCAACGACGCGCGTCGTCGGTGAAGTAGTTTGTCCAGTCGCCGACCTGCCCCTTGCGATAGAAGCCGCCGGGCGTTTCGGTCTCGAAGCCGGGTGCGGAGCGGTTGGCGGCGCTGACGGGAGCGGCTTCGGCGGGATCAAGCCCGAGGAAGCGGTAGAGGTCGGCGCGCTCGGCTTCGACGTCGGCGCGCATGCGTTCGTATCGGAGCTCGTAGAACGGTGTGCGGGCGCGGTCACGCATGACGGAGCCGACGGCGAGGTCGTGGCGCATCTGCTGAGCCCATTGGCGGGCGAGCGTGCGGACCCAGTGTTCTTCGGCGAGCAAGCGGTGCGGCTCGCGCTTGAAGAGGTCCGGGTCGGCGAGGAAGGCCTGTTGCAGGGCGAGCATGCGTCCGGCGTAGAGGGGGTCTTTGAGCATCGCGCCGCCGGAGGCGAGTTCGTGGAAGGTGCGGCTGATGAGGACATCGCGTCCGTCGCGGACGAGGAGGATGTGGGGCGCGCCGGGAATGAGGACACGGAGGGCGCGGGGCGTTTTGTCGCCGAGCCAGGTCGCGTCGGGCTTGTGGACCGTGATCGCGCCCATGATGCGGCGGACGGCGTCGCGTGCGGCACGCTCGGCCTCGGTGCGGACGGGCTCGTGGTGGGCGACGTGCCAGGGCCAGCGGGTCAGTTGGTCGAAGGCGTTTCGCAGGGCCTCGAAGCGGAACTCACCCTGCGCGAACGTGCGCGGGTGGAGGTTCATCACGGCGACGGTCCAAGTGGTGCCGGAGCGGGGATGGCCGCAGATGAAGAAGAGATTGCGTGTGATGCCGTCGATGGTGATGGTGTGCTCGGGCGAAGCACCGGGAAGTGGCGCGGGATCGGCGTGGGCCTCGATGAGCGCGGGATCGTGGTGGGTGTGGGGCGTGTGGATGGCGGGCGCGGGTTGCGCGGGTGGGGTGGCCCCGGTGACGGAGGGTGCGATCTCGGTGATCCACGAGTTGTTGTGTGCGTCGATCGGGGCATAGCCGGCGGAGGCGAGGGCTGGGCCGGCTTCATCGTGGAAGGCGAGCGCGTTCTCGCGCGTGAAGAAGCGTCGCCACGATCCGGGCGCGACATCGTGGGCGTCGGGCGTCTCTGCGGCGCGGGGTGTACGTGTCTGCACCTCCAGGAGAGAGCCGAGTGCACGGGCGGAAGTTCCGGAGGTTGCGAGGTCCTCGAATCGGATGACGAGCGTGCGTGAGCCGGAGGCGGCGAGGCGTTTCAGTGCCGCGAGGTCGGAGTGCACGCGTGCGGCCCAGGTCCGTGCGAGTTGGCGGAGCCAGGGTTCGAGCCAGAGGAGGCGATGGGGACGATCGCGGAGGAGGTTCGGATCGCGCCGGAGTTCCTCGCGGAGATGCTCCAATCGGGCGCGGTATCGCTGGTCGCTGAAGAGAGAGTCCGGTCCGGCGTGTGTGCCAGTCAACTGGCGGAGGGCCTCGGCGACGACGACGTCGCGGCCGTCGCGGACGAGATAGATGTATGTCGCGCCGGGAAGGATCTCGTCCACGGGTTCCTGGGCGATGTCGGCGATCCAGCGGATGGCGTGAGTGTCGGGGATCGCGGCGTGCATCGTGGCGCGGACAAGGTCGTTTGTCGCGCGGATGAGCGCAGCCGCGCCGGGGGCTTCGAGCGTGGTTGCGGCGCGTCGCGCTGCGGCGACGACCGGGCCGAGGCCGAACGTGCCGGTGGTGACGATGCCGGAGGAGTGGAGCATCGCGGCGAGGGTTTCCAGGCCGCTTGAAGGGTGGGCGCGGAGAAAGAGTTCGCGTGCTGCGTTGTGTGCGTCCGACGTTGGGGCATCGACGTGGATCGGCGGTGTGGCGCGGAGCTGGGTGGTCATGCGTGACCTCCCCCGCTCTTTGCGGCTTTGCTATCCCACTCGCTTCCGGACGATTCGTAGCCGAGGGTGACGAGCATCTCGCCGGCTTCTTCCGCGAACCAGCGGCGGGCGTCGGGCGTGAAGTAGTTCTCCCAATCGCCGCGTTTGCCGCTGCGGTAGAAGGAGGTCGGGCCTTGGCCCTTGCCGTCGAAGCCGGGCTTTGCGAGCGGATTGGCGTCGATGGGTGCGGCCTCGTCGGGGTTGACGCCGAGGAACTCGTACATGCGTCGGCGTTGGGCCTCGGGATCGGCGTGGACGGCTTCGTAGCGGACTTCGAGGACCTTGCCGTCGAGCTCGCCTCGTTGGTATCGGCCCTTTGCGAACTCGTCGCGACGGGCGCGGGTCGCCCAGACGCGGGCGACGTGGCGGACCCAGGGCTCTGAGGTGAGCAGTTGCTCGGGGTGTTTCTCGAAGTGGCTCGGATCGGCCTTGAGCAGGTCGAGGAGCGCGAGCATGTCGCGCTTCCAGGGTTCGCGTGTGATGAGTTCGTTGTCGATTCGGAGCTGGTGGAAGGTCCAGCTGACGCAGACATCGCGACCGTCGCGGATGAGGTGGATGGTGGGTGCGCCCGGAAGCATCTGGAAGACTTCGCGGGGCGTCATGTCGCCGATGACATCGGCATGCGGGCGAAGGTTCACGGTCGTGAGCATGCACTCGCGGACGAGGCGCTGCATGTTGCGGCGGGCGATCTCGCGCATGGGGTCGTAGTGGCCGAGGTGCCAGTCGTGCTTCTCAAACTGCCAGAGCCCGCCGTAGAGCATCTCGAAGTGGTACTCGCCCTGGATGTTGATGCGGGGATGGAGGTTGAGGAGTGACTGCATCCAGTGCGTGCCGGAGCGGGGGTGGCCGCAGAGGAAGAAGAAGGAGCGTTCGACTCCCTGATAGACCTGGTGGAAGCCATCGCGGGAGTGGCCCTCGGCGAGTGATTTGGCTCCTTCATGTGCGGTGTTGTTCGCCGGTGTCTTTGGCTCGATGCTGAGCGTGAGAGCGGCATCGGCGCGCGGTGCGTCGGTCGGCGCTTCGCTGCCGGAGAGACGCTTCAGGATGCCGCGCACCGATGCCACGCGATTGCCTCGTTGTGTGTGACGAGACTCAGCCGATGACGCCGAGGAGCTCGTTCTCGCGGATGATGAGGTGCTTGTCGCCCTTGATCTCGACCTCGGTGCCGGCGTACTTGCCGAAGACGACGGTGTCGCCGACCTTGACGGAGAGGTGGGCGCGCTTGCCGTTCTCGAGGAGCTTGCCGGGCCCTGTGGAGACGACCTTGCCCTGCATGGGCTTCTCTTTGGCGGATTCGGGGAGGTAGAGGCCCGAGGCGGTCTTGGTCTCGGCTTCGAGGGGCTTGACGAGGACGCGATCTTCGAGGGGTTTGACGGCCATGTTGATTCTCCAGAGGTCGTGCGGCGGGTTGCCGCGTGTTGGTGCTTCGTGAATCTGACTTGCACCCGAGTGGGGTGCGGGGGTTGGGGCGCTCTCTCTCCGAGGGCAGTCATTGCCTATGGCTCGGTCGGTCTGTGGCTCTTGATTTTGCTGCCGACGGGATTCTGAGCCGAGTGTCAGTGCGCGTGGGCGTGGCCCGCGTGCTCGTCCTTCTTCTCGGCCTTCTCGGTGATGATGCAGTCGGCGGTGAGGAGGATGGTCGCGACGCTGGCGGCGTTCTGGAGGGCGAGGCGATCGACCTTTGCGGGTGTGATGACACCCATATCGACGAGGTCGCCGTACTCCTCGGTCAGCGCGTTGAAGCCGAAGTTTGCGGACTTGTTCTCGGCGACCTTCGCGACGACGACGGATCCCTTGACGCCCGCGTTGTCGGCGATGGTGCGGAGGGGGACGCCGAGGGCCTGGTAGACCACGTCGAGCCCTGCGGCGTAATCGTACTTCACGCGGCCGACCTCGTCGGCGGAGAGATCCTCTGCCTGAGCGGCCTTGCCGAAGACTGCCTTGTGCTCTTTGAGCTTCTCGATGGCGGCGCGGGCGCGGATGAAGGAGGTGCCGCCGCCGGGGACGATGCCCTCTGCGAGCGCGGCGCGGGTGGCGTGGAGGGCGTCTTCGACGCGGGCCTTCTTCTCCTTGAGTTCGGCCTCGGATGCGGCTCCGACGCTGACCTGCGCGACGCCGCCGGCGAGCTTGGCGAGGCGTTCCTGGAGCTTCTCGCGGTCATAGTCGCTGGTGGTGCGCTCGATTTCGGCGCGGATCTGGGTGATGCGTGCCTGGATGGACTTGCTGTCGCCCGCGCCCTCGATGATGGTGGTGTTGTCGGCGTCGATTTCGATCTTCTTGGCCATGCCGAGGTGCTTGATCTCGACCTTGTCGAGTTCGATGCCGAGGTCCTTCATGATGGCGGTTGCGCCGGTCAGGATCGCGATGTCTTCGAGCATGGCCTTGCGGCGGTCGCCGTAGCCGGGTGCCTTGACGGCGGCGACCTGGAGTGTGCCCCGGAGCTTGTTGATGACGAGCGTGCTGAGGGCTTCGCCCGCGATGTCCTCGGCGATGATGAGGAGGGGCTTCTTGGCCTGCATGACTTTTTCGAGCAGGGGGACGAGCTTGCTTACGGACTCGATCTTGTCCTCGTGGATGAGGACGAGGCACTTGTCGAGTTCGACCTTCATGTCGTCGACGTTGGTGACGAAGTTGGGGGAGAGGAAGCCACGGTCGAACTGCATGCCCTCGACAACGGTGACCTCTGTCTCGAGGGACTTGCCCTCTTCGACGGTGATGACGCCGTCCTTGCCGACACGATCGAAGGCATCGGCCATGATCTTGCCGACCTCGGCGTCGTTGTTGGCGGAGATGGCGGCGACGTTCTGGATGTCGGCCTTGCCCTTGACGGGGGTGGAGAGGTCGTCGATGGCCTTGGAGGCGGTGGTGACGGCCTGCTTCATGCCGCGGACGAGGGCGTTGGCGTCGACACCGGCGGCGATGTACTTGAGCCCCTCGCGGAAGAGGGCCTCGGCGAGGACGGTGGCGGTGGTGGTTCCGTCGCCGGCATCGTCGGAGGTCTTGCTTGCGGCCTGCTTGACGAGCAGGGCTCCCATGTTCTCGGCCTTGTTGCGGAGTTCGATCTCCTCGGCAACGGTGACGCCGTCCTTGGTGACGGTGGGCCCGCCCCAGGACTTGTCGATGACGGCGTTGCGGCCGCGGGGCCCGAGGGTGGCCTTGACGGCCTTGGCGAGTTTCTCGACGCCAGCGAGAAGGGCCTGACGTGCCTCGATGTCGAACGTGAGTTCTTTGGATGCCATGGGTTCAAGTCTCCGAAAGACGAATGTGTCTTGATATGACGGCCTGATTGGGGTGCCACTGGGCACGACCGAACAAAGACTTACCCGCGCGAGGACGATCGCGCGGTTGGGTGTATGGTGGACATGGCAAGCAGAGTGCCAACCGGCGATCCGTCACAAATCCAGCATTCGCAATTCTTTAAGCATGATGGAGGTTGGCTGGTGCGCTTCGATGCCTGACATCGAGCGAGCAAAGCCGACGGCAACCTGCCAGAACGGCAGTCTTACCTTCTGGGGTCGTGGCCGTCGAGACGTTCGATTCTCCACACCCATCCATCGTGGTCGGTACGGATCACGCGGGTGGGTGTGTAGAGGTCGATGCTCCACCCAAAGCAGAGCGAGAGCCAGAGGGCTGAGACGACTTCTTCGCGTTGACTGGGCGTGAACGATTGCCCTGGCCAGACGTCGATTTCGGGGTGAGAGCACGAGTCTCCTCTGATCAACCCCATGAGGTGGGGACACTCGTTGCACGGCCAAGCACCATACTCGCAAATGGCTATCAGGGCGTCGATGCCGCGGCGTGGAATGAGCCACTCAATCTCGCTCCGTACGATTGAGAGCAATCGCCCCGGGGTCAGCGACTCGATACTGCGTGCCTCAGGCGGCCTGGCTCTTCGGCGATCGAGATCGAGCCACTCGCGATCCGCGCCGAGATGTCGGGAGAGCCATGCGTCGATTTCGGCTACTTTGAGAAGTGCCATGCGTTCCTCGCGTTGGCTGGAGATTCCTGAGGGTGTACGATAGCGACCTATGCCGAGCACTCTCGCAGCGGTTGAGTTGAACAGTTACCTGCCGATCTTCATCATTCTGTTGATGGCGGTGACCTTTGCCGTGGCGAATGTGGCGGGTTCACTCTTGATCGGTCCGCAGCGGAAGGGCGGCAACAAGGGGATCGCGTATGAGTCGGGTATGAACCCGGTTGGAACGGCGCGGAAGCGGTTCAACGTGCGGTTTTATCTGATCGCGATGGTGTTTCTCGTGTTCGACGTTGAGATCATCTTCCTGTATCCGTGGGCGGCGACGTTCCCGAACATCGATCCCGGCTCTCCGGACTCGCTGGTGTGGCTCGGTCGAATTCTCTTCTTCCTGTTCACAACGGTTGTGGCGTATGTCTACGGGTTCCGCAAGGGCGTGTTCCGGTTTGACTGAGTCCGCGTCTGTGAGAGGGTGTTGATGGGCGTCTGATAACCAGTGGTTTGCTGCGATTGCCCGAGAACGCACCGGCACAACCGCCCGGGGCGGATCAGGTGGTGTTGGTTGCGCTCTGCCGGCACGGAACGGGTTGACAGCCAACAGGAATGGCGGCGTGGTGCCGATCGAGGGTGACGGCGCGGGGCGACCCGGGCCTGCTCGGACACCCGAAGATCTGGAAAGCCATTCATGAGCAGCAAGAGGGGATCAACCGGGCTCTTTTCGCCTGCTATGCCGAGCATCGCGACGACGCATCATGATCTGGTTGAACTGATTACCTCGCGACGGATGGGTGCTGCGTTTCAGCCGATCGTTGATGTTGCAGGGGGACGGATCGCGGGGGTGGAGGCGTTGGTGCGACCTGCGCCGACGGTGAGCTTCACGACGCCGAGCGAGTTGTTTGATAGCGCTGAGCAGTTGGGGATGCTGTGGATGCTTGAGGAGGCGATCCGGCGGGTGACGTTTCGCGCTGCGGCTCCGTGGCCTGATGATGTCCTGCTGTTTCTGAACACGACGCCGGATGTGGTGGGCCACCCGGAGTTTGCGGATGCGTTGCTGGGTGCGGCGCATGAGATCGCCGGGCTGGGGCCGGACCGGCTGGTGATCGAGATCACGGAGCGAGCGTCTGAGTCGCGATTTGATGAGCTGCGGCGTGCGGTTGAGGAGTTGAGGGAGAGGGGTGTGCAGATCGCGCTTGACGATGTTGGGGCGGGTTCCAACGGGCTCAAGCGGATCTCGCAGTTGCGGCCGTCGTGGCTGAAACTCGACAGGGACCTGGTGTCGGGGATCGATTCGGACCCGATGAGGCAGCGGCTGGTGCGATCGATGGTGACGTTCTCTGAGGGTGCCGGGATCAGCATGATCGCAGAGGGCATCGAGCGGCGGGCGGAGCTGGGCACGATTGTTGATCTGGGTATCTCGTATGTTCAGGGGTTCCTTGTCGGCTTTCCGACGACTCGCTGCGCGGCGATCGCGGGTGGCGCGGTGACGCGCACGCTCGAGGCATTGTCCAGGTGCTGAGCCGCGCCGGGAGACGGCTGGATCCCTAGCGTTCTCGCGTGGATGGAACCTCGGCATCGCCTGGCTTTGAGAGTCGGGTCCGTGCGTCGGCGCGGCGCGGGCCTTCCATCGGCGTGTGGGAGCGATTGGCGCATGTTGCGCTGGCGATGGCGTGCCTGGCCGTTCTGTGGGTGGGGCGGGGCTTGGAGCCGTCGCCTGCGGGGCACGGGTCGCATGTGCAGTTGGGCATGCCCCCGTGTGCGTGGGTTGTGCGGTTTGACCGTCCATGCCCGACGTGCGGCATGACGACATCGGTCGCGCACGCTGCAAGGGGTGAATTCCTCAGGTCTTTGGTTGTGCAACCGGCGGGCGCGGCGTTTGCGTTGTTCTGCGCCGTGGCGTTCTGGGGATCGCTTTACATCGCTGCCACGGGGTCTGCTCTGGGGCGGCTGGTGGGTCTGCGGCTGCTGGGTACGAGGTCGCTCTGGTGCGCGGGGGCCCTGGTCGGCGTATCGTGGGCATACAAGTTCGTGACTTGGTGAAACCGGCGATGGTCGTGGCTCGGATCGGCACCCCTCTGGAGCGTGTACGTGGATAGAAGGAAGCGACATACTCGGGTGTGCGGCGTGCTTCTGGCACTGGGGTCGGCGGTGTGCGCGATGATGATCGGCGCGGGCACTGGATGCGCGGCCGTCGGCGTTGCCGCGGTTGCGGCAAAGGGGATTGAGGAGTCGCGTCCGAAGAAGGTGAAGGCCGAGTACACTGGGCTGGTTGGGAAGTCCTATGCCGTTGTTCTGGCGGCGGACCGCTCCGTGCAGACGGAGTACCCGACGCTGGTGGCGGATCTGACGTTACGGATCAACGATCGGCTGTGGACGAACTCGGGTGCGGCGGCGGGTGTGCCTGCTCAGGAGTTGCTGCGGTATTTGTATGAGAATCCGAGCTGGACGGCTCGGCCGTACTCGGAATTGGCCGCGACGCTTGGTGTGGAGCGGCTCGTGGTGATCGATCTGAATGAGTTTCGCCTGAACGACCCGGGGAACCGATATCTGTGGGATGGTGTGGCGGCGGGGGCGGTCTCTGTGATCGAAGCGGATGGATCGGTGCCGGATGAGTTCGTATTCCAGCGGGCGATTCGGGTTGGCTTTCCGGACGTGACGGGAGTTGAGCAGGAGCAGTTCACGGCTCGGCAGATCGCGTCAGTTTTGATAGCGAGGTTTGTGAATCGGGCAGCGTGGCTGTTCTACGACCACGAGGAAGAGGCCCAGATCAAGTATTGAGAGGCGCAGACGGAGCACCACTCTTGACGAATGCTCTTGGACTGAATCGTGTGTCGATGGTCTCGGCGGTGGTGCTGTGTGCCGCGGTTTGCGTGCTCGTTGCCACGCTCTCCGGTTGCAACATTGTCGCTCCGGCGTACTACATCATCCACGGTCCTGAGAAGGTTCCGGCCGTTCACGAGCTGGACTCGAAGCGTCCGACGGTGGTGTTCGTTGACGACAGAGGGAATCGCCTGCCTCGCAGGGCAATGCGTCAGACGATCGGCGAGACGGCGCAGCAGGCGTTGCTGAATGAGAAGGCGATTGTGGACATGATCGACACGCGGGGCGCGATCGCGGCTTCGAGCCAGGATCGGGCGGGTCAGGCGATGTCGATCGTGGATATCGGGAAAGCGGTCGGCGCTGATGTCGTGATCTACGCGACGGTTGATTCGTTCACTCTGTCGACCGACGGGCAGAGTTTCTCTCCGGCGGCGACGTTGCGAGTCAAGGTGATCGATGTCACGGCGGACAAGCGGACGTGGCCTGATGAGAAGGAGGGGTATCCGCTTTCGATGGTGCTGCCGCCCAGAACCAGCGAGATCCCGAGGACCGCGGCGGAGCTGCGTCTTGCTGAGGAGGAGGTCGGCAGGACCATCGGGCTTGGTCTGGCGCAGCTGTTCTACAAGTATGAGCGAGCCCAGGGCGCATCCCGTCGATAGACTCTCGCCGTGGCGAACGGCTTGACAGTCATCCACGTGCTTGATCGTGGCGCGAGCGAGCGTGAGCGCGGGATGCTCGGCGATGGGGATGTTTCGGGCATTCGCGTGTGCGCTCAGTCGCTCGCCCCCCACTGTCGCCATGTATCTTTCGACCTTGAGGGGAGGACGCTGATCAGCGCGATCGCGGGACTTCGACGCGTGCGGCGTCCGCTGGACGGGCGCGCGTTGTTCCATTGCTATTCGAGGCGTGGGGCTGCGGCGCTGCGCGTCGCGTTCGGGCGCAGGTGGCCGATTGTGCTGAGCGTCGGAGAGGAGGCCGAGTCGGTCCTGCTTCCGTTCCGGATCGCGGGGCCTGATCGTGTGATCAGGCATGGCTTTGCGAGTGGTTCGGCGGGATTTGCCTGCCTGCCGGTCGGCGATAGTGGCGGCGAGCGTGAGGCGATCAGGGGGGCGATGGGGATTCGTGAGGATGAGTGCGTGGTCGGCGCGCTCGCGGACCCTGCGGGGGCGACGAACGCGCGGTGGCTGGTTTTCTTTGCGGGAATTCTGGTGGCCGGGGGCGTTTCGCTGACGGTGCTCGTGCCGCGGGGAGCGGCCCAGGTGCCGCGCATGAGAAGGTTCCACGCGACCACGCGGCTGAACCTTCGGGTGCTCGTGGTGGAGAGCGGTTGTGAGGTCGGCGGGGTGGGATCTGATGCGGCGAGCGCGTGGGGAGCGTGTGATATCGCCCTGGTTCGTCCGGATGTGCATGCGACGGGTGTGAGCGGCTGGGCGATCGGGCGTGCGATCAGGCGTTCTCACATGTCGGGCGTGCCGGTGATCGCGCCTCGCGAGCTGGCTCCCGAGGCGTTGTACTCGGGAGTGCTTCAGGAGAGACTCGTTGTTTCGGCTGCGACGACGAAGCAGATGGCGAGATGCCTTTCGGTGATGATCGAGGATCGCGGGCTGAGGGTCGAGACGGCCTCGCTTGCGCGGCGAGCGGCGGAGGGGGCGATGGGGGCCGACCGGTTGCAAGAGGAGATCATCGCGGCGTACAGCGTGGGGAGTCGCCAGTGGGCAGGCACGCCCGGGACGATGGAGGTTCTTGTGTGAATCAGCTCGGGCGTGATCGGAAGGGCGTGCTGTTTGTGTGCATGGGTAACATCTGCCGCTCGCCTCTGGCGGAGGGCATTTTCATCCACCTGGCGTCGGAGCGGGGCGTTCGTGATCGCTTCCTGGTGGACTCGGCGGGCACGGGCGCGTGGCACACGGGGGAGCCGGCGGACCCGAGGTCGATCGCGGTGGCCCTGGCGCGGGGTGTGCATCTGCCGAGCATCGCGAGACAGGTCGATCCGGAGTCGGACTTCGAGCGGTTCGACCTGATCCTGGCGATGGATAGGAGCAACCGGACAGGGCTTCTCAACCTCGGCGCGCCGAGTGAGCGTGTGCGGCTGATGCGATCGTTCGACTCGACGCTCCGTGGGGCACCCGAGGACGAGTTGGACGTGCCCGATCCGTATTACGGGCGGGGGGACGGGTTTGTGCGGGTGTACGACATGCTGCACCGAGCGACGACGGGTTTGCTTGATGAGTTGATGCGCGGGGAGTGAGGGCGACGCGAGGCGACAACGCCGCGCCCGCTCGGAGGGCCGAGCCGGCCCGGGTTATACCTCGAGGAGGATGCGTTCGGGATTCTCGAGCTGGTCCTTGATCCTGACGAGGAAGCGGACGGCTCCCTCGCCGTCGACCATGCGGTGGTCGTAGGAGAGAGCGAGGTACATCATCGGCCTGATCGCGACCTGACCGGGCTTGTCGGGGTCTTCGACGGCGCGGTTCTTGGTGGCGTGCATCCCGAGAATCGCCGACTGGGGCGGGTTGAGGATCGGGGTTGACATGAGTGAGCCGAAGACGCCGCCGTTGGTGATGGTGAACGTGCCGCCCTGCATCTCTTCGAGCGTGAGTTTGCCGTCACGCGCCTTGGTCGCGAGCTCCTTGATGCCGCTCTCGACCTGGGCGAAGGACATACGCTCGGCGTTTCGGAGCACGGGTACGACGAGGCCCTTGGGCGTTGAGACCGCGATCGCGATGTCGGCGTAGGCGTGCTTCTGGACTGCGGGATACCCCTCGGCATCCTTGACCATGTAGGCGTTGACGGTCGGGAACTCCATCAGTGCGTTGGCGGCGGCTTTGACGAAGAAGGACATGAACCCGAGTCCGATGCCGTGCTTCTTCTCGAAGGACTCTTTGTACTTTGCACGGAGCGCCATGATGCGCGTCATGTCCACTTCGTTGAAGGTGGTGAGCATGGCGGCGGTGTGCTGGGCTTCGACAAGGCGTTGGGCGATGCGTTGGCGGATCGGCGACATGCGCTCGACCGTGGTCGCGCGTGGGCCGGACGGAGCGGGCGCGGGGGCTTTGGACGGTGGAGAGGCAGCAGCGGGCGCGGGGCTCTTGCCCTTGACGAAGTCGATCACGTCTTGCTCGCGGACACGGTGGCCTGCGCCGGTGCCGGAAACCTTGGAAAGGTCGACTCCGTGCTCGGCGGCGACCTTCTTGGCGAGCGGCGTGGCGCGGATCTCGCCGTTTGCGGCCTGATCCGAGGTCTTGGCGGTGTCGGCCGCGGGGGGCGCGAGCACGCTTGTCGCGGAGCCGGACTCGCTGGCAACGGAGGTTGCGGGTGCGGCGGGCGAGCCGCCCGCTTCCATGCGTCCAACGACAGCTCCGACGTTGACGGTGTCGCCCTCTTTGGCGGCGTGACGCAGGATGCCGTCGGCGGGTGCGACGATCTCCATGTTGACCTTGTCGGTTTCGAGTTCGAGGACCGCTTCGTCGCGTTTGACGAACGCGCCGTCGGGCTTGAGCCATTTGGAGAGAACGCCGGAGGCGACCGACTCGCCAACAGTCGGGATCAGGATGTCCGTGGACATGAGGATGCTCTCGTGGAAGGGGTGCGGTCGGTGATCAGCGTGATGCGGCGGCCTTGGCCTTGCCGGGCTTTGCGGCTTCGGTCGCGCGGGGCGCGGTATCGGTCGCTCCGGAGGTGGGGCCTACTGCGGCGGCGAGGATGTCCTCTTGCTCGTGCTTGTGAACGGTCTTGGACCCGACGGCGGGGCTGGCGGCGGCTCGGCGACCGATGTAGGTGAGTTCGATGCCGAGACGCGAGCGGAAGATGTCGCTGATGAAGAGGAACGCGCCGGTGTTCCGCGGCTCTTCCTGGCACCAGACGTGCTCCCTGACGTTGGGATACTTGGCGATGATGTCCTTGGCGAGCTGCTCGTGGAACGGGTAGAGCTGCTCGACGCGGACGATGGCGACGTCGGTGCGGGTGATCGCGTCTCGTCGCTCCATGAGTTCGTGCCCGATCTTTCCGGAGCAGAAGACGATGCGATGGACCTTGGATCTGTCTGACCCGCGTGAGACGAATGCGGGATCGTCCATGATCTCCCAGAATCTGCCGGAGACCATTTCGTCGATCGAGCTTGTCTCCTTGCGGAGATGCCCCTTGGGGGTTGCGACGATCAGGGGCTTTCGGAAGGAGCGTTTGACCTGCCTTCTCAGCAGGTGGAAGGTCTGGGCTCCGGTCGAGGGAACGACGACCTGCATGTTGTGCTCGGCACAGAGTTGCAGGAATCGCTCGATTCTGCAGGATGAGTGCTCGGGGCCCGCGCCCTCGTACCCGTGCGGGAGGAGCATCACAAGACCGGACCAGCGTTCCCACTTGGTTTCCGCGCTTGCGAGGAACTGGTCGATGATGACCTGTGCACCGTTCACGAAATCGCCGAACTGGGCTTCCCAGAGGACAAGGACGCTGGGATCTGCCAGGGAGTAGCCGTACTCGAAGCCGAGGACCGACATCTCAGAGAGCGGGCTGTCGTAGACCTTGAATCCGGCCTGGCGGGGGCGGCCGTCGGCTCCGGGGCTTCCGACCGGATGGTCGGTGGAGGGCTCGCCCAGCTCGCGCATGCCGTTGAGTGGCTCGTAGGGCGCGCCGGTGACTGCGTCGCGGAGGACGGCGTGACGCTGCGAGAAGGTGCCTCGGCGGCAGTCCTGGCCGGAGAGTCGGACGTGGTGTCCTTCGAGGAGGAGCGTGCCGAAGGCGAGCATCTCTGCATCGGCGTGCGAGACCGCGCCGGCCCGCCAGAGCTCGGCACGGGACTTGAGAAGGGCTTTGAGCTTGGGGTTGACGTTGAAGCCGTCCGGGATGCGGCCGAGCGTCTCGCTGACCTCGCGGATCGCTTCGATGCTGACGTTGGTCGGGACGCTCTCGAAGTTGAACTTCTGCGAGAGCCCACGCCAGCGGTCGCTGCCGGGATCGATGTTGGGATCGAAGGGCTTGCGCTTGGCGGCGGCCTGTGCGTCTTCGAGCGACTGAGAGAGACGCCCGTTGATGACGTCGATGTCGGACTGCTGGATGACGCCCGCGGCCTGGAGGCGCTTGGCGTATGAGGTCAGGGTGCTGTCTTTGGCCTTGATGAGCGCGGCGAGGATGGGCTGGGTGTACGACTGCTCGTCCTGCTCGTTGTGGCCGTACTTGCGGAAGCACCACATGTCGATCATGACGTCTTTGCGGAACGCCAGGCGGTACTCCAGCGCGATCTCGGCAACCTTGAAGACGGCGTCTGGATCTTCGGCGTTCACGTGGAGGATGGGGGCGTCGATCATCTTGGCGACGTCGGTGCAGTAGCGGCTGGAGCGAGAGTCCTCCGGGACCGTCGTGAAGCCGATCATGTTGTTCACCACGACGTGGATGGTGCCGCCGGTCGTGTAGCCCTCGAGCTGCGAGAAGTTGAGGCACTCGGCCACGACGCCCTGACCGGCGATGGCGGCATCGCCGTGGATGAGGACCGGGACGACACGTCTGCGCTCGACATCGTTCCGGAGGCGTTGCTTCGCTCGAGTGCGGCCTTCGACGATCGGGTTCACGCTCTCGAGGTGGCTCGGGTTGCTGGCCATGGCGAGGCGGAGTGTCTTGCCGGACCTGAAGGTGCGGACGCCGGAGTAGCCGCGGTGGTACTTCACGTCGCCGGAGGCGTCGGCGAAGCCATCCTGGTAGCTGTCCTCGAACTCGGTGAAGATCTGCTCGTAGGTCTTGCCGAGGATGTTGTTGAGGACGTTGAGGCGGCCGCGGTGGGCCATGCCCATCACGACTTCTTGAACGCCGTTGTCTGCGGCGTGTTCGAGGAGGCGGTCGAGGAGGGGTATGAGCGACTCTGCGCCTTCGAGACTGAAGCGTTTCTCGCCGGGATATCGCTTTGCGAGGAAGGTTTCGAAGGATTCGGCGCGGGTGAGCTGCTCGAGGACGTGTGCCTGCTCGCCTCGGGTGAGTTTGATGCCGCCTCCGTTGCGTGAGGCCCTGGCGATGAGCCAGTCGCGTTCTTCACGGTTCTGGACGTGCATGAACTCGCAGCCGATGGAGCGGCAGTATGTGGTCTCGAGGCGATCGATGATGTCGCGCAGTCGGATGGAGCCGGCAACTCCGACAATCGATCCGTCGACGTTTCGATCGAGGTCGGCGTCGGAAAGACCCCAGTGGGCGGGCGCGAGCGCGGCGGGGCGTTCCCGCGGACGATCGAATGGATCGAGTGCGGCGCAGAGGTGTCCGAGTTCCTGATAGGCGTGGACGAGGTGCCAGACGGCGTGCTCGAAGCTGCCGACTGCGGCGGAACCCGACGAATTGTCCGAGGATCGCGGTCCGCCGCTGGCCAGCGCGAGATCAAAGCCCTGGAAGAACGCACGCAGGTCGGGCGTGACCGAGTTTGGATCCTGCCTGTAACGATCGAACTCGGCCTCCAGGAAGTCGGCGTTCCAGCCGTTCACAGATGGCGTAAGTGATTGCAATTGCCGCGCTTGGGTTGACCCAGCCATGATGAACCTCGACGGCGAGCGAGCCACGTAACCGTGCGGGCGGCGCGCGCCAACGCTTGAACCGGGATGGTAGGCCCATCTATCGGCGGTTCGCGAACAGGACTGGCCTGATTCTCAGACCTTTGGGGGTTTGGGCGGGAGGTGAGGAGCGACTTGGGACGGTCTTGACCCCGGTGCTGCGGCGCTCAACCGAACCTGCCGGTGACGTAATCTTCGGTCTCTGACAGGCGGGGGTTCTGGAAGATATCCTCGGTCGTGCCGTGCTCGACGAGTCGGCCCAGGTACATGAACATGGTGTAGTCGCTGACCCTTGTCGCCTGTTGCATGTTGTGGGTGACGATGAGGACTGTGTAACGGTCGCTGATCTCGTGGATCAGTTCCTCGATTCTGAGTGTGGCGATCGGGTCAAGGGCGGAGCAGGGCTCGTCGAGGAGGAGGACCTCCGGCTCGGCGGCGATGGCCCGAGCGATGCAGAGACGCTGCTGCTGGCCACCTGAGAGGCCGAGGGCGGACTGACTCAGGCGGTCTTTGACTTCGTCCCAGAGGGCAGCCCCCTTGAGACTGCGTTCGCAGGCCTCTTCGAGGACCTTGCGGCGGCGTTCGCCATCGATGCGGAGGGCGTAGACGACATTCTCGAAGATCGACATCGGGAAGGGGTTTGGTTTCTGGAAAACCATGCCGAGTCGCTTGCGGAGGTCGATCACATCGACATCGCGGCCATAGACCGAGGTGCCGTTCAGGCGCATGTCGCCTGTGATACGAACGCCTTCGACGAGGTCGTTGAGACGGTTGACGGAGCGGAGCAGCGTTGACTTGCCGCAGCCGGAGGGACCGATGATGGCCGTGACTTTGCCGCGGGGGACCTGGGTTGTAACGTCGTAGAGGGCCTTTGCGGCGCTGTAGTAGAGACAGAAGTTCTCGATGCTGAGAACTGGATCTCCGGAGACCACCGTCTCATGGATGACGGGCGCGGGCGTCTCGCCCCTGCGGATGCCCTCGATGACCGGGTATGAGCGTCCTGATCGCTTTGTGGGCTGCACGTTCTTCGCTGCCTCAAGCTGTGTCGTGGCCATGCGGATAGATGGTAGCTGCGGGTGGTCCCGTGACCGTGATCCAGAGCGTCTTTGCGCGATCCTCACAATTCGGTCGTTGCGGGGGGCGGTCAGCGTGGGATCCTGCCACCTACGCGGAGTTCGAGCGGCTCTCTGGAAACGACTCGGGTTCCATCGGTGAGTGTGATCTCGCAGGAGAGGCGTGCGGGCTGTGATGGGATTCGATCTGTGCCGACGGCGTTGAGATTGAGTTCGAATCCGTACGCCGGTCCTGGCTGTGTGGGGAAGACCGCGCGACTGGTCTCGCGCGGCGCGAACGCCCATACCCCGAGCGACTGGCCCTGCTCGCCGACCAAACGGAACTGAAAGGTGGCGTCAACGGTCATTGGCAGGGCGAAGCGATTGGTGTCGCCGAAGACATAGACGATCACGCGGACGGTGTCCACGAAGCCATTGAGGTCTCGGTCCTCAAGCGGCTCGTTGGCGACGAGTACCCGCTCTGGTTTGAGGTCGGAGGGTTGGGTGGGGAATTGAGACTGGTTCTGCCTGCGTGGGCGTGAATCATCCGAGGTGGCGCAGGCGCCAGCGAGCCCGATCGCGAGCAGAACAGCGAGAAGGACGGCGTATCGGGCGACGGGGATCATCGACGCGGCTCCTCTCGTCGTCCGACGGTCCGGACGCGGTCGCCCTGAGCGGCCGAGGATGAACCGGTGCCGGGCGGGCTGCTCTCGCGTATTTGCTGCGGGGGCAGCGTGGTTGGAGGGGGCGAACCGTCGTGCATTTCGAGGGCGTCGCGGATCTGCATGGGATTGGACATTCGTCCGATCTCGTGGCGGGTCCAACGGCTCTGGAGATCGATCGAGCTAGGTGAATCGCCAGGGACGACCTTCGGGGTCAGGATGACGAGGAGTTCGGTCTTGATGTTCTCGACCTGTGTCGAGCGGAATGCGTTTCCGATGAGAGGAATGTCTCCGAGCAGAGGGACCTTTGTGCGACGATCTTCCTGGGTGTTCTGGATGAGCCCACCGATGACGACCGTTTGTCCGTCCTTGACGGTGACGACGGTGTCGACCTTGCGTGTGGTGATGATCGGTGCCTCGAAGTCCTCGGAGATCTGGGTTGTGCGCTGGCTGACGGAGGAGATCTCGGGGGCGATTTCGAGGCGTACGAATCCGTCGGCGCTGATGGATGGCGTGACGTTCAAGATGATTCCGACATCTCGACGCTCGACGTCGGACCGCGTGTTGCCGTTGTCCAATCGTTCGACACCAGTGACGATGGCGATGTCCTCGCCGACCTGGATCAGGGCCCGCTCGTTGTTGTTGACCGTGACCTGTGGTCTGCTCAGGACTTCGAGCTTGCCCTGGACCTCGAGCGCGCGGATCAGGACGCTGAAGTCGTTGCTGGAAATCGAGAGGTTGGCAACGCCGAGAGCCGTCGCGACGCCGGCACCCGCGCCGAGCGCGCCGAACTGCCACATGTTGCCGCCGAACGGCCCGGCGGTTGAGTCCATGCCCCACTGGCGTGAGGCGTCGAGCGTGACCTCGGCGAGGAGGACCTGGATCATGACCTGGGGCGGAGCGGCGTCGAGTTCCTCGATGATGGACTGGACGATCTCGGCGTAGCGAGGCGAGGTCGAGACGACGAGCTTGTTGCTCTTGCCGTCGCCGACGACCGTGACTTCCTGCTCGAGCTGGCGTGTCAGCGAGCCGGTCTGAGACGGGCCGAGGGTGGAGCGGATTTTGGTTGACTCTTCCTGGAAGTATCTGGCGAGGGTGCGTTCGACCTCGTCTGCCTTTGCGTAGCGGAGTTTGTAGACGAGTTGGAGGCGCTCGGTCGCCTCGATCCCGTCGAGTTCATCGACGACGGAGCGAACCATCTCGAGATACTCGTCGGTTCCTGAGACGAGGAGCGTGTTGGTCCGCGCGTCGATCGTGATGGAGAGTTCCTTGCGGGTGTCGGGGATGGGTGTGAGCGTCGTGTTGTTGAATGCGGGCGCGGCGGGATCGCCCTCGCCCGGGGGCCTCGTGTCCGTCTGCGTCGGAACCAGAACGAGACGATCTCCCTGTTGCTGGAGACTGAACAGATCACGGAGGACATCGGCCATGGCGCGGGCGTCGGCGTTCTTCAGGCGGAACCACTCGACGCGGCGTGAGCCGGCGGAGGTTGTGTCGAGATCGGCGACGATGGCCGCGATGACCTCCATCACGGCGGGCGGCGCGGCGACCATGAGCGAGTTTGTGCGCAGATCGGGCGTCATGCGGACCTGGTCTCTGATCGCGCCGTCGATCGCGGCTTCTGTGGCCTCGCGGCCGGTGCGTCCTTCGATCTGGTCGGCGATCTGATCACGGAGGAAACGGATGCGTGTGGCCTGGGTTGCGCCGACGCCTCGGCCGCCGCCGAGCGTGCGGCCTGCGAGGACATTTTCGAGCAGGTTCACGACTTCGAGCGCGTTGGCGGTTCGGAGTTCGAGGCGTCTGACGTCCTGGATGGCGGTGACCTCGGCTGACTCCATGCGTTCGATGATGCCACGGATGGCGTTGACATCTGATTCGGTGCCGCTGACGACGAGGGCATTGAGCTGTGAGTTGGGCACGACGCTGACAGCGCGTTGGCCGCGTCGGGCGATCTCTTTCTGGACGTAGAGCGTGTTGACGGTGTCTGCGACATCTGCGGCTCTCATCTGTCCGAGCGGGATGAGGGTTGTGCGTTCGGCGCCTGCGACGGCAGCGGCATCGGCGGTGAGGGAGACGATGAGGTCCTTCACGACGGCGAGGTTTTCGTCGCTGGAGGCGACGATCAGGAGTGAGTTTGCGGCGTCGGGCTCGATGGAGAAGGCGTCCTGCGGCTGCTCGATGGATCCGGCGCGGCGAGCGGCTTCGAGGCGTTCGCGCATCAGTCGCTGCACGCGGGGCGCGAGCGACGCGACATCGACGCCGGGCACAGGAACAACGTGGAGCCCGACGGCCTCGTTGGTCTCCGACGTGTCGAGGGTCTTGAGGAGGGCTTCAAGGATCGAGAAGCTGCCGACACTGGTCGAAGCGATGAGGGAGTTGGTGCGGATATCGGCGGTGACAACGAGCGCGTCTTCGGGGCGCATCGCGCCGGTTGCCTGACGCTGGCGGAAGATCTCGGAGGCCATGCTCGCGACACGGGCCGCGTTGGCGTGGTTGAGCGGGAAGAAGCGGACGGAGTTTGCTGCGGCGGCCGGTTCGACGTCGAGCTGGGCGACGAGTTCGGTGACGATGCGGAGGTTGGAAGCGGAGCCGATCACAACGAGCGCGTTCATCGGGAGCGCCGGCTGGATCACGAGCCCGGTCATGGGAGCGAAGAGATCGCCCTGGACGGTTGCGTTCGGGTCGGCGGGGTCGCGGCCAGAGTCAACGACGCGAAGTCGGGCGATCTGACGCTGGATGCCGAGCGCCTCGGGCGTGCCGGCGAGTCCTTGGACGAGCGTCCGTCGGAGGAGGTCGGCCAGGGCGTTTGCGTCCGCGTGCTTGAGCTGGAGGATGGTTGGCTCGATCCAACTGGTGGCTTCGGTGCTGTCGAGGTCTCGGATGAGGACTTCGACGAGCGCGACGGCCTCTTCGCGGCCGGCAACGACGAGTGTGTTGGTTCGGTCATCGACGGCGAGTGCGATCTCTCCGGCCAGAGCCCTTCCGGTTGCGGTGGTCGGGAGACCTTGCCTTGCTGTTCCGGGGAGTCGACGCAGTGCCTCGCCCTGGCGGAAGAGGGTGTCGACGACGGTGCGGGCTCTGACCGCCGAGGCGTTCTCGAGCGCGAACATGCGGATCACGACCGCGTCGCCGGTGGCGAGCGTGTCGAGCGTGTCGATCACGGCACGGACCGCTTCGACGTTGCCCGGGGTGGAGGCGACCAGAATCGTGTTCGCTTCAGCATCAGGGATGAGGCGGATCGGCTTGGAGAGATCGAGTTTGAGCGGGTCTTTGCCGACACCCTCGCGGATCACGCTGAGTCTTCTGACCTGCTCGGCGATGGCCCGCGCTGGCCCCGTCTGACTCGCCTGTTCCGTGGGATTGAGCATGAGTCTGAGGGTGGCGACGAGCTGGTTGGCACCGGCGATGCGGAGCCGCACGATCCCGACGGCCTGATCGGCTTCGACGGGATCGGAATCGATCTGTCTGATGAGGCCGCTGACGATGCGGGCGTCGGCTGGTCCGGCGACAACGGCGATCGCCTGGCGTGTGGTCAGGGCGACGGTCGTGACGGGCTCGGAGACGATACCGGGGCGATCGGTCGGCTGAGCACCGGAGATGCCGAGCTGGTCGAGCGTGCGCTTGATATCGGCGGGAGACGTGTTGGTGAGATCGACGATCGAGACGACCTGGCCGAGCCCGGGAGTGATGCTCTCTCCGTCGGCGGTGCCGAGCGCGGGGGTGTCGAGCTCCTTGATGGTCGACTGGATCTGCTCGAAGAGTCGCTGGCTTGAGGCGATGACGAGAGCGTTGGAGGAGCGATCGATCTCGACGGCGAGCGTTTCGCGATTCTGCTGTGCGACGGGCGTGAAGGTGGCGAGGATGGTCTGGCGGAGGCGTGCGGCGGGAACGTGCTTGAGCTTGAGAACTCTCGTCGCGAGTCGGGTGACATCGGCCTGGCCCTGGAGCGCCTCGGCGAGGGCCTTGACCTGTGTGAACTGTGTGTCGTCGCAGCGGACGATGAGGGAGTTGCTGGCCTCGTCGCCGACGACGACCAGTGCCCTGGGATTGGCGTTTCTGCCGGCACCGGATGATGCGGCGAAGACCTCTCGGATCGAGTTGGCGACGGCGGTCGCGCTGCCTCCCCTGAGGGGGACGACGCGTGCCTCGGGCAGTCGGAGGGAATCGGGTTCGTCGAGGCGCGCGACGATGCCCCTGATGCGATCCATGTAGCGTTTGCCGGCAAAGACGACGAGGGAGTTGGTCTGGATCTCGGGCGCGACGCTGGGGACACCCTCCTCATCGACGAGGAGCGAAGGGGCGGCGGATTCTCCAGCGCGGGCGCCGGTCCCGCGATTGCGGGATTCTTCGACGCGGAGGCGTCGTGCTTCGAGTTGCTCCTGAACGATGGCGCGGAAGCCCTCGTTGATGGCGCGGGCGACCCCTGTCGCATCGGCGAAGCGGAGCGGCATCACCTCCAACTGACGGGAGCGGTCGTAGTCCTCGGTGTCGAGCTTCTTGAGGAGCGAACGGATGCCCTCCCACTGCGTCGGCTCGGCGCTGACGACGAGGGAGTTGGAGGCGGGATCGGCGACGATGGTGACGTTGCGTGCTCCGGGGCTTGTGGCCTCGGGTGCGGAGCGGCCGTAGAACATGCCGAGTGCCTTGGAGGCCTGCTCGGCGTCGGCGAAATCGAGCTTGACGAACTCGGTCGTGCGTGTCGTCGAAGCGGGGACGTCGAGGGCCTTGATCATGGCCTCGATCTCGTCGATCTGATCGGCCGGTGCGGCGATGGAGATGGCGTTCTCTGTCGCGGAGTAGTCGAGGTTCACGGGTGTTTCGCCGGGAACCCGGGGGCGGTTTCGGAGCAGTTCGTTCATGGATGCCCAGACGCGATCGGCAACGGCGTGCTCGAGCGTGACCCTCTTGAACGACGCGATGGTGCGGGCGGGCTGCTCGTCGAGCTTCTTGACCTGATCGATGACGTACTGGATTGCTTCGGGGGAGCCCGAGAGCACGATCGAGTTGCTGCGCTCGACCGGCGTGACGGTCACACGCAGCGTCTGCGGAAGGGCGGCACGAAGCGCGTTCGCGACCTCGGTCGCGCGGGCGGACTCGAGCTTGACCGTCGCGAGCGTCGCTCCTCCGTCGGTCGGCGGCGTGTCGAGTTGCCGGACGAGATCGGCGATCTGCGTCTGCAGCGTTGTGGGCGCGGAGACGATGAGGGTGCCGGTGCTCGGCTGGGGTGTGACGATGACCTGGTCTTCGGCGCGTCCGCTTCGCGGGAACATGGAGCGGATTGTGGATGCGGCGTCCTGGGCGGTTGCGTTGCGGACGGCGTAGGCCTCGATGGAGCGGTCGGCACCGAGTTCGGGCTGGTCGATCTGCGCGATGAGGTCACGCAGCAGTTTCATGCTTTCCACATCGCCCGAGGCGATGATCACGTTTCCTTCGGGAGAGCCGAGGATTGAGAAACTGTCGGCGCGAAGCCCCTGGGCCTGGTTCCTGGCTGCGAAGAAACGCTGGAGACTGGCCGCGGCACGCTCGGCGGAGGCGTGCTCGAGTCGGATCGTTTCGATCGTCGCACCTGGACCGCCGACATCGAGGTCGGCGATGTACTTGGCAGCGGCTTCGACGCGGTCTTTCTTGCCGACGAGGACGACGGCTCGCCTCAGGCGATCGATCTCGACCGTGACGCCATCGGGGTCAGGGCCTCGCCACGGGCGCCAGCCGGGCGTTGCCATGGCACGCTCGATGACCGACTTGATCGATGCCAGATCAGCGGAGTGCACGGCGACAGCCTTGACCGCTACCGCGCCGGCTTCGCCCGGCGGAACATCGAGCAAACGCACGATGCCCTCGACGGTCTCGATCGTCTCCTGGCGGCCCATGATCACGATGGAGTTCGTTCGCTCGTTCGGTTCAAGGTAGAAACGATCTTTGTCATTCTGGCCCGCGCGGCCGGAGATTCTCTCCCACTGCATCTCGCCGGCGAGATTCTGCAGCGTCGGGCCGATGTCCATGGCCCGGGCGTTCTTGAGTTCGATGACCTTGAAGGCAAAGTCGCGGGATGCCGCGGGATTGTCCATGGACGCGGCGAGTTCGAGTGCTTCTTTGATCTCGTCGGGCGTGCCGGTGGCGAGGAGCGAGCCGGAGCGATCGTCTCCGACGAATTGGGCACGGACCTGGGTAGCGCCGGGTGTGCCTTGGCGTCTGGCATCGAAGAGCCGCTGAAGGGTCGAGGCGATCTCGGTGGGCCTGGCGTTGTCGAGCGTCAATCTCTGGATGGCGAGGCGATCGCCGCTGGATCCCTGATCGAGCAGTGAGACGAACCGCTCGACGATGGGCATGGCCTCAACCGGCCCGGCCACGATCAGCGATGCGCCACCGGGGCTTGCGACGACACGGATTGCGCCGGGCTCGATGGTGGCGAGCGTGTCGGTGCCCGGCGTGTCTGCCCCGGGAAGTGCCCATTGCATGGCTCGAACGCGCCGGGCCTGGATGCCGCGGGGGGCGGTACTGACGAGGTCGTTGACCGCCTGAACGGCCTGAGCGGCGGTCATGGATCGGAGTGGGAGGACGCGGAGGGTCATCGTCGGCCCACCTCGTTGGTGGATCATCGAGCCGATGAGTTCGCCGACGACCGCGAAGTCTGTGTCATTGGACCAGACGATGAGTGCCCCGCCGCTGGGATCGGGAGCGACAGAGACCGAGCCGGAGAAGCCGCTGGGATTCTCCATGCCTGAACGCCCGATGCGGGCGATGGTCTGATTGACGATCGCGGCGATCGAGTTGGCGTCGATGGCATCGGGGAGTGTGATGATGCGAACCTTGCCGGGTTCTGAGGGCAGACTGCGTTCGAGTTGGGCGGCGAGCGCGGCGACGCGGTCGGTGAGTCGAGGGGGACCGACGACGATCAGGGAGTTTGTCGCGGGATCGACGCCGATGGTGAGGCCGCCGGTGGGCTCTTCCGGTTCGTTCGAGACCGAGGGCTGGCCGAGTGCGGCGATGGCGAGCGCACGGGCGAGGAAGGGCATGGTTTGAAGTTCGGGATAGACGTGGCGACTTGGTGCTGCGTTGCTGGAGGGCTTTGTGGCCGGCGTGTCGGGCGTTTCGCGGCTCCCAGCACCGGATCTCTTGAGCAGTTCTTCAGAGGAGATGACTTCGACGGTGAGACCGCCTCGGTCTTCGAGGAGGCGTTTGAGGGTCTCGGCCATGAGCGCGGCATCGGCTCTTGATCGATCGACCGGGATCATCCGGACCTGTCGGCTTGAGGCGAGTGCGGCCTGGTCGAGTTGCTTCACGAGGGACTCGATCGTCTTCATCTGATCGGGCGTTGCCCTGACGATAAGGGAGTTGCTCTGGCGATCGACGCGAAGGGTCGGCGCGGGCCCCTGGTCGTTCTGCTCGCCGATGACTTCGCCGATACTGACGGCAAGCTCGGCGGCGTCCGCGCCGTGGAGCGTGATGACTCGGACGACGCTCGACGCGGAGTCGGTCTCGGGCTTCACGTCGAGTTCGGTGATCATTTGCTCGGCGAGCGTCAGGGTGGCGAGGGGGCCGCTGACGACGACCGCATTCAGGCGTTTCTCTGCGGCGACGCGGATCTCGGCTTCGATTTTGCCGCCACTCTGGAGCAGGGCCTGGCCGCGCTGCCATTCGGGGAGCATTCTGAGGAGCGATTCTTTCCTGAGAACCTGCTCGACGAGGGGTGCGACCTGCTCTGCGCGTGCGTTCTTCAGGAAGACGGTTCGAACGCCTGCGCCATCGCCTCGGCCGGCGGTGTCCATGGATTCGATGAGCTGGGCGGCCCGTTCGAGTTGTGGTGCGCTGCCCGCGACGAGGATGGTGTTTCCTGAGGGTTCACCGGAGACGGATGCGGGTTGTTCGCCGGGCATGAGTGTTCCGGCGAGTGCGGCGCGGACCGCATCGGCGACGGTCTGTGCGGAGCCCTCGGTGAGGCGGAAGACGCGGACATCGATCGGTCCTGACTGTGCGGGACGATCGAAAGCCGTGATGAGTTCATCGGCGATCGGCATGAGGAGACTGGGTCCGCTGAGCACGAGCCGGTTGAAGCGGGTCTCGGCGCGGACGCTGGGCATGGAGAGGGCGAGCCCGGCTCGCTCGGCTCGGAGGAGATCCTCCGGCCATCTCGAACGATCGAGGAGCATGGGCTGGACCATCTGAGCGACGGAGTTGGCGTCGGAGTGCTTGAGTTCGAGGATTCTGACCTCGCTCGCCGGCATCGCGATGGATTGCTCGTCGCGTTCCTTCAGAAGGCGCAATGCTTCTTCGACCTGGGTCTTGGTGCCGAGAGCAAGGATCGCTCCGGAGCGAGGCTCTATGGACAGTTCGAGCGGTGAGCGGCCCTGGGGGAGCGTTGCGTTGACGATCCTGGCGACTGCGTAGGCCAGCGTGTTCGCATCGCCCCGTGTAGGAGAGTATGAAGCGGCGGTGCGCTCCGGATCGCTGGCGGGCTGATCGAGCTTCTCGATGACTGAGCGAGCGAGTTCGAGCGTGCCCTGTGGTGCTGAGACAATAAGGGAGTTGGTTCTGGTCTCTGCTTGCACGCGGATAGCGGGCTTCTTGAACAAGTCGGGACGGTTCTGCGCGTAACGGAGTTGGAGGGTCAGGATCCGAGGATCGGTTTCCTGTTGATCGACGAGCAACCTCTCAACTGTGGTGGCGATCTGTGCGGCGTCCGCGTGCTTGAGCGCGAAGGTCTCAACGGCGGGCGTTTCCGCGCTCGTCGGGCGAACGTCGAGGGGTTCGATCAGTTCTTCGACCCTGCGGATGTCCATCTCGAGGCCGGCGAGGATGATCGAGTTTGCTCCGGGCACGCCGGTGACTGTGACGCGCCCGCCGCTTGGGAGCTGCATCGAGGCGACCGCCTGGCTCAGCGCGGACACGGTCGCGTTCACCTCAGCGAAGGCGAGCGGAATGATCTTGACGATGCTGTTGCCGGCGCTTGCCTGCTCGCTGTCGAGCGTCTTGAGGAGTTCTACCGCGACGGCGTGGACGGATTCCGGTGCTGAGATGATGAGTCTGTTCGAGGGGGCATCAGCGATGATCTCGAGCAGCGAGCGTGCGTCCACGGCGAGCGGGAGTTCTCCGCCGCTCTGCGCCTCGCGGATGCGCACGAGGAGCAGACGCTCAAGCAAAGGCGAGAGACGGTCGGCCCTTGCGTGCGCAAGGTCGTACGTCTTGAGGGCGGCTGGGCTAACTCTTGCGACGTCGAGTTCTGCGAGGATCTTCTCTACCTGTGGGAAGATCACGGACGGGCCGGTGACGAGAAGGGTGCGGGTTGTGGGCTCGATGTCGACGAAGACGCCCCTTGCGCCGGAGGGCACGCCTGCGGGACCGTAGATGGTGCCTGAGTCCACCATGCGGCGGATGGTGGCGGCCATGGTTTCTGGCGCGACACGCTGTATGCGATAGGTCCGCATCTCGGCATCGCCGAGCTTTCGGGAATCGTCGAGTCGGCGGATCATGGCCTCGATCGCGGGGAACTGCTCGGGTTTGGCTCGGACGATCACGCTCGCCACATCGTCGATGGGCTCGATGCTCGGTGCCACGTATCGCGAGCCGTCTGTGGGTTCGAGGATGGGACGAGCGACTCTGGCGAGTATTGGCGCGAGCTCGCTGGGCTTTGACGAGACCTGGAAGGTGCGAGTTTCCTGCTCGATGCGTGCGCTGACCTCTGCGGATCGGAGCAGTTCTTCGAACTTTGTGATGCTGTCTCTGGAGCCGATCAGTGTGACGGTGCGTGACTCGGCCTCGAGCGTGGTGTGGATGGGTCTTGAGAGCTCGAACCCGGCGGCCTTGTACAACTCTCTCGCGCGTGCGAGCACATCGGCGGGATCTCCGCCCGAGATCGTGAAGAGCCGCACGTCTCGATCGGCCTCGGAGGGGACATCGAGCCCCGCGATCAGCGCGGCGACGGCGTCTACGTCGGACTCGGGCCCTGTGACGATGATGGATGATCGATCCGGCGCGGGGACGTATCGGAGTACCTGCTGCTGGCGAGGCGTGAGCAGCCGGGAGAGGACCGATTCGATCTGATTCGGGACGACATGCATCAAGCGGATCGTGCGGGCGACACGAGTGATGGGGAGGCCATCGGGCGCGCCGGTTGGATCGAGCGCGCCGATGAGAGCGGTCGCGGTACGCAGATAGAGAGGGAGCCCGATGACCGTGATGCGCTGCTGATCCGGCGTTGTGACGACCACGGGCTTGCGGTCTGCCGGCACCTGGGCGTAGACGGCGTTCAGCGCCTGCTGGGCGAGTTCGACCGTGAGCCCCTGGAGAGAGAAGGAGATCAGTTGCTGCTCACCTGATTCGCCGCCGGGTGGAACGTCCAACAGCCCGACGAGCTCTTCGACGACGCGAAGGCGGCTTTCCGAGCCGACTGCGATGACGGAGTTCGTGCGTGGATCGGGCTGGATGTTGAGTCCGGCGACGTTGACCTCCTCGACGACGCGCTGCTGACCGTCCTTGTCGACGATCACGGTTTTCTGACGCTCGCCGACGAGCCCACGGAGTGCCGCGACCACGGAGTCGGCCTTCGCGTGCTTGAGCGGGAAGAGCTTGAAGGCGGAATCGACTGGGCGAACCTCGTCGATCGAGCGGACGATCTCGCGGATCCTGCGGCACTGTGCAGCGGTCTCGACGATCACGACCATGTTCTGCGCGGGGATGGGGGTGATGCCGCCGTACGCGCCGAGAAGGGGTTTGATCTGCGCGGCGACGAGTTCGGCCCTTGCGTTGTTGAGCGGGACCGTGATCGTCAGCATCTCATCCGGCATGATCTCGGGAGGGACTTCGTCTCCGGAGACCTTCATGGGCTTGCGTGCGGCGTCCTGGAGCGAGGAGAGATAGAGATACCTGCCCTCGCGACGGAGGTGCGCGCCGAAGCGGGCCATGTTCAGATTGAGGATGCTGAGCGCTTCATCGAGGGTGTACGACTCTTCGCTGATGAAGGTCAGGGCGGAGGCGGGAACATCGGTCTCCTTGATGACCGGCAATCCGGACTCACGCGAGAAGAAATCGATCACCTGGTCGAAGGGGGAGTCTTTAAAGTTGAAGCGGATGCCGACGGGAGTGGTAGGGCTCGCATCCTGCTGCGTGACTGGGGGGGCGACGGGGGGCTGGGCTTCTTGCGCGAGGGCGAGCGAGTCAATGTGCCAGATCGAGATCGGGTGCCCCGCGCAGAGCACGAGTGAGGCAATAACCGCGCCAGTGTTGCGTCTCCACGCCATAGAACCCGCTCCTTCCGTGTGAGCGGTCGATTGTCCGACCACCCTCACAGTCTACCTATTCCTTCCTGATCCGGTCTGCCAGGGTTGCGCCCGTGCGAACTGTCCACATCGTGCCTTCGAGCTCGAAGACGGCCTCTTCGCCAGCCCCCGAAACGAGCGTTGCGCCGAGCACGGCGGAACCCGGTGCGAGCACTCGCCGTTCGCCGTCCCGCATGTTGAGCATGAGGGCTTCGACGCCGCGCCGTCCGGAGATGACCCCTGTGAGTTTCCATTCCGCGAAGGGCGGTGCTGGTTCCTGTGGTTGAGGGGGAGCAGCCACGACGGCTCGGTTGGGTGTTCTCGGGGGAGGCGTCGGCACCTTGAAGACGTTCTTCGCTGTGATCAAGGCGATGGCCTGCACGCCTGACTCACCCGGAGCGACGATGGGGGGATCGTTTGGGTTGTCCGTCGAGAGATCGGGCATCCAGATGGTCGCGACGTCGAGTTTGAGTTCGAACCTCTCTCGTTCGCGGCCGACGGGACGTATCGTGAGCGTGTCGATTCGATGGATCCACGGCTGGCAGGAATATGTGGCGAGTGCTTGCAGGACCTGCGGCAGCGTGCCGGTTCCCTTCACCTGAGCACGAACTACAGAGAAGTTTGGAGATTTCTTGATGCGATCCTGCATCAGTCTCTCCATGTTTCTGGCGACGGCGGCGGGGTTTCGCTCGTCCTTCGGGGGCGTGCTGCTGACGACGACATCGGCCAGTCCTGAGTCCTGGCCCACCCGGCTCAGCCCCGTGCGCAGCCGGTGATCGACGCGATCGAACTGTTTGCCGAGGGTTGTGGAGGCCATCGCGGCGAGTCGGTCGCGTACGGCTTGCTGACGCTGGAGTTCTTTCTCGTAGGCAACCTGGGCACGCCGGAGGTCGGCGGTTTCTTTGAGCAGGGCGTCGCGCTCGTTGGCGTACATCGCGCGATAGCCGTACCAGGATGCGCCGGCGAACAGGATCGCGGCAAGCGCGAGCAGCGTTGGCTTGAGGAAGCGTCTCATGTGCCGCGCCCTCCGGGGGCGGTCACGCTTCCGTTCAATGCCGGCCTTGCATCGGGCTTTGTGGCGGGAGCTGAAGGAGCGGAATCCGAGGGTGTTGTCCGCGATGTGACGAGATCGAAACTGAATCGGTCTTCGGTGTCCGCCGATTGGTTCACGACCTTGTACAGGTCTCCGCGAACCAGTCGGCCGCGGAGGTCGAGGGCGATCTCTCGGCGTATGACCCTGCCCGAGAGCGAGAACACGGCCTGCTGGCGAGTGGTCCACAGCGCGCCGGCGACCGAGCGATCGCGTGGAACGAACTCGACGTCGGCGCTCATGATGGCGGAGACCTCGTCGAGTTGTCCGTCTTTCGGATCGGGCATCTGATCGCTGAGCCACGTGAGATGTCCGAGCCAGTCCATCCCGGCTGCGGCCCATCTCTCGACGCTTTCTGCCCTCACCTCCTGCACGAGGAGATCGGCGTATTGCGTGCCCGCACGATTCATGGCGGCTCGGGCTGTGTCCCGGCTCTCGCGATACTCGGCGAGTCTCATCTGAGCAAGAACCCACGCGCCCCCGAGCAGGAGGATGAGTGAGAATGCGCCTGCGAGTGTGAGTTGGCGAAGTCTGGCCTTCGGATCCGGGCCCTTCTTGACGACCGCGAAATCGAAGGCGTTGTGAGACTCGGCGCGGCAGAAGCCGACGCCGATAATCGCCTGGAACGCGCCGGTTGCGACATCGGCGGGCTGCTTGGTATCGGGCTCGATCAGGACGCCGGGAGGGAGCGATGCGACTCGAACCTGGCTCGCGAGCGAGGCGTCGGCGCTGCGGGCTCGGACGCGCTCGGCAAGATCTGCATCGCCGAACAGGAGCAGGGATTCTGGTACAGAACCTTCGCGTCCGCTGGTCCAGCCCATCCACGTTCTTCTCGCCTCGACCACAACGCGTGCGGCGTACTGCTCCAGGCCGCCGTCGTCGTGGGGCGCGCCGATCTCGACCGCGCGTGCGGTTGCGATCTGGCCGCTCTCAAGAACAAGGAACTCGGCTTTGGAGCGGCTGAGGGTGATGCAGAGGGCTGGCCCATCGTGCCGAGCCGCGATGCCGCGTGCGATGGCGGAGATTCCTGAGATCGCGAGTTGGATCCCCCCGACACGAGCGCCTGCGGCACCGGCAACGGCGCGGTACCAGGCGAGACGATCTGCCGGCAGTGCGGCGGCAACAACGGTGGCGGCGCCGCTCTCTTCGCCGGCGGTGTCAAGGCGGATGAAGTCGATGCCCGCGCCATCGATGGCAACGGTCATCTGACGAGAGAGAGAGAGTCGGACGAGCCCGGCCAGTTCGGTCTGGTTCAGACCGGCTCCGCCGGGGATGTTCATCCGTTTGAGAATAATCTCTTCGCGACCCACAACGAAGACAACGCGGCGGAGGGAGAGGCCTTTCTCTGCGGCAACTCGCCCCAACCACGCTCCGATCGCGGCTGCATCGGCACGATCGAGACCTTCGGGCGCGGGAGACTCGATGAGTTCGCGCACGACCACCTTGCCGGAGGCCACGGACATGCGTGCGCCAAGGAGGCGCGTCCCATCGAACTCGATTGCCAGCATGTCGGATCTACGTGCCATCCGCTGTCATCCTTTCGCTGACCATCGACCCCTGCGGTGTCCTGAGGAGTCTCCGCCTTGTTGGGGCGGAGGTGGGTCGCTACGGCTTGTGGCGTTGCGCGTCCCGCCTGGTCTGCTCACAGACCGAGCATCGTCGCCGGGTTGCGCTCTGTCGGCAACCGGCGCGGCGAGCGACGATTCGGGCGGGGTGCCGGATTGTTCCTCTTCTGTGACGAGTGTCTGGGCGAGCAGCGTGTCGATGCCGTCGGATGCGCCGTCGAAGGTGACGTCGCGCAGATATGACACCCGCACTCGATCGCCGGAACAATCGATGATCGCGTCCAACGCCGCACGGGACAGCACGATCGGTTCATCGTTTGAGGACGATGCCCTCGTGATCTCACCGACGATGATGACGCGCCAGTGCAGGGTGCGCGTCGTGATCCACGGGAGTGCCCGTGCCATGTCTGAGGAAGAGACGAGCCGCGCGTCCAGAGGCCACGTCGGGCTTCTCGTGCGATCCGAGCCCAGGCGGCGTGCGGCTTCATGGATCTCCTTTGCGCGGCCCTCGAATCCGGGGATACACCCGAGCACGGCCTCCGGCGCTCGCGAGATATCAACGAGTCCCTCGCGGCCAGCGCCCTGTTCTCCGAAGGCGAGTTCATCCCAGAGCGCGGCCCACACTGAGGGCGAGATATTGAGTCGATCGAGCGCCCGGGCGACGTCGTGAGCGGATGAGAGATCCACGTTCGCGCCGGTCAACCGCTCGACCGCCTCGGTGACTGCGTTGTCGGAGGCGACCCGACGATCGAATGCCCCGGCTGCGGGGTCCCAGCGGGCTCGCTTCCGTCCGGATGTCGCACGATCGCCGACGCCGATGCCGAGATCGGGATCGAGCGAGTACGCGGTCGCGAGCGATTCGAGGGAGACTCCTCCGATCGCGCCTGCCTCGTCGCGGGGATCGATGCCGACGAGACGAAGATCCTCGATGCTTGTGAGTCCGCCGCGGGCCGCGAGCGATCTGATGGACTGTGCACGCTCATCGCCGAGGCCGGAGAGGCGGGCGAGCATGGGTGCCGTCGCCACGTTGAGGTTGAGTTTCGCGGCTTCGCTCTGTGCAAGATCGCTCGGCGCTGACCCGTTGCCGGACCCGATGGGCTCGATCCTGACGCGGGCCGTGATCGATCCATCGGCGTAGATGGTCCATTGTTCGGTGAGATCGGGATCGGACCCTTCGATGAGGTCGGTCCGTTGTGCTTCGAGTTCTGCCATGACCCCGAGCACGCCTGACCAGGCGGCGGCCCTGGCTTCACGCCGGAGCAGCGAGCCACTTGCGCCTGACGCGGTGGCGGCTGATTGGTCCAGCGCGATCATGGCGGTGAGCGCGCCGAGCACGATCACCAGGAGCACGGAGAGCAGCGCGATCGCCCGCTTCATGCGCCTTCACCTCCGCCATCGGGGATCCTCACGATTCTGCGCCAGAACTCTCCTCGGGATGTGGTGACGCTGATTTCGATCGCGGTCGGCATGCTGCCGCGTTCGGCTGCGTCGAACGTGTCGTGCCACGCGAACCCGTCGGCGTATCTGAATCGCAGCTCTCCGACGCGTTCGCATACGGTGGCTCGCATGCGTTCGCCCGAGACGAGCCATCGTTCGGCCTCGACCCTCGCTCCCTGTCCGTCGAAGTTGAATGAGGAGCCCTGGATGTCACGCGGCGATCGTTCGCCGAAGCTGCCTCGGAGCCACACGCCTCGGGAGAGGATTCTGATCGACGTCTCGTCTCCGACAACACCGGAGCCCTCGCGCGGATCGGCGGCGACCGCGGTCATGAGATCGGACTCGATCTGGTCCAGCATCGCGAGGACTTCGCGAGCGGATGTTGAGATTGCGGTGACTCTGGATCTCTGGTCTCTTGCGCTCCACATGAGCGACATCACCGCGCCCATGAGCAGAAGCAGCAACGCACACGCGACGAGGACCTCGATGACCGAGAAGCAGCGTGCGGATGTGTGACGGCTCACGCTTCACCTCCCTGCCGATCGAGGGGACGTGCGGCGGCCGGGGCGTTGCCGATGCGCACGATCTGCCTGGCGGTATAGATGATCCGCTCTTCGGTGCCGCCCGATCGCACCACACCGATCGACACGAGCATGTGGCTTCGGAACTGGGTCGGCTCGGTCTCAACGCGTATCCCCCAGCCGCTCCACGGCCCGAGCTGCGGATCGGCGATGCCCGCACCGGGGGGAGGTCCCATCCAGAGCGGCGAGGTCTCTTCGATCGGACCATCGATGGATTCGGGCTGAACGACGCCGGATTCGATCAATGAGATGGCGGACCAGGCGATATCCGCCGCACGGAGTCGTTCGGCGGTGAGCGTGGATCGGTCGAGGGCGTGATCGAGAGCTCCGTGGATCGCCAGTCCGGCCATCGCGAAGAGCACGACGGCCAGAAGGAGTTCGAGAAGGATCGCGCCTCGTCTTTTCATCTCCACTTCGCAAACGGGTCAAGATCGTCGCGCAGCCCACCCGCGCGGGTGTCGAGCGTGTCGCTGCGACGAGGATCGCCGGTAGTTGCGCCTGCGAGCGCGGCGACACCTGTCCAGGGATTCACTCTTACTTCGCTGGAGCGACCATCGCGACCTCGCACGAGTATGGGGCCGGAAACAACTGCGCTGCCATCGGGGAGAAAGACCGCAAGCGTGCGCTCACGTGGCTCGGAGACTTCAGAGCGTGAATCGGATGCGGGTGATCCCATGCCGCCGAGACTTCTCGCCGGCTCTGCTGCGGGAGTGCGGCCGGCGATGGTGATGCCCTGTGGCAGGTTCACCCTCTTGGTCGCGCGCGTGAAGGCGTGCTCCATGCCGGGATTGGTGTTTGCGGTTTGCGAAGCCGTATCGGTGACGGTGCGGCTGTCAACACCGGTGCGACCATCATCGCCGACGATTGCGATGACCGTGACGGGCAGACCGGATTCTCTGGCAGTGGCCTGAGCATCGCTCAGCGCGGACTGGATCCGAGCAGCGGCTCCATCGACCTCGGCTCCGCGGAGATGGCTCGTCATGGGCACGGCCACAAGTGCGGCGAGCATCCCCACAATCGCGATCGCGATCAACACCTCGACCATTGAGAAGCACTTGTTTCGTGAGAGCGTTCGGCTGGTGGCCATGATCGTCACCCCGAGATGTGCGGACACGGTCGTCCGCACCACGAGTTCGCTCCGCGACAATTGAAACGACCGCTCCTTGCGATCCGGGCACTCGCCCACACACTTCTCCAACGGTCCATGACACCCAACCCCTTGGTTGAGCGGCATGGATCAATCAGTTGCCACCCGGCGGGGGCGGGGGCAGTCCCATGCCTGAGCCGCCCTCAGCGTCGGCGTCTTCGGCTGCAAAGGCGTTGATGTCATCGTCCGTCCCGTCCTGCTTGTCCGGTCCGTATGACCACAAGTCGTATTCGCCATCGCGATTCTGGCTCTCGGCCCGATAACCCCACGGGGAGCCCCAGGGGTCGGTGGGCACGGGAGATTCGAGGTACTTGGTCCAGCGGGCCTGATCCTCTTCAGACTGCAGGAGGGACTTGTTCCAGAGGACCGCCAACCCTTCGTCTTCGGATGGGAATCGACCAAAGTCGACGTAGAACGCCTTGACGCCGCCCTTGATGAGACGGATCTGGGTCTCGGCAATGCCCTTCTTGGCCTTGGCGCTCTGGCCGATGAGGGCGAAACCGACGAGCCCTGAAAGGGCGAGGATAATCGCGATCACGATCATCACTTCGATGATGGTGAACCCGCGGCGAGCACGACGGCGCGGCACCCTTGCTCTGGACTCCACTTCCTGGGTCATGGCTCAAAGATCCTTTCTGAGCGGTTTCTGCCGGGTATCTCAGTCGGCAGATTCGGCGTTCGGACCGGAATCGGCCCGGCATCAACTCAACATCCTGAAGCGAAGGTGGTGTTCAGGAGCTAGTCCATACTAGCAAGTCACCCCTCGGCTGCAAAGAAGTTTATCCAAGTCGATGAGATCGCGGAGGATGCGCGTTTCGCTTCCTGTTCGTATGTCTCACACAACCAACGCTCCGGCAACCTCTTCCATCGTGGTCTGGCCTTGTCGGACTTTGGCGTATCCATCGTACTTGAGGAGGGAGAGTTCTCCCTCGGCCAACGCGGCAGCTGCCAACTCAGCGGCATTCACCCTTCGCATGATCATTTCGCGGGTTGCGCTGGTCAGATGGAGCATCTCATAGAGTCCGACGCGTCCCCTGAAGCCAGTGCCGCGGCAGTTCCGACATCCAACACCGCAGCGGAGGGTGGCGCCCTGTTCCTCGAAGTCTTTGGGCAGGGAGCCGGGTTCGGCGTTGAAGGGCTGTGAACACTGGGTGCAGACGCGCCGGACCAGGCGCTGGGCCATCACGCCCTCAACGCTTGATGCGATGAGGAAGGGCTCAACCCCCATGTCGAGGAGGCGGGTTGCTGCACCGGCTGCGTCATTGGTGTGCAGCGTACTGAAGACGAGGTGCCCAGTGAGCGAGGCCTGCACAGCGGTCTCGGCGGTTTCCTTGTCTCGGATCTCGCCGATCATGACAACGTCGGGATCGTGTCGCAGGATGGAGCGAAGGCCGGAGGAGAAGTCGAGCCCGACTTTGTGGTTGACCTGGATCTGGTTGACGCCGGGAACGTGGTACTCGACCGGGTCCTCAACGGTGATGACCTTGACTTCGTCGGAGACAATGCGGTTGAGACTCGCGTAGAGCGTGGTGCTCTTGCCGCTGCCGGTCGGACCTGTGACGAGGAGGATGCCGTGGGGGCGATTGATGAGCGTGTCCCAGCTCTTGAGGACGTTCTCGGGCATGCCGAGCTGATCGAGCCCCATGAGAACCGCGGTCTTGGAGAGCACGCGGAGCACAACGCCCTCTCCGGAGAGCATGGGGATCACGCTCATGCGGAGATCGAATTCGGAAGGGGCCTGTCCCTGCGGCTTATGCCGGAAGGTGATACGCCCGTCCTGGGGCCGGCGTTTCTCGGCGATGTTGAGCGAGGCCATGATCTTGAGGCGAGAGACGATCGCCGCGCCGAACCGATGGATCGTGGGCGGGACGTTGGCACGCTGGAGCACGCCGTCGATGCGATAGCGAACGGCGAGCGACCCTTCGTACGGCTCGATATGGACGTCGGTCGCTCTCTCGCTGATCGCCTCGGCGAGCAGATCGTTGACGAGCTTGATGACAGACGCTTCCTGCGCCTGCTCGATCTCGTCCGCCTCGCCCTCGATGGATTCGATACCGAGTCCGTGGCCCGCCATCTCGTGGAGCGTGTCGCCACCAACGCCGTAGTGAGTCCGGATGAACTGTCGGAGTTCTTCTTCATCCGCGAGAACAAGCTCGATGGGGTTGCCGGTGACGAGACGGAGCTCGTCGAGCGCGGAGAGCTCGAATGGGTCGCTGGTCGCGACGACGAGAACGCCATCGCGAAGCTCGATGGGTACAACCTGCTGTTTGAAGACGACACGGGCGGGGAGGAGTTGGATGACTTCCGGAGCGACATCCGCGCTCCCGAGATCGACGACGGGCATGGCCAGCTGCTCGCCGATGATCTCGAGCACCTCGCGCCGCCCGACCATTCCCAGCCGGATCAGGGCGCGGTCGATCCGCTCGCCCGACGATCGGTGCTCGGCCGCGGCCTGCTCGAGCTGCTCGCGCGTGATCAGTCCGCGTTCAACAAGTATGGTCGCCACACCCATGCTGCATGGTACGTCGTGATCAGACCTGCTGATCGTTCACGGCGTGGTAATCCTGCGTGCCTCCGAATGTCGCGCTGGTTCGATCGGTCTCCCAGACAGTGATCTCCCTGAGTCTGGCGTCTCGTCCGAGACGGGCGAGCTCGGTCGAGAGCAGCCGGAAGAAGACCATGGCGATGTTCTCGACTGTCGGATTGAGTCCGTTATGGTCGGAGAACTCAGGAGTATCCAGGTTCAGGTGCTTGTGGTCGAACGGCTCGACCAGCACACGCTGGGTGATCTCTTCGAGTTCGGCCAGAGTGATAGCGGCTCGTGCCGCACGCGTGCCGGTCTCGACCCGCGGCTCGATCACATAGTTATGCCCGTGTCCCGCCGGGTTGTTGCACTTGCCGAAGAACGCCCGGTTCTCGGCGTCCGAGAGCGACGGCGAGTGAAGTCTGTGTGCGGCAGCGATCTCGAACTTCTGAGCGAGCACCACCCTGCTTCCCATAGTGACCTCTGTGTCGATGACGAGTGTCGGCGTGAGATGGAGTCGGACAGCGACAACTGGAACAGGCAGATGATTCCGCAGCAGCGTCAGGAGCTGCGGCACGCACGCCGCGGGATCGGCGTGGCGTTCGATGTGAGCCGCGAGTGCGGGCACGGCGGTGCGTCGCACGGCGTCGTCGATCGCTTTGATATTGATCAGGTATCCTGTGGCCGGGTCGGGCGTGCCACGGCAGGAGACTGTGAGCTCGAAGGTTCTTCCCCAGGGCATGAGGGAGGGAACGCCGCCGTATCCGTTTGTGCCGCGATCGTCGGCGGCACTCGGATTGATCGCAAACCGGACTGTGCGTCGGAGCGTCACCACGCGGTACGATAGGTTGTCGGTTTGATGCGGGTTCTCTGAAGGAACGCGGCGTGCGGCCGAATCTGCTCGGCGCGTCGTTCCGAAACCGTTGGCTGGATCACCCACACCGGAGACATGCGATGGCAACCCGTTCTCGGCTCGCTCTCCTGCTCGCACCGATTCTCGGGCTTCCTGTAGCCCTCGGGCTTGTCTCGCACCGATCGGCATCGCATGAGCCGGCTGGTGATGTGTCGCCTTACGTGCTTTCCTACACCATGACGAGGATCGACGGCACGGCCGAACGCCTCGACGCGTACAAGGGGAAGGTCATACTGCTTGTGAACGTGGCGAGCAAGTGCGGATTGACGCCCCAGTACGAGGCCCTTCAGTCGCTCTACGAGTCGAAGAAGGAGAAGGGCTTTGTTGTGCTGGCGTTCCCGGCCAACAACTTCATGGGCCAGGAGCCGGGCACGAACGAGGAGATCGCGGCGTTTTGTGAGAGCAAGTACAACGTGACGTTCCCCATGTTTGAGAAGGTTTCTGTCAAGGGGAAGGACGCGTGCGAGCTGTATAAGCAACTGGCGTCACTCCCCAAGCCGCTCGGCGGCGAGCCATCCTGGAACTTCACCAAGTTCCTGATTGATCGTGAGGGGAATGTGGTTCAGCGGTTCGAGCCACGCACGAAGCCGGACGCGAAGGAGCTTGTGAGCCGGATTGACGAGCTGCTCGCAGCCCCTTGATCCGACTGATCAGGGGCGAGATCTCGCGTGGCAGCAGTCTTGCTGTCCGTGCTTGTGATGCCTGCTATTCTGTTCGCTCGGGATGGCGACTTACGCGTATACAGCCCTGACTGCCTCAGGCGACCGGGTCTCCGGCCTGTTATCAGCAGCCACGGAGCAGGCCGTGCTCGCGGAGTTGGAGTCTCGTCGCCTGACCCCGGTGACGATCTCACCGGCCAAAGAACGGACGGCCAGGGGTCGTCGCGTGTCGGCTCGGAAGCTGGGCGAGTCCTATGTGCAGATCGGCGATCTGCTCCATGCGGGCGTGCCCCTGCTCCGGTCGCTGAAGCTGATCGCTGCCCGTCGGAGCCAGCCGAAGGTCGCGGATGTGTATCGCCACCTCGCCGAGACCGTGTCGGACGGGGGAGAGCTTGCGGAGGCGATGTCGCGGCGTCCTGAGATCTTTCCCCGAATCCACATTGCGATGATCCGCGCGGGCGAGAAGGGCGGATTCCTTGAGGGCGTCTTCAGCCGCCTTGGGGCGTTCGTGCTGGCACAGGCGGAACTCAGGGGTCGGATCGTCGGGTCTCTCATCTATCCCGCGTTGCTCGTGCTGTTCGGCGTGCTGATTCTCGGCGTTGTGTTTGGTGTGTTTGTGCCGATGTTCAAGCCGGTCTTTGAGCGGATGTCGCAGTTGCCGCTCTCCACTCGGCTTGTGCTCGGTGCGAGCGACCTGATCGCGGGGTTTGGTGTCTCTCTCGTCGGGGTCGCGATCGCGATAGGGATTCTCGCGTGGAGACTCTCGAAGCGCGCTGACGTCAGACGCCGGGGCACGGAGTTCCTCACGTTCGCTCCCGTGTGCGGGCAACTGGTGCGTGCCCTCGCGGCGGCGAGATTCTGCCGCCTGCTGGGAACGATGCTGGAGAACGGCGTGCCGATGCTGCAGGCGATGGCGATCAGCAAGGAGGCGGCGGGGAATGTGCTGATGGAAGAGGCGATCGATCGTGCGATCGAGGCCGTGCGAGCGGGCGAGCAGCTGGCTCCGCCCCTGGCTTCGAGCGGCCTCTTTGCCGACGACATCGTGGAGATGATCTCAGTTGGTGAATCGGCGAACAACCTTGAGAAGGTTCTCCTGAGTGTGGCAGAGACGATCGAGAAACGGATCGACCGGCTGCTCGGGATCGTGGTGCGACTGATCGAGCCCCTGATGCTCATGGCGATTGCGGGCGTGGTTGTCGTTGTAGCTATGGGGCTCTTGCTGCCCATGACGCAACTGGGCGGGGAAGGGTGAACACGCGAGCGCACACGACAAGACGGGCCCCCGCGTGTGCGGAGGACCATCTTCAAGTCGAGAGCACGCCGATGTGAAGCGACGAGGCGATCAGTCGAGTTGCCACACGAGCCCGATCGCAGCGATGGATGCCCGGCGCCGAACGGGATCGAGGATCATCTCGGGCGATTCGATGAGCGCCAGTGCGGTCCTGCGCGTGAGGGGCGGAAGGTCGCGGTCGCCCGCTCCCATGCCGATGCGCCCACGTTCGGCACTCTCGGCGATCGGGGGAATCGCGATGAGGAGGGGCCAGAACGCGCCTCCCGTGCCGAGCGCGCTGGCGACGTTCACGAGCATGGAGCGATCGGCGTTGCTCTCGGTGACGAGGTCCTCGCCGTCCCAGTAGGAGAACTGCGTGGTTGGCTTCACGTTTTTCATGAAGTCCGTGTAGAGGGGCACGGTGAGACCGATGTCACGATCACCCTTCGGTGAGCGGGCGAGGTTGGCGAACGCCGAGCCGGCCATGCTCACCAGTGGGTATCCGGTCTTGGCGGCGCGGGCGGTGTCCACGAAGGTGATGCTGGCGAGATTGCGTCCTGCGGGGATCGCTTCGGCGAAGATCGGGTTCGACGCGATACCGGGGCCGGACTTGCCGAGTGCCTGCGCCGACGCCGCGAGGACGGCCTGGGGTGTCAAGCCCGCGACGAACCAGTTGCCTGCAACGGCGTAGGTGATCTCTAGCGGGACGGGCAGTCCGGGGAAGCGGAGGGACATGAGTTCCACTTCGCCGGAGTTCCAGATCGTGGGACGGATGTACATTCCCTTCTCTTCCTCGGCGAGGTGCTTGCCCGCCGTGGCGACGAGCTTGCGGTGAGCGTCGAGCACGCGGGCGCGGTCCTTGAGCGACGCGAAGAGGACGCCGGAGCCGAAGGAGCCGCCCCCCGTCGAATCGGACAGGTACGCGCCCCATGTGCCGCCGATCGAGTCGATGATGTCGGCGCGGAGATCAACACCGGTGTGGTTCTTGAACTCACGGAGGAAGTCGTTCACGGGCACGCCGCGTTGTGCGAGATTTTCGATCAGAGCCGACACCCCGGACAGGTCGCCCTTGGCGATGGACATCATGGTTGCGTCTGCGGGGACCATGGCAAGGTCCGCCGCGTTCACGGTCTCCTTCGACATGTGCCACTGGCTCGCGTACTTGCCGGCGCCGTGGACGCGCGTGATGCTGGTCGTGCTTTTTGCGGTGTGCCCAGCGACAAAGTCGATGGCGATCGCTTCTGAGCCGATGATGCCGGCTTGCTCCAATCCGGTCAGGACCTCGACACCCTCGGGAGGGAAGTTCCTTCCCGCCAGTGTGCGGGCCATGTTGATGCCGGGGGTGAGCGCCGCAAGGTGGATCGAGCCGCGCATGACGGGGTTCATGCCCTGCGGAGCGGCTGGCAACCTGTCGAAGCCGGCGTCGGGGTTGTCGACGGCACCGACAATGAGCTCGAATCGCCATCCGTCCTTCGACTCACGCGGTCCATAGGAGATGAGTCCGAAAGGCAACTGCACGTCCTGCATGCCCTTGAAGCGCATGCTGTCGGCGGGCGCGGGCATGCCCTCCTGTTGGACCTTCTCCAGAAGCGCGGCGTGAAGGATGCCGTGCAACTGGGTTGCGTGCCCCTGGTCCTTGGCATGAACACTGAGGGTCAATCCGTAGCCGAAGAATCCGCCTAAGGCGTTGTCGGGGTTGTAGGTGATTGCGAGCCGGGCGGGCTGGGCAAGGGTGCGAAGCGCGAGTTGGATGAGCGGCTCTACCTCCGGGGGCATGTCGGGAATCTCTCCCGGGAGCTCGGCGAGGCGGGCCGGGATCATCGAGAGGGCATGCTTGACGCCGGCGTCCTTCTCATCGACCAGCCAGGAGGACATCGGCACGTGCTCGTAGAGAATGAAGGGCTGCACACCGTCCCCATCCTGGGCAAGGGCGAGCCCGGGGGAGATGGCGGCAAAGCCGAGCACTCCGGCAAGGGCCGCCGTGTCGAGCACTGACCGACGCCTGGTTCCGATGATCGAGCGACGCATGGTTGACCTCCGGTGGAGCGGGCAGCGGCTCTGAGCAGCCGCCGATTGTGATGTGGCCCTGTTGGTTCACAGGGCTGACCATGTGGACTATTGGGGGTGTGATAGGCCCACTTTCACGGGGGAGCGGTGGGTGGACCGATGGACAGCGACCTTTGCAGAGCGAATCTCTCCCCAAGTCGATCCTGATCATCCGGCCGAGCGCGCTGGGGGATGTCTGCCGCTCGGTGCCTGTGCTGGCATCGTTGCGGAGCGGGTACCCGGAGGCCCGGATTGACTGGCTGGTGCAGGACACGTTTGCGGACGCGATCTCGGGGCACCCTGCGTTGTCGGGCGTGGTTCCGTTCGAGCGCGGGAGACTGGGTAAGGACCTGAAGAAGATCCGACCGGGGAGCACGATCCGGTTTCTGCGTGATCTGCGTGCCCAGCGGTACGACCTTGTCATCGATGCGCAGGGGCTTTTCCGAAGCGGGATGCTGGCGCTGACAACGGGGGCGCGGCGCCGGGTGGGATACGCGAACGCGCAGGAAGTCGGATGGCTCGGATACAACGAGCGGCACCACGTCGATCGCGAGGTCCACGCCGTTGATCGGATGCTCGCGCTGGTCGAGCGGGCGGGCGTCAGGCCGGACGCGGTGATGCGACTGTATTCGCTGCCGGCGTGGAAACAGTGGGCAGAGCAGACGCTTGGATCATCGCGAGCCGCGGTGCTTGCTCCGACGAGCAGGTGGGCGGGGAAGCGGTGGCCCGCGGAGCGGTTCGCGGCTCTGGCGGAGCGGGTGCTCGGGATGGGAGTCGAGCGCGTCGCGATCGTCGGCGCAAGGTCCGAGCGAGAGCAGTGCGGACCCCTGCTCGAACTGGCATCGCGCGATCGGCGCGTGCTCGACCTGATCGGAAGGACGAGCGTCGGGGAGCTGATGGCTGTCGTCGAGCGGGCGGCGATTGTCGTGGCGAACGACTCCGCGGCCCTCCACATGGCGGTCGGATTCGAGCGTCCGATGGTCGCGCTCTACGGGCCGACGTCGATCTCGCGGGTCGGGCCGTATCGGCGCGAGCGCGACGTGATCCAACATGTTGAGCCGGGGGAGGTTCTTGATCACAAGGACGAACCGGCCGGACGAGAGATGATGGAGCGGATCTCGGTCGAGGAAGTCGCTGAACGCGTCTGCGTTGCGGTGAACGCGACGTGAATGAAACCGAGTTCGGTCTTCAACCGTTCTTCTTTGCAAAGTCGCGCATGAAGTCGGCGAGCACCTTGCACCCCGCCTCGGGCATCGCGTTGTACATGCTGGCGCGCATGCCGCCTGCCGAGCGGTGTCCCTTCATCGCGTCGAGGCCCGCGGCGGTTGACTCCTTGCAGAACTTGTCGTCGAGCTCGGGCGTCGGGGCCTTGAAAGTGATGTTCATAAGACTGCGGGCGTGGGGTTGAGCGCACCCCTTCCAGAAGCCGCCGGAAGTATCGATCGCGTCGTAGACCAGGCCGGCCTTCCTGATGTTGCGTTCGTGGATGACTTCGAGGCAGTGCTTGCCTCCCTGGGCTTGCGCGAGGATCCATTTGAAGACGAGGCCGCAGATGTAGATCGCGAAGACGGGCGGCGTGTTCGGGCGGCTCTCGTCCTTGGCGAAGGTCTCGTACCTGAGCATCCAGGGGAGATCGCGGACCTTCTTGGTCGCGAGATCGTCGCGGATGACGACGAGGGTGGTGCCGGCGGCCCCGAGGTTCTTCTGCGCGCCTGCGTAGACGAGGCCGTACTTGGTGAAGTCAACGGGACGGCTGTAGATATCGCTGGACATGTCGCAGACGAGCGGCACGCCCGCGGGGACCGTGGGGATGCGCTCGCGCCAGGTGTTCTTGCCCCCGGCGATGTCGTGCCACTCCGTGCCGAAGATCGTGTTGTTCGAGCACATGTGGACGTACGCGGGGGATGCGGAGTACCTGATCTGCTCGTCGGTGGGGATGTAGGAGTGGTTCTTGTCCTTGCTCGTGAAGGCCTCGTGCACGGGACCGTAGACCTTTGCCTGTTCGAGACTCTTCTCGGCCCAGTATCCGGTGGTGATGTAGTCCGCAGTCTGGTCCTGGGGCTTCAAGTTGGCGGGGACCAGGAAGTTCTGGCTGGTGGCGCCGCCTGTCATAAAGAGGACGTGGTAGTTGCTCGGGAGGTTGCTGATCTTGCGGAAGTCCTCGAACGCTTCGGCGAGGACCCGGTCGTAGACCTTGGCCCGGTGCGAGTGCTCGAGAATCCCCACACCCGAGCCCTTGATGTTGAAGACGTCCTCCTGGATCTGTTGCAGGACGGGCTCGGGGAGGCAGCCGGGGCCGGCGGAGAAGTTGAAGATGCGTTCGCCTGAAGTCGTCTTGGTCACGGCCGGCGCGGTCCCGGCGGGGCTCATCGTGGTCATGGCTGCTCTCCTGAACTGAATCTGCGTTGGATGTCGGATTGTACGCCCCGATGGATCTCTGCCGTGATTCGCAGCGGGCATCAGTTGACGCGATTCTCGATCGTGCCGGTCTCCTTGAGGACTCGTACGATCCGGACGACCTCTTCCGCGACTGCGTTCTGGGCCTGCTCGGTCCCCGCGCCGCTGTGGTGGGTGATCGAGACGCCGCTCAGTTTCGCGGTCTGGCAGGTCCATGCCCCCTGCGGCTCTGCGGGCTGATTCTCAAAGACATCGAGCCCGGCACGGATCCCCTTTGAGACCATCGCATCGCGGAGGGCCGCCTCGTCGATGACGCTTCCTCGGGATGTGTTGACGAGGTACGCACCGGGCTTCATTTTCGAGAGAAACTCGCGCCCGATCAGGTGCTTGGTGTCGGATGCGCCGGGCAGATGGATCGAGATCGCATCGCAGACAGACGCGAGCGTGTGGAGGGCGGGTGTGTCGTTGCCCCCCCACTCTGCGCCGAGATCCTTCGCGTGATCCTTGGTGATGGAGCGGCTCCACGCGATCACGCGCATCTCAAAGGCGAGGGCGCGTTTGATGACGGCGCGTCCGATCGCGCCGCAGCCGACGACGCCGAGTGTTGAGCCCTTCAGTCCCCGTGCGCCGCCGGTGCCGGTGCGCCCGAACTCTTTTTTGTCCCACTTTCCCTCACGGGCGGCGATGGTCTGCTCCGGTATGCGCCTGTCGAGGTTGATCAGGTGCCCGATCGCGAGCTCGGCGACGGCAACTGCGTTCATGCCGGGGCAGTTGGCGACGGCGATTCCAGCGGCTGTCGCGGCGTTGAGATCGATGTTGTCGTACCCCGCTCCCGCCCGGATGATGAGACGGACGCCCCTCATGCCCTCGATGGACAGGGCCGTGACCTTCTTCGAGCGGACGACCAGCACCTCGGCGCGGGCGTCGTTCACGACGGCGGCTAGCCCGTCGGCCGGAGTCTCCGGCGCGTTCGTGACATTGCACCCGATGGCAGCGAGTCCGTCGAGGCCGACTCTCTCGAACTTGTCCGCGACCACGATCTTCATTGTGGGCTCCTTCGGGCTTGGGTACGCGATGATTCTACCGGGTAGTGGATGCGCGCTGTCTCTTGGGCGGGGGCAGAGCGAAAAGGACCCCCGGAGTCTCCGGGGGTCCTTTGTCGGAATCATGCGATGCGATCGGATCGATCAGTCGAAGGTCTGACCGGTGAAGACCTCGCGGCCACCGTAGTCGAGGCCCTTGAGGCCGCCACGGGTCCACTTCATGTAGCCCTTGACGTTGGGATCGGTGAGGGCACCGTTGCGGGTCGGGGGTTCCCACTGGTTGCGCGGGTAGAGAGCGCGGGCGTAGGAGAACCATGTGATGGCGGAAGACCTGAGCGTCGGAGCATTGGGATCCCAGCCGATGTTGGAGTCGCCACTCTGACGGACGGACGAGGAGGCGTCGAACATCAGGACGGGGATGCGTGCATCATCGTACGCGTAGTAGCGCTGCACCTTCTTGTAGCGATCGACCGACTCGTGCATGAAGGCCTTGCCGGAGGGGAAGGTCACGTCGGATGCGCGGGTGGCGTCGAGGTCTGCATCACCGGGGACAAAGTACGAGTTGTGCGCGCCCCACTTGAGTCGGCGAGTGACAGCGGCACCGCTGGTGGCGCGGATGTTCGAGCTCTGGCCACGGTCGTAGAGCGCGACGACGGTGTCGTACGAGCAGGAGTATGGCCAGCGCAGCTCACTGCTATCGAGCGTGCCTGATCCGGCGGAGGCGGCGGGGCTCGGCGTGTAGAAGCCGAACTCGCGCCAGTTCTGCCACGCGTTGCGATGGACATCGCTGGGGCTGACGACCAGTTTTTCGGGGAGACGCGAGGCGAGATAGTCCTGCAGCACGAGGTGGGAGTAGAGGACGTGGGGAATCCAGCCGGAGATGCGGGTGAGGTTGCGGCCGCCACGCTCGTTGATGATGGAGACGGCCTGATCCGCCGCGGCTTGCAGGAGCGAACCGGAAGCACCGAAGGGGTTCTCCGGCTGATCGACGCGCCATGAGAACGTCGGGTTCTTGTCCGCGTAGTCGGTCGCGTACGAGTTGGACGCGACGCCGAGCTGGCGCTGGTTGTTGAGATCGATGGAGAGTCGGGCGGCCTTTCTGGCCTCGCCGAGCGCGGGGAGAAGGATGCCGATGAGCAGGGCGATGATCGCGATCACCACCAACAGCTCGATCAGCGTGAATGCACGCCTGTTCATCGTCTTTGACTCCATTGTCGGACCTCCGCGTGTTGTGCGACGCGATCACTTCCGCCTGGTTCAACCTACAGGGGTTGAAACCCTAGTCTAGCAGAATCCACATACAGATTGCAAGAAGAAAGAACAACGGACGTTGACCAAACTTTTTACGAACAATAAAGCCCCGTGCTCGGGCATTCAGGACCTCTCGGAGGCGCTCAGGCGGGGGCCATTATCTCTGCTCCCGGGATGGGATTCTTGCCATGGTCGGGATCTCTCTCACTTCGCCGAGTCCCATGTACTGCCGGTCTTGCTCGACGTTGAAGGAGGCGTTGCATGTCTTGCATGCCACGTCGTCGACGCGGGCTGCGGCAGCGCAGGCGTGGCAGACGCCGAGGATGTGGGCGATGCCGGGGACACGCTTTGCGATCTCCCAGAACTGTCGCGTACTCGGGCCGCGGACGATGGTTGCGGGGGTGATCTTCCCCCGGAGGGCCATGGCCTTCATGACTGCGTATGAGCAACCCGGTCGGAAGGGGTGTTCGATATCTCTGATGAACCACGGCCCCATGTGGTTCTGTGTGGCCTGACGGGAGAGCGGATCGAAGAGCCCGGCGCAGGTCTCGCAACGATCGTGTCGCAGGGAGGATGTGCCGCAGTAGGGGCAGAGGACGGGCCGGCGTTCGTCCATCTCATGGCCACCGTCGATGCCTTTGAAGCGTTCCGATCCATTGTGCATATGTGGATGCTACACGATGAACCGTCTGCGTGGGGATGGGCAAGTTCCCTACCCTGAGAGCCATGAGGAAGCCAAGTGCATCTGGTCCATGTGCCACCCGGATCCGTGCGCCTCGATGGCGTATGCGTCTGGCGACGATGGGCGCGGTCTGTATCGGCTGGATGTTTGCGTGTGGCTGTGCTGATTCCGGGGCGTCGAGCGACGCTCTGGGGCGTGAGGGGGCGGGGCTTCGCGCTTCGGAGCGGACCGTGCAGGTCTCCCGCCCGGGCGAGACGAGACAGCAGCCGCAGCAGGGAGGATCGGCAGTGCCTGCGGCGGTGCTCGGGAGCGAGACGTACACGATCGCCCAGATCGCGCCGTATCTTGCGGAGGCGTTCGGCGGGCTTGTCATTGAGGAGATCCTGATCACGCGAACCGCGGAGGCGGAGTTGGCGCGGATGGGACGCTCTCTGACTGCGGCGGACCTTGAACGCGAGCGTGCGGAGTTGGCCGATGCGCTGGATGTCGGGAGGAGCGGTGTCAACCCGGAGCAGGCGATCGATTCCGTGAGGCGGGCGCGGGGGCTCGGGCCGGAGCGATTCGGGCTGCTCGTGCGCCGGACCGCGGCCCTGCGGAAACTCGTGAGCGATGAGGTGAGCGTGACGGATGATGAGATCCGCCTGGCGCACGCCGTTCGATACGGGCAGAAGCGACGGGTTCGGATGTTCATGGCGGCGACTGAGCGCGAAGCGGCGGCTGCGCTCGCGGAGTTGCGGGGTCTTGACGGGGTGTCGCGTCGAGCCAGGTTCATCCAGATGGCCATGGACCGTTCGATCGATGCCTCGGGCGCGGCGGGGGGTCTGATCGAGCCGATCTCCGTGGCTGACCCGGCGTACCCGCTCTCGGTTCGTACCACGATCGGCTCGCTGCAGGCGGGTGAGATCAGCCCTGTGATCGCCCTGAATCCCAACTACGCGATTGTGCTCGTAGAAGAGGTGATCCCGGATCAGGGAGTCTCGATCGAGGCGGTGAGACAGTCGCTGGCATCGGACCTGCGGCGTCGGCAGGAGCGGCTGCTGATGGAGCGGAAGGCCAGGGCGATTCTGGAGACATCGAGCGTGACGATCATTGACCCATCGCTGCAATGGTCGTGGCGGAGCCGCGAGAGCCGCAGGGAACAGTGAGACCGAGGGAGATCGGGTCCTGGCATGTGCTGTGGTTGAGCTGTTCCGGGTGTGGCGGGTTCGGGCTATGCTGTCGTCATGGAGACTCCCTCTCGATCGCTGCGATTCTTTGCTTGGTGGGCTGTTCCTGCTTTGGGTGTGGCATCCGGGTGTGTTCAGTCGAACCACAGGTCGACGATCGGTGACGAGGTGGTGCTGGCGGCGTTCTCTGAGCGTGAGCCGACGAGCGAGAACCGCAGCACACCGACACTGCGAACCCTGACGCGTGAGGAGTGGAGCTCCGTCGAGTTCCTGGTTCCTTCGGACGGTGTCGGTCACCGCCCAAACTATCGAACGCACTGGCTGACGGACCATACGCTCGCACGCGCGAGGGGTGAGCACCCGACGGCTTCGACCGCGTTCGAGCTCGGGCAATCCGGGAGCTCGACGCAGATCCACGAGGCGTTGATCGCGCCCTTCAACCAGATCTTCGATGCGGCCACGATGCCTGTGATGCTGTTTGTTGAGCCCCAGACAGCGGAGTTGCGGAGCCCTTACCGTCGGTTCGAGAGGTCGCCGAGAGCATCGATGCTGCCACCGGAGGCGTGCTCGATCTGCGGCAAGGCGTGCACGGCTGAGGCGTGTGCGGGGGGTGATGCTCGATGAGCGGGACTGGCAGCGATCTTCCTGATGGGTATCCGTTTCAGCCGGGGCTGGAGATCTCTCCACGCGAGACAGCGGAGTTGATGCGGACTCGCCCAGACGGGTTGCTCGTGATCGACTGTCGCGAGAGAGTGGAGTGGGAGACGGCGCGGATCGAGGGGACGGTGCTGATTCCGCTTGGTGAGATTCAGGATCGGATCGACGAGATCGAGGGGCAGGGGAAGCCGACGATCGCTGTGGTGTGCCATCACGGCCGGCGGTCGATGAAGGCGGCGTTGCTGCTTCGCCAGTTGGGGATCGAAGGTGCTCTGTCGGTTGCCGGCGGCATCGACTGGTGGTCTCGGTCGGTGGATGGATCGATTCCCCGGTACACGAAGGACGCCAGCGGGTGTCGGGTCGTCGGCTGACGCGGATCGTCCGAGCACGCTGCCTGCACTCGGTCAACTTCTGTGACGCATCCGGTGGAGTGTCTCGCGCGTGCAATTGAGCCGCGCTTCGCGGGTCACTGTCAATGGCCAGTCGCGGTGCGAGTGGGAGAGCAGCGAGGATCGTCCCTTCTGCAAAGCGGTCAGGGCGAGTAGCGCGTGGACACAACATAAAGACAGCCCCCGCGCCGGAGCACGGGGGCTGTTGTGCTGATCAGTTCTGCCGCCGAATCTGCCCGAGGACAGATCGAGCGTGCATCAACTCTTAGGAGCACTGACCGAAGATGTCGAAGAATCCGAGGAAGTCCTGGATGTCGACGAAGCCATCGGGGTTGTACCGATCGACGTCGAAGAGGGCGTCGGGGCACGGCGTGGACTGGAACTCACAGGGGCCGTAGTCGCCGAAGAAGTCCAGGAAGTCCTGGATGTCGACCTCGGTGTCGCCGTTGTAGTCAGCGGCGTCACAGGGGTTGCCGCCGCCGCCAGAGCTGCCGTACATGGTCATCATGAAGGAGGCGTAGGGGTTCGTGGGCCATCCGCCGAACCAGAAGTTGCCGAAGCGACCGGTGCGGGGAGCAGCGGTGTTCGGGTTGGTGGGCGTGGTCCACCAAGTGAAGACGTCGCGGACGCCGTCGGCGTTGCCGCCACCGCCGGTCGGGAAGTCGTCATCCTCGATGATGTCGGCGGAAGCCGGGAGGACGAGGAACGGACCAGTGGTGCCCTTGGACTCGGTCTGGCCCTGGATGAAGGTGTAGCCCCAGCCGAAGTCGGCCTTGGGGTTGCCGTCGGTGTCGTCAAGATCGCAGCCCTGGTTGGGGCCGTTGATCTGGAAGGCGCCGGTGGCGGAGCCGTCGTTGTCGCCGATCTCGAAGAAGAAGCCCTGCGTGGTGGGCTCGAAATCGAAGGTGAAGGTCCAGCCGGTGAAGCCGGAGGAGAAGTACGCGCCGGGCGCGCTGCTGAGCGCGAGGCCAGCGGCGGGAACCGCGACTTCGGAAGCGGCGAGGCCGCCGTCGCAGTCGTAGTACCACTGGATCACCGTGAAGTTGGGGAGAGAAGAGACCGGAGCGATCTCGAGGCCGGCGTTGGTGGCGTAGCCGAGGCCGATGCCATCAACGACGGAGTTGAAGGCGATGTCGCCCCAGTCGCCGGCCTCAGAGCCGAGCGCCGGGATCGTTGGGGCGCGGGTGGGGTTGTCCATACCGAAGAAGAAGTTGCCGTTGGCGGCATTATCCTGGTTGACGAAAATGCCATCGCCGAAGCGCTGGGAACCACCGGCGGGGGCGCCGAGGGTGACAACACGCTCGCCCGTGCGCATGTTGACATACACATGGCCGGCGTGACGGAAATTGAGAGCCTCAGCGAGCTGGGGCTCGGACGCAAACGCCGTGCAGGCAGCACCCGCCGCCACGGCAACCATCATGCAGCTCTTCGCCTTCATTGAACACTCCTCTTGAAATAAACCACGACACGGAACGGCCGTTTCTGGGCCACAAGGAAACACGAAAAGAGCGGGTCAGGAAAGTGCTCTCTCGTTGAACGCAGAACATGGACGCGACGACGCAGACTGATACGCCTCGCTTGTGAACAGATCGAGATTCGCGATCGACCTCCGTCAACTCCAACCAGCCGACACGAAGCGGTTGTGCCGCGTTCGCGCCATTCCTCCAACAATTCGCCATCGAGCGAGTGGGACTCGCACGAGGAAGATCTCTCTTCAGCCGCGGAGCGGCGTGTCGGACCGAGGACTTCACCCCGGGATGACACTGCCTCGAATATACCGGAGCGTTTTGTGGATGCAAGGGTCTGAGGCGGTTCTGCGTAAAATTCCGACAAAGGATCGCATATAGGGCTGAATGAGGGAACCGATTCGACGATCCGAAACCAAACACAAGGGCATGCCTGACAGGTGTTTGGGGGTCGGGAGGAGGTTTGGAATCAGATGGTGTGCTGTTTCGAAGCTGTTGCGCGAACTTTCGCAGATTGACGCATGGCGTTCACGAACTGATCAAAGAGGTATGCCGCGTCGTGGGGGCCTGGCGAGGCCTCGGGGTGGTACTGGACCGCGAAGATAGGCCTGCCCTTCACCCTGAAACCGGCGACTGTGTTGTCGTTGAGGTGAAGATGGGTGACTTCGCCCCCCGCGGCTTCGAGTGATTCAGGGTCAACAGCGAAGCCGTGGTTCTGGCTCGTGATCTCGACGTGTCCGGTGGTTCGGTTGTGAACTGGCTGGTTCGCGCCGCGATGGCCGAACTTCAGCTTGTAGGTCCTGGCACCGATGGCGAGCGAGAGCAACTGATGACCGAGGCAGATGCCGAAGATCGGAAGCTCACGGTCGCGGCGAGACCCGATAACCGCTCGAAGCGTGTCGATGGTCTGGCTGACAGCAGCAGGATCGCCCGGTCCGTTCGAGATGAAGAGTCCGTCGATCTCGCCTCGGTCGTGGAGTTCGAGAACTCGCTCTGGGGTGATGTCGTGGGGAACGACCATGACCTCGCAGCCGCGGTCGGCGAGATTGCGGAGGATGTTGGACTTTGCGCCGCAGTCCAGCGCGAGGACGCGGAGCGGTGCATCGGTCGTGTCTTCGCGGGGATCGGGCGACCACTCTCCGAGCGTTTCCGACCAGGTCTGGCCGGAGGTGCATCCGACTCTCGGCACGAGATTCTGGCCAGCCATTGATGGGGCGGAGCGGGCGGCTCCGATGAGTTCGGCGTCGGTGAGATCGGTGCGATCGGTCAGTGCACCGGCCATCGCACCGGCGGTTCGGAGGCGCCTCGTGATCGCGCGCGTGTCAACACCCTCGATCCCCAGGACGCCGGAGGCAGCGAGGAAGTCCTCGAGAGATTGGTTGAGTCTGAAGTTCGAAGGATGTCTTGCGAGTTCTCTGATGACGAATCCTGAGACCTGGACGCGCCGGGATTCCATGTCCTCGTTGTTCGTGCCGGTGTTGCCGATCAACGGGAATGTGTCGACCAAGATCTGGCCGGTGTAAGACGGGTCGGTCAGGGATTCCTGGTACCCGAGCATGGCGGTGTTGAAGACCACCTCGGCGGTGGTGAGGATGTTGCGACCGATCGCGCCGAAGCCGAAGCCCCGAAAGAGGGAGCCATCGGCAAGGGCCAAGCGTGCGGGTGGCCGGGCTGCTCGCTCGGGCGTGGAGCGGGCGTCTCGGTCGGGCGCGGAACCGGACGAGGAGCGTCGGGACGAGGTGGGTGTTGTCATCGGGCTAGATTGTACGCGTGGAATTTCCCCTTTTGCCTTTCACCGGGACGAGTGATGAAGCACCGAGCCATCGCGGCATGCCGTTGGTGCGGGTCGCGGTGGAGCGTGGGATCGAGGGGGATGGGCTGACGTACGCGAGCCCGTGGCAGGACATCTGCGTGGGTGAGCGTGTGGTTGTGCCGCTCGCACGCGGGCGGTCTCGCGGGGTTGTGGTCGCGGTGGGCGGGGTGGAGTTGCTCGATGGATTGAGCCGCGAGCGGGTGAAGGAGGTGATCGAAAGGTCCGGAAGGGGCTTGCCGCCCCAGTTGGTCGAACTGGCGCGTTGGATTGCGGCGTACTACATCTCGCCGCTGGGGATGGTCCTTTCGTCGATGGTTCCCTCGTCGGTCAAGGAACGCACGGGATCGCGTCGGGTCGGGGTGCTGGGGCGTGCGGATGCTGAGGTGGAACGGTCCATCCTCGCGGACATGCGGTTCACACCGAGCGTGCGGGACGCATGGGAGGGGATCGTTGCGATCGGCCCGGGGCAGTGGCCGCTGGAACCGAGAGTGCTTGCGCGAACGCTCGGCACAACGATGGGTCCGATCAACAGACTGATCGGCGCGGGGCTGCTGGTTCGCACGGAGCGTGAAGAGGTGCGTACACGGGGGTTTGAGCCCGCGAGTCCTCAGCTCGGATCGGACGAGCGACCAGAGCCAAATCCGGAGCAATCCGCCGCGATCGATGGGATCGGCGAGGAACTGGATCGATTCGGGGTGCATCTGCTGTTCGGTGTCACGGGGTCGGGGAAGACCGAGGTGTACCTGCGGCTGATCGAGCGTGTGATCGCGGATGGGCGGCGAGCGATCGTGCTGGTGCCCGAGATCTCGCTGACGCCGCAGACTTCGCGTCGATTTGAGGCGAGGTTCGGCGGAAAGGTCGCGGTGCTTCACTCCGGCCTGAGCGCGTCGCAGCGTCACCGGCAGTGGCAGATGGCGATGAGCGGCGAGGCGATGGTTGTCGTCGGGGCTCGTTCTGCGATCTTTGCGCCGCTTCCCGATCTTGGGCTGGTGGTCGTGGATGAGGAGCACGATTCGTCGTACAAGCAGGACACGCTCCCTCGGTATCACGGGCGGGATGTCGCGATCAAGCGGGGGCAACTGGCCGGGTGCCCGGTCGTGCTGGGCTCGGCGACACCGTCGCTTGAGAGCTGGGCGAATGGGCGTGAAGGCAAGTTTCGGCTGTGGGCCATGCGAGAGCGGGCCGGGGCTGGGAGTCTGCCGAAGGTCCGCATCGTTGACCTTGCATCGGAGCAGCCGTGGGGCAAGGGAGGAGGGAGTGCGGGGGGGAGCGGCCGGGGACCGCTGATGATCGGAGCGACCCTACGGGGCGAGATCGGCCGCACACTCAAGGAGGGAGGGCAGGCGATCCTGCTCCTGAATCGGCGCGGCTTCGCGACGTTCATGCACTGTCCCGGTTGCAAGTGGACGCTGTCGTGCAGCGAGTGCGACGCGGCGATGGTGCTGCACCGTGGGCGTGATCTGCCGAGGGGCGAGATTGTGCGGTGCCATCACTGCAGGGCAGAGCGGATCGTGCCTTCGGTGTGCGAACTTTGCGGGGGCCGCGTGCTGGGGCTCGGGGCGGGCACCCAGCGAGTGGAGGAGGAGGTACGTGCCATCTTGCAGGAGTGCATGGGCGAGGAGGGGGCACGGGATGCGTTGCTGCGGCTTGACGCGGACTCAGTCCAGAGCATCAGGGCGTTGCACAGTGGGCTGGAGAGGTTCGGTTCCGGGGACGCGCGCGTGCTGCTCGGCACGCAGATGATTGCCAAGGGACTCGACTTCCCGAACGTGAGACTCGTGGGCGTGATCAGTGCGGACACCGCGCTGCATCTGCCCGATTTCAGGGCGTCTGAGCGCACGTTCCAGCTGGTTGCCCAGGTTTCAGGGCGTGCCGGTCGAGGGGCACACCCGGGACGTGTGGTGGTGCAGACGTTCAGCCCAGACGAGCCGGCGATTGTGCTCGCGGCCAGGCACGATTTCGTCGGATTCGCGGAGCGCGAGCTTGCAGCCCGGCGCGGCGCGGGGCTCCCACCTGAGGGTCGCATGGCTCGCATCGTCGCTCGTGATCAGAACCACGCGAAGGGACTCAGTCGAGCGAACGATCTCGCTGAGACGCTGCGAGCGGCAGCGGATGGGGAAGCCGGTGTCGTTGTTGAGGGTCCGACACCGTGCGTGATGGCTCGGATCGAAGGGTGGCATCGCTGGGAGTTGCTGGTGAGATCGCCGGGGAGACGCGGATCTGCCGGGGCAATCCAGCGTGTGCTTGGGGCCGCGAGGCGGGCGGGCAAGCTGCTGAGTGACTCGCAGACTGGCGTGGATGTTGACCCTCTGACGCTGATGTGATCGTCGGCCCGATAGGATTGCGCGATGCGCGTACATATGAACGGACAGATCGTCACTCGTGAGGAGGCCCGGATCGACCCGTTCGATCGGGGCTTTCTATTCGGCGATGGTGTGTACGAGGGGTTGCGCACGTTCCGCGGACGGGTGCGAGCACTCGACAGGCATGTGCGTCGGCTGAGGGAGAGTCTGCGTGCGGCGCGGATCGAGTTCGATGCCGAGCGACTCGGCCCCATGACCGATGAATTGATCCGGGCGAACGGGCTCTCCGACGCCTTTGTCTATTGGCAGTTCACGCGCGGCACGCCGTCCCCTGGGCAGCCGGTGAGGGCCAGGATTCCCGGGAACATGGAGCCGACGGTGTTCGGATACGCCCAGGAGCGGCCCGCGCTCGAGTGCTGCACGGAGCCGGGGATCACGACGGCGGCTCGCGTCGAGGATTTCCGCTGGAAGCGAGGGCGTGTGAAGGCGATCTCGCTCCTCGGGAACATCATGGGGGCGATGGAAGCGAAGGATCGCGGCGCGGATGATGCGATCTTTGTCCTGCCCGGGCGTTCGGGATCGCTTGGCGACGGATTGGTCGGTGAGGCAACGGCGACGAATGTCTTCGCTGTTCTGCCGGGCGAGGGTGGAGAGCCAGGGATCGTGACGCCTGACCTTGAGAGCGTGTCGATCCTTGCCGGTGTGACCCGGGATCTGATTCTGGAGCGTGAGCCGCGGATCGAGGTGCGAGAGGTGCTTGGCGCTGAACTCGATCGCGCCACAGAGATCATGCTCTGTGGAACAAACACCATGATCGCGTCGGTTGTCCGGCTCGACGGGCGGCAGGTCGGCGATGGGAAAGTCGGTCCCGTCGCAAAGCGACTTGCAAGATCGCTCGTGGACGCGATCGGCGAAGAGCTTGGCGTACAGGCCGCTGTAACACATCCATAGCGTGACGGAGATTCATGGTGGATCGAGCGATGCGGGACCTGAGCGGCAAGCGTGTCACGGTCATGGGGCTGGGCCGGTTCGGGGGCGGGATAGGCGTCACCCGATACCTGGTCTCACGCGGAGCGGATGTGCTTGTTACAGATCTTGAGCCGGCGGAGAAGCTCGCTGCTTCTGTCGAGAGGATCGGCGATCTGATCGCGAGCGGACGCGTGACACTACGGCTTGGCGAGCACAACGTGAGCGACTTCACGACGTGCGACTGCGTGGTGGCGAATCCGGCGGTGCCTCGCCCGTGGGAAAATCGATACTTGCGAGCTGCATCAGCGGCGTCGGTGCCCATCGTGACGGAGATCGAGCTGGCGCTTGCCGAGATACCGGGTGATGCGTGCGTTGTCGCCATCACGGGCTCGGCGGGCAAGAGCACGACGTCCGCGCTGATCCACCACATCCTCAGCGAGCTAGGCCAGCGGGTGCATCTGGGCGGCAACATCGGAGGATCTCTGCTCGAATCCATCGCGGAGATACGAGACACGGACACGGTTGTGCTTGAGCTCTCGAGCTTTCAGCTGCACTGGATCGGTGCCGCGGCGAGTGCGGCTCGGTTTCGTGTTGCGGTCATCACCAATATCGAGGCGAACCACCTTGATTGGCACGGGACCTTTGAGCACTACCGATCGAGCAAACTGGTTCTGCTCGGGCGTCAGCGCGAGGGAGACACCGCGATTCTCGGTCCGGGACTGAAGGACTGCACGACGGCGCGGGGCGTGCGCCGGATCGATATCCCCGAGGGAGCGGCCGTGAGCGGCTTGTTGATTCCGGGAGCGCACAACGAGCTCAATGCTGCGGTGGCGATTGAGGCGTGTCGAGCTGTCGTCGAGTCGAGGCATCATGGTTTGTTCGATGAGAACCGTGCCATTGCTGCGGCACGCACGTTCGCGGGACTCCCCCACCGCTTGCACCATGTCGGGACAATCGGCGGCATTCGGTTCTATGACGATTCCAAGTCCACAACGCCTCACGCGACGCTTCTCGCGCTCGGGGCATTTCCCATCGAGCGAGAGACGGGACGCATCCACCTCATCGTGGGCGGTTACGACAAGGGACAGGACCTTGCCCCATTGGTGCTCTCGACCATGGACGTGAAGGGTCTGTACACGATCGGCGTAACGGGCGAACGGATCGCGAGCGCGGCGGGTGCGGGGTGTCACCCGAATGGACGAGTCTATCCCTGCGGTACACTCGATCGCGCGATCGCGGCAATCGCAGAGAGAGCGATCGAAGGGGATGTGGTGCTGCTCAGTCCCGGATGCGCATCGTGGGATCAGTTTGAGAATTATGAGCAACGGGGTTCGGTGTACGCTTCTCTTGTACGAGCCATATTCGGCGAGGACGTGACAACATGAACGGCTCGCTCATGCTCGGGCTTTGTGTGATGATCTCCGGCACACCGTTGCCGATCGAACCGCCAGCTGGGCCGGAGAGACAACATCGCACAGATGAACGCGTCGAGCTCGTGATTCCTGAGATGCCACACGTTCGCGTCGACCGCGAGCGTGGCATCGTTGAGTTTGACGGGTTTGTGCCGATCGATGCGCACATCGAGAACGCGCCACATTTGTATCTGGAAGTGATGGTCTGCACTCCGGAAGTCCGGGCCCATGAGTCGCTTGTGGCGTCGCGAGCGAGCCCGAGGCATGTTCACGCCGCGCTGCTGCTGGTCGGGCTGATTCCCGGTCGCACGGGCGCGTGGCACTGGAATGGTGCCGAGGTGGCGCGTGTTCCGCCGGAAGGGTCTCCGGTCGAGGTCCGGTTCATCTGGACCGATGCCGATGGCCAGACGCACGACACGCTCGCGAGCGATTGGGTCGTGAGCCGCGTGAGCGGGATTCGCCTGACGGAGACCATCGAAGAGGGTGCTCCTCGCTGGGTGTTTGCCGGCTCGAGAATGGTCTCTCGCGGGGGCAGGGAGTGGTACGCTGCGGAAGCGGAGGGAACGATCGTCGGTCTGCACACGTTTACAAGCGAGACGGTCGCGTGGAGCGGCGTGTACAGCCCGAGCGCGGAGATCGAGGATCCTGAGTGGATTGCCGACCCATCCCGTGTGCCGCCAAGAGGAACGAGCGTGGTCGTGCGGCTCATCGGCGTTGCCCCGCGTGCGAGCGATCTCGCGGAGTAGTCTGGAGCATCAGCGGCCGAGTTGCATGATGAGCGATCGGACCTCGGCACCGTCGGGGCCGGAGATCGACACAACGACGGGTTTTCCGAGCAGGAAGTCTGCACGCATGAGCGCGACATGCGCCTCGTCGATCGAGCGCACTGGTCGGCCGGCAACTTCGCTCACTCGGGCGTTCTCGATAAACCCCGCATCGTCCGCGGTTGAACCGGGAAGCACGGCGTTGATGAACACGCCGGTTCGGTCCTGGCCGAGACGCATGCCGTAGCGGATCAGAGCGGGGAAGACCGATTGTCCTGCAAGGACCGCCTGCGGGAACTCTCCGACAAGCACCTCAAGATCGAGAGGTGCTCCATCTCGCCAGACTCTCACCGTCGCCCGCTGACCCGGGGACATCGAGCCGATGCTCGATCGAAGCATGGCTGGATTCCGGATCGGCGCCTGATTGAAGTGCGTGATGATGTCGCCCGATCGGATCCCCGCTCGCGCGGCGGGCCCTTCCTGCTCAACGCGGGGGATTCGCACGCCGGTTCCGATGAACCCCGCGTCGGAAATGATCGGCTCCTCGTTTGCGGGAATCGTGATCCCGAGGTAGCCGCGTGTGACCTCTTGCCCTTTGACCATCTGCGAAACGATCGGCTCGATGGTTGAGAGAGGGATGGCAAACGAGATCCCGGCCGATTGACCCTGCAGGAGATTCTGCGTTCCCGCACCCGTGGCGATCGCGACGTTCATGCCGATCAGGCGTGCGCGATAATCCACGAGCGGGCCGCCGGAGTTCCCGGGGTTCACCGCAGCGTCTGTTTGAATGTAATTCGTCATGCCCGTCGGCTCGTCGTTGAGCGGATCACGGCCCAACCCCGAGACAATGCCCTCCGACATCGAGAACTTGAACCCGAAGGGAGACCCGAACGCGAAGACACGCTGGCCGATCCTTGGTTCGAGCCCTGTCGCGCGGGCGATCGGGAGCAGCCCCTCGGTCGATGCGGGTCGGAGCACAGCGATGTCGGTGTAGGTGTCGGCCTTCAGAATCTCCGCCGGGGTGATGCGTCCGTCGCTCGTCTGGATGCGAATGAATGTCGCGCCCCGGACGACGTGCGCGTTGGTCACGATGTGGCCTTGCAGATCCCAGACCCATCCGGAGCCCGAAGAAGCGCGACCGCGGCGTGATTCGCTGGACGGGATATCTACATCGATGTGGACGAGCGAGGGCATGACCGCGGTTGCAACCTGCTCGACGGACCGGTTCAGACGCTCGAGAGACTCTTCGGCTTCGAGGGCGACGCGTGCGCCCTGCGCTTTCCCGATGGTGGCAGCGAGCGTCATGCGTCGGACGACTGTCGGCCCGACGAACATCAGGGCGACCGCCGCGAGCAGCACCACAACAGCCGGACCAAGAGCAACGAAACGACGCATCGGCATGGTCTCCAGCAGTCGCCGTTCAGACGCGTTTCTCGTCAGAGTCGGCGGGGGCGAGGCCCGAGCTGAGGATCTCTCGCAGTCGCTGCGTCTCGCCGGGCTTCATTGTGTATCGCATGCCGCCGATCCTGGATGCGGCAACCCGCTCGACCCACTCCTTTCCTGCATCTTCGATGGCGACGCCGAGCGAAGCGACCGATGAGGCAAACCTGGGCGGCGCATCGGTCAGCCCGATGAGATCGTGGAGCACCAGCACCTGGCCGTGACAGGCGACGCCAGCTCCGATGCCGATCAGCGGAACGGAGGTGCGGGCGAGTATCTCTGCTGACACCTCGTCGGGTACCGCCTCGACCAGCAGCATGATCGCGCCCGCACGCTCAAGCACCACCGCGTCGCGAACGACCTGCGCGGCTTCTTCCGCGGTGCGTCCTTTCGAGGCGTAACCGCCGGAGAGCATGGCCTGCTGAGGTTTCGATCCGACGTGTGCAACCACGGGTATCCCGGCGCGGGCCATCTTCGCGACGAGAGGGGCGTAGCTTGCGTCAGCCTCGATTTTGACGGTATCTGCCCGGCCCTCTGTCAAGAAGCGGGCCGCGTTGCGAAGAGCCGAGGACTCATCGGCCTGATACGACATGAAGGGCATGTCGCCCATGACCATCGTGTTGGGGGCTCCGCGTTTGACTGCGGCAGTCAGGGCGAGCAGCACGTCAAGGGGCATATCGATCGTGCGATCGAAGCCCAGGATCATCTCTGACGCTGTGTCGCCGACGAGCAGGATGTGCACACCCGCACGTTCGAGCCACCGTGCGGTGGTCGCGTCGTAGCACGTGAGGCATGAGAATTTCTCGCCGGCGAGGGCCATTCGCTTGATCGTGCGGATCGTGACGGCGGGGCGCGCAGTCGGCCCTGGGCCTGCCTTCGGACGGGGGCGACGGCCAGACTTTGGATTCGCCTCTTCGGAGGGAGGACCCTTGGACTCAGGATCTTCACCGGAGGGCGGCATCGGGGGGCTCTTGCTCACGCACTGATGGTACTCGGTCTCGGGCAGGCGGGATTGTGGCCCTCCGAACCACGCCTCCGGACATGACTCTGGTTCGCAGCTGTTTAGAATCGCCCTTATGGCCCTGCTCGCCGTCACCAATCTCATGCATAGTTACGGGGATCACACGATTCTCGAAGGGGTTTCGTTGAGCATCGAGGCGGGTGACCGCATCGGCATCGTCGGACGCAACGGGGCTGGCAAGAGCACGCTCTTGCGCTGCATCACGGGGGAGATCCGCCCTGATTCGGGCACGATCTCCCTGCAACGAGGAGCGCGGGCCGGATACTTGCAGCAGGATCCACGCTTGGATCCCGATGAAACCCTGCGGGAATCTGCCGAGGGCGCGTTCAAGGCCCTTCACGATGTGCACAAGGAACTCGACCGCGTCTATGAGCAGATGGGCTCGGCGGAGGGACCCGCGCTCGATCGGCTGTTGAAGCAGCAGGTCGCGCTCGAGCAACAGATGGAGTCTCTGGGCGGGTACAGCATCGGGCACCGGATCGATGCCACACTGCACGGCCTCGGCTTCACGGACGCTCAGTTCGAGATCCCGGTGAAGAGTCTCTCAGGGGGACAGCGAGGCCGACTCGCGCTGGCCAGACTCCTTCTCGAAGGTCCCGATCTGCTGCTGCTGGACGAACCGACCAATCACCTCGACATCGACGGTCGTATGTGGCTCGAACGGTTCTTACGAGACGAGTATGAGGGCGCGGTCGTCATGATCTCGCACGACCGCTACCTGCTTGACGCGGTTGTGAAGAGGATCATCGAAGTTGAAGACTGCCGACTGATCGATTACCCGGGGAATTACGCGGCGTTCCGCGAGATTCGCGCGCAGAGGCGGCTCACGCAGCTTCGTGCGTATGAGAAGCAGCAGGATCGGTTCCGCAAGGAAGAAGAGTACATCCGGAGGTTCAAGGCCGGCCAGCGAGCACGCCAAGCAAAGGGGCGAGAGAGCAGACTTGAGCGAGAGAAAGAGGATCGGACACTCGAGCGACCTATGGAGATGGACTCCTTTCGTCTCGCGCTGCCCAAGGCGGAGCGAACGGGCGATGTCGTGCTCTCGGCGCGGGGGCTCAGTAAGTCGTATGAGAGTTCGGATGGCTCAACGCGGCATCTCTTTTCCAACCTGGATATCTCGATCGCCCGGGGTGAGAGGTGGGCGATCGTCGGACCCAACGGAGCGGGGAAGACCACGCTTGTCCGCTGCCTGCTGGGAGAGCTCGAACCCGATGCGGGCACCAGGCGCACGGGCTCGAACGTCAAGCCGGGCTACTACCGGCAGACGCACGAGCACATGGAGATGGACGTTCCGGTCTGGAGATTCCTGCAGAACGCGATCCTGAAGGAGACGCAGGGCAAGCCGTGGTCCGAGCAGCAGGCCAGAGACCTTGCTGGAGCGTTTCTCTTCACTGGGAAGGAGCAGGAGAAAGAACTTCGCATGCTCTCGGGTGGTGAACGATCTCGGGCGGCCCTTGCCGCACTGCTCGCGAGCGCGAAGAACCTGCTCGTCCTCGACGAGCCGACCAACCACCTCGACATCCTTGCGTCCGAGCGGCTGGAAGAGGCGCTCCGGAAGCCAGCCGAAGATGGAGACGATGTCGGTTTCGACGGCACTCTGGTCCTGATTTCGCACGATCGGGCCCTGATCGACGCGACGTGCGACCACCTCTTGATCCTCGACGGATCAGGATCAGCCGAGGTCTTAGTTGGCAGTTTCAGCGAGTGGCACTCCCGTCGGCTTGCAAATGAGCGGCAGGCCCAGAAGGATGCCGAGGATCGTGAGCGCCAGCGTGCCGAACAGGAGCGAAAGCGAAAGGAGGCGGAGCTGCGTGATCAGGCGCGGCAGGCGGCGAGCGTTCGCGCACCGGCACCGAAACGCAGCGCGGAATCCGGCTCGGCTAAAAACCGTCACTCGTGGCTCTCCGTCGAGCAACTTGAAACGAGAATGGGCGAGATTCAGGCGAGACTGGAGGACCTTGAGATGATGCTGGCGGATCCCGCTGTTTGGACAGACGTTTCGAAGAGCAAGTCACTCACCGAAGAGCGAAGCCGAGCACGCGCCGAACTGGAGGAACTTGAGGAAGCGTGGCTCAGGAAATCCACCTGAGCGAGCGGATCAGCGTGCGCCGGCAATCCACTGCACGAACGCCGAGGCGAGTGCGATCCCCAAGAGAATGGAGATCACGAGTCTTCCGAGCAGTGCCCGAGAAGCTTTGAGATCTTCTTCTGCCGTCCCTCTCACCAAGCCGATCCGCGACGTGGCACCCGGCGAGAGTACCGGGGCCGACTGCTTCGGCCGCACCTTCGCGAGACGCGCATCGTCCTGCATGATCGCTATGATGAGGTTCGCATCGAAGGGTCGCAGCCCCATTCGAACACCGGTGGTGACGAGTCTGGACCGTACCTCTGGCCGGAGAACAGCCGCAGTGCCTCCTTCGAGAGACTCGACCACTCGTCGGGCGAGGATCGCCCGTGCATCGTCCGGGTCGAGTGCTGATGCCCTGGCGTTCTCCTCCTGAACCCGACGAACCCTGCTCGGCGACACCGGGATTGAAGCCGGTGGATGCTTGGGCTCACGATCAGGCATAGATCTGGTCGTCCGGCGCCCACGAGCGTCGTGCGGCGTCAACGGCGTTGTCTCCACACCGCCCTCAGGGTGGACTATCCGCAACATCCCCTGATTCGTCGGACCTCGTTGCATGCCGCTCAAGCGTAGTGCACGCGCCGTGCCACCCGGAAGCGGATTGGCCGACCCTCGCAACAGTCTGGCCCGTACTCGTGACGATACAGTCAGCGTCGGAGGATTCATGGACGATCCGATCACACACGACAACGCGGCAGAACGCGAGTCTCCAGAGTTCTCGGACCTGGTCATCGATCAAAGCCCGGACGAGATTCGTCGGCGGCTCGATATCGCTGCACGGAGGGGCAGGATCCCGGGTTTGCATCCGGGTACAGGCGATCGACTCTTCCATGTGGATGGATGCGGTACACCGTTCGACCATCATCTGATCGCAACATGGACTCCGGCAGGCAACAGCACGCGAGTCAGTTTCACGCTCGAGAGACAGCGCCGTATCCCCTTGATCTTTGCAGCTTTATTGGTCGCAACAGTCTGGCCCGGCGTGTACTTCATGGACCAACTCATCCCCGGTGAGTGGAACTGGATACGAACCGAGTATTGGTATCTGCCTCTCACAATCCTGCCTATTCCGTGGTTCTGGCGGTCAACGGCCAGAAAGTCGAGACAGATCGCCATGGAGGATGCATGCTCGATCGTTGGAAAGATCCGAACAGAATTCGGTCTTCAACCAGAAGATGAGGCGGCCACGCCGGCATGAGCGACGCGGCGCGTATCGTCGAGCAGATTGCTGAGGGGCTGATCTCTGCGGAGATCGCGCTCGCTGAGGAACAAGCCCTGCGCGGGCTCGACATGCTCGACGAGGCCGAGATCCACGTCCACGTCGCCGATTCGCTCGCTGCGTCTGGATGGGGAGTCCTGCGGGAAGTGCCGTACCCAACCCCGCCTCATCCGCGTGCGGCACGGTCAATCCGAGAACGATGCGACCTCGTTCTGACGCCGAGATCGGGGCAGCAGCTCATCGATGCGGTCGAGCGGGCCGCGTGGCAGGAGAAGCGGTCGGCGACGCTGTTCGCTGCGATAGACGACACGGCTCACCACGATGACGGAGCGATCGATCCCTCTGAAGCGATCTGGCTGGAACTCAAGACAACCGGCGAGTTCGTGTGCCGCGATGGGATCGGGGGGCCGAATCAGTCCTACAGCAGCGAGCTTGTCCGTGGGCCAGCGGCGGACCTGCGAAAGCTCGCAGCAGACGCAACGATCGAGCGTGGGATCGCTATGCTGATCCTGTTTGCGAGCGATGAGGCCGTCGCGCGTCACGATATCGACCGTGCGGGGCACAGCATGCTCGACCGGGGGCTGCCGCTCGGCGCAGTGGAAGTCGCAACGCTCAGGATCGCGGATCGGATCGGGAACCGCTGCTGCTGCATCGCGGGCTTTGCGTGCGCTCGGAACCTGCTCAACGGGTGAGCTCCGCGAGGGCGGGCGTGGCAGCGCAGGCCTCGTCCACCGCATCCGCGATCGACTCAGCCGCCTTGAGCGAGGCGTCCCTGCCGGCGAACTGCTCTACGACACGCTGCAACTCCGATCGCTGCAACGATGCGAGGTCTGGGGACTCAAGCAGATCGCTCGCGTGCCGGACGATGGGCTCGGCGTCGCCGAAGTGCGGCACCAGTTCAGGGACAATCTCTCGACCGGCGATGAGGTTCGGCAGCGTGAAGTGGTCTGTCGTGAAGAGAACGTCTCGCGCGATCGTGTAGAGAGCCCGATCAAAGAGCCCCGACTTGTACACGATGACCATCGGACGGCACTGCTTCGCGATCTGGAGAGTGACCGTTCCGCTGACAACGAGTGCCAGATCGCACCAGCGCACGATGGCGTCGGTCCGTCCGGAGAGCATCTCCAGACCGGCGGGCCAGCCCCCGAGATCCGCGGCCATCGAACGCAGCGTCTGCTCGACTCTCGGCGTTGTTGCCGCTACACAGCCGATCAACTGCGGGTGGTCGGCCTTCAGGCGTCTGAACGCCTCGTAGAGAACGGGGAAGTTCCGTTGGATCTCACCGGGCCTGGATCCGGGCATGAGCGCAACCCTTGGGTGCGTCTGGCCGAGGGTGGCCGCCTCTCTGTCGAGAGCGTCCGGATCGAGGACGTGGTCAAAGAGCGGGTGACCGATGAACGTTGCTCGCACGCTCCTCTCGTTGAACCACGGCTCCTCGAACGGAAGCAGACAGAGCACATGATCGGTCAGCTTGCGGAGTTTGTTGATGCGCCAGCTCCCCCACGCCCAGACCTGCGGAGCGACGAGATGAACGACCCTGATCTGGCGGCGCTTTGCGATGCGACAGATCGGGAAGTTCGCTGCGGGAGAATCGACCGGCACATGCACCGCGACCGGGTTGCTCTCGAGCCACGCCGCGATCCGACGATTGATGCCGCGATGCTCCTTGATCTTCTTTATGCCCGGCATGCCCATCACCGCGTCGTCGCCGGTGCGTTCGACGATCGTCGCGCCGGCCTCGGCCATCTTGGGTCCACCCCAGGCGTAGATCGAGATATCTGGACGCGTCTTGCGGAGCTGGGCGATGACCGCTGATGCGTGATCATCGCCGGACGGCTCGAAGGCCGTGAACAAGATTGCGTGCGTGCGGGATGGCGGTGGGGTGGCGAGTGACAAGGCAAGCAGTCAATCCGGCCGGAGGCCTCGGGTCAAATCGGATGCCTCGGGACCGGATCAGAAACCCGAGTCTGAGAGCCACCCAGACGGTCGCGATCCCAGAGCGCTGGCGATGGCCAGCAAGGACTCCAGCGAGGGGAGGTGTGCGCCTCGCTCGATCGAGGAGAGCTGGCTGACGCTGACGCCCGATTCCTCTGAGAGTTCCTTGAGCGTCCATGAGCGTTCGGTTCGGGCCATCCGGATGTGCCTCCCCAGCCCCATGCGGAGCCGGTCCTGGGCACGCTGCCCGAGTTCAAAGGCATCCGCTGCCTGAGCGAGACAACGCCGGAGTTCATCGATCGAGAATGGCTTGGCTAGATAGTCGAAGACGTCCTTCTTAAAGGTCTGGCGCATGCTGTCGAGCGAGGGGTATCCGGTGACAACGATCACGCACAGCCGCTGCCAACGTCGGCGGATCTCGTTGAGAGTTTCTTCGCCGCTGAAGCTGCCCATTTTGATGTCGAGGAGCACGACGTCTGGGAGTCGTTCCTCACACATGGAGAAAAACTCTTCCGGCGTCGACGCCACCCGCACCTCGTGACCCTCGGCATCGAGCACTGTGGCGATGTACTGGCGGAAGTCCGCGTCGTCGTCGAGTGCGACGACGGAGAGCGAGGGAGGCACGGCGGAAGTTGTCGATTCCGAGTCCATCGGGTACATCCTACTCCGACTCTGCGGATCGGTGTTCTTCGACGGGCTGCCCGTGGTCCGGCTGGCGCCCTTGAGCGTGCATGGGGAGGAGTATCTCCATTCTCGCGCCGCGTCTGTCGGGCATGTTCCCTGCGACGAGGACACCGCCGTGCTCTCTGATGATCCCTTCTGAGACTGCCAGCCCGAGGCCCGTCCCCCGTGAATCCAGGCGTGTGCTGACGAACGGCTCGAAAAGCGTTGTGAGCAGGGAGGGCTCGATACCGGGGCCGTTGTCTGTGACCGTGATGGTCGCCCAGATCGCTCCGTCTCGGTCCCCGACGACCGATTCGACCGAGATCTGACCCGGCGGTTCCGGGGAGAGCGAGGTGCGTGTCCGAACGGCGTCGGTCGCGTTGCGCAACAGGTTCACGAAGACCTGTACCATTCTGTCGGCATCGCATTCGATGATCAGATCGGGCTTGACCAGATTCTGTATGGACACCTCTCTCGCGTCGCGATCCAGTCGAACGAGCGTCGCGGCTTCCTCAACGACGCCTCGAATCGCAACCGGCTGCGAGACCGGCGGACGGACACGTGCAAAGTCCAGCAGGGACTCGCTGAGCCGCTCCAGTCGCCCGACGACTCTCAGCATCAACTGCGCCTCTGCATCGGAGACGCCAGCCCCCGGGTTGCGGCTGAGCCGCTCGACCATTCCCTTGAGCACTGCAAGGGGGGTGTTCAACTCGTGCGAGATGCCCGCCGACATCATGCCAAGACTGGCAAGGCGATCCGCATCGGCAAGATTGCGACGGGCAGCTTCGAGCAGGTGATTCTTGCGTTTGAGATCTCCCGCAACACGCTCGATCTCGCCCAACGCCCTTGAGAGCTCGTGCTCCTTCTCTCGAATCGTTCTGATCGACTCGTTCCGTGAACGCATGATCTCACCCAATTCATCCGCGGGAATCGCGGACTCGGGGATCAGCTCTTCGTCGGTTCGGCCTTCGCGAACGGCTAAGTCTGCTCTCTGCATGCGTCGAATCGGGGCGTACACCTGCTGCGGCAGCACGAAGACTTCGAGCGATAACGCGACAAGGGCGTAGACACCAAGCAGAGCAATCACCATGAAGGCGTACAGGCGCGTTACCGCGTTGCGCGCTTCATCTATCCGTACACTGATCGTGGTGTAGGTTCCATCGTCCGTGCGGGGGTCGAGATAGACCACCGTCGAGACACCGCTGACGGCATCAATTCTGAGCGGCACGCCGGGAGAGGCCGACGCCCTGCTTGCTTGTTCCTGGGGGAGCCCAAGGTCGGAGGCCGACCCTCTGGCAATCACAATGCCATCGGGGAGCGAGAGATCCGCGATCTCGGTCGAGATGAGTACTCGTGCCAGCGCGGCCGCCTCGTTGATCTCCGCGCGTTCGACGATCTCTGAGATCGCCGGCCTGAGCGCGGCCAACAGAATGGTCGCGAGAGCGGCCGAGAACGCTGTGTGCAGGAAGATGAGCTTCTTTCGGATGCGCATCCCTGCGAGGAGTCCTCGCCTGACGCGATGGTCCGAGACGCCGTGGCGCTCGCTCACGCTGCCGATCTCCTTCCGAACCTGATGGCTACAGACATGCCACACCGTCGGCTACAGTCCGACGTGTCCAAGTTCCGGGAAACATCGTCCTCAGACCGTGGCCCCACGGCAAGCCGCTCCCCAAAGAAAGCGGCAGGATCGGGGCCGCGGAGTCAGGATGCCTCTCCGCCCCCCACTGGCGCGATTGACGGGCGTGATGCGGCGATTCGCCACCTGGCGAGACTCGCTTCACGATACCCGGACCTGAACCCCGAGACTGTGAGAACAGATGGGCTCGACACGCGCGAGGCCGCGCTTGCCCATGCAATCGTTGATCAGGCGGTGCGGCGGTGGACGACGATCGAGCATCTGATCCGCGTCTGCGCGATGCGCGAGCCCGCGGAGTTTGAGCCGCGACTCAGAGCCGCACTCCTCAGTGGAGGCGTGCAGCTGCTGTTCCTCGATCGGATCCCTGATCACGCGGCGATCGACCAGACTGTGGAGTGGGCCAAGACGCGGATCAGGCCCGGGGCCGCCGGCATCACGAATGCCGTCCTCAGACGGCTGTCGAGCGTTCGGGCATCTGATGCTTCACGCACGAGGATCCTGGATGACCGCTGGGAGGATCGGCGAGACGAGCTCCCGTTATCCTCAGGAGGATCCCTTCGTCTCGCGGGGGACGCGCTGCCCTCTGATTCCATCGAGAGATGGGCGGTATCAACCGGGCTGCCTCGGGACCTTCTTTCGAAATGGGATCGGGATTGGGGGAGCGAGCTCGCTCGCGACCTGGCCGTGCACGCCATGATGCAACCTCCGACGATCCTGAATGTCTCGCACGCCGAATCACGACTTCCTGCGGACCTGACCGAACCCCATTCCATCGCGGGCTTCGCTGTCTTCCAGGGTGACAGAGGCGCACTCTCCAGAATGCTCAACGCACGCCGAGATTTATGGGTGCAGGACTCATCTGCCGGTGAGGCAGTGAATGCGATCGCCGCGATCGACGCGGCGCGAATCGTTGACGTCTGCGCAGGGCGAGGCACCAAGACCCGCCAACTCCGGGCGACGTTCCCCGGCGCATCGATCATCGCCTCTGACACGGATCGAGCACGACTGGCACAACTTGAAGAGATCGTGGCGAGCGATGAGCGGGTGGCGGTCGTCGATTCGGCATCGCTCGCGAGATCATGCAGTGGAAGGGCGGACCTCGCGCTGCTCGACGTCCCATGCTCGAACACCGGTGTTCTTGCGCGCAGAGTCGAAGCGAGGCATCGGTACAGCCCCGAGCAGTCGCAACGGCTCAGAGAGGTCCAGATCGGTATCGTCGAGCAATCGCTCAATCTCGTTCGATCAGGCGGATGGGTTTTGTACTCCACCTGCAGCATCGAGCCCGAAGAGAACGAGGCACTCGTCAGACTGGCCTGCGACCGATTCGGGGTGCGGCTGGAGGCCATGCACCGCACCATGCCGGTCGGGAAGCCGGGCGAGCCACCACAGCTATACCGTGATGGTTCATTCTGGGCACTCCTGCAGCGACGTTGAACTCCACCAATCAAAATCTGGCGACGGTGCGGCCCCCCTCGCGATTGGCCGCGTGTTGAGTGTGGTCTACACTCTGCCCCATCGCCGAGACGCCTCGGTCCATGACGCGGCCAACCGGGAAGAGCGACGAATGAACCTGCTCGACATCCTTTCCCCCAGTTGCATCCGTGCCCCGCTTGTCGCTGCCGATAAGCGCGGTGTGATCGACGAGCTCGTCGATGTTCTGGCCGCTGCAGGCAAGGTCAGCGATCCGGGGACTCTGAAGCAGGCGGTATGGACTCGAGAGCAGACTCGCACGACAGGTATCGGGCACGGGCTTGCGATCCCCCACGGGAAAGCCGCGGGCATGTCCGCATTGGCCATGGCGATCGGCAAACCGGCCAATCCTCTCGACTTTGAGGCGATCGACGGCCAGCCGGTGCGCCTGATTGTGCTTCTCGCCAGCCCCCCTGAGCGGACGAGCGATCACATCCAGGCACTTGCCAGGGTCAGCCGCCTGATGACGATGGAAGACTTCCGGCAGCGAATCTACAGCGCAAGCGGCCCGGAAGAGATCCTTGAACTGATCAAGTCTCAAGAGTCTTGACACCCTTTATCGGGGTTGATTCAAGGTCCGGATAATCGACGCAGCCATGCGCAGAGATCGGACCAAGGGCTTCCGTTCCCTCTCGGATTCCGCTACTCTGGGTATCTCGTGGGGTTCATCCCCATCACCCTGGAGACGGAGGCAGAAGCATGAAGAAGATGATCGCCGCGGCCGCACTTGTGGCCGGTGTATCGTGGTGCGCGCACGCGCAGACCCCCCTGACAACCGAACGAATCGCTGCGGGTCTCTCGAATCCCTTGTTCGTGACCCATGCGCCCGGGGACGACACCAGGATCTTCATCGTTGAACAGCGGTCTGGATCTACGGGAAGAATCCGGATCTACAACCTGCTGACCAACACGCTCGTCACGACGCCGTTCCTTTCGATATCAGGCGTTTCGACGGCGAGCGAGCAAGGCCTGCTGGGTCTTGCGTTCCACCCGAACTATCTGACGAATGGCTACTTCTGGGTGAACTACACGAACTCATCCGGCACAACTGTGATCGCGCGATACCAGGCGACCGGTGACCCCGCGACCTCAAGCTTTGCAAATCTGGCGAGTGCTCAGGTCGTCCTGACGATTGCGCAGCCGTTCAGCAATCACAACGGCGGATGGATCGCCTTCGGACCGGACGGTTATCTCTACATCGCGACCGGTGACGGGGGCTCGGGCGGCGACCCGGGTAATCGTGCGCAGGACACCACCAACCAGTTGCTCGGAAAGATGCTCAGAATCGATGTCGACGGTCCGGACAACATCCCCGGCAACGCCGACGATGATGGCTTCCCTGCCGACGCGACCAAGCTTTACACAATTCCCTCGGATAACCCCTTCGTCGGCACAGAGAACGACGACGAGATCTGGGCGTACGGACTTCGCAACCACTGGAGAAACTCCTTCGATCGCGAAACGGGCGATCTGTGGATCGCGGACGTCGGCCAGAATAACTGGGAAGAGATCAACATCCAGCCCACCACAAGCACGGGCGGGGAGAACTACGGCTGGCGCTGCTACGAGGGGAACAACGCCTTCAATACGACCGGATGCGCCTCCGCCTCGACGATGAAGTTCCCCATCCATGTGTACAACCACTCGACCGATGGGTTCTCATGCTCTGTCACGGGCGGGTACGTCTATCGTGGGCCGATCTGCGATCTTCGCGGCACGTACTTCTTCGCTGACTATTGCTCGAACAGGATCAAATCGTTCCGCTACAACGGCGTCTCGGTGACAGAGTTCACCGACCGAACGGTGCAGCTTGATCCGCCTGGCACCGTCGCGATCAACTCCATCACCTCGTTCGGCGAGGATAACCAGGGAAATCTGTACATCGTCGATGGCGGCGGAGAGGTCTTCCGCCTGATCCGGAGCGGTCCTGCTGCTGGGGACTACAACGGAGACACGCTTGTTGACGTGCTCGATATACTCGACTTCTTCGATGACTTCGGTGCTTGCTTCGGAGAGGATCTGCCGTGCGGCGGCCTCGGCAACCCCGATTTCAACGGCGATACCGTCGTTGATGTGCTGGACTTCCTGGACTTCCTGGATGCTTTCGGGCGTGACTATTGTGTGTGATCACGCTCAGTCGGCGCAGACCGACTGACACGAGCCCGTCTGGATTCTTGATTGCGCCGATCCGGGCCTCCCACGCTCTACCGAGTCTGGGAGGCCCGTGTTCTTGGCTCAGATCGCTCAGGCGTCGGCCTTGGGTGGGGTCTGCGGCTTCGTACCTGCCGACCGGACTTGGGCGATCACGCCGATCAGTGATTCCATGCGACCGAAGGCCCGATCCGCCTGGCTGCGGAACATCACATAGGGGAAGAGTGTGGTCAGGGCTACGACAAGCCCGAAAACGGTCGTGTAGAGAGCTTCGGCGATACCCCCTGCGACGAGTGTCGGATCGGTCACTCCACGTTCTTGTCCAAGGAGCTGGAACGATTCGATGATGCCGGTCACTGTGCCGAGAATCCCGAGCATCGGCGCGGCGGTCACGATCGTCGAGAGCGTCACGGAGAATCGCTCGATGCTCGGTCTGGAACGCTCGATGAGCTCGATGCCGTGGGCCTCGATAGCAGAGGCCTCGGCATTGGCACGCGCGTCGGCGAGCAGCCGTGCCGCGAACGACCCGTAGACGGATCGGTCGCTCTCGGCCAGATCCGCAGCACCGGAGAGGTCTCCCTCACGAGTACGCCTAAAGACCGAGCGGAGGAGCCTTGCGGTGTGGGATGAGTGGGTGCGAGACCAGAACCAGGTCCGTTCGAGGGAGAGCGTAACCGACACGATACTCATACCGAGCAGTGGCCACATGACCACGCCGCCATCGGCGAAGAAACGAGCAAGCGTGTTCAGGGCATCTGACATCGCCGTCATGGTAGACATGGGGTCTCAGGGGGTGGGACCTAGGATCGGTGCACGTCCGGTACGGCGGGAGCATGGTTGTGCGAGATACGTCATCGATCGTCCAGTTGGTTGACGCGCAGATCGATAGAGTCGTGACCCGACCCGGCACGCCTCCCGCGCTGATCGACTCGATCAGGTACGCGGCACTCGGACCGGGCAAGCGTGTGCGACCCTTGCTCTCTTGGCATGCTTGCGTTGCTGCGGGCGGAAGGGGACCGGAGTCTGTGCCCGTCGGCGCTGCGGTGGAGATGGTGCATGCCTTCAGTTTGGTGCATGACGATCTCCCAGCGCTCGACAACGACGACCTTCGCCGCGGGCGGCCGACACTTCACCGCCGTTCCGGTGAGGCGATGGCCATACTCGCGGGTGATGCGCTCTTGACTCTGGCCTTCTCTTCACTTGCGGATCTGTCGCTCCCGGCCTCAAGAGTGATGAGGATTCTCAACGAGTTAACGGCCGCCACGACCGGCATGATCGCGGGTCAGGTGTACGACTCTCTGGGTGGCCTGCCGAGCGAACTCACGGACGAAGAGCGGGTTGTGTTGATCCACAGAAACAAGACCGGCGCGTTGATTCGGGCGTCGGCTGTCATGGGTGCTCTATCCGGTCCGGAGGATTCGCCCGAGACGCTTGATGCGATCGTTCGCTACTCGGAAGCGATCGGCCTGATGTTCCAGATTGTTGACGATCTGCTCGACGTGACGCAACCGTCGGAAGCCGTAGGAAAGCGGACCGGAAAGGATGCCGAACTCGGCAAGCTGACCTATCCGGGGGTCTTGGGTGTCGATGGGTCACGTGCCCGGGTCGACGAGCTGCTCTCCAGAGCCGAAGAAGCGATTTTTCCTCTTGGGCCCCGATCCGCCGGTCTGCTGGACATGGCCCGAACTCTGGCGCGGCGGGACCACTAGAACTCTGTCGGCGCAGACGTGGCCGGGCTCGGCCACGACAGGTACAATAGTTTCAGTATTCATTGAAAGATCCAATCCTTTGAGCAACACCCCACCACGCATCCTCGCCGGTCTGAGTTCCCCACGCGATCTTCGGTCGCTCTCGATTGAGGACCTGGAGCGTCTCGCCACCGAGATTCGTGAGGCGATCGTTGCTCAGGTGTCGAGAACGGGCGGGCACCTCGCGCCCAACCTCGGCGTGGTCGAGCTCACAATCGCGTTGCACTATGTCTTCGACTTCGGCCACGACCGGCTCCTGTTCGATGTCGGCCATCAGTGCTATCCCCACAAGCTGCTCACGGGGCGTCTCTCGATGCTGTCGGATCTGCGAACCCGCAAGGGAATGGCAGGGTTCCCGGAGCCGAGCGAGTCTCCCTACGACCTGTTCAGAGTCGGACACGCGGGAACGGGGATCTCAACAGCAGTGGGCATGGCGCGGGGCGATGCGCTCAACCGCGAGTCTTACGAGCCGAAGTCCCGCACCGACGGCCGGCGTGTGGTCACCCTGATCGGCGACGCCTCGATCGTGAATGGCGTGGCGATGGAAGGGCTGAACAACGCGGGCACGCTCAAACGCCAGTTCCTTGTCGTTCTGAATGACAACGGGATGTCGATCAGCAAGCCGCAGGGCGCGGTCTCACAGTACTTCGACCGGGTCAGACTCTCGACGCTCTACGGCGATTTCAAGAGGTCCGCCCACAAGATCCTGAAGCATGTCCCGGGCGGTTCCGCGCTGGAAGAGGCCTACCACCGCATGGGTGAGGCGACCAAGGCGTGGGTGACCGAGGATTCGTGGTTTGAGAGGTTCGGGCTTGTCACCGTTGGTCCCATCGACGGACATGATCTGCGGACACTGATCGAGTTTCTGACGGAGGCCCGTGACTTTGACCGCCCGATGGTTCTGCACGTCAAGACGATCAAGGGGAAGGGCTACACCTTCAGCGAAGCAGACGCGAGCACGTTCCACTCTCCTCCCGCGTTCAGCGTCGATGGCGAGGTCGTCCATGAAGGATGCCGCGTCGAGTTGAAGAAAGAAGGTCGCTCGTTCACGACCGCCTTCGGTGAGGCCATGCTCTCGATGATGGAGCGGGACGAGCGAATCGTCGCATGCACCGCGGCTATGCCGGACGGCACGGGCCTCACTCGGGTAATCAACCAGTTCCCCGACCGATGCTGGGACGTAGGGATCTGCGAGAGCCACGCCCTCGACATGATGGCCGGTTTGGCCAAAACGGCGTACAAGCCGTTCTTCGCGGTCTATAGCACGTTCCTTCAGCGTGCATTCGACCAGGCATTCCAGGAATCCGCGCTGCAGGGACTCCCCGTACGCCTTTGCCTCGACAGAGCGGGTCTGGTCGGCGGCGACGGCGCGGTCCATCACGGCTTCTGCGACGTCGCGCTCCTTCGTACCCTGCCCAACTCTTGCATCATGGCGGCAATCGACGAGCCGTCCCTCATCGCGTCGCTCGAATTCATGCGCACCTTTGAGGATGGACTCTCGGCCGTTCGCTATCCGCGTGACAACGTCTCCTCAGCCGTGGCCGATTCGCCGTGCCCGGCGTTCGCATTCGGCAAGGCACGGCTGCTGACGGCTCCTGCGGGACGTTCCGATATCGCGGTTCTGGCGTTCGGGACCCCCGCGATAGAAGCACTCGTTGCGGCGAGGGAGCTCTCGCCCGAGTACGCGGTCTCGGTCTACGACGCCCGCTTCGCAAAGCCGGTCGACCGCGAGCTCGTCAGAAAGCTGCTGCTTGACCGTACCCCGATTCTGACGCTGGAAGACCACAGCGTTGTCGGCGGATTTGGCTCTGCCGTGCTCGAAGCGGCCTCCGAACTCGGCCTCGACACGTCTCGGATCCGCATCCACGGGTTGCCGGACTCATGGATCCATCAGGATCCTCGCTCCTCTCAGCTTGCCGAGGTGGGACTCGACGCCGCCGGGATCGCCCGCGTGATCCGCGCGATGCTGGACCGCTCTCAGCCCAGTGCGAAAGAGGGGCAAGAAGTGTCCGCCACCGGTGACTTGGCGCACACGACTCACTCGGTCGTCTCAGAGCAGGTCTGACTGCTGTTTGGTCGGTACACTCAGCCATGCCAAAGCGAGTGCTGCTTCTGGTCAACCCTCGGAGCGCGGAAGCGGCCGCTGTCGCCAATGACCTTGTGTCTCATATTGGATCGGTTGCGACAGTGTTGGGGGTTGAGGATGCTCTGGAAACGCCACCGGGACCTCTGTGCGCGAGCGCTGATGTCCTTGTGGTGCTCGGAGGGGATGGCACCCTCCTCTCACAGGCAAGGCGGTTCATCGATCATGAAGTTCCGTTGCTGGGTGTCAATCTCGGCCGGCTCGGATACATCGCTGAGTTCACCCTTGACTCGTTCCGACATCAAGCCGCGTCGCTACTAGGGGATGGGCCGATGCCGCTCAGGGATCTCGTGATGATCCACGCCGAGGTCTTCGGTCCCGGCTCTCAAGTGCCTCGCCTTACGGGTACCGCGTTGAATGAGGCCGTGGTAGCCAACGGTCTCCCACGCCACATGATGGAGCTTTCCATATCGATCGACGGCCGTGTGGGTCCCTCCGTCAGCGGAGATGGCTTGATCGTCTCGACGCCCATCGGCTCGACCGCGTACAACCTCTCAGCCGGAGGTCCGATCCTGGCACCGGATACGGACGCCTTTGCGATCACGCCGCTCGCGCCTCACTCGCTGAGTTTTCGCCCTGTCGTTGTCTCCGGCGCGAGTGTGATTGAGTTATCGATGCTGAGGGCGACGTCGGACGCGGGTGGTCAGACATGTGCGCTCGTGCTTGACGGCCAGGTTTCAGAGCCGCTCGGAAACGCAGATCGCATCGTTCTCAGTCGCCACGCGAGCCGAACGAAGTTCGTCCGGAACAGATCGGCCGACTACTGGGGCACGCTGATCGAACGTCTCCACTGGGCCGCGCCGCCCAAGAGGCGCCCCGGGTGAGAAGAGTGAGGCGTCAACTCGCTCACGCGTCGAACTCGCCTCATGAAAGCACCCACAAAGAAAGCGGGCGGCCCCTCGATGGGACCGCCCGGTCGCGTTGAATCAGATCATTCCTCGGACTCAGTCGCAGCCCGTGCCGAAGGCGTCGAGATAGTCAAGGAAGTCGAGGATATCAACGAATGTATCCCCGTTGAAGTCGCCGCTGATGCCACCTGAGGAGCAGGGTGCGGGCTGGTTCTCGCATGTGCCGAAAGCGTCGAGGAAGTCCAGAAGATCCGTGACATCCAGGCCGCCGCCGTTGATGTCCGCAGCGCAGGGCGAGGTGCAATCAACGACCGTCACCTTGAAGTCGTCGACAGCCGCCTCGACGATCGATCCGGGGTCGAGGTCCGAAGCACGGAATCGCATGCGCACGGTCGAGGTCGGCGCGACAAAGTCACCGACATTGAACTCGTGGAAGTACCAGCCGCCGGAGGCCTGTGGGCCCGATGGGCCGACGGTCTCGACAGTGGTCCACGTCGATCCGTTGTTGTTCGAGATCTGGATGACGAAGGTGTCGGTATTGGGGGCCGCTCCCTTGTCGTTCGAGTACCAGCGCCAGTAGGAGATCTTTGCGCTGGACGCCCCATCGAGGTTGATGACCGGGCTGACAAGGGTGGTTGTGCCGCCATCGACGTCGTACGTGCCGATGCTCGAGCCCGCGCGACCGTCGGTGACCCAGCAATTCACGCCCGGAGCAGGCGTCGTGTCATCCTCCGGCTGTGCGGCGGTTCCTTGCGGATCCATACGGTTCCAGATGCCGGTTGTGGCGTTGTCGCCGGGGGCCCCGACGGTCCAGCCCTTGTTCGTCTCCATGTCATCTTCAAACGGAATCTCGATGCCAAACGCGCCGGTCGCTACGAATCTTGTTCCATCCGAAGTCGCGGTCGCCGGGTCGAACGCGAAGCCCGCTGATGACTGCGCCCGGATGTAGTACTCGATCTTGTCGCCGCACGCGACGACGGGGAGGGATGCCGTGTAGTTGTTCGGCGAGTTCTGTGTCATGGGCAGGAGCGTCTGGCTGCCCCCGTTGATGGAGTAGACAACCGCGCCGGTGCCGGCGATGGGTGTGCTCCCAACAGCGGAGACGATCACGGGGAAGGTCGCTGCAACGCCGGGAGTAACGTACTCAGGACGTCCGCTGGGGTACGTAAAGGCCAGGAGCTGAAGGTCCGGGCAAGAGATTCCGTGCTGTCCGAAGGCGTTGCAGATTCTGCTGTAGTTCGGCGTGCCGTCGTTGAGATTCCCGTTGGTGTCGTCGACGGTCAGAACCTCGATCGCCGTTGCGGGGTGGGCTGAGTTCAGGGTGCCGCTGCCGCCGACCGTGATCATCGCCCAGTCAACGTTGAGCTGACGCGCGATGTCCAAGCCCGTTGTGGAGCCGTAGAACGACTGGAAGTTCTCTGTGAGTTCGTACCACGTACCACCGAGGATCTGGCCACAGGTGTGGATCGCCGTCGAGGAGCAGGGGTACTGCTGATTGGCTGCGGCGGGGTTGCGGATCGCGCCGCCGCCTGTGAAGAACCCTTGTCCGACGACCCCTGTGTCATACATCATGATCGCCATGACGTCGCCGAAGCCCTCACCGAAAGCGTTCTGCGCAAGGCCGAGGCGATTCACGATGAAGTGACCGTACTCGTGAGCAACAACCGTGCTGAAGGAGGTATTGTTGCAGCCGCCGCCTGAGTTGTAGAAGTTGATCGACGGTCCACCGCCCGTGGTGAAGAAGGCGTTACATGTGCCGGAGACGCCCGTGTTCGCCGGAATGACAATGTCGAGACCGGTGAAAGCAGGAGCACGGTCCTTGATGTAATCGTGGGTCAGCGTCGTATGCACGAACGCGTTGATCTGGGCGACGTTGCCCTCGAGAGTTGAGCCGTCACCGAAGATGAAGTTGCCGGGACCGGGCGGCGTGACGCTGCCGCTGACCGAAAGTTCGGCGATTCCGTTCGGATTGACGTTGACCCACTGGCCGGCCGACAGGTTCGACGTGACCGTGACGGGCGACGATCCGGGATTGGCGATCGTGTAGTTGCCGCTGCTGTTTGTGAAAGCGTTGTTCCCGCCGGTGATCGTCATGCGGATCTTCGGCATCGGAAGGTTCGCAGGAGGGTTGCCCGCGCTGTGGGCAGAGAGGTTCGGCGTACCAAAGCCCTGCACATTTCCTGAGACATCGATTGTGTAGACCTCGTCTCTGGCTTCCAGGATCACACCTGTCGCAGTATCGACGAAGAACGTGCGCCACTGGAAGTCGCCGGGGAGGTCGCGTCCGCCCTCGAACTTCCATGCCTCAGTCGTGCGACGACCCTCCGCATCGGACCAGACCACCAGCTCGGGGATCGTCCAGTTCTCGTAGGAGCGGAACATCGGATGAGCCGCTGCGATCTGAACGGCCTGCTCCGCGTCCATCGCGAGAGCGGCAAAGCCGTCAGCGGGACGATCGGCAAGCTTGGACGACGCCAGCACGACCTTGCCGAGCGCGTTATTCACTACGATCCGGGCGATCCCACCCTCGACGGGCAGGCCATTCATCGTCTGCTTGTATGCGAAGACTGTGAAGCGACCGTTCGAGATCTCATGCGCACGGTCGATCTCGAGTTCGGAGGGCGAGACGCCCCAGACCGATGCGTACGAGGCGAGCCACGCTTCAGCCGCGGCATCTGGTGTAGCGCCCCCCGACATCGGCACGCCGTACACCATCTTGATGTTCGTCCCCTCTGTGAGCACTCTGGCTCCGGGGAACTCGAGCTCGAGCTCAGCGAACTTGACGCTCGCGGCACCCGTAAGCCCATTGGTCTGATTGGTCGCCGTGGCCGTACCAGCCACAAGCATGAGCATCGCCGCCGCAATTCCGGTTGCTCCACGTACTCTCATCACGCTAACTCCAGATTTGGGTGTGAGGAAACTCTCTCGTGCCCCGGAAGCACCGCCGCAACGAACCGGGAATCAGAACGGCACCCGCGCCCAGAATGAGCGAGAGAAATGACCGCCCGTGTAGATCGGCTGTTCGGGCGTCCCAAACCGGCGGTTCCCGCATGTGGGGCGATCGCCTCAGAAGCACGCAAAAAGTGCCCCAACGCCTAACGAATCATGAATGCTTTGACGCCGCGGTTCATCGCGATGGATTCGAACCGCTCAGAGTGGCCGCACGAACCAGTCTTCAGAACGTCCGGTAACCATCCGCCCTGTCTACGACTGTGCGTCTAATCCCCCCCACCCCCCGCAGCAGATCAAGAAGCACCAACTTGAACGCCCCCGGGAGGGCTCGAACCTCCGACCGACGGATTAGAAATCCGTTGCTCTATCCAACTGAGCTACGGGGGCAGTGGGCTGAGTGTATTCGGGAGATGGGCAGGAAACTGCCATGCCGACAATCCACGCGGGAACAATAGAGGCATGATCCCCAGAAACGGATTCACGCTCGGACGAGTCACCCATTTCCTGCCTGCAACGCTCAGCGTCATGTTTGTCTCGCTCGTGGCTGTTGCTTTGCTGCACTCGCAGGGCCAGACCAGCACCGCCGCGGAGTACAAGACATGGTCCTCACCTGTCGACATCCGTGTCGCAACGTTCAATGTCGAGGACATCCGAGAGTCAGACCTATCCGATCCAAACCACCCACGGCTGAGACGAATCGGATCCGTGATCCGCGAGATGCGCCCCAACATCATCCTCCTGAATGAGATCGCATACGACGGCCCCGGCTCGCCCGGACATCGCGAGGGCGATGAGCCAGGCCAACTCGCGCAGCGATTCGTCGAGACTTTCGTCCACGCGGCTGGGGATGGTGGTCAGTCCGGCATTCGATACCGCGCGTTCATGGCACCGGTCAATACAGGGATGCACAGCGGCTTCGATCTCGATAACGACGGCCGCGTTGTCTCGACCTTTCCACTTCCAATGCCATCGAACCCGGACGGGACTCCGCCGAGACAAACCAACGAGCAGCGCGCGTACGGCAACGACGCATGGGGCTTTGGTACCTTCCCGGGGCAATACGGCATGGCGCTGTTGGTTGACGAACGTCTCGAGATCGTGAGCGATCGCGTTCGAACATTCCGGCTTATGCCGTGGGACTATGTGCCAGGCGCGTTCGTGCCGCGACTCCCTGAGACGAACGAGCCGTGGTACGACGCAGATGAGTGGGCGATCTTTCGATTGAGTTCGAAATCGCACTGGGACATTCCGGTGCGGCTGCCGAACGGCCAGGTTATCCACTTGCTCTGCTCACACCCGACGCCTCCCGCATTTGACGGTCCGGAGATGCGGAACCAGAAACGGAACCACGATGAGATCCGATTCTGGGCGGACTACCTCGATCGCGCGGCGTACATCGTCGACGACCTGAATCAGCCGGGAGGGCTCGATCCCGACGCGCATTTCGTGATCCTCGGAGATCTGAACGCCGATCCCGAGAAGGGCAACTCCTTCAAGAATCCGATCAAACGAAACCTCTTCGCGAACACGCGGATCAATTCATCCATCACGCCCGTCTCGGAGCTCGCAGTCCCGGGGCTTGAGCCGAGCGACACCGCCATGTTCAAGCTGAGGGTCGATTACGTGCTGCCCTCGCGCACCCTTGAGCCGATTCGGGCAGGCGTGTGGCGATCCAACCCAGAACCGGTGGACATGCCGTTTCCGTCTGACCACTTTCCAGTGTGGATGGACGTGCGGGTTCCCGCGCCTTGACGATGCCCTCCCGCGTCCCCGCCCGCCAGAGCGTCTGCGCTGATTCTCAAGCAGGTATATACTGCTCTGACTGGATTGTCGCCAGACAGCAATCTGTGCTGTTGAACAGGACTTTGCATCGTCCTCGGTATCTGAAACGTTGACACAGCACCCTACCACAATCACGAGCAAGCTCGACAGCGTCGGCGGGTCGGTCGTCATGCCGCGTTCGTTCTGGAGCGCGATCATCGCGACGACCAAGCCGGGCATAACCCGTCTCGTCACGATTACGGCTCTTGTCGGCTTTGCGATGTCCGCCCTCGGCCGCGGATGGACCTCATCGGGACTCATCCTCGCGCTTTGCGGCTGTGCAATCGGGACGTTTCTTTCTGCAGCTGGCGCGAACGCCCTCAACCAGTGGTTGGAGCGCGATCGCGATGCGCGTATGCCCCGGACTGCGATGCGTCCCATTCCCGCTGGTCACATCACCGCGTCGGCCGTCCGAACAGCAGGCCTGTCACTTTGTGCTGCCGGGCTGCTCACGCTCTGGTTCACCGTCGGCCTGATCCCCATGCTGGTGTCGCTCGCGTGCATGCTTTCGTACATTCTCGCCTACACACCACTGAAGACCCGCACAGTTCTGGCAACGCTGGTTGGCACGATCCCGGGTTCGCTCCCTCCCCTCATCGGCTGGACGAGCGCGGGGGCCGCGAGCGGTAACGTGCTGGCGCCCGGGGGGGTCTCGCTGTTCATACTCATGACGATCTGGCAGTTGCCGCACTTCTGGGCAATCGCGTGGCTCTACCGCGAGGACTATGCCCACGGCGGCTATCGCGTGTTGCCCATGATCGATCCGAGCGGTCAAAAGACGGCAGCGGCTATCGTTCTGACTTCGATCGCTCTTCTGCCCGCGACACTCTGGCCGGCTTGGGCGTTGCCTGATCTTCTCGGAGCTTTGTACATGAGCGTGGCCGGAGTGACCGGACTGGCTTTCCTCGGGCTCGCGTTCAGCATGGCAAAGGACCGCTCGCGGAAGTCCGCTCGGCGTCTGTTCTTCGCATCGATCATTCACTTGCCCCTGCTGCTCATCGCGATGGTGCTGGATGCGTTTGTGCACACGTTCCTCTGATCCGGCTTCTCCCCCTCACGCTCGGACGCATGCAAGCCGATCGTTCCAACCCTACTCTGCAACACTCAACGAACGCGAGTGAGGGCTGCAATCAGATGCTGGAACTCAGCGGCATCACACGGGTGTATGGACGAGCCCGGGACAAGGCGAGGACGAAACAGATCGGGCCTGTCTCACTCATCATAGAGCGGGGCTCGTTCGTCGCACTCCTCGGCCCGAATGGCTCAGGAAAGTCCACGCTCCTCCGCATCCTCTCGCTGAGCGAGACACCGAGTTCCGGGCGGATCCGATGGGTGGGCATCGATCCCCATGAGTGCAGAGCTTCTCATCGCACTTACAGGTCTGCGCTCGGCGTCGCCTTTCAGTCGCCCGGACTTGACCGGCTTCTGACTGTTCGTGAGAACCTTGTCCTAGCTGGTGCTATCAGTGAGCTCAAGCCGGAGGCAGCCCGCGACCGCATCTCGTCGCTCAGCACGCGGCTTGGCTTCGCCGATCGGCTCGATGATCGGGTGTCGACACTCTCCGGCGGCCTGATCCGTCGAGTGGATCTCTGCCGGGCGATGCTCGCGAGCCCTTCCCTCTTGCTACTCGACGAGCCGACGGCCGGGCTCGATCTCTTGGCGAGAGATGAGTTCATGAAGCTGCTCTCACGCGAGAGGGACTCGGCCGACTCTCGTCCGACAACGATCATGGCCACTCACATGATCGACGAGGCCGAAGGTGCTGATCGTGTGGTGATGATGCACCGCGGGAAGGTGGTCGCGGATGGAAGCCCGGAAGAACTGCGAGATCGTGTCGCGAAGCGTCGACTACGAGTCTGGATCCGCACCGAATCGGATAGAACGCTCGCGGCGCGGTGCCTCGCCGCGGTCCCACAACAGCTGATCCAGAAAGAGGCAGAAACGACAGCGACGAACGCGATTTACGTCCGGCTGCACGAGGGGTGCGCATGGCTCGCCGGGGTCATCAGTTCACTGAGCGCAACCGGATTGTCGTTCGAGCTCTCCACCCCCACTCTCGGAGACGCGTATCTCCTTGCCACTGGAGAGTCGCTGGTACCGACAGCCGACCCTTCGCATGAGTTCAGCCCGGAGGCATCGTCATGAACGCGCTCTCCGCGCTTGTCTGGCGCGAGTTCACTCGATTCCTGCGTCAGCCCTCACGCATCGCTGCCTGTATCGGCACGCCAGCGATGATCTGGATCTTTCTTGTATCCGGCTTTGCGGATGCGATCGGAACTGATGAGGGCGCGTCGTACAGCGTGATCCTCGCGCCGGCGATGGCGGCACTCACCATCGTTTTCGCCTCGATCTTCGGCGCGATCTCCCTGATCGAGGATCGCCAGTCCGGATTCCTGCAGGCGGCGCTCGTGAGCCCTGCCCGCCGCGAGCTGATTGCGCTGTCGAAGGTGATCTCGGGTTCGGTCATTGCGTTCGCTCAGGGCACGGTGCTGATTCTCCCCGTGGCATTCATCGAACCTCAGATCGGGCTTGTTCACGTGTCCGGATCGCTCGTCCCGCTCGCGTGCATTGCTGTTGGAATCAACGGCCTCGGGCTTGCTCTCGCGTGGCGCGTGGATTCGATCTCGGGCTTTCACGGGGTGATGAATCTTGTGCTGATGCCGATGTGGCTGCTGTCGGGCGGCCTCTTCCCGCTCGAGACCGCGTCCTCTTGGCTTCGTGTGATCGCACTCGTGAATCCGCTCTCATGGCCGATCCGAACGATACAAGGGGTGTTTGCGACGGCTCAGCCATCTGAGCCGTGGTGGCTTCTCTGGGGCGCTACGATTCTGTTCGCCATCGCGGGGCTTCTTGCCGCGAGTGTGACCATCGGCCGAGGCCCTCGCCAACGATGAACGAGTCTCTTCCCACATCCGACTCTGACCGTCCGGCCCCGCGCATTCCACGCCTGCTCTTTCACGCGATCATCGCCACAGTGACTGTTATTGTGGCATCGGGAATCATGTACGCGACGCGACCGAAGCGAGCATCGGCCCCATCGATCATGAATTCCGCAGTTGCCGGCTCGCCGCTCGAAGCAGATGAGGGGCTCGATGGGCTGGTCATTCCCGACTTTCAACTCGTTGACCAGTTTGGAAAGCCGGTTGATCAATCGATCTTCGACGGTCGTATAACGATTCTCGATTTCTCCTTCACGAACTGCCCATTCGTCTGTCCCGGCATGAACGCGGCCATGTTGATGCTCCAGTCACAATTGGTCGGAACGCCGGTCCGCTTTGCTTCTATCAGCGTCGATCCGCGGAATGACGTTCCCGAGGTGCTCAAGTCGCACGCTGACAAGATCGGTGTTGACCACACGCGATGGACGTGGATGACTGGCGAAGATGCCGAGATCAGGCGGATCGTCTCCGAGAGTCTCAAGTTCGAGCTGCAGGACGACCCATCAAGGCCGATCACCCTTGCCGATGGCAGCGTGATGAACAACATCATCCATCCGTCGCGGCTGTTTCTCATCGGCCCTGAGAGACAGTTGCTCGCCCTCTACCCGTTCAGCGACATGAGCGCACTCGACACGCTCAAGCGACGCGCAGAATCCGGTGCTCGGATGCTTCAGAAGCGTTAGCACCCAAGAGGTCTACTCCAACCCCAGCGCATCCCGCACTCGTTTGCGGGTTGACTCCGCGTAGAGATCGCGTTTCCCGAAACCCGGCACCGCTCCAGCATTCTCGGCCGACTCCTGCGCATCGCGATGGTTGCTCACGAGCATCAGGCGTGAGGCCACTCCGCGCAATCCCAGCTCGCGGATGAGCTCGACGCCGGAAGCCGCGCTGAAATCCCCATCCAGAAGCCGGTTGATCACGAGGAGATCGCTCGCAAGAGAGGCCTTGTAGGCCGCGTCGTCATCATCTGCGGACTCAACGACGGCACCCGGCACGAAGCTCTGCATCGCGGATCGCAACGCGAACGAGTCAGGTCCGCAGTGGCCTACGAGCACAATCCGTTTCGCTCCCACTCTTGTCTCCTCTTGCTTCGATGACAATGCCATCGCGCTCGACAGTCACGCGAACTCCTGAGTTCCTGCCCCAGCCAAATACCCGTGAACCCCCTTTGCCGTCCCGGATCGCTCGGATGAGTCTGCTGAGCTCGGCCGATCGAATCCGATCCAGGAATCGCCCGCGAGTCAAGTCGCCGATCACACGCCGGATGACCGCCCCGACGACCACGCCTCGTTCCTCTGCAAGCAACACACGAGGCACGATGACCGACTCAGGCGAGCGGACTGCGGCCTTGAGGATCTGGTCGGCACGATCATCCAGTACTCCCGCGGTTTCCCGCATCAGTTCGGCGGCTCTGCTCGCCCTGATCTCGACACCCGGCGCAAGCTCTTTCAGGATCGGCGCGACCCTCGCACGGACTGCGTTCCTGAGCAGACGGAGATCGGTGTTGGTCTGATCAGTAACCCACGAGAGCCCTTGACCATCGTTCGCCAGACGGCAGATCCGCTCGGCGTCTGCCCGTCCGACGCCGAGCATGGGACGAAGGAGCCAGATCGTGCGCCCGACATGAGAACTCGCGAGGCCGATCCTGCGTACCGGCGCGGGTCCCGCGAGTCCGCGGGGACCGGCTCCTCGCATCAAACGCATGAGGATGGTCTCGAGCACGTCATCCGCGTGATGAGCCGCCGCAACAAACGCAAGGCCGCCTGCCGCCGCCATGTCCGCGAGCGCGGCGTATCTCGCGTGCCGCGCGTTCGACTCGGCATTGCCCGGGAGCCCTCGTACAGAGACAGCCGCCTCAACAAAGCGAGCTCCGAGTGCCTGGGCGACCTTGAGGGCATGATCCCGGTCGGCAGCGGTCTCACGATCGGGCCTGATGTCGTGGCGTACATGCCCGATGGTGATCGGGATCGACACGCTGGAGAGAGCCGCGGCGAGAGCAACAGAGTCGGCACCGCCTGAACACGCGACGAGCGTGCCTCTCTCAGGGTCGCGGTCGACCCCCGAGCATTTGCTCGTCAGCTCCCTGTACGACGTGATGATCCGCCGAACCGCAGGATCCCGTGAGATCGCACCACTGGGAGCGGCATCGCTCATCACTTGCCCGCCCGCGCCGCTTTCTTCTGCTTGTGGTGCAACTTCGGCGTGACGTGGAACGTCGCGATCGCTCTCCCGACACGCTTGGGTTTCTCACCCGGCTTGTTCAGTTGCTGATGAACATCCATCGTGATGGTGATGTTGAATTCCCCGCCGCGACGGACAAGCTCCTCGACCACTTCGTGTGGTGTGATCAGGTAGCGTGCGGGTCCGAAGCACGGGCGGAGGAACTTGTACTCAAGGTGCTTGCAGACGACGGTATAGTCGCCGCCGCAGATGCCGAAGACGTACATGCCCCCCGCGATCTCGGCATTCCCGAGGAGCGCGGCACCCGCCATCGCGTTGTACCAGTTCCGGTTGAAGCGGCGGAAGGGAAGCACCGCCTCGAATGTCTTCCCGTCGATGCGCTTCATCTTGATGCCGGACCGGAACGCATAGGGCAGCCAGATCAACGAAGTGACGCGGTGCCAGAAGTTATTCTTGGCCGAAAGACGGCTGACATACGCCTCGATCCTCTCGGCGAGCGTTCTCTTCTTCCGGCGGACCGCCACCGTCTCGACCGGGACCGCGCACGGCACAGCAGCGACAGGAGCAAGCTGACCATCGCCGCCATGCGCAGCGTCCGACCGAGCGGCTTGGTCGTCGACCGGGGGTGGAAGGGTCGGATTGGAAGGTGTAGTCTGCGACACGCGGGGGGCGGCTCCAGAAGCCAAGTGTAGGGTTCGCAGCGGAGGCATGTTCCTAGGCTGAGGATTCCGGTACCCGAAACCACCCCTTGCCGTCGGGTTCCACCGTTCGGACTGGGTTTCCCGGCTCATGGTCGAGCACGATCGTCCACTTTCTGTCAGAGGCCTCGCGCAAGAACCACCGCTTTGAGACCATCGAGGTGTAGGGCTCGACGTCATAGGCGAGCGAATACGCCGCCCCCACGTGGGCGGCAGTGGGCAGCACGTCAGGAACGAAGACGACTGTTCGTCCCGAGGCGTCCTTGAAGGTCATCGCCTGCTGCCCCCATGTGTGGCCCGGCACCTGGAAGACCTGAACACCGGGAGCGACTTCGGACATTCTGGCTTCCAACGGTACCGGCGGATCGGCCTCGCGGTCGACGACAGCCCCCGGCAGGAAGGGGCGAGGCGAATCGGTCAGGACGACGCGATCAGCGATGGGTTCGAGATGATCGCGGTAATAGGTTCGTGTCATCACGCTGCGGTTTGCAAGAGCGTCAGACCATTCCCTCGCCTGCACATGTACCGTTGCATTCGGGAAGCTCGGAACCGCGTGCAGTGCGCCGCCCGATTCCCCCGCGATCGGCCGCCTTGTGAGCCCGCCCGCGTGATCGAAGTGAAGGTGAGTCACGATCACGCGATCGATGTCTTTCGCGTCGCACCCCACTTCGTGGAGCGCGTCGCAGACCCACCGAGGCTCGAGCGCGAACACCGCCGACATCTTCTCGTCAAGTTTGTTGCCGGTCCCACATTCCAGAAGGATGCGCCGGGGCGCAATCTGGGCTCCAGGGATGTCTGTCGCTCGTTCGAGAAGGATGCAGTTGTGGTGAACCTCCATGCGTCCCTGTGCATCGGTCGGCACCGACTTCGACCATACAACGCGTGGAATCAGCCCGAACATACTGCCAGCATCCAGTTTGAAGCCGCCAGCTCGCAGGAGCGTCCAACGGTAGCGGATGTCCTTGCTGACGTCGGTCTGGGCACTCGGCGGGGTGTTGGCCATGGTCTCATCCTACGGTCGGCCGCGTCAGACGAGTCGCTGGCCGGTCTTCCGCTCCACACTGATCGAGCCGACTGCCGATAGACTGAACCCATGCGAACCCGACTCCCCGACGCCCGGACGACGCCGCGTTTCGCCGGTCCGTGTACGTTCTGCCGCTTCCCGCTGATCCAGACCGTCGATCAGTCGAGTCTTCCAGTCGATTGGGCGATCTACGGCGTGCCTTTCGATGGGGGTGTGAGTTACAGGCCTGGCACGAGATTCGGCCCTCGCTCCATTCGAGAGGCATCCCAGTACGTCAAGCCTTACTCCATCGAACACGATGTGGACATCTGCGAAGTGCTCTCGCTGACAGATGGAGGAGATGCTCCGGTGCATCCGTACGGCATCAAACAGACGCTCGACGCGGTTGCCGCTTTCGCGACCTCGCTCGGGGATCCCACCCACACGCGACTCATGGCGGTCGGGGGTGATCATTCGATCGCCTACGCCAACATTCGTGCGACATGGCAGCGACGGGGCTCCCCGCGATCTGGCCTTGCCGTGATTCACTTCGATAGCCACCTTGATACCGTGGACACGGTCTGGGGCGAGCGATGGGGGCACGCCTCCCCCTTCCGTCGTGCGATCGAGGACGGACTCGTTGACCCCGGCGCGATGCTGAGCATCGGCATCAAGGGGCCGCTCAATCGACGCGATGATCTCGATTACGCCAGGTCGAAAGGCATCACACTCCTCACCTACGACCAGTGGCGGAGCGAAGGTCACGCAGTGATCGGTGAGTTCCTCCGGCGCGTGCAGGGACGCGAGACGTATATCACATTCGATATCGACTGCGTTGATCCGGCCTATGCACCCGGCACGGGCACACCCTCGATCGGCGGCTTCACAAGCGCGGAGGCACTCGCGACGATTCGTTCACTCCGAGGGGTGAATATCGTGGGAGCGGATGTGGTCGAGGTGCTCCCCGACCGAGATGTTGCGGGAATCACATCCCTGCTTGCATCACACGTCATCTTTGAGTTGATCGCGCTCGACGCGGCACGCCGCAAGAAGAACGCCTGACGATCACCTGCGCCGACGTCCGACGAGCGCGAGACCCATCCCCATCGCGACGAGCGTCGTCGGTGTGGGTATCACGCTGTCCAGATAGTCGGTTAGTGTCCGGAGGGTGATCTCGGTGGCGAGCACGGCGGCATCAAAGGGGGTGTCGATCCCGACGTGGATGTGCCCCGCGGCAAAGTTCCTGTACGCGGCGTCTTCGCTGTTGTTCATCGAGTGGTACCACACCCCATGGAGACCGATGAACTCCGAGAGGAAGTTGCCGCCCGTGCCGGTGGTGTCGAGGTAGACATCGTTGATGATTCCGGCCGCCGCGACCGCGTCTCGAATCTGTTCTTTCGGGAGGGAGGAGTACAGATCCGTGCCGACGGGAAGGGCCTGGAAAATCGGCGAGTCCAGATCAGGCAATGATGGCGCGCTGTAGTCCGGAGCCCAGAGGTGCTGTGCACGCCTGCGATGTCGAGTCTCGATCTCCCATGAGCTGCCCGGATTGCCCCGGCTGAAGGTGATGATCGCCGCCGGCTTGAGCTCATCGGTGATGCGATGCCAATCGGCTACGGTGTCCTGGTAGTCAACCTCAAAGTCGCCCACACCCTTCCCCCAGTTCGGGCCGGTCTGGCCGGGGAACTCGGGGAAGTAGGAGTAGATGTTGTACCCGCGTCCCTCCCAGTTTCCCCCCACCCAGCCGAGCGGGTTCTGCTCAGGGTTCGCGCTGAACTGGCGCACCATGTTGTTGGTCTGAGGCCAGTAGCCAGTGATCATGATGTTGCGGGTGTGGCCAGCGTCGGCAAGAAGGGCCACGGCGGACACTCCGACTGCAGCCGCGAGGCAGCGATTCTTCATCATCTTTGTGATCCCTTCCAGATATCCACACACTCCTAGCAACGCTGACTCTTCCAGTGTGACTGACGTTCGGCATTCGTCAACCGGTTTGGTGTAAAAAAGCGAACCAGGCACGATTCCCTACACTCCGCGGCATGATCAGGGTTCATGGTCAAGGTGTGCGTGTGGGAGCTGTCCTCGGATGGGCGATCTACCTCGCCGTCTCGTGGACATGGTGCATCGGCATGTTCCTGCCGATCCTGCTCCTGCGTGACTTTGGACCGCTCGGCTACATCGCATTCGCGGTTCCAAATGTCCTGGGTGCCGCGGCGATGGGGTGGATCATCACGAGCCCCGAAGCCAGCCGACGATTTGTCCAGCGTCATCGGGCGGCGTGTGTCACCTTCAGTCTCATCACCGCCTTCTTCCACTTCGCGTTTGTTCTCGCAGTAATCTACCCGCTCGAATCGCTCAACCAGGGGATGCTCGCGACGAGCGTTGTTCTTCTCGTGCCACTGGCTCTCTCTTGGCTCGACCGACCACGAGCGACCGCGCTGATCATCTACGCGATCAGTGTCGGAGTCATCTCAACGTTCATCGCACGCGGCTGGATCCCGGCACCTGATGCTGATCCTCTCGCAGCAGAAATGCTTAGGTCATTCCGCCAGCCAGCCGCGGCTGCGCTGATGCTCGCCCCGGCGTGCGTCTTCGGCTTCTTGTTGTGCCCGTACCTCGATCTGACGTTCCACCGCGCGCGTCAGAACCTGACAGGCACTGAATCACCGCTTGCGTTCGGGATCGGATTCGCGATCTTCTTCCTCGCCATGATTCTCTTCACGATTGCCTACGCGCCCGTGTTCACACCTCGCCTGGAGAAGAGCAGCACCCTCCTGAACCAGACACTGCTCCTTGCTCTGCTGGTGCATCTGGCCGCTCAGTCCACGGCAACCATCGCGTTCCATCTCCGCGCGCTGCACCAGCCAACAGCGGGACCATGCGGACGATTCATGGCGATGTTCCTGGCTTCCGTGGCGGTGATTGCGCTTGGCTGGCTCGCCGTTTGGAGACCTGGAATCGCAGGCCCCCCCGCTCTCTCTGACGAGCACCAGAAACTGGTGTGGTACAGGATCTTCATGTCTTTCTACGGACTGGTGTTTCCCGGCTACGTCTGGCTCCTCTCGATACCAACCCGAGATGGCCACGCGGGGCCGCGAGGGCCTCGTGGAAGGAAGAAGCTCCGTGTGCTCGTCCTCGCCGTGGCACTGGCGGCTCCCTGCTTCTGGCTCGGCTTCGTCGAGCGGGAGACGTGGTGGCTGCTTCCTGGCATGGCGGTGATGCTGGGCTCGCGTATCTTGATCACTCCAAGGACTCACCGGCGGGTCCTTTGATCGCAGCATCGATCTCTGTCAACACTGCTTTGGCGGTGTCTCGGACCAACTCCGGCTCCTTCGCGCTCCACATGATGCCGACGATCGCGTCTCGAAGCAGATGACGCTTCATCGGGTCATGCTCGGTGCGTGCCCGATTGCCGAGCACGATGATCGCATTGCGTTTCATCATCGTGAGAGTCACTCGCTTCATCGCCGAGGAGTTGAACGCACCACGACGGTCGTTCTCGTCCCAGCCGAGCACATCGAGCAGATCGAAGGTGCTTCGCTTCGGCGCGTACGCATCAAGAACCAACCCAACGCATCCTCGCACGCCGTGCGGCGTGGGCGCGTTGTGCGGACAGACCTCCTGACAGATGTCGCATCCATACAACCACTCTCCGATCGCGGCGTGGAACTCCGTCGAGACGCGCTCCCGGTGCTCAATCGTCAGGTACGAGATGCACCGGCGCGCGTCAAGGCGATATGGCGTCAAGGCATCCGTCGGACACGCGTCGATGCAGCGGGTGCAAGTGCCGCAGTGGTCCTGCATCCTTTCCTGTCTCGGCGGCGCGACAAGTTCAAGCGTTGTCGCGAAACCCGCGAGCAGGATATAGCTGCCGAGCGTCGGATGGATGAGCATAGTGTTCTTGCCGGTCCAGCCCATGCCGCAGCGTTCGGCGAGTTCTCGTTCCATGACTGGGGCAGTGTCCACGAACGAGCGGAACTTGTGGCCCGGATGCTCGGGTCTGAGCGAATCGCACAAAGCATGAAGCCGGCGCTTCATGACCCGGTGGTAATCGTCCCCCCGGACATATCGTGCGATCCTCCCCGCACTCGCAGGAACGGCCGCGTCGCCAGGTTCACCCCGCGCCGCGTACAAGTCGGCCACCATGACGAACGAACGGGCTCCGTCGAGCAGGCGGCGAGGGGAGAGCCGCACGTCGACTGCCTCAGTCATGAAGTCCATGTCGCCGTGCTGACAGTCTTCCAGCCAAGAAAGCAGGTCCGAGGCGCGTGCGCTCGGGTCTGTGCCGCAGATGCCTGTGAGGGCGAACCCCAACTCGCGGCAGCGAGCCAGCACCTTCTGCGCTACTTCCTCAGGAACGGCGGCCATCGCTCGCCTTCCCGCTCAGTGAGCAGCCCCGACCCCGCGATACCGCCACGCCGATGAAGCCGCCCAGCGTCGTGCTGAAGATGCTGCAGAGGACAGCACACTGCCCGAGTCTGCCAACTCGGGCATCCAGAGCTTGTCCCAGTCCACAATGATCCACCCGCTGAACCGCCTCTCAGCCAGGTGGCACACGAACGCTTCGCATCCAAGATCTCCCTCGCCGATCTGGGTTGGCGTTCCATTCCGTGTATCTTTCAGTCTGGTGAGCCAAAGACGGTCACCGATCGCGTTGACACCATCAATCATCGATTCGCCCGCGTTCATAGCGACCGCCGGGTTGTACGACGCCCCGAGCAACGGATGGTCGACCTCGTCCAGCAAGCGGCGCAGATCCGCCCCGGTCGCGAACGAGCCGCCGTTCTCGATCACAACCTTGACGCCCGTGTTGCGAGCCGCATCGACGACCATCGTGAGGCGCTCGATCACGCGTCGCTCTGCGAACTTTGGGTTGTCCCCCTTGCGGAACTCAAAGCCGAACACGCGGACATACGGCATGCCGGATGCTGCCGCGAGGTGGATCATCGATTTCGCTTCGCGGACGCTTCGATCGATGTCCGTGACAACCCGTCCAACAACCGGTGGGAAGATCGGCTCATCGAATCTGCAACCGGTTGCGAGACAGCACGCTGCCACACCGGCGGACTCGAACTGTGACAAGAGCTTGGCAGGGGCCGTGTGCGCCGGGTCACAGGCGATCTGCGTAGAGCCATGCCCGAAGGTGCGGAGCTCAACACCATCAAACTCACCGCTTGATGCAAAGGCCACGACTTGTTCGAGAGTCCAATCCGGGCAAGCAAGAGTGCTGAAAGCCAGTTTCATGCGCAATCCCTCTGGCCCTAGGGGCCCGAACATACTGCAATCGTCAGCACCCCCGCCCCCACTGTCAAACCGCGGGGTTGGCAACCACCAACATGGGGGCGGCTTCACCTCTCCATTCTCCTGAGTCGGAGCAACCGGGACAGGCCGCTCTGTCCTCGCGATCCGATCGAGAGTCACGATCGGCATTGCATATGCCGCAAGATTGCCCGGGCTGCGGCATGCCGCCGTGTTGAAATGCATAGTTCAAGCAGCGAAGCGGGTGCTCGCCCCAGCGGTTCGCGGGGAGGGCATGGGTAACAGTCAGGGCGGCTGTCGGAGTTGAACTTGCGCAGGCGAGCCGGATTCTCCTTCGCCCGACGGTTGCTGCTGTACGCCCTTTCACCGCCGTGCTTCGCGATCGGGTTTGCCATCGGCGGCTGCGGGTTCTCGGCACGAGACGACTTTTTCCAGATTCGTTCCGCACAGCTGGTCGCGATGCCGGGCGACCGCTCCGCGTTCGCTCCGAGAGCGGGTTTCCCGACGCTCGCCGGGTTCTCAGCGAAGGACCTCACGCTCACGAGTGCGTCAGATATGCTCCTCGATCCGTGATGCGTTCTGCGGGCTAACCTTCGCGAGTCAGGAGACTCGCATGAGCCACCACGGAGCCGAAGGGCTTGAGTCCGGAGTTGTTACCAACTTCAAGGACCGAATGACGTACTCGCAGTACCTGGACCTCGACAGGGTTCTCAAGGCGCAGCACCCGCTCTCCGACCCTCCCCACCATGATGAGATGCTGTTCATCATCATCCACCAGACCACCGAACTCTGGTTCAAACTGGTGATCCACGAGCTGCGTGCTGCGATCTCGCACATTCGGCATGATCGACTCGAGCCGTCCTTCAAGATCCTTGCCCGGGTCAAGCACATCCAGGCGCAACTCCTTGATCAGTGGTCGGTCCTCGCGACACTGACACCCAGCGAGTATGTCCAATTCAGGCATGTGCTGGGGCCTTCGAGCGGCTTTCAATCCGCCCAGTTCCGCACGGTCGAGTTTCTGCTCGGCAACAAGAATCGGGCGATGCTCGACGTCCATCGGCACGACCCAGCGGCTTACGCCCAGCTTGAAGCCGACCTGCACGCGCCAAGTTTGTATGACGAGTTTCTTGCACATCTCGCTCGAAGAGGAATGCCGGTCCCCGACTCTGTGCTCAAGCGAGACTTCAGCCAGCCCCACACGAGCCACGCGGGCGTCATCGAGATCTTCCGCGGCATTTATGAGAACACCGGCACGAACTGGGACGCGTACGAGATGTGCGAGAAGCTTGTCGATGTAGACGAGCAGTACGCCCTCTGGAGATTCCGCCACATGAACGTGGTGTGGCGCGTGATCGGCATGAAACCCGGCACGGGCGGCACTTCCGGCGTCAACTTCCTCCAGAAGACCGTCGGAATCAGGTTCTTCCCTGAGTTGTGGGAAGTACGGACAGAGATCGGCCCGCCAACCTACGGGCTCCCTGTTCGACGTCAGACCTGAGGTGCATCGACCATGCAGACACACGATGCCGAATGCCTTCATTTCCATGACATCACGCATGCGGTCTCCGCGCTCGGCGACGGCCCACTGACTGAGAACGCACTGCGCTCGCACATCCACCCGCTCTTCTCGAGGGTGATGGAACGGCAGGAGATTTATCTCTCGAACCACTCGCTTGGACGCCCGCTCGACCGCGTATCGGACGATGTCGCACGCTTCGCCTCGCTCTGGCAGCGTGACATGGACAGCGCGTGGGGAGCATGGCTCGCCGAGATCCATGCTTTCAGAGCCATGCTGGCTCGCGTGATCGGGGTATCTTCTCCTGACGCCGTCGTGCCCAAGACGAGCGCTGGGCAAGGATTGCGGGCCGTGCTGAACGCTCTGCCGCCCTCGAGAAGCGGCGGCCCGCACCAGATCGTCGCGACGCGGGCGGAGTTCGACTCGATCGATTTCATCCTCAAGACCTATCAGACAAAGGGACATGTCGAGATTCGCTGGGTCGAGACTCGCGATGGGCTGGTGCATGAGGACGATGTGATTCGAGCGATCGGCAGCCGGACCGATCTTGTGGTCGTCAGCCATGTCGTGTTCGCAACCGGCCAGCTGCTCGATCGAGTTGGCGACATCGTGTCGGCTGCGCATGCCGCGGGCGCGCTGTGCCTCGTTGACATGTACCACTCGGCAGGCGTTGTGCCTCTGGACATGCAGTCGATGGGCGCGGACTTTGCGATCGGCGGCTCGTACAAGTACTTCCGGGGTGGGCCGGGGGCTGGGTGGCTTGCGATCCATCCGCGACATCTGGCGACGGAACAGCCCACCTTGCGAACACTCGACACCGGCTGGTTCGCCAAGAAGGACACCTTCGGGTTCGCGCGGACCGAGACGCCGCTTCTCGCGTCCGGCGGTGATGCTTGGATGGAATGCACGCCCTCGCCGATTTCAGCGTACCAGGCAAATGCGGGGATCGCGCTTGTGCTCGCACTCGGTGTCGATCGACTGCGGGCATACAGCATCGTGCAGCAGTCATTCCTGGCAAGTGATTTAGCTGAGTTTGGCGTGCCAGTGCGGCTCATCGAGCCGCGAGGTGCGTTTCTCCTCGTGCCAAGCAGAGATGCCGCGAGACTGACAGCCGAACTCAAGCAAGCCGGCCTGAGCACCGACGCGCGCGGCGCACATGTGCGGCTTTGCCCGGACATCCTGAACACCCGAGCGGACCTCCGCCAGGCGTCACAGACGATTGCACGAGTGCGGTCCACGACCGGATTATGAGATCTCATTCCGGCGAGTCGGGTTCGCATCGGTGCTGGCAGGATCGGCGATCCCCGGCAGCACGATCGTGAAGTCGGTCCCTTTGCCCTGCTCGGTATGTACCTCAAGCCGGCCGCCGTGCGCCTCGACAAGACGGCGCGCGGTCGGGAGGCCAAGCCCGCTGCCGCCTGCCTTCGTCGTGAAGTACGGCTGGAAGATGCGATCGATCCTGTCGGACGCGATGCCGGGGCCCGTGTCGATGACGTGGATCCTGCTTTCCGGCTTGCGCTCGGCGTCGAGTGTTGCCTCGGTCCGAAGGATCAGCTCCTTCGTGCCGCTCGTCTGCTCGCCGGACATCGCCTGCACCGCGTTCAGCATGAGGTTCAAGAGTGCCTGCTTCAGGTGCGGCACGTCGACCTCGCTCATCAGCCGATTCGAATCGATGCTCTCGCGAAGCCGCACGCCCTGGCTTTCTGCCTGAGGGAGAAAGAAATCGATGAGTTCCCTGACGACCTCGTTCATGTCGGTGGGAACCCGCTCGATCTTCAGATCCCCCGCGTACCTGAGGAAGTCGGTCAGGATGCCTCGCAACCGCTCCACCTCACGCCTCAACGACGAGATTCTCCGCGTGAGCCGCCCCTTTTCATCGTCGGCAACCGGTAGTTCCGCGATCGCTTCGCCGAGGAGTTGGGCGTTCAGGCCGATCGTCGAGAGCGGATTCTTTATCTCATGAGCGAGCCCCCCGGTCATCGCTCCGATCTCGGCCATCCGCTCGGCGGCACGGGCCCTGCGCTCCGCGGCTCTCACCTTTCGAAGATGACGCACGATCATCCAGCGTGCGGCAACCGACGCCAGAAGCACGCCCGCTCCGAACGACAGAAATGCAATTGTGACCGATGAGGGCACACAGATCCCCGTTGATTCCGCGAGTCGGAAAGAGAGGCGGCATCGTATGTGCCGAACCGCGTTGCATCGTCGCGGCCCGATCAGCGACGAGGCGTTCTGGAATAGTTCCGACGCGGCACAACATTCACCTCGACGGCATCCGCTCCGCGCTCGATCCGTGTCGCTTTCCAGCCCTTGTCGGTTTGGACAGCGTTATAGGTGACAACCGACCCGTCCTTCAGCGCTCGGAACCCCTCACCAACGATCACAGAAAAGTGGGCGAAGATATCCTGCCCCTGGGGTCCGACAATGAAGCCGAACCCCTTTCGAGGATCAAACCACTTCACGACTCCCTCGGCACCTTCGAGCCTCTGGGCTGACTGATCCGTCATGGGAACGCTCCCAGACTGTCGCAGCAACTGTGTAGATGTACCCTGCATGCCGCGCCGACACAAGCAACAGGGTGCCTCCCAGCAAGCACCTACACCGTCATATGAACTCCTCAGCGTGCATTGTGGCCAAAACTGGCCATGTTTGTCAAACGCCGTTACCCAGATTACCGAGAAAATCAGCGGGCAGTCCGAGAATAAAACACGCGGGCCCGATAACACCGGACCCGCGTAGGTGCTTGCAGATATTGTACTTAGAACATTATGCCTTCGGGGCAACCGGCTCAGTTGCCATGGCTGCTTTGCGGCTGAGTTTGATTCTGCCCTGGTCGTCCACGAGCAGAACCTTCACCTTCACGACATCGCCGATCTTCACCACGTCGCTGACGCTCTTGACGAAACCATCGGCCAGCTCGGAGATATGGCACATGCCGTCTGTGCCGGGCGCGAGCTCGACGAACGCGCCGAAGTCCTTCACGCTGACAACCTTGCCGGTGTAAATAGCACCGACCTTGATCTCTGCGCAGAGTGCCTCGATCTCGCCACGGGCTTGCTCGATCGACTCGCCGTTCGGCGCGGAGACCATGACGGTGCCGTCATCCTCGACGTCGATCGTCACGCCGTAGCGATCCTGAAGAGCCCTGATCATCTTCCCACCGGGTCCGATGAGCTTCCCGATCTTGTCAGGATCGATCTGGATCGTCACGAGGCGTGGCGCGTACACGGAGATCGTCGGACGGGGAGACGCGATGATGGACTCCATCGTGTCGATGATCTGGACGCGTCCGACACGGGCTTGCTCAAGAATTCGCTCGATCTGCGAGATCGTGAGCCCGCGGGTCTTGAGGTCGAGCTGTATGCCCGTGATGCCCTCGCGCGTGCCCGCGACCTTGAAGTCCATGTCGCCGAAGAAATCCTCTTCGCCGATGATGTCGGTCACGAAGAGCTCGTTCTTGTCGTTGTCATCCGCGAAGCGACCGACAGAGATGCCTGCGCAAGTCGCCTTGATCGGCACGCCCGCATCCATGAGCGCGAGACAGCCGCCACAGACGGAGGCCATCGAAGACGAGCCGTTGGACTCGGTGATATCGCTCACGATGCGGATCGTGTAGGGGAACTCCTCCGGAGAGGGAAGGATGCCCATGAGGGATCGCTCGGCGAGCGCGCCGTGGCCGATCTCACGCCGACCAGGCCCGGTGATGCGCTTGGCCTCACCGGTCGAGAAGGGGGGAAAGTTGTAGTGCAGCGTGAACTTCTTGGAGTACTCAGGAATGAGCCCATCGATGATCTGCTCGTCCTTGGCGGTACCGAGCGTGCAGGAGACGAGCGACTGGGTCTCGCCGCGCTGGAAGAGCGCGGAGCCGTGCGTGCGGGGGAAGACGCCGACCGCGCCCTCGATCTTGCGGATCTCAGCGGGCTTGCGGCCGTCGGCGCGTGTCTGCTTCTCGACGATGAGACGCCGGGTGAGCTTCTCTTCGAGACGCTTGAAGGCCTCCTTGGCCATTCCGCGACGCTTCACGCTCTCCTGATACTGGGCGACGTTGCCGTCGGGCTTCAGGGCGAAGTGGGTGTCAAGAAGGGCCTTGCGAAGGGCGTCTACGCGATTGCCCCGGTCCGCCTTGCCATTGATCTGTCGAGCGGCGAGCAGGTCGTTTTCACAGAGCGACCTGACCTGCTCGGTGATCTCGGGAGTGGGCAGCAGCAGGTCGCCAGCGACCTTGGGCTTGCCGCATTTCTTCGCCAGGTCGTCGATCAGGCCGAGGATATCGAGAATGGCCTTGTGTCCGAATGCGATGGCGTCGAGAACCGGCTTCTCAGGGACCTCGGCAGCGCCGACCTCGATCATGTTTACGCCGTCCTTGTGGCCGGCGAGAACAAGATCCATGTCGCTGTAGTCGAGCTGAGAGACAGTCGGGTTGAGAACAAAGGTCGGCCCGCTCTCGGTGTGGACCCTGCCGACACGCACGGTCGCCGTCGGACCCTCGAACGGAACATCAGAGATCGCAAGCGCGGCAGACGCCGCGGTGCCCGCGAGTACGTCGGTGTCGTTCTCGCCATCATGGCTCATGACCCAGACCTGGATCTGAACCTCGTCGAGGAAACCATCCGGGAAGAGCGGACGGATCGGGCGATCGATCATCCGCATCGTCAGAACTTCCTTCTCGTTGGGGGCGCCCTCACGCTTGCGGAACCCGCCCGGGAACTTGCCCGCTGCGGCGGTCTTCTCGCGATAATCGACTGTGAGGGGGAAGAAATCGATGCCCTCACGCGGCGCTGCGCGGACGACAGTGGCAAGAACCACCGACTCGCCGTACGTTGCCATGACGGCAGCGGAACAGAGCTTCGCAATCTTCCCGGTCTCAAGAACGAGCTTCCGGCCACCGATCTCACGCTCGACACGGATCAGATCTGCCATGTTGTCATGGTCCTTCTGCGCTGCGGCTCACGCGCGAGAATCGCGCGACGACGCCTGGGTTCGGTTGTCCCACCGGATCCCTCAGGGCAGAAGGCATGACGCAGACGCTCGGGTGTATCTGGACGGCTGCGCCGTGCCCACTGCCACTCGGGTCCGGCGGAAAGTTCGCTTGAACGTACGAAAGAAGCCCTTGCGCGTCTCCGCACAAGGGCTTTGGAATCGGCTTTACTTGCGGAGTCCGAGGCGTTGGATCGTCTCGCTGTACTTCTCGTGGTTCGTACGAGCAAGGTAGCGAAGCAGTCGGTTACGCCGGCTCACCATCATCAGAAGACCGCGGCGGCTGTGAACATCCTTACGGTGCTGCTGCAGATGGCCGGAGAGAGACTTGATGCGATCGGTCAGAATAGCAATCTGTGTCTCGGGAGAGCCGCTATCAGTCTCGTGACGACGGAAGCTCTTGATGGTCGCGGCTTTGGTCTCGGCGGAAATGGCCATGAAAGAGATATCCTGAGGGCGTGAACGCGAAGACCCGAACATGACCGGCGCGACGGTCGCGCTGGACTATCAGACTCGGGTGAAGACTTTAGACACCTCACGCCGTTGGATCAATGCTGGCCGCAGCTGATGGTCGCGTTCTGTTTGTGTACCGAACATAATTCTATTCACGACGTTCGGGCCGATCCGCAATAACGATCCGCCGGCCGACAGATACCCTTCCGGCCATGACAAGCATCGGAATATCTCGCCGCGTCAGCGTTCTCAAGCCGTCCGTGACGGTCTCCATGATGAACCGGGCCAAGCAAATGCAGGCCTCGGGTATCGACGTGACCTCGTTTGCTGCGGGCGAGCCGGACTTTGACACCCCGGAATCCATCAAGCAAGCCGCGATCGACGCGTTGCGCGCCGGCCAGACCAAGTACATGCCGACACTCGGCGACATGACAACCCGTCAGGTCATCGCTGACAAACTGGGTCGAGAGAACGGCATCCCCGGAATCGCCGCGGAGAACATCGCCATCTCGTCCGGAGGAAAGCACTCGCTCTATGTGCTCTGCCACTGCCTTCTCGATGCGCCCCTGCCGAATGAGCAACCGTGGGAGGTCGTGCTCCCGGTGCCCGCCTGGGTGAGCTACGCGCCGATCGCTGAGCTTGCGGGCGGACGCATCGTTGAGGTGCCGACAACATGCGAGAGCGGCTTCAAGGCGAGCGCAGCGCAGATCCGTGCCGCGATCACCCCACGCAGCAGGATGCTCATTCTGAACAGCCCGAGCAACCCATGCGGAACGATGTACTCTGAATCGGAGTTGCGCGAGATCGCCGCAGTGGTCGCGGACGCCGCGAGATCGATCGCGCCGAATCTCGTCATTATCTCGGACGAGATCTACGAGAAGATCGTGTTCGGACCAATCCCCCACTTCTCGATCGGATCTGTCCCCGAGGTTGCCGAGCGCACGATCACGCTGAACGGTCTCTCGAAGGCGTACGCCATGACCGGATGGCGCATCGGCTACACCGGTTGTCCGGGTGAATGGGGCAAACAGTTCACGAATGCCATGGCAACGCTCCAGGGACAGATGTCAACCAACATCACATCGTTCGTCTACCCCGCGATAAGAACCGCACTCAAAGAGTGTCACGCGGACGCGAAGCGCATGTGCGACGCGTTTGCCTCACGCGCAGCAGTCGTCACCAAGCGTCTGAACGCGATTCCCGGGCTCACGACACCCACACCAACGGGGGCGTTCTACGCCTTCCCCGATGTGTCCTCGTACTTCGGGCGGGTCTCGCCGGCGGGGAAACGAATCGCATCGGCCCTGGATCTTTGCGAGTCGCTCCTCGCAGAGGCCCACGTCGCTCTCGTGCCGGGTGAGGACTTCGGTGGCTGCGGCGGAAACCACGTCAGAATCAGCTTCGCCTGCAGCGAGACACAGATCGAACGGGGCTTGGATCGCTTCGGACAGTTCCTTGCGTCACTCAGACCCGCCTGAAGCGTCGGCCCCTTGCCCGCATCGGCCCCTTGCCCGCAACTGTCCGAGCCCGCAACACGCTCAGTCGGCGAGGCGTTCTTCGGCCCGTGTTTCCGGCTGGGCGGCGTGCTCAGCGGTAGACAGCGAATCGCCGGAAAGCGATACCTCGATCTCCGCTTCGCCACTCTCCTGATGACGGATTCCGAGTCTGACTTCCTGCTTGCGGACAAGCTCGAGCATCGCGAGAAAGAGGCCGATCATCTCGCCGTGCTGGCGGCCGGCGAAGAGGTCGGCAAAGCGAACCGCACCACTCGGACCAGATTCTCTCTTCAGCCGATCGACGATATCAGCGGCATGGAGCTCGATGGGCGTGTCGTCATACGTAACCTGATGATCGCCGAGCCGCTCGAAGATCAACATCGACGACACACGCCGATACGCCTCCGCCAGATCGCTCAGGTTCACGTCTTCCAGGTGCATCTCGCCCGACGCGGCATCGACCGCGGCCTGGAGGGCGTCAGAATCGATGCCAACCGCACTGACGGGCGATCGACGCGACCACTCTTCTCGCCTTCGTTCAAGTCCATCCGCAAGGTCCCGGTACCGCTTGTACGCCAGCAACTGCTTCACGAGGTCCGCGCGGGGATCGACTGCTTCGTCGGATGTGCCGCCCGAACTGACCTGTTCAGATTCCTCTGCCGGTCGAGGCATCAGCAACTGGCTCTTGATCTCCATCAGCGTCGCGGCCATGACGAGGAACTCGCCCGCGAGCTCGATGTCGATCCTGGCATGGCCACGGTCCAGTTCGCCGAGGTACTCAAGGTACTGGTCCGCGATAGCAGCGACAGGGATGTCGTGAATATCCACCTCGGCCCGACGGATGAGGAACAGCAGGAGGTCCAGCGGCCCCTCGAAGGCGTCGAGTCTCACTCGATACTCGTGGTCGATCACCATCTCCGGGCCTCCGTACCACGGCGACAACCGCAAAGAAACCGGGCATGCGGGCCGCACGTCTCCAGTGTACCCTCTCACACGAATGCCGAGTGGATCCACTCCTCAGTTTGAGCCACCAGTCCCCCGCGAAGAGCTGGACTACGCCCGCGCGGTCCTGAAGGCCGAGGCAGCGGCGATCTCTGGGCTCGTCCACGCGGCGATCGAAGATGGTGACGGTTTCACCAGGGCCGTCGGCCTGATCGTTGGGTGTGCGAGCGCGGGCGGCACCGTGCTCGTCTCGGGGCTTGGCAAGTCCGGCCTGGTTGGAGCAAAGATCTCAGCAACCCTATCGAGTCTTGGGATTCCCTCACACAGCGTCCATCCCGCCGAGGCGGCCCACGGCGACCTCGGACGTTTCCGCGCGAACGACACCGCGCTGTGTATCTCTCATTCGGGGGAGACCGACGAGGTGGTGGATCTGGCCGCGATTCTCAGGCAGGATGGGCTCCCGATCATCGCGATTACCGGCGGGGGGCAGGAGTCTCCGTCGAGTCTCGAACGCCTCGCGACGGTTTCGTTGCGACTGGGCGTTCAAGAGGAAGCCGGCTCGCCGACCCTTGTCGCACCGACCTCCTCAACAACCGCAACGATGGCCCTCGGCGATGCACTGGCGCTGTGTGCCGCACGCAGGAGGCAGTTTACCGAGGCCGATTTCGCAAAGCGGCACCCCGGAGGCAGTCTCGGCGGGCTGCTGCGTCCTGTGACTGACGTGCTGCGATTCAGCGCGGGCCGCAATCTTCCCGTGGTGCACGATGATCTTCCTGTGGGCGATGCATTGCGAAGCGCGATCAACGGGGGGAGGCGCCCGGGCGCGCTGCTTCTGGTCGACTCCGATACCGGCCGGCTCTCCGGCATCTTCACCGACGGGGATCTACGACGGCTTGTGCTTCGCGACCCTTCCGAGCTTACTCGCCCGATCCGCGAAGTCATGACGCGTAACCCGAGAACCCTCTCCGATACCGCGCTTGTCCGTGACGCGGTGCGCATGGTTCGCGAGCACAGGGCAGATGAGATCCCGGTCGTTGATAGCGATCATCGCCCGGTCGGGCTTCTGGACGTTCAGGATCTGGTCGCAATGAAACTCGTCAAGGATTGAGTGTCCACGCCGGAGGATCGCCCGTGAAACGAGACGGATCGAGGATCGAACTCCTTGTGCTCGACGTCGATGGCGTCCTCTCCGACGGCTCGATCATCCACGGTCCTGAGGGCTTCGAGCTCAAGCGATTCAACACGAAGGATGGGTTTGGGCTCAACCTCTGGAAGCAGATGGGATTCCGCTCCGCAATCATCACAGGAAGGTCGAGCCAAGCCGTGACGACCCGCGCTCGCGAACTGGGAATCGACCCTGTTGTCCAGGGCTCGAAGGACAAAGCCAAGTCTCTCGGATCCATGCTTGAAGCCCTGCATCTGACCGCGGACAAGGTGTGCGTGATCGGCGATGATTGGCCAGACATTCGCATCATGCGCGGGGCGGGATACGCGATCGCGCCTTCGGACGCTGCACAGGAGACAATCGCCGCCGCCGATCACGTGACACGCAACCGAGGAGGCCATGGTGCGGTCAGGGAGGCGATCGAGCACCTTCTCTCTCTCAAGGGACTCATGGAGAGAGCCCTCGCGCACTACGATTGAACGATGGCACGCAGACGCATGCTCAAAGCCCGGTTCTACGGCCTCGTCGGTGCCGGCGCGTTCGCGGTCGGTGCGGGTGCCCTGATCACCTTTCTCGTCATATCAGCGAGTGAGTCACCCCAGCTCGCCGAAGACTCTGACACGCCCGCGCCGCCAGACATTCGCGACGCGCTGCCGCAGAACGCCTCCATCGGAGCAATGGCCGGCAAAGATCTGCGGGTGCAGATGATGGACAAAGAGGACCCCACTCGCCAGTCGGGCGAACTCCGTGCTGCGGTCGTCGATCCGATGCAGCTCCCGGGTCATTATGCGGTCGACAAGCCGCAGATCTGGATGTTCCTCAAGAGCGGGAAGACCCTCTTTGTTCGTGCCGATTCAGGCCAGCTGGTGATGCCGTCGCGCAGGCAAGAGCCGGAATCCGGCGTGCTCCGCGGCTCCGTCGAGATCCGGATCTACGACACGATCGGCGTCGGAGACGAGTCCGAACTCGGCGCGCCGTCCATCGTCGCTCGCATGCCCGTACTGACCTTCGACACAACCGTTCCCGAGCTCGAGTCGCCTCAACCGTTCACCGTGCAGGGGCGGGGAATTCTGTTTGAGGGACAGACGCTGCGCGTGCTGGCCAGCCAAACGCGAGAGCGGCTCGAACTTGTCGAAGTCCTCCGAGGCGGACGTCTCGTCTACACGCCATCGGAAGCGGGCAAGGGCCGAAGCAGCGCTGCGCCTGCGACGTTCCATCACACTCGCCGGACCTCGGGGCGCGAATCGATGCGTGCTGCAAACGCGTCGTACCAGCCACGCGGGCAAGCCACCCAAGCGCCTCAGAGCGCTGCTCCGGGCGAGGCGAACATCGTCCACTACATGACGACATTTGCTGACGATGTCGTCGTGACACAGACCACGCGGATTCTCACTGGGGATCGGCTTGATGTCTGGTCTCGAATCATCGATGGACGACTTCCCGACGGCGCGATCGGCGGCAGTTCACCCCGCACACCGGATCAACGCGTGGCCCCACCGGCAGAGTCACCCATCACGCCGGCCGTCCCGACACGGAGCTCGCCAGCCGCAACAAACACCCCGCCGAACGAATCTGCTTCGCCGCCTTCGCAACGGATAGCACCACAGTCTGGCGAGGCCGATGGTTCTGTCGAGTTGACATGGAAGGGAGTCATGGTCGCGAGACCGCTGGCCTACGAACCCGTCGAACTGGAACTCGACGACGTATGGCTGCGCGTGACGGCCGACCGAACCGGGCTCGTCAAGATGGACGACACCGCCTCAGGAGCTGAAGGGCGATGCACGCTCCTGGAGTACGCCGCGACGCGTCAGGAGATTGCCATCGCTCGATCCGGAGCCGAGGGCGCGACGCTGTCGCTCCCCGGAAAGGGCCGGATCACCGCGACCAGGATCGAGCAGAATCTCGCGACCGGCATCGGCTATGTGCCGGGAGCCGGCTTGATGGAATCGCTCGACGTCGCCGACGCGAGGGATCCGCAGCGTCCGATGGCTCGGTGGAACCGCAGCGCGGTCTTCGCGTTCGAGATGCTGGATGGGAGAATGTCCGACCGACCCGAACGCGTCATGCTTGAAGGGAACTCCCTTGCATCTGCGAGCGGCTCGTCGATCACAGGAGACACGATCGAGGCGTGGTTCTATCCGACGACTGCGGCCCAGAGCTCACCCTCACTCAGCCGCGTCAGGTCACGAGGTGGAGTGCTGGCTCGCGACGCGGCAGGAAACTCGATCCAGTCAGAACTGCTCGATGTGCAGTTCGTGTCCCAAGATGCCGGAGCCAACCCTGAGCCGAGCGTGGCCACTGCGATCGGGTCTGTGCGTGTCACGAGCTCAAAGGGCGACATCGTGACGGCCGGTTTCGTCGAGGCGGATCTGGCCCGCGATCCGAGCGGCAATCTGACAGCCCACACCGCAAGAGCCGAGGAATGGGTGGAGGTCACGACATCGGATGGCAAGCAAGCGGTCGCTTCGATGCTATTCGCTCTCGTGCCCGAGCAGCTGATCGATCTTTCAGGGCCGGGCTCGAGCGTCTCCCAATCGACGCCTCATGCTCGCACAACCGCGAATGGCGATCTGATCCGACTCGACGGCCTTTCGAACGCCATCACGATTACAGGACCGGGTTCGTTCGCCCATGAATCGATCAGAACCTCGGATGAGACTCCGGGTCGCGCGATCAATGCCGTCTGGACCGAGTCAATGATGTTCGATGATGCGCGTGGAGAACTCCGTGCGCGAGGCGATGTGCGAGCCGAGTCCCATGTATCGCTCCTCGAACGACAGACGATCGAGGCCGACAGCGTTGATGTCGATCTCGAGCCGGCGGGCACATTCGAGCGACGCCTCCGCGATGCACGCCGCGACGGCCTGCCAACGCCCGAGCGCGAGATCCTGTTCGCCCAATCAATATCCGACCCCGAAACGGGCACGGACTCGATGGTCCAAGCTGTCTATTTCGCAATCGACAACGACGACCCGGAGGGACGGCGCATCGAGCGTCTGTTCCAAGCGCAAGGCGCTGTCATCACAAGCGACCAGAGCACTGGCATACTCGAGATCCCAGGGCCAGGCCGTTTCGTGGTCGCCGACCTTCGAAACAAACCGACTGAGCCAGTTCGCTCTCCGGGCATGGCGTCTCAGGCATCATCCCGTGGAAGGTCGCTCTTCCGGTGGGATGGCTCGATGCGATTCGACCGTGCGACAGGCATCGTGCGTCTGAACGAGAATGCCTCCATGGTCCAGAGGCGACTCCAGGACGACGGCGTTGTCAACGTGAACGCGAGCATGCTAGAGGCGAGAGTTCAAGAGAAAAGCACGGCCGTGTCGTCGCAACCCGTCTTCGATCTGACGGGCGTGACCGCGACCGGTAAAGTTGTGGTCATCGAGCGCGTGGGCTCTCCGCTCACGCTCAAACGCGAGATCGTCGCCGATCGGCTGGACTACGACACTGTGAGAGGAGTCGCAGAAGCGACCGCTGCCACCGACTCCGGGGTCACGCTCTTCGAGATCGAACGGGGCACGCCTATCCGAGCCCGCAGCATCTTCTGGGATCTGGTTCAGGACCGGATCGATGTCCGCGGCCTCAGCCCGGTCACCTCGCCACGATGACGAATGCCCGAGCCCGACTCGGCCGAACGACGTGTGCGTCGCACATCAGCTCGACGTGCGGTCAACGATGCGGTAGTGCTCGCGCTCACCGCGGCCTCGAACAGGGTAATCCTTCCTCAGCGGGTGAGCGGGAAACGACTCCCACGTCAAGATGCGCCGGAGATCGGGATGATTGTTGAATCGAATCCCGAACATGTCGAACACTTCACGCTCTGTCCACTCGGCACCGGGCCAGAGATCCGTCACAGAGTCGATCACGAGGGCGGGGTCTTGCTCTGTACCCTCAGTCGGCTTGGACGGATCGAGGAAAACCTTCACAAAGAACCTGTCGTCGCGTGAACTGCTCACCAGGTTGTAGATCACGGCGAAGCGGCCGGGCATCGGAGCCGGATAACCCAGGTAATCGACGCCGATCACGTCTGACAAGAAGTCGTACGCACACCGGGGATCACTCTTCAGGAAAGACATGACTCGATGGAGATCGGCGGGCTCAACGATAAGGGTGGATTGTCCTCGGAACTCCGTCGCGCGGAAGCGAGACGCCGGCAAAGAGTCCTTCACGATCTTGAACGTCGGATGCTCGAGATTCGGTTTCGACTGTGTCATGCGTGCCTCGCGTGCCTGGCCGCCACGATCCATGGGGACAGGGCAGCAACTGTAGCCACACCCTCAGACCTCCCGCCCGAGCCCGAGCGCGGCCCACAAACCGGACTCATCCGGCACATGCACCGGACTTTCGCGAGCGATCATCAACGGAATCTCTCGAGACCGGGCCACTTCAACAAACGGCCTCAGCAGTCTGGGGCTGACTCGCCGTGCATCGAGTGATGAGGCGACAGCCCCCCCGGCTTGTGCGAGATCTACATGTGAAAGAATGATCGCACCGAGAAGCGGAGCGTACTCTGCCACTTGCAGAGCACGCGAGAGGTGGTCCTCGGCTTGATCGAGCATCGTTGGCGCGAGCAGGCCGACCGGATCAAGAGCGAGCAAGAGGCCATGCTGCTCCTGACGAGCAAAGGCCAGGCAACGCTGCGGATCGGACAACACATCCGCATGGTTAGGCCGAATCATCACACGCGTCGGCCCGCCTGAGTTCTCTGATGCATCTCGGCGCAGGAACTCAGACCGGAGGCGCTCGAGCCAACGCTCCATCGCCTGATGTCCCGCTTGCCCCCACGTGTGATGAGGCAACGCCAGCGAGCCGCTACGAAACACAAGCACAGAATGCTCCCGAGAGATCCTCAGATTCTCCGTCTCGATATCTTCGCCGAGTGGGTTGCGATCGATCCACCTGCCCATTGGTTTGGCTTCTCGGTCTGAGATCACACCGCTCGTGTTGAGGAACAGAATCCGCATACTCCCGACGATAGCTGCGCACATGCTGCGCGTCCCGCTACGTCCCTGTCGGTTACACCGTGGAGCATCGGAATCCTGACCGTCGATAGTGCATGCCCGAACGGGACACATGGAGCGATGCGTTGATCGGACTCCTCTTTGAACACACAGTCGAGCCGTCCATCGGCACCCAAGAGCCAGAGCTGTCGCCATGCCTCCGCCGCGACCAGCTTGTGGATCGCATCGTGGGACTCAACCCCACGGCGAACCCGACTTTCCTCTTGCGATTCAATGATCGCACACTCGAGGAGTATCTCAGCCACCTCCAGATCGCCTCTGAGCCCCGCGGCAACCGCTGGGTGCGCTCCGCGTCGACCCCCGCGATCGTCTGGACCGAGGCCCCGACAGACTAACCCGGGCGCGACAGCGTGAAGAGTCGCTCCGATTCCCGAGACCTTGCTTTCTGGCACGTGGCGCGGGCGGTTGTGGTGGACCGCCCGCGCTGCCGCCGGTTATGGGGAAGTCTCGGTGAGAACACATGCGGACTTTCTTGGTTCCCGGACTCATGCACGCCGCGTCACCGTCCGATGTAGGTGCCTGTCGTTGAACCCTTCAAGATCGGCTCTTGAATGGTCCGATAAGTGCGAGGGACGAGGGGAAACCCCGACCCAGAAGGTGACACGGAGCGTGCGAATGCGACCACCTCACTCGGCAGCCGCAGCGGCGTGTGCATGCACGACGGTATTTGCCGGTTGTCAAAGCTTCACGGCAACCTCATACGCCCCATCCGGCTCATCAGCCGACCCCAGGCCCACCGCAACCTCTCTCGATCAACCCACCCCCACCGCATACGCCCAAAGCAGCAACGACCAGCGCGGTCTCAGCGGGCCCCATGGATCAAGTCTTGGTTTCGCCTTTGATCCGTCCGAAACGGGATATTCCGTGGCATTGAGGCACGCGGTGCCGTCTGAGGCACCTATCGGCGTGGCCGATCGGAACACACCGAACGCGAATCAGATCACCTACACATTCGACGGCGCGGACTTTGATCCGATGGTCTCAGCAGACGGGTCGGTGATTCTCTATGCCAGCACGCAGCACAGGCCGACCCCTGATATCTATCTGAAGCACGTCGGCTCAAGCGTCATCAGACAACTCACGAACGATGCCTCCAGCAACGCGATGCCCGCCCTGAGCCCTGACGGCAACCGCGTTGCGTTCTGCTCCGATCGCTCGGGAAACTGGGACATCTACGTGATGCCCGTCGGGGGTGGTCCCGCGGTTCAGATCACAACCGACTCGTCGCACGACATCCACCCGTCCTGGTCGCCTGACGGAACAAGACTTGTCTTCGGCCGCCTCGGTCAGACCACCCGCCGATGGGAGATGTGGGTCGTCGACGCCTCCAGCCCGACAGTCTCGGAGTTCATCGGATTCGGCATGTTCCCGGAATGGTGCCCGATCGCCGGCACCGGCGAGAACGGCTCGGACAAGATCCTCTTCCAACGCAGCCGCGAACGGGGAGACAGGGCTTTCGGCCTCTGGACGCTCGACTACGGCAATGGACGCGTGGGGAATCTGACACAGATCATCGCTTCGCCTCTGTCCGCATTCATCAACGCGTCGTGGGCTCCGGACGGGAAGCACATCGCCTTCGCGACTGTCCCAACCCCTGCCGCGTGGTCCGATGCATCCGCCGCCCGGCCTCCGAGAGCCGAACTCTGGATGATGCCGGTGACGGGCGGTGCGCGTGTCGCGCTCACATCTGGCGACGCGGTTGACCTCATGCCGACATGGGGCCCCGACAACAGGATCTTCTTCGTCTCTGATCGCTCAGGATCGGACAACATCTGGTCAATGGATCTCTCTCCCGCGATCCTGGCGATCACCGGCTCCGAGCCCGCATCGCGATCGGTCATCACCGGATCAGGCACCAGAACAATCACACTCGAACGAGACCAGCCTCTCGCGAATGTGCGCGAGAGAGAGTAAAGCAGAAGGACACGGGCACCCGCGCGGACACGTGCCGGTACCCCATGGAAGAAGCCCGACCGGAGGACCGGCGGCGAAGAAGGCAGGACGCCATGACAACCGCACCGACCATGCTCAGATCCCCGGTGTCGAGAGCGATCTCGCGCCTCGGCACGCCGCTCCTTGCCTCGTGCTGCACCCTGTCCGTCCTCGTGGCGTGCTCGGGCACACAGTCCGAGAGGGTGCTCACGCCCCCGCGCGTCCTCGTCGCTCCGTATGACACCACGCGGGGCGAGACGCTCTGGGCCGTTGCGCCGCTTCGCAACGAGTCAGGCACAACTCTCATCGATGGATTCGAGATCACGGACAAGGTGATCCTCGCCGTCGAAGAGGTACGCGGCATCAGATGCCTCCCACTCAATCGCGTGATCGAGACGATGCGCTCGCTCGAGATGACGGCGGTTCGCACGCCGGACGATGCACATCGCTTGGCGAGCGCACTCCGTGTTGATGGCCTGATCGTCGGGTCCATCACGGCCTACGACCCGTACAACCCGCCTCGGATCGGCCTCGCGCTCGCCCTCTACTCAGACGCTGCCGAGAGCGGCACGCACCTCGACACGCGGACGCTCAGCACACAGGCGACAGACGCCACACGCCAGCACACCAGATCGCCACGATCGCCTTCAACGGTTGTCTCAGCGATGCTGGATGGCGCGAACCACCAGGTCCTCATGGACGTAAAGACATATGCGCAGGGACGTCACGACGACCGAAGCGCACTCGGCTGGGAGATCTACCTCGCGAGCATGGATCGGTACGCGCAATTCGCGGCCCACCACGTTGTGGACCGGCTGGTGCAGAACGAATGGCTCCGGCTCACCAACGACGCCGGACGCCAGGCACAGGCAGCCCCCTGATCCCCACGGCCTCGTCGGCCTGCCGGGGTCGGAGGACCTCAGCGCGAGACGACGATGCCGTTCCGTCCCGAACAGAACAACGCCGCGAGCCGCAGCGTGCGTATCACACTCGCGTCTGGCAAGCATCGCTGGACATTCGAGTGCGACCAGCGTGGACGCGACGCGCTCGACACCACCCTGCAATCGCTCGTCTCGCACAGTGGGCTGAGCTTCTGTGAATCCGACGCGCTCATCGTCCGACGCGCAGTCGCCGAGAGTCTCGGGCTTGTCCCACAAATCCGTCAACCCTCGGCACAGGACCACCCCCCTACCGGCCGATAAACCTGTACGTACAGGAGCATCACATGTCGTCTCTTTCGATTATCGAAGCGTTCGCGACCTACCTGATTGACGAGCGCCACTTCAGCCCCTACACGGCACGGTGCTACGGCGCCGACCTCCGCCAGTACGTCGATTTCCTCTGTGCAGAGCACGGCACCGAGATCAACGAGAAGCGGGAGGCCGATATTTTCTCCCAGCTCGCAGATCGTGCCGCACAGCCCGGTCAGTCCAAGGCAGACCATCATGTCCTGGCCAAGATCGCCCCACACTCGCTCACAGGCCTGATCTGCGACGCGACTCCAGACTCGATCAGAGCGTTTCTTGCCCACCTGGGCGAGCAGCAGTACTCCGCTGCAACAATGGCCCGCAAGATCGCGACCCTGCGCTCGTTCTACAAATGGGCGGATCGCCGCGGGATCTCGGCAACAAATCCGATGATGATGATCCGCACGCCGCGCCAGGGAAAGCGATTGCCGAAGGCAATTACTGTCGAGCAGGTCGAGCGCCTGCTCTCGGCACCGGGCGACTCAGACGTGCTCGGTGTGCGTGACCGTGCGATGCTCGAGACCCTCTACTCGACCGGCATCCGCGTCAGCGAACTCGTCGGCTTCGACATCGAGGATCTCGATATCTCCGGCGAAGCGCTGCGTGTGCGCGGCAAGGGCAAGAAGGAGCGTCTCGTTCCGCTCGGCTCTCACGCGCTCGCATCGATCACCCGCTACATCGCGATGGTGAAGGCCGACCCTCGCTTCGCTCAGAACTGGTCCGATGCCCGCCCGACACACCCGTTCTTCATGAACAAGCACGGACAGAGACTGTCCAGTCGCTCAGTCCGCAGAAAGCTCGACAAGTACCTCATCCGGGTCGGACTCGATCCCTCCATCAGCCCGCACACGCTTCGCCACTCGTTCGCGACGCACCTGCTCGACAACGGTGCCGATCTGCGCAGCGTCCAGGAACTGCTCGGCCACCAGTCACTCAGCACGACACAGATCTATACCCATCTCACGTCGCAGCGAACCAAAGATGCGTATAAGAGTGCGCACCCGAGAGCCGAGGCCAGCTGATCACTCGTCGGCGTCGGTGTGAATCACTCAACGCTCCCCGAGCACCTCGGCGATCGCGTCGCGAATCTCGACCTGCGCCTCATCAATCCTCTCCTCCAGATCATCAAGAACGATGACCTTGTGCAATCTCCCCGCACGGTCAACGATGCACATCGCCGCCCTCGCTCCCGGTGCCACGGCATCGATCGTGCGTCTCTCGGGCGTGCTCCACACGATCCCCACACCGTCCGGACCAAGATCGCCGATCTCGCTCGTGATTGCCTCGTAGCGGGATGCGCTGAACCCCACGCCGCCAAAGATCGCCGCCGGCAGCAACACAACTTCCGAACCGGGCCGGGCTTCTCCCGACACGACGCGGCTGCGCAGCCGCTCTCGCAGCACGCTTCTGCAGATGTCCGCGCCCTTCCGGACGTCACGCAGCGAAGCCGACAGCGACGCCTGATCGCCGCTCGCGCGAAACAACGTCACCACCGCCACGCCGGGTCCATTGCTCGCCTTCATCGAGCCGGGCCTGTTCGCCCAGAGATCGTCGTTCAACACCCAAGAACGGCCGTCTGAACTGACCCAACCGACTGAAGGAAAGAGATCCCCTGGAACGATCGCTGGACGTCGATCCACCACCGCCGCCAGTGTTGCTCGCCTCTCAAGACCCCGAGTGCGGGGCTTCCATCCAGTCCATTCACCCGCCTCCATCGGTTCAAGCGTCACGGTAAGCACCGCGAGCGGTCCACCGCTGGGGCCAGACACCACAAGACGCACGAGACGCGAGCTCTCCCGATCGAAGGTCGCCTGTACGGCCAGGTCGCCGCTCATGCCGCCCAGCACCCAGAACGCTCCGGTCGAGTCCTCCGCCAATCCGTTCCAACGGATCTCCGGAGTTGCCGGGGTCCATGCGGCCTCGCCAGACACGATCGCGATGGATGGAGCCACGATCGGAGGCAAGACCTCCCGCAGCGAAGCCACGGGACCTCCTTCGACAGGCTCAGACGCCCACCACCCGCTCGCATCCCGAGAACCAACAACCAGCACACCTACCTCATCGGCCCAGACGCTCATCTCCGGGAACTCAATGAGCAGACTGTCAACGCCTTCGCCAGCTGGATTCACCCTGACCAAGAGCCGCGAACGCTCGCGACGCCCCATGCCGTCGATCACCTCGACGTCGATTCGGTCGGCGAAGGGTGCTGACGCGTAGGCCTTGCGCGCCAACGCAATGACCTCGCCTGCCTCAGTCGGCTGGAACGCAAGGACGTGCGTCGCGACGAAGGGCGTGACGAATGCGGCGGCACAGACCTGCGTCGATCCCGACGTTCCGAAGCGATTCAGTCGCCACATCGCAGCCGCTCCAATGCCTCCGCCACTGTATGACCATACCCCGGGATCCTCGCGTGAGGAGCGATCTGGAACAATGGCGCGAGGACAAACTCTCTTTCGAGCATCCGCGGATGCGGAACCTGGAGCCCCGCCTCCTCGATCATCGCACTTCCATAGAGCAAGAGATCAAGATCCAGGGTCCGTGGCCCCCAGCGGGACCCGGTAGCACGGTCCCGTCCGTGCTCTGCCTCAATCCGCAGGAGCGCCTCGATCAATCGCTGAGCGGGCAAATAAGTCTCAATCGCGATGACACCGTTGAGAAAGTCCGGTTGAGCGGTGACGCCGACAGGGGAAGTCTGCATCCAGTCCGATCTCGCGATCACGCGGGTATCAGGCAGCCGTGCGATCTGACAGATCGCGGACTCCAGAGTCACCGCTTTCTCGCCCAGGTTGGAACCAAGCCCGATGTACGCGACAACAGCCGAGCGGTTGCCCGGACTCACCTGCCCCGATATCTCATCATCGACCGGCACGCTACAGCCAAGCCCGCGGCCGGCAAAAAGGCAAGCGGACCCGGAATATTCCGGGTCCGAGTGTGGACTTCATCCAGTCGGTCAGCAGGCCGTACGACAAAGGCCGAGTCAGGACCGCTCAGCGATCGCTGCCATCGTCCTCGAGTTCCCGCATCTTGTGCTGCATCTGTGCCTTGAGGCGAGCGAGGATAGAAGAGTGCATCTGGCTGACGCGAGACTCAGAAAGAGCGAGCGTCGCGCCGATCTCCTTCATCGTCATGCCCTCGTAGTAATACAGAATCACGATCAGGCGCTCCGCACGGGAAAGCCCCTTCGTGAGCATCTCGCGAAGATCTCTGCTCTGCAGCATCCGCAGCGGGTTCCGCTGCGTTTCATCGCGGATCACATCGATCTCTCGCAGCTCGCGCGTGCCGTCGGAGCCGAAGCACTTGCGTGTCAGACTGATCGTGTTCACGGCCACCGAGTCGCGTTTGTACTTCTCGAACTCCTCGAACGGGATGCCCAGCCGCTGGGCAACCTGCTGGTCCGAGGCCTCGTGCCCGGTCTCCATCTCAATCTTCTGGCGTGCGTGGTCGACCTTTGCAGTCCGATGGCGTACGAGGCGAGGGACCCAGTCCATGGATCGGAGTTCGTCAAGAATCGCGCCGCGAATGCGGGGAGCGCAATATGTCTCGAACTTCACCTTTCGGTCGAGGTCGTACGCGTCGATCGCATCCATCAGACCGAACAGGCCCGCGGACATCAGGTCCTCGATGTCGACCTCGTCAGGCAACCGAGCGTAGATCCGCTCGGCGTTATACCGGACAAGCGGCAGAAACTTCTCCATCAGATAGTTTCGCAACTCCTCCGATGGGGCCTTCTGGTACTCTCGCCACACTTCTTCAATGGGCCACGATTCATACGGCGAGCCCGCAAGCCACGCTTCTGCGTGACGCGCTGCGTACCGCCCGTGTCCTCTCATGCCGTGACGAAGTGATTTCGCTGCTGACATCTGGTCCGCTCCTTGACCCTCGACGTCGAGTCTCTATGTTCCGGCTGAGGCAGAGGCCTTGCCGCGCACACGCTCGCACCTGATCCGTCCTTGGCCAGGTGACGCGGGAGTATACATGCTTCTCCGTGTCACGCTTGCCAAATCCACAGTTTGTCCACCCAAGAATTCACGCAGCACGACGGATCTCCCTCGCATCTGCGTGGAGTCCGCCAGGCACCGCACCCGCTGGCACGGATGCCTCGATCGACTGCTCGCTCAGAACAGGTCTCTCGCTCCCATAAACGCCGGCCGCATCGGTTGCGATGGCAGAGAGAGCCCAGCCCAGGACTCCGCCAGCAACACGGCAGACCACAAGCACAATGATCGCACGCCCCAGAACCGTGACCGCATCGTTCTGCGCAAGCAAACCCGCCGCGATCGCGATCGCGAATGAAGCCAGAGCGAAACACGCCCCGATGGGTCGGCCGATGGATTCCACGTCGCGGTTCACCCCGTTCAACGGCCCTTCAGCGAGGCCGAAGCGGCCTTCATCGGCGCACGACAGCCCGCGCTTGAGCGAAACAGCAGATCCCGCCGTCGAACGTCTGATCTGTGACGATTACACCACTGGCTATGCGTACATTAGCCTAACGCTTGCTTGGGGCGGTTGCGTATTGGCTCAATCGAATCCACTCACCAACAGTCTGTGAGAGTGCCAGGAGATCTCGCCTCGCTCGCGATCTTCCGGGATCGCTCAGGAGCGGGCGCCGGGTTCGTGAAGCGAGCACCATGTCGCGATCCCAGGAGATGCTCCCCGCAGTTCTGAGATTCATCTGCAGGAACCTTTGAACCACGGCGCCGAGCCGCTCAACAACCCGCTCAGATTCAGCGGCAGAGCCGACCTGATTCAGCACCAGCCCCGCTCGAGCAGCTGTCGACCGGTTCTCGATGCGTAGTGCCTTCATCAATCCGTACGCATCAGCGATCGCCGCGGGCTCGGGTGTCGCCACGATGAGCGGCACGTCCGCGGCGTGCATCCATGATCTCACGCCCACCCCAATCCCTGCACCGGCATCTACCACCACAATGTCCGCATCGGCACCAAGCGTGCCCAGCCCCATCGCAAGCGCGTGACATGCGGTTCTGTCGCCATCCGCTACACGTGCCACGCCCGCGGCACCGGGAACAAGCCGGAACCCGAGTCTGGTATCGATCGACAACGCCCGAAGCGGTGCCGCACCCTGAGCCAGTTGGCGGTCCGATGTCGGTAGGTCGAGCCGACGTGACGGTGAAAGGCCGCACACGACATCGACATTCGCCGTGCCCAGATCGCCATCGACAACCGTCACTCGCAGACCCTGCTTCGAGAGCGCAATCGCGAGATTGACAGAGAGGGCAGTCTTCCCGACGCCTCCCTTTCCAGATCCAACGGCGATCACGCCCGGCCACCCCCGCCGATCACGGGAGACCTCCGGCTGCGACTCGACCGGAACAATGGCCGGAGAACGCTGTGCTGCCTCCGCCAACGAACGGAGCCGTGCGGCCTGATCGATTCCCACAGTGGCCTCTCGATATCGAGCGGGTGTGGGCGAGATCACGGGAGGCACGCTCATCCCACACGCCTCCTGGCATCCTGCTCATCTTGACTCGGGTTGCCGAGCAAGATCGACACCACCCGCTCTCCGCTTGCGACCTCGATGTTGTCGGGCACATCCTGCCCATTCGTCAGGTAGGTCAGGCCAAGCCCCAAAGAACGCGGAAGGTTGATGAGCGTGCCAAGAGCGACCGCCTCATCAAGCTTCGTGAAGGCCAGACTGGTCGGACGAAGCACTCCGAATGATGCCGCAGCTTCAAGAAGAACCGGCTCAGCCGATGTGGCCGCGAGGACGAGATGCACACGGTCTGGCTCTGCCGCAGTGAGGACTTCTGCCAATTCATTCAGACGCTCGGAATCGCGTTGCGACCGACCCGCAGTATCCACCAGGATGACATCCACACCATGCGAACGCCCGATCGCGCCCGCCATCTCCTCGGGCCCCCTCACGACCTCGACGGGGAGGCCGATGATGCCCGCGTACGTCTTCACCTGTTCAACCGCTGCGATTCGGTATGTATCCGCCGCGATGATCCCGACCTTCTTGTTCTGTCGCAGCGCAAGATCCGCGGCCATCTTCGCGATCGTCGTCGTCTTGCCCACGCCTGTCGGACCGACAAGCGCAACAACGCGGGGGCGCCCTCGCCTCGGAGCGAACCCGTCGGCAACCGGCGAGATCGGCACCATCGATGCCAGCGTGCTCCGGATGGCTCTCCAGACACCCTGGCTGCTGCCGCCGATCGTGGGGTCTGCCTGTACGCGCTCGACCAACTCATCGATCCAGACAGAGGCCACACCATGCCGACGCAGCGCATCAACACATCCGCCGAGTGGCCCACCAAAGCGAGGACTCGCGGCTGTGGCGAGCTCTGCCGGCGGGCGTCGGCTGATTTCCAGCACCTCGCTCACAAGCTTCTTGATCGATGCTAACTCGGACTCCAACGTCTCACGCGCGGTCTCATCGACAGGGTTGATGCCAACCCGAGTTCGCGGCAAGGCACTTGGAACGGATGCGACCGGAGCCGGCGTCACGATGTCGCGAACAGCGGACGTCTGTCCTCGCGACGGCTCGGCTGGTTTGCCCGGCTCAGAGAAATCAGGCAGTGCGTAAGCTCTTGCAACGGCTGGAATTGAAGTCGCCGAAGGAGACAGAACCGGCTCGCGGACCCGAGTCGGCGTCACTTGGGCGTTCACACCAACAGACGACCGCGGCCTGGGACCCGGAGCCCGCTGGTCAGACGATGCTGTGATCTCGACCATCGTGCGGGCACCAACGCCCATAACACCGCCGACCTTGAATGATCGTGCGTGCAGTATGACCGCATCTTTCCCGAGGTCTTTCTTCACCTCTGAGAGCGCGTCTGCCATGCTGTGAGCGCGGTAGGTTTTTAGTTCCATCGGCGCCGTCCTTGGGCCATCGTGCTTCCTGCACACTCACTGTAGCAGATCTTCCCGCTCTGGATCCACCGACCTCCGAGCTTGTCGGCTACGCAGCTGCCGGAGAGTGCCTCGACAGTGCGCTCGGCACCCCGATCAGCCCCACCGACTCGACCTCGACGCCCGAAGCAACCTCGTTGTATCCGAGCACCGCTACCGCGGGCATGTGCGGATCGAGGATCTGTCGCACCGCCGCCCTCACCTGCGGCGAGGCCACAACCACCGGATGCCCGCCCGCAGCGGTCACCCGCTTGAGTCCCTCGGCGATCTGCTCAGCGATCGCTCCAGCAACTCGCGCGGGCATCGAGAAGGTGGTGCCCGCAGCTCCACGGTCGATATATCCACTAATCACGTCCTCAAGGGACGGATCGAGCGTGACGCAAGTCAGAGTCATGCCTCCCGCGGCAGATGGGCTCGCATACTGCTGGCAGATCGATCGCTTCAGCCCATTGCGGACGTACTCGGTCAGAATATCCATATCCTTGGTCTTCGCTCCCCATTCGGACAGGGTCTCAAGGATGGTCTCCATGTCACGCACGGGCACGCGTTCACGGAGGAGGTTCTGCAAGACCCGCTGGAGTTCTGCCGGCTTCACAATCGCCGGCACTGTCTCCTCAACCAGCTTTGGTGCTCGCTCCTTCAGCGGCTCGAGCAGGTTGGCCACTTCCTGCCGGGTGAGTAACTCGTCCGCGTGTCGCTTGATGATCTCCGTAAGGTGCGTCGCAACCACGCTTGTCGGGTCTACAACCGTGTAGTTCATAGACTCCGCTCTGGCTCGCTGCGACGGCTCGATCCACCAGGCGTCCAGTCCGAACGCGGGCTCTCTCGTTCGTTCCCCTTCTACCTTGCCCTCGGCGATCCCGGAGTCCATCGCGAGCAGCCGATCGGGACGGACGCTCCCGCTCGCCACGACCGCACCACGCACCTTGACGCGGTACTCGGTGGACTGAAGCTGGACGTTGTCACGCATCCGCACGGGCGGCATGACGAGCCCGAGTTCCATCGCGAGCTGGCGACGCACGGCGGCAATCCGATCCAGGAGTGTCCCGCCCTGGCCCGGATCGACGAGCGAGACGAGGCCATAACCAACCTCCAATTCGAGCGTATCTACCTTCAGAAGCGTCTCGACCGGAGGGGGCTCGGCCCTCTTGTGGGTCGCCGCAGCCGCCGCTTCCGCTTCCTGAGAGGACCTGCGTTTCCCACGCGTCTTTGACCAGGCGATCCAACCGATAAGACCTGCGCAGGTCAGAAGCGGGATCGTTGGCAAAGGCGTCATCGCGAGCAGCGTCAGAAAGCCGGTCGTGATGAACAGCCCCTTCGGCTGGCTGATCAACTGGCCAGTCAGTTCCTGCCCGAGGTCCTCCCGCGAGCCGGATCGTGTCACGATCAACGCGGACGCGATCGCGATGATGAACGAGGGAATCTGGCTCGTGAGACCGTCGCCGATCGTGAGCTTCGTGAACACCTCGGCCGTCTGACCAGCAGGCCAGCCGCGGTCAATGATCCCGATGGCAAACCCACCGAGCACGTTGATGATGGTGATGATGATCCCTGCGACCGCATCGCCTCGAACAAACTTGCTCGCACCGTCCATCGCGCCGAAGAAGTCGGCCTCCTGCCGGATCTCGTCACGTCTGCGCCTCGCCTCGGCCTCGTCGATCATGCCCGCGTTCAGATCGGCATCGATCGCCATCTGCTTTCCGGGCATCGCATCGAGGGTGAACCTCGCCGCAACCTCGCTGACTCGCCCGGCACCCTTGGTGATCACCACGAACTGAACGATCACGATGATCAGAAAGATCACCACGCCGACAAAGAGCGAATCCCCCGCCACGAAGTTCCCGAAGGCGCGGATGACGTGACCCGCAACCAGTGCCGCCTCTGCCGGGGATGATGCGTCAGCCGTGAGAATCAGACGCGTTGAGGCGATGTTCAGTACCAGCCGAGTCAGTGTCGTTGCAAGCAGCAGCGACGGAAACACACTGAACTCCAGCGGCTTGGCCATGTATATGCACGTCAGGAGCACGATCACCGACGCCGCGATGTTCAGAGAAATCATGATGTCGAGCGCTGCGGGCGGCAGCGGGACCACGATCACAACGATCATCAGCACAAAGGCGACCGGCACGATGAGCCCACGATGACGCGAAACCCATGCGGGGATCCCGCCCGTTGCCAGCGCACTCGCTCTGCCGTCACTCGTCGCCAACGCCGCCGCTCCTCTGACCGCTCACACCATCACGCGGTGCGACGATCCAATCGATAGACGTACGCAAGAACCTCCGCTACCGCCTCATACTGCTCAGGATCGATCGCGTGCCCGACCTCGACGTTGTAGTACAGCGCTCTCGCCAGTGGCGGACGCTCAACGATCGGAACCCCGTAGACCGCCGCAACCTCCCTGATTCGATATGCCAGAAGATCGGCCCCCTTCGCGACCACAACCGGAGCCCGCATCTTCTCGCTGTCGTACCTGAGCGCGACGGCAAAGTGAGTCGGATTCGTGACGATGACATCCGCCTTCGGAACGTCAGACCTGATCCTCTGCATCGCCATCTCGTACGCGATCTTCATCCGCCTTCTCTTGATCTCCGGGTCGCCCTCCATCGAACGCCGCTCATCCTTGACCTCCTGCTTGGTCATCCGAAGGTCTCGCGTGTGTTGCCACTTCTGATACCACCAGTCGAGCACGCCAAGCACAAGGAAGATGGCGATCACCCATGCCGCGAGTTCAACAATCGACGATGTCATCACGGACACCGCAGCGAGCACATCCAGGTTCGGAAGTGTCGCGAGGGCTCCCATGTTCGATGCCAGAACAATCGTCGCAATCCCAGCGGCGATCACGAGCTTCGTGACCCCCATCGCGCCCTTCACCATGCCGCGAAGCCCGAGGACGCGCTTGACACCCGCGACCGGATTGAGCTTCTCCAGCTTCGGCTTCAGTGGATAGGTTGTGAATAACACCCCGACTTGCATCATGTGGGCGATGGCCGCCGCGACAAACATGATGATCATGAATGGACCGGCAATCGTCACACCCTCGATTGCCGCCCACTTGATCGTCCGTGCCAGATCCGAGTAGCCAAGTGCCGAGGCGTCAGATTCAAGCTCGAGCGTGCGACGCATCACGGACGACATGCCGCCGATCATCCACGCCCCGAGCAAGAGCAGGACCACGAGCGCGACCGCGATCTCGATCGCACCAGTCAACTCTGTGCTCTTGGGCACCTGCCCCTTATTCCTGGCATCGCCGAGACGACGCCCGGTTGGCGCTTCCGTTTTCTCCCCTAGCTCCTGGGCCATATCGCCCCCTCACGCTCCGAGCCAAGCGAGCCCACCCAGTCCTCGACCACACGGATCATCTCCGACATGGCGTCAGCACTCACATCGCCGATCACATGCATCGAGACCGCCAGCACACCGATGCCGAGCAGGATCTTGAGCATGAATCCGATCGTCATCGTGTTGATCTGAGGCACGAACTTACCGAGCAACCCCATCACGACCATCAACGCGCCGACAGCACCCCACACAGGCGCGGCAATCCGTGCGGCGAGTTCCATACCAGATGCGAGGACACCGACAAAGGTCTCCAAAGGCAGGTGCTCAACCCCAAACCCGCCGAGCGGCACACGATCAAACGTCGCGAGCAGCGCCAGGAAGAGACTCTCCAGACCGCCGATCACGACAAACGCCGCGAAACCGACAAAGAACAGGAGCTGCCCGATCGCATCGACTTCCGCGTCTGTCTCGGGGTTGTAGACACGGGCAAGATTCATACCCATCTGATGACCCATCAACACGCCCGCGAGGTCGAGCGCGAGCAGCGGGGTGACCGCGATCAGCCCGATCGAAACACCGATCATCGTCTCGGTGAACAACAGCCACGGGAGCGAGATCAGATCCGGCTTGATGTCAGCCCACCCGGCGCCGATCACCATTGGTGCCGCAGCCAACCCGAGCGCGGCCGCCAGCAGGGCCCTCGCGCGGAGAGGTAGCGTCAGACTCGACACCATCGGCGCGAAGACAAACAGGCCCGCGATGCGAGCGACCACGAGCAACCAGGGAACTGTCTGGCCCAGCAGGGCCTCGACGCCCGGCATCAACGGACTCCTAAGACAGCGTGAAGGCCTCGATCGCGTACTCGATCAGACGCTGGGCAATCCACGGGATAAGCAGAGCCGCGACGATCACCATCACCGCGATCTTGGGCACGAACGTGAGAGTCTGATCCTGGATCGAAGTCACCGACTGGAAGATGCTGATCCCAAGCCCCACGAGCATGCCGACAAGAAGAATCGGCGCAGCGATCTTGAGCATCACAAGGAGCATCTGGGTTGTCATCTCGATCACGCCGTCGTTCATCAGAGATCCCCTTACGCATCAGCACACCACGCCGATCAGCCCCGGCGCGAGATCGTGCAACACCGCGAGCACGCCATCAGGGCCAAGCATCATCGCGCTCCGAACGCCAGACTCGACGCCCTCGCCTCCCTGTCCCGTCGTCACGAAACTCGTCAGCAGACCCCCGACCACCAGCCGCCATCCGTCCACAAGGATGAACAGCAGCAGCTTGAATGGCAGCGAGATCAGCACCGGTGGCAGCATCATCATGCTCATCGAGATGAGGATGCTCGCGATCACCATGTCGATCACGAGAAACGGCAGATACACCCGGAAGCCCATCATGAACCCGACCTTCAGCTCGCTGAGCACGAACGCGGGGATCAGCGTCACCATATCGACGTCACCCCGGGTCAGACGCTCCGGCTCCGTCGTATCCACGCCGCGGTACTCGAGCACCATGTAGACGCTCGACCAGTTGCCGCTGGCGTCGATCTGGTCGAACATGAAATCCCTCAGCGGCTGACGCGCCTTGATCCACAGCGTGTCGTAGTCCGTGATCTCCCCCTGCCTATACGGCTCAACGGCCTCGTCCCACACCCGTTGCGCCGTCGGAGCCATCACAAGCATCGTCATGAACAATGCCAGTCCCGTCACGACCTGAGGCGGCGGAAGTGTCTGCGTGCCCATGGCCTGCTTGAGCAGACCAAGCACGACAAGAATGCGCAGAAAGCACGTGCAAAGCAGCATGATCGACGGGACAAGGGAGATAACAGTCAGCACCAGCATCACATTGATCGCGGCCGACAGCCCCACCCCTTCCCGCGACCCAGCACCACGTCCCGTCAGAGTCCCCGCCGCATCGTCGAGCACGCGAAGCGGATTCAGCGTGCCCGACATCGAGTCCTGGAGCAGGTCGCCACCGCTCGACGCAGCACCTACCGAACCGCTCTCTACAGGCGGCCCGAACTGTGCGCCAGCAGGCCACACCATGAACGCCACGACAAACATGATGCACAGCAACCGGCTCATCGGCCTCCCCCTCGCCGAATAGCTTCGATTCTGGATCGGAGGGCCTCCGCACCATCTTGCTTGCGAGCTTGCCCTGCGTTCCCCACTTGAACCGCCGCCATCTGCTCCCGAACCTGCGGACGAGGACGTGCGACCGGCTCGCTCCCGCCAGCACTCTCCCGAGCCGCAGTCACCCGCCGACCCCCGACACGCTCGAACCAGTCGGCACGCTCGATCGGGGGCACAACGGTCACGGCACGCTCTGAGGCGTGCGCCGGCTCACTCATTTTCTCGACGATCTCTCTGAACTTTCTCGCGACGCTCTCTCCGGATTCATCGCGTGTCTTCACAAGGATGGACGCCACATCCTCGGGATCGCTGAGTTCCGCCAGCGTTGCAAGCCGCGCCCCGCCACGCCCGGCCGTCTGACCCACAAGGATCACCCTGCGATCGAGTTGCAAGAGAAGCAGCGACTGCCCGCGTGCGATCGGATACCGCCCGAGAACGCTCAGCACCCCGGCGGGTGCTCTTCCGCCCGGTCCACAAGCACCCGCGATGCCCCCGTGCTTCTTTGCGATGAGTCTGATACCGGCAGCAACGCCCACGATCACGACGATGATCCCGCCGAGAACAACCAGAGTTCGGGCCTCCGATGCCACGCCGTGAGTACGCTCCTCCCTGCCTGATTGGAGCGGCTTTGCCTCGACTGCGGACACGCCCAACGGCCGACGCTCTTGCGCTGCGATGTCCGTGCTCGCGGTGGTTGGACCTCGAACGTCCGTTGCTCGCGGCATCACCTCCGCCGACACGTGCTCCTCCGGCTCTGGACCGGAACCACACGCGATCTGAGTGGCAACGCCGATCAACGCGCCGCACACAATGGCGCGCATCGCTGCGAATGGGATGATGTAGTGCTTGCGGCCCATGTCGCCATCCTGGCAGGGTCCAGACGCGATCCTCGCGTCAACTCATCCTCGTCCTCACGCCGGCGTCTTGACCCGCTCTGTCGGCGTTTCCACGATCTCGCTGATTCGCACACAGAAGTTGTCGTTCAGCACAAGAATCTCGCCTCGTGCAACGTGACGCTCATTCACATAGACGTCAACCGGATCTCCAGCGAGCTTCTCGAGTTCGACGACTGCGCCCTCGCCGAGTTTGAGAACATCCTCGACGAGCATCCGAGTACGGCCGAGCTCGATCTTCACGTTGAGCGCGACATCCGCCAGCAACGAGATCCCCTGGCTCTCCGCGCTGCCCCCCACACCCTGGATGTCGGGAATCTGAAACTTCGCCGGCGATGTCTCACCGCCAGGCGTCGCACTGTCTGGAGGACTCGTCTGCTCTGCCATTGGCTCCGCCTCTGCAGATCATGACCCTTGCCACGGCGCAGCAACAACGCCGACACAGTGGCGATCTGGTATCGGTGAGATACCCACCCGCACGCCAATATTGCCGCCACGCGCAATCTCCGCGCGATACCGACCGTCAACCGCGCATCAATCGATCTGCATGCCCTTGCAACGCGGGATCAGAACACGCTCGATGTAGGGGTCCCCGTTCGGGTCCGTCCCCATTACCTCGGCCATATACGCCGAGAGTTGCCGGTTCATTGTCTCCAGCCCCGGTTCCTTCAACTGGGCATGGCTCGCCCGCCTGAACAGCATGGAGACCCCTTCCTTGATCTCCGCCGATCGGGCCTGAAGCACGAATGCGACATGATCCTCGTGCTTCGCCTTGACCTTCAGGAATATCTCCACATCCCAGAGCCACACACGCCCCGTCTGCATGTTCTGGAAACGATCCTCTATCAAGCGGAGTTCAACTAGTGCGCTATCCGCCGCCTCATGGGCGCCGGTGATCTCCGATGCCTCGCTCTTGGCAGGAGCAGACATCATCTTGACGGCTGCGAAGACCGCGATCCCCTCAACGGCCATCAGCGCGCCAACGACGATCGGCAGCGGCAAACCCTTCTTCTTCTGAGCCGCCTTCTCTTCCGGCTTCGGGCTCTCTGCTGACATTGCGCTCTCCCATCCATGCGGACCCAGAAACTCTTCGTCACGCCGCGCGGCGTCCCGAACGCCCGTTCGCCACCCGCACCCCATCCGAAACCGAAGTCGCATCGGGCGCGATCCGACCCGCGAGAGGTACGGCACCTCTCCCGACCTTCGATCCAACCGCCAATGTCAGGATCGAGCCAAACGCGAGTATGGCAACGATCGCTCCGAAGACTTGACCGACCGAAAGCCCCGGAGTCACCCCGATCGCCATCGCGAAAATGCACAGCCCGCCAAGGACCGCGCTCATCCGCTGGTGGCGTTCCATGTGCCGCAGACCTTGGAACCCGCTGACCGTGCGCATGACATGCTCCGGCCCGGCCGATCGCACCGGGCACTTGAGCATCGGTTCAGTGCATGGACGTCTTAAGCACTCGGACCCGCTGCCTCGATGACAACACAGGTCAGGCAACAGATACGCCGACCGCACGCGTTGAAGAATGTTATCGGACGACCCGCGGCGACGGTCAGCGTCCGATCAGGAGCAACTGCTGGATCAGATCGTCCGCAGTCCGCACGACACGCGAGCTGGCGGAATAGCCCGTCGATGCCAGGATCATCGTGATGAACTCCTGGCCGAGGTCAACGTTCGAAAGCTCGAGTGCGCCGCTCACGATCACACCGGCGCCCAGCTCACCCGGCAGCGCCTCAACCGCAGGGCCGCTGTTCGCGCCAACAACGTAGATGTTGTTCCCAAGATCAACAAGACCCTCGGAGTTCCTGAACGTCGCGAGCGCAACCTGTGCTAAGGGGCGAGTCAGCCCGTTCGTGAACACACCCGTGACGACACCATCAGCCCCGATGCCGAAGTCGGCAAGCGTCCCGATCGGGGAACCATCCCGGTAGACAGCCGCCACTGCCGACCCGCTACCCGAGAGTGCTGTCACCTCCCCCGCTTCGTCCTGAAGGTCGATCTCGAACGACAACGCCGGAGCCGCACCGGTGCCAGACCTGTCAACGGTCACTCCGATGGGTGCCGTCGTCAGAAGCCGACCGTTCGTATCGAAGTCAACCGTGCCGGTCGCAACGCGGACATCGCCCCCTGCGCCATCTCGCGAATCGACGTAGTACCGCCACCTTGTCCCGAGATCGCCCTTGGACTCGAGCGCAAACATCACCTCGACCTGCACAGGCGCACCCAGGGAGTCGTAGACAATGAACGCCGTTCTCACGGACTCTCCATCCGCCTCATGCACCACCGACGGCACAAACGGCGTCGATACGAGCCCGCCCTCCGCGCTCAACACGCGAAGATCCGATGCGTCGATCCGAATCGCGTTCGCCGAGCCCGTGTTCCCGACGATGGTCATGACTCCAGTCGCGGGATCGAGTGTCACCCCGGGCGTCCCGCCGTCTGGGTTACCCCCGCCCGTGTCGTGCAAACCCATCGCACGTGTGAGAAAGTCCATAATCTCCTGGACAGTCGTCGTCGATTCGATCTGAAGCGAACTGGGCGGCAACGTCGTGCCGCCGCGCTGCGCGCCGCGAACCTCGAGCGATTGTCCAGCGCTGAACAATGGCGTGCCGCTGCCGGGAGCAGCGGGATCTTCGATCTCTACCACAAGACTCGTCGTCTCAAGGAGATTCGATCCGCTGGCTGGCACTGTCGCGCCCGCAACCAGCGAGAACCCCGCAATCTCCGAAGCGCCGAGTGTCACCTCAGAACCCCTCGTAGACGCTGAGCCACCCGCATTCAGGTTTCCGCTGAATCGGGTCAGCGTCGTGGCCTCTGCGATCGTCAATTCGCCGATCGGTATCGATATACCCCCCAGCGTGCCACGCTGGATGTTGTACTCTGAATCAACGGAGTACCCGAGCAGACGCTCACCGGTGACGGTCGTGAGATCACCCTCACTGTTCTGACGAAAGCCGCCGGCCCGTGTGTACCCCACTTGGCCGCCTCGCTCCACCATGAAGAACCCGTTGCCGTCGATCGCAAGATCGCGACCATCGCCAGTTGGGCTGATCGCACCCCCACCCATCTGTCGCTGCGTTCCTGCGACCCTTACGCCGAAGCCAACCTGCGATGGATTCGTGCCGCCCGTCGTGTCGCCGGGAGGCGTCCCGATGCTCAGTGTCCTGCCGAACATGTTGGAGAAACTCACGCGGCTGGACTTGAAAGCCGTCGTGTTCGCGTTTGCGATGTTGTTGCCGACGACCTCGATCGTCCGCGAGTTCGCCGCGAGCCCCGAAAGCCCTGTGTAAAAAGCGGTTGTTGTCGCCATCGTGAAACCTCCCGTGCCGAACCACACGGCTTATGCCGCGTCAACGCCGATCGCTCTCGCCAGAGATGGCCCCATCACCGGCACCGCTGGAAGCCCGACAGATCCGCTCGCTTCATCCCGTTCCGTCGCCGGCCGGCCGGGAACCGAAGCCACCGCATCAATGCCGTCCAGCACCTCTCCAGAGGCCGGATCAAACTCGCCGCGCACCTCGCGGGTCAGCACATCCACCTTGAAGAACCTTCCATCGATCGCGACAAGCGCGTGGCTCGCGCCGCTCGCATGCAGCCGATCAAGAACCGGGCCCATCCGATGCAACTGCTCTTCGCTCAGTTCCGCGCCCGAGCCGCTCGCGATGCGGACAGGCAGGCCGCTCTCAAGCGCGCCCGCCCTCGCTTGCTCGAGCATCGCGGCAAAGTCTGCCTGCACGCCTCCCGCTGCGGGCGCAATCGCTCTGCTCGTCGATAGCCGCTCCGGCCCATTCACGCCGGCGCCAAGAGCTCTCAGCAGTTCTGCTCCACTCGCCATCACTTGGTCTCCGGAACTGTCGCGAGAATCTCGTCGAGATACGCCATTCGCATCTTCTTCCCGCCCTTCAGGTTCAAGACCGCGCCGGCGTCTGTCCTTGACACCGATTCAACCTCGTCCTCCACCCTCTGGTTGGAATCGGTGAGGCCGCTGACACGACGCCCGATCAGACTCGACGCACCCGCCAGCTCGTTCTGTGCAACCATGGATGTGAGCCGCGACTGCAGTTCAAGATCCGATTGGATCGACCGAATGCTCGAGAGCTGCTGCAGCAGTGCTCCCGTGTCGTTTGGCGACAGCGGATCCTGGTTCTGAAGCTCGGTCAGGATGATCTTTGTGAACTCCTCGCTGCTCAGGTTGCTGAACGCGTCCCCCGAGGCCGTCCTCGTACCCTCGCCAGCACCAAGCACGCCCTGTATCGACATCACGATCTCCTTCGTCTTGGTGGCTCAACCCATCGCATCGAGACGAATCACGCCCGAAACCTCGGCGAGCGCGGCATGCGGCTCCAGCCAGCGACCGCCATACGCCAGGCGCGGATCGACAGCGCCTGCTCCCGCATCAGCGAGCGATTCAGGCGCTCCGCGCCACGACCAGCGGGCGCGTCCTTGCGCCCCAGCGTCCTCGGATTGACGGTCTCCACCGCTCGAGCGATCCTCGCTCATGTCCCAAGCCCCACGATCCTCGTGGGACGGCGTCTCAGAAGTCTGGCCATCGATCTGCCCTGCGCTCCGCGCTGGCTTGCCGATCGTCAGATACTCCACATCAAGGCCACGCGACTCCAACGCGGCTCTCAACGTCGCTGAGTCCCGTATCAGCAATTCTCGTGCCTGTTCTGTCTCTGCCTCCACGCGCACACCGACAACCCCCGACCCGACACGCACCTGTATACGCAATGCGCCAAGTTGCTCAGGATTGAGACGCATCGTGATCTCGCCCCCCCCGGCCTTCAGCACCTGCGCCAGACCGCGCTTGAACTGCGCTGATACCTGCGCTTCTTGCTCGAATCTGAGCACTGAGGAAGGCCGATCCATGTGGGCCGCCTGTTCGAGCCTCGCACCGATACCGACCAATCGTGCGAGTGCCGCGCGACCGCCATGATCCGACAGAGCCGACTCTCCATTCCCTCCCGCACCCGAATGGCCACCCGCGTGAGACGGCGGCTGGACAGATCCAGCACCCCCAATAACCACATCACCACGAGCCGTATCTAATGCCGCACCGCTTCGAAGCATCTCGCCCCCGATTGGGACCTGTGCGTGCGATGCGGATATCGAGTCTTCGTGCCTCGCTGGCTGCATCGTGCTCAGACGCTCCGAGTCCACTGGCACCTGCCGCGTCTCCCCCCGCTGATCACCCGCTGGGTTCTCGACGCGAAGCCCGTTCTGTCCACTCGTATCAACTGGCGGCTGCACAGGAGTCTCAGTGGGCTTCTGATGGGATGCGATCACGGCGCGCCCCGAAGCTCGACGCATCCCATCACGTTCCATAACGTGCTGTTCCGAGGGCTCCTCGCGCCGCCCCCCCTCAATGGTCGCACGCTTGTGGTCGATCGCCGCCTGCTGCTGGTCGATCGGCCGATCACGTGCGATCAACGCCGCGATATCAACCCGACCGTCGAGCGTGACATACACACCCTCGGCACGCGACATCGCGTCATCGAACGATGGCGCATCACCGCTGTCCGCATCGCGTTTCCTGCTCTCTGCGGCTCCGCCGCCGGTCTCGGTCCCTGCTGGTCGGACGCTCTCCAACGTCCGCTCGCTGGATGTAAGACTCAATCGGGCTCCCTTATGGGCCGGCACTCAGAGCGCCACCCAGAGCGGCCTGCTCGGGCAGCGGTTCTGAACCGCGCGTCCTGAGCCGCTCCAGCAATTCCGCTGCCACTTGCTGCTGTCCAGCCGCGATAAACTCAGTGAGCACTGCCGCGCGCTTTCGATCCTGCATCGCGTTCAGGTACGCGACAACCTGCTCCGGATCCCCGGATCGAAGCATCTCCGCCATCGCAGCCATCGCATCGGCCGCGTCCAGCGATTCCAGAACCGACACGGCCTTTCGGAACTGCTTGTTTCCCTCGGTCAGGCGTATCTGCTCTCGCATCGCGCCGAACGCCTTCTCTCGCGCTTCGAGTGCCTCAAGATCCGAGTCGATCTTGCGCTGCTCACGCGCAATCGCTGCCTGCAGAAGCGAGATCTCCTTGCGCAGTCTCTCGAGCCGCTGCTCCTCGTCGGCGTTCCGCTGGATCCTCATGTCCATCGCGTCTGCGAAAGGGACCGGCGACCCTTCCTTCTTTCTCGCCTCTTCGATGGCCGCACGCTCCGCGGCCTGCCTCTCTGCCTCTTCCTGCTCGAGACGCAGCCGCTCTTCGGCGACCGTTTCGACGAAGGCCTCGCGCACACGCTGCACTCGGTCGCGATCCACACGCCCCCCGACGACAAGCCACGCCACGATGCTCACGAGAGCGATCAGATTCGCGATCGCCATCACGGACAAGGCATTCCAGATCGTGCGCATCACACCGCTCCTTCAATCATCCGATCCAACTCGCCGCGCCCGGATGAACGCCCCATGATCGCCATCTCGTCCATCTCACGCTGCTCCTGGCGAAGCTCCCGCGACCGCCACTCGTCGAGTCTCTGCTGGCGAAGATCCTCGATCGCTCGCCGACGCCGAGTCGCCTGCAGCAACTCGTCCCGTGCTCGCGAGACCTGCCGCTCCGCCGCCGCGACCTGCATCGCGGCCTGCTTCAGCACAACAAGATCCCTGAGAGTCGAGTTCGCTTGCAGTCTCACAGCACCCATCTCGACGCCGCCGACACCCTCGCCGGAAGCAAGCCGATCCCTCCAATCCGCTCTCCCCATCGCGACACGAGACTCGATCTCGCCGGCGACACGAAGCCGCTCTAGGCGAACCCGCTCGCACTCGGCAAGGGCGAGCATGGCACGATCCTCCTCGCGCTGACGCATACGCAACACAGCATCGAGTTGGAAAACGAACCTGGTCACTGTCAGCGATTCCTTTCTCGCCCGATGCTAAGACTTCACTCGCACCTGACCACGCTTCTGCACCATGTCCCCCGATACCAGAGCAAGCTTGACGAGCTCGGATCGTGCCTCATCAAACAACACCCTCTCGTCACGGCTCTGCCTCAGCAGCGCGTCGATCCGCGGCATCAACTCGATCGCCACGTCGGTCTCCGCGCTCGACCCCGTCGCGTATGCGCCGATGCGAACAAGCTCCTCGATATCGCGGTAGAGCGCAACAAGACGTTGGATCTGCCGTCGTGCCGACTGGTGCCCCTTATCAGTCACGTCGTCAGCGACACGACTGACCGAGTCAAGCACGTCAACCGCCGGGTAGTGCCCGCGCTGCGCGAGCTTGCGAGACAGCCACACATGCCCATCCAGGATGCCGCGCGAGGCGTCGGCAACCGGCTCGGTCATGTCGTCGCCCTCAACCAGGACGCTGAAGATGCCCGTCACAGATCCCGATCCGCCCCCGGGGAGATCAACCGCACCGGCTCGCTCCATGAGTTGTGCGAGACTGGCAAACACGCTCGGCGTGTACCCGCGTGTGGCGGGCGGCTCACCCACCGTGAGCCCGATCTGACGCTGGGAATGCGCGAATCGCGTAACGGAATCCATGATCAGCATCACGTCCATCGCGCGGTCTCTGAACCACTCGGAGATCGACATCGCCGCCATCGCCGCACGAACGCGCATCAAGGGCGACTCATCCCCCGTCGCGACAACGACGACAGATCGTGCCAACCCCTCAGATCCGAGCGTGTGCTCGACAAAGTCACGCACCTCCCGCCCTCTCTCGCCGATCAGCGCAACGACTGACACATCCGCGCTCGTCCTCCTCGCGATCGTTCCGAGCAGCGTGCTCTTGCCCACACCAGGTCCCGCGAAGATCCCCATTCGCTGACCACGCCCCATCGTCATCATGAGGTCGATCGATCGAACCCCGGTGTCGATTCGCTCGGTCACACGCCTCCGAGTCATTGCTCGCAGCGGTTCCGGAGAGAGCAGCGTCGGCGACAGACCCGACAACGGCCCCTTGCCGTCGATCGGTCTTCCAAGACCATCGATCACTCGCCCAACGAGCGACATACCCGCACCGATCGTCGGCGATGACTGCTCACCAACCACATCATCACCCGGGCGAACACCGTTCATTCGGCCCAGCGACATGACGACCGCGTGCTCGCGAGAGAAGCCGACGATCTCCCCCGCGCACGCGCCCACGCCGCGCCCGATCGATACCAGCGTCCCCACCGGCAACGGAAGGTCCTCGACGAGCACGGTCATCCCCCGCACCGCCGCAACCCGCCCTGTGACCCCGAGCGGCTGCGCCCTGCCGAGCATCGAGAACTCGGGACCGAGATCCATCGCAACGCGCGAGCCGCAGGGTGTCGCGCGCACACTCGCCTCCGCCCCTTTCGCTCGCGTAGCAGTCATGCCGCAGATCTCGACTGATCGCCCGTGATCTCCCCCTGCTCCCCCTGCTCTCTCTGACCGATCGCCCGTTCATCCTCAGACGCCACAACAGGACGCCGCAAACTCTCGGCCGAGCATACCCGCACACCTATCGCAGATGCCAGGCGGTCGAGCTGAGACCGAAGCGTCGCGTCAACCATGCCTCCTGACTCGGTTCGTACCACGCATCCGCCGCGTGGAACATCGCGATCGAGCGCGATCTCAGCGTGTGTCACCTCAGAGAACCGCTGCACAAGACCCGGCAACGCACCTCTCACGAGTTCCTCATCATCAGGGTGGATCGCAACCGCGATACGCGACGCCCGGGCAAGCACACCGAGCGCCGCCTCGATCTGTCTCAACACGACCGACTCGTCCGCTTCGACCGAGCGCCGAATGACACGCTCCGCGAGCGCAACCGCGAGCGAAACAGCATCCCTTCGGAGCACCGACAGCATCTCCTCGCGCTGGGCTTCAAATGCCTGGATCTCACGCTCCCAGGACTGCTGCAATCTCGCCAACTCTGCCGCGTACGACTCCGAGGCAGCCCGACGCCCCTCCTCAATGCCCGCAGCGCGTCCCTCTTCAAACCCCTTCTGATACCCCTCTGCACGCCCCTGTTCCGACGCGCCAGAGAGCAGTCGCTCACGCTCGGCTCTGGCCTCAGCGACGATCCGCGCGGCCTCCGCCTTCGCCTTCGCGGCCAGACGCTCGCCCTCGCGCGCGATGTCCCCGAGATTCATCACGATGGCGTCTCTTGCCATCTGCTGGATGTCGGGACGCCGTATCAGACCCATCGATCACGCTCCGCTCGTCCACGCAACGCAAGTTGCCGGTCAGACCATCATCTCGCTCTCGCCGCGTCCCGAGATCGCGACCTCTCCGGACTCTTCCAGACGCCTGACGACGTCGACGATTCGTTGCTGCGCCGATTCGACATCGCTCACGCGCACAGGCCCCATGTACTCCATGTCTTCCTTGATCATCGACGCCGCACGCTCGGACATGTTCCCGAAGATCTTCTGCTTCAACTCCTCGCTCGCCGTCTTCAGCGCCAGCGCAAGCTCGCTGTTCTCGACCTCCTTCAGAACGGCCTGGATTCCCTTGTCGTTGACCATCAGGATGTCCTCGAACACGAACATCAGCCGCCTGATCTGCTCCACCAGGTCCGGATCATCCGCCTCAAGACCCTCCATGATCGATTTCTCTGTCGAGCGATCGGCGAGATTCAGGATCTCCGCAACAGTCGGCACACCGCCCGCCTTCTCCATCGATTGCGTCAGCATGCTCGCCAGGCGGCTCTCCAGACCCTTCTCCACCTCGCGGATCACCTCGGGATTGGTCTGCTCCATGTTCGCGATCCGCTTGATCACCTCGATCTGCTTCTGCACCGGCAGCCCACCGATGATCTCCGCCGCCTTGTGGTGCGGCAGATGGCACGTGATCAGCGCAATCGTCTGCGGGTGCTCATCCTGAATGAACGTCAGAAGGTTGTCCGTCTCGGCGCGCTGCAGAAAGCTGAACGGTGTCTTCTGCACCTGCGTCTGGATCTGGGCAAGCACCCTCTCTGCCTGCTTCGGATCGAGCGACTGGGCAAGCACCTGCTTCGCGTAGTCCAGACTCCCCTCGTTCACGAAACGCTGCGCCATCGTCAGGTTGTAGAACTCCTCTACCACCGCCGACTGGAGCGTATCGGGCACACGCCCAAGCCCTGCAAGTTCACGAGTGACCTCCTCGACTGTCTCCGCCGGAAGCGACTTGAGCATCGCCGCCGCCTGCTCCGGGCCGATCGTCAGAAGCAGGATCGCGGCCTTCGTCAGGCCTTCCAGCTCCGCCGGGTCGCTCGGCAGTTTGTCATGTGGCTTCCGTGCCATCGCTCACTCCGCTTCCGCAGCACCCGCGATCACTGATCAACCTGGAGCCAACGGTTCAACACACGCGTCGTCCCGACCGGATCCGTCTTCACCATCTCGCCCAACTGTTCGAGCATCTTCTGCACACGCACCGAGTCCTCTTCGATCTCGATGCCCGCCATCGCGGTCTCCATCTCGTCTGCCTCACCCACGACGCTCGCGCCGGTCTCGAGCGTGGGCGGAACGCCGACGATCTCCTGAGGCGTCGGCAGCGACACCGGCTTTGTCGTCTTCCTCACCATGAGAAGCATCATCCCGACAGCCGCGAGCGCCAGCACACCCAGCACACCCTTCTCGATCAGACCACTGCCCGTTCCAAGCGCGAGTATGCCCCCGCCACCCGAGCCGAACATACCCGCCTGCGTCGGACCACCCTCTCCCATCGGCGGAAGCTCGACCGGCACCATCGACACACGAACCTCGCCATCCGTCGCTCCCGCCCTCAGATGAGGCAGCAGACTCGCACGAATGTCCGCCCCGATCTCCGCGAACTTGTCACGGATCTCGTCCTGCGTGATCACGACAGGCGCGCCGGCCGACGCTCCGCCAGACGCCAGTTCCTTCGCCCGCTTCACGAGCATCTCGACGTACCCCTGCGGCACGTTCACACTCGCCGCCAGTCTGGTCGTCATCCCGCGTGGATCCACCACCCGTTCGGTCTTGGAACCGACACGGTTATCCATCTCTGTCTGAGTGTCTTTCTGCTCGGATCTCTGCCCGGATCCCCCGCCGCCGCGAGAGATATCCTGACCCTGGTTCGAGCGGATACCCGGCTCGGCAGATCCGCCCCCGGAAGAGTCCGTGACGCTGTTCTTCGTCTCGCTCCTCAGCAGCGAGACCGTGCCGCCCTCGTCCACCGATGCGTACATCGTGGACTGCGAATCACGCCGGGTGATGTCAACCTCCGCCGTCACCGCCACCACCACACCCGGGATATACGACACAAGCTCCAGAATCTGGCGGCGCTTCTGCTCCTCTGCATGCGCCGCGGCCTCACGATAGTGCAGCGGCATCACCTGATCCGACGACGTCGGCGTCCGCTGACGCCCCGTCGAGCCATCGATCACACGCACGTTATCGACAAGCAGCCCGGACTTCGCACCGCTCACAAGAGACGCGACCGCGTCCACCGTCGCCTGATCCAACGCTCTGCCACCGTCCGTAAAGACCGTTACCGAAGCAGTGGGCTTCCTGACCGCGGCTCCCAGCCCGACCGCCTGCGGCGCGTCGATCAAGACCGTCGCCCGCCGAATTCCCTTGAAGTTTGAGATCACCCTTCCAAGCTCGTTCTGCAGAGCGATCTGGAACATCTGCTCGTTCTGCGTGCGTGAGTTCTGCCAGCTCTGCTTCTCGATCAGGTTCCTGAACAGCAGCGACGTGTCATCGGGAAGGTGCCCCTCCTCCTGAAGCATCGCAAGGGCACGCCCCTCCGTTCCCGGCTGGACCATCACCCGGCCGTTCTCGTCCCTGACTTGGATGCTTGATGCCCTCAGAATCGCCGATGCCCTGGCTTGCTCCGCAGGCGCAACTCCAGGCAGAAGCTCGACCATCGCCGGACTTCCGGCATACTGAGAGACGAGGAAGAACGCCATCGCCGCGATCACGCATACGGAACCGATCAGCATCTTCTGGGTCGGCGTCAGCACGCCCAGACGCTTCCTGACCAACGCGATCGCGTTCTGTAAACGCTCCAAGACCGGCCTCCTGCCGAGGGTCCCCGTTCCACGGAGACATCAACCCGCAGGCACGACGCCTTCGGGCGACCCTTACCTTCGGCCAGAGACATCGCTTTGCTTCAAACCTGCGCTCTGCGAGGTGAACCATTCTGCGCGACGCGCACTTCATGCCCGATCGAATCCAGGATCAGACGCGCATCTGCTTCACTTCTTCCAGCGCATCCATCATCCGGTTCCGCACGCTCTGAAGCGCCCGAAACGCCAGATCTGCCTTGTGCGTCGCCAGGATCACGCCCTCGACATCCTGCCGCTCTCCGGTCTGCAACTGCTCGATCGCCAGCGTCGCGTCCTTCTGCAACTCATTGACCTGCTCGATGTTGCGCATCAGGACATCACGAAATGACGGACCGGCCCCCGGCTTGTCCTGCGCCACACCGGGAAGAGCATTCCCGTTCGGTGCGGCACGGCCGACGACCCCGTCACCCCCGCGGATCAGTCCAAGTGGATCAGACACGTGCAGCCCTCTCATTCACCGTTCGATCCAATCTACGCACGAGCCATGCCACACGCAACCCGCTCATGCAAGCAGCCGGAGCGCCTGCATCAGCATCGACTTCGTCGCCTCCGCGGCCTGAACGTTCGCCTCATAAGACCGGACCGCCTCCATCGCGTTCAACTGCTCCACGATCGGATTGATATCCGGCACCTTCACATAGCCGCGCTCATCCGCGAACGGATGCGCAGGATCATGCTTCTCGATCAGCGCATCATCGTTCACAAAGATCCTCGCCACATGCACGCCCAGCTTCCGTCCTTCCGGCGTGCTCGCCGCCGGATCCCCCGGAGCGAACATGGCCTGACGCCGCCGATACGGGTTGTACTTCCCATCCGCATCGACAAGCGTGTCGCGATTGGCGATATTCGCCGCGATTGACGCAAATCGCGTCCGTTCGGCCACCATGCCGCTGGTCGAGATGTCAAGCGCTCCGTACACCCGGTGGCCTCCTTATCCGATCAAACCCGCTGCGCAATCGCCATCTTCATGATCTCGGACTGGCTTCTCATGAGGTCGATCGCAACCCGGTACGCCGCAGAGTTCTCGGCCATGTCCTGCATCAGCCGCTCGATATCCCGGTTGTTGCGATCATGGAACAAGACCCCCGGCCGAGGCGACTTGGGCGAGAGCCGAACGCCCGTCGGGCCGATCTGGATCTCCCGAGAGCTCGGCGGCCGCAACTCACCCTGCATACCCCCCGCAGATCCGCGCCTCTCACGCCGTTCCTGCACCGCGGTGCGCAAGAACTGCTGGAAGCTCTCGGGGCTGACATCACGCTGCACGAAGTCCGGCGTGCTCAGGTTCGCGATGTTGTGAGCGAGCAGCCGCTGCCGCGCGCTCGCATACCCGACCGCCATCTCCAGGACGGGCAACGCGCCGGTATTGACAATCCCTTCGATCATCTCGCCACGTCCCTCGCAACCGTCGCGCCACTCTCACGGACTCGACCCACCGCTCCAAATCTCCCCCCACTTACAGCGTCTCGGCGACGATCTTCTCTTCCTTCCATTTCTTGATCTTGAGCCCGAGCGTCCGAACACCAATCCCCAGTTCCTTGGCCGTTTTGAGCCGGTGGCCATCGTGCTTCCCCAGCGTTCGCAGGATTGCCATCCGCTCGATCTCTTCAAGCTTCAGCCCGTCCAGCTCGATCCCGCTCGGCTTTCCCTCAACCAAGCGTTCAGGACGGGAGAATCCGTTCTGACCCACGCCCGATCCGATTCCGGTGCCGATCAACCCGTTCGGCGACCCGGGCATGCTCGGTGCCGGAGCCACAAGCCCACCGAGCAGCCACGGCTCGATAAGCGACGCGGGCATCTCGACACTGCCGCCACCCGTTGCAGCCCAGATCACAACCGCCCGTTCACAGATGTTCTGAAGTTCTCGCACATTCCCGGGCCACGAGTACGAACACAGCAACGCCATCGCGTCCGGCTCGAAGCCCATCGATTGACGACCATCTCTCAGGCAGATCTCATCAACAAAGTGCTCAGCCAACTCAGGGACATCCTCCGCGCGATCCCGCAGCGGAGGCAGATGGATCGGCAGCACATTCAACCGGAAGAACAGATCCTGGCGGAACTGACCCGCCGACACCGACCGAGGCAGGTCCCTGTTGCTCGTCGCCACGACTCGCACGTCAACACCGATCGTGATCGATGACCCGACCCGCTCGAACGCCCTCTCCTGCAGCACACGCAGCAACTTCGCCTGAACGCTCGGGCTGACCTCGCTGATCTCATCCAGCAGCAGCGTTCCCCCGTCCGCAAGCTCGAACCTCCCCTTCCGCATCCGGTCCGCACCCGTGAACGCGCCACGCTCGTGACCGAAGAGCTCACTCTCCAGCAGCGACTCGGACAGCGCTGCACAGTTCACGGCGAGCATCGGCCTCCCCGACCGGGGCGAGATCTCATGGATCGCCGTCGAAACGACCTCCTTGCCGGTGCCCGATTCCCCGCAGATCAGCACGTTCCCGTGCGAGGAAGCAACAGCCATCACCTGCTCTTTGACCCGGCGCATCGCCGCGGACGACCCGATTAATCGCTCAAGCCCGGAGTACTCGATCTGCCCGTCCGCTCGCCCGCTCGCCACGCGAAGCACGGCGTTCTCGCGAACGACACCGGCGTGCTGCACCGCTCGCTTGATCGCGACAACCAGCTCATCACCCTCGAATGGCTTGGTCAGGTAGTCGAACGCGCCGACCCGCATCGCCTTGACAGCCGTCTCGATCGTGCCGAAAGCGGTCATGAGCACGATGGGCAACTCCTCATCAATCGCTCGAATCCGCTCGATCAACTCGATCCCGCTCAGCCCCGGCATACGCAGGTCCGTCACGACCGCATCAGGCCGTCGGCGAGCGATCATCTCCAGCGCAGCGGCCCCGTCCGTGGCCGTCGCCACCTCGAACCCCGCCCGCTCGAGAGTACCCGCGACGCTGTCGCGCATCATCTCCTTGTCATCAACGACCAGAACCATGCTCATCCCGCGTGCTCCCTGCTCAGTAGTTCGGCGCCACACAGCCGCTCGCTCTCGCGCAACGGCCACCACAATTCCACGCACGCGCCACTCGGACGCTCGCGCCTCACGACCACCCTGCCGCCGTGCGCCTCCATGATCCGGTGCACGATCGACAGGCCGAGTCCTGTTCCAGCCGCACGCGTGGTATAGAACGGGTTGAACATGCGAGCGATCACATCATCGCTCACGCCAGGCCCGCTATCACGCACCCACACCACGCTCCAACCCTCTCCCTCCCCGCGTGCCCCCCACTCCTGCCTCGCCCCGAGCACCAGCTCGTGCCCGCCATCCCTCGAGCCGCTCTCGGCCATCGCCTCGACCGCGTTCCGAATGATGTTCAACACCGCACGCTCCGCGAGAGCGTGGTCGCAGACCATCAGCCCATCCCCCTCGATAGCCCAAGCAGTGCGCAACCCGCCGGGCACCAACGCCAGCACATCCGCGCACTGCTCCATCGCGCGAACAAGCAAGTCGCGCCCCTCGACGACACCCAGCCGAGGCCGCATCTCCCTCGCAAACGCCAGCACATCGCCCACAACGGCATCCAACCCCTTCGCCGCACCCGCGATCTTTCTCGCGATCTCACGCGATGCAGGACGATCCGCAAGATCATCCTCAAGCATCTTGGCATACAACTTGATCGATCCAACGGGATTTCGAACCTCGTGCGCGATGCCCGCGGCCATTTCCCCTATCGCAGCCAGCCGTCTCGAACGCTCCAACTCCTCGTTCGCACGCTCGAGCTCCGCGTTCAGCCGCGCGACCTCCGCCCGCAACTGCCCGTGCGTCCGCTCAAGCCGCTCCGTCACCTCATTGAACGCGCCAAGCAGCTCCGCAAGATCGGTCGGCGTCAGGGCCGCTCTTCCTGCGGCTTCGAACGCTGCTGCCTGGTCCGCGATGAGTTCCACGGTGCTCATCCCTCACGATCCTGGAACCGAGCACCGGGCTCGGGACTCACGCCATACGCCGTGACCGCACGCCGAGTCACGCCAACAGTGGACAACGCGGTCGCGATCCCATCCCGCTGAGCCGCGAGCAACTCGCGATCTCGCTCGTCTCGCTCGCTGATCTCCGCCGCCAGCCGCTCGATCGCGCGGACCCGCTGGGCCATCCGCTCCCGAGTCTGTGCGTCGATCGTGGAAAGCGCGTTCGCCCAGCGTTCGCGGAGCGGACGCTGCTCCTCCGCGATCATGGCTAATTCATCCAGCAGCCCCTGACGCGATTGCAGAACCTCAAGCACGCCCTGCGCGTCCCCCGCCTCGACAAGCGTGGTCTGGTGCTGGGAGAGCGCATCAAGAGAGGCGTACAGCGCGCTCTGCCGCTCAACCAAGGCGACGAGCCGCTCACGCCAGTTGTCTCCGATCGCTCCGCTCGATCGCGTCATCCCGGACCTCCTGTCCAGTTCCGCGCCACACTTAATCCAATCCGCCGCTCCTCGACTGCTCGAGTGCGTACAACCTCGCGCTGGCCTCCAGCCAACGCTCCCAGTCCTTCTTGGTCATCGGCAAGTTCGGGTCATCCCAAACACTTTCCGGTAGCGACTCATAGAACCGCCTGGCCCGAAGGTTGGCAGTCCTGGCTCGCTCCCAGTCCCCCCGTTCCACGTACGCGTTCACGATCTGCACCATCGCGACCAGCGAGGCAGGATCGTTCGGGTACCTCTCCCGAGCGACCTCATAGCGCCGGATCGCCTCGTCGAACTGGCCAAGGTCGTAGGCACAGTCCCCAAGATAAAAGAGCGCGTTCCGCAGGTACAGCGACTCGATCGCCCGACGACGACGCGGCTCCTTCTTCTCGATCAAGGCCGCTGCACGCTCATATTGGTCGATCGCCACACCGAGCCGCTCGCGAAGTGTCGCCTCTAGTTCAACACGATCGCCGTCCGGCATCGCCCCCCGCAACACGGCTCGGATCCGCTCGGCATCACGCCGAGCCGAATCAGCAAGACGAAATCGCCAGAGCCCGGCACGTGCATCCTCCGCATACCGCTCGAGTGCCTCCGAGTACCGCTCGATCGCGCGCGGCCAGCGTCCGCTCCGCTCGTACACCCCGGCAAGCTCCACAAGGGCATCGCGATACACCGTCGCCCGCGTCCCTGATATCGCACCGTCAACCACCGACACAAGAAGCTCCTCCGCCTCATGGTCGTTCTCGTCTTTACCGTCGAGCAAAAGGCACTGCGCAAGCGGCACATAACTGGCATCCGCATACGGTCCCACCCGAACGCCCACGTCACGCAGCGAACGATCCGCAAGGATCGAGCGAAACACCTCAGCGCCACGCTCGTACTCCCCACGCGCCTGGTACGCAGTGCCCAAGCGGAACCTGGCCTCGGCGTGACGACCATCACTCGGAAACGACTCCGTGAACTCCAGCAGAGCCGCCACTGCCTCATCGCGGTCACCCGCAATGTCGTAAGCATCCGCGGCATCCCAGATCGCATTGGCGTACGAAACCGCATCGTCCGAGACACTCGACGCGTACAGGTTCGCGTACATCCCCGCCTGTCGGAGATGGCTCCTCGCCTCCTCGCGGACTCCCGGCTCCATCGACGCGATCTCCATCGCCGGATCTGGCGAGTCAGATCTCGATGGCAGCAACTCGGACGCGATCGCCCGGTGCGACGCCGCGATTGCACGGTACACATCCGAGGGCGCCCGTCCCTCGGGAGCGAGCGATTCCGCAAGCGATGCGAATGCCAGCGCGCTCCTCGGATCCGGATCGCCGCCCCGTGCAGATGTCCCGACCATCAGCACCCGATGCTGACGCAGCAGACTCTCAATCACATCCGCTGTCGAGACAAGCCCCGAACGCTCGCCGGCGTGAAGAGCGCCGACCAGAGTCCGATACGCACCCAGGGACTCATCAAACCTCCCCAGCAGCGCCTCGCTCTCGCCCAGCCCCAGCATGGCTCTCATGAACGTGCGGCTGCCGCTGAAGTTCTCGATGCTCTCAACATACTTCTCTCGCGCATCCTGGGTCCGACCCTCACGCGCATCGATCTCCGCCTCCATCGCGAGGAGCTCACCGCGAAGTCCATCCCCCGATGAAAGCAGCTGACCCGCTCGCGCCAGACTCCTGGACGCTTCCTCCGATTCGCCAGTCTGCATGTACGCCCGCCCCAGCAGCAGGTGCAACTCGGCGACCTCGCGCCCCTCTGTCCCCGCCAGCCGTGGCAGCGTGCGAAGCAGCCGCGCGATCACATCCTCCGCATACCCCGCAGCGAGCATCGCTTCCGCCTGACGAGCCGTTGCCCACGACCTATCCTCAGGAGGCAGGGTCGCATCAGAGAGCATCGAGCTGAGCATGCTCGCCGCCCTATCCCTCCCAGCGACACCATCCTTGATCGCAAGCTCGACCATCCGCCGATAAAGCGTCCTTCGCTTCGCCGGGTCGTTCTCGCCGAGCTTGTCTGCCCTCAGACGCGCCTCATCAACTCTGCCAAGCGAGACCAATGTGTCCGCGAGGAAGTACGAGTCACGCGCGTCAAGACGCTCACCCAACTGCTCGGCGAGCAGATACTCCCGAGCAACACTCTCGTTGTTCTCGGCAAGTGAGATCCCAAGCCGCTGCTGCCCCAGGTAGATCGCTCGTGCCGCGAGCGTGTGGTACGCACGACGCTGCTCCAGCCCGACAGCCCCAGAGTCCACCGCCGGAAAGACCTTGTCGTTCAACAGCGCGAGCGCTTCAGCGCTGCGATCATCAGCGATCATCCGGGACGCCTGCTCAAGCGGACCCGACACATCCGGCTTCGGAACGTTCGTCGCAACCCGGTACAAGCCGATCGTGAGGCCCGCGACACCCACAACAAGCAGTGGCACCTGCCAGATCTCGCGCCACGACGCACGCCGACGACCCGCCTCTGGGGCTCCGTCCGCACTTGCCTGGGCCTCGTGCTGTGTCGAGTCTGCTGCCACACTCCGGCCTCGCGCAGGAACATCCACGCCGCGGCACACGCCCCGGCTCCTCGCTTGCTATCGGACGTTCTACCCCCTCTTCTTCACCGCTGGAAGCGGCACACACGCTCACTCTTCCCGCACCGAACGCTCCTCAGGATCGAACCGCTCGACCACCACCGCCCCGGCCGCCACGTCCCCTCGATGCCTGCCGCCGGCCTCGAAAAGCCCAAGCATCGCCGCCGGCGGAAGAGCCCACTTCACGGCGTTGCGAGTCGCCGCACGCAGAAGTCCAAGCCCTCTCCTGTCGATCGTCTCCCGCCCAACCACGGGCAGCACCTCGCACCCCAGCAACCCCTTCCCGATCGAGCATCCAAAGAACGCCTCGGCGATCGTTCCCGCAAAGAACCCCACGACCACAATATCCACAAGACCCATGACGCCCATGCCCCCGGGCGTCAACTTCAAGACGTCAAGCTGCTGCCCAGGCGATGCGCCGGTCAGCAGCCAGACCGCGCCCACCGCCACACACAGATCAATCACCGATGCCGCGACCCGTCGCCCGCTCGGAGCCAGTGCCACACCACGGGGAAGCGTCAGCACACCCGAGTCATCTCCAATCCTGATCACAAACAACAGCACCGCCGTCGTCGCCCCCACAAGCAGCACAACCAACGCGCGGAAGTCCTGCGTGGAAAGCGGCCCCCTCCGGGCGGCAGCCCCATCATGCAGCACCAGCCCGGTCGATGCCGACACCTCCCACACCCTCGCAGACGCAGGGCCACTCTCAACTCCCCCTTCGTTGCCCTCTCCCGTCCACACCGCCACAACCCTGCCGACATCCCCGAGCGGCACAATCCCCACCGACTCCCCGCACTCATCACGCGCAGCGATCCGATACCAATCACCCCCGATGTCCGTCCAGTAGTTCAACGACGACCCAAGCCACCCCACCGCAACAAGCACAGAGCCAACACCCATAAACCGCACGCGGGAAACATCTTCCGGGAACGAGGCCAACCCACGCCGGATCCAAACACCCGCATCACCGTTCTCTGATCCCGGACCGGGCTCCACCGATCTCACCCACACACTCAGCCCGCCCCCCCTCGCATAGCCCACGATCCCGAGTCGTCCGTCAATCGTGCCGACATCAACCGACCTCTGCAAGTCCACCCCACTCTCCCCGTCGGTTGGAAATGGCGTGACCTCGTCCCACGCGCTCCCGCTCAATCGAGAGACCACCGCGCCGCCCACCCCTCCGGGATCATCCGATCGAACCACCGCAAAGACGCCCTCGCTCGTACCTGCAACGCCCAGCAGACCGCCTCGCCTGGGGAGCGAGCGGTGCGCATCCAAGCGTCCACGCGGCTCATACGCATACATCCCCGCGATCGGCGTCCGTACCGCCCGAAGCGACAACACCTCCAGCGAGCCCGAGTCACGCTCCGGAGGCGGATCAAAGAGCATGTACACACGGTCGGAAACCGCCGCAATCGCAACCGCCGGCTGCTCGAAACGCATCGCGGGGTAGAGCAATCCATCAGTCGCGCCGTGCGACCCCGCCCTCGGGGCGACGTGCGCGAGCATCGTCGCTCGCTCATTACGGGGATTCGGATCCGGCAGAACCACCCAGCCATGCGATGGCCCCGCGACGCCCGACACACTCCCCGCCGCAGGCAGATCGGCTCGCGCGCCGAGAGCGCACACCCACACGACGAGACCGACCAGCATCATCGCTCGGTTCACATTCATGCACGGCATCCTACGACCGAGCAGGCACAAACCTCGCGAATCATTCTCTCGATCGTCGCCGGCACGCCTCCTCCAGATTCACATTCTCTCAAACGTCGGCAGAGACCCGACCAGCGGAAGCGCATACTCGACAAACTCTCGCGAAACATTGTTGTGCCCCTGGATGAATTCCTTGGGCATGTGACGTGTCTTGGCGGCAACCGCGGACAACTCGACACGCTGATACTCGCTGACATACGGCGCGCCATTGTCCATCCCCAGCCACAGCCGCGAACCGGAGCCCGGCCGCTTGATCGCCACGCTCCCGTCCAAATCACCCTGCATCGCGAGCCGTGCCGCAAACTGCCCGCTTCGTCTCGCCTCCAGCCGGTCAATCGGCGACGTATCCGGCCAGCAACGCTGGATGTACCCAAAGGTGTCAGCCCTGACGCGGGGCGGCTTGCCGCCCGCAGGTGTCAGCTTCGCCTTGATGAGGTCCGACAACTGGTCGCCCAGAGCGCCCGAACCGGAGAGCTGCACATTCCCATGCGCATCGACCTGCCCACCCTTGATGAGCGTCGCGCCGATCGGCGTGCCGCTCGCGTCGCAAATCCCCTCGGAGACCGCGATGTGGCACCGCCCCTTCTTCGAGTAAATCGCCTCAACGTCAGCCAGGAAGCGATCCGTCTCGAACGGAACCTCGGGCAGGTAAATCAACTGCGGACCGTCCGTCGACTCTCCCTGCACATGCGGGTTCAGGTGCCGATCAAAACGCCGGGCGAGCGCGCTCGCGGCCGTCAGAAACCCCGCATGCCGACCCATGATCACGTTAATCTTGATCCCCGGAAGGGAGATGTTGTCCATGAAGTCCGCCATGCACGCCATCGCGACGAATCGCGCCGCCGATGGAAATCCCGGCGTGTGATCGTTCTCCATCAGATCGTTGTCAACCGTCTTCGGCACATGGAAACAACGCATGTCATAGTTGGAAGCGACAGCCATCTCCCGCACGATGCGGCACGTATCGCTCGAGTCATTCCCACCGATATAGAAAAAGTACCTGATGTCGTGCTTCTTGCACGACTCAAGAATCCTCTCGCAGTACGCACGATCCGGCTTGTCACGAGTCGAGCCCAGCCCCGCCGAAGGCGTGAACGCGAGACGATCGAGCACATCCTGGTGTGTGTCGGTGTAATCATGAAACTCGCCCTTGGTCAGTCCGCGCACAGCGTGCTTCATCCCGAGGATCTTCGAGACGTGCCCCGACGCATGCAGCCCCGAACGCAACCCCTCGACCACGCCGACGAGTGACTGATTGATGACGGCGGTCGGGCCGCCGGACTGACCGATCGCTGCGTTTCCACGGACAAGGTCGGGCATGGCATATCTCCTGAGGCCACCATCGTAGAGCAAGGTCTGATCAGAGGCGCATGCCGTACACAACCTTGTCGTCCCCCGGGGAGTAGAAGTCCGCCAGCCGCGCCTCTTCGGCATATCCGAGCGAGAGATAGAACCTCCGGGTCGGCGCATACTGATCGCGGCCGGATGTCTCAGCGAAGAGACGACGGCCGCCCAAGGCGCGAACGCGCGATTCAGTCTCCCGCTGGAGATACCGACCGATCCCATGAGCCCGGAAGTCGTTGTGAACGGCGATCCAATAAAGGTCGAACGTGCCCTGGGTGCACGGTGTCTGTCCGTAGCAGGTGTACCCGATGGTGCGGGTGCTCCCACCCGCGTCGGGGGCATCAGCAAAGAGAAAGCGATACCCCTCGATCGGTCCCTTCGCGAGCGTCTCTTCGACGAGTTCGCAGGCGACGTCGATCTCGTGGTCGTAGAAGAACCGCGTGCTGGACACGATCTCGCGAACGCGCACGATGTCCTCTCGCGTCACGGTCTCGCGCAGCGTCAGCGAGCGAAGCAGGTCGCCGGGTTGTCGAAGGGGCATGTCAGCCGCGTTCATCGTGGTTCGCTCGCGTCGTAAGGGAGTGAAGGGGCACTTCGGCGCTCGACCGCGCATCGAACGATCCGATCGACGGCCGCAGCGTAGGAGATGTTCGCGCAGCCCAATGCCGCCACGAATCCCGCGTCGGGGGCGATGCACGGATTCGTGTTCACCTCGAGCACCCACGGCTCGTTCCGGGCATCAACTCTGATATCGACTCTCGCATACCCGGAAAGACCGAAGACCTCCCAGGCACGCCGCGCAACGCCCCTCAGCCGGTCGATGAGCTGAGCATCCTCACGCGGGAAGTCGAACCGGCGCACGGTCCGCTTGTACTCCTCGCTGCTCTCGTCCCACTTGGCGCGATACCCGATGACCCTCGGCTTCTCGGCACCATACCCCTCAAAGACGATCTCGGCCGGAGGAAGAATCTCGGGCACACCGGGAGAGCGCGGATCCTCAAGCATCGACAGATTGAACTCGCGACCGTCGATGAACTTCTCAGCGAACCCCTCGCCCCCGAGCGCGGGCAACCGCCGCTCGATCTCTCGCTCCAACGCCTCACGGTTCTCGACCGAGACCACCGAGTCCTCGTCAAGCCCGATCGACGCGTGCTCCCAGACGCTCTTCACGATCCAGGTCGCCGACCTCGGGAACGCCCCGCCGCCGACCGCGTGCGTGGGCAGATGGCGGCGGGACGGATCAAGCTCGATCCAGTCCGCCGTAGGAAGGTTCGATCCGCGCATCAGACGCTTCGCCGTCAGCTTGTTCGCCGTGATGAACGTCGGCGCAGATCCGTTCCCCGTGAAGGGAACAGACAGCGACTCAAGCAGCAGCGGCACAAGCGGACACAGACGCCCACGCTCACCCAACGTCTCGACAAGGTTGAACACCACATCGGGACGCTCCCTCAGCAGATGTCGTTCAAGCGATGCAAGATCCAGCGAGCATGCGAACGCTCGCGCCACGTGCCCGCACTGCACCAACGCGCCACGGACCGCATCAACCTGCGCCAGCAGATCCAACGCATCCGGAGCGGCATCCGCGGGCACGTCGTCATGAAGGATGAGGACATTCATCCCCGAGCACCAGCCGCGTGGCCCACCCGAGACCCCTCGCAAACACGCTCCATCGCGGACTCGATGATCCAACGGACCAGTTGCTCATACTCGATCCCCGCGTACGTGCAGAGAAAGACCAGATCCGACCAACCGGGCCTCAACCCAGGCAGCGGGTTGATCTCGATGAATGCGGGTTTGCCGTTCCGATCGGTCCGCACATCAACACGCGACACATCGCGGCAGCCAAGCCCGCGATACGACGCAAGCGCAAGATCCGCTGCCGCCCGCGCCTCGTCGTCGGTCGCAATCGAGTACGAGACCTTGCCCACCCAGTCATCCTTGTTGGTCGCCGAGTAAAAGCCGTGTGGCGCGTCCGGTCCGATGTGGATCTCCATGCATCCGAGCACCCGGGCCCGCTCGCCCGTCCCCACGATGCCGACCGTGAACTCACGTCCCGGCAGATACTCCTCGACCAGCACCGGCTGACCGTACCGCTCGAGCAACCCGAGGCACACATCCCGAAGCTCGCGCGGCGTCGAGATCTTCGACGCTCCAGTCACGCCCTTGCTCGAACCCTCCGCGACGGGCTTTGCAAAGAGCGGATACACAAGCTCGATCGATCCCAGGTCACGCTCGCAACCAACAAGACCAAATCGCGCCGTGTTCAAGCCCATATCACGCACGACACGCTTGCACATACCCTTGTGCAGCGTCAGCGCGCACACCAGCGGATCGCTGAACGTGTACGGAATCCGATACGCGTCCAGCAACGCGGGGACCTGCGCCTCGCGACCAATCCCGTGCATCCCCTCCGCGATGTTGATGACCAGATCCCAACGCTCTCCCGCCACAAGACGCCGCGCAAGCTCCTTCACATGCCCCACTCGCGTCGTGCGATGCCCCATCGACTCGGCGACCGCCGCGAGCGCATCGACGGTCTCGACGCAGTCCAGTTCCGAGCACTCATCCGGCGTGTATCCCTGCGCGAGATACTCGTCCTTGAGGTCGTATGTCAACCCGATATGCATGACCCAAGCGTATGAGGCAAGCCCCTCGCCGGTGGCCATCATTCACCTTCAATCCCGCGGTATGGAGGCGTTTGGATTCCAGACCTCCATGTACCTCGAAGGGTCCGGCATCGGCTTGAATCCGAACCGCGCATACAGCGTGTGGGCGTCGCGCGTCAGCAGACAGAACCGGCGGAGCCCATGCAGATCCGGATGGGCCAGAACAGACTCAATCAGCCATGTCCCCAGGCCGCGTCCGCGGGCCGCGTCGAGGACAAAGACATCGCAGAGATAGGCGAAGGTCGCTCGATCCGTAATGACTCGGGCAAAGCCGATCTGCCCGGGTGTCGCTCCGGACGTCTCGTAGAGACCGAACGAAAGAGAGTGCGCAAGAGCCCGCTCGATCGTGGCACGAGGGATTCCCGGCGACCAGTAGCAGGTCGAGAGGAACCCGTGGACCACATCGAGATCAAGCAGCGCGGGATCGCTGGAAATGAGAAACCCGTCCCGACGCACCGCGTAGTTCACGCCCTCGGTCATGGCGCGAGCGTAGCGTCCGATCAGAGATTGAGCGTGGGTGTCGCGATGTACGCCGACAGACCCGCCCGCAGCAGGATCGCCGACAGATGGTCGATGTCGTGCCCTGTAAACGCACTGAACTCATACGAATCCGCATCGAGCACCGCGTCGCACGAGCCATCCGGCCCGATCAGCGGCACCACGGCCTCGGACATGTCCCTCGGATCGCAGGCGATGTAGTTCGATCCCAGCGTCCGGACATCATCAACAAGGATCGGCTTCCGCTCAAGCATGCAGCGTCCGCACATGCCCTGAAGACCGATCGGCGAGCACGCGGGCTTATCCCGCCGCGGCCCGAGCACCATCTCATCTCGTCCGGGCACCCGCAGATAAAAACCGATCCACGAGACCCCGTGCCGACCCGTCACATCCCAGAGCGAATCGATGACCTCGCGCATCACACGCTCACGCTCAGAGGCATCCGTCACATACGGACGTGACGTAACACTCACGTCGTGGTACGGACGACGAACGACATGGAAGTCAGTTGCGGCCATCATGCTCGAATCGACCCGCGGATCACAGCGTCGCGGACGTGAACGGCAGAAGCCCCATGAACCGGGCCCGCTTCACCGCCTGTGCGATCATCTTCTGCTCACGCGCGCTCGTCGACAGCCGCTTGCGGCCGTAGATCTTCCCGTTCGGGCTCATCATCCGACGAAGATTCTCGATGTCCTTCCAGTCAACATACTGCGTGCCGTTGCCGGACTTGCGGGTCACCTTGATCTTCGGGGTCTGCGTGAAACGGTTGAAGCGGCTCATTCAATGCTCCGTCATGGACTTTCGGCCTCCAGAATCCGGAGGCGACGGGAAGGCCGGACACCTGTCCGACCGGGCCTTGACGATAGGCGTGCACCGCCCGCGAATCCCCACGCGGCCTCTCACAACCTGCCCGCCCACATCCTCCGTGTCCGCAATGCCCGCACTCAAGATCCGAGGCAGGAATGCGTTCGGGTTCTCACGCCCCTCGTCGCCTGCAAAGCCCGTCAAGCGCGATCGAACCCGGCCCGAACACAACCAACGCCAGTGCCGAAGCGAACAGCGTGAGGTTCTCCGCGAGTTTGCACATCCCGATCGGTCCCTCACACCCGAACGGCCCCTTCATCTTGCCGAAGCATCCGCACGTGACATCCAGGTCGCGCGTGATCACGCTCCACACCGCATACACAAACAGACCCATCAGCGACAAGGCCACGGCCGCCGCAGAGCGGCTCCACACACCCAGCACCAGCATCGCACCAACGATCAACTCCATCCACGGAACGACAAACGCGCCCAGAGCCGTCAGGTGCTTCGCATCCTCAGGCACGAGCCGATACGCCTCGATGCCGAAAGCGAACTGCTGCGGATCTCCGATCTTCACCAGAGAGGCGTACACCAGCACGCCCCCCAGAAACAGACGCAACGCAAGCAGAAGCACAGAGCCGACCGCAATCGACCCGCACGCCCGAGGCCCCGTGCCGCAACACCCTCCCCCACTCATGAGCCACCACCCTCTTCGGACTCATCATGCGTTGCCTCGACCTCATACCCCGCCTCGACCCATGATGGAAACCCATCGACCATGATGTGGATCGATGTGAAACCCGCCTGCTGGAGTAGGATCGCCACATTCTCCGACGCGTGACACTCCCCGCCGCCGCAGTAGATCACCACCGGTCGCGACGGATCCAGATACGTGAGCACATCCGGCGTCCTGCTCCCCCGGAAGTCGGCCTGCGTCAGGTTGTACGCCCCCGGAATATGACCGGGGCCATACTCGTTCGCCTCGCGCGCGTCGATGAACTCCGCATCGCCCGAGTCATACAGAGCCCGCGCCTGCTCCAGCGTGATCCGAACATCAAGCACGACCGGCTCGGTCTCGCCCGGCACCTGATCCGTCTGCGTATCCACATCCGTGCCCTGACCCGCTCCCGTGGCACGTATCGTCGCCGGAGCAGTCGGCTTCAGTGCCAACTGCACCGGCCGTCGAGCAGAGTCGATCACGCCGATCAATCCCGCGATGCCCACGATGATGATCGCCCGCCCCATCACGCGCGCGGCCGCACCCGATCGCGCGCCGCACACGCACGCACCCCCGCACGCCTTCTCCATCTCAGCGCCCGCCGCCTCGAACGGTGGCATAGAACGGCACCTCAACCTTGGGCTGGTCCTTATTGTCCGTCGTGAACTCGATCTTCCCGCGGATCGGTTGCACCGCGTTCGGCGCGGTCCCGGTCAGCACAATCTTCACCTCTGGAGAGCCGCCCTCGGATACCGGCTCGACTTCCACAGCAAGATTCCCCACATTGGCCGGAACAACCTGCGACTTCAGGATCTTGAACGGCCTGCCGCTCCTGCTTGTCATCCTGAACTCCGCACGAAGCGGATCCCCCGGACGCACAACCCCGAGCGAGATCCGATTCGGATTCGGCACCAGGTCGCCGAGCACCTCCGCGATCACCTGCTGCTGAACGACCGGCTTCTTCGGATCGTTCGTGCGAATCGCGATCGTCTCGCTGTGATTCCCGATCGGCACCGTCGGCGCAAGCGTGATGCGCACCGGATACTTCCTGAAAATCTCCCCCTCCTCGCTCTTCACCTCGCTCGCCTCGCCCACCTCGGCGCGGAAGACGACCTCGTTCGTCACCGCAACGCTCTCGACCTTGAACCCCGGCACCCGTGAAAGCACCTCAATAACCACGGCCCGCGGATCCCCCTTGTCGATCCTCGAGAAGTGCGCGACCGCCGGCTCGGTCCAGGTCATCTGCTTGACGTTCGCGTTGATCACCAGCTGAACCTGCTCCTGATCCCGGGCATTCGTCAGTAGCGTCACCGTCTGGTGCTGCATCCCCTTCTTGTGCGCCGGATGGAACACGACCTTGATCGTCGCCGACTCACCCGGAAGCAACGAACGCTTCGAGATCTCCGGCACCGTGCAGCCGCACGTCGCGCGGTGGTCGAGAATCTCCAGCGTCGTATCCCCCGTGTTCGTGAATCGGAACGTCGTGTCAACGTTCACATCGTCGAGCACCTCGCCGAAATCGTGCGTCATGCGATCGAAGCTGATCGCCGCGTTCCCCAGCAGCGGCGACGCCGCAGGGGCCGGAGCAGCGGGCGGCGCAAGCAACTGAGCACAAACACGATGGCTCGCACACATCGCCACAACGAGCATCGCGGCTGTTGGCAGGGTTCTCATCCGATTCCTCCTACTCCCGATCCGTCAATCACGGCACTGATACGCACACCACACACCCCGTCCGACCTCGAACGGCGATGAGAGACGTACGCGCCGAACTATACGCATCGGCACGCCATGCCCCCGAATCAAGTCCGTACCGAATCGCCCGCCCGGAGGTTGCACCCTCCCGCCAGGAAGTTACGCACACCCCTCCGCAAACGCCTGCATGAAGTCCAACAGATCCAGAATGTCCACCAGACCGTCCGAGTTCACATCCGCATCCCGGAGTGGGTCAGGACACGGCGACGGCTGCAACTGGCACCCGCCGAACGCGTCGAAGAAATCCAGAAAGTCCAGAATGTCCGCCGAGCCGTCACGATTGAAATCACCCTGACACAGCCGAGGACCCGTCGCAACACCTTCGATCTCGCTCGCGATCGTCACATCGATCCGCAGGAACTCCAGCGTCAGCAGTACCTTTGCAGGCGTGTTTGGATCAAGCGTCGGCAGATCGAGCGGCACGTTCTCAACCGCCGGGAACGGCCCCGGAATCTCCGAGCTGTTCGATAGACTGATACCAAGCGTCAGCGTCGCCCCATCGACAGTCGGCGTCAGCGTCCCGCCGATCGGAGCCGCGATCGCAAACGTCCCCCCCTGCCCCGGCTGGCCAAGCACCGTCGCATCGAACGTCACGTCGAGCGACGCCGCCCCAGCCAGCGTGAATGAGCCGTCACCGTTCGGCGTCAGCGTCCCGATCGAATCACCCGCCCCGAGCGTCGCCGTGAGCACCGTGATCTGCGCGTTGCCTATCGGAATCGTGATCGGGATGCCGCCGGGATAGAGGAAGCTCGGACTGACCGTCCGAAACGTCGAATACGTGATCGTCGCGCTGATCGGTGCCTCGATGACAACCTCATTCAAGAGGTCGATCCAGAGCTCAGAGATCGCAAACGTCCCAGCACCGGGGTTCACGAGCAGCGTCAGCACACCCCCGGGCGATGTCTCGCTCTCCTCGCCCACAGCAACGTCAACCGAGACAGGAATCGGGTTGTTCCCGCTCCCCCCGAAGATGCCGGGCAGCGTCCGCGTCCCCGTGGGGTTCGTCGTCGCGTCGTAATTCCCGATCAGCGTCCCCGTCGATGGCGCGAAGATCAAGTTATCCACCACCACCCTGGACTCCGGCTGGATCGTCAACCGATACGCATCCGAAGCCATCGAAGACGCGGCACCGTTCGCCGCCACAAGCACACCAACACACAACCGAGCAACGCGTGACATACCTCTCTCCATCTCACAGGATCCGAAGCTGGAGCACAGCCATGCCCAATATACAGACCGACCTTCCGCGCACCAGCCCATTCTGATCAGTTATTCGGCCTCTACCCCTTGGACTCGTTCGGCATCCTGGAAGTACGTCCGAAGATCCCCTCGCAAATAGGCATCCAACGCCTCATGCACCTGATCCGGGTGCGTCGCCACCCGGATCGCCTCCTTGAACGGCTTGACCCCGTGCCGCGTGCCATCCGGCTCCGCCCCGAGCCGCTTGGCGAACCACGAGATCCGCCTCGAGATCTGGAACATCGCGTACCTGTCGTCCCGCTGCTCGCGCATCAGCGTGAAAAACCGCCGAATCATCGCGATGATCTCCGGCTCCGTCGGAGGAGCGGGCGCCTCGCCCGATGACAACAGCCCCCACGCGCTCCGAAAGATCCACGGCGTCGAGAGCGCGCCCCGCCCGATCATCACGCCCGCACACCCCGTCTCGCGCATCATCCGCGCCGCATCCTCCGGCTCGCGCACATCCCCGTTCCCGATCACCGGGATCGCGCCCCGCACCGACTCCACCACCCTGGCGATCCCCTCCAGCCGCACGCTCCCCGCGAACTTGTCCTCGGTCGTCCGCCCATGCACCGTCACCGCACTCACACCGACATCCGCCAGCATCCGCGCCAGGTGCGGCGAACACGCGCTCCCCGCCTCATAGTCCGCCGTGTGCCAGCACAGACGCATCTTGCACGTCAGAGGCACGGCTCCATTTCCCACTCGGCGTTCCCCATTGCCCATTGCCCATTCCCCATGGCCCTCTTTCCATTGCCCATTGCCCACTGCCCATTGCCCCGTGTGCAGAGACGCATCACCGAGGCGGCGGGCCCACTCGTCGGCGGAGAGCGGGATCTTCTCCAGTTCGCGCGCGACGCGCTCGGCAACAGCGACTGCGCGGGAGAGATCGGTGAGGAGCTTGCTGCCGCCGTCCTTCTTCGTCACCTTGTCAACCGGGCACCCCATGTTGATGTCAACAACGGTCGCCCCGTGCTCCACCGCCCACCGCGCCCCCTGCGCCATGATCTCCGGGTCGCTCCCGTAAAGCTGCATCCCCACCGGCTTGTCAAAGTCGCTCGTCTTCGCAAGATCCAGCGACGTCGCCGTCCCCCGCAAGAGCCCCTGAGGCGACAACAGGTCCGTGCACGCCAGCCCCAACCCGCCAAACTCGCGGCACACCGTCCTGAACGCCAGGTCGCAGTACCCCGCGATCGGCGCAAGCAACAGGTTCGTCGAAAGTCGCAGCGGACCGATCTGGAGCGGCTCTGGCGTCACAAAGAATCGTAGTGTCCGCGCGTTTGTGTGATCAGCGGCTTCCTGCTTTACTTGGGTGCATGGCATTGCCCCTCTCCGTCGCCATCGTCTGCAGGAACAACGCCCCGACCATCGGTCGGACCCTCGATTCCGTGCGCGGTCTGGCCTCGGAGATCGTCGCCGTCGACTCCGGCTCCACCGATGACACCATCCCCATGCTCGAAGCCGCCGGCGCACGCATCATCCGCTCGCCGTGGCTCGGACACGTCAGGACCAAGCAGCTCGCCCTCGAGTCCTGCACCCAGCCCTGGATCCTCTCACTCGACTCCGACGAGAGCGTCGAGCCCGAACTCGCACGCGCCATCGACGCCGCGCTCACCCGCAACGATCCCGCCGTCCGCGGCTACGAACTCAACCGCAAAATCTTCTACGCCGGACGCTTCCTCCAGCACACCTACCAGCCCGAGTGGCGCCTCCGCCTCGTGCGCCGGGGCGCCGCCGCATGGGGCGGCCTCGACCCCCACGACAAGCTCTCGCTCATCGAAGCGCCGGGCGCCCCCGCATCCGTGTCCCGCCTCTCCGGCGACCTCCGCCACGACTCCTGGACCACCATCGCGGATCACCTCGCCAAGCAGGTCGGCCACGCCCGCATCTCCGCCGAGAGTCTCTTCAAGGAAGGCCGCCGCACCAACGCCGCCCGCCTCGTCATCTCCACCATCGGCGCGCTCTTCAAGCAGATCGTCCTCCGCGCCGCCTGGCGCGACGGCTGGCGGGGCATCGTCGCCGCAGGGTCCGCCGCCGCCGGAACCCTCATGAAGCACGCCATCCTCCTCGAACGCCAGAATCAAGCCCCCGACTGACCCTCACCCTGGCCGTCGATTCGGCATACGATTGGCATCGGAGGCCTCGGGCCTCCTTCCGAATCGCCGACCTCTGTGCGCCCACTCCGACGCCGCGGCGAGCCACCCAAGCAAACGCGCCACACATGCCAGACGCCGACACGTCCTCCCCCTCTTTCTCTGACTTCAACTCACACACCCCCCACGAAGGTGCCGACTCCGGCTCCTCCGGCGGAGGCGGCTCTCACCACGACCACGGAAGCGGACCGGCTTCCGACGGAAGCGGACCACGCAAAAAACGCCGCCGCAGGCGAGGCAAGTCACGCACCGGCCAAACCAGCGAACCCGGCCAGCAACCACGCCCCCAATCCCAGCAAGGCGACAACACCCCCCGCGATCGAGCAAGCAACAACACCAGATCGAGTGGCAACACCAGCGGCAGCGGTCGCCGTCGGCGCGGCCGGGGCAGATCCGGCCCAGACTTCGACGACGATCGCCCCATCACGGCGACCAACGAGGACATCACCCTCGGAGCCATGATCGCAGGCGACACCGAAGAACTCGCCCACGATCACGATCCGGAACTCGACGAACCCGATCCTGTCGCACCAGAGCACAAGCCCCTCTCTCCTGAGATCTTCGACACCGAGATGACATTCGAGCAGCTCGGGCTCAAAGAGTCCATCCAGCGTGCGATCCGGGGCCTCGGCTTCCGCCACCCCACACGCATCCAGGCCCAGCTCGTACCCATTGCCCTCACTGGCAAGGACGTCCTCGGCCAGGCCAAGACCGGCACCGGCAAGACCGCCGCGTTCGGCCTCCCCCTGCTCAACATGTGTACGCCCGGAGAGCCCTTCCAGGCACTCATCCTGGGCCCGACGCGCGAACTCGCCGTGCAGATACACAACGACCTCGCCAACTTCGGCCGCTACACAGGCCTCAGCGCGGTCACGGTCTACGGAGGCAAGCCGATCCGCCAGCAGGCGGCACGCCTCGCCAAGAACCCCGAGATCATCGTCGGCACACCCGGGCGCGTGATCGACATGGTCGAGCGCGGGCACCTCCGCCTCCACAACGTCAGATTCGCCGTCCTCGACGAAGTCGATCGCATGTTCGACATCGGCTTCCGCGACGACATCCGCAAAATCCTCAAGATGTGCCCGACCGATCGCCAGACCATGTTCGTCTCGGCGACGATCTCGAACGAGATCGAGGATCTCGCCCGCCGCCACATGCGCGACCCCGAGAAAATCGTCACCTCCTCCGGATCGCTCACCGTCTCGCTCGTCCAGCAGCACTACCTCACCGTCCAGCCGTGGGACAAGAAACGCCTCCTCGCCCACCTCCTGACCCACGAAGAACCCGCACTCACGGTCGTCTTCTGCCGCCTCAAGCGAACCTGCGACGAGCTGGTGCAGTATCTCGCTCGAAAGGACATCGAGGCACACGCCATCCACGGCGATCTCCCCCAGAGCAAGCGCAACGCCGTCATGGCACAGCTCAAGAGCGGCAAGCTCGAAGTCCTCATCGCCTCCGACCTCGCATCACGCGGCATCGACGTTGACGGCGTCACGCACGTCATCAACTACGATCTCCCCGAAGATCCCGACATCTACGTCCATCGCATCGGTCGCACCGCCCGCGCAGGCAAGCAAGGCGTCGCATGGTCCCTCGTCACCCCGGAGCAAGGCGAACTCCTGACCCAGATTGAGCATCTGATCAACACCGAGATCCCCAAGCTCGATTACCCGGACTTCCAGCCCGGCCCCGTCCCCGACGGCTACCGCCAGCAGCGCGAGCAGGACGAGCAACTCCGCCAGATCCGCTCACAGAAGTTCAATCGCTACGCAACACCCGCACCACCCCCGGCCAGCGCGGCCACCGCCGCCGCTCAACAGGCAGACAAAGAGAAACTCGCCGCGAAGTTCCCCGGAGGGATCATCCCGACGCAGCTTCCTACAAAGCGCATGTTCGGCAAGGTACGGACGAGCCGCACCGCCAAGCTCGACGCCGCGCCGCCGCCACCTCCCGGTGGGACACCGCCCGCATCGACGTAATCCACAGACTCCGGCTCACTGCCGCGCCGCTTCACTCATTGTGATGCTCGATCGGGAACCCCTCGGGCGAGAACCGCCCGTTGATCGATGCCCCGCCCGGCAGCGACGTGTACAACTCGATCGAGATCTGCGAGATCGGCATCGGAACGCCCTCAATCCCAGGCGTGGCCGAAGGCGTGATCGTCGCCATGACCATCACCGGTGTTCCATCCTTGACGTGCCGCATCGGCTTCTTCACATCGGGATCGCCCCCCGTCATCTCGATCATCCGACGATGCGTCGGGTGGTGATACCACACCCGCGCCGACTCAACATCCTTGAACCACGCAACAATCACGTTCTTCCCGCTCTGCGTGCGCGCCGACTCGACACCAAGACACCCGTCCACGCTCTGCAGACTCTCAACGAGCATGGCCCCGAAATCCGGCCCGCCCCGCTGCTGCCCACCCGCTGGCTGCGCCGGCTGCCCAAGCACCGCCGAAACCCCGCTGAACGCCGCAAGCCCGGCCGCACCGATCAACGCTGAAACAACAATCGCCCTCGCATCCATCGCACCCTCTCCCTTCGTACTCTCTCCGCCGCGCTCGCAACACACGATCGCAGCCCGTCACAATGTGAATGTAAACGCCCTGAGATCCTGTCCATGTGTCTCAGTTGGCCCCACCCTCTACAGCGGGCTCCGGCTTCACCACAACCGTCACCATGTTCTCAGGCCTGTAGTACCTCGCGAACGTCGAACGGATCGCCTCCGCATCGATCCGCTGGTACGCATCAGGATCGGCAAGAATCTCGTCAAGTGAATCACCCCGGAATGTCATCTGCCCGATCCGTCGCGACCAGTACCCCGGCTCCAGCATGTCCTGCTGGAACGTGTTGGCAATCTGCTTTCTGGCAACATCCAGCTCCTCTTCGCTCGGCCCTTCCTTCGCGAAGGCGTCGTACATCGCGCCAAGCTTCGCCACAAGAGCATCCGCCTTCGACGGCTCCGTCGGTGCCGCCGCCGAGAACATCCCGAAACCCGGGTACGTCGTCCCCGGCCTCGACCCCGCGCCGATGCTGTAGACCAGTTGCTCCTTCTCCCTTACCTCGGTCACCATCCGTGTAGACATGATGCGGGACGCAATCGCCATCGCCCGTGCGTCGTCACGATCCAACTGGTCGGCCCCATAGAAGCCCGACATCACAAACGCCTGCTGCGTTGGCGTCTTGATCACCTCCGTCACCACGCGAGGGCCCACCGGCCGCTTCAACGACCGCTCGGAAGAAAACAGCGTCGGAGTCACTCGCTCTCGCACCGGCAGCGACCCGAGATATCGCTCAACAAGCGGCATCACCCTCCCGCGATCAATATCCCCAACGATCGTCACCTCGATCGGCGAGCCGCGCACAATCGCGTCCAGCCACGTCTGCGCCTCATCAAGCGTCAGCCGATCAACCTGCGCAACCGTCAGCGGCTGAACCCTCGCCACATCCGCCGGATACATCGCCGCCGATGCAACCCGCGTCCCGTACCGCAGCGGGTTCGTCTCCGACTCAAGAATCGACTCACGAGAGGCAGTCACGAACTGCTCAAACGCCGATGGCTCGATGCGCGGCTCGGTCAGAAGGAGATGCGCAAGCTGGAAGCCCGGCTCAAGATCCTCCGGACTCCCGGAAATGCTCAGTGAGATCGAGTCGGTGTTCCCTCCCCCACCACCGCCGCGCCCGCCGCCGAATCCCCCGCCTCGCACAGAAACCTTCTTTCCGGTCATCAGCGAGCGAATCTCGCTCGAAGACAGCACCAGCGTCGCCGGTCGCGACCAGGCAAGCGTCGCCGCGCCCGTGATCCCCCGGTTCTGCGCCGTCTCCAAAAGCTCGCCCCCGATCAAATCGATACTCACAGTCACCTGGTTCTCGCGCTCTTTCATCTCCCTGAAGTGGACCCTCACGCCGTTCGAGAGCCAGCCGGACCACACGCGGCTCGCCTCGTGCATCGCACCCTCAGACACCTTCCCCGGCTCCGGCAACTCTGTCATCAACGCGACCGCGCCCTCGCTCTCCGCCTCAGGCGTCGGCTTCACCGCCAACGCGGCAACGCCGATGTCGAGCAGCTCCTGCTCCGTCGGCACCATCGGACCCGAGGGAAGCGTCACGCCGAACGAGACCGCCGAAGTGTCAAACTCCGTCCTGAAACGAGAAGAGACCTCCTCATCCGTGATCGTCGGCAGAAGCGCGTTGATCAGATCCAGCCGCTGCTTCGCGGACATCGTCGGCCTTCCCGCCGCCACATCGCTGTTCAGCCGCCCGATGATCATCTGCGCCGGTCTCGTCGCCTCCGTCTCCAGGGCACGCTCCGCACCGGACACGATCTCCCGCCTCGCCTCCTCGATCTCCCGCGCCGAGAAACCAAAGGCCCTGGCCCGCTGCAACTCGAGCGCGATCTCCTCCAGAGCCGCTCTCCACATCCCCGGCTTCGCGCGCCCGCTGATCTCCGCCGTGTGGATCGCGCGAGACTGCGTCCCGCTGCTCGCACTCGCGCTCATATAGCTCGTCCCGCCCGCTGCAACCTTGTTCGACAGCCGACGATTCATCGCAAACTGCCCAAGCGAATCCACAAGATCCTCACGCAGTCCCCCCACCGTCGTCACTGGGCGACGCGCCGGCTCCAGCCGAACGATCTGCACCGATTCCGTCCGTACCTCCGGATCATGCGTCACGATCGCGAAACTCTTCTCATACGCACGCACGCCCACATCCTGGGACACAGGCACCGGACGCGCAGGCAATCCGCCGAAGTGCGCCTCGATCACACCCTTCACAACCTCCGGAGCCGCATCCGCCACCACCATCAGCGTCGAGTTCGACGCGCCGTACCATCTGTCGTAGTACGCCCGGAAGTCCTCAACCATCACGCTGTTGATCGTCTCCTCGGTGCCGATCGGAAGACGCACGCCGAACAGCGAGCCCGGTGCCATCTTCTCGAGCATCTCATACTGCGTCCGCTGACGCCCGGAAAGCCCCCTCCGACGCTCCTCCTGAATAATCTGACGCTCCTCCTCGATCTCCTCGGGCAGCAGCGACAACCGCCCCACCACATCCGCAAAGAACCGCATCCCGTCGCCCAGCGTCTCCGGCTTCGCGTCCGGCAGCGACAACTGGTACACCGTCTGGTCGAAGCTCGTAAACGCGTTCTGGTCGCGCCCGAACGTCATGCCCAGTAACTGGAAGAACGGCACAAGCGAACCCGGCGCAAAGTTCTCCGAACCGTTGAACGCCATGTGCTCCAGGTAGTGAGCGATCCCACGCTGCCGGTCCGTCTCATTCAGAGATCCCGTCCCGATGTGGATCCACACCACAGCCCGCCCCGGCGGCACCGCGTGCTGCTTGATGATGTACCGCAACCCGTTCTCAAGCCGACCAGTCACCAACGTCGGATCAACGGGCAACGCCGTGTCCGCATTCCACCCCTGTCCAACCACTCGTGCCTCACCGCTACGCCCGCCGCGCTGACGCTCCGGTTGCTCAATCTCCGCAAGCCCGCTCCCGACCGCATGCCCGCAGACAAGCGCCATCATCACGCAAATCGACAACCCCGTGCGGCGTTCAAACATGATCGGCCTCCAGTTCATGCGCGGCAACCCGCCGCAGCATCCCAGTGTACCGACATCCGCCCACCCCCGCGATGAAACCTGTGCAACCCCAAACCCCTCACCCATCTACAACATGCCGCGGAACACACGGAAACCAAACGATGCCCCACCACTCACGTGCGCGTCGCCACAAGGCCGCTCGCCTTGCCGCCCTCGCCTCGATCGCGATCACGGCTCTCCTCCCAACGCTCTCATCCCACGCATCCGATCCGCTCCCGCCATTGAGCGATGCGCCAACGCTCTTCCGCAATGTCAACGTGCTCACCATGACCGAACCCGGCGTCAAGTCCGGCTGGTCTGTCCTCGTCGTCGGGGGCCGCATCGCGCAGGTTGGCCCGATCGACGCCGTCACCCCGGCCGACACACTCCAGAATCTCACAATCATCGAAGGAGATGGCAACGCCTGGCTCATCCCCGGCCTCGCGGACATGCACGTCCACATGCCGCCGTACGAACCCGGCAACGCCCAGCACGAAGCCGCCGCCTTCCGCGCCTGCACACTCCTCCTCGCCAACGGCATCACCACCGTCCGCGGCATGGTCGGCCACCCATCCCACCCCCGCCTCAGACAGGCCATCGCCGACGGCTCCCTCCTCGGCCCAACACTCCACATCGCAGGGCCGCCCATTCACCAGGGAATCGCAAAAACGCCCGAAGAAGCCCAAGCAGCCGTTCGCCAGCACGCCAAGGCCGGCTTCGACTTCATCAAGTCACATCGCGTCGTTCAGGAAGAGGTCTACCGCGCGGTCCAGACGACCGCCGCCGAACTCGGCATCCCGGTCACCGGGCACGTTGACAACGAGGTCGGCATCACCGTCGCGATGGAGTACCCGCAACAACAGGAACATCTGGACGCGATCCCAGCCGCTCTGATCGCCGATCCGAACGCAGCTTCCCAGTTCGGTCAGATCCCCCCCGGCCCCGTCCTCAACGTCATCGACACAAACCGGCTCCCCGAGCTCGCAAAGAAACTCGCCGCAGCGGGCATCTGGTCCGTCCCGACCCTCTCACTCTTCGAGACCATCCTCGATCAGAACACGCCAACCGCTGAACTGATGGCCCGACCCGAGATGCGTTACATCGTCCCCCAAGCCGTCGGGCAATGGGCCGAGCAACGCAACGCGACGAAGTTCCCAGCCCTCTGGGGCGTTGACTATGGCCAACGCGCCGCCGCCCTACGCAAGCAAATCACGCTCGCGCTCGCCGATGCTGGCGTCGGCCTCATGGCCGGCTCCGACTCACCACAGTTCTTCAAGGTCGTTGGCTTCTCCCTCCACGACGAGCTCGCATCCCTCGCCGGATCCGGCCTCGGCACCGAGCGTGCCCTCGCCTGCGCGACCTCGAACCCCGCACGCTACATGGACTCGCTCCCGAACCGCGGCTCCGCAACCGGAGTCCCACCCGACTTCGGCTCCATCGCTCCCGGCAAACGCGCCGACCTTGTGCTCCTCGACGCCGACCCAACCATCAACATCAACGCAACACGCCGCATCCAGGCGGTCATGCTCAGAGGCCGACTCATCCCGCGTGCCGAACTCGACGCGCTCCTCGCTGAGGTCGAGCGATCCGCTCGACCGCCATTCAACCAAGAGCCGCCACTGAAGTCAGACCTCTGATCGAACCGGCTCACCCGCCCCTTCACCCGCGGCACGCTCCCCACTCCGCGAAACCGCCGGTGACAGCGGATGACTCGCCAACTCTCCAGCGCGGGCCGCCTCGGCCTGCGCAGCCGAAGCGATCCGCGCCGCCGCCGCCGCTATCGCACTCGCTTCCCTCGCCCTTCGCTTCGCCGCTCGCTGCTGATCATACTGCGCCGTCATCTCTGCCCCGACGAACAGGATGATGCACGAGTAATACACCCACACCACAAGCGCGATCAGCGCGCCCGCCGCGCTCCCGTAACTCTCAACCACCCCGCCGTGCTTCAGGTACCACGAGATCGCCGCCTTCCCCCCGGAGAACAACACAGCAGTCGTGATCGCGCCCAGCCACACCTCGCGCCACGCGATCCTCGCATCCGGTAGCACCTTGAAGATCGATGCAAACAGCAACGCGCTCACAAGCATCGAGACGCCCGAGAGAGCCGCCCTCCCGACCACCTCATTCGTCCGTGGCAGCAACGCCTCGATCACCGTCGAGACCACCATCGCCACCAGCAGAATGAACATGATCGCGAAGATCATCCCCATCGAGACCATCCGCTTCCAGATCCACGCGAACAGCCCCGTCCGAGGCGTCACACGCATCCCCCAGATCCTGTTCAATGACTTCTGCAACTGGTTGAACACCATGCTCGCCGACACAAGCAACATCCCCGAACTCAGGATCCACCGCCACGCCTCGCGTGGCGGCCCCGCACGCTCCGCCTGCGCGATGACCGCCTGCCCGACCTGCGCCGCGTCCGGGCCAAGCTGCGAGTAGAAGCTCTGCACCAGCTCGCTCTTGGCCACCTCCCCGATCAAGCTCCCCACCGTCACCACCAGCAGCACGAGCGGCGCGAACGACAGAAGCGTGTAGAACGCCACCGCCGCCGCAAGCGACAGGATGTCGTGCTCGACAATCCCGCGCACGACCGCTCGAAAGAAATTGAACCCGCTCCGGATGCTCATGCCCGTCTGCCTACTCCGCGTCCCGCTCTCTCGCCCGCATCTCGCGACGACTCGCGCCCACACGCCCCGCCTGTTCCTCATACGGACCGTCGAACTCGTTCACGGCCGCCAGAAGCCCCGACGCAGTCGCGAAAGCTTCACGCCCCACAGGCCCCATCCCCCGCGAAGCACGCCAATCGTTGTACCCGCGAAGCAAACCCGCCTGCGCATCCTGGATGTACGTCATCTGCACAACCGGGAAGTACACCCGCGAATCACCCTCATCCGACACAGAACGCCCACCCATCCCAGATCCCACATACGCCCGGCCCTGCACCATCGCGCAGAATCGATGCCACTTCTCCTGAGGCGTGAAGTTCATCGGCCGAGAGATAAACCTCGCGATCGGACCACGAACCTCCGACGGTTGCGCCGTATCAGACCGAGGGCCCAGCCGATCCCAGAACGTGTCCTCCAACACCAACCCGATCCACTCAGAACGCGACACCCACGGGTTCCCGCGCTTCCCCAGCGGCTCGTACATCAGCTCCGACCCATACGTCCGCGCGATCAGAAACGTCCCGGACTTCTCATCGTGAGGCACCGACTTATCCAACCCCAGACTCACGATCGATCCCGAATCCTCCCCCCGCTCAATCAACGGACGCTCACCCGCATTCATCGGTACAACAAAGTCGCGCTCGAATCTTGCAAGCGCCTCCTCAGCCGTTAGTCCCGCAAAGTGCGGCCGCGGGTACGAAGGCCGCGCATCATTGTCCGGTGACCCGACATAGAACCACGCCCTCGCAAGCGCGGGCCGACCCGGCGGCTCCAGCAGATGCCGCCTGTACGCATCCCCCATCCCCTCAAACAAACGGCTCGCAGGGTGCGCATCAAGATGGTGCCGAATCGTGTCCGCCGGCATATCCCCCTCGGAAACATCATTGTGGTCCCCGGCGGGTTGCCTCACCCAGATCCGCACGCGCGAGGCAAGCTCCGGGCTCGACCCGAGCCAACCATCGATCTGCGACCGCTCCGACATGCACCACTCCGCCCACCCACGCGCCGCCGACGCCTCGCCACGCACAATCGCCTCGTTCCGATTCCCCGTGATCACACGCCTCAGCCCGCAGAACCTCACATCTACTTCGCCATGCACCGGCGTCACAAACAGCACCACACGCGACACCAGATCCTCAAGCGTCAATGCCCCTTGACCCCTCTCATCCCCGGGCGCCGCTCCAACAGCTCCAGAAGGTGGATCGGACGGCCCTCTCACCTCAACCATCGCGCAACTGCCAAGCGGAGACAGCACCGCACAACACAGCACCGCGGCACACACACGCACGAGATCGAGCCAGCCCTGCTTCTGCATCATCATGCATCGTACTCTCCCCGCCAGTCTGCACCTGCAACCCTCACACCCTTCTACCATCAAACGATGCACGCTCCCTTCACACTCGGCGACCATACATTCATCAGCCCCGGCCGGGATGGACCCATCTCGCGCTTCAAGTCCGTGAATCGTGCGCCCATCGCCAATGCACCACCCCCCGGATTCCTCGCCGGATACACGCGATCACCCGCCACCTCCGACGCATCCAGAATCCTCATCACCGGCGAGTTCTGCGGCCACGGCGAGCCCACCTTCACCGTCTTCGACATCGTGATCAACGGCAAAGACCACCTCGACATCGCCACCTACTTCAGCGAAGACGAGGATGAGGAAGAAAACGACGAACCACGCGAAGCGGGCATCATCATCGCCCGCGCCCGAGGCACAAAGGGCCCCTGGCTGGTCGTCTTCTCCGAGGAATGGCGCGACGAGCACGGCTGCATGCACGTCCCTCAGACACCCGAACTCAAGACCTTCGACCCCGAAGAAGAGAGCCAGGTCATGGAAGTCGCCCAACCCGGCTTCCTCTCCATCGGCTTCGAGTACCCGTGCGATGCCGGCGCCATCGACGAGATCTCCTGGATCGCCGTCGATGCGTGCCCGGATGGGGACGATGACGGACCCTACTTCCTTGTCTCCACCGAAACCCGCTGAACAGACCGCCGCACCCACCCACATCCGCGCAACAAGAAGGGCTGCCACACGGGCAGCCCTTCTCCTCGCTCACATACCCGGCAACAATCAGTCGGCGCGGATATACGCCGCCTCCAGCGCACGCGCGATCCGTTCCTTCGTCTCGGACAGATGCGCCCTCGTGTAGGGATCACCATTCGGCGCCTTCGAGACGATCTCCTGAACCGCGCGAAGCTCCTCGCGTGCCAGCGTCGCGATCATCCGCCCGCTCGCTCCGCCCCAGGTCCTGCCCGTCGAGAGCGCGATCAGTCGAGAGACATGCTCTCGCTGCAGAGCCCTTCTCGATGCCGAAACCATCGGCTCACGCGCCGTCGGACGCGCATTCGATGGATTCGCAACCTCGCTCCAGATCTCCTTCCGGATGGCCTCGAGCACCTCGGGCACCGTGACCGCATCCTGACCGGACGGAACGCGTGCCTCATTATCAAGCACACGCCTGAACAGCGTCGGGCTCATCAGACGCGTCAGCGTCGATGTCTGCATCGACACGACCGTGTCAACCGCAGGATAATCCGGCGACGCGCCCCAGTCCTCCCACCACTCGTCCGCGCCCATCCGTGCCAGCAACTCAGGTGTCAGCCCGACCGATGCATCACGCAGCCCGTTCTCCAGAACGAACTTCAGCGCCTTCCGCTGGTCCGCAGCGGGCACAGGCACGTTCGGCAGCTCATCGCCAGGATCGCCGCGACGCGCCCTCGAGATGTGAACGCCGCCGATCTGCCCGGTCGCGTTCCACACCCCTGAGAAGTGCTGCCACATCACCATCTGGAACCCCTCGCGCAGACGCTGCCACGACTGGCCGTCCTTGACGGCCCGGTCGATCAACCTCGCACGCAGCTTCGCCGCCAACTCAACATTCCGCTGCGCCCACAGGAAAGGGTCATCTCCAAGGTCCCACGTCCGCGTCCGCGGGTCCGGACCCCACGCGCCCTCGTCCGCAGTGAACGCCAACTCCGGCTCAGTCCCGCGCTTCGCGATCGGCTCGGGATCCTCGAACGTGTACCCCCACTGGATCGCCCACTTGTCGTACGTGCCGATGTCAGTCATCCCGTAGTGTCCGCGGAACTCACCCGGACCGTACACCAGATTCGTCGGGTGATAGTCCATCACCGAGCCCGAGATCTGCTTCCCGCTCGCCTTCCACTCCGGCGAGTTGATCTGATCGAGCGAATAGATGCTCGACGCGCGATAGTTGTGCATAAGCCCGAGCGTGTGCCCGACCTCATGCATGATCACATCGCGCACCAGCGGCCCGATGTACTCCTCAGGAACACCGTCGATCAGACCGTCCGGCTCATCGCCACCCTTCCCGGTCTTGTCCCCGCTCTCATCGTCGAACCCGAGCATGCCGAGAGTGTGCGCCAGCCGCGCCAACGCGACCGACATCGTCTTCCCCTTCGCGCACGCGCAGAACCGATGTTGCATCCCGCTCACCTTCGAGAGCTCAGAGACATCCTCGGGCGCCATCCCCAACTCCTCGGGCACTACCGCGCCCGCCATCGCGATCCTCGCCACGGTGCCGCGTGACGCCGTCGCTGGACCGAACCCGGCGCGACGCAACACCACCCGAGGATCCCACTCAGGATGACGCTCGATCCACTCCATCGCCTCCCTGTCCATACCCGCCAACGCCGCCTCCGGCACCATGTCCTTCCACTCACGCACCCACCCCGAAATGAAACCCTCATCCATCACGATGTCCGCGTCGCGGATCTCGCCCGTCTCAGGCACCACGCGGCACGGCCCGATCGCATACCCGATCCGTGCGTTCGTCCACCGGATGAAGTTGTAGTTCACATCCTCCGGATCCTTATCCATGTGCGCGCCCGTCGATGCGTCCTGCTGGTGAACCTGGATCGCATCCACGATCCCCACCTGCTCGAACGCCTTGTTCCAAGCGAGCAGACCCTCACGCACCCAACGCCGATACCGGATCGGCGTCGTGTGCTCAATATAGAACACGATCGGACGCTTCGGTGGGCTCAGACGCAGCTTCGGATCCGCTTTCTCGATGTGCCAGCGGTTCACATACCGCACCGCCTCAGAATCCGCCTGGTTCTTCGAGAGATCCGAGAACACCGAGTAGAAAAAGCCCACCCGACGATCCGCCTCGCGCGGCTTGTAATCAGGGTTCTCCGCGAACGAACTCATCGAGTAATGAAGCGTCGCCATCCGGCCGCCGATCACCGGCACCTCGACCGCGATCTCCGCGTTGTTCGCGAATGTCTTCACACTCTTGATCGTCGCCAGATCGTTCCTCGCCCCGTTCACGAACGCGCCGAAGAAAAACCTCGCATTCCCCAGAAGAAACGCGTCCAGGTCGATCACAGGGTTCCCACCAGGACCCATCGCAACGATCGGCACCGTCAGCAACACCCGGTCCGTGTAAGACCTCGCCACCGCCGCCTTCGACTCGTTGTCGCCCGTCGACCTGATCTCCAGTTGCGGCTCAATCAATGCCAGTTGCTTGTCATACCGACGCCAGTACACATACCGATCGCCCGGCATCCCCCACCGCGTGTAGATCGGCAACACACCCGCCTCAGGATCGCCCGAAGCAACCGTCGGCGCGATGTAGAACCGCTGCTGATCGCCCCAGTTGTTCAACTCCGCCAGCATCTGGCCGTCCTTCTCTCGCGTCCAGATCGTCCAGAATGGCGAAACACCCGGCGGCGGCGCAACCTTCGTGTACTCCTTCGCGACATCATTGAACGGCGGAAACTCCGGCTTCTCATTCTGGGCAAGCGCGGGCAACGCGACCGAAAGCCCGGCGATCAGAGAAACGATTCGTGAACGGTGCATGCATGGGCTCCGAAGATGGAGGGAATTGAACTCTGGGATGAACCGAGACGACCCGACGAATCAGATTGTAAAGCCCGAAGCGATCATCCGCTGCCACACAGCCCTGTAACGTGCCGCCATGGCATCCAGAGACGCCGGAATGACCCGAACCTGTCCGATTGTCGTGATGAAATTCGTATCCCCGCCCCAACGAGGAACGAGGTGGACGTGCAGGTGCTGCGGAATACCCGCACCCGCAGCCCGACCCTGGTTGATACCCGTGTTGATCCCCTGAGGTTCCAGCGTCCGCTCAACCATCGCCGTCGCCGCAACAACCAAACCCCACAAAGACAGACGCTGCTCGGGGGCATAATCCAGAAGCGACGGGCGCGGATCACCAAGAGCCACAAGCACATGCCCCGCGGCATACGGATACGCATTCAACAGAATCATCCCCTGATCCGTCCGCACAATCACATGATTCTGAACGTCACGCTCAGGAGCCAGCCAGTAATCCAGCAGAAAGCTCCCGCTCCCGGGCTGGGGAACCTTCCCCTGCTTCTCTTCCTTGTCCAGACGCTCGAGATAATCGAGCCGCCACGGGGCGGGAAGCGACGAAGGCCCCATCGAAGGGTCTGTGGGCTGGGTGGGCATGCGGAGAGAATGGTAACGGCGCAGGGAGGGCCTCGCCCACTACCATTCACCCATGCCGACAAAGCACGTGGTTGTCTTCCCCGGCTCCTTCGACCCCGCCACCTACGGACACCTCGACGTGATCCGCAGAGGCCGACGCCTCTTCGACGAGCTCATCGTCGCCGTCGGACGCAATCCCGGCAAAGACTCCCTCTTCTCCGCCGATGAACGCGTCGACATGCTCGAACGCCTTCTCACAGAGATGGTCGCCACAGAGCCCGACGCCGCACCCGTCCGCATCAAGGCCTTCAGCGGCCTCACCGTCGACTTCGCCCGAGAGGTCGGCGCGACCGCCCTCCTCCGCGGCGTGCGCAACCTCTCCGACCTCCAGTACGAGGTCCAGCAGGCCGTCACCAACCGCGAAGTCGCCGGACTCGAAACCGCCTTCGTCGTCGCCGGTCAAACCTTCGCATACACATCGTCAAGTCTCATCAAACAGATCGCCGCAATGGGCCGCGACCTCACCCCCCTCGCCAGCATGGTCCCCCCTCTCGTCGTCGAGATGCTCCGCCAGAAAAAAGCCGCCAAACACCCGCTGCTCAAACGCCTCGCCACCAGCAACGACGGAGCGGTTGAAAGCTGAAGGGCTCAGAAGGGGGTGCCATCAGTTCCCGGCGAGCGGTGCGAGCCGGAACTGATGCTCGTTCCAGACCATTCCATTCCTATCTTCTCTGTCTCCTCTGTGTGTCTGTCGTGAGTCTTCCAGGAGTGGCAATGCGGATCGGCACGCACGAAATCGGCCCCGCCCATGAGCCCTACATCATCGCCGAGATCGGCGTGAACCACGACGGGTCGGTCGAGCGCGCACTCGAACTCACCGACGCAGCCGCCGATGCCGGCGCGGATGCGATCAAGCTCCAGTTGTTCGAGGCCGATCGCTTGATGTCTGCGGCGGCCAAGCTGGCTGCGTACCAGAAAGCCGCGGGAGAGAGCGACCCCGTCGAGATGCTCCGCCGTTTGGAACTCTCCGTGACTCAGATGGCGCGGATTGTCGATCGCGCCCACGAACGAGGCATCCACGCCATCGTCACCGTCTTCTCGACCGAGCTTGTCGATGGGGCCGAGTCGCTGCCGTGGGATGCGTACAAGACCGCATCTCCCGACATCATCCATCGCCCTCTGTTGGAACGCCTGGTCGCAACCGGCAAGCCCCTCATCATCAGCACAGGTGCAAGCACGCTCGATGAGGTCTCGCGTGCCATCGGCTGGATGACCGCCCGCGACGGATCTGCCCATTCCCGCATGGCCGTGCTCCAGTGTGTGAGCAGCTACCCAACCGCGATCGAGCACGCAGAACTCGGCGGTATTCTTGCTCTCCGCGAGATCTTCGGCGGCCCCATCGGCTACAGCGACCACACGCAGGGTGTCGGCACCGGCGCGATCGCCGCCGGACTTGGTGCCCGCGTCTTGGAAAAGCACTTCACATACGACACGCAGGCCCCGGGGCCAGACCACGCGGCCTCGCTCGAACCCCGTGACTTCGCCCGCTATGTGGAGCTCGCGCGCGACGCCGCCCATGCAACCGCGATCGATGAGCGGGCCCCGGAGTTCCCGGGGATCGAGCCCGTCAAGCGTGTCATCCCGATCGAAGAAGACGTGCGGCGTGTCTCGCGACAATCCGTCGTCACAACCCGGGCACTCCCCGCATGGCATGTCCTGAAAGCCAGTGACCTCACGATCAAACGCCCGGGAACAGGCGTGCCGGCGTGGGAAATGCACAGCACCATCGGTCGCACACTTGTGCGAGCCGTCGACGCGGATGTACCGGTCTCAAGACTCGACCTGAGAGAGGAGCCACACTCAGGCCGCGACGCGTGAATAACTCACGCGGCAGCCGATCCGCGACACGCCATCCGTCGTGCTCGAACGCACAACGGTCCCCTTCTCACTCGTGCTGCGGGGTAGGTTGTACAGCGTCACCGAGGACCCCACCGCCACGTCGATCGCACAAGCAATCCCAAGCCCCTCCGCACTCTCGTCGATCAAATCAACATACGCGATCGACACCGCACCCGAAGGATCCATGAACGCCGCCATCGCGCGACCCTCTAACGGAGTCCGCTGGGCAGTTCGTCGCTCAAAGACCAGCCGATCCGCATACGGGCTGCGCTCACTGCCGGGCTTGGATTCAAAGAAGGTATTGGGCGCAGGGCGACGTGAGAGTGCGGACATGGCTTGGTCCTCGTGACCACGACGCGAGCGGTCCCCAAGGGATCGGACGTGCCGCAGACCGCAGCGTTATCGTCCCCGAACCGCTCCCACTTCAGTCAACCATGCCACGTCCGCCCCAGAATCACGCGAACCCTCCACTCCTGTGCCCCTTTGCCCCTTGCCCCTTGCCCAAAAAGCATGAACCCCAGCCGATGCCGGGGTCCATGCCGCACGAAGGGAACGGAATGGGATCTGTCACACGGAACGTCGCGCGTGCTCGCGACGACGCGGGGAGTGCCGATCAGAAACCTCAGCGACGCCGGCGGCCGGCAAGGACGCCTGTCGCACCCAGCAGCGCGAGCGAGCCCGGGGCGGGAACCACGCCCGTGATCACACGGATCTCATCGATCTCTGTGGACTGCTGCAGGCGGACCCACACCGAGTTCGTCTCCATATCAACCGCGACACGGTCGAACGCATCGATCTCCACGCCGCGATACGGGCTGAGACTGTACAACGTCGTCGCGAAGCCCAGATCACCATCCGTCGCGACCAGGCGGTTTCGCGTCACGATGATGCCGAGGATCGGCCCGTCAAACCCGAATGACGCCTCGACCAGCATCTTGATATTGGTGTCCGTGTCCATGTGGATGAGATGGCTCGAGATCCTCGTGCCCGCAGGGATCACATGGCCCCGCAGCGATGCCGTCCCCTCAAGCATCCCGTGTCCCGCCCAATCAACCGCGAGGTCATAAGGAAGCGCGATATCCTGTCGCTCATTGATCGCGTAGATCGTCGTCGCACCCTCAAGAGCCCCGACTTCCATCGACATCGGAGGCGCAACGACCGTCCCCGCACCGCTCGTCCAGACCACATCCGCGAGTGCAACGTTCGAGACCAGACAGAGCGACATCCCGGCCCACATCTTCGTGCGCTTCATCTCCATTCTCCTTTTGTGCTTCGCGTGTGCTCCGGGGCCTTTGGGGCTCCTTCGCGTCGGCGATATGGACAAGATGCCCGATGGCCGGAGAAAGGCCAGCGGTCACGCAGATATGTCCAGACTCAGACGTGAGGCCGTCCCGCGCCACCCGAAACTCTTGCCTCAATTGAACATACGCGGGCTATCGCCGGGGGTTTCTAGGACTCTTGCCGCGCCGCAGCAGCGACTTCCCGTCTTGTGCGTTCCCCGTGCCGCCCTTCTCGGACCCCTCGGCCGTTGCGCCCGCATCGTCGCTCATCTCTGGCCGCGACCCCGAAGCACTAGCCGCCTCGCTATCCGCACGCTCCCCCTCGGCATCTTGGATCCTCGCGAAGACAAGCCGACCCGCCGCGGTCTGCAACGTCGAAGTCACCTGCACCGTCAGGTTCGTTCCGATGCGATCACGCGCATCGTCCACCACCACCATCGTGCCATCCTCGAGATAACCGACGCCCTGCCCCGCCTGCTCTCCCGGCTTCACGATCCGCGTCACCAGCGCATCGCCGACCGAGACCGACGGCTTCAACGACGCCGCAAGCTCGTGGATGTTCACCACCCCCACACCCTTGATCCCCGCCACGCGCGACAGGCCCGAATCCGTGGTGACGATGTACGCGTTCATCCGACGCGCCAACTCGATCAGCAACTGATCGACACCCTTGCCGGGCACGATCGTCTCATCGATCGAGACATCCAGGTCGGCCGATCGCTGCAACTTGCCCACGATGTCCAGACCCCGCCGACCCCTCGCCCGCTTCGTCTTCTCAGACTGGTCCGCGAGCAACTGCAACTCCGCCACGACGAACGATGGAATCACGATCGGCGACTGGATCACCCCGGTCTCCGCCAGATCCGCGAACCTCGCATCGATCAACGCCGACGAGTCCAGCAGCATCGGGCGCGTCCCACGGATCTCCTTCGCAAACTCCACATACGGAATGACCAGCCGGAAGTCGTCTTGCGTCTGCAGAACCGTCGTGATCGCCAGGTACACAAAGCAGACGCCCAGGAGCAGCTTCACCGCCTGCACGATCGTCTTGTGCTTTGCGCCCTCGAACCCGTACAACACCGCCAGAAGATCGATCAACTGCCCGAACGCCCACGTCGCCAGCATCCCCGCCGCAAGCCCAACCAGGATCCCCACCAGCGTCGAGATCCGCTTGCGGGGCGTCAGGATGTCCGCAAAGACCACCAGCGCGCCCATCATCAGCACGATCGCGATCGTCCACGGCACATTCCGAAGCCGCGCCTCACCCGTCGCAGGGTCGTCCGCCAGCTCCGTCAGGTACAGAAACGCCGCGATCGTGAAGACCACCACGAACGCCAGACGCACGAAGTTCACCACCGTGTTGCGCGCACGCTGCTGCACCTCGGCAACCGTCTCGAAAGATGGGCTGGACTTCCGCACGCAAGCGGAGTGTACGCGATGCACCGCCTTGCGTACCATCAACCCACTCCCGCCGGTCGACGGCCGGGCCCGGTGCACGGGTGTCCCGTGAACCTGGTCAGGGCTTGACCGCAGCAGCCATAAGCGAGCGTCATCCGGTGCCGCCGGTGTCCTGGCCGTCGACCGGCGAGAGTGCGCGCACGCATCGCGCCGGCGAGCCAGCTCTCCTGGCGGCCGCCTTCCCGCCTCGGCTTCTGCGATCTGGCCATGTGCGATCTGGCATCTCCGCTTGCCACTGGCATCCCATTCGCGTTGTGACCCCCGGACCCCAAACCGGGAGCACGAGATGCGCCGACTGTTGCCGATCCGATGCGTCGTCCTTGCGCTCTGCGCAATCGCCGCCGCATCCCACACCCACCTCGCCCACGCGCAGTCCATCACCGTCAAAGATCTCGCCCGCGTTAAAGGAGAAGGCGAGTCAGTCCTCAGGGGCGTCGGTCTTGTCATGGGCCTCCCAGGCACCGGCGACTCCGGCAAGGAACTCGTCTCCGCGCGCCCGCTCGCCCAGGTTCTCCAGAACGCCGGAGTCCCGGTCCCCGACCTGAAAGAACTCCAGAAGAGCAAGTCCGTCGCCCTCGTCATGGTCACCTGCACCGTCCCCGCCAGCGGCGCACTCACCGACGACCGACTCGACGTCCACATCGCAACCCTCAACTCCGCCAAGTCGATCAGGGGCGGCCGCCTCTTCCTCTCCCCCCTCTCCGGACCCATCCCGGGCCAGGCCGTCTTCGCCATTGCCGAGGGAGCCGTCGAGATCGAAGACCCATCAGTCCCCACAACCGGTCGCGTACGCCTCGGTGCACGCCTCGTCCGAGACATCCCCACAGGCACGATCTCACGCACCTTCGACCTCGTCCTCGAACCCACATTCTCCGGCTGGAGTGCCGCCTCCCAAATCGCCATCGCCATCAACGACGGCTACTTCGCCTCCCCCATCCACCGAGGCCCCCCGGTCGCCGTTCAGGTTGACGACCGTGTCATCCGAATCCAGATCCCCGACCCCGAACTCGACAACCCGGGACCCTTTGTCGCAGACGTCATGAGCACGCCCCTCAACCCCGAACTCCTGCGCCTCCCCGCCATGGTCGTCGTCAACTCACGCACCGGCGCGATCATCGTCACGAAGGATGTCCGCATCGGACCCGTCGCGATCACCCACAAAGACCTCACGATCACGACCACCGTCCCCGCCCCTGTCCCCTCCCCCGCCGACCCGCTCATCGAGCGGTCCCGTTGGGCCGGGCTCGAAACCGACGCCCGTCCCGTCGAACAGGCACGACTCTCAGACCTCCTCCGCGCCCTCGACCGCCTCGACATCCCATCCCAGGACCAGATCGAGATCCTCCAGACCCTCCACAAGTCCGGGCGTCTCCACGCACGCCTCGTGATCGACTGACGAGCAACACATACATGCCCACCGATACCACCATCTCCAACCCCTTGCTGTCTCGCACACAACTCCCGCCCCACGCCACCCCCGTGGCCCCGGGCAGCGCGATCCGGAGCCAACGCTCCTTCGCCGAAGTCATGTCCATCGCCGACAGAGGCCCCCTCGCCACCCCGCCGACTCCGCGCGAGATCGCCGAGACCTTCGTCTCCGTCGCCCTCGTCCAGCCCATCCTCGCCCAGGCACGCGAAACCACATGGGCCGCAGAGCCCTTCGCACCCTCACAGGCCGAGAAACAGTTCGGCGCACTCCTCGACGCGCAGGTCGCGCGCGAGATCACCTCCGCCGCACGACTCCCGCTCGTCGACCGACTGGCACGCGATATGCGGAGAGTCTGACCAAGCCCTGCGCCAGCCCCCACACCCCGGACGAACACCGCCGGAGCCGCACGGATGTCCCAACGCCGAGCACACAAAGACAACACCGACTCGGCTCTCGGCTCCCAGCTCGAATCGCTCCTCCACGCCCTCATCGCGGCACACGACCGCCTCGGCGAAGCCGTCGAAGCCCACCGGGTCGCGATCTCACTCGCCGACAGCGAAGGCATCCGCCTCGCCATCGATGCGCAGACCGAGGCCCTCACACAGATCGCCGATCTCGAACGCGCCCGCGCCGCGCTCGTCGGCAACGGCCAGCCCCGCACCATCACCGAACTCGCCGCAGATCTCCCGGAGCCCGAACGCTCACGCATCATCACCCTCGCCTCCGAACTCCGAACACTCATCGGCGAACTCCGCTCAAACCAGGCCGTCGTCAGATCCGCCACACGCTCCCTCCTCTCCCACACGCAAGGGCTCATGGCCCAGGTCGGAGCCGCACTCAGCCACGCAGGCACATACGGACGCGCAGGCAAAGTCCAGAGCACAACCCCCGCGTGCGCCGCACTGGATCTCTCCACATGAGTCTCTCCGCAGCCATGCAGATCGGTCGCACCGCGCTGAGCGCAAGCCAGCTCGGCATCGCCACGACCGGCAACAACATGGCAAACGCCGCGACGCCCGGCTACAGACGCCAGCTCGCAACCCTCACCCCCTCAAAGGGCGCAGGCCGCGGCCTCGCCGGCTCCGTCGGCCTCGGAGTCGCCATCGCCGACATCCGCCGCCAGGTCTCCATCTCGCTCGAAAACCGCACCCGCGGCGCACTCTCCGACGAGCACGCCTCCTACGCAAGGCAGAACATCCTCGGCGCCATTGAGACCGCCCTCGGCGAACTCGGCGACAACGACCTCTCCTCCCAGCTCTCATCCTTCTTCAACGCATGGTCGGAACGCGCCAACCTCGTGCAATCCAGTGCGGTCGTCGTGCAGGAAGGCCGCTCCCTCTCCTCATTCATCCAGCGCCTGCGGGGCGAACTCACCTCTCAACGCACGCAGCTCGACCAGGAACTCGGACAGGCCTCCCTCCGCGCCAACGACCTCATCGACCGCATCGCCGGACTCAACACCGCGATCGCCCAGTCCGAAGTCGCCTCCACAACCGCGAACTCACTCAGAGACCAGCGCGATTCCCTCATCGAAGAACTCGCCACGATGGTCGATGTCTCCGTCATCGAACGAGGCGGTTCCTCCGACATCCTCATCGGCTCCACGCCCGTCGTCCTCGACGGCATCAGCCGAGGCCTCACCATGCAGCGGAGCGCGAACGGAGAGATCCGCCTCGCCACCCGCGACGACGGCACCCTCCTCTCGCCCAAGTCCGGAGCAATCGGCTCGCTCCTCGCAGAGCGCACCGGAGCCGTCGACCGATCCATCAACGCCCTCGACTCACTCGCCTCGAACCTCATCCACGAGGTCAACAAGCTCCACTCCACCTCCATCGGCGACGCCTGGCTGCAGTCCTCCGCCGCATCCCTCCGCATCCCTGCTGCCGACCGCTCGATCGCACTGAACGATCCCGCAAACGCCACCCTGCGATCTCTCCCCTTCGCGCCGACAAACGGCGGCTTCAATGTCAATGTCCGCAACACCGCGACCGGCGCGGTCACGACCGTGCGCGTTGGCGTCGACCTCGACGGCCTCACCACCGGAGCCACTCCCGGCACCTCGAACGACACCTCCGCCGAAGATATCCGCACCTCGCTCAACGCCATCCCCGGCCTCAACGCCGCCTTCACCCCCGACGGCTCCCTCAGCATCGCCGCGAACGCCGGCTTCGAGTTCTCATTCTCCGACGACTCCTCGGGCGTCCTCGCCGTCCTCGGCATCAACGCCTACTTCACCGGCACAAACGCCTCCAACATCGACATCTCCTCCACCCTTGACGCCAACCCCGGCATGCTCGGCGTCGGCACATGGGGGCCCGGGGGACTCATCGAAAACGGAGCCGCACTCGCCCTCGCGGGACTCAACGCAAAGCAGATCCACGCACTCGGCGGACGCACACTCCTCGCCGCATGGCAAGACCACGTCACCGTCACCGCCTCCGCCGCTTCCGCGGCACAGACCGAAGCCGCCGCCGCGACCGTCGTCAGAGAATCCCTCGACAGCCAACGCGCCGCCGTCAGCGGTGTCTCCCTCGACGAAGAAGCCATCAACCTCCTCAACTTCCAGCAGCAATACCAGGCCGGAGCACGCGTCATCGAGGTCGCTCGCCAACTGATGGAGTCACTCCTGAGCATCGTCTGAGTTCCGGACGCCACCCATGACCAGCATCCCCCCAGGACTCTCCCGCGCCCCGAACCTGCTGATGAGCCGGAACGCTCTGAGCACCATCAATCGCACCAGCGTCGGCCTCTACAGAGTCCAACAGCAGATCTCGACCGGACAGCGCATCTCAAGGCCCGGCGAGGATCCCGTCGCCGCCGCCACGCTCTCCGTCCTCGACGCTCGCCTCGAACGCTCCTCTCAACTGCTCCGCAACATGCAGCACGCCGCCGCATCGCTCGCCACCATCGACACCGCGCTCTCCGAGGCCTCCGACCTCGTCAACGAGGCCCGGCAGATCGCCTCCGAGCAGGTCAACAGCACCGCCAGCGCCGAAGAGCGTGCCGCCCAGGCAACCATCGTCGACTCACTCTTGAGACAGCTCTTCACCCTCTCGAATCGCTCAGGGGTTCAGGGCCACATCTTCGCCGGCTCAACCCCCGGCTCCGCCCCCGTCACGGAGTTCTTCGGCGCGTACCGCTACACAGGGTCAGGCCCAGGACTCGTCACAGACATCCGGCTCGGCTCCACCGCCCCACTCACGCTCGGAAACCCCGGAGCCATCGGCGCCACATCCGCCCGACACAACGGCTTCGTCGATCTCGCGCCAACACTCACCGGCTCAACCCGCCTCCGCGATGCAGACGGCGCACGAGGCCTCGGCATCTCCACAGGCGCGATCACCATGAGATTCGACGGCGGACCAGCCGCAACCATCGACCTCTCACACGCACAGACCTTCAACGACGTCGCACACTCAATCACCGCCGCCATCCGCCAGTACGAATCCGACAACAGCACCACAATCCTCGGGCCGGGCGGCGTCTCATTCTCCGGCGAATCCCTCTCGTTCGACATCGTCGGCGGCACACCCGATCCCACCCTCACCTTCTCCGATATTGCCTCCGGCATCACAGCCCGTGACCTCGGCCTCGCATCCGATACCGCACCCATCACATTCGATGTCGGCTCAGCCGACGGCGCATCGGTCAGCCCCAGGGTCACCTGGTCCACGCCCCTCTCCGCCCTCGCCGGCCTCGACATCACAGGAAACGGACCGCTCGGATCGATCCGCGTCACAAACGCCGGACGCACCGCCGAGATCAACCTCGCCGACGCCCAGACACTCCAGGACATCAAAAACCTCCTCGAAACCGCCGGGCTGGGCATACGCGTCGCCATCAACCAGAGCGGCACCGGCATCGACATCCACAACGAGGTCTCCGGCTCAAGAGCCGGAGCACTCTCGATCACAGACACCGACCCCACCAACCAGTCCGCCCTCCGCCTCGGCATCCGGACCTTCTCCGGCGCGACCCTCGCCTCTCAGCTGAACGACGGCCGAGGCGTCCGCATCGTCCACAACCGCACCGACCCGATCACAGGTCTCCCCGACAGCTCGCTCGATGTCGATTTCAGGATCGGCCTCGGCGATGCCGACGGAACGCTGATCGACATCGATCTCCGCCCCCAAGACCTCACCACCATCGATGCCATTCTTGCGCGAATCAACGCGCAACTCGACGCCGGCGCAACCGCCGCAGGACACGCCCCGGGCACGATCCGCGCGTCCCTCAGCCCGACCGCCAACGGAATCGTCATCGAACGCACAGGCACCTTCCCGGACCCCATCCGGCTGGAACGCGCCAACAACTCCAACGCCCTCGAAGACCTCGGCCTCCTCAACACCACCATCGCGACCGACGGATCATCCACCCTCGGACGCGACGTCGCAGCCGTCAGGGTCGACAGTCTCTTCACCGCACTCATCGATCTCCGAGAGGCCCTCGCAACCAACAGCACGTCTGGCATAGCGATTGCGGGAGAGAACCTCCAGCGGTTCGTCGATCGCGTCGCGCAGGAGCGCGCCGTCGTCGGCGGATACGCACGAAGGATCGACCTCGAGGTTGTCTACGAAGAAGGACGCCGCACCGTGGACCAGACCACACGCAGCCAACTCCTCGACACGGACTACGCAGAGGCAGTCACACGCATGACCCTCCTCCAGACACAGCTCAACGCGGGACTCCAGTCCACCGTAGCCGCGACCAGCCGAACACTCTTGGACTTTCTGGGCTGACGCCCGGCAGAGTCGTTTCAAGGACTGAACCTCACGCCGGCCCGGCCCCGTCGATGAGGAACGCGACCGCGGCCCACCGTTGGAGGGTGGGAGCCGGTCGCCGAACAAGGCCGTGGGAATGGAGCGCACAATGGACGTGCGAACGACTCGGTTCGGTGTCATCCAGATCCAGGACGATCGGGTGATCACCTTCCCCGCGGGACTCCTCGGCTTCGCCGGTCGCACACGCTTCTGCCTGCTCGAGCCGGGCGAGGACGCGTGCTTCTTCTGGCTCCAGTCACTCGACGATCCGGGCCTGGCCTTCGTCGTCACAGACCCCTCGCTCTTCGTCCCCGAGTACTCCGTGCCGATCCGCGCCGAGCAGATGGAATCGCTCACGCTGGCTCGACTCGAAGACGCTCAGGTCTTCGTCATCGTCAACAAGGTCGACGGACAGCTCACTGGCAACCTCCAGGGGCCGCTCGTCGTCAACACGCTCACGAGGACCGGAGAACAGATGGTCCTCGCCGAGAAGCGCTGGACGACTCGCCATCCGCTCATGCGGGTCGGCCAGCCGGCGGCGCGTGCGACCGCCTGAGCCCCACGGCACAGGCATCGCGGAAGAGGGTCGGGACGTCCCGCACGCAACGGCGTGTCGGGGGCATATCGCACGGACGCGAAAGACAAAGGAGCACACGGATGCTCGTGCTCTCGAGACAGCGAGACGAAACCATCATGATCGGCGACGAGATCGAGATCACGGTGGTCGACATCCGAGGGGACAAGGTCCGCCTCGGCATCACGGCGCCCACAAGGATCGCCGTACACCGCAAAGAGGTCTACGAGGCGATCAAGCGAGAGAACCAGCAGGCATCTCGCATCGCCCAGGACCAGCTCGGTTCCATCCCACGACCAATCTCACCCGGCCCCGCGCGGACGCGGGTCTCGGCACTCAGCGCGGGAAACCCCAACAACCGCAACGACACACTCCCGCCCAGAGCCGCAACCGGATCATGAGACACACGACACACTCACGGGACCATCACGGAGGATGCCCATGACACGCATCAACAGCAACATCCCGAGCGTCATCGCGCAAGCGAACCTGAGCAAGACCAACCAGGAACTCGAGATCCGCCTCCAGCGCCTCTCCACGGGGCTCCGCATCAACCGAGGCGCAGACGACCCCGCAGGCCTCATCATCTCCGAGCGACTCCGCTCAGAGATCCAGGGCAACGAGCAGGGCGTACGGAACTCCGAACGCGCCTCATCGGTCATCGCAACCACCGAGGCCTCGCTCGCAGAGGTCAACGACCTGCTCAACTCCATCAAGTCGCTCCTCGTCGAAGCCGCAAACACCGGCGCGTTCTCAGACGCCGAGATCGAGGCCAACCAGCGACAGATCGACTCCGCCATCGAGTCCATCACCCGAATCTCCAACACCGCCTCCTTCGGCGGTCTCAAACTCCTCAACGGCTCCCTCGATTACACCCTCTCAGGACTCGCCACGGACACCATCTCCAAGGCAAGAGTCCTCGGAGCATCCTTCATCGGGCAGTCCTCTCTCGAAGTCGAAGTCGATGTCGTCGCCTCCGCACAGACTGCCGCGCTCTTCATGCGAGGCGATCTCCCAACGCCCGGCGCGCCCGAGAACGGCACCATCCTCTCCAGCATGAACCTCCGAATCGCCGGCCCCAGAGGCGTCGTCGAGCTCCAGTTCGCCACAGGAACCGCGCTCGGCTCCGTCGCCGCCGCCATCAACAAGGTCTCCGGACTCACAGGCGTACAGGCAGGACTCATCAACGACAACGCACTCTCAGGGCTCGCCTTCCGCTCCGAGGGCTTCGGATCCTCGCAGTTCGTCTCCGTCGAGCGCACCAACAGACCGAGCGACTCATCCCAGGACTCCTTCGCCACCTACTCCATCACCGACAACGGCACGGTCCCAGGAACCCCCTTCCCATGGTCAGAGATCGGCACCACACTCACCGCCGACAACCGCGACGAGGGCAAGGATGTCGTCGCACTCATCAACGGATCCCTCGCGACCGGCAAGGGACTCAGCGTCTCCGTCAACTCGCCATCCCTCTCCATCGACCTCCTCCTCTCGCAGAACTTCGCGACTGATCCCAGCATCACCACCACACGTTTCAACATCACAGGCGGCGGCGCCCTCTTCCAACTCGGGCCGCAGGTCACCAGCCAGCAGCAGGCGAACATCGGCATCCCCACCGTGGCCGCATCCCTCCTGGGCGGAACACTCGTCAACGGCCGGCTCCAGTACCTCTCATCGCTCCGCACCGGCGAAACCAACTCCCTCTCCGAGTCCAACCAACGCAAGGACTTCTCCGCCGCGTCGGACATCCTCGAAGCCGCCATCGACGAGATCTCGATCCTCCGAGGCCAACTCGGTGCCTTCGAACGCAACGTCATCCAGCCCAACGTTCGCTCGCTCCAGGCTGCCTTCGAGAACCTCTCCTCAAGCCAGTCACGCATCCGCGACGCAGACTTCGCCTCCGAAACGAGCAAGCTCACAAGGTCGCAGATCCTCGTCTCCGCCGGAACATCCGTCCTGGCTCTCGCAAACCAGCAGTCGCAGCAGGTCCTCCAGCTGCTCGGCTGATCGGAAAGCCCGCCAGGGCAGTCCGGATAACAACCCAAGCACCCGTTCAGGGGCCTTGCCGAGCGTCTCGGCAGGGCCCCTTCCGCATGCGCTCCCCATCTTTCGCACGAATCCCGTCATCCTCCGCTCAACCCGCACCCTCCGGCCGTCGATCTCCACTCACGACCCCCGGCGCGGTGCCGGAAAAAGGGTCAGCAACCCCCGGCATGGATACCGGGGTTCCACGGCCGAGATCACCCTCGGCAGCACAGTGGTCAGGGCCGGGGTTCGGCCCAATCGCCACGCGGGGCGGTCGGCAATCAACGGGCCGAACCAGTCACGGAGGATGTCATGAGTCGCATCAATACGAACGTCGCTTCTCTTGTTGGTCAGCGGGTCCTGGGCGGCAACAACGCCTCCCTCAACAACTCGCTCCAGCGCCTCAGCACCGGCCTTCGGATCAACCGAGGCAAGGATGATCCCGCTGGTCTCATCGCGTCGGAGAATCTCCGCTCCGACCTCCGCGGCCTCAACGCCGCCATCGGCAACGCAGAGCGCGCCGATCAGGTCGTCAACATCGCCGAGGGTGGCCTCCAGGAGATCTCCGGTCTTCTGACCGAACTCCAGGGCCTCCTCACCACCACCGCCTCGACCGCAGGGCTCTCCGACGAGGAGAAGAAGGCCAACCAGCTCCAGATCGATTCGATCCTCCAGACCATCGATCGCATCTCCTCCTCCACCTCCTTCCAGGGCTTCAAGCTCCTCAACGGCAACTTCGACTATCAGGTCTCCGGCGTCGACAGCGGCGTCAGCAACTACACCGTCAACGCCGCCAAGCTCACCGCCGGCGGCACACTCGACGTCGATGTCCTCGTCACACAGTCCGCTCAGCAGGGACAGCTCTACATGTCCTTCGGCGGCGGCAGCATCGACCTCAACGGCTCCGGCAGGCAGTTCACCATCGAGGTCTCCGGTGCTCTCGGCTCCCGCGAGCTCCAGTTCTCCTCGGGCACCTCGCTCGCCGACATCGAGTCCGCAATCAACACCTACAGCGATGTCACCGGCGTCACGGCCTCCGCGTCGTCCAGCGGCATCACCCTCCTCTCCAACGAGTTCGGCAAGGCACAGTTCGTCTCCGTCAAGGTCGTTGACGCCGCAGACGTCACCGGCTCGGGCGTCGGCCTCTACAAGTTCGAGAACAACGACGCCAACAGCGTCAACTCCACCATCAACAGCACCTTCGCCGCCGCAACCAACGGCATCCGCGACGCCGGCCAGAACGTCCAGGGCACCATCAACGGCCTGGTCGCCACCTCCACCGGCAAGACCCTCCGCGTCAACTCCGACTTCCTCGATGTCGAGCTCACCCTCGACACCGGCTCCGCTCAGGCGCTCGCCACGGTCGATGCCTTCTCGATCACCGGTGGCGGAGCAGACTTCCAGCTCGCCGGCGCGGTCGACATCGCGGGCAAGGTCTCCCTGGGCATCCGCGACGTCACCACCCGCAAGCTGGGTGCAGCGTCGGGCGCGGGCTTCCTCAGCGACCTCGGCTCCGGCCGCTCCAACAACGTGGTTGACGGCGACATGACCAGCGCCCAGAAGATCGTTGACTCGGCCATCGAGCAGATCTCCGGCATGCGTGGCCGCCTCGGTGCCTTCCAGCGGAACGTGGTCGGCGCGACCATCCGCTCGCTCAACATCGCGGTCGAGAACACCTCCGCCGCAGAGAGCGTCATCCGCGACACCGACTTCGCCACCGAGACCGCCTCGCTCACCCGCAACCAGATCCTGGTCTCGGCCTCGACGAACATCCTCGCCATCGCCAACAGCCAGCCGCAGGCCGTCCTGCAGCTCCTCGGCTAAAGCGAACGCCGGGACGACCGGCTGAGGTAACCCCCTGATCCCACGGCCCCGGAGCACACGCTCCGGGGCCTTTCGTTTTGCACCCCTTCGCGCCCATCGATCCGATCTCTACATCACCCCATGCCGACGGCTCGAACAACCCCGCCGCCCTCACGCAAGAAGCGCCCCGCGCCCCACGACGACCTGCCCCGCGCCCTCGCCACCGACATCGACCTCTTCTTCACCTACATCAGGGTCGAGTGCGGCTTCAGGCCCAACACCCTCGCCGCATACGGACACGACATCCTGACGCTCGCCCGCGACATCGTCGTCCGAGGCGTTGGCTCATGGAGCTCCGTCAACGGTCGCATGCTCTCCGAGCACCTCGCCTCGCTCCACGCCATCCACAACATGGAGCCCTCCAGCGTCGCTCGCCACCTCGCCACGCTCCGCGTCTTCTTCCGCTTCCTTCACGCCCGCTCCGTCATCGCAGAGGACCCCACCACTCTCCTCGAACGGCCCACACGCTGGAAGAAGCTCCCGAACGTCCTCTCTCCCAAGCAGATGCGGGCTCTCGTCGAGACGCCCCAACCCGTCGCACCCAAGCCGGACACCGAGGCAACGCCCCGCGCCTTCCGCACGTTGCCGCAACTCTGGATGCGCGACAGAGCCATGCTCGAGCTGATGTACGCCTGCGGCCTGCGGGCCAGCGAGACCGCCGACTTGCTCCTCACCGACTGGGTGCCGACGCTCGGCATCATCCGCGTGCGCGGCAAGGGCGAGAAGGAGCGGATCGTGCCCGTCGGTGAGCACGCGGTCATCGCGACCGAACGCTACCTCGAACACTGTCGCCCGCGCCTCGTCAAGCCGGGCGCAAAGGACAAGGGCCGGCTGCTTCTCTCGGTCAGGGGCCTGCCGCTGGAGCGGGTTGCGATCTGGCAGCTCGTCCGCAAGCACGCCAACGCCGCGGGGCTGCGCGAGGTCCACCCGCACATGCTCCGCCACTCCTTCGCGACGCACCTGCTGATGGGAGGCGCGGACCTGCGTGTCGTGCAGGAGCTGCTCGGACACGCCGACATCGCCACGACCCAGATCTACACGCACGTGGACAAGACACGCCTGCGGAGCGTCCACCAGAAGTACCACCCGAGGGGATGACGCCCGCGCACGCTCGTCACTGGCCGATGGCCGTGCGCAGCATGACGAGGGCCTCGGACTGCGAGAGCCCGTCGACCTCTACAACCTCATCCGCGAGGGCGAGATACAGCGGGTCGCGCCGCGCGAGGATCCCTTCGACCTCGTCGAGCACGCCCGAGCCGGTGAGCGACGGGCGTCCGGTGTTGTCCGCGCCGGAGAGGCGCTTGCGGAGCGTCTCCGCCGATGCACGCAGATAGACGACGATGGCGCGTGCCGCGCGCTGCTGCTCGATCAGCATCTCCTTTGCGCCGGGCGCGGTCGGGGTGCCGCCGCCGAGCGAGAGCACTGCGCCGGGCGTTGCGAGGGCCTTCGCGAGCGCGAGCGTCTCGCCCCTGCGGAAGCCCTCTTCGCCATCTTTCTCCCACGCCTCGGCGACCGAAGTGCGTGAGAGCATGCGAGGAGTGAGCTCATCGAGATCGACGAAGTCGCGTGCGGTCTCGATGGCGATGGCTCTACCCAGCGTGGTTTTGCCGCTGCCTCGCATTCCGATCAGGATGAGCGTGAGTTCCGCCGCCATTCGACGGAGTGTACCTCACACCCGATCGGGGCACTCAGGCGCGGGAGAGGTACGACCCATCGGCGGTCGAGATCTTGATCTTCTCGCCGGTCTCGATGAAGGGGGGGACGCGGGTCTTGAGCCCGGTCTCGCAGGTGGCTTCCTTCAACTGATTCGTCGCGGTCGCGTTCTTGATGCCGGGGGGCGTGTCGGTGACGGTGAGCTCGACCGAGGCGGGAAGCTCCACGCGGATCGGGTTTCCATCGTTGCAGAGAACAATCACCTCGGTGTTGGGACGGAGGTAGTAGATCGCATCGCCGACCAGCGCTTTGTTGAGGACGTGCTGGTCATAGTTCTCAAGGTCCATGAAGGTCGAGCCGGTGTTGTCCGTGAAGAGGAACTCCATCGGACGCCGGTCCAGCTCGACGACCTGAAGGTCCTCGGTGGGCTGCATCCGCTTGTCCAGTTGCTTGCCGGAGAGAACCTCTCGATAGGTCAGCTGCACGAAGGCGCGAAGGTTGCCCGGCGTGCGATGCTCGATCCCGACAACCACGCAGAGCTTGCCATCCATGTTGAAACCGATACCGGGACGCATCTCGCTGACCTTCATCGCATCTTCCTTCGAATCGCATGCGTGTTCGGAAACAGTCAGGGCGAGTGCCCCCGACTGGTAGGAGGTGAGTGTAGGCGATGCACCCGCGGCGACGCGCGTTGGTACGCTGAGGTGCCGGGATCACAACGGGCTCAACGCCGGAATCAGGAGGACACACATGCGCGACCGAGCCGATCGACAGGGCGACATGACCGGGATGGATCGGCGGGCGTTCGTCGCCGCGGCTTGCGCTATGGGCCTGTGGCTGGCAGCCGGGAGCAGCGTCGCGCGTGCTCATGCGCAGCAGCCCCCGCGGACACGTCCGGGCCGAGATTCGACCGATCCCGCACCGAGCGAGCCGGCACCCGTTCCGCCGGGGTACTTCGCGTGGGCCGCGCTCTCGGATCGCGTGCTCTTCGCGCCGGGCGATGGCGGGAACGCCCTGCTGCTGCTCGCGCCGCGGGGCGGCGCGTGCGCGCTCGTCGATGCCAAGATGCCGTACACCGCCACGACGCTGCGACGCGAGGCCGAGCAGCGTGGCGGCACCATCGAGACGGTGATCAACACGCACCACCACCTCGATCACATCGGCGGGAACCTGGCGTTCTCTGCCGATACGCGGATCGTCGCGCACGCGAACGCCAAGCCGCGCGTCGCGCCCCAGCTCGAACGGCTCCGCCAGTTTCTCAAGAGCGGCGTGCGCACCGTTTCCAACAGCGATGGCATCAACAAGGAGCAGGCGTTGAAGGACGCCGAGGCCCTCGCGGCGGCTGCGGACACGATCGCCGCAGAGCGATGGGCTCCGACGCAGACTTTCAGCGGGCGGATCGGCTCTGCGAATCTCGGCGCGATGCCGATCGATCTTCACCAGGTCGGGGCGGGGCACACGGACAACGACGTGATCGTCCACGCGCCGCAGCTCGACGTGGTCCACATGGGTGATCTGCTCTTTCACAATCTCTATCCGTTCATCGATCGCGACTCGGGCGCGAGGGTGCGCGACTGGATCAAGACGCTTAAGTACGCCAAGCGGCTGTGCAAGCCGAAGACGATCGTGGTGCCCGGCCACGGCGACGTGACGGACGTGAAGGGGATCGACGGGATGATCGAGTATTTCGAGACATCGATGGACTTCGTGCAGAAGCAGATCCGCCAGAAGAAGCCGCGGGAAGAGGTGGTGGCGATGACCGTCCCCGGTCAGGAGTCGCGCGGCTTCGAGCACCTGCGCGAGCGGGCCATGGGCGCGATGTACGACGAGTTGATGGGGTGAGGGGGATGGAGGCACGGCGTGCCGGAGCGATCAGCCCGACGCGAGGGATGAGTGGTGCGTTGGCGTGGACTCGGGTGGGTCGGGGATGTCGGGGATGTCGGGGATGTCGGGTGGGTGGGCGATGAATGCCGCGAGTTCGGGCGGAAGCGTGGCGAGGAACTCGGGTGGGAGTGGCGCGTTCTCGTCGATGTCTGAAATGTCGATGCCGAGTGAGTGGGCGAGGGACTCGAGCTCGACGGTGATGTCTTCGATGGAGGAGGGAGAAGAGAACGCAGAAGGCGAATGCGAAGAGACCACAGAGTTCTCAGAGAGCGCTGCGTTGCACAGAGAAGAGGGCACATCAGGGCACGAGACCGAAGAGGACGTGTCTGAACGCGAAGGCCGCGGAGGACTCGAAGAGCAAGACTCTTTGAACGCAGAGGACGTGGAGGAAGCGGAGGTGCTGGACTCGGAGGGAGAGGACTCGGAGGGAGAGGGTGCTGGGCCACGGATCGTGCGAGCGCGGGTGAGATCGGATTCAGAGATGGGGATGACGCGCGAGAGGCGGTAGAGGTGGTAGGCGGCTTTGCGGGCGCGTTCGGAGGCGCGGATGTAATCGGGATCGCTCAGGTGGGATGCGGGATCGGGCTTGGAGCGCGCGAGTGCGTTGAAGTCGTCGAGGATGCGGACGAGGACGCGCACGGCGGAGGAGAGGTTGCAGGAAGCCGCGAGGCGAACGTGGGTGTGTGCGCCGGATTCCATCTCGCGGACGCGGGCCTGGATCTCGGGGCGGGCGAGCCAGAGGGTGAGGGCGGCGACGGTGATGTTGTGGGCACGAGCGACAGAGGCGAGTGAGGCGTCGGGATCGGTGAGGGATTGGAGGATGGCATCGGAAGACGAAGAGAACGCGGAGGACTCGGAGTGTCGCAGAGGGGGAGAAGCGGAAGGAGCAGAGGGACACTGGGGCAAAGGGGCAGAGGGTGAAGAGGACGGACAGACACCGTTCTGGAGAACGGTGCCACCCGGAGCGGTGTTACGGGGAGGAGATGTCGCGGTGTGGGCGACCATGCCACGAAGATACGCGGCGGTGGAAGCGATGCAAGGGGGAGGTGGGCCGGAAATGGCCTCTCACTGACAGACGTATGTCAGTGAGAGGTACAGATTTTTGGGGATGGGGGGGGTGGCAGGGGAGAGCCGCGATTGTGGAGCACCAAAGGTGCGCTCGAAGCGGAGCCCGGGGCAATGCCCCGGGATGCGGATGTTGTGGTTTCTGAGTAGCCCGGAAGGGGCAGCACAAAGGTGCGCCGTGCGCTGAGTTGTGTCGCCCTTTCAGGGCTCGACAAACAATGGAGGGGCAATGGCTAGGACGACCTGGTCTCCGGGGCGTCGCTCGTGCCTTCGGCACTCGCTTGCCCTGGGCTGTGGCTGGGACCGCCCGTTGGGCCTCAGGAGCGAGGCGTGGCGCATCTCGGAGGTCGAAGAGCAGCGAGATTGGCCCAAAGCGGCCAATCTGCGGTGGCAATGGGAAGGGGCTCATTGGTGCCACCAGCCACGGCGCAAGAAGATGTTGGTGCCACCAGCCGACGTCTAGCCACCGATGCCCGCATAGAGCGTGCCGTGGATCACGAAGAACATGGCCCACGTTGCGAGGCCGATCAGATTGCAGAGTCCCAGGCAGATCGCGATCCTCAGACATGCTCGTGTGCGAGACCTCACCAAGTGATGGATTGCAAATGTGTTCGACACAATCAGCGAACTCGCAAGCACAATCTGAAGCACCCGGATGCCCTGCCAATCATTCGCGAAGACCGGGAGGCCTGCGATGAGATACACCACGAGGTCGATGCAGAAGACGAGAGGGAACAAGCGTGTGATCAATCGCTTCGCGGGCATGTGCGGATCTTAGCAGAACGCAAAGACGAAGATAACCCGAGCTTGCGCTCGGGGCTCCCTTTTGCGTGCGTGTGATCAAGGAAGTGTCAGCGATCGAATGTGAGATGGTGGGTCAGGCGTGGGGTTGGACGGATAGCAATCGAGAAAGAAGAACCGCAGCGGTGCATAAGGGGAGCCCCGAGCGCAAGCTCGGGGTGTTTGCGCTACGGCGGAGGAGTGGTTTGTTCAGCACGGCGAGTGCGCGGGCGCAGACCGAGTTTCACGTCCCAGTCTTCGCGGCCACTGATCGGTACGCGATCGTCCTGCATCTCCGAAACGTATCGGATGGCTGCGGCGAGCGAGCCAGGTTCGAAGAGGTGGATGGTGCTCGCATGGTCGGTCCATGGGCGTTGGCGCGGGGAGATGTGGCAGCGGCGGCGCAGTTCGCGGGTCCCCCAGTCCTTGAGTTGTTTGACGATGGTCTCGGGCTCGACGAAGAGAGCCGGAACAGAGCCCTCGATTCGACTGAGGACGACAACATGGACGTGATTCGAGCGAACGGAGATCGCTTTGAGGGTCCAGTGTCGGCGGGTGCAGTGCTCACACATGATGGCCTCGACGTCGCATCGGGCCTCGCGTGTGAGCACAACCGGCGTGTGCGCGAGAGACGCGAGGGTGCGCTGGAAGCGATCGCGATCGGGCGCGAGGCGCGGCGTGCCGCGTGCGTTGTGCTCGCGATCGACCGAGCCCGCGTCGTCGCCGTGAAGCCACGTTCCGTACGTGTGCCATGTAAGGAAGTAGGCGGGTGCGGGCATGAGAGGATGATAACAGGGTGACAGACGAAGAAATCGCGAGCGCGCGCTGGAAGTTCTTCTTTACTTGGGGGCGTGGATACCAGGGGAGAGCGCGACGAAGAACCCCGAGCTTGCGCTCGGGGCTCCCTTTTGTGTCAGTGAGATGAATGAGGTGTCAGCGATCGATGCTGACGGTGACCTGTGCGGCCTTCGGCTCGCGTGGCGCTTCGATGTGGAGTTTCTTGGCGCGGTGCTTGGACCAGTCGGTGACCTGGAGGTCGGGGCTGTCGGCGCCGGCGTGCGTGCGGAGGATGTCGTAGGTGTTGTTCCGCTGCGCGGGGGTGAAGCCCGCATCGCGGATCAGGCGGCAGAGCACGGACTCATTCAAGCAGTACGTCGTGCCCGCGGAGGAGACGACGTTCTCTTCCATCATCACCGAGCCCATGTCGCTCGCGCCGTACATCAGGCCGACCTGTCCGATGTGCGGGCCCATGGTGACCCACGAGGAACCGATCGAATAGATGTTGTCGAGCATCAGGCGGCTGATCGCCTGCGTCCTGAGATACTCCGTCGCGCCGGCCATGCGCACGCGACGGCCGAACTCCGCCGCGCCGGGGCCGAGGTCGCGGTAATCCACTTCGTCGTTCTTTCCCCACGCGAACGCGCGGGCGACGATGTCGCCGGGGAACTCCGCTTCGAGTTCGCCGGGGTTCGCGCCCCAGTCCTTTACGCGGCCGAGGGGTGTGTTCTCGCGCTGGAAGGGCCAGGAGATGAAGGCCTTGTAGTGGCCGCCGGCGGTGACGCGGCCCGAGGCGGGATCTTCAACGCCCGCGCCGAAGTCACGGAAGGCGCGGTCCTGCCACTCGCGGACGAGCTTCATGTGGTGGATGCGGTCGGCGTGTCCCTCGATGTGGCCGAACATCATCGTCGCGCTGGTGAACATGCCGAGCGAGTGGGCGACGTACATGCAGGTGAGCCAGGACTCGGCATCGCACTTGCCGAGGCCGATCTTGCGGCGGACGGGCGCGGCGAAGATCTCTCCCCCACCGCCCGGCAGCGAATCGAGCCCGGCTTCCTTCAACTTGGACATCATCCAGCGGACTTTGGCCTCGAAGGTTGCGCCGGGGGGATTGAAGAAGTGGACGAACTCGACGAACTCGGGGGGGCTGAAGGCGTGGATGTGGATGTGGGGGAAGCGGGACTTGATGGAGTGGAGGAGGTTGAGGTAGTAGTCGAGAGGGAGGTCGGGGTTCATGCCGCCTTGCATGAGGATTTGTGTGCCGCCGATGTCGGAGAGTTCCGCGATTTTCTGGTGGATGGTTTCGGTGGGGAGGGTGTAGGCGTCGCGGTCGTCGGCATCGCGGCGGAAGGCGCAGAAGGTGCACTTGGCGGTGCAGACGTTGGTGTAGTTGATGTTGCGATCGATGATGTAGGTGCGGAAGGTGTCGCCGTGGAGCGTGCGGGCGCGGGCGTCGGCCCAGCGGCCGAGGGTGTGCAGCGGCGCGGCGCGGAGGAGTTCGAGCCCCTGGTCGGGCGTGAGGCGGGCGGCGCCCGCGGCGACGGCTTCGAGGAGGCCGGTGTCGGTGGCGGCGAGGTGAGGGTGGTCATTCGGTGACGAGTAAACGGTTGCCATATGCCCTCTCGTAACGCAAATACTGCCTAATGCACCCAATGCGACTTGGTCATTATACGCGACAATCGCCTAAAGCGATCTCTCTCGCTTCAGCTCACCTTCAAACTCTGCACGCAATCTAACAAACCACCACATGACATATGAATGAATTAAGAACGCTGCAATTGACGCAAGTATCCCCATGCCGGCGACATCGACTGCAACATTAGTCTTTGCGATCGAGGCGTAAGTACATAGAGCGAGCGAAGCTACATGAAAGATTATGCAGGTGGCAGCGGACAGGTACCCAAGCCAACCAACCCGCCTTTGCTGCAAGTAGATCCCGTAATCGTCCTTGTACATGCCAATAAACTGGTAGAGAAGTCCGCAAGAGAGTGCAGCAAATATACCAATAACCAATCTTAAATCAGCAGCCAAAGATAGCACTATATATCTTGCCTCTTGAGTACCCATCCACGCGCACAGTGCATAGTATGCTACAATGGAGAATGCGACATGGAGAAAAAGTGAGATGAAATAGTGCACCATTACATTTCATCCGAATCCCGTTCGTTCGTTTCGATCGTGTCGATCACCGCAAGAATCTTAGTTGTGATTTCCTTTCCCTCTTTTGTCTTGGCAATATCTCTCATGCCTCTCACATAGTCTTTTACTTCTGGCACTATGGCAGAGGCGGGGCGATTCCCCGTTACTTTCTTGACTGATTCGCCGTCAATCACCCCTCGCATTGTGACATCGCCTCGCTTGTAACCCGCTTGAGCCATCGATGCTGAGGCATGGGGCAATTCACCTTCGGCCTTGTTCAGGCCATTAGGATTCTTCATGTCCTGCACATAATCGCGGATACCCCCCGTGCGAAGTTCCTCAAAAAGGCGCTTGATCGGTCGCGTGATATCAGGATTAGGTATTAGTAGATGTACCTTCAACTGTGTTAGCTTGTCAAAGGAATGGAAAGCCCTCAATATATCATGATTTGATGGCACTGGCTCTATTGTCAGTGTTGATGTATAGCCAAGATTGTGACTTGCTTTTGCAAGAATCTGATGAAATGATTTGAGCCAAGTCTTGGATAACATCATCTCGCTATTATGTTGAACTGCTACGAGGTGCCGCTTTAAGTCAAATACTATAACACTATCAATCGCTGGTGGCGGAAAACTGGTTGATACACCCTCCGCCACACCATCGTCTGTGAGTATCTTCCCGATGTGCTCTGGAGTAGACCTGCCGAATACTAGATAGAGAGCGTCGCCCCTTGCTGTACTGGAAGAGCTTTCAACATAGTCTCGGAAGAACCAAATATATCGCCTTGTTCGCTCGCGCCGCTCGTGATCAAACTCGTGAGTTGATGCGGCAGACAATATTTGTTTGATCGATTCATCGGATCGTATGCGATTATTATTGGATGCAAACAAGCTGCTGTCGTCCCGAATGTTGAGACGATATAAATCAAACTCATAGTCGTTAGCTGGCACGGAACAACCTCCAATTCAGCATACACGGCTGTACCATCTCGTGCAACCATAGTATAGGCGGCTATTCGCCATCCGCCCTCCGCACCGCATCGCAGAAGGCGTGGATGAGGGCGGGGTCTTTGATGCCGGGGGCGGATTCGACGCCGCTGGAGACGTCGACGGCGTAGGGGCGGAGGGTCCGGATCGCGTCGGCGACGTTTGCGGGGGTGAGGCCGCCGCTGAGGATGAGGGGGAGTTCGAGGGTGTCGGCGTGGGGCTTCAAGGCGTTCCAGTCGAAGGTGAGGCCCTGGCCACCGGCGGAGCCGTCGATGAGGATGGCGTCGACCTCGGTGATCTTGGAGAGGCGGGCGAGGTCTTTCTCGATGGTGGCGGGGTCGAAGGTGATGGCCTTGATGAGGTTCGGGCCGCACTGCTGGATCAGTTGGTCGGATTCATCGCCGTGGAGTTGGACCATGGTGGTCGGGCAGGTCTCTTCGGCATCGCAGAAGAAGTCGAGCGAGGCGTTCTTAAAGAGTCCGACGGTTGAGAGGAATGGCGGAAGGGAGACTTGGATATCGAACGCCTCGTCGGGTGTGATGGCGCGCGGGCTGGCCTTGACGAAGACGAAGCCGATGGCATCCGCGCCGGCTTCGGCGCAGGCGAGAGCGGTGTCGAGGTCGCGGATGCCGCAGATTTTGATTCGGGTGCGTGGCACTGGAAATCCTCAAATAGCAAATGGCAAAGAGAGGCATTGGGCATTGGGCATTGGGCATTGGGCAGAGGAAAGGATCGCGTGGCCTGTTTAGCCGAGTTCGGCGAGGAGTTGGCGAGCGAGTGCGGCTTGTGATTCGTCGCGGAGGTTGGGGAGGGCGTCTGCGATGAGGCGTTTTGCGGCAACGGGATCGTTCAGATAGCGGGCGCTGACGAGGCCGAGCATGAGGCGGACTGTCGGGGCTTCGCCATCGGCGTTGTAGGCGTCGAGGAAGCGCTGGTAGGCGATGGATGCGGTGGCGTGCTCGCCCTGCTCGAAGAGGCGATTGGCGATTTCGTACTGGCGCTCGCGGGGGAGCGTGACGGCGTGGGAGAGGTGGCCGAAGGTGCCGAGGAGCGAGCGGTAGGCGGTGATCGCGCCGGCGTGGTCGCCCTCGGAGAGTTTGCCGAGGACATCGGCGCGGGCGAGGGCGATGGCCTCGGACTGGGGATCGGGGGGGCGGGCGGCTTCGACGCGGGTCTGCTTTGCGGCACGGAAGGAGGCCTCTTTGATGGCGCGCCTGCGCGAGGCCTGCTTGCCGAGGGAGAAGAGATCGAGCCCCTCACGCTTCACGAGGCCGCTGGCCATGCAGATGGAGGCGATGACGAATCCGAAGAAGTACCCACCGAGGTGGGCACCGACGGCGGTTCTTCCCGCGCCTGTCCCCAGTTTGAGGAAGTCCCAGGTGATGTGGAAGAGGATGAACATCCAGGCGGGGAAAGTGAGGACACCGATGAGGATGAAGAAGACGAAGATGCGCACGCCGCTGCGTGGGAACATGACGAGGAACGCGCCGGCGACGGCGGAGATCGCGCCGGATGCGCCGACCATCGGGTGTGGGCCTCGGAGCCCCCATTCGGCGAGCCCGGCGAAGATCGCGCCTGCGAGGTAGAGGGCGGTGTATCCGACTCTTCCGAGGCGGTCCTCGACGGGGGGGCCGAAGACGAAGAGGAAGAGGCAGTTGCCGGCGAGGTGGAGGAAGCCGCCGTGGATGAAGGCGTAGGTGATCCATGTCCACCAGGGGCTGACCCCCGGCTGGAGCGCGAACACCCTGCTGACACGCTCTGCGTCGCCGCCTGAGAGGGCTCCGTAGACGAGTTGTGCGGCTGCGGCGGCGATGGAGATCCCCAGCATGACGTGTGTCACGAGGGGTGGTCGTCGGAGGTGGACATCGGAGCCGAGCGGGATGAGCACTGCCGATGTTATTCGCCGAGTCTCCGGGCGAGGGGCCTGGGGGTGCGAATCCGGATGAGTGCGGGTTTCGATTCGTGCGGATGGTGGCTCGTGACGGGTCACTTTCCTATAGTCGGCTCCTTGCGCCAGATGTGGCGGTCCGATGTGCGGCCGGTCTGGGGCGGGATTGAATCACGATCGAGGACTGGCGAGCATGAGCACCTTCGCGAAGGGCCTGGAGGGCGTTGTTGCCGCGGAAACGCGGATGTCTTTCATCGACGGCGAGAAGGGCATCCTCGAGTATGTGGGCATCCCGATTGATTCGCTCGCGCGGAACTCGACATTCGAGGAGACGGTGTTCCTGCTGTGGAACACGCGCCTGCCGAATAAGGCGGAGCTGGATGCGCTGTCGAAACAGATCCGGAGCCGGACGAAGCTACCGCCGAAGTTGATCGACATCATCAAGGGGATGCCGACGGATGCGCAGCCGATGCACGTTTTGCGGACGGCGGTGTCTGCGTTGTCGCTGTTCGATCCGAAGCCGAACCTGACGGACATTCCCTCGGCGCAGGAGAAGGCGCTGAACATCCTGGCGCAGATTCCGACGATCATCGCGGCGTTTGATCGCTACCGGCGGGGGCTGGAGATCGTTGAGCCGCGGACGGACCTGACGTTCGCGCAGAACTTCCTGTATATGTTGAACGGGAAGGAGCCGACGGAGGCGATGGCCCGCGGCTTTGACATCTGCATGATCCTGCACGCGGACCACGGGCTGAACAACTCGACGTTCACAGCGCGGGTGGTGACATCGACCTTGAGCGATATGTACTCGGCGATCACGGCGGCGATCGGCTCGCTCCGCGGCCCCTTGCACGGCGGAGCGAACGAGGAAGTGATGGAGATGCTCAACGAGATCCCGTCGCTGGAGGCGGTCGAGCCGTACATCATGGGGAAGCTGGCGAAGAAAGAGCGGATCATGGGCTTCGGGCACCGCGTCTACAAGACGATCGACCCGCGGGCGACGTTCCTCAAGACGTTCGCGAAGCAGATCGCGGCGGACACGGGGAACCAGAAGCTCTACGAGATGTCGACGAAGATCGAGCAGATCATGGCGCGCGAGGTCGGTGCGAAGGGGATTTACCCGAACGTCGACTTCTACTCGGCGACCACGTACCACTCGATCGGGCTGAAGCTGGACCTGTTCACGCCGATGTTCGCGATGTCGCGCGTCAGCGGGTGGGCGGGGCACTGCATCGAGCAGTTGAGCGACAACCGCCTCTACCGCCCCGCCGCCAAGTACGTCGGCCCGCACGATGCGCCGTATGTGGAGATGGGGAAGCGGTGAGGGGGAGTGACGTAATCGGCTTCCATGTGTGGTATGCTGGGCGGCATGAATGCTCGGAGCCACGGCACGCCGATTTGGCGCGGCTTTCTTGTGATCCTCACGACGATCGTATTCGCACCCATGCTCGTGTTGCTTGGCGGATGCGGATGGCGGCATGGGCCTGACCTCGTTGTTGCGGGAGCGACCAGCACGCCGCCGAAGCTTGTGACGGATTCAAGCGGGCACTTCCGGACGCGAGCGCAGTGGCCGGTGGGCTCGCCGCTGTATGTGGGGTTTGTGCGGGCGTCGGTCGATCCTTCGTGGCACTCATCGAGATCGCTGCTTGTTCGCTCGAGTCTCGAAAGCACATCGGAGCGAAAGTGGCATGTCGAGCGGCTTGGCGTCGTGTACGCGGTCGTAGCCGCGCCATGGGATGACGGCCTCGGCCTGATGGGCACGCCCACGGCGCCGATGGATTCCTTGCGTCTGCATCGCACGGTGACGAAGCGGACGGGTGATCGCAAACCGAGTGTGCAAACCACACATCACACATCCACCCTCCGAGTCCGCATTGAGGGAACGGTCGATGATGTGCTCAAACCCGCCTCGCTCCCTGACATCGACGAGGCAATCGGCTCGCGCTTGAGCCCGTCGTTTCACAGACGCGGCTGGTCTTCCGTGCCGAAACAGCCGTGCCTTGTGGTCGCGGTGATGACCGGGTGCGACGGCGATCCGAATGACCCGCGAAATCAGGGCATGTGCCGCGATTTGGCTCGCCACCCCGACGTCACGTTTGCTGCGAAGTTCGACGTCCTGCATCGTGGCGAAGTCATGGCGACTGCACGCGCCTGGTGGCGATCCACGGGAAGCAGGGTTGCGCCGTACAACGGCGAACTGCTGCTTGAAGACGTCGCGGCAGATCTTCATGACCGCGACATCAACGACGGCCAGTGGTCATTGCGAGTGCGGAGCGATCCGGACACGGCACTCCGGGACCTCGGGTCGACACGGTACTGGAAGGGCGACGTGACGGTCCCATTGCGGGCGACCGATGCGCGGACGTGGGAGGAGTTGAAAGCCGCGGGCGTTGTGGCGGGAGGCGGGACCGATGTCCGTCGGTGATACCCCGTGCCGTCGTCGAGTTGGGTGAACATCTACGCATCTCTCTTCGCCGCCTCGGCGCACGGCTTGTTGCCAGGGGTTTCAACCCGTGGAAAGGGGCTCACCCCATCCATTCATCCTCTTTTCCTGCTCCGCCCCTTGGGCGGACGAGGCCGCGCCACTCACCCCAGTGCGTCCCCCGGCGTCGGCTTCATCCCATGCTTCTCCAGTATCGCCAGGAACTCCTCCTCGAACGTCATCCGCCGATGATGCTCCTTTTGCCGCTTCACGTACTCGACGACTTGCTCCAGCGCCGAGCGGCTGACAGTGAACCCACCGTATCCCTCCTGCCACGCGAACTCGCGCAGCTCTGGCATCGACTCGTGAATCCACTTGGATAACCGGCCCTTGAGATGTCGCACGAGGTCCGAATGAGAAAGATCGCCCGGGTACATCAGTACAAAGTGGACATGATCCGGCATCCCGTTGAGCGCCAGCACCTCGCACTTCAGATTCCGCGCGATGCCGGTGAGAAACGGATACAGCCGCGGCTCGATCTCTGCGCCAATCGTCGGCGTCCGATGCTTGGTCGAGAAGACAAGGTGATAGAAGTTCTGCGTCCACGCGCCCGGCATGTGGCACCTCCCGCGTACAGAATATCGATCGTCCGCCCAAGGGGCGGAGAAGCACATGAGGAGGTTGGGGTGGTCTTGCTCTCCACGGGTTGAAACCCGTGGCAACGATCCGTGCGCCCTTGCGGGCGAAAGTGCGGGAGATCGAATACTCGATCGGCATCAGAGGGCGCGACAACGACTTGGTTTACTCCCCTGCCACCAAACCGCCGAGCTCGCGCTCGGGGCTCCCTTCAAGGCAATCGCGGCACTTTCAGAACGGCACTTTGCTCTCGCAGCGTTCGGGGCGACGGTTCTCGGGGTCGATGAAGGCGAGGAGTTTGGCGTGGAGGAGCATGCGCGGGGATGAGGCGTAGCCGTCGCCGTAGAGTGTGTCGCCGACGATGGGGCAGCCGAGGCCGCCCTTGCCGCCGGGGGCGCGGGCGTAGGCGGCGTGGACGCGGAGCTGGTGGGTGCGTCCGGTGATGGGCTCGAAGTGGATGCGTGTGCGCGGGCCTATCGCGGGTGTGGTGTCGGTGGCGGGGTGTGCGGGCTCGCGTGTGAGGACGCGCCAGCGCGTGACGGCCTCGCGTCCGTGTTCCCAATCGACGATCTGCCAGGGGCGGCGGTCGATATCGGGGCGCATGGGAAGCGAGATCGTCCCCGCCTCCCCCTCCACTTCACCCATCAGCACCGCTTCATAGGCCTTCGTGACCGCGCGGGCCTCGAACTGGCGAGAGAGGTGGCGATGGGCGTCGGGATCGCGGGCGAGGACCATGAGGCCGCTGGTTTCCATGTCCAGCCGATGGACGACGAAGGGGCCGCTCGCCTGCGGGACGAGGAGTTTGGCGCGGCGCGCCACGCAGTCCTGGTTCTGCTCACCCTTGCCCGGCACGGAGAGCAGCCCCGCGGGCTTGTCGACCACCACGAACCGCTTGGAGAGCAGCACCAGCTTGAGTTCGCCAAGAGGTGTTGGAGTTGTGGGCGGTTGGGTGGCCATGGGGTGGGTGTCGTGGTCTGACCCGGGCGCCCGGGTCGCGCTAACCTTCAGATTGACGCGCTCAATCTACGCATCCTCCGGCTTCGACGCCAGTTGCCGGGTATATGAGGGGCAAGCGGCATGAGTGGATTCGATGTGATCCGGAGTGTGTGTGCGGCGGCATCGCTGGGGGGCGTCGGCCTGTTTGCCTCGGGTCTTGGCGGGCCGTGGGATGCGCTCGAGGGGCCGATTCTGACGGGTCATGTCCGGCTGACGGATCCGGCGCGGTTCTCGAAGGCGGGCGAGGCGTATTTCAGCCCGGATGGGAAGCGGATCATCTTTCAGGCGGTCGAGGTGGGCGAGCCGTCGAACGCTCCGTACTCGATGTATCTGGCGGAGTTGGTGCGTGGGGAGACGGGTGAGATTGTGGGGCTGGCGGAGCCGGTGCGGATCAGCCCTCCGGGTTCGGCGAACACGTGCGGGTGGTTCCACCCGACGGATCCGGCGCGGGTGATGTTCGGCTCGACGCTTGGGCCTCCCAGGGTTGATGAGGCACCGGGGTTCAAGGTGGGTCAGAGCCGGTATGTGTGGGCGTTTCCGTCCGACATGGAGGTATGCACGTGGACGGTGCCGGAATTGTGGATCCGGGCGCATGGAGGGTGGCCGGGCGAGGACGCGCCCGGGGATTGGAACGAGCCGCGGGCGTTGTTCGCGCGAGAGGGGTACGACGCGGAGTGCTCGTGGTCGCCGGATGGACGGCATGTGCTGTACGCGCGAGTGGAGCCGGCGGAGGCGGATGAGAACGGGGTGTTGCCGCCGCCGGATGCGGATATCTGGATCTACGACACGTTGACGCAGCGGCATGTGGCTCTTGTGGCCGAGGCGGGGTATGACGGCGGTCCTTTCTTCTCGGCTGATGGGAGGTGGATCTGCTATCGCTCGGATCGGGCTCGGGACGACCATCTGCAGATCTATATTGCGGAGTTGGCGTATGACGGCGGGGGGGCGATCACGGGGATCAAGCGGGAGATTGCGCTGACGGCGAATGACGCGGTGAACTGGTGCCCATACTGGCATCCGAGCGGGCGTTTTCTGCTGTACGCGACGAGCGAATTGGGGCATGACAACTACGAGGTGTTCGCCATTGATGCGGATCCTCTGGTTCCGCTGAAGGATCGCGTGCGTGTTCCTGTGACGCGGACGCCGGGCGCGGATGTGCTGCCTGCGTTTGATGCGACGGGGGAGTGGATGATGTGGACGAGTCGGCGGCAGGCGCCGGGGGAGACGGGCGCGGGTTCGACGCAGTTGTGGGTTGCGCGGTTTCGTGCGGCACCGCTTGAACAGAAGCTGATGATGCCGGATGATGGTGCGCCGGTCTCGAACTGAGTCGGCGTGTTGCGGAGTTGGCAGCCGGAGCGGGGCGCATGTTCGAACCGGACGATTTTGGGATGTCAGCCGCCGCGACGCTCGCGCACGTGGCCGATCCGACGCCGAGCCGGCATCATGTGCCGTTCTGGAAGTCTTGGGTTCGAGGCGTGGAGGGTGATCGGCCGTTGCTGCGCGCGGTGAGTGGCCCGTTGCCGGACCCTGCGGACGGAACGGCGACGCATGAGTTTGCGAGTTACCGGCATGTGCGGATCGGATGCCGCCTGGTTCGGCCGGTTGATGGGGTGGTTCGCGCGGGGCTTGTGAGTTTCCACGGGTACGGGGCTCCGATTCCGCTGTCGCAGGAGGATGAGCAGTGGGCGGCGTTAGCGGCACGGGGGGTTGCGACGCTGGCGATCCGTGTGCGTGGGTTTCCTGGGTCGATGGTGGACACCGGGGACTGGACCTCGCACTCGTGGATCACGCGCGGGCTGGATGTGCCGGTGAGCGGGGTGGGGCCGGATGGGACGGACACGACGCACGCTGACATGATGGCGTGGTCGATGGCGCAGGGCGTCGCGGATGCGGTGAACGCGTGCCGCGTGATGCGTGCGTGGCTTGGTGCGGGTGTGCCGTTGTATGTGCGGGGCGAGTCTTTCGGGGCGGCGTTTGCGGTGATCGCGGCGTCGCTTGCGGCGCAGCATCCTGAGCTTGGGTATGGGGTTGATCGATTGCAGATCGGGCTGCCGACGATGGGCGACTGGCGTTGGCGTCTGACGAGCGACCGTGCGAGGCGCGGGGGCGGGACGCAGCGCGAGATCGTTGATCTGCTGACGCGTGAGGCATCGCGGGCGGAGGATCTGAGCGAGCGGCTGCGGGTGTGCGACACGGCGATCCATGCGCAGCGGGTGAGGTGTCCGGTGTTGTGCAAGCTGGCGGTTCGGGACGAGGTGGTGCCCGCGCCGGCGGCGGCGGCGGTGTTCAATGCCTTGTATTCGGCTCCGGGGTGCAAGTGGAGGTTCGTGACGCCTTACGGGCACTTTGACGGCGGGATCCGCAACGCTCGGCGTCACGCGCTGTTCGATCGGTGTGTGACGGACTTCCTGGACCCTGCGGTGGAGCCGATGGAGTCGATGCTGCGGTGGGAGCCGATTCTGGGCCGGGGCGAGCGGGCTCCGTGAGGGCGTGGCGGGCGGCTATTCTCTGGCATGACGCAATCGCTACGGACGCTTCTGGCAGGCCTGATCGATTACGCGGGGCTCTTTCCTCCGGCGAAGCTGGAGATGGGTCCCGCGACGGAGGCGTTTGCGCGTCATCTGCGGGGTGAGCATGAGTTCGGGCTGGGTCGGTTCATCTGCCCGGTGTCGCGGCTGGAGGAGTTTTCGCGTGCGGCGGCGGCTCTGATGCCCGGGACCTTTGCGACCAGCGGGTACAGGGAGTACGCGGAGAGCACACGGGCTTGGTCGGTGTCGGCGATTCTTGACTGGCCGCTGCCGGATGCGTTCGAGCAATCGCTGGACGCGATCGATGCGTTCAACGCGCACCATGCTGAGGAGGCGAACGGGCTGGCGCGGATCGACACGATCGAGTTGAAGGTGACGCGGCCGAGCGCGATCGATGAGGCGCTGGATGAGTTGCCCGACGATCTGTTCCCGTTCTTTGAGTTTGATCTTGCACAGGATTGCCGCGGGTATGTGGCGGCGCTTGCGGGGAACGCGGAGTCGGGCGGTGCGGGCGCGAAGTTGCGTTGCGGGGGCGTGAAACCGGAGTTGATACCTGCGCCGGAGCATGTGGCGGACGCGTTGTGCGCTCTGGTTGCGGCGGATGTTCCTTTCAAGGCGACGGCGGGGCTGCATCATCCGTGGCGAGCGGTTCAGAGTCTTACGTACGAGGCGTCGGCGCCCCGCGCGGTGATGCACGGGTTTGTGAATGTCTTTCTGGGTGCGGCATTGGCGCGTGCACATCGGCTGGATCGGGGCGCGCTGCTGCGGGTGCTGACGGAGGAGGACCCGCGGGCGTTCGTGTTCACGGAGGACCGGGCGTCGTGGCGTGAGTTGTCGATCGACACGGCGTCGCTGGCGAAGGTGCGAGAGACGTTCGCGTTGTCGTACGGGTCGTGCTCGTTCGACGAGCCATTCGCGGATCTTGCGGCGAGCGGGCTGGTGTGAGTATGCTGCGGGTATGAATCCGCTGCTGATGATGTCTGCGATAACGGCGATCGGTCTGGGGGTGCTCGCGTTCGTTGCATGGAAGAGGCGACGGGCGCAGTCGCCTGCGTTCCGTTCGATCGCGATTCTCCGGCGTTCGCCGCCGGTGTTGACGGAGGCGCGTCTGAGGGCGTTGGTGGAGCGTGCGCTCGGCGATGTGCCGGAGATCGTGATGCTGCCGGTGCCGCCCCGTGATGATGTGGCGAGTCTGTTCGCGTTCATGCGTGGGGAACTTGCGTTCGGGGTCATATGTGTGCCCCGGCCGTATGTTGATGCTTCGATGCACGACGAGGTGCGCGCCTCGGTGGAAGATGAGAGTGTGGTGCGGGCGTTGACGGAGCACAAGGCGTGGATCTCTGTGGACCACATGCGAGGCAGCGCGGAAGCTGCGGAGATCGATGCGATCATCGGGCGGGTGGCGGCGGAGTTGATCGATGAAGAGGCGATGCTTCTCTATGACGTGAGGCACCAGCGGTTCGCGAAGATCGACGAGATGACGCGCGACATGCTGCGCGGACCTGCCCCGATGATGGTCTTCGGGGCGGACGGCACGGAGGTTGCGATCGAGGCGGATGACGCGGCGATCGAAGCGGCCAAGCGACAGGCGCAGGATCGCTGGCAGGAGTTTCTGATCGCGTGGCACAATCGCTCGCCCGAGGAGCACTTCTCCGTGAAGGGGCCGTTTCATGACGGGCGGAATACCGAGCACATGTGGTTGACGGTTGAGGACGCGAACGAGCAGGGTGTGAGGGGCGCGGTAGGCAATGTGCCGTCGGTGGTGAAGAACCTCAAGGAAGGGGACCCGGCCTCGATCGCGTTTGCGGATATTGAGGACTGGCTGATCTTTGAGCCGTCGGGAAGGATGCGGGGCGGATTCAGCATGGGCGCGATGCTGGCCAGGAAGATGGGATGAGCGGTGCGGGTGAACGCGCCGGCGGCTGTCGCGTGCTCACGGGCGGCAGTAGGCGCTGAAGTCTGCGAGAACGATGGCATCGCCACGGCAGCCCGTGATGCGGAGGCGGAGTCGGTCGGTGGTGATGCGTTCGGTGCGGAGGATGCGGCGCGGGCCGATGGTTGTGCCCTGCGCGAACTCTTTCCATTGGCCGTCGGCCCAGTAATCGAGGGCGAAGGACTCGATGCGCTGGCCGAGGCGGATGTGCTCGCGGAGCTTGATGACGTCGATGGAGCGAGGTTCGGAGAGCGTGAGTTCGACGGCGGCGGCGGTGATGCCGTCGGGTGTTGCCCAATAGGTCTCGGGGTTGCTGTCGAGGAGGTTGGCGGGCTCGAAGCGTGCATCGTGGGCAGCGCGGACGGACTGGGAGCCGATGGAGGAGCCACGGAGGAGATCCTCTTCGAAGGTCGCGTCGAGGATGCGCCGGAACTCGGTGAGGGAGGCGATGTCGTTCTCGTGGATGAGGCCGCGGCGGTCGGGCGGGATGTTGAGCAGGAGGTTCGCGCCGCGTCCGACGGATCCGTACCAGATCTCGATCAGTTGCTCGGGGGTCTTGACTTTGTCGTCTTCTGATGCGTGATAGAACCAGCCGGGACGGATGGAGACGTCGGCTTCGACGCCGATCCAGTGGGTGCCGTCGGGGTCGCCGGTGTCGAGCCCCTTGATGTCCATGCCGGGCATGAGGTTGCCGGGTGAGATCGTCTGCCATGAGGTCTCCGCGCTGAAGCCGTGCTCGTTGCCGACCCAGCGGCAACCTGGGCCTACATCGCTGAAGACGATGGCATCGGGGGCGAGGCGCTCGATCATGGCCCATGTGCTGGGCCAGTCGTAATAGGTTGCTTTGTCGATGGTGCGGTTCTCGCGGGCTCCACCGTAGTAGCCATCGCCGCCGTTTGCCCCGTCGTGCCAGACCTCGAAGACGGGACCGTAGGTCTCGATGAGTTCGGCGAGTTGGGCGCGGTAGACATCGACGTATGCGGGCGTGGCATAGGCGGCGTGGTTGCGGTCCCAGGGGGAGAGATAGACGCCAAATCGGAGGCCGTGGGCGCGGCAGGACGTTGCCAGATCGCCTACGACATCGCCGGCGCCTCCGCGCCAGGAAGAGGACCTGACGGAGTGTGCGGTGTGCTGTGTCGGCCAGAGGCAGAAGCCGTCGTGGTGCTTGGCGGTGAGGATGAGGCCGGTCATGCCGGCTTCGCTTGCGACGCGGGCCCATTGGTCGGTGTCGAGCGCGGAGGGGTTGAAGATGTCGGGGGACTCGTCGCCGTAGCCCCACTCTTTGTCGGTGAAGGTGTTGGTGGTGAAGTGGATGAACCCGTAGAACTCGTGCTCGTGCCAGCGGATCTGCGCCTCGCTCGGGAGGGCGCCGACGGGAGCGGGCGGTGGTGTGAGGGCGAGGGCGACGAGTAAGAGTTGGATGGGCATGGCGCGGAGTGTACCGCGCAGGATGGGCGACAGAGTGCTCAGCCGGTGGATTGCATGGCGGCGGCGATGGCGTTGATGCTCGCGTAGATCGCTTGTCGGAGTCGTTCGAGCCGATCGGGATCGGTCTCGGTGCGTGCGCGCCGGAGGAGTTCGACCTGCGCGAGATTGAGCACGTCGGTCCAGGGGTTTCGGGCCTCGATCGCGCGTGCGATGACGGGCTCGTTGTGGAGCAGGTCGGGATCGCCGGTGATGCTGAGGATCGCGGCACGGGCCGCGTTGAAGTCTGTCTCGATGAGCTGGTGGATCGCGGCGCCGTGCTCGTGTTCATCGGCGTAGAAGCGGGCGGTGCAGAGGCGGGCGCGGGCCATCTCGCGTTTGGCGTTGTCGATGACGGTCTGGAAGAAGGTCCAGTTGGCGTAGGCGTTGCGGGACCAATCGAGCTCCTGGGGTGTGAGTTCGGAGAGGGCTGCGCCGAGCCCGTACCAGGAGGGCGCGAGATACCGCATCTGGATCCATGAGAAGACCCATGGGATGGCGCGGAGAGCGTCGAACGTGAGGTCGCCGCCGGTTCGCGCGACGGGGCGCGACGCGATGGGCAGGCCGCCGATGTGTCCGACGGGGCTGACGGCGGTGAACCACGGCCAGAATCGAGGGTCTTCGATCAGGCGCCGGTATGCGATCATGGAGCGATCGGCCATGCGCTCGAGCATGCTGGACGCGTCCTGGGGTGTGGTGCGTGCGGCGGGGGTGTTGATCACGCCTCCCTGGTGTGCGGAGACGATCATCGCGCTGATGATTTGTTCGAGGTGGCGGCGTGCGATGGCGGGGACGCCGTATCGGAAGGAGATGACCTCGCCTTGTTCGGTGAAGCGGATGCGTCCGTTGTGGGCGGGCTGGGGCATGGAGAGGATGGCTCGATTGGCACGGCCGCCGCCTCGGCCGACGGTTCCGCCCCGGCCGTGGAAGAGTCGGAGTTGGATTCCGCGTGCGGCACAGAGAGAGCCGATGCGTTCCTGCGCTTCCCTGAGCGCGACGTTGGCCATGAGGAAGCCGCCGTCTTTGTTGGAGTCTGAGTAGCCGAGCATGACCTCGATGAAGGGGGCTTGGTTGTGGGATTCGACCGCGCCTCTGGCGTGGAGGTGGGCGAGGAAGGCGGGCTCGTTGAAGAGTGTGTCGAGGAGCTCGGGACCGTGTCGGAGGTCGTCGATGGTTTCGAGGAGGGGGACGACGTCGAGCGAGCTTGTGACACGCCCGTCTTGGGCGCGGTAGAGCCCGACTTCTTTCATGAGCAGGAGGACCGCGAGCAGATCGCTGGGGGCGTGTGTCATGGAGACGATGTAGGCCTGGACGCTCTGCGGCTCATGGGCGTGGGCCTCGGCGACGACGCGGAGGACGTCGATGGCCTCGCGGGTCTCGGACGAGAGGGGTGCGCCTGGCGGGAGGAGCGGACGTGGGTTGGCCAATTCGCGGCGCAGGATGAGCATGCGCTCGGGCTCGGGGAGCGAGGCGTAATCGGGGTGGACCGAGCTGAGTCGGAGGAGTTCGGCGACGGCGGACTCGTGGACGCGTGAGTGCTGGCGGATGTCGAGCGTGGCCATGTGCAGGCCGAAGGTGCGGACGCGGAAGATCAGGTCTGCGAGGGGGCCGGCATCGGCACAGTCGCCGAGGCCGACAACGCGAAGGGCTCGGGCGATCTGCTCAAGATCGGCGAGGAGGAGCGATGACGTGTATGCGGGATCGTGGGCAAGGCGTGCCCTGAGCTGCATGATGCGAAGGCGGAAGGGCTCGTGCTGGGCGTGGGCGATGGCATCGTGGTCTTGGGTGTCGAACGCTCGGTCTCTTTCGATCGCGTCGAGAAGGTCGCTGGGGCAGGGAGCGAGGCGATCGGAGACGCTGAGTTCCTGGCGGAGACGTTCGAGGGCCTCGGCGACCTTGGCGCGAGCGGCCTGTCCGAGCATGGCGATGGTGGTTCGCGTGACCTGGCTTGTGACCCGGGGGTTGCCGTCGCGGTCGCCGCCGATCCACGTGCGGTATCGGAGCACGGGAGGGATGTCCGCGATGGAGAGGGGAGAGGGTGAGCCGTGGACACCCTCGATCGCGTCGGCGATGTCGCGTGCGAGGCGGGGGAGAGAGTCCCAGATGGTTCCGGTGAGGAAGTGGAGTCCGTTCCTGACTTCGTCGATGACGCTCAGGCGCCTGGCCCGGACTTCGTCGGTGAGGAGGAGCATGGTGGAGAGCTGGCGGAGTCGCGAATCGGCGCGCCGGACGCGCGAGGGAGTGGCGTCGCTGCGGTCGCGTCGGTCGATCAGTTCCGAGACCTCTCGGAGCATGAGCTGGAGACTCCGGCGGCGGGACTCTGTGGGATGGGCGGTGAGCGTCGGCTGGATGTCGAGGCGGCGGAGAAGGCCAGCGGTCTGGCTCGATGACAGCCCGGCGCGGGCGACAGCGAGGATTCCCTCGGCGATCGACTCGGAACGGGGACGGTCGAAGGTCTCGGCGCACTCACGCTGGCGATTGATGCGGACGATGGTCGCTTTCTCGGCGTTGTTCAGGAGGTGGAAGCGGACTGTCAGGTAGCGGATGACAGCGAGAATCTCATCGGTCGAGCGTTCGGCGATGAGGCGTCCGGCCTCGGCGAGGGGATCGCCCTTTGTGCCGGGGGTGCCGTGCGATTCGCAGAGCGTTGCGAGCGAGCGGGCCAGGTCGCGAGCCGCGGCGTGCGGCCCGGTGGCGACGGCGTCGAGCGTGCCTGTGACGAGGGCGTAGACGCTTGGCTTTGCGGCACTCTGTTGCATGACAGATTGTCGCACCGGATCGGGCCGGGGGAAGCGCGGGGTTTCAGATGCGGCGTCTGAGCAGGAGGGCGGTCTGATCGCCGTACGCGCGTTCCGTCGCGCCGAGGGGCTCGAAGCCGGCAGAGGCCATGCGGAGGAAGCACTCTCGGTCATAGAAGATGTTTGCGTTCGGGCCGGTGCCGAGCGAGCGGCAGGACCAGTCGCCTTCGGCGGCTTGTTCGGAGAAGTGGGCGATGATGTTGGTTGTGAGCCGCCAGTCTGGTGCGTGGGCGATGGTGCTGCGGATGAAGGCGCGGTCGTGGATTGTCACATAGAGCAGTGCGCCGGGGCGGAGCACGCGTGCGAGTTCGAGCAGCCACGCGTCGGCGAGATGCTCGATATGCGTGAAGACGGAACCGGCGTAGACCAGATCGAGCATCGCGTCGGGGAGCGGGAGATGGGGCGCGGTGGTGTTGGTAAAGACACTGAGTGCGGCGCAGAGGTTGCGGCGGCACCAGTCCACTGCGATCGGATCGATATCACACCCCCAGAGTTCCCACCCCGGGCGCGTGGCGCGGAGGATGCGGAGCATGGGCCCGGCGGCGCACCCGAAGTCGAGCACGCGAGGTGATGGGTCAAGGCCTTGAGCATGCGGCTCGAGCGTGGCGAGCATGGAATCGACGTGGCGCTGGGCGAGCCGGAGGTACTCGGCGGGAGTCTGCCCGTAGCCGCGCCAGAGTTCGACGGGTGGGATCGGGTATCCGTCTGAGCCTGGGGTGTCGTTCCCGAAAGGACCTCGGAGCGGGATGGTACGGGTGCGGAATCGGCCCTGCGGTGGCGCGGGGGATTCGGGCGGTCCGAGCACGCCGCACGGGATGATGCGGCGGGGCGCGTTGGGTGGGCCGGTCATGCTTTCAGGCCTGTGTGATTCGATCTGGTCAGGTCTTCAGGATGACGTAGAGGGCGTGGATGAGACCTGGGACGTAGAAAAGCAGGGTGAGGATGATGCTGATGATGAGGGCCATGCCGAGGCCCTTCTTGAGGAAGACGGCCAGAGGCGGGATGAGAATCGCGATGATGACCATCAGGAGGGTGTTCGTCTGCAGGTCGCTCATGTGTCGGCTCCGCGAGTGGTTGGACTTGGAGAGCGTTGGCAGAGGAAGAGAGTCCGCATGCGACGCTCCCGGCGCGCAGCATAACAGGCGTGTCGGCACCACGCCAGCGAGGGCAGGGGGTGAGAGAGGGAGGCGATGGTGTCGGGTGCTGGGGCAGGAGGGGATGGAGATCGGCGATGGCCCTTTGCTGTGGTTCGGCGCAGCGACGCGAGACGGGAGCGCGAGGTGAAGGGCTCAGCGATCCATGCGACGGGGAGGGCGATGCCGGGCTGGATGTGGGCGGGTTGGCGAGGTGCAAGGCCGAGTTATGGGATCGCGGGGGTTCGAACAAGAGGAAGTTCGGCGACTTGAAGCAGACCGTTTTGTCGCTTGTGCGACAGAAGACGGTACGATGGTGCCCGGTGCGCGTGCGGGCACGGCTTTTGTGGCGTGCTTGTTTCGGTGTGCGCATGAGCGTGCGGCGTTCTGGAGTGCATCGATGAATCGCTGGATACTGGCGGGCATACTCGGGGTGATCGCGCTGATCACGACGGTCGTTTCGGTGCTTATCCAGGGGCGGAGCGCGCTGGTTGAGTTGCTGCCGAACCTCGCGGCCGAGATCGTGGGGCTTGCGCTCACCGTCGCGCTGGTGGACTGGCTGATCGAGCGGGCGAAGATGGCCGACGAGGCCCAGCGGATGGCGTGGGCGATGCTGCACGACATCGACCACGCGGTGTGGGTGTGGCAGGGTGGACGGCGCGAGTTCCACCTTGACGAGATGTACGCGCTGCTCGACATGGTGCAGGAGCACGAGCCGATCGCGGACTCAACGCAGGAGTTGCTCGCGAACCTGGGCGTCCGGGCGTCGGACAACATCCGGCTGCAGGCGCGTCTCCTGCGCAGGCACCGGAAGCTGAAGGCCGCGATGACGTCGCTCTCGGGCCTGGCGCAGTTGCGGGAGATCAAGCGGCTTGTTGACTCGCGATACGCGGTTGATTCGCTCCAGCTGTCGATCCGCCAGTTGGCGGACTTGACGGAGCAGGAGATCCACCCCGGTCAGTTCGGCGCGGCCAAGGGTCTGCGTGATGCGACGCTCGATGCCCAGACCAGACGCTATCTCGGTGAGCGGGGGATCATGATGTCGGCCCGGGCGGCGAGCGAGAAGTCACCGAGTTCGATCGCCGTGGGGGCAGCGATGTCCGACAGCAGCGGGCCGGGATCCGAGTTCGGTTCGGCGGGTAGGATCAGATAGTCCGGGCCGGCTCTTCCGTTCCCCGCCGACTTCCACGCTCCTTCACTCTGCTTCCTCCCTCGCCCCCACGTCTTCCATCGCTTTATGCTGATTGAGGCCACTGGGCCGAGGCACACCCTGAGAGCGCCACATGCGACACGTCACGCTCATCACCACGGGCGGCACCATCGAGAAGACCTATGACGAGCAGACGGGCGGACTTGCCAACCGGCGTTCGCTGGTGCGAAGGATGCTCCGGCGGCTGCGCCTCGAAGAGACCTCGATCAACATCGTGGAGTTGATGAGCAAGGACTCGCTGGAGCTGACCGACGAGGACCGTGCGCGGATCGTGGACGCGGTGCGCACGTTCGGGGGTGAGGCGGGATCGACGCTCGAGACTGATGGGATCGTGATCCTGCACGGGACGGACACGCTCGAGGTCACGGGGCGCTGGCTGCACGAGCGGATCGTCCGGCCGCGGGTGCCGATCGTGCTCACGGGGGCGATGCGTCCCTTCGAGATGACGCGTTCGGATGCGCTGCAGAACCTGACGGAGTCGATCTTCGCGGTCGGTGTGCTGGAGCCCGGTGTGTACTGCGTGGCGCACGGGCGTGCGCTCGGGTTCCCTGGGGTGGCGAAGGATCGCCAGCGGCACACGTTCATCAAGAAGTGAAGAAGCCGGGGATGCTATTGCGCGGGGGGCAGACCGAGATCCTTGCGCAGCTGGTCGAGGTGCTTCTCGTAGGGCTTGTACCTGCCCGTGGACTTGTAGAGGGGCTTTCTGACCTGATCGTTTGATGCGGTCATCGTGATGCGGTCGGACTCGTAGAACTTGAGACAGCGCTCGTCCCAGGGGAGCCCGACGAAGGCGAGCAGTTCGCGTGTCTTTTCTTCCTGGCGATCGACGAGATCGTCGTAGTGCAGCTCCATGATCGCGCCCGGGAAGAGCCGCTGCCAGTGGCGCATGAGATCCTCGTGGAGGCGGTACATCAGGGCGATGCTGGAGAGGTCCGAGGCCCACGGGATGGTGTCCTCGAAGTCCTGGAAGTAGTTCGAGACGCAGACATCGATCGGGTTGCGCCGGCACCAGACCACGCGCGAGCCGGGGAAGAGGAGCTGGATGAGGCCGACGTGATGGTAGTTGAAGGGGTTCTTGTCGGTGAACTTCTCTGCGCCTGGCGCGCGAGCGTTCGCCATGTCGTGGTAGCGGCGTGCCGCCTCGTCCACGGCGAGCTGGCTGAGACGCTCGGGGGAGTGGACCTGTCCGGAGAGTGGGAAGTCCGAGAGGCGCAGATCGTGGGCGATCATGATCATGTCGAGCAGCTCGCCCGCGCCGAACGCCTTGGGGTGGCTGGCGATGATCTGCTCCGTGAGCGAGGTGCCTGAGCGTGACATGCCGACGATGAAGACGAGGCGAGAGCCGGATCGCTTCGCACGCGGCGCACGCGCAACGGCGTCGGGCGTCCAGGTCTCGAGCGTGCGCTCGGTGGCGGCCTTGGTCATGGGCGCGTTGAATCGCTTGGGGGATGAGGCGTTCGCGCGTGTGTACGCGGCCCATGCGTCGTCGTAACGCTTGGCCTTGTCGTAGAGCGATGCCAAACGAAAGAGCGCGCTGGTTCGCGGCCTGTCGCCGACATCGGGGCGATCGATGACCGCCTCGAGACGCCTGATTCCTTCCGCAGCCCGATCGAGGTTTGCGCAGAAGAGGCCGAACGCGATGTCGAGCATGGGGGAGTCGAAGCCCGCGGCGTTTGCCTCTTCGATGATGCGGCACGCGCCCTCGGCATCGTCGGCGAAGTAGAGGAGTTCGGCCTTCATTTTGACGGCGGGTTCGTGCCGGGGATCGATCTCGATGGCGCGATCGAGTTCCTTCTGCGCCCGCGCGATCTTGCCCTCGCGTCGCGAGATGAAGGCGAGTCCGCAGTGGAATCTCGGATCATGCTGCTTGATCTTGACGGCGCGATCGATGGACGCGCGCGCGTCGGCGTGCTTGCCGAGGTACGCCTGGCAGAGCCCGAGGCGGAACTGCGCGTCGGCATCCTGCGGCGCGGCCTTGGCGATCTGGATGAGCGGGGCGAGCGCCTTGTGGTAATCGCCCTTCTTGTACGCGGCCTGGGCATCGGCGACGAGTTGCTGGAACTGGGCTTGCATGCGGCTGCTCCTGGCTCGGGATGCACACCGCCCACGACACAGCGGACCGAGCCGACTCGGCCACCTTCATCGGCTGGTTCTCATCAGCCGTTCATCGCAGTGATCTTGACGCTGGTGTAGCGCTGCCGGTGGCCGGTCTTGCGCGAGTGGCCCTTCTTGGGGCGGAACTTGAAGATGTACAGCTTGTCGCCCTGGACCATGGGCTCGACGATCTCGCCGACAACGGAAGCCCCTGAGACATAAGGGGTTCCGAGCTTCGCGGTGCCGCCGGCTTCGCCGATGACGAGGACCTTGTCGAAGGTGATCTTCTCGCCGGCCTTCGACTCGCCACCGTTGATGAGATCCACGAGGATGGTCTGGTCCTTGGTCACCTTGCGCTGGCCACCGGACTCTTCGATGATCGCGTACATGCTTGGAACTCCGAGACTTACGATCCACGCTTGATTCGGGGCGGGTGAGAGCGGCTCACTCGTCTTGGTGCCCGTCGGGCTGTGGGGTCGGGATGGTAGGCATGTGTGCATCGCGGGGCGACTTTGATCGTCGGCCTGCGGGTGTCATCCCCACATCTTGGGACGTGCTCTGGTATAGTGGGGAAGTTCCGCGGCGATGCACGCCGCAGACGGGAGGAGAGCTGCCATGGCGCAACATTGGATCGTGACGAATCGTCGTGTCGAGACGGATCCGAAGTCCGGACGGGAGCGGGTGGTCGTGACGGACTCGCAGAGCGAGCGTCTGGACTCGCTGCCGACGTTCCGGATTGCATCGTTTAAGGCCACCGGTCTGCCGGCGACTCCGAGCGCGGCCGATCTTGAGGGTGCGGTGACGTTCCTGAAGGACACCTTCGAGCCGGGGTATGACGATGTGACGAAGGCAACGAAGGCGGAGACGCTGCCGGGCACGCAGCGGATGTTCAAGTCTCTGTACGACACGATGAGCGCGGCACCGGAGGGGAAGGGGGACGTGCTCTTCTTCATCCACGGCTTCAACTACTCGTGGCCGGATGCGCTGGTGCATCTGCACCGGCTGACACAGGTGTACGCCTCGAACGCGCACAGCCCGGTCTCGCAGATCATCTATTACACATGGCCGTCGTGGGGCAAGATCCACCGGTACTGGAAGGACCAGGAGATCGCTGCGCCTGCGGGCATGGTGATGGGGCGTTTGTTCTCGAAGCTGGTTCGCTTCTACGCCGAGTTCTTCGATCCGGAGAGGCGCCGGGCCCGTCCTGAGCTGTGCGGCAAGCGGATCCACCTTGCGGCGCACTCGATGGGGAACCAGGTGCTGCGCGAGTTCATGCGATCGATTGTGGGCGATCAGCTGCTGAGGCATCCGGTTTTCGGGGAGACACTTCTGCTCAACGCGGATGTCGAGTGGACCGCGCTCAACCCGGGCGAGCCGATGCACGAGTTGGCGACGTACTCGGATCGCGTGCATGTCTACAACCACGTGAGCGACGATGCGCTGCGTCACTCATCGACGGTGAAGAACCCGGGTGAGAAGCGGCTGGGTCAGCACGGGCCGCAGTCGGTTGACACAAACATCCTGCCGGCGCGGACGGTAGCCGTGGATTGCAGCGCGCTCCGGCTCGGGGCGAAGTCCACGCATCCGGCTGCCAGTGGGGTGCCAATGAGGACAAACGCGGCCTCGGTGCTGGGCGCGATCTCTGACAAGGCGTCGATCGAGGCGGCGGCGCGGGTGCTGGAACAACCGAAGGGCTCGATGAAGGAGCGTCTGTTCGACCACTGGGGATACCTGCACCGCCCGGAGGTCATCGCGGATATCTGGCAGGTGATGTCGGGGACCTCTTCGAGCCGCATCATGGGGCGGGAGCGGCGATCGAATGAGCACCTCTACCGGCTCGTGAACCAGTAAGTGGAGGAATCCCGCGAGAGGGGTGCACACGGGTGTGCACCTCCCCCACTGCCTGGTCGAGCGGCATCGTGTGGGTAGCGAGTCTGGCTGTCGATGAGACGCACGCGGCCGACACCGGTCGTGTGGTCGGTGCTATTCTTGGCTCACGACGGGTCCGGCCTGTTACGGGTTGGGGTTCTCGTCGGGAGGTTCCGCCCGTGGTTCGAATCAAGCGCATCACACCGAGCGATGGCGCGTTGTACGCGCAGGAGGTCGCGCTGCGTGAGCAGGTGCTGCTGAGGCCTCTGGGGCTGGACATCCACAAGTTTCGCGACCTGTTCCCGGGGTATGAGGATCGCTTCGAGCACTTCGTCGCGGTCTTCGATCATCCATCGGGAGAGCGGGTGATCGGGTGCGCATTGCTCCTGGCTGATTATCCGGAGCGCGGCATCGGGAAGTTGATGCAGATGGCTGTCGATCCGCAGCGTCAGGGTGAGGGTCTGGGGAGGCGGCTTGTGGTTGAGGTTGAGTGCCGCGCGTTCGGCGAGCTCGGGCTTCGCGAGTTGTTCTGCCACTCGCAGAAGGGCGCGAAGGGGTTTTATGAGAAGCTCGGCTGGGCGAGAGATGGTGACGAGTTCTCCGAGGCGGGGATCCCGCACCTGAAAATGAGCCTTGTCGCGCCGGATGAGGAAGAAGAAGTCGAGTGAACCGGCAGTGCCGCCGAGTGACTAACCCCTTGTGAGGTTTGGGGTTGGCGTACACATCCATTGTGCGTGGATGGCGGGTCCGGGCCTAGGATTGTTCATGCCGTCCTCACAAGACCACCACGCGATGGGCAGGGCTCCGAGAGAGGTGCTGCGTTCGAGCAATCTCCGCTGCACCCGTCAGCGGGAGCTGGTGTACGAGGCGCTCGCCTCGACGCACACGCATCCAACGGCCGAGGAGCTGTTCGATCTGGTGCGGCGGCTGGAGCCGGGACTGAGTCTTGCGACGGTGTACAACACGCTCGAGGTGTTCGTGCGTTCTGGGCTTGCGCAGCGGATTCCGTGCCCGTCGGGCGCGACGCGCTACGACTCGGACATGCGCGATCATGTTCATCTGACGACATCGGACGGTCGTGTCATGGATGTGCCGGAGGATCTGGGCGTTCACCTGGTCCATGCGCTCAGCCCGACTCTGAGAGAGGATCTTGAGAATCGCCTGGGAGTCACGCTGGGGCGGGTCTCACTCAATCTGGTTGTGCATGGGCTTCCTGAGCGGCTGGGGGCGGCTTCGGACGGTGCCTCAGAGAACGCCTAGCGGTTGATCGAGGGCACGTTTTGCGCCCGGTGTCCATCTGACGATCAAGTCGGGTTTGGTCGTGGTCGATAACTCAGAGCGGGGCCGGCAGGCCCCCTCTGGAGCGGTGCCATGCCCGGTGAGATCAACCCCGTCCTCCACACGATCAACGGCGAGAATCGCCGCACATTCGAGCGATTCTCCGTCAGCCCCGCGTACACCGAGGTCAAGGTGCGCGTCCCGGGAGAGCCGGGGCTGCTCGAGGGGCACGCGTATGACATCAGCGAGGGTGGTGTGCGGATGGAGCTCGACCGAGCGATCGAGCCGGGGACTTCGATCGTGCTGGAGGTGAAGCTCCCGCCCGGCAACGCGAAGGGCGCGCCGGTCGAGGAAGTGCTGGCCCGCGGGACGATTATGTGGGCGGACGATGATGGTGTGCCCGGCCCGGTGGTCATGGGCGTGCTCTTTGACGAGTTCGCGACCAACGTGGATCGGGATCGGCTGCTCGGGCGTTTCGCCTCTGGGGCGTACCACCGGGCGGCGTGAGTTCGGGGATTGGTTCGCGGGTATGACGACGAGTGGGCCTATCGTCAGGGTCCATGTTTGTCGATCGCGCCATTATCAAGGTCAAGTCCGGCAAGGGCGGGGATGGTCATATCTCGTTCCGTCGGGCGAAGTACGAACCCAAGGGTGGCCCCAACGGGGGCGACGGGGGTGACGGCGGGTCTGTCATCCTTGTGGGTGACCACAACGTCAACACCCTGTACACCTTCCGAGGCCAGTATCACTGGGAGGCGGAGGAGGGTGAGCCGGGTCGGTACAAGCAGCAGCACGGCGCGAACGGGAGCGATTGTGTGATCCGTGTGCCGCCGGGGACGCTGGTCTTTGATGAAGAGACCGGTGAGCAGGTCTGCGACATCAAGCCGGACGAGCGTGTGGTGGTCGCGCCGGGGGGCCGGGGCGGATTCGGGAACGAGCACTTCAAGACCTCGACGTATCAGACGCCGATGCACGCCAAGCCGGGCGAGCCGGCGGTTGAGCGGACGCTGCGTCTGGAACTCAAGTTGATCGCCGATGTCGGACTCGTGGGGATGCCGAACGCGGGGAAATCGACGCTGCTCGCGGCACTGACGCGGGCGACACCGAAGATCGCGAACTATCCGTTCACAACGCTCTCGCCGCAGCTGGGCATCGCGGAGCTTGATCAGGATCGACGGATCGTGATCGCGGACATTCCCGGGTTGATCGAGGGTGCGGCGGACGGCGCGGGGCTCGGCCACGACTTCCTGAGGCATATCGAGCGGACGCGCGTGCTCGTGCATCTGCTGGACGTGATGCCCGACAACGAGCGGACGCCCGCCGAGAACTATCTCGCGATTCGGGCTGAGCTTGCGGGGTACAGCACGACGCTCGCTGAGAAGCAGGAGATCATCGCGCTGAACAAGCTCGATCTCCTGCCCGACGAGAAGGAGCGCACCGCGAAGGTCAAGGAGCTTCGCCTCAAGCTCAAGCTCGGCAGGGACACGGAGGTTGTCGCGCTCTCGGGCGCGGCGAAGCTCGGGACGCGGGAACTGCTGCAAAAACTGTGGGAGATACTGCATCCCAAGGGGCTGGAACGGGAAGAGAAGTGGGCTCCGGTTTCGGAGGCCGAGTGAGCGATGCCGGCGGACGGGGCTCAGGACGAGTGCCCGTATGTGAGCCGCGGCGGGCTCAAGATGGAGCATGCGCTGCGCGAGTTCGGTCTCGACCCGAGCGGGATGGTGTGCGCTGATCTCGGCGCGAGCACGGGCGGGTTCACGGATTGCCTGTTGCGGCACGGCGCGGCGAGTGTCTACGCGGTAGACACGGCGTATGGCGAGTTCGCGTGGAGACTGCGGAACGATCCGCGTGTGGTGGTGATGGAGCGATCGAACGCGTTGCACGCTGCGCCTCCGAAGCATGTGAGCGATGCGGGCGGGGTCGATCTTGTGGTGATTGATCTCGGGTGGACGAGGCAGCGGCACGCGATTCCTGCCGCGCTGCGGTGGATGAAGCCGGTCGGGCGGATCATCACGCTCATCAAGCCCCATTACGAGGTCGGAGAATCCGGGGCGCGGGTCGGCGAGACGGTGCTCGGTGAGGAAGAGGCGAGGGCGATCACTGATCGGGTGGTGTCGGAGATGCCCATGCTCGGGGTGAGAGCGGTGGCTGTGACGAGATCGCCGGTCCTGGGCGGGTCGGTGGGGGCGAAGCGGAAGAAGAAGGGCACGGGGAACGCGGAGTGGCTTGTTCTTCTCGAACGCACGGAGAGCGGCTGATCAGCCACGCATCGCGATGTTGATGGGTGGCTTCTTGGTGGGTGTCGTGAGTTTGAGTCCCACGATGCCGAGCCCGATGCAGGCGAGGCACACGAACTGGACGAGATTCATGCGTTCTCCGAAGATCACGAAGCCCGCGATGACGGACCCGAGGGCTCCGATGCCGACCCAGACGGTGTAGGAGATCCCGAGGGGGAGGACACGCATCGCGAGGGCGAGGAGCGTGAAACTCACGAGCATCGCGATGCTCGTGTAGACGCTCGGCCAGAGGCGCGTGAATCCGTGGCTCTGCTTCATGCCGATGGCCCAGACGACTTCGAGCAATCCCGCGACGATGAGGAGGAACCATGCCATGCGTGGATCATTCGCCCCTCACCGATGCCGCGAGAGCGGAGATCACTCGTCGTCGAACGGGAGGGCGCAGGAGCCGCCGTGCTTCTCGTGGTAGTCCTGGTGGTACTCCTCGGCGGGCCAGAAGGGACCGGCATCGGCGACGAGCTGGACCTGTGTGACGATCTTTTTGTTCTTGTACTTGTCGGTCTGCTGCAATGTCGCGATGTAGGAGGTTGCCTCGTCGAACTGCGTCTGGTCCGACGCGAAGATCGCGGATCGGTACTGCGTGCCGACATCCGGCCCCTGGCGATTGAGCGTGGTCGGGTTGTGGAGCTTGAAGAACCACTTCAGCAGCTCGGCATACGACACGCGCGCTGGATCGAACGTGACCTCAACGACCTCTGCATGGCCGGTGTCTTCGTAGCAGACCTGCTTGTAGGTCGGGTTCTGGGTCTTGCCACCCTGGTACCCGCTGACAACGTTGATGACGCCGGGGATCTGCTGGAAGCGGTCTTCGACGCCCCAGAAGCAGCCGCCGCCGAAGTACGCTTTCTGGGACTGAACGGGCCTGGCCATGGGCGGCATCTCCTTGCCGCTTTCGACGAAGTCGAGGGAGGCGGAGTTGAGGCAGTATCGGAGTCCGGTTGGCGCGGGGCCATCGTCGAAGACGTGTCCGAGGTGGCCGCCGCATCGCTCGCACATGATTTCGACGCGGACCATGCCGTGCGACACATCCTTCTCGTAACGGACGTGGTCGCGATCGAAGGGCTGGAAGAACGAGGGCCAGCCGGTGCCGGAGTTGAACTTGGCATCTGACGAGAAGAGCGGCAGCTCGCAGAGCTTGCAGATGTATGTGCCCTTGAGCTTGTTATCGAGCAGAGTGCCACAGAACGGGGCCTCTGTGCCCTTTCGCAGGATGACCTTCGCGTCTTCGGGTGAGAGCTTGGTCGCGAGTTCGTTGATGCGCGGCTCGCCGAGACGAGAGATGTCGTTGCCTGAGCGCGAGTAGCGCGGGCCTTGCGGAGCGTTCATGTCTGTGCCCTGGGTGTGCTGGACGCCGGCGGTTGCGGGCCGGCCGGCTGTGACCGTGGAAACAAGCGAGAGGAGCGTGCCGCTCGGACGTTTCGCGGCGGCGATGGACCACGTGACCAATGCCGCGGCGATCACACAGAGACCAAAGAGAGCGATCGCGGTTCCTGTTCGCATGAGAATCTCCTCGGTAGCCCCGGCCTCGTTGTGATGCCTCACGGGCGGCGGCGTCACAGGAAAGAGTGTACCGATGGGTTCGGCGTGTGATTCGCGGCGGATTCCCCGGCCGGTCTGGATTCGGTTGGTGCTCTCGAGGGTCGGAGGTTCAATCGGCACCTGCAAGGCGGCGCATCGGCCCTTCGTCGAGGCGGAAAATCGTCCATTCGTTGAGGGCGCGAGCTCCCAGTTCTTTGTAGAAGCCGATTGCCGGCTCGTTCCAGTCGAGGACGAGCCAGTCGACGCGGGCGCAGCCGCGTTCGACGGCGATCTGAGCCACGCGAGTGAGCAGGGCGCGACCGAGCCCCGCGCCGCGGGCTTCGGGTCGAACGAACAGGTCTTCGAGGTAGACGCCGGGCTTGCCGGTCCATGTCGAGAAGTTGTGAAAGAAGACGGCGCATCCCTGGGCGACACCATCGACCTCACCGATGATCGCCTCGGCGTATGGGGCACGTGAGCCGGGCGGAAGGCCGATGCCGAAGATGTGCGCGAGGACCATTGGTTCGGTCATGGCGACGGCGTCGGGCTCACGCTCGTATGCCGCGAGATCTTTGACGAGTCTGAGAATGAGCGAGGCGTCGTCCGGCACGGCGTTACGGATGGTGACGTGTGGCATGGGATGAGCGTAGCGGAAGAGGCCGGGTCCGAGCGATCGGTCCCGACCCGGATTGGTGCGTGCATCACCGGCGGCCGATGTCCCCGAGGGGGAATGCGGGCGTGGCGATGGGCTTGAGTGCGAGGGCCAGGAGCGCGAGCTCGTGGTCGTCTCCCGCGATGCGATTGGTGCGCAGTGTGCCGCAGCCCGTGCAGCGATGGACGATCGACCATTCGCCGTCTTTCCGGACTTCGATGGCGATGGGCTCCATCGGTTCGCGGCACGGGCAGCGTCGATCCCCCGGCTCATCGTCGAGGTGGCGTGACCAGAGACAGTGCGGGCAGTGGTTGCGGTGGCGAGTGCCCCACGCGCTCTGGCTGACTTTGAATGAGCAGACGATACAGGTGAATCCGGAGTCCGGACGAGACTTGTGTGCCATTGGTGTATTGCTGATCCGTCGTGACCGGCGGCGTCGGGTGTGGAAGACCCGCGCGCGGAAACGCGATGATGTGGACGATCGTGCATCGGCTCAGAGAGGGCGAAGCACGGGTGAAGCCGCGTGTGTGAAGAAGGCCCTGTGGCGGGCTGAGCGCGTGTGATCCCAGCGCTCACATTGCTGCCATAGACATTCCGGAGGAGCGTCCGGGTTGTGATGGTCAGAGGGGCCGGGATGGATCAGGCACTGGCAGACATCAACGACTCCGAAGCAACCAAAGCTGTTCAGTGTATGGTCGCCAGAGAGGATACCCGATCCGGGGCGGATCAGCACGGGTTCTCGACGCTGGTCTCATAACAACCGGCGAAAGGTCCTATAGCCAGTTTCAGGGTCCGAGAGCCCCGGAGCGGCCTCAGAATCTTCCCTGATTAGGTGCGAAGATGGCTTCTAAACCTTGAATTGCCCGTGACTTGTGGCATTCTTACTGCGGCACGCCATGTCGGGCGTGAGTGGAAGTCGTACCCCGCCATAGCGGGTGCCATTGAGAAGAGGAGAAAGAGCATGCGTTTCGCTCGTTATGTTGCCGCTGCTGCGGCTCTTGCGTCTGTGGCTGGCTTTGCCGTCGCTGGTCCTGTGGCGACGGTGGTGATCGATGGCTCCAGCTATGAGCTGGCATCGTTCGAGGCCGACGGTCAGTTCCGCCTGGTCCCCGCGGTGTACACCTTCGGTGACACCACTATCGAGACGCTCGCCGGCCCGCGTGATGCGGGTGCGACGATCGCCTACGGCCTGGCGATTGTTGACGCCGGCGGCGCGTCTGCGTTCTCGTTCGAGTTCAGCATGCCGATCACGCTCGATGCGGGCGCGACCACGATCGTCTCATCGATCGTCGGCGGCATGACGGACTTCACGGGCAACGGCGTCGGCATCTCGACGACGGGCGGCTTCGACACGATCCAGCGGTCGTGGGTTGCCGGTCCGGTCACCGATCTCGGCGTCGACGTCGGCGGCTCGGTCTCCTTCGGCCCCGGCCCCTCGGGCTCGCTGTACAACTACGGCGCGTTCGCGACCGGCCCGGTCGCCGGCCCGGACCTGTCCTCTTTCGCGACGCTGCATGTCGCCGTGGACTTCCTGGCCTCGGGTGACAATGACGTGATCGTCCTCACGGGCTTCACGGACATCGTTGTCCCGGCTCCTGCCTCGATGGTCGCTCTCGCGGGCCTCGGCCTCGTGAGCCGGCGCCGCCGGGCCTGATCGCCTGACGGTTTGAACTGAATCGGTAGAACGCCGGTCGCCGTATGGCGGCCGGCGTTTCTTTGTCTCCTGCCTGTTCGCGAGAGGTCGTGTAGACTCGACCGGATGAGCGATCCAACGAAGGGTGGAGAGGGTGGGGGCATGCTGCGCGTGCTCGGCACGCGGGACGCGATGTGCGTGGTGATCGGCGCGATCATCGGCGTGGGCATCTTCTTCACGCCGAGCCGGGTGGCCGCGGTATCGGCCGACGGCGGGTTCGCGATGCTGGCGTGGATCGTCGCGGGCGGGATCGCGCTGTGCGGAGCGTTGGCGTTCGCGGAGCTGGGCGGGATGTACCACGCGCCGGGCGCGCAGTACGAGATCCTGAGAGACTCGTACGGGCCGTTCCCTGCGTTCTTGTTCGTGTTCTGCAACGCCACCGCGGTGCAGGCGGGGGCGATCGGCGTGATCGCGGTGATCTGCACGGAGAACCTCATCGTCGCTTCGGGCCGACCGGCGGGATCATCGGGCGGTGTCCTCGCGGTGTCGATCGCGCTGATCGGGCTCGTGACGCTGGCGAACGCCCTGGGCGTTCGCTGGGGCGCGAGGATCCAGAACTTCACCGTCTACGCGAAGGTGCTGACGCTGCTGGTCATCACGGGGCTGGCCTTGCTCGTCTCTCCTGAGAAGCCCGTCGCCAGTCCGGACGAGATGCCGCTGAGGTCGCTCTCGCCCTTTGCTGGGCTGCTCGCGGCATTGACGCCGGCCTTCTTCGCCTTCGGCGGGTGGCAGCACGCGCTCTGGATATCGGGCGAGGTGAAAAACCCCTCGAAGGCACTGCCCCGCGCGATCGTCGGTGGGGTTCTTGTGGTGATCATGGTGTATCTGCTTGCGAACTGGGCGTACCTCGATCTGCTCGGGTTCCGGGGCGTCGCGACGAGCAAATCGCTCGCAGCGGACGCGGTGGGCTCGGTCTTCCCGAGCACCGGGCGGCGTGTGATCGCAGGGGCGGTCGCGCTCTCGGCGTTCGGGGTGCTGAACGCACAGCTGCTGAGCGGGCCTCGGCTGGTGTACGCCGCGGCTCGTGATGGGAGGTTCTTCGCGCCCTTCGCGCGACTCTCGGCGCGATTCGGGACTCCGGTGGCGGCGATCCTTCTACTGACGGGGGTCGCGGTGGCTCTCCTGCTCGCTGCGGGGGGCAAGGACGCAGTGGACCGTCTGACGACGGGTGTGGTGCTGATCGACGGCGTGTTCTTCGGGCTGACGGGGATCGCGCTGTTTGTGCTGCGCCGGAAGAAGCGGGACGCCTCCCGGTCGTTCCGCGTGCCGCTCTACCCGGTCGTGCCCGCGCTCTTTGTGATCGGGGAGCTGGGGTTGATCGTGGGCGCGTTCCTTGAGCCGAGCGTGCGCGTGCCCGCGTTGATCGCGGTCGGATGGATCGGCGTTGCCGGCGTGTTGTACGCGGCGCGGTTCAGGAGGGGCAGCGGGTCTTGAACTCTGGGCCGTGAGCGTCGGGATTCAGGCGGCCCGCTTGGCGTCCATGCGCTCTCTCGAAGGGACTCGCACGTTGCTCGCGAGGCCGAGCGCGGCCATGGTCCTGATCACGATGTAGCTCGCGTCGAACTGCCACCATCGGAGCCCGTGGCGGGCCGACGCGGGAAACGCGTGGTGGTTGTTGTGCCACCCCTCGCCGAGCGCGAGCACGCCGAAGATGGGGTTGTTGCGGCTGTGATCGTGGCTGCGGAAGGGACGCGAGCCCCAGAGGTGGCAGACGGAGTTGACGCTCCACGTGACGTGGTGAACGAGGAAGACACGGACGAGCCCGCCCCAGAGGAAACCGAGCAGGGCGCCGCTCCATGACATCATCACGAGGCCGCCGATGATCGCGGGGATGATCAGACCGAGCAGAGCCCAGAGGGGGAAGAGGGCGCTGATGCGCCGGACCATGGGATCTTTGACGAGATCGACCACATACTTCGGATCTCGAACCTGCATGCCCCTGAGGAACCAGCCGACGTGGGCGTGCCACGCCCCCTTCAGCACGCCGACGATGCCTCCGCCGTGGTTGTGTGGAGAGTGCGGGTCGTCCTCGTGATCGCTGTGCTGGTGGTGGCTGCGGTGGGTCGCGGACCAATCCAGAAGCGTGCCCTGCACCGCCATCGAGCCGGCGATGCCGAGCAGGGCGGCCATGGGACGGCTGGTGTCGAAGGACTTGTGGGTGAAGTAGCGATGGAAACCGATCGTGATGCCGAACCCGGTCACGAGGTACATCCCCACCATGATGGCGAGGTAGGTGAAATTGAAGATGCCGCCCCAGAGAAGCACCATCGCGACAGCGAAACCGATGACAGGCACGACGACGACCACGGCGGTGGCAATGCGTTCGCCCAGCCCGGCGTGATCATCGGCATTGTCCAGAGACCCGGCCTCTGGTGTGGGGATCGCGCCAGAGCCGTCGATGGCGACCGGCTGTAACTGCCCGGCCTCTACCTTCGTGATGACAAGCGGAAGAATCCCCTCGGTGGGATCGATGGTCTGGGCGTTCAAGACGGGCGCTGCTGATGGTGGTGTCATGCTGGGTTCGCGCGGCTGTCCGCAATTCAGGACTCATAACTCTGTATTGACGATAGGAGCGGTTTGCTACTGAAACTTCCGCTTTATCGACGCCGAATGACCCACGGGAAGAGAATCACGCGAGCAAGATAGCGACTGAGAGCGGGGTATGCGAGCGGCGGGTCGGGAGACAGAACTCGGCTTCATATGGCTTTCACAAACGCCGCCTGCGGACGCGACTCGCGTGCGGGTGGAGCGGAGTTTATGCGCATGAGGGCTTCGGACCCACATCGTCGTCACTGACACCGGATACGGGTGGTTGGAAGGCGCGGACGCTGGGCTCAGGTGCTGGTCCATTCACGCGACGCGGCAGCGACCCCCTCACGCTCATTGACAGCAAGGCGCAGCAGGACAAGCCCTGCCGCGAAGCAGACTGCGAGTGCCCCGAGGGCCAGGGCACGGGACTCGGCGAGCAGCGGCGCGCCATCGGCGTTGCGGAGAAGGGTCGAGAGCGTCCCGAACAGGACCACGCCGCAGATCCCCGAGAGTTTGTAGACCATCCCCCAGAGCCCGAAGAACTCTGCGGCTCTGTCGAGGGGTGTGAACGCACCGACGATCGCGCGGCTCGAGGTGCCGATCCCGCCGAGCCCGATGCCGAGCAGGGCCGAGACGCACCAGAAGAGCCCCGGTGGCAGAGATGTCAATTGTGCGGCGATCAGCACGCCTACTCCTGCAACCCAGACACCGAGGAAGACCGAGATCGTGCGCGTGTGCCCCAGACGATCCTGGAATCTCGACGTGGTGAATGCGGCGAAGCCCGCGGCAATGGACATCACGAGGGCGAAGAGGATCAACTGGGGGAGTTTGAAGCCCATGTCGTCGCCGAGCATCCCGAGGAAGTAGATCACGGACTGAGTACCCATGCTGTAGACGAAGAAGATGGCGAGAAAGCGGGCGAGTTGTCGGAATCTGTGCGCCTCGCGGACTGTCCTGACAAGGCGAGAGGCCGTGGAGCCCACGAGAGACGCGGAGCTCTGCGGAAGAGAGGAATCGACCGGCTTCTCCCTGAGCCAGATGAAGGAAGGCACGATGCCGACGATGAACCAGATACCGGCAAAGAGGAAGAGGGGCCGCGCCTGGGACATCTCGGCGCGCCCGGCGAGCATGATCCACGCGGCGACGATGCCGAGGAGCACGAGCGCACCGATGTATGACATGGTCCAGCCGAAGGCCGAGACTCGCCCGACAGTGGCGGGGGTTGAGAGCTGGGGAAGGAACGAGCCAAGGAAGTTCTCGCCCAGGCCACACGCGACGGCGGCGATGATGTAGAGCGTCGCGGCGAGGGCGAGATCGCCACGCCCCAGGGACGCGAGCGCACAGGTGAGCACGCCGCAGAGCACGCCGGAGACGAGGAGGAGTTCCCGCTTCCACTGCCTCTGGTCGGCGAGTGCTCCGAGAAACGGCGAGAGGATAACGATGATGAGGAGCGAGCCCGCGGTGATCATGGTCCAGATGCGGGTGCCAGCGCGGGGATCGTCTCCACCGACCACGACCTCCCGGAGGAAGAGCCCGAAGAGCAGGGTGTTGATCAGGAGTTGGAAGGACTGGTTGGCGAGGTCGTAGAGAGCCCACGCCCAGACCTGGCGGCGATTCGGTATGTCGGCGAGCAGGGGCATTGGCCGATCCTTATGGCGTGACTCTGTGCGAATGGACCGGAGGATAGCGATGGGATGGTTGGACCGACTGAAGACGGCGATCGGGGGCGGAGGGGGCGTGGTCGGCACCTGGCCGAGCGACCAGTTCTCGACGGTGCGGGATCTTGTCCATGACGGACTGTCACGCTTTGAGAACTCCCGAGCGAGGAACGGCGGCTGGGTCTCGGTCTGGATTCACAATGCCAAGGGCAAGGAACTGGGCGTGATCCAGTACGCTGGTGATGGAATCATCAACTTATGCAGCCGGGACGACATCGACCTGGCGGCCTTGCTCAGATCGGGAGGACATGAGGCGTTGGCGTCACGGTGCGATGAGCGAGACTCGGCGATGTTTGCGCTTCAGAATCCGACACTTGATGAAGTCGCGTTGGCGATCGATCTTGTCATCGGCTTGGCATACGCCGAGAACGAAGGGGGCCGTGTCATGGTTGAGATCGATCCGGGCTGATCATGAGTTCACCCGTAACTGTCTGGCCAGAAACTCGGCCTGGATGTTCTTGGCCTCGTTGGAGACCCTCCCGAAACCGACGTGCTCGTCGGGCGCGCCGGTCGAGGGCCAGGTGGTGAACTCGATCTGCGAGGGATCGGCTCCGCGGGAGACGTAGTGTCCGCGAAGGGTCTCGATGAATCGCCGCTGGATCGAGACGGGGACAAGCCGATCCTGCTCTGAATGGAGCGCGAGAAGCGGGAGCGGCGTGAATCCCGCGAGGTTCTGCATCGGGTCGAGCGTGGCGACACGCCCCGGATCATGGCTGACGGGCCACGGGGGCGATCCGTCGCTCCGACCGGGCGGTGCGAGATAGAGCCCGGCGAGATTCCCGGTCGTGCCCTCGACGGCGGCGCAGCGAAAGGGGTGCTCGTCGCAGAGCCGGCGGAGGGTGGTCATGCCGCCTGCGGACATGCCGCCGATCGCGAGCCGGTTGAGATCGAAGACTTCGGCGTGCGCGGGGTCGCTGAGATATTCGACGACTTGATCGACCTCCCCCACTGCCTGGGCAAGCATGTCGAGGGTGCGCGCGGGGGTGTGAAACTCGGGGATCAGGCGTTCGCCATGGCCGGGGAGGTCGATCGCGCAGATCGCGAGCCCGGCGCGGATCCAGCGGAGGTAGCGCCCGGGGTCGAGCTCTTTGTAAGCGGTGCGCCCGTGCATCCAGAGGACCGTCGGCACGGGTGACTTCCAGTCCGGGTGGGCGAGCAGGAGCGGGATCTCGCCGGCCCGCGCGAGGCGCGACTGCGTGCGCAGCGCAATGGGGAAGGCGGAGACCAGCGCGGGTGCGTCATGCATCGCGGCGGCACCGGATCACTTCGACACCCGTTCCTTCTCGGCCCGTCGGCGTTTGAGTTCCGCATCGATGAAGGGGGCGAGTTCGCCCCGGAGAACGGCCTCGTAGTCGGTCTCCTCGTAGTTGGTGCGATGGTCTTTCACGCGGTTGTCGTAGAAGACGTAGGAGCGGATCTGCGTGCCCCAGCCGAGTTCGAGCGTGCCGCCCTTCGCGGCGGTGATCTCTCTCTCACGCTTCTCGTCCTCGATCTGCTGGAGTTTGGCCTTGAGGAGTGCGAGCGCAGCGGAGCGATTCTGGGTCATTTCCTTGTAGGTGTTGGTCGTGATCTGGATGCCGGTGGGCTTGTGCGTGATGCGGACGGCGGTTGCGACCTTGTTGACGTTCTGGCCGCCGGGTCCGGAGGAGCGCGCAAAGACGACAACGTCGATCTCCTTGTCGGGGATCTCGACCTCGGATTCTGCGATCTCGGGGATGACATCGATGGTCGCGAAGGATGTCTGGCGTTTGCCCTGGGCGTTGAAGGGTGACACTCTGGCGAGCCGATGCGTGCCGCGCTCGCACGAGAGATATCCGAACGCGTACGGACCTTTGACGTGGAGGGTGACGGAGTCGATGCCGACTTCGGGCCCGAAGCCCTTGTCCACCTCTTCCAGCGACCAGCCCATCTTCTCGCAGTAGAAGATGTACATGCGCAGGAGCATCTCGGCCCAGTCGTTGGCCTCGGTGCCGCCCACACCGGCGTTGAGCGTCAGGAAGCAGTTTCCGGCGTCGTACTTGCCGGTGAAGAGGGACTGCAGTTCGACGCGCTCCATCTTGATGCCGAGCTGGTAGAGCCCCTCATCGACCTCGGCGAGGAGATCCTTGTCGCCGGCCTCTTTTGCCATGTCGTATCCGACCTTGGCGTCTTCGAGACCTGTCATGGCCTCGGCGAGCGGAAGGACCTGAGACCGAAGGACTTTGACCTCGGCGACGACTTTCTGTGCCGCGGACTGGTTGTCCCAGAACCCTTCGGAGCCCATGCGGTCTTCGAGGGCTTTGAGTTGGGCCATCTTGGAGTCGTAGTTAAAGAGAGTCGCGGATGGTCAAGATCCGCGCCTCAAGTCCCTCGATCACGGGTTTGTGGGCGTCATAGTGCATGGGGTGTCTCCGAACGAAGGGCGATCGTAGCCGCGCCGGGTGCCGTCCTGAGGGGGATTGGGGTGTTTGAGGGGCTGCGTGTGTCCTCGGGCAGAAACACGAGGAATTTTTCAGAACCTCGCGCGCATCGGCTTCGGGGTCGCCTCATTGTGTGGCAGCACGGCCGGAAGGCCCGCGTCCTGGGAGGGCGCGGGCCAGGCCCTCATCGAAGGAATCTGTCACTATGAACAAGCTTGCATGCACGGCCATCGCGTTGGCAACACTCTCGGGAGCGGCCCACGCCCAGTGCACCATCAATCGTTACGGGGTCCCGGACTTTGACCAGCGACGCTCCGGGGTGCCAAACAACGGGGGCATGTACTGCGTCCCGACCTCCTTCACGAACATTCGCGGATACATCGCGAACAACGGGTACGGCAACATCATGTCGGGTCCCCGGAACTGGCAGAGCCAGACCAATTACAACTACGTGACCGCTCGCATCAACGCGATGGGCACGTACATGAGCACCAGCGGCGTCAACGGAACAAAGAGCAACAACGCCTTCAACGGTTGGAACGACTTCATCGATGACTGGCATGATGACAAGTTCACCCTGAGTTCGTGGAGCGGATACGTTCCGCCGGCCTGGATCTTCCTGGGCATGATCGGCGGCATGACGAATATCTGCTATGGCTACTACAAGCCGCAGGGCGGAGGGGTGTACGACCGCGACGGCGGGCACTGCGTCACGCTCGTGGGGTTGAAGGGTCTGTGCAGCAACTTCAGCGAGCCGACGTTCCGAATCCGGAACCCGGCGGCCGACGACGGCGATCTTTCAGTTCAGTCGGTCTTCTCGACCGAGGAGACACGCACGGCGATCCAGGGATTCAATCTGAACGGCAGCTGGGTCAATCGGCACCGCATGGTGGATTTCGGAGTGGACTCGTCGACGCGCCGCTACCTCGACCAGTTGTGGGTTGTCTGGCCACAGGTCTGCCTGACGGGAAAGGTCACGTTCGGCTCTGACTTCCACATCTACAAGCCGGTGAAGGTGTTCGGCCTGAACAACGAGAACTCGTCGTCGCAGAGCCCCTCGCCCGGCATGGAGATTCTGCAGGTTGCGCTGCACCCGATGGGGGTTGAGGCGTACGCGCTCAAGATCAACCCAGCGACAAACCAGCATCGGCTCTACAAGCAGGATCTTGCGACCGGCGTGTGGTCCACGGTTCTGCCCAGCTTCACCGCGGAGCGTGTCAACATCGCGGTCTCGCGTTTCGGCCACCTCTTTGTGCACGCGGACGGATCCGTGAAGAAGTACGACCTGAACCACGGCTCGTACCCGCTGCTGGCGCAGAACACCGCGCCCGGGCCGATCGTGGACATGGAGTACGACGACAAGAAAGACGAGATCGTCGCGATCACAACGAACGGCCGGTTCGTGCGATTCAACAATGATCTGACGCCTCGCGCGAACCAGCCGCTGCCGACCGGTGTGGCGATCCTCGGAGACGGCTCTGTCTTCCCAGATCCGACTACGCCGGATCGCTGGTACATCTGCTCATCGGGCTCGCCCACGATGTACCGCGTCATCACCGACTCTCCGACCGTCGATCGCATCCATGTGGATTCGCTCATCACGTTCCCGGCCGGAACCGAGCCCCGCTCGCTCGTGATGACGGACTCCGGCCACCTGGTGTTCTCGGACCGAGGCGTGATCGCCGACTGGAAGTTCACGAACTTCGGCACACACGCCGCGTGGGCTCCGGACCCCTCCTCAGCGATCGCCGGCCTTCCGGCCGGACGGAGCATCGAGGTGAGCCGCTCTCGCAACAACTTCGTCGCCGGCGTGCATGATCAGCCCAAGTGGCAGAACGACAGCTACCAGGACGAGGGCGTCGTGCCGGTGCCCGACTGCAACCCGGACCTCAACGTGGACGGCCAGGTTGACATCCTCGACTTCCTCGCCTTCTTCGACTCCTTCGGGCAGTGCCAGCTTGAGCCCGGCCCCTGCGGCGCGGCTGGTGTCAACGCCGACTACAACACCGACGGGCTGGTTGACATCCTCGACATGCTCGACTTTGTGGATGATTTCAGCTACGGCTGCGTCTGAGCGGACGAGTCACGTCTGAGCACAATCACGGGAGCGGACGCACCGATTCCCGAACACACAGCGGCTCGCCCACTCCGGGCGGGCCGTCGTTGTTTGTAATCGGGAAGGGTGCCTCGATCATTCATGGCGTTCTGCAAGTGCCGGGCCAGTCTTGATGCCAGTGCATTGCCACGCAGGCAAAAGAGATTTTGAGAATGTCGCGCGCGTGTCCCCGACGATCGCCTCATTGTGTGGCAGCACGGCCGGAAGGCCCGCGTCCTGGGAGGGCGCGGGCCAGGCCCTCATCGAAGGAATCTGTCACTATGAACAAGCTTGCATGCACGGCCATCGCGTTGGCAACACTCTCGGGAGCGGCCCACGCCCAGTGCACCATCAATCGTTACGGGGTCCCGGACTTTGACCAGCGACGCGCAGCCGTGCCAGGGCTCGGTGGGATGCACTGTGTCCCTACGTCGTTCACGAACATTCGTGGATATATCGCGAACAACGGCTATGGAAGCATCATGTCCGGTCCACGGAACTGGCAGAGCCAAAGCAATCACGGCTACGTGACCGCTCGCGTCACTGCGATGGGCGACTATATGAACACGAGTGCCCTCCATGGCACCACATCCAACGGAGCGTTCAACGGATGGAATGGGTTTATTAACGATTGGCATGATGATAAGTTCACGCTCAGCGCCTGGAGCGGCTACATCCCACCAGCATGGATCTTCATGGGGATGATCGGCGGCATGGCGAATATCTGCTACGGATACTACAAGCCCCAACTCCCCGTGGGCGGTTACGAGCGTGAGGGAGGCCACTGCACGACACTCGTAGGCCTGAAGGGGCTGTGCGAGAACTTCAGCGAACCGATCTTTCGCCTTCGAGATCCAGGATCGGATGACGGCGACCTGTTCTCCCAGTCCACCTTTTCGACTGTGGAGACGCGCACGGAGATCCAGAACGCGCCATTGAACGGTTCATGGGTGAAGCGTCACCGCATGGTGGATTTCGGTGTGGACTCGTCGACGCGCCGCTACCTCGACCAGTTGTGGGTTGTCTGGCCACAGGTCTGCCTGACGGGAAAGGTCACGTTCGGCTCTGACTTCCACATCTACAAGCCGGTGAAGGTGTTCGGCCTGAACAACGAGAACTCGTCGTCGCAGAGCCCCTCGCCCGGCATGGAGATTCTGCAGGTTGCGCTGCACCCGATGGGGGTTGAGGCGTACGCGCTCAAGATCAACCCAGCGACAAACCAGCATCGGCTCTACAAGCAGGATCTTGCGACCGGCGTGTGGTCCACGGTTCTGCCCAGCTTCACCGCGGAGCGTGTCAACATCGCGGTCTCGCGTTTCGGCCACCTCTTTGTGCACGCGGACGGATCCGTGAAGAAGTACGACCTGAACCACGGCTCGTACCCGCTGCTGGCGCAGAACACCGCGCCCGGGCCGATCGTGGACATGGAGTACGACGACAAGAAAGACGAGATCGTCGCGATCACAACGAACGGCCGGTTCGTGCGATTCAACAATGATCTGACGCCTCGCGCGAACCAGCCGCTGCCGACCGGTGTGGCGATCCTCGGAGACGGCTCTGTCTTCCCAGATCCGACTACGCCGGATCGCTGGTACATCTGCTCATCGGGCTCGCCCACGATGTACCGCGTCATCACCGACTCTCCGACCGTCGATCGCATCCATGTGGATTCGCTCATCACGTTCCCGGCCGGAACCGAGCCCCGCTCGCTCGTGATGACGGACTCCGGCCACCTGGTGTTCTCGGACCGAGGCGTGATCGCCGACTGGAAGTTCACGAACTTCGGCACACACGCCGCGTGGGCTCCGGACCCCTCCTCAGCGATCGCCGGCCTTCCGGCCGGACGGAGCATCGAGGTGAGCCGCTCTCGCAACAACTTCGTCGCCGGCGTGCATGATCAGCCCAAGTGGCAGAACGACAGCTACCAGGACGAGGGCGTCGTGCCGGTGCCCGACTGCAACCCGGACCTCAACGTGGACGGCCAGGTTGACATCCTCGACTTCCTCGCCTTCTTCGACTCCTTCGGGCAGTGCCAGCTTGAGCCCGGCCCCTGCGGCGCGGCTGGTGTCAACGCCGACTACAACACCGACGGGCTGGTTGACATCCTCGACATGCTCGACTTTGTGGATGATTTCAGCTACGGCTGCGTCTGAGCGGACGTGTCACGTCTGAGCACAATCACGGGAGCGGACGCACCGATTCCCGAACACACAGCGGCTTGCCCACTCCGGGCGGGCCGCTTGTCTTTCTCGGAGGTGCCATGGCCGGTGCGGATGCACAATGAAATCTGCGTGACGAGATGCCCCGCAGCGAGAGAGGGAGCGGCTCATGCGGTTATAGTGGTTCGATGCCGACACTCGCACGCACGATCGCCCAGGCCGGAAGCGAGCCCGTCTCGAACATTCGCGACGGCTTCGGACTGCTCATTCTTCTGATCGGCATATGCGTTGCACTGGTTGTGATCGCACTCGGGATGATGGTTGTCGCGCGAAAGTCGAGAACGCCCGGCGCCAGAAAGCGCCATGCCGGCCCGAGGGTTGATGCGTGGAAAGAGGCGGGCGCACGGGCACGCACGCCGACGGCCTGGGAGTTGGAGAAGTCGAATCGGCCGCGTGCGAAGAGGCGGAAAGAAAGGGAGATCGATCCCGAGGCCTTCGAAGAGGGCCTGGGCGAGGGGAGCGGGTCCGGTGGCGAGGGCGGCCCCGATGGTGGTGGCGGCGGAGATGGAGGCGGCGATTGACGCACCCGCACCTTGAGAGTGAACTCGCTCGTCTGGCCGAGTCAGACGCACCGATCGCACTCGTGACCGGCGCGGCACGGCGCGTCGGGCGCGCAATCGCCCTTGAGCTCGCCCGCGCCGGTTGCGACATCGTCATCCACCATCACGCATCGGAGGCCGATGCCAGAGGCGTGCGGGCGGAGATCCAATCACTGGGACGCAGGGGCGTCTGCTGGCGGCTCGATCTGTCAGAACTCACCGATGTCGAGCACGGAGCGGCGGAGCTGGCCGGTCTGCTTCCACGACTCGACGTGCTGGTCCACAACGCTTCGATCTACGCCCCGACACCCATCGCTTCGCTCAACGCCGAGATGCTCTCGCGATTCCATGCGGTCAACGCGGGCTCGCCCGCGCTGTTGAGCGCCGCGCTCTGCGGACATCTGTCGCGGTCGGCGCTCGACGGCGGTGGCGCGATCGTCGCCATGCTCGACATACACGCGATGGGGCTGCCGCGTCGCGAGTTTGTGCCGTACGCGATGTCAAAGGCATCCCTGCACGAGCTTGTGCGCTCGCTGGCGCGTGACCTGGCCCCGCGAGTGCGAGTGAACGGCGTTGCGCCGGGCGTTGTGGCGTGGCCCGAGGATGGGTACGAATCCGACCGTGCGGCACAGGAGGCGTATCTGACGCGTGTGCCGCTCGCCCGGCCCGGCACTCCCGGCGACGCGGCCGAGGCCGTGCGCTGGCTAGCGCTTGAGGCACGCTACGTCACCGGTCAGGTCATCCGGGTCGATGGGGGCAGGTCGTTGATGTGATGACGTGACGCGGCGCGTGCTCTCACGCGTCTGCCATGACGGGCAGCGTCGCGATGGCGTTCTCGACGACCGTGTCAGCGTTCACACCCTCTGCCTCGGCCTCGAAGTTCATGATGAGGCGATGGCGGAGCGCGGGAAGCGCGATGCGCTGGATATCCGACACAGACACGGCGGCCCGCCCGTCGAGCAGCGCGACGACCTTCGCGCCGAGTTCGAGCGACTGGGCCGCACGAGGAGATGCGCCGAGCCGAACGTATTGGTTGACCATGGGTGTTGCGAAGCGACCCCCATCGGGTCCGGCTGCCTTGCCCTTGGGATGGGTCGAGAGCACGAGGCGCACCGCGTAATCACGCACGCTCGGGGCGATGGGCACGCGTCGCACGAGTGCCTGGTGGGCGAGGAGACGGGCCGTGTCCAGCACGGGCTCCGCCTCGACGCTGACGCGGGTGGCGGTGCGTTCGAGAATCTCCGACATCTCTTCGCGCGTGGCGTACCCGACCATGACCTTGAAGAAGAAGCGATCGAGCTGCGCCTCGGGGAGCGGGTAGGTGCCCTCCTGCTCGAGCGGGTTCTGCGTCGCCATGACAAAGAACGGCTTGGGCAGGGGGTGGCTCGTGCCGCCGACGGTGACGGCCCGCTCCTGCATCGCCTCGAGCAGCGCGGACTGTGTCTTCGGTGTGGCACGGTTGATCTCATCGGCGAGCAGCATCTGCGTGAAGACCGGGCCGGGTTGGAACTTGAACTCACGGCGCACCCTGCCGTCGCCCCGATCATCCTCCGCGACGATGGTCGTGCCCGTGATGTCGGCGGGCATCAGGTCGGGCGTGAACTGCACGCGCCCGTGAGCCAATGACAGCGCCTGCGCGAGCGTTCGAACCAGGAGCGTCTTGCCGATACCCGGCACGCCCTCCAGGAGCACGTGCCCCGAGGCGAAGAGACAGACCAGCACCTGCTCGACCACATCCCGCTGCCCGACGATCACCCGACCGATCTGCTCCCGAACGGCGGACGCGTCGCGCACGAAAGACGACGCGGCTTCGCGCACCGCCTCCGGTGTCGCCGGATCGTCCGTGTGTGGAGGTCGAGAGGCGTCGGCCATTGGATCGTGGTCGGTAGAAAGAGCCAGTACTCGCATGGACGGGCGAGGGGGCCGGTGTGCTGCGCGAAGGGGACTCCCACGCGCTCGGAAAGGCCGCGGTCGGATTCGAACCGACGAAGGGTTTCCCCAACGGATTTGCAATCCGCTCCATTTGTCCACTCTGGCACGCGGCCGTGCTCAAAGCCGATTGACGGGCGGATGATAGCCCGCATCCGGGCGTGCGATCCTCGACCAGGCGTCCGTTGTCACGCGGGGATGGCGAGCATCCCGATAGGATACTGACACATGCACGCCCAACACGAAGCGATCCTTCGATCCTCCCTTCTCTGGCTCGCGTCCGCGACGCTTGTCGCGCCCGCGGGTATCGCAAGGGCGCAGGAAGAGCCGCCGCCGATCGGCACCGGTGAAACCGGCGATCCCTCGCGAGACGCCGAGCTCAATGACGAATCAAACGAGCGCGTGCGGTACGAGTTGCGTGAGCGTGCGGCTTCAAGGATCCTCTATCCGTCGTCCAAGTCGAGCACGAGCGCGGCCTCCCCATCCGGGAGCGTCGATGTCGCAGTCGAGGCGGGCCTTCCATCGATCGATCCGCTCGGTCCGCGTCCGCCACTCCTGGCGGAAGGGTCGTTCATCGTTCGCCGGCGCGGCGTGCTGATGGTGACAGACTGGGGCGCGTACATCTTCGTGTTCGCTCCCTCGCCCGACGGGACGCGCGAGCGTCCGATGGCCGTGGTCCCGTGCGAGACGCTGCGTCGCATGGAGTCCGCTGCGGGCGCGACGGGTGAGGGTGCTCACTCGCGCACCGCTCGCGTGCAGGTTGTCGGCGCGTTCCTCCTCTCGGGCCAGATCACCGCGTACGCGGGACGAAACTACGTGCTTCCGACGGTCTTCTCGCTGATCGACGAGAAGGCAGTATCGCCCGAGCCCGGCGAGCCCAGCCGCGAGCGTCCACCCTCGGGGGAGAAAGACCCCGAGATCGACGAGCTGATCTCCGACCTGGAATCGCTCCGCGCAACACCGCGTACAACGACGCCGACTCGCACCCAGCCCGGCGCACAGCAGAACGCCACGCTGCTGGCCGACGACACCACCATCCCGCGCCGCAAGGCGCGCCTCACGAGAACGTCTCGGGGAGAGGCGGCGCTTGTCTTCGACTCCGGGCCCGAGGGAGCCGCAGATGCCGCGATGATCCTTGTGCCGTGCATGGCGACCGAGGGGATCGAGCGCGCCGCGGCCCGCGCGGGCGATGGCGCGATGTTCGATGTAAGCGGGCGCGTCTTCCAGCACCAGGGGCGGAACTACTTTCTGCCGGTGATGTACATCGCGGAGACAAGCCGCAACGTCAAGCCGCTGCGTTGACGCGCGTCGTGCGTTCCCGCAACGCGACGGCTCGCGCGTGATGGCCGCGTGCGATAGCCAGGAGCAGGGCGCAGGCGATGAGCGCGACGCCCACGGTCTCAGCGGATTCTTCTGCGAGTTGTCCCCAAGGTGGAGGATCCTCCGAGAGCCGAAGCAGCAGATCGTCCGTGACGTACCCGAGGCCGACAAAGCCGCACGCCGCGGCGAATGTCCACGCGAACGAATCAAGCCCGATGAGGAGTCGCTTCCAGCGCACTCTCGCGCAGATGAGCGGGACGAAGAAGCATGCCGCGCAGGCGATGAAGAACGCGGCCCACATGATACGAACGAGAGGATCGGTGCTCGGATCGGTCCACCAGTCGCTGCGGAAGCGGACCGCACTCTCGGGTGTAAGACCGAGGATGTGGATGTTCTCCGGGTTGAGCAGCACGTGCAGATCGAGCTCTCGCATGCCCGCGACGAACGACAGAAAGCCTGCCCACAAGTGGAATGAGACATCGCGGCGTGCGCCGCCTCGCCAGCACCCGAAGGCGGCGATGGCGACGCAGAGCAGCCAGGACCACGGGTGCGTGCGCTCCAGAAGGCCGCTCTCGGCAAAGACACGCTCGAGTTGCATCCCGGGACGCGCAAGGATGAATGCACAGAGCGAGAGAGCGCCAAGTGCACACACGAACGCGCTGATCCCGCGGAAGCGTGTGCCCGCGGGGCGTGAGAGGTACCGGGTCTCTTCGGGCAAGGACAGCCCCTCACGCGCAGGTGAATCGAAAGCAGCAGAATCACGGTCAGCCATGAAGACGCCTATTCACCGGATGAAGCGGATCAGGCCTTGGCGACTGGAACGCCCACGATCGAGATCCCGCGGGCATCCGCGAGATCGATCACCTCGGCCTTGTTAATCATGATCACGTCGCCCGCGGCAAGGGCGAGACATCCCGCGCCCGCGGCGTGCAGGTTCTCGATCGTCTGAGGCCCGATCGTCGGCACGTCGGAACGGCGGTCGTGCCCGGAGCGGGCTCCCTTGCAGATTGTCCAGCCCTTGGCGCGGCAGAGTGTGCCGGTGCGTTCGATCATTCGGTCTGTGCCCTCCACCGCCTCGACCGCGATCACATCACGCTCGCGCACCGAGACGGCCTGGCCGATGTCAAGCCGGAGCAGCTCGCGGAGCATGGGCCAGACGAAGTCGATGTCCTGCTCCTGCATCGCAGTCGGCCGGGTGCGGGTCATCACGCCCTCGGTCGCGAGCTCGGCAGGGATGGGATAGGTCGAATCGAGCAGTTGCACGCCGCAACGGTCGAGTTCCTCGGCGATGGCCCCGAGCACGGCGTGCGAGCGTCGATCGTGGCGCAGGTGGCGATACCAGGCAACGACGGTGCGCACGTCAGGGATGTTCTTGACCATCCGCAGCGGATCGTGCATCAGCTTGGCCTTATCGACCCTGCCGACCATGATGGCATGACGCACGCCCAGTCGGGCGAGTATCCGCGCCCAGGACCCGACACGGAGCAGCCCGACATCGCGGAACGACGTGCAGATCTCAGGCAGGCCCGCCTCATACTGCCTCCAGAGCCCGAGACCGTGGACAGCGTGACCCTTCTCGCGTAGCGAGCGGGCGATGATCACGGGCAACTGGCCGCCGCCTGCGATCAGACCGATCGCCGTGGGTGGCGCGGGCGGGTCTGGCAGGATGGTCAGTGGGCTAAGCATTCGTGAACAAGGCATCGAGCCCGGCCAGCTCCGGGGAACGCGAGAGCACTTTCGTACCCATTTCGCGTCATCCAATCTAGTTCCCACACCCCCTGCAATCAAGTTCGGCTTCTGAATGGTTTCTGCCGAGGACTAACCCCGAAGGCCAGCCCCAGAGAGCCATTGAGGAGCGTAGACACCACCAAGCCGATACAGAGTGTCGGATGTCTGAGCATCAGAAGCCCACAATACGAGTCTCTGGAAGCGAGAAGCGTGCCTTCCCGCTGCCGATCACATACCCAACCCCGGCGATCACGCCCGACGGTGATGCCTTCGTACCTGAAGGTTCCGCCCCTCCGGAACTCCCCCCAACACCGGCACGACCCTCGATCGGTGTGTACTTCGAGTGCGCGAATCAGTACGTCCGCGTCTACAGGAACGTCACGGGAAGCGAGTATCTCGCCAGATGTCCGAAGTGCGCCAAGACCATGTCCTTCCTAGTCGCGCCGGGGGGCACCGCGCAGCGCATGTTCGCGGCATCATGCCACTGAATGCGGGCCACGGGCCTTAATCTCGCGCCGCGGCTAGACTGCCCACATGAGCATGATGCCTGGATACGAGATCGCACGCGCCAGCGGCGTGTGCGCGGGCACCGGACGCGAGATCGCTGTCGGTGAGTCCTACATCGCCGCGCTCTGGACCGAGACCGATCCCGAACGACCTGGCACGGAACTCATGCGCCGGTCGGACTATTCGACCGAGGCGTGGATCACCGGCCACCGCCCGACTGGGCCGCTCGTCGGACACTGGCGAGCCACGCTGTCGCCTCCCAACACAAGGAAGCGGGCTCTCATCGGTGATGACGAGCTGCTCGACCTCTTCATGCAACTCGGCGAAACGACCGAGACCAAGCGCCTCGCCTTCAGGTATCTGCTCGCCCTGATCCTCGTTCGAAAGCGTCTGCTTCGGGTCGAAGGGTCTCCCAAGCGCGGCACACTGAACGTCCGGCTCAAGCCCGTCGGAGATGCGCCAGGACAGGTGGTCGAGGTCGTCGATCCAGGAATGGATGAAGCGATGATCGCCGACGCGACCGAGCAGCTCTCCGCCGTGCTTGCCAACGATGAGCCGGTGACGACGTGAACGCCCCCCGAAGATCCACAGCCACCATCTGCGCCACACTCACGCTCGCAATGGCGTGGTCACTGCCCGGCTGCAAGTCCGGTCCTGATCGGCGGGGCGATCGGATGGTCGAGCGCGGCCCTGCCCCGGCGTATGCCGAAGCCGCCGCGAGATTCAACGAGGTTGCCGCGGCGTATGACCATCTCTGGACGCCTGTCGCGTTGCGTGTCCGCTATCGGGATGCGTCCAGCGGGAAGATGGCCGAGGACCTCTTGGATGGTCACTTTCAGGCGATCGCGCCCGATCGCGTCGCGCTCCGCATCGACAAGCTCTCTGAGACCTACGCGTATCTGGGCTGTGACTCGGATCGCTATTGGTGGATCGATGTGAAGGCCGGCTCCGCCATCGTGGGCACGCACGCCAAGGCCACGCCCGCCGCGCTCGCAGACTTTGACATACCCGTGCACCCCCTGGACCTGATCGCGCTCCTGGGCATCGTGCCCGTTGACCCGACGGGGTACGGCGCGACGCGCTGGTCGACCGACGGCAGGTCGCTGGGCATCCTCACCCGCGCCCGATTCGGCAACCGGCTACTCTGGGTCGATCCCAAGACCTACGAGCCGAACGCCGTCGAGATCACCGACGAGAACGGCCGCACCACCCTCCGCAGCACGATCACACGTCCCGAGCGCATCCCCATCGACGGCGACCGCGACTCCAGAGCCCGAATCGCCACCCAGTACGATGTGAAGTTCAACGACTCGGACTTCGCACTCGGCGTCCGTCTGCAAGGACCCGAGAACCGGCGCGAGCGCATGCGCCCCGCGGCATTCAATATGGACACCGTGCTCAGGACCTATCGCGTCAAGGACATCATCGATGTCGATGCGTCCAACCCCTGACCCGCACCCCCGCCACGATCCGCGCGATGAGTACACGCTCCTCTGCGAGCGTTGCGGCTATGTGCTCGAAGGGCTCGCGCAAGACGGCAACTGCCCCGAATGCGGCACGCCCATCGCCGAATCGCTGCCGGGGAACACAAGAACGGGAACGGACTGGCAGCGGTCCCCGGCCCCCCATTCCTTCTTGACCACGCTCTGGCGCACTCTCGCGCAACCCCGCCGCACGTTCGACCGACTCCGGATCGACGCCCGCTCGACCGGATCGCTCGAAGCGTGGACAACGCTGCTCGCGGCCGCGCTCTTTGTGGCCCCGTCCTTTGTCTACTACGCGCTCCGGGTCCTCTTCGGCCCAAACCCCGCTCAGCGGTCAATCTTGCAGGATGCGGCTCTGGGCGTAGCAGGCCTGATCGGTGGCACACTCATCGTCGCGTTGATCCTCTCGATCCTCACCGGCATCGAGCGCACAGGCATCCGGGCCTATGGACGCGTCCATAGGCGACGCATCACCTATGCCATCGCCAACTCCGTGTGCGCCCACGCCTGCGTCGGCTGGCTGACGGCGGCGGTTCTGTTCTCGATCGCGCTGCTCGTCGCTCGCAGTGTCGGTTCCTTCTGGTGGCTTGTTCTGCCCACCCTTGCCCTCTTCCTCGGCCTCCTCCACTTTGAGATCCTCGTCTGGCTGGGCGTGAAACGCTGCCGCTACGCCAATCGCGAGCGCCCGGCCCATCTCCCCTCCCCCACGCCCTGAATCCCCCAACGCGTGCCTGCGGCGCCTTCGTGACTCCGTGACTTCTTGACTCCGTGACTTTCCAGTACACTCCCCCCATGCAGAGCAAAGCCACCACCGTTGACCAGTACATGGCCGAACTCCCCGAGGACCGGCGCGCGGCCCTCAGCGCGGTCCGCGACACCATCCGTGCCAACATCGACAAGGATGTCGAGGAGTGCATGGGGTATGGCATGCCGGGATACGCGATCCCGCATCGCGTCTACCCGCCGGGGTATCACTGCGATCCGTCGATGGGTCTGCCGTTCGCCGGCTTCGCCTCGCAGAAGAACTACATGTCGGTCTACCTCATGACCGTCTACGGCGAGGGCTCGGAGGAGAACTGGTTCCGCGAGAAGTGGGCCAAGACCGGCAAGAAGCTCGACATGGGCAAGTGCTGCATCCGCTTCAAGAAGCTTGAGGACCTTGCGCTTGATGTGATCGGCGAGGCGATCCGGCGCGTGTCGGCGAAGGACTTCATCGCGCATTATGAGAAGAGCATCCTGAGCATGAACAAGTCGGCGTCGGCGAAGCGTGCGGCGAAGGGGACCGCCAAGAAAGCGACGGTCGCGCGGCCCGCGACAAAGCCCGCCAAGAGAAAGCCCACGACGCCAAAGACCGCCAAGAGAGTCGCCAAGAAGACCGCAAAGCGTGTCGCACGGCCAGCAGCAAAGAAGAAAGTCGCACGGCGGGCTCGATCGCGATAGACACAATCTCACTCCGCCATCGCCTCCAGCAACTCCCGCCACTCCGCATACGCATACACGATCCCGTGGCGATCGTGCAGTTCGCGGATCCGGGCCATCCCGCGCTCCGTCAGATCAAACTGCCACGCCTGGGCCGTGCGATCGCAGAAATACACGCGGCAGCCGAGCGGCCTGACGGGGTGCACGCCGCACAGGTTTTGTTCCTGAAACGGGCACCCGCCCGTCGCTCTCGCTCGCTCGACATCGGTCGTGAGGAGCACGGGCGACTGGCCGCTTGGCCGTTTCAGGCCCCCCACTCGCGTGACCGTGTACGCCGCCTCCAGACCGGTCGTGTACAGCCGATGCCCCGTCTTCTCAAAGTTGCAGCACCTGCCCGAGGCCCAGCACGCGGGCCCGCGCTCGGCGATCTCGCGTGCGACATCGGTGTAGATTTCTTCCAGTTCCGCGGCAACCGCGGGCTCGCGCGCCATGTCCAGCCATGCAGCCGCCATCGCTCGGAGTGATTCGGGTTCGCTCATCGCGCCGGATCCAATCGCCCCTCAATGGTCGCACGCACCATCCGGATCTCGGCTGGTGCGTGCAACTCACCCTTCCCCATCCCCGGGCACGTCCGCTTCCCCTGATTCCATCCGTCCTCTGATCGCACCATCGCCGGCCAGAACGGCCATGCGCGGCACTGCGCCGGCCGCGCCGCATAGACAGAGCAGACCGCCTTTCCCGGCACGCGCTGCCGATCGAGGAACACGCAGTCAAAGCCAGCCGGAGAGTCCTTCTCCTTCAGCGACAGCCCCAGAAACGTGCTCTGGCAATACGTCTCGCGGAACGCCTCGACACTGGTGCCGACCTCCGCCGCAAGAGCCGCGACCTCGGCATCATCCACGATCACATACCCCGGCGGGCCGGAGCAGCAGTTGCCGCACTGGGTGCAGGAGAAGCGGAGCCCGACATCGCCCGTCGCTGGATCGGCAGCGTCGAACCACTCGCGTGCTCTCTCTGGTTCGTGATGTGATGACTGCTCGGCCATGATTCAGGACCGTGTCGGTTCTGGAGTGCAGGCACGCTCGATGGCGGCTGCTCTCAACACCGCCTCCGCCACGAGGCGATTGGTCTCCGCGTCGAGACGCCGTCGCTCACTTTCAGTTGAGACAAGGGGGAGATTGATCCGGACATTCCACGCCGCGGCTCGTGCGCACGCTTCTGTCAGCAGCGCGGCGATCGCGAGATCCGACTTCAGGTACGGGTTGGTTATCGGGCCGAGTCTGCCCATGAGGCGAAGCACGTCACCACACGCCGCGAGCATGGAGTTCGGCGCGCCGAGCGCACCCTCAACGGCTTGGCTCCATTCTGCGATCCGCTGTGGGTGGTTCTCAGGGAGTTTCTGCAAGGCGTTGAGCCGCGAATACGCCGCGGCGTCCGCCTCCGCGAGGAGCAGGAGCAGCTCCCTGGCTCTCGTCAGTTGGATCGCTGCCGATTCCAGCTCTGGAACGTGAGCCGCGAGGGATTTTTTCCCGGCGGAATAGGCCACCACCATGGAGCCAAGTGCCGCTCCGAGGGCACCGACAGCCGCAGCGACCGCACCGCCCCCCGGCGAGGGTGTCTTTGAGGCAACCGCTCTGAGCAGATCAGAGAAGCGCAGTTCGGCCAACGATTCGTGTGAAGTCTCGCTCACGGGCAGAGCGTAGCACGTTCCCCCATCTTGCCATATTCGTCCAAATCGTTCTTCAGGAATGGGGCTTCTGTGCTTGTAAATGGTGCAACAAATCAGTAAGTTGGCTTTGCTCCTGCGCGTGCTGGACACCACGGTGTCCGCCCACGCGCCGAGTCCGCCGAGTCATTGGAGAGTGACCGTGTGTTTGCCGGGTCTTGATGGGGCGTCTGGGAGTTTCGGATCGGAGTCTCGTTCGGATGTCTAGTCTGGGAGGCGCTGGCTGGTGAGTGCTTGATCGGAAGCGTATTGAGAAACGGAGTGTGATCGATGAAGTATGGCGCTCGTGCGCTCGCGGCTGTCCTTCTGTCAGGACTGGCCGTCTCGGGTGCGTATGCACAGGTTCAGCTTTCGAATCAATCGCCGGTGCACCCGGACAAGCGGGTTCAGGAAGCACGCGACAAGGAGCAGGGTTCGGTCAACGAGGCCCGTGCTCACGCCGAGTGGTGGTACGGACAAACCCGCGGCCCGGTTTCATCCGAACGCGTCATCTACGGCGCGGACAACCGTATCGAAGTCTGGCAAGAGACCGACCCGGTGCTCCGCCAGATGGCCGAGGCCGCGTGCGTTGTTGTTTTCCCGTCTGAACTCGTCAACAACGGCAACGGCACGTACACCCTGAACACGTCGCCGTGGACAAGCTCCGGCGGGACGCTCTGCGCGGATGAGCCCTTCCGGGGCCAGCCCCAGATCGGCTTCTGCTCCGGCTTCCTGGTCGGCACCGACATCGTCGCGACAGCGGGTCACTGCGTCGGATCAGGCGGAGTCACAGGCGCGACCAACGTCGCGTTCGTCTTCAACTTTGAGATCGATACGAGCGGCGGCTCCGCACCGACGATCGTCCCCGCCAGCGATGTCTACTTCGGCGTTGCCCAGATCAACCAGGCACTCGGCGGCGGACTCGATCACTCCATCGTGCGCGTTGACCGCACCGTCACGGGGCGGAACCCGGTTCCGATCCGGCGCAGCGGCACGATCAGCAACGGCGATCCGCTTGTCATGATCGGCCACCCAGTCGTCATCCCGAAGAAGATCGCTGGCGGCGCAGAGTGCAAAAACGCCAACGGCTCAACGCCCTGGTTCCAGTCGAACCTCGACGCCTACGGAGGCAACTCCGGATCGATGGTCGTCAACGCAAACACCTACGAGGTTGAGGGCATCCTCGTCCGCGGCGCGCCCGACTTCGTCACATCCGGCGGGTGCCGCGCGTCCAACAGAGTCCCTGATTCCGGCAACACCGGAGGTGGCCTCCAGTTCGAGGAATGCTCCAAGACCACCGCTTTCGCGAGCCACATCCCGCCGCTGGGCATGCAGGTCGCCCCGCTCGGCAACACGACGCACATCGGCCTCGTGGGCGGCCCCTTCTCGCCAGCGAACGTCAGCTACACGCTGTCAAACCCCACCGGCGACCCGGTCAACTACTCCGTCTCGCTCGTGTCGCCGACCGGCAACGTTCTTATCAACGGCGGCACCGGCACGCTCTCGGGCTCTCTGCCCGCGAGCGGCAGCATCATCGTCACGGCATCTCTCGCCGCCGGCGCGAACGCGCTGGGCGCAGGCATCTACACGGACACCATCGCATTCAGCGACCTCTCCAACAGCCGCACGGTCGAAGCCGTCCACACGCTCGAGATCGGCCAGACGCTGGTGACGGTCTCGCCGGCGAGCAACCTGAACGCCTCCGGCCCGGTTGGCGGTCCGTTCTCGGCCTCTGGGTTGTACGTCATCACGAGCGAGCGTCCGACGCCGGTCTCGGTGCAGGTCTCGGCCGATCAGCCGTGGGTATCGCTCAACGGCGGCTCCGGTCCTGTGACTGTCGGCCTGACGGGTCTTGGCGATGAGGGCTCTGTGCTTATAGGCGTCGGCCCCGCTGCCGGCTCGCTCCCCGCGGGGATCCAGACCGCGACCGTCACGTTCCAGAATCTGACGAGCGGCGCGACGTCGACTCGTTCGGTCGTCCTCGATGTCGGTCGCTATGTCTATCACTCGAACGATGTTCCCCGCCCGATCACCGACAACTCGAGCTTCGACAGCACGCTCAGCGTCTCTGACGCATACTGCATCGGCGATGTCGATGTCTCCGTGGACATCACACACACCTACAAAGGCGATCTCATCGTTGAGCTGATCTCGCCCGAGGGCACCGTGGTCCGCCTCCACAACCGTACAGGCGGCAGCGACGACAACATCATCCAGACCTACGACCAGGGCGTCATCAACCCCGACGGCCCCGGCTCTCTCGATGATTTCAGCGGAGAGATCGTGACCGGAACGTGGACACTCCGCGTCTCCGACAACGCGAGCATCGACACAGGCACGCTCAACGCGTGGTCACTCCGCATCGCCACCAGCGGGCCGGTCTGCCCGCCCAGCGCGAGCAACGGTTCGATCATGACCATGCCCGGCACTCTTGAGACCATCACGCTCCAGGCCCTGAGCGGTGTCGGCAACCCCCTCGACTACATCATCACCTCGCTCCCCACGGTCGGCGCGCTGTGGGATCCCACAACCAACACCGGCATCCTCTCGGTTCCCCACACGCTCGCGGGAGGCGGGAATCAGGTCTACTACAAGTCGTCCTACGCATCCTCTGGCTCCACCTCGTTCACGTTCAAGGCGAACGATGGCCTCGACAGCAACACAGCCACCGTCAACGTCGCGCTCACCAACGAGGGCATGGTCGCCCACTTCCCGCTCGACACCAACCCCGGCTGGACCACCATGGGACAGTGGGCGTGGGGCGTGCCCACCGGTGGCGGCTCAAACGGTGGAGATCCCACGTCGGGCTACACCGGGATGAACGTCTACGGCTACAACCTCGCCGGCGACTATCCCAACAACCTCTCCCCCACCCAGTACCTCACCACAACGCCGATCAACGCGTCCAACGCCACGAACGTGCGCCTGAAGTTCTGGCGCCGCCTCGGCATCGAGAGCAGCACATGGGATCAGGCCAACCTCCAGTACTCGACCAACGGCACGACATGGAACACGATCTGGCAGCACGCGAGCGGCTCATTCAATGAACTCGCGTGGACCGAGCAGGAGTACGCGCTCCCCTTGGCCAACAACGCCTCCACGCTCTATATCCGCTGGGGCATGGGCACCACCGACAGCTCCGTCACATACCCGGGCTGGAACATCGACGACATCTCGATCATCGGTGACATGCCGATCCCGAAGCTCGCGGACTTCAACGGCGACACCCTCGTTGACATCCTCGACTTCCTCGACTTCCTCGACGCCTTCGGCTCGGAGCACCCCTCCGGCGACTACAACGCCGACGGACAGATCGACATCCTCGACTTCCTTGACTTCTTCGACGCCTTCGGCTTCGAGTGCTGCGACTGATCCCCTCCGATCACACCCCGCTACCGGGGCGTGATCACACCTTGCCCCTTCTCGCGGGCGTGCCGAACTCGTGGCGGCACGCTCGCTTTCTCTTTCTACGACAGGCACACACAGCAGCGGGAGCCGCCGTCGGCTCCCGCTGCTACGCCTTCATCTGTACATCGCGAGGCGATCAACGCTCGATCGGCACGCCCACCATGCTCCCGTACTCCGTCCATGATCCGTCGTAGTTCCTCACATCCTTAAGTCCGAGCAGGTAGCGAAGCACAAACCAGGTATGGCTCGACCGCTCGCCGATGCGGCAGTACGCGATCGTGGGCTTCTCGGGATCGACCGCGGCCCCCTTCAGGTAGATCTCGCGCAGCTCGTCGATCGGCTTGAACGTGCCGTCCTTCTGCACGGCGGTCGCCCACGGCACGCTCCGCGCCCCGGGCACGTGCCCTGCGCGCTGCGCTGTCTCGGTCATGCCAGGCGGGGCAATCACCTTGCCGCTGAACTCGTCGGGGCTGCGCACATCGATGAGGTTCGCGCCGCGCGACTTCACCGCGCCGAGCACGTCCGTGACCATCGCTCGGAGCGAAAGGTCCGGCTCGGACGCTGCGTATGTGGTCGGCCTCACCTGCGTCGGCTCCACAGTCAGTTCCTTGTCGTCTTCCGCGAGCCACTTGGCACGCCCGCCGTTCATCAGCCGCACGTCTTTGTGGCCATAGAGCTTGAAGAGCCAGAAGGCGTACGCCGCGAACCAGTTGTTGTTGTCGCCATAGAGGATCACCGTGTCGGCGTTCGAGACCCCGGCCTCCGAGAGAAGCCGCTCAAACTCGGCTTTCGTGGGGATATCGCGTCGGACCTGGTCCTGCAGCTGGGTCTGCCAGTTGAAGCCGACCGCCCCTCTGATGTGCCCGGCGTCGTACGCCTTCGTGTCCACATCCACTTCGACGAGCCGTATGCCCGGCCTGCCCAGATTCTCCTTGACCCAATCGGTCGAGACCAGCACTGACTGATCCGCGTACGCACCCATGACATTCCTCCTGACTTTGTGACTTTGTGACTTGGCGTCTTTGTGACTTCCTGACTCTCCGCTACGCCTCAGTCCCCTCCTTCAACGCCGGAACGTGCCTCAGCATGCTCGACATGTACTTGAAGATGCTGTCGCAGAAGATCATCACGCCGAAGCCCACCGGCCCGCGCGAAGCGACACGCTTCGCCCCCTCGAAGATCAGCCCGCTGCTCGGCCCTGCGAGCAGCCCCTCGCGCTGCGCGAGTTCCATCGCGCCCGTGTACGCCCGCTCGAAGTCAATCTCGATCACCTCGTCAACAAGCGACTCGTCGTACAGCTTCGTCACATGCAACTCGCTCTTGTTGCGGATCCCGGGGACATCGTGCCCCTCGGAGGGCTGGATCGCGACGATCCTGATGCCGGGGTTCTTCTGCTTCAGGAACGTCGCACATCCCGTCACCGTGCCGCACGTGCCGAGGGAGGTGAACAGGTGCGTGATCTTCCCGTCTGTCTGGCGCCAGATCTCCGGCCCCGTAGTTCTGATGTGCGCCTCAACGTTGGCGCGATTCTCGTACTGGTTCGGCATGACGTACCGATCGGGCTGCGCCTTCGCGTGCGTCCGTGCCATGCCGATAGCGCCGTCACCCATCCCGGGGCTCGGGCAGAGATTGTCGTTGATGACATCAAGCTCCGCGCCGGCGAGTTTGAGCAGCGCCTTCTTCTCCAAGGGCACTTTGTTCGGCACAACGGCCCGCATGCCGTATCCCTTCACCGAGGCGATCGCCGCGAGGGAGAGCCCCGTGTTGCCGCTCGTCGGCTCAACGATGGACTTCCCTGCCGAGATCCGCCCCTCACGCTCCAATGCTTCGATGAGCGCGGATGCCGCGCGGTCCTTGACGGATCCGAAGGGATTCATCCACTCGAGTTTCGCCCAGAGCGTCGAGCCCTCCGGCGAGAGCCGATTGAGACGCACCAGCGGCGATGGATTCTCCTCGCTCGGCAGCATCTCAAGAACGCTCTCGTACACGCGTGCGCCATGGTCCATGAATCAGCCCCTCGATCGACGCGGCGGCAACCGGCCCTGATGCCGATCCGAACGCGCCGAGCACACAGGTCCGCGAGCGAACACTCCGCCGCTCATCCACTCAGATGCAATGACTTTCAAACGGGAAACAGAAGTCCGCCGAAGAAACGGCCCGAGCTCAACAACAACACGAGGTCGCGCCGGAGGCGTCGAACCGGTGGAGCACGGACTTGGGCGGAGTGACTTCCATCATGCCAAACGTAGTAGGCACGGCCCGCCGCCTTGTCCACGCCAACATCGAATGACACGCAGCACCCGCCCGGAATCCCCGGAAACGCTCGCTTACGGGCGGCATCCGATCGCGCATCACGCTCGAACACTCGCGTATGGCCGACCAGATCACCACCACGTCTCAGGCCTCGCGGCGCGGCCACACGCCTCCTTGGATGGGGGCAGCGCTCCGCATCGCCGGCGTCTACAACATCATTTGGGGCGCGTGGGCTGTCCTCGATCCTCGCTTCCCATTCATCTTCCTGGGCGCACCCGTCCCCACCGATACCTTCATCTGGCAGTGCCTCGGCATGGTGATCGGCGTCTACGGGCTCGGCTACTGGCTCGCGGCATCGAACCCCGCACGCCACTGGCCGATCGTGCTGGTCGGCTTGCTCGGAAAGATCTTCGGCCCCATCGGATTCGTCTGGACGGCCCTCATCACGCGCGATGCGCCAGCCGAACTCTGGCCGATGCTCATCGCCAACGATCTGGTGTGGTGGATCCCCTTCACCCTCATCCTTGCACACGCGTGGCGGGCCAATGAGGCAACTCGACTCTCACGCATCGCCACAGTTGACACCTCCGCCGACCGCGCCGCCCCCATCGCAGCGCTCATGTCTGAGGCAAGGGCATCGGATGGACGCACGCTCCGCGAGATCTCTGACGAGGGACCGGCACTTGTGGTCTTCCTCAGGCATATCGGCTGCACGTTCTGCCGCGAGGCAGTGGCCGATCTCGCCCGCATGAAGCCCCGGCTTGATGCGAGCAAGGTTTCGATCGTGCTCATTCACATGAGCGAGCCGAAACGTGCCGGCGCGTACTTTGCCACGATGGGACTCGCCCAGACCCCTCACATCTCGGATCCTGACCGCTCGTTGTACCGGGCGTTCGAGCTTCAACGCGGACGCCTCGGTGCGCTCTTCGGGGCGCGCGTCTGGGTCCGGGGCCTTCGGGCAGGTCTGATCGACGGGCATGGCGTGGGACGGCTTGAGGGCGACGGCTTCCAGATGCCCGGAGCGTTTCTGGTTCACCGGGGCCGGATCTTGCGGGCCTTCCGCCATGAGTCGGCCTCCGACCGCCCCGATTACTGCGAGCTCGCGGGGGCCTGACCAGAAGAGCCCGTCGCACCCGCCCGCGCAACTCTGGCTCGCGCGCACCAGGCCGGATCAAGCCCACAGCCCCTCCACCGGATGGTCCCTATCATCACGGTTCTTATGCCAGTCCCACGCATCGCCATCATCGGCCGACCGAACGTCGGCAAGAGTTCGCTCCTCAACATGCTCGCGGGCGACAAGGTCTCGATCGTCGATGACGCTCCGGGCGTGACGCGCGACCGTGTCTCCGTCCTCATCGACCTGCCCAGCCACCACGAGGGCGAGCCCGAACGCACCGTCGAACTCACCGACACGGGCGGCTATGGCGTCTACGTCGCAGAGGGCGAGCGTTTCGACGATGTCGGAGCCGATCTCTCGAAACTCTCCAAGGACATCGAGGCCCAGATCGCCGAAGCAATCTCGTCGGCAGACGTCATCCTGTTCTGCATCGACGCTCAGGCGGGGATCACTCCTCTTGACGAGCACATCGCTCGGCTGCTTCGCGAGCAGCGGCTTGGCACGCGTCAGCGAGAGGGGCACGTCGTGCCCGTCCACATCGTCGCCACCAAGACGGACGGCCCCCGGTGGGAGGCCCACGCGTTCGAGATCGCCGCGCTCGGCTTCGGCGATCCGATCCTCTGCTCCGCGCGCACAAACTATCTCCGCCGCGAGATGCGCGAGAAGCTGTTCGATCTGCTGCCGCCCGCGGAGCCGGGGGACAACGATGGCGTGCTGGTCGATCTGAAGATCGCGATTGTCGGCAAGCGCAACGCGGGTAAGTCCTCGCTCGTGAACGCGCTCGCTGGCGAGCCCCGCGTGATCGTCTCTGAGATCGCGGGCACGACGCGCGACGCGGTCGATGTCAGGATCCAGGCCGGTGACAAGTCGGTGATGCTGATCGACACCGCCGGCCTCCGCCGCAAGAAGTCGTTCACCGGCGCCATCGAGTGGTACGCGTTCGATCGCGCCAAGCGTGCCATCGAGCGCGCCGATGTTGTCTTCATGCTGATCGATGCCACCGAGCCCGTGTCGCAGGTCGATCAGCAGATGGCGATGCTCATCCAGAAGTCTTTCAAGCCCTGCGTGATCGTCGTGAACAAGTGGGACATGATCGCGGGCCGCAAGAACGACAAGGGACGCGAGATCTCTCCGGCCGACTACCACGCGTACCTCCAGAAGGAGCTCCGCGGGCTCGATTTCGCGCCGATCGTCGTGATCTCGACCGCCACGGGCCTCAACCTCAAGGCCCCCATCAAGGTCGCGTTCGATCTCTTCGAGCAGGCCGGGCAGCGCGTCCCCACCGGCCAGCTCAACCGGCTCCTCGAATCGATCCTCGCCCAACGCGGCCCCTCCTCCAAGCTCGGCACCATCGCCAGAGTCTTCTACGCCGCGCAGGTCCGCACACACCCCCCCACCATCGCAATGGTCGTCAACCACCCGCAACTCTTCAACGCCAACTACATGCGCTACATGCTCGGACGATTCCGCGACGCGCTCCCCTTCGAAGAGGTGCCGATCCGGATCCTGGTCCGGGGTCGCAAGCGCGGCGAAGAGATGCACACCACCGAGCACCTCAAGGGTCGGGTGCAGCGCGAGCAGCCGCTCGTCCAGCACATGGATTCCGAGGCCCTCACTGAGCAGGACATCGCCGAGATCCTCAATGAAGAGGCCGGCGACGACGCTGAGGCGTACTTCGATCAGGAATGAGCTATCGGTTCGCATGCAGTTTGCACGAACGATTTGCGACATAACGAGGGACGTTCGCCGTACGTTCCGTGTGGATGACTTCGAGGAGCCCACCCCCTACGTTCACCCCCATGCGCGCGCTGCTCCCCCACGATGTTGGAGGCTTCAAGCGTCCGGTTCCGGATGCACAGCGCGGGCCGGAGTGTGGAACACATGAACCGATGGATGCAACGCGTGATGATCTCGATCGCGCGGATACGCCCCTCACGCCAGATCGCGCTCGGCTACGGAGCATACATGCTCGCCGGGTGGCTGGTGCTGATGCTGCCTTTCTGCCATGCCTCGGGGCGTCAGGCGGGCGTGCTCGATCACCTTTTCACGGCGGCCTCGGCGGTCTCGACCACCGGGCTCGTCACCGTCGCCACCGGTGACACCTACTCCACGATCGGCGAGATCACGATCCTCGTTCTCATGCAGCTCGGCGGCATCGGTTACATGACGGCTGGGTCCTTCGCTGTGCTCGCGCATCGGAAGCGTCTCCCCGCCTTTCGCGAGCGGATCGGCAGGATGGTCTTTACCCTTCCAGAAGGTGTCACTGTGCGGTCGCTGGTGAAGGGCGCGATTGTTTTCTCGCTTGTGATCGAGTCTATCGGGATGATCCTGCTTTACTTCGCGTTCCGCGACGCCGGCTCTGCACGTCCCATGTGGGACGCAGCTTTCCATGCTGTTTCGGCGTTCTGTACGGCCGGATTCGGGCTTTACGGAGACAGCATGGAATCCTTCCGCGGGCATCTCGGCATCAACATGGTGCTCTCATCGCTGAGTCTGCTCGGCGCTGTCGGATTCATTGTCATGCTCGACATCGCACGCCGAATCACCGGACGCACTCGGCGAACGACGATGACGACACGCATCATCCTGATCGCCACACCCTCGCTGGTCCTGATCGGCGCAGCGATGCTCTACCTGGACGATCCCGCCATCATGGCCCTCCCCGCCGGGGAGCGGCTGATGGCGGCGTTCTTTCAGTCCATGACGGCCTCGACCACCGTCGGTTTCAACACCGTGCCCATCGCAGACCTCTCCCGCGCGAGCACCGTTGTGCTGCTCGTTCTCATGTTCGTTGGCGCATCCCCGGCGGGCACGGGGGGCGGCGTCAAGGTGACGTCCATCACCGCGCTCCTGTCCGTGCTATGGGCGACGCTGCGGGGCACCACCGACGCGAGGTTCATGGGCGTCTCTCTTCCGCTCGAGCGAATCCGCGCCGCGATGTCGAACTTTGTCATCTACCAGTTTGCGCTCATCGGCGGCGTGTACATGCTCACCCTCACGGAACAGGCATCCCTTGTCGACATCGTCTTCGAGTCCGCCTCCGCCCTCGGCACCGTGGGCCTGTCGCGCGGACTCACATCCTCACTCACCCCGTCCGGTCAGATCGTGATCATCGCGCTGATGTACATCGGGCGTGTCGGGCCGGTGCTCCTCGGGGTGAGTCTCCTGGCTCGTGAGACCACGCCGGACAAGACCGCGACACCCATCACGGAGGACGTCGCGATCTGATCCAATGCCCATCGCGGGCTCGTGTGTACCATGCGCCCGGCTGAGTAGCAGCACCCATCCAACGGAGCAATCGCCATGAGCAAGAAGGCCGCCGCCAGAAAGCCCGCGTCGAAAAAAGCCCCCTCCAGGAAACCGGCAACCAAAAAGGCAGCCCCGAAGAAGGCGGCTCGAAAGAGCCCCGCTCGCAAGCCCGCAAAGAAGGCGGCTCCCAGAAAGGCGTCGTCCGCCAAGAAGTCCTCTCCCCGCAAGGGAGGCGGCTCCGGCACCACCCCCGCCGCTTCACGCAGCGTTGCAAATCAGGCAATCGCCTTCCTCCGCTTCGCCGCCTCGACCGCCGATGCCCAGATCGGCTCCATGCCCGACGAGCACGCACTCTCACAGCTCCACGGAGCGGACAATCACGCCGCGTGGACGCTCGGGCATCAGGCCCTCAGCCGTGCGTGGTTCGCCTCATCCATCTCAGGTGTCATGCCACCGATCCCAGAGACGTACAGCGCGCTGTTCGGCGGCAAGTCAAAGCCCTCTGCCGATCCCGGCATGTATCCCTCTCTCGACGAGCTCCGCGCCAACTACAGTTCCTCGCTGCACGCACTCATCGCCGCCGCAGAGTCTCTCACCGATGCCGATCTCGACAAGCCCGCGCACGGCGACTCGGGCGGCTGGCTCACGTCACGTCTGGATGCCCTTCTGAAGGCCGCATGGCACGAGGGATGGCACGGAGGCCAGATCGCGACGCTTCGACGCGGCCTCGGGCTGCCGCCGCTGATGTAAGCGAAGCCAGAGACACAAAGAGCAAGACCCGCGCGAATCTCGCTTCAAACGCGAGGCGCGGTCGCTCGCGCCAGACGATCGTGGATGGCGGCCCAGATCTCCGCGTCGGTGCCGCCCGTCGGCGGACGCTCGATGATGATCAGTTCCACGCCAGAGGCGTCGGCCTCGCGCAGCGCACGGTACAGAGATGACGCATAGCCGATCGCATCACCGGGCATCTCGATGTGTGTGTGCACGCGCGGTCGCCCCGGACCCGCGATCGCGACCAGCGCGATCGGCACGCCGCTCTCCTCGATCGCACGCCCGATCTGCTCTCTCGGGAGCAGCACCGCCCGCGTCCGCGGGGCATAGTGCGACTCCATCCGCCCCGGCGAAGCCATGGGCCCGGCCGCGGGGTCGTCGCTCCCGCGTCTCTCACGAACATCGCACCCGAGCGCACGGGCCACCTCGCTCGCGCCGATCACGCCGGGTCGCAGGACCTCCGGAGACTCGCCGACAACCGACACAACGGTGGACTCAATCCCCGCGCGGCACGCTCCGCCGTCCAGCACCATCAGGTCGCCGCGTTCGATCTCCTCCCGGAACTCGTCCTCCACATGGGCCGCACTCGTCGGCGAGAGAAAGCCGGACCGGTTCGCGCTCGGGCCGACGATCCCCTCTCCGACCATCTCGATCAACGCGAGCGTGAGCGGATGCGCCGGGCATCGAACCGCGACCGTCGGCCCGCCGCCCGAGACCACGGAAGGCACGCGCTGGCCTCGTTCAACGACGATGGTCAGCGGACCGGGCCAGAATGCGTTCGCAAGACGGGATGCCCGCTCCGTCCATCGGGGTGTCAACGTCCGTGCCATCTCCTCGCCGGAGACATGCACGATCAGCGGATTCCCAGGAGGCCGCCCCTTCATCGCAAAGACCCGCCCCACCGCGCGCTCGTCCGTCGCCAGCGCGCCGAGCCCGTAGACCGTCTCCGTTGGGAACGCGACCAGTCGCCCCTCACGCAACTGAGCAACGGCCCTTGCGATCTCCTCCGGTCCCGCGCTCATCTCAGGGTCCCGCCGTTGCCGGCGCCTGCCCCGAAGCGGGCACGCGCGGATCGTTCACCAGCACGGGGATCCTCCACCCTTCCATCGGCGGGTCCTCAACCTTGAAATCGATGCGGTTGCGCTCCAGGGCCATGCCCGTCGCCGCCGCGAGTTCCGCCAGGGACACGTTGTAATCGATCAGGGCCGCGACCTCTTCACGCTCCGCGTTCGCCAGAGACTCCTGCCGATTGAGTTCCAGGTCCAGACGCTCCACGGTGTACCCCCGGATCGTCTCCTTCTCGACGAGCAGCGCACGCAAGACCTCCGTCGCTGCGTACCTGCTCGTGCGTGTCTGCTCGATCAGTTTGTAACTCGTCGTCATGTTGTCAAGCGAGTTCTTCACCTCGAGAACGATCTGCTGCACCGTATTCTGATACGAGATCGTCGCCTGCATCCGCTCGATCCGGCGTCGCCGCAGCTCCGCCTCGGGGGCGCGGTTGCCGATCTGCTGCTCGAAGAAGAGCCCGACCAGATAGTCCACGAACGAGCCGTCAAGATTCTCGTACGCCTCACCCGCGTTGTCCTCGAGCGCGAGGAACCGCGTCTGCAGGCGCATATCCAGCTGCGGAAGCCGATTCTGCTCCGCCACCCGCTGGCGGATCGACGTGTCATCGATCGACAGGATCGCCTGCTGGATCTCCGGCCTCTTCTCCAGCGCGGTCGTGATCGAGTCCGCCAGGGAGTACGCAACCGGCGCGTCCAGCGCGGCATCCGCGGGAAGCAGAATGACCTCGCCCCCGACGGGCAGATCGGGATCGTTGATGAGCAGCTTCAACCGATCAGATGCCCGGCGCAGCGCGGTCTGGGCACGGAGCAGATCCGCACGCCGCCGCTCCACACGCGCCGTCGCGTCGGCGATCTGCGCCGGCGTCGCGTCAAGTGTCCGACGCTGGGCCAACTGATCGCGCACCTCAACGCCCCGCTCAAGAAGCCGACGCAGGATCTCAAGATCCCGCTTGGCCTGCACAACCTGCCAGTACGCTCGCTCCGTATCCGTCACGGTGGAGATCAGGTCACGCTTCAACCTCGCGACGGACTCGCGTTCTGCGTTGCGGCTCAGGCGCACCTGCGCCAAGGCGACATCCGAGCCGAAATTCCTCAGCAGCGGCTGATCGAGCTGCACCGTCACGGCGAGCTGCGACGCGGGATCGGGGCTCACCCGCAGGCCGGGCGTCGAGTTGTCCGTGTAGATCAGTTCCTGCTGCACTTGGAACGAGCCGCCCGTCTCCAGCGGCTTGCGAAGCCCCGTCGTGCTCGAAACCGCCTGCCTCTGATCGGAACTCACACCCGTCAGAATCCCGCTGGTGGACTGCCTCGACCTCGGCTCATCGACGTTTGTGTACTCAAGGTTCGAGAAGAAGGTCCAGTCGAACGCCGCCTCAGCGGTCACGAGCTGCGCCCCGCTGACCGCCGGGGCCAGACGCGCAAACTGCACCTGGAGATTCCGCTCCACCGCCGAACGGATCGCGTGCTCCAGCGAGATCGTCACGGTCCGTGCAGGCATCGCCGTCAGGTCCTCGGGCAGAGGCAACTCCCGACCGACATACGCACCCGGTCCGGCCATCTCGTCGAGGGTCTTCAGCGTCTCGGGTTTCAGATCCAGACGCGAGACACCCACATCGCGGGTCGTCTCACGCGGTGCCGGGTTGGCCTTGCTCTCAGCCAGCTCACGCTGGACCTTTTCCACGACCGAACGGCGCAGCTCTGCCTCGCTCGAAGCCCGCAGGGGCGACTCGCATCCGGACGACAGCGACAAGAGCATCGCCCCGCTGATCGCGCCGACGCATACCCGCAAACGACGCCCGACGTGCTTTGGAGAGGTCATGCGAGGGAGAAGTTAGCCCCTCACAACCCCTGCGGCAACAAGGCCAACCCTTTCCCGCACGGAAGATCGCCCCAATACTCAACTTCAACCACTTTTGCCGATACGATTTGTCGGTCCGGCCTCCCGCGATGCTGGGGAATACGCCTTAGCCAGCCGCGACCGATGCGAATCGCGCGAAGGAATGCCACGATGAACACCGCTCGCTCCATAGCACTTGCCTGCGCCCTCTCACCGGCCTGCCTTGCCCCGCTCGCGGCCGTCGGCGTTGCGACCTCGCTCTATTCCTCAGAGGCAGCCGCACAGCAGATCAAGGCCGTTGACGCGTACTGGGCCATCACCGAGAGGCCCACCGTCGTCCACTGCGGCGATTCCCAGCGTTACTACCGCGTCGCGGAACTCCAACCCGGCACGCTCGTGCGCGTCGATGGACAGAGCGGAGACTGGGCCAGAATCGCCTACCCATCGGGCATCGGGGCCTTTGTCCGCGCCGACTCGGTCACCCAGGGCGAGGATCCCGGTACGCTGATCCTGAATTCGCCCTCCCGCCTCTACGCCGCGAACGCGGTTGCCGGCCTTGACGGCTCTTGGAAAGCCCTCCTCGCCGAAGGTCAGGCACTCCCCGCCGGCACCAAGCTCACCGCCCTCGAAACAGTGCGGAACCAGTCGAACGCCATCTCCGGGTACAAGGTCGCAGCCCCCGAAGCGGCCCGGGGCTTTGTTCTCCGCTCGAACCTTCGCACGCTGACGCCCGCGGAACTGAACGCCGCCGGAGTCGCGAGCACCCCCGCTCCCGCGCCGGCTCCGACGCCCGCACCGACAACACCCGCCGCCACCGAGCCCGCCACTCCTGCCCCGATCTCACTCATCGAAGAGCCGACAAGCACCGGCACGCCTCCCCCCGCCACGCGCCCGGCCACAGATACTCCCACAGATGCGCCAATGGTGATCGAGCAGCGACCCGCCGCACCCGTGCAACCGTCACCGGCCGCCGGCTCTCTGCAAGCCCTTGACGAGTCCTTCCGCAGGGTCCAGTCACAGTCCGACGCCGAGGCAGAGATCGACGAACTCCGCGCCGAGCTCGAGGCAGCCCTCGCCAAGGTCGACGATGTCCCCTCGAACCGCTTCATCCGCGCCGGGCTCCAGCAACGCATCGAGATCCTCCGCATCCGCGCCGAGTGGCGCGACCAGATGCGTGCACTCGAAGAGCGTCGCCTCGCGGCCACCGCCGCCACCGGCACCACAGAGCGCACGATCCAGGAACTGCAGCAGCACCGCGTCTACACCATCACAGGCAAACTCACCACCAGCGAGCTCTACGACGGCGTCCGCCTGCCGCGCATGCTCCGTGTGCAGTCCATCGGCGGGCAGACAACTCGAACACTGGGCTATATCCAGCCGACACCCGAACTCAATCTCGACACCAAGATCGGACAGACGGTCGGCGTCGTCGGCAACATCATCCTCGACCCGCGGACCGGCCTCCGCACCATCGAGGCCTCTCGTGTCGAGGTCCTTGCGAACGTGCCGACCAGCAGGGAGTAACCCCTGCCGCCGAACTGGCATTCCCTGCGGCCCTCATCGGGCGACCCACTTCCTCTCTTCCTATTCACTTTCATGCGCACGAGGCCCCCGCCTCTCGCATTCTCACGCGTCGATTTCGGTACAGTAATGCAGCCGTGCGAACACCTCATCCATCCATCGTCATGGCCAGCGGCATCTCCGCCGAGCCCGACCCGCTAACCGCCGCCGCCAACGCGTGCGAACGCCTTCTCTCAACGCCCAAACTCCCGCGTTCACAGCCGGACCTTGTCTACCTCTTTGTCTCCTCGCACCACGCCTGGTCCATGCGCACTATCGGCGCGCACGTCCAACGGCTTCTCAACCCGACGCGTCTTGTCGGCACGACCGCCGAATCGGTGCTGGGCTCATCCCACGAGCTCGAGGGTGCGCCCGGCATCGCGCTGCTCGCCATGTGGCTCCCCGGCGTCACGGTCTCCCCGTTCCTGATCGACGACCTGGTCCTCGACAACGAGCAAGACATCGAACGCCAGCGCGAATCCATACGTCGTGTCATCGACGCAGGCCCCGAACTCCGCGCGATCGTCTGCATCCTCGATCCATACTCCGTACCAGTGTCGCGCCTCCTTCCAGCCCTCAACGACGCCCGCACCGATCCGCGCGCACCGATCATCGGCGGCATGGCATCCGCACCCCGCACACCAGACGGCGGCGGAAACGTCCTCCTCATCGACGACCGCATGATGGACAGAGGGGGCGTGGGCGTCTCATTCTCAGGACCACTCCGCGTCGATGCCGTTGTCAGCCAGGGCTGCCGCCCGATCGGGCCAAACCTCGTCATCACCAAGGCCCGGGGCAACCTCATCCTCGAGCTCGGCACACGCCCCGCCCTCCAGGTCGTGCAGGAACTCCTCGCCGAACTCCGCGAAGATGAGCGCAACGCCCTCAAACGCGGGCTGCTCATGGGACGCGTCGTCGATGAATACAAAGAACGGTTCGGCGTCGGCGATTACCTCATCCGCGCCATGGTCGGAGCCGACAAAGAGCACAGCGCTATCGCCGTGAGCGAGACCGTCCGCGTCGGTCAGACCGTCCGCCTCCACGTCCGCGACGCCGACACCGCAACAAGCGACCTCTCCATGCTCCTCGACGGGCAAAAACTCCACGGCCGACCCGCAGGAGCACTCGTCTTCACATGCAACATGCGAGGGCGCCGGCTCTTCCCGTCCCCCGCTCACGATGTCGGCTCGCTCCAGCGTGCGTTCAAAGCCACCCCCGATGGCGCAGCCCTGGCGAAGGGTGGCACCGCCATCGCCACCGACACGCACGAACTCCCCATCGCAGGTTTCTTCGCTTCGGGTGAGATCGGCCCAGTCGGGCGCGATGCATACTTCCACGCCCACACCGCCAGCATCGCGATCTTCCGCGACCCTTGATCGCGGAAGATCGCGCCCTCACGCCCCCTCGCGCGAAGAACGCCCCATAAGTCGCGCCCACAAATCGCCGATGCTCCCAGCAGCAGGGCTACGGTCTATCCTTTGCCCCCGCTCTCCCCAGCCCGCACCCGGACACGGCATTGCCACAAAGCCATGTCCTCACAAGAGATACGCGCCATGTCCTCTCACCTGACAATCGCTCTGGCCCACGGCGACGGCATCGGTCCCGAGATCATGAACGCCACCCTGGACCTCTTCAAGGCCGCGGGCGTCCTCGATCGCCTCGCCTTCATCCCTGTCGAGATGGGCGAGGGTGTCTTCGCCAAGGGCAACACGCGAGGCATGACCGACGAGGCCATCCGCACCACCGAAGACTGCGGCATCCTCTTCAAAGGCCCCATGGGCACGCCCAAGGGCGGCGGCGGCAAATCCATCAACGTCACCGCCCGCAAGATGTGGAACGCCCACTCCAACTTCCGCGTCTTCAAGACCCTCCCCGGCGTCCACACCGTCTACTCAAAGGCCGGCATCCACATCGACATGTCCGTCGTCCGCGAGAACATCGAGGACACCTACGGCGGAGTCGAGCACCGCCTCTCCAACGACATGATCCAGTGCAAGCGCCTCATCTCCGCGCCCGGTTGCGATGAGGTCCACCGCTTCGCCTTCCAGACCGCCCGCAAACTCGGCGTCAAGAAGGTCCACTGCGGCCACAAGGCCAACATCATGAAGATGACCGATGGTCTCTTCCTTGATCGCTTCAAGCAGGCCGCCAAGGACTTCCCCGAGATCGAGACCGGCGACGTGATCGTCGATGCGCTCTGCATGAACCTCGTCGTCAAGCCCCAGCAGTACCAGATGATCGTCCTCCCCAACCTCCAGGGCGACATCGTCTCCGACCTCTGCGCAGGCCTCGTCGGCGGCCTCGGCTTCGCGCCCAGCGCGAACATCGGCAACCACATCTCCATCTTCGAAGCCGTGCACGGCACCGCCCCCGACATCGCCGGGCGAGGCATCGCAAACCCCACCTCGCTCATCCTCTCGGGGCTGATGATGCTCCGCCACGTCTGCATGGGCCACGAGGCCGCGACCATCGAGAACGCCCTCCTCGCGACGCTCGAGTCCGGCGTCCACACAGGCGACTTCGGGGATCCATCCACCCCGCCCGTCGGCACGCAGCAGTTCGTCGACGCGATCAAGAGCAACCTCGGCAACAAGCCCAAGACCGTGCCCGCCGCCGCCGTGCCCGACGCCTCGGAAACCTGCTTTGTCCGCGCTCCCAAGCCCAGCGGCCCCCAGGTCATCCGCACCTTCAAGAACCTCGTCACACAAGCCGTCGGCTGCGACATCTACCTCGACACGCCCCTCAGCCCCATCTCACTCGCCGAAGAGATGCAGCGGGCCTGCGCCGACACGCCCTTCAAACTCACCGTCATCTCCAACCGCGGCACACAGGTCTGGCCCACCGGCTCGGTCTACACCGAGTGCGTCGACTACTACCGCGTCCGCTTCGAGCTCAAGGACGGCGTCGTCCCCGGTTCCTTCGGACAGAGCCGCTGCGTCGCGCTCATGGACAAAATCGCCGAGTCGTTCACCATCTGCTCCTACGAACTCCTCCGCACCTTCGACGGCGTCAAGGGTTACTCGCTCGCGCAGGGACAGTGAACCCACGGTTGGGCAAATCAACACACTCATAGAACCGCGAGCGTCAGCGAGCGGATGGCCACGTCCAGCGATTCACCATAGAACCGCGAGCGTCAGCGAGCGGATGGCCACGTCCAGCGATTCACCATAGAACCGCGAGCGTCAGCGAGCGGATGGCCACGTCCAGCGATTCACCATAGAACCGCGAGCGTCAGCGAGCGGATGGCCACGTCCAGCGCTTCACCACAGAACCGCGAGCGTCAGCGAGCGGATAGTCCCGCTGCACGCTGCACAGAACCGCGAGCGTCAGCGAGCGGATACCCACGTGCGCCAATCCACCACAGAACCGCGAGCGCCAGCGAGCGGATAGTCCCGCTGCACGCTGCACAGAACCGCGAGCGTCAGCGAGCGGATACCCACGTGCGCCAATCCACCATAGAACCGCGAGCGTCAGCGAGCGGATACCCACGTGCGCCAATCCACCACAGAACCGCGAGCGTCAGCGAGCGGATGGCCACGTCCAGCGCTTCACCATAGAACCGCGAGCGTCAGCGAGCGGATAGTCCCGCTGCACGCTGCACAGAACCGCGAGCGTCAGCGAGCGGATACCCACGTCCAGCGCTTCACCATAGAACCGCGAGCGTCAGCGAGCGGATGTCTACCCCATCAGACTGCTTGCATGTCGCTTTGATTCGGCGGTCGTTGCCTTGCGGTCGCCACTTGAATCCCGGTAGCATGCGAGAGTGGCCATCGCATTTCTCATCACATTCCGTACGTACGGAACGTGGCTTCCCGGCAAGGGCGAGGGCACAGTGGATCGCCGCCGGAACGCTCGTGGCACGCCGACGGAGCCAGTGAGCACGGCACTCCGGGCACACGCTCAGGCAAACCTCTCTCAGCAGTCCGTCCGCCTCGCAGCGAGAGAACGCGCTCACGTTGTCGCTGCTATTCATACCGTGTGCGAGTTTCGTCGCTGGAAACTCCACGCGCTCTCAGTCCGCAGCAATCATGTACACGTCGTGGTCACCGCTGATGCTTCGCCTGAAAGGGCGATGACGGATTTCAAGTCCTATGCAACACGCGCATTGCGACTGGCCAAACTCAACGGCCCGGATCAGAAAGTCTGGGCAAGGCACGGCAGCACGCGTCATCTGCACGATGAAACTTCGCTTCTCAGGGCCATCGCATATGTTCTGGATGAACAAGGGATTGACTTGAAGGAGTGGGACGTTCGGCGTGACAATCCGCAGGACTTCGTTTGAGCTCGACGCCAGTCCGCTCGCTGACACTCGCGGTTCTATGGCTTCACCCTACTGCCTGAACAGGTCCTGCTGGTCCTTCACCTCGCGCGGCATCGTCGCCAGCTCATCAAGCTGCTTCCGCATGTCGTCCACCGACTGAAACTGGTGATACTCGCTCGCGAACCGCAGAAACGCCACCTCGTCCACATCCAGGAGCTTCCGCATCACCCGCTCGCCGATCACGCGCGACGCCACCTCGCGCTCAAAGTCTCTGACCAGCCCCTCCTCAACCTCTTCCGCGATCCGCGCCTTCATCTCCTCGGAGATCGCCCGCTTCCCGCACGCCGCGATGATCCCACGCAGCACGTTCTGCCGGTCGAACGGCACGTGCGTCCCGTCACGCTTGATCACCATCAGCCGCGAGGTCTGCTCCACCCGCTCGTACGTTGTGAAACGCTTCCCGCAGTGCACGCACTCGCGACGCCGACGGATCACCCGCCCGCCGTCGCTCGCGCGGCTGTCGATCACCTTGTCGTCATCAACTTCGCAATAGGGGCATATCACGCCCGAGACTATACCAGACTTTCACACACCACCGCTCGGACCACACCACCTCTGTGGCTGTGCCACCAACTCACCGACCCGGAGCACCATCGCGAACCGCTGACTGTTGCGACTCGGCCGAAGGAGTGATCGCCGATGAATCGATCCCACACTCCCGCACGATCCACCTCACACCCTCGATCACGCGCGGCGGGGCCTTCACAAACATCTTCGTCCCCACGATCGACATCACCGCGATCTCCCCCCCGTTATCCACCCACCCATCCGGCTCGATGAACGTCGTCACCAGCGAGTGGATCTCATCCTCAGCCACGCCACGCAACTGCGCCGCACTCAGATCGATCGTCACGAGCACCCGCTCTTCCATGTCGAACACGTGCGCCGAAGCGACACGCAGCACACCATCCGCGATCCGATAGTCCATCACACCACCATGATCGATCCCCGACGCAACCTCCCCCCTCACAGTGCCCGCGTTGATCGCGCCGAATACCTGCGCCAAGTCGCCATCCGCCACATCCAGCGTCACCTCCGTCACCGGCTCCAGACCCAGCGGCGCGAGTGAGTTCCACTCCACGCTCAACCGCTTCCCCGCACTCTGGGCCACTCCACGCAGCACCTCCTCCAGTGGCTTGCCCGTAACGCTCACCCTGCCGATCGGAACCGCCTGACGCTGCTGCCCCGGCGCGGCGTACACGCTGATCTCAGGATGGCTCGGATCGCCACCCCCCGACAGTGCCATCAAGCTCGTCACCAACGCCGCCCCCGCCATCCCGAACAGTCCAAGGTTCATCGCGATTCTCCTTCGCGCCGGCGACTTGCTCGCCCGCGCATACCGTGCCGCCAGTTCCGCCGCATCGCCCAGTTCCGCGATCGCCTCGCGCGTCGCGTTGGACTCGTGCAGCCCCGTCAACATCAGATCCCGCACCCGATCACGCAGGTGCGAATCAAGCTCATCTCGTATCGCCCGCTTCTCCGCGCTCCCCAGTCGCACCAACCCCATCAGCACATCCAGCCACGCACCCACAGCGTCCGGCTGGCTCAGCCAGACACCCTCGATCACATCGCCCCCCACACTCGCGCCGGGCGCGTTGCCACGCCGCCCCCCGGCATCACGCACCCCGGCATCACGCACCCTGCTCATCGTGTCACCTCCCCCGTCTCCGGGCCAACCAGCGCATCCACCAGCGCCCGGAACGCCCGATGCGCCGCAAGCCGCTGTGCCAGCCGCTTCTTCCCCTTCGCCGTCACGCGATACCACTTGCGCTTCCGCCCCTCGCCCGGCTGCTCCTCCTCCGATTTCACCTCGTCCCACGTCCCCTGGATCAATCCCGATGCTTCGAGTTCCTTCAGCATCGGATACAACACGCCCGGCGTGAGGCGCACCCGCCCGTCCGACTTGGCCGCCAGTTCCTTCGTGATCGCGTACCCGTACTTCGGCGCCTCGGCCAGCAGCGAGAGCACCACCAGCTCCATGTCGTCCCGCTGTCCGCTTCGTCCAAGCATCGCCCGCTCCCTTCCTTCCCAGTGCCCTTTGCCATTGCCCATCCGTACCGCCGCATCCGTCGGTTCCGAATATATCGAATATAGATATATCCGGCAACAGAGGTATCCTCCTCATATCGGCACCGCTCGCCCCCCCTCCCCTTGCTTGCGGCACCCGCCCCCCGCGGCTAACCTTCCCCACAAATGCACCCGGCCAGCACAACCACGAAGACGCCCCGCCACCGCACTCGCGCCTGACGCCGGACCCGCGAGCCCGCCCAACGACCACCACAAGCCCGGCCCCTCGGTCGGGCTTGTTCGCTTCAAGGAAACCCCCGTGCCACAGATCACACTCCCCGACGGCTCCGTCAAATCCTTCGACGCCCCCGTCACCGCCCACGCCGTCGCCGCCTCCATCGGCACCGGCCTCGCCAAGGCCGCCATCGGTGCCAAGATCGACCTCAACGACGGACAGGGCCCGCAACTCCGCGACCTCTCCACCCTCATCGATCGCGATGCCTCCATCGCCATCATCACCGCGCCCCGCGCCAACCAAGCCGCCACGCCCGACGCGCTCTTTCTCATCCGTCACTCCGCCGCTCACGTCATGGCCGAGGCCATCCAGGACGTACTCGGCGCCAATGAGAAGGGCGAGCGCGTCCTCCTCGCCTACGGCCCACCCACCGAGACCGGCTTCTTCTATGACATGTACATCCCCGAGGGAATGAAACTCTCCTCCGATCACTTCGATGCCATCAACGCCCGCATCGCCGAGATCATCAAGGAAGACCGGCCCTTCACCCGCTACGAGCAGCCCGCCTCCGACGCACTCCCGCGTCTGAAGTCCGAGGGCAACAAGTACAAGGTCGACAACGCCGAACGCGCCCTCGGCCTCCCCTCCTCCGTCTACAAGGGCGCGAAGGCCGCGCCCCCCGACGCGACCCGCGCCCCCGGCTCGCCAGTACTCTCCTTCTACGCCACCGGCCAACCCGGCAAAAACTGGGAAGACCTCTGCCGAGGCCCGCACGTCCCCAGCACCTCCCGCATCGGCGCGGCACGCGTCATGTCCCTCGCCTCCGCCTACTGGCACGGCGATGAGAACTCCGACCGCCTCATCCGCGTCTACGGCACCGCCTTTCCCACCCAGGAACAACTCGACGCCTATCTCGTCCAGCTCGAAGAAGCAAAGAAGCGCGACCACCGCACCATCGGCAAGGCCCTCCGCCTCTTCCACATCGACGAAGATGTCGGCCAGGGGCTCATCCTCTGGACCCCCAAGGGCTCCATCATCCGCAAGGAACTCCAGACCTTCATCGCCGCCGAACTCAAGAAGCAGGGCTACACCGAGGTCTTCACCCCGCACATCGGCTCGCTCGAGCTCTACAAGACCAGCGGCCACTTCCCCTATTACAAAGACTCCCAGTTCGCCCCCATCGTCGAGCGCAACGCCCTCGACGAACTCTGCGCCTCCGGCTGCTCCTGCGCCGAGATGCTCAATCGCGTCGAGGGTGTCTCCGAGCGCCTCGCGCGAGGCCTCAACGAACGCGCCCGCAAACAGATCATCGCCAAAGATCGCATCCTCCCCGATGACCAGCTCATCGAGGGCTTCATGCTGAAGCCCATGAACTGCCCCCACCACGCCAAGATCTTCGGCTCCGCCCCGCACTCCTATCGCGACATGCCCGTCCGCCTCGCCGAGTTCGGCACCGTCTACCGCTGGGAGCAATCAGGCGAACTCAACGGCATGACCCGCGTCCGAGGATTCACCCAGGACGATGCCCACCTCTTCTGCACCGAGGACCAGATCCCCGCCGAGATCCAGGGCTGCCTCTCCCTCGTCAAGACCATCTTCAACGTCCTCGGGATGAAAGACTACCGCGTCCGCGTCGGCCTGCGCGATCCCGACTCCAACAAGTACACCGGCAGCGCCGAGTCATGGGACAAGGCCGAGAAGTCCTGCATCGACGCCGCGGCATCCCTCGGCGTCTCCTTCAGCAAAGAGCCCGGCGAGGCCGCCTTCTACGGCCCGAAGATCGACTTCGTCGTCAAAGACGTCATCGGCCGTGAGTGGCAGCTCGGCACCGTTCAGGTCGATTACCAGATGGGCTTCCGCTTCGACCTCTCCTACATCGGGCCAGACAACCGCCCGCACCGCCCCGTCGTCATCCACCGCGCGCCCTTCGGCTCCATGGAACGCTTCTGCGGCGTGCTCATCGAGCACTTCGCGGGCGCGTTCCCCACCTGGCTCAGCCCCGAGCAGTGCCGCGTGCTGCCGATTTCTGACAAGTCCAACGACTACGGACACAAGGTCCTCGCGGCTCTCACCGCCGCGGGCGTTCGCGCATCCATCGACGATGCCAACGAACGCGTGCAGGCGAAGATCAAGGTCGCGGCCGATGAGAAGATCCCGTACCTCCTGATCGTCGGCCCACGCGATGCGGAGAACAACGCAGTCTCCGTCCGCGCCCGCGGCGTGGAAAAGGACCTCGGCGCCATGCCCCTCGACACCTTCGTCTCACGCATCAAGGCCGAGATCGAGAGCAAGGGGATTGAGCTGGGGGTGAGGCCGTGAGGTAGCCTGTTGTTTCTCAGCATTGCGATGCCTCATGGAGCCATTTCAAACACTATTGCTATCGACACTGTTTCCACATGGACACATCACCACGTCATACCGATGAACGACTAAAATCGTGGCTTGATACGAATCAACTCGATCAGGAACGACTCTGCCAAGCACTGCTATCGATCGATGGTAGATTTACAGACGTTCGTCCTAGGCAACCTCGCGGCGGCCCCGACGGCGGCCGAGACCTTGAAGCCATGTTTCAAAATAACCATCAAGCATGGATCGCAATCGGCTTTAAGGTATCCGCAACCGATTCTGCTACCGACCGAAAATGGGCGGCGGACAAGTTCAAGTCCGATCTCGCATCCGCAATGAAGATGAACGCCGATCTCGACGCTTTCGTGTTTATGACAAACATTACTTTGACAGTCACACAACGCAATACACTTATATCACATGCAAATAGCCAAGGCATCGCTGTCTCCGACATACTTGATCGAGAGCGCATGCGTATTTTATTAGATAGCCCAGACGGGCTCAGCATACGCTTTCAGTATCTAGGAATAAACTTATCTGACGCTGAGCAAGCCGCGTTCTTCAGTCGCTGGGGCAATCGTATTGAGGACATCGTGCGCGGGGTCGCCTCACGCATCGACACGCGCATCGATCGCGTGCAGTTCATGCTTGAACAATCGCGTCCCCTTCGACACATCAGCGTTGTGCTGTATCTGAAGCCAGGCATTGCACTCCCACCCTCCACGCATTTTCGTCTTTTGTGCCAGATCTATATTGTGGGCACAACCACGAAACACAACCGCCTTGTTCTTGCTGCCTGCGACGAGAGCTCGCTGCGCCCTAGTACCTTTTCTGGCGGATCACATAACTGCATACTATACGACTTCGACACCATAGCGTGTGCGGATTCTTCGCAACCTGCTCCAACGCCACGCACATCTGGCGCAATGGTATGGCCCGATCAAATGAACCGCATAATTGCGAGCGGTGGCTTTAGTGAATGGACTCCTGATCCTGACATACCAACGCTTTCATCGCTTGATTGCGCGTGCGTCGGAGTGTTTGTAAACTCATCGATTGCGCAGTATATTGATCGCCTTGAGCTCAATGCCAATGAATACACGCTTTGGAGCGCTGCGAGATCAGAACTTGCGTTTGATAGCCCAAATAGCCCGCCGACGATGCCTTGGCAATTCAGCGATGATGAACTTGCAGACGTGTGGGTGAGGATCATGAGTTCTATGGGGATGTCGCCATTCCGGTTCTCTGACACCACTCCCCGCCGCCGATTCCAGGCCGCTGGCTCCGACCGCCTTTGATGTGCCATCAAGGTTGGTCTCTCTGGACCAACCTCGGCACTCTTCTCTCCTCCGAGCGGCCCAACGGCCCGCCGGGATGTAGCCACCCGTGGGGGGCGGGCGCAGCGTCGTTCCGTAGGGACAAGCCAGCCCGTGGAAACCCGTCGCGCTGCGACACACCCGCGCCCGTCCCACGACCACACCACGCGGCGTGACCGCGCTCCCCAACCCCCGCGCGATCATCCAGACTCCACGCTCACAAAGTCCCGGCGCACGCGCACCGATCACCGCGTGCCGGCGAGTTGTGGTGTGGCGCGACGGCCGAGCACCTCTGCGGCGTACTCGTTCATGGCGTCGCGGAGTTGCTCGAACGAATCGAGGACGTAGTAGATCGGCTGGAAGTGGTCGATCTCAAAGTCCGTGTTGCAGATGCGGCGCATGTCGAAGGGTCGCCACTCCGCGACGGGACGCTCCTTGCAATCCTCGGCGCTCTGACCCTTCTGCTCCCACGCGCCGTTCAACGCGTACTCGCTCTCCGCGTGGCTGGAGACCAGGCCGCTGCCATACACCTTGACCTTGCCATCCTCCTTGATCAGCCCGAACTCGACCGTGAACCAGAACAGCCGCCCGAGTTCCTTCACCGACCGCTCATCATCGCACAACAGCGCGGCCTTGCCGTAGGTCTGCAGGAAGTCCGCAAACACGCGCAGCGCGTGCAGCGGCACATGCCCGAAGACATCGTGAAAGATGTCCGGCTCGGGCAGATAGTCCATCACCTCACGGGGTCGTATGAGAATCGTCGTCGGGAACTCGCGCTGGGCAAGGCACGCGAAGAAACTCTTCGCTGGCAGATAACCCGGAACGCCGTAACTCGCCCAGCTGGACTGGGCCTTGAGGAACTTGTTGATGCCGTCCAGGCGTGCGCCCTTCTTCAGCACCTCACCCCCGGCAATGGTGATGTCCCGGTCGAGCGTCACATCGTCGAGCAGCGGGATGCGATCGGGCGTCAGACGAAGGATCCGCATCCCCTCGATGAACTGGCGAGAGACCTGCTGCTCCAGCACCGTCCAGCGCCGGTTGTAAAGGTCGCGCCAGACCTCGTGGTCGGCCCGCGTGTACTTGTGGTAGTTCTGGGTGATGTAGAAGCGGTCGGCATCGATCTGATCGGCCGGCAGCGTCGCCGCGGCATCCGCAGCGGCCTGGGCTGTGCGGGCCTCGTCCGAGTCGATGACGTTGTTGTAGCGGATGTCCTGACGCATGGCTTGGCTCCGATTCGTGGAGTCCGGACAGTCGAGACGTGTGGAACCTGATTATACGGAAGCAGGCCATAGACCGGTCGACACCCCGCACTTTCGCACCATGACGAGAACCATGACCTCTTCGCTCTCAAAGACCGATCCGGGTCTGCTTGCAGCGCGATGTGGTCCACGTCTCGGACATGGCACGATCCGTGCAGACCACCACATGCCTGTTCTCTCAGCAGCAGAACGCGCCCCATGCCTCGGGCTCAGCGATCGCCTGCTCGGGTGAGATGGCTTCATCTGCCGGCATGTCGGGGCGACGGCGATGCACCGCCGCCCGGATGCTGTCCTCGGCGTCCGGCCGGACAATCGGCGTGTCCGACCCGAACCAGAGAAGCTCGCCCGGCCCGCAGCCGGCGTCGATGAGCTCACGCAGGGGAAGGACCCGTGAGAGCCGATGCGGGAGGAGACGGCGCAGGGCCTCGATGTCGGCCAGGAGGTGGCAGGGTTGGACACTGGCGACGACGCCGAGTTTCGCGAAGCGGGGGACGTCGGTCTCGTCGATCAGCTCGGCGTGCTCGATGCGGAGGGAAGTGACAGAGCGAAGGGGTCCAGACGACGAGCGGAGTGGAGACGACGAGTGGACCACCTCCGCCGCATCCAGACACGCCCGTACCGCACCGTCGCCGATGGCGTGTGCCGCGAGGTGGAGGCCATGGTCAGTACAGGTGCGGATCGCCCCGGCGATCTGCTCGACGCTCATCAAGGGCGTCCCGCGTGGGTGCGAGGGGATGGGGTCGGCGTAGGGTTGGAGCATCCACGCGGTGCGGCTGTTGATGGTGCCGTCGGTGAAGACCTTGCCGCCGGCGAGGCGCACTTCGGCTGATTCCCACGAGGTACGGGTGGATGCGATGCGTTCGAGGTCTTGGACGAGGGGGTAGAGGTGGACAGCGCATGGGAGCCCGTCCGAACCGGCCTCGCGCCGGAGTTCGGCGAGGATGGGGCCGAGCCAGTCGTGGCTCAGCATGTCGTGGGCCTCGATGAAACCCTTGGCGGCGAGGTCTTGCAGCGCGAGATGCACATGGGCCTTGCGTTGCTCGGGTGTGGGCTCGGGGACGATCGACCAGACCAGGCGTGTCGCGGCTTCGAGCATCAGGCCTGTCGGCTCTCCGGAGGGGTCGCGCTCAACGACACCTCCCTCCGGGTCGGGCGTGGCGCGGGTCACTCCGGCGATGGCGAGCGCCCGGGGATTCGCGCACAAGGCATGGTGGTCGAAGCACCAGATGACAAGGGGAAGATCGGGGCATGCCTGATGGAGTTCGGAGCGTGTGGGCCAGCGGTGCTCTGGCCAGGACTCGGGACGGGCGCTGCGAGCGAGGAGCCAGCCCTGCCGGGGTGAGGCACGCGCTGCGCGTTCGAGCGCGTCGAGGCATTCGGGCAGCGAGCGGCAGCGGTCGAGACTGACCATCGCGGCTGCTTGTCCGTGCGCGTGGAGATGGCAGTGGGCCTCGCGGAGGCGCGGGGGATGTGCATCCTTCTGCGGTGCGGGCATCACGATCTTTCCGGTCAGACCTGGGTTTGTTCCGGATCGAAGGGGAGAAGGACGCTCGCGAACCTTCGGAGTTCATCGGCGGATGAGGCACATCGTTCGAAGGGGAAGCGAGCGACGCCGAGGGGGCCACGCAGATCGACACCCTCTGGATCGACGGCGATGACGATGGGATTCTCGCCGTGCCGGAGCCCGAGGGAGAGGCCGAGGTACGAGACGGCCTTGCCGAGCGCGGGTCGATCGGCGTTCATGGCGCGTCGGAGGGAGGCGGACTCGGTTGCGAAGGGGTCTTTGAGCTCGATATCCGGACCATCGACGACGCGCGAGCCGAGGCGAGCGCCGTCGATCCTGAGGCGAAAGAGTCGGATGGGATCGGGCGCGCCGTGGGCGGCACGGTATCTGTCGGAGTCCGTGTCGCCTGCGGGCGCGGAGAGTGCGGGGAGGACTAGGACCTGCAGGGCGTCGTTGGACTCTTCGGGAATGAAGAGGGTCGCGCTTTCGAGTTCGGTCTCGGGATCGGAGAGGGGCGCGATGAGCGCGCCACCGATGGGATCGATGGCGGTCGGACAGGGACGGGGGCCTTCGGCCGTGAGGAGAACCCCGGACCTGTGGGCACGGAGCATGGAGAGGACTTGGGTCGAGGCGGGGTTTTTGGGTATGGGTGCCACGCCCCGATTGTGCCATGGATGGGTGGTTTCGGGAAGGGGCGGGGCGTTGCTCGGGGCGAAAAAAGAGGGAAGGCCGGGTTTCCCCGGCCTTCCTATCAGCGGCGCTCCGATGAGGTCGGACCAACACGATCCGACACGATTGAGAGAAAAACGGTTGCGGCCCGAGTCCTTCGGGCCTGGTTCAGAGGGTTCGGATTACTTCTTCGCGGCCTTCTTCTTGGCCTTCTTCTTGGTGGTCTTCTTCGCTGCCTTCTTTGCTTTCTTCTTTGCCATGATGCGATCTCCTCGGTTCTTTTCCGATGACCGAAAGATGTTGCGCGCTTCGGAGCGCCGCGCGCTTGACGAACCGTTCGAACTCTGTATCGGACACACCGGCCGCCGTCCTTGAGCGTGTGATGTGTCCGACTCTCCAGAGCACCCGAACGCCCCGTCGCGTTCGATCTCGACGACGACGCGCACGCGCGCGTCCCCCGTCGAAGCGCACATACTCACAGAGTGGTGGGTGTGTTGTCAAGTCGATCATCCGATTGTGGAGATCGTGGCGTGAGTTCTCCACCGAGGCGTGGTCTCGGTGATCGTCGCGATCGATCGACAGACGCGTGATCGGGATCGATCGGCGGCGCGTCGAGAGATGGCGGAGCGTCTGCGCGGCGGGCGCACGCTAGACTCAGGAACCCGGAAGGAGAAACGTGTGACACGCATCGCGACTCGAACGCTGACGTGCGGCATGACGGTGGTCATCGAGCCGATGGCCGGGGTGAGGTCGTGCGCGCTGACGTGGCTTGTGCCCGCGGGCGCGGCGCACGATCCGGAGGATCGGCTGGGTCTGTCGACGCTGTGGGCGGAGCTGCTGATGCGGGGGGCTGGGGGCCTTGACTCGCGCGCTCACGCGGACGCGTGCGACGCGATCGGGATGTCCCGATCGGCGGAGTGTGGGCCGCACTTTCTGCGTATTTCGGCCACAATGCTGGGTGATCGGCTCCTCGACGGGCTTCCTCTTCTGGCGGACATGGTGCGTCGTCCCCGCTTTGATCCGGACTCATTGGAGCCGGCGCGGGAGCTGGCGTTGATGGGTATCGAGGCGTTGAAGGACGAGCCCCAGGAGCGTTGTGCGCTGCTGGCCAGGACACGCCACCATCCCGCGCCGCTGAACCGGAGCGTGCTGGGGACCGTCGAGGGTCTGGGGGCGATCACGCAATCGGATGTCGTTGATGGATGGGCGGCGCGAGCGGTCCCCGAAGGTTCGTTGCTCGGTATCGCGGGCGCGGTTGATGCGGATCGAACCGTCGATGCCCTCGAGCGACTGACGAGCGGCTGGCGTGGCTCTCGCCAGGAGCCCGCGCTCGGCCCGACGCCGGCGCGGGTGTACCACCATGAGCAGGATGACACTGCTTCGCAGGTCCAGATCCTTCTGATGACGGATGGGCCGGCGGATCCGGACAGCAACTCGCTCTTGGAGCGCATCTCCGCGAGCGTCCTCTCGGGCGGGATGTCGGGGCGGTTGTTCACCGAGGTTCGCGAGAAGCGGGGCTTGTGCTACTCGGTCTCGGCCTCGTATGCCGCGGATAAGCGGTATGGGACCCTGGTCGCCTATGTCGGGACGACACCGGAGCGGGCGCAGGAGTCTCTGGATGTGCTGAGCGCGGAGCTGGGGCAGATCCGGAGCGCAGAGGGGTGCGTGAGCAAGGACGAGTTCCGGCGTGCGATCGTGGGGATGAAATCCGGGGTGGTGTTCTCGGGCGAGTCAACGGGTGCGCGTGCGGCGGCGATCGTGTCGGACTTCTACAGGCGCGGACGTGCCCGATCGCTGGGTGAGATCGCGGCGGAGATCGACCGTGTGACGCTGGATGATGTGAATGGGTATCTGGCTGCGCGTCAGAATGGGGCGTTCACGATCCAGACCCTTGGACCGAAAGCACTTACGCCGCCTTCATGAGCGCTCGGGCGGGGTTTGCCCGGGATCTGTGGCGCGTGTGATGCGTGTCGGTTCTCTCTATATAAAGGTGTGTGCGCGGGAGAGGTGGGGCGCTTCCTGCGGCTTGTGTTCCCGATAGACTCTGCCCCTCATGTCCACGCTTCACGAAGCCAGCACCGGCGAGAAAGTCCCGATCGGAGCCAGAGCGGCCCGGTTCATCGGCCAGTACGGGGTCATGATCGCGTTGTTCCTGTTGCTCGGGGCGTTCCTGCTCTACCCGATCGCGTTGACGGTGCGGGGGGGGCTCGCTCCCGATCTTCGATCTCAGGACGGGTGGACGCTGAGGCACGTGGTCGCGGTCTTCGAGGACTCGAACGAGCGTCGGGCGCTGTTCAACTCGCTGAAGATCGCCCTGGGCACGACGACACTGGCGTGCTGCATCGCGCTGCCGCTGGCGATTCTGTCGGCGCGGTATCGGTTTCCGCTGAAGGGCGTGTTCAACGCGACGGTGCTTGTGCCCATGATCATGCCGCCCTTCGTGGGGGCGATCGGTGTGAAGGCGATGCTCGGTCGTCAGGGCGCGTTGAACGCGCTGCTGGGGACTGAGTTCGACTTTCTGGGTGACGGGAAGATGATCGGGATCATGGTGGTGCAGGCGTTGTACCTGTTCCCGATCATCTATCTGAACGCCACGGCGGCGCTTGCGAACCTTGATCCTGCGCTGGATGAGGCGGCGGAGAACCTCGGGGCGGGACCGTGGCGTCGGCTCTTCCGGATTGTGCTGCCGCTGGTGCGTCCGGGGATCTTCGCGGGCGCGACGATCGTGCTGATCTGGTCGTTTACGGAGCTGGGCACGCCGCTGATGTTCGACTTCGACCGCGTGACGCCGGTGCGGATCTTCTACGGCTTGAAAGAGGTGGAGAACGCGTCGCCCCGTCCATACGCGCTGACGCTTGTGCTGCTGACGGCGGCGGTGCTGATGTACACCGTGGGGAAGATCCTGTTCGGCGGGAAGGCACACGCGATGTATGCGAAGGCGTCGCGGGCGTCAGCGGAGAAGCCCCTCACGGGCGTTCGCGGGTATCTGGCGGCGGGTGCGTTCGCGTTCGTGTCGCTGGTCGCCGTGCTACCGCATCTCGGGGTGATCCTCACCTCGATCACGCTTCCGGGGCAGTGGTATCGGACGGTGCTGCCCACGGCTCTGACGGGTGACAACTACGTGAACGCGTTGACGTACGACACGGCGTCGAGCGGGATCACGAACAGTCTGATGCTGGCGACGCTGGCGATGGGCCTGAACCTGGTGATCGGGGTGTTCGTGGCGTATGTGATCGTACGGACTCGGGCGAGGGGTCGCGGGGTGTTGGATGCGCTCTGCATGATGCCGATCGCGGTGCCGGGGCTGGTGATGGCGTTCGGGTACGTGGCGATGACGCTTCGCTGGCCGTTCGACGGGCGTCTGCCCGAGCGGCTTGAGCGAGTGCTCTCGATGGTGCTGCCGGAGCGATGGGTGGTTTCGATCTCGCACGCCCCTTTGGACGGCACGTGGTTTGATCTCGCGGTGCTGGGGACCGATCCGAACCCGTTCCCGTTGCTTGTGATCGCGTACGCGGTGCGGCGTCTGCCGTATGTCGTGCGTTCCACGGTCGCGGGCCTTCAGCAGACTTCGGGAGAGTTGGAGGAGGCGGCGGTGAACCTGGGGGCGAGCCGCACGACGGCGGTGAGGAAGGTGATCCTGCCCCTGATCATGGCGAACCTGATCGCGGGGGGGATTCTGGTTTTCTCGTTCTCGATGCTGGAGGTGTCTGACTCGCTGATTCTGGCCCAGCAGCAGAAGCACTATCCGTTCACGAAGGCGATCGTGGCATTCACGGAGCGACTTGGCGATGGTCCGTATGTCGCCAGCGCGATGGGCGTGTGGGGGATGGCGTTGCTGACGACGACGCTGCTGGCGGCTTCGATGCTTCTGGGGAAGAAGCTGGGGGCGATTTTCAGGGCGTGATGCTCGCCGGCGGCATCTTACGAACGGAGCTGCAACAAGATCGCGCAGCCGATCATTCCCGCGAGAATCCCCGCATTCGCGAGCCAGCCGATGATGATCACAGGAATCCAGCGACGCCGCACCTTCGGATTCGAGTGCGCTGCGATGCGCGTCGAGTAGTACGGGGGTGCTCCAAGACCCGCGATGATCCCGAAGAACAGCAAAGCCGTGAACTCGTCTTGTTCAAGATACATCGCGACGGTTGCGGCGACCCAGAACGAAAATGGCGCGAGGCAGCACCAGAAGAGAAATCCTAACACGGTCGGATTCGCATCCGGAGCAACGGGTACTTGGAACCCGCCACACTCGGGGCAGGTCACATGGTGATCACTGTCAGGCACCAACCCCGCCAGCGGATAGTCACACCCCCGGCACCTCGGGCCAGTATCTGTCATAGCCAAGTCTAAGACACATCACACGTGCGGATCCCGCAAGCACCAGCCGCCACACACCCTCATCGCCTATCTTCTCTCATCCGAGGCACCTGCTCCGGAATGCCCACTCCAGGAGATCCCCATGGTCCAGAAAGTCCACGCCACACCAGAAGCCGCCATGGCCGATCTCAAAGACCGCGGCATCATCCGCGATGGCATGACCGTCATGGTCGGCGGCTTCGGCCTCTGCGGCATCCCGGAGAAGCTGATCGTCGCTCTCCGCGACACCGGCGTCCGCGAACTCACGTGCATCTCCAACAACGCAGGCGTCGACGACTTCGGCCTCGGCCTCCTCCTCCAGACCCGCCAGATCAAGAAGATGGTCTCCTCCTACGTCGGCGAGAACGCCACCTTCGAGAAGCAGTTCATCAGCGGCGAGCTCGAGGTCGAGTTCAACCCCCAGGGCACCCTCGCGGAGCGGATCCGCGCCGGCGGGGCGGGGATCCCGGCGTTCTACACGGCGACGGGTGTGGGCACACCGGTGGCCGAGGGCAAGGAGACTCGCGAGTTCTACAGGCCGAGCGAGGATACGAGGGCGATGAATCGCGAGTTGAAGGGCGCGGTTCGCGCGGAGGGGGCGCGGAAGCGGACGTACGTGCTGGAGACGGGGCTGTATGCCGACCTCGCGCTGGTCAAGGCGTACAAAGCGGATCACTTCGGGAATCTGGTCTTCAGGAAGACAGCGCGGAACTTCAACGCGATGATGGCCGGCGCGGCATCGTTCGTGATCGCCGAGGTCGAGGATCTTGTTCCGGTCGGTGGGATCGAGCCGGACCAGGTCCACACGCCGGGAAACTACGTCGATCGGATCGTGCGCACGGTTTCGGAGAAGCGGATCGAGCAACGCACAACCCGCGCGGGCTGATGCGCGGGGAGGGGAGCGATCTATGAGCCCCATGAGCCATACAGAGATTGATCTGAAGGGCTTCGAGGCCGAGCGCGTTCGCAGGCGGGGCTTGGGGTTCTATGGGTCGCTCTCTCTGGCTGTCGGGGGGATCGCGCTCATGATCTGCGCCTTGGGCATTGTGGTCATTCGGACCTATGTCGCTGCCGGGGAGCGGTTCGCGGATCTGAGCGGGCCGGAACCCGACGCCTCGACATCGGGTGCGATCGGACTCGCGCTCGGCGTCGCGCGCGGCGAGGGGATCCACAGGCCATTCGGGCTTGCGGGCGCGGTGCTGCTGGTCTTCGGGATCTTCGCTGCCGTGTGCGATGCGATGCTCGCGCGATGGCGCAGGCGGACGCACGCGCTCGCGATGGCGAGCATCGCCGATGAGGTGCGGCGCGTGAAGCGCGAGAAGATCAGGGAGTGAGACGGGCTGGGTATCAGGGGTGTTTCAACTGGCTGCGGCGGCTCCCGCTGCTGCGGCTGCGGCGGCCCCGGCGGCGGCGGCCTGTGCGGCCTGGATCATCTGAGCAGCGGCATCATCGGTGGATGCGCGGTCGGTGGCCATCATGACGACGCCCCCGGAAGACCCGACGCCCCTTTCCCAGAGGACGCCGCCGCTGGCGCGGTCGAGGCAGTAGACGTAGCCGCCCCGGCCGACGAAGACCTCGTTGCCCGAGGCGATGAGTGTGACGATGGAGCCGCCGAAAAGGCGTGGGAGTTTAATGCGCCAAGCGGGCCGGCCTGAGTAGCGGTCGAGCGCGGTAACGACCCGCCCGCTGGCGGCGAACATGAGTTCCGTTGGCGTCTCCATGCGTCGGTCTCCCGTTCCGGGGCCGCGTTGTGTCGTGAGCCGCCGCCCCGGTCGGACGCGGCCCACAACAGCCGCAGTTTATCACATGATCACGGCGGACTCCAGTTGATTCGTCGCGTTGCATGCTTGCGTTCAACCGACATCGGCCAGGCCGAGTTCATCGCCGAATGCGAGTTTGAGGCGTCGGACCAGCAGCGCCTCGCCGGGTTGGGAGAGTGTCGGAGAGCGTTTGATCCACGCGGCGGCGTCGTGGCGAGCGAGAGAGAGGAGATCGAGGTCCCGCGTGAGGTCGGCGACCTTGAGGGGCATGGAGCCGGACTGCCTGGCACCAAAGAGCTCACCGGGACCACGGAGGAGGAAGTCGGTCTCGGCGAGTTTGAAGCCGTCGGTGGTTGAGGTGAGGGCCTTGAGGCGTTCTGCGCCTTCGGGTGTGACAGGATCGGCGATGAGCATGCAGACGCTGGGTTTCTTTCCTCGCCCGACGCGCCCGCGGAGCTGGTGCAACTGGGCGAGTCCGAAGCGGTCGGCATCTTCGATCGCGATGATTGTGGCGTTGGGGATGTCGACGCCGACCTCGATGACGGTGGTGGCGACGAGTGCCTGGATGGAGCCAGCGCGGAAGGCATCCATGATGCGCTCGCGCTCGGCGTGTGGGAGGCGCCCGTGGAGCGTCGCGATGGTGACGCCAGCGAGTGGGCTTTCGGGGAGAGAGAGTTCCTGCGTGAGGGCGTGAGCGGTGGTCGCGCCGGATTCGGGCTCCTCGCCGACCGAACCGGAGACGGTGTCGCCGATGGCGGGGACGACGATGAATGCCTGCTCGCCCCGATCGATGCGCCGCTTGACCTGCTCGTAGACGAGTGACCGCTGGGCACGTCCGAAGAGTGCGGTCTTGACGGGCTTGCGGCCGGGTGGGAGGGCGTCGATAGTGGAGACGTCCAGGTCGCCGAAGATCGTGATGGCGAGCGTGCGCGGGATGGGCGTCGCGGTCATGACGAGGACGTGGGGCGTTGAGGTCGCGTCCTCGGCCTTGGCACGCATCCGGGCTCGCTGGTGGACGCCGAAGCGGTGCTGCTCGTCGATGATCGCCACGGCGAGGGACCTGAAGCGGACGGTTTCGGTGAGGAGCGCGTGCGTGCCGACAAGGAGATCGATCGTGCCTGAGGCGAGCGCGTCGAGGGTGGCGGCACGCTCGGAGGCGGGCGTGCTTCCGGTGAGCATCGCGATCGAGACCTTGGAGCCGGCGAGCATGCGTGAGAGTGAGTCAAAGTGCTGCTCGGCGAGGATCTCGGTCGGGACCATCATGGCGGCCTGGTGACCACTGGCAACGGCCATGAGCATGGCGTATGCCGCGATCACGGTCTTGCCGGAGCCGACATCGCCCTGGATGAGTCGGTTGGTGGGGATCGGGCGTGCGAGGTCGGAGACGATCTCCGCGACGACGCGGTTCTGTGCGTCGGTGAGTGTGAAGGGGATGCGCCGGCGGATGTGCTCGTCCACCTTCGCGTCGGCACGGAGCGGGGGCGCGATCAGCCCCTCGCGGAGGCGAGCGCGGCGCATCTGCACGCCCAGCTGGAGGAGCAGGAGTTCGTCGTAGGCGAGGCGGCGGTGTGCGGCCGCGACGTCGGCGTCGGTGCCCGGGCGGTGGATCATGCGATAGGCGTCGGCGAGGGTGGGGAGTTCGCGTTCGGCGCGGTAGGACGAGGGGAGATGATCCTCGATGTGCGGGAGCGCGGCATCGAGAGTGAGCTCAAGGGCCTTCTCGATATGGCGCTGGTGGACGCCCTCGGCAAGCGGGTAGACGGGACGGACGCGGGCCTCGCGGAGCGCGGGCTCGCCTCCTGATTCGGCGATGAGCTCGTAGATGGGATTGACCATCTGGAGCCCGAGCCCCCGACGCTTGGTCTTGCCCTGTACACGGATACGTGCGCCGGGATGGAGGCGATTGGCGAGGTAGGGCTGATTGAACCAGACGAGATCGAGTCGGCCTGTGTCGTCGGTGAGTGCGGCCTCGAATCTCGCGGGGGAACGGCCTCGGGCCCGCGCGACACGTGTCGCGGCGATCTCTCCTCGGGTCGCGCAGAGCCGATCGGCTTCGAGGGAGGAGATGGCGGACTCGCTCTCGAGCGACTCATGGCGAAGGGGGAGGTGCGCGATGAGACGGCCGACGTTGGTGAGGCCGAGCAGGGCGAGAGAGTCGAGATCTCGCTTGTTCAGACCGGGCACCTTCGAGAGGTGTGTCCTGAGGTCGATTGGCGGCGCGGGCTCCATCGCGGGAGTGAGGATAACCGGCGGGCTCACGTGGAGCGCGGGGCATCGGGCGGAGGGGATGAGCCGGGGTGTTGGGTGGGATCGATTCGGCGGAGGTAGTCCCATGAGTAGATGCCGGTGGAGTGGCCGTCGGAGAAGCGGATGCGGATGGCGTAGTTGCCGACGAGTTCGGCGTCGATTGCGACGAGCGGGCCGGCGGAGCGTGCCGCCGGGAGCACGGTGAGCGGGTTTTTGGCCATCTCGTCCCTGAGGTGCTTCATGTCCGCGGAGGGGGACATGCGACGGAGGTAGGCGATGGAGTAGTAGGCGGTGGTGCCATCGGGCCATTCGAGGGTGAGGCCGCGGTCTTTCTTGAGGTCGATCCGCGTCGGGGTGCTCGATGCGGGATTGGGGCTGGAGTTCGAGTTGGGGTTCGACGTGGGGGGGGGCATCGGCATATCTTCGCGGCTATGGGCGCACAGACCAGTCCGAATCGTCGGCCGTTTATCGATCTGCTCGTTGAGGGTGTGGAGCACCTGGGATCGCCGATCTGTGTCGGGCTTGATCCTGTTCTTGAGAAACTGCCCGAGCCGGTGCGGGCCGAGCACTGGGAGCCGGTGGCGGCGATCGAGGCGTTCTCGACGGGTGTGATCGATGCGGTGGCGGGGATCGCTCCGGTTGTGAAGCTGCAATCGGCGTGTTACGAGCGGTACGGGGCGGCCGGGGTGCGTGTGCTTGAGCATGTGGCAGCGCACGCCAGATCGCGCGGGATGCTCGTCCTTCTCGATGCCAAACGCGGGGATATCGGGATCAGTGCCGAGCATTACGCGCAGGCCGCGGTCGGCCTGCACGCGAACGCGATCACTGTCAACGGGTATCTCGGTCCATCGACGATCGAGCCGTACCTTCGGGCGGGGCTTGGCGTCTTTGTGCTGGTGCGGACGAGCAATCCGGACAGCGACGTTGTACAGGGGGTGGAGCTGGGTGATAGGCGGAGTGTGGCGGGCATGATGGGGGATATGGTGGCGGGGATCGGTGCGGACTGGAAGGGAGAGCGCGGGACCCTGAGTTCGGTCGGGGCTGTGGTCGGCGCGACCAAGGCCGCGGATGGCCGGATGTTGCGTGAACGCATGCCGGATCAGGTCTTCCTCGTGCCGGGATATGGAGCGCAAGGTGGCACGCAGGCAGATGTCAGGGCTTTGCTCCGGCCGGGGCCGCTTGGAGCCGGGGAATCGGGCGTGCTTGTGACGGCGAGTCGGAGCGTGATCTACCCCACGGGTTCCGAGGTTGGCGGAGTCGGGATCGGTGACAGCGATTGGGGATCGAGTGTACGGAACGCGGCAGAACGGCTCGCGAGCGAGATCGGATCGATCACGAGGGGCTGACGCTTATCGGTCCGTTTCACGCTGGTCACGAGCGACGTGTGGTGTGCGGGCGTTCTCTTTGACAAGACAATGAAAGAATCGGGGCCCACCCGAAGGTGAGCCCCGATGGACGAATCTGAGATTTCGAATCAGATGAGATCAGCGACGACGACGAGCCAGGGCGAGACCGCTGATGCCGACGAGGGCGAGAGAGCCGGGGGTCGGAAGGATCTGGCCATCGATCTGGGTCGGACGGTCACGGAAGGAGCCGCCGAAGAACGTGCCGGGCTTGATGAAGAGGCCGACGATGGCACCGACTTCGTTGTTGAGCTGGGTGAGCGGGAAGGAGAAGCCGCCACCATCGGGACCGTCGAAGGACGAGTCGGCCGCGCCGTTGTCGTTGAAGGTGACGCCGCTCATGGAGCCGTTGAAGTAAACGTATCCGGAACCGCCGTTGATCCACATGCCGGAGATGAGGCCGGTGATGGTGTCGCCGTCATCGTCGGTGATGGTGAACGAGCCGGAGCCCATGGCGGTGAGACCGTTGTTCATCGTCACGGCGATCTCGAAGACCGCGTTGGCGAAGCCGGAGCGGCTGGTGAAGCCGAACGCGTACTCGGCCGTGGCCGTGGGGGCGCCAATCTTGGTCACATCCCCGGACGTGGCGTAGTTCGCGTTGTCCGTCGCGACGGCACGGAAGATGCCCGTGGCCGAGTCGTACGAACCGGCGAGATCGGTGAAGCCGTAGGTCGCAACGACGCCCGCGTTCGCGGCAGTCGCCAAGAGGCCAGCGGCAAGAACAGTGGAAACCTTCTTCATCATTTGAGCCCTCCTCAGGACATCACTCTCTGGTGTAAAACACATCCACGGGAAGGCCCGAAGGGGGTCCGCCCGCTCCACAAACGTCCAGAAGTGAAAATGCGCTACAACCGCGAGAATGCCAGCAAAGTGGGACGAAATACCCGACTTTTTGTCAAAGCCGGCGCGAACCCTCCAGCCGGAGGACCTGTAATCGGCTCGATCGCGATTTATCGGGCTTGATACACACCCCAAAGAGGGCGTTTTCATCGCGCGTCGTATAGGTTCTTGGTCCTATAAGCCGAGCGTGATCGTTCGAAAGCGATTTGTTAGGGCATTCGGTCCGGATCTGCGGTCCCCTCAGGGGTCTCACATCCGGGGAGGGGGGTGCTCACATGGGCTTCTTGCCGACGGTGGCGTCGAAGATGCTCAGGAGCTTTTCCTTGTCGAAGACCATCTCCTGACGGGAGAGGCCGACGACGTCGTACTCGGGGGTGAGTTCGATGGCATCGACTGGGCAGGCCTCTTCGCACATCCCGCAGAAGATGCAGCGGAGTTCGTCGATCTCGAACTTGGCGGGGTATTTCTCGCGATCGTCCCACGGGCTTTCTGCGGCGACGATGTGGATGCAACGTGCGGGGCAGATCGTGGGGCACATCATGCAGGCGACGCACTTGACGCGGCCCTGCTCGTCGCGATTGAGGCGGTGGACGCCACGGAAATTGCTGGGTTCCTGGCCGCCGTCTTCGGGCTTGTAGTGCTCGCGGCGTTGCTCGGGATACTGGATGGTGCGGCTGGTCTTTCCCTGGCCGAAGGAGGTGAAGAAGTGTCGCATCGTGGTGCCGAAGCCCTTGACGATCTCCGGGATGTAGATGCTCTCCACGCGGTTGAGCGGAGGGTTCGAGACGTGCACGATGTCTTCGTCGCGGATGGCCATGGGGCGGGATCATAGCGAGGGGCATGGACAAGGTGTCGAATGTGGCCGCGCGGTGGAGAAGGTTCTGCGGCGATCTCACCGATACAATGCACGCATGCCGGGCGGGAAGTCACCTCAACCTCTCTTCGAGCTGCTGGCCAAGGGCCAGTCGGATTCGCTCACGCGTCGAGCGAAGGCGTTCATCCCTGGAGCGGAAGATGCGGGGCAAGCGGCAGGCGCGTCTTCCCAAGGGGGACCGCAGAGTGCCGGTCAGGTCGCGGGTGGACCATCCGCTGCCGGCGGGTCGCCAGCACTGTCTCCATCGCACTCTCCTTCTCTGCCTCCCCCCCCCACTCTTGCTGCTGGTCAGCCGAGCGGGCGTGAGTCTGCTGCGGGGCCCCGGCCGAGCCGTATCGGCTCACAGGGACACGTCACGATTCCGATGGTCGGCGTGTACGTGGGTGCTGCGGCTGCGGTTGCGCTTCTGGTGGCGACGTGGACGATCGCGTATGGCCGCGGTGCCGCGGCGGGTGAGCGAGAGTGGCAAGCAGAGATCCTTGCAAGCCGAGCTGGGAACATCGGGGCCGACCCATTGATCGATCCGATCGCTGGCGGGAAGGGGCAGGAGACTTCGGCTCCACCGCAGGGTCGCCAAGAGAGAACAAATACCACACAGAGACAGCAGAGCCCGACGACCGGAGGCCTCTCGTCGGGTCTTGCGAACATGGCCAGAGCGGGGATTCTGTCGTCTGCGGGTGTGCTGCCTTCGGATCCGAGGCAGCCGGGGCAGAACTATCTGAAGTTGGCGGTGCTGAGCCGCGCTGACGCGGAGCATGCGATCGCGTACCTGGGTTCGGGTGGTGTGGAGGCGATTGGTGTGCCTGTGGTTGATCCCGGTGCGGGTGCTGGGAAGAATCCTTCCCGCTACGAGGTGTTCGCGACGGTGGGAATCACGGGCGAGGAGTACAGGAACAACCGACCTGTACGGACCGAGCTTGAGACGAAGGTCGCGCGTATCGGCGAGCGGTATCGGCGGGAAGCCAAGGGCTCGACAGACTTTGCCAAGCCCTTGTGGATGAAGTACAACCCCTGACGGCGCGACGCGTCGATCGGGTGATTGAGCGACGACTTGAAGTTTGCCCGATCGGGCTGGAGATGGCCATGAGTCTTGATCGTTCTCTGAAAACCGGCGGCAAGCTTTCGAGCAAGCGGAGCGTCATGAAGCGGACGGAGCGCGTCGCGAAGATGATGACCGATCGCAAGTTCGATCCGGCGAAGGATCGCGTTCTGGGCATCCCAAAGACGCTGGTTCCGAAGGCCTGATCGGCCCGGGCTTGATACTTGTAGAATTCGTGGCACGTGCGCGGGCGATTGGGTCCGGTGCGTTGGAGATCGCGCCATGGGTGTTGATCGGCTTATCGCGTCGCGCGCGAGAATGATCGACGCGTCGGGTATCCGGCGAGTCTTCGACCTTGGCGCAAAGTTGAAGGATCCCAACAACCTGTCGATCGGGCAGCCGGACTTTCCGGTGCCCGAGAGCGTGAAAGATGCCGCGGTTCGTGCGATCACGGGTGATCGGAACGGGTACACGCAGACGGGCGGGATACCCGAGCTTCGCGCACGGATCACGGCTGAACTGGCGTCGGACCTCGGGTGGGATGTCTCCGGTCCGGTGTCCGGGACGGGCGATCACGCGGCGATGCTTGTGACGAGCGGCACTTCGGGCGGCTTGATGCTCGCGTTTCTGTCGCTGCTCGAACCCGGCGACGAGGTGATCGTCCCAGACCCTTACTTTGTGGCGTATCCGCATCTGGCGACGATGTGCGGCGCGACGGCGGTGAAGTGCGACACGTACCCGGACTTCAAGATGACGGCGGCGCGGGTCGCGCCGCTGATCACGGCGCGGACGAAGATCGTGCTGGTGTGCTCGCCGGGAAATCCCACGGGTGTGGTGATGAGTTCGCAGGAGCAGCGCGAGTTGTTGGAGCTGTGCCGCTCGCGGGATGTGCTGCTGATCAGCGACGAGATCTACGACCTGTTCTGTTTCGACGAGTCTCGGACGGAGCGTGACGTGGCGGGGAAGACCCGGTGCCCGAGCGCGGCGCGTGCGCCCGGCGCGTGGGAGCACGTGCTGGTGGTGCGCGGGTTCGGCAAGACGTACGGCGTGACGGGATGGCGGATGGGGTATGTCGCGGGGCCGCGTGCGATCGTGGATCAGATCGCGAAGATGCAGCAGTACTCGTATGTCTGTGCGCCCTCGCCGGCGCAGTGGGGATGCGTCGAAGCGCTGGACCAGGACATGAGCGGCGTGGTGCGAGACTACCAGGCGAGGCGGGATCTTGTGGTGTCGCGTCTCAGAGAGGTCACGGAGGTCGCGCTCCCGGGTGGGGCTTTCTATGCGTTCCCGAGGGTGCCGGAGGGGCTCGGGATCAGCGCGACGCAGTTTGTCGAGCGTTGCATCGAGAGAAACACACTGGTGATTCCCGGGTCGGCGTTCTCGACGCGGGACACGCACTTGCGGCTGAGCTTTGCCACGACGCGGACGCAACTGGAGCGAGGGCTGGACGTTCTTGTTGACCTGATGCGGGGCTCGGGCGGCTGAGAGATCGAGCGAGCGTTCACGCGTAGGCGTGGAGGCCGGGCAGGAGCAGGTTCACGCCGAAGTACGTCCAGAGCATGATGATGAAGCCGATCAGCGAGAGCCACGCGGTCACGAGCCCGCGGTTGCGCCCGGTCGTGAACCTCAGGTGGATCACGATGAGGTAGACGATCCAGGTGACAAGGGCCCAGGTTTCTTTGGGATCGAACGCCCACCAGCGTCCCCAGGAGTGGTCGGCCCACCAGCCGCCGAGGAGGATGCCGACACCTAGGGTCCAGAAGGCGAGTTGCAGGACGGTCATCTGGGCGGTGTCGAGGTCTTTGAGGGTGCGCTCGCGAGCGGTCTTCGGTTCGTTTGCGGAGAGGTCTGATTCGTTGAGTGCCGCGGCGGCGACGACGGTGAAGTCCTCAGGTCCTGCGGGTGCGAGCCCCGCGCCGATCGAGCGGGCGTAGTGAACACCGAGGTAGAAGCAGCTGATGATGCAGCCGAGGGAGATCAGCCCGTAGGAGACGAGCACGGTGGTGACGTGGTACTTCAGCAGCACGGAGGTGTTGAGGATCGCGGCCTCGCGTTCGATGTGCTTGCCGGGGATTCCTGTCTGGGTGGCGGTGATGAGGACGAGAAAGCCGACGCCGGCGGCGGCCGCGCCGAACAGCCACTGGCGTCGGAGCAGCATGATCGCGAGTCCGACGACGGTTGCGAAGAGACTCAGGCCCGTCATGGACTCGAATTGGTTCTGGATGGCGAAGCGTTCGGCGATCATGCAGCGCAGAACGAAGCCGTAGGCGTGGAGCGAGACGGCGGCGATGAGCGCGCCGACGCCGAGAGCGATCAGCCAGCGGCGCCCGGTGCCGAAGGCGAGGATCAGCGAGACGAAGCTGAGCATGTAGATCCAGTAGCCCCATTCGAACGCGTTTGTCCGGTTGTAGGCGAGTTCGAGCCCGGCGCGGTCTGCCGGGTAGAGCGGCTGGTTGACCATGGGGAGTTCGGCGGCGAGGGTGCGTGCTGCCGCGTTCACGCCTTGGGCATCGCCGGCCCTCCAGGCGGCGCCGAGCTCGGCGGCTGCGCGGCGGGCCGGGTGAGTGGTCGGGAGTTCGGAGAGGTGGTGCCAGGGGAGGTCGGGGGCGTCGGGCGCGATGACGTACCAGTTGGCGCGGCTCTCGGCAACGAGCGACATGGCGCGGCGGACGCTGCCGAATGCGTTGCGGTACGGCTCTTCAAAGGCGTGCTGCTCTTCGAGGATGGGACCGAGTTGCTGCGCCATGACGGGCGTGATGCGTGTGAGCTTCATCCAGCGTTCCTGCTTGCGGGCGTCGTCGGGAAACGCGGCTTCGAGGAATGCGCGGCGGAGGGGGAGGTAGTTGATGTGGATCAGCGGGCGATCGAGGTAATACGCGGGGTCGATGACCAGATCGAGCCAGGTGAAGAGCGGGTCGAATGCCTTGTTCGCGGGCTTGCTCTTTGAGGCGGTGTCGGCGTCGGATGCGTAGATGGTGTCGAAGTAGTTCTTGCGGCCGGCGACTGCGCTGACGGTCTCTCGCGCGAGTGTGTCGAGGATCTTCACGCGGCCGTTGTGGAAGACCGCCAGCCCGCGGAGCGGCTCGAGATCGACCTTTGCTGCGAGATCAAGCTTGCGCGCGGTGTCGAACGGGGATGGAACCGGCACCTCTCCGAAGGGGCTGGGGAGGGACGCTCCCTGTTCGCTGACGGCGTGGGACTCTGGATGCGTGTTGCCATCGGGCGCGGATTGTGCGAGTGACCGCGTCACGGGGAGCGACGAGATCGCCAAGAGGAAGAGCGCGAGGATACCGGAGTTGATCCTGAGCTTGATCATGGCTTGACCTCTTCGGGCGTGAGCGAGACGACGACGGGTTCGGCCGCGGGTGTTGCGCGGGCCTTGCGTGATGGGGCGATGTAGGTGCCGTCTTTGATCTGCTGTTGGATCCGCTTCTTTTTGCGTTGGACGATGAGCGGCTTGACGTAGAACGCCCAGGGGATGCCGAGACCCATCAGGATGGATCCGAGTGCGATGACGTGGATGCCGGGGTTGTTGCCGACACCGAGGATGGTGTACCGGACGAAGGGGCGCTGGATCTGGCCCGCGTCGGCCATCTGCTGGGACTGCTTCCACATCTCGGCGTCCCATCCGGCTTGGCTGAACTTGTACTGGTTGGGGCTCAGTCCCGAGACAAGACGGGAGATGGTGTTGGCGATCGGGCTCCTGCTCTCGTCCCAGCGGTGCGGGGCCGTGAGCGGGGCGTTGAGCTTGGTGATATGGGTGTAGGCCTCGAAGGTGGCGGCTCTCGGGCCTGTCATGGCGGGTGAAACAAGGACTGAAGACTGATAGTCCCTGGGTGCGCCACGGTGGTCATAGGCGATCATCTGGAAGTCAACGAGGCGGATGTCGAAGCCGGGGAGGGGATGCCTGAGACGCCCGAAGCCGAGACGGAGTGTGCGTCCATCCGGGAGAGCGACGGTGCGGACGAGGTCGTCGGCGATCTCAAGATACTTGATGAACGGGAGCCAGACGACTGTGGACCAGGTGCGGTCGGTCGCGGTGGGACCGAGATCGACGGAGAGCTCGACGGCGAGCGCAGCGCGGTCATGGGTTCCGACGAATCGCTTGTCCTGACGGACGGAGGGCACGGGCACGGGCCGCTCGATGGTTGTGATGTGGCGCCATCGTTCGGTGACGGTGAGCGCGATGCGATCGGGGACAAGGTCGAGTGCCGCGCCGACGCTCTCTGTCACGCGGACCTCGCCGCTGGGGAGGCGCACGATGGCGCGGAGTGATCCGTCCGGACGCTCGTCGAGATTCACGGTGAGGAGATTGGCGTCGATGTATCCGATGCGGATGGAAGGATCGGCATCGCGTCGTGCGGGCATGCCCTGCGTGTTCACGGTGTCGAGCATGTCCTGGTTGATTTCGGGAAAGCGGCTGTAGATCCAGCGTGTGAATGACTCTCCTGCGGGTGAGGTCACGCGGACGATGGCGACGCTGCTGGTCGAGCCCTCGAAGCCCTTTGTGATGATGGGGAACGGGGGCTCGGGGGCGAGATCCTCGACTTCGATCGTGTAGCCGGTCTGCCCGACCTGGAGCTTCTGCCCTCGGGTGACCGGCATGACGAAGCGTTGATCGTCACCGGGGAACTCGATCACGAGAGCGTTGCGAACACCGACGGGGAGCGGCTCGGCGAGATCGCGCCAGCGGGCCTCGGGCATGCCCATGGTGTACTCGACGCTGAGCATGTTCTCTGTCGATGCTCGGGAGGCGGGTGATCTGGGCTCGAAACTGTACCTGTGAACTGGCCCGTCGGGGACCCTTCCACGGGAATCGGGGATCCAACTGAGCAGGTCGACGAAGCGAACGGGGCGGTCTGTTCCTTGAGCGGCGGCGAGATCGGCTTCCCTCTCGGTTGCCTTGACCGGCTCGGAGCCGATATCTGCATAGGAGGCGTAGCCGACAACGCGGAGCTTGATGTCGGCATCCACGAGCACGGTGCGCGTGGGCATCACGCTTCGGCTGAGCTTGCGGGGATGCTCGGGCGTGAGTGCGTAGTCGTTGTACCGGGGGATGCCGCTGAGCGGGCGCTGCTCCCACCCTTTGAACTGGTCGATGAAAAGGGCGACGCGGGTGTTGTCATAGAAGGTCGCGGATGGGGGGCCGATCGTGGGCTCACCGCCGGGGGTCGGATTGCCGGCGAAGAGGATCGTGTCTCCCTCTTTCTTGAGGCCGGTGTAGTAGACGCTCCCGAGCGCGATGACGACGATACCGGTGTGGACGGTGAGCACACCGATGTTCTCGAACTTGAACTCGATGCGGCGCACGGTGGCAGTGACCATGTTGGCAACGAAGGCCAGGAGCACGACGCGGAGCGGCCACCACGAGTAGAACTCGAGCTCCGACATCTCGACGCCGGGCAGGCGCCGCAGGGTTGTTGAGTTGTACTGACGCACGAAGTCAGCAAAGAGCATGAGCCCGCGCCCGGTGACGGGGTCGTAATGAAGGGCGGGCCACGCCGCGACGGCCCAGAGCCACGATCCGAGAACGATCGAGGCGATGATGCCGACGACGCCGATGACGAACCGTGAGGCACGGGAGATCCCGGCCCGACGGAGCAAAAGCCGCGGGAGATAGAGCGTCACGAGAGAGATGCCGGCGATCGTGAGCAGGAGTGTGAGGGCGTAGATGAAGTACGTCGGGATCTGTGCGAGGAGCCCGATGGGGACGCTGGCGAGTATCGCGTAAATGACGACGAACACAAGGAGGCAAACCGCGAGCGTGATGGTGCTGAACGCGTGGAGGAGCCAGCGGGCGGGCTCAGCCCAATCCGGGAAGTGCTCTTTGTCCCACTGCTGGCTTCTGCGCCACTTCTGGCTCATCGGATCTCCTGCGTTGACCTGGTCGGCCATTGCTTGTGTGTGAAGCGAGGCACGGGATCAGGGCAATCCTATTCTTGTCAGACCGTATTTTTTCTTGTCCAAAGCCAAGTCGGGCTTGATTCGGCAGAGAGGACCCACGACAGGGGATCATCGGCATTCGATGAGGATTGTGGCCTGGATACATCTACTGCGATGATCGCGAGCGGCATAGAGCCGGGGGAGAGCCGGCAATCAGCGGGAGATGCGTCCAGTGCGGATGCACCGTGGAGCGTGGCCATGGCGAGAAGTGTTGCGGGTTCGGTCGCGTCGCGTCGGTGGAGATGACGCATCTCGTCGAGTATGGAGATCGATCCGGTCTGCGGGTCTGCGGCGTGGGCTGGAAGGTTGATGATGGAATCTGTGCCGAGTGCGACCGGGATGCCCCGGGCGAGCATCTCGCGGTACCTGTGCGGCCCGAAGTGGCTCGGCGCGGCGAAGTAGTCCGAAGCACGCGGGCAGTAGACGACGCGTGTGCCGCAGCGAGCGAGGATGTCGAGATCGCTGTCTGAGACGTCGTTGCAGTGAACGGCGGTGAAGGGCGTCCGCTGACGGCGCGCGGATTCGAGCACCGGAGCGAGGTGCTCGATGGGTGAGAGGCCTCTGCCGACCTCGGCGGCGAGGGTGTCGTTCCACAATCCGAGTGATTCAAGGAACTCGCGCTGCGGGCCTCGGGCGCGCGCGATGAACTCGCGCTCTTCGGGGGACTCGGCAAGATGGGTGCAGAGTGGGATGTTGCGAGGCGAGGCGGCGAGGGAGAGTGCGTGCTCGTACCCAGTGAGGGCGACGGTGTTGGGCGCGTGCGGCTGGAGCCCGAGGCGGGCGTGGGGGCTGGGGGAGCTGGAACTTGCGAGCGCGGCGGTGATCGCTTCTTTCCCTCGTTGCAGCCCATTGCCGATGGCGAAGAACTCAAGGTAAGAGACGGACGCGATCGGCGATTCAGCGAGGGTTTGGTAGGGAAGTGTGGAGGGCGTTGCGCGGGGCGCACCGGCGATGTCCCCCACTGCGACGGTTCCTCCGGCGAGGGAGAGGGAGATGCCGCGGCGAACGGCGGCGGCGATGGCGGCATCGGTTTCGGGGCGTTCGCGCCGGACCATGTCGATCCAGGGCATGAATCCGAGCGCGGGATCGTGCGGGCGGGGTCCTATGTCGGTGAGATCGAGGTGGGTGTGGGCGTTGATGAGACCGGGCAGGAGAACGGCGTCTGTGCGTTCGATGGTCGGGATGTCACTGCGACAGAGTTCCGGGGGGAGATCGGAGGCGGGGGTGATGCTCAGGACTTTGCCACTGGCCTGATCGAGGAGGAGCGCGACGGGAGAGGTGCGGCATGACCAGTGCCCGCGCGCATCAACGGCGGCGCGGGCGATGATGATGAGGGGTTGGGCGTGCGCTTGCAACGCGTCTGGATTCATGGGCGGAGACGGCCTGAATGGGTCCGGTAGGGGATTCATGGCGGAAACCCGGGGTGTACGATAGATGTGTACCGACGCGCGCAGCGCGGCTCGGTTGCATTGCGCGAGGCCGCGCGGACGCTGGTGGCGTCGGCCGCGGCATCTGAATCACCGCACGGATTGGCCTTTGGCCCGAGGGATCGAACCATGACGAATCGACGCAATCGGATCTACGCACTTGCTCTGGTCTCGCTCGCGGGCGCCGGCCTTTCGGGGTGCGTCAGCCAGCAGGCGTATGACGAGCTTCGCCAGACGAATGTCTCGCTTGAGAACAGGAACGCGGAGTTGGCCCGTCGGGCGAGCGAGCTCGAGGCCACGAACCGGATGCTGACGAACGAGCGTCAGAGTCTGGATGCGGCTCTGGCGGCGTTGCGGGCGGCGAACGGCGACCTTGCGGCGTTGACGAAGCAGCAGCAGGATGAGTTGAACCGTTTCGGCAGCCGCCTTCAGGGTTTGAGCGGGATCGCGCTCGACCCGACGACGGACGCGGCGTTGCAGGCGCTGGTGGCGCAGTACCCGAACCTGATGTCGTACGACCCGGCCCTGGGGATGATCCGGTTCAACGCGGACCTGACGTTTGATTCGGGTTCGGACGTTGTGAAGGACAGCGCGAGGCAGGCCCTGGATGCGTTCGCGCGTGTGCTGAACTCGACTTCTGCGCTCAATTACGAGGCGGAGATTCTGGGGCACACGGATTCGCAGCGGATCAGCGCATCGACCGCTTCGCGTCACCCGACGAACATGCACCTTTCCGCGCATCGGGCGATTTCGGTGCGTGCGGTGCTGGGGAGCATGGGTGTGCCGGCGGATCGCCTGAAGGTCTCCGGCTGGGGCGAGTTCCGCCCGGCGGTGCCGAACACGGCGAGCGGCAACACGCCTGCGAACCGGCGCGTGGAGATTTATCTGCGGAACAGCACGGCGGGGATCAGCTCGTCGGCTTCTCCCTCGGGCGGGAGCGCGTCGCCTGATCGCGACCCGGTGCCGACGCGCCAGTTGGATCCGACCAAGTGAGGCACGAAGGCAAGAGCCACGAAGGCACATAGAGATAAACACCAAGAGGTCCGCTCTACATAGGGCGGACCTCTTTCTTGCGCGGATGGGTCTTGTGTCGGCGAGGTGAGGCACAGCGGCCGCGCGTGCTCGGAGAGCCGATCTACGCAGGGGTTCGGCGGCGGACGCGGGAAGCGGCGAGGATGATGATGCTCAGCGTGAGGCCGGATGCGCCGATGGTCGCGCCTGGGAGCGTCCATCCCATGGCGCGGAGGCCGTCGTCGGCGAAACGCGGTGAGGGAACGGTGCCCTTGGGCATGACCATGAGGGCCGCGCCAAACTGCCACGTGCCCTCGACGAGCTCCCCGGGCTTGTTGGGCTGGTAGCGTTTGGAGGTGGGGAAGGCGAGTTGCTCTTTACGGAAGCCCCCCTCGGGCAGGAACTCATAGAAGGCGAAGGTCCACTCTTTGCGCCAGATCTGCCCCCACGTGCGCGGATCGACGCCCTGCGGCGGGATGCGTGTGACGATCACCAGTCGATCGGGAAGGTTGCCCTTTGCGATCTCATTGTTGACTCGTTGGAGTTCGGCGGCGGTGCCCTCTGTGAAGCGGAGTACTTGCATCCAGTCGGCGTGGGCTCGCATCAAGGGGATCTGGCTCATCGCTTCGCTGGGCGGTATGAGCACACGCAATGGGAGAGACTGGTCGCCATATGTGACGATGATGGAGCCGGGACCGCTCGGCTCGCTCTCCACTATGGGATCGGGCTGGAACTCGAAGGCGACATCGCGGTCGGCGAAGTAGAAGGACTGATCCTTCACGGGCATGAAGACCGGACGTATCTTGCCTGAGACGGCGTTATTGACCCGTGCGGCCATGAACCAGCACGAGACGGCGAGCAGAACGAGGGAGATAAGGCCACCCGCGCGCGCTATCCGGCGGATGCGGGATGGAGTGTTGGAGACCATGGTTCTGATCGGCTCTGGAGGGCGGGGCTGGGGATCAGTGGCCGCCGGGCTTGTCGTGGCCACCCGTTGCGGGCGCGGAGGTGGAGAGCGCGCCTGTGTACCCCTTGACGGAGCGACTCGCGTTGGGTGTGCTGGCATCGGCGTGGTGGTCGTGCTTGTGCTTGACTGAGGCCTTGATGCGCTCGAACTTCTCGGGACCCCATTCGGCGAGGTACTTCTCTTTCGCGAACTTCACAACGCCCCCCGTGACAGTCTCTTTCGAGTCGCCGCTGCCTCGTGTGACGCCTCCGGTGCCGCCTAGTGCGATCTCGCCTTTCTTCCAGTCGTAGACGACGCCGCGGCTTCCGAGATCGATCATGGAGAAGAAGAGGAAGAGGCCGACAGCGAAGAGACAGTTCGCGAAGATGATGGCGTTCAGCTTGTTGTCGTACTTGAGTTGCATGAAGAAGAGGAGGACGAGGAGCCCCTTGATCGTTGCGATGCTCATGGCGACGGCGACGTTCACCCACTGGGGGATCTCGACCTTGAAGTAGTCTGCGGCCCACACCTCGGCGCGGGAGAGCCCGACCGTGAGGACGGTGAAGAAGAGCAGGGCGAGCAGCACGTTCATGAGCGTGCGCTTGGGGATGATGACGTGCTCGTGATGGGTCGCGCCGTGGGGATCCGTGGGATCGAAGGCGAGTCCGTCGGAGCGTTCGGCGTGGGGTGCGTGTCCGTAAGACATGGTGCTGGTCCTGATCGAGGGCGATTCAAGGGGCGGACGTCGGGCGGCGGAGCGTCGCGGGCGTCAGTGGACGAGATAGAGGAGCGGGAAGAGGAAGATCCAGATGAGATCGACGATGTGCCAATAGAGGCCGACGATCTCGACGGCGTTGTAGTGTCCCGGGCCGAAGTGGAGTTTGCGAGCCCGGAGGTAGAGCCAGAAGATGAGGCCGACGCCGATCAAGACGTGGGTGGCGTGGATGCCGGTGGCGCAGTAGTAGATGCTCCACCACATGGGCTCGTAGGGGTTGTCCGCGAAGGGGTAGTCGAAGAGGGAGCCGGGGCGCTTGCCGCCGTAGCCCTCGACGTATTCGAACATCCCTCCGAGTGCGGTCTGGCCGCTTGCTTCATAGTGGGAGAGTGCGGGATCGAACTTGAAGAACCATCCGGACCACTTGGGGGTGTACTCGAAGGTGAACTTGATGCCGACGAAGAGGAGAGCGCAGGCGATGGTGAGGAGGAGGTTCCTTCGGAGGGCCTTCTGCTCGTTCCGCTGGGCGTTGCCGATGGCGGTCGCGATGGTCCAGGACGAGAAGAGGAGCACGATGGTGTTGAGGCAGCCCCACTTCCAGTCGAGGTAGTGGGAGCCGTTGCGGAACGCCTCGGGGTGCATCATGCGGAAAATGGCGTAGCCGACGAAGAGCCCTGCGAAGAGGAGTACTTCGGTCGCGAGGAAGAGCCACATGCCGATTTTGACGGCGTCGAACTCCTCGTCCTTCGAGCGGAAGTGTGAGGCGGGCTTGTACGTCTCGTGGTATGGGCGCCCGTCTGCGCCGCTCCCAGCGTTGTTGATGTCGAGTGTGGTCATCTGATTGGACTCCGGGGGCTGGCCTTGTGGCGGGGCTCCGGGTGATGGGCGAGTCAGAAATCCACGGATTGATTCCGTGGGTTCTCGGGGTCAGTGTGCCTTTGTGCCGGGTGGGAGCGGATCGGCGAGTGGGTAATCCTTGGGATCGCAGTGCGGGGGCACCACGTCGTCGAAGGCGTAGGGACCGTGCTTGGCGATGGGCTCGTGGTGGAAGTTGTGGGTCGTGGGCGGGCTATCGGCCTCCCACTCAAAGGTGAGGCCGCCCCACGGATTGGCGGGGGCCTTCTTGCCGGCGAAGAGCGAGCCCACGAGCACGGCGAGGTGGACGAGGAAGCCGATGAGCAGGATTGCGGCACCGATCGAGGAGATCTGGTGCAGAGTCTGGAACTCGTCGGGGTATGAGGCATATCGACGGGGCATGCCGCGTGTGCCGAGGAAGAACTGGGTGAAGAACGTGAGGTTGAAGCCGATGAAGACGAGGACGCAGGCGAACATGGACCAGCGTTCGTTGTACATGCGTCCGAACATCTTGGGCCACCAGTGGTGGATGCCGGCGAGGAAGGCGATGACCGTGCCGCCCATCATGACGTAGTGGAAGTGGGCGACGACGAAGTACGAGTCGTGGAGGTGGAGGTCTGTGGCAAGGGCACCGAGAGGGAGCCCGGTGAGGCCGCCGATCGAGAAGGTGAAGAGGAAGAAAAGGGTGTAGAGCATCGGCGTGTTGATCTGGATGGAGCCCTTGTAGAGCGTGCCGATCCAGTTGAAGACCTTGACGGCGGTGGGGATCGCGACGAGGAAGGTGAGAGCGGAGAAGATCGTCGCGGCGAGCTCGCCCTCGGAGGTGAAGAGGTGGTGGCCCCAGACGAGGAAGGAGATCGCGGCGATCGAGAGCGACGAGAAGGCGATGGCCTTGTAGCCGAAGATCTGCTTGCGGCTGTGGACCGCGATGCACTCGGAGATGATGCCCATGCCGGGGAGGATCATCACGTAGACCACGGGGTGGGAGTAGAACCAGAAGAAGTGCTGGAAGAGGACGGGGTCGCCGCCGAGGGCGGGATCGAAGATGCCGACGTGGAAGAGTCGCTCGAAGACGAGGAGCAGGAGCGTGATGCCGATGACGGGCGTGGCGAGCACCTGGATGATGGACGTTGAGTACATGGCCCAGACGAAGAGCGGGAGGTCGAACCATCCGAGCCCCGGGGCGCGGAGCTTGTGGACGGTGACGATGAAGTTCAGGCCGGTGAAGATCGAGGAGAAACCGAGGATGAACGCGGCGAGGATCATGAAGACCACCCGCCAGTGACCCGGATCGGCGTGTGAGGATGAATAGGGCGTGTAGAAGGTCCAGCCGGTGTCGACGCCTCCCATGACGATGGCGAGGATGCCGAAGATCGAACCGAAGACGTAGACGTACCACGAGGCAAGGTTGAGGCGCGGGAAGGCGACGTCCTTGGCGCCCAGCATGAGCGGCAGCAGGAAGTTGCCGAGCGAGGCGGGGATGCCCGGGACGATGAACATGAACACCATGACCGCGCCGTGCAGGGTCATGACGCGGTTGTAGATGTTGTCGGCCTGGGCGACGCTCATGTCCTTCTGGCCGAAGAGCGTGGCGAGGTCGGTGCCGGTCGCCTTTCCGGCCATCTCGCCGACGGTCTGGATGCGGACGGGCTGGAAGAGCTCGTAGCGGATGAGCATCGCGGCGATGCCGCCGATGAAGAACATGGTCAGGACCGCGACGAGGTACATGACGCCGATCTTCTTATGGTCGATGGTGGTCGCCCAATCGATGATCGTGGAGACCATGCCGCCCTTGCGGTCGAGGTAGCCGCCGTCGTGGTGGTCGTGCCCGCCGTGGGAGCCGTGTGCACCTGGGATGTCGCCGTGGAGTGTGGTCATGGCTTTCGCCTCTGCTGGCTCGCCTCGGATGATGCCGGGGCGTGTGTGTTCATGGATCGTTGAGAGGGCTGGACGTTGGGGAGCGGATCAGTTCGATTCGGCCGATTCTCCGTAGCCGGCTCCGGGTGCGGGCGGGTTGTCGCCGAGTGATTCGATGTAGGCGATGAGGGCATCGAGTTCGCGGTCGTTCAACTGGCCCTGGTACGAGACCATCTGGTTGGGGTAGCCCTTGACGATCTTTGCGCCGGGGACGAGGATGGACTCTCGGATGTAGTTGGGATCGACGACGGCCTTGCCGCCGCCCTCCATCTCGTGCTCTTTGCCCCAGATGCCCTTCCACGTCGGTCCGGTGTTGCGTGAGCCATCGACGGAGTGGCACGCGCTGCATCCCTTGGTGGTGTAGAGGACCTTGCCGACTGCGGCGAGGCCGTCTCCCCAGGGGATTGCCCAGCTGTTGATCTTGGCGCGATACTCGGGCTCTGGGAGGACGCGGATGATCGCGTACATCTCGGAGTGGAGATCGCCGCAGTACTCGGCGCAATAGACGACATGGTCGCCGGGCTCATCCGCCTGAAACCAGTATGAGGTGTAGCGGTTCGGGAAGATATCGAACTTGGAACGGAAGTCGGGGACCCAGAAGGAATGGATGACGTCCATGCTGCTCATGCGGAGCTGGACGGGCTTGCCCGCGGGAACGACGAAGATGGGGGCTTCCTGGGCGGACGTGACCTGGTTCCCTTGGGAGTCGGTATAGACGAAGCGCATGGACTCGGGGCTTTCTGCGCCGTTGGGGTAGGTCATGCGCCACGCCCACTTCTGGGCCTTGAGGTTGATGACCTCGGCGTTGGCTGGCGCGACGATCGCGTCGGCATAGCCCCAGAATCCCTTGAAGAAGATGTACACAAGGAAGAGCGTGGGGACGACGGTCCACGCGATCTCGAGCGCGGTGTGGTGGGCGGGGCTGCGTGTGAGCTTCTTGCCGGGCCGGCGCTGGTACTTGACGACGAAGTAGAACGTCAATCCCATAAGGAAGACGAACCACGCGACGGAGAGCCAGAAGATGTACATGAACAGCTCGTCGCCGATTCGGGCGACGGCACTCGAGCTTTTGGCGGGAGAACCGAACCAGAGCCAGTGCCAGAAACCATCGGCGAGCGTGGTTGACATCGGATTCATCGTGACGCTCCAGCGATTGACGCGCGAGAGGGCTGAGCGGCGGCATCGCCCGATGCTTGGACCGGGGCGCGGCGCCGACGCAGGCGCTCATGAACGAAGAGACCTGCCACCAGCCCCCCCACCGCGACGACGGACAAGCCGCCGCCGATGCGCATGAGGGCCATGGCCTGAAGGGTGTACGCCCCTGCGGAGGGGTCGTAGCGGTAACACTTGTGGATCATCCAGTCGCCGAGGGTTTTGGCGATTTTGCCCTCGCTGGCCTCGAGAAGGGCGAGCTTGAGGTCACGCGAGGTGTAGTTGAAGCCGTGGATATAGCGGGCGACGCGCCCGTCGGCGGTGAGGACCATGAAGACCGTCGGATGCGCGAACTCGCCGTTGGGCATGCGGCTGTAGTGGAAGCCGACCGAATCGGCGAGCGGACGGACTTGAGCCGAGGAACCAGTGAAGAAGCCCCAACCGGCCTCGACCTCGGGCGTGACGCCCCGGTCATAGCCCACGAGAGCGGTCGAGCGCCACTTGGCGGCATCGGCCGGCCCCTCGGTCGGATCGAAGGAGACGACCATGACGTTGAAGTCAGACCCGACGGTGTAGTCCTCGAGCGCGTCGATCGCATCGGCGAGGCGGTTCATGACGAGCGAACAGACGATCGGGCAATCGAAGTAGATCAATGCGAGGACGACTGGCTTGTGGCCCTGGTTGAAGTACTTGCTGATCTGGTGGGGCTTGCCGTCCCAGCCGTCGAGCACGTGCTCCAGCGAGATCGTTTCGCCGAGTCTCTCTATCACGCCCGCGCCCTGCGCGACCTCGGGCTCTTCGGGGAGAAGGAGCTGCGCGTGGACGCGACCGACCCCGACGAGGCACGCGACGACAGCAGACGCGAGCCGCGCGGCTCGGCTCAGACGTCGGAGATGTGCATTGGGGCGGTTCATTCGATGCTTGGATTCGTTGCAGCGACTGGTTGCGATTCGAGAGAGTTGTGGGAACGCGGGTCGGATCAGTTGCGATGAGCGGCGTAGTCCTGAACGACCTGGTCGATGGCCTTTGTGATCGGGATTCGGACGGCCCCGGCGGCGGGATCGGACCACCCGTAGCCGCTGAGCGAGGCCTCGGACTGAGCCCGATAGGCCCGGTACTCCTCGGAGAGGACGGTGGTCTCTTTCTTGATCTGGCGCTGGTGGGTCATGTAAGAGAAGAAGTAGAGCGCGCTGAGAAGAACGGTCAGAACGACCGTGATGACAAAGCCGCCGGTGACGATGGCGAGGATCGCGGGATTGGCCTTTGCGCCGTGCTCGTGCTGGGGCGCGCCCTCGGCGGCGGTATGGGTGTGCCACTCGTCGGGCTTGGCATGCTCATGCGGGAGTTGCTGTGGCTTGTCGTGAGACATGGCGTGCAGGTCCTTTGGATCTGATTCGTCAGACGTAGTTCTTGTGTGCGAGGGCTTCGTCCTGGCGGGGATCGTTCAGCGGGATGAGAACACCCGAGGCGACCTTTCTGATGAGGAGCCCGGCGTAGATGGCGACGATGCCGGAGATGGCGACGATGTCGAGCCAGACGGCGACGCCGCTGGCGGAGGTGTCGGCCGGAGCGCTCGCGTAGACCATGGGGCGGACGATCCAGAAGACGTCGAGGACGTGCATCAGGAGCATCCAGAGGCCGACGCCCGCGAGCGCGAGAGAGGACTGCTTGACCTTGCGGAGCATCAAGATGAGGAAGGGGACAACGAAGTGTCCGAAGCAGAGGAGCGCGGAGAGGACTTCCCAGCCGCCCTCGCGACGATGCAGGTAGTAGGCGGTTTCCTCGGGGATGTTGCTGTACCAGATGAGGAAGTACTGGCTGAAGGCGATGTACGCCCAGAAGACGGAGAACGAGAACATGAGCTTGCCGAGGTCGTGCGAGTGCTCCTGCGTGACGACGCCGGTGAGGCGGCCCATGGTGCGGAGCACGGCGATGACGATGGCCATGAGGGCGACGGAGCTGAACGCGCAGCCGGCGAAGATGTAGACGGGCCACATGGTGCTGAAGAAGCGGAAGTCAAGCGACATAAGCCAGTCGAACGAGGCGAACGCGACGGAGAGCGCGAAGGCGAACATGCCCCATGTGCACATGCGACGGGCCTTGACGGTCTCGGTCCGGTCGCCGGTGCGATCCTGGGTCACGCTGTGGGACCATAGACGCTGGCAGAGATAGAGCCAGACACCGATGTAGAGCAGCGAGCGGATGACGAAGAACGGCTCGTTGAGGTATGGCGCCTTCTTCTGGAGCAGGTAGTCGCCCTTCATGTCTGATCTCATCCACTGGATCAGCTTCATGTCGTCGGGGAGGAGGAGCTGCGCGATGAGATAGGGGATGAGCAGCGCGACGGCGAAGGGGAGCAGAGACATGATGTTCTCTGCCTGGCGGCGGATCGTGACCGACCAGCCTGCGTTGATCAGGTGCTGGGACATCACGAAGAACATCGCCCCGAGCGACATCGCCATCACGGCCATCACGCCGACGAGGTAGGACGCCAGCGCGTGCTTGGGTCCGTGGACGACCGCGCCGGCGACCGTGAGCGCGATGCAGACCGCGCCCACACCGAGGAGGATCGTTGAGACGCCCTTGCCCGCGCCCTCGGGGAGATAGATGTTCTCACGCGAGAGGAGGACCCTGGGGTCGGGTCCGTGATGGGCGTCATGGCCATGATGGTCGCCGTGACCGGCGACGGCGGCGTGGCTCACTTGGCACCTCCGTTGGTCGCCGAGTGGCTGGTCGCGTCGGCGGTTGTGGCTGTCTGCCCTGCGCTTGCACGCTGGCGTTGAAGGATCTCACGCTCGGTTGTGGGAACATCCTCGAGCGTTGCGAGTCGGGCGTTCTGGAGAGCACGGAGATAGGCAACTACGGCCCAGGCGTCCTGCTCGTTCAGCGCGTGGGCGTAGCCGGGCATCTTCTGCTTGCCATCGCCGCCGATCACACCGTTGCGAACGACGTGGAAGAGGTAGCCGTCTTTCCCAGTGTTCTGCGCGAGGTCGCGGTACTTGGGATCGTGGAAGTTGGCAACCGGGTAAGACCAGCGGGCACCGACCGTTCCTTTGGCATCGCCCTCGTACCCGTGGCAGGCAGAGCAATAGATGTCGAATCGCTCCATGCCTCGTTCGATCATGGCGCGGGAGGGAGCGACGGGCATGCGGGCGAGGTACGCGCCGGTCTCATCGACGCCGCGGAAGAAGGCGTCGTCCTCACGGAGGAGCGCCGCCCTCTGGGTCATGTATGTCTCGGCCCAGGGCTGGTCGGAGACCTGAGAGGTTCTGCCGAAGGCGACGGTTCCGGGAACGGGGAGACGCATGGTCCTTCCGTCTGCGAAGAACTCGCTCTTGCCCTGGGGCTTCCACTTCATCTGGTCGTCCAGATCTGGGAAGAACTGGCGGGGTGTGTTGTCGCTTCGCTCTCCGCGGCATCCGGAGAGGGGGACGATCGTTCCCATGGCGAGCGCAAGGCCGAGCGCGGTGGCTCTGAGCGGGTGCCGGAGGGTGGTGTGTTGTGTCGTGGTCATGCGTGTTCGCCGTGGTCGTGCGAGGGAATGGATCGATCAGGACTCAACGAGTTCGATGCCCGTGCCGCCCGCGGACTCGAGGAGCGCCTTGACGGCGTTGGGCTCGAACTTGGCGTCGGCGGCCTCAATGGCGATGAAGAAACCATCATCGCTGGACTTGAGAAAGCGCTTGCTGTTGAAGATGGGGTGATGCCAGCGGGGGAGCCCGTTGAGCGCGAGCATGCCGATGAGCGTCGCGAAGGCGCAGTGCAGAATGCCGAGCTCGAAGGTGACGGGCGTGAAGGGTTCCCACGCGGTGAATGGCTTGCCCTGGACGACGATCTCGTAGTCGGTGCTGATGAAGAGCTGAAGGAGAAAGCCGACCGCGGCACCGCCGAGGCCGACCGAGCCGGCGATCAGCGGGAGGATGGTGCGTTTGATGCCCATCGCCTCTTCGAGGCCGTGGATGGGGAAGGGTGTGTGGACATCCCAGCGGGTGTACCCGGCGTCTCGGACTTTCTCGGCGGCGTGGTAGACATCGGCGGGTGTCGCGAACTGCGCGATGATCGCGTGGACCTCGGCACCGCTGGGGGTGACGAAGCGTCCGGGCTTGCGCTTTAGGAACGGGAAGTAGTCCGCGATGTCGTTGAGCGTGAAGGGAAGGGACAGGTTCATATCAGTGGGCTCCCTTTCCGTGTGAATCGCCGTGGTGGTGCGGGCTGGACTCGGGCATCACGGCTTTGAGTTCTGCAATGGCGAACATGGGGAGGAAGCGCGTGAAGAGGAGGAAGAGCGTGAGGAAGAGGCCGCACGAGCCGACGAAGGTGAGGATGTCGACCAGTGTGGGATGGAACATGTGCCACTCGCCGGGGAGGAAGGCGCGGTGGAGGGAGGAGACGATGATGACGAATCGCTCGAACCACATGCCGATCGTGACGAAGACCGAGACGATGAAGATAACGAGGGGGCTTTGCCTGAATCTTCGGAACCAGAAGAGTTGCGGGCTGATGACGTTGCAGGAGATCATCGTCCAGTAGGCCCACCAATACGGGCCGGTCGCGCGGTTGATGAAGACCTCCTTCTCGTAGTCGTTGGCGCCGTACCAGGCGATGAAGAACTCCATCGCGTAGGCGAAGCCGACCATCGATCCGGTGAGGAGGAGGATCTTGGCCATGTTCTCGAGGTGGCGGAGCGTGAGCAGGTTCTTCATCCCGGGGAAGAGCTCACGCGCGGGGATGAGGAGGAAGAGCACCATCGCGAAGCCGCCGAAGATCGCGCCCGCGACGAAGTAGGGCGGGAAGATGGTCGTGTGCCATCCGGGGAGGATGGATGTCGCGAAGTCGAAGGAGACGATCGAGTGGACCGAGAGGACCAGCGGCGTTGAGATGCCTGCGAGGATGAGATACGCGGCCTCGTAGCGGTGCCAGTGGCGTCCGCTGAAACGCCATCCGATCGAGAGCAGCCCATACGCGAACGCGCGGATGCCGTCGCCCTTGAGCGCGGCGGGGCCGCCCGCCTTCGCCTCACGAAGGCGACGATCCGCACGATCGCGGAGCGTGGCAAGGTCGGGGATCATGCCCATGTACCAGAAGAGTGCCGAGACTGTGGCGTAGGTGGAGACGGCGAAGACGTCCCAGAGGAGAGGCGAACGGAAGTTGGGCCAGATGTAGTTGTAGTTCGGAATCGGGAAGAGCATCCACGCCATCCACACGCGACCGACGTGGATGCCGGGGAAGATGCCCGCGCAGATCACCGCGAAGATCGTCATCGCCTCGGCGGAGCGGTTCACCGCGGTGCGCCACTTCTGCTTCAGGAGGCAGAGAATGGCGGAGATCAGTGTGCCGGCGTGGCCGATACCGATCCAGAAGACGAAGTTCGTGATATCCCAGGCCCAGTCCACCTGGTTCGTCAGACCCCAGACACCCACGCCCGTGATGATCAGGTAGCCGACCATCAGGCCTATGAGCGAGGCGACGCTCGCGGCCATGAGGGTGGCGGGAAGCCACCACTTGCCGGGGCCTCTTTCGGCATAGCCGCAGACCGTCTCTGTGACGTCGTTGAAGGACATGCCGCCGAGAACGAGCGGGGCTCGCACGGCTGGGTCATCGATCAGCGTGCCGTCACCGGTATCGGGATTGCCGATGAGTGCGCCGGCCTTGAGACCGGCGAGTCGCCTGGCGTTGGCTTCGTCAGGGTGCAGGGTGGTCATGCATGAACTCCAGCGCTCGCGCCAAGGACTCGGAGCGAGAGCGCGTATCCGTCATCGGTGCTGCGTTTGCGGGAATCGAAGAAGGCGTGTCCGTTGCCGTGGGCATCGGGGTGTCCGCCGTGCTCTTCATGCCCGTGATCTCCATAGCCGTGGTGGAACGGATCCTCGACGGGCTTGCGGAGCTTGGGGTTGGGGTTGCTGACACGAACCATGTGGCTTGTGCGCGGGCGTGTGTTGAGGTATCCGAGCAGCATGTACGAGCGCTGGTTCTGACGCGCCTTGCTCACCTTGCTCGACTCGTCGAGGATGTCGCCGAACGTGATCGCGTTCGAAGGGCATGCCTGCTGGCAGGCGACCTGGAAGAAGCCGTCGGGAATGCCGGGCAAGCCCTGGAGCTTCGTCTCGACGCGTGCGGCGTTGATGCGCTGCATGCAGTAGGAGCACTTTTCCATGACTCCTCGGCTGCGGACCGTCACGTCGGGGTTCATCTTCATCCGCGAGATCTCGTCGAGCTTCTGGCGGAGACGAGGCGGGATGAGGTTGACGTTCTTGGGGCCGCCGCCCGGCATGAGGTCCTTGCCGTAGTAGGAGCCGTTGAACTTGGTGACGGCGTAGTCGAAGAAATTGAAGCGTCGAACCTTGTAGGGACAGTTGTTGGCGCAATACCGCGTGCCGATGCAGCGGTTGTATGCCATGTCATTGGTGCCCTCGGTGCCGTGTGCGGTGGCGTTCACGGGGCAGACGGTCTCGCAAGGGGCGTTCTCGCAGTGGACACAGGCCACGGGCTGGTGGTACATCGCCTCGGGGGTGTTGATGTCGTCGCCGATGAAGTAGCGATCAACGCGTATCCACGTCATCTCGCGGCCCTTGGCGGTCTCTTTCTTGCCGACGACGGGGATGTTGTTCTCGCTCTGGCAGGCGATGGTGCAGGCACCGCACCCGGTGCAGGAGGAGAGATCGATCGTCATGCCCCACTGAGGCCCGCGCGAGTAGCGAGCGCCGGGCTTGGGATCAACGAGCGATTCATTGAAGGGGTTGGCGTAGATGCCGATGTTCGGCGGTGTGTGGCTGAGTTCGCCGAGTTTCTCGGCGAATGAGAGCTCCTTGACCTTGCCCGCGTAGATCGGATCGGGCTCGGAAACCGGGGGCTGATCGCCGAATTTCTTCCATGCAGGCAGATCGACGCTGCGGACGATCGCGGTGCGACCCTCCATGGACCAGTGGTTCTGCGTGCTGGCGATGAGGTGGGTGCCGCTGGATCTGGTCAGGCGCACGTTGCGGACGATGCGACCGGACTTGCTCTCACGGACCTTGTTGGCATCGAAGCCGACGGGATCGGACTCGTTGCCGCCCACGTGGCCGCAGACGCGCCGGCCGTAGCCGAGCGGGAAAAGCACAGTGTTGTCGGCCATGCCCGGCAGGATCCAGACAGGAACCTGCATGGAGCGGCCGCCGATGGCGAGGGTCGCCATCTGCGCGTGCGGGTACTTGGGCTTTGTGTAGATCCGCGAGGGGTCTTTGTCGGAGTAGCCGACGGGCTCGATCCCGAGGGCGCGAGCGGTCGCGGGGCTGACAAGTGCGGGATTGTCCCACACGACGCGCGTGCCGACATCGGGCAGCTCCTGGAGCCACGCGTGATTGGCGTAGCGGCCGTCGTAGATGCGCCCGGTTGTGAACGCGAGGTCGAGCGAGTCCTTCGAAGGAGCGGGGCCGACGGCCAGCGTGCGGGCGGCTTCTGCGATCGCGCCCATGTTGGCGGGCCATGCAGCGGGGCTGCGGGGAGAGACCGGAGCGACACCGTCATGCAGCGAGCGGCGCCACGACTTCTCAAAGTCGCCGGGCATCACGCCCTTCCACGTGGCACGCACGATCTCGAACCCGTCCGTCGTCGAGTGGCCCGCGATCATGGCGAGCAACTCGATGTCCGAGTGCGCCGGTGCGTAGAGCGGCGCGATCATCGGCTGAACGGGGGAGAGCGTGCCGTCGGCGGCGATCGTGTCACCCCATGATTCGAGGTAGTGCGTTCCGTTGAGCGACCAGGTGGAGATCGACTCGGTCTCGTTGGCGTCAACGGAGAGCGTGATAGTGGTCGCCTTGGCCATTCGGGCCGCGAAGTCCAGGTCGGCCGGCGCGTCGTACGCGGGGTTCACGTTGAGCATGACGAGCGTCGTCGCTCGTCCGGTCGCGAGCATCTCTGCGACGGCCGCGACAGAGGCGGTCGAGCTGGAGGCCTCCTCTGCGGACATCTGGCAGTAGGTGACGGTGTTGCCGACGTTGCCGAGCAGCGCGTTAAGGCCGTGCACGATGGCGTGGACGGCGGGAGACTGCGCCGCGCCGGCCATGATCGCGGAGCGACCGCGGTTTGCGCCATCGACCAGATCGTCCGCGACCGCGTTGATGAACTTCTGATCGATATCGGGTCCGGGCTCGAAAGTGGCCATGGCGACGGCGGCACCGAGCGTGGAGGCATTGGAACCCAGTCGCTCGCAGACGGCCCGCGCGATCGCGATGGCGTAAGCACCGATACGCGCCGGAGAGACGCGGAGGCGATGGTCCGCGTTGGATCCGGCGTGCGAGAAGCCGCTCTCGACCATATAGACGCGGCTCATCTCGTCCTGGGACGTCATGACCGCACGAGTGGCCGCGAGTTCACGTGCGTGAACAAGTGAGGCGGGTTCCTGCTCGACAAAATCGCGATCGAGAGAGAGGATCACCCTGGCCTTTGAGAGCGTGAAGATCTCGCGCCCGGGCTTGCCGAAGGCGATCTCAGAGCCGCGCGATGCGCCCTCGGCCTCGCCTGCGTCGTACGCGGACCAGACGGCCTTGGGGAACTTCTTGAGGACGGCGTCGCGCATCGCATCGCGCGTCGGGCTGGACTTCTTGTCAGCAAGGAAGACGAGCCCCTCGCCACCGTTCGAGGCATAGGTCGCGAAATGGTCCTTCGACCACGTGGCGAAGTCGTCCCACGACGCGGGAAGACGGCCTCGTGCGGGGTTCTGATAGGCGGGCTGCTTGAGGCGATCGGGGTCGTAGAGGCCGAGGATGCTCGCGAGCGACCAGACCGAGGCCTTGCCACGGTTGATTGGGTGGAGAGGATTGCCCTCGATCTTCGTCGGGCGACCCTCGTGCGTCTCAACGACGAGGCCCTCGGCTCCGCCGCCGGGGAGGGGCATGCTCGTTGCGTAGTAGAGCGGCTTGCCGGGGATGACATCCTCCGGCACCTCGCGCGAGTAGGAGAGAATCTTGTGATCTGGGCGACGGCAACCCGGTATCGTGGCGGCTCCCGCGAGGGCGAACGATGCGCCCATCACCTTGATGAAGTCGCGTCGCGACGCGGCGTCGAGTTCCGACGCGCCCGCGGGGAACTCGCGTTCGAGGAAGTCGCGGTACTCGCCGCTGTCGGCGAACTCCTCGACGCTGCGCCAGTACTTGGCGCCGCCCGCGAGTCCCGCGTTGACGCGGTCCGGCTCGCGACGGTTTGCATCGGGAGTCAACTTTCCCTTGGTGGATGGGCACTGGTCGTGGCTCATGCTCGACGTTCCAACTTGCCGTGTGTTCGATCTTCAGAATCCGAACGCTATGGACGATGCCGCGGGAGGGATCAGTAGTGGCACGCGCCGCAGTGCTGGGGCGGGCTCTCTCGGAGTTGCTCCTGCAGTTTGCGGGCCTGCGCATCGCCCTTCTTGACTGTGGCCAGGTGCTGCTCTACCCAGAAGAGATTGGTGACCTTGTCCGGCGGAACGAGGTACTTCTCAGGGGTCTTTTCCACGCCCCGGTGGCAATCGAGGCACCAGCCCATGCCGAGCCCCTCGGCCTGGAAGACCACGGGCATCGCGGTGATCTGGCCGTGGCACGAGTAGCAGGAGACTCCGGCGTTGATGTGTGCGGCGTGGGGGAAGTTGCGCACATAATCTGGAAGCTTGTGGACGCGGCGCCACTCGACGCTGCTGTCCTTGGCATAGGCCTCGCGGATAAACGCGACCTTCTCACCGGGATCAAACGCCGGAGCAAGACGCTCCTCGGCATGGCACCCGATGCACGTGGCGACAGCGGGGATGTTCGCCTCGTTTGATTCTTCAACTTTGGTGTGGCAATAGCGGCAATCCATGCCGAGCTTGCCGGCGTGGATCTGGTGGTTGAAACCGCTGCCTGGCTGCGTGGGCATGTAGCCGACTTCGAAGTAGTCGGGCGTCGCCCAGTACCAGGTGCCGACAACAACTGCCATCGTCGCGCCGCCGCCGCCCATGGCGAGCAGCGTCGGAACCATGTTCAACCACTTCGGAAAGATCGTGGCCATCCAAGAGACTCCACAAGCCGCGAGGCGAATCGCCGGAGCGACGTGCATCGCGAGAGGATGAACCGCCCCACTTCACACGCGACCGCGGCGGGAAGTGATCAGGCGATTCACTCGGAACGAAGTTATCAGATCCTAAACTGTTGTCCAATCGTCTCGGTTTTCTGCGAGACAGCAATTTGTGCCGCTCTACCGTATCTTGTCAAGCAAAGACACTGGCACATACCTAACTGAGACAGAGTCTCAATCACTGCCAGATCGCACACTCGTCACGGTTGAGACGCCTATCTTTGACCGTACAAGGAGTCCCGATGAAGACTGGCCAGCTCAAGGGCTCGTTCGCACCCGGGGTCACGTGTGGCTTTGCGGCTGCGTGTATTTTTTATGTGGCTGCCTGGGTCACCCATCTTCCCGCTCTTGATCTCCAGGCGCGCGTTGCGGGACCTGCGATTCTGATCTCGTGGCTGCTCGGCGCGCTGGCGTTGGGCCGTAGCGTGGCCAGAGGTCAAGCGGCACTCGCAGGTCTTGTGGCAGGGGTGACGACGTCGCTCCTTATCCTTATACCCCTCGGATCAGCGTTGGTCGAAACCCCGGAAGGGGACGCACCACTCCCCGGAACAAGCGGACTTGCCACCAGCGCAGTGGTACGGGCGGGTGGCTTCATGGCGGTCGCGATCGTTGTCGGCTTCATTGGAACGTTCGTCGGATCGAGGTTGTCCGACGCGCCGGCAAGAACGGGACGGGCTTGGCTCCCTCGCTTTGCAGCGGTCGCGTGTGTTGCCACAGTCCCGCTGATCGCGATCGGCGGGATCGTGACAACGACCGATGCGGGCATGGCGTTCCCTGATTGGCCGACATCCGACGGCGCGAACATGTTCCTGTATCCGCTCTCGCTGATGGCCCGTCCGGACCGGTACTTCGAGCACACGCACCGGCTGTTCGGTGCCTTCGTCGGCCTCACGGTGCTCTCGCTCGCCCTCTTCACGTTTGCAACGGAGCGGGCGAGGGGGTTCAGGATCGCCGCTGCGATTCTCTTCGTTGCGGTCTGTGTTCAGGGGCTGATGGGCGCGGTTCGGGTCACGGAAGACAGCATGTCGCTGCGATTCGTGCATGGATTCGCGGCCCAGGTCTTCTTCGGCTGTCTTGTCGGTTTCGCGGTCGCGGTCTCGGGCGCGTGGGCTCCAGTTGGGACTTTGCCGCGCGATCCGCTTCTTCGTCGGTTGAAGCTCTTCTCGACAATGGCTCTCCATTCGTGCCTGCTGCAGCATCTCTTGGGGGCGATGTACAGGCATATGAAGTACGGGGGATCGAAGGGCGTATCGCACATCCTCTACACCCATGCCGCACTCGCGTTTGTGGTCTTCGTCGCCTCGATCATCGCGGTGATTATCGGGAGCAGTGCGGCGGGCGTGGCCGGCCCGCTCGGGAGGCCGATCAAGCGCTGGACCACGATTCTGGGCGCGACTGTCTCGATCCAGTTCCTGCTGGGATGGGGCGCGTTCTTCGCCGTCATGCACGACAAGGGCGTCCTGACGAATCCCGCAGTCGCGACAGCGACCATCACAACCGCCCATCAGGCGAATGGCGCCTTGCTTCTGGGCTCGCTGGTGGTGGTGTGGCTCCTGTCGAGGCGGGCCTGGAAGGCGACTTCATGCCCTGAACCCTCGGCCTGATGCCACACGGCAAACTTCTGGAAGCGCGGGACGTTCATTCCGATAGAGATGAAGGTCCGGATTCGGTATTCTGGCTCACTGGTCGCCAGAGTCGGAGTGGCCGGTCGGTTTCGTCGGAGTTGGGGCAATGAGTGAGCAGGCCCGGCGTTTGGCGATTGCACAGCAGAGTCGTCCGGGATCGTGCCAGGGAATCGATGAATCGAAAGGTCGAAGCGATGCTCCGATCCAGACAGATCAGCGACCCGCCGTCGGGCCATGACGAGCCCCCCGTAGCGGCCCCGGATGGCCCGCCGGCGGATCTTCATGTTGAGCCGGAGCAGGCCGAAGAGAGGCCACGAGGGCCGAAACCGAGGATCGACCCATCCTCACCGATTGCTGATGCTGAGTTCACGCCCGAACACGCCCGGCACCTGCTCTGGCGATCCGGGTTCGGCGGCACGCCCGAGCAGATCCAGACGCTGGCGGCGTGGGGGCCGAGCCGTTCGGTCGATTATCTGCTGAACGTCGGCGACATCCCGTTCGACGGGGTGGTCACTGACTTGTTCAAGAGCGACATCATGCGTGCGCCGACGGCGGAAGAGCGTGCTTCGGCTCGGCTGGCGGCGCGGTCTCAGGACGAGGAGTCACTTGCACGGTTCCGTGTGATGCGTCAGCAGGCGGAGCGTGCGGATCGGCTGCAGATTCGTGAGGTGCAGGAGTGGTGGCTGTCTCGGATGATCCAGACACCCCGACCGCTCGAGGAGAAGATGACTCTTTTCTGGCACGGGCACTTTGCGACGAGTTACCGCACAATCGAGAACTCGTACCACATGTTCCGCCAGAACCAGCTCTTCCGGGCGAACGCACTCGGGAACTACGCCAAGCTGATGTACGAGATCATCCGCGACCCGGCGATGCTCGCGTACCTAGACAACAACGACTCTCGCAAGGGGCGTCCGAACGAGAACCTGGCGCGCGAGCTGATGGAGCTGTTCTCGCTCGGTGTGGGCAACTACTCGGAGAACGACATCCGCGAGGGAGCCCGAGCGCTGACCGGGTACACATTCAACGAGAACGAGTTCGTTTTCCGGCGCGAGGACCACGATAACGGTCGGAAGAGCATCCTGGGGCGCTCGGGGTCTCTCGATGGTGACGGTTTCGTGACCGCGATCCTCGAGAAGCGAGCGACATCGCGGTTCATGGCGCGCAAGCTCTACCGCTACTTCGTCGCCGAGCTCCCTGAGCGTGAGAAGGACATGGATCCCGTGACGAGGCGATACGTCGACGGGATCGCGAGCACGCTCGCGTCGCGTCGGTACGAGTTGAAACCAGTGCTCCGTCAGCTCTTTCTCTCACGCCGGTTCTACGAGAGCGACGTGATGGGGCAGCAGATCAAGAGCCCGGTGCAACTGGTCGTCGGCGCGGTTCGCTCGCTGAGAACCCCGATTCGCGATCTCGGCACGCTTCTCGACGCGATGGACCTGATGGGGCAGTCGATTTTCTTCCCGCCGAGCGTGAATGGCTGGGATGGCGGGCGGTCGTGGATCAACACCTCCACGATGTACGTCAGACAGAACGTGATGACGTTCCTCCTGACGGGACGCAAGCCCCGAGGCAGAGACGCCGGCGCTTCGATCGAGCAGTATGATCCGAGCCGCCTTGTGGCTGAGATCGCCGAGCGTGACCCCGCGATCCGCACCGATGTGGAGGCGATGCTCCGGGCCCTGGCGCGGTTTGTGGTGGGACGCGACAGCGAGTCTCTCATCGCGCCCATACGGGAGTATGTCGCACGCGCAACGTCGGGAGGAACCGCCCCGACGGATCCGCGTGTGCTCACCGGCGTGCTGCTTCTGCTGACCGCAGCTCCTGAGTACCAACTGAACTGATCGGTAGTGTGAAGGACTTGAAGAGGAACACGCCATGAGCAACGACAACCGATCACCATTCACCAGGCGTGAGTTCCTGACGACGTCTCTCACGTTCGCGAGTGCGTCGCTGACGGTCCCGTCGTTCCTGCAGCGGTCGGCGTTTGCCGTAGGGCAGCCGACGCGATCGCTCACCTCGATACCGGGCGTGGATCAGGGCCGGATTCTCGTCGTCGTGCAGTTGTCGGGGGGCAACGACGGGCTGAACACCGTCGTTCCGTACGGATTCGACGCGTACTACAGGATGCGGCCGGGGATCGGCGTCAGCGCGAATCAGGCCCTTCGTTTATCGAAGTCGGACGGTGTCGGCTTGCATCCGGCGATGACAGGGCTGCACGATCTGCACGAGAACGGATTGCTCTCGATCGTGCAGGGTGTCGGGTACCCGAACCCCAATCGCTCGCACTTCAAGTCCATGGACATCTGGCACACAGCGGACACGACCGCCACAGGCGACGGCTGGCTGGGCAAATACGTGGACTCACAGTGCTGCGGCGAGGGCAAAGGAGAGAGCGGCACGCCGGAGTCTGCGGGCCGTGCGACCGAGCCGCCGATCGCGATCGGGCGGACCGCGCCCCTGGCTCTCCAGGCGAGAAAGGTGGTTCCGGTCTCGTTCGAGTCGGCGGATCTGTTCCGCTGGGTCGGGCAGGATGCGAGCAAGTCGCTGGCGCAGCCATACGACGCGATCGTAGAGAGAGGCGTGACCGACGAGGTCGATCCGGCGAGCAACGCCGCGTTTCTCATGCGGACCGCGCTCGACGCCAGAGTGTCGAGCGACCGCATCCGCAAGGCCGTCTCGGCCAAGGCGCTTGTCGAGTATCCGAGGACGGGTCTTGCCCGCGACCTTTCGATGGTTGCCTCGATGATCAGGGCCGAGCTTCCGACGCGTGTGTACTACGTCTCTTTCGGCGGGTTCGATACGCACGCCGGCCAGGGCGGCGCACAGGGCTCGCACGCGAATCTGCTCAGGCAGTTCGGCGATGCGCTCAAGGCGTTCTACGCCGATCTCAAGGCGCAGGAGAATGATCGGCGGGTGCTCACCATGTGCTTCTCAGAGTTCGGACGCAGAGCGGCACAGAACGCCTCTGGCGGCACCGACCACGGCACGGCAGCACCGATGTTCCTTGCGGGACCCATGGTCAGACCGGGCCTGATCGGGAACCACCCATCGCTCACTGACCTGGACAACGGGGATCTCAAGCACGGGCTGGATTTCCGCTCTGTGTACGCGGGAATCCTCAAGGACTGGATGCAGACCGAACCCGAGAAAGTGCTCGATCGATCGTTCCGTCCGGCGGTGCTCTTCAAGAAGGCGTGACCCTGAGCTGTCGTCTGGCGTCTCACGGCTGGTCAACAAATGACCGCACGATCACGCGCACACGACGCGCGCCGTCGGCGTCTGGCGCGGCATCGACCGGGAGCGCACGCCGCGGCATCGCGACCCCCGGACGTTCGGGATCGCTCTCGAACGAGAAGGGAGTGCCGCGTGTGATTGAGAACTCGAACGCCGCGCCGTCGGAGATCTCGGCTCTCCAGTACCAGATGCCCGGCTCACCCTGTGTCATCATCGCGCCGGGATGGGCTGGGTCCCAGTTCACGAGCGTGCTCGTGAGGTAGAGCGGCTGTTCTGGCGTGGCGAGACCGGACCGGTCTTCGACGCTGATCTCCCAGAGTTGTGCCGCGCCTCTCTCACGGCTCGATCCGTCGGCGCGACGACCAGCCAAACGTTCGCCGATGGCGTTGGCGCCACCCGTCTGCCCCGCGCCCTGTCCTCTTGGAGCGGGCATCGCGATCGGCCCGTGCTGCAGGGATCTGGCGATCCATACACAGAGGAAGACAACAACCGCGAGAGGCAGGATCAGCCACGCGGTCAGAAGGATGTGCTTCTTTGTGACCAATGAGGTTCTCGTTCACGTCACACGGATCACAACGGCGCATTGATCCGGGGCGTTCACTTCGCTTTGGCGAAGTTCTCTTGGACCTTCGCCCAGTTCACGACCGTCCAGAACGAAGCCACATAGTCGGCGCGGCGGTTCTGGTAATTCAGGTAATAGGCGTGCTCCCAGACGTCCAGACCGAGGATCGGCGTGCCGCCACACCCTGCCACAGACTCGCCCATCAGCGGGTTGTCCTGGTTGGCGGTCGAGCAGATCTCAAGCTTGCCGTTCTTCACGCACAGCCAGGCCCAGCCGGAGCCAAATCGCCCCATCGCTGCGGCGGCGAACTTCTCATTCATCGCGTCGAGCGAGCCGAAGGAGGCGTTGATCGCTTCGGCGAGAGGGCCGGAGGGTGTGCCGCCCGTGCCGGGGGCTGCAAGGATCGACCAGAACATGGAGTGATTGACGTGCCCGCCGGCATTGTTGCGAACGGCTCCGCGTTTCTCATCCGGAAGGTCCTTGAGAGACTTGATCACCTCAACCGGGTCCATGTCTGCCCAGGGTGTGCCTTCGAGCGCCTTGTTGGCGTTGTCCACGTACGCCTTGTGGTGCTTGCCGTGGTGGATCTCCATCGTCGCGGCGTCAATCGCAGGGACGAGCGCGTTCGCTGGAAACGGAAGTGCAGGGAGCGTAAAGGGCATTCGATGTACTCCTCAGTTGCGGAGAAAGTGCCTGACTGTCGCTCTTTGATGTGCGAGCCAAGAGTGAGGTGTCTCGTTGATACCAAACAAAACACGAATATATGAACGAAACAGAGCCCTGCTTTGAACAAGCGGTGGAAAAGCCATGGATACAACTTGCCGTTTTGTGAAGCCAGTGTATTCTGGCAACCCGGAATTCAGCGGACGGCAAGGATGCCGCTTCGAGTACCGCTCCGTGGGGATTATTGGACGTTGAATTGCGTGGTCAAATCCGGGAGAGAACTTCCCGGAAATGGCCCAGATGGCAGACGGCCGGGAGACCCCGGACGAATGTTTGCATCTGAATTGAGTGGTTTGGATCCGTTTGCCGGTTGGTCACGAAGTTCGGCGGCGGGTTGCTGGGGTGGACGCCGGGGTTTCCAAGAGAAGTTCTCAAGTAGTGAAACAAAGTTGAACCAAAAACCGTAAGATGGAGAACAGGATCGCCGCGTGCAGAGTGGCACGTCGGCAGGGCAAGGGAAAGGGAACACATCACGTCGAACGGGTCCTCTGCCACCCTTGATCCTGGGTGTGGCACGGTTCGGCACGGCCCTCGTCTGAATGAAGACGTGGGCGCGAGAGCGTGATGGTGTTGAAACGGGCGCGAATGACTCGCGCCCTAGACACGAAGGGTTGGAATGGTCATGAGACAGATCATCAGCAAACGAAACCCGTCGCCTCTGGAGCAGGTGCGTCGCCGCCACCGGGTGGACATTGTCGAGTCGGCGGGTGCTTCCGATTCCAAGGCCGCGCGGAAGCGGCTTTCGGCGGAGGATGAGCGTCTGCTGAACCAGATCCTTGAGTCTGAGCAGGACTTCATCGATTCTCCGGTCTTCTACGAGCCCGGAGCGGAGAAGCAGATCTACGACCAGGCCCCGGATATCGCCAAGCCGGATACCTCGTGGTATCACCCGGTGATGGATGATCTCTCTGCGGCTCGCGGCCGTACCGTGAAGTCTGCGCAGCAGGTGATCCTGACTGGTGCGGAAGAGAAGGTTCTCTTCCACCAGTTCAATTACGCTCGGTTCCGCGTGTACTCGCTCCAGAAGGACGTGTGGGCATCGCCTGCGCGTCAACCGAATCCGTCCCAGGCGGAGGAGATTCTGCGCTGGTACCGCCTCTCCGAGCGGATCCGCGAGCAGATCGCCGAGACGAACCTTGCGCTCGTATTGGCGATGGCCAAGCGGACCCGCATGAGCGAGGTGGACTTCGCCGATCTGGTCAGCGAGGGCAACATGGCCCTGCTTCGAGCTGTCGATAAGTTCGATGCGGGGCGTGGCTACAAGTTCTCGACATACGCGTGTCGTGCGATCCTCAAGGCCTTCAGCCGCCAGGGCATGAAGCTCTCCAAGTATCGCCAGCGCTTCCCGACGGACTTTGATCCGAAGCTGGAGCGTTCGGACTTCCTGGAGACCAAACGCGCGACGTTCGAGAAGGACGCCGCGGAAGAGGTGAAGCGGATTGTGCTGGACAACCGTGCCGACCTGACGGATGTCGAGCGCACGGTGATCGAGCACCGCTTCGGGCTGGAGTCGGGCGACAACGAGAAGCCGATGACCCTCGAGCAGGTTGGTCAGATCATCGGCGTGACCAAGGAGCGCGTGCGACAGATCCAGAACAAGGCCATGGAGAAGATCCGCCTGACGCTTGAGGCCTCCTTCCTCGGTACCAAGGAAGAGGAAGAGGGCGAGACTGAGCAGGGCGGACAGTCGGGCTCTGAGCCCGGGGCATCGCAGACCCCTCAGGGCCTCGTCGCGCTCAACTGACTTCCGGGTACGACCGGCCCACACCGTCTTGAACCCGCCAGAGCCCGGACAACCTCGTCCGGGCTCTGTCTTTCTTCGCCCCTAGAGGACGCTCTACCTGATCCGTTCGGAGTCTGGTGCGTACCCTACTGACCCTCCTGAATGGGTTCGGGAGGGCGGTGTTGTTGCTGCGCCCATGCCCTCTGCGTGGGAGTCGGGCGTCACAGGATCAGGTGTGGGTTCTCAGCCGAGAAAGTGAGCGTAGAGGATGTCGATCGGGTCAGACAGTCAAACCGGCGAGTCGGTCACTGGTCACGTTTCGCTCACTCGGAAGAAGGGAAACGATCCCCACGCGACACGCTGGGGCGACTTCCTCAAGGCCACGATCAAGTTCGAGGCGTCGGACCTGATCATGAAGTCCGAGCAGGCACCGAAGCTCCGCATCCGCGGCTCGCTCAAGCCGCTCGACACGCCGCCGGTCGGGATCGATGAGTTCTGGAAGATCGCGGAGACAATCCTCTCCGAGGAGCAGCTGGCGGATCTGGCCAAGTTCGGCTCGGTTGACTTCGCGTACGACTACGACGAACGTTGCCGCTTCCGCGTCAATCTCTTCCAGGCCCGAGGCAAGCTCTCGGTCGCCGCCCGACGCATCACGAGCAACATCCTGCCCTTCGAGGGGCTGCACCTTCCGCCGATCATGGGGGAGATTGCGTTGCAGCCTCAGGGGATCGTGCTGCTCTGCGGCGTGACGGGCTCGGGCAAGTCCACCACGATCGCATCGATGCTCGACTATGTGAACGCACAGAGGCCTGTGCACATCGTGACGATCGAGGACCCGATCGAGTACATCTTCGAGGACAAGAAAGCGACGATCAACCAGCGTGAGATCGGGATCGACTGTCTCGATTTCAAGACCGCGATGCGTGCCCTCGTCCGTGAGAACCCGGACATCGTGCTTATCGGTGAGATGCGCGATGCCGAGACGTTCGAGACCGCGCTCCAGGCCGCCGAGACCGGCCACCTGGTGTACGGAACCATCCACGCCTCGAGCACGACGCAGACGTTCAGCCGTATCTACGGCCTGTTCGAGCAGGAAGAGATCGAGCAGGTTCGCAAGATCCTGGGGTACCAGATGCGGGCCTTCGTGTACCAGAAGCTCCTTCCGACGCTCCATAAGAACATCCACCGCATCCCCGCGCTCGAGATCCTGATCAACGATGCCGTCGTGCAAAAGCACATCCTGGACGGCCGCGAGGGCGAGCTGCGGTCGTATCTGAACTCGATCGAGGCGCGTCAGCGCGGCATGATCGACTTCAACCAGTCGCTTGTGGAACTGGTCGAGAAGGAGTACATTCACGTCCGCGTCGCGATGGACTCCTCGCCCAACGTTGACGAGCTGAACATGAAGCTGAAGAAGCTTGGCTGATCCGCGGCGAGTGCCGAATCTTTCCCGCGTTGCGTGGCCCGCGTCCCGCACCGCTTCTCCGAGGTGATCGACCCGTGAGCATGATGGCCGACACGATCGTTCTGATTCCCGGCGCTGGCCTGCCGACCCTGACGTTCGCAGAGGCGTTCGTCATGGTCTCGTGGTGGAAAGCGATTCTGTATCTGCTGCCACTGGTCGTCTGGGCCGCGATCATCACGCGGATCTACGACAAGCACGCCGCACGATTCCACCTCAATCGCGAGCGATGGAACATCCTGCACATCTCGCTCGGCGTGGGCGCGTTCCTGCTCGGGTTCCTGATGCCGCTGCCCGGCATCGCCGGGTTCCTGGTCGGGTTCGCGGCGATGCTCCTGGTGCTCGGGATCGACCTTGCCGTCTACCCGATGATCGCGAACAAGGACGAGCGCGTTCCGGAGGCGCACAAGGTCAAGATCGACTTCTCCGCGTTCACAGAGAAGAAGAAGGCAAAGGCGGAGGCAAAGCAACTGGGCTCTTCCGAGCTGCTCATCCGCGGCCCGGACAAGGTCGCGATCCAGCCGCCCAACAGGGAGACGCCGGAGTTTGCCCTGCGCCTCGCGGCGGAGCAGGTCGTGCTGCGAGCCATGGCGGCGCGGGCGAGCCGCTTCGAGCTCGCGCCATCCGGCAAGGACAACACGTACCGCGTGGTTCACACGATCGATTCGCTGCCCGTGCCTGGGGAGAGCATCGCCGGCCCGGAGGCGATCCAGATCATCGATTTCTGGAAGTCGTCGGCGAAGATGGATATCCAGGACCGTCGGCGTCGCCAGGTGGCGGACATCGCTATCGAGAAGGAGAGCGACAAGAAGAAGATCCGTCTCACGGCGACTGGCGTGCAGGGCGGGATGCGCTTGCAGGGCACTTTCGACCCGGACCTCGCGGTCCGGCGCAAGAAGAACGAGATGGGCTTCCTCACGCCTCAGGCAGAGGAGTTCGATCGCATCGTCGGCGACACGACCGGCATTGTGATCCTCGCGACGCCACCCGGTCAGGGGCGCACGACGCTGTTCTATACGACGATGCGCGGGCACGACGCGTACACCTCGAACGTCCAGACGCTCGAGCTGGAAGTCCAGGATGCGCTGGAGGGCGTGCGTCAGAACGTGTTCGAGGCGACGAAGGACGGTGCGGAGTTCAGCACGACATTGCGATCGATCCTGCGTCGTGATCCCAGTGTGGTCGGCTCCGCCGAGCTGCCCGACGCAGCGACGGCCCAAGAGGTCATCAAGGCGGACACCGAGCGCACGCGGATCTATGTGACGCTCAAGTCCGACAGCGCGCTCGGCGCGTTGATGACATTCGTGAAGGCCACCGGCGACGCATCGACCGCCGGCCCTCTGCTCAAGGGCGTGGTTGTCGGCAAGGTGATCCGGAAGTTGTGCCTGAACTGCCGCGTCGCGTACCAGCCGCCGGCGGACCTGCTGAAGAAACTCGGCCTCCCGCCCGACAAGGTCACGCAGTTGTTCAAGAAGGGTGGCCAGGTGCTGATCAAGAACAAGCCCGAGGTCTGCCCGGTGTGCAACGGCGTCGGGTACCACGGGCTTGAGGGCATCTTCGAGGTGTACGCGCTCGACGAGAGTGTGCGTTCTCGGATTGCCGCTCAGGACTGGAACGGCGTCAAAGCGGAGCTCCGCAAGCGCGAGCTGCCGACGCTGCAACAGGCCGCGCTGCGCAAGGCCGTTGACGGCACCACGAGCATCGAAGAGGTCATGCGAGCGACCGCCGAGCAGCGTCCGGCACAGCCAGCCCAGAAGAAACCCGAGCCCGCACCCCAGCAGTCATGACACCGTTCGCCCGGAGACACGCATCATGATGAACATCTTCGCCATACTTGTGATCGGCGGCATCGCCTACCTGTGGATGACTCGCGGGTTCTTCTCCGCGATGCTGCACATGGCCTGCACGCTTGTCGCGGGTGCGATCGCGTTCGCTTTCTGGGAGCCGCTCTCCCTGCTCATCCTTGAGAAATCCCCGCAGTCCGGCTTCCTGTCTTTCCTTCGGGATTCGGCGTGGGCCATCGGCCTGATCGTTCCCTTCGCGGCCTCCCTCGCGCTGCTGCGCGCCGCGGTTGACAAGGCACTCCCCCTGAACGCGCAGACGGAGTCGCTCGTCAATTATCTCGGCGGCGGGTTCTGCGGCGTGGTCTCCGGCGGCATCACGGCCGGGATCATCGTGCTCGCCATCGGCATGCTCCGCATGGATTCCAACTTCTGGGGATATCAGTCGCTGCGAGTGGGAGGCCGCGGATCCATCGAGACGGGCACCAAACTGATCGTCCCCGTCGATCGTTTCGTTGCCGGCATGTACGGCAGACTCTCTGAAACATCTCTCGCGACCTCCGAGCCGCTCACGAAGTGGTACCCCGACTTTGCCGACGTTCCCGCTTCGATGCGTATGAGCAACGGCGACGGCAAGGACCGCAACACCCTGTCACCCAAAGATGTCACGGTCTATTCGCGGTACTCGCTCGGCAAGGATCGCCAGGGCGGCTCTCTCACCGATCTGCTGCGGGACGCGTGGAATCCCGGCTCTTCGCAGATGGTCTTTGACCCGAACGGCGAGGCGTTCCCCTCAGATTCACACATCGAAGGATTCGTGATCCAGCTCTCAGCCGGAGCGAGAGAGAAGCACGGGCAGATCGTCGTCGGGAACGCGCAGGTCCGCCTGCTGGTCGAGGATGCACGCAATCCCGATGATGTAAAGCACAAGACGCTCTACCCGATCGCTGTCGCGACGCGTGCCGCGGCGAACGAGCTCCTGTTCGGGCGATTCCGCCTGGACTCTCAGGTCTTCATCGCTCCATCCGGCGCGGGAGCCGATACCCGCATGGCCTTCGAGTTTGTGATCCCCTCGGGGCACCAGCCGCTCGCGCTCTATGTGAAAAACGCTCGCGTGAAGCCCACGCCGATCGTTCAGTCGTTCAAGTCTCCGGAAGAGCGTGACATGGCAGTCCAGAACGGGTCGGTCTTCGGCACAGAGGTGCAGCCCGCATTGGTTGCCAGGCCGACCATCCCGACCATCGGCCAGCCGACACAGACGCCCCAGGATTTCGGCATCCAGTTGAACAACACCCTCGGACACACGATCCAGAAGGGCGGAGAGCGAGGGCTCCAGCTCGACGGGCTGGTGATCATCGACGGCGAGGCGAGGTTCGCCCCGAACGAGATGAGGCGCAGCGGCGAGATCGCTCGCGAGCTCCGCGTTGACACCTTCATGACGACCCAGGACACGGCGATTGTGAAGATCGACGTCGGCGCGAGTTCGGCTTCGAGCATCCTCGGCATGACGCGTGCGCTCGCAGAGAGCGTGGTGCCGCCGTTTATTGTGGATACCAATGGAACGCGCTACGAGGCTGTCGGCTTCGTGTACGAGGACCGCGACATCGTGGTGATCCGATTCACTCCTGGACGCCCCATCCGAGGCCTGACGGAGCTGCCGACGCGCCTGAGCCGCAGCCGCACCGACCAGAAGTGCACGCTGATCTTCCGCGTGAACGCCGGCGTAAGCGTCGCCAAGTTCATGCTGGGCGAGGAGACAGTGACGGAGTTCGGGCCGTTTGTTGTGCAGTCACAGAGACGGCGCTGATCCGGCGGTCCGGCCGCGACAGCGGACCACATCAATCTGAGAGCAAGCAAAGAACCCCGGGTGCAGCACCCGGGGTTCTTGTGTAACAGGTCTGAGCTGAACTCGGCTACGGATGCGTTGCAGGCATGTTGCCGACGGGGCCGCTCTCACTCCTTCGCGGCGGCCTTCTTCCCCGCCTTCTTCTTCTCGGGCTTCGCCTCTGCTTCGGGCTCAGCAGCGGGAGCGGCCTCTGGTGCCTGTCTGCGGCCTCGTCCGCCTCGCTCACCCCGGGGCTCCTTCCCCTTCTCGATGAGGTTGCCCTCGTTGTCAAAGTCCATCTCTTCCTTCGCATCCTCCTCGATGTGGCGATCGGCCTTGACGTGCAAGCGGACGGAGGATTCAAGATCAGAGGCGAGCTTGACGTGGATGTCGTAGCTGTCGATCCGTTTGATGGTCTGGCCGATGCGGACCTCGCGCGGCTTGACGTCGTAGCCGAGCTTCTTGAGCGCCTCGGCGAGGTCGTTCTGGGTAATGGAGCCGTACAAGATGCCCTGGTCATTGCAGGGCTTCTCGAGCGTGACCTCAAGGCCGGACATCTTGCCGATCATCGCTTCGCGCTGCTTGCGAACCTCTGCCAGGTGCTTCTGGGCCTCAGCACGCTTGGCCGCCAGCGACTTGATGAGCTCCTCGGAGGGCGTCGTCGCCATCTCGCGCGGGAGGAGGTAGTTGCGTGCGTATCCGAGACGAACGTTCACCACATCCCCGACGATGCCGAGGTTGTCGACGTTCTCTGTGAGCAGAAGCTGGATGTTCTTGGCCATGGGTCGCTGTCCTTTCGTGTGCGAAAGTTGAGGAGCCGTTTCGCGTGCGTTCGGCACGCGCGACCGGCCCCAACGTATGTCTCGGCGTTTCCCCGCCGCGGGAGCCCCCGAATGGGAGCGTGGATGCTAGGCGTCTTGCTCGATGCCCGGTTGCCGTTGAACTGAAGATGGGATCAGAACGGGATATCGTCGCCGATCGGGTCATGATCCTGCTGCGGTGCGGAACGGGCACCCGCGGGCGCCCCACCGGAGCGTCCCCCTCCCGATGACGAGCGTGTGTATCCCCCACCGCCGCCGCCGCCCCCCCCACCCTCGCCGCCACCGGGCTTGGAGTCGATGAACTGGAAGTTCTCGACAACCACCTTCAATTTGGAGAACTTCTGCCCCTCTTTCTCCCACTGGTCGAGCTTGAGGCGGCCCTCGATGAAGACCGGGCGTCCCTTCGCGAGGAAGCGGCTCATGGTCTCGGCGGTCTTCCCCCATGCCTCGCAATCGACGAAGGTGACCTCTTCGCGGTCTTCGCCGTCAGGGGTGCGCCAGCGCCGATTCACGGCCAGGCCGATGGTGGCAACTGCTTGATTCGAATTGGTGTGGCGGAGCTCGATATCACGGGTGAGATTGCCCATCAGAAAGACGCGGTTGAAGTTGGCCATGGCGTACTCCGGTTCCGGGGGCGTTGCGAGAGTCCAAGCGGCGGGGCAAACGCCACGCCGGCTGCAGGATGCTAACCGGGCTGAGGACGCGACGCGTTCTGAGATGCCGCGGCCACTGACAGACGTCTGTCAGTGACGACCCGAAAGGCCGCGCCTGATGGCCCGATCACTCCTCGTCCATGTCGTCGAGAGCCGCGCCGGCGGGCTCGGGGATCTCCTGCTCGACTGGGGCAACAGCTCGCTCGGCACGGAGCTTGGCCTCGACCTCAAGGTCCTTGCGGCCGTCTGCGGCCTGCATCTCCTCGATCGTCAGGTGGTCGCAGCGGACGATGAGGGCCCGCATGACCTTCTCCGAGAGGTTGCAGTCACGCTCGATGTGGGCGAAGCCCTCGCCGGTGGCCTTGAAATACGCGAGGATGAAGATCGCTCGCTTCTGCCCTTTGATCTCGTAGGCGAGGCGACGCTCGTCCCACTTCTTCATGGAGATCAGCTCGGCGTGGCCGCGCGAGAGGATCTCGTTGATATGGGCGATCGCGCCGGAGAAATCGGCGGCGACGGCCTGAGAGATCATGAACATCGCCTCGTAGGCATAGGTCTTGGCGGGTGCGGTGGTCTGGGACATGTGGTTGCCTCTATGTGTGCGCCGACTGCTCGTCGGTCGTGGGTGTTGTGGATCAGACACTCGGTGGTATTGGCGGATTCGGAGCGGGGGCCTCCGAGATGATGGGTGACGGGCCGGGCTCCTGCCCGGACCGGGTCTGCGGAGCCGGCTTGGGCTGCGCAGCGGGGTCGCTGATGCGGACGTTGAAGCGATTCATCGCCGACTCGATGCCACGCTCCGCGAAGTGGATCGCCGCGAGCGAGGCCTGCTCGACCGCCTTGTCCAGCAGGGGTTGCTCCTCGGGCAGGAAGCGGCTCAGGACCCAGTCGGACTGGATCATCTGAGGGGGCTTCGAGCCGACGCCGATGCGGCAGCGCGGATACACCGACGTGCCGAGGGCACGCTCGATGTCCGCAAGGCCGTTGTGTCCGCCCGCCGAGCCGTCGGCCCGGAGGCGGATCGCCCCGACTGGAAGGGCGACATCATCGACGAGCACGAGCAGATCGGAAGCGGGCTGGAGCTTGTAGAAGCGGACCGCCTCGGCGACGGCGCGCCCGGAGAGGTTCATATAGGTCGTGGGCTTGAGAAGTATGCACTTCTCTCCGGCGATCTCGGCATCGAGGCACGCGCCGTTGAAGCGGGCCCTGGCGATCGAACCCTTGGCGCACGTGTGCGCTAGGCGGTCGATCGCCATAAAGCCCGCGTTGTGGCGCGTCCTCTCGTATTGCATGCCGGGATTGCCAAGACCAACGATCACTTTCACTTCTTCCGTTCCTGTTCGAGCCGACACGGGCTCGCCACGCAGCAAGCGTGACGAGACGGGATCACTTCTTGGGCGCGGGCTTTGCGGCTCCCTTCGCGGCGTCGCCCTCGCCGGGCTTCTTGGCGGTGAGAACCTCGGGCTGCGCAGCGGCGGTCGCGGCTCCTGCCTCGGCCGTGGGCGCAACGACCTCTTCCTTCTGGAGGACGATGTGGGCAACCGATGCGTGCGAATCGGTCAGGAGCTTCATGGATGCCGTCGGCAGCTTGACCTGTCCGGCCGTGATCTCAGCTCCGACTTCAAGCCCCGTGATGTCGAGGTCGATGTGCTCGGGCAGTTCGCTGACCATGCACTCGATCTCGAGCTCGGTTGTCGGGTGGATGAGGACCGCGCCGACGGTCTTGAGACCGATCGCCTCGCCCACGAAGCGGACGTGGACGCGGGTGCGGACGCGCTCGGTCAGATCGACGCGGGCAAAGTCGGCATGGATGATGCGTGTGCCGAGGTAATCGAACTGCACGTCCTTGAGCAGGACGGTCTGATCCTTGGCCTGGCCCTCGATCTTGAGGGTGTAGACCTTCTCGCCCTTGTGGATGTGCTCAAGGGTCGCCTTGGTCTCAAGGAGGATCGGGAGCGGCTGCTGCCCGTGGCCGTAGAGAATGGCGGGGAGCTTGCCGCCATCCCGCATGCGCTTGGCGTAGCGTGAGCCGATCTTGGGGCGTGACGTTGCCTGAAGGACTGGTGCGTTCTCGTGCATGTCTTGGACCTTTTCTAGACGTGAGCTGTATGCTCGGGTTTGACTCGATGGGTTCTGACGGTGGTCGTGCTGCTCCGGCTAACGCTTGGGTCCCGCGCTCGTCCGGAAGAGCTCGCTGATGGACCTGTCGTGGTGGATTCTGTGGATCGCCTCGCCGATGAGTGGGCCGACGCAGAGCTCCACGAGCTTGTCGCGGATCGGATCGACGCGCGGCCCCAGCGGGATCGTGTTGGTCACAACCACCTGCGAGATCGGGCTCTCGCGGAGTCGCTGCATCGCCATGCCGACGAGCACGGGGTGCGTCGCGGCCGAGATGATCCGGCGCGCCCCCTTGTCCATGACCAGACGGGCCGCCTCGCACACGGTTCCGGCCGTCGAGATCATGTCGTCGAACATCAGGACGGTCTTGTCCTTCACCGTGCCGATGAGGTTGCCGACGGTCACCTGGCTGCCGCTGATGCGCTGCTTGTGGATGATGGCCAAGTCCGCGGAGAGCAGGTTGGCCATGCCCTCGGCGACCTTCACATTGCCGACATCGGGGCTGACAAGGCAGAGGTCGCCCAGCTCAGCACGACGCTTCAGGAAGTGCTCGAGGAAGACCGGTGTCGCGGAGAGGTGGTCGAAGGGGATGTCGAAGAAACCCTGGATCTGCGCGGCGTGCAGATCAACCGCAAGGATGCGGTCGGCGTGGGCCGCGGTGATCATGTTCGCCACGAGCTTGGCAGTGATGGGGACGCGTCCCTCGTCCTTTCGATCCTGGCGACCGTAGCCGAAGTACGGCATGACGACGGTGACGCGCTTGGCGCTTGCACGCCGGAGACAGTCGAGGAAGATCAGGAGCTCGACGAGGTTCTCGTTGACCGGCGAGCACGTCGAGATCACGACGAAGCAGTCGCGCCCGCGCACGTCCTCATCGAGCTTCACGAAAAGCTCCCCGTCTGGGAAGATGCTCGTGCGGACCGCGCCGATCGGAAGATCCAGGTGGGCGCAGATCTGCTCGGTAAGATCGCGGCTGTTGCGCCCCGCGAAGACCTTCAGATTGTTCGCGTCGCTCTTGCTCATGCGCGGGCTCCGCTCGTGTTCGTCGCGCCGCTCCTGGCGCGGAAGATCGAGTCAACGTTGGCGAGATCCTCGAGCGTGTTGATCGAGAGAACATCGGAAGGGGGCACGGCGTCGATCACCTCGACACGCCTGCCGTCGGCCATCAGAAGCGAGGGCGTGTCGGTGATGTAGTACTCGCCGGTGAGCGCGTTCCGATCGACTCGATCGAGTGCGCCGAACAGCGACTGGACGTCGAAGCAGTAGTAACTCGGATTGACCTCTCGGATGGCGAGCTGGTCGCTCGTTGCGTTCTTCTGCTCAACGATCGCGACGAACCCCCCGCTGCCATCGCGGACGATGCGACCGTAGCCGCTCGGGTCGTCGATCACCGACGTCGCCAGGGTCGCCGACGCGCCGGTCTGACGATGTCTGGTGAGCACAGTGCGAAGCGTCGAGGCGCGGATCAGAGGGCCATCGCCGCAGAGCACGAACGCATCGTGCCCGGGCTCAAGCTTCTCGCGGCTGAAGAGATGCTCAGACGCCCGGACCGCGTGTCCCGTGCCAAGCTGCTCGGTCTGCACGGCGAACTCGATCCCGGTGTACGTGGCGAGCGACTCTCGAACGAGTTCCTGCTTGTACCCAACGACGACGACGATCCGCTCGCACCCGGCCTCGAGACAAGCGTCGACGACCGCGCACACCATCGCCCGCCCGCCCACGGGATGGACGACTTTCGGCAAGTCGGACTTCATCCGCGTGCCCTTGCCGGCTGCGAGGATGATCGCCGCTGGGGCCTTCCGATCGGGATGACTGATTGAGCTTGCCGCCATGAAAGGCGGTCGAACGACAACGAGCGGTGCTCGTCTGGGCTCTACGGTGTGTAATCGAGGGGAACTACCCGGCCTGGACTCGAACCAGGACTAACAGAACCAAAATCTGCTGTGCTGCCGATTACACCACCGGGTAATCACGATGCCCCGGTTGTCGCTCGCCGCGGACTCCTTCTGATCGCTATGACGCGAATGGCTCGCGTCACTGGACGTTGGACCGAGATCGCGGTCCGCCGTCCCCCGGTCACATCCCGGGGCGAAGAAGCGGCCGCGGCATTGAGTGCCCAGCGGGGCCGGGCGGAAGCTGCACCCCCCATCGCCGCGATGGGGAGCACATGGATACGCCTCAGCGGGAATGGCCGCGTCCGTCGTATCCGGCTCCGAACCGTCAATGGTAGAAACCCTGCCTGTCGGGTCAAACGGTTGGCGGGTCGTTCTGCAAGGTCCCTGAGGGGCGTTCGGAGCCCTGGTTCTGGTCCGCAGAATCCGCTTCCTGGGCCTCTGGGATGGCATTCTGATTCACGACTTCGTGCGAGATGACCTCGCAGCATGTCGCCAGCAACCCGACCAGCGGAAATGACGCACCCTGGAAGGGGCTCGGACCGAGTCTACGCAACAGAGGGTGAGAGACTGCGGGGGGCTCGATCGGCAGATCCAGAAGACCCGGCTCGGACTGCCCATCCCAGAAGGTGCGGAGCGACTCGTGGAGCGGACCACCGGTATCCGCAGCGGTACGTGGCGCACTCGGGTTATACACGGGAAGCGGCGCGGCGTGGGCCGAACCGGGGCGGGCACGGAGTTGGCGAAGCCGCTCGACCAGCTCATCCATCGGAACGCCGCGGAGCGTCAGCATGAGCGTGGGGTCGCCGGCGAGCCGATCGGCCATGAGTTCTGCGACGCAGCACGCGTGCTTGCACCAACCGGAATGGCCGCAGGTGCAGGTGACACGGATGTCCTCCGGCAGAACCGGGAAGAGCTTCAGGCCCAAGGGGCCGAAGGCGTCCTCGATGGTGGGTGGCAATTCTCTTGAGAGGAGTTTCGCGGCGTACACGGCCGAATCCGCCATCGCCGCGACGACGCTGTTGATCTCATCATCGGAGAACGTGCTGACGGTGAGGCGCGCCTGGTACGCACGCGGCATCCGGCCTTGCACGAGCCCCTCGACGTAGCCGGTGAAGATGTCGAGCCGGCGGGTCTGGCCGAGGCGAGCGTATTCAACGCCTTCGAGCTGGACCTCCTGCGATGCGTTCTGCTCTTTCACGCGCAACCACCGCAGCGAGGCCCACGCTTCCGAGGCACGCTCGCGCGCAAGGCGTACACCCCCGCGGACTTTGCGAGGGTTCTTGGTCGGCTGGGGCTCTGGTCTACCGGGCAATCGCATCGTCCGTCATTCCCTTTCAGTCGGACCCAAAGGGTAGGACAACGGCCGATTCTGGTCGCGGGCAAGGTGGAATCAGCCCCGCTGGAGCCCTTCACGCGTGAGCATCAGTTCGAGCGTCTGAGCGACGAGATCGATCTCCCGCTCGGTGAGCCGATTGTGGAACGGGAGTGCGATCGTGCGTTGGCTGACAGACTCCGCGATCGGGAACGCGCCGGGCTGGAAGCCGAATCGCTCGCGATAGAAGGGTTGCAGGTGGATGCAGGGGAAGTAATCGGCAGCGCCGACATCGTGGTTCCGCATGGAGCGGATGAGCCGGTCTCTCTCTTCCATGGTGAAGCCGGCCGCGAGACGGACCACAAAGACGAACCACGACATCGCGACATCCGGGTCAATGGTCGGCATGATGAGATCCGGGTTCCCCGCCAGCCGTCGCATGTAGAGATCCGCGACCCGATTGCGCTGCCGGACGATCTCTCCGAAACGCTTCATCTGGGCGACACCGAGGGCCGCCTGGATCTCGCTCATGCGGGCGTTGTACCCGAGCCGCTGATGCCTGAGCCACGAACCGGCCGATCCGTGAACCGCTCCATCCGCGCGCCCCGTCGGACGACCCTGGTTGCGAAGCGACCTGCAGAGATCCGCAAGACGCTCGTCGTCGGTGACGATCATCCCGCCCTCACCCGTGGTGATCTGCTTGTTCGGGTAGAACCCGAAAACGCCCACACGCCCGAATGATCCGGCCGGACGCCCGCGCAGCGAGCATCCCAGCGCCTCGCAGCAATCCTCGATCAGCGGAATCTCGTGGCGCGCGGCAATCGATGCGTACTGATCCATCATCGACGGATTGCCGAAGGTCTCGACCGCAAGGATCGCTCGTGTTCGCGGCGTGATCGCACGCTCCACCAGCGCGGGATCCATATTGAGCGAACGCGGATCGATGTCAACAAAGACCGGGGTCGCGCCGACGTAGAGAATGCAGTTCGCGGACGCTATGAACGAGAAGGGCGTCGTGATGACCTCGTCCCCGGGCCTCACGCCCAGGGCCTGGAGCACAAGGTGGAGCCCGGTGGTCCCCGAGGAGACACCAACGGCGAACTGCGTCCCGCACGTCTCGGCGACCAGCGACTCGAACTGCTCGATCATCGGTCCGATCGACAGCCGCTCGGACCTGAGCACCGAGAGCACGAGTTGCTCTTCGAGTTCGGTGATGTCCGGACGGCTGAGTGGGATCTCCTGGTCTGACATCGCCGCTCCTCATCATTCGATCTGCGTGAGAGCCCTCAGCGTACGCCACGATCGAAACCACCGCCGCGCCCATCAGGCGGTCATGCACGCTTCGGTTGGGATGCAGCTCCCGAGCGGACCAGGTCGTCGGCCACACGTGCGCAGACCGCTCGAACCGAGAGCCCGCCGAGATCGTCTCCGAGCGTCAGGCCGTGCGGCGCATCGAGCCGAGACCGGAGTTTTTTGTCCGCTGCAACGATCGTCGAGTGGGTCGGACGTCCGATGGCCCGCGCGATCTCCGGATAGCTCGCGGTCGTGAGCTCACGCGAGAGATACGCCGCGACCGCCCGGGCGAAGACGACCCGAGGGTGCCTCCCCTTCGACGCCAACTGTGTAGGCGTGACGTCGAGCAGATCGCACACCGCACCGACGACACGATCCGGAGTGACGGCGCGGCGCGATGCGAACCTGGGACCGACCCCTCCCGCGCCGAGGGCGCGATCGACAATGAGCATCCCGACGCCTCCGATCGGGGATCGGATCTCCGGCATGGCGCGCCACACCGCCTCGATGTGGGCCAAGACGCCCTCGATGTCTCTGGCCGATCGTCCGGGCGTTGCCGCGATGCGGGACGCGATGGCCTCTGACGCCGCGGGCTCGATCGCCAAGCCGCGCCTGGATGCGTGCAGGACGACGAGCCGCGCGCAGAGTTCGGCGTCCGGAGGATCGATCCGGATCACCGCGCCGGCCATGAACCTCGATGCCAGCGCCTGCCCGAGCGAGGCGGTCTGCCTGGGGTGGCAGTCCGACGCGAGGATGATCCTCGCGCCCTCGAGATTGAGCGTGTCGAATGTGTGCAGCAGCTCTGTCTGCGTCGCGCTCTTTCCGGCGATGAGATGCACATCGTCGATGCAGAGCAGATGCAGACCCCGGTGGGCACGTCGGAACTGGTCGATGGTGCCGCCTCTTAATGCAGAGATGAATGACTGAGTGAATGCCTCACCGGTCGTCAGGCAGACCTTCGCACCGGGATTCAGGCGGCGGAACTGGTGAGAGACGCCGTGCAGAAGATGCGTCTTTCCCACTCCGCACGGCCCGTGCAGGAAGAGTGGCGCGTGGCGTGTCTCCGTCGATTCGACGAGGTGCGAGGCCGCACCGTGAGCCACTCGATTGCTTTCAGAGACCAGAAACGTCTCAAGGCGGTAGCCGTCGCGTTGATCCTCGGCACGAGAGGATTCGCGACGCGACGTGGCCCGCCTGGTCGGGGCTGCTGCGTGGCGTGAATCGGACTTGCACTCCGCCTGATGGCGACCGGGCAACGTTCCTGCAACGCTCGGCAGCGAGGCGTCCGTAGAGCCGGAGAAGACACTCTGATCGACTTTGAAGCGAACGCCGCCGACCGTCTCGTCGCCCAGGGTCTCTCGCACCGCTTCGCGGAGCGAGCTGCCGAATCGCTTGTCGAGATAACCGGCTGCAAACTCGGTCGGAACCGTGACCTCGACGCCCGCGTCATCGGCAACGATCCGTGTCTGATCGGCGAAATAGCGTCCGATGTCGCGCTCGCCGTGATCGCGTCCCATGCGACCGAGAATCCGCTCAACCGTGGCAACGCCATCTCGCGACGCTCCACGGCCAGTTCCTGCCCTGTCTCTCACCGTGCCGACAGCGTGAGCAGTCTCCACTCTCACACCTCATCCCTGAGCGCGAACACGCCCCTGATCAGGCCACGCATGAATCCGGCAGACACCGGTCGCCGCGCACCCTCGCGGACGATCCGGCATGCATCCGGGACCCTCGACGCACCGCGGCGATCCATGCCCCCGAGAACTTCCACCCCGTGCGTTGCGACACAGAGACCGCGCCCGGCTTGCCCGTTGGGGTGCCAGTGAGCCGGTACTGCCCGCCTCACATGCGGTGTGGATGCCGATCGAGTCCGTGACCGGCGGGGCGAAAGATAGTGCGATTCACCCGCGTCAGCAAGGCATCAGCACACACCGAATTCGCTCGGGATCGCGTTCGCGCTTCACGCCGCGAGACTTGCGCGAAACGAAAAAGTTGTCCACTCCAGAATGCCCCGGCTTTACACAACCTGTGCAAAACCTTCACACATGCGCTCAAGTTCTCGCCAACACTCAACTTCCCGTCGAAGCCGGTGCGTGCTGCGATCGTGTTGATCGAACGAGTGCGACGCGCCTGCCTGTCTCACGCATGCCGAACCGCGCATACAGCGCGAGCGCCGGCTCGTTTCGAGCGTCAACCGCGCAGGTCATCTCCTTGATTTTCCGCTTTCTGGCCGCCCTGAATCCAAGTTGCATGAGGGCACGCCCGAGCCCGCGGTTTCTGGCTTCATGAGCGACGCCGAGGTAGATCAGCTCCATGCTCTCCCTCCCCTTCGCAAGCGAGTAGAGCCCGCACGCTACGGCCCTGCCCCCCTCCATCGCGATGTACCAAAGGGAGGGATCGAACTCGCCGGCCAAGCGATGCGACTCGAGCACGTCAGAGGTCTCACGCATGCCGCACAGTTCAGGGCAGTCGAGCGTCTGCTCGTAGGTTCTGTCGAGCAGTTCGATCAGGATCTCTCGCTCGGTCTCCCACGAGCCGGGGGCATCGCTGATCGATCTGAACTCAATCCCCGGGCTCGGCTCGATCACATGCAGGTCGGCCCGATCATCGACATCAGCACCGAGATAGAGCAGCTCACCGAGCAGCGTAAACCCCGACATGCGGCACGCCTCAATCGCCCAATCGTCATCCGGAAACGGCAGCGCCTGGATCAGATGGATTCGCTTGCTCTGCTCGCCCGCAACCGTGTCGCATGCGATCTGGACACAAGCCCCAAGCTCACGCACCTGGCCGTCATGGTCTCCGAGGATGCCGGACTCCTCGGGAGTGCTCAAGAAGACCATTGCTGTACGCCCGGAACCGGGGACGATCAGGCACGCATGGCGCATCCGAACGCGCCCGGGTCCGGGCGTGTCGTAGGTTCCCCACATGAGATCGAGCGGGATGCCGAGCCGACTGAACGCGTCAAGCGTTCGGCGATCACCAGCCCGCTCCCGAGGCGGAACCCCCGCAAGACGCGCGGCCCCATCGACCCGATAGTTTCCTTCCAGACGCTCCGGCCCACGAAACGTCGGGTGCGGATTCTGACTCTCGTGTGCCACGCAGCTCTCCGAACCTGTTCTCGGCGGCCTCTACGGATCCGATTGACGCTCCGCCGTCGTACACTAGACTAACCGCCCTCAGCCCTGGAGCGTCGCCGATGATGAATCACGCTTACCGCGTCCTTTGCACGATCCTGCTCGCCACCACGCTTGCGGCTCTGGTGGGCTTCGCACCCGAGCCCGACCCGATTCCGACCCGGTGGCAGTTGGATCTTCGACCCGGCTCGCTCCGCCTGGTCTCTGTCGCTGCGACCCCCGGGGATCCGCGAGCCTACGCGTTCATGACGTACCGGGTCACCAACAACACGGGACAGGATCTTCCTTTCGTTCCCGCGTTCGATCTCGCCACGGATGAGGGTCTCGTGCTCCGCTCCGGGCAGAACGTCCCGGCCACCGTTACCGCCCACATCCTCGCCTTGCTCAACAACGAGTTCATCGAAGACCAAATCGGAATCCTCGGCACATTGCAGCAAGGACCGGAGAACGCGAAGGACGGTGTGGTGATCTGGCCTCTCCCCGATCTCCTGACCGACCGGCTGACCGTCTACGCCGCGGGGTTCAGCGGCGAGAGCAAACCCGTGATGGTGAACGATCCGGCAACGGGCGAGCGGGTCCGGAAGACGCTCCGAAAGGTCCGCGCGTTCCGTTTCGCCACCCCCGGGAACCTGGTCCTCGATCCGAGCATCGCGATCCAGCTCCAGAGCGATGAGTGGATCATGCGCTGAACGATCCCCCTCTTCTCGCCCGTGGATGCATGGAAGCGGCCATCTAGACGACGGCACATGCGGTGCCTAACGTTTCGGCCCGGCAGAGCATGCCGGGACGCGTTCCCTGCCGGCCGAGGCCGGCGGCTCATTTCCGAGTGATTGCTTTGCCAGGAGTTCCGCCATGGCGCACAAAAAGGGCCAGGGCTCGACCAAGAACGGCCGCGACTCGAACCCCCAGTACCTGGGTGTGAAGTTGTACGGCGGCGAGATCGCGAAGCCCGGCGCCATCATCGTGCGCCAGCGTGGCACGCCGATCAAGCCCGGTTTCCTTGTTCGCAAGGGATCGGACGACACGCTGTACTCCGTCGGCCTGGGCACCGTCACGTTCCGCGGACGCACGGTCCATGTCAATCCGCTCGACGAATCGACGCCTCGGCCCGCGTATCTCAAGGCCTCGGCCAACTGATTCCGCGAGTCGATCGGCCGTCTCGCTCTCGCCCACGAGTTGACAACCGAAACACCACACAGCACCGGATCGAGCCCTTACGGCTTCGTCCGGTGTTTCTGCTTGGTGATTCTGTGTCGAGATGGCTCACTCGCCCACGGTCAGCGCGTCGCGGATACGCGCAACACCAGCGAGCAACTCCGGAATCTCTGACAGCGAGAGCACAGTCGCAGCATCGCTCAGCGATCGCGACGGCTCCGGGTGGCACTCGATGAACAACGCGTCGACGCCCGCAGCGACCGCGGCCCGCGCAAGCATCGGTGAGTGCTCACGCCTTCCGCCAGATTGCTCCCCGAGGCCCGGAAGCTGGGTTGAGTGCGTGCAATCAAAGCAGACGGGCGGCGATCCCCCCGGCGTGTCAAGCCGCATCATGTCGCCCAATCCAATGAAGTCGTTGACGAGCCGGTGATAGCCGAAGAAGGTGCCGCGATCGGTCAGCATGACGTTGTCGCACCCGCTCTCGGCCAGCTTCTTGACCGGGCCTCGCATCTCCGCAGGAGAGAGGAACTGCCCCTTCTTGACGTTGACGCCTCGCCCGTGCCGTGCCGCCGCCTCGCCCGCAGCCGCGATCAGATCCGTCTGGCGGCAGAGAAACGCCGGAATCTGGATGAGATCGACCGCCATCGCCGCGGGCTCCGCGTGCTCAGGGAGGTGGATATCCGTGGTGACGGGCACATCCGCATCCGCCGCGATCTTCGCCAGCCACTCAAGTCCCTTGGAGAGCCCCGGGCCGCGAGGGGAGTTGACGCTCGATCGATTCGCCTTGTCGAACGACGCCTTAAAGATGTACGGGAGCCCCACCTCTTCGCACGCGTTCGCGAGCAACTCCGCGATGGCCATTCCCATCTCAAGGGACTCAAGGACACACGGACCCGCGATGATCGCCAGTGATTCTCCGCGCCCGATCCGAACATCTCGAACAGTGCATACTCGTTGCATGGGTACGCAAGGGTACGCCCGTGAGCATCACGGATACGCGAGCCGCGCTCACACCTTGTGGTCCGACGATCGATCGAGGTATCCGCGCCTGATCATGGCCCGCACGATGCCCACGGCCACCGGCGCAACCTCTGAGAGCGGGCGTCCAAGCCCAGAGGCGATCTCCGCCACGATCGAACGCAGAGCCGTCGAGCCGTCCGACCGCATCAGGATCCTCGCGCCAGCCTCGTCGATCGTTGTCTCGTACGCCAAGCCCCGGAGAAGGCGGGCCGACGCCTGCTCCATGGCCCAGCCCCGCTCGTCGGGTCGGAGCGTGTGGTCGAGTCTCACGGCGGAAGCAACACGCAGATGCGCATCGAGCAGTTCCTCGTTGCGAACGCTCGCCAGCCAGGTCTCGGCGTCGATCCGACGGAGCACATCATGCCCCGCACCGCCAAGCATTTTGCGAGGGGCGTCGTCGAACGATGTCCACGTCTGATCACGATCGATCGGCCGATGGAGGAGGATCATGCCGATGCTCGCTGCCTCGATCCCCTGCTCCTCGTACGAGGCGCGCCAGCGTGCGGCTCTTGCCGCGAGCGGCTCGCTCGACTCCTCTCTCGTGTGACCCACCCAGTACTCCGCGTAGTCCCTGGCATCGAGTGTCTCGGATCGGAGCACGAGCATGTCGCACTCGCTCCCTTCAACCCACGTCGCGAGCCGATCTCGCCAGTCGAAGCCACGCATGTGAGCCCAGTTGCAGAGAAACTGGGCGACGCCTCCTCGGGCGAGCAACCCGGCGGCACCCCTGACAACGTGCTCCGTGACTCCATCGCCGGACATCCCCGCGCTGCGGTAGACATGGTCCTGCTCTGGAGAGATCACGAATGGCGGGTTGCTCACGATGAGATCGAACAACTGACCCGAGACCGGCTCGAAGAAGCTCCCGATACGCCACTCGATGTCGGGCTTCGCATTGAGCGCGGCGTTCAGGCGGGCCATCGCGATCGCTCGCTCATTGATGTCGGTGCCGATGACGCGCTCCGCGTGCGAGCTCGCGAGCAGGGCGTGGAAGCCGCACCCGGTCCCGAGATCGAGCACTCGCCCCACCGATCGCCTCGCCGTGAGCGATTCGAGCGTCAGCGTGCTGGAGCCGATCCCCATCACGAAGTCCGACGCGCGTGTCTCGCCGGCCCGAGGGATGTCGCTCGCGATCCAGAGCCCACGAACCGGGTTGATGCAGACCGTCGATCGCTCGCCGCTCGGGCCGTCCCGAACCAGCCCCATCGCTCGAATCGCGGCACAAAGACCTGTGCCCAGGATCGCATCGAGGGTGCCCGCCGTGTACGGCGCGTTCATGCACAAGAGACGAATCAGCGTGTCGAGTCTCGTACCGCTCGCGGTGCGAGCCATGAGTTCTTCGAGCGACTTTGTCCCGATCGCAACGATGCTCGGGACGTCAAGTCGCGAGGACACAACATCGTGCGTGAAATCCGCGTCTGCCATGGCCTCGCGGAGCAGTTCGATCGTCGTGCTCGCGGCACCAGGACCCACGCTCGGAACGGGCACGGGGTGAGGGCTCGGGGGGTGCATGCGCCGCTCCATCCTTCCGGATCGTGCTCCAGGATCTTGGCAAACCGCGTCGCGACGGCCCGCACGCAGCCCAGAGGGTAGATACTGTAACGCAATCGGATAATGGGGCGGGTAGCTCAGTTGGCCAGAGCATTCGCCTTACACGCGAAGGGTCCAGGGTTCGAGTCCCTGCCCGCCCATTCTCCTCGGTTGCCAGAAAGATTCCGATTCAACGTCCGACAGTGCACTCCGATGCCCAATTTTCTCGATCCGATCTATCTCATCGTCGCCGCCATCACCGCGCCGTGGTGGGCGAGAAAGGCGCGAGGGGGCTGGACGGAGCGATTCGGAAAGATCGAGCCGTTGCACACCGGTGCCCGCAAGCGACTGATGCTCCACGCGGTTTCGGTCGGCGAGGTGAACGCCCTTCGCCATCTTGTGCCGCTCCTGACGCCACACTGCGACGTCCTTGTCACCGCATCAACCGACACCGGGCTGAAGCGGGCGACCGAGCTCTATTCGTCAACGTGCGATGTCAGACGCTACCCCCTCGACGCGAGCTGGGCGGTTCGACGTTTCCTGGATGCGACGAGGCCCGATGCAGTCGCGCTCGTCGAACTCGAGCTCTGGCCGAACTTCGTCGCTGCGTGCCGCACGCGGGGAATCCCGATCGGCGTCATCAACGGACGACTCTCGGAGCGTTCGTTCAAGGGATACCGAAAGATCAAGCGGTTCATCGGACGCTCCTTCGCTTCGCTCGACTTCGCGGCGGTCCAGGACACGGACTACGCCCTGAGATTCGAGGCCATGGGCGTCCATCCCGGGCGATGCCTGATCACCGGATCGATGAAATGGGATTCGGCTCGCATCGAGGACACCGTCGCCGGCGCGGACACGCTCGCTGCGGAGATGGGCATCGACCGCGCTCGTCCGCTCATTGTCGCGGGAAGCACCGGACCCGACGAGGAGTCTCTGCTCCACAACGTCTGCCCACCTGGCGCGCAGCTCCTGTGCGCACCGCGCCGAACCGAGCGATTCGACGAAGCGGCCAGAGCCATGCCCGGATGCGTGCGACGCTCCGACATGCGCGCAAGGCCCGGGGCCGACCGCTTCCTCCTCGACTCGATCGGCGAGCTGCGCATGGCCTACTCCCTGGCGGATGTTGTGGTGGTGGGACGCTCGTTCGGCGACCTGCACGGCTCCGATCCGATCGAGCCAGTCGCGCTCGGCAAGGCGACGGTCATCGGCCCGGCGGTCAGCGACTTCGCCAGGGTCGTTCATGAACTGGAATCGGCGGGGGGGCTCGTCCGCGCCTCGCGGGATACGCTCGGACAGACGCTGCAACGCCTGCTGACGGACACCGAAGCACGGACCACACTCGCGAATCTGGGCAGAGTCGCGATCCGATCGAACCAGGGTTCGAGCGCGAGGCACGCCTCGTTGCTGCTCTCGCTCTTTGACGGCGAATCCCGTCGCGGAGACGAGTCGAATGCTCCTCGCCGGGTCTATCCATCGCCGCGAAATGTCGGCGGGACAGAGCGGCGGGTGGCCACCTAAACTTCGCTCTGCGCGAAGCGCGGGAGTGTAGCTCAGTCGGTAGAGCAGCGGCCTTTTAAGCCGTAGGTCCAGGGTTCGAGTCCCTGCGCTCCCATTCATCAGGCACGGTCCGGGCCGCGGCAGCGATGCCCGTCTCGCGTGCGGATCGTCGGCCCTGCCGATCGGAGCAATGGATGGTGCCGATGCTGGTCCTGCACGCGACCTTCTGCGATGGTGAGATCCGTTTGTGGGCCGAGGATGTTTCTCGCTGGCCGGTGGCCATGCGCGAAACCACCGGCGAGATCGCTGAGCACCCGTACTGCGCGAGCGTGCAGGACCTCCACGCCGCCCTCGGACCGATACTCCAGCGCGCGGCGATCGAGCCCACGCCCGGCACGCTTAGATTGCGATTGCCCCTTATTCCGGGCACCGACGCTCTCCCGCTCCCGAGCCCACGCTTCGCGCACGAGGTCGCGTCCCCGGAGCACGAGCCGGAAGGGCTCGGTGAATTCCACGCCTCGTGCCTCTCGATCGCACCCGGCTCGGCCCGCCTCGCGCTCGAAGGCCTGCTCGACGCTGGCGAGAGTGCCTCGACGGGCGTGAACGCCATGGGGCTCTCTCGGCCCATCTTTCCAGGGCGCAGTGTCGAGTTCTGGCTGCTCGCCGATCGTCTCGCGAGGCACCTGCTCGCCCAGCAACGTGTGGTGCCGATGCTCGCCCAGAACGCACAGGGCGACCTGACCGCGCTCTGGCTCCCCTGGATGGCTGATGAGGCGACGGTCGTGCGCTGCGAGTCCGTGCTCCGCGCCATGCCGCCGATCGCCAGGGCGGGTGTTGACGCCCTCATCCACGATCCGTGGAAGACGCTTGAGTCGTTCGTCGTTGCGGTTGTCGACTCCGCGGCACGCACCGCGCTGATCCGAGAGACGATGTCCGACACGATCGAAGGACGCGACGCGGTGGACCCGCACGTCGGCTGGCTCCGGGGGCTGCTCAGCACCCAGCGAGATGTACCAGGAACGCAGGCCCAGCGTCAGGAGATGGTCCGGCGCGTGCGGACCTGGATCGGACGCCTCGACGAGCGGGGCATGTCCGCCGCGTGGCGTCTGTGCCTTCGACTCAACGAGCCGAGCACCAGCGCGAAACTCGCTGACCTTGCCGCTCCGCCCGATGACCTGGCCTGGACACTCTCATTCCACCTCCAGTCCGTCGATCGTCCCGACATCATGGTCGATGCCGAGGATATCTGGATGCTTTCGAGCGAGAGTGTCTCGATTGAGGGGCTGAGACTCGAGTCTCCGCAAGAACTGCTGCTGGCCGAACTCGGGCGTGCGTCCCGCATCTACGACCGGCTTGAGAAGGCCCTCGACGACTCCGAGCCGGCGGAAATGTCCCTCTCGACGCGCCAGGCGTATCAGTACCTGCGTGAGATCCAGCCTGTCCTCCGTGAGCAGGGCTTCGGCTCGATCGTGCCCGACTGGTGGGATTCTCCGAGCGCGCGCATCGGTGCCAGACTCAAGGTCTCCACCCCAGAATCGGTCGAGTCCGGCGACGCGTCGGGCGCGGTCACTCCGAACTCGCCACGCCTCGGCATGGCGGCACTCGTCAACTACAAGTGGGAGATCGCGCTCGGCGACACCACGCTCTCGATCGAAGAGTTCGAGCAGCTCGCGGCACGCAAGAGCCCCCTGATCCGCGTCAATGGGCGATGGGTTGAGGTACGGCCCGAAGACGTGCAGGCCGCCATGAAGTTCATCAAGGAGAACACCTCCGGAACGATGACCGTCGCCGAGGCACTCCGCGTCGCGTACGGCACCGATCCGGGAGAGACCGGCGTGCCTGTCGTCGGCATGGAACTCGACGGATGGATCAAATCCGCGCTCGGCGGAGCGACCGAGCAGGTGCCGACGATCGATGCCCCCCCCTCGTTCCGAGGCACACTCAGGCCCTACCAGGCCCGAGGCCTCGCGTGGATGTCGTTCCTCGAACGATTCGGATTCGGCATGTGCCTCGCCGATGACATGGGGCTCGGCAAGACGATCCAGATGCTCGCCCTCCTCCTGCATGAACGCCTGAACGGAGCAAAGCCCGGGCCGACGCTTCTGGTCGTTCCGATGTCCGTTGTCAGCAACTGGCTGCGAGAGAGCAAGCGGTTCGCGCCCGAGCTCCGCGTGCTCATCCATCACGGCGTCGAGCGGAAGTCCGGCGATGACTTCCTTCTGGCTGTTGAGCAGTCCGATCTGGTCATCACGACATACGCGCTGATCCACAGGGATCTCGGCTCGCTCGAACGCGTCCACTGGGGCCGGATCGTGCTCGACGAGGCCCAATGCATCAAAAACCCGGTCGCCAAGCAGGCGCAGGCAGTCCGTGCGATGATCGCCGATCGACGCACCGCACTCACCGGCACCCCGGTCGAGAACCGCCTCAGCGAGTTGTGGTCGATCATGGACTTCCTGAACCCCGGGCTGCTCGGCTCCGCCCCCTCATTCCGAAGAAGGTTCGCCGTCCCGGTTGAACGCTACCGAGACCGTGTCCGGACCGACCAGCTCCGGCGACTCGTTCAGCCCTTCGTGCTCCGGCGCCTCAAAACCGATCCGACCGTCGTCGCCGACCTCCCCCCCAAGCTGGAGACCAAGGAGTACAGCCACCTCACCGCGGAGCAGGCCCAGCTCTACGACGCCTGCGTCAAACGCGTGCTCGGCGAGGTCGATCGCGCCGAAGGGATGCAGCGCAGAGGGCTGGTCCTCGCGGCACTCATCAAACTCAAGCAGATCTGCAACCACCCCTCGCAGTTGCTCAAGGACACAGAGGGCGTCCGCCCCGCGGACCCGTCTCGTTCAGGCAAGACCACGCGCCTGCTCGAAATGCTCGACGAGATCCTCGCGGAGGGCGACCAGTCCCTCATCTTCACGCAGTTCCGTCAGATGGGACATCTCCTGCAGTTGATGATCCAGCACGAGATCAACAGGCCCGTTCTCTTCCTGCACGGAGGCACTCCCCAGACCGAGCGCCAACGCATCATCGACACCTTCCAGCGCGCCGATGGTCAGCACCCGATCCTCATCCTGTCCCTCAAAGCAGGCGGCGTTGGCCTCAACCTCACTGCCGCGACCCACGTCTTCCACTTCGACCGCTGGTGGAACCCCGCAGTCGAGAACCAGGCGACCGACCGCGCGTATCGCATCGGCCAGACCAGAACCGTCCATGTTCACAAGTTCGTGGTCGCAGGCACCCTCGAAGACCGCATCGACGAGATGATCGAACAGAAGACCGAACTCGCCTCGAACATCATCGGCTCCGGCGAGCGCTGGCTCACCGAGCTCTCTACCGACCAGCTCCGCGACATACTGACCCTGCGTCCGGACGCCGTCAGCGACGAGTAACCCACCCGACCGGAACCCTTTCGTGGCAACGCGCAACGCGGTTCACGCCTGTGGATTGCCGCACGCAGAGCATCGGCCTATCGTCTTGGCCCTACGCAAGAGGTGATCCCATGCCCGCCAAGTGCCACTTTACCGGTAAGAAAGTCTCCTTCGGGATGAAGCGCGCCTGGCGCGGTCAGGCCATCAAGAAGGGCGGCTTCGGTCTCAAGCCAACCGGCATCACACGCCGGAAGTTCCGTCCGAATCTTCAGGCCGTTGACGCCATTGTCGATGGTCGTCGCCAGCGGATCACCGTCTCCGCCAAGGCCATCCGCACCGGCCTCGTCGTCAAGGCGCTCAAGCGCAAGTACGGCTACACCCGCCAGCAGAAGCAGGGCACGCACGCCTGAGTGCGAGTCTTCATCCTCATGAGCCATCTATGCGGGCCGACGCAAGCGTCGGCCCGCTTCTCGTTGCGCCCCGTTCACGCGCGCTAGACTGAACCGAGCGAGGGCCGTTTCATGCTGTGTCAGTGCGGCGAGCGCGAAGCCACGATCCACGAGGTCGTGATCAAAGCAGGTCGGAAGGTGGAGCGACACCTCTGCGAAGTCTGCGCACGCCAGGCGGGCATGGATGTCGGCACACCCGCAACACCGGTCGTCGCGAAGGTCACCGTCGTCCAAGGCCCCACCTGCGATGCGTGCGGCACCTCCATCTCCGAGTTCCGCCATACCGGCCTGCTCGGCTGCCCCGCGTGCTATCGACGATTCGAGACCCAACTCACACCGCTGCTGGAGCGAGCCCACGAAGGGGGCACGCACCATGTCGGCAAGGTGCCCCTGCGACTGCTCCAATCCATGTCGGGCACGCCGGCGGGCGAGTCCTTACTGGGCGACGCCGTCGAGCGTGCCGCCCGGCTGGGGCTCCTCCGGCAACAGTTGGAAGAGGCCGTCCACGCCGAGCAGTACGAGCGTGCCGCGATGATCCGCGATGAGATCGCCAAGGCCGCAGACTCCCACTCTGGTGGCCCGGAGCCGAAGCCATGAGCGCGGGGCGAGGCGGCGAGATCCCGTTCCACGAGGCCAACACAGAGTGGCTTCGTGCCACAGGCCAGGCCTGCGACGTAGTCCTTTCATCGCGGGTGCGACTGGCAAGAAACCTCGCCGGCTTTCCCTTCATGCCCAAGGCGAGCCGCGCCGATCGACGACAAATACTCGACGTCTGCCGACGGAGAGTCGTCGAGATTCCCACGCAAGAACGGATCGCCTGGGTCGACCTCCACACCGCCTCCACCGAACAACGCACCATCCTCGTCGAACGTCACCTCATCTCAAAGCAGCACGCACGCGGCAAGCTCAACAGCGGCCAGGGCGGCATCGAAGAACCGCGCGGGGTCGCCATCGCCCAGCAATCCGAGCAACTGGCCATCATGGTCAACGAAGAGGACCACCTCCGGATCCAATCGCTCCGGTGCGGGTTGTCCCTCACCGAGGCGCTGAAACTCGCGAACGAGATCGACGATGCGCTGGAGCGATCACTCGACTACGCCTTCGATCGCAGGTTCGGATACCTGACCGCCTGCCCCACGAATGTCGGCACTGGAATCCGCTTCTCCGTCATGCTCCATCTTCCCGGACTCCGTCTGAGAAACGAGCTCGAGAAAGTCAAACGCGCCGCCGCCGCGATGTCGCTTGCCGTCCGTGGCTTCTACGGAGAAGGATCAAACGCCGTCGGCGACCTCTACCAGATCTCGAATCAGACGACGCTCGGAAAGTCCGAACAGATGCTCTTGCACGAGCTGCAGAACGAGATCATCCCACAGGTCATCGAGTACGAGCGCGCCAGCCGGCGAATGCTCGTCACGCGGGGCGGCCCCGTACTCCGAGATCGCGTCCATCGGGCTCTTGGCATCCTCACCCACGCCCGCCTTCTCGCGGCCGAAGAAGCCATGGACCTGCTCAGCACACTCCGACTCGGCATCGTGCTGGGCCTTGTCGAAGGCGTCCCGGAACGCATCGCCCACGCCCTGCTCCTCCTCGTTCAGCCCGGCCACCTGCAGCGCGCAACGGGTCGCCCGATGGACCAAGAGCACCGGCGCGGCGCGCGAGCAGATCTGGTCCGAGCCGCGCTCGCACCCTATCGAACCTGAGCCCGAGTATGGCTGCCGACCCGCCCAATGCCCACAACCGCATCGGCACCGCGCTCCTCGAGATCGAGCGAACCTGGCTCGGCTTCACCTCTCCCCCACTGTCGAGCCGCCTGCGCGATGCGGGGTGGAATCCGGAGCCACTGGCCGCGTCATGCAGTCGCTGTGGCGCAAGCCGGGGGCCGAACACCGCCGCATCTGATGGATGCACCGAGTGCCTGGATGCTCGCCTTCCGTGGAAGCGGTTCGTTCGCCTCGGCACCTACCACGGCGTGCTTGGCGAGGTCGCCAGAGACATCAAGTTCAACCGGTTCCGATCTCTTGGTGTGGCTGCCGGACGCCTGCTCGGTGAGCAATTGAAACAGGCGATGGAAGAATCCAGACTAGATCCAAACACCGTCTGGATCGTTCCGGTTCCGATGAGTCGCCTCCGATACCTGGAACGCGGGATCGACCACACGCTGGCGATCACACGTGGTGCCGCGGCTGTGACTGGTGCCAGGTGCGTCCGCCTGCTTACCAGAAGACACGGTCCAACGCAGCTTGCAGTGGTCCCCAGCGAGCGTGCGGGAAACGTCAGGGGTGTCTTTCGGGTTCGCGAGCGGGGCTTGCGGGGCGACCTTCCGAAGGTGATCGTGGTGATGGACGACGTGCGGACATCGGGGGCCACGCTGGTCTCGGCCTGCCGCACGATCCGTAAGTCTCTGTCACGAAATACACTGGGGGAAAGGCGTCGCCCCGATCTCTGGGGGATGTCGTTGGCGGTCTCTGATCGGGCGTCATCATCGTGAGCGACGCCTTGAGAATTCCGTCAAAGATTGCGATTGAAAAGCGTCTTGGACGCTTGACCACATCGGAGTATGCCCTACTATCCCCCTCGCCGATTCGCTGAGAGCCGGCACGGGACGAATCCGGTCAAACGGCCAGTTCCGACATCCTTGACAAGTGAACAGTCGGTCGATCGCGAGAATGTGCGGCGTCGTATACCCATGCACGCGGGTAGGCCTGGCAGGCCAACACGACGCCGGATCCTTGCTGTCGAAGGTCCTCACAGCCCTTCGACGCATGGCATTCTCGTGCGATAGCCCTAATAAAGCTAGCAAAGGAATGTCTGCAAGAAATCGTCGACGTTTGCCGCGTTGACGTTGGAATGGTCCTCGGACCATCTCCAAGACCGGCCATCACGCGAGTGATGGTTGTTTCGGATCAGCTTCTACTGAAGTCAACTCGCCCTCGGGCGAGTTCAATGGCATTCAAGTGAAGAGTTTGATCATGGCTCAGATTGAACGCTGGCGGCATGGCTAAAACATGCAAGTCGCACGAACCAGCAATGGTGAGTGGCGAAAGGGTCAGTAATACGATCGAACGTACCCCGAGGTGGAGGATAGGCATGGGAAACTGTGCGTAATACTCCATGTGATCTACGGAGGAAAGCCGCAAGGCGCCTTGGGAGCGGCGATCGTCCTATCAGGTAGTTGGTGAGGTAATGGCTCACCAAGCCGAAGACGGGTAGCAGGTGTGAGAGCACGACCTGCGACATCGGGACTGAGACACTGCCCGGACTCCTACGGGAGGCTGCAGTAACGAATCTTCCGCAATGGGCGAAAGCCTGACGGAGCAATGCCGCGTGCGGGATGAAGCGGCTTCGCCGTGTAAACCGCTGTCAGGAAGCAGAAACACTGATCGCTTCCAGAGGAAGGGGCGACTAACTCTGTGCCAGCAGTCGCGGTAATACAGAGGCCCCGAGCGTTAATCGGAATCACTGGGCTTAAAGGGTGCGCAGGCGGATCGGATAGTGCTTTGTGAAATCCCTCGGCTCAACCGGGGAACAGCAGGGCATACTACCGATCTTGAGACAGGTAGGGGTCGATGGAACCATGGGTGGAGCGGTGAAATGCGTAGATATCCATGGGAACGCCAATGGCGAAGGCAGTCGACTGGGCCTGTTCTGACGCTCAGGCACGAAAGCGTGGGGAGCAAACAGGATTAGATACCCTGGTAGTCCACGCCGTAAACGATGCACACTAGATCGGAGTCGCTCTGACGCGCCTCTGGTCGACGTAAAAACATTAAGTGTGCCGCCTGGGGAGTACGGTCGCAAGGCTAAAACTCAAATGAATTGACGGGGGCTCACACAAGCGGTGGAGCATGTTGCTTAATTCGAGGCAACGCGAAGAACCTTACCTGGGTTTGACATGCATGGATTAACTCCTGGAAACAGGAGCCACACCCTCTGGGTGGAACATGCACAGGTGCTGCATGGCTGTCGTCAGCTCGTGCTGTGAAGTGTCGGGTTAAGTCCTCTAACGAGCGCAACCCCTGTCGTTAGTTGCTCACGGGTAATGCCGAGCACTCTAGCGAGACTGCCGGTGTCAAACCGGAGGAAGGTGGGGATGACGTCAAGTCCTCATGGCCCTTACATCCAGGGATGCAAACGTGCTACAATGGCGCGTACAGAGCGAAGCAAGGCCGCAAGGCGGAGCAAATCGCAAAAAGCGCGCCCCAGTTCGGATTGCAGGCTGCAACTCGCCTGCATGAAGTCGGAATCGCTAGTAATCGGAGATCAGCTACGCTCCGGTGAATGAGTTCCTGAGCCTTGTACACACCGCCCGTCACGTCATGGGAGCCGGGAGTGCCCGAAGCCGCCATATTTCAGTGGTGTCTACGGCAAGACTGGTGACTGGGACGAAGTCGTAACAAGGTAGCCGTAGGAGAACCTGCGGCTGGATCACCTCCTTTCTAAGGGATTTCCTTGGACCTGCCTCGCCCCTCGCTCAAAGAGCGTCGGGATCGAAGAGCAATCTTCAGCAGGACAAGTCAGCACACTCTCGTTCGCCTCTGGCGAATAGACGCACGGTGACGTGCGAACAAGATCGACCGACTGACACGCACACGCAACACCCGGGCACTCGTGTCCGGGTGTTGTCATTTTTTCCCCGCCCAGAATGCCCGTCCCGGCGGCCCCACTCGCAGCGGAGACACACCCGGCGGCACGCCAGCACAGGCCGCACGCGCACGCCCCTTTCAATCGCAAGCATCCCAGAGAGCACCTGCCCTTGCAGGACCTGCAACCCAACCCCTCAGGGGGCTTTCTGCGTTGGCCCAGCCGGCTTCAGACGCTTCGCATGGCGGATGATCTGGCCCGTTCGCAGGTACACCACATCCTCGGCGATCGCGGCCATCAGGTCGCCCACACGCTCGAGTTCACGACCGATCCGATAGATCAGAAGCCCATTCGCCGACGAGTCCGAGGAGCCATCCATCGTCTCGACGATCTCATCGAAAAGTCGCCTGTGGATCTCGTCAAGAACCTTGTCACCCGCGACGATCTCGCGCGCCTTATCGGTGTCCTCGTCCACCACAGCCCTGAGCAGCACATGGCACTGGGCCGGCACGCGATGGGCCAGTTCCTCAAGTGCCGTCGGCCAGCGAGGCGGAATATCGCCACGGAAGGCCAGGATGCTCTTGGCGATCGAACTGGCGTGGTCCGCGACCCGCTCGATGTCCTGGTTCACCTTGAGCACAAACGCGATCATCCGGAAGTCCTTCGCCACCGGGTGCTGCATCGTCAGCAGCCGATAGCAGTCCGACTCAATCGCGACTTCCTCGCGATCGACACGCGTGTCCTTCGACCGCACGATCGCGGCCTCTTCGCGGTCCAGTGTCCAGAGCGCGTCGATGGCCCGCTCCAGCATCCCGACAGCCACAACCGCCTCTCGGACGAGGCGCCGACGGATCCGCTCGATCTGGCCCTCGAAGTCCGTTCGCGGGTTGTGACCGCCCGGCTCGGGAAGACTGGCTTCAAACTTCATGGATCACTCCGATGCAAAGCGACTCCCGCCGCCCGTGCCTGCCTTGACCAATCCCGAATCGTGATGGTAGCGCAAAGATCGCTCCCATCGAACATCACCCCCGCCTCGTCCACAGTCTTTACCGAAGGTTTACAGAGATTCATCGCCACGATCTATCATTCTTGTGCACCCGCAACCCCGAAGGGCCCATACGCGATCACGCCTACACAACATGAAGCAACTGATCAGGAACATCATCGTTCGACTCTCGCGTCCCGCACTCGCAGCGACCGCAGACGCGATCGAGCGGCAGACCGCGGCAATCAACGACCTCCGGAAGGACCTACGCGCCGAGCGTGCCCCCACCCCACCGCCACCCACCAGCGGCGCGGCGATCTGGAAGGGGGGGCTTTCCGGCAGAGCCGAGTTGCCCGACGGCACCCCCGCGCCCTCACTGAGTCGCAAGTACCTCGATGAGCTCCGCTTCTGGGTTCGCATCGCACGCGACCCGGAGCAGTTCCCCAGTTGGACAGGCACATTCCCCCACGTCTACGGCGGCTGGCAGCAGGATCGCAACGACGAGCTGGCCTCGTGGCTCGACATGACCCCCGACGCCTACGCCTCCTGGTGCCTAGCCACACGGGCGGTCGAGATCGGCTCCGGACCCTACCCCTTCCTCGGGCGGCATCGCTGGAAATGGGCCGCCGCCGTCGATCCCCTCGCGAACGGATACCAGGCCGAGGGGCTGGTGCCCGCCGAGTGCGGCCACGTCGTCATGATCCCCGCGACGGGTGAGCACGTGCCACTGGCGGACGCCTGCTGCGACCTCGTCGTCATCGAGAATTGCCTCGACCACGTGGACGACCCCGACGCCGTCCTCCGCGAGCTGCACCGATTGCTCCGCCCCGGCGGCCTCGTCTGGCTGCTCGTTGATCTCATGGAGTATCGCGACGAGATGCACCCAAACCCGTTCAACGAGCAACGCCTCCGCGAGTCCCTGTCTTCTGCCGGCTTCGCCATCGTCAAGCACCGCGTCTCAACCGAGAACGCATCGCACCCGAAGGCCGAGGCCGAGTGCCGCGCGTTGCTCGTCCGCGACCACGCCGATGGCCCGCGGCGACAACCCAAGCGATGGGGCTCGGAAGTGATCCCGGCGGTTGTGCACACGCCGACCGGGGCGGGCACGCCTACTTCGGCTTCTTAAACGAGCCACGCACATGGCTCCTCGGCTTGGATACTGCCGCAAAGCCCGTCACCTTGACGGGCGGCTTTGCGGGCGTCACCGCGGCAATGTCATCGCTCGCTGCCGGTGTGGACACCCCGGCAGGAGCCGGGCACAGACGCTTCCGCAGCACGGCCAGCAGCGTCTCCGGCTCCATATACGCGGGTGGCGGCCGGTAATACACCTCGGCGAGCGAATCGGTGGACTTCGGGGGCAGGGGCGTCACCGTCCCTTGGATCCCCTGCAGACGCTGCGCGAGCGTGCCCGGCTCCGGCGTCCGGAAGATCACATCCTTATCCCTGATCGTGAGCGTCCGCACACCGAGCACCGCAAGCGCGAGGCGCAGCGATGCAAGGTCGAGCAGCCGCTCGACGGCCCTGGGCGGCTCGCCATACGCCGCGACCAGATCGACACGCACCCTCCCGAGATCCTCGTGCGTTGCGACACTCGCGACCCGCCTGTAGATCTCCAGCCGCCTCTGATCAGACGGCACATACGGCTTCGGAATCACGCCCGCGATGCCGATCTCAATCGAGGTCGCGCTCACCGGCTCCGGCACCTTCTCGTTCTTGAGACGCTTCACCGCTTCGTCCAGCAGGCGGCAGTAGGTGTCATACCCGACGGCCGCGATGTGCCCCGACTGTTCCGGCCCGAGCAGGTTCCCCGCGCCTCGGATCTCAAGATCCCGCATCGCGATCTTGAACCCGGCCCCGAGCATCGAATACTGCTCGATGGCGCGAAGCCGCTTCTGGGCCTTCTCCTTCACCGGACGATCGACCGGCAGCATCAGGTAGCAGTACGCCCTGTGCTTGTACCGACCGACACGCCCGCGCAGCTGGTGAAGATCCGCGAGTCCGAAGCGATCCGCATCGAGGATGACCATCGTGTTCGCGGTCGGGATATCGATGCCCGACTCGATGATCGTGGTGCTCACGAGGATGTCCGCCTCCCGGCGCATGAAGGTGAGCATCACCTCTTCCAGCTCGTGCGGCTGCATCTGCCCGTGCCCCACCACAATCCTTGCCTCGGGCACGAGGCGCCGGATGTCGTCCGCGACCGACCGGATGTTGTGCACCCGATTGTGCACGATGTAGACCTGCCCCTCACGCCCCAGCTCCCTCGCGATCGCCTGCGTGATGCGACGCTCGTTGTACGGAATCACCTCGGTCACGATCGCCCTTCGATCCGCCGGGGGCGTCGTCAGACTGGAGATGTCCCGGATCCCAAGCATCGCCATGTGCAGCGTGCGCGGGATCGGCGTCGCGGAGAGCGAGAGCACATCGGCCGTGAGACGTAGGCGCAGCAGCCCCTCCTTGTGCTCCACGCCGAACCGCTGCTCCTCGTCAACAACCACGAGACCAAGATCCGAGAACGCAACGTCCTTGGAGAGCAGCCGGTGCGTGCCGATGATGACATCGACCTGCCCCTTCCGCAGCGCGTCCAGCGTGACTCTCTGCTCCGCATCCGTCTTGAATCTCGACAACGATTCCACGCGGAATGGATACCCCGCGAACCTCGACTTGAACGTCCGCTCGTGCTGCTCCGCGAGCACGGTGGTCGGCACGAGGATCGCCACCTGCTTGCCGAACTCGCACGCCTTGAATGCCGCACGGATCGCCAGCTCGGTCTTGCCGAATCCCACATCACCGCACACCAGACGGTCCATCGGCCGCTCGGACTGCATGTCCCGTTTGATCCCCACGAGCGCCGCGAGCTGGTCCTCGGTCTCCTCGTAGGGGAACTCCTCCTCGAACTCGTGCTGCCAGGGTGTGTCAGCGGGGTACGCGATCCCCGGCATGTGCTCCCGTGCCGCACGCACACGCAGCAACTCCGCCGCCAGATCCTTCACGGACTCGGCAACCCGATCCTTCTGGGCCTTCCAGCGGCTGCCGCCGAGCGTCGAGAGCTTCGGCTTCCCGCCGAACCCGCCGATGTATCGCTGCACGAGATCGATCTGCGTCGCCGGCACGTGCAGCTTCGCCGAGCCCGCAAACTCCAGCGTCAGATACTCCTCATGTTCCGTCGGCTGAAAGACATCCCGCCCTGGCAGTGCCCGGGGCTTCATCAGCTTCAAACCGGCGTAGCGGGCGATGCCGTGCTCGGCGTGGACCACGAAGTCACCGGGCGCAAAATCGAGGAACGTGTCCATCGCGCGTGTTGAGCGCACACGCCCGCCTGATCCTCGCCTCACGCCGAACCGATGCAGCAGCTCGTGGTACGGCACAACAGCCAGACGAACGCCCGGATCATCCACGACAAAGCCGCGATGGACGTATCCGGCATGAGGCAGAATCGCCGCGACAGGTGCGTGCTGCTCGATCAACTCGCCGAGTCGCGACCGCTCTCCCTCGTTCTGACACGCCACGAGCACACGCGTTCCATCCCGCGACATGCTCGCGAGTTCCGCAAGCCCCTGATCGACCTCGCGCGCCAAAGTCTGGAGAGGCGAGATCGGCAGTTCGACCCGTGCGTCCGCAGAGACCGCGCCGGCGGAGAACTGGTTCACTTCCGCAACCGCGAACCGCCGCTCCAGAGACTTCAACACGGCGGGCGGGCCGAAGATGCCCTTGGAATCCGTCACTCGCTCGAAGTACCCGCGCCCCTGCTCGACCACCTCCAGCGTCTCAGCAATGACGGCAACGCACCGCTCGGGGAGCAGGTCGAGGAACTGCATCGTCCCCTCGTCGGACCGGAGCGCATCCATCGAAGCGCACACAAGCTCCACCGACTCGATCGACCGATCCGAGCCCATCGTCTCCAGATCGACCTCGGTAATCCGCTCCAACTCGTCGCCGAAGAAGTCGAACCTGACCCCGCCCCCAGTCGCGTCCCCCCTACCCCTGCTGCCATTCCCACGCGCGCCGAGCGCGGGCACGAAGACGTCAACAATCCCGCCCCTGACCGCGTAATCACCCGCCTCCTCGATCGCATCGACGCGCGAATACCCCGCGCCCTCGAGCCAGTTCGCAAGCGAGTGAGGCCCGACACGATCCCCACGCGACACCCGACGGATAAGGCCGGGCAGAGACTCGGGCGTCGGCACCGCCTGCATCAGCCCCTGGATCGGGCACACAACAACGCACGCACGCTCGCCGAACCCAGGAGCATGCACGATCTCGCGAACCACGCTCAGCCGATCCGCGAGCAGGTCGATCGCCGCGCCCGACTCGCCGGGCAGGGCCTGGAGCGGCACAAGCCGCATCGCCTCAACACCGGCCTCCGCAAGCTCGTCCGCCGCCTCATCGGCATCGTCGGCATGCGCCACCACCAGCACAACCGGGCGTGAGAGCAGCCCCGCGATCGCTCCCGCAACAAACGCGGTCGATGACCCCGCGCTACCGATCGCCACCGAACGCCGCCTCTCGCCGAGCGCGCGCGCCAACCCCCCAACCGAGTCGAGAGACGCAATCGCGTCGATGAGTGTCCGTTCGGCCACGACCGCTCCGCGCATGGATTCGCTCCGCGGTCGCAACACGCGCCCGTGGTCAACGTTCCATGCGTGCTGCATGGTATCTGCCCCCTGCCGGAACAGGAGAGACTCGCGACGTTCTGAGGTTCACTCAGGAACCGACCGCTCGACCGGGACTCCAGCCCGGACCATCACACGCTCCCGCAGCCGCTCCATCGTCCGAGGCCCGATCCCGCGCACCCCCGAGAGTTCATCGACCGTTCGGAATCCGCCGATCTGCTCTCGATAGGCGACGATCCGGGCCGCAGTCGCAGGTCCGACACCGGGCAACAACTCCAGCTGCGCAAGGTCGGCTCGATTCAAATCAAGACGCCCGTCGATGATCGATCCCGAGGAAGCATCCCGAGTGCCACGCTCCCCCTCACCATCAGATTCGAGCACAGAAATCGCCCGCCCAACACCCGACCACGCCGAGGTGCCGCGGCTCTGGCACCAGCCCTGCCACGATGCAAGTCCAACCAGAAACAGCAGCACCGACGCGCCGAAGATCCGGGCCGCCCCGGTTGTCCAGCACCCGGTCTGCTCCGAGCGTTGGGCCGATTCCATCACGTCTCGTCCTTAGTCAAACGACATCGAACCCGGTGCCACTCTGCCATCGCGAAGCGCTCGCCGTGTCTCCATCAGAGCCCGTGCCGCGGGCTTTGGCTCACCTGCAGAGTTCACCAGCCCGCCATACGGCATCTCGCGGGCCTTCCGCGTCCCGTCGACCAGATCCTGCCACGCCACACTGTGCACGAACGGGCGCGACAACGCGATCGTCGCGAACTTCCTGGCAAAGTCCGCCTGTGTCGTCGCAGACCACGGCGCCCTCCACCACCCCGCATCGCGGAACTGCTCCTCCCGCGACTCGTCCGTCAGCGGCTGGCTCGGCGCGCCCGTCGCCGTCACAAAGACCGGCCTCTCGAGCATCGCATAACGATCCAGCATCAGCGCCAACGCCATCACATCGCGTGCGGATCCGCCCACGCCCGGCTGCCCCACCTGCACGCGAAGACCAACGCCGTCGATCGCTACGCCCGCCTGGTTCAGCAACTCGATGTACGCCAACGGCGGCACCGCCCTGCGGCTGTACGCGAGATACTCGCCGAACGGCTGGTTGATCTCCACAACGACCTTCGCCGCGGGATGCAGCTTCCGCGTCACCAGCACACAGATCCGCGTGAGTTCAAGCATCTGCTCGAGCGTCATGGGGAAGTGGCGGTTGATGTGCAAGCCCGAGACGACCGTCCATCGCGTCACCGTGCGACGATACCGCGTCACGATCTGCCTGACATGCTCGGCCACGAGGTCGCGCAGCGTCTCGTAGTCGTTCTCCCAGATGTACAGCCACTCGGGCACGATCCCGGGCCGAAAGTCGATCAGCGGCCCGCCGACGACCGGCATCTTCGCCACGCGGATCGCCCACTCGATCCACCGATCCGTCGCTGCGAACGCGTACTCCCCCTCCTCCGGCTCCATGTCGATCCAACGCATGGGCATGACCATGAAGTCCGCCACCGCCTGCGTCGTCTTCTGAAGCGACTCCGAGAACTGCGAGGGATCGACCGCCACGCCCAGCATCGGCCTCGTCGGCAGCGTCACACCCAGCGTGCCCGGCATGAGGATCGATGCGCTCGCGGGGGGGGTCTCCTGATGAACGGCCTTATAGACCTCGACCGCCTGCGCGTAACGCTCACCCGTCACTCGCTTGGGCAACTCGCGCTCGGCGTGCGCGAGTGCCAGACGCTCAGATGCATCCACCGCAAGCCCCAGGGCCTCGCGAGACAGGCGGTCCGCCTCGGCGGACATCGTCACCTTCGTCCGGTCGGTTGGATCGTCGTGCTTCTGCGCCACAAGCGCGGCCGTGAACCTCCGACTCGCCGCTTCAAACTGCTGCAGGATCGGATCGGTCGGCGCAAGGTCGAACATCCCCCAGTCTTCAAGCCGGTTCAGAAACTGCATGATCTGCCGGCGCGCAAGCTCCAACGAAAGCAAATACGGGTCCTTCCGCGGCCTGAGAAGGCACGTCTCGAGCGTGAGCAAGCCCAAGGGGCGAGGACCCGTCTCCCCCGGCAACTCCACAGGAAACTGGATCATCAGCCCGCACGACTCGGGTGCCTGCCGCTCCGCCACGATCCGACCATCCTCGAACCGAATGTCACCATTGCAGGGAACATCGCCCGCCAGGAAGAGGCAGGCGTGCTTCAGCGCCCACGTACTGGCCGGCGCATCGCCCTCAAAGACTGCGAACGTCAGCATCGGCCCTTCCAACCTCCGGTCGGCCCTTTGCCGACTCTCTCTCGACGCCCGGACACCCGGAAGCCACTCCACCGGCGCTCCACGCGGCCCGGCTCCCCCACCATTCCGGGCATCGTAGCGTCCGCGATGCGTGCCGATCGGCTCCCGACCTTGATTGTCACGCTTACGATCTCGACCCATGCCGACCCCGGAAAGATCGTTGGGAAACGACCAGCCACTCTTCGAATCTCGCCTGAAACTCCCTTCCCGACGCCAGGGAAAGGTGCGTGACGTCTATCGCATCCCCGGCTCCGGGCAAGACCCGGCGCGAGTGCTGATGGTCGCCTCGGACCGCCTCTCAGCGTTCGATGTCGTCCTGCCGACGCCGATCCCCGGCAAGGGACGACTCTTGTCTGAGATGGCCGGCTTCTGGCTCCGCTTCATCGAGGCCAGAGGCCTGGCAAGAACCCACCTCCTCTCGACCGATCCTGCCGACATTCCCGACGAGGCGTTCGGCTCTGACTCCACCCAGAGAGAGCAGCTTGCCGGACGCGTCACCATCGGCAGATTGTGCCGCGTCATACCCGTCGAGTGCGTCGTGCGCGGCTACATCGAGGGCTCCGGCCTCAAGGACTATCAGGCAACAGGCGCGATCTGTGGCATCCCCCTCCCCCCCGGCCTGCGACAGTGCGAGCGACTCCCCTCGCCCATCTTCACCCCAGCAACCAAGGAAGAACAGGGAAAGCACGACGAGAACATCTCCTTCGAGCAGGCCTGCAGGATCGTCGGACACGCGATGATGGAACGCCTCCGGGAAACGTCGCTCGCGATCTACGCCGCGGCATCCGCCCACGCGCTCTCACGAGGCATCATCATCGCGGACACCAAGTTCGAGTTCGGCATCCCGATCGACGAACATGGGAACGACATCGGGCGCGATCCGATCGTGATCGACGAGGCGCTGACCCCCGACAGCTCGCGGTTCTGGCCCACCGACCGATACGAACCAGGTCGCCCGCAACCGAGTTTCGACAAGCAGTTCGTCCGCGAGTATCTCGAGACGCTCGTCGCCTCCGGCTCGTGGAACAAGCAGGCACCCGGCCCCGCACTCCCTCCCGACATCGTCGAAGGCACGCTCGCACGGTACCGCGAGGCCCGTGACCGGCTTCTCGGCTGAGCGACAACGCTCAATCCGCACATCGTAATGCCCCGCTCACTTCGGCGCGACATTCCGCTCTGCGGTGCGCCTGCGTTCCTCGAGTTCCCGCGCCAGCGTCGTGCGGAACGAGGCCATGTTCGACGGCTCAGGGAAAACGCTGTCGAACGCACGCCCGCCGTTGCGGACCTCGGCGTCAAGCGCCTCGCGGAATCGCCTCGTGAAGGCGTCGTACGCGTAGCGACGGAGGTCCTCGGGCGCGTTGTCGTAGACCGTCTCCGCGTCGTCCAGCGAGAGCTGCCCGACGAGATTCGCAAACCGCAGGCCGGCAACGATCCCGAAGTCGCGATCGAGCATCTCCAGGCGTCCGTACACGTTCCCCGTCGGTGTCATCCGCAACTGCTCTTGCAGGAAGTACCTGTGGAAACGCTTCGCGTACTCGAACTGTGAGCGGAAGAGCTCCCCATCACCGGCCAGCAGCCCGCTGATGTACGCGCCGTCCAGCGCGCCGTACACCTCCGCAATCGCGACACTCGGCGACTTGAAACGATCGGTCAGCTCCTTCTCAACAAACTCGTCCAGCGGCATCGAGAACAGCTCGATCCGATACGGATCGTGCATGTTCGCGCCCTCCCAGTTCGCCGCGATCCGATACCACTTCTCCGCCTCGCGACGCTGCCCGCGGCGATAGAAGAAGCAGACCGCGTCTTTGAGGAAGTTCTCGTACCCCGCCGCGATCACGCGATACGGACGCTTCGCCGTCCTCTCATAGGGATTGCGCTCCAGCAACTCCCCGCTCGTCACCAGCTGGTGGTAGGGCTCAATGAAGTGCGGATTCGGCACGGAGATGTATGTCGCGAACTGGCCCGCCTCCCACTCCAGATAATCGAAGTACAGCTCGCCCGTGCGGTAGAGCTCCTGCAGGCACTGCATCACCACGCGGTCCGTGTTGATGAAGTCGTAGTCCCGCATCGTCTCCTCGGTTGCGCGGCTCAGCCCCTGCTCCACCCCGCGCGCTGACCAGTACAGCCCGTGCGCACAAGGGTGCCGCCAGTCGATCGGACCGTACTTCTGCGTGAACCGCACCATCCGGTCCGGCTCCATCTTGTAGACGTCGATCAGGACGCGTCGGCGCAGCTGCGCGACGTACTTCTGCCAGGACTCCGCCCGGCTGGTATCGGACAGAAGGTCCGCGAACGCCGCGCTCCGTGAGCCCATCTGGCTCCTGATGATCTCGCGCTGCCCGGATCGCTCGAGCGCCTGATGGAGCGCGTATCTCCGGAGCAACTCGGCGTCCGTCCACGCCCCGGCGACGTGCGCCTGCACCGCCTGAACCAACGATGCCACCGCAGGATCGCTCTTGACGAGCGCGTCGAGCGTATCGGGTGCCTCGACGATCGGACGAAGCCACTCGACATACTTCGCAATCGCCGCCTCGCGCGAGCGATCCGAAGGATCCGCCCGTGGCGGCTCGCCGAGCACCGCTGTCCACTCCGCGGCGAGCGCACGCTTGTAGTGGTTGTTCGCGTCGTCGGTGTACCCCTGGATCTTGTGCAGGTAGATCCAGCCCAACTCCTTGTGAAGGAGCATCGCGTTCGGATTCGCTGGGATCCCCTTGTCGCGCAGGAGCTGGATCCCGGCCTGCACCCACTGCCAACGCTCGTCGGCCGTGCTCGTCGTCACCGAGATGTTGTACGCCATGTTCCACGCATGGAAGGCCCACACCGCCGGGAAGCGGGGCTGAAGCCGCGTGATCGCGCCGGAGAGCTCGATCGCCTCGTAGTAGCGGCCCGCCTCCTTGAGCGAGTTCGCGCGGATCCACAGCATATTGACGAAAAGCCCGCGGAACGCACCCATCGCGATGCCGAGCGCGACCTCGGGCGGATCACCGTCTTCGGCTCGCTCGGTGTACGCCAACTGGTTCCGTCCGACAGAGGCCGTGAGCTCCATCGAGAGCGCGCCGGAAACCACAAGACAGACCAGCATCACCCCCGCCGCGAGAAACTGGATGATTCGATCTCTTGACATCCCGGTACTCCTCGATCAGGCGTCTGGCCGCCGACGACGTCCACCCACTTACTGGCCCGAGTACGTGGCGAGTTCGCGCCGCCTGAAGATCAGCACGGAGATCCCGTAGAGCGCGAGCGTCCATACGGCAAGCACGAACACCCCCCCGATCATCGAAGGGAACGAGAGCAGCCGACCGTCCACAAGCCGCGTCGTCGGCTTGAGCTCCGCGTAGATCGCAAAGACCCGCTGGACCCCCGTTGCGATCCACGTCGCCACCGTTTGAAGGTAAAGCGTGTTCCCCTTCGTGTCTGTCGTCCCGTAGCTGTCGAGCGCTTCCTTCAGATATCCGGCCCCCTCCGCCATGAAGAAAGTCCCCATCGCGACGATGCACGCCACGGGGAAACTCACGAACGTCGATGCGCAGATCGTCAGCATCGAAAGAAACGCGATCTTCACCATCAGCACGAGCATCACACGCACGAAGTTCGAGCGATAGCTCCCAACCGAGTACGAGATCTCCAGGCCGTCCCGCGGGAAGCTGATCGTGTTCGGGTTCATGTACCCGGTCTCACCATCGGCGTTGAGCACGATGAGTTCCAGCGTGCCGTCCGCGGTGATCGCGTTGGATGTCAGAGAGACCGTGTGCCACGTCCCCAGCCCGGACTCCCTCACGATCTGACCAGTCTGGTTCACAACAAACGTGATCCGCGCCGTCTGGTCGGGTCGGTTCGATCCCATGTCCACGCGATAGCGCAGCGTGAGTGCCGCGCCGCGGGCCCGTGCAGGACCCAGCCCCTCGAACCTGAAGGTCTCCCACCTGCCCGGCTCGATCGCGCGATACGCGTCGAGAAGACTCTTGAACAGGTCGCTCTCAACCTGCTCGCGACGCTCGGGATCCTTCGCAAAGTCCGGTTCGCGCACTCGCTCGCTGTCGATATAGGTCTGCACCGCCCGCTGGAAGTCCGCATCGGACCTGCTCACCGGCATCGTCGGGCCGATCGCGATCCGCGCCGCGAGAACCTGCGTCTCCAGCACAAGACGGTCCTCGCTGATCACATCACCGCCCGACGCCACATACGGCGCATCCTCGCCGCGCGCGGGCTGAGAGCGAAGATACTCGGTGAACAGAAAGATCGTTGTGCCGCACACGGACATCAGCACCACGCCCAGCGTCACAACGCCCAGCCACTTCCCGAGGATGTACTGCCACGCAGCGACCGGCTTCGTCACCGTCTGCCAGATCACCTTGTCGCGCTGCTCCCCGGTCACCGTCGATGCAGAGAAAAACAGCGTCAGCAACGCCACGACCCAGAACGCCCCGCCCGTCGCGTACTGAAGAAACGCCTGGACGCGGTACCGCAGCGGCTGGTTCTCGTTCAGCAGCAACGGCAGCGTGGCCAGCAGCAGCAAGAGCAGCACGATGAATACCAGCGAGACCTTCATCCTCACCGCTTCGGCCAGCACATTCCTCGCGATCGCCAGCACCGGACCGGGACCAGAAAGCACGATCCGGGCACCCTGCATCAACGCCGTGAAACTCGCCGCCAGAACCGTCAACCCGATCGTCAGCTGCGCCAGATCGGGCATGCCCAGGAATCGCTGCAGAGGCCACGCGATCAGCACCGCCGCGGCTCCCAGCCCCAGATACGTCAGCCCGAGCCCGAGCCAGATGATCACAAGCGCCAGCCCAGTCGCAGACGCCGCGCCGACCGCCACACCTGTCACCACCGATCCGCCCCGGAGCACACGCTCAACCGCTCGCAGCCCCGTGTCCACAACGCTCGCATCCCCGCGCGCCCCGTCAGGATCCGCGTCCCTCTGCTCCGACGCCCGCTGCTCCAGCATCGCGATCTGCTCGGCGATCTCCGAGCCGGGCGCGTTCCTCGCGATCATGTACGTCACAAAGAGCGCGACCGCAACCCCGACCACGCACAACGACGCGACCGCCTTGAACACCCGGGATTTCTGCAGCGTGTCCGCACGCCTCAAGAACTCGCGGATGCTCACGTTGACCGCCTCCGATTCTCGTCGTCATCCTCGTCATACGTCGAGAGCAGCGAATCAATCACCGAACTGTCCACGTTCGCGTCAGGAGCGGGCACCTGAGCGTGGGCGTCACGAACCACCGGCTCGACCGCCGGCCCAGACGCCTCCGACGGCTTCGCGCCGTGCCCGCTGACAAGTTGCTCGATCACGCCCCCGTCCGGGCCGTGCTCGTGGCCCGTCGCGACGCCTCGGGCCGGCTCCTCCACGATCGAGGCCGCGGGCTGCTCCTCGCCCGCCCCGGAGACCAGCCGATCGATGAGCCCGTCATCCTCGTCGCCGCGCAGGAACGCGGCGGTCTGCCCGCCATGCGTCGCGCCGCTCGTGCCCAGACGCTCCTGCTGCGCTCGAGCGACGATGTCGAGGAACAGCTCCTCGAGTCGCTGGCGCGGCTTCGCAACCCTGATCACCCCGCTGCCCGAACGCCGGCGCAGCATCGAGTCGATCTCGGAGACCGTCGCGTCATCCAGCGGCTCGGACTCGATCGTCATCCGATCCGTCGCCGAGAGCAGCGAGTCGCAGGTGCCCTCGGCACGGATCTTCCCGCCGTAGAGGATCACCATCCGGTCCACACAGTCCTCGACATCGGCCAGAAGATGGCTGGAGAGAAGCACGGTCTTGCCGCGTCTTCCAAGCTCGATGATCAAGTCCTTGACCTGCCTCGTACCGATCGGATCAAGCCCCGTCGTCGGCTCGTCAAGGATGAGAAAGTCGGGGTCGTTGATCAGTGCCTGCGCGATGCCGATGCGGCGCTGCATCCCCTTCGAATACTCTCGAACCTGGCGGAACTGCGCGCCCGAGAGGCCGACCATGTCCAGCAACTCGTCGATACGACGCAGCCGGGCCCTGCGCTCGATGCTGAACAGTCGCCCGTAGTAATCGAGCGTCTCCCGCGCGTTCAGGAACGGATAGAGGTACGACTCCTCCGGCAGGTAGCCGATGCGACGCTTGGTCTCGACATCGGTCGGAGGACGACCGAGCACCGCGAGCCGACCCGAGGTCGGACGCAACAACCCGAGCATCAGCTTGATCGTCGTGCTCTTCCCCGAACCGTTCGGGCCGAGAAGCCCGAAGATCTCGTGCGGCCTGATCTCGAACGAGATCGAGTCCACGGCGCGGGCACGATCCCGCATCCAGAAGTCCTTGAAGATCTTTGTCAGGCCCTGGCACGCGACAACCGCCGGAGCGTTCGCGCTGCGTCCGCCGGCTCTCACGCCGCCCGTTTCAGCCCCAATGGCCGTGCCGATCGCCATGCTTCGCTCCACAACGGACCCGATCGCCCGCTTCCACTCCGTTACGTCGTCGGACGAACACCGGTCTCCGTGCGATACTTGTCACGCTGCTGCTGCAATCTGCGCTGCTCCGCTGCTCGCTCCGTAGCCGTGCGCTTGTACGCGCGATCCAGATCCTTGATGATCTGCGGATCCTGGTTGATGATGAGCTCCACGCCCCGCGCGCCCGAGGGCAGAACCAGCGTCTGCACCATGTCGCGCGACTGCAGACGCGTGTACGCGTCCAGCCACGCCTGACGAAGCGTCAGATCAGGATTCTGCGCGAACTGGTCGGCCCTCGCCTTGAACATCGAGTACTCCGCGCGACGCGCGCTGACCTCGCGCGACGCGTACAGACGCGCCTCGCTCATGATCGCGCTCACCTCGCCCGCGATCCGGTAGTGACGCATCTGGCCGTCCACCTCGACCGGCTCCCCGTCGAGCACCGCGTGGATCTTCGAGAGAATCCGATCCGCCTCCGCAGCGTCGCCCGTGCTGAGCGCCACCTCGTAAGACGTGATCATCCCGAGAAGGGGCAACGCCGCCTCACCAGCCATCGCGCTCAGCGTCTCCGAGGCCTGCCCGTCGGCGTCCGCTCGCTCCTTCGCGGACTTCGACGCCGCCGACTCAACCTCGATGAAGTTCGGCCTCACACGCAGCGGCGGCACCTTGTCATCGAGATACAGCCGCTCGATCTCGATGCCAAGCCCCATGTCGTCGATCATCGACTGCGCGAGCTCCTTCGCCATCGATGCGACCGAGCCCTGGTCATCGGAAGACTGCTTCAGCAGACGCTCGATCGGCGTCTGCGCGACTGCGTGGATCACCCCTCGCGAGATGATCGAGCGAAGCATCCGATCTTCCTGCTCCGGATGCACGTTCTCCGCCCACTTCAACGCGTCGGCTCGCCGATACGTCGCACGCCACCTCGTGTGAGCGATGTTGCTGTCACCAGTGATCAACGAACCATCGATCCCCGGCCTCAGCACGTTCGTCGCTGGCAGCCGGTCAATCGGCAGGTCGCGGCTCTTCTCCTGCACGTAAGGCCAGAACTCCGAGTCAAGAAGCATCGGCCTCCCCGCTCGCTGCACCTTCACCATGTCGCCGAACGGGTACGGTGCGCTCGGCTGGAAGCCCGGCGGCAACTCGCCCCCCGAAGCACGACCAAACAGCAGGCGGATCCCCACCTCGCCCTCACGCACCGACCGGAACCCCGACAGAAGGAACAACGCCGCGATCACAACCATCGCGCCCTGCAACAGATGGAACGTGATACGCAGCGCCTCGGCCAGCGATTGATTCGCAGGATCCATCAGCGCGCTCGTCGATGCGGCCCCATCCTCCCCGTCGCGACGCAGCGTGACGGACGCAGCCCTCCGAGAAGAGGTCGGCACACCACCATCCGAAACCGGCCCGAGTCCCTCAGGAAGCTGGTCGCTCATCGTGGCTCTCCCGCTGAGGCGTCGTCCGCGGAGCTCACCGGCTCAGAGGCCCGATCCTCGACCTGGGTCCTCAGCCACTCGGGGCTGAATCCCGACGTGGGGATCTCGCCGCGCTTGAGCCCGTTGAACAGATCGGGCCGGAAGACGTCAAACCCGGGCATCGTCGTCGGGAAGACCAGCGTGATGCGCCGGCTCATCACGGTCGCCATGAACTCCATGTTCCGCAGGAACGTCGCGAGTTCCGGGTTCGCGCTCATCATCCCGAGGAATCGAGCGCCCTCGATATCACCCTGCGTCCGGATCTCCTCCGCCCGCGCGCTGGCGAACGCGCGGATCGTCTCCGCCTGTGCCCGCGCCGAGCTGCGGATCGCCTCCGCAGAACTGAAGCCCTGCGCCTCGATCTCCTTCACGAGACGATCCCGATCGGCCGCCATGCGATCGAAAACCGCCGTCGTCGTCTCCTCAGGGAGCACCACGCGATTGACGCCAACCGCCTCGACCAGGATGCCCGCGCTCGCCAGCGACTGCCCGCCCGTCCCCGTGCCGGTCATCGTCGCGAGCACGCGCGCCTCAAGCTCGGGCAGCTTCGAACGCCCCTCGCTCGTGAACAGCTCGTCCATCCGGTAGCGGCTCGTCTCCGACAACCCGCTCCGCAACGCCGAACGCAGGATCTCCTCGGCCCGCCGGTAGTGGTCCGCCTCGCGCTCCCCCGCGTTCGAGAACCGCTGGAAAAACGCCAGAGGATCACGGACCCTCCACGTCACGAACGCCTCGACCACGATCTGCCGATCGTCGGCCGTCTGCTGCGTCTCGCTCCGCGTCTGCATGAAACGCACACGCGTGTCATACTTCGTCACGGATTGGATCGGGTAAGGCGCCTTGAAGTGAAGCCCCGGACTCGTGATCGTAGAGTTCTCACCCGCCTCGCCGAAGGTGGTCACGACCGCCACCTCCGTGAAACGCAGCGAGTACGTCACCATCCGCGACACCAGCGCGATCAACACGACAGCCGCAACGACGATCATCAACTGAACCTTCACCTTCGGCTCCTGTCTGCCGCGACGGACGAACCCGCCCGACGCCGCGAATCGTTCAACTCACTCCCGCCACCATCAATCCTCAGAATCCGCACTGTCACGAGGATCAAACACGTCAACACCCGTGTCCTTGTCCTCCAACTGCATCCGCGCCACCACGTCCGGAGACGTGATGTACGTCCTCGCATCCTGCATCGCACGCTTCAACGCATCAAAGTACAGACCCGCCTGATAGATCGACGGAGCCGCGGCGTACGCCACCGACTGCCCCGCGTACCGCGCCGCCCGCCCTCGCTCGGCCATGTGCTTCGACCATCGCGCGGCCCTCGCATCGTGGATCGAGGCCGCCGCGCTCCCTCCCGCACGCTCCAGCAACCGCTCGATCTCCGCCTCCTGCAACGCGATCTCGTCTGGCTTCGCACCCGCACGCCTCATGCGATCCAGCTGGTCGAGCGCCGCAGTGATCGCATCCGCAAGTTCGACCCCGCCAACGACCTGCGTCAGCACTTGGATCGCCTCCGCTCGCGCCGAATCCATACGCGTCAGCATCCGCTGCTCGGCCTTGACGACGCCCTCGTAATTCGCCGCCACACGCCGCGGCGGGTGAACGCCCTCGATACCGACGAACGTCACCTCAACCCCAGCGTCCATCGTCTGGAACGCCTCCATGATCTCCACGCGAAGCGACTCGGAAATCTCCACCCTGCGCGGCCCCAGCAGATCCTCGAGCGCCATCCCCGCCAGATACCGCATCGCCTCACGCTGACCGACGGCCTTGAGCAACTGCTCGCGGGTCTCGGGGGTCGCGAAGCGGTCGAACTTCTCCACGTCGGAGATCACAAAGTGCATCGGCAACTCGGCCGCGATGATCGCAACATCACGGCTGTCAGAGGCCCCGGCACGCGGCGAGGCCTGCACGATCGTGTACAACTCTTCGACCGAATGGTCGTTGGTCCAAAGGATCGGTCCCTCACCGCCCGGAGGGGGCGTGCCCAGATTGATCACTCGTGTGCCGGTGGTCGTGCGCCCCCGCGCAATCACCTTGCCGTCGGGGCCGCGCTCTTCATACGTCGGAATCTCAACCCGATCGATCGGCCACGGCAACTTGAAGTGGATCCCCGGACCGACATCCGCACGCGCAACACTCCCGAAACGCAGCACCATCCCGCGCTGATGCGGCTGCAGCACCACAACCGCCGAGAGACCCCACACAATCAACGCCGTCAGCACGATCAAACGCCAGAACGAACGGCTCAGCAACTGGTAGAACCACCCGCGCTGGACGTTGAAACCAAGCTGATAGTCGAGCGCCTCTCCGATCGATCGCACCACGCGATCCGGAGCCGCCACAAAGCGCAGCGTCAGCGAGTCGAGCGCAAGCCGCGGCGCCTCACCCGCACGCCTCGGCCGGTACAACTCGAGCAGGAACGACACGCCCGCCTCGGCCCCGAAGAAAATCATCGCGATCGGAAACGCCAGAACCAGAAGACGCAGACCCGTGTCGGGCCCCGCCTTGTCCACGAACAACCCGATCGCGATCGCAAGACCCGAGAGTGCGGCACACACCGCATACGCAGCGCCGGCCCTCAGATATGCCCAGGCCGGCTGCTTCGCCATGCCCGAAACGAACCGCGCGAAAATGAACCCCACAAACGCGACGCCCAGGCCTATCGCAGTCCCCCAACCAGCCAGCTTTGACAGAGGAGAAGCCGCGGGATCGGAAACTCTCGCGACCCTCTCCATGAAGCTGTCGATGCCCGCGAATCTCCACAATCCAAGGCCGACCAGCAGCAGCGCGATGATCAAGCACCACGCCGGCATCACAACCCGCAGCACCATCGCCAGACGCTTCGAAGCAACGCGAAGGTCCGCAGCGGACTCCTGGAAAACGCTCGACGCTCCAGCACCGGACTGCTCGAACTGCTCGGCCTCGATCGCCTCGATCCGCTCCCGAACGTGCTGGTCATAGACCACGATCAAGAAAAGCCAGACCGGGATGCCGAGCGCGACAAGCAGAGCCGCGGACAAGCCGAAATGGTTGCCCGACAACCCGCCGTAGACCGCAATACTCGCCGCCATGAATGTCTGAAGCACGATGCCTAAGACACTGACGTTCCTTGCCTTGCGATAAGAGAGGTAATCCGCTCTGCTCATGGACGCCTCACAATGACAGAGAAAGCAGGGAGCGTGGACGACATCATCCGCCCGACAACGCTCCGACGCCCTCTGGAAGGGGGTCTATTCTGGCAGTACGCACACGGGGTGTCCACCCCAATCCGCCGACCGGGCAGAACTTGGTGATGCTTCTCACCCACGACGGCACCGAAGATGACCGCGGCGCGCACCTTCTGCGCTCGGCATCCCCCTCCAGGGGCACAATGGCGCGAACCCGCGTGCACGGTTTGAAGTACGACGCTCGATTCCCTATGTTCGACTCCCCACGCAGACATTCTCGCAAGACTCCACCCGCACACAACCACCACCCAGCCCCCAGACCCCGCGCGCTCTGACGAATACCGAACACCATGATCGCCTCAGTCCCCATCATCGCGCGGAACGCCTTCGTTGAGAGCATCCGCCAGCCCATCTTCCTCATCATCGTGCTCGGCGTCGGCATCCTCGAGATGCTCAACGTCTGGAGCGCCGCGTATTCCATGGGCTACTCAGATACCGCCGAAGTCTCCGGCGACAACAAGGTCATGCTCGACATCGGCCTCTCCACGATCTTTGTCGCCGGCATGCTGCTCGCCGCCTTCACAGCCACAGCCGTCATCTCGAAAGAAATCGACGCCAAGACCGTCCTCACGGTCGTCAGCAAGCCGGTCCCGAGGGTCTCCGTCATCATCGGAAAGTTCCTCGGTGTGGCCGCCGCAATCACGCTCGCGACCGTCTGCATGGTCATCTTCCTGCTGCTGTGCGTGCGCCACGGCGTCATGTCCACGGTGGCGGACAAGCTCGATCAGCCCGTTCTCGTCTTCACGCTCAGCGCGGTCTTCCTCTCCCTCGCCATCGGTGCGATCTGCAACTTCCTCTACGGGTGGTCCTTCCCACAGACCTCTTTCCTGGTCATGACCCCCGCCCTCGTCGTTGCGTACGTCGCCGTGCTGCTCGTCAGCAAGACCTGGGAATTCCAGCCCCCCACAAAGGACTTCAAGCCACAGGTCACCCTCGCCTGCGCTGCCATGCTCTTCGCGGTGCTCGTGCTCACCTCGGTCGCGGTCGCGGCATCCACACGCCTCGGACAGGTCATGACCATCGCCGCCTGCGCCAGCGTCTTCCTCTTCGGGCTTCTCGCCAACCACCTGATCGGCCGCCACGCCTTCCGAAACGAACCCGTCGCCCGCATCGCATCCGCACTCGCGGCAACCCCATCGGAAGACCCCTTCACCAAGCCCGGCGACACCTACAACCTCACGCTCGACACACCACCTATCCGCCAGATCAAGCCCGGCGATTCCATCTATTACGGCGACAATCCCAACGGCTTCCGCCTCGCTGTTGGCGTCTCACAGCCCTTTGAAGGCGATCCCACCTCGCGAGCCGACGCAACCAGCCCCCGCACGAACCCCGCCATCATCCTGGTCTCTGTCGAGAACAGCATCATGACCATCCGCCACGCGGGACGAACCCCATTGCGGGTGGACAGGCCCCCACGAGTCAACGATTTCATCTTCCTCAAGCCCACCGAAACCAACCCGCTTGCCGTCGCCGCATGGGCAGTTGTTCCAAACATGCACTCTTTCTGGCTCCTGGATGCCATCACCCAGAACCACAAAATCCCCGCACGACACGTCGGGCTCATCGCCCTCTACTCACTGACACAGATCGGCACCATGCTGGCGCTCGCAACGCTGCTCTTCCAGCGCCGAGACGTCGGATAACCCGTCCGCCACCGCAACGCCCGCCGTGTGTGGAAGAGTTGTCGATTCCGCCATTGGTTTGGTATAATCAAACCTGCTACAAGCGCCACGGCGCATATCAACAGGGGTTCACGCATGTCGCAGGGCAGGTCATCACTTCTCTCAGGCACAGGATTGGAAGAGTCCGCATCCTCAAAGGGTGGCAAAGCCCCCAAGGGATCTGGCGGCGGCCTCGACGGTGCCGGAATGGTGAAGCTCGCAATCGGCGGCATCGCGCTTGTCGCCGGCGTCTTCCTCATCCTTCGCAGTCTCGGCGTCTTCGAGCCGAACCACTACGGCCCCGCGATCCCGGAAGCACAAGCTCAGCAGATTGAGGAAGAACGCAAGGCAGAGGAAAAGAAGTTCCTCGAACTCAACAAGAACGTGCAGATCGGCGGCGCATAAGCCCCTTCCACACCCTCGCCATCACACCCAGTCCATGCTCACACGCAGCCGCCACGCGCGGCTGCGTTTCTTTCTCACGCCCGTGACGAAGCAACACCTCGTTCACGCGCGCTCTCATACCCAGCGCGCAGATCGCATCCTCACTCTGAACCCGCAACAGACCTGTAGATCTGCACGCAACGCTCCGCCGCCCCGTCCCACGTCAGTCGCCTCACCTCGAACCGTCCGTGCTCGCGGAGCGTCTGGCTGAGAGGCGGATACTTCAGCACGGCCACGACTTTGTTGGCCATCTCGTCGATATCCCAGAAATCGACCTTCAACGCGTGCGTGAGCACTTCCGACACACCCGACTGCTTCGAGATGATCACCGGCGTGTCGTGGCTCATCGCCTCCAGCGGCGCGATGCCAAACGGCTCCGACACACTCGGCATCACATAGCAATCCGCCATCTTGAACACACGCTCCACGTCCGCCCCCCGCAGGAAGCCCGTGAACAACACCTTGTTCCCGATCCCCATCCCCGCAGCCAGCTCGATCATCCGCAGAGCCATGTCCCCCGACCCGGCCACCACGAACTTCACATTGTCCACCTTCTCAAGCACCCGCTTCGCCGCCGCGATGAAGTACTCCGGCCCCTTCTGCATGGTGATCCGCCCCAGAAACAGCACGATCTTGTCCCGCGCCTCGATCGTCTGCTGAGGAACGGGCTGCCCCGATTCCTGATCGACGCCGTTGTACACGACCTCGATCTTCTCCGCCGGAACCCCGTACCGCCTCGTGCAGATCCCCTTCGTCAGCATCGACACGGCGATCACCTTCGCAGCCGCGTGCATCCCCTCGCGCTCGATGTCATAGACCCGCTGATTCACGTGCTCGCCGGAGCGGTCAAACTCCGTCGCGTGCACGTGCACCACCAGCGGCTTGCCGGTCACGTAAGACAGCGCGATCCCCGCCGGATACGTGAGCCAGTCGTGCGCGTGGATCACATCGAAACTCTCGCGGTACCCGAGCGCGACGACCATCCGAGCATACCGCTCGGCGTCCGCGACCAGGTCGCCCCCATACTGAGAATCGCCCGGCTGCATCGGCTTCATCGCCGCGATCGCGGCCCCGATCGCCGCCGCACCGACGCCACCCCCGACGCTCCCGCCGAACCACGCCATCGCATCCGACGCGCTCGTCATCGACCCCATCGAGCGCATCGCGTCCATCATCCGATCGACCGCGTGCGGCGCTCGGGGATACGGGCTCACAAACGTCGACTCGACCGCATGAACGCTCGACCCCGTCATCTCGATCGGCCGGCCATCCGGCGCAGTCAGCTCGCCCTGTCGGCCCGCAGAACCAACCGCAGGACCACCCCCGACACCCGCATCCGAGTGAGAAGCACCCGCCCCGCTCGCGGCAGCAGCCAGCGAGGCAACACTCGCGGGGCTCAGCAATCGCACATGCGTGCGGTGCGTGTCCGCGATCGGGCGAGGCAGAACGAAAATCACCTTATGCCCCTGACGATCCAGTGCTCGCGTCAACCCATAGCACGCCACACCGAGCCCGCCCGCGATAAACGGCGGGAACTCCCAGCCCAGCATCAGGATCCGCATCGGACGCTCCGCCATCGCTCACGCGATCCCTTCATGCAAACCCAACCCGCACACACCCGGAGCACGCCGCACACCGACGCCGCTCTCACTCGTCCCCGTCCGCTTCCATGTCTCCGAGATTGCGGAAACACGCCTCATACGCCAGCAGAACCCCCGAGACCTCGTCCGCGGTGCGCTCGGACGCCCGCCCGGGCAGCCGCGTCCGAAACGTGAACAACTTGTCCTCGGACCGATAGTGCTCAACCGCAAGACCAGAGGCATCGCGACCGCCGATACGGACCCCGAAATCCGCGAGTTCGTCGTCCAACAACTCCGAAAGCTTGTCCCCTGTATTCAAGAGATCCGCCTCGATCGAGTGGCTCAGCCAGCGATCGGCCATCACCAGCGACACGCTCACCACATCGCCATCGACCTCAACGCGATACGACGCGGGTGCCGCCGCCCCCTTCGCCTCGCACTCCAGACGCGAACCACCCTCGATCGAAACGCGCCGGAACACGCCCGCGCCAGTCGCCCGAGCCAACACCCCGCCCAACAGCCCGGAATGTGATACCGCTCCGTTCACAACATGCTCCGACTGTAAGCCCAGCTCACAAACGCCACACCACGATCAGACACCGATATCGGGGCTTCCACGAACGCATCGCTCGCGGCGGCCTGTCCCAAGACTCCATGCCGAATCGGGCCACACGATAGGCCCCTCCGATCTCAGAATCCCCCTCAACATCCTCTCACGACACACGCAACTCGACACCCCGTTTCCTCGGGCCTATTCTCAATGCTCGCCGGTCGTTCAGCGACCAGGCCATCACGCCCAGATGGCGGAACTGGCAGACGCGCTACCTTGAGGTGGTAGTCCTGGCAACAGGGTGGAGGTTCGAGTCCTCTTCTGGGCATTTCTGCTCGGACGCGCAGGCGTCCGCTGCGCACACGTCGCACAAGCCCATGCGCTCCCCCCGCATAGGGTCTTTCCCTCGCAAGCCCTTTGTCGCTGGACACATCCGTCCGGTTCCATCACAATGCACGAGCGATGAAACCCAGAAGCCGTTCGATGTCTCTCGTGGGGACCGTTCGCACGCTCCTCCTGAGCGGCACGCTCTGCATCATCACCGCCGCAACCGCAGACCAGCCCGCTTCCAACACTATCACCGCACCCTCACGCGACGCAGAGCCGGAATGCATCCTCCACCTCGTCGGAGGGCGGCAACTCCAGGCACGCCTGATCTCACGATCAGACGCCGAAATCGTCGTACGCGTCGGACCCATTCCCACAACCTACAAACGTTCCGAAATCGATCGACTCGAAATCCTCCCCCCGGTGCTCGATCGCTACCGCTCCATGCGTGCGGCCATCGACGACTCAGATGTCCCCTCGCTCATGGTGCTCGTCGACTGGCTCCGCTCTCGCGACCAATACGCCGAAGCAGTCGCAGAACTCGAACACATCCTCACGATCGAACCCGGAAACACCCGCGCAAGGCAGATCAAGACCCTCATCGAGCAGCACCTGGTCCTCCAGCAGAATCCCGCCCAACCGACCGATCCCGCAGCCCCCGCCGCGACGCCTCGGGCTCAAAGGCCCGCCCGCCCCGAGTTCCCCCTCCTGAACGCCGACGAGATCAACCTCATCAAGGTCTACGAGATCGACCTCGCCAAGCCCCCGAGGATGCGAGTCGATCGCCAGACCATCGAAGACCTCATCCGTGCCTACCCCCATTCCGATCTGATCCCTACCTCCAAAGAGGGGCGAGACGCGCTCCTCCGGCAGAGCCCCGACCGCATCCTCGACCTCATGTTCCGCCTCCGCGCCAGAGAGTTCTACTCGCGTGTCCAGATCCTCGACCAGCCCGAATCGCTCAAGGCCTTCCGCGACAAGGTCCACTCCACATGGATCATGAACTCCTGCGCAACCGACAGATGCCACGGCGGAACCGACGCCGGCAGACTCGTCCTCTACAACCGCTCACGAAACGCCGAAGCCGCTGTCTACACCAACTTCCTCATCCTCGATCGCTCCACACTCACCGATGGAACACCCCTGATCAATTACGACCAGCCCCAGCGCTCGCCGCTCCTCCATATGGCCCTCCCCAGAGAACGCTCGCTCTTCCCCCACCCGGAAACACTCGCCGCACGCGCCTGGAAACCCGTCTTCACCTCACAGCGAGACCGCCGCTTCGAGGACGCACTCGACTGGATCAGAACCATGTACCGTCCACGTCCTGAATATCCCATCACCTTCGTCCCCCCCACCGGCGAGACCCTCCTCCGCCGGGCCGCAGACATCCCGCGGGACGCAGATCCGCCGGAGCCCGACCCACAGGAACTCCCCGATGAGACCCCAACAATCGAACCGCCACGATGAGCGATGCGGATTGTGCTAAAGTCTCCCACGGGGTCGCCCGGGCCCTCACTGGCCCCAAGGCCACCCCAGCATCTACTCCCGAGAGCCACCCACACATGCGTCACACAAGACCCAGCAAAGCCGTCACAAACCGCCGCGCGGCCATCGCCCTGACCGTGCTCCTCGCGGGCCTCGCGTCCGGGTGCGACCGCGATGCCGAAGCACGCAAGGCCATCGACGCCGCGAACGTCCAGCTCGCGACGCTCAACTCCGGCCTCGGCAGCTCTCCGACCGCCGCAACACGCGACAAGGTCTACACCAGCGTCACGACGTCGCTCGCATCCGCCGCGAGTTCCGACCGCGCCGCCTACGCAGCTTCAGCGAACATCCTCCTCGCCAAGGCCCATGCCGGCCTTGCCGAGACGCCGGCAGCCGCCGCCGCATCCATCGAGTCTGATTCTCTGAACCGCTCACGCGTCATCCGCGCCGACCTCGCACAGTGGCTCGAAATGTCCGCCATCGCACAGGCCGCCGAGCGATACGACCCCTCCGGCGAGATCGCCGAACTCGACTCACAGATCAGGCAGATCGCCGACGCCATCGCCGGGCTCTCCAGAGCCCGCGAGCAGATCTCCGCACGCCACGCCGCACTCACATCAGAGGCATCCGACCTCAACGCCCAGGCAGCCACGATCCGAAACGCCATCGGCGAACTCCGCATCCGCTCAACAACCGTCAGCGCAACCGAAGCCGCCGCCATCTCAGAGCGCATCCGCGAACAAAGCCGCAACGCCGACGCCCTCGAACGCCGCGCCGCCGAGATCCTCGCCGAAGCATCACCCATCGTCCCGCAGATCCAGGAGATCGACCTCAACATCGCAGGCCTCAACAACCAGACCAACTCGCTCCGCGCCGCCCAGGCCGCCGCGCTCCAGCGCGGCAAAGACGCCCAGGCCGAAGCCACCGAGGCCCGTGCCCTCGCATCCGCCGCCGCACAACGTCTCGACACCGCCGTCAACGAACTCGTCTCTCTTCGCGAAGGCGATCTCACGAGGGCATACGAACAAGCCCTCCGTTCACTCTCGACGTCCTCCTCGGCCGCTCGCAAGGCCGCGAACGACAACCGCACCGGATCCAAGCTCGCCGAGGGCACCGCCCTCCAGATCTCCGGCGACCTCCACTGGCAGCAGGCACACGGCCTCGCCGAGCACCACGCCCTGATGTCCTCGCTCGCCTCCGCGTCTCCCGACCTTCCACGCAGCGGCGCGTACGCAGGCATCGCCGCCTCCGCCTCCACCGCTCGGTCCGAGGCCCTGCTCCGCGCCGCCGAGGCCTATGAGCAAGCCAGGAACGCCCTCACCTCCGCAGGTGCACGGGGCGATACCGGCACCCGCCTCGAGCGCATCGGCCGCATGCTCGATCTCATCATCCAGGCCACCCAGGGCCAGAAAGTGGACTGGGCCGCCGCCAGCCGCGATCCCGCACCTTCGAGCGAGTCTTTCAACGATTCCCCGGGCTCGTTCTCCGGCGAAGCACCCGACCTCGCCTCCACCATCCAAGGATGGCTCGATCGCCTGAATGCCGGCGATGGCGCCTTCATCTCAAGCATCGTCTACTCCGACATCCCCGCGCTCAACGCCATGATGTCCTCAATGGGCGACCTCATCGTCAAGGGCCAGCGCCTCGACGCGCTCTGCACCGAACGCTTCGGGCAGTCGCTCACCGACTTCGCCTCGGCGCAGGCACAGGGAATGCCCGGTGTCTCCGGCCTTCCCGATCTCGGCTCGTTCTCCGCCCAGGATCTCGATATCCAGACCGTCGGCGACCGCGCAGAACTCATACTCGAAGACGGCACCACACTCCGTTTCCGCATGTTCAACGACGGCTGGAAGCTCGACCTCTCTCGGAACTCACTCCCCCAAGAACTCGCGATGGTCGTCCCCATGCTCGACCAGATCGCCCCCATCTTCCCCGCCATCGCATCCATCACCGACCAACTCATCGCCGAGACCGAATCCGGCGCATACGTCTCCACACAGGCCGTCTACATCGCACAGCAGCAGAAAATGATGCCGATCATGATGCAGATCATGGGCGCCATGCAGCCACCCGGCGGCGGCTGAACCCCTCCCCAATCGCCCGATGACCGCACCCGAATCAATCGCAGAGCATCGCAAAGAAGACGGCCCACCTCTTCTCGATGTCTCCATGCATCTCCACACACCGGCCTCACCGGCCGTCGGCACCGTCGTCGGCTCCGAACGCTGCACCCGCGCCAAATCACACGCCTTCGTTCGCCATATCTCCATCGACGTCTCGGGAACTTCCATCGCCGGCGTCATCCGCCCCGGCCAGTCCTTCGGCATCATCCCGCCCGGAACCGATGAGCAAGGACGCCCCCACAAGCTCCGCCTCTACTCGATCGCCTCACCCACGCGCGGCGAAGATGGCGCAGGCAACGTCATCGCCACCACGGTCAAACGCACCATCGACGAGCACTGGGAATCGCACCGGCTCTTCCTCGGGGTCGCCTCAAACTACCTCTGCGACCTGCAGATCGGCGACAAGGTCTCACTCACCGGGCCGAACGGCAAACGCTTCGTCCTCCCCAAAGACCCCTCCTCCCACGACTTCACCTTCTTCGCAACGGGCACCGGCATCGCACCCTTCAGAGGCATGATCATCGATCTGCTCGAATCCGGCGCACGCTCGAAGGTCTCCCTCGTGATGGGCGTTCCCAACGCCAACGATCTGCTCTATCACGACGATCTGACGAACCTCGCCGCACGACATCCGAACTTCACCTACATCCCCACCCTCAGCCGCGAGCACCAGCCAGACGGCTCTCCACCCGCTTACGTCCAGCAACGCCTCTCCACCCATCGCCAGATCCTCGAACCCGGGCTCTGCTCCGACCGTGGCCTGATCTACATCTGCGGCCTCGCAGGCATGGAACTCGGCATCTTCCAGCAACTCGCCCGCATCCTCCCGCCCCAGCACCTCGACGCCTACCTCAAGATCGATCCCGAGGCCAGGTCCTGCATCGACACGTGGGAACGTCGCATGATCCACAAGCAAGTCAGCCCCACTCGCCGCATCTTTACAGAGGTCTACTGAGGCCCGTTCGAGCCAAGCCCCGGTCCTATTGTTGAGGCCCGGTTCGCGTGTCCACCCACAGCCGCATCCGGGCCATTCTGTGAAGGTCCACGTCCGACCCGGACGAATCGGAGCACCCCCTTGGCGATTCTCACACGCAACACCCGCGCCCGATCGCTGGCCCTCTTGCTGGCTCTGTCGCTCTCGCTCTTCATATCCCCGCGGGCCAGAGCACAGAACGAACTCCCGGCCGCTGTCGTCCAGTCCACAACGCTCAACGACGCACAACGCCAGGAAGCCGCACGCTACGCCCAGTCGGGGCTCGCCCTCCTGAGGAGCACGCAATGGTCCGAGGCCCGGCGCGGCCGCGACCAGCTCCTCCGCCCCCTTGAAGACACACAGGCCGCCTCATCCGTCTCCGTCGCCTTCCGCCTCGAGTACGCCCGCGAACTCGTCCCCACCCTCTCGACCCTCGCCGGCCGCGACCAGTCCGATCTCACCCGCCTGAACGCGATCCGCCTTCTCGGAGCGATCGCCACCGCACAGTCCGCCGCCGCGATCGAGCCCCTGCTCACCGACGCCTCCCCCGCCATCCGGTTCATGGCATGCCAGGCCGCGGGCACGACCTTCCGTGCGCTTGCAAGCTCAAGCCCCGCGCTCCCCTCCGGCGAGGCCGTCCGACTCGTCAACCGTCTTGCCTCACTGGCAACCTCCGACAAGGACCCGACGGTCGTTGACAGCGCGGTGACCGCGCTCGTCGATGCCTCGAAGGTCGATATCGCAAACTACACCGAGGTGCGCGAGGGCGCGTTCCAGCAGATCGCACGCTCCATGTCCGCACGCATCCAGGCCCTCCCCACCGACTCACTCGACGAGGCAACCCTCGCCACCATGCTCCGCGCAGGCGTCGCCGCACGCGACGGGCTGATCGGACGCACGCGCCTCAGCGCATCGCTCAACCGCGAGCTCGCCGCCTTCGGAGGCGATCTCGTCGCCTATGTGCGCACCCGCCTCAAGGCCGGACACATGCCCCCGCCCGGCTCCGGCATGCTCCGCTCCGCGCTCGAACAGCTCGCATCCACCGGCGAGGCGAACGTCTTCTACGCGCTCCTCGCTCTCGACGTCTCGCGCGATCCCACCTCCGTCTCTTCCGTGCTCCAGGATGGCAACGCCCAGTCCGACGCCCAGTTTGTTCAGCAGGCCGAGTCCTTCATCAGAGACACCCTCGTCGCGAGACCCCTCTCCTTCCCTGCTGAGCGATTCATCAAGTAATCCACCGCGGTCACGCACGCCCCCTCAGATCCGGCGCAGGATCGCCAACCAGAAGCCCCGACCACCGGTACCCTCTGGAGCACGATGCTCCGGGTCCTCGTCCCCATCCTCCTCCTGATCGTTGCGCTCGCGCTCACCCTCGCGGGCGACCGTCCCACGCCCCGCGCGGACTTCACATTCATCAACAGGGGCGAGGTCAACACCCTCGACCTGCAACGCATGTCCTGGATGCAGGACCTCCGCGTCGGGCGGCTGCTCTTTGAGGGGCTCGTCCAGCAGGACGTCTTCGATCCCGACTACGCGATCATCCCCGCAGCAGCCGAGTCCTGGAGCGTCTCCGAAGACGGGCTCGTCTACACCTTCCACCTCCGCGACAACCTCAAGTGGTCCAACGGCAAGCCCCTCCGCGCCTCGGACTTCCTCTTCGCCTGGCGACGGCTGCTGCTTCCCGATACCGGGGGCGACTACATCCGCCAACTCCAACTCATCCGCGGCGCCGAAGCATTCACCAATTGGCGCCTCGACGCCCTCGCCCGAGCCGCCGAAGGAAAGAGCCCCACCGGCTCCGAACTCTGGACCGACACACTCGCGAAGTTCGACGAACTCGTCCACGCACGCGCCCCCGACGACCGCACGCTCATCGTCACTCTCGAACATCCCGCCCCCTACTTCCTCGACTTGCTCGCGATGCCCCCCTTCTTCCCCGTCTATCCGCCCCTCGTCTCGCAGTACGAGCGCGTCGATCCCATCACCGGCCGGCTGATCATCGAGTCCGGCTGGACCAAACCCGGCCACATCGTCACGAATGGCCCGTTCCTCCTGAAGATCTGGCGTTTCAAACGCGACATGCGCCTCGAAGCAAACCCCCTCCACCGGCTCTATGACTCGCTCGCCATCCGCACCATCGCGATCCCAACCGTCGACGACGCGAACGCGATGGTGCTCGCCTACCGCTCAGGAGCCGCCGACTGGGTGACGGACGTCGTCGCCCCGTACCGGGGTGATATGTACCAGCAGAAACTCGCCTTCATCCGCGAGCACCAGGCCGAGTACGACGCACTCAAGTCCCAGGGCCTCGACGAGATCGAGATCGCCCGCCGACTCCCCGACGACCCCCGCAACCACCTCCACGTCCTCCCCGTCTTCGGCACCTACTTCTACAACTTCAACTGCTCCCCCAGACTCACCGACGGCAGACCCAATCCCCTCGCCGACGCCCGCGTGCGCCGCGCCCTGGCCATGATGATCGACAAGCGCGCCATCGCCGAAGGTGTCCGCCGCGTCGGCGAGCCCGTCGCCCGAACGCTCATCCCACCCGACTCGCTCGCCGGATACACCGCCCCCGCCGGCCTCCACTGCATCTCAGACATGCACACCCAGGCCGATCGCGACTCTCTCATCGCTCAGGCACGCTCGCTCCTCGCAGAAGCCGGGTTCCCAGATCCCTCGAAAATGCCGGCCATCTCCATCCTCTTCAACAAGGACGGGGGTCACGACCTCATCGGCCAGTCCATCGCCTCCGATTGGCAACGACACCTCGGCATCCCCGTCAACCTCGATCAGAAAGAACTCAAGATCTTCCGCGAAGATCTCAAGAACAAGAACTACATGGTCTCCCGCGCCGGCTGGTACGGAGACTACGGCGACGCCACGACCTTCCTCGACATCAACCGCATCGGCGACGAGAACAACGACCGCAACTACCAGAACCCCGCCTACGACGACCTCCTGCGCCGCGCCTCCCTCGAGCCGGATCCGCACGCCCGCCTCGATCTCCTCCAGAAAGCCGAGGCCATGCTCGTCGAAGTCGAACTCCCCTTCGTCCCACTCTTCCACTACTGCAACATCTTCCTCTTCAACGCCCACAAGATCAGCGGCATAAACGCCCACCCACGCCAGACCCAGAACGTCCACCTCATCGACATCCTCGGCGATGGCAAAGGCCCCGACACGCCTCGCTCCACACCGCCCCGTCGCAACGGAGACGCCAAATGACCGGCGTGATCCTCCGTCGCCTCCTCCAACTCCCCATCATCGTCGGCGCCGTCTTCCTCATCACACTCGCCCTCGCGTGGGGCATCCCGGGCAACCCCCTTGAGAACCCCGAGGGACGCCGCCCTCCCCCCGAGATCGCCCAAGCCATGAAGGCCCAGTACAACATGGACTCCTTCTGGTCCTTCGCCACCTCCTACGTCGATCGCGCCACCGGAACACGATGGCTCCGCGCCCGCCTCTCCGGCGAGCACTCACGCCGCGATGCCGATGCCCTCGCCGCAGGACTCGCTCCGCCCGTTCACTACGTCTTCGATCTCGGCCCTTCGCTCCAATACCGAGACCGCAACGTCAACGAGATCATCGGATCCGCGCTCCCTGTCTCCGCCACCCTCGGTCTCGCGGCCATCCTCATCGCACTCGTCATCGGCCTCGCCGCAGGCGTCGTCGGCGCGATCAGACCGAACTCACCCGCCGATGTCGCCACACTCACCCTCGCGCTCATCGGCATCTCCACGCCCACCTTCGTCGCAGGCACCCTCCTCCTCCTCCTCTTCTCCGTCCTCATCCCCATCTTCCCCGTCGCATCGTGGGGCTCACCGCGCGACATCATCCTCCCGGCTATCACCCTCTCCCTCCCCTTCGCGGCGTACATCGCCCGCCTCTCACGCGTCGGCATGATCGAGGCCCTCTCCTCCGATTACATCCGCACCGCACGCGCCAAGGGGCTCCCCGAACGCACCGTCATCCTCAAGCACGCCCTCAAGAACGCCTTCCTCCCCGTCCTCTCCTACCTCGGACCCGCCACCGCCCTCGCCATGACCGGCTCCTTCGTCGTCGAGCGCATCTTCACCGTCCCAGGCCTCGGCCAGCACTTCGTCAGCGCCGTCCAGAACAAGGACCTCTTCCTCATCATGGGAATCGTCGTCGTCTTCTCGACGATGCTCATCCTCTTCAACCTCGCCGTCGATGTCCTCTACCGCTGGGTCGATCCGCGCATCACATGATCTTGGTGGCACCGCTCTCCACAGCGGTGTCGGTCAATTCGATGACTTGCCAATCGCCCGCTCCAATCTCCGCCCGTGCCAGTGCCCCGTCACGAACTTCACCACCCCGATGAACCCGTAGCACCATCCCCCCGCCGCCACCAACGCCGGCACATTCGTCGCCAGCAGCCCCAGCGACACCACCGGAATCCCACCCAGCGCCACCCAGTTCACCACCTCGTCCTTCACCACCAACCGCTCGATCTCATCCAGCCCCAGCCGCTCGCGGATGCGCCACGCCCGCCCGTACAACGCCACGAACACCAGGCACACCGCGAGAAAGCCGACGCTGAACAGCGCCATCAGCAGACGCGCATCCCCCATCGTCAGCGCACCCACAAGCTCCCGCGGCCCAACACCGATCACGTGCGCCAGCAGCCACGCGTACAGGTACTTCATCACGTACACAAAGAACAGCACAATAAACAGCAACACCGCCGTGATCGCCGTCGTCGGCGCATCGATCAGCCCCATCCGCCGTGAGTACACATGGTGCGTGAACCAGAACCAGATCAGGATCGCGAAGCACGCCGCGAACGCCGGGAACCCCAGCAACGCGCTCATGAACTCGTCAAACTGCGTCGGAATCTCGTTGGTCACCACCAGCAGCGTGATCGCGAGCGCAAACACCCCATCCGTCAACGCATCCAACCTCGATGGCCCCTCACCCCGCGCCCGGAACCCGTCCCGACCCCGCTCCCCCACCTTCATCGCCCCACCGTTCATCCCCACGGGCACCTCCGCTCACCAACCACTCCCCTGTGCCCTCATGTCTTCATTTGCTATTTGCCCATGTGCTATGTGCTATTTCCCCCGCTCCTCAAACCTCGCCGCCTCCGGCATATCAAACGTCACCATCTCGCCAACCTCGAAATCCTCCGCCCGTTGCCGATGGTCCCCGATCTCGCACACCAGCGGGAACCCCGCATTGACCGTGATCGTGTTCGCGCGCCCATCCGTCGCCACCACCGTTCCCTGCACCCGCCGAGGCCTGCCGAACACCGGCTCCACATACCTGCCCCCCGTCTGCACCGAATCCACCCGCCGCGTGCTGCCGCGCACAACCCCCACGATCCGCTTCCCCACCTCCGCCTTCACCGGCCCGGTGGGAATCAGATGCGTCTGGTACGACGTATTCGGGAACGAGACCACGATGTACCCCGGCTTGGTCGCAGTCGGAGCCACAACCTCCTCCAGCGTGCCGCGGGCTGTATCGATCGCAACAGGAGTCGTCGGAGAAGGGTGAATCATGCGACCAGCGTAGGCGATTTCGGCTTCCGCGGGCGATCACCCATCCGCAGGAAGTTCGCCAGCAACCGAGGCCCAGCATCCGTCAAGAAACTCTCCGGGTGGTACTGCACACCCTCCCAGTTCTGCCTCCCCGCATCCTGCCACACCCGGCGGATCCCCATGATCACCCGATTCTCCGGACGTTCCTCCCCGTCATACGTCCACGCCGAGACTTTCCATCCATCCTCGCCCTCCCCCGCCTCCCGCGGCATCGTCTCCGGCACGATCACCAGCGAGTGATACCGCGTCGCCGTAAACGGATTCGGCAACCCCACGTACACACCCTTCCCATCGTGCCAGATCGGGCTCGTCTTCCCGTGCATCTGGATCCGGTGCCGCGCCACCATCATCCCGTGCATGTCACCCATGCACTGATGCCCAAGACACACACCCAACACCGGCACACGCCCCGCGAAACGCCTCATCACCTCGCTCGACACCCCCGCCTCACGCGGCGTGCACGGCCCCGGCGAGATGATCACATGGCTCGGCCCACGACCGCCATCCATCGCCGCCGCCGCGTCCGGTGTGATCCGATCGTTCCGCACCACCACAAGGTCGCGATCCGGCTCAAGCGTCGGGTCCAGTTCCCCAAGCCGCTGCACCAGATTCCACGTGAAACTGTCGTAGTTGTCGATCAGGAGGATCACGCCCGGATGCTAGTCCCTGCACATGCAGCCCGTCCGAATCACCCCGGCATCGGGGCGATCCGCGGCACCACCCACTCGATCAGCACATAGATCACAGCCCCCATCAAAATGATCCCCAGCACGATCGACGCGCTCATCCCAAACACGTGCCGCCAGTACCGATCGAGCGATCTCATGCGAACGGCCTTGTACACGACCGAAACGCCGAACGCCATAGGAATCAAGAGCAGAAACCACCACCGATGCGCATCGATCGGATCAACGAACGGAATGTACGCGAACGCGATCGCCCGCTCGATCAGCATCACGCACCCCCTCCCCGCTCGACCCCCGGCTCTGCTCCCGCACCCTCCCGACGACCACTCCTGCTCGGGCTCACACCCCGATCCGAAGGAAAGAGCGCGTCCAGCACCGCGATCAGATTCAGCATCCCCGCCACGGCACAGAACAACATCCCGAGTTCGTTCACCTTCGCGACGCTTCTCACCTTCGGTGGCCGACCGGCTCCATTCCCCGGCTCTATCCATCCCCCTGGACCTACGCGCTCATCCGGGAGCGCGCTCCGACGCACCCCGGTCCCTCGATCAACCCCCTTGAATCCGTTCTGGTGGATCCAATCCACCCCGAACGCGACCGGACCCGTCCCCGCCTGAGCGAAGAACCACACAGGACTCTCCCGCCGATCGACCACGTCGATCCCGCCCACAAACACCCCCGTCGCGAACAGCCCGAGAACACCCGCACAGATCAACCTCCCACGCCGACGCTCGCCCCGGATCCAGTGCCCAAACCCGGGCAGCAACATCGCCAGAACACCACCGAGAAAGTCCACCTTCGGGATGTTCCGAGCCGGCTGTGCGAGTTGTGGATCGGCGGTGGACACTGGTCGCAGACTGACCTCTCGGCAAGGCACACCCAATCCGCCGGACACAGAAGCGCCGGAACCTCCGGCCCCCGGTTTGACAGGTTGCGCGATCAGGGTACTGTACCGCCTTTCCGGGGACCGACTGGCAAGCCGCGTCCTTCGGGCATAAGAATCGTCGCAACGGGAGCGTCCGGGATACGGGCTCTGCCCGAATCGAACGCTCGGAGAGTGCAGCGCGAACGCCGGCGCTGGCTAGGAACTCTGGTCCCCATCGAAGGAAACCGAACAAGGACGCTCGCGATGCCTCTGGACACACTGCTCACGCCGCCCGCGACTGCTTTCTCTCACGAACGTGCCACCGGCTACGCCGCAGACGAGATCTGGAAGCACGATCTCGCCCCGCTCGGAGCCCCCTGGACTCTTCTCGCCGCCGATGAGGAGGAGGATGAGGACGAGGAAGACCCCTTCGCCGACGACGAAGATGAGGGTGGTGACGTTGATGAGTTCGAGGACGACGACGATTTCCTCGAAGAAGACGAGGAGGAGTTCGAGGAGGAGTCCGACTTTGACGATGACGACGACCTCTGAGTCGTCCGTCTGACTCGTTCGTGCGAGCCGGCGGGCAGAAGGAAGACCCGCCATGCCGACCCGCACGCGCCAAACAAAGTCCGAGAACACGCCTCAACCCTCTCTCACACAAGCGCACACCGGTCGCCGGTCGGACGTGCAGTCCAACTCCCAATCCAGCACCCAGTCCACCCCACAGCCCGGCTCACCCGGTTATGGGTCGGTCGTCGATCGTCGCTCAGGGCTCGATCGTCGCGAGGTCGCAGCAGCCCTCGAAAAAGCCCGTCGGCTCAACGCCGAAGAAGATCAGCCCGAAGCAGACTCCCCGACCGAACGCACCAGCACACCACCCACCGGCCTCGAACGCCGCCGCGGCCCCGGCCGACGCCTCTCCGACTTCACCCGTTCCGCCGAAGAGGGCGAACTCACCAGCGAGCAGTTCCTCTTTGTCATGGCCATCGAGGCCTTCAAACGCTCCAACGACCGCATGTTCCCCACCTGGTGCGACGTGCTCGAAGTGGTCCGCCTCCTCGGTTACCGCAAAACCATGCCGAGCGAACTCAACCTCCGCAACGCCGAGGACTGGCGCGAGTCCCCCCTCACGCCCTCCAACGTCCGCGCCCCGCGCTGGAACGAGAACGGCAAGGTCGATGCCGAACGCGCCAAAGCATCAACCAATGGACAACTCCACCGCGAGAGCGATCGTCGCGCAGCGTGAACGCACCCGACTCCGCCGACAGAACTCAGACCGTCGCCGGCAACTCGCTGTCCACAAACTCGAGAACCTCAGGAGGCACCGGATGCGTGGGATCGCTCGCATCCGCAGTCACCCAGGCCCACGCCGTAGCCATCACCGGATCAGACGGCTGCCCACCCTGCGCAAATGCGTCAACCATCGCGTCCAACGCATTGGCATACGCGATCGCATTGGTCGGCGTCAGAGTCACCACCTGAGAACCCATCGTGTCCTCGGTGAACGTCCGCCGCATCCACGTGTTGACCGCCGGGGGAAAGCTGCCGCTCGAACCGCTCAGCCAGTCGCGGGCCGCGGCACGCATCGTACCAGAAGGCGGCGCGGGATTGGCATCCAGCAGCGTCTTCACCAGACGACGTAGCGTTCGCTTCAACGCGATCGCATTCGTGTATGGCTCTGGTGTAGACACCTCCACAGACGTCACAGACTTCTCAGCTTTCATGTGGACCTCCCGCGAGTATGAGCGTGTTCAGCGTGCGGCATACGCACCCGATGCCCGCTCCTGGCCCCAAAGTCTACTCTTTGCGTTGCGCAGCTGCCGAAGAGCCCCTGACAAGCTCCGCACTCCATCGCTCGCATTCCGCCGTGTTTCCCGTCGCCTCGTACAGCTTCACCAACCGACGCATCGTCAGCTCATGCGACGCCCTCGCGTTCCGGTCCGCTCGCAATCCCCGCTCGACTTCGACCAGCATCCTCTCCGCATCATCGAACCGCTTCAGATCGATCATCAGCTCCCCGTGCAACGATTGAACATTGAGCGTGCGCCAAGACCCCTCCGGCAGAACCGACTTGTACACCTTCACGGCACTCGCGAACGCGGCATCCGCATCCTCAAATCTCTGCTGCCCACGCAGCGTGGCAGCAAGTATGACCGTCACGCTCGCGACCCACTCAGATTCTGAACCGTAGATTCGTTCATAGATCTCGATCGATTGGCGAGCCATCGCCTCTGCTTCATCCAATCGTTTCGAAAGCCGCAACGCGTTGGCCAGCGAAGACATCAGCCCGGCCACCGAGGCGGTGTCCCTCCCTTGCAGACGCCGCTCGATCTCGATCGCACGATGAAGCGATGATGCCGCCTCGTCATACCTCCTGATCTGTGCCGCGGCCTCTCCGTACATGCCGAGATACCTCGCCATGTCATAATCTGGCAGCCGAAGCCGATCCGCGGTCTCCAGCACGCGCGTCATCACCTCGAAACGCTCCTGACCACGCCCGCCGGACATCAGCACCATCTGCGCATAGGTCGACATGACCAGCAGCTGCTCGCGGCACTCCGGACCCGCGTCCGCCGCCTCAATCGCGTGTCGATACGTTCGCTCGATCAACCCCAGCGCATCCTCGCGACGCTCGGTCCTCTCAAGCACGATCGCATAATGCTGCGCAGCATACAGCGTCCCCGCAGCCCGCTCACCCAACTCAGCCAGCCGTATCTCGTAGGCCTCTCGCGCGTACTCCACGCTCGCGCCGGTTTCAAACAGCAGATGCAGCACTCTCGAAAGCTCAAGCATCGCCCCGCTGAGCAGGATCCGCGGAACCTCCGGATCGCTCCGGTAACGCATCACGGCGTTCTGCAGATGCGTCCTCGCGTCCTCGTGACGCGCCAGCATCCGATAGATCTCTCCGATCTTCGCCTCAACATCGGCTCGCACGGAGCCGTCCTCTATCGCGTCAAGCTTCAGCACCGACTCGTCGAGCACTTCCCCGATCGTCAGACCCTCTCCATCGACGTTCGCGGGGCGGGCCGAGCCCAGCACTTCGTCAACGAAGAACTTCGAGAACGCGCCCGAACGCGCCGCTTCACGCGTCGCCTTCTTCTCCTGGCGCGTCACCTCCTCGATCGCCTCACTCAACTTCGTGTTCGTCCTCGTCAGCTCCACGTTCGCCAGAGTCGCCTGATACAGCCCATACCCCGCGGTCGCCAAGCCGCCCACCAGCGCGAACACGATCGCCGCACCCGACACAACCAGCGCGCGATGCCGTCTCACATACTTCTTCGCCCTGTACCCCAGCGTCGGAGGCACCGCCTCCACCGCCTCGCCGGAGAGGTACCGCCGCAGATCCGCCTCCAGAGCCGCCGGAGACTGGTATCGCCTCGCCGGATCCTTCTCCAGGCACCTCATCACCACCCAGTCGAGCTCGCCCTTCAGCTCCCGCGCCAGACCCATCGCGTCCGTCCCGCGCACCATCGCGAGCCGATCACGCAACTCGACCGAACGCGACACACGCATCGACGGCCGCGCCGGCTCCGATTCCGAGATGATCCGCTCCGTCTCCGCTGCCGTCTTGTACTTGAACAACGCCGGATCAAGCGGCATCACGCCCGCCAAGAGCTCATACAGCATCACGCCGATCGAGTACACATCCGTCCGCGTGTCGATGTCCAAGAGCCCACGCACCTGCTCCGGAGACATGTAACCCGGCGTCCCCACGATCTGGTGCAACTGCGTGTACACCGTCTGATCACCATCATGCTGCGACACCGGCTTGGCGATCCCGAAGTCGATGATCTTCACCACCGGCTCACCGTCAGACACGGTGACAAGCACGTTCGACGGCTTCAGGTCCCTGTGGATCATCCCCTTCGTGTGCGCGTGCTGCACCGCCCGGCACACCTGCCCCACCAGTTCCAGCCGCGCACGCAGTGTCAGCTTCCCCTCATCGCAGAATGTCGTGACCGGCAGCCCCCTCACCAACTCCATCACGATGTACGGACGCCCGTCCGGAAGCTCCGCCGTCTCGAACACGCGCGCGATCCCCGGATGCTCCATCCGCACAAGCGACTGACGCTCGCGATGGAACCTCGCAATGACCTGGTCGTTCTCACGCCCCGCACGCAGCAGCTTGATCGCCACCTGACGCCGAACCGGCTTCTCCTGCTCCGCCAGGTACACCACGCCAAACCCACCCTCGCCCAGCACACCCCGCACGCGATAAGCCCCGATCGTCTCCGGCGCGGGCCTCCGCACCGGCGTGATACCCGACGGCGTCTCGCCAAGATGCCTCGCACCCATGACGCTCGGCTCGGGCGCGCAGCCACCGCCGAACTCGCCACCTTTGTAGGGTTCCGTGCTGCCAGAGCTCTCGTGTTCATTCGGCGGGCACAATGCAACGATCTCCGTTGACCCCAGTGTAAGTGATCACGCGACAGATTGGAATGGACTTCGCACGCACCCAACCGCATATCGTTCGGAAACCATCAGGGCCTCGCTGGGGCACCTCACGCCACACACCGACTGAGGACAACCATGCGCCACGCCACACCTCTCGCCCTCTCGCTCATCCTCACGCCCTCGCTGCTCGTCGGCTGCTCCGCACTCGACGCCGATGAACGCCATTCCCAGGTCCAGAAAATCCAGCGCCGCCTCCCCGAATCAATGCGTGCCGCACGCACCACCGCTCCCGGCGAGAACGACTGGTACATCCTCGCCTACTTCAGAGACCCCAAGTTCAACAAAGCAGGAGAGTTCGGCCTCTATCTCGCCACCTCGCGCGACGGATACACCTGGCAACCCGCGAACCTCGACCGCCCGCTCTTCGTGCCGCGCGTCGGCAATTCCAGCGGCATGCGCGACCCATGCATCGCGCAAGGCCCCGACGGCGTCTTCCACTGCGTCTGGACCTGGGAAACCGGCGACCGACGCAGCATCGGCTACGCACGCTCCACCGATCTCCTCACCTGGACCGACATCCGCTCGCTCAAGGTCATGCCCGACACCGTCAGCATCGACTACTGCTGGGCCCCCGAAATCATCTGGGATTCCGCCGCAACCCACTGGGTCCTCGCCTGGTCGTGCGCCATCGACGGGCTCAACCCCGCAACCGAGAAGCAGGCCGAGTGGAACCACCGGATGTACTACTCCACCACACGCGACTTCCGCACCCTCTCGCCCTACCAATCGCTCTTCGATCCCGGCTACCCCTCCATCGACCCCGCGTGGATCGAACTCCCACCCGATTGGATCCCCAAAGGCCTCACACGCCCCGCCGATTCCGAGAGCATCTTCGACGCCCCCGCCGCCGGACCCGCCACACCCAGCGACCCCGGCCGCTGGCTCCTGCTCTACAAAGACGAGCGGCAATGGCCTGAGAAAAAGCAGATCCGCGCCGTCCGAGGGCTCACACCCGTCGGCCCCTTCGGCACACCCTCCGCATCCCTCACCATCCACTGGGTCGAAGCCCCGAGCGCACAGATCATCGACGGAAACCTCGTCATCTACTACGACGAATACCGCGAAGGCCGCTACGGCGCGATCCGATCCAACGATCTCTTCAAGTGGGAAGATGTCCAGAATCTCATGTCCTTCCCACCCCTCACACGCCACGGGTCCGTCATCCGCGTCACGCCCGCGCAGTGGCAACGTGTCCACGATCGTCGATGAACCCCTGCCGACGCCCCGCCCATCCCCCACAACCGAACCCCCCAAGCCCGGTATCCTGTAAGCCCCAAAGGAGATCCTCAACATGCCGAGCGCCACACCCGTCCGTCACGCGGCTGTCCTCCTCGCCCTCTCCCTCTCAAGCACACTCGCCCTCGCGCAGCACGCAGGCGCACCAGTGCCCCTCGCCCGCTCAACCGCCGCCGCCTCGATCTCCACCACCGAACCCCTCGCCTCCATCTCTCTCGAACGCTTCCTCAAGATCCGCGCACCCGGCTCGCCACAGTTCTCGCCCGACGGCACCCTCTACGTCCGCGACTGGCCCGATGGCATCTGGCAGCTCTACCGCGTCCAGGGCAACGCCGCCGGACCAGACTCCAAGATGACCAAACTCACCAACTACGCCGACGGACTCTCCGGATACTCCATCTCACCCGACGGCTCCAGGATCCTCCTCTTCCACGCAGTCGGCGGCAACGAAAACACCCAGATCTCACTCCTCGATCCCAAGGCCGCGCCCGGCGATCCCAACGCCATCAAGCCCATCGTCAGCGACCCCAAAGTCCAGTTCGCCGCCAACAAGTGGCTCGCCGACTCGTCCGGCTTCCTCTACAGCGGCAACGCCGAGAGCCCGCGCGACTTCTACCTCTACCTCTTCGACTTCGCCACAAGCAAAGGCACCCGCATCCTCAACCGCCCCGGATCCTGGAGCGCGTCCGACATCACCGCCGACAAGTCCCGAGCCCTCGTCTCCGAGTATCGCTCCATCTCCGACACCTCCATCTACGAACTCACGCTCTCCGATGGCTCCCTCAAAGATCTCGGCCTCGCAAGCCCCGACGGCTCAACCGTCTCCCAGTCCCTCGTCGGCTACCTCCCCGGCGAGAAGAGCGTCCTCATCGTCGCCGACATCGAAGACGGCATGCGCAAGCTCTACCAGAAAGATCTCGCCACCGGCGCAACCTCAAAGCCGATCCCCGAGATCAACGACTACGAGATCGACTCCGCCTCCATGAACACCGAACGCACACTCCTGGCCGTCGTCACCAACAAGGACGGCTACGGCGAGCTCCAGCTCTACCGCCTCCCCGGCTACGACAAGGTCACGCTCCCACCCATCGAAGAGGGCGTCATCTCCCTCAACGAACTCAAGACCGACCGCATCACGTGGTCCGTCTCAAACGCCAAGACACCCGGGCTCGCATACACCTGGAACATCCCACCCATCGGCCGCGCCGCCGACAAGCCCCGACAGGTCACCATCGCCGACACCCAGGGCATCGATCTCGCACAGTTCACACTCCCGAAACTCATCCGCTACAAGGCCGCCGACGGGCTCGACATCCCCGCCTTCCTCTTCCTCCCGCCCGGCCACGTCGAGGGCTCGCGCATCCCCTTCATCGCCAACTACCACGGAGGACCCGAGAGCCAGTTCCGACCCGTCTTCAGCGCTCAGAACCAGTACCTCCTCGCCCAGGGTTTCGGCATCATCCAGCCCAACGTCAGAGGCAGCACCGGATACGGACGCGCCTTCCACATGATGGACGACTACAAGAACCGCTGGAAGTCCGTCAGCGACGGCGTCGACGCCGCACAGTGGCTCGTTGACAAAAACCTCGCACGGCCCGGACGCATCGCCACCTACGGCGGCTCCTACGGCGGCTTCATGTCCGTCGCCACACTCGTCGAGGATCGGCTCCGCGTCGAACGAGGACAGCAGAAAGAGCCACTCTTCGGCGCAGGAATCAACGTCGTCGGCATCGTCAACATGAAGACCTTCTTGGAACAGACCAGCGGCTACCGCCAGAAGCTCCGCGAAGTCGAGTACGGCCCGCTCTCCGACTCAGAGTTCCTCGAATCCGTCTCCCCGATCAACCACATCGACAAGATCAGAGTCCCCATGCTCATCGCCCACGGACTCAACGATCCCCGCGTCCCCGTCGGCGAAGCCATGCAGCTCGCCGTCGGCCTCATGCAACGCGGCTACGAGCCCGAGCAGATCTACTTCCCCGACGAAGGACACGGCTTCGCCAAACTCTCCAACCGCCTCATCTTCTCGCAACGAATGGTCGATTTCCTGCGGAAATCCATCGGCACCGACGCGGAATGATACTGGGACCCCTCACGCTTCATGTGCCATCTGGCCACCTGCCCTTTCTACCGCCCTCTTTCCCTGCCTTTCTCTGTGCTCTCTGTGTTCTCCGTGGTGAACGCCTTTCTGTCTTTCCGCCTTCCCAGCGCAAACCAGCGCCTCCTCGCCCCGGCCGCCCGACCCGCCAACAATCCCAGTTCCGCCCGGCCCAGCAACAGACTGGTCCGCGCACGCCCGCATAGCTATGCTTGTGATGAATAATAATGCTTGAAGCCCCCGTCCTCCCCATCCTCGTCCGCCGGGTTCGCTCCTCCGATTCCATGGAAGAACTGACCTCGCTCCTGCACCGCGCCTACGCCGAGCAGGTCGCCATGGGGCTCAAGCCGCTCGCAGGACGCCAGACCGTCGATGTCACCCGCGCCCGCTCCGCCACCGGAGAGAACTTCGTCGCCACCCTCGGAGACAACGGACCGCTCGTCGGCACCATCCTCTTCCAGGAAACAGAATCCGCCGCGTTCCCCGAATGGTTCCTCCGCCCCGAGGTCGCACACTTCTCGCTCTTCGGCGTCGATCCACTCCACCAGGGACGAGGCATCGGCGGCCTGCTCCTCCGCGCAGTCGAAGCACGCGCCCTCGAACTCGGAAAGTCCGAGATCGCGCTCTCCTACGCCGAACCCGACACCAAACTCGCCGGCTTCTACGCCCACCGCGCCTACCGCTTCATCCAGCACTGGCAGTGGCCCTACACCAACTACCGAAGCATCATCCTCAGCAAGACGGTCGCCTAGAGCGGTTGAAGTTCAGGCGTAGCGTCTCGAACATCGGCGAGACAAGCAGCACGCGAAGACCGAAACAGCCGTATCCCCAGTGATACGCCCCACTGACAATCAGAGTCAGGCCGACAACGCCAAGCGATCTCGCAGCCAGCTCCGGACGCTACCAATGGATCGAAGCCGCTCGAGCCGCACTTGCTCTCAACCGCCACACACCCCCTCCCACACCCCCACATTCACAAAAATCTCCACCTCTCACTGACATACGTCTGTCAGTGAGAGCACGATTTCACTCACGCGCCCCCTTGCACACGCTCTCCCGCGGCGTATCTTCGACGCATGCCCGCGGCCACCGCGACATCTCCCACCGATCACGCCGCTCCCGCCGGCACCGCTCTCCAGAGCGGTGTCTCTCTGTCCTCTCCGCCCTCTGCCCCTTCTCCCTCTTCCCCTCCGCGTTCCTCTGATACCTCCGCGTCCTCCGCGTTCTCTTCGTCTTCCGACGCCATCCTCACCGCCCTCGCCGATCCCGACGCCTCTCTCAACTCCGTCGCCCGCCAGTTCAACATCTCCCTCGCAACCCTCACCATCTGGCTCGCCCGCCCCGACATCCAGGCCCGCGTCTGCGAGATGGAGACCGGCGCAAGCACGCACACACGCCTCGCCTCATCGCTCAACCTCTCCTCCGCCGTGCGCGTCCTCGTCCGCATCCTCGACGACTTCAATGCCCTCGCTCGCTCCAAGCCCGATCCCGCAACCCACCTGAGCGATCCCGATTACATCCGCGCCTCCGAACGCGCCCGTAAAGCCGCCTACCACCTCTACCGCCTCTCACGCATCGTCCCCATCGATGAATCCATCCTGCGTCGCGTCCACGCTCGCTCCAACCCCCAAACCGGCTCGTCCCGCGTACCGCCACTTCCCTCCGCATCCTCCGCGGCTCTCCGTATTGAAGATTCCCCCGCTCCTGCCTCCCCCACCAACACCCCCTCCGCGTCCTCCGCGGCTCTCCGCGTTGAAGATCCCTCCGCTCCCGCCTCCCCCACCAACTCCCCCTCCGCATCCTCCGCGGCTCTCCGCGTTGATGATTCCCCCGCTCCTGCCTCCCCCACCAACACCCCCTCCGCGTCCTCCGCGGCCCGCCGCGGCGTCGGTTCCTTACTCGATGCGCTCCCCCTCACCCGACGCATCCAAAAACACCCTCAGTTCGCCTCCCCCTCCCTGCTCCTGCTCGCCGCTGGCTCCGCTCACGGCCCGCCCTGACCGCGGCCCGCCGACGCCGCTGCCACCGATCGAGCACATATTCTCCCCAGGTCACTGGCAATCCCCGGATCGTGTTGTATGTTGCCTTTCGGACGATCGACGGACCACACAACGCGGTTCGCAGCGACGTCTCTCGTGGGAGCACACGCCTTTCTCGTGGGAGCACATACCGTGTTGAACCATCCGTTCCTTGCCGCTGGTCGGGCTGTCGCTATCGCCACACCCGCACTCGGCCTAACCGTACTGGCACTGTCGGCCCCAGCCGCCCACGCGCAGTTTACTGTCATCAATCTCCACCAGAGCGGCGCATCCCACACCATGGCCTTCGGTGGCTCTGGTGCGTATCAGGTCGGGAACTCCGAAGTTGGCGCGACCCGAATCGCCAGCATGTGGTCCGGTGATGCCGCGTCCCACCTGCAGCTGCCCAGCCCCGGCTTCAACAACTCCGCCGCCTTCGGCGCGTGGGGTAATCGTCAGGTGGGATACATCGGCAATGGCAGCACCGTCTACCGCGCCGCACTCTGGAACGGCCCCGCAAACCCGGTCGTCGATCTCCACCCCGGCGGCTCTATCTCCGCCGCCTTCGCCGTCCACGGCAACCAGCAAGTCGGAGCCGTCAGCTTCGGATTTGTCGATCGTGCCAGCATCTGGCACGGCACCGCCGAGTCGTGGCTGAACGTACACCCCGGCTCCTTCGCATCCTCCTCCTCTCTCGCCGGCACATCTGGCGATCAGCAGGTTGGTCAGGTCCGTCTCCTCGACACCGGCGCATTCCACGCGAGTCTCTGGACCGGCACCGCCGACTCCTGGGTCGACCTCAACCCCGATGGGGCATTCGAGTCCCGAGCGAACGCGGTCTCGGGCGGCCAGCAGGTCGGCATGGCCTACTTCCCTGACGGAGCTTCCGGCCCTTCTTTCCACGCCTCAACGTGGAACGGCACCGCCGACTCCTGGGTCGATCTGCATCCTGACCTCGGACCGGACGGCGGAAACTCCGAGGCCTACGACGTCTTAGATGGAATGCAGGTCGGCATGGCCACCGTCGACTTCCACTCACACGCCTCGTTCTGGAGCGGTACCGCCGACTCATGGGTCGACCTCCACACCTTTCTACCACCCGAGTTCCTGACCTCATCGGCACGGTCGATCTCCAGAGACGGCGCGTTCATCTACATCGCCGGCGTCGGATACAACTCGCTCACCGAACGCGAAGAGGCCCTCCTCTGGACACAGCAGATCCCCGCTCCCGCCGCGATGACGCTCCTCTCGCTCGGCGGCCTGCTCACCGCACGTCGCCGCCGCTGATCGCGAGCCACGCGGCTCGGATCACTGCCTCTCTCAACACACACGGGCGCGATGGAACACTCCATCGCGCTCGCTTGCTTGTCCGACAGACTCGCCGGCTGATCTTCCAAGCCCGACGGTTCACCCGGCGGGCGCCCTCCTCCACCTACCACCCGAATCGGCCCTCAAGGCCGATGCGGACTCTTACTCCCTGGCCTTGCTCGGCGGCGTCGCCTCGATCGGTCCCTCGCGCACCACCGTGTCCCCACCCATCAGCCGCGCCAGGCGCACGAATCCGATCGACCCCGCGATCGCAAACACCAGGCACACAACGAACACCCAGCTCCCGCCGCCCACACCCAACGCACCCTTGAAAGTCTCGTAGAGCCACACCGCGGCAAACGGCCCGATGATCCCGCGCACGCCCGTCAGCGTCACGTGAACGCCCATGTACTGCGCGACCTTGTGCGCCGGCGCAAAGTCCAAATGCCCGAGGTTCCACGCCAGCACGCCGCCCCCGAACGCGATCCCCTCGATCAACACCCCCACCACCACCAGCGGCCACAGGTGGAACCGAAACGCCACGACGAGACAGAGCGTCGCCGCCACGAAGAACCACGCATGGATCGCGCGAAACTTCACCACATGCCCCTTGTCCAGCAATCGCGCCCAGAACGGAATCGCCAGAGGCATCATCGCCTGAGGTAATGTCGCCATCACGAGAATACCCGCCGCGTACCCACCCCCGAACTCCTCGCGCACCGCGATCACCAGCGGCGCATCCACCATCAGGTTCCCGATCCCGAGCAGGAACATGCACAGCATGAACCACGCGAACTTCCGGTCCGTACGCAGCACCTCAACGATGCTCATCGGGTTGAAACTCGGCCGGTCCTTCCCGGTGTCCATCCGCTCCACGCGCTTGAACGCCTCTCGCCCGCGCACCCGCACCCGCGACCACATGTAGATCCCGCCGCACCCGATCACCGCCCCCAGCGGCAACAGCACATGCCGCGCCTCGGGGTTCCACTCCATCATCGCGCCCAGGCCAAGCCCGAGCAACGCGACGATCGAGACCTGCACCGTTGACAACTTCCCCGTCAGCCGCCCGCGCTCGGCCCTCGGGTAGTTCCGCCCCCACACCGTCGAACGCATCGTCAGGAACCCCGCCCAGCACACCCGCGCCAGCACCGTCGCGCCCGCGGTGAGATACAGACCCATCACGGTGGTCGGCGTCAGCCCGATCATGATGACCAGCACAGACATCGTCACCAGCGCGCCGACGAGGAACCGGATCTTGTCCCGCCCGTGGCTCGCCCGCACCCACACAAAGCTCGTGATGTTCGCAAACGCCGCCGAAGCCGTCACCACCGCAACGATGTAGTTGAGCATCCCCTCAGAGATCTTCCCCTCAGTCACCAGCCCCTCGAACCCCGTCCGCACCAGCACGCCCGCGATCCCGCCCTCCACCGGCGCCAGCACGAACGGCAGCATCGATGTCGCCGCGATCTCTCGCCGGTAGTTCAGCCGCGCCATCCGCGGCATCGTCCGCGGGTGGAACGACCCCAACGCCCGCGCAACCAGCCGCATCGGTGACCTCGCCGCCAATCCCCGCCCGCCAGCGTCATCCGTGCTCATCTCGGCCACGTGCAAGCGTTGACACCCCGATCACCCGGGACAAGCGGCGGAGTGTGTCGTGGTCCCGCTTCCTCTCTTCATGTGCCAACTGACCATCTGCCATGTGCGATTTCTCTTCCCCCCCTACCCTCCGCTCCATGTCTTCTCCTGAGTACATCCTCGGCACCGACGCCGCCGAACACTGGCGTCTCGGTTTCCAGCACCGGCTCTGGTCCGCCGCCGCTCACGAGGCATGGGCCAAGGCCCGCATCGCGCCCGGTCAGTCGATCCTCGATGTCGGCTGCGGCCCCGGGTACGCAACGTTCGACCTCGCGCACATCGCCGGCCCCACCGGCCGCCTCGTCGGCGTCGATGAGTCCGCGCCCTTCATCAACGACCTCAACGCCGCGGCACGCGCCCGCAACGTCCCCAACCTCACCGCCCACGTCGGCGATGTCCAGCACATCGACGAGGTCCTCTGCCGCGCGGCGGCCGCCGCCGGCGAGCCCTCACCCATCGCCACCTTCGACCTCGCCTACGCCCGCTGGGTCCTCTGCTTCGTCAAGGATCCCGAGGCCGTCGTCCGCGCCGTGGCCCGGCTCCTGAAGCCCGGCGGCCGCTTCGTCGTGCAGGACTACTTCGACTACGAGCACATGACCCTCGCCCCCAAGCGTCCCGAGTTCTCAAAGGTCATCGACGCCGTGGCCCGCTCCTGGCGCGCCCGAGGCGGCAACCCCGACCTCGTCGGCAACCTCCCCGGCATCATGTCCCGCGCCGGGCTCACCGTCACCCACCTGGACTCACACAACCGCATGGCCCGCCCCGGCTCCACCATCTGGAACTGGCCGACGACGTTCTGGCAGTCCTTCGTGCCGCGCCTCGTGCAGATGAACGAGATCACGCAGCGCGACGCCGACGCCTTCTTCGCCTGCTGGGCGGAGGCCTCGAACGACCCCGACGCGTTCATGCTCCTGCCGCCGGTCTTTGACGTGATCGGGCAGAAACCGGGCTGATGCCCTCACGAGACCACCGTGTCGGCGGTCGAAACGAAACCGCATGGTTGACATCGGCGCGGATTTGGTATGCTCCCGCATATCTCAAGGGAGGCCCGGCATGTCCATTGTCTGTCCGCATTGCAGCGCAACGAACGAATCCACGGCCCAGTTCTGCACGTCGTGCGGCAAGGCGCTTCCGACCCAGACGACGACCGGTCCACGGGTTGTCTCCGACAAGGAGTTCGCTTCCTCAAAGACCGGCCAGACACTTCAGCTTGCGGAAATGAAGAAACAGGTCAAGACCGCCTTCAGCATTCTTCTAACGATCGCGATCCTGCAGGCGATCGGCGGCGGGCTGCTCCTTATCCTCGGACTTCTCGCGCCCGGGAGTGCTCAACAGGCAGGGGCTCCCACGGGAGCCTTTGAGCTCGTGTTCGTCGGGGTCTTCGTGCTCATCCTGTGCGCAATCTTCACAACGCTGGCGTTCTGGGCCCGTAAGTCGCCGCTCCCCGCCGCCATCACGGGTCTCGCGCTGTACGCCACGCTTGTGATCGCCGGCATCGTGGTCAGCGGCGGACAGGTACGCGGACTTGTCATTCCCATCATCATCTGCATCGCGCTGAGCCGAGCGATCGCTGCGGGAGTCAAGCACCGCGCGCTGAAGCAGCACATGGCGGTATGACCGACACACCGATCTATCCCGGCGGCCCGATTGAGCCCAACGACGGCGTGCCCGTGAGCGACGCCCGCACATTCTGCCCGACATGCGGCAGGCCCGACCGACCGGGTGCCGCCTGTCAGTGCGCTCAGCGCGTCCTCGTTCCCTCACCCACGATGAAGTCGGCGTTTGCCTCGATTCGCCTGGCTGCGATCCTCTACGCGGCATACGTCGTGATCATTCTCGGCCTTCAGGTTGCATACTGATCGTCGGCGATGACGCGACACCCGTGTTCGAGGTTCGAGCCGCGTTGCTCACGGATGGTCTCTTCGCCATCGTGTCGCTCATCGCCCTCTGGTGTGTGCGTCGCGATGTCGGCCCAATGCTTCGCCCGCCACGCGAGCGTCGCTGGCTGGCGTATGGCGTGGGCCTTTCGCTTGTGACGTACATGCTGGCAACACTGCTGGCATCGGTATGGACAGCGATGTTCGGGCAGGACGATACCCATTACTACACCGATGCTTTCATGGCCGCGGACCTCCCTATGGGCCTCGCGATCGCCCTCTGCTTCGTCAGTGTCGCGGTCTTTCCCGCGGTTTCGGAGGAGATCGGGTTCCGAGGCGTGATCGCCTCTGCGCTCCGGCGGACGCTCGATCGCCGCGAAGCGACGCTCGTCACGGCGTTGCTCTTTGCGAGCATTCACATCAACCCGTTCATGTTCGTGAATCTGTTCCTCATGGGGCTCGTGCTCGCGTTCCTTGTCGCGCGGTGCGGGTCGCTGCTGCCGGGGATTGCGCTCCATTTCTGTCATAATGCGTTCTGCGTGCTGCACGAACTCGTGCCGGGGTTCCCTGGATGATCATCGAACATACATTCGTGACCACGCTGGATCCTGACGACGCCTTCGCGGGTGCCGATCAGTATCTGGGCCCGCTCGGCTTCGAGAGACCGATGGAAGGGATCGACACCTCTTCGCCCGATCATGGATTCCGCGAGTGGACCAGAGGCAAGGACAATCCAGCCAAGGCGAAGGTCCCCACACAGCTTCCCCAGCGCCTGCGCATGGACTTCGATCGCGGGCGTGTCACGATGGCCTACGCCGTGACCTTCACGCACCCGGCGAAAGCCGCGAAGCACCTCAAAGCCAGTGCACTTGCGTTGTGCGCCGGTGTGGAACAGTTGCTCACCGGAGCAAGGTCTTGCGACGAACTGATCACCGAGGTGCGCGAGCTCGAGGAAGAGCTGGATCGGCGGGCACGAAAGTCCAAGACCGTCGCAGCGGTGCTCCTTGGAGCGTTCGTCGCCATCATCGTCGGCGGCGTCATCATCGCCGTGCTCTCGCTGCCGTGACTTTCTCGATCCCGCGCCGCCCGCATACCATCCAGACCCCGTGGCGGGGGCATGGCTTCCCTGCGCCATACGCGTGCCCCAAAGCACGATTTGACAGTCCTTTACGACATCACAACCCCAGGCCCTGGTCCTTCACCTCCCATGAACATCCGCAACTTCTCCATCATCGCCCACATTGACCACGGCAAGTCCACCCTCGCCGACCGCCTGCTCCAGGCGACCAACGCCGTCTCCGCGCGCGAGGCACGCGAGCAGCTCTTGGACTCCATGGATCTCGAGCGCGAACGCGGCATCACCATCAAGGCCTCCGCCGTCACCGTCATGCACCGGCACAAGCCCGGCGCGACAAGCGACGAGCTCGAAACCGACTACGAGGCCCCCGTCGACGAGGCCGGCACGCACAAGACCAAGAACGCCGCCGACAAGGCCGATTCGCACGGCGATCTCTACATGCTCAACTTCATCGACACGCCCGGCCACGTCGACTTCACCTATGAGGTCTCGCGGGCCCTGAAGGCCTGCGAGGGCGCGCTGCTGGTCGTCGACTCGACGCAGGGCGTGCAGGCCCAGACCGTCGTCAACGCCTATCTCGCGATCAACGAGAACCTCACGATCATCCCCGTCATCAACAAGATCGATCTCCCCTCCGCCCAGCCCGACAAGGTCGCGCAGGAACTCGAGCAGGTTCTGGGCTTCCCCGCCGAAGAGTGCATCTACGTCTCGGCGAAGACCGGCCAGGGTTTGCCCGAACTCCTCGCCACGATCTGCGACAAGCTCCCCGCGCCGAAGCCCAGCACGATGCCGCAGGCACGCGGGCTGATCTTCGACGCGGTCTACGACGACTACCGCGGCGTGATCGTCTACATCCGGATGTTCGACGGCTCCATCAAGGTCGGCGACAAGATCCGCATGATGGGGCTTGGCCGCACGTTCCAGATCACCGACCTCGGCAAGTACACGCCGAAGCCCAATCGCGTTCCCTCGCTGTCGGCGGGCGAAACCGGCTACATGGTCGCCGCGATCCGCACGCTCGCCGATGTCCGTGTCGGCGATACCGTGACGCTCGACTTGCACCCGGCGTCTGAGCCGCTCGAGGGGTACCAACCCCCCCGCCAGATGGTCTTCTGCGACTTCTACCCCGCGACCGACGAGGAGCAGCGAGGCAACTCCTTCGAGGAACTCCGCGAGGCCATCGAGAAACTCTCGCTCAACGACTCGGCGTTCACGTTTCAGGCCGTCCACTCCGAGGCCCTGGGCTTCGGCTTCCGCTGCGGCTTCCTCGGCCTCCTCCACATGGACATCGTGCAGGAGCGGCTGGAACGCGAGGGCGGCGTCCAGGTTGTCCAGACCGCGCCGACCGTCTCGTACCTCGTGACCACACGGGGGAAGGGCGGCGAGCTTGTGGAGCAGGAGATCCACAACCCGGCGGACCTGCCGGATGCGGGCGTGATCGAGGAGATCAAGGAGCCGATCTGCCGCGTGGACCTGATCCTGCCCAAGGACAAGATCGGCGACATCATGAAGCTCTGCATGGAGCGGCGCGGCATCTACAAGTCGCAGACCTTCGTGTCGGATTCGCGCGAGATGCTGTCGTTCCACATCCCGCTGGCGGAGATCATCTACGACTTCTACGACAAGCTGAAGGGCATCACCAGCGGCTACGGCACGATGGACTATGAGATCATCGGCTACGAGCCCGACCGGCTGGTCAAGGTCGACATCCTCATCAACGGCGACCCCGTGCAGGCCCTCGCGCTCATCACCCACAAGGACAAGTCCGAGCAGCGCGGCAGGCAGATCCTGTCAAAGCTCCGGGGGCAGATCCCCCGCCACCAGTTCGAGATCCCGCTCCAGGCCGCGATCGGCGGCAAGATCATCGCCCGCGAGACCATCAAGGCCTTCCGCAAGGATGTCACCGCCAAGTGCTACGGCGGCGACGTCAGCCGCAAGCGCAAGCTGCTCGAGAAGCAGAAGGAAGGCAAGAAGCGGATGAAGAACGTGGGCTCCGTGAACATCCCGCAGGAGGCGTTCATGGCCGTGCTGGATACGAGTGAGGATTGAGAGCCGGAGCTATAGCGACATGATGACAGCGCAATCTCATGGGGTCGGAGGCAGGGGAAGGCTGTGGCGAGTAGCTTTCGATGTCTTCATACTGATTGTTTGCATTGGGTCCCTCGCGCGAATTGCATCGCGCACCGAATCGTGGGCGACCGTGCTTATTGCTCTCCTGTCCGGAATTGTAGCTTCAGCGACATTTGACCTATTTCGTGAATTACTATATTTTCTACACGACTACCTTCTGCGAATACGCACGGCAAGATTCTTTGGTTCCGACATTATGCAGGGAGCATTTTCGATCGCAGTGCCGCGGTTTCCAGTTCAAGGATCGCTACTCGGTCAGTTTACAATGGATGCGGACGACGGAATCGGCGCGGCTCGCTTGGCATACGCAGTATCTCGCTTGAGCGGTCGCACGGTTGCGATCACCAGCGCCGACAAGATGGATACCACTTCCAATCAAAGCTGCATCTGTGTTGGCCTGAATACAAACCAGTTGACTCGAATGATCCTCAGTGGCGGCGCCGGAGAGACAGTGAGTGTGTCTAGCGAAATGCCACACCAGGTGACACTCCGTAGGATCGAGACGTCTCCTTCGCACGAAAAGTGGCCGTGGTTTCCGTGGAGAGTGCGCATTGTTCATAAGTCACGAAATAAGGAAACGAATGTCGCTCCGCAAATGAGTATCGAAGGCGGATACACTCATGACATAGCGATCGTTGTTAGACACATACCTCTAGAATACTCTGGTCGCAGGCAGTTCATCTGCGCTGGCACAAGTTTTCATGGCACTTTTTCCGCGTGCATGTTCTTGGCAGACCGATGGCGAGAAATGAATGATCGGCTAGTTGACGATTATGGAGATATGTGGGTGAATACTCCGGGAACTGCATGCGCAGTATTGCGAATGCATGTGGATGCGAGAGATGCGTCCAAGATTCTGCACATTAGTTGGATACCTCACAATCAACCTTCTTGAGATCACTCGGCGCGTAAGTAGATGCGACCGACCCGGCTTGAGAGCAATACCGACACCATCGGCGCTGCGGCAAGCTCGGTGCTCTTCAGCCCAACAGGGCTGGAAGCAGACAGTCGGGGGGTGAAGGGAGCGAAGCGAACGCGACCCCTGGAAAGCAGGCCGCACAGCAGCTTCCTTGGTGGAGCGGGGCAGACGCCCCCCCTCTCTCACTCCACGCTGCCTCTCTTCCCGAGCCCCGCTGGGGCTTGTGTGTCAGGCGACGCTGTCCACGGGTTCTATTCACTCGCTGCACGCTGGCGCGTGCCGGCTCGCTCACTCCACCCGCGGCTACAGACCCCGGCACCGCCGGTGCCCAGAAAGCGAAATCGGCGGGTGACGGATTCGCCCTAGCGCCGATCGGAGGCATCCTTCGTGGAGCGGGGCGCATCGTGCCTGATGCCGCCGGCTGTTGCGGTTGGTGCGCGCGAACACGACTCGGCGATCGACGCGGTATGCTGTCGGCGCATGGACTTGTTCCTCGGCTTTGCGGATTCCACTCCGTCCGCGGCTCCCGCGTGGCTCACGATCAGCCCACCGGTTCTGTTTTTCTTCCTCGGTGCTGTCGCGACGCTCGCGGGCTCGAAGATCTCGATTCCCCGCGCCGTCACGAAGATGCTCTCGATCTATCTGCTGTGGGCGATCGGGTTCAAGGGCGGCGTCGAACTGGCGGCATCGGGGCTGACCGCTGAGGGCGGGCGCGCCATCGGGCTTGCACTGGCACTGTCCCTTCTCACGCCGGTGCTGGCGTATGTGGTGTGTCGGCGACTCGTGGATTCGTCGAACGCCGCGGCACTTGCGGCGTGCTACGGGTCTGTGAGCGTGGTCACCTTCCTGACGGCCTGCACGGTGCTTGATCAGCGCGGGACGGCGTACGGCGGGCACATGGTCGCGGCGATGGCGCTGATGGAGGCCCCGGGGATCGTCATCGCGCTGTCGCTGCTGCGTTTCGACCGGCGCGGCTCGCACGCGGAGGGTGCCGCGCACGCAGGTGCTGTCCGGCGTCGCGGGCACAGTGGATGGAGGACCGTGCTGCACGAGGCGCTGCTGAATGGGCCGGTGGTTGTGCTGCTCGGGAGTCTGGTCATCGGCGTGGTCACGGGCGAGCGCGGGTATGGCGTGTTCAAGCCGCTGTGCACCGATGTCTTCCCCGGCGTGCTGGCGTTCTTCCTGCTCGACCTGGGCGTGCTCGCGGCGAGGCGGCTGCCGGCGATCCGGCGCACGCCGTTGGGTGTGCCGGTGTTCGCGATCGTGGCACCGGTGCTCTTTGCGGCTCTGGCGATCGTGTCTGCGAGGATGCTGGGTGTCTCGTCGGGTGATGCGGTGCTGCTGGCGGTCCTGGCGGCATCGGCCTCGTACATCGCGGCACCTGCCGCGCTGCGCCTGGCGGTGCCCGGGGCGAACCCCGGCATCTACGTGTCGATGTCCCTCGGCGTGACGTTCCCGTTCAACATTCTTGCGGGAATCCCGTTGTACTCGGCGGCGGTGGATGCTCTCTGGAAGTGAGATCGCGGGGACGATGTGCGGCGCACCGTTCGACCATCTCTTCGGGCTTGAAAGAGGCGCGGAGGCGAGCGTTGATGGAGACGCTCACCCCTCGGCGGCACGAGGCGTGCGGCTCAGTGAGCGCGGCGGGGCGCTTTGGCGGAGGGGCCGCCTATGCCGCGGTTGAGGGACTTGTCGGTGGCGTGGTCGCGCGGGCCGCGGTTGTGAAGTGCATCGGCGGCCTTTGAGGCGTCGGTGGAGCCGGGGCCGGCGGCCTTCTCCTTGGGGATCGCGCGGACGTTTTTCTTGGCCTTCTTCTGTGGCTTTGACATGTGCGGGCTCCCGTGGGTGGATGGGTGCGCGAGCGATGGATCGTACGGGCGTGCGGGAAGGTGGAGCCGGCTCATGCCGAGTTGAGGTGCACGGGCGCGTCTGGGGGCATGGACAGGGCGAGGGGCAAGCCGCCCGAGAAGACAGAGTCGGGGGTGTTCGGGCCATCCCCCATCTCGCGGGCGGGGTGCAGTGGCGCGGACTTTCGGTATTCTGATGTGATGGGATACGAACTGCACATCACGCGCGCCGAGAGTTGGGTCGAAGCGGAATCGAATCCGATCACGCTGGAGGAATGGCTCGCGTACATCAAGTCCGACTCTGAGCTTGAGATTGATGAAGTCGGCGAGGCGACCACGACCGACGGCGAAACGGTCTACTGCGGCGATCCCGGTCTTGCGATCTGGACCGCTCACCCGGAAGACGGCGCCGATGGAGGCCGGGCGTGGATTTATCACAGCCAGGACTGCATCGTGGTGAAGAATCCTGATCAGCAGTTCATTGCGAAGATGTGGCGGATTGCGCAGCACTTCCGGGCGCGGGTGTATGGAGACGAGGGCGAGGAATACGGAGCTGATGGCGAGCCGATCGGTGAGGGCGAGGGCTCGCGGGACCACGGCGTGAAAAGGCCGTGGTGGAAGCGGTTGCTGGGCGGGTGAGGGATGTGACACGAGCCGGGTGCGGAGAAGAAGGGGCTAGAAGGTCAGAGAAGACAGAGTCGGGGGCGTTCGGGGCCGCTGAGCGTTCGCGATCGCGTCGAGGCGATCGCGAGGGGAAGGAATGGAAGGACGCCCGGCGAGCCCGGCGAGTGAATCGCCGGGCGGCGGAGAGAAGAGAGATACGGGGCCTTCGGCCCGCCCCACTCAGGATGCGCCCTGCGGGCGGGCTTTCCACGGGCTGGCTTGTCCTTGTCCGTGTGGGGGGCGGGACTGTGCTGCGCCCGTGGCAACATTCCGTTCGCCCTCGCGGGCGAAGAGGGCAGGGGCGAAGGAGAAGGGGGCGGCGGGTTATGTGGGCGGTGGACGGGATTGGGTGGTCGAGGTGTGCCGCAGGTGGGGCAGCGTGGCGGCTTATGCGATTCCGCGGCGGCTCGTGTGGCGCGGGCGACGGCGGCATCGATCGAATGGCCGTCGTTGAAGATGGCGAAGGCGCGATCGGGGTCGAAGGGCTCGGGCCTCTTTGGCTTGGTGGACATGCGGGATTGTTGGGGCGATCAGGGCGAGGTGGAGAGAAGAGCACCGAACTTGCCGCGGAGCCGGCAACTTCGGTGGCACGTCCGTCCGTGGGTTTGGCACGAGCGACGGCAGGAGGCCAGGGCCGACGGCCGACCTGCCAACTGAGGTGGTCGTTACACTACATAGCGGTACCGCGAAGTCGACGTATCGCCCACGGAGCAAGAGCTATGCGAGTCTCATTCATCTTGTGCGCTTTGTTCGTACTCGCTCCATTCGCTGTCCGCGCGCAAGACCTACCCGCGTTGCCCGACCTCGTCGAACGTGCATCGCCGTCCGTAGGCATCTGGAAATGGATCGACTTTGACGGCACCGTGCTATCGCAGGCAACGGCATTTGTAGTCGGCGATGGGCTTATCGCAACGAACCACCACGTTGTAGCCCAAGACATGCGCACCACTGCCTTCGCAGTGATTCAGTTTACACCAGAGGTCATAGTCGGCGTCAATGAGGGAGCGGTTGTCTATTCAGATGAGGCTCGCGACCTGGTGTTGATTCGGCTCGAACGCCCATATGAAAAGTACGTAAGGATAGCTGGAAGCGCCCTGCTCGTGCCTATAGGCATGTTCGACCCATTTTTGCCTCCAATCCCACTCGCCAATAGGACTCCGCGTGTCGGCGAGCCCGTCGTTTGCCTCGGGAACCCAATGGGTCTTGGCATTAGTGCTTCTCAGGGGATCGTCTCTGCCTTGCGATCAGCCGACGATAACTTGGGGCAGATCCAGTTGAGCATCGCGGCTTCGCCAGGATCGAGCGGGGCACCTATTCTTGATGCTCAAGGTCATTTACTCGGGTTAATTCACTCAACTGTTGTTGGAGGGCAACAGATCGCGATGGGCACGCTGCTTTCGCAAGCCATCGCACAAGGCAATGATCCTTTGTTCTCGCCATCGGTCCGAGATTGGGCCGCGGTCACACACACTGCCGCTGAGATTGAAGCGGGCGAGCGGCTGTTCATTGACGCCACATCCACAGTATTTGCAGACATATCTAATCGAATCACGCTGGCCAATCAAGAGGAAGCGAATCGTGTGGCTCTTGATGCGAGAAATCGACTCTCGGCTGACGAGTGGACGCGACTTGCTGTCGCGCTCGGCGAGGGTGCTCCCGACCACTTTCTACCGGCCATGCCAGCGTGCAGTTCGCATTGGACTCATGCATTGAGATCCTTGTATGGCGACGATTGGAGCGAGCAGTACCGCGCACAATCCGACTTGGCGTATGAGTCGCACACAGCGTCCTACTTGAGCCGTTCTGGCATGAAATGGGCCGCTTCATTCGCTCTTGATTCCGATCTGCTTCGGCGCGCTCACGCGATGATGCCGCACGACGAGATGATCGCGTGGGACTACAGCCGCGCTCTTTTGCGCCAATGCAAGGCTGCATCGCAGAACCCCGATTTGACAAGTGACCTCGGTCGAGTAATCACTGAAGTATGTGAATCAAACGCAGCTACTGCAATAGACGTACTGTCGACGCTCAAAGAGCAAAACCCGTTGTGGGCCACGAGAAGCGATTATTGGCATGAGGTCGGCATGGCCTATCTGCTCTCAGGACAAGTGGCAGAGGCGACAGAATCGCTTTGTCGACGGTTCGAATGCGAGAACGGACTCGCTGTAATGTTTGCGGTGATGAGTGATTCACGCGAGAATCCGCAGTACCTGCGCGATGCGTGGTCCTTTGCAGTCAAGCGGGGATTCGCTGACAGCGCAGACCTTGCTCGCTTTGCCAATCGAGTCGCAGACGTCTCGGCGAGACTCCCCAAAGATGCGGATGTCAAGAGCCGCTGCGCTGTGCTTCAGAATGAAGTAAAGCAGGTCGAGGGGTCGTTGAATGAATGTACGGATGTGCTGAAGGACGTCAATGAGCGGATAATCCGTGACTCGATAGGGAGAGTCTCGGCGCGTTGCGCTTCCAAATAGGTCCGCTCGTCCGAGGCGAGTTGCAAGCCGCCATGATCGCATGTCGCATCGGCTCGGAGAGCCGATCTACCCAAGACCACCCTAGACCGAGTCACCCCCCCGCACTTCCCTCGCCGCCGGGCAGTGTCATCGACCAGGGGTCGAGGTACTTGTCGAGGTCGGCGGCGGTGAGTGTGCCGCCGGGGCCTGAGCCGAAGGAGCCGCCGGCGGGGTTCTGGTTCACGGGTTGGCCGACGACGGTTTCGAGGGCGAGCTGGCGAACGGTCTTGCCCTGGGCGTAGGCGTTCTTGGCGAGCGCGGCGGACGTGTCGTAGCCGATGACGGGGACGAGCGAGGTGCACATCGCGAGGGAGCCCTCGATGAGTTCCTTGCAGCGGTCCATGTCCGGAACGAGTCCTTCGCCGGGGCCGTTGAGCAGGTTCTCCGTCATGACGTGGCAGGTGCGGGCGAGGAGATGGATGGAGTCGAGGACGTTCGCGGCCATCATGGGCATGGCGACGTTGAGGTCGAGCATGGAGCCGACGCCCCCGAGGCCGCCCATGGCCACCGCGTGGTCGTTGCCGATGACCTGGCAGCAGGCCATGATGGCGGCCTCGCAGATGACGGGGTTGACCTTGCCGGGCATGATGGAGGAGCCGGGCTGGACGGCGGGGAGTTTGAGTTCGCCGATGCCGCAGCGGGGGCCCATGCCGAGGAGGCGGATGTCGCCGGCGATCTTGCTGATGCTGACGGCGATGGTGCGGAGGTGGCCGCTGGTTTCGACGATGGCGTCCTTGGCGTGCTGGGCCTCGAAGTGGTTGGCGGCTTCGCGGAAGTGGACGCCGGTCTGCTTGGTGAGTTCCGCGGCGACGAGTGAGCCGAACTGCTCATGGGTGTTGATGCCGGTGCCGACGGCTGTTCCTCCGATGGCGAGTTCGGAGAGGGTGTGGAGGGCGCGGTGGAGGCGTTCTTCGGCGTGGCGCATCTGGGAGGTGTAGCCGCTGAACTCCTGGCCAAGACGGATCGGCGTCGCATCCTGGAGGTGGGTGCGCCCGATCTTGACGAGGGTGTCCCACTTGGCGGCTTTGGATTCGAGCGCGCTGGCGATGGTCTTGATGGCGGGGAGGAGTGTGTGCTCGATCTCGATGGCGGCGGCGAGGTGCATCGCGGTGGGGAAGGTGTCGTTGGAGGACTGGCCCATGTTGACGTGGTCGTTGGGATGGACGCCACCGGAGGAGAGGTAGGAGGCGTCCTTTGAGGAGCCGATGGGCTTGTGCTTTCGGAGGCAGATGATGTTGGCGATGACCTCGTTGACGTTCATGTTGGTGGAGGTGCCGGAGCCGGTCTGGAAGATGTCGACGGGGAAGTGCTTGGCGATTCCTCCGAGGGCGGGGAGGCCGTCCTTGATTTCGTGGCAGGCCTCGACGATGGCCTTGGTGCGTTCGGCATCGAGGCGGCTCAGGGAACGGTTGACGGTCGCGCACGCGGCCTTGAGGATGGCGTAGGCCTTGATGATCTGTTCCGGCACGGGGCGGCCGGACATGGGGAAGTTCAGGACGGCGCGCTGCGTGGAGGCGCCGTAGAGGACATCTGCGGGGACTTCCATCGCGCCCATGGTGTCCTTCTCGGTACGGAACGCGGCGGCGGTGGGAGCGGAGGGGGAGGTGGTGGGGGCGGGCATAGGGGGAACTCCTGTGGGGGCGGAATGGTAGAAGAGTGAGGGAAAGGGGCAGAGGGGCTGATGAAATCGCCAAAGGGCGAAGGGCCAGATGGCAAACAGGGGCAGGGGGCGAGGGGAGAGCGAAAGACGTACACCGTACAGCGAAGAGTGAAGAGCGAGGGCAAGGATTGGCGGGGGCGTAGGATTGTGTTGGGGCAGGGTGTCTCGGAGGCGATGTGGGGCAGAACGGGAAAGGATGTCACATGCGGAATCGCGTGAACGGCGGCTGGCGGAGCGGGCTCGGCATCGCCGCGATGGCTGGCTTGATCGTGGGATTGAGCGTGGGCACGTGGAGCGTGGGCTTAGCGAGCGGGCAGAGCGGCGCGTCTCGCGGGGGGGGCCAGCCGTCAGCCCCTGACACGAACCCGTATCTGAGGCGTTATGACCCGAAGGATTGGGTGCTGGATATCCGCGTGGATGTGGCGAGCTCGCAGGAGGTGTTGTACTCGCCTCAGGGGCAGTTCCCCACGCAGGAGATGTGGAAGTTTGATTCCGCGGTGATTGTGTTCCCGATTCTGCCGCCCACGTCGGGGTGGAATCCGCTTGAGCGTGACGGGTTTCTGGGTTCCGTGACGTTCAATGACCGGGTGCGTGTGGAGACGTTCGAGGTTCTGGAGGGGTATCCGTCGGGGACGAAGCTTGCGAAGTGGACGCTCGAGCAGGGCGGCTATCAGGGCAAGCACATGAACCTGAACGTGAAGATCTCCGGAACCGGATACAAGGTTCAGTTCAACGAGCAGGAGGCGATGAAGCTCGGCTGGCCGACGACGTGGCCCGCGGAGGCGCTGAACGCAACAAAGCCCGAGGCGTACATCGATCGCTCACCCTCCGGCGAGGTGCTGGACATGTCTCCGGTGCAGGAGTTGGTGGCGAGGTGGACGAACGGGAAGCCGCAGAGCCAGCCACCTGTCGTGACGGCGAAGTGGATCACGGGTCAGGTCGCCGAGCTCGTGCAGGTGTCGGGTTCCGGGTACGGGTTCTCGCGGACGGGGAAGATCCAGGGTGTGGATGGGAAGGGCGCGCCGCAGACGGCGCTTGATCGGCGCGGGTCGCAGTTTGACGCGACGACCCTGCTTGTCGCGTGCCTGCGCGAGGCGGGGATTCCGACTCGGATGGTTGTGGGGTATGACGTCGCGCAGGACAAGGAAGAGCGGACGTTTCTGAAGGTGAAGCGCGGCTCGACGGATGAGATCCGCTGCTGGGCCGAGTTTGCGTTGTACGACGAGCAACGTGACATCCTGACGTGGGTTCCTGTCGATGTGGTGGCGCAGCGGAAGAAGAGCTCACGGATGCCGGACCTCAAGAAGCCGTGGGACTATTTCGGGAACAACGAGGACCTGCAGATGCTGGTGCCGTTCGCGTTCCAGTTGCAGCCGCCGACGACGGTGCGGTACTACGGGACGCCGGGGTTCTGGGGCTGGATCGTGATGCCGACGCTTCCGGAGCGTGCGGAGCAGTGGCTGACGCTCGACGTGACGAGCCCGTCGCGCAGGGGCGGGCAGCCGCGGAGGAATTGAGCGGGAGCGTTGGCATCCGCTCTGGAGCGCGACGCGTCTGGCACTTCAGAAGCGATCGAGCCAGCGAGTCGAGGGAAGGAATGTGTAGTCGTCGGTGGTGTGGGTCTGCCCGGGAGCGACACGGATCCCGAGTCGGACGTGGCCGTCGATGAAGACGAGGTTGGCGCGTATGTCGTTCGAGCCGAACCAGTCTTGCTTGCGATTGCCGCCGTCGTCGTAGTTGTAGATGGTGTGCGTTCCGATGACCCAGGTCTTCGCGGGTTGTTCGATGTAGGGCATGCGCCCGCCCCCCGAGGGCACGAGCGTGGGGAACTCATCGCCGTATGGATTGGCATCCGGCGCGTGATCGTTCAGAACATACGACGCGCCGAGGAAATCGTACATGCGTTCGGCGCGTTCGAGGCCTGGGATGGGGAGCCCGGTGTTGTCGAGGCCTCTATCGATGGGCGAGCGGAACTGCTCGATCTCGAAGGGTGGCGCTGTGGGATCGTGGGGTTCGTCTGCTGGGATGTCCTGGGATGTGACGTAGCGATTGAGGGGGCGACGCTCGGCTCCGATGGTGTTGATGCCGTAGAACGGCAGCGTGCCCTTCTTGCCGCCGAAGAGGGAGCCGATGACAGACTCGCCGCCGGAAGGGAGCGGGCCCATCGCCTGGGGGAGGTGGCCGGGGAAGTCGTTCTGATAGAGGGTGAGGCCGACGGAGAGCTGCTGGAGGCGGCTGCCGCACACGGTGATCTGGGCCTGCCTGCGTGCGGAGCCGAGCGTGGGGAGGAGGATGCCGATGAGCAGCGCGATGATCGCGATGACGACGAGGAGCTCGATGAGGGTGAAGGCGCGCGAGCGAGCCGTAAACGGCGTGCGCAGCGTCAGACGAGATCGGAGTGTTATGGCTGACGGCATCTGTTGAAAAGGATAGTGGCCCGCGTGCGGCTTGGTTGCGTCGGTGGCATTCTTTCGGTCTGCGTGGTCAGTCGCTCTCGTCGTCGGCCTCATCCGGCTCGTTGAGCGTGTCGGGTATCGCGAGGTCGGGCACGGACTGGAAGGCGATGCCGCCCTTGCCGCTGGTGCGGGCGTCGTGCATCGAGCACGGATAGACGGTGTGACGCCCGTACTTGGCGTCGAGCCGATCAACGGCCTTGGCGAGAGCCATGCGGCGTTGCTCTCCGTGGAAGAGCGCGGCGGCGATGTCGGCCTGGGGCGCGAGTTCGTGAAGGGTGACGCCGACGCACAGGGGCGTGCGTCCATCGCGTGGGCGCGTCTCCCAGACGCGCGCAAAAGCTTCGAGAAGTGTCAACGTGTCGGCGGAGCCGGGGGGCAGGGAGATGTCGTTTGCCCAGGCGTTGCGCCGGCGTGGCCCGCTGAGTGAGGCACCGAGGGGGCCGACCGTTCGAGAGTTCTGATCAGCGATCGGCATCGTGCGGCTGGTGGGCCGGAAGCCATCGCCGGAAGCTCGCTCGTGAACGGCGGAAGGGTGAAAGGCGCGGCCGGGATCCATGTAGCGGAGCCAGACACTGAGTTTCGCGGCTCCGTAGCCGATGTGTCGGAGGCGCGAGCCGGCCTTGTTGAGCAGACGCACGAGGATGGCGCGGGCGCGATCGTCCGTACGGTCCTTCGGCGAGAGAACGTGCTGGTGTCCGATGCTTCGGCGACGGGTCGGGGGCTCGGGGACGTCGTGCCCGCGGACCCAGTGCCACCAGGTGCGTCCGATGATGCTCTCCCACGCGGCTTCCATCTCGCGTTCGCTGAGGGCGCAGAGCTCCTCGATCGTTCGGATGCCCTTGCGGTCGAGACGCTCGCGCATCCGGCGGCCGATGCCGGGGAGGTCGATCAGTTCGAGGGAGTAAAGACGCTGGGGGAGCTCGTGGGTGTCGATGATGACGAGCCCGTCGGGCTTCATCATGTCCGAGGCGACCTTGCCGAGAAAGCGGTTGGGGGCGATGCCGATGGAGCATCGCACGACATCGCCGATGCGGTCACGGATCGACTGCTTGATGGAGAGCGCCAGCGCGCGTGCGCCGGGCTCGTTGCGTTCGCTCGGTTGCAGGCGGCACGACACCTCGTCGATCGAATGGACGCCGCGGATGGGGATGCAACGCTCGATCGCCTCGATGATGCGGTGGTGGTACTCGACATAGAGGCGCGGACGCGACTCGACGAAGATCATCGATGGGCAGATGCGTCTGGCATCGCGGACGGAGGTGCCGGTCTTGATGCCCAGCCGCTTGGCCTCCACGCTTGCAGCGAGGAGGGATGTGGTATCGGTGAGAACGGCCACAACGCCGATCGGGCGGCTTCGCAGGTCGGGCCGCTCCTGCTGCTCGACAGAAGCGAAATAGCTGTTGAGATCGAGATAGAGTGTGGTGAGGGCCATGGCTACGAACCAATCATAGCCCTAACAAACAAGCGCGACGTGTGCTGGCTGCCGAGCGTCTGGATGTTCAGAAATCGACCTGCACGCGCAGGAGCCCGACGACGGCATCGTCGATCTGGCGGTCGCCCCCCGGATTGACGATGAATTGCAGGCCCGGTTTCACACTCAGGAATGGCGTGAGCTGGGCCTTGTAGAAGCACTCGATCGCGGTCTCATCATCGTCATACCCTGCGCCCTGGACCAGATCGACCCATGTGGCCTGGATGCCGAAGGTGTCGTCGTCGCGTCCCGCGAACGAGCCGACGTGAGAGGCGCCCGCCGCGATGTGCCACTGGACTTCCGAGACGTCGTCGTCGGCCCATCCGGCCCGGATGAACGCCCGCCATCCGCGCCCCTCGTCATTGGCTCCGTCCCCTGAGAGTCGCTGCTCAAGCATCAGATATGCCCCTTGAGCACCGGAGGTTCCGGTTTCGTCGAGGGTCTCAAAGTCTCCGGTGTGCCGCCAGATTCCGGCGGCGGCGCGTCCGGGCAGACCCGCGATGGGTGTGCCGCGAAGATCGAGTTCGAAGATGAGGAAGAGATCGTCCGATTGCCGGTCGCTGAAGAACGATGCGGGACCATTCGCGCCGGTGCGCACGCCATCGGCGGCGGATGCGCCATCGAAGAGTGCCGCACGGATGGCGATGTGCTCGCTCGGGACGACTTCGAAGATGAATCCCATCGCAGGATCGGGATACGAAGGGAGCGCGAAAGCCGTGGGGCTGAGCGCGACAGATGTGTTGACGAAGTCGGAGGCGGAAACAAGAAAGCCGAACTCGGCGTTGGCCTCGATCTTTCCGAACTTCAGACGGAGCGTGTCGTCGAGGAGCATCTGCTGGAACCAGAGTTCGCCGATCTGATCGAGCGAACGGTCGGAAGCGATGTTGCTGACACCCTGGTAGTCGCCGACATCCTCCGATGGGTCGCGGCCGCCGTACCAGTATGCATCCATGAAGACCGTCGCGCCTTTCCAACCGAGAAGCGGATCGAAGGAGAGCGTGAGATTGATGTCGGTCAGCATGCGCGATGATGCGCGTCGGCTGAGCCCACCATCCCAGACGCCGGACCATTCGAAGAGGTGGAACCCCTCGATGGAGATGCCGCGTGCTTCGAGAGCGGCGCGTGCGCCGCCCCAGTCGCCGGTGGCTCGATCCCACGCCCACCATGGGCGATGCCCGAACCATGAGCGGGGCGTCTCGGGTTTTTCGCCGGAGGGTGTGTCGGACGCGTCATCGACGCGACGCGCCGCGGCTTCGGGCCTTTGCGTGAGTTCAGGCGGCGCGAGCGAGACCTCGCCCTCGTTGAACCGCTCCTCCGCGCCGGCGAGCGCAACATCCGGCGGCTCGGCAGAGGCGAGAACTCCGGGCAACCCTGACACAAAGAGAGCGACGGCCGATCCCGCGCGAGCGTTTGTGCGTCCGAGGCCCATTCGTCTGCTCCACGAGGGAATCAGCGGGGATGGGATCGACAGACGCAGCCCTTGAGTTGATCCAGAGCCGGGGAGTCTCCGTAAGGGAATGCGCGGATACGGGCACCTGATCAGGTGTGCCCCGACCCGCGTGCGTGGGGACGACGCGGGCTTCGCTCACTCGTGGACCATCGAAGTGGTCAGCACGGGGAGCGAGACGATGTTTCCAAGATTGGTGCGCACAAGGATGCGGCTCATCGGATCGATTCCTTCGACCATGCCCGTGACGGGCTTGCCGTTGTGGATGAACGTGCGACGGGTGCCGAGGAGCACATCACGCTTGGTCCAAGCGTGCCGGAGATCGGCGGTCGAGAGGAGCAGTGATCGCTCCACCTCACGGAGCAGAGCGCACGCGGCATCGAGTCGCGAGACGGGCTCGGCCCCATCGGGCGTGAGCATCCGCAGCGATGCGGCATGATCGCGCAACGCGAGAGGGAAGTCGGCACGTGTCTGAGCGACGTTGATGCCGATCCCGATCAGCAGGACCTCGCCGCAGTCGGGCCGGGATTCTCGCTCGATGAGCACGCCGGCGACCTTCCTCCCTCCCCCACCGTTGGCGGCGCGGCCTCGCTCGACGACATCGTTGGGCCAGCGGAGCCCGAGGATGTGCTTGCGACCGATCAGCATTTCGCAGGCGCGGCACGCGGCCAGCCCGATGGCGATCGGGAGCGTCTCGACGGCACTTCCCGCGAGCCACGCGGGATCGATCGCCAGCGTCATGGCCAGACCGAGGCCCTGCTCATCGGACCAGGTGCGGCCAAGCCGCCCTCGTCCGGCGGTTTGCACGCCCGCGAGCACGCAGACACCCGGGCCGAGATGCGTCGCACCTGACGCGTACTGGCGTGCGGCATCCTGCGTCGATGCGGTGCTGGCGAGCACCTGCACGCGATCGATCAGCATGATCTGGCGAGAAGTGATCATCGCCTCGATGCGGGTTGCCCAGGTGTGCAGGGACGCGTCGGTGCCTTGGCGCGGGCCCGAACCATCCTTGTGCGTCTCTGTTTCGTGTCCCATCGTCAGACCGCATCCAGGCCAAAGTCCAGCACCGTCGCCCCGTGCGTGATGGAGCCGACGCTGATGCGTTCGACGCCCGTCAGCGCGATCGCACGGATCGACTCCAGCGTCACGCCTCCCGAGGCCTCGAGTTCGATCCTCGATCCCGCACCGTCGCGCAGCGCCACCGCACGCGACAGCATCTCCGTCCCCATGTTGTCGAGCAGCACGATGTCCACCAGCCCCGGCTCAACCTTCAGGATCTCTGCGAACTGATCGAGCGTGTCCACCTCGACCTCGACGAACGGCTTGAGCAGCGGCGCGGGGCCGCTTGACCAGATCGCACGGGCCTTTCGCGAGACGTCGGCGACGAAGGCACCAAGACCAGCGAGCGGCACGTGCGCGATGTGGTTGTCCTTCAGGAGCACCGCATCGTGGAGGCCGAATCGGTGGCAACGTCCGCCGCCGCAGCGGACGGCGTATTTCTCAAGCACGCGCAGGCCCGGCGTCGTCTTGCGTGTGTCGTAGAGATGCGCTCGGTGTCCGGTTGCCATCACCTCGACGAACATCGCGGTCCGCGTCGCGATACCCGAGAGCCGCCCGAGAAGGTTCAGATAGATCCGCTCGATGCCGAGCACGCGCCTTGTCGGCCCGGCGATCCGCGCCACGACTTGTCCGGGCTCGATTCTGTCGCCATCGCGCACGGTCGGTGCGTACGCGATCTCGGGCCATCGATTGGTCAGTTCATAGAGCGGGATCAGCCCCGAGGCGACCCCTGCCTTTCTCGCGACAACGTGAAATCTCGAACGATGGTCCGCGGGAATCGCAACCTCGCTGGTGATGTCTGCGCCGCCACCCCCACAGCCGAGATCTTCATCAAGCGCGAGATCCAGAAGGCGTGCGACGAGACCGGAGTCGCAGAGTGCGTCGGAGAGTTCGTGGAGCGTAAGCCCGTTCAGATCCTTCGGTTGCGAAACGCTCGGTGCCATCAAGCCATCGTAAGCGCATTGTCATCCTCCGGAGCATGCCGGCGGGTTTCGGGGCTAAACTCGGCTGCACCTCGGAACACGGAAACGATGGGACACGGAGACACTCGCACATGGGACTCATGACCGGCAAGATCGGCCTCATCGTCGGGATCGCCAACGATCGCTCGTATGCGTGGCACATCGCCAAGTCGATCATCGAGCACGGCGGCACCTGTGTCTTTACCCATCTTCCCGGCGAGAAGAACGAACGCCGCACGCGGAAAGCAGTCGAGGCACTGGGCCTGACCAACCCCTGGCTTCGCCCCCTCGACGCCGGCAAGGACGAGGACATCGACGCCGTCTTTGCCCAGTACGCGGAGTCCTACGACAAGATGCACTTCCTCGTGCACTCCATCGCCTTCGCCGATCGCGACTGGCTGCAGGTCGGCAAGTTCTGCGACACGCCCCGACAGGCCTATCTCTCCGCCATCGACATCTCCGCGTACACCCTGCTGGCCATGGGCCGGCGTGCCAAGCCCCTCATGGCCAAGTCTGGCGGCGGCAGCATCATGTGCATGTCCTACTACGGCGCGGAGAAGGTCGTCCCCGGCTACAACGTCATGGGCGTCGCCAAGGCAGCCCTCGAGTGCACCGCCCGCTACATGGCCCTTGAGATGGGCGCGGACAACATCCGCGTGAACTCCATCTCGGGCGGCTATCTCCGCACCCTCGCCAGTTCCGCCGTCGGAGGCACCGACAGCATGGAGGCCCGCTCCGCCGAGCGATCCCCCCTGCGCCGCTCCGTTGATGGGGCTGATGTCGGCAACACCGCTGTCTACCTCGCCAGCGATCTCTCCGCGGGCGTGACCGGCGAGACGATCTACGTCGACTGCGGCGTGAGCACGATCGGGGTGTGAGCCGGGGTGAAACTCCGTCCGAATAAGCGGGATCGAGGGTGCCGCGGCACTTTCCCTGCACCGGCCGGGGATAACCACAGCAAAGTGCGTGAACTTTCTCAAGCCCCCGGCACCGAACATGCCGACGCAGGTTCTATGAGTATCCTCGGCTCCAGCATCGCCCAGTCCGTGGCCGGTTCCGCCCAGGCGGAGCGACTGGCTGCACGGGATGCGGAGAAGGCCAAGGAGCAACGCCCCCGCGCCTCACGAACCGGCAAAGACGAGTTCGAGCGGCACGTGACAGAGGTCGAGACTGTGGATGCCGTGGAGAGCAAGCACGACCAGGAGCGGCGAGAGCAGCCCGGGGAACGCGGTTCACGAGATCCACGCACCACACACGCTTACGACGCCACTGGGCACGGGCGGCACCAGGACGCGACCCCCTCGATCGATCTGCGCGGGTGAGCGAGGCCACCGGGATTCATGCCGCGGCGGCGAGACCGAGTTCCTGGCTCCGCCTCAGGCGTTCGATGTTCCTGAACACATCGAGAATGAGGGCCTGGTCCTGCTCGCGATCGACGAGCCAGGCGTTGTGGCGCATGTCGTCGATGAGGTCGTCGCGCATGCACGCGATGCCGTGCGCGTCTCGTGTGGCGCACGCGAGGCAGACGCCCGCCGCGAGACGACCGATGGCCTGATCGCTCGACTCACCGTGCTCGATCTCCCATTCGAGAAGGGCGGTGTGGTCGATCTGCTCCGGGTTGTCCCTGAGACGGAGGGAGGCATCGGCGCGGATGAGTGCGGCGTGTCCGCCCGCGTCGTCCAGAAGCACGAATCTCGACGCTGCCTCGCGCAGAGCGACTTCGGGCTCGTCGCCCGCGACGCGAGCGATGAGATCCCACAGGTCGGTCGTTGCCCATGAGCGGCCGGCACCAGCACAGAGATCCGCGCTGAGCACGCGGGCACAGACGCGAGCGAGGGATGAATCGGCACGCTCTGCGGCCTGCTCGAAAGCGCGAGCCAACCGGAGCATCGATCTATCGATGCGGGCGATCTCGCCGTCATCGAGACGAGCGCCGTCAGTCGGCCTGCGCCCGATCAGACGATCGGCCAGGCCGATGCGATGCGTGGCGCGAGAGAGCGCCGAAGCGGCTTCGATGATCGCACGCGCGAGCTCCGCCTCGGGGCCGGAAGCAACAGACCTGATGCCGAGCGTCGCGTGGGTCGGATCGATGAGGAACGGGAAGACCGAGGCGTAGGTCAAAGGGCGAGGCGAGGACCAGTCGTGCCATGCGGCATCGCGCCCGGATCGTTCCAGGGTTGTGACCCTCAGCCCCTCACCCGGCTCGATGTGCAGCACGGCGTCGAGTGCCATCGACTTGCACGCATTGAGCGGCGTCACGCCTCCGCCCAGTTGCACCCACCTCATAGCCGAAGAGCCGGGCGCGGCCCGTAGTGTGTCGCTGACCTCCGGGCCGACGGCCAGACCGACTCGCAGGGGCCGGTCGGGCCATGCGATTCGGTCGTGCCACGCGGACAACCTGCTGGCGGCACGCTCGCCGGAGCCGCTGAGAACATCGAATCGCTCCTGAAGAGGGCGCGCGAGGCGTGTTAGTGCCTCGAAAGCGCGGCAGGCGGCTCCGCTCACAACCCAGACGAAGGCGCGTGGCTCTGATGACTCTGAGACACCTGTGAAACGGCGTGCGGCGCGCCTGGAGTCGAGTCTGAAGATGCCGACGGCAACGACGATAAGCCAGAGCCCAAGGGGCACACCGAGCGTCGGCTGTGTGAGCCACGTCGCACCAAGCAGGTACGCCGTGGCGACGAGCGCGCACGCGCCGATGAGCAGTGGCACCGCGGACGGCTCTGTAGAACAACCTGGGAACCGGGCGCGGGGATCGCCCGACTGATCTGGGTGCTGTGGCATCGTCGGGTATCGATCGGCGAGCGAGGCCGCTCCGTTGAGCGGGTCACGCAAGCCCGCTCGACCATTCATCGAGCCGTGCCGACGGCGGAGGTTATCGGGCTACCGCCGGCTCACTCGTCGCGAGTCACACGCACGACCTCGATCCACCGCCCGGACTTGATGTCGATGGGGTCCGAGCGGACGACGTGGACTCCATCGATAGCATCGACGCGGTCGGCCCATTCCGGCGGCGCGACGAGCACGACGGGCAGAGCTTGGACGATCTCCTCAGGAGCAGCGCCTGATTGGAACACGATCGGAGGATCATCGAGGCGATACATGAGATTGCTCGGATCAAACTCGATGGCGATGACGTGCGTGTCAGTTCCAGCAAGATGCGCGGCTGCGCGTGCCACTTGATCGAGGCGCTCACGCCGAGCATCGCGCTCATTCGCGTTGACTGCGAGGCACGAGAGCCCGCACACCCAGGAGGCGATGGGTGCGGCGATCGGTGCGATACGCCGGGTATCTGAAGTGCGGGGCATGATCGCGAACGCAACCACTGCGACCGCAGAGAGGGACACGCAGAGCGCGAGCATGTCCTTGGCTTCGGCATGACCCTGTGCGATCGCGTAGCAGGAGAGCCCCATGCCGGACAGGGTGATGAGGGAGACGAGCGCGAGCCCGAACCAGCGGACGGGACTGCTTGCTCGTGCCTGATCGAAGAGGCCGCACGCAGCGCGAGCGATGAGAACGGCGAGCATGGGAACAATCGGCAGGATGTAATAGTCGCGAGAATGCCGAACAAGGGAGAGACCGATCAGCACAACGATGAGCCCCATGAAGAGCATGCGCCCGCGCTCGTTCCCGGGGCGATGCCGGAGCCACGGGACCGCGAGGGCGATGGGCGCAAGAAGGCCCCACGGAAGCAGGAACGTGATCGCGTGGATGAGGTAATCGGGCGTGGCGACCGCAAGAAGCCATTCGAGGAATCCGGCGTTGGAACCGTCCTTCTCGCCGAATCGCTGGCCGATGAGTTCGTCGATCCAGATCTGCTGCGCCCCGGGGAGTCTGAGCATAACCGCGAAGAACCAGGGCGCGACAAGGACGAGCGCGAGTGCCATGCCGAGGAATGGCTTGAAGGTGTCGCGCCACGCCTTCCAACCTGAGTGGCGCACGGCATAGACACTGAAACCGAGCACGACGAGGATCGGAATCTGAGGCCCCTTCGTGAGAACCGCCAGCCCGATGAACGCCCACGCCACAAGGGACCACTGCGTGCGATGGCGGCGGATGCGCGACAGATCGAGCGATGACGCTTGATCGGAATCGGACAGAGCGGTGAGGTTCCATGCCCGAAGAAAGGCGTACGCCGATGTCGCCGTTGTCGCTGCGTAGAGCATCTCGGGCCGTGCGCTGGCTGCGTACTCGAACACACCGAGCGAGAGCCCGGTCACCGCCGCTGCCAACAGACCCACAACTCGCCCGTAGATGAGCGAGCCCATGAGCCACGCGATGCAGACGAGCCACACCGCTGCAAGAGCGGAAGGGAGCCGAGCGACCCACTCGGGCACATCCGGACGTTGCGAGAGGATGGCCACACCGCCAACAGCCCAGTACATGAGCGGCGGCTTTTTCAGGCGCGGCGTCTCACCGAAGGTTGGAACGATCGGTTCGTGGAACTCGAACATCTCGCGCGTGCTCTGCGCGACGAAGATCTCGTGGGTTTCGAGCGCACGGCCCATGCACGCGTGGACGATCGCGATGGCGGCGGAGGCAACGAGGACAAAGCAGAGGAGAACCCGGAGCGTCGCTTCGTGTCGATGGGGCTCGCTTTCCATCAGCACCTCGCTCTGCGTGTGTCTCAGCGACCGGAGAACCACTTCGAGAACGCGTGGATGGTGACGGCCCGGCCGATCACGGCGATGGATTCGGTGAGGGGAATCAGCTTGGGGCAGACCTTCACACAATTCTGGGCGTTGCCGCAGTCATTCACGCCGCCCGCTGCGGCGAGCGTGTCGAGACGGTCTGCCTTGAGCCGCTTGCCGGTCTCGTGCTCGTTGAAGAGGCGTGCCTGATTGATGGCGTGCGCCCCGATGAACGAGGTGTCCCAAGCCGATTCATCGGGCTCGAGATTGAACTGGGGGCAGGCCTCAAGGCAGCAGCCGCACGACATGCAGGTGGACATGACGTATCGCTGCTCCTGGCTCTCGGGCGACTCGGTGGGTCCTGATCCGAGTGAGTAGGTGCCGTCGATAGGGACCCAGGCCTTCACGCGCTTGAGGTTGTGGAAGAGGCGGGAGCGATCGACCCAGAGATCTCGGACAACCGGGAACTTGCTCATCGGTTCGAGGGTGATGGTGTCGCCCTCGGCCGGCGCATAGTCGTCGATCAGGCAGGAGCAGGACTGGCGTGCCTTGCCGTTGATGACCATCGTGCATGCCCCGCAGACCTCTTCGAGGCAGCCGGAATCCCACACGACGGGCGTCGTCTTCTTGCCGTCTGCTGTCACGGGATTGGCGGCGATCTGCTGGAGCATCGAGATCACGTTCGAGCCGCGCTCGACCGTCACCTGGAACGTCTCCCAGCGCGAGGGCTTGCCGGGCCCGTCGCAGCGGAACACCTTGACATAGACCTTCCGACCTGGCACGGCTCGTGCGCGATTCGCGGCGGCGATGCGGGCGGCTTCGGCTGCGTGGGGGGGAAGGTGTGGTGCGGTTGTCATGATGCAAATCTCTTTCGGAACGCGGCGGGTGGGATCGATGTGCGACGCGGCTCATGAACCTGATCGACCAGCGCCTTGAAGGGTGCTCTGAGCGGGGTTGGGAGCTTTGCTGCGAACGACTTGTCGAGTGGCACGGCTTCGATGAGGTCGATGACGTGCGTGATGTCCTTTGAACGCTTGATGGTCTTCAGCCCAATAGTCAGCTTGCCCCGGACAAGGTCGGCGAGCGCGATCACGCTGACGCCTTTGATCGTGCTCGTGCGCTTCGGCGGGCCGCCGAGAGACTCCGGGCCGACCATATGTACCGCAACGCCATCCACGCGGTGCTCTCGAGACGAGGCATCCCACATGATGCCCGCGGCTTCGAGACGCTGGTGCGTCTCCCAGAAATCATCGGAGTACACGTCGATGTCACTGGTGTTCCGTCCGCCGCCGTGGAGCATGACCGCGACGCCGCCCACGATCGGCGAGCCCGCGGCGCGGCTGACTCGCCGGGCAAGCGGGAGTAACTGGTCCTCACCGAGCGGCTTGCCTCGGGAGCGTGGGTGCTCGGGTTTGTGGCGTGGTGATGCCATGGGTCATGCGATCACGAGGCGGCTCCGGCCATCGCGGGCTTCTTCGCGCCGGCGTCAACGTCCTTCTTGCCGTACGTGCGTGCGGTCGGAAGGATGAGCGAGGCGTCGATCGGCTCGAACGTGACCGTGGTTGAACGCGACGCGGCGTCGAACCGGGCAACGCTGGACTTCATGAAGTTCGTATCGTCGCGGTCGGGGAAATCCGTCCGGTAGTGGGCTCCACGCGACTCTTTGCGTCCCTTTGCGCCGAGGGCCACCGCATCGGCGATCGCGAGCATGTCCCCCACCGCTCTCGCGTATGTGAACGACTGGTTGCTCCAGGGCGCGTCGTCCGGCAGACGCACGCGAGCGTAACGGTCCTTGAGTTCGGCAAGCTTCTTCAGGCACTGTTCGAGACGGGGCTCGGTGCGAACGACCGTGCAGGCCGCCGTCATCTCGTCGCCGAGTTCCTTGCCGATGAGGTAGGGATTCGTCGCGGCATCTGCGCTTCCCTGACCGACTGTGGAGAGGAGTCGCTGACTCTTCTTGTTCTCCTGGTCAACGACGCGGTCGAACGCCGAGGCGGGCATGTCAGAAGCGGGGTTCTTCGAAGGGGCATCGTTCCGGACGTAGTTCACGACGGAGACGCCGCAGAACAGCCCGTCGAAAATGCACGACAGCAGCGCGTTGGCCCCGAGCCGGTTTGCACCGTGGTACGCGAAGTTGACCTCACCGAAGGCGTAGAGCCCCTGAACGTTGGTCATCATGTTGTTGATCGCGCCGAGCTGCATGCCCAGGCCGACATCGGCACCGAGCGGCGCGGGAGAGCCCGACTTGTGCTTCGGGCGCGGCTCAGAGGGGTTGTATGAGCCCTTCGTGAACTGCGTCCAGAGGCCGCCCATGCTGTAGTGGACCGCGGGGAAGATCTTCATGGGCTCGTGGCGTGGATCAACGCCGACGAACTTCTCATAGATCTCCAGGATGCCGCCGAGCTTCTTCGTCAGGTACTCGGGGTCCTTGTGCGTCAGATCGAGATAGACCTGATTCTCACCCGAGACGCCCATCCCCTGATTGACGCAGATGTCGAAGATCTCGCGCGTCGCGATATCGCGGGGGACGATGTTGCCATATGCCGGATACTTCTCTTCGAGGAAGTAGAACCGCTCGGTCTCGGGGATGTCCTTCGGAGCGCGGGGGTCGCCGGGCTTGCGCGGCACCCACACGCGACCGCCCTCGCCGCGTGCTGATTCGGACATCAGCCGGAGTTTGTCCGCTCCGGGGATCGCGGTCGGGTGCACCTGGATCATCTCGGGGTTGCCGTACCAGACGCCGGCCTGGTAGCAGCGTGCCGCGGCGGCACCATTGCAGATGATCGAGTTCGTGCTCTTGCCAAAGACGAGGCCGCACCCGCCGGTGGCCATGATGACGGCGTCGGCGCGGAAGGCCCTGACCTGCATCGTCCGCATGTCCTGTGCAACGATGCCGACGCATCGGGCATCCTCGATGATCGGCCAGAGGAACTCCCAGTATTCGTACTTGGTGACCTTGCCCTCGGACTCGTATCGCCGTGTCTGCTCATCGAGGGCGTAGATCAGCTGCTGACCCGTGGTGGCACCGGCGAAATGGGTGCGCTTGAAGAGTGAGCCGCCGAAGAGACGCAGATCGCGCATGCCCTCGGCCGTGCGATTGAACGGAACGCCCATGCGGTCGAGCAGGTCGATGATCTTGGGCGCCCAGTTGGCCATCTCGAGAACGGGGTGCTGATCGGCGAGGAAGTCACCGCCGTAGATGGTCTCGTCGAAGTGCTCGTACTCGGAGTATCCCTGCTGGCGTGCGACCTCGTTGCATGCGTTGATGCCGCCCTGGGCACAGACGCTGTGCGACCGCTTGACAGGCACGAGCGAGAAGAGATCAACGGGAAGGCCGGCTTCGGCAACGCGGACGCTCGCCGCAAGACCCGCAAGACCACCACCGACGACGATAACGCGATGCTGTGACATGGCTCAGTGCCCCCCGCCGATTGAGGTGCTTCCGGTCGGGGCGCTCTCCGCGATCTGAGGCGGTGAGGCGTGCCCGCTCCGGATGGACTGCTCGGTAGCGCGTGCTTCCTTGACGTTGAGGGTGGCAAACCCGATCACCGCGCTCCACGCCAGGAGCATGAGTCCCACGCCCAGCCCGGCGCAGACCTGACCCCAACGCCTCTGGGCAGGGGCCGAGATCGTGATCCCCCAGGTGATCGCCGCCGTCCAGAGCCCGTTCGCCAGATGGAAGACCAGAAGCGACACGCCGATCATGTACGCCAGAGAGACGACAACTCCCGCGGCCGTCAGCCCGGAGTCGCCGCCTTGCAGGACCATCGCCATGGTGGACGCCGCGGCTTCCGCGCTCCACTTTGTCCCTCCCGGCACGAGAAAGGTCCAGCCCCAGCGCAGTGTGGCGACGTGGTAGAAAACAAAGAGGACGCCGACGTACCCGCTGATTCGCTGGAGTGTGTACCTCCAGTTGCCCTGGTAGGCGTAGCTGGCGGTGTTGGAACGACCAGATCTCGCGTAGTAGATCCCGAGGATCGAGTGGAACGCGATCGGGAGCCAGAGGCCGAAGACCTCGATGATGATGAGGAACGGCAGCGAGTGGATAAAGTCCACCTCGTGCAGGAACGTTGCCACGCCGGCGTGTCCGTGCTCTGCCTTGCTCGTATTGAGCAAGCCCCACACGATGGAGGCGTTCGTGAGCAGATGCACACACAGGAAAACGCCGATCGGTGCGACGCCGGTCAGAGAGTGCAGCCGCCGGAGCAGAAAGTGATGACGCTCAAAGAGTGATGTCGAGGACACGTGTCCGGCTCCATGCGCGGGTCCTGAACCGAGAGGCGGCTCGGGACCGGTGAACCAATCGGACGTACTCCAAATCGTAGCGAGAACGCAGTTGGATTCTCGTCAGACAGCACGATCTCCGTTCTTGCCGGAAGATCGGAAGAATCGTTACAGCATGGTTGGATTCTGCGGGATCGCACCGGAGCCGGCGACGCTCACCCCACCCTGGCCGCTCCCGGGGCGGATCTTCCCTTCTTTGATCAGCCGAGCGATCTCGCGGCTGACCTCCACATACTGCATGCGCAGTTCGTACAGGTACGACGTGAGTGTCTTTGACTCGTGCTCGCTCAGATTCCCCTTGGTCTTGGCTTCGAGTTCGCCCAGCATGTCGATGTGCAGCTTCGCCATTTCAGGGGAGAGCACGGCCTGTCCTGTCGAGGGGTCGGGAAAGGCCCCCATGTAGAGGAGGGCCTGCGTCGCGAGCATGCGGAGAAGTTCCTCGAAGAGCGTGGGCTCGGCCTCTTCGGCGGTTGCCTGGGGGGTGCCGGGGGAACCACCCGGAGAGGCGGCAGGGGGCTTCGCAGCGGCCTCTTTGGCGGCAAGTCGCTCCTTCTCCGCTTGGGCTTGCGCCTTCCAGTCGCTATCCACGATAATCTTGGGCTGCTCGTCCGCCATGTGGTTCTCCTGTCGTTCGGGTGTAGTCTAGGTCTGTGACGGATGGGTTCGTGTCTCCAGCTCGCGAGGTTGAACTGATGAACAAGGTCCTGACGAGTGCGGCGGTCCTGGCATCGTGCGGCCTGCTTCTCTCCACGCACAGCGGGTGCAAGAGCCAAACCAGAGACGCCAGCGTCTCCGCGCGAAAGACCATCGAGCCCGAGGACTTTGCGCGGCCGGGCGTGCCCTTGCCCACAACCTCAGGAGTGCCCGATCCGCTGCTGTCGCGTGCCACGGTGACGGGTCCGGTCTCCGCGATGCAGGGCTTTGACATTGTGACATCGCCGGATGAACCGGTGCTCGTCCCGTCGGCTCGCCCCGTCTCGGAGCCAGCGTTCATCGACGCCAAGATCGGCGACGTGAACGGCAGACCCGTCTTCGCATCTGCATTCTTCGACCGCGGCACACCCACGTCCCCCCCGCTCGGCCCTCGCCTCTCGGCGGAGGCAAGGTCGCTCGGACGCGCGGAGTGGATCGCCTTCGCGCGGGGCCAGATCTCCCAGGCACTGCAGGGCTTTGTCGTGGACGAGCTCCTGGAGGCCGAGGCGAGATCCAAGCTGACCGAGGAGCAACGTCAAGGTCTGCGGTTCTTTGTGGACTCCCTGCAGCGCGACCTGATCAGCGCGAACCGTGGAAGCCGCTCGCTGGCCGAAGAAACCCTCGGCGGCAGGAGTGTGTCTGACTACAAGCGCGAGCAGGAGCAGACGCTGCTGATCAGGAGAGAACTGGCGAGCATCGAGAACCGGGTTGTGATCAGCCCCCGTGACATCGAGCTGGAGTTCGAGCGCCGACCCGATCTCTACGACCCTCCATCCAGGGCAGTCTTCCAACTTATCAGTGTGAGCGCCAGAGACGAGCAAGCCGCCGAGAAGATCCGGACTCTGCTGGGAGCGGGCACTCCTTTCGCCGAGGTCGCGGCCGATCCGGCGAATGACCTCACGGTCCTCCCCGAGGGGGGGCGCGAGCGTCGCGACTTCCGTGGCGCGTTCTCCGATGCAAGGTTTTTCGATCTTGACCCGCTGAACGATGCGGCCCACACGCTGCGCCCGGGTTCATGGACCGGACCGATCCGCATCGAGGGCGCCTCGGCTCCCAGTCTCTACTGGATTGGCCTTGAGTCGCTCGTGATCGAACAGCGCACGCTGGCAGACAACCAGCTCGTGATCTACAACGCGCTGCAGCAGCAGAGGTCGCGTCGCGAGCGCGAGCGCTACATCAACCGACTGGCCGAACGAGCGAGCTTCACGAGCGTCGAGGATATGACAAACCGCCTGCTGGCCATCGCGGCTCAACGCTATCTCCCCGAGCGTTGAATGCTGGGTGCGTGGATCAACTCGCTGCTGGAGCGTCTCGGCCTGAGGCCGTCGAACCTCGGTGGTCCTTCCCGGCGCACGGGGCACGCCGCGAACATCGGCGCCTGGGGCGAGAGAGAAGCAGAGAAGATGCTCCGCCAGAAGGGGTACGCGATCATCGGGCGGAACGTGGTCACGCCACACGGCGAGGCGGACCTGGTCTGCCGCGATCCCGACGGTCGCACGATGGTGATCGTCGAGGTCAAGTCGCGAGTTGTACGGGGCGAGGGAATCCACCATCGCCCCGAGCGAGCGGTGGATCGCTCAAAGTCAGCACGTCTGCGTCGGATCGCGCGAGGCCTGCGTGGCGCAAACGGGTGGTGGGACCGTCACGTGCGTGTGGATGTGGTCGCTGTCGAACGCGTCGGCGATGAGACGCAGGGCCAGATCCAGACTCGACACCACGAGGGGCTGGTGCGCCTCTCCGCGAGGCGCGCGTGACTGGTCAGGACCACTCCCGACGCCCGGCGAGCGTGCCGCGGAGAGCGGCCTCGAGCTTCTGCTCTGCGGCGTGCGACTGGTCGATCGCCAGCGGCAGAATGATGCTGAACATCGAGCCGCGTCCGAGCTCGCTGTCGACATGGACCTCGCCCTGGAGCAGGTCCGCGAGTTCCTTGCAGATCGCCAGCCCGAGCCCGGTGCCGGTGTGTCCTCGGGTGTGGCTGCCATCGAGCTGGACGAACTTGTCGAAGATGCGTTCCTGATCCTCGCGAGGGATGCCGGGTCCGTTGTCGATCACGCTGATGCGGACACGGTCTTGTGCGGGAGAGTCGGCGTGAGAGTCCGTCGCGGGGAGTCGCTCCACGCGGAGCACGATCAGTCCCGGCCTGCCGGTTCGTGATTCCGGCTCGATGAACTTCACGGCGTTCGAGAGGAAGTTGAAGATGATCTGGTGAAGCTTCTTGCCGTCGGTCTCGATGGCGGGAACATCCGATCCAAGATCGAGTCTGAGGGTGATGCCCTTCTTGTCGGCCAATGGAGAAACCAGCCCGAGCAGCGCATCGCAGGTCGGCCCGAGCAGCAACGGCTCGACGCGCAGATCCGTCTTCCCCGCCTCAATCTTGGCCATCTCCAGCAGAGTGTTGATCATCTCCAGCAGGTTCCGGCCGCTGGAATGGATGTTCTCCAGATATCGAAGCCGCTTCGGGATGCTCGGATCGCCGCGTCCTTCTCGCGAGGCGGCCTCGGACTCGGATCGCGCGATGTCGAGCAACAGCTCGGTAAACCCGATGATGGAATTGAGCGGCGTGCGGAGCTCATGGCTCACGCTTGCGAGGAACTCGCCCTTCACCCGCGCGGCCTCGAAGAGCGCGGAGTTGCTCGCCGCCAGTTCGTTGAGCTTCAGATCGAGCGCGGCGTTGATCGAGCGGAGCTGCTCCTGCGAGCGCTGGACCTCGCCGACCATCAGATTGAACGTCTCGGCCAGATCCTCGAACTCGTCTCCGGTCGAAATGTCCGAACGCACCGAGAGATCCCCATCGCGGACGTGCTCGGCGGTCTCCTTCAACGCACGCACCGGCCCGAGGATGATCTTGTGCGTGATCAGATAGAAGACGAGCACCGCAAGCCCAAGAACGAGAAAGCCCGCGGAAAGAAGGTAGACGCTGTTGATGATGATGAGCCACGCCGCCCCATCGGAACGCTTCTGGAGCGTGTACAGCGCAGCAAGGGTCTCGGGTGGATCACTCGGTTCCGGCGTCCGCTCGGCGCGGGCGAAGCGGAGCACGCGTGTCCCGCCGTCCCACGCGGATGTCCAGTGCTCCTGCTCGTCGGAATCTGTCGAGAGGCGTCGGATCGCCTCGGCGATGAACGGGTCCGTCAACCCCAGCCGCGAGGCGTCCTCGGATGAGATCCGTCTCACGCCCAGACGCGCGACATCCGCAGCACCGCTCCGCCCCGCGGCGTAGAGCCGCTCATAGGCATCAACGGTGAGACGGGCGATCTCGATCTCACCCTGCCGAACCAGCGCGTGCATGCGAAGAAACGGCACCGCAAGGGCCATGACGACGATGAGCACGATCGCTCCGCCGAACATCAGCAGACACTTGTTGGCCAGAGAGATGCCTCGCCACATGGCGGGAGTCTATGGGGGACGGACAGAGGCAACCTGAGGGCCTCCGCAGCGCAGAATGACCGAGAATGGCTTGGGAAAGAGGCGTGCGATCTGTAGACTGTGCAGACTGCCGCGTTCTGCGGCATGAAGGAGTGTGGGTATGTTTCGGATGTTTGATGGTTCGAGCCGGTTGCGCACCTTCTGGTATCTGTCCCTCTCACGTTTGATTCCTGGCGTTCGAGCTACAACAGGATCCAGCGTGGTCACATCCCTTTTCTTGCTGGCATCCGCCCTCATCATCTCCAACGCCGCGGCCCAGCCCGTCGGCAACGGCTTCACCTACCAGGGCGAGCTCCGCAACGCCGGCATCGTCGCCAACGGCACGTATGACCTCAGATTCCGACTCTATGACGCGCTCGCCGCAGGAACACAGGTCGGAACCTCGCTCTGCGTAGACAACGTCCCCGTCGCCGACGGCAAGTTCACCGTCGAGCTCGACTTCGGAGCCGTCTTCGCCGGTTCCACCCGTTATCTCGAGATCGATGTCAGGCAGGACACCGGGCTCGGGTGTGGCAGCGGCACGGGCTTCGTCACACTCGCACCGCGCCAGCGGATCGCGACGACACCCTACGCCGCGTACGCGCTCACCGCCGCCAACGCGACCAACGCCACGAGCGCGGAGAGTGCGACCACCGCGTTGAGCGCGGGCAACTCGACCAATCTCAACGGACAGCCCGCGAGCTTCTACACCAACGCCACCAACCTCACGGCGGGCACGCTCCCTGATGCGCGACTGAGTTCCAATGTCACCACCCTCAGCGGCACGCAGACCTTCAGCGGCATCAAGTCGTTCTCCTCCTCTCCATCCTTCACCGCACCGGGCGCACCGTTCAATGTGACCAGCACCAGCAAGGTCACCAACCTCAACGCCGACCTGCTGGATGGGCTGGACAGCAGCGCGTTCGCCGCGGCCTCGCACGCCCACGATGCGGGCGCGATCGTCAGCGGGACGCTGTCCGATGCGCGGATCCCTTCCACGATTCCGCGTGTGGGCACCTCGAATGTCTTCTCTGATACGCAGGTGGTGAATGTCTCGGCGCAGACGCCGCTGACGCTGATCGGGTCGAACACGGGCGGGACGTGGGTGAACCTGCAGAACACAGGGGGTGGTCGGACGTGGAACATGATCGCGACGGGCAGCGGCAACAGCGAGGGTGCTGGGAAGCTGCTGCTCAGGGATCAAGCGGGCAGTGCGGTGCGGATGACGGTTGATACGGCGGGGCGCGTGGGTCTGGGAACGACCGCGCCGAGCGCCTTGCTCGAGATCTCTCAAGCGGACGCCGCCATGCGCATCCGCAACACGAACGATCCGGGCGGGGGCTTCATCCAGGACACGTTCGCGACGCTTCAGATCGGGATGTACAACCCGACGGCGTCGGCGTGGGGCGCTGTCCCGGCCGGCTCGCAGCGATCGATGCTCGGCGTGCAGAACACAGGACGCGTCGGCACACTCACCAACACGAGCGGCTCACCGACGTGGCGCAACACCATCGACGATGGAGCGGGTAACGCGAGCTTCCAGGGGAATATCGCGGCCGCCAACCTGCCTGCTGTAAAGCAGGCGTCTCGTAACACGGGCACGGCCCTCATCACGAACAACTCGGTGACACTCATCGAGGACATCACGGTCAACGTGCCCGCCAGTGGGTTCCTGCATATCACATGCAGTTCCGTTCTGTACGCTTTCACGTCAACACCTACGAGCAGCGAGGTATTCCTCGAACTGAAAGAAACAACAGGCACTGAAGTGTTGATCAAGGAATCACCGCTCCGTGTGAGCCCGCCACTGTCCGGTCCAGATATGGCCATCGAGTCTTCTCAAGTCATCCACCATGTCATCCCTGTCAGTGCTGGAGTACGCAAGTTCAAGGTCCGTATCAGGCATGCAGGCGGCGGTGGAGGCGGCACGCTTCGCGGAGGTGACATCACCGTGATGTACTTCCCAAGCGGACTCTGAGCCTGTAGAGGACCCACTCCGGCATAGACTTGCTCTGTGGCCCAGCGCACCGTCTATCTTGAGACCTTCGGCTGCCAGATGAATGAGCTCGATTCGGAGCTGGTGGCGGGGCAGTTGCGCGCGCTCGGGTACGCGTTCACGACTGACTCGCAGAGCGCCGACATCGTCCTCTACAACACCTGCTCGGTGCGTGAGCAGGCGGAGCAGAAGGTGTGGAGCCGCCTGGGGGAATTGAAGAGCCGCAAACAGGAGCAGCCGGGGCTGGTGGTCGGCGTGCTCGGGTGTCTGGCGGAGCGGGACGGCATCGATCTGATCAAACGAATGCCTGTCGTGGATGTCATGTGCGGCCCCGGCGAGCTGGACAAACTGCCGTCGCTCCTGGACAACGCGGTGAGAACCAGACTCGAAGGCACAGAGTCGGAGACAGGGAAGAAGAAAGAGCCGGTGTCGGCGAAGCAGGTCGCGCTGCAGGGGAATACCAGCCGCCGGTCGGCGACTCTCGCGGCGGCGGAAGACTCTCTGGAGTTGCTGGACCTTTCGCGTTCGGTCTCGCCCACTGACCACGGTGGCACGGCGTATGTACGGATCACGCGCGGGTGCAACAAGTTCTGCACCTACTGCGTGGTGCCGTTCACGCGCGGCGCGGAGATCCATAGACCGCCCGAGCACATCATCGATGAGTGCAAGCGGCTGGCGGATGCGGGCGTGATCGAGGTCACGCTGCTCGGCCAGACGGTGAACCACTATCGCTTCGAGCACGGCGCGGCCGTCACGCTGGGCGGCATTGTTCAGCCCCAGAAAGGCCGCGCCTACACGGGCGGGCACCGCGCGGATCCATTCCGGGGCGCGGGCGTGACAACCTTCGCGGACTTGCTGGCGCGGATCCACGATGAGGTGCCGGGGATCCAGCGGCTTCGCTTCGTGACGAGCTACCCGAGAGACTTCGGCGACGATGTGCTCCAGGTGATCCGCGATCATCCGCGCATCTGTCGCTACCTGCACGTGCCGGCCCAATCGGGCTCTGACCGGATGCTGAAGATGATGAACCGCGGGTACGAATCGTCCGAGTATCTGGAGTTCATCGATCGGGCGAGAAGCTCCCTCGATCAGCCGGAGATCGGCCGCCCCCTCATGATCTCGGGCGACTTCATCGTCGGCTTCCCGACAGAAACCGAAGAAGACTTCGAGCGGACGATCCAACTGGTCGAGCGGGTGAGGTACAAGAACTCGTTCATCTTCAAGTACTCTCCGCGTCCGGGCACGGTAGCGTTCGACAAGATCCCGGACGATGTGCCCGAGGATGTCAAGCGCCGGCGGAACAACACGCTTCTCGCGGTGCAGGCCCGCATCAGCGACGAGATCGCCAGAGAGCAGGTCGGACGCACGTTCGACCTGATGATCGAGGGCGTGAGCAAGCAGGAACAAAAGCGTCGCGGCGCAACCCACGGCCAGATCCGAAAGAACAACGCCGTCATGCTCACGGTCGGCGGCAAAGGTATGAACCCGGACGATGCCGATTCCGGGTGCGGCAGCGGATGCAGCCATGTACACGGCGCTTCCGAAACAGAATCGGGCATCGGGTCCCACGATGAGACGGTGCAACTGGCCGGACGCACGGATGGAGACCTGATCGTGTTCGTCGAGGCCCGGAGCGAGACAGCCCCGGCGATGATCGGACGCATCTTGCCGGTGCGTGTGTCGAGCGCGGACAAGCTCGTCCTTCGGGGTGAGGTTGTGTGAACGACAGACGGCCCACCACTATCAACGTCAAGACAAAGCAGGAGCGAATGGACCGGTAACCAGTCCGGGAACGCGCGTCCAGCTTGACCAGATTACCCGACTGATCCAATCGGCGAACGACTCGCCGAGAGCCGGCACTCTCACTGGCCTGCCCGCGAAAGCGTGGCATGTTGTACCCAGTCGGGCGAATGCTCGACGCTCCGGAGCGGAGCCATACGAGAGAGGGCCCCGGCGGAACCCGCCGCGAGGACGCTGGCCCAACGACAACGCAAGAGGTGATGTATGTCCGGTCGACTTCGCGTCTGGGCGTCGGCGATGGCTGCGCCCCTGCTTCTTGGCTCTGCGGCTCACGCGGACCTGATCTATTCGAACAACTTCGAGAGCGGCACGCTCGGCACCGAGTGGTCTGCGAGCGCGAGGATCGACGCCACAAACACGACCTTCACGAAGTTCATGGGCCGGAAGACAAACGAGCCCGTCCGGCTTGCCCTCCGGATTCCGCCTGAGTTCAGAAGCACCAGCGGATCGAGCAGCGATGACAACGATGGCGGCGGCTCAGGTGGTGGTGGTGGCGGAGGCGGCGGTGGTGGCGGTGGTGGCGGTGGTGGCGGAGGCGGCGGTGCGACATACCGCATCTACACGCTCACATTCGACCTCTACACGATCGATTCCTGGGACGGCAACAACGGCCCGCATGGTCCCGATTCCTTCCGGGTCTATGTAAACGACGCACTCAGACTCAATGAGACGTTCGCGACCGGCGATGGACTTACCCAGTCGTTCCGCAAGGCGGATATCGGTCCTGTCCACCTCGGGTTCTCACCCTCCTGGAAGGACGCGATCTACCGGAACATCTCGATCGACTTCACGCTTCCGAGCGGCACACGCTGGATGTGGTTCGACTTCGTGGGCGTGAACCTCCAGCCGATGCACGACGAATCCTGGGGCATCGACAACGTGCGCGTGACGACCACGCTCGTCCCGGCACCCGGACCTCTCGCACTCGCCCTCGGCGGGCTCGTGATTGCCGGCCGTCGCCGCCGCTGACCTGACACTCCATCGACCCCTTGTCCCCGCGCCGGGAGCCCTCGCATTGCGGGAGGGCTCCCGCGCGATCTTGCGCGTCACGAACGTTGCAAACCTCACAGAGCGTCGCGCTCCGCGACTCGAAGGCCTCCATCGCTGGTGCATCCACGTGGTGGATCGCATATTTCTCATGTGCGACGATCAGGCCTGCGACTCGCGATCGATGTCTCCCAGCGACCTGAAGGTATCCTGCAATCCCGCGTGCAGCCCGGCGAACGCCTCCCGCGCCGGGCTGTATCTTTGCGCCCGCACAGGTTCGGGTTCGATGCGCTCGCTCTCATGCACGCAGACCGACGCCGCTGACGCCACATCGGGCCAGACACCGATACCAACACCGGCGAGCATCGCCGCGCCGAATGCGGGGCCTTGCTCGGTGTTGGTCGTTGCGACGGGCACGCCGTAGAGATCGGCCTGTAACTCCCTCCAGAATCGCGAGCGAGCCCCCCCACCGCCGAGCCGGACCGATCGCACCTCAACTCCCGCACCTCTTACGATGTCGAGGATCTGGGCCATGGTCATGGTGATCCCCTCGATCACCGCTCGGATCAGGTGCGCCCGTGTGTGGCGAGCGGTAAGCCCGATCCACGCGCCCCGCGCGGCCGGGTCCGGATACGGACATCGCTCACCCGCGAGATGGGGCATGAAGAGCAATCCTCTCGCACACGGCTCGACACTCGACGCCTCGTCAATCAGTCTGTCGAATGGAACACCCGGCGCGATCGTGTCGCGCGCCCACTGGAGCGAGCCCGCAGCGGAGAGCATGCAACCGGTGAGAGACCAACTGCCCGGCTGCGACTTCGTGCCGTCCGCGGCACACATGGTGTGCAGGCGCCCTGTCGAAGATCGTGTCTCACCCGCGTCGCGCCGCGGACGATCAGCGTGGGCATAGATCACGCCGCTGGTTCCGAGGGTTGCCAGAACCTGTCCCGTGCCGACGATACCCGCGCCTATCGCGCCGGCCTGATTGTCGCCCGAACCCGCGATCACGGGCGTGTCCGGATTGAGGCCGAGTTGCTCCGCCGCCCAGCGGGTGATCACGCCGATGACCTCGCCGGACTCGTGGAGCGAAGGAAGGATCTCGCGCTCGACTCCGAAGAGCCCGAGCACGCGATCGCTCCACGCTCGGGCCTCAGGATCGAGCAGGAGCGTGCCGGAAGCATCGCCGACATCCGTCGCGCACACGCCCGTCAGCCGGAAACCGATGTAGTCCTTCGGCAGCATGAACGACGCGATGCGTGCTGCCAACTCGGGCTCGTGCTCCCGCACCCAGAGGAGCTTGGGGAGCGTGAACCCGGTGAGAGCCGCGTTACCGACAAGCTCGACCAGCGCGCGACGACCACCGACGACGGATTCGATGCGCTCGCACTGCGACGCTGTGCGCTGATCGTTCCAGAGCAGCGCGGGCCTGATCGTTGCCCCTTGCACGCCCCGGGATTCAACCGTCGCACGACTCAGCAGCACCGATCCGTGCATCTGTCCGCTGAGGCCGACGGCGCGGATATCGGAAGCTCGCAGCGAAGCCGCGGCGAGTGCCTGGGGCACCGCGAGTACAAGAGCCCCCCACCAGAGTTCCGGATCCTGCTCCGTCCAGCCGGAACACGGGCGTGAGACGGGATACTCCGACACGCCCTCTCCGAGAATCTCGCCCGACTCGGAGGCGATAACCACCTTGAGCGATGAGGTTCCGACATCGATTCCGAGAAGCGGCATCAGCGCGAGTCTATGCGGGCGGGCGTCGGCTCGCGTTGCTCGGCTTCGGACAGGAACTCGATCGACGCCTGCCCGCGCATCAGCCCATCGGGGTGAATCGTCCCCCGCCACTCGATCGCCCGCGTGAAACGGAAGGGTGCAAGCAGAGGCGTGAGCGCTCTCATCACAGGAGGGAGCGTGCGATAGAGAGCATCGGGACGGATCACGCCTGCTGTCACGAGGTGTGTGATCGCCGGGGCATCCGGCTCAGGGGCGAGCGAAGCCGCGACCGTGCGAAGCACCGAGCCGTCTGCGTTGGGCGTGCGGGCCGCGATCTGGGCCAGCCACCACGGGGATTCCGGCGCATCAGGAACGAAACACCACCGCGCGACAGGTGAGGCGCCGAACACCGGCGCGAGAATCGAGAGCGCCCGGGGCGAGAGATCGGACTCACGCACCGATCCGGGGAAGAGCCCTCGGAAGTCTTGCGCCTCGGCGGCGAGCGGCTCGACCCGCGAGAGGCGGTTGATCAGCGTCGCCATGCCCGCATCGAAACGGGCCGGCGCGTCCGGCGCGGGCACGAGCGCGGATCCGATGATGATCTCGGCCGCGCGATCGCCCGCGCCCGTCGGGCGCTCTCGAAAGGAGACCAAAGCGTTCCCGTCGAAGAGTGGCGCCACATCGGACATGAATCGATACAGGATGCGAGAGAAGCCCGAGCCAGAATCGCGGGCGTTCGAGACCGGTGCAGCAAACGCGAGGATCGCGTGCTCAGACGCAGCCCGAAACAACTGCTCAGGCACACCGACGCCGGGTGATGTGTCGCCGAGGAACGCCGGATCGCACGCCACGGTCGCGACCCAGCCGATCGCGGGCTGCGGCGCGGGGGATGCCGCAAGGGCCAGGAGCGTGCGAGGCGCGTTGTTCTCCTGACCGGTGCGGGGCCGATACAGGATGAACGCATCGGTGGGCAAACCCCGCACTCGCGGGTGCTGTGTCCGGCTTGCAAGAGCGGCACGACGGTCCGCAGAGATGGGCGAGCCCGCCGGCCTCTCGGAGAGAAGCGGCAGAGTCGCGTCGAAAAGGTCGGAGGCATGGGCGGGAGCGATGAGCAGCGCGGCATCCTGCGACTTGTCCCTCGCACCCTTCGGGGCTCGTGTCGCCATCAGGAAGCGACCATTCTCAAGCATGAGGACCGGCTGTCCGTTCGCGATACGCCTGGGAACGGGCTTGAGCCGCTCACGGATCAGCCGCTCAGTGCGCGGCTCAACATGCGTGAGCAACGCCCAGCCCGTCGGCTGCTGAGGCGTCTGCGTCGTGGCAACGAGCATGACCCGCCGGCCGGCGACCGCGCGTATCGCCTCATCCGGACGCATGCCCAGCGTCGTCGCCAGCTCGCTCCATGCGATCGCGGTGTCGGCGAAGAGACCGAGTTCCTGCAGGATCGCGATGGCGCCGCGACCACGAGGGGTCTGCGCGATCTCGGCGACACCGTCGATCACGATGACAATGTCCGCGGACTCTGGCGCCATCAACGCCGCGTCCTCGGGCGGCACCGGCGAACAGACGCCCCCCGCCATGGCCCGAGGAACCAGAGCAAAGCACATCGCGAGCATCGCCACGACAATGCACACGCGACACACCCGGAAATCTCTGGCTCGGAGCGACGTCATCGACATGCAACGCATCACGGCAGATCGCGGAGCGTGCTGGATCGAACGCTCGGCAGCTGCACGCGTGCGCGGAACGTCACCGGCGCGAGCGTCGCCCGGGGCGGCTCAAAGTCGGACGTGTCGCCGATATGCACGATCCGCCCACCCACAAGGAGCAACGCGTGACGCGGCATGGAGTCGTCCTCGGACCGCGACGCACCATGAGGCAGCGTCCAGGTGACGACAGACTGAGACTCCGCATCGAGCGTGCGCGGCCCCCACATCGCTCGTTCCGCAGCCAGATCCGCGAGGACCTCACGATTGACGATACGGACTGGGGCCGTGAGGCGCGAAAGCCCGTCGGCGTCACGCTGGGCGGCACGGGCGATGTCGCGCACTGGGGTCGGTGGGCCTGCGAGTTCGACCACCTGGGGGGCGCGACGCTGCACAACCACCGCGCCGGCAATCACACCGAAGAGCATCGCCGCGACCGCCAGTCGCCCGAAACGGATCAGGCGACGCTCCGCGGGGCGTACGAAGCCACGGACGGATTCCACACGGTCCAGGATGGACTCGCTGAGATCGGGCGTGCGCACGCCGCGCCGCAGGAGCGTGAGGAATCGATTGGTCTTGGCGACGTGCTCACAGGCCCTCGGGTCGGCGTCGAGCCGTCGGATGAAGCCGGTGCGATCCTCGCCGTCGAGTTCGCGATCAAAGAAGCGATCGACCAGTTCCTCGGGGATCGGACCCTCCGGCATCTCGGGGTGGAGCGGGTTGGAATCGTCGCTCGGAATCACGAAACCCACACCTCCGACACGGTCTGACGCCCTTGCTCTGTGCCCTCAAGAAGCTCACGCATACGCCGACGCCCTCTGTGGAGGTGGCTCTTCACGGTGCCCTCGGGCATGCGAAGGTGCTGAGCGATGATGGAGATCGGCCAGTCCAACTGATGGAACAGCACGAGCACCTCGCGCTGCTCTGGGGTGAGCTCAAGAAGCGCGACCTGCAGCGCGTCCTTCGCGTTGCTGTGGACCTCGTCATCGATCACAGACGCCTCGGGGCGCTGGCGCTCCGCATGGATCGCGCCGACGATCTCGGTGTCGTACGTCGGCTTGTGCTTCATGCACGCGTTCAGGTAAAGACGCCGCGCGATCGTGAACAGCCACGTCGAGAACCGGAAGCGGCTGTCGAATCGGTCGAGATTGGCCAGCACGCGGACGAACGCCTCCTGCACAATGTCCTCGGCCACATCGGGCCGCCCCGACATCCGAAGCAGATAGGCGTACAACGCGGGCTGATGGGCCTTGATGAACACACCGGCAGCATCGCGGTCGCCGGCGGCGGCGAGCTGGATCAGACGCAGTTCCTCGGATCGTGTCATGCGAGTGTCCTTCCGCGTAAGAGTCTACATGGTCATTCGGAGAATCGTTGCTCAAGGGTTCACGAAGTGACACACCATTGACAATCCGATCAAATTCCTTACACGCATTTCCCTGAGCCACTCTATCCGCACAAGAAACGGAAGAGCCGATGGCGCAAGCACTTGCGCCATCGGCCCGTGAGAGAGTGTGAGACGAGAGTGCCGCTTCCGATCGCTTACGCAGCGTCCCGCAGTTTCTTCTTCTGCCCGACTGTGCGCTGTTCGGGGATCGCCCGACGATCCGCATCGTGGATGAGCGAGTCAACCAGATCGAGGGGATTCGACGCCCACAGGTCGGCACCGATCTCTTCAGCCAGGCCATCGGCGCGATTGAAGACTCCGCCGCCCACGACAAGTTGCGTCTTCCGAGCGGCCCCGATCTCGTCAAGGGCATCGATGACCGCGCGGATCTCCGGCAGGTCGCTCGGAGCACTCGCGAACATCAGCAGCACATCGGGCTGGTTGTTGTTGACGTACGACATCACCTCATCTGTGGGCACGCCGCCCCCGGCGAAGGTGATCTGGAACCCCGCGGCTTCCAGGAGATCGACGGCCATCTGCGCACCAAGATCGTCCGCATCCGATGGGCCACTCAGCGCGAGGATTGTTCGCCCATTCCCATTTCCAACGAGCCGGAGCTTCTGAGAGGTCTGATCGGTGAGGACCCTGAGCAAGCGGGTCGCGAAGTGGTACGAGAGTTTCGTGAGCTGATCGTTGCGATGCAGACGCTCGATCATCTCATAGGTCGGCCAGAAGAGATCCGTGATCAGCGTCTGGGCGGTCGCTCCGCCCTTGCCCGCCTCTGCAACGATCGCACGCGCTGTGGGTCGATCGCCGCTGATGAGGCACTCGAAGAACCGTTCGATGAGAACTTCCTGATTGTTCATGGCTCGTCTGCTCCGGCGCGCCCAGGACTCCCGCCCGGATGCACCCCAGTGGGTTTGGAGAGGTTCGGCCCGGTCCCCGGACACGGCGTGGCACGCAACACGCACACTGTCTATCGAGAGCTATGAGCGATTCCAACCAGTCGGCAGACACAACCGCACGAGGCATGGCGAAGCTTGCGCGATCCGCAACGCGTCCGATAAACTACAAGACTCCGCGGTAGTTCTCGGGCCTTCCTACTTGCCGTTTGGGTAAGAAACACCTGTCCGGCAGACCTCGCCTGCGAAGTTCTTGCGCTGAACTCACCCTCGCGAAGGGGCAGAACCCGGCACAATGCCCCGATAACAGACGGCAACGCCGAAAGTCAGAGGTGTGGCACCCACGTCCGAGAACCCCGCGGCTCGAATCCCATCGATCATCTCTTCGCGCCGCATGAATGTTCCGACCGATCGCGGCAGGTAGCGGTACGCGCCTGAGCGATCGCGGGAGATCAGCGTCGCGGTTCGAGGCATGACCTGATTGGTGTAGAAGTCGTTCAACGCGCGTACAAGGAAGTTCCGGGGGCGATCAAACTCAAGCACGATCAGCCGCCCACCCGGACGGAGCACCCTCCGAAACTCCGCCAGAGCAACGCCCGGTGACGCAACGTTTCGGATGCCGAACGCGATGGAAAGAACGTCGAAAGAGGCATCGGCAAAGGGCAGGGCCATCGCGTCCGCCTCCATGTACGTCACCTTCGCCGCCCCGGAGCCGATGCCGGCCTGCTTGGTACGCGCGATATCGAGCATCTCGGGGGTGAAGTCCCCCCCCACCACTCTCGATGCGGCGGTGCGAGCGAAGAGCGCGGTGAGATCCCCCGTCCCGCACGCCATGTCGAGCACATGATCACCCGCTTTGACGCCGGCAAGCCGTACCGCCCTGCGGCGCCAGGCCTGATCGATCCCGAAGGAGTGGAGCCGATTGTTGAGGTCATACGAGCCGGCAATGGCCGCGAACATGCGCCGAACCCGCTCCGGCTTGTCCGCCCGAGCATGAGGGTCGATAAGTTCACGATCTCCCCATGCCTCCACGCCTTGTTGCATCGCGGGGGCGGTCGGGCTGATACTGTTTTGTCCGAGCGCGTCTTCGCGTTTGGTCGCGGGCATGTGTGCAGCATGGTATGGCGACCCGTGCGGATTCCGTTTCCGGAGGGATTCGATGGAACGTCTTGAGAAACGATCGAGTCGGACGCTTCGGGCAGCGATCTTCGGCACGCTCGTCTGGGCGGCCCTCGCGCTCGGCGCCTGCTCGGTGAACCCCACCACCGGCCGAAGCCAGTTCAACATGCTCTCGATGCAAGAAGAGATCGCGCTCGGTGAGAGTGCCAAGGCCTCCCTCACGGATGAGTACGGCGGCTCGATCAAAGACCCCCGGCTCAACGCCTATATGTCCGGGATCGGACGCGCCCTCGCGGCCCAGACCGAGGGCGACTACCCCGATCTGCCCTGGGAGTTCACGCTCCTCGATTCAGACGTCATCAACGCCTTCGCCCTCCCCGGGGGCAAGGTTTTCATGTCGCGCGGGCTCGCGGAGAAGTTCACCACCGAGGCGGAACTCGCGGCGGTGCTCGGGCACGAGGTCGGGCATGTCACGGCTCGCCACTCCGGCCAACGCGTCAGTCAGAGCATGGTTGTCAGCGGGCTTGTGATCGGTGCAGGTGTCGCCGCGGGGCAGTCCGACAGCGATCTCGTCAAGATCGGCGTGCCGCTGCTGGTCGGCGCCGGAGGCGGTGGCTATCTCCTCAAGTTCAACCGGACGCAGGAACTCGAAGCCGACGCACTCGGCGTGCGCTACATGGTGAGGTGCGGGTACGACCCGCTCGGCGCACGCATGGTGCAAGAGGTGCTCGCCAGAGAGGGTGGGAAGGCAAGCCAGCCCGAGTTTCTCCTGACCCACCCCTATCCCGAATCGCGAATCGCTGCCATCAACAAGATGCTCGCCGGCGAGTACGCGTACACCCAGAACAATCCCGACTACGGGCTCTTTGCGGATCGGTACAGAACAGAGTTCCTTGAGCCGATGGCGAAACTGAGGTCCGCTCGGACGCAGCAATCCGAGAGCGAGGCCCGGCTCGCGGCGTCGGCATTGAACCAGCGGCTCGTTGCGGGTGCGCGACTCGCGCCCAGGGCACAAGGTGGGCGACTGATGCTGACCCCTGACGCCCTGCATGACAGCGCGTCGTGGTGCGCCCATTGCGCGGGGAGGATGCCGGAGCCCGCTATCGGCCCCTGAGATTCGCCGTGTTCTGTCGAATCGCAGCTGGCCAATGACACACGTGCTTGTTGAGATTCAGGCCGGCTTGATCGCGAACACCCGCGCCCAGTTGCCCCACTCGAAGCCAGCCACATCGGCATCGCTCCAACCCCGACGCCGCAGCGCATCGCTGATGAGCGCCATCTCTTCGTGGCTGCTGATTCCCGCCGGGATGTCGTTCCGAGTAATGCCGCCGTCGAGGTCAGAACCGAGGCCGACGCCTCGGCGATGACCCATGATGGCGCAGACGTGTTCGATGTGATCGGCCGCGTCGTCGATCGAGGGGCGATCGTTCGGATCGTCTCGACGAAGGCCGGAGCGGATGAAGGATCGCACCAGATTCAGGCCCACGACACCGCCGCGGCGTCCGATCTCCTTGATGTGGGCGTCGAGGAGGTGACGCTGATTCGGAGCGGCGCCCTGTATCGCGCCACGGGCGGGCCACTCGAGCAGAGCCGAGCAGTTGGAATGCGAAGCGATGACGAGCGAGTCGGTAAGGCCGAAGAGGTCGTCCATGGCGTGCCACGACAGGTGCGAGAGATCGTGAACAACACCCTCAGCGTCCATCGCCAGAGCGAGTTCTCGCCCCAATGGTGCGAGCCCCGGCGCATCGGTCGGTCCGCGCTCGGCGTTCCCGGCTGTGTAACGCGAGCCGCGCCCCCAAGCCATGCCGAGAACCGACACACCCCTCTCGACCCACCAGCCCAGCTCGTCGGGCGAGCGGATCGGATCGGCGCACTCCATGAGAATCCCGAGCGAGAGCGTTGCCGGGCCTCGATCCGTTGCGATCGGCAGGTTCATCCCCCGAACACCGCTCCGGGCACGCTCCGGCCGCATGTCGGCAAGCGTGAAGACGCCCTCCTTGTGCCAAGCGTGATATCGCTCAAGCTGGGCAACCCCGCGTCGGTGCGCTGCCTCCGCATCTGCGGCCGGATACCCGACCTCGTCAGTGCCGCCCGACTCTGTGAAGATGGTGCCAAGACACGCGCGCACGCCCCCGGCGATCATGGTGGGCCACGAGAGGGCTGCGGGCTGGAAGGGGCCACCACCTTCGAGAGGCGGCTTGGATAGGTCCCTCCCGCATTCCGCGAGACACGCAAGGTCAAGATGGGCATCGAACCACATCGGCATTCCTTGATGGTACGAGGTGCCCCCCGAGGCCGCCGGTTTGTATACTGCGCAGATGGACCAGCACGACGACATCAATGGGCAGATGGTCGAGTGCCCGAAGTGCGCCTCTCGCATGGCGAGATACACGCACGGGGGCATCAGCGTCGATCGATGCCCAACGTGCGCCGGTCTCTGGCTGGACGCGCTTGAGCTCGAGCGTCTGATCGACACGCCGGCGGAGGCGCGTGAGTTCGACCGGGGCTCCAGCGCAAGCCCGCGCCGAGCCGATACACGCAAAGCCATCTCGTGTCCGCGTGACAAGAGCCCGATGGTCGCGATGAGTGACGCACGCCAGCCCCACGTGTCGTACGAGAAGTGCACGGTGTGTGGAGGCGTCTTCCTTGACGCGGGAGAGCTGCGTGATCTGGCGGAGTTCACGCTCGTTGAGCGGATTCGATCGATGCTCGGATGAATCGAGCAAGATCATGGACGCCGGGTGAGACAAGCCCGGTGCTGGAATGAGAGGTGTGCGCGTGGCTTCAGATCATGGGGGAACCGACGATCCGAAACTGAACTGTCCGCACGACGGACAGGTCATGGAGAAGATCTGCCTGCAGGGCAATCTCTACGTCGATCGCTGCGCTGCGTGCGGCAGCATGTGGTTCGACCCGCACGAGATGGAACGCGTGGTCAAGATCGAAGGCGCGGTCGATATCGTGGACCGAAAGGTCGACACACCCGGACGCCAGACGTGGGTGACCGGAGAACTCTGCTGCCCGAGGGACAAATCGCCCCTGATCCACGTCGTGGATCCTCAGCAGCAGCACGTCGAGATGCACACCTGCGGCAAGTGCAGCGGGATCCTGCTCGACAGGGGCGAATTGCAGGACCTGGCCGACTTCACGATCAAAGAGCGGGTGATCCACATCTTCCGGAAGATCGCGAAGAAATAGCACTTCCACCCGGCAAGCAGGTCCGCGCTCGGCCATTCCTGCCCGAACACAACAAATCCGGATCAGCACGAAACCGTTGGCACAGAGTCCGGGATGATGATCTCGGCCTCCGTCTTCGCACGCACATCCTGTGGCGTCACGCCCGGAGCGACTTCTTTCAGAACAAACCGCTGCCTCGCATGATCCATCTCCAGCACGCAGAGATCCGTGATGACCATGTCGATGCAGGCCTGCCCCGTGAGCGGCAACGAACACTTGCGTACAAGCTTCGCCGCTCCGTCCTTCGCGTTGTGCTCCATCGTCACGACAACCCGCTTGACGCCCGCAACGAGGTCCATCGCGCCGCCCATGCCCTTGACCATCTTGCCCGGAATCATCCAGTTGGCGATATCGCCCTCCTCGGAGACCTGCATCGCTCCGAGGATGCACATATCGATGTGACCGCCGCGGATCATGGCGAAGGAATCAGAGGATGAGAAGTACGATGCACCCAGCCGCGCTGTGATGGTCTGCTTCCCGGCGTTGATAAGGTCAGGATCAACATCCGTCTCGGTGGGAAAGGGCCCGATGCCGAGCAACCCGTTCTCAGACTGAAGCCAGACATCCATGCCCTGCGGAATGTGGTTGGCAACGAGCGTGGGCATGCCGATTCCCAGGTTGACGACATAGCCGTCCTTCAGCTCTCGGGCGGCACGAATCGTGATCTGGTCTCTGCTCAGGGGCATGATCGGGGCTCCAATGCGCGCAAGGGGCACACCCACTCGTCGGCTGCGTCAACACACGGAAGAATAGTCGCGAGCGTCGCCCGGCGCGGACAGGGAGGCGACGCGATACGCTCCTGAGTCCCGCACCGAGGAGGAGGCCAGCCATGACCGCGCCACGCAGACACTGGACCGAGGAACTGGACATCATCGATCGCCTGATGCGGAGCGTCTCAGACCTGACCGACCCTGAAGAGATGGTCAGCATCTACTGGAACGGCGTCCACGATCTCTTTCCCATCGAGGACTTTCTCGCGATCTCCCGGCGAGGCGTCGAGCCCCCGGGGTACCTCGTCACACGCTCCTCACGCTTCGAGGAGCACCTGAATCCGTGGAAGCAACGCCACCGGCTCCCGCGCCTCGAAGGCGGGCTGCTTGGCGAGATCGCCTACGCCAACCGGCCGATCGTCATCGATGATCTGCCCGACCGACTCACGCCCGACGATCCAGGGCACTTCTTTCTCCAAGGATTCCAGTCTCTGATCGCGCTCCCCAACTACGAGAACGGGCAATCGCTGAACGTCGGCATGATGCTCTTCAAGCCGGGCGTCGAGTACGACCGTGCCATGGTTCCCATGATGCACTGGCAGTCGTCGCTCTTCGGGCGAGGAACGCAGAACCTCGTGCTCCGAAACCAACTGACCGACGCGCTCGCGGCTCTCGATCGTGAGCTCCAGACCGTCGCCCAGATCCAGCGCTCGCTGCTCCCCGTCGAACTCCCGAGCATCCCGGGATTCGAGATCGCGACCTCGTACGAAACAAGCGCCCGCGCCGGAGGCGACTACTACGACTTCTTCCCTCTCGGTGAGCGAGGTTGGGGCGTCTTCATCGCGGACGTCTCCGGCCATGGCACGCCCGCAGCAGTGCTGATGGCCGTCACGCACGCGATCGCCCACACCAGGCCGGGCTCCGCCCAGCCCCCTTGCGAGGTCCTCGCTCACATCAACCACCATCTCGCCAAGTCGTACACAACGTCCGGCACGTTCGTGACCGCGTTCTACGCCGCGATCGATCCCCAGACGCGCCTCGTGTCTTACTCGAACGCGGGCCACAACCCGCCCCGGCTCGTGCGTGGCGACCGAGTGATCGCCCTCGACGAGAACGCCTCCATACCGCTCGGCATCATGCCCGATGCCTCATTCCAGGATGGAACCGTGGCACTTCAAAGGGGAGACGTGCTCGTGATGTACACCGACGGAATCACGGAGTCCATGGCCCCGACGGATGCCGCGGGTTCGCGCTCGCTGTTCGGCGAGAATCGTCTCGATCGTCTGCTGATCGAGTCCCGCCACAGAACGGCAGCTGAGATCGCCGAGAGCATCGTGAACACGACGCGCGCGTTCTCACGGGGCGAGCCGGCAACCGACGACAGGACACTCATCGTCATGCGTGTGATCGAATAATGCCGACTCAGGCCGCGGCCCGCGCCTGATCAGCATGGAGCGTCTTGAGCATCTGAGCGATCGCCGCCGGATGGTGGGCACTGGCGATGCCCGCGCTCACCACCGACTTGGGCATCCCGTAAACGACACACGTCTCCTCGTTCTGAGCGAGCACGAGCCCGCCAGCACCGTGCAACGCGCGGCACCCCTCGAGCCCATCGGCACCGATGCCGCTCAGAATAATCGCAGCGGCCCTCGATCGATAGATCGAAGAAACCGATGCCACCAGCGCGTCCGCGCTCGGACGGTAGAGCGCGTCGGCCGGCTCCTCGGTGGCATATGCCTCCGCACGCCGCGATGGCAGCTGACGGACCTGCATGTGGCTGCCGCCCTTGGCGATGTAGATCGTGCCGGGCGCGATGATCGCCGATCGATCAACGTGGAGAACAGGCAGGGAGCACACCTCGCCGAGCCGCTGGGCCATGGATGCCGTGAACATGGCGGGCATGTGCTGCGCGACCACAACGCTCGGACGGAATCCCGCAGGAATCGACTTGAGGATGGACTCGAGCACGGCAGGGCCCCCCGTGCTCGAACCGATGCAGATGATCTCCGTTGAGCGCGAGAGCCGCTTGGCTGCCTGATCCTGTGCAACACTCGGACCGACAGAGGCACTCTTGGTCGGACCCGGGCGGTATCTGGACCCCGCGAGCGCTCGCACCTTCGCGAGCAACACGCCGGGCGCAGAGAGATCGTCCTTCGGCATGACATCCGCCGCTCCGAGCGAGAGCGCACGGATCGCAGCATCAGAGCCGGTAGACGTCAGCGAAGAGATCATCAGCACCCGTGTGGGCTTGCTCTTCATGATCCGTTCGAGCGCACCGAGTCCGTCCAGACTCGGCATCTCAACGTCAAGCGTCACGACATCCGGGGCGTGCCGATCATTGAGTTCAACGGCATCCAGCCCGTTGCGGCCTGTGGCGACGACCTCGATGTCCTTCTCCGCAGAGAGGGCCCGCGAGATCGCCATACGCATAAAGGCAGAGTCGTCAACAACAAGAACACGGATCACGTGGTGGGTCTCCAGCAGCATGCTCAGGCCGCGCGTGCGGCACGAAGAAAGGACTCAAGCAGACAGGACGTCTCACCGCTCTTGATGATCGGCAGGCCCGCCTGATCGATGGTGAGCGTGACCGGGCCGCGAACGCCCCGGGTCAGTTCGTACTTCTTGCCGTCGAGAACGATCACGCAGCGCGGGTAGATCATGCGGCTCACACTCACATCGACCGTTCGCTGCACGCCGAGCTTCTCTTCGAGCTGGCTGACGACAGACTGCGCCTTCATCGCCTCGGCCCGCGCCTCCGCGATCTCGAACATTAACTCGGTCAATCGCTCTTTCTGCTGAGGAGTGAGCCCCTTGCCGAACGCGGTGAGGGAGGCATGCTCATCGACAAGTTTCCGGGTGCTCGCGTTGGCGCCGGTAAGCGCAGCTCTCGCCTGCTCCAGCTCGGCCTGCCCGAGCGGCACTGATCCGAGCACGATCGCCGTGCGCCGCTCTGCCTCGTTCCCGAGGTCCTTGAGGCGTACCACGCCGGTCACGGTGGTCACACCACCCACGAGCGAGGCGTTCGGAGCGAGCAGCGAGCCGCCGATCGTCAGCGTGCAGTTGATGATCTCACGATCCACCGAGACATCGCCCGCGATCGCGCCGCTCACACCGTCGAGATACTTGGCGCTCAGTGAACCCCCGACCATCAGCCGCTGCGACTCCCGCGCGACGATCCCCGACAGAGCATGAAGCGAACCGGCGCACTCGATGCTGCACGAATCGATCATCGGTACGATCTCAAGATCGCCAGCCACGCGAAACTGCAGACCCGCATGAGGCGGCACAACGACGCGCACGGCACCGTCAAAGTCGATGAGACGCGCAGCGGGATCGATCCTCTCGGAGATCTCAAGGTACGGCCGCACGGACACCGCGCCATCTTCTTTCCGCAGGATCCCATCGCAGACGGCCCGGATCACACCGTCAGAGCCGACCTGCACGCCGTCGAGCAGCCGCAGACCGAGCGGCTTTCCCCCGCGTGCGGCCACACGCCCGCCAAGAACATCGCGCCCGTCTTCCCCCTGGGTCTCCTGGTGTACTTTCGCCAGAACATCCCCCGCAGAGACACGGATGAGCCCTTTGTCGCGCAGATGGAGCGTGTCGTGTGAGTCCTTGGCTTCATCTCTGGCAAGCCACTCGACCCGCGCATCCTCGCCGTTGACCGGAGGGGTCCCGACGGCGATGGCATACTCGCCCCCATTCGACAGGGAACTCGGATCGAACCCATCGATCCGGGCATGGACATCGCGCGTCAGCTCGACCTTCGCGTCGGAGATGATGGCGAGCAACGCGGGCTTGCTCAGCGACTCGGGGTCGCACGACGCGGGCACGCTGAGATCGGCGCGCATGCGCGCATCCGCTATCACGATGCGTGGCTCGTTCTCACGTCCCATGCTGTGCTCCTTCGGCGCGGACGACCCGCGACACACGACGACATCGCTCAGGCGGCCTTGGTCTTCTCGAGCGTCTCTTTGATCCGCTGAGAGAGCAGATCCGGAGAGAACGGCTTGATCAGGTAGTTGTTGACTCCCGCCTTGATGGCCTCGATCACGCGGTTCTTCTCCGCTTCCGTCGTGACCATCATGATGGGGGCCTTGCCGCCCTGGGCGCGGTACTTCTTCACGAATGTCAGACCATCCATGTTGGGCATGTTCCAGTCAACCAGCATGAGATCGGGATTGACGCTGCCGACCTTGGTCAGCGCATCGAGCCCGTCGCACGCCTCTTCGATATCCGTGTAGCCGAGCTGGCCGAGCACGCCCTTCTGGACGTTGCGGATCGTTCGCGAATCATCGACGAGTAGGATCTTCATTGATCATTCCTCCAGTGGGTGACGTGGTGGTTCAGGCGGCGATGCGTGGACGAAGGCCGAACTGCTGCGCGCTCCGCTCGTTGAGGAGGACGTCGACGGCGAAACTGCCGCACTCGCACTCACACGGGATGTTGACGCACACCGCGTCCCGAGAGCCGACCACAAGGTGGTTCTGGCCGACGATGATCGACGGGCACGAGATCGAGATGTTCTTGCCCTTGAACTTCGCCTTCGCGCCGCCAACCACCATGTTGGCAAGCTCACCGACGGCATCGGCAAAGTCCGGTGTCGAGGCGTCGATCTCAACGCCAGCGAAGAGACTCGCAACGCGGACCGCCGTGTCCGCCGGGAACCGCAACGCGACCGTTCCCTCGATGTCGCCGGACATGGCGATGATGCCGGACACATCGTGGGCCGATTCGCGGACCACCGGCACCTCGGCGGGCTGGCCGACCTGCACCTGCAGATTCAGCATGGTCGAGAACACGTTCTCGGCCGAGGATACGAACGGAAGTGACAACTCATCAAGCATCGGACTCTCCCTTGTACTCAGGCGACCCTTCGGTCCTGTGTGGAAGCGGCGCCCGCCTGCCAACGCCGCAGAACTTCGCTCACATCCACGATCAGACTCACATCTCCCTCTTCGCGGATCGTGGCGCCTGCGAAGGGCCCGCCCTGGACGCACTCGTCGTCGAGCGGGCGAATCACGATCTCCTGCTGGCCAACGAGTTTGTCCACGAGAAGCCCGGCGCGTCTCCCCGCGGCGTCGATGACAACCGCGAACCGCCTCTGCGACGGAGCGTCGCTGTCTCCCAGCGTGTGGCCGAGATCAATCAGCGGCAGCACCTCGTCGCGCAGCTTCATGACCGCCTGCCCGACAAGACTGTGCGACACATCCTGCTGGGGACGAACGATCTCAACGATCGTCTGGAGCGGGATGCAGAAGAAGTGACGCTGCACGCCCACGACCATCGCTGGCATGATGGCAACCGTCAACGGGATGATGATCTCAACGCGCGAGCCCTGGCCGACGACCGACGAGACGTTCACCGCGCCGCCCATCCTCGCGACACTGGTTCGGACAACGTCCATGCCGACCCCGCGCCCCGAGAGATCCGTGATCTTCTCGGCAGTGCTGAAGCCCGGCGCGAAGATCAACTGGATGATCTGGTCATCGGGCATGGAGGCAAGCTCCGCCTCCGTGATGATGCCCTTCTCCACCGCCTTCGGTCCGATCACCCTCGGATCGATGCCCTTGCCATCGTCGCGAACGATCACGCGGACGTGGCTGCCGCAGTGCTCGGCCTCGACGTGGATGGTCCCCTCTTCGGGCTTTCCCGCCGCGCGACGCGTCGCCCCGGTCTCAATACCGTGGTCCGCGCTGTTTCGCAGCATGTGCACGAGCGGATCCCCGAGCAGCTCGAGCACGCTCTTGTCGACCTCCGTCTCACGCCCCGTGATCTCAAGCCGGATCTGCTTCCCGGTCGAACGCGCGATGTCACGAATAACGCGAGGATACCGGTCGAACAGCTTCGAGAGCGGCTGCATCCGCGTGCGCATCACGCCCATCTGCAACTGCCCCGTGATGCGATCCAACTCGCCCGCCGCAGCCAGTGTGTCCGAGTTCAGTTGGGCTGGCAGTTCGTGCTCGCGCAGCCGTCTGCTGAGCGCAAGGAACCTGTTCTTTGTCAGCACGAGCTGCCCGACCAGGTTCATCAGCGACTCAAGCCGCCCGACCTCAACGCGGATCGTCTGCCCGGCGATGCCCGCATCCTCTTTCGCTGCCGTTTCTTTCGACGACGCGCTCTTCGCTGGTGCCCGAGCGCCAGTCGCCTCGTCCTGAGACGCGACCACGCTCTCGACCACACCCCGATCCGCCACGCACGCGTCCGCTTCCGACGCCACATCCTCGTCACAGGAAGACACAAGCCGTGCCCGCACCCGAGCCCAGCCCGGATCGACCACCGAACGACGCGTGAGCGCCTCGGCCAGACGACCGAAAGCGTCCCACGCCTGCGCGATGGCTGCAACCATCGGAGTCAGCGATGTTTCATCGCCATCGGCAAGCCGCGAAACCGCCTCAGACGCAGCGACCGCTGTCGCGACCGCCTCTGGAAGCTCGAAGAACTCCAGCGTCCGCACCAGCCCGCTCAACAACTCCTCCATCTGTGCGAGCGACGCGGCCCGTGCGCCAGTATCCGACAACCCGGCCGTGATCCGACGCGCCTGCTCCACCGTCTCACCAAGATCTGATGCCATCAGGTCGAGGAGGCCATCCTTGGCAGGTGAGAGCACAATCGGGCTCTCACCGGCCGTGGGAGTGGCACACACACTCGTCGATGCCGCGGCAGTGCTATCGCCCTCGTCACCCGCAACGCTGTGCAACCCGTCGAGCACATCCTGCGGACAGGGCTCGGGATCGCGCCCCTCCCCCAGCGCGCCGTGCATCTCTCGAAGCACATCGACGCTCTTGAGCAGCACGTCGAGCGTCGTCGCCGTCACCTCCGCTTCGCCGGTCCGGAGCTTGTTGAGCGCGTCCTCCGCGGCATGCGCGAACCGCGTGAGTTCGTCGAGATTCAGAAAGCCCGCGGCCCCTTTCACGGTATGGAGCGCGCGAAAGATGCCGTTCAACAGGTCACGCGACTGATCGCCGGACGCGGACTCAAGCCGCACGAGATCAGAGTCGAGCCCCTCGATGAGCTCGCTCGTCTCCGTGAGAAAGTCGTTGAGCAGACTCGGATCGATGCCGCCCGACATGGATTACCTCCCACCGCGCTTGGTGAAGGCGAACGCGTACGGAATCGGCACGCTCTCGAACGACGGCGGCAGGTTCTGGAATGACTCGCTGTGCCCCACGAACAGCGTCCCGTCGCTGGCAAGCTGATCGCTGAACATCTGCAGGCACCTCGACTTCATCGTGTCGTCGAAGTAGATCATCACGTTTCGACAGAAGATGACATCGAACGAGCCGAACCGCTTCGCGCCCATCGTGTCCTTCAGGTTGAGGTGCTCGAAACGCACCATCGACTGGATGGTCGGATCTATCTGCTGCTCATTGCCGACCGGCTTGAAGTACCTCGTGAGGATCAGCGGCGGGAGCGACCGTGTCGCGAACGTGTTGTACCGGCCCGCCTGCGCAACCTCGAGCACCTTCTCAGAGATGTCCGTTGCGAGAATCTCGACCCGCCAGTCAGCGAGGCGGATGCCCAGAGACCGATGCACCTGCATCGCAAGCGTGTAGGGCTCCTCGCCCGTCGAGCACGCCGCGGACCAGATCCGCAGACGCTTCGTCGCCGCCCTCGCTTCGAGCAGCGCCGCAAGCGTCACGGTCTCGAAGTGCTTGAGCTGCGGCTCGTTCCTGAAGAACGAGGTCTCATTGATCGTGATCCGATTGAACATCTCCTGGAACTCATCGTCGCGGTACGGGCCGACAGTGAGAAAGGTGACGTACTGGTCGAAGTCCTCGAGAGAGAGCTCGTCAAGCCGACGCCCGAGACGGCTCTCGAGAACATACTTCTTGTTGGACGGAAAGTGGATCCCGCTGCGCTCGTAGATGATCTTGGAAAGCCGCTCGTACTGCGACTCGGTAAGGGTCTTCACGCCGACACTCATCGCCAACTCCCTTCAAACACACGTGCTCAAGCGACGGCGGCAAGGTCCTCGATCGCCGCGACAGAGAAGAGCCGGTCCAGGTCCAGCAGCATGACGAGGCGCGCATCGAGCTTGGCCACGCCCCTGACGAAGTCGCTCTCGACGCCCTTGGCCAGCGCGGGGGTCGGATCGACAACCGCCGTGTCCACGCGAAGCACCTCGTTCACTCGATCAACAATGAAGCCAAGCGTCCGCTTGTGAACCTCCACGACCACGATCCGCGACTCCTCGGCGTCCTGCGAGGGCGCGATCCCGAAACGCTTCCGCAGATCGATCACCGGAATGATCCGGCCACGCAGGTTGATCACGCCCTCGAGCGAGTCCGGGCTGTGCGGCACACGCGTGATCTGCATCATCCGGTTGATCTCCTGAACCGTCAGGATGTCGACCGCGAAGTGCTCGGCCCCGACCTCGAACGTCACAAGCTGCAACTGGTCCGAGCCCTCGTTGGCACGGTGGTCATCGCTCGCGATGGCTGTCTGCTCGGTTGTGCTTGCTGGTACGCTCATCATCCTTCTCCTCAGGCGTCAGGCGTTGCGGTGCTCCGGTCGAGATGCCCTCGGTCTCGCTCGGCGTCAGGGTCGTCAGTACCCGATCATCCGAGCGAGCGAGTCCATCGACGGCTCGGCGGAGCGGTATGAGGTGTGACGTGGGTTGGGCATTGTGACTCGCTCATTTGCGTACCGTCCACCATCCCAATAACCATCACCTGCAACCACGTCGATCGAGATCTTGATTCGAAAGCCAGACCACGCGTGCGTCTCCTTCGATGCACTGGACCTGGCATGGTCCGTGAACGTGAGCCCGTGCCCGGATCATCCGGGCACGGGGCTGGCGATTGCTTCAACGCTCGTTCCGAGCGAGCTTGAACTTCCCGACAAGGGCCTGCAATTGCTCGGCCTTCGACGAGAGCTGCGAGGCCGCAGCCGAGGCCTGGGCAGCCCCCTCGCTCGTCTGACGCGTCACGCTCGTGATCGCCTCGACGTTGCGGCTGACTTCCGCGCCGGCCGCGGACTGCTGCTCCGCAGCCGCCGCGATCGACTGGATCATCGTGGCGACCTCCCGGGCGCTCGAGACGATCTTCTGAAGACTGTTGCCCGCCTCGGTGGCGCGAGCGACACCCGCTGTCACCTGATCGGTGCCGGTCTTCATCCGCGAGACCGCGTCCGTGGTCTCCGACTGGATCGCCGTGATCGACTGCGCAATCTCCTCGGTCGCCTTGGTCGTGCGGTCCGCGAGCTTCCGCACCTCGTCGGCAACCACCGCGAACCCGCGCCCATGCTCGCCCGCTCGTGCCGCCTCGATCGCGGCGTTCAACGCGAGCAGGTTGGTCTGGTCCGCGATGTCGTTGATCACCTCGATGATCTGCCCGATCTGCTCGCCGCGCTTGCCAAGCTCCTGCACGCTCGACGCACCCGCCGAGACGGCCTCGCTGATCGACTCCATATCACCGATCGTCTGCTGCACAACCCGACCGCCATCCTCGGCGATCGTTCCGGACTCACTGGCCGATGCCGCCGCCTCGCCGCTCTTGCGGGCGACCTCGACGACCGACGCGCTCATCTCCTCGATCGCCGAAGAGATCTGCGTCACCTGCTGCGTCTGCTGCTTCATGCCGCCGGCCATCTGCTCGCTGGATGCCGCGATCTCCGTCGCCGCACCCGCGACGTCGCGCGTCGCGCTCGACACCTCATAGATGACGTCATGGATCTTCTCGACGAAGGTATTGAACCAGCGTCCGAGCTGTCCGATCTCGTCCTCGCTCTTCACCTCGACGCGCTGCGTGAGGTCTCCCTCGCCCTGGGCGATGTCCTTGATCCGCTCGATCAGCGCCGTGACCGGACGCTGGAACATGCGACGGAGGACCCACACGAAGAAAATACCCGCGCCGACGACCATCGGAGCGGTCCACATCAGCCCGCCCGACACGAAGCCGGCGACCTGCTTGTCCATCGGAGCAAGGGGCATCTCGACGTGGTACGCGCCGTGCATGTACCCGACCGTCCAGCCCTCCATCTCAAAGCCCAGCGGGTCACGCCCGTCCTTGTCCGTGTCCCACTCGTTCCCCTTGTTGCCGTGGCACATCAGGCAGTCGTTCGTCAGCTTGATCGCACGCATGTAGTGCAGCGTGTTGGTCTTCGTGTCAACACCGTGGATGATCTCCGAACCGCCCGCCTTGACCTGCGTCGTCAGTTGCTGCAGCAGACCCTCGGAGAAAGAGCCCTTGTCCGGCTCGTTCTTGGGATTCCTTGCCTCGAACGCGCTCACATGGAAATTGATGTTCTCACGCTCCGCCGCCTTCTGAGCAGACTGCCACCCAGCGACCACAGGAATCGTCCCGAATATCCGAGACTGCGTGTAGTGTCGCCCTTGCTCACGGTCCTTGCGGAGATCCTCGAGCAATGTCGCCGTGTCAAAGGCCTCGCGCTTGTTCAGCTCCGCGGCATGGTTCTTCGCCTCATCCGCGACCGCGGTGAACGCGCCCGCCTTCTCAACCAGCGAGGCCAGCGAAGTCTGTCGGAAGCCCTTCACAAAGACCACGTTGTTGGCCGCCACGATGATCAACAGAATCGCGATGCACATCCCGAGGATGCGTGTGCCGAGGCCGAGCGAGTTGAACCACTTCAACATGATGGATACCTCCACGGACGCCTGTCTGACCAACACGCACCGCGCGCTCGGCCGCGACGAACGAATCCATCGACCCCGGTCGGGGGATACCACATGCGTACGATTCCGGATGTTGTGAACGTTTCTTGATCGAATCGTTCAGCACCGCGCTCGGATGGCTTGAGCTGGCCTCCCTCGAGCTTCAACGCGAACACGCGATGCTCAGGCCAGAGTCACCACAACAAAGCATCCACCATTTCAGGTGATACTCACTCCAAATCATTCACGATGGTTGATATATCGCCGACCCGGTGGACGTTTACGTCAGCATCGCCAGCAGGAGATGTGCGAACTCTGCAATGCTGTCGACGCCGAGCTTGTGGAGAACTCGTGAGCGATGCGTCTCAACCGTCTTGACGCTCAGCCCGAGTTCCGCCGCGATCTGCTTGTTGCAACTGCCTCGAAGCATCAGCCCCAGCACATCATGCTCACGCGGCGTGAGCTTGCGTATCGAGTTCCGTGCACCCTCGGACAACGCCGCCTTCTGACGCTGTTCCGCATCCTTCTTGTGTGCCGCACGAATCTGCGATGGAAGACGCCTGATCGCATCCGGCCCGATCAAGAACACCACGCCGGTTGCGGATATGCACGCAATCACGGTCTCGGCGTCCGCTCGCTCGGCGACCACAAGCATCGGGCGCTGGAAGCCACTCTCACGAAGTGCCGCTAATTCAGGCACAATCGCGCTGTCCGCCGATTTGCGGCACACAACCAGGCACGCCGCAGACTCGCTCTCACCCGCTATGCGCGCCGCGTGGCCGAGGTCCGAAGCCGCACGCAAGACCGCGCCCGATCCGGTACATGCCGCCTCGATCGCAGAGACTTCATCCGAATCAGACGATGCGCTCGCGACAACCGCCGGTTTACCCGCTACCCGGGATTCCCCCGGTATCGGCTCGACAAGCGTGCGAACAAAGCACCTTGTTTCGGTCTCAACATCACGACTCGGATACACACCCATGAGTTCACCTCGCGCCAGCATATCAGACATCGTTCGATTCGCACGTTCGCCTCAACAATTCCGGATGAGGCACGCTTGATAGGCGGGCACTACGCAAGAGTGCTGCTTGTCCTGATGTCTCATTGTGAGAATGGATGCTGCCCGACAAAAGCAACAAGGCGGGCACCACGTGGATGCCCGCCTCGTCACTCGTTTCAAGATGTCTGTATGCGTCCGTCGAGGTCCGGACGCTTACTGCACGTCCTTGCCCTCCGCCACATCGGTGATGCTCGGGTAGGCATGACCCTTGAACTCGCCGCCCTTGAGCTGCTTCATGTACTGGTGGTACGCACGCATCGCCATCGGTCCGAAGATCAGCATGATGGGGATGTTTGCCCAAAGCATCACACCGGTTCCGAGCGCGGTGAGCGCATCCAACTGAACGTCGCTTTTGATCAAGTTCGGAGCCGAAGCGATCAGAATCGCCACGCAGTAGAGCAGTTTGTAGGGCAGAATCGCCCACTTCCCGAGCAGGAAGACCGTCGCCTGCTCGCCGTAGTACGACCACGAGATCATGGTCGAGATCGCAAACAGCCAGGCAGCGAGCGTCACGATCCACATCCCCATTCCGGGGACTGTCCTGTCGAAGGCGTACCCGGTCAATGAGGATCCGACGAGATCAAGATAGATGCCCGCCTCGTGGGCTGTCGGCGCTGTCGATGCCGCATACGCAGACCAGGAGACCCTCAGATCCGTTGCCGACTCACCGCTCACAACACGCCCCCTGAGCCGGTGCAGGTCGCGCCCTGTCTTGCTGTCCGTCTCCGCCTTCACGATGATGAACAGCTCGTCGTTCACACGCCAGACGTTGCTGATCTTCCGCTCGGCCTCGGGCTTTGCGGGCAGATCAACCCGGTCGGGCACCCACTGGCCCGAGATCGGGTTCCCGGAACCATCCGTCGCCGCGACGATGCCGGGCATGGAGTCGTAGGTCGCCGCCGCGCCGCGATTCCACGCGCCGCTCGAGAGCACCACCAAAGCGGTAAGCGTGCAGACCACCAGCGTATCGATGAACGGCTCAAGACCAGCGACCACGCCCTCGCGGACCGGCTCCTTCGTCTTGGCCGCGGCGTGAGCCATCGGTGCCGAGCCCTGACCCGCCTCGTTCGAGAACAGAGCACGCTTCATCCCCCAGAGGAACGCGTACCCGAATGTCCCCCCAAGGAAAGCCCCGGTCGGATTCGCGTTCTCGCCCCCGAGGAACGGAGGCAGACCGGAAACGACAATCAGCCGCAGCATCGACGGCACGGCCCCGATATTGATGGCCAGCACGACGATCGCGCCAAGCAGGTAGAGAAGACACATGAAGGGCACGAGACGCCCCGTCACCGCGCCGATGCGCTTGATACCCCCGATGATCGTGAGCCCGACGACCACCGACATCACGACGCCCGCGACAAGAGGATTGATGCTGGGGAAGTAGGCAGTCGTGATCTTGGCAACGTTCCACGCCTGGAACATGTTGCCGCCCGTAATCGCCGAGATCAGCACGGTGATGCAGAAGATCCCGCCCACGACGATCCCGACCGGCGCGAGCGCAGGGTGGATCTTCGCGAACCCCTTCTTGCAGACCCACATCGCGCCGCCGTGCGGATTCTCCGGGTCGTCGGTGTTCCGGAAGAGCATCGCCTGCGTCACTTCCGTCAGCTTGAGAGCCATGCCGACGAAGCCGACAACCCACATCCACAGCACCGCCCCCGGGCCACCGAGCGACACCGCGACCGCGACGCCCGCGATGTTGCCGAGCCCGACCGTTCCCGACAGGGCCGTCGACAGGGCCTGGAAGTGGTTGATCGCGCCCGGATCGTCACGCTCATCGAACTTGCCCCGGACGACCGCCAGACCGTGCGTGAGCGCACGGTACTGACTGAAGCCGCTCCAGACTGTAAAGAGCAGACCGACGAGCAGGAGAACATAGAGAACGTAGTCGTGCCAGAGCACCCCGTTCAACTGGTCCATGAAGTGCCAGAAACTGTCCATTCGGTGCGTACTCCTTGTTGGTGCGCCACCCGTCTCGGGGGGCCGGAACCGGCAGCGTGCGCTTGCATGATGGCGACAAGACGTCCGAAGTTCAACTGCGCGCCCTCAAACCGCGGCACAAGGCACGATCACACCCCACCCATCCTGCCTCAACGTCGCACAACCGGAAGCACCACATGCGACGGCCGCGCCGCGTCGTGGTAGATCGTCTGCCGCGCCGGACGAAACTCCGTACCCATCCCTAAGTCACTTCCAGTATTCGGGTTACGATCCCACTGCGGAAAGCTCGCCGACATCACCTCCACACGTATCGCATGCCCCGGAAGAATCGTCTGGCAGGTCGTCCAGACGTCGATCTCGTACTCGTAGACCTGCCCCGGCGTGATCAGCGACGGCGCGTCCATTCCCTCCCGGAAGCGCGCCCGAACGACGCCATCAGAGAGCCGCTGCGAGAACCCGCTGGGATGAACATTGAGCACGCGAACCATGAAATCCGTATCGGGCGCGTCCGATGAGGCCCAAAGCGTCGCCTTGATCGGCCCGCAGATCTCGACCGGCGCGGTCATCACCGGCGTCGAGAACACGAGCATGTCGCTGCGAAGCTCGATCCCCGAGTAATCATCCGGCCCCCCGATCTGGCTGAACATCGGATCGGTCAGGAAGGGCGTGGCATCCCCGGGGTCATACACATACGAATCCGGCCTCTCCCCCGACGCCGGCATCTCCGTCGAAAGAAAGCCGTCACCCAGTCGAGAGTTGGCGTTCCCCTCGCTCCGCAGGTAGTACGGCGTGAACGTGGTGCCGGGGATGGGCCAGGTCGCCGCGTCCTTCCACGCGTTCTCACCCATCACAAAGTGACGCACAGGCGGCTCGTGCTCCACGCCGTTCTCGATCCCCTTCAGCCAACGATCAAACCAACGCAGCACATACGCATCCATGTCGATCTTCGCTGTCGGACCGAACTCGATCTCCCCCACTTTCGTCCCGCTGTTCACGCTATGGGGCCACGGCCCCATCAGCAGCGTGTGGTGCGCACCGTCTCTGCCCGGGTTCCCATCGGCGATCACGCCCGCGAAATTCGTGATCGTGCTGATCTGCTCGTCGTCGTACCACCCGGAGATGTTCAGCGTCGGAATCGTGACCTGCCCGAGCCGGTGCTGATACCGAGCCGGCTCCCAATATGGCCCGAGCCGGCTGTTGCGCACGAACTCGTCCCAGATCGGCATCGCCCTTCCCGCTCGATCATCCAGATCGATGATCGGCAGATGCTCGAACACCCGCGCCCACTCGACGGCGTGCGACTGCTGGTTCAGACGACCCGACGTGTAGAAATACCAACTCACGCAGATCGGCGAGGGAAGCCCCGTCGGCCCGTTGATCAGCCCGTCAACAAACGGATCGGGACACGCCACCGTCGGCGCAATCGCCGCAAGATGCCGCGGCTGCCGGATCGCCGCCACCCACTGGACATACCCCCCGTACGACCCGCCGATCATCCCCACCTTGCCGCTCGACCACGGCTGCGTGCCGCACCATTCGATCGTGTCGTACCCGTCGTCACCCTCCTGGAGAAACGGTGTGAACTGCCCCTCGGAATCGCCTCGCCCACGCACGTCCTGCACGACGACGACATACCCACGCTCGACGAACATGCGATAGCGATCGATCGACGCCTTCCCCGCGCCCGCCTTGTTGTAAGGGGTTCGCGAGAGAATGACGGGATACCGGCCCTCACCCTCGGGGCGGTACACATCCGCCGACAGCCGCACGCCGTCCCGCATCGGAATCCAGACGCCATACTCCACGCGCAGCGCGTGCTTCTTCGCAGCATCCACGGGCTCGAGCGCGGGCCACCGGACATCCTGCGCCGCTGCCGGGCGCACATCCGTGGTGCGCGGCGAACCGCAAGAGGCAAGCACAAGGGAAGCAAGCACCGCACCCGCCATGCCCAGCACGCGGGGTCGAGTGAGTGACGAGGCGTGTCTCATCTCATGAGTCTCCGATCGGGTGAGCATCGATGCCATGCCGCCGAGTGTACTGTCCGTCGGCTCCGGCGTCGCACGCGTTATCCGTCGGACCTTCCCTCTCGCTCCATGCGCTCTCGAGCGCGGCGCTTCGCCGCCATGAGTGAGGACTCACCCGATTCAGATGACGCCCGATCCGGCTCCGACCGGGGCGGAGGTGCCGTGCCCGCTCCCGGCGTGCCGGGCTCTGATCCCTGACCGACGCCCCGGTTGGGCGTCGCGATCCGGGAACGGGCATCGGCGATGCGAGACGCAAGCCGATCTGCCGCCTGCTGCTGCCGGATGCGCTGCGCATCCGCATCGCTCAGCGTCCCAGCTTGCTCGCGCCCCATCGTCGGGCGAGACGCGCGAAGCGCACCCAGCGTCGATGCCGATTCCGAGCCACGATGACGCGTCGCGTCCCTCGCCCGAGATCCCAGACCATCGCCGAATCGATCGCTCACCAGACGATCCCACGCGATGCGACGCGTCGCAATGTCCATCAGCAACACCGCCATGATCCACGGAAGAAGGTCCCGCCAGAGCGGACGAAGCACCCGACGAGGCACCATCGTCGAGCGATCGAAGACCGCCCGCGTCGAGAGCGACGCCTCGCTCCGCATCACGCCCCCGGACACCTCCGCAATCCGTGCGAGCAGCGGCATCGGATCCTCACCCGGTGTGAACTCGACACCGGGCGGTGAAACCGCAACGGCAAGCGCGGGAGGAAGCGTCCGCTCCACGGGCTCCCCACCCTCGCCGATGCTTGTCTGTCGAGCCCTCGCCAGCGCCACATACGACGCGCCGACCACAACCGGTGCCTGCCCCTCGTACCGACCCGGCCCGATCTGCCTCAGCACGATCTCGCTCGGCTCCTCCCCCGAATCCCGCCGATAGAGCATCACCCGCGCATCGATCCCGTCAAGCGGATCTCCCTCGGGCGACATCGCCTCCAGAACAAGCCGGACACGCGACCCCTCGACTCGGGCCGCAAGCTCGAGCGGACCCGACGAGAGAGACCGACCGATCACACGCGCTACCCGCGTCCAGAACGGTGCGTACCCCTCCCACTCCAGCCACTCCGAGGCCCAGTCGTGCGCATCCGACGTGAACGCCAGCACACGCCCCAGATCTACCGGCCAATGCGCCAGCAGCGGCTCTCCCTCGGGCGCGACCATCGCCAGCGTCACCAGCGGATCCTCCTTCGCGCGAGTCATCACATAGCCGAACAGATCGGGCGGCGACGGAAGATCCTGCACGATCGGCGATCCCGTCGGCAGCACACGCGGCGCGAACCGCCCCTCACGCACCATCGGGCTGCGCACCACCTCGATGATCTTCAGAAAGACGCGCGGAAGACGCGTCGGGTTGATCACATTGTGAAACACACCCTCCCCGAGATCCGCCATCGCACGCATCGTCTGAACGTCGGCATCGTCACCGACAGCGATCGTCGTGACCTTCACGCCCTCCGCAGCAAGGCCCGCCGCCATCGGCGGCAGATCCTCCGCCCGGATGCTCCGGCCGTCCGAGAGCAAGACAACGTGCTTCACCTTCGCCTCAACGCCGCGTAACTCCTGCGCCGCAGCGATCAACCCGGCCCGCGCATCCGTGCCGCCATCGGGCCGGATCCCGAGCACCCGCCCGACCGACAGATCCGGATCGGAATTCGGACCGAGCGGCACCACCACCTCGGCGTTGTTGCTGAACCGCACCACGCCGACAAGATCCGTGCGATCAAGCGAGCGGATCGCGACCGCAACCGACTCGTTGGCGACCTGCTGCTGAGTCCTGGAAGAGCCGAGCACAGGACGACGCATCGACCCCGAGCTGTCGAGCACAAAGACGATCGCAACCTCCGGCACAACGATCCGATCGGGCAGATCGAGCAGCACCGGCAGGATCGGCTCAAGCTCGCTCCCCTTCCACCCGCCCGCGCCGAACGACGCGTGCCCACCGATCATCGCAAGCCCGCCCCCGAGGTCGCGAACATACGACACCAACGCCCGCTGAGTCTCCTCGGCAACCGCCGAAGCCGGCACATTCTGGAGGATCACCAGATCGAAGGGCTCGAAGCCGATCAGATCCGTCGGCAAGGCCTCCGGAACAACCACCCGCACACCAAGCCCCGATCTCGCGAGCGGCCCCACAAGCGCATAGCCCGCCGATGCGGGATCCGCGTTGCCCACTCCATCAACGATCAGGATCTCGCCCGTGCCCGGGCTCAGAATCTCCGCCCGCCCGATGTTGTTGACCAGAATCGAATCGCCGATGAGTTCGCCGGTCTCGCTCCGATCGGGCTCGAAGATCGCTTGCACAGAGTGAACTCGCCCCTCGCCGAGCGGAAACTCGGCCAGGTGGATCGAACGCCCGCGCGGCGCCTCGATCACACGCGACGACGAGCCGTCCCCGTCGATCCGCACGGCCTGCCCATTGAGAAACACCCGCAGCGTGCCGCGAGATCCCTCGGTCGAGTAGACGTGAATGCGGGCCGCGACAGTCCCGCCCGCTGCCGCACGAGGCGGAACATCCACACGCTCGACAAACGTCTCGCCCCCCGTCGGCGGCGCGATCGCGACCACGTCCACGGGTATCGAGCGCGCTCCCAGATCCGACGCCGCCGCGAGCGCATCGCCCACTGTCTGGTGGCCGTCGGTCACGAGGATGACACGCCCGTCCGCATTCGGCGGAATGATCGCGCCCGCCAGACGAATCGCCGGATCAATGCCCGTGCCGTCCGTCGGCAACAGATCCCACGACCGCTCACCGATCTTCCCCAGCGTCGGCGTCGCGAGCGCGGCCGCACGACCGTCAAACAACACCACGCCGAGCAGATCATCCGGCCCGCGCGAGCGATCCAACCGCTCGATCGCCGCGCGGATCGATGCAACCGCGACGCCCGGATCCTCCGCACGCGACACCACCGAGCCGGAGACATCCACCGCAAACACAACGGCAAGGCGGTCCGATGTGCCGACCACACTCGCCCCCGACAACGCCAGCACAACCAGCAGCAACAACGCACACCGGGCTAGAACCGCAGAGACGCGCCGCGCCGGACTCATCGTCGAGAGCCACCTCAGCCCCGTCCACGCAATCGGTATCGCCAGCGCCAGCAGCACGAGCCACATCGGCTCCTCGAAATGAAGGGGAGGCGTCCAGCGCGGATTCGCAAGCTCAGGCGAGGTCATTGGCCATCCGACGAAGGAAGAGATCCGGGCTGCGCCTCCGCACGATCGCGATAACGCTGAAACACTCTTCTCACAAGGTCGCTCCGCCGGTCAGGAACCGACTGCTGCTCGATCGCTCGCTCGATCCCCGAAGCCGCCTCGCGCAGAGCACCCGGTGTGATCGGTGCCATCTCGCGCGGGGCCGACAACTCCGAGGGCCGCTCCCCCGCAACACGCCCACCCCTGTTGGAACCATCATCACGCGGCCCCTTCACCTCTTCAATCGACGTCGGGCCCGACCCGGCACGCTGAGACACGCCGGGCGGCCCCTGCCTCCCCTCACCCGCGAAACGCTCAAGCCCCGATCCCGAGCGCGGATCCTCTCTCTCCCCGCCCCGAGATGCCCCACGCTCGCCACGCTCCGGCTCACCACCGCTTGCAAGACGCTCCGATACCTCCCGCAGACGCTCTGCTGCCTCCTGCTGCCGACGAGCATCGGCGTTCCGCTCCGCGGCATTCCGCAACGCCTGCTGAAAGCGCTCAAGACCCGACGGTGCTCCCCGCGACGGCTCACCCTGCTCATCACCCTGTCGCTCCGATTGCTGCGAAGATCGCTCACCCTGCTCACCCCGTTCGCTTTCACGCGCGACACCCTCCGCGCCCTGTCGCCGCTCCCCCTGTTGTTCGCCGCTCTCGCGTTGCTCACTCTGCCCCTGATTCCCCGATGCTTGGCGTGCGCGTTCCGACTGCGCGCCACCCTGCTCGCGCGATCCGGGCTGCTGATCCCCCTGCTTGGCCCGGTCGTCACTGCCCTGCGCCCCCTGCTCTTGACCACCTTGCTTCTGACCCGACTCACCCTGCTCGGCCTGGCCCTGCTCCTGCGCGCCCTGCTCCTGCGCGCCCTGCTCGCTCGCTCTATCCCCTTCGCCCCCCGCACGCTCCTCGCGCCCTGCCGCTTGATCGCTGCCTGTCCGCTGTTCGCCGCCCTCTCCGGCACCACGCTCGCGCTCTGCCGCCTGTTCACCGCCCGAGCGCTCCGCCTCCCCCTCCGCGCCACCTTCCTTCTTCTCCGCTGACTGATCTTGCTGACTCTGCCCCTGATCCTCGCGTGCCCCCGATTGCGACCGCGAATCGCCCTGCGCATCCGCGGCCCTCTGCTCCGCCCCAGCCCCCGCACCCTGTTCCGGACTCCTCTCGGGCTTTCGCTCACTCTCCGGCGAACTCTCGCCCGCTGCCCGCTGCTCCTGCGTCCGCACATCCTCCGAGGCGGGCTTGCGCAACTCATCCGCCGCCTGTCGCGCGGCCTCGGCGATCGACTTCGCGTCGCGCTCCGCAGTTCGGCTCCCTTGTTCCTCTACGTCCCGCTCCCGCTCACGCTGCTCCCGTTCCAACGCATCAGCCGCGGCATCGATCGGATCCGCTTCCTCAACACCCCGGTCAGGATTCGTCTGGCCCTGCTCACCCTCGGGCTGTCTCTCTTGCTCTCTCGCGGATGACCCGGTCCCACGCTCGGCTTCAGCGTTCTCGCCCATCGCCTGCGCCGACCGTGCCGCCTCAGACTCGATCGCTCTGGCCAACGCATCAAGCTGCTCGGCCATGCGAGAGCGCTCCTCCGGCGACAACGACTCGGCATGCTCCGCAAGTTCGCGAGCAAGATCAGCCGCCTTGCCGACATCTCCACCCGCGAGCGATCGCAGCAGAGCATCGAGCCGTGGATCACGGGCCTGCTGCGACTGCGCGTCCGCTTCGGCCTCGCCACCCTGCTCAGACTCGCGCCCCGCGTCGAGCGCCGTGCGAGACGCCGCCGATGCAAGATCCCGTAGCCGCTCAGATGCAACACGGTTCTGATCCGCCTCACGCTCGGCTCGCTCGGCGAGCGATGCGGTCGTCGAGGCCGCCTCCGCGCGAGCATCCTCGCTGCGCATTCCCCCCTCGCGCAGCTCACGCTCAATATCCGCAAGCCGCTCGGCATCACGCTTCGAGATGGCAGGTCCCGTCGCCTCCGAGACCGCCCGCACCTCCTGCGCGGCACGCGCCACCTCAGAAGCAACCCTGGCCGCCGCAGGATCCGCCCGCGCCACCGTTCGATCGCGATCGATCGACCTCGCGGGAAGCCAGACAACCGCGCAGCACGCCGCCACCAACAGAACGCCGCCCAGGGCCCACGAACGCCCGAGCGCAATCGACACAACACGCGCCGGCTCGCTCTCGCTCGCGGCCCTCTCAGCATCTCGGAGCAGGATCGCGACAAAGGCGTCGCCCCTCTCGCGCGGCGCAAGCTCGAGCGCGGATCTGATGTGATCGCTCCTGCCGATCGCTCTGTCCGCCATGGACGCCGCCGCAAGCACGCCGGGCATCCTCGCCATGCCGAACACGATACCGATCACCCACGCGACGCCGACGATCGCAACAAGAACGGGCCACGCCCCTTCAAGCGACACAAGCAGCGGCCACGCCATGTACTTTCCCATAAGCGTGCCGCCCAGCGCGACTCCACCACCGAATGCCAACGCGAGCCCCGTCGCTCTCAGGCACAGAGCGACCGCCGCTCGCGACCTGACTCGCGAGACAAGCCGACGGGTTTCTGGTATGTCTCTCGATGCCACGCCCGAATCATACGAAGCGATCCGGCCCGCCACCCTACCCACGCCACCCCGCCCCAAGAGCCGCTATCGTCAGCCCATGGACACTCGCGCGACGATCAGCCGCTTGATTGGACGTGAAACCCTCTCCGAGCACGAATCGGACACCCTCTTCGAGCAGATCCTCAGGGGCGACACCGACGCCGCTCAGCTCGGCGCGATCCTCGCCATCATCCAGTCTCGCGGCGCGACCGTCGATGAGATCGTCGGCGCCGCACGCGCCATGAGAAGACACGTCTCCCGCGTTCCGGTCGATGGGCTACAACCCGGCACCGTGGTCCTCGACACCTGCGGCACAGGCGGCGCGGCCAAGACCTTCAACATCTCGACCTGCGCCGCGATGGTCGCCGCATCCGCCCGCCCCGGACGGCTCGCCATCGCCAAGCACGGCAACCGCAGCCGCTCCGGCAGAGGATCCGCCGAAGCACTCGCCCACCTCGGCGTGAATGTCGACGCCAGCCCGGCGACACAAGCGGCCTGTCTCCGCCGGGTGGGCGTCTGCTTCTGCTTCGCGATCCACCACCACCCGGCGATGAAACACGCCGCCGGTCCTCGCGCCTCACTCGGTGTGCCGACGATCTTCAATCTGCTCGGGCCGCTGACCAATCCCGCGGGCGCAACACACCAGTTGATGGGCGTCTATCACTCCGAACTGGTCCGCCCGGTCGGCGAAGCACTCGCCCGCCTGGGCTCGGTTCACGCGCTCGTCGTTCATTCAGAAGACGGTCTCGACGAGATCTCACCGTGCGCCCCCACACGAGCCGCCCTCGTCGACGGCACCAGCATCACACAGATCACGATCACGCCGGAAGACGCAGGCCTCGAACGCAGCCCCATCGACGAGATCCGCGCCACATCGCTCGACGAAGCCGGTGCCATGTTCAGAGGTGTTCTCGAAGGACACCCGGGAGGACCCCGAAACGCGGTCGCACTCAACGCCGCGGCCGCTCTCCTCGTCGCACGCCTCGCACCCTCACTCAAAGAAGGCGTCTCACTCGCGCTCCGAGCGATCGACTCCGGCGATGCCGCCAGAACACTCGAAGCCCTCGTGCACGCCTCACACGAGGCATGACCCGATCAGAACTGCGTCCCGCGATGCTCGATCGCCGTCCGAAGCGCCTGGCGAATCCGCTCGGCCCGAACCGTTGAGCCGGACTCATCGCCCCGAACAACAAGGTAGAAGGTCGGCTCGTCTCGGTCATCACCCGGAGCGACCCACACCACCGCGTCGCCCGCTTCCGGGTTCGAAGCAAGAAACTGCTGGATCGTGCGCGTCGCGTCGGCAGAGCCAAGCGGGATCTGCCCACGCATCGACCGCAACCGAGCCAGCAGATCATTCTGCCGGTCCACCTCGTCACCCTCGACATCGATCCCCGGCACATTGCCGAGCAATCTGAACCCGAACGCCATCATCCGCGCCGAAGCCCCCTCGATCGCCGCCCGAGCCCCGCGCGACATCGGAGGCAGAACATCCGTCACGATCAGCACCGAGCCGCCCGGTGACTGCGCCGCCGCGCTCGCCAGCTCGCTCGCCTCGCGGAACATCTCCTGCATCTCAACGATCCGCGTTGACGCGGTCTGCATCGCCTCCGCGATGCGTGCGTTCACGATCTCATTCGGACGCGCAACCGCGTTCACAGCCGAAACACCCTGCCCAGAGCTGCCGGAAACCTGTGCCGCATCAGGCACGAGAACCAGACCCGGCTGAGGATCAGCAACAACCACACGCGGCCCTGAATCACCTTCTGACCTTGAGTTCATCAGCGAGTAGCCGACAACGCCGCCACCCAGAAGCACCGCGATCCCGATAAACCCGAAGACCGCTGCCACAACACCGGCGTTCACGCCGGAGACTCCGTCCGCCCCTGTCGCTCGACGATGCCGACCGGACATCCGCGCGTGCGCACGCTCACGAGCCGCCGCCGCGCGCTCGCGCGCTGCGCGCAGCTGCTCCGGCGCCGAACGACGCGCAGGATCTGGAATCGCACGCACACGCTCGTTCCGAACCGCCTGACGCGCCGCCGGCGCGACCCCGCGATCCGGAGCCGTCGAGCCAGCGGGCACAGGCCCCTGGCGTGGCGAACCGAACCGCTCCGCGGCTCGATTCATCGCGTTCGCCGCGTTCGACATCGCCGCCGCAGCCGCAGCCCGCGCGCTCGCGCCAGACGCTCCTGACGCCTTCGCCACCACCGAATCCTCGCCCGCAACCCGGTAACTCCCTCGCCACCAGTTCGTGATCAACAGTCTCGGACGCTGACGCAACCGCTCACCCGCGGGCACATGCGCATCCTGCCCGCTCGACACGCCCGCATCGCCTCGCGGCGGCACCGTGGCGCCCGCGTGCGCCACACGCGCGGCATCGACAAACGGCGCAGCATCATGGTGAGGCAGCTCCGGCTCATGCGAGTCGCCCCCTCGCACGCTCGGCAGATCCGCCGGACGCAGCGAGAAGGGATCGGCGGCCGCACGAACAGCCGCGAGATCGGCCAGCATGTCCGCCGCCGTCGCGTATCGCTTGTCATAGTCCGCCATCGCACGACGCACGATCCATCGCAGCGCCTCCGGGCAACGCTTGGTGATCTGGCTCAACCCGCCGTGCGCAGGGAACGAGTTCTCGATCACCGAATACAGCACCGCGCCGACCGCGAACACATCGAACCTCGCGCCGTCCACCTGGTGCACCTTCGCGCCCTTCAGCGCCATCCGCACCATCTCCGGATCACGGAAATACTCCGTGCCGTGCGTCGTCAGCGTCATCGCCGAACGGAGCGGCGTCACCAGCCCGAGATCGACCAGGTGCGCCGTGTCATCGTGCACGATGATGTTGTCGGGCTTCACGTCCTTGTGCCAAAGCCCGCCCCGGTGGTACGAGTCCAGCGTCGCCAGAAGATCGGCGACATACTTCATCCCCTTCGAGAGCTCCTTGCCCGAGAGGCCGGCACCGCTCGACGCGTGCAACTGCTGCGTCACGAGCCCGAGCGACTCGCCCGGTACGTACCGCGTGATATAAAAGAAACGCTCCGCCGTCAGATCGTGGTCCAGCACGAACCCGAGCCGACGCGCCGCGTCGAGCGCTCGGCTCTCGCGAACAATCTGCGGCAGCGTGCTCCCGTCACGGATCGAGAACGACTTGATCACCACCCGCCCGACGTCGCCGAAGCCCTGACGCTCGAACGTCGCACGCTTGATCGCATCCGGCTCGGCGATGTACAACTTCGCGCCCGAACCGCCGCCCATCAACGATCCCAGGATCTTGTACCCCTCGAACTGCGCCGTCCGACCCGTCGGCTTGTCCGCGCCCGGTGCCGCACGCACAACCTCGGGAATCCGATGCTCGATGCCCTCTGTCAGCGGCGTCAGCCCGAACAGCCGGGCGGGATGCCCGAGAAAGATCCGGTAAAGGCACCCGCCGATCGTCGCCGTCTCACGCTGCATCGCCCGACCGAAGTGCGCAGACGCCGACCACCGCCCGACAACGACCGTCCCCAGAATGATCGGCACAAACACCAGTGTGGTGATGAGAGAACCGATCAGGCGCGCAACGTCAGCGATCTCGCCTCCGATGAAACCGAAGATCCTCGCAAACACCCACCCGATCGCCTTGAACAGCGGCACGATCAGATACATCACCACCGCCGCCGCGACCACCACGCCGACGAGCACCCCCAAAGTCACCAGTATGAATCCCACGGCGCTGGTCATGAGTCATGCTCCAGGTCGGACGCGCGTGCATGCTGCCGCGCCCTCCCGCACTCAGCCGCCCAGACGGGCGGCCTCCTCGTCACGACGCCGCAACTCCATCTGCCGGTGGTAGATCTCGGCGATGCTCTCATCGAAGAGGGCGTCGTCGGCCTTAGTCGGATTGAGGTCCAGCCCGTTTCGCTCCGCCTCCGACGCCTCGTCCTGCGTGAAGGAATACATCGCCACGACCTGCGACAAACGACGACGAAGCATGTCCCGGATCTTGGCCAGCCGGCGGCTGATCGTCGGCTCCGAAAGCCCGAGCGAACTCGCGACGTCCTTCCCGCTCGTCCCGTCCAGCACACGCATCCTGTAGATGGCAAAGTCCGTGAAATCCGACTCTTTCTCGACCATCCGGATCGCCGCCTCGACCTTGGCGCGAAACACAGCCGCCTCATACGCCTCGTCCACACCCTCGAAGCGGCCCGCCATCCAACGCTCATCGATCTCCGTCGCGCGCCGGTTCCCGCCCCGCTTCTGCGCGTTCCGCCGGTCCATCTCGTCGCCCAGCACGTGCTTCGCGATCGCGAGCAGCCAGGTTGAGAACCTCGCCCCGCGCGTCGGATCGAATCGATCGATCGAGTCCGAAAGCGCCGCAAGCGTCTCCTGCGAGAGGTCCTGCACCGTCTGCGAACCGATCTGACCCTTCCCCCACTTGGAGAGCTGGGCACGGATCACAGGCCCGAAGGTCTGCCACAACTCGAACCACGCCGCCTGGTCGTTCGCACGCAGGCGCGCCACAAATCCGGTTGTCAGCGAACTGAGCATCTCCGATCACCTCCGCGATCGCGCACGAACAGCGTCCCCGAATCGACGCGCGACCGACGCCATCATTCGGGAGCGGATCCCTCCCATTTCGCCCTCGTTGCACACTCGAAAGCCGTCCCGCACACGCAAATGAAGGATATGGGCCCCCACCCACACAGGCGCGAAAGAACCCGAAGCCCACTCCCAATCACCCATCCCGTCAGGCCACACACCGCACTCCCGTCCTGCCAAGGGCGGATTCCCATTGGAGGCCCAGCCATGCCCTGCATCACTCGTTGCATCGTTCGGAGCGCCCTCGTTCTCACGCTGGTGGGCGGCGCAGCAGTCGCCGTTGCCGGTCCGCAGCGGGTCGCTGCGGCGTTCCAGCAGACCAAGCAGAAGATCAACTCAAGCATCGACCAGCACATCGCAGACCCCGTCGCCCTCCGCGCCCAGCTCCGCGACCTCGAAGGCAAGTACCCCCAGCGGATCGCCGATGTCCGGGGCGACCTCGCCGAAGTCGACGCGCAGCTCTCCCAACTCACCAGAGAACTGGCCGTCAGCCAGCGGGTCGTCGCCCTCGCAGACGACGATCTCGTCAAGGTGCAGGGGCTCCTCGCCCGCGCCGAAGAGGCACGCGCCCAGAACGTCGGCCATGTCATCCGTGTCCGCATGGAGCACGAGTCGCTCGACCTCGAGCAGGCCTACGCCAAGGCAAACTCCATCAGCCAGTCCCGCTCCGCATACGCCGCCCGGGCCGCTGATATCGAGCGAGACCTCGGCTACCTCACCCAACAGCGAGACCGCCTCACCTCGTTCCTCTCACAGCTCGAAACCGAGCGCGCCGACTTCCAGTCCCAGCTCTGGTCGCTGGACCGCCAGGTCGATGCGATCGCCCGAAACGACCGCATGATCGAGCTCATGTCCAAGCGCCAGCAGACCCTCGACAAGATCAGCCGATACGAGGTCGCCTCGCTCGACCAGTTCAATGTCAAGGTCGCCGACATCCGCGCCCGACAGGAAGCCGAGCTCCAGTCGCTCGCCCTCCGCTCCGGCACCACCAGCTACGAGCAGCGCGCCAAGCACCAGCTCGACGTCGAGGCCTCGCGTCCGGGACTCCTCCAGCCCAGCCGCATCGAGATCCAGCCCCCGGTGCTCGAGATCCGTCCCGAGCCCTCAAACCAGCCCAAGGTCGATGCCAACCAGATCGCCCGCAGAGACTAAATGGCCGTCCCGGGCCTCAACCTGAAGGCCGCGGAACAACCTCCGCTTGCCGCACGTGCCACCCCGATGGCACGTGCGGCTTTCTCTTTCCCCGCGACCTCGCCCCCAATACAGTTGTCGGGATATGGAAGGGATATGTGGCCAAACGCACGAATGGCCGATAATCTGAGGGCCAGCGGGATCGGGCGGCAGGACGGCTGCCCGGCCGTTCGGTAGGACTTTGCTCCGGACGATGCTCCGGCGACTGGAAGATCAGCCCATGTGGATGGACCGAATCATGGGACTGTTCAGTGTCGATATGGGCATCGACCTGGGCACGTGCAACACGCTCGTCTCCGTCAGGGGACAGGGCATCGTTCTCAATGAACCCTCCGTCGTCGCCGTCAAAAAGGGCACCAACCAGGTGCTCAAGGACGGCCAGGCCGTCGGCTGGATGGCCAAGGAGATGCTGGGCAAGACCCCCGGTTCCATCACCGCCATCCGTCCCCTCAAAGACGGCGTGATCTCCGACTTCGAGATCACCGAGGCGATGCTCAAGTACTTCATCAACAAGGTCAACGGAAAGTCGCGCATCTTCGGCCCGCGCGTCGTCATCTCCATCCCCTCCGGCATCACCGCCGTCGAGAAACGCGCTGTCTTCGATTCCTCCATGCGCGCCGGTGCCCGCATGACCTATCTCATCGAAGAGCCACTCGCCGCCGCCATCGGAGCCGGACTCCCAGTCGCCGAAGCGACCGCGTCCATGATCGTCGATATCGGGGGAGGCACCACCGAGGTCGCCATCCTCTCCCTCGCCGATATCGCCGTCTGCGAGTCCGTCCGCGTCGCCGGAGACGACCTCGACGAGGCCATCATCAACCACATGAAACGCGCGTACAACATGATGATCGGCGAGCAGTCCGCCGAACGCATCAAGATCGAGATCGGCTCCGCCGCACCCGCGGGCGAGCCCGCCTCCATGGAAGTCCGAGGTCGAGACATGATCTCCGGCCTCCCGCGCAAAACCGTCATCACCTCCGACGAAGTCCGCGAAGCCCTCAGCGAGCCCGTCGCCGCCATCACCGAAGCCGTCACACGCACCCTCGAAAGGGCAGAGCCCGAACTCGCCGCCGACCTCGTTGAGAACGGCATCGCCCTCGCCGGAGGCGGCGCGCTCCTCAGAGGCCTCGACAAGGTCCTCTCAAAGGCCACAGGCCTCGGTGTACGCCTCGCCGACGACCCGCTCACCTGCGTCGCACGCGGCACATGCATCTTCCTGGAAAATTTCGAGGAGTGGAAGGACACCCTCGAAAACGACGTCTCAATCTAACCTCACACCGATCCCCCACGTCCACCTCCCAACCCACCCATCCGCATGGCGCACATGACGCACCAGACCAAACCGTCGAGGCGCCTGCTCGCCGGGTCGATCTTGGTCCTGCTCGTCATGGGCCTCCTCCCCATCCGTCTCACCGCCTGGGCCGGCTGGTTCGGCGACCTCCTCACAACCCTCACCGCACCCGTCAGCGACCCCGCCGCACGCATCTCTCGATGGCTCTCACCCGCCGCACCGCGCACCGCGCAGCCCGAGCAAATCCGCCTCCTCGAACGCGAACGCGAGGAACTCCTCCGGCTCTACCGCCTCGAACGCGAAGAGGTCACACGGCTCAGAACCCTCATCGCCGACCTCCAGGCAGGCGCCGCGCTCTACCCCGAAGCCAAGGTCCGCCAACTCCTCGCACCCGTCATCGCCTCATCGAGCGATCGCTCCAGCACCGTGATCCGCGTCCGCGCGGGGCGATCCTCCGGCGTCGATCGCGGCAGCGTCGCCACCACCGCCGGCGTGCAACTCGTCGGGCGAGTACAAAGCGTCTCCGAACGCATCTGCGACATCGTCCCCATCACCGACGCCGGCGCGGGACCGATCACCGGCATGATCCTTCTCGACGCAACCAGCGCCGGCCCCACCTGCCTGCTCAAACCCACCGGCACGGGAACCCTCTCAGGCCCCGTCGAGGACATGACTGGCATCGCGCCGCGCCGCGGGATCGAACCCGGCATGCGGATCCTCTTGCAGGACCCAACCTGGCCGAGAGCCGCTCAGATGCTGCTCATCGGCATCGTCGAGTCCGCCGAGCCAGCCCCCAACCAGCCCCTGAGAACCGTCGTAACCGTCCGCCCGACCCTGCGACTCGATCGCGTCGGCGAGATCGTGCTCAGAACCTCTCCCGGTGGGGAGGACAGACCATGAGATGGCTCATGTTCGTCCTCGTCGCGTGGGTCATGCTCGGGCTTGAAACAGGCCTGAAGCCCGCGCTCCAACTCGGACCCACACCCATCGCCCCAAGCTTCGTCCTCCCCCTCGCCGTCGTCATCGCCATGTTCGCCTCTTCATCCGCCTCCCTCTGGGCATGCCTCCTCCTCGGGCTCATGGTCGATCTCACCTGGAAAATCCCACGCACAGACTTCGGCACCGCCACCATGATCGGCCCATACGCACTCGGTTACCTCCTCGCAGGCCAACTCGTCCTCACGCTCCGCGGCATCATGATGCGCCGCAACCCGCTCAGCGTCGCGTTCCTCTCCGCATGCGCCGCCGCCGTCGCCAACGTCGTCGTCGTCGCCATCATCACCCTGCACACCGCCTTCTACACCGAACCCATCGAGTGGAGCGCGCCCCAGCAACTCCTCGCTCGCCTCTCCTCCGCCCTCTACACAGGTGTCATCGGCCTCGTGCTCGCGCCCGTGTTGCTCTTCGTCGCGCCCTTCATGGGGCTCCAGACGCCCGGCACACGCCGATACGTCAAACGCGGCTGATCGGCCGGCTGCCGGCTCCAGTTCCCGGACAGCCCGCAAAACGCCTCCCACGCACCGCTCACACGCTCTGGGTCAGCGCGTCTCAATCGCGCGACAGAGAACCGACCTCAACAACCCCTCATCCACATCCCGAAGCCGCGGCACAACAACTGTTGCTCTCTCAAGCCGCACAGCACTCACCGTCTGCGCCACACCGAGCACGGCCATCCCCGCGCCGATCGCCGCCTCAACCCCTCGGGGCGTGTCCTCGATCGCCACACAACCCGCCGGCTCAACCCCCAGCCGCGCCGCCGTGAGCAAATACCCCTCAGGATCCGGCTTCGATCGCGCCACATCCTCCACCGCAACGATCGTCCGTACCCGCTGCAACAAGTCATGCTTCGTAAGCGCCGCCTCGATCTCGACACGCCGCGCCGCGCTGCACACCGCCAGCGGCACCACCCCGCACAGCCGATGAATCAGCGTCACCGCCCCCGCCACCAGCGGAACCTCGCCCGCAAGCACCAGCCGCTCATACACCTCGTTCTTCGTGCGCCTCACCCGCTCGAGCGCATCCCCATCGAGCAACACGCCCCGGTCCGCCGCGACCTGCACGTAGCAGTCAACATCCGGCAACCCCACCCACCTGGCCAGAAACTCCTCCACAGGAAGATCGATCCCCGCCGCCGCCAGCCCCTCGCGCGTGGCAAGCCCGTGGATCGGCTCCGAATCAACGAGCGTCCCGTCAAAGTCGAATATCACAGCCCTGAGAGAATGGGGTTGAGTCACGTGCCAAGCGTAGCGGCAGTGCCGCAGCCGAATCCCGTACACTCACACACGATGAGACACGCAATCCTCTTCGATCTCGACGCCACGACCGACGCCTCCCCCGTGCCCTTCGCGGGACCGGCGATCCTCTCTCCGCTCACCGACCTTCGCGCCGCCTTTGACGTGCGCACCGGCGCCCTGACCACACTCGAACGCCTTTCTGCATCCTTCCACGTCGCCGGCGCGATCGTGCCGCAAGCCATCGCGCCCCTCACACGCGAGCGCCACACCTTCCCCGTCAACACCGGGCTCTCCCTCCCACACGACTCCCCCGACGACATCCTCCTCCTCAACGCCCGCTGCCCCCTTCCGATCTCCGAGGCCACACATCTCGCGCCCGGCGCAGCCATCGTCGAGCGCGCAACCGGACACCTCATCGCGTGGCGCACCACGATCGACAAGGCCCGCGCCATCGCGAACGCCCACACCATAAAGCCCGACGCCGTCAGCGTCGTCGATCGGCGCGTCCTCCTCACCAGACCCTGGCACATCCGCACGCTCCGCGATGCCTGCATCGCGACGGATCTCAACATCCTCGCCGACTCACCCACCGCCATCCCCGCTGGCGTCACACCCATCGGCGCCCACCCGATCCACATCGATCCCTCCGCCCGCGTCTACCCGACCGTCGTTCTCGATGCCGAGCAAGGCCCCATCTGGATCGGCCCGCACGCCGTCGTACGCCCCGGCTCCACCCTCATCGGACCGTGCGCCATCGGCGAGCACTCAACCGTCCTCGACCGCTCACTCATCAAGGGGCAGACCGCCATCGGGCCACACTGCAAAGTCGCCGGCGAAGTCGGCGGCACAATTCTCCAGGGATTCTCAAACAAAGCCCATGACGGACACCTCGGCGACTCGTGGCTCGGCGAGTGGGTCAACCTCGGCGCGGGCACGACCAACTCAAACCTCCTCAACACCTACGGCGAAGTCATCGCCAAGCCGACGCCCGGAGCCTCCAACGAACGCACCGGCGAGACCTTCCTCGGCGCGATCATCGGAGATCACGTCAAGATGGCCATCTGCACCCGCATCATGACCGGCTCCATCGTCGGCACCGGCACCATGTGGGCCGCGACGAAACCCGTCAGCGGCACAATCCCACCCTTCACGTGGGCTACCGACGCGGGCGAGAAACCTTACCGCTTCGACAAGTTCATGGAAGTGGCCCGTGCCGCGATGATGCGACGAAAGATCGAACCGAGCGTGGCGTGCGAAGCCAGACTCAAGGCACTCAACGCGGAGGGCCGCTGAGGACCGCGGAGGAAGGCACGGGAGGGTGGAGGATCAGATGGCCAGCGCACTTGAGCACGAGGACCTTAGCGAGCGGATCATCGGCGCGGCGATCAAGGTCCACCGCGCGCTCGGCCCCGGACTCCTGGAGAGCGCGTACGAGGCATGTGTCGTCCATGAACTCGTGAAGTCGGGCCTTCGCGTCGCTCGTCAGGTTGATATCCCGATTATGTACGATTCCTTACGACTTGAGTCCGGATTCCGGATGGACATGCTTGTTGAAGACTGCGTCGTCGTCGAACTCAAGAGCATCGACAAGCTCGCTCCGATACACGAGGCCCAGTTGATGACGTATCTTCGCCTCAGCCGGAAGCCCGTGGGACTCTTGATCAACTTCAACGTGACGCGCCTGATCGACGGTGTGGTCCGCCGCGCCATGACCCATCCCTCTCCGCGGCCCTCCGCGGCCCTCCGCGTTGAGAAGGATCCGTCTTCATGAAAACCCTCTACCTCATCGACGGCTACGCCCAGTTCTTCCGCGCCTACCACGCCATCCGTACGCCCATGACCAGCCCCGTCACCAAAGAGCCGACAAACATGACCTTCGGCTTCATCGGCATGCTCTTCAAACTCCTCAGAGGCGAAGGAAACCTCGGCGGCTCACCCGACTTCATCGCCCTCACGCTCGATGTCTCAGGCGACCGCGGCACCTTCCGCTCGCAGATCTATCCCGAATACAAGGCCCAGCGACCCGATCCTCCCGAAGACCTCTTCCCGCAGGTCGACCGCTGCCTGAAAATGCTCGAGTCGATCGGCATGCCGATCCTCGGCGCGGAGGGGTTCGAGGCCGACGATGTGATCGCCACGCTCGTCACCAAGCTGCGGGCAAAGCACCCGGACCTCAAGATCCGCATCATCTCCAAGGACAAGGACCTCAAGCAACTGCTCCGCGATGAAGGCCCTGGAGAGCCGGGCGTCGAGCTGTACGACGTCCACACGGATCTGGTAATCACGGAGAAAGTCCTGCGGGAAGAGACCGGCATCTCGCCCGCACAGGTCATCGACATGCTCACCCTCATGGGCGACACGGTGGACAATGTCCCCGGCGTTGACGGCGTCGGCCCCAAGACCGCCGCGCAACTCATCGCCCAATACGGCACGCTCGATGCGCTCATCGCCGATGCCGCGAATATCAAGGGCAAACGCGGCGAGAACATCCGGGCCGCGATCCCGAACATGCCGCTCTCGAAGCAACTGGTCACGCTCCGCGCGGATGTCCCGACAGACCTGGATCTCGAACGCGCCCGAACACACACATTGGCGCTGGCCAACATCGGACCAGTTCTGAAGGAACTCGGCTTCAACCGCTACCAGACCGACCTCGCCAACCTCATGGGCGTGCCCCCCCCGGTCATGATCCCCTCGCTCGACGGCCCAAAGGCCGCGCCGAGCCGCGCACCATCCAGGCAACCCAGGCCCGACGAGTCCGGCGGCCTCTTCGGTGCCACGCCATCATCGCAGGACGAAGCACCAAAGCAGTCAAAGACACCATCGAAACCAGCAGCCGACGCCCCACCCCCTGTCGGCGGCCTCTTCGACTTCCCCGCATCGGCCCCCACGCTCTCTCGCCCCCCCACCGCCGGATACCTCTGCATCCGCACCCAAAGAGAACTTGATGCGCTCGTGAAGCGCCTCAGTGATGCACCGATCTTCGCGATCGACACCGAGACCACATCGCTCTCGCCGCGTCAGGCGAAACTCTGCGGCATCTCCATCGCGATCGAGCCCAATGCCGCGTGGTATATCCCCGTGCGTTCGCCGACACCCACCGACCACCTCGATGAAATGACAGTTCTCGCCGCGCTCCGGCCGCTGCTGGAAGATCCGGCAAAGCCCAAACTCGGGCACAACCTCAAGTACGACCTGCTCGTGCTGCGCAATGCAGGCGTCGAACTCCGCGGGCTGACACACCCCGATTCCTGCGACTCCATGGTCGCGAGTTACCTGATCGACGCCTCACGCTCGTCGCACTCCTTGGATGCGTTGTCGCTTGCGCTCCTCAACCACACCAACATCTCGATCAGCGAACTCATCGGTACGGGCAAGGATCAGCGGACGTTTGACACCGTGCCCGTGGACCTCGCAACGGAGTACGCCGCGGAAGATGCGGATGTATCGCTCCGCCTCGCCCACACGATGCAGCCGCATTTGAAGGCGATGGGCCTGACCGACCTGATGCAGAAACTGGAAATGCCCCTCGTCGAAGCCCTCGCCGAACTGGAGTGGAACGGCATCACGGTCGATGGCGATGAATTGGAGCGCCAGCGCGGCCGCCTCCAGACCCGCATCGACGAGCTCGCGAAACAGCTCCAGAAAGCCGCGATGGACACGATCGGCCGAGGGTTCAATCCCGACTCGCCCAAGCAGCTCGCGGGCGTCCTCTTCAACAAGCCGGACGATGAAGAGCCGGGACTGGGCCTGAAGGTGGTGAAGCGCACCAAGACCGGCGCATCCACCGACATCGAAGTACTGGAAAAGCTCGCGGCCGATCCCGAAATCACGACGCCGATCCCCTCCCTCATCGTTGAGTATCGCCAACTCACGAAGCTGGTGAGCACGTACCTGGTCGCGCTGAAGGAAGCCATCCTGCCGGAAACAGGGCGCGTCCACGCGAGTTTCCACCAGACGGTCGCCGCGACAGGGCGGCTCGCCTCCAGCGATCCGAACCTTCAGAACATCCCGATCCGCACCGATGTCGGGCGCGAGATCCGCAAGGCCTTCATCGCCCCGCCCGGGCGCCTCCTCCTCACCGCCGACTACTCGCAGATCGAGCTCCGCCTGCTCGCACACCTGTCGCAGGATCCCGGCCTGATCGATGCCTTCACGCGCGGCGAGGACATCCACACGCAGGTCGCGGCACAGATCCACAACATCCCGATCAAGGAAGTCACCAAAGACCAACGCTCCGGCGCGAAGATGGTCAACTTCGGCATCGTCTACGGCATCACCGCGTTCGGGCTCGCCCGGCGGCTCAACATCGGCAACACCGAAGCCGCGGAGATCATCGACGGATACAAGCGTCGCTTCGCCGGGATCACGACATTTCTCGAAGAGTGCATCGCCCAGGCCCGCACGCACGGATATGTCGAGACGATGATGAAGCGCCGGCGCCCCATCCCCGACATCGATTCGACGAACCCCTCGCGCAAGGCCTTCGCCGAGCGGACCGCGATCAACTCGGTCGTCCAGGGCTCCGCGGCGGACCTCATCAAGCTCGCGATGGTCGACCTTCACGCCCGCCTCAGCCCCCACGCCGCACACCTCCGAGGCGGCAAGCCACCGGAAGTGCCGGGGACGCTCATGCTGCTTCAGATTCACGATGAACTGGTCTTTGAGGTGCCGCGTGAGGAGGGCGAGCGAGCCCGCACATTCATCAAGCAGCGAATGGAATCCGCGATGACGCTCTCCGTGCCGCTGGTGGCGGATGCGTCGCTGTCGGAGAACTGGTTTGAGGGGAAGTAAGATGATGCCATGCCAAACGTCCTGAGCCCCATCGTCGCCGCGGCCGGTCTTTGCCTCCTACTCGCGTCGTTCGCCTCCGCCACTCCTCCCGACACCATCCTCCGCAACGCCACCTTCCACACGCTGGATGAGAAGACGCCCATCGCCCGGGCCATCGCCATCACCGATGGCAAGATCGCCGCCCTCGGCACCGAGACCGACATCCTCCCCCTCGCCGGCCCCGACACCAAGATCATCGACCTCGGCGCAAAGACCGTCCTCCCCGGCCTGATCGATGCCCACGGCCACCTCGCCGGACTCGGCCAGTTGTCCCTCGGCGTCGTCGATCTCGCCGGCACCAGGACATACGAAGAAGTCCTCGAACGCGTCGCGGCACGCATCAACGACGCCCAGCCCGGCGCGTGGATCATCGGGCGGGGCTGGGATCACGAATCCTGGCCCACTCGCGCGCTCCCGACGCATGACCCGCTCTCCGCCATCTCACCGGACAACCCCGTCTGGCTCTCGCGCGTCGATGGCCACGCGGCTCTCGCGAACAAGGCCGCGATGGATCTGGCCGGCATCGACGACCACATCTCCAATCCCGCGGGCGGCGAGATCATCCGCGATGAACATGGCCGCGCCACCGGCGTCTTCATCGATAACGCCGAATCGCTCATCGAGCGCGTCATCCCCGCCTCCGCCTCCGGCGATCCCCGCGCCATCATCCTCGAAGCCCAGGCACGCTGCTTCGAAGTCGGCCTCACCGGCGTCCACGACATGGGTGTCCACCCCGAGACCGCCCGCATGTACCGCCAGATGGCCGATGCAGGCGAACTCAAGCTCCGCATCAGCGCCATGATCCCCTCCAACGTCGCGCTCAAGTACATGAGCGAGAACAAGCCGATCGACCACCCCATCGTCACCGTCCGCGGCTGCAAGCTCTACATGGACGGCGCGATGGGCTCGCGCGGCGCGTGGCTCCTCGCGCCCTACGCCGATCGCCCCACCGGCCCCGACGGCGAGCCGTACGTCGGCCTCGCCGTCAGCGATCCCGCGTTCATCGAAGCGGTCGCCAAGCTCGCCCTCGAGCGTGGATTCCAGGTCGCCACCCACGCCATCGGCGATCGCGCCAACCGCGAAGTCCTCAACGCCTACGAGCGTGCGGCACACAACCGAGCCCCAACCAGCGTCTCCGAACTCGGCGAACTCGGCAGCATCCGCTTCCTCACCGAAGCCCGCTTCCGTATCGAACACGCCCAGCTCCTCCATCCCAGCGACATCCCGCGCTTCGCCAGACTCGGCATCATCGCCTCCATGCAGCCGACCCACTGCACAAGCGATATGCGCTGGGTTGAAGATCGCGTAGGACCCGAACGCTCGACGGGTGCCTACGCGTGGAAGTCCCTGCAGCGGGCGGGCGCACGCATCGCCGGAGGGAGCGACTTCCCCGTCGAAAGCCACAACCCCTTCCTCGGCATCTACGCCGCCATCACACGCCAGAATCTCGACGGCAAGCCCGACGGCGGCTGGCAACCTCGCGAACGCCTCAGCCGCACCGACGCACTCCGCTCCATGACCATCGACGCCGCCTACGCATCCTTCCACGAATCCACCCGCGGCTCGCTCTCCCCCGGAAAGTTTGCCGACCTCATCGTCATCGATCGCGACATCATGACCTGCGACCCGCGCGATATCCCCGCCACCCGCGTCCTCATGACCATGCTGAGCGGCCAAATCGTCTACACCCGCCCCGCCGACACCACCGACAACTGAACCCGCCCCCCCCACGCACGCCCCCCAACAATCCTCCCCATGGCCGCGACCCCTCCGACCGACACCCAGACCACCTGGACCACGCGCAAACTCCTCCAATGGATGCGCGACGCGTTCACCAAGAAGGGGCTCGATTCGCCCGGCCTCTCCGCCGAACTCCTCATGGCCCACATCCTCGGCTGCGAGCGCCTGAAGCTCTACCTCGACGTCGACCGACCCGCGAGCGATGAAGAACGCGCCACGCTCCGCGATCTCGTCACCCGCGCCCTCAACCACGAGCCCGTGCAATACCTCGTCGGCACCGGCTGGTTCTTCGGGCTGCCCATGCAGGTAGACAAGCGCGTCCTCATCCCGCGACCCAGCACCGAGACCATCGTCGAGCACGTCCTCCAGCACGCGCGGGCCGCGCACGGAGGCCACGGAACCCCGCGCGCCGATCCCGGCCTCGACACCCCCGCCGCCATCGACGCGCCCCTCCTCCTCGCCGACATCTGCACCGGCTCCGGATGCATCGCCATCACCCTCGCCAAACGCCTCCCCACCGCCCGCATCATCGCCACCGATATCTCAACCGACGCCCTCGACGTCGCCACCGCCAACGCCGAACGCCACGCCGTCTCCGATCGCGTCGAGTTCCTCTCCGGCGACATGCTCAAGCCGATCCTCGCCCACCCCGTCGCCGGCGCGAAGGAATCTCTGCACTACCTCGTCTCAAATCCGCCCTACATCCCCGACCACGAGTGGGAGACCGTCGAGCCAAACGTCAAGAACCACGAGCCCCACGCCGCACTCCGAGGTGGAGCCGACGGCATGGACTTCGTCAAACAGGTCCTCACCGATGCCCCCGAACTCCTCGTCCCGGGAGGACAGGTCCTCGTCGAGATCGCCTCGTGCACCGCTCAACACGCCCTCACGATCGCACGCGCTCACACGCTCCTGACCGACGCACGCATCATCCACGATCACGAAGGGCTCGCGCGCGTCATCGTCGCAACACGCAGGTCCCGCGGCTGACGCCTCAACCCCCGGTGCAATCTCTCAAGCCCCGCCCGCGCCCGAGCGAGGCGGCAACGCCCCCCGCACCTCTTCCAGCAGCTTCTCGATCTGGAACGGCTTGAACAGCACCGCCCGCTGCCCCTCCTGCGACGCACGAACAATCGAGTGGTGCGGGTCATACCCGAACCCCGTCATCAGAATCACCGGCACCGCCCCGAGGCACCGACGCGCCGCGCTGAACACCTCATACCCGTTCCGGTCAGGCATCTTGATATCGCTGATCACCAGCTCAAACGGCGGATACTCGCCCCGATGGCACGCCTCCAGATACTCGATCGCCGCGCCGCCGTTGTCCACAACCACAACCTTCGCCCCGCGATTCCGCAGCACATCGCCGATCACCCGCCGGATCTTCGGCTCGTCGTCCGCGATCAGGATCCACCTGTCCACCAGCAAGGGATCCGGAGCCCTGTGCGCCAGCGCCTCCTCCACACCCAGCAGCGTCTGCGGCCCGCTCGTCACGTCCTGCATCCGCCTGCGGATCGCGTCGCAGTCCGTCTTGATCCGGTCGATGTGGTTCCGCACCTCCGGGTCCGTCGACACAATCTTGTCCAGCCACTCCGCCTCACGCAGAATGTCCTGAAGCGGCTCCGCAACCTCGCTGTCCACGCGACGACTCACCGCCTCGTTCGTCGTCGAACGCTCCGCAACAAGCAGGTCCAGCATGTGCAACGCGATCGCGATGTGCCTCGCAAATATCTCCGCAGACTGCCGATCCTCCTCGCTGAACGCCGCAGGAGTGCACGACTCCACATCCATGATCCCCAGCACCCGGTCGTGCAGACGCAGCGGAACCGTCAACGAACTCTTCGCCCCCGACAAGCCCGGCAGAAACTTCTCGTCCGAGCCCACATCGCGGCAGATATAGCTCTGCCCCGTCGCCGCCACCCAACCGCTGATCCCGTTGTTCTCCGGCTCCGGAAAGATGTCCAGATCCTCGATCTCCGACGGCAGACCCACCGAGAACACGATCTCGAGCTTCCCCGTTTTCTCGTTGAGCAGACGGATCACAAAGTGATCAAAGTGCAGCAGATCACGGTTGTACCCGATGATCTTCGACTCAAGCAGCTTCAAACGCTCGTGCGCGTTCATCTTCCGGATCGCCTCACGATCCAGACGCACCAACTCCTCGCCCGCACGCGCCAGCGTCTCACGCTGCATCCGAACCCGACGCGCCGACGTGATGTCCCTCGCCACCGCCACCGCGCGGCTGCCCGGACCCGTCCGCGAAACCCCGGGATCAACCGTCGCCGTCAACTCATACCACACAGATTGATCGTTGCTCGAAATCTCGATCGGACCCCAGGACGCCGGCGGCTGATCCTCAGGACCAAGCACCCGACGCCCCGCACACGACGCACGCTTATCCAGAAAGGCGCGGCACTCCGACGCGATCCGAGAACGCGCACCCTCGTCCAGTGCCTGAAACTTCGCGTTGCTCCACGTCGTCACGCCCTGAAAGTCAACAACGCAAACGGCAACGTCCAACGCCGCAAGGATCAGCGTCGCATCAAGCGCCTCGTCGGTCCGTTCGGTCACGCCCCGGTTTCCTCCGCTCCCACGTTCACCTTCACTCACTCAGATGAGTCTATCCGGCCCGGGGTGACGACGGAGCCGAGTTCTGCCCGACGCGACAGAACGCCCGCCGCACGGTACCCTCTTTATCGGCATGGTTGCTCTTGATCGCGTGCATAAATGGTACGGACGCGTGCACGCCCTCCGTGGCGTCTCCTTCGAACTCCACCCGGGGCAGGTCGCCGGACTGCTCGGACCCAACGGCGCAGGCAAGTCCACCACCATCCGAATCCTCACCGGCATGATCCCCCCGGACGCCGGACACGCCAGCATCCGCGCCCACGACACCCTCAACCAATCCCTCGACGCACGCGCCAAACTGGGATATCTCCCCGAATCCGCTCCTCTCTATCCTGAAATGCGCGTGGCAGACTACCTCGCCTTCCGCGCACGCATCTACGCCCTCGACAGATCCAGACGCCGCCCCGCAATCGACAGAGCCATCGAACGCTGCTGGCTCCGCGATGTCCGAAACCGACGCATAGGCCACCTCAGCAAGGGCTACAGGCAACGCGTCGGCCTCGCCGCGGCCATCCTGCACGATCCCGAGGTCCTCATCCTCGACGAACCCACCAACGGACTCGACCCCACCCAGATCGCCCAGATGCGCACCCTCGTCCGCGAACTCGGCTCCGACCGCACCATGCTCATCTCCTCACACATCCTCCCCGAGATCGAGCAGATCTGCTCCCGCATCCTCATCGTCGCCTCCGGCGAGCTCAAGGCCGACGGCACGCCCGCCGAACTCATCGCGCAGCACGGCGGCCCCTCCCGCCTCATCGTCGAAGCCCGCTGCACACCCGAGAAAGCCGGGCTGATCCTCGGGCTCCCTCAGCAGAGCCCGTGCCTCACCGAGCTCTCCGAGGGCTGGACCCGCATCGAATCACCGTGCGCGCCGCACGAACCCGATCCGCGCGAACGCGTCGCCTCCGCCTTCGCCTCTGCTGGTACCCCCGTCCGCGAACTCCGCCTCACAACCGCAACCGTCGAAGACGTCTTCCTCGCCCTCGCCCACGGCCGAGAGGGCACGCCATGAGCGTCATCGCCGCGATCGCCGGACGCGAGTTCCGATCATTCTTCCGGCTGCCCGTCGGATGGATAGTCATCGCGCTCTTCCTCCTCCTCACAGGCGCCGTCTTCGCGACCGCCATCCTCGCGCCCGGACAGCCCGCCACCCTCAGGCCCTTCTTCGCGATCGCCGGGTGGCTCCTCCTCCCCGTCGTGCCGGCCATCTCGATGCGCCTCTTCAGCGACGAGATCCGAACCGGAACCATCGAGCCCCTCCTCACCTCCCCGATCCGTGACGGCTCGCTCGTCCTCGGAAAGTTCCTCGGCGCAACCCTCTTCCTCCTCGCGATGTTCCTCCCCACACTCGCCTACCCGATCACGCTCTGGTCACTCTCAGACCCCGCCCCCGACCTCGGACCGATCCTCGCCGGCTACTTCTCACTCGCCCTCCTCGGCATGCTCAACCTCGCGATCGGCACGCTCGCTTCCGCGTGTACCTCCAGCCAGACCCTCTCATTCCTCGTCGCACTCTTCGTGATGCTCGGCATGCTCCTCATCCCCTCCTTCCCCGCCCACTCACTCCCGATCCCCGCGCAGCGCGCCCTCGAGTTCGTCTCCCTCACCCCACGCATGAGCGACTTCGCCAGAGGGGTCATCGATACGCGCCACATCGCCTGGTTCGTCGCCCTCACGGGCTGGCTGCTCGTGCTCTCCACACTCGCCCTCCAATCAAGGAGATGGCGATGACCGAAGAGACACCAAGCCGCGCCAAACGCTCCGCCGCACATCCAGCCCGGTCGCGCCGCGCCAGATTCGCCGCACTCGCCGCCGCGATCCTCCTCTCCGCCACCGTCTGCTCCCTCTCGCTCGTCCGCATCGGGAACTCAACCGCCATCCGCTTCGACGCCACCGCAACCGGCGAGCATCGCCTCTCACCCCGAACGCTCCAGATCGCCGAAGCGCTCCCCGCCGGCGCACGCATCATCCTCGCCCTCGACAAACGCACCATCGAGCCCGGCGCACGCCAGACCCTCGAAGATGCGATCTCAACCTTCAACCGATCCGGCACACGCATCCAGGCCGATTGGATCGACACCTCAGGCCAGGCCGGTCGCCTCACCTTCGCACGAACACTGAGCACGCTCACCACCGAGCAGAAGGACTCCATCGACACCTACGCAAACGTCGTCCGCCGGGCCGTCGAATCCCTCCAGACCGCGGCACAATCGATCGATCCCGCACTCGTCTCCCAACTCGAAACCATCCGCGACGCCCTCGGGCCTGACGATCCCGGCCGTCGCGCCTTCGACGAGCGGGCAGCCCTCTTCCGCGTCCTCTCCAGAGACGCCGTCGCCATCGCAAGCGCCGCCCTCGCCCCGATCCACGAGTGGGATTCACGCAGCCAGGAGCCCGACGACACGCCCGGACCTCCCCTTCTCGACGAGTCGTGGCAGCGCATCCGCTCCCCCGGCGAGAACCTCGATGCCCAGCTCGACGCGCTCGCCCGCGAACTCGGCGACTACGCCCGTTCCGCCCTCGGAACGCCCGAGGCCCGCGACCTGGCGCGTGGCCTCGCCGGCAGAGTCGCAAACCTCAGAGCCCCGCTCGCCCGTGCCATCGACGCAGGCCGCGCCGCAAAGGCCCCGGCGGTCATCCGCGTCGCGCGCCTGATCGAGGCCGATCGCGCCGCCATCGTGGTCGGAGACGCTGGGCCCGGCATCGTCGCCATCGACCCCGACGCGCTCATCGAAGCGGCCGCATCCTCAACCGCCGAGGCCAGAGCACGCGTCGAATCGCTCTTCGCCACCGCGCTCGGCACCCTGCTCGCCTCCAGACCCCCGATCGTCGTCCTGCTCCACGCCGAGAATCCGCTTGTCCTCGCACGCGCGAACCTCTATCAGAAACTCATCGAACGCCTCTCCTCACGAGGCATCGACACCGTCCTCTGGTCACTCCTCTCAAACGCCGAGCCACCCTCGCTGCGCGAACTCAACCCCGATGGCCTCCGTCGCGTCGTCTACATCGCCCTCTCAACCGACTCCAGCAGCCGCAGCCCCGGACCCGGCCAGCCCGCCGGCATCGAAAGAGCCCAGCGACTCGGGGCCGCACTCCGCGACCTCCACCAACGAGGCGAGCCCCTCCTGATCTCCCTCAGCCCATCCATATTCCCCGCAACCGGATCGCCCGATCCGACCTCCGACTTCCTGCTCGAACTCGGCCTCAACGCCCAGACCGCGCGCCCACTCGTCCGCGAACGCACAACACCCACCGCCCGCATCGTCACCACACCCCTCACCGGCGCGGACCGCATCGCCGCCGCCGGCGACCATCCCATCGCCGGCGCGATCAGCGGCCTCCCGCTCTTCATGGCCTGGCCGATCCACATCGCTCGATCCGACGATCCCATACCCGGCGTCCGCGCAGAACCGCTCCTCACACTCCGCAGCGACGCCACCTGGGGCGAGTCCCAGTGGATCACCCTCTGGCAGATCGGGCTCGAATCGCAATCAACTCTCCCCGCTCCCCCCACGCGCGATGCACGCGATCTCCCCCCACCCGCCAACAACGAGTTCACACTCGCATGGGCGGTCGAGCGACGCCCGCCGGACAACCCGATGTCCGTGCAGCGCCTGGTCATCGTCGGCACACACAGCTACGGCCAATTCGGCTGGTTCGCCGATGGCATCACCCACGAGCAGACCTCAATCGACGGACGTGCCGTCAGAACCCACCCGGGCAACACCGAACTCCTCGACGCGTCCATCGCCTACCTCGCCGAACTCGACGAGCTCATCGCCCGAAGCCCCGAGGCCGGCTCCACCCCCGTGATCCGCCCCATCGATCCCGATCGCCTCCGCATCATCCGCCTCGCCCTCGCGCTCGGCATGCCGGGCGCGATCCTGCTCATCGGCGCCGCCGCGTGGATCATCCGCAGATAAACGCCCCGCCCGTGCCCCGTCCTCCCGGGCAGGTATCGCCGTCCCGCACTCAGGACAGATCGTCGCACGAATCGCGCGAAGGTCGTACTCGCACGCATAGCACCGTGGCCCATGCTCAACACGCCGCGGCAGACACGCGATGTACACCCCCATCCCCGTCACCACCAGCCCATATCCATACAGAATCGGCTGCAAGACCTCCATGTAGATCCGACCCTGCGTCACCAATCCAAGCGTGTAGTGCCCCAGAATCACCATCGCCATGAACGCCGCGCCGAGACCCACCCACACAAACCCGAGCAGCGTCCGCCGGTGCCTCCCGGCAAGCCACCACACGATCACCGCATAACCCGTAAAGAACGGAATCAACACTCGGCCCTCTGCGACACGATTCGCCGTGCCCGCCCCCACAGTTTCGCAGGTCCGCCCCCGCCAGTCGAGCCCTCCCGCACATTCCCGCCCGAAACGGCCCCGGCGATCGTTCAACGCCCCTGCTTGAAAAACGTCCGCAGAGACTCGTAGATGTCGTCCTTCCCGTTCACCCGGCTCGTCACCAGCCGAGGACCATCACCGATGTCCGCCCCGTTCGGAAACGCCTCGTGCAGCACGTTGATGAACGATCCTGAACCATACGAAGACGCGACCTGGCAGTAGCCGAACATGTTCGACACCGGCAACAGGTGCTGATCAAGGATCTTCACACACTCGCGATTGTCCGAGTCGCTCGAGTTGTCACCATCCGAAAAATGGAACAGATAGATGTTCCAGTCCGACGGGTCGTAATGACCTTCAAGGATCGATCTCGCGCACTGCAACGCACTCGATATCTTCGTCCCGCCGTCCTCACGCACCGAGAAGAACGTCTTCTTATCAACCTCCGACGCCCGCACATCATGAACGATGTAGCGGCTCTCAATCCCCTCGTAATTCCGCCTCAGCCACGTGTCGATCCAGAACGCCTCCAACCTCACCAGCTCCTTCTGCTCATCACCCATCGAGCCCGACACGTCCATCATGTACACGATCACCGCGTTCGACTGCGGCTTCTTCACCTCGTTCCACGATCGGAACCGCTGGTCACGCTTGATCGGAATAATCACCGGGTTGTCAGGGTCATACGTCCCCAGAGAAACCTGACGCTTCAACGCCTCGCGATACGTCCGCTTGAAGTGCCGCAGACTCGCAGGCCCGATCGGCCGGATCCCCGTGAACTTGTCGCGAACCGTCGTGATCCGATGCTCCCCCCGCGGCTTGATCCGTGGAAGTTTCAACTCCTCCGCCAGAATGTCCGCCAATTCCTCCATGCTCACATCCACCTCAAGGATGTGCTTCCCCTCCTGCTCGCCCCCCTGCCCCGGCTTGCCGCCCTGCCCGACCGAATCACCCTCATCACCCTCCCCCATACCAACACCCGACGAGTTGTCGCCGTAGCGAAACGTCGGAATGTCGATGTCATGCACGGGTATCGAGACAAACCGCTTCCCCTCGCGCCCGATCAACTCGCCGCGCGAAAGAAACTTCTTCAGATCACGCCGGATCCGACCACGCACGATCTGCCTGAAACGCTGATGGTCTTGTTCAATCTTGCTGAGCATCGTGCTCACCCACCCCTCCCCAACACTCCACACACCCCGGCGGTCCGCAACCGTGCGCCGCCTCCCTCATCAACCGATACGAGACACTTCATCGGCAGGATCGAACCCTCGAACAAATCCCACTCCATTCACTTCGACCCCGCACCCTCAGAAGCACGAACACGTACCGATCGACCCCGCACCAGCCGAGCGATCCCGACGATCCCAAGCACCCCGAGCGGGATCGCCACCATCACCTCCGCCGCGCGATTCACAAGATCCGCAGTCAACCCGATCCCCGCCCCGGAATCCTCCCCCATCGCGTACCACCCGGGCAACGCCGCCGCCAACAGCCCCACCGCCCACTCACGCAGACCAAGCCCATTCCCCGCCAGCGGAATCAGCAATGCAACCTGGCTCACAACCGCCACCGCCACCGCCTCACGCGCCCCGATCTCTCGACCGATCAGCGCGAACACCGCCCAGTAACGAAACGCCCACAACGCCACATCCGCATACTTCATCGCCATCGCGCCGGCATACGCGCGCACCGTCCGATCAGACGATCCGCGCCACACCGCGATCCCCCCAACCAACGGAGCCGACGCAACCGCCCACCACACCGGGCCACCCTCCACTCCGATCCAGTCCAACCCCAGCACGATCGAGGCCAGCATCGCCATCGCGATCCCCGCCATCGCCACAGTCTCCGCGAGCACCCGCGCCGACGCCTTGATCCCGATCCCGTTGTACTTCTTGTGGTACGCGATCCGACCGAACATCCCAGGCCTCAGCGGCAGATAGTTCAGCAGCCACGCGCTCGCGATCAGCCCCGCCATCTCATCCAGCCGCACACTCCCGTGCCGGTTGTTCAGCAGCCAGAACGCCACGCTCACGACAAACAGATTCGCGATCGGCAGCACAATCGCCATCGCGACCAGCCACCACTCAGCCGACCGCATCGCACGCAACCCGTCCGCCAGCGAGCCACCCTGCAACGAAGCCGTCCACACCGCAGCGACCAGCAACGCGCCCCCCACGATCGAGCCGACAATCGCCCGCGTCGCGCGCCCGCCGCGAGGCGTTCCTCCATAAACGTTCGTCGGCTCCATGCTGCCCTCGCTATCGCGACTGGGAACCAGGGGCCACGCCCCGTCCCGCGACAAGCCCGGGGCCGGCGAGCGCTCGAATCCCCGGACCGACCGAGCCGAACGTCACGTCACCATCATCAAACCGCTCCCCAAGCAGCGTCGCGATCCGCACAAGATCGGCCACGCCCGACTCACGCGCCGTCGCCAGCAGCGGCGACGAAGAATCCCTCGCCCGCGCCAGCATCGCCATCCCCAGCACCTCGGCATCACGCTCACGCTCGATCGCTCGGTCCAACGGCTCCATCGCAGCATGCTGCATCGAGTGCGGTGCGCCCGCGATCAGCACAATCCGAGACTCCGCAGAAAGCGACGCATACCGCGACCCTAAGGCCTCGGCATACGCACGCAACTCGCTCTCAGACGAGCCGCCCTCGCTCTCAGACATGAACACCGCGCCGCGAAGACGCATCGTCGCACGATGCACATCGCTCACATCACGCCCGTCCTGCCCGCCAACAGAACCGAACCACCCAACCAACGCCTCGTGCGCCGCATCCGACATCACCGGACCGCGCACCACCTGCTCCGACTGCGTCATCAGGCACAGCGGCCCCGGCACATACGTCTGATTTACACCAGACTGGAAGCCCTGGATCACGCCCCACCGCACACGCACCGTTCGCAACGACTGCGTCTCGATCAACCAGCCCGCATACCCGAGGTCCGGCCAGATCTCGATCTCCACCGCCTCGCCCTGCAGCAGACGGATCCGACGCTCCGCCAGCACAACCTCAGGCAACGCATCAAGACTCGTCTTCTGAATCCCCACATCAACCTTCGGAGAGATCAGCAGGCGGCTGTTGATCGGACGCTCAGGGCCGACCGCCAGAGGCAGCGGAGAGAGATTCCGGATCGTCACACGCAGCGTGTTCCTCCCCCCCGCCGATGATGCGTCCGCCGTGAGACTCATGTACGAACGCGGCTGCGTGATCATCTCATCAACCCACTTCGGCACGCTCGCCGCGATCTCGCGGCACTCAAACGCCTCATCCGTCCGCGCATCTCCCCACACCCCGTCCTTCCCCATCGCCTTGGCCCGCGCCCAGGCGCCGAGAACCGTCGAGCGAGAGACCGCCGCGATCTCCTCCAGAAGACGCCTCGCCTCGGCGTGATTGCCCAGCTCCTCCTCGCACATGGCAACACCCATCCGCATCGTCGGATTCTCCGCGCCCAGCGCGAGGAACTTGTCCCGCGCTGTCGAAGCACTCCCCGATCGCAGCTCAACCCACGGCGTCAACTGCTCGCGATACTCGATGTCAACATCCTCGCGAGAGAGAAACGCCCTCATCGCCGTCCGAATCTGCTCGCTCTGCTCGTTCGAGATCGCCGTCACAACCAGGTACTCGGAGATCGCAGTGGCCGCCGCCTCCATCGCATAGTCAACACCGATCAGCCCGGCCGACCCCTGCGCCGAGACCGTCGCAACCAGCTTGTCGACGCTCGCGCTCAGATCAATCGCCGAAGCCGCTCGCGTCTCAAGGTCCCCCGCCGCGTCCGCAGCCAACAGACGCACCTGCTCGAGCGCAATCGGAAGCCGCAACTCCGCCGGGGGCGTCACACCCGTCGATGGAATCCCCTGGCGATCCAGCTCCTGGATCGTCCGCCTCGCCGTGTCCCGCTGAGAGAGAATCGCTGTGTTCAACTCCTTCACGACCGATGCGGGACCCTCCTCCTGCCACCTCAGCACCAACTGGTCAACGCCCACCGATGTCTCCGGCGACATCCCGCTCGCGTACATGATCGCCACCGCGTTCACATAAAAACGCCGAGACTGCGAGTACGCACCCACGCGCCCCAGCAGCAACGCGATCGAACGATGCACCTCCACATCCAGCGGATCCGCATACAACAGATTGCACAGCATCTCCAGACGCCCGGGAGCATCCGACATCTTCGACGCGTAGAACGCCTCCGCCAGAGCCGCCGCCTCCTTGTTCGTCGGGTCCAGGCCCGTCGCCATCGAGAGATGGTCGATGAAACCGTCCAGATCCCCACGCTCACGATGCAGCAGCGCCGCGTCCAGCGCAAGCCGGCTCCGCACCGAGGGATCGAGCCCCGCGCCCCCAGGCCCCAGGAAACGCGCATAGATCGCCAGTCGCTCACCCACCGTCTGCTGACGCGAGATCTGCGACGTGATCAGACGCAACTGCGCCACCGTGTCGCTCGGGTCATGCACGAGGATCTGGCGGCACGCATCGATCACACGATCCAACTCACCCGCCTGAAACCACGCCTCCACACGCTCACGCGCCAACTCCGTGTCAGACGGCGCGTAGCCCTGCGCCCGGTCGAGCAGCAAACCCACAAGCCGGTAATCACGGTCTAGCGGCTCGTGCCGAAGGCGCAGATCCAGCACCGACGCCCGCCAGATCGCGTCCGCAACAAGTCTCCGGCCGACCTCCCGCTCCCCCTGCGCCATCGCCGCCGATGGCACCAGAACGCACGCCGCGAGCACAACCGCACAGAACGCACGCGCGAGAGTCGAACGCACCATCGCCCAACGCAGGTGAGACATCAAGTCGCAACTCCCATCATCGCCATCAGAATCCGCCCCGACAGCACCGCCGTTGCTCCGAGCATCACGACGCACGTCAGGATCTCGATCCAGCCGACCAGACGCCGATTCGCACCCGGAAACCACTTATCGGCCACAAGACAGCAAAAAACCAGTTGTCCCGCCGCGATCGACGCGATACCCCCGGCGCGGCACGCATCGCGAACCCCCACCCACGCCTCAGAACCGATCAGCAACAGCCACAAACCGCCCACGCAGAGCAGCAACCCCCACGGCGTCGCAGACGCCGCCAAGAGAACAAGGGTGTACCTGCGAGCCAGTCTCACGCCGGGGCATTCCTGGAGGGCCGCGACCCAACGGCCGACCCCCCACAGGGTACCTCAACTCAGGACACGATGTTCGCGCCCGCGGATGAATCCACGATCACCCCATCGCCATCGTCATCAGGAACTCGGCGTTGGTCTTCACCTTCTTCAGACGGGTCTTGATCAACTCCATCCCCTCGACAACGTTCATGTCGCTCAGCACCTTCCGCAGACGGTGCACCAGCTCCAGCTCCTTCCGGTCCAGCAGCAACTCCTCGCGCCGCGTGCCCGAGGCCGGGATGTCGATGCACGGATAGATACGCTTGTCCATCAGCTTCCGGTCAAGGTGCAACTCGGCGTTGCCGGTCCCCTTGAACTCCTCGAAGATCACCTCGTCCATCTTCGAGCCCGTGTCCACCAGCGCGGTCCCGATGATCGTCAGCGAGCCGCCCCGCTCGATCGCCCGGGCCGCACCGAAGAACTTCTTCGGACGCTGCAACGCGTTCGAGTCCAGGCCGCCCGACATGATCTTGCCCGAGTGCGGCTGCTCCGAGTTGTACGCACGCGCCAGACGCGTGATCGAGTCGAGCAGGATCACAACGTCATCCCCGAACTCGACCATCCGCTTCGCCTTCTCGATCACAACCTCCGCCACCGCCACGTGACGCGAAGACTGCTCGTCGAACGTGCTCGCCACAACCTCAACGTTCTGCGCGACGTGCCGGCGGAAGTCCGTCACCTCCTCGGGACGCTCATCCACAAGCAGCACGATGATCTTCACGTCCGGATTGTTCGTGCTGATCGCCTTCGTGATCTTCTGCAACAGCACCGTCTTGCCCGTGCGCGGCGGCGCAACGATCAGCATCCGCTGACCGAAGCCGATCGGCGTCACAAGGTCCACGATGCGACACTCAATCTCGTCGGGCGAAGTCTCAAGAATGAAACGACGCTCAGGATGCAGCGGCGTCAGATCCTCGAAGTTCACCAGCGAGTGAATCTTCGACGGCTCACGCCCGTTCACCTTGTCCACACGCAGCAACGCGAAGTAACGCTCGCTCTCCTTCGGCGGACGGATCGCCCCCCGCACCACCATCCCGCGACGCAGCCCGAACCGACGGATCTGCGACGGGCTCACATAAATGTCATCCGGCCCCGGCAGGTAACTCTGCTCCGCTGCGCGAAGGAATCCGAACCCGTCGGACATCACCTCGAGCGTCCCCTCGCCGAACATCAGACCCTGCTTCGCCGCACGCGCCTTCAGAATCTTGAAAACCAGATCCTGCTTCGGCGTCGACTGGAAATCCGTCAGCCCCTCCTTTGTGGCGACCTTGAACAGCTCGTCAAGCTCCATCCGCTGGAGCTGGCCGATCGAGATCGCGTCCTTCAGGTCCTCCGGCTTCGCGTTCGCGAGCGTCCGCTCGAGTTCCGCAAGTTCGCGCTCAAGCTCCTCGTCGCTCGGAAGCGAGTGATCGAAGTGGTGCCCACCGTGCATCCCACCACCGCCACCGCCACCGCCGCCCCCACTCCCACCACCGCCGGGACCGTACATCCCGCCGCCCTTGCGCTTCTTCCGCTTCCGACGGTTACGACCGCCGTCGAATCCGTACCCGTACTGCTGCCCGGATCCGTACGACTGCTGGCCGCCTCCCCCACCACCTCCCCCGCCACCACCGCCACCACCCTGTTGCCCACCCTGATGCCCACCCTGCGACCCTTGACGCTGGTCGCGCTGTCCATCCTGCCTCTGCTCCCCACGCTGCTGGTCATGCCCGCGCTGCTGATGCTGCTGATGCTCCGGACGTGTCTGCTCCGGACGCCCCTGCTCAGGACGTGCCTGCCCGCTCGGGCGGCTCTCCCCGCTCGGGCGGCTCTCTCCGCTCGGGCGATCACCTCCGCGCTCCTGCCCGCGCCCCTCCGCACGAGACTCCGCCTCTGGCTTCGGCTCTGGCTTCGGCGTCGGCCGAACGTCCGAACGGGCCTCCACCGCCTTCGAGGGCTTCGACTCCTCCCGGACCGCAGAACCCTCAGAAGACTTCGCTCCCTTTCGCTTCGACGCCTTCGCCGCGCCGGTCTCGGAAGCATCCGTATCGATCACGTTCGTCGATTTGGCCATGGCCGTCCTGTCCTATGCACGAACACCCGCCGCAGACACGCGGCAAGATGCAAGCTACTCAATGTGACTGCTGAGATGTGGTCCAGAGCGACGCCCCCGAGGGGCGAATCCTCGAACCGCTGTTTGATGATCCCTAGAGAACGCCCGATCCCGACGAGTGACCGAGGCCACATGCCAGTCTGATCAGCGAGTCAGAAACGGGTCGAACGGCCCGAGGCCGGTCAAGAGACGAAGACTGCTCATCCCTACACGCAAGTATAGGAACCTACGGACGCCGAGGCCACAGGGTTGCCTCACCCCCCAACCCCGCCGCCCGAACCCCCAGAAGCACCCCCGAACCCCGAAAGCGCCCGCGAAAGCACGGACTCAACGGCCGACCGAAGGTCCCCGTCCGAATCGTTCAGAATCTCGTATCGGCACTTCGCGCGCTTGCGCTCAATCGGCCATTGCGCTTTCTCTCGTCTCTCCAGCTCATGCTCCGACCAACCCCGGTTCTTCGCCACGCGCGCCAGCCGCGTCGCTCGCGACGCCTCAACCCAGATCACCGCATCACACTCCGAATCGACCCCCGCCTCAAACAGCAGCGGCGCATCCAGCACGACCGCGCGCCGCCCCGCCTCTCTCGCACGCCCGATCAGATCCGCCCGCCTCGAACGCACAAGCGGATGCACAAGCCCCTCAAGCCGCGCCCGCTCCCCCTCATCCTTGAACACAATCTCCGCGATCCGCTTCCGATCGATCCGACCATCACCCCCGATCACTCCCTCCCCCCACCACCCAACCAGCGTCCGACGCACCTCCGGGCTCTCCATCGCCGCTCGCGCCTCGACATCCGAATCCACCACAAGGCACCCCATCTCGCCAAGCAGACGCGCAACCTCCGACTTCCCCGCGCCAATCCCGCCCGCAAGCCCGAGCACGACCACACCCCGCCCCGTGCCCCTATCCGCGCCGACCGCGCCTCCAACCCCCTCGCCGCTCATCCGCACCCCTCGGATCAACTCCACAATCTCGCTCGCGCCACGCACCATCAGCATCCTGATCGCAGGACCATTCGAACCCGCCGTCGCGATCCCCACCGTCCCGAGCCCCAACACCCGCTCAACCAGCGACCTCGTCACCGTCACATGCTGCACGCGATCCAGCCCCAGATCCGCGGCCGCCTGGCTCAGTGGGCCCGCCACAATCACCACCCTCCGCCCCGTGATCACATACAACCGAGACCACCACCGAAGTGCCCCCGCCGCCAGATACACCCCAACACCAACCACGCCCACCCTCGCAAGCACAACCCCGATCCCGCGCTCCCCCGGCCCCATCTCCGACCACATCACCCCCAGCCCGATCAGCACAACACACAACCCAAGCACACCCGCCGCGTGCAACACGACAAACCACACGCTCGGACGCAGCGCACGCACAACCCGCTCATCACGCGGCACAAACCTCGCCGCGCCCCACAACACCGCCCCACGAGGCAGCCCCCCGCTCACGCCCCCGCTCCCGAACCGCCCCCGGGCGCACGCAGCACCGCGATCTCCGGGTGATTCCGATAGTGCCCGTCATAGTCCAGCCCATACCCCACCACGAACTCGTTCGGAATGTCAAACCCGATGTAATCCGCCTCAACCTCGACAACCCGCTCCACAAGTTTCCGCAGCAACACACAGATCCGCACGCTCGCAGGCCCCTGCTCCTCCACCAGACGCTTCACAAGATCCAACGTCTGCCCCGAATCAAGAATGTCATCCACGATCAGCACGTGCTTCCCCAAGAGGTCCCTCGGAAGCACGCTCCGCATCGCCGCCCCCTTGCTCATCGTCGACGCGCCCGGATAACTCGACACCGTCACCAGCTCAAGACTCAGCTTCATCGGCATCTCGCGCACCAGATCCGCCGTAAAAATCAACGCGCCCGTCATCACCGCGATGATCGCAACCCGCCCGCTCTCGTCCGCGCACGATCCCTCCGCCGAAAGATCACGCTCAAGGTCCGACGCGATCCGACGCCCGAGCTCGCGCACACGCGCCGCTATCGCGTCCCGTCCGATCAGCGTGCGTTCGATGTCGAGCATCATCCCGGTCCTCCGCCGCCGCAAGCCGCGGCTCCCCTCACCCTCTCAATCCCCTCATCGCGCCCTCAGCGCACGCACGCCCGTACCGCGCCAGCGAATCCTCGACGATCGCCTGCGCCGCCTCCGCGGGCAGGATGTCGTCAACCTCCACTTCCTTGTTCTCCAGCAGCTTGTAATCCGTAAAGAACCGCATCAGCATCTTGAAGATGTGCTTCGGAAAGTCGCTCGCCTTCTCGAACTCCGAGTAGATCGGGTCACTCGTCAGCACCGAGATGATCTTGTGGTCCGGCTGCCCGTTGTCGATCATCGTCATCATCCCGACCGCCCGCGCATCGCACAGGCACATCGGCGGAATCTCCTCCGTCGAATACACCAGCACATCCAGCGGGTCATCATCCTCCGCGAGCGTCTTCGGGATGAACCCGTAGTTCGCCGGGTAATACACCGCGCTCGAAAGCACGCGGTCGATCTTCAAAAGACCCGTCTGCTTGTCCAGCTCGTACTTGTTGCTCGACCCCTTCGGGATCTCGATCACCGCGCGGAAATGCGACGGTAGCTCCCCCTGCTCCGCAACCGGCGCCACATCATGCCATGGATGAACCATCGATCCAGACCTCGCTCTCACGCATAACCCCCACGCTCACGCCCCCGACCCGCCGGCACGCCCGACAAACATCGTCCCCCGATCCACAAAGCACAGACGGTTCCCCCACGGGTCCGCCGCATACACCGTCCGCTCACCCCACGGCTGATCCTCGATCGCGCTCACCCCACGCGCCCCAAGCTCCACGCACAGCCGACGCCACACACCCGAAAGATCATCCGTCGCCAGATACACATGCCCCCGGTTCGGCCCCACCGGCTCCCCATCCCCATCCCTCATCGCGTCGTAGCACGCCAGAATCGTCCCCTCACAGTCAAAGTAGTGCCGCCCCCGCGAAACCCGCTCCCCACCCCTCCCCAGCACCCGACCATAGAACGACGTCGCCGCCTCGATGTCTCCCACAGGCACAATCACGCGGAACAGGCGCATCTGGATCCTATCGACGGACTTCTTCCGGCCCGCTTCGCCCTCGCGACGCGTCGACGCTATCTTACGCCCATGCTCCGCATCGACTTTGCAAACTGTCTCTCCTCCCGCGTCGGCGACCACGGCCTCGAGCCGGACCTCCTCGTCCCCGGCTCCGAACTCCACGCCGCAGCCGCCGCGCTCACACGCAAACTCGCAGCCACAAAGGGCACCGGCTGGGAACGCTGGCGACTCCTCCACGAAAACCCCACCCGCGCCGCGCACACAGACGCCGTCGAAAGCGTCGCCTCACGCTGCCGGGGCGAGTTCGACAACCTCGTCGTCCTCGGCATCGGCGGCTCCGCACTCGGAAACATCGCCCTCCAGGCCGCCCTCAACCCCCCGACCTACAACCTCCTCCCCCGAGGCCTCCGCCCGGGGCCGCGAATGTTCGTCGTCGACAATGTCGATCCCTCATGCTTCGGGGCCGTCCTCCGCTACTGCGAGTCCTCCGAAGGCGGACTCAAGCGAACACTCTTCAACGTCATCTCAAAGTCCGGCGAAACCGCCGAAACCGCCTCGCAGTTCATGGTCATCCGAGACATCCTCAAAAAATCCCTCGGAAACAACTACAAGACCAACATCGTCGCCATCACCGATCCCGCAAAGGGAACCATGCGCCAGATCTGCGACGCTGAGGGCTTCACAACCCTCCCGGTCCCCGACGGCGTCGGAGGAAGATTCTCAGTCCTCTCGCCCGTCGGTCTCTTCTCCGCCTCCATGTGCGGCATCGACATCGACGAACTCCTCAGCGGAGCCGCCGACATGGACACCCTCTGCTCAAGGCCCGAACTCCACCAGAATCCCGCCTCCCTCATCGCCACACTGCTCGTCACGCTCGGCACACGCAAGGGCAAGACCAACCACGTCATGATGCCCTACGCAAACGCCCTCTACCTCCTCGCCGACTGGTACCGCCAACTCTGGGCCGAATCCCTCGGAAAGAAACTCGACACCTCAGGCAACACCGTCTACGCCGGCTTCACCCCCATCAAAGCCCTCGGCACCACCGACCAGCACTCCCAGGTCCAGCTCTACAGAGAAGGACCCAACGACAAGGCCTTCGCCCTCATCGAGGTCGAGTCCTTCGACTCATCGAACCCCGCCGTACCCGGCGATCTCACGATCCCCAGCGGCCTCGGCGTCGACGCGATCTCGTACCTCGAAGGCAAGTCCATGACCGCCCTCCTCAACGCCGAGAAACGCGCCACCGAGTACGCGCTCGTCGAATCCCAGCGACCGAACCTCACCATCACCTTCCCGAAGATCGACGCACGCCACGTCGGACAGTTCATCTACCTCTGGGAGATGGTCACGGCCTACGCGGGACTCATGCTCGGCATCGACGCCTACGACCAGCCCGCCGTCGAGACCGGCAAGATCGCGACCTTCGGCCTCATGGGCCGCGCCGGCTACCAGAAGCACAAAGACGCCGTCGAACGCGCCCTCACACCGACACCGCACGTCTGGAACGGCTGAATCTCGCGCTCAGTGCCGCGACGCGCTCAGCACCGGGGCAACCCCGTCCGGCGTCGCTCTCACCACGCCCGTCGCCAGCAGCACGCCGATCAGAGCCGACACCACCACGAACGAGTGCGCGAAGATCGTCGCATCGAAGTACCACATCGAAGGATCGATCGTCAGCGGAAACGCCACGAGAAGGTGATACACCATCGCCGCGATCGCCGCCGAAAGCAGCCCGTAACGCACCACCACAAACGCCAACGCCCCCGCAACCACGCCGAGAACAGGCCACGTCAACATCGTTCCCGATCCCGACATCAGACCCCAGAACAACGCCGTCAGAATCGCGAACACACCCGCCGCCATCCACGTCCGCTTCACCATGAACCGCACGATCACAAGCACCAGCACCAGCGCCATACCCTCGCGCACCGACGCCACCGACATGTGCAGCACCGCGCCCAGGCCCGATCGCGCGCTCATCATCGCGTCCATCCCGTAGCGGCCGTCCATGAACGGCGCCGGGGGCGGCATCCCCACCATCGACGGAATCAGCAACGTCGCGTAGAACGCCGTCGCGGACCCAACCCCGAGAAGCACACCCACCAACGCATGCTTCCCCACCAACGCATCACGCACCCGCCCCGAAAGCAATCGCTCCCATGAGATCAGCATCTGAGGCCACTGCCGACGCACATACGGCTCCATCGCCATGTAGAACACAACCAGCGCAGCGCCCACCAGCAGCGACTGACCCGCCGCACGCCCGAGCAGGTCCATCTCCCCCTGCAGCGTCCACACATGGCTCGCCCGCAGCCACCACCCGATGCACCAAAGCCCCGTGCCCCCGATACCCACCTTGAACGCGCCCATGTAATCCACACGCCGTCCGAACACATTCCCCGGCACCAGCACCAGCGACGCGATCACAAGCAGACCCGTCATCCCGGTCGTCGCCCACAACCCAGGGCCACGCCGAAACAACTCCTCCGGCACACCCACCTGGCTCGCCTTCGGCCAACGCTTCTCGATCAATCGAAACGCCACCGCCTGACCGCGATACGTCGCCGCCTCCACCCGAACCTCAATCTCAGGGCTCTCCGGATACACACCCTCCCACGCCGCACGCGTGTCCGCAAACACCGGAGGCACACGCATCGGCTCGACCGAAACAAACTCGTCGAAAGGCAGGTCCGCCAACTCGAACAACAAACGCCACGTTCGCTCCAGGTCCGAAGGAACCGAGGGCGGACGCCACCCATCCGGCGTCGTCATGTCGTCCGCGTCCCGATACCGCACGAACAACTCACGCAACTGCCCCGCCGGAGAGAGACGCAGCGAAATCATCCCCGGCTCCGTCGGAGCAGGATCGGTCATCGTCACCTTCCCCAGCGAGTTCTGAGGACGCAGCGGCATCGGGCTCGCCCGATACCAGAAATCAATCGCCGCCGGACGCGGCCTCCCCAGCCGGTCCCATCGATCAAGCCCCTTGTCGTTCCGCTCGATCTCGCTCACCAACTCCTCGTAATAATCGAGCGCGGACGCCGTGTGCTGATCCTGCAACGAATACCCAAGACGCGCAAAGCAGTTCTCCGCGATGCTCGCCAGCACCGCAGGACCCTTGTTCAAGTACGCCTTGTCCTGCATCGCCACACGCGGCGCGAGCCACGCAACCACCGCAAGCAGCCCCACGACCGAAGCCATCAACCCGATCCCATACGCAGGACGCAACACCCCACGCCCCCCCGCCTGCGCCACCACCTGAGGCGATGGTGTCTCGCCCGCAGCCAGAGCCGCGGCCAGCGGGTCACCCCCCGGCAGCATCGCCGCAACCGCCATCGCCGACTTCGGACGCTCCTCAGGATCACGCGCAAGACACGCCATGATCGTCCGCGCGATCCGCTCATCCAGCCCAGGAACCAACTCCCGCGGATCCGGAGGCAACTGCTTCCGATGCATGTGCATCAACTCGGGAATGCTCGACGCCTCCCACGCCTTCTTCCCGGTGAACAACTCATACAACAACAAACCCAACCCGTACACGTCGCTCCGAACCGTCACCGCGTCGCCACGCAACTGCTCCGGAGCCATGTACGTCGGCGTACCCGCCTTCACCTCGATCCCGCTGATCCCCGCAGCCATCCCCGCAAGACCAAAGTCCAGAATCTTCGCGTTCCCGTCATCGTCCACCATCACGTTCGCCGGCTTCAGATCACGGTGCAGCACACCCTTCTCGTGCGCCGCATGCAGCCCGCGGCACATCTGCTGCGCCAACCCGATCGCCCGCTCAACGTGCGGACGACCCACACGCTTCAACAGCGAACCAAGATCCTCTCCCCCCACATACTCCATCGACAGGAACTGCCTGCCGTCAACCTCGACGATGTCATGCACGCGGCACACATTCGGATGCGTGATCTGCAGCGAAACCCGCGCCTCGTTCAGAAACCGCGCCTTCCGCGACGGATGCTCCGCGAACGCCTCCGGAAGAAACTTCAACGCAACCGGCTGGTTCAGCGTCAGATCATCCGCTCGATACACAACCCCCATCCCCCCCCGACCGATCCGCTCCACGATCCTGTAACGCCCCTGGATCAGATGCCCCGGCGGAAACGGCCCGTGATCAATCGTCGCCGGAACCGCCCCGTACTTCGCCTCCGTCACGGGCATCGCGCCGACGCCCGCGCCGCCACCCTCATCCGCGGGCGACCGGCTCGGCATCGGCAACTTCGACGGCTCCTTCATGCCCGATGATGAAGACCCTCGCCCCGTAACCCCAGATCCGCCCACCACCTCCCCACCCGCCTCACCACCGGCCCCACCTCGGTCCCCACCACGGGCCCCACCACGGGCCGGTGCAGCAGAGCCGCTGCCGCCTCCCTCCCCACCACTCGCATCATCTCGAAGTCCCAACTCCGCCGCTGCCGCGAGCGCGCCACCCTCCTTCAAACGCACATCCAACTTACCCGTCGGCGCGGGCTCCTCAGGGTGATACCGCAGCAGATCAAGCACCTCCTTCAGAAGCGCCTTGTCCGAACCGCACACACGCTCGAGAAACGCCTGACGCTGCGCGCGCGGCAACGCCGCCGCTCGCAGAAACAGGTCTCTCACCGTGTCGCGCCGCTCACCGGCTATGGCTCGGCTCCTTCAGCAAGTTCCCGGCGAAGCCACGCTCTGGCAATCGTCCAGTCCCCCTCAACCGTTCGCTTGGAGACGCCCAGCGCCTCCGCCACCTCGTCGACATTCAACCCGCCGAAGAACCGTAGCTCAACCACCCGCGCCTGACGCTCGTCGATCTGGGCCAGCTTCTCCATCGCATCGTCCAACGCCAGCAGGTCAACCTCGGAAGGACCCGTCGCCGCGATCCCCGACGAAAGATCCACACGCTGCCGCGCACCCCCGCGCTTCAGACGCTTCCGAGCCCGCGCATGATCCACAAGAATCCGACGCATCGCCTGCGCCGCAACAGCCATGAAGTGGCTCTTCCCACGCCAATCCACCCGTGAGTGATCCACCAGACGCATAAACGTCTCATGGGCCAGCGCCGTCGGCTCCAGGGAGATCATCCCCGGCTCCCGGTTCATCTTCGCCTGTGCCAGCCGACGCAGATCGTCATACACCAACGGAAGCAACTGACTTGCCAAATCCTTCGCAGAGGTATCCGAAGCATCCGCCATGTCCTGCAGCAGCCGAGTCACCTCATGACGCAGCCCGGCGGGGAGGTCTCCCGCACTCTCTTCACGCTCTCGTGAGTTCGGCTCACCCATGAAATCCCCGATTCAAGGTAATTGGCTTGCGTAAGTGTACCATAGAAGCCACATCTCCGCCCATCGTACCACCCAAACCCACACACGAAGCCATCGCAACATACAAAATCCCCCTGTTCAGGTATTCTTCACGCGACCCCCGCGCTTCACTTCCCGTTCTACCCGGCCGACAATTTCTCCATGCCCCTCTACGAATACGTCAGCCAGTCCGACGGCACCGTCATCGAACTCCTCCGCCCTATCTCTCAGGCCGACGAGCCCGTCAAAGACCCCGAAGGCAAGGGCAGGACCTTCGTCCGGCGTCACTCAACCTTCGCCACCGGAGCCGCCGGCACACAGGCAAGCACCGCCCCCTGCTGCCCGTGTGGCAAGAACCGCGGCTCGTGCGGCTCAGGCAACTGATCACACGCCGCAGCCCACGCCCTCACCCGCGCACACTCCGCGCCACACATGCACACCTTGCGCCGAGCTCCCCGCGATCCCTCCCGCCACGACGCTCACACCCACTCTGAATCGCACAACCCGCGACCAGACCACGCACCCTCCGCGCCACACCCACTGACTGGCACGCCCTTTGTGGTACGCCGAACGGCGCACCGCGCCCAGGGACACTGCGCATGAACTACGGAACCCAACTCTCACTCAGCGGCGTCCTCACCTCGCTCCACAAGCAGGACGTCGCCACAAACAACCTCGCAAACCTCAATACCACGGGCTTCAAAACAGAGATCGCGATGACCCGCCAGCGCGCCTCAGTCCGGATCGAAGACGGACTCGGCTCCATGCCCTCCGACTCCCTCATCGAGCGTCTCGGCGCGGGCGTCATGCTCGCCCCCACCATGACCAGCCACAAACAGGGCTCGGTCATGCCCACCGGCAACGACCTCGACATCGCCATCGAGGGCGACGGCTTCCTCGTCGTCCGCGACGCCTCCGACGCGTCCTCCGATCGTGTCCGCCTCACCCGTGACGGCCGACTCGCACGCGGCGCATCCGGCCTCCTCGTCCAGGTCGCCACAGGCCTGCCCGTCCTCGACACCACCAACCGCACCATCTCCCTCGGCGACGGGCCCGTCCAGATCGACGATCAGGGACTCGTCACCCAGAACGGCGAAGAACGCGGACGCATCGCCCTCGTCGATGTCCCCGATCGAAGAGCCCTCCACAAGTCCGGAGACGGCCTCTATGTCCCCGATGCCGCGTCCATCGCCGGACGAACCTCCGCAGCCGGACGCATCCGCCAGCGCGCACTCGAAGCGTCAACCGTCGACGAGATCGACGCCCTCACCAAGGTCACGTCCGCAGCCAGAGAAGTCTCCGCAAACCTCGGCATGATCCAGTACCAGGATCGATTCATGGATCGAGCGATCAACGTCCTCGGACGCGTCTCCTGACACGCCGTCCCCGCAAACTCGTCCCCACGCTCTCGACTTGGAGTGATACATGGCCATCCTCGCCCTTCAGTCCGCATCCTCCGGCCTCTCCGCGCTCAACACCCAGCTCGACGTGATCGCGAACAACCTCGCCAACGTCAACACCGTCGGATTCAAGTCCAGCCGCGCAAACTTCCAGGACCTCATCTACGTCGAACGCATGGCCCCCGGCGTCGAGAACGCCCTCGGCGACCAGCGGCCCACAGGCCTCTACGTCGGCCTCGGCGTCCGTGTCAGCGGCACCCAACTCAACTTCGAGCAAGGCGCGCCGCTCACCACCAACGAGAAGAAGGACCTCATGATCGAGGGCATCGGCTTCTTCCAGGTCACCGTCGAAGACGCCCTCGGAGGCATCGGCTACACACGCGCAGGCAACTTCGCCATCAACTCCGACGGCGAACTCGTCCTCGCCAACGACGTCGGCCGACGTCTCGAACCCAGCATCACCATCCCCGAAGACGCCACCGACATCCAGGTCACCAACGACGGCAGAGTCCTCGTCCTCCAGCCCGGCGAGGTCGAGCCCACAGAGGTCGGACAGATCCAGATCGCCGCCTTCGTCAACCCGCAGGGACTCAAGCAGATCGGCGAGAACCTCTACGTCCAGACCGAGGCCTCCGGAGACCCCATCGTCGGCAACCCAGGCGATGACAACCTCGGCTCCATCCGCCAGGGACTCCTCGAATCCTCAAACGTCGACCCCACACGCGAACTCGTCGAACTCATCCGCACCCAGCGTGCCTTCGAGATGAACAGCCAGTCCATCAGAGCCGCAGACGACGTCCTCCAGCAGGTCGCACAGCTCCGCCGCGGCTGATCCCCACCCCCGCCATGATCCCGCGCCCGCCCATCCCGAGACAACGACGCGCACGCCGGCACGCGCGCCGGGCCGCCTCGCTCGCGCTCGCCGCCGCGATCAGCACGTCCAGCCTCGCCGACGGAACCATCACGCTCCGCCCCGTCGCTCGCCTGCACGCCGACGCCCTGGTCCGCATCACCGACATCGCCGACCTCCGGGGCTCCCTCCCCGACACACTCGCGCACGTCGTCCTTCAACCATCCTCCCTCCGCGACGGACGCGTCTCGGTCCACGAGGTCCGCGACGCCATCGACGCCGCGGGCACCGTCAACTGGGGACGCATCTCCCTCTCAGGCGCAGACTGCCGCATCGTGCGCCTCGACACGCCGCCCGGCCCAGCCCACGACCGTCCACCAGAGCCCGACCCCTCGCCTCGCCCCGATCACACCAGCGAGCCCATCGTCCGCGACCTCATCGCGCCCCGCGTCGCGCAGTCACTCGGCATCGACCAGGGCAACCTGCGTCTCACGTTCGACCAGAGCGATGCCGCCGACGCGATCCTCACCATGCCGACGCGCGGCCGCACCGTCGAGATCCGACCCATCGGACGCTCCGACACCGCGCCCATCGCCATCACGCTCTACGAGCGCGGCACCATCGTTGCGCGCGCAAGCGTGCGAGCCCGCGTCGAGGTCCTCCGCGAGGTCGCGGTCTCTCGCGTCGAGATCGACCGCGGCGCGCCCATCGACCAGACCCTCGTCGAGCGCCGCCACGAGTGGCTCCCCCTCAGCGAACGCCACGCCGACCCCGACGCTCTGGCAGACGCCGTCGCACGCTCCAGGATCCCGCCCGGCAGGATCCTCACCGAGCAGAGCGTGCAGGGCGCGATCGCCGTGAAGCGAGGCGACCCCGTCGTCATCCACTGCATCAGCGGCGACTTCGTCATGAAACTCCGCGCCCGCGCCACCACCGATGCCCGCATCGGCCAGACGATCCCCTTCGCCCCGCTCGACGGACGCAAGGGACGCACCATCCTCGCCCGCGTCGAACGGCCCGGCATCGCGATCGCCGCCGACGACCACTCCCAGACAGACCAGGAGCCGACGCCATGAGCGACCGATCCACGCACGCCGTGCGCCACGCCGCGGCGATCTTCCTCGCGGGCACGCTCGCTTCGCCCGCTCTGGCCCAATCTCTCTTCGTGACGCAGGTGAACGTGCCGGTCGACGCCAAGGGCGAGCCCGACCCCGGCGCGCACCTCCGCGGCGCGAGTCTCATGTTCATCGAGCCGCCCAAGCCCCGCGAGTTCGCGATCCACGACCTCGTCACCATCATCGTCGAAGAGACGACCAAGTCCGAGGCGTCCCAGACACTCGAGACCGAGAAGAAGTACGACATGAACGGCGCGCTGACGCAGTTCCCCTCTCTCCGACACCTCCTCGAGCTCCAGGTCCAGAACGACAAGCAGGACCCCGCCGAGCTCGGGCTCAACTTCAAGAACAAGTACAAGGGCGATGGAGACTACGAGCGCACCGACCGCTTCGTCGCCCGGATCACCGCCACCGTCATCGACGTCAAACCCAACGGCACCGTCGTCCTCGAAGCACGCAAGCGCATCGACAAGGACGGCGAGGTCCAGACCATCATCCTCAGCGGCACGTGCCGGCGCGACGACGTCACCAACCAGAACACCGTTCTCTCCTCGCAACTCGCCGGCCTGACCGTCACGATGTCCACCGAGGGACAAGTCACCAAGGCCGGCAAGAAGGGACTCATCCCCCGCGCACTCGAAGGTCTCTTCAACTTCTGACTTGTTCACGCTTCGCTCTCTTCCGCGTCCTTCTAAGCGCTCATCAACGCTGTCTTGCCACTTCGGCTTCCTTCACTTCCCTTCACGCTTTCCGCCTTCTTCTCTGTGGTCTCTGTGCCTCTGTGGTGAGTCCCTGTTCTCTGCTCTCCTCCGCGTTGAATCCGCTATCCTGCCGCCATGCGCATCGTGATCGCCACCGGCAACCCGCACAAAGTCGAAGAGATGGCCCGCATCTTCGCCGACCCCGCCCTCGGCCTCGCCCCGCTCGCGCTCGAGTTCGTCGGGCTCACCGACCTTCCCGGCTCGCCCTTCCCCGAACCCAACGAGACCGGCGCAACCTTCGAACAGAACGCCACCATCAAGGCCCTCGCCTACGCCCAGGCCACCGAATCGCTCTGCCTCGCCGATGATTCCGGCCTTGAGATCGACGCCCTCGACGGACGCCCCGGCGTGATCAGCAGCCACTACTGCACCAATGGCGAAGAACGCGGCATGGCCCGCCCCGAACGCGACCAGCGCAACATCGAACGCGTCCTCGCAGAGATGACGGGCATCCCCGCGCACGCGCGAGCCGCGAGGTTCGTCTGCGTCATGGCCCTCGCCTCACCCGGCGAGACCCTCATCCGCGTCCGCGGCACATTCGAAGGCCGTATCGGATTCCCGGCGGACACCGGTCCTCATGTCGATCGCCGAGACCCGAACAACGCCGATGTCACCGGCGCGTTCGGAGCCCCCGTCCCCCGTGGCTCAAACGGCTTCGGCTACGACCCCATCTTCCTCCTCCCCGCACCCGACACACGCACCAGCGCGGAACTCTCACCCGCCGACAAGGACGCGCGCAGTCATCGTGGAGCCGCGGCGAAACTCATGGCCGCACGGATGAAGCAGCTGCTCGAACGCAGGGAATGAATGGCAAGAACGTGGTCACGCCTCGTGGGGTGGTCGTGGGACGTGTGCGGGTGTGTCGGAGACGCGGGGGTCGTTTTCTTCGTCGATCAACCTCATCGTCCGCCCCGGGGGCGGGGGAGAAGAAGAGGAAGAGGTGTTGGGGTGGCCGCTTTCCACGGGTTGAAACCCGTGGCAACGAACCGTGCGCCGAAGCGGCGAAGAGTTCGCATCGTCGTTGAGGGACGATGCGAGGGGGAGGTCGGCAAGAGCATCGAAGTCCGAAGCGGACTTCGATGGCACGGGGGAGTTCGCGTCCGGCTTGAGGCCAGCCGCGAGGGGTAGATCACGGAGAGCGCCCGCCCCCCCACTCGCGTGAAGCGTCGGGCTTGAGAGTGAAGAGTCGGAAGAAGACATCCGCTCACTCACTTTCGCGGTTCGATTGGAGAGCGTGGCGTTGCTGTCGTTCGCACTGGCTGATAAACAGCCAGTGGCATGGAGAGCCGATCTACCCAGGACGGCGAGGATGGAGTCGTCGACGGGGACGATGCGGGAGAGGCGGTAGAGGTGGTGGCAGGCGCGGCGTGCGCCCTCGGCTCTGCGGAGTTCGATGCGCTGGGCTTGCAGCGATGTGCCCGCCAGGATCGCTTCGCCGGGCAAGAACGCGCGGTCGGCGCTCTGGTTCAGGTGTGAGGGTGGGAGCGGGTCGTGGCGTGACGCGGCGGAGGCCAGGTGTTCGTGCTGGGCTCGGAGTTGACGCGCGTGGGCGCGGGCTTCGGTGTAATCGTCGATGATGGTCTGCAGGACGCCGACGGTGGAGGCGAGCGTGACGGAGGCGGCCATGCGGGTGTGGGCGCAGCCGCCTTTCTCGATGACGAGCATCTTCTCGCGCGTATCTGGCTCGGTGAGCCACATGGCGAGGATGTCGACGGCGATGCGGAAGTCGCGCGCGACCGAGCAGAGCGATGAGCCGGGGTGGCAGAGCGCGGAGAGGATGGGGCTGTGGAGGTGGGCGGGGATGAGGGAGGAGTCGGAAGAGGAGGGCGAATCGGAAGATGAGTTGAACGCGGAGGACGCGGAGGAACGCGGAGGAGGCGAAGAAGGGACAAGAGGTAAAGGCGGGGAAGCAGGATCAGGCGTGCGGACCCGAGGCGTGTCCGTGGCACTCGGAGCGATGCTCTGAGCACTGGCTGACCCCCCCACGGCGCATCCAGTGGCACGGGAGGGGGAGGTTGTCGCGGAGTGAGCGACCATGCGACGACGATACAGCGCGGCGGGCGCGATGCAAGCGGTATGGAGTGGGAATGTGAGGAGTGTGGGTGTTTGGGCGCGCAGATGGCATGAGTGCGCGCGGTGTCACTGACAGACGTTTGTCAGTGAGAGCATGCCGAGCTTGCGCTCGGGGGTCACTGTGATGCGATTGTCCACTTCTTCCCATCGCGCACGACGGGCCGATACAGCGAGTCGCGTTCGACGGGCCTGAACCCGGCCTCGCGGCAGGCCTTCTGCAATGTTCCGACGTTCACTTCCTGGTGGGTGCTGCTGCCGCCGACGTGCGTGATGTCGTACCAGACGACCGTGCCGTCGATGTCGTCCGCGCCGTTCTGGAGCATGAGCTGGGCCATGGGAAGGGTCTGCATGATCCAGAACGCTTTGACGTGCGGGAAGTTGTCGAGCATGAGGCGGGCGATGGCGAGCGTGCGCAGGTTCTCGAGCCCGGTCGGGCCGGGCAAGTGTTCGAGCTCGCAGCCATCGGGGAAGAAGGGGAGCGGGATGATGGTCTGGTAGTAGCCAGAGGAAAGTGACGGAGTGACGGAGTGACGGAGTGACGGAGTCGCACCAAAGGCAAGATGCTCAGGAAGCGGCGTGCCGGGCTTGGTCAGCGTCACGACGGGGGCATCGCTCTCCGATGCGCTCTGGTAGCCGAGGTGGCCACTGTCGGCCTCTTCGTGCCTTTGTGCCTTTGTGCCTTCGTGCCTTTGTGCCTTCGCACCCTCGTATCCCATCCTCGCCAGCGCCTCGTCCTGGGCGCGGCGGAGCATGTCGATGTGCACGAGTCGTTCGCGGCGCTGTTCGATGTGGCCGTAGAGGAGCGTCGCATTCGTGTTCAGGCCGATCTCGTGGGCAACGCGATGGACATCGAGCCAGACATCGGAGCGGATCTTGCCCTTGTACGCCTCATCGTGGACGCGATCGTCGAAGACCTCCGCGCCGCCGCCGGGGAGAGAGCCCAGCCCCGCGTTCTTGAGTTCGGTGAGGACCCAGCGAATGCCCTCGCGCCGCGCGGCGCGGCCCTCTTCGCCGGGCGCGCTCGCGCCCTTGTACATCTTCGCGATGCGGGCCAGGTGCACGACCTCAACGGCGGTGAAGGCCTTGACGTGCAGGTCGGAGCCCTGCTTCTTCGCCTCGTCGCGGATGGTGGAGACGAGATCGGTGTAGTAGGTGAAAGGGAGCTGCGGGTGCAGGCCACCGACGGAGTGCATCTCGGTTGCGCCGGAGTCCACGGCCTTCCGCACTTCCTCGCGGACATAGTCCATGTCGCGGGTGTAGGCCTTGGCATCGTTCGCCTTGGCGTAGAACTCGCAGAACTTGCAGGAGAGGGCGCAAACATTGGAGTAGTTCAGATGGCGGTTGATGTTGTAGAAGGCGACATCGCCGTGCAGGCGGCGGCGGACGAGGTCGGCCAGCTCGCAGACGGACCAGATGTCGCGTGTGGTGAAGAGCAGGTCGCCATCGTCGAGCGTGAGGCGCTCGCCGCGCTCGATCTTGGCGCGGATCGCGTCCAGGCGCGGGTCGCGCCGAGTGGAGCGTGTGGGGCCGGGCATGCTCTCCAGCATGGTCGTCATGCGGGATGCTACGAGGGCCGGGGTGAACTTTCAATATTTCTTGAAACCTGCTCGTCGCACGACCCAGATGGCGGGGCGGAGTTCGCGCCCGAGGAGTCGGTTGGCGTGGCGTTGGTTCTCGAGGAACGTTGAGAGTGCGGGGCGGAGCGAGGGTCGCTCGCGGGCGATGGCGGAGGCGTTGGCGGCGAGTCGGCGGTAGAGGGCCGCGTTGAGAGCGCGGATGCGCGAGGGTGTGGGGATATCGACTTCGATGACACGGTCGCCATCGCGTTCGAGCAGGGCGAGGGATTCGGCACGGGTGGGGATCTGGTGGAACTCCGGCGCGCGGCGGGTCAGGCGTTCATCGCGGAAGGCATCGTCGATGATGTAGTGACCACCGGGCTTGACGAGGGGGCGGAGTGCGCGGCGGGCTTCGATGATGCCCCAGAGTCCGAGCATGAGCGCGGCGTCGTAGGGGCGGCGGTTTGGGTCGGCGCGGCTGGCGAATGCGCGGGCATCGTCGTGGATGAACGCGGCGCGTTTGGCGAGGTTCGCGCGGGTGGCGGAAGCGACGGCCTCGTGGATGAATGCCTCGCAGGCATCGACCGCGACGACGGAGCAGCGGAGGCGACGGGCGGCGGAGATGGCGATGGCGCCCTTGCCGCACGCGAGGTCGAGGATGCTGGAGCGGGGCCCGATGCCGGCACGCTGGAGCATGTTGACGACGATGCGGGGGCTGCTGCCGAGACTGGGCATGTCTTTGAAAAGGAGATTGAAGACGGGAAGGAGGGAGGCGGGGGCATCGACGGAGCGTGCGACCTCGCGGCGGAGTGAGGCGGCGCGCTGGGGCGATGGAGGTGTGCGGTTCATCCGGATTCCGTGGAGGTGTGCGCGGCACGGGGGAGCGAGCTGCGGAGATGCACGCGGGTTGTTCGGGCGCGTACCCTAGTCACTTCGAGTCTGGACCGGAGTACTTGGCCTTTGACATCCACCACCACCGCCCATTCCACGACGCCAACGGCGTCTTCGTCGGCATCTGCTTCGGCACGGGGCGGGGTCTCGGGTGGGGGTGGGGGTGGGGGTGGGGGTGGGGGTGATGGGGAGGTTGGCGGGGGGAAGGGTGGTACGGGGTCGGGTGCTGCACGCGGGTCGCTGTTTCGGAAGATGATTCCGGTGCCTCACTACATGGCGCTGGCATCGCTGGACGTGTGGGTGCGTTTGCTGGTTTCGAGGCGACCGGGGGTGCAGCCGGCGTATCTGCCGCGGCTTGCGCTGAATCTTGCGACGGCGTATTTCGGGACTGTTGCGGCGTTGCCTGAGCGTCTGTTGTTGTGGCCGGTGTTGTTTTTCAAGTTTCGATCGAAGACGCCGCGGGTGGAGCATGGTCCTGGGACGGTTGTGGTGCTGGGGTATTTCCGATCCGGGACGACGCATCTTCAGTATCTGTTGTCGTGCGATCGGCGGTTCAAGACGCCGGCGTGGGCGCAGTCGATTTTGCCACATGGGTGGGGGTTGTCGTGGCTGGTGGCGAGGTTCGTGCTGACGCCGTTCATTACGAACAGCCGCCCGCAGGATGATGTGGCGTTGGGGCCTGCGTGGCCTGCGGAGGATGACTTTGGCGTGTCGAACATGTCGTTGTGTTCGGCGATGCCGGGTCGATTCATGCTTCCGAAGCAGCACGGGCATTACTCAAGGTTCCATGCGTTGGAGGGGTTGACGGAGCGTGAGCTGGTTCGTTGGAGGCGTGCGCAGGCGTCGCTGCTCTGGAAGATCACGCGGCTTGCGCCGGGGCGGGTGCTTCTGCTCAAGAGCCCGAGCCACACGGCGCGGGTGTCGGAGCTTCGGCGCATGCTGGGGGAGAACGTGAGGTTCATCCACATCACGCGGGAGCCGGCGGACGTGGTGCGGTCGAACGTGTCGATGTACGAGCGGCTGTCGATCTATCACCTGCAGGATGGGCCGCCGATGGAGGAGTCTCGCGAGGCGATCGTGCGGGAGTATCTGCGGACGGAGGAGAAGTTTCTGGAGGAGTCGGCGGATTTGGCGGCCGATCGGTTGTGCCGCATCCGGTACCAGGATCTGATCGCGGACCCTGAGGGGACGGTGCGGAAGATCTACGAACAGTTCGGTATGACGCTGGACGAGGGTGCGTTGGAGTCGATGCGTTCGTACTTGTACCGTGTGCGGGCGTATCGGACGGCGTCGCAGAAGGCGACGAAGGGGGAGGTGCGTGAGGAGCCGGACCCGCGGCTGGATGCGCTGGCGGAGCGGTTCGGACACCGGGCGCCGACGGTGGCGCGGGTGTTGCCACAGGACCCGAAGGACCTGGGCACATCGGACCGTCGGAGGCGGCTGGCGTGGTATGTCGCGCCGATCACGACGGCGACGATCGCGGGGTTGTGGATGCTCTCGGCGTGGCTGGTGGGGAAGAAGTTTGACAACGCGATCTGGCCCGTCGGCGCGGTGATCGGGTGGGTGACGATCAAGACGGCGGGGATCGGTTCGCGTGGGCTCGGGATCCTGTGCGCGGTGCTGACGCTGTTGATCATGTTCGGGGTGGCTGGCCCGAACGCGATTCTGGCGTTTGGGTGGCGGGGACGGGATTTCTGGCGGAACGTGGCGCAGTCATTCGATGACCCGACGACCTGGATCTACATGACGTTGGGGATGCTGACGGCGTATCGGTTTGCTTCGCGGGTGCAGGTGCGGCCGCCGGGGCTGTGATGCGTGCTGCCACTTTGGCAGCCCAGAGCGTTCGTGGGGCGTGGTGTGCGCCCTTGGGGGGTGTCGGGAGGGCTTCGGGGGTGTCGGCGAGCGATCGTTGACTGGCACAGCGGTTGCAAATGGTGTGGCGTAGGGAAGTGGGTTTCCAAACGAACGCAGAACGTCAGGGCTGAAGCATGTCAGCCAGACGGGAGATAAGCATGTCGAAGATCATCGGAATCGACCTGGGTACGACGAATTCCTGTGTGGCGATCATGGAGGGTGGGAGCCCGAAGGTGCTGATCAACTCGTCCGGCAGCCGCATCACGCCGTCGGTGGTGGGCTTTACGGATAAGGGTGAGCGGCTGGTTGGTCAGCCGGCGAAGCACCAGCAGGTGACGAACCCGAAGAACACGATTTTCTCGATCAAGCGATTCATGGGTCGGCGTCACTCGGAGGTTGAGTCCGAGGAGAAGCTGGTGCCTTACACGGTGATGGGGAGTTCGGACGCGTTCGTGGGTGTGAAGGTGAATCAGGGGGAGTTCACGCCCCAGCAGGTGTCGGCGTTCATTCTGCAGGACCTGAAGAAGACGGCGGAGGACTACCTCGGCGAGAAGGTGGACCGCGCGGTCATCACCGTTCCGGCGTACTTCAACGACGCGCAGCGTCAGGCGACGAAGGACGCCGGCGAGATCGCGGGGTTGAAGGTCGAGCGGATCATCAATGAGCCGACGGCGGCCGCGCTCGCCTATGGCATGGACAAGAAGAAGAACCAGAAGATCGCGGTCTTCGATCTGGGCGGCGGCACATTCGACGTGTCGATCCTGGACATCGGCGACGGCGTCTTCGAGGTGCTGAGCACGAACGGCGACACGCACCTGGGCGGCGACGACTGGGACCAGAAGCTGATCGACTTCATCGCCGAGGAGTTCCGGAAGAAGGAGGGGATCGACCTGCGCAAGGACGCGATGGCTCTGCAGCGCCTGAAGGAGGCGGCGGAGAAGGCGAAGATCGAGCTCTCGACGATGCAGGAGACGACGGTGAACCTGCCGTTCATCACGGCGGATCAGAACGGTCCGAAGCACCTGCAGGTGTCGATCACGCGTGCGAAGTTCGAGTCGCTGACGGACGATCTGTTCCAGCGTCTGCGCGAGCCGTGCGTGAAGGCGCTCAAGGATGCGAAGCTGGACACGAGCAAGATCGACGAGGTCGTGCTGGTGGGCGGCTCGACGCGCATGCCCAAGGCGCAGCAGATCGCGAAGGAAGTCTTCGGCAAGGAGCCGAACAAGTCCGTCAACCCGGACGAGGTTGTGGCGATCGGTGCTGCGATCCAGGGCGGCGTCTTGGTTGGCGATGTGAAGGATGTGCTGCTGCTGGACGTCACCCCGCTGTCGCTGGGTGTTGAGACGCTGGGCGGCGTGATGACGAAGTTGATCGAGCGGAACACGACGATTCCGACGTCGAAGAAGGAGACCTTCTCGACTGCGGCGGACGGGCAGACGAGCGTGCAGATCCATGTCCTGCAGGGCGAGCGTGAGTTCGCGAGGGACAACCGGACGCTCGGACAGTTCGAGCTCTCCGGGATCGCGGCGGCTCCGCGGGGTACGCCTCAGATCGAGGTGGAGTTCGCGATCGACGCCAACGGCATCCTGACTGTCACGGCGACGGACACGAAGGCGGGGAAGAAGGCGGACATCAAGATCACGAACTCGGGCGGGCTTGATAAGTCCGAGATCGAGCGGATGAAGCGGGATGCGGAGGCGCACGCCGCGGAAGACAAGAAGCGGCGCGAGGTCGTGGACCTGAAGAACCGCGCGGACGCGATGATCCTTCAGACGAAGAAGGCGCTGGAGGAGCACGGCGGGAAGATCTCTCCCGAGGGCCGGTCCAAGGTCGAGAACGCGATCTCCGGGTTGGAGACGGCGATCAAGGGCGAGGAGAAGGACCCGATCGAGCGCGCGATGAAGGAGCTCGAGGGCGCGTCGATGGAGCTTGGCAAGGCCGTGTACGAGGCCGCGAGCCAGACGGCGGGCGCAGCCGCGGGAGCCGACGCGGGTTCGGGCTCCGGCAAGGATGACGATGTGATCGATGCGGAGTTCAAGGTGAAGGAGTAAGTCGGACGCGAGAAGCACCGGCGGACAAAGGCACAATCTGTGATACGACCCCCACGCCCTCGGCAGTTTGCCGGGGGCGTGTTTGCTATTGGGTCAGAGGAGCGTTCTAGTGCTTGTCGCGCGCGTGGGAGAGCCAACCCTTCATCTCGGCTGAAACGACTGTGTTGCCGTTGCGCTCGTCGAAGCGTTGGGACAGATCGAGCGCCGATTCGGTGTATCGCTGCGCGAGAGCGAGGGGATTGTCCACACTCAGTCCGAGGCGTGAGGAGGTGCTCGGAGCGGCGACGTGGTCGACACCCGTGAAAGCGAGGCGAGTCAAGAGAACCGCCGATGCCGCGTGAAACTCCATGCGTGCGAAGTCCGTCGCGTGCGTCTCTGCGTCCTGCTTCCATCGTTTCCACCAGCGGGTTGCACGATCGATGTCGCCCGTGATGGCCGCGTGGATCATGTATCTGGACAGGGATGACAACTGGCCGACCTCGTCTCGGAGCTTCGAATGTCCCTCTCGGTACAGGCGGACGGCGAGATCGATCTCCCCGCGCGAACGGAGATGGATGAGAAGTGCGGCAAACGTGGAGGCGGGGACGCCCATGCAACTGAGACGCCCGGCGATGATCGCTCTGGCTTCGAAGAGGGCGCGCTCGACTTCACCGAGGCGCAGCAGTGCCTCGACCTTGCGATCTTGCTCGCAGGCGCGGCAGTCATCGCCCATGCCGCGTGTCTGACGCTGGAGTTCCTCGAGCCCGGAGCGGATACGGTCGAGGCGACCCATCGTCGTGTCCACGCCGAGGCGCTGCTGGACGAATCCGCGCCGGCTCATACCGGTGCGGAGGAACCTGGACTCAAGGTCGCTGAGCAACCCGTCGATCGCGGCCGTCGGCAGAGATGCGAAGAGGGGCGCGGAGCTGACGATCCACTTCATGTACCAGAGGATTGAGAATGCCGGGAACCTCTGCGGCTCACGGTCGTGCATGGCAAGGCACCAAGCCAGAGCGGGGAAGAGACGCGGGACCGGCGTGGCATACTCGCTCGTAGAGAACAGCGAGAGCCGTGCCTGCCATCCCGAGTCAGGGTCACCAACTGAATCGGCGACGTCCGCTGCTTGCTCGAGCAGCGCAACGCGCTCGCGTCCGGCGGGCGCTCGCTGGGCTGCCTTCAAAAGTGAGTCCAATCGCGGATCTATGGGTCGCTGCCTCATGCGGGCTCCGCACCGGCGATCGCTCGCCCGATCAGTGAGAGCAGCCCGTCGGCAAGCGCGCTCGACTCGACCGTGGAGAGAGGGTGTGAGCCGCTGATCAGCGACTGCACGTAGAGAAGACGCACGACTTCACGCACGATCTCTTCGTGAGATGTGGCAACCAGACGACGGACGACCGGGTGCCGGGCGTTCAAGCAGAGCACCGGGCGTGTGTCGGGGACAGTCTGGCCCACCGCATCAAGCGCCTGAACCCAGAACGGCGACGACAGGTTCTTCGCACGCTCAATGGATCGCTTGAAGGCCTCATCGCTCGCGAGCCCGTAGAGGGCGGGGATCTCTGGAGGAGCAAACTCACGCACGATGGCGTCGCAGCCGAACTCCGCGATTGCACGCGTCGCCCGCTCGGTCAACGCCTGGTACGAATACGCTTCTTTAGGATCGGCCAGAGAGCCGATGAGATCTATCGAGTCGAATGTCTGCAACGCGAGTTGGCCGAAGGTCGAGGCGGCCTTCTTGAGCAGTTCTTCGTGGTGGGTGTAGCCGCCGTTGAACACGCACAACCCCTCACCCGCTGCAACATCACGGATTCGTTGGAACTGATCAGTGGTCGGCGAGACCCTGACGACTTCGTTCTCCCGCCGGAACTGTCCGAGCCGGATCGTGCCGAACGTGGTTTCGAAAGAGAGGAAGTCGGCGATGAGCCCGAAGAACTCATCGTCCTCACGCGCGAGCGCGCGGAGCGCTGTGTCGTGCACGGCGAGCACGGCCTCGAGTTGGTCGGGATTCTCCCGAACCATGCGGACCAGCGCGGCTCGGAGTTGTGCCCCGACTTCCTCGGACGCTTGCGCGAGAGCCTCGTCGTGGTACAGCGACTCGCGCGACGCGGTTGGACTGAGTGAGTCTGCGTTCACGACACACTTGACGAAGAATGCCCATCGAGGCACGAGTCCGTGCGCCTCTTCCGAGAGGAACATCCTGCGGAGATAGATCCGATGGCCGCTTGCATCGCTCGGGTGCCCGCTCTCGGGCTTTATGAAGGCGTGTCCGGAAACGCCGCCGGACTGTGTGTGAATAGGGATGATGCCCAGAGGTCGAAATCCGAGCACGTCCTGGCAGAGGGCGGCGGCGTGATCCTCCTGGGTAGAGTGGGTGTCGGCGGACGCGTTCCAGGGTGTCCACTCTCGATTGACGATGCGTTGCTCCCCTCCAAGAACGACTTGGACCGTTACGGGCAGCATCTCGCAGTAACGCTTGGCCAGTTCGTCGATTCGCTCGTTGTCGAAGTAATACCCCCCCTGGTCGTTGGCCTTGACGTAGATCCGCGTTCCAGCAGCGATGCGGCTCGCATCAAGCTCCCTCACCTCATAGCGACCATCCGCGTGGCCACGCCATTCAACGGCGGGGCTGCCGGGTCGGACGGATCGTGAGATCGCGACAATCTCATCGCTCACCATGAAGCACGACAACAGGCCGATTCCAAACCGCCCGATGAAGTCGCCGCGCCCGACCTCTTCCAGCTGATCTCGCTTCGTGGACGCGCCGATCGTTGACATGAACGCGTGCATCTCATCCGGCGTGAGGCCGATGCCGTCATCCTCAATGATGAGCGTCGCTGGACCGTCTTCTGGACGGTGGAGTTCCATTCGGACACATCCGACGTGATTCGGCTCGATCGCGCGTCGGGCGGTGATGGCGTCAACACCGTTCTGCACGAGCTCGCGTATGAACACCTCTGGAGACTCGTAGAGGTGATGCGCGAGGAGATCGATAATGCCGCGGAGATCAACCTGAAAGCGCTGGGACATCACAACAAACCTCCGCGTTCGCAACGGGCTCGCTGTGCATTATATTCGGGATCGCCGAGGCTGCTTGCCGCGCCTCTGCGATCGTGTCGCTTGATGTGATGACTGATTTCACGGGCGGGACGGGGCTACGTCCGCCGCAGCACGACGATGGTCATGTCGTCGCCCTGCGGCGAGCCGGTGCCGAAATGGGAGACCTCGGCGTCGATGGCGGCGATGATCTCCTTCGCGCTGCGGCTGGCGCACGCCGCGACGGTTTCGGTCAGGCGTTTGAGGCCGAAGATCTTGCCGTCGGTGGATGCTCGTTCCATGAACCCATCGGTGAGCATGACGAGCACGTCGCCGCGCTCCATGCGGAGGTTCTCGGTGGGTGAGTAGCGTTCCTCGGCCATGACGCCGAGGGGGAGGCCGCTTCCGCCGAAACGTGTGACCTGGCCGGTGGCGTCCTTGTAGAGGAAGGTGGGGCCGTGGCCTGCGGAGAGCAGGTCGATGCTTCCATCGGGGCCGACGATGGCGACGGCCATGGTGATGAAGCGTCCGGTGTGGAGGTCTTGCGTGACGAGGTTGTTGATGCGTTCGAGGAACTGCTCTGCGGTGGCGACCATCGGCACGGTTGCTCTGGCGTAGGCGCGGCAGACAGCCATCACCATGGCGGGCCCCACTCCGTGTCCGGTGACATCGGCGACGGCGACGACGCAGCGTCCGTCGGAGAGCATCTGCCAGTCGTAGTAATCGCCGCCGGCGTGGGCGGCGGGGCGGGCCATGCCGGCGAACTCGAAGCCGGGGAGGGGCGGGGGCTCGACTGGGAGCAGACTCATCTGGATGTCGCGTGCGATGTTGAGCTCATGCTCGATCGATGCGAGCGAGCGTGTCGCCCGCTCGGCGATCTGCGCTTCGCGGATCGCCTCTTGGACGTAGCCGCGGACGAAGTGGGTGAGCACTCCTGCCGCGAGTCCGGTCATGACGAGGAGGATGCCGTAGCCGAAGTAGAGGGGGAGGAGTGACGCGGGCATTTCGCCCTGTGTGTAGGTGCGGATCACGAGGAACCAATGGGACGCGGCGGCGACCAGCCCGATCAGTGCAGGGAAGAGGACGCGGAGTCGGAGGACGCTGAGGAGGATGATGACGGGGAAGACGAAGAGGATGGGTCCGGCCAGCGCGGCCATCTCGCCTCGGGGGGATCTGAGGTGGGCGATGAGCAGCAGTCCGAATGGCACCGCGACGTCCATCACGCTGCCGGCGAGGGTTCGCCATTCGGGGAGATGGAGGCCCTTGCGGATGCGTGAGCGGACCTCGGCGAGGACGACGATCAGGGACAGAATGGCGAGCCCGAGGAGCCACACGGTGGGATAGAAGATGCCATCGTTGGATGCGACGACCTCGCCCATTGCTCGGCGGACGATCCAGGTGGTCAGAACGATGACGAGGCAGAGCGCGATCATGGTGATCCGCCACGCCTCGGCGCGGACGAGCGTTGACTGGAATGATGCGGCGGACGTGATCGAACCGGATGGGCTCATTGCCGCTCCCTTTCACGTGCTGTGCTCGGCACGCCATTTCGGAGAAGAGGGTACCACGTCGCGTGGGGGCGGTAGTTGTGTTGACCCGGGCGGGCTTGCACGGGTGTGTCGCGCAGCGGGCGTGTGTCAGCGGTGGGAGACTTCCGGAGCGGGCGGCTCATTGGCCTGGGCCACCATCGCCACAGTCGGATCGACGGGGAGATCGTCGAACTCGTCGATGGGATCGACGGGCACATGGACGAGGGTGCCGGTTGCAAGAGAGGCGCGCGAGGCACGGGACATCATGCGGTGCTGTGTGTAGAGCATGATGCCTGCGCCGGTGATGGCGACGATGCCGGAGGCCCATTGGATGGGCGTGAGTTTCTCACCGAAGACGAAGAGGGAGGCGATGGAGACGGTGATGGGCTGGAGCTGGACGACGCCGGTCGAGACGGCAAGGCCGAGGCGACCGATCGAGTAGAAGTAGAGCGTGTGGCCGAGCCCGATGCCGATGAGCGAGGAGAGGGCGAGGAGGGTGATGGACTTGGTGTCAAGGTCGAGGACGACGCCGCCGGATCGTGCGCCGAAGGGGATCATGAGTGCGACCATGCCGACGGCGGTGTAGATGGAGATGGCGGCGAAGGCGGTGATTGGGTTGACGCCGTGGAGGCACTTTCGGACGGAGAGGGCGTATGCGCCGTAGAGGAGTCCCGCGCCGATGGCGAGGGCGACGCCGGTTGCGGTGCCACCACCGAGGCCGTTTGGATTGGCGATGAGGGTGATGCAGGTTCCGACGACGACGAGTCCGATGCCGGTGAGGTAGCCGCGGGACTTGATGACTCTGCGCTCGGCGGGGAACATGAGGAGCGCGCCGATGGTGACGAAGACGATCTGGAGTCGGAGGGAGAAGGTCATGAGCCCGGGGTCGATGTAGTAGGGTGCGAGGCCGAAGCAGACCTGTGCGGCGGTGTTGAAGGCGGCGGGGACGAGGGCCATTTTCCAGATGCCGCGTGGGAGGCGTTTGCGTGCAAGCCCGAAGAGGATTGCGGGGAGCCAGATGAGTGCTGAGAAGCCGTAGCGCCATCCGTTGGCGGTCCAGCCGTCGATGAGGGGGCTGCCGCCGTCGGAGGTGGCGAAGTGGCGGAGCATGAGGGGCACGGCGGTCCAGGATGCCAGTGTGAGGACGATGGTGGCCAGACCGTCGGCTTTCATTCCCGTCGCGCCCGAACCTGACGACATCGCTCCTGCTCGCTCTCTCGCTTTGACTGCGGTGGTTTTCTGCTTGTCACGCGCCGGAGCGTCTGCGACTGCGGTTGCTCGGGGGGTGCGTTGAAGCGGCAACTGTAGTTCGACGCCGGGGGCGAGCGTGGGGTCACTCGAATCGGATCATGTGCGGCGGAATTGTGGGTGATTGCCTCCCAAGAACTGGCCTCTCGCGTCTGCTGCGGCTCTGGAGAGCCGTGCCACCAAACGTGGCGACCACCCGGGGGTGAACGCCCGGTGCTCTGGTGGGTCGGTTCCGGTTAGACTGGTCACTATGCCCGTTGCACATGCTTGCATCTCTTGCGGGGCTTCGTTGAGCAGGACGCGTGCGCTTCGGGATCCCCACTATGGGCTTCCGCTTGTGGTGTGTCCGGGGTGTGGGACGGCGTGCGTGCGTCGGCGCCACCCTTTGCAGGCGGGGTGGCGGCGGTGGCGGGGTGTGCAGAGGGCGATCCGGCAGGTGGTGTTTCTGACGATCGGGACGGCGGCGATGCTTGCCGGGTCGATCGGCGGGGCGGCGCTGACGCTGGATTACTTTCGTGCGATCGGAACGAGTTGGACGCGTCTTCACCGCGATGTGTTGACGGGTCGGGTGTCGCAGTGGCGCGCGCCTGAATGGATGCAGGGGTCGGGGGAGCCGTTCAGCCCGATCATGCTGGTGATGTTCTCGGTGCTGGGCGGGGTGGTGCTGTCGGCCGGGCTGACGCATTGGAAGAGGTGGATGCTGATTCCGGCGTGGCTGGGGTTGTGGAATGTGGTCGTGTTCTTGCCGCTGATGACGCACAAGGCCGTTGTGCTGTTCGAGCGTGTGTGTGCGTGGGTGTTGAGCGCGGGCCCGGTGTATGTGCCGCGGGGGAGCGGGGGGGACTTCACGGGGACGTATGACCTTGCGGCGGCGTCGATGTACTCGATCGCGCCGTTCGCGTTCGGGATGCTCGGTGGGTCGCTGGCGAGGCGGCTCTCGGCGATGAACGCGCGGCGGAGATGGATCAAGCGGAGGCGCTGGCTGAGGCGCAGACGGGAGTCCAGATGAGCGATATGGCGAACGAGAGGGATGCGCGTGCCGGGGTGACGGGAGGCGGGGCGGGTGTTGACGAGCGGGTGTCGGTGCTTGTGGGGGATCGGCTGTGTGTGTCTTGCGGGTTCAACCTTGCGGGGCAGTCGGTGGTGCGCGAGCCGCATTACAGGATGTTGATCGTGCGTTGCCCGGAGTGCGCGACGGCTGCGTCGCTGCAGGAGTATCCGGTGCTTGGGAAGTGGGCGAATCGGTGGGGTGGCGTGCTGGCGGCGGGGATGATCCTGTTGACGCTGTTGCTGGCACTTGGGACCGCGGGAACGATCTTCGGGATGTCGTACGCGGTGTCGCGGGTTGCGTCGAAGCCGCTGACGGATCTGATCGCGAAGGAGCACAGCGCGTGGGCGAAGGCGTCGCGTGAGACGCAGAATAGTTCGCAGATGGAGAGAGCTACGGCGGCACTGGCTGTTGCGAGGGCCGAGGCGGAAGCAGCGACGGCAGCGGCGGCGGCCGAGCCGGGTTCGGCTGAATTGAAGGCGAGAGCGGATGCGGCTGCTCTGTCCCTGAGCCAGGCGGAGCAGCGGATCACGACTCTTCAGGTCACGATCGACCAGCAGGTGCAGTGGCAGACGTATTACGACACGAGCTGGGTGTCTATTGACTGGCTGGCGCAGCAGGACACGGGCGATCTGATCGGGAGGGCGCGTGCCGAGGGATCGAAGCACCTCTCGGCGGCGTTCTCTTTGTGGTTGCTGCTCGCGTGTATTGTGTTCGCGCTGGGCGTCTTGTGGGGGGTTGTGATGTTGCACGCGCGAGCGAGGCGGATGGCGTTGGTGTGCGTGGTGATTCTGGCGATTGCGGCGGTGTTCGCGGCGATCCAGCGTGCCGGGGGCGGGGTGGGCACGACGATCATGGGGACGACGCAGATGGAGCTGACGTCTGATGTTGCGACGCGGATGCTGGGCGTGCTGCCTCTGGCGTTGTCGGCGGGATTGGCGGCTCTTCCGCTGTTTCTCGGGATGATCTCGGGGCGACCGCTTGCACGGTTGTATGTGCGGCTTGTGCTGCCGCCTCGGCTGCGGGGTCCGCTGGCGACGTTGTGGATTGCGGATGGGCTTTTGCCGCCGTCAGCGCGATGAGCGTGAGGTGGGGGTAGCGATGGCGCGGGTGCACGCGCGATCCGTCGGCCCGCCACTCAGAGGGCCGATACGGATCGTTGCCGCGTGATGCGGCGTTCGCGATGCACTGGGGGACAGGACCCCTCCGGCTCCTGTCCCCCGCTGGGACATCCACACCCGCAGGTGTGGACGGCGGTGCCAACCCTCAAACGAGACCTTCCACGAGAACGACGCGGTATCGCTGGGCGATGCACACGGCGACAATCCCGGTTCACTTAAGAAAGATGTCGGGTCGAGCAGCGAGCGCGCGAGGATGGGAAAAGTTTCGAGATCATCCAGATCGCCCCTCCAGCCCGCCTTCTCAGGGGAACGGGCGTCGTCCATGGGGTCGTGTGGGAGGGGTATGTGAGGGGGCCGGGCAGGTGTGTGGGCGGTGTGGGGGTCGAGGTGACAACTCAGCTCGGATGTGCGAGACTGGGGGCATGGGAACACACAGAAACGGGATTGGTCGGCGGCGCTTTCTTGCAGGGTCGGGGCTTGCGGCGGCGGGGCTGTTGTCGATGCGCGGGCAGGCACGGGCGGGTGCGCAGCCGCCCGTGGCACCGGGTGAGCCGGCGGCGAGGCGTGCGGCATCGGTGGGCGATTCGCACCGTGGGCCGTGCGTGATCGCGAGCGGAAACGGCCCGAACGCGACGGAGCGTGCGTTCAAGGTGATGTCGGCGGGTGTTGATCCGGCCGAGGCGGTGGTGGCGGGCGTGAAGCTGGTGGAGGATGATCCCAAGGACAACTCGGTCGGGTACGGGGGATTACCCAATGAGGAGGGTGTGGTGGAACTGGATGCGTCGGTGATGCATGGTCCGACGCACAAGGCGGGGGCGGTGGCGGGGCTGCGGAACATCAAAAACCCGGCGGCGGTCGCGCTGAAGGTATTGCAGCGAACGGACCATGTGTTGCTTGTGGGCGAGGGCGCGTTGCGGTTTGCGCGGGCGCACGGCTTCAAGGAGGAGAATCTGCTGACGCCGGAGTCGCACGCGGCGTGGCTTCGGTGGCGGGAGGCGATGGGCGCGGACGACTGGTTGAATCCGGAGGAGCGGGATTGGCCGCGGCCGGGGAAGAAGACGCTGGAGGAGTTTCTTGCGGAGGAGGCGAAGCAGTCGCGGGGTCGTGACGCTGGGCCGATCCCGTTCACGTGGGGGACGATCCACTGTTCGGCGGTGAACAGGGATGGGGATGTTGGGTCGTGCACGACGACGAGCGGATTGTCGTGGAAGATCCCTGGGCGTGTGGGTGATTCGCCGATCGTGGGCGCGGGGATGTATTGTGAGAACGAGGTTGGAGCCGCGGGATCGACGGGGCGGGGCGAGTCGCTGATCGTGAACTGCGGCTCGTTCGCGATCGTGCAGTACATGGCATCGGGGTTGACGCCGACGGAGGCGTGCCTGGCGACGCTGAAGCGGATCGTGGATCGCACGCGCGAGAAGCGGCTGCTCAACTCGAAGGGTCGTCCGAACTTCAACGCTTCGGTGTATGCGCTGCGGAAGGACGGGGCGTACGGCGGGGCGTGCATCTATCCCGGGGGATCGTTCGCGGTGACGACCAGCGACGGGGAGACAAGGGTGCATCCGTGCGCGCCGCTGTTTGAGGCGGAGTGAGCGGGGCGATCAGATGCGGATCCGGTGCGCGGCGAGCGTGTCGTAGAGCGTGCGGCAGTGGGCGTGGACGCCGGCGAGGTGGTCGGGGACGGGTTCGTTCTTTGGCTTGTAGGGCTCGAAGCCGGTGGATTTCTCTACGCTTGCGTACCAGTGCCTGGCCCAGATGCCGTCGCTGGCGCGGGGGCCCGCGGGCCAGGTAAGCATGCGATCGGTGAAGGGGATGGAGAGGGCCTCGCAGAGCGCGGCGAGCGCGGCGCGGGGGTTGCGGAGGATATCCGCGCCGTCGATGACTGGTGGTGTGCGGCCGATTCGTCTGCGTTCGGACTCGAAGAGTTCGACTTGCTGCGGGAGACCGAGGTCGGGGGCGGTGGGGTTGGGCACGATCTTGATGAAACTGGTGATGACCTCGGCAGGATCGCGGATGAGGAAGCAGTTTGTGAGCCCCGCGACCCAGTCGCGCCCCATCGAGGGGAGCAGGTGGTGGGCCATGTGCTTCTGGTACCAGATGGGCTTGCCGCCGGGAATGGGACCGAGGAGCGAGGAGACGACCCTTGTCCAGTCGGGCTCGTGGGTGGCGATGATCTCGTCGCGGCCGGGGTGGTCGGTGCCGGTGGCGCGGAGGTAGTGGGCGTAGAGGGGTTCGTCGATGACGGCGCAGTCGGGACGGTTCTCGAAGGAGCGCATCATGGCGGTCGAGATGTTGCGCGGGCCGGACCACATGGCGATGCGGACGGGCGGGCGTGGGTCGTGCGGCATGCCGGGAGTGTACATGCGTATGTTTGCTGCGCATGGAACGAATTGCGGCGATCATCTTTGACTTTGACGGCGTGCTGGTGGATTCAGAGCCGCTGCACGAATGGGCGATCCGGGAGGCGGTGGCGCCGCTGGGGTGGGTGTTCTCGCACGATCAGTTTGTTGAGGGGATCGTGGGGCGTGGGGATGAGCGGGCGTTCGTAACGATCGCGGGGTGGAACGGGGGTGAGCTTTCGGGAGAGCGGGCGGGGGCGTTGCTGGCTCGGAAGCGTGCGCTGATGGCGGAGGGGATCGCGGCGGGGCGTTACGAGGTACAGGAGGGCGCGGCGGAGATGGTCGCGTTCGCGGGGGAGAGGTTCCCTCTTGCGGTCTGTTCGGGGTCGCGGGCGTCGGTGGTGTGCGGGATGCTGGAGGCGACGGGGCTGGCCCCCCACTTCCGACATGTTGTGACGGCGGATGATGTGGCACGCGCGAAGCCCGCGCCGGATGGGTACCTGCTGGCGGCGGAGCGGCTTGGTGTTGAGGCGGCTCGATGTCTGGCGATCGAGGACACGCCGACGGGGATCGAAGCGGCGAAGGGGGCGGGGATGCGGGTGATCGGTGTGTGCCACACATGTGCGGCGGCTTCGCTCGGCGCTGCTGACTGGGTGATGAGAGACATCGTCGAAGTTCGCGATCTTCTCATGCGTGCATGAGAAGATCGCGCGACGAGAAACGGGCTCCGGAACGCTCCGGAGCCCGCTCGCACAGAAGGAGGTCATGTTTGGTGCGGTTTAGCGGCGACGGCGTCCGGCGATGACACCTGCGAGGCCGAGGGCGGCGAGGGCGCCGGGCGTGGGGACCATGCCGGTCATGGCGACGACGCCGAAGTCGTTGTAGTCCTTGTCGCCGAGGTTCCAGAGGTCTTCCCATGAGAGGATTCGGCCGCAGGAACGGAGGTAGCCCTCGGCATCTCGGATCATGAGCGAGACCATGTGGTCCTTGCCGTCGGGGTTCATGCTGGTGACGCTGCGGTAGATGGTGCTGTTCACCCCGCCGTTGTCGCCGGAGTAGAAGGCGAGCCCGAAGAGGCCGCTGATGGAGAGGTCGGCGACGCTGGGAAGGCCTGAGCTGGAGCCGCCGATGACCCAGGTGATGTCGGCGGGGTTGTCGGGCATGAAGTAGCCGAGTTTGTGGTGGGGAGCGTGTCCGGCGCGCTGCCAGGAGACTTCCCAGCGCATGGATTCTGCGCCGCGGCACATCTTGAACCATTCGTCGGAGGTCTGGTCGCCGGCGGATTCGAGGAAGCCGACGCTGCTGGTGTAGCCGGCGTCATAGATGAGTTGCTGGAGGTTGGCATTGGGGCCGTCGGGGCTTGTGACGAGCTGGGCGGGGTTGATGATGTCGGCTGAGGCAGAGACGGAGGCCAGGGCGATGATGAGGCAGGTGGGCGTGAGGTTGGTGCGCATCTTTGATTCTCCTTCGTGCGGGTTTGCGTGGTGCCTTGTGTGCTGGAGAAGACTGCCACACGGCGGGGTGTTTGCCAGCCGGAGGAAGGGGAGGAGGGGCTGAGAGGCGTGATCGGACCGGCGCGGGTGCTGCTGGCGGCACACACGGACCGTGCGGGTGTGGTTATGCTGACGTGCATGGCTACATCGCTGCTTGCACGTCTTGCGTTGCGTTTCGACCGCGATCGGGTGATGAGTCGGCGCGAGTTGCTGCGCGACTCGGTCGCGGCGGCATCGGCGGTGTTGCTGGGTGCGGGTGTGGCGCGCGGGTCGATCGGCGGGCGATCGGCGGGTCGGCGCGTAGTCGTGATCGGGGCGGGATTCGCGGGGCTTGCGTCGGCGTACGAGTTGTTGAGCGCGGGACACGAGGTGATGGTTCTGGAGGCGCGTGCGCGTGTGGGCGGTCGTGTGCTGACGTTCCGCGACATGGTGCCTGGCAAGATCGTTGAGGGTGGTGGGGAGCTGATTGGTGCGAACCACCCTGCGTGGCTGGGGTACGCGAAGAGGTTCGGGCTGACGATGCGGGATGTCACTGAGGAGGATGGAGAGTTCCCGATTGTGCTGGGTGGGAGGATGCTCGACACCCGTGAAGCGGAGGCATTGTGGGAGGAGATGGAGGGCGTGCTCTCGGCTCTGAATGACGCGGCGCGAGCGGTTGATCCGGTGCGTCCGTGGGAGAGCCCGGATGCCGCGGGCTTGGATGGGCGTTCGATCGGCGAGTGGATCGACGGGCGTGGGTGCGGTGATGAGTGCAGGCGTGCTCTGCACGCGCTGATCACGGCGGATAACGGCGTTGATTCGCAGGAGCAGAGCATGCTGGCGAATCTGGCGATGATCGCGGCGGGCGGGTTCGAGAGTTTCTGGACGGACTCGGAGGTGTATCGGTGTGCGGAGGGGAACCAGGCGCTGGCGCAGCGACTTGCGGGAGCGGTCGGTGCGGAGCGGATCCGGCTGAAGGCGGCGGTTGCGCGCGTGGAGCGGGGAGAGACGGGCGTGCGCGTGCTGGTTGGTGAAGAGGTGATCGAGGCGGATGAGGTGGTGCTTGCGACAACGCCGAGCGTGTGGGGCGGGATCGCGTTTGATCCCCCACTGCCGGACGCGCTTCGTGTGCAGATGGGGAGGAACACGAAGCACCTGACCGTGTTGTCGGGACCGGTGTGGCGTGAGAGGGGACGCGGGCCGGACTCATTGGCCGACGGGCCGGTGCAGTTGACGTGGCATGAGACGGACAACCAGGAGTCGGATGAGGAGCGGCGCGTGGTGATGACGTCGTTCGCGGGAGGGTCGGCGACGGATGCGCTGCGGGGGATGGAGCGATCGGCGCGGGAGCGTGCGATTCTCGATCACATGGAAAGGTTGTATCCGGGTGCGGGACGCGCGGCGTTGCTCTCTCGGGATATGGACTGGGTGGGTGATCGTCTCACGGGCGGGAGTTACTCGTTCCCGGGGCTCGGGCAGTTGACGAGTTCGGGGCGAACGCTGGCGACCGGGATCGAGCGGCTGCAGTTTGCAGGTGAGCATTGCTGCCCGGGCTTCGTGGGGTATATGGAGGGCGCGCTGGAGAGCGGGATCTCTGTGGCGCGAAGGATCGGGATGTAGGCATTCGGCATTCGGCATTCGGCATTCGGCATTCGGCATTCGGCATTCGGCATTCGGTAATGGGCGGGGATGATGGTGCGCCTCAGGCGGCGGCGGATGCGGTTTTCGCGCACGAAGCGATGATGGAGATGGCGCGATCGACGTCTGTCTTGGCGACGTCGAGGTGGAGCACGGCGCGGATGCGTTGTGGCCCGCTGGCAAGGACCCAGAGCCCTGCGGCCTTCAGCCGGTCGCAGAACTGAGCAGCCGTGCCAAGCGCTGGATCAACGTCAAAGAAGACCATATTGGTCTGCACGGCCTCCATGTCCACGGCAAGCCCGCGGATAGTGGAGATTGCATCGGCGAGCTTTTTCGCGGCTGCGTGGTCGTCGGCGAGGCGATCGACGTGATGATCGAGTGCGTGGAGCGCGGCGGCGGCGAGGATGCCGGACTGGCGCATGGTGCCGCCGAACATTTTGCGGAAGCGGTGGACGCGCGTGATGAGTTCTTTGCTTCCGGCGACGGCGGAGCCGACGGGCGCGCCGAGTCCCTTGCTGAAGCAGCATGAGATGGTGTCGAAGGAGCGTGCCCAGGTTGCGACGGGGATGCCGGTGGCGACGGAGGCGTTCCAGATGCGTGCGCCGTCGAGGTGGGCGCGGAGGCCGAGTTCGTGTGCTTTGTTGGCGACGGCTTCTGCCTGTGCGAGTGGCCAGATGGTGCCGCCGCCGCGGTTGTTGGTGTTCTCAACGATGACGAGTTTGGACCATGAGAAGTGGTGGCTGCGGGGGCGGAATGCGGCCTCGACGTCGTGTGCTGTGAAGAGGCCGTGGCGGCCGCTGAGGCCCTTGACCATGACGCCGGAGAGGGCGGCGGGTGAACCGGTTTCGTAGTGGATGATGTGTCCGTTCTCGTGGCAGATGACCTCGTCGCCGGATTCGCAGTGGGCGCGGATGGCGGTCTGGTTTGCCATGGTGCCGCTGGGAACGAAGACGGCGGCTTCCTTGCCCATCATGGCGGCGATGCGTTCCTGGAGCTTGATGATGGTGGGGTCGTCGCCGAGCACGTCGTCGCCGACCTCGGCATCTGCCATGGCCTGACGCATCGCCCGGGTGGGGCGGGTGACGGTGTCGGAGCGCATGTCGATGGGGCGGTTCGAGAGTGTGCTCATGGATGGCTCGTGTGTGGGGAGATGGATGCGAATGGGCGTTCGGACGAACGGATGTTCGGCGGGTCCGGTGTTCGGACTGACGAGTTTATGCGGTCTGCCAACGTGGCATCCCCGGGCGCTTGGCGTCGCAAGAGTTGCAGCGGATCGGCTGGAGTTTCGCCGCTCTGACCGAGTTTTTGGTGGCCTCGGGCTGTGGCACAGCGGTTGCAAACGTGTGTGTTGAGGTGAGCCACCCGGTTCGGGCACGGGTCCGAGCGTGGAGATGAGGGTGGCAACCGATCAGTCAGATCATCACCAGCGTATTCGATAAGGAGGCATGACCATGCGAACCCTGATCCGACGCACCCCTGTTGAGGTTCCCCAGTTCTCTTCGCTGCTGAACCACGTGTTCAGCGATCCCTTCTTCGGCGGGGTGGCGACCATCACGGACGAGGAGGGGACACTGGCGATTGATGTCTCGGAGGACGATCAGCACGTGTTCGTGCGTGCGTCGCTGCCGGGCTTTGCGAAGGAGGACGTGAGCATCGAGGTGCATGACAGCGTTCTCTCGATCAAGGCGGAGCGGAGCGAGGAGAAGGAAGAGAAGAACGAGAAGTTCTACCGGCGCGAGCGGCGGTTCGGATCGATGAGCCGCTCGGTCGCGCTGCCGAGTCCGGTGCGTGAGGGAGAGGCGACTGCGGAGTTGAAGGATGGCGTGCTGACGGTAAGGGTTCCGCGTGTGGCGGAGAAGACGCCGAAGCGGATCGCGATCAACTGATCGTGAGCACCTTCTCGGGATTCTGATTGTGAGTGGCGGCCCGGTTCAGGTGAGCCGGGCCGCTTGTGCGCGCGGAGCGGGCTGGGCGTGAAGAAGCGAGGCGAATTGTGCTCCGGTGAGGACGGGGAACTCGGTGCGGCCGGTTTTGAGCATGAGTTGGATGTAGGGGACGCAGGTGCCGCAGCCCGTGCCGCAGCCGGTGCGCTTGGAGAGCGAGTCGAGGTCCGGCCCGAGCTGCTGGGCGAGGTCCTTGAGTTCGGCGAAGGTCACGTCGTGGCAGACGCAGCGTGTGACGGGCATCGCGTGTTGCTCCTGTTCGTTCCTGACAGAGACGCGAACGGGCCGGGTGGTGCTTGGTGGCGTGGCGAACTCTTTGGGCGGATTCGAGGCGAAGCGTTGATCGGACGCATTATCGCCAGCGCTTCCAGTCCGGGATATAGGCGGGTTCGTTGGACGTACCGACCGAGCCGACGCGGTGCGAGGGTTGGAGGATCCAGTCGGGCTGGGCCGCGTGCGTTCGAGCAGAGCCGTCGGCCATGGCGGCGGCGGCGTTGCCTGTGTAGCCGGGTCGGGCTGCGGGGGTGACGCCGTGGCGGAAGGCCGTTGTCGGGTGTGGGTTCGGCTCCCACTGCCCGTAGCCCCTGTAGAGCATGGGCGGATCGAGGAGTGCGGTGCTTCGGCCGGGCCTTGCGGGGTTTGTGACGAGGAGTGTGTCGGCAAAGACGAGCAGGTCTGCGGGGCGCTCGATGTCGTGGATCCGCTTCCAGGGTTGGTGGCAGATCGTGGCGGACCAGCCGGGAGTCTTGTCGGGGGTGAGGTAGTAGCCGTTGTAGCCATACGTGCTGGTGATGCGTTCGGCTTCGGGGATGGATGGGCTTCCCTGGGGGATGTAGGTGCCGATCGGTTGGGAGGGGCACTCGAAGACGGAGCGTTCGCCGAGCCATCCGGCGAGGTAGGGGGAGATCAGTCCGGCGGCGTGGTCGATCGTGCCGGTTGCCGCGCCGTCGGTTCCCCACCAGAAGATGCCGTCGCCGCTGCCGACATCGCGTTCGTCGGTGTACGCGAGGGGCATCGCGTGCTCGCGATGGTCGTGCGCGTACATCATCCAGGCGTGGCCGAGTTGTCGCTGGTTGGAGAGGCAGACGACGGTTCGCGCGGCCTCTCTGGAGGATCCGAGGCCGGGGAGGAGGATGCCGAGGAGGAGCGCGATCACAGCGACGGAGACAAGTGCCTCGACGAGCGTGAAGGCGCGTGTGCGGATGGGGCGGGATGGTACGGGGCGTCGGTTCATGGGCGTCCCCTGACGCCGAGCGGACCGGCCATATCGCGTTGCTCATCGCGTCGGATCTCTTCGATGAGCAGGCGTCGATCGGCATCGCTTGTGATGCCGTTGCGATCGACATCGCGCGTGCCGGGGACGGGGCCGGATGCCTCCCACGCGTGGAGGTCTTCGACGTCGATCCATCCGTCGCGGTTGACGTCGAGATCGGGACCGAAGGCGTGCAGACCCGCGGCACCGATGGTGTAGACGGATGCGCCGACGATGGCGGGGGTGCTGCCTGCGCCGAAGTAGGTTTGCACGATGAAGGAGGGGGAGTTGGGTGCGACAGAGAGATCGATGAGGCGGAGGTGGGTGCAGGGGGCGGCGGTGCTGGTTCCGGCGGGGAGTGTGCCGACGAGGAGGCGTGTAGAGGTCGGCGTGGTGAGGGCGACGGGCTGGTGGGTCCAGCCGCCGATCGAGAGGTATTCGCCGGGATCTCGGAGCCCGTTCGAGTTTGTGTCTGTCCAGGTGGCGATCGCGCTGTCCCAGAGTTGGGTCGCGCTGGGTCCGTGGTCTTGGAAGAGTTGGACGGAGGGTGAGGCACCGAAGCCGGCGATGCCGCCGGAGAGGATGATGCGTCCGTCGTCGAGGATGATGGGGATCGCGTCGGTGCGGTTGCATGGGACGCTCCAGAAGAGCGAACCGGAAACGGCGTCGAGTTTGACGAGGTTCGCGGCGTTCTGCCCGCCGCCGAAGGCGTATGAGGCGGCGTAGACGGCTTCGTGATGTGAAGTGACGCCCCCGAAGAAGCCGATGGGCTCGGTGTTGTCGTATGCCCACAGGGGCGCGTGGGGCGCGGTTGCGCGGGCGTCGAAGGCGAGGATGGAGCCGGCGGAGAATCCGAACTCTCCGACGGTGGCGACGACGATTCTGCCGCCCGCGTATGCGGGGGAGTTGCCGGATGTGCCGCCGATGATCGTTGACCAGAGGATCTGTCCGGGTGCGTGGGGATTTCGAGCGGGGTCGAAGGCGTCTGCGTTGATGCAGTAGAGTCGCCCGGACATGCCGAAGCCGTCGGCATCGGTGATGAAGATTCGGCGCGGGACGTCGGGCGTGACGAGCGGAGAGGCGTTGACGATGTTTCGGTTGAGTGTGGCGGACCAGTTCTGCGTGCCGGATTCGGCATCGAAGGAGAGGACACGATTTCCGGCGGCGACGATGACCGCGTTCGATCCCTCGTCGATCGCGGGCGAAGACCATGAGTCGGTCACGGGATTGGGGACGGGTGAGCTCCAGAGGCATGCGCCGTCGGCGCGACGGAATGCGAAGATGCGGCTGATTCCTCCTGAGCGGCCGAGTGCGTAGAGACGCTGGCGATCGACGACTGGGCCGGACTGGCCGTTGAAAGTGATGGGGCGCGCGGACTCATCGAGGGAAGCGGTCCAAAGGGGCGCGGCAACATCGACTGCTGCCACGCCCCACTCTCCAACGAGGCCCGGGCGGGCCTCGCTCCTCGCGTAATGGGTCCAGAACGTCTGCGCTGACGCGACGGGCGCGGGGAGCGCGAGCGAGAGGGCCAGCGCGGTTGCGGCGCGCCGGCGTGTGTCCAAGACGATTCCGGACGAGGGGTTCACGAGCGGCGTCTCCGCGGCGCGACGAACGATGCGGCGAGGACGAGTGTGAGCGAGCCGGGCGCGGGTATCGCGGCGACGCGTGAGAGGGCGTCGATCTCGATGGCGGAGTTGCCGAAGGGGTTGCTGATGCGGACGTAGTTGACGACCGAGAGCCCGTACGCGCCGATGTCGATGCCGGTGCCACCTCCGGAGCCGTTGTACGCGTCGAGGACCTGCGTGTAGTTCATTCCGGAGAAGTCGATGGTTGGGTCGACGGGGAGGCGGAAGTTGGTGGGGACGGAGCCGCGTGTGAGGGCGAAGGGATCGGTGAGGTCGCTGTATCCGATGGTTGGGATCGAACCATCTGGGACGACGCCGGTGGCGGTGACCCAGTGGACGCCGTCGGCACTGAGTTCGACGACGCCGCCCTCGGAGAAGATTCCGCCGACGATGCCGCTTGGATAGTCGGCGTCGATGAAGGATGTGTTGCCGAAGATGAGGATATCGATACCGAAGGGGTTGTTCGGATTGTTGCGGACGGGCGTGTCGAAGCCGAGGACGATGTGGCCGCCCGTGCCGATGGAGAGGACCTGGTCGTAGTTGAACGCGCCGTTGAAGGCGGTGACGGCGGATGGATAGAGGAACTCGGCGTTATCTCCGGTGAAGCGAGATGGGCGTCCGAGAGCGGAGGCGGGGTCTGTGTAGTTCAGCGCGGGATTCGATCCGGCGTTGTAGGTGAGCCACTTTGTGGCGTATGGAGAGGAGGGGTGTGCCGAACATGCGAGTGAGGAGATCGCGACGACAGTTGAGACGATGTTCAGACGAAGGGGCATGAGTGAACCAATCCTGCGCCCGAGAGCGCGCACGCACGGTGGATCGCGCACCGTGACTCCCGACGGGGGAAGACCCGTGGCTTCTCGCGGGGGACCGGTTCTCAACGGGAATATCGGCGCGGGAGCGAACGCCGATGACCGCCGAGGCCCCAGTCGCGAGGGCCACACGACAAATCGTCGTCGGCAGGTCTTCCGGCTCGGGGCTTGCTCTGGTCCTGCCTTCCCGGCGTTCCCGCCAGTGGCTGCTCCGGATTGCTGTCCGGAGCGGTGGACCCGAGGATCATGCCCATTACGGCGGCGCGTCCGCGGTGGAATCTCACCACACTTCCCATTTTCACCCGTGCGGCACGTGTGTGACGCGCGGGCACCGACAACGAGGGCAGCGTAGCGGAATCAGAGCGGTCGGTCAATCGGAATGTTTTGATGCGTCCCGCAGAGCGGCAGCGCGTACGAAATCGGAGAGATTGCGGAACCCGGCCTGGCGGGCACCTTCGTCCAATCGTGATTTTTCATCGGAGGTGAGACGGATATTGAGTTGGAGTTCGCGCTTTCCCTCAGAGGCGGGTTCCGGGGGGTGGTCTCCGGCTTCGAGCGCGGTCGCGATCGCGAGGGCGGTCGCTTCAAGCGTTGCCTCGGCGCAGGCGTTGATGGTGGGACCATCGGCCATGACGTAGGGAAGCTCGATGGTGCGACCGAGGTAGCCGACCCCTTGCTCGGGAGCGATCACCAGGCGATAACGGGCGGCGAGGCGCTGGGCGGTGAGCCAGGTGGCACGATCGAAGGGGCGGTCAGCCGCCACTTTGGCGTTGGAGTTCTTCGATCGCTTGATCGACCTGGCGCGCGTAGATCGCTTTGACCCTGCCTTTGTGGACCGGGATCGAGATCGGTTGCCTGCCTTTGCCTCGGAAGTGGTGGTGCGAACCCTTGACACGTGTCAGTTCCCATCCATGGTGTTCGAGCAGCCGTCGCAAGTCTCTGAACTGGACCTCGGAAGGCATGGCAGTGGCTCCGCCTCAGTTTCGCGCTAGTGCAGCACGACACGAGAAAGCCCGACTCGGCGTCCATGCCTTTGGGCGTCAAGGCCCATCCGTCGGTCGCTTCACCTATCGGTAAGTATAGCGTGTGATATACAGAGTTCGACCGCCCTACCCGCGCATCGACTGGATGTCGCTCAGGACGTCGGCCTGATGGTCGGCGTGGTAACTGGAGCGGACGAGCGGGCCTGACTCGACGACTTTGAGTCCCCGGCGGAGCCCCTCGGCCTTGAACATGGCGAACTGGTCGGGGGTGACCCAGCGATCGATCGGGAGGTGGTTGCGTGTGGGCTGGAGATACTGCCCGATGGTGAGGATGTCGCAGGCGTCGCTTGAGCCGTCGGCGCGGGTGACTCGGGTCTTGGCGAGCACGTCGTCGATGAGCGCGAGGACTTCATCGTCGCGTTCGCCGATGCCGACCATGATCCCTGTCTTGGCGACTGCTCCCTGCTCCTTCACGCGCCGGAGGAGCTCGAGCGAACGGTCGAACTTCGCGCTGGGGCGGACGGCGGGGTACATGCGGCGGATCGTTTCGAGGTTGTGGTTGATGATGTGTGGCTTGGCATCGATGACCATCTGGAGCGCGGGCCAGTTGCCCTCAAAGTCGGGAATGAGGACTTCGATGGACATCTCAGGACAGGACTCGCGGGTGCGGATGATCGTCTCGGCCCAGATCCCCGCGCCGCCGTCGGCCAGTTCGTCGCGATTGACGCTGGTGATGACGACGTGCTTGAGCCCCATGAGTGCGAGGGAGTCGGCGACGCGGCGGGGCTCGTCTTTATCGAGGGTGTTGGGGCGGCCGGTTTTGACGTTGCAGAAGCCGCACGCGCGGGTGCAGGTATCGCCGAGGATCATGATGGTGGCGACGCCGCGGCTCCAGCACTCGCCCATGTTTGGGCATCCTGCCTCTTCGCAGACGGTGTGGAGCCGATTCTCATCCATGATCTGGCGCAGGCGCTGGTAGCCGGGACCTCCGGGAACTTTGGCCTTGAGCCAGGAGGGCTTCTTTTTGATGGCAAGCTGTTCCGGGGTGCCCGCTTTGTTGTTGAGCACCATACCTGTCAGACTTAGAACGGGAGGGTCAACAGTGCGGAGCGGGTCGCCGCCGAGGGGCCTTGTGTGGCGTGCGGCGTGAGGGGTGGCTGTGTGCGAGGGTGGTGTGGGGATGTGGTCCACGGTGTGATGCTAGGTCCAAAGTGGCGCGGGTCATCAACGCAGTTTTTGCGCTGGCCAGTGCGAGCCAGAGTGGGTGGTGTCGTTCTTTGCGCGATTCTGAGGTGTTGAAAGGTGCGGATTATGCCGTTGGGTTCAATCTGGGAAGTCCGGGTAAACAGGCAGGTCCGAGAGAGACGATCTCGATGGGCTCAGGATTGGGTGAGGATTGTGACTATGTCCGAACAACACCCCGATTCCGGACGTTTGACACGTTGCAGGCGCCTGCTACGTTCATGGTCCTTCGCGCTTGCCCCATGGAGGGGTCTGCCGACCGCATCGTGCTCCGTCGTGACCGCCCGGTCCGAGGGGATGGTGCGTCTCGGGGCGTGCAACACGGACAGGACCAGTACTTTCTTTGAAGGAGCCAGGGCGTGAGCCGACTCCGTGGACGCGAATCCGACAGTTCGAGAGCCCATTCCTATCTGTTGCGCTGCGTGATCGCGGCGGCTGGCGGAGTTGTGCTGCTCGGGGGCATGTCCGGGTGCGAGACAGATTCATTCATTGATCCGAGCGTTGTGGGTCGGTGGGAGCACACGCCGACGACGGTGCCGATCCTTGAGCGGATTGCAGCGATCGAGGACCCGCGCACGGAGTTGGTCGAGTACACGGAGCCGACGGGCGACGACCTGCGTGTGGATGCTGATGACTACCGGATCGGGCCGGGTGATGCGCTGGATCTTGTGATCTTTGACATGATCGTGCCTCGTCAGCCGGACGGGTATCAGCGGATCGTGGATTCGCGCGGGAACATTGATCTGCCGCAGCTGGGGTCGATCAGCGTGAACGGGATGACCGCCGACGAGGTGGTGCGGGCGATCCAGGAGCGGATGCGTCCATTCGTTGGGAACCCTCTGGCAACGGTGAACGTCGCGAATCCGCGGCAGATGACGTTCAATGTGATCGGCGCGGTTCGGAATCCGGCACCTTACTTCATGCCCTCGCGTGACTATCGGGTGCTGGAGGCATTGACGGCTGCGGGCGGCTTCCCCGAGACAACTCCGTATGTGTATGTGATCCGGCAGGTTCCGCTGTCGGCATCGGCGAGCGCGGGTGCGCGGGCAGGTTCTTCGAACGCGCCTGAGCGGACGAGCGTGCCGACGTTCCAGTCGGGCGAGGATCTGCTGCGTGTGATTGATGATCTTGCAGGAGGTGCCGATTCTCCTTCTGTGGGTGCGTCTGCGCCGGCGCGTGTCCCTTCGGGCGGACTGGACGAGCCACCGATCGATCTTGTGGACCAGCGGTCGACGCCTTCGGGTGCGGGTGCGCCCACGGCGACACCTGTGACGACGGGGACGGGCGGCAACTGGGTGTACCTGAACGATCGTTGGGTGCAGGTCCAGGCGTTGCAGCCGGAGGGCGGGCTTCAGGGCGAGAGCGGGCCTCGGCTTGTGACGCAGCGTGTGATTCGCGTGCCTGTGAAGCCGCTGCTTGCGGGTGATGCGCGGTACAACATCGTGATCCGTCCGGGCGACATCCTGCGCGTGCCTTCTCCCGACACCGGGATTGTGTATGCCGCGGGGCAGGTGGCGCGTCCGGGTGTGTACCAGCTTCCTGACGCCGGCCGTTTGACGCTGACGCGTCTGATCGATGCGGCGGGCGGTCTTGGAGCGTTGGCGATTCCGGACCGTGTGGATCTGACGCGTATGGTGGGCCAGGACCGTCAGGCGACGATCCGACTGAATCTTCGGGCGATCGCCGAGGGGACGCAACCAGACGTGTTCCTGCGTGCGGACGACCGTGTGAATGTTGGAACGAACTTCTGGGCGTTTCCGCTGGCTGTTGCTCGTGGCGGTTTCCGAGTGACGTACGGGTTTGGTTTCCTGCTTGATCGCAACTTCGGCAACGACGTTTTCGGCCCGCCCCCGACGAGTGGGAATCGTGGGTTCTGATCGCCTGACAAGGGTCTTCCTCTGAGAGTCGGGAGAGGTCCGGTGGTTGATACAGAAGCTTGCGCGTGGGTCCGGTCGAACCCGGCGGGCGTGCGAGCGTAGGAGATCGGTGCCGGATCTGTTCGGCAGCATGAGCGCGGTATGTCAACACTCCAGGCCAAAGTCGCGCCGGCCCTGAACTCGGATCGTCGGATCCTGGGGATCCTTACGCCCACGGGTGCGGCGATGCTTCTGGTGGTTGCGGCGGCGTTCGTTGCGTTGTTTTTCCGCTGGTTCCTTGTGCAGAATCGGCACAGCTCGAAGTCGCTCGAGGACTGGGGGCACGCGTACATCATCCCGCTGATCTGCCTGTATCTGATCCGGATGCGTGAGAAGGATCTTGCGGTTCTGAAGCCCGCGCCGTTCTGGCCGGGCTTGGTGCCGATGCTGCTTGGGATCATGTCGTACTTCTACTGCATGGTGGCGGTGAAGAACCACATGCTGCAGGGGTTCTCTCTGGTGCTGACGGTGTACGGCGCGGCGTTGCTGCTGCTGGGTCCTGCGATCGCTCGGCTGTTGTTCGTGCCCATCGGGTATCTCGCTTTCGGGATCACGATCTCCGAGGCGATCATGAACAACATCACGTTCCGTCTGCAGCTTGTGGCGTCGCAGATGTCCGAGGTGACGCTCGGCATGCTCGCGCCGCTGTTCGGTTTCTCCGTGCAGGCCGAGGGGAACTCGATCGAGTTGATCACTGCGAGCGGAAAGTCGCACCCGTTGACGATTGCCGAGGCGTGCGCGGGCCTGCGGATGCTGATCGCGTTTCTCGCGCTGGGCGTGGCGGTCGCGCTGGTGGCGTGCCGCGAGTGGTGGCAGCGGATCGCGTTGGTGCTGCTCGCTGTGCCTGTGGCGTTGCTGATGAACGCGGTGCGCGTGACGGTGCTCGGGCTTCTGACGCTTGTGAACCCGGATCTTGCGGCGGGTGAGGCGCACACGCTGATCGGGACGTTGTTGCTGATTCCCGCGCTCGGCTTGTACATGGGCGTGGTGTGGATTCTCAACCGGATCGTGCGCAGCGGCGCGGGCGGGGGTGCGTGATGGCCAGGAACCCTTTCCTCATGCCCCAGTTCATCGCTGCGGTTGTGTTGCTGGGACTCTCGTCGATCGGGATCAGCGCGGGTATCCGCGCGTACGGGATCTACCTTTCGAAGCTGCCGATCGAGGCGCCGGACGGGCGGACGCTGAACAGTCTGCCGCCCGAGACTGCGAGTTGGGTCAAGCTCGGGAATGATCGGATCGAGTCGGCGGATATCGTGGCGACGCTGGGGACTGACAACTATCTGTCGCGCACGTATATCGAGAAGAATCCGGCGGATCCGACCCGTCCGCGTGTGGTTGAGCTGCATCTGGCGTACTACACGGGGATGATCGACACGGTGCCGCACGTGCCGGACCGCTGCTTTATCGGTGGCGGGATGACGCAGGGGACGAACGCACAGGTGCTGCCCCTGGCGTTGGATCGTTCGAGGTGGTTCCAGGATCCGGATGTTCCCGAGGAGATGCGTGGCACGATCTGGCGCGCGCGGCTCGCGGACGATTCGAGGTTCACGTCTCGTCCCGGTCAGTCGGTGCGTTTGCCGCGTGAGCCCGACGCGATGCGGATGCGGACGATGGGTTTCGATATTCCGGGCGGGCCTCGCATCTACGCGGGGTACTTCTTCATCGCGAACGGCGGGCACGTGCCGACGGCGCAGGATGTCCGTCTGCTGGCGTTCAATCTGACAGATGATTATGCGTATTACATGAAGGTGCAGTGCACGAGTTCCACGGCTTCTTCGGCGGAAGATCTGGCGGCGATGTCGTCGGAGCTTCTTTCCGAGTTGATCGGGGAGATCATGCTCTGCGTGCCCGACTGGGTGGACGTGCAGACCGGGCGTTATCCGGCGGACAACCCCAAGAGGAACGGGGGGGGGAGCGGTCGTTCCTGACGGCCCTCGCATTCCCTAGAGGATCGAAACATGGCTTCGCGCGTTAACGTCAAGTTCGTAGTCATTCTCTCTGCGGCGCTCACGCTTGTGTGCGGCGTGGTGGCGTATGTGGGCATCACGGTCGTGCTCAAGTCCGGCGAGGACCTTGTGCGGATGGGTGACGCGAAGCTCAAGGAGGCGGAGAGCGCCGAGAGTGCGGGGAACAACGCGCTGGCTCAGGAGGCGTATGGCGCGTCCGCGTTCCTGTACTCGAAGGCCGTGGCGAAGGATCGCTCGAACGTTGAGTTCCTGGATCGCTGGGCGACGGCCCTCTCTCGCTGGACGCCGGACACGCAGACGGCGTACCGATCGGCGTTCGAGCGGACGATGGCGATCAAGCGTCAGAAGGCGATCCTGCTGCGAACGGATCTCGATGCGCACCACGACTATCTGGGGACGCTCGAGCGTCAGATTCTGCTGGGAGATCTGTCGCGGCAGAGTCTTGACTATCTGATCTCGGAGGCGGGTGCCGCTCTGCAATACTTTGAGAACGACGCGGGTGACTCGCTGCGTCGTTATCGCGGGCGTGCGCTGGTCGAGATCATGGACTCGAATCTCGAGTTGTCCGAGCAGCAGCGCGAGCAGGCGCGGGCGGATCTGCTGTCGGCTCTGAGGGTGGAGCCGACGAACGCGACGGCGGCGGTCGCTCTGGCACGTTGGGGGCGTTCTGAATCGAAACGAGTCGCGGGGCTGGGCGAGGCGCAGCGAGCGTCGGAGATCGAGCGTGAGGCCGTGGGTGCGCTGCGTGCCTTCGTGGAGCAGAACCCGACGAACACGACAGGTCTTCTGGGGCTTCTGACGATTGACACGGAGGCCTCGCTGGCGGGCGGAGGGGCTCAGGAGAGCGGGCGTCGGGCGTTGCTCTCATCGCTTCGGCCTCGTCTTGACGCTGTGCGTGAGGCGATGATGGCGGATGATCCGGCGAATCTGGACATTCTGACGATTGCCCGATATCGCCTGCTTGAGTCTCTGCTGGATCCGGAGTCGGGGAGCGAATCCACACGTGAGATACTTGCGCGGGCGATTGCGGCGAAGCCGACGGACCCTGATCTGCTTGCGATGAACGCGCGTCTGAGCTTTGATCTGAGGCAGTTCGCGCGGGCGATTGATGAGTACCAGGCGGTCGCGGATCTGAAGCCTCGTCCGGTGAGTCTTGAGGGGATGCGTCGGTACCTGAGGCGGGTGGAGGCGATCTCGCAGCAGGCCGAGTCGGTGCTCGGCATGTGGGAACAGACCACCGGCGCCGAGGAGCGGACCGCGCTCGTGGAGCGGGCGAGCAAGTACCGCCAGGCGCTGGCCGCGGAGTTGCCGACGGACGCCCCCGCGCTGCTGCTGCTCGATGCGAAGATCGCGATCGCATCCGGGCGCGACTCCGATGCACAGCGCCTGTTGTTCACGTACAACGAGCGCACGCTGAGCAACGACGTGCAGGGCGTGTGGCTGCTCGGGCAGGTGACGATGCGGACGCAGCCGGGGATTGCGCGTCGGCAGTTCGAGCGGGTGCTCCAGATGCAGCCGGGCAACGCCGCGGCGATGATCGCGCTGGCGAGCATGGAGTCGCAGCTTCAGAATCACACGCGGGCGATCGAGTTGTACCGCCAGGCGCTGGCGATCAACCCCGGGAACGAGCAGGCGCAGCGCGGGCTTGACACGTCGCTGATCGCAACGAACCAGAAGTCTTCGGATGATCCTGTCATCCAGATCATCATCGACGCGCGGCGGACCGAGGCGGGGACGATGGAGAACCCGGGCGATGTGGCGGGCGCGGTCGCGATGCTCGAGCGCGGTGTGGTGGAGCACGATCTGGATCTGCGTCTGGTTTCGGAGCTCGTGCGTCTGTATCTGGACCGCGAAGAGGTTGCGAAAGCGCGGCAGCTGGTGTCCCAGGCGTCGGGACGCCACCCTCAGCATGACTCGTTGACGCGCCTTCAGAATGCTCTGGCCAAGGGCGATCCGGTCGAGGCGGCGATCGATCTGATCGATACGTCTGATCTGGCGCCGGCGACGAAGGAGTTGAACAAGTATCGGCTGTATCGCTCTCGCGGGCGGTCTGCGGAGGCCACCCGTGCGATCCTCGAAGCACAGCGACTTGCGCCGGATGATGCGGGCGTGATCGAGGTTGCGTTCAACGACGCGCTTGAGGCGCGTGACATCGAGCGTGCCAAGTCGATCGTCGAGCGAGCGACGCGTCTGGACACCGACCGTGTGGGTGGACTGACGTATCGGGCGCGTGTCGAGATGCTTGAGGGCAAGACCGCAGAGTCTGCGCGGACGCTGCAGCAGGCGATCAACGCGGGCGCCCCGTCGATCGGTGTCCACAGACTGCTGGGACGTCAGCTGGTGAACCTCGGACGCGAGCAGGAGGGCTTCGCTTCCTATCGGCGTGCGCTGGAGATGCGTCCGGACGACGTGCAGACGATCAACGAGTTGATTGCGGTGCTGGTTCGCTCGAATCGCCTGCAGGAGGCGTTGACGGTGGCGCGTGATTCTGAGAAGTACGCGCGGACGGACCGGACCTTCCAGAACCTCTGGATGGACCTTGAGGCGGCGGTTGGTGACAAGGCGCTGGCGCTGAGCCGCCGGATGCGGATGGTCGAGCTTGATCCTGAGAATCGCGAGAACCGGGTCGCGCTGGCGGCGATCCTGATCGAGACAGCGCGGTGGGCAGAGGCGCGGAAGGTGATCGATGATCTGCGTGCCTCGGGCGACTCGCTGCAGTTGGTGGAGCTGGACGCCAAGTGGCACGCCGATCAGAACGATGTTGACGGAGCTCGCGGCGTGTTCGTCGGTTACATCACCGAGCAGGACCCCGCGACGCTGACGTCGGAGCCGTACATCGTCTTCGGTCGGTTCATGCTGAACCGACGGCTGAACGAGGTGGGGATTGCGGCTCTGAATCAGGCGAGGACGCGTCAGAATCCGAAGGTGCTGGAGGCGGACAAGGAGCTTGCGGACTCTCTCTTCCGGCTGCAGCAGTTTGCCGATGCGTCGGCCCTCTACAAGGGTGTGCTGGATGCGAACGCGGACACGCCGGAGCAGTTGTACCGGCTGCGTTACATCGAGACGCTGCTTCGCCTGCAGCAGTGGGACAACGCGGACGCTCAGATCGCGGGATTCGGTGATCGCGTCGACAACGATCCGATTGTGCTGATGCTTCGCGCGGACATCGCGAAGGGTCGGGGCGATATGCGTCGCTGCCGCGAGATTCTCGACAGGGCTGTGGCCGTTGCGCCGGAGGATGCGCTGGTGTACGTTGAGCGTGCGCAGGCGCGTGCGCAGGACCCGCTGCTTGTCGGGCAGGCGATGCAGGACCTTGACCGAGCGTTGCAGCTGCGTCCGTCGCTGTGGCAGGCGCTCCGGATTCGTGCCGCGATCCGCGCCCAGCAGGGTGACATCGAGGGCGCGCTGGCGGATCTGCGTTCGGCCGTGACCGCGAATCCGGCTCTGAATGAGCTTCGATACGGCCTGATGCTGGAGCTGCTGAATCGCGGGCGTTCGACGGACGCGGCGGAAGTGGCGGAGCAGGGCCTTTCTCAGCGGCCGGGCGATCTCATGCTGATGCTCGGCTCCGGGCAGATCTTTGCCGAACGCGGTCAATGGCCTCGGGCGGCGGTGTTCTACCGGCGTGCGTGGATGCAGGCGCAGGACGTGGCGACGGCGCAGTTGTATGTTGAGTCGCTGCTGAACATGACGCCCCCGGATCTGACCGAGGCGACGAACGTGCTCAACCGCATGGGCGAGCGTGTGACGAACGACCCATCGCTGATTCTGGCGCGAGCGGAGATCCTTGCGAAGCGGAACCGGCTGGACGATGCGCGTCGGGAGTTGACGGCGTCTTACACGAACGTGAGGAATGAGCCGCGCCAGATCATGGCGTGGTACGCCGCGGCTCGACGGATTCTGACGCGTCCGGGCGAGCTTGCCTCGTACCTGGAGCTGCTTGAGCGTGAGATTCCGGATCCGTGGGTGACGTACCTGCGGGGTCGGACGTTGTCCGAGAGCAGCGCGACGCTCTCGCAGGGCGTTGAGCTGCTGCGTCGGGTGCAGGGTACCAACAACGTTGCGTTGGGTGTGAACGCGTTCCGCAGCGAGGGCGGCTCTTACTACGCTCTTGATCGGTACGAGGAAGCGGTGGAGGCGTGGAAGCGCGGGATCCAGAAGTACGCGGACGACTGGGAGATGAACAACAACCTGGGCTTTGTGCTGGCCAAGAAGCTCGGGCGTGCATCCGAGGCGGTGCCCTTTGCCGAGCACGCGGCCCGTATGAACCCGAATGTCGCGGAGATCCAGGACACGCTGGGTGTCGCGTACACGATGACCAAGCAGTTCGACAAGGCCGATGCGGCCTTGCAGAAGGCGATGTCGCTCTCCCGCGCCGGGTCTGAGTCGCAGATCACGATCATGGTGCACCAGGGTGTTCTCGACCACGCGATGGGGAACATGGAGAGCGCCAGGACCCGTGCGAAATCGGCGGACGAGCTGCTTCGGGCGATGCCGACGGAGAACCCCTCGATCCGTGCGGAGGTTGATGCGTTGCTTCGGCTTGTCCAATAACTCGGGCTCACGCCGGGTCTCATCCCGGCCGATACAGACGACGAAACAGGATCAGATCGACCACGGGCCTTTCAATGGGCCGGCTCCTTCAGAAGAGATGTGAACCATGAGCACCGCTCCCGCTCCTCGCCCGCCCGTTCCGGCGCCCTCGCGTCCCGCGCCAGCCCCGCAGCCGGGGATGGCCATTCCGACGCTGGATCCGATCAAGCTGTTCAGGAAGTACCAGTGGATCCTGCTGATCGCGAGCTTCGTCGGGATCGGCGTGGGCATCGCGTTGCACGTTGGGCTGCTGCGGTTCTATCCGACGTTCCGCGCGACGGCGATCTTCCAGTGCTATGCGCCCCAGGTGAGCGCGGGGTCTGTCGAGGGCGCGATCCGAGCCGATCGAGATGAGTTCGAGCGTTTCATGGCGACGCAGGCGCTCGTGATCAAGTCCGACGTGGTGCTGCAGCGGTTCGCCAACGACCCGCGGCTGGAGCGTGAGGCGCCGAACTGGACGCGGACGTTCTACGAGAATGGGCGTTACAACCCCTCGCTGGCGATCGAGAGCATCAAGAAGACCCTGAAGGTTCGCGCGGTCTCCGGCTCGCAGTTCATCGAGATGTCGATGGGTTGGCGGAAGCGTGAGGACGTGGCGGCGGTCGTCGGCCTGATGCGTCAGTCGTATCTCGAGGTGCTGCGGACGCAGACCGGCTCGGAATCGACGAAGAAGAAGGACTCGCTGGTCCGCACGATCCAGGATCTGGACCGCGAGCTGACCCGACTCCAGGGCAGCAAGCGTCAGCTGATCGCGGACAGCCGGATCGATTCTCTCGACCAGCGGTTCAATGAGACGCAGAACGCGCTGCAGCAGTTGCAGACGAAGGTCGTGCAGGTCCGCCTGGACCTTGAGTCGATCCGAACGACGCTCGCAAACTACGAGCAGGAACTGAACTCCCCGGCGGGTCCGAACTACCCGGACGAGCTGCGTGCGCAGGTCGATATGGACCCGGTGATGAACAACGCGCGGTCCGTGCTGAACAACATGGAGAGCCAGTTGAAGGCGCTCCAGCAGAACGGGTACGGCCCGATGCACCGCGAGGTGACGCTGCTCCGTGCCCAGATCGATGGGCAGAAGGCGCAGATCGAGCAGCTTCGTCAGTCGATCCTGGCGGACCGATTCGCGGCGATCATCGACGGCGCTCGGCGTGCGAAGGCGGGTCTTGAGGCGCAGCAGCTGGACTCGGACACGCAGGTGCAGCAGTTCCAGGCGCGTCTGGTAGAGATCACGAACATCCAGGCACAGATCCGGGACCTTGATCAGCAGATCGAGCGCGTGATCACGTCCCGCTCGGCGCGTCAGGATGAGCTGAGCAACCTGCAGGCCGTTGACCGCCTCGAGACGAACACGCGCGTCGTGACCTATCAGACCGAGACGGTGCCGGATCAGGTTGCGTTCCCTGTGATCTACATCACGGTTCCGCTCGGCTACATCGCGGTCGTGGGCATGGTCGGGCTCTGGATCCTTGTACGTGAGATTCTTGATCAGCGCATCAAGGGGCCGAGCGACATCGCCCTCATCCCTCGGGCGAAGCTGCTCGGCATGATCGCCGCCACGAGCGAGGATCCATCCGGGGTGAAGGCGGTCGAGACGGTCGTGAGAGATCAGCCGACCTCGGTGCTCACGGAGAACTTCCGACAGCTGCGTGCGCCGCTGACGAAGCGCCTGCAGGCATCGGGGCACAGGTCGCTGGTCGTGATCGGCGGGATGCCGGGATCGGGGGCGACCTCGGTCGTGACGAACCTGGCGTTCGCGTTCTCCGGCGCGGAGATCAGGGTGCTTGTCGTTGATGCCAACTTCAGGCGTCCGTCGCTCCACAAGATCCTCGGGAAGAACGAGGGGCCGGGGCTGGCGGATGTGCTGGCCAGATCGACGTCCTTTGAGTCGGCAGTGCAGCCGGCCTCCAAGCCGGGTGAACCGGACCTGCTCTCGGTGGGCACGGCGGCGAACCGGATATTCGAGCGTCTGGGCGCGAAGGCGATGTCGGAGGTTCTCGAGCAGGCATCGGCCGCGTATGACATGGTGATCATCGACACCGCGCCAGCGGTCGTTTCCGGCGACGGGCTCGCGATCGCCAACCGTGCGGACGCGTCGATCCTTGTGGTCAAGGCGTTGTCTGAGAAGCGTGGCCTGGTGGCGCGGCTCCGGAACGAGCTGTCGGACACGCGGGCGGAGTTCCTCGGTGTGATCATCAACGGCGTTCGCTCGTCCGCGGGCGGGTATTTCCGACGCAACATCCGCGCCACGGCAGATTACCAGAGGCCTCAGACGAACGCCTGAGAGACGTAGAACCCGTTCGACCTCCGGTGAATCAACACGGCAGCAGATTCGACAAGGGCAGACGTGGCGCAGACAGGAACCAAAGCCGAGATCACCGGCTCGCGCCGGCGGAGACGCACCCTCGTCAGCGGCGGCAGCGGGTTCATCGGTTCGCACCTTGTGCCCTTGCTGCTTGAGCGTGGCGACCACGTCACGGTGGTCGACAATCTCTCGACCGGCAGGCGCGGGAATCTGCCCGACGAGCACCCGTCGATCCGGTTCATCGAGGCCGACCTTCGCGAGGCGTTGCGTGTGCTGGGCCCTGGCGAGACCTTCGACGAGATCTACCACCTCGCGGCGGCGGTCGGTGTGACACGGGTGCTTGAGGATCCGATCCTTGCGATCGAGACGAATGTCGAGCAGACGGCGGCGTTGCTGAGGTTCGCGGCGAACCGCGGGCCTGACGGGGGGCCGGTGCCGACGCTGGTGGCCTCGAGCTCCGAGGTGTATGGAAAGGCCGCGAAGTCGCCGTTCTCTGAGGAGGACGACGTTCTGTACGGTCCGACGACGGTTTCTCGGTGGTCGTACGCGTGCACGAAGGCGATCGATGAGTATCTGGCGATCGCGCACCATCGGATGCACGGGTTGCCGGCGGTGGTGGCGAGGTTCTTCAACACGGTCGGGCCGCGGCAGGTTGGAGACTACGGGATGGTGCTCCCACGGTTTGTCGGTGCTGCGCTGAGGGGCGAGCCGCTGCATGTCTTCGGCGACGGCGGGCAGACCCGCTGTTTCTGCGACGTGCGCGACACGGCGGCTGCATTGCCCCGGCTGCTGGGCTCGGCTCGGTGCCACGGGCGGGTGTTCAATGTCGGATCGGATCGTCCGATCTCGATTCTGGAGCTGGCCGAGACGGTGATCCGTGTGCTTTCTTCGCGCTCGACGATCCAACTCAGGCCGTATGCGGAGGCGTATCCTGACGGCTTCGAAGATCTGCGTCAGCGTCGTCCCGATCTTTCCCGCATTCGCGAGTCTATCGGCTTTGAGCCGACGATTCCGCTCGAAGCCACCATCCGAGACATCGCCCAGTCCATGCGTTCGACGGGCATGGCGGAGACCAATGCGTGATTCCTACAGCCGCCAAACTCGATCCGATCCGGGCCGAGAATCTCCCGCCCGGCGTTGTCGCGCGGATCGATCAGCTGGGGGTTCAGATCGGGCGTCTTGCGCAGGAGCAGCGTGATCTGGCGGCGGCGGCGGGGATATCTCCTGAGGCGCCGTCTCGTCTGGACATCTTCCACGGCTACATCGCAGTGCTGGGCATCGCGTTCATCGTGACGCTTCTGGCGACGCCCCTGATGCGTCGCATGGCGGTTCAGTACGGGATCGTTGATCGCCCGAACGAGGCGAGGAAGATCCATCGGGCCCCGACGGCGTATCTCGGCGGGGCGGCGGTGTACCTGGGCATCATGGCGGGGATCCTGCTCTCGTATGTCGCCGTGGCGGTGCCGGGGCTGATCAATTTCCACGAGACGAGCCATCTCGAAGGGTCCTCGCCCTTCCCTGTGCCGACGTCGATCCTGCTCGGGCTGACGGTGATCATGCTTGTCGGTCTCTTCGACGACATCGTGCACATCAGCCCACAGGTCAAGGTGGCGGGGCAGCTGCTGGCGGCGGCGGCGTTGGCGATCGATGATGTAGGCGTGCGGGTTGCGAAGGGCGTTCTTGTGCCTCTGGCGAAGGCGGTGGGCATCCCCACGGCGACGATCGAGGGGACGTCGATCGAGACGATCCTGCTGAGCATTCCGATGCCGGTGGAGCTTTTCGGGACGGGCTCCATCCACATCGACCTGGTGTACTGGGCGGGGACGGCGATCATCGCGTTGTTCGTGCTGGGTGCGTGCAACGCGTCGAACCTGATCGACGGCCTGGATGGGCTGCTCTCGGGGGTGACGGCGATCGCGAACGTCGGGCTGCTGATTGTGGCCCTGAGCATGGCGGTGATGGACGACGGCCCGCGCGATGCGCAGCGCCTGGTCATCTGCATGGCGATCATCGGGGCGTGTCTCGGGTTCCTGCCTCACAACTTCAACCCGGCGACTATTTTCCTGGGCGACTGCGGCTCGCTCCTGCTGGGCTTCGCGACGATCGTGGTGATCCTGACGCTGGGCGACACGGGCAAGACGAACCTCGTGTTCGCGGGGCTTGTGATCTACTCGATCCCGATCATCGATACCTCGCTGGCGATCGTGAGACGAAAGCTGGCCAAGAAACGAATGTCCGACCCCGATTCGGATCATCTTCACCACATGCTCAAGCGGTCGCTCGGCGTGAAGGGGGCGGTCCTGACGCTGTACGGCATCGGCACCTCATTCGCGCTGATCGGGATCGGGATGTCGCTCTGGCGGGCACGGGCGACGTATCTGCTCGCGTTCATCTATGCCTGCTTCATCGCCGTGATCGCGATCAAGATTGCGCGGAAGCGGATCATCGATGAGCAGATCCAGCGTGCAGAGGCCGAACGCGTGGCCGCGGCTCAGCGCCAGAGCTCGCCGGTTGAAGAGGCGGCTCTGCCGGCCGGAGAATCGACGACGCCGTGACGCATCGGCGGGATGGCTCGCCGGGCCGGTTTCGCGGGAAAATCCCGTCGTTCCTATACTCCGGCACCATGGATGGATCCCGCCCGAAACCCACGCGTCTGATCGCCCTCATGAATCAGAAGGGGGGCGTGGGGAAGACCACGACCACCGTTACGCTCGCGGCGGCGTATGCCCGGGCCGGACGCTCGACGCTGGTGGTCGATCTGGACCCGCAGGCGCACGCGACGCTGCATCTCGGGGTCGATCCGGCGGCGATCGAGGCCTCCGTGTATGACGTGCTGCTTGATCCGGCTTCGGGGCTGGAGGGGCGTGTCCACTCGATCGCGCCGAATCTCGATCTTCTGCCCGCGCAGACGGATCTTGCGGCGGCAGAGGTGGAGATCGCGCAGGCACCGGACCGGAATCGACGCTTGTCGGATGCGCTGGCCGCGGCGTCGGGAAAGTACGAGTTTGTGCTGTTTGATTGTCCCCCGTCGCTGGGGCTGCTGACGCTGAACGGCCTGGTGGCGGCACGTGAGGTGATCATCCCGATGCAGGCACACTTCCTGGCGTTGCAGGGGGTGGGAAAGTTGCTGGAGACGGTGCGGCTTGTGACGCAGACGGTGAACCCGAAGCTGCGCGTGACGGGTGTGGTGCTGTGCATGCACGACACGTCGAGCACGCACACGCAGGAAGTGGTCGCCGATCTTGAGGCCTTCCTTGCCGAGCAGCGCACGCTCGACGTGCCGTGGAAGCACGCGCGCGTGCTTCGCCCGGCGATACGGCGGAACATCAAGCTCGCGGAGTGCCCCTCCTTCGGCCAGACGATCTTCGACTACGCCCCCACCGCTCCCGGGGCGGCCGACTACAAGGCGCTTGCCGAAGGGATGCTGAGAGAATGGGACGCGATGCTGGAGCGCCGCGCCGAGACGAAACCCGAGACGAAACCCGAGTCGAGGCCCGGGTCCGGGCCAGTCACACAGCCAGAGGCGGGCACTCAGGCCACAGGCGACGCGCCCGTGGAGATCGTGACGAGGGCTGGGGAGATCGCGCCGGTTTCCTCCGGGACCGCGGTGTGATCGCGGTGCCGCGTGTGGTCTATCTCGTTGGGTTCGGGGTGTACGCGCTCGCGTTATTCATCGCGACCCACTGGCCTCGGCTGGCGATCGATTCGCCTATCCGCGGGACGGACAAGATCATTCACGTCGGGGTGTTCTTTGTGTGGACACTGCTCCTGGCAGCAGCGGTGCGGCATCGTCGGCTTCGGTTGCGAACGCTCGGGTTGATCGCGTGCGGGTATGCGGCGTTGGACGAGGGGCTTCAGGCGATCCCCGCGCTGGGCCGGACGTGCTCGTGGTGGGATCTTGCGGCGAATCTCGTGGGGGTGGGGCTCGGCATACTCGTGATCGGGCTGATTCGGCGTCGTTCCGGCAAGCGGGCGCTCGCCGAGCGTCGAACGTGATAATCTTGCATCCGTGCAGGACGCACCCACAACTATGCCGCCACCTGAACAGCCCGACCCCCCCGCTTCCGACCGGAGCAGAACCGGCGACAGTGCCATGGGGCGGGCGGTTCGCGTTTTCTCATCACTGACACTGGTGTCGCGGATCGCGGGGCTCGGACGGGATATCGCGACGGCTCGCGTCTTCGGGGACACCGCCATCGGCTCGGCGTTCATGGCGGCGTTCGCGATCCCGAACTTCTTCAGGCGGCTGCTCGGTGAGGGCGCGCTCACGGCGGCGTTCATTCCGCTCTACACGCAACTGGACCGTGACGATCCGGACGCGGCCCGGCGGTTCGGCGCGCTGGTCGTTCGCAGACTCGCGATCCTGACGGGGATCATCACCGTTCTGGTGGAGCTGGCGTTGCTTGCCGTGCTGTTTCTGGACGGGCGTGACGCGGAGCGGGCGTTCTCGGTGAAGTTGATCATGGTCATGTTCCCGTTCATGCCCATGGTGTGCATCGCGGCGATCCTGGGGGGGATGCTGCAGACGCACGGAAGGTTCGGTCCTTCGGCGGGGATGCCGATTCTGCTGAATCTCATCACGATTGCCGCGGCACTTCCCTATGCGCTGATGGCGAACCCTGACCGGGTCGGCGCGGCGTATGTGATCGGCATCGCCATCCTGGTTTCCGGCGTGGCGCAGGTGGCTTGGGGCGTGCGGGCGTTGGGGCCGCGGTTTGCGTTCAATGCGTCGTCGGATGGGGTGGCGGAGACGGTTCGGACGATGCTGCGGCGATTTGTCCCGGTGGTGATCGGGATGGGGACGCTGCAGATCAACTCGTTCTTTGACATGCTGATCGCGATGTGGCCGAACTGGGTTGGCCCGACGATCTTCGGGTTTGAGTATCCGCTCGACGATCGCTCGAACGGGATCCTGGGATACTCGCAGCGTCTGTACCAGTTTCCGCTCGGGGTCTTCGGCGTTGCGGTCGCGACGGCGATTTTTCCGATGCTGGCTCGCGTGACGAACAGCACGGGCGAGTTCGCGACGACGCTCCGTCGGGGCCTGCGTCTCTCGCTCTTCATTGGTCTGCCCGCGAGCGCGGGGCTGATCCTTGTTCGTGACCCGCTGACGTTCGTGGTGTATTCCGGCGGCGAGCGGGGATTTTCTTCCGATGGCGTGGCGCGTGCCGCGGCGGTGCTCCTCGGGTATGCCCCGGCGATCTGGGCGTTCTCCATCAACCAGGTGTGGACGCGGGCGTTCTATGCCGCGGGGCGTGTGCGGACGCCGATGAACGTTGCGATGTGCATGGTGGTGGTGAACCTTGTGCTGAACCTTGTGCTGATCTGGCCGTTCCGTGAGGCGGGGCTTGCGTGGTCCACGAGCATCTGCGCGATCGTGCAGTGCGTGATTCTGGCGATGCTGTCGCAGCGATTGACGGGGGTGAACCCGATGGATCGCTCGACGAGCGTTGCGTTCGGTCGGATGATGATGATGACTCTGGGGATGATGGCTGTGGTATGGGGCGTGGGTGAGATGCTGCCGACGGGAGCGTCCTGGACGGGGCAGCTTGTGACGCTGATCGTGCTCACGGCCGCGGGGGGCGGGAGTTATCTCGCGCTCTCGCTGGCGATGCGGGCTCCGGAACTCGGCTGGCTGCTGCATCGCGACCGACCGGAGCGGGCGCCTGTTGGCTAGCATCCATGAGTCGTGACGATGGACGCGTTGTTCATCGCTCTGGAAGCCCACACGAGGGATGCGGCTATGAAGAAGACGATTGTTCGGCTCTCGCTGCTGGTTGCGATTGCGGGCGCACTGGCGATGACTGGTTGTAACACCGTCAAGGGTGTGGGGCGGGATATCGAGGCGGTGGGCGAGAAGACACAGAAGGCGATCAACGACTGAAGCGCCGGTGTCGGCGATGAGGTTCACCCATGTCTCGTGTTGATCTACGGGGCCGTGCGATCGCCATCACGGGAGCGAGCAGCGGCATCGGCGCTGCGACCGCGGTCGAATGCGCACGAGCCGGGATGCGAGTGGCGATCAGCGCGCGAAGGACCGAGCGACTCGAAGCGGTGGCGGAGAGGATTCGCACGATCGGCGGGGCGGTGGTTGTCTTTGCGTGCGATGTCTCGCGTGAATCGGAATGCTTCGCGTTCATCGAGCGGGCATCGGCGGAGATCGGCCCTTTGCACGGCGTGTTCGCGAACGCCGGGTACGGCGTTGAGACGCCTTCGCTCGACATGACCAACAGTGAGTGGGAGGCGATGCTGCGGACAAACTTCTGGGGGACGCTCTGGATCGTCAGGGCGGCGGTCGCCCAGATGCGTGAGAAGCCCGAGCCGGCGACGGGAGAGTCTCGCGGGCACGTGCTCGTCTGCTCGAGTTGCCTGTCGAAGATCGGGGCCCCGTATCACGCGGCGTACTCGGCGAGCAAGGCGTGCCAGGACCATCTCGCCCGCGCGTTGAGGCACGAGTTGGCGAGCGAGCGGATCGACGTTTCAAGCGTTCATCCGATCGGCACGAGCACGGAGTTCTTCGATGAGTTGGAGAGGAACTCGCCTCGTTCTCAGGGGCTTTCGAGTTCCAACACGTCGCTCCAACCGCCGGAGCGGGTGGCTCGGGCGGTGGTGGCGTGCCTGAGGAAGCCGCGGGGCGAGGTGTGGACGAGTGCGGCCACGCGGATCGCGCTGGGACTGGGGACGGCGTTTCCGTCGATCGCGGACTGGGGCGTAGCAAGGTACATGCGCTCGCACATGCGGGAGTGAGCGTCAGGATCGAGTGAGAATCGCGACAACATGGACCTCGACGGCCCGGCCTTCTCCGACGGCGTCCACGCGCTCGTGGGTCTTGCCCTTGACGTTGACGCGATCGACCGTGATGCCGACGAGTTCGGCGATGCGTGTGCGCATGGCTTCTTTGTGCGGTCCGATCCTGGGGCGTTCGAGCACGACTGTGGCATCGAGATTGGCGATGCTCCAGCCGGCAGAGGCGGCGCGACGCGCGGCCTCACGCAGGTAGACCGAGGAGTCCTCGCCCGCGTGGCGCGGATCGGTATCGGGGAAGAGCTGGCCGATGTCGGGCATCGCCAGGGCTCCGAGGATGGCATCTGTGATGGCGTGGAGGAGGGCGTCTCCGTCGGAGTGGGCGACGGGGACCCGGTCGGACTCGATCTGGATGCCGCCGAGCATCAGCCGGTCTCTGGTGCCGGCCTGGCCGAGGGGTTCCAGGCGGTGCAGGTCGTACCCATGACCGATCCGAACCCCAACATGGGGTTCGAACGTACGTGGGTTGGGCGGCGTGGCTTCAGGCACCTGTATGAGTCTACCGATAACCGATGTGCGGCCCTATCCTCCAGACCGGCTGTGCCGGACGATTCCTGAACGCGAGCGGAGAATCTCGATGAGCCAGTGTCGGATGGTCTACAGCATTGTTGGCGCCCTGGGAATCATGGTCGGGGCGATGGGCTGCGAGGGCATGCCGGGACACTTCCCGGGCGGCTCGATGGCCTCGATCGACAAGTATGTGTACCAATCCACTACCGGTGCTCCTCAGACGATTACGCTCGTGGATACGCGTACCGGGCAAGCGGTGTGGTCGAAGGATGTTCCGGTCGGGCAGCAGCTTGTCATGCGGTTCTACGCTGACAAGAACGAAGCCGATCCGGTCAACCCCGATCGTCTTGACTGGGCGATGATGCCGAGCGGGCAGCGCGGGGGAACGCTCAGCAACCGTGTGTTTGTTCCGGCTTCGCACAGTCGCCGGCTGGATGTGACCCTGCGTGCCCCGGGCGAGATGCCTCCGATGGCGGAGGCCGGTCAGCGCACACCAGTCGAGTCGGCTCCGGCCCCCGCTCCGGCTCCGGCTGCGTCCCCGGAGCCAACCCCCGCCCCGTCGGGATCGGACCCTGCGCCGATTGATCTGCCCGACAATCGCTGAAAGCCGCGTCTGCCCGGCCTTGCCCGTGGTATGCTGTTTGTATGCAGGAGCGTCGGAAGCCATCCGCCGCCGGGCGCGGTTTCAGTCTCATCGAGGTGCTGGTCGCCATCTCGATTATTGCGCTCTTGATCTCGATCATGATCCCTGCGTTGAGCAAGGCCCGGGATGCGGGACGTGCGGCGATGTGCCTCTCGAATCAGCGTCAGCTCGGGATCGCGATGAACCTGTACGCGAACTCGAACAACGGATTCGTGCCGCGTGAGGGTGTTGACAACGTGACTCGCGAGCGTCCGCCGTGGGCCGTTGCGCTTCGTCCGTACATCGATTCGAGCATCTCGCCCGACGAGGAGCCGAACGACCGCTTCGCGGGCGCGCCGTTTTTCCGGGATCCGAGCCGCAAGCCCGATGCGCATGTGATCCATTATGTGACGAATGCGATCCCGTTCCGCAAGGTCGGGACCGAGCGTGTCCCGGATGCGAGTGCGGCGATCAACTGGCGGAAGCGTCGCGGTCCGACGATGATCGATCGAGTGATCAACCCATCGGGCGTGGTGTATCTGACCGACTACTTCGACGATCCGAATGGGCACCACGCCGCATCGATCTATGTCGGTTCCGCGCCGACGGACATGCAGATCGCGCAGTGGTACGACCTGTGGCTTGCGGGGCACGTGAATGGAGGGCCGCTGGTCCGTCGCATGGAACCTCGCCGGCACGGGACGGGTTGCAACGCCCTGTTCTTCGACGGGCACGCCTCAACGGTGACGGCGACCGATGTGAAAGACCTCAAGCTCTGGGACGACGGGCTGACGCTGACGAGATGAGCGCGGCTCAGGGCAGCGGGCGTGACCACGCCTGAGGCAGAGACAGGCCCTTGACCTTTGTTGTCTGGACCGATCCGTCGAGATTGCTGTGGTTCATGGATCCGGGCGTATGCACCGGCGCGAGGCGCTGCTGCACATGCAAGGGCTGCCTGAAGTCGATCATGCTGGCGGTGCGTGTGGGCGGGGGAGAGCCGGGCTCGGGCGGCGCGATGCCTGAGTCGAAGAGCAGCGGGCCGGAGCGTGCGGGATCGGCGAGATCGAGCCGGATGTGGGCCTGATCGGTGTCGTAGTGATCCGGGTCGGCAGCGCGGAGCGGATCAGAGGCGTCTCTGGCGTGGCCCGTCGCGTTGATCGCGTAGGTGCGCGTCATCTCCTGGCCGAGGCGTGCGCGGCTGGACGGACAGACGAGGATGGTCGGCCCGCCGTACATCTCGGAGCCGGTGCCCGCACGCCCTGAGCCCTCCAGCACGACGAGTGCCCAGTTCGGGATCGAGGCGTAGGGAATGCCGATCGCCGGAGAGAGCCCTCGGTTCTCGTCGGCGTAGACGCGGCAGATGGCCGATGCCTGCCGGAGGTTCGAGAGACAGACGGCGGCACGACCGGCCTCGCGCGCAGAGCTGAGCGTGGGGACGAGCACACCGATGAGGATCGCCAGGATCGCAACGACGACCAGCGTCTCGATGAGTGTGAAGCCACGCGAGGCCATGTCCAAGCGTACCGGCGAGAGAGGGGCGAGGCGGCGTTGGATCGAGAAACGAAACGGGGCGGACCTTGCGGCCCGCCCCGTGGGTTGCGAGATGGTGCGAGCGGTTATGAGATGCGCGAGAGCGGCGTGAGCAGGCCGAGGGGTGCGCCAGACTGGGTGTAGCCGCCGCCGAGGAAGAGGTCGTAGTGGGTGAGCTCGACGCCGAACTGGGTGGGTGCGGAGAGCTCGATCGAGAAGAAGTTGGCGTTGGTGGGTCGGTTGAGGATCTCGGGGCGTTCGTGGAGATTGATGGAGGCGAACCCGCCCGCGCTGAGCGGGACGATGAACTGTGAGATCTCGCCGGTCGTGAAGATCAGGCGGACGGTCACGTTCGTGGACGCACCCGCGGGGTTGAACATCGAGAGGGTCTCGAAGTAGTTGACGCCCGCGGAGGCACGGTTGATGAACGCATCGCCGAAGAAGTAGCGGGTGCCGACCTCGGTGATCGCGGCGGTGGCGTTGGCCTCGCCGCGCTGGTACTCGGCGGCCATGACGACGATCGGCTGGTTGGAGCGATAGGTGAGCCCGATCGGCTGGTCTGCGACGAGTCCGAACGTCTCGCCTGAGAGGACCACCGTGCCGAAAGCCGGGAGGTCGATCGTTCGGTTGAGGGTGGGGAGCGATGCGTTGATGTAGCGGCCCGTGATGACGATGGTCGTGGGGAGGAAGCCGGGGTTGTAGAAGGCGATCTCGGAGGAGACGCCCGCGCCCTGTGTGAGTGAGGGGATGGCTCCGGCGTTCGCGCCGCCACCCGGCTGGCCGAGGATGGCGTACGCGCCGCCACGCTGGATGTCGTAGTGGGTGAGGCCCGCGACGATACCGACGAATGCGGCCTGGTTCGCGCTGTCTGCGGGTGCTGAGGTGAGCGTGACGCCGAAGGTGCCGACGGGGAGGGCGTCGGTGGCACTGATGTTCCAGCCGCCACGCCGATCGGCGGCGATGGTGCGGGAGAGGACGACGGTGCCGCTGGATGTGTGGGCGGTCAGCGTGACGACGACATCGAAGGGATTGGGGTTGTAGATGGTGAGGGCGTCGGCGACGTTGCCGGGGTTGCGCTCGACCCTGGCGAAGGACCATGTGGCGTTCGGGGCGTCGGTGAAGGAATCGCCGGTGCTCTGGTCGAAGTCGTAGTGCGCGAGAGTGGCGCCGAGCGGCCCGCTGGATTCGATGACGATCGAGTAGGGAACACCTCTGCGGACACCCGGGGCGGTGATCGCGCCGTTGCTGATGGTCACGCCGCCTCTGCGGCCGGCGTCGATCGATCCGGAACGGACGATCGTCTCGGTGCCGTCGTTGTAGCGGAGCGTGACGGAGTAGGTGACGGCTTCGGTGCCGCCGTTGGAGATCGAGACGACCTCGCGGATCTTCGCGCTGGAGAAGCCCTCCGGGTAGTAGAGGTAGTAGGTTTCTGGGGCAGTGTCGATCTTGAGGGTGTAGGTCCCTGTGCCGACGCCGATGCCGTCCACGATGACCCAGAACTGCTGACCCGCTGTGACCTGTGCGCGGGGGATCGTGATGTTCGAGGCGACGCCGGGAAGCCCGCTGGCGTCGAAGGCGACGACGGAGGAAGGATTCTCGTTCGCGGCGTTGAGGACAGTGAGGGAGAGCGAGAGGCGTGAGCCGGTGGGCGTGATGAGCTGGATGTAGATGTCGCCCTTGGCCGGAGCGATGAAGGTGTAGAGATCACGCTCGTTGGCAACGGAGATCGATGACGTGATGGTGGCATCGCCCCTGCTGTCAAGCGTTGCGACATTGGGGTTCGAGAAATCGATGATGCTCGGATCGGGCGGGGGCGGCGCGACGCCGGGAGGCCCGTCGAGTGTGACGGCGTACTCGCCGGTCGAAACCGTGAAGAAATCGGTGGGGGTGATCGCGGAGACGAGGATGTAGTAACGCTCGCCGGCGGCGGCTGCGGGGATGGCGAGGGTGACTTGCTCCATGCCGGTCGAGGCCGAGACATCCAGACCTGTGACGAGCACGCCTGCGGAATCGAAGATGCGGACGCGAGGCCCGATGCCGACGACGGATGAGCTGTAGGGGGTGACCGTGACCTGCACGTTGCCCGAGGCGAGCGTGACGAAGGTGAAGAGGTCGGTGTCGTTGGCGGGTGAGATCCTCGGGTTGGAGGGATCGCCGAAGGAGAGGCCGCCGATGCCGCCGTCGCCGGTGGAGGCGACGAGCGTGATGAGGGTCGCGAGATCGAACTCGCCGATGTTGGGGTGATCGTCGATCGCGGGCGCGAGGAGATCGACGGTGTAGGAGCCGGTGATCGCGTTCGGGCCTGCGCTGGGCGAGGCATCGACCAGGATGTAGTAGACCTGTCCGCGGACGACGTCGAAGTCTACGTCGGTGGGGTTGAGATCCTGGTTGGAGGCGACCTGCGTGAACGAGGAGTCGAAGATTCTGACGCGCTGCAGGAGCGTGCTGGAGAGGGGAACGGTGATGTTGACGGTTGAGGTTCCGCTCGCGGGGGCGGTGAAGACGAAGAGATCGGAATCGCCCGCGAGCTCGATGGTGCCTGACTCAGAGCCGGCACCGGTCGCGGCATCGGCGATGATGAGCGTGGCGAGCCCGAACTCGCCGCTGTCGGCGTGGTCGTCGGAGGGCGGGAACTGGATGTCGACGCGGTATGCGCCGAAGTCGAGCGCGGGGCTTGCGCCGCGGACAACGAGGAAGTATGTGTTGTACGTGTTGCCGGAGGCGCCGCTCGTGCGCGGGTTGTTCACGCCGATGGTGAGCTGGGCGGTTGTGCCCAGACCGGGGGCGTTGTCGTTGAAGCCGATCCTGGCGAGGTAGGGATTGCCGAGGGGATCCTCTGCGATCTCGTAGACCTCCAGCACGGGGTCGAGCGTGAAGTCGAGCGCGGTGACGCGGAAGGTGAAGTCCTGGCTTGTGAACGCCTCGAAGCGGAAGATATCGGTGTCGCCGGGGACATTGATGGAGCCGTTGAGCGACCCGCCACCGAGGAAGTCCTGGAGCGGGAAGGGCGTGGCGTTGGCGAAATCGGGACGATCGGCGTGGTCGTCGATGTACGGGAGGTTGGAGACGGTGACGGTGTATGCGCCGGTGTTGACACTGTCCTGGAAGACGCGGACGTCGTACTGCTCTCCGTTGGTGACGGGGAGGGTGACGGTGATCACGCCGGTGCTTGTGGCGCGTCCTTCCACGAGGGGAAGACCATCCGGTCCGTAGACCTCGACACGCGGCACCACGTTGTTGCCGATGGCGCTGGTTCTGGCGACCGTGATGGTGGCCAGCCCCGTGCTGGTGGCGCGGAAGACGAAGAGGTCCGCGTCGTTGGTGGTCTCGATAGCGCCGGCGATCGTGCCCGAGCCGGTGGCGGGATTGATGTCGATGACGGTGCTGAAGATGGGGCGTCCGCCGCTGATGGCGTCGGGGTGATCGTCGGCGAGAGAGGAGAAAATGCCGGGGAGGTTCTGCGGGTTGCCGACGCCGTTGATGAGGAGTTCGTAGGTTCCCGCAACGGCCCGCCAGTCGATCTCGGACTCGGGCGCGAGCTCGCGATCGACGATGCTTTGTGGCCTGCCGTCCTTGTACTTCTGGCCATTCTCGACCTGGATGTAGTAGGTTTCGCCCGCGACGACGTTGAAGACAACGCGCGCATCGCGCCGGTGGAACGTGAAGTTCGCGAACGGGTTGTCCGCGTCCCCCGCGAGGGGTGTGAGGGTTCCGACAGTGGGGATGTTGGGATCGAACTCGCCGTTGACGGCGACGTTGTCGTCGTTGTAGGCGATCTGCTCGAAGTCGTTGTCGAAGATACGGAGTGCGCTGTCGAGGAGACTGTTGTAGAACTCGAAGAAGAGCTCGCCGTTCACGTCTGTGGGCGGATCGGCGGGATCGGGGAAGAAATCTTCAGAGTACCAGTCGGTCCACTCGACGTAATGGGAGTTTGCGAGCGAGGTGGTGTTGATGCGAATCTCGAAGGTGCCGGTGTACGGCGCGGTGAACTCGTAGATGTCCACATCGTCGAAGTCGTGCAGCGACGGCAGGCGTGTCTGGCGGTACTCGGTGATCCAGAAAACATCTTCGAGGTCGTCGGAGGCGACGATGCGATCCTGGTAGAGACTCAGTTCGGAAGCGACCACGAAGGGGAAGGCGTTCAGCACGGCGTTGAGGAAGCGCACGTCGCCGGTGCCGTTGTTGGGCGGCACAAAGACCGTGCCGCCGAATTCCTCTTCATCGCCGAACTCGAAGTCTCGGGTGAATGGATAGACAGGAGTGACAGGCGAGAGGGGGTCTGGGAACGTGCTGTAGTCGTACTGCCTGGGTGTCTCGACGTGGGCATCGGCCTGAACGACCAGCGAGTACGCGCCGACTCCGGTGCCCGAGACCACGATGTAGTACGGTTGACCGGCCCAGACCGTGATTCCGTTCACGTTCTCGCCGAGGAAGCCGGAGAGGATGTCGATCGCGCCGGGGTCGGCCTGCGCGGGGTCGTACATGCCGGAGACGCCCTGGTCGGGGAGTGTCGCGTTATTGTTCTGGTAGACCAGTTCGAAGCCGTCGTTGCCCGTCGTGGGATCGACGGCATCGGGATTGAAGCGATAGACCTGGATCGAGGTGTTGAGGAAACCGAGACCCGGGCTTGCGAAGATCTGGAGTCGAGTCGAGGGGCGGAGTTCGATGGGGTTGCCTGCGGAGTCCTCGCCGGCGAACCAGGCAGTGGGATCGTCGGGATCGACCTCGCCCGGGTAGATGCCGAGCATGCTCTTGGGCGGGACGAAGACGAAGACATCGGTGTCGCCTGCGGTCGCGATGCGCCCGCCGCCGACCGCGGTGACCTTCCAGTCGATCGTGGGGAGCACCTCGGCGGGTGCGCCGAAGCGGAGTGGCGTTGCGTTGGCCCAGTCGCCAACATTGGCGTGGTCGTCGACACCATCCACCGGCTGCACCGTTGCGTTCGCGGCGATGATGACTCGGTAGGTCTTGCCGGCGACCGGAGGTGTTGCCGAGAATCCGTCGAAGAGCACGAAGTACTGCTGTGAGCTGGAGAGATTGAATGTGATCTGCGAGTTGAGCCCGGAGAAGTTGTCGTTGAAGGCGAGCAGGTTGCCCGCGCTGTTGAAGAGGCGGATGGCGGGATCGTCGACGCGATTGAGACCGACGCCGAGGCCTTGGATGATGCCGAGGCCGGATGCCGCGGGTGTGAAGGAGTAGACGCGTGCCTGAGCGACGAGTGGGGCGGCGACCGTGCCGGTTCTGGTGACCGGGTCGATCGGTATATTGACAGGGCTGGACTGCAGCCGGACGCTGTACGCGCCGGAAGCGGGGCGGCCGGAGAGGAACTCATCGCTGCGGATGCGGATGAAGTATGTCTGGTTGGGATTCGCCTTGAACCACGCCGCGGCGTTGCTGTCAACGCCGGAGTTGCTGTCGACGGTGATCAGTGTGCCTTGCGCGTTGTAGATCTCGACGCGGGTGTCGAGGACGGCGGGATCGGCCTCAGCGCCGATGAAGGTCAGGGCGTCGAACGCGGCGTTCGAGCCGTTGGAGACCCGGTAGACGAAGTCGGCGCCACGGCGCGGGAGCGAGCCAGCGGTGGTGACGATGTTGCCGACGGCGTTGGGCGTGATGGAGCCGGACTCGCGATCGACGCGCAGGGTGTAGGCGCCGGTGGTCGAGCCCTCCTGGCGGACACGAACGAAGTATGTCTGTCCGGGCTCGGAGACGAAGCCGATCCATGCATCGGTCGGCGTGCCGGAGCTGGTCGTGCCGTTGCCCGTCGCCGAGAGGATCACGTTGTTGGCGCCGCGAGCGGGGACGGCGAAGCCGGGGGTCGCGTTGCTCTCGACGTAGAGATCGATGCGTGTGTTCAGCGTGCTGCCGACGGATGTCGCGGCGTCTGCGAGCACGGTGATGAAGTCGGATGTCGGCGTGGTGAAGCTGTACCACCCCTCATCGGAGGTGGTGTCGATGGTGTCCACTTCGTTGGCGACGCCGCCCGCACCGAAGGTCAGCGCGATCGCGGACGTGGTGTCGGGGAAAGCGAGGAGTTGGCGGCGTTCGAGGGTATCAAAGTACGACGCCGTCCCCGCGCGTGAGGTCAGTTCGTGCGCGGTGGACCTCCGCCTCTTATCCGAAGAGCGAAGACCAAGAACCGACCGGATTCTGCGAACGCTCATGCCCGGCTCCATCTGCCTCGCGGCGACCCGCACGCCCTGCCCGAAGGAAGCGACACACTGCGCGGTCCTACGCCCCCAATGACCACACGTTGCGTCGTGCCCGGCTCTCCAAAGCTCCTGCGTGGCTCCCGTTGCGAGAGCCAGCTCCGGAGGCCACGCCGCTGACCCTGCCGCCAGCGGACCCCCCCAGCATAACACACCCCATGCCCCGGCGTCCAGCCGTTCCGGACCCCATTTGCCATCCAAAGTTCCTCTGATACTCCTCTGATGGGGAGGACCGAAGGCCCGGATCTGGTACGGGGGGCGCGGACTGCGGACGCGGAGAGATTCGGCTCGCGACTTTCGGAGGTTGCTCGGTCGCACAAAATCCGGGCATTCACCCCGACATCGCGTATCGCACCGCGCCCTCGGCGAGGATGTCTGCGGCGTCGTAGACGGGGAGTCCTGCGTTCTCAGGCGTCACCAGCAAGGGGGCCTCGCTGCACCCGAGGATGACGCCCTCGCAGCCACGCTCGGCGAGGTGGCCGATGATCCCGAGCACTGCCCGCTGTGATTCCAGTCGAAACTTCCCGTAGATGAGCTCACCGAAAATAATCTCATCCAGAAGGTCCGATTCGTTGGGCTCGGGCGGGAGGACCTGGATCCCTCGTATCGCCAGATGTGTCTGGTATGTCGAGCCATAGGTCACCATCTTGGTCCCGATCAGCCCGACTTTTTTTCGCCCGTCCCGCTCGACGTTCCGGGCGACCAGGTCGGTCATCGTGATCCATGGGATCCGCGACCCGACCTCGGCGAGGTGTACGCCGTGCTGGACGGCGTTGTCCGGAGTAACCACGAACTGGGCACCGCATCCAGCCAGAACGTCAGCCGAACGTCGGAGCAGATACCCTACTGAATGCCAATCATCGGCACGGATTGCATCGATGTAGTGTGCGAGGGGCTCGTTGTGCATCGATACGCGCGGGTGATCGTGGGGCGGGAGCAGTTTCGAGGCCTGGCGTGAGATGGCTCGCACGGCCAGAGCGGCCCCTTCCGGGCTAACGGCCACGATTCCGATGTGCTTCGTCGCCACGTGCGATCCCCTTGGGCCTGATGCCGGGACTTGCCTTCCGGCCCGCGATCCGGCTATGGGCCTGTACAGAGCCGCGCCAAGCGTAGTCGATGCAGAGGGCGTTCGGGCAACCGGTTCGGTACATTCTGATGCATGTTGACAGGCCAAGTTGTGCCGCCCGCGCCCGAGGCCGACATGCTCGGACGCGTCCCGTGCCTTGCCTGTTCCTACGACCTGCGGGGGCTTGCGCCGGACACGATCTGTCCGGAGTGCACATTCCCGGTGCGGATCTCCCGAGCAGAGGCCCGACGACTCCCCGCGTCGTATCTCCGTGCGCTGTCGCGCTGCGTCTGGCTCACGCTCGCACCGCCCTGCACCGCTCTGAGTGCGGTCGCGGTGAGCTTGGTGAACACGGCGATCCTTCCGGGCTTTCCGTCCACGTTCTTCGCAGCGTTCTCTCATCTGCTGCCGCTCTCGCTGATTCTCTGGGCGAGCGGGGTTGTCTCGCTCGAATGTGTTCGCTCACCGTCGCGAGCGGGAGCGGACCCGGAGGCCCCTTCGCGTGTGCGCATCTGCGGTTTCGTGTTGCTTGCTCTGTGCTTCTCGCTGGGCGTGATCCTGTTGCGGTACGCGCCGCATCTGGGCGAGTTGCTGCCGCTGCCGCACCCTCCCGGCGTCAACCCGGGATGGCTTCTGGTGCTCGTCGCTGCGGAGGGGCTGATCGTCGCCCAGATGCTCACGTCGCTGGATCTGGCCCGGCGTCTGGAGAGCAAGCGCTTGCGTGACTCGGCCAGAGCCCTGCTGCTCTGCTCGATCCCCTCCTCGGTCGTTCTGATCGCGCTCACGCAGCAGTTGCTGGACGCTTCCACCAGCGAGATCGACGCGCTGCTGGTCGCCATCGGCGTGGCCGGATGCATCGCCTGCTGCATCGCGCTTTTCCTCGTCTGCATCCACACCCGCAGCGCGCTCAATCGCTTGCGCGCAATCCGAAAGAACCTTCTCAGAGAGCACGCGCCAAGACCGACGACGACATGAGCACACCCACCGCCATCCCATCGCTCCGGTGCCTCTCCTGCGGGTATGACCTAGCCGGACTTCCTGAGTCTGGCCACTGCCCGGAGTGTGGGACACCGATCGCGCGTTCGCTGCGCGGGAATCTCTTTCGCTACGCGTCGCCCGGGTACGTGCGGACCTTGCGCGGGGGCGCGACGCTCGCGCTGGTCGCGTCTCTGATCTACATCTTCGATTGGGTCCCCAAGATCCCGCTGGCGATGATTTTCGCGGCTCTCCAGATCGGGTCCATGAGCGTGCTGGACGCCTTCTTCGACATCGCGACGCTGGCGACGATGCTCTTCGGGTGGTGGATGCTCTCTACGCCTGATCCGGCCTTTGTCGGCGTCGACAGCGCACGGGACTGGCGGGTGCGTCTGCGCGTGCTCCTGCCCTTTGCTTCGGCGGTGATCCTGTTCAACGCGGTTGCGGGGTCGGTCTTCCGGGGCGTGCTCTCTGGGACCGTTACCATCGGATCCGGCGGAGCAATGATGTCGTTCTCATATGCCGAGATGCTCTCCTGGATCTCACGGTTCGTTCACGCGATCGTGATCTACTGCGGGCTGCGGTACATCCATGTGATCTCGATGCGGTTCCCGAGTCTCAAGCTGCGGAACGCCTCGTCGAACGCGTATGCAACGCTCGGCATGATCATCACGCTGCTGGTGCTTGTGGTTGGGTGCGGCATCGGAGGGCGTTTCGTCGGGTGGCTTGTCGCCGGTGCCGTCTTCTTCGCTGCGTGCGCCGGCATCGCGCTGATCGTCTGGCTCTTCCAGTATTTCGGACTGCTCGGCCGGCTTCGATCCGAACTGACCAGAGCGATCATCACTGCGGAAGCGATCGCTCAGGCGGAGCATCGCCTCGCGGCTCAGGTTACAGAGGCGATCCAACCGCCGCCGATCACCCAGTCGGGCTCCGAAGCGTCGTAGAGCACGACCGCCTGGCCGGGGGCGACGGCGCGCTGCGGCTCTTCAAACACGACCTCGAACCGCTCATGGCGTCCGGAGGGGGATGGTTGATCGGCGCCAAGCGGGGCAAGCGTTCGCACGCGCGCGGGAACCGCACGACCGTTGGAGCGATACCGGGCCAGGCAGACTCGCGTCTGGCCGGGGGCGGGCGGATCGGTGAGCCAGTTCGCCTCGGACGCGATGAGCGAGCCGACGTCGAGGGCTTCGGGCGGGCCGATCCGCACCGTGTTTGTCGCGGCGTCTCGCTCCAGCACGTAGGCGGGCGTCCCCAGGGCGAGCTTCACGCCTCGGCGCTGCCCGACAGTAAACCTGTGCTGCCCGGCGTGGGTGCCGACCACTTCGCCCCTCTCGTTCACGATCGGACCGGGCCTTGCCTGCTCCGGCGCAACCCGCTCCACAAGCCCGGCGTAGTCGTTGTCAGGGACGAAGCAGATCTCCTGAGAGTCCGGCTTGTCGAAGACGGGCAGCCCCAGTTCGCGCGCTAGGTCGCGCACACGCGGCTTCTCCATCTCGCCGATCGGGAGCAGCATCGACGCCAATCTCTCGCGCGGTGCGCCGAAGAGCACGTAGCTCTGGTCCTTGCTGTGATCGACGCCACGCATCAGGCGCGGGGAGGTGCCCTCACGATCGATTCTCGCGTAGTGGCCCGAGGCGACGTGCGTCGCGCCGATCTGGACCGCGTAGTCGTGGAGTTTGCCGAACTTCAGCCAGTCGTTGCAACGCACGCAGGGATTCGGCGTGCGGCCTCGGACGTACTCATCCACGAAGTATGAGATCACACGCCCGAAGTCGCGCTTGAAGTTCACGACGTAGAACGGGATGCCGAGTTCTGCTGCAACTTGGCGTGCATCCGCGGCGTCGTTGATCGAGCAGCACCCCTGGTGCCCGACCTTCACCCCCCCCCCACTCACCCCCCCACTCACCCCCGCGGTACCCGTCGTGCACGCCCCGCCCTCATCCCTCGTCATGGTCTCCAGGGTTTCGCCCGGGGAGCCGAGGCGCATGAAGCAGCCGACCACGTCGTAGCCGGCGCGGAGGAGCAGCGCGGCGGCGACGGAGGAATCCACGCCGCCGGACATGGCGAGCAGCACCTTGTCACGCGCCCGGGTCATGCCGAATCGTAGAGCGTCGGCCGTCGATTCGGTGTGTTTGCCGGTGCTGGCGCGATTCGCTCACGCCGGATCGGTCGGTCGCTTGTTCTTTCTCGGCAGCGCACCCGTGTATGGGCCGATGGGGCTCGATGCGGGCACCTTGAACCGCTCGCGCTCGCGGGCCTCGCGTTCGAGTCGGCGTCGCTCTCGGTCGGCGGAATCGTCCGCGTATTTCACGGCCCAGAGCATCATCATGCCGACCTGGACGAGCCCGATCATCAGCAGTGTCCACGCGCCGAGCATGATCGCTGCGGCGATGACGATGAAAATGCCCGCGCCCACGCCGATCGCGCCCTTGGATGCGAGCCACCACGCGAAGATGCTCACGACGAACGAGACCACCATCGCAGCGGCGGCGGCGCGAGTCCGCCAGGCGATTCCTTCATCCGCGCCAGAGAGCGCGAGGTTCGCGACCGCAAGGGCGAGGAAGATCGGAGAGACCTGGCCTCCCATGTGGATCCACGCGCCGGCGACTTCCAGCTGCGTGTTCGGTAGTCCGCGCTTGGCGACGACTGTGGCGGCGAGGAATGCGAGCGATGCCGCGGGAATCAGGAGTGCTGAGAGGCGTGCGGCCCACCGGATCGCTCCTTCGACGAGTGCGCCGGGTGTTGACTGTGAAGCACCCGGGCGCGGGAGCATTGCGAGCCATGCGAAGGAGGCCCACGCGATACCGAAGCAGAGCGAGATGGCATGGATCCACATCGCCGACGCGCCGCCCCAGGCAAGGATAATCGTGAAGACAATCTGAATGGCCTTGATCATCGCCAGCCCGAGACACCCGTAGCCGATGGCTGTGACGAGGGAACGGGGAGCGTCGAGGAGCGGCGCGGCGATCTCGTTCGCTCCGGATCGCGGGCGGATCACGGTGCCGCACTCGGGACATGGCCCGCCCGGGGTCAGACCTTTGAGGTTGTAGCCGCACGATGTGCAGGGACGATCGGTGGCGATGGCGTTCAGGCCGATGCCGGCGCGTGCGGATCGCTGGAGTCGCGTGGCCGTCATGCGATCTGAGTGTATCGAGATGTCGGCTGGGCTCGGGGGAGCTGATCGTGTGCGGTTCAGACCATCTGGGGGCGGCCGGACGGCCGGGAGGCCTTTGAAGCCGCGGCAACGGCATTCTGGAAGATCCGACGCCCGAGGGTCTCCTGGGACCTGAGTCTGCTATCGAGTCGGGTGAAGTATGGGTGACGATTCCACTCCAGGAATCGCTCCGGGTGGGGCATGAGGCCGAAGACTCTGCCGCTCGCATCGCAGATGCCTGCGATGGCGTTCTCAGAGCCGTTGACATCGGTTGCGTAGCGAAGTGCGACGAGACCATCGTTCTCAAGCCGTTCAAGCGTCGCGGGGGAGTCGGTGACGAATCGCCCCTCGCCGTGGGCGATGGGGAGGCGCATCCCGTGAGGACGATCGGCGTGATCGGCATGGACCGAATCGAGGCCCGCGGTCCAGACGCAACGGGACGCGGGGACCGGGGCGATTTCGACCCAGCGATCGATGAAGCGTGCGCCGGCGTTCTCCGTCAGCGCGCATGTCTGCTTCGGCGCGCGGTCGGTCGGCCATACACCGTCGAGCGGGCCGGGGAGGAGGCCGACCTGGACAAGGACCTGGAAGCCGTTGCAGATACCGATGATCGGGCAGCCGCGGAGGACGGCGTCGCGGAGCGGGGCGTAGAGGCGCTCGCGCACGAGGGCGGCCATGATGCGCCCGGACGCGATGTCGTCGCCATAGGAGAACCCGCCGGGGAAGCCGATGAGGTCGAACTCATCGATTTGCGATGGGTCACTGATCAGGGCATCGAGGTGGCGGAGCGAGGGTTCGGCACCGGCGATCTCGAACGCGCGGCAGAGTTCTTTGTCGCAGTTCGTCCCCTGGGCCCGGATGACCAAAGCTCGTGGCATGTGCCACTGTAGGTCTGCGCGCGGCTGTGACGCCCTCCGCCGGGTCGGGCGGGACTGATTGAAGCGTGTCGGTCAGTCTGTTCACAGGACGGCTCAGATATCGTCGCTGTCCTTGTGCGTGCGCGTGGACTGGGGCATGCTCGTCAGGACCTTGTCGATGAGGCCGTACTCGAGCATTTCCTTGTCGTCGAGCCACTTGTTGCGGTCGCAGTCGCGTGCGATCTGGTCGATCGACTTGCCGGTGTTGGAGGCGTAGACCTGGTAGAGGCGGTCGCGGAGGCGGAGCATCTCTCGCGCTTCGATCTCGATGTCGGTGGCCTGGCCCTCCATGACGCCGGAGAGCAGGGGCTGGTGCATCAGGTTGCGGGCGTTGGTGAGGGCGAAGCGCTTGCCCTTGGTGCCGGAGCAGGCAAGCAGGGAGCCCATGGAAGCGGCTTGCCCGATGATGTAGGTGCAGACATCGGGTTGGATGAAGTTCATGGTGTCGAGGATGCCGAGGCCGGCGGTGACGCTACCTCCGGGGGAGTTGATGTAGAGATGGATGTCCTGCTTGGGATCCTCGTTGGCGAGGAAGAGGAGCTGCGCGACGACGAGGGAAGCGATCTCATCGCCGATGGGGCTTCCGAGGAAGATGATGCGGTCCTTGAGGAGGCGGCTGTAGATGTCGTAGGAACGCTCGCCGCGTGAGGACTTCTCGATGACGATGGGGACGAGGTAGCCGGACATGGGAGAGTTCCAAATCGCAAATGGCAGATGGCCAGATGCTGGTGTCAGGAAACGTGTGATGACGACGGACACTCTGGCGGATGCGTGATTTCGTGTGCGGCTGTCGGCCGCGCGAGTTTGGCTGCTTTCTCTCTGGCCCTTTGTTTACCGGACGCCCGGGATGACGCCGGCCTGGGCCTGGGCTTCGTTCAGGATCTCATCGACGATGCCGTAGGCCTTGGCCTCTTCGGCGGTGAAGTACTTGTCGCGCTCGGCGTCGCGCTGGATGGTCTCGACGGGCTGGCCGGTGTGGTGGCTGAGGATGCGGTTGAGCTCGGCCTTCATCTTGATGATCTGCTCGGCCTGGATCTTGATGTCCTCGGCCTGGCCGGTGACGCCGCCGTAGGGCTGGTGGATCATGACCTTGGCGTGGGGGAGGATGAAGCGTTTGCCCTTGGCGCCGGCGGCGAGCAGGACCGCGGCACCGGAATAGGCGTAGCCGATGCAGTAGGTGGCGACTGGGGAGGAGATGAGGCGCATGGTGTCGTAGATGGCGAGGGTGTCGTCCACGGAGCCGCCGGGCGACTTGATGTAAAGGGAGATCTCCTGGCCTCGCTTCTGGTTCTCCAGGTAGTGGAGCTGCATCATGACGCGAGTGGCGGAGACGTTGTTGATGTCCTGCGCGAGGAAGCAGATGCGATTCTCGAGCAACAGCTCGTCGATGGTCATCTCGCGGGTCCGCTGGTAGGTGACGCTTGCGGCTGGCATGTCGTTCCTCGTGTGTGCCGTGGTGTTCTGATTGGTCGGGCGATACGTTACCGGACGTGGGTGTGCGTAGTTTGGCTTGCGTGAGGCGTGAGACCGAGTGATCTTATCTGTCGGTATCGGGGAGTGAATCGGCGAACGGTCGGTTCATCGGCGATTGAGGGGTTTGAGGTGAACGCTGGGGGATTCTGGGGGCGAGGTTGCGGTCTGTGAGGGGCTTTGTCGCCTCTCTTTGATGACGGCGCGCTTCCTTTCGTTGCGATTGCCTGACTTTGCGGGATTCACTAGGATCGGCACCCCGAGGAGGGGCGGTCTGGTTGGCGGGTCGTCGGCAACCCGGGTCGAACGGGCCGTGCGTGTCGCAGTCTCTGGTCGGCGGTGTCCGGTTGAAGCGAGGAGAGCTTGTGTCGATCGCGATCATCAGCGACATCCACGGAAATGCCGAGGCCTTGCGCGCTGTGATGCGCGACATCGATTCCCGCAGCATTGACCGGATCATCTGTCTCGGTGACATCGTCGGGTACGGCCCGGAGCCCCTCGCTTGCGTTGACATCGTGCGCGAGCGGTGCATGTGGTCGCTGATGGGGAACCATGACTTTGGTGTGCTCTACGAGCCGACCAATTTCAACCCCGGCGCGGAGGCCGCGGCGTACTGGACGCGGGAGCAGTTCGACGCGGAGCCGGACGCGGGCCTGCGTGCGAAGCGGTACGAGTTTCTCGGGAAGCTTCGTGTGCGTGTGTTCGAGACGCTGAATGGGATGGGCTTCCCGGTGCTTGCCGTGCATGGCTCGCCTCGTCGGCCGATCAACGAGTACATCTTTCCGGATGATGTGATGAACTCTCCGGACAAGATCGAGTCGATCTTCGGACGTGTCGAGCGCTTGTGCATCGTGGGTCACACGCACGTGCCCGGCGTGTTCACGAACGAGCCGGATTTCTACCCCCCGAACGAGCTCGGGGAGTCGAGTTACAAGTTCTCGGAGGACGAGAAGGCGATCATCAACGTGGGCTCGGTGGGGCAGCCGCGGGATCACGATCCGCGGGCCTGCTACACGATCCTGCACCCGGATCGTGCGGAGTTCGTTCGCGTTGAGTACGACGTGGACGCGACAGCGCGGAAGATCAAGGCGGTCCCGACGCTGCACGACTGGCTTGCGGATCGTCTGTACGAGGGGCGTTGAGCGTCGGCTTCTGGCTGACGAGGGCGGCTGAGTGCATCGGGAATCGTGGCGGCGTGTTCAGGGTCTCCAGTGTGGGACACCGAGGTCCGCCGGATCGACGATACGCCAGAGCTGCCAGTTGTCTGCGGCAGCGGAGAAGTCCTGCAGGTCCTCGAAGTCGACGTAGTCGTCGCCGTTGATGTCCCCCATGAGATACGTGGGGTGTGGGTCAGATGTGAAGAGGTTCGCGCTCCAGGCCTCGAGAAATGCGGCCTTGTCTTCTCCCCCGATACCGACTTCGATGCGTCCGTCGCAATCGAAGTCGGCGACGGCGGTGATGCGTCCGAAGTCGTAGATCCGCTGGATCGCTTCGATGGAGCGTCCGTTGGGCATGGTGTAGTCGAATGCGTAGGCATCGAAATCGTTGGGGTTGCCGAAGGTCGTGGCTCCGTAGGTAAGGAAGCCCCAGAGAACCCAGCCGTTCTCATGGAACTTTCGGGCATCCGCGAAGTCCCAGAGCTTGCCCTGTGGGCTGTTCTGGGGCGCGGGGCCACAGCCCGCGGGCGTGCGCAGGTTGTTGAGCATGAGCCCGACCTCGGTGGTCAGGGGATCGAACGAGACGAAGGCGTCGTCGTATGTGTAGCGTGAGCGTGCGAAGCGGTAGGCGGCAACCCACGGACCCGCGGCGAGCGCGGTGGGATGAGGCACTTTGAGTTTGTCGGGGCCTGTCGCGCAGTTGCCCGTGGTCGCCGGCACGGCCTCTCCGCCGAATCGGATGCGGGGAGTGCCTTCTCGCGTGAGGTAGTCCGGGCTTTGCTGCAGAGTGATGTACATCGGCCAGTACGGGCTGCTGTTGTCGAACCAGTACTCCGTGATGCCGAGATCCATCCACGGCTTGATGTTCTGGTAGAAGACGCACACGTCTCCCGACCGGGAGAAGTCGGGCAAGAACGACTCTTTCATGCCGAGCGTGCAGGGATCGGCCACTTTATAACCTGCATAGATGCTCAGACTGACAGGGTCGCCGATCGCGGCTTTGGACTTGATCCAGGTCGCAACGTGGTCGCGAAAGCCGTCGCGGCGCCAAGCGGCCATAGGCCAGTATTGTGAGGAATCGGCGAAGCCCGATGCCTCGCTCACATTTCCCGCGGGGAGTCGGAGTTGGATGCGCCGGAAGCCAAGATTGTAAAGATCGTTCATGCGGCGCAGGAGTTCGTCGAAGGCATCCGGCACGCCGTTGTTCGCGATGCCCCCCTGGATACCGTCGTCCTTTGGTATGCCGCCCGCGTACCACCACGATGACATGCCCTCGCTGTTGAGTTCGTAGCTGCCGTTGGAGAGTGTGACGACGCCAACCGGGCGGCGATCGGGAATAAACGTCCAATCTGCGGGAATCGTGAACGGCCCAACCGCGACACGCGAACAAGGGAGGGGCACGCAGAGTTGCGGAGCGCCTTGTTGGGCCTGGACTGCAGAGGTTGCAATGATCGCCGCGCTGACGACCGGGAGACAGCGCTTTCCATACAAGGAATCGACAAACGTCATCAATCTTCCCCTTCCGCGTTCCGCACTGGCCCAGCAAGCCCTGCGCAGATCGAGCAGGCATTATGCACAATGTCGGACGTGATGCGAGGAATCCCTGAGATAATCTGCGGATTGCGTATCGCTCCCGGGCGTTGGCTGCTTCAACTGGCCGGGATGTGGCGGCGACTGGTCTGATGATCGGCCAGAGGCGTGAGATTCCGGCCACCTCTAGCCACCCGCGCCGAACTCGACCACCTGCATCCAGTGAAGCCCCTTGCGAGGATTGATCACGCGATACGACGTGGCGCGGAGCCACGGCGCGAGGAACGCCTGATCGATATGCCAGAGTGGCGTGCTGAGCGGCCATGTCGCGGCGTAGCCGATCCCGGCTTGTCTGAACGCGTCGCGGGTCTGCCAACCCGGGCCGTTTGTGAGCGTGTCGAGCGACCGGCTGCCGCGCGGGATGTTGAAGTCTCCGATGATGAGATCAGGATCCGGAAAACCCAGTACGGCCAGTGATGTGTCCGCGCGATAGCCATTCCCTGCTGAACGCGTCTGTGAAGAGTCCGGATCCGCCGAGACCCTTCTGAAGACGGTGCCCTGCCAACTCAGGAGCTGCCTGCGCGTGCTCTCCGCGACCTTGCGTCGTGAGAGCCGGATGTCGGAGGGAAGATCCAGTATCCAGACGATGAAGGGCTTCGGTGCATCATCAACCGTGATGCCGATGTCGAGGGCGATCCACATTGCACGCCCGGGATCGATGCGCACTTCTTCCGGCTGACCCTCGGAACGAAGACGCACGCCCTTGAAGCCGAGCGAGGTGATCCCCCATGCGGCGATGGGCGGCGTCGATACGATGACGAACGGCCCTGCCTCCAGAAGTTCCGCACCCGACCCGATGCGAGCGCGGAGCTCCTCGCGATCGAGGTCGTACCCCGCGTTCGCGAGCAGCGCCAGCGTCGGCTTGTGGACTCGCACAAGATCGACCGCGCGATCGGAGGGCCAGTTCGCCAGATTCCAGTAGACGGCGGTGAAGCGATCGACATTGCCGACCGGCGCGGCTGTGCGCGTGCGACGTGCACCGAGGTTGAGATCGTGCATCAGCAGCGTCCAGCCCATACAGGCAACGCCGAGCCAGCCGGCGGCACGGAAGAAGGCCGCGACCCTGCGCTTTCGTCGGCGCCTGTCCAACGCGTACGGCGTGAGCCGGTCGGCACCCTCGTCGAGCAGAGAGACGGCACTCGAAAGGACAAGCGTGACGAACGACGCGGGGAGCGCGAGGACCGTCGGGATCCACGCGAGATACTGGCTCCAGAGATAGCGGTCGCTGACCGTCCGTCCGAGGCCCCATGCGGCGACGATCGAGCATGCCGCGAGGGCGATGAGGATGCTGAGCCGGGAGATCCAGTGCTGGATGGCGCGATCGAGCTTCAGGCCTATTCTCCTCACCTGACGAATCGGATCGACCGAAACCCTACCGATGGACGGGGGTTTCGTCGCGAGACACGAGGCACGCCGCTCAACATCGGACCGGAGAGAGAGACATGGTCAACTGGCAGAGCACCAAGGTTATCGTCACGGGAGGGGCGGGGTTTCTCGGGCGCCATGTGCTCGGACAGCTGAAGGCCAGGGGCGTTCCGGACCAGAACATCTTTGTGCCGCGCCGGAAGGACTTTGATCTGACCGAACAGGCCGACTGCCAGCGGCTGTACCGCGAGGCGTTCCGGGGCGCGAAGGCGGACATGGTGATCCACCTGGCGGCGGAGGTGGGCGGGATCGGGGCGAACCGAGCGAACCCGGGGCGGTACTTCTACGCGAACATGGCGATGGCGCTGCACCTGATTGAGCAGGCGCGGCTGGATGGTTTGATCGAGCGGGGCGGGAAGTTCGTGCAGACGGGAACGATCTGCGCGTACCCGAACCTGACGCCGATCCCGTTCAAAGAAGAGAACCTGTGGAACGGGTATCCGGAGGTGACCAACGCGCCCTACGGCGTCGCGAAGAAGGCGGCGTGGCAGATGCTGGACGCGTACAAGCTGCAGTATGGCATGAAGTCGACGTTCGTTCTGCCGGTGAACCTGTATGGCCCTTATGACAACTTCGACCTGAACTCAAGCCACGTCATCCCCGCGCTGATCAGGAAGCAGGTGGAAGCGATCGACAGCAAGGCGGGGCATATCGACTGCTGGGGGACGGGATCGGCCTCGCGCGAGTTCCTGTACGTGGACGACGCGGCGAGCGGGATCGTGACGGCGGCGGAGAAGATGGACGATCCGACGCCGATCAACCTGGGGACAAACTTCGAGATCACGATCAAGAACCTGGTGGAGCTGATCGCGAAGCTGACGGGGTTCAAGGGGGAGTTGCGGTGGGATCCGACAAAGCCGGATGGACAGCCGCGCAGGTGCCTCGACACTGAGCGTGCGTTCAAGCTCATGGGCTGGCGTGCCCAGATGCCGTTCGAGGAGGGGCTGAAGCGCACGATCGAGTGGTATAGGGGGAATAGGGTGGGGTGACGGACAGGGCTACGGCGTCTGCCCCCCCTCCAAGAGACCTTCGAAGACGAATGGAATCTCAAGGTTCTCAATCTCAGTAATGAGGCGAACGCGAAGCATGACCGGAGGCCCCGCGCCCGCGAGCGGCTTGAACGTGTGCTGCACGCGAATATAGTCGCCGGTCCAATGATCTGTCTGCGGAGGGAGTTGCGTCTTGAAGTCGAGCACGCGACCATGTTCGTCGAGTGTCTCGATCGCGTAAAGAAAGGGAGGCTTATACGAGTCATTTCCGTTTGGCTTGGGCTCACCCACTCCCTCCCGAGGCCGAGTGCCCGGTTGCTTCGGCGATGGCTCTTCCGCCGTGACGATCGGACGGACCGTTGTACTGTCAATCGAGTTGTGAAGCCAGAAGCAAAGATCAGTCTTCAGATTGTGGTGCTTGTCGAGTTCCGTCTTGAACACTGCCAGATGAGCCTCTGGCGTCAGTTGTCTGTATTCGTTTGAGGTGGCGACTTCGGCGAGCGGAACATCGAAGGACTCCATCCGTTTAGCCCGAGTCGCACCCATGCGAAGCCGGATCGTCGCCACCCGGCGGTTCGGGTCCGGATCGATCATGGCGTGCCCACCCATCGATGCCACAGATCCGTTGGGGGCCTTTCGGTAGAGGCCGGTTTCAAACTGCAGACGCGTGCCCGGAGTATCGATCGTCATCTTCGATCGCGCCACTGACCCCTCGATCAGCATCGATCTGCCGCTTTGATCAAGCACATCGTCGATCTCGATCGCGTCGTCGTACGTGAAGACAGACTCCCGTTCAGTCTCCAACTCGCCGACCACATGAAGTCTGCCCTCAAGCGACTGCTTCGTGAAATCGATGTTCCGCGAGATTCCCAGCCGTTGGATGCGGCCGGTCATCGGCCCGGATCGTTGCTCCGGCGGCTTTGCAAAAGGCCACTCATTAGATGCGGCGTGGCCCGAGCACGTAGCGTAACCAGAGGCAACGAAGAGAGTCAGCACAGCAAGTTGTTTCAGCATCATGTTATTCAAGCGAAAAGCGACCCGACTGTCAATCGAGACTTGTCTCACCCCCCCGTCGGCAGATCGGGCGGGTCCTTGTCGCTCACGCGGCCGCTGAAGTACCGGTTGTTCGGGATGAGCGAGCCCTCGGTCTGATCGACGAACCGGCCGTCGCCGTGCGCGGCATATCCAAGCTCTGTCGGATCGATCGTTCGCGCGTGTGTGTCGAGGAAGACGACGTTGGTTCGGCGCATGTGGCGCGGATCGACGGCGGAACGATGCGTCGACGTCTTGTCGCTCCTGTCGGTCAGGCGGGGAGGATCGAGGTTGAAGCCCTCATTCCCGACTGCGCACTCTTCTCGGCCGTCGTTGTCGTACGCGAAACGCTCAACGGCGGCGTATCCCGCGGCGGTGCCGAGGCAGTCCGCCGCCATCACGGTTTGTGAGAAGTCCTGGATCAACGAACGCGGCACCGGGAAGTTGTGGTAGCGATCGGCTGTGACGCGTGAGTTGCCGAGGAACTGAAAGTTGTACCCGTACGACCCGTTCCGCTCATCACGCCACTCCGGAGTGACGGGGCAGACATAGACGGGGTTGTCGAAGTCCTGACGCCCATCCTCGGGAGAGGGATCGGTGAAGGCGTACACACCGACGTAGCCACCGATGCGTGCGATCCAGGTCGGCCGGAACTTCTGACCGTTCCCGATGTCGTAGACGTTCTCTGGGTTGCCCGCGCCGCCAGGGAGGTTCGGCGCGCGGCCCGGGACCATGACATCCCGGCTGTCGTCGGCGTACATGCTCCAGCCGAGGGAGAGCTGGCGGAGATTCGAAAGACAGAGCAGGGAGCGAGAGGTCTGGCGCGCACTCCCGAGTGAGGGGATCAGGATCCCGATCAGGATCGCGAGGATCGCGATGACAACCAGCAGCTCGATGAGTGTGAAGGCGCCGCGCCTCGTTGCTGGACGTGATGTGGCGCGGCTTGCCATCGCGGCTGGAGACTCCGATCATGGACGCACACAAGACGGCACCGGGCACCTGGATGCCGGATCGAACGAGCGGACATAGATTCGGCGATTCAGGGGGTTGAGTTCCGCGTAATGCCGAATGGAACCCGTTCGATCGGGCCGATATCGATGGTTGTGAGACCGAGCGCGGGATCGGAAGACGCGTGAGAAGATCCGAACCCGGGATTTGACGGGGCCGTAGGGTGCTGCGTGGGCAGATCGACCAAAGACACACCGGACGTGGCGGAACCAGTTGCCGCGTCTCGTGCCAATGAAGAGATGGAGAGCGCGGCCAGGGGACGATCCAACGGCACCGCCGACTCTGAACGGGCGCGGATGCTCCGTGAGTTTCTCGCATTGAACGATGCCGCGTGCCCGGTGTGCGGGTACAACGTTCGAGGGCTGGTGCATCAGTCGTGTCCGGAGTGCAACGCGCCGCTGTCTCTCGGCGTGACGTCTGAGAACCTGAGCATCGGCCCCTGGGTGCTGGCGATCGTCTCGTTCGCGATGGCGGCGGGATTCGACGGCGTGGTGTCCACGGTTCTGACCATTCTGATTATCGCGAATCCGCCGCCGATCTGGATTCCTTACGCGGTGGTGGGCATGTTCATGACGCTCGCGATCGCAAGTCTTGCGTGCGTGGTCCGTGTGGTGCGGAAGCGCAAACGGTGGGCGTTCCAGACGCGGCGGATCCAGTGGCGCTGGGCGCTGTTGTGCCTCGGCGGGGTGTTCACGCTGCACGCCTGCATCGGGATTGCGTTCGCGCTGCTTGCAAACTGACGCCCAGTGATCGGCTGTCGAGTCGCGTCAAGGGCTGGGGAGCGCGGGAGCCGGCGGCTCGAGCAGGTGCAAGAGGCCCGCATCGTCGGCGCCGAGAGCGATCGCCTCTTTGGTCCATGCGATGTGGCGTGTATCGGCGAGGCCCGTGGCCCAGGCCATGGCCGCGAGGGCGAGGCGGGCGGAGCCGTCGGTGTCGGGGTCCACGATCACTTCGGCCGTGCGCATCGCCTGGGTATCGCTGCGCTTTCGCAGGTGCTCAATATGCAGGCGGCAGACCTCGAGGACCAGCAACTGGCGTCGGAGTTCGACCAGATGCGACCATTCTTCGTCCGTGGCCAGACTCTGCTTGGGTCTGCCGATCGGCTTGCGGAGCGAGGCGATGCGGCGTTCCTGTTCGGTGGTATCACTCGACCGGCCGAGCACGGGGCTGCTCGCGATGATGAGCTCCAGCCCGGCGCGCTGGTGATAGGGAATCAATGAGCCCTCGTCCTCATCAAGGATGGCATACGCGAGTTCCATGACCGATTGCTCGATCTCACCAACGACTTCATCCATGATGTAGCGATCGAGCTGCTCGGGGAGATCGGCCCAGGCATCTCGAGCGACGTGGTCGTCACGGATGGCGACGAAGCGGGCACGGGAACCGGTTCGCTTGAAGGCGAGATCGGCCATCTCCGCGGCGACGATGGTGCGGCGGAGGGTCTTGAGCCATGGGCGGTTGTCGTCCATGTGCTCCCAGAGCCAGGTGTAGGTGCCGGTGGCCTCGTGGAGTTCGCCGCGTGAAACCTGAGCACGGGCTTCGACGAGCATGGAGAGAACACTCTGGCCCTCTGCTGGCCCATTGCAGATCGAGGCGTTCGCGTCCTCGATACGCGAGAACCAGACGCGGGGCGGTGCGGGCGGGGGCGGATTGAGACGTTCGTGGTGGGCGAACCAGGCGGGGATCTTCGCCGCGAGCTGCTCAAGGGCCATGTTGGCCTGGAAGAGAACCTCCGGACCCTTGATCTGCTTTCGTTCCGGTTCCGGCTCCCAAGGCCGCAACCCGGGACGCTCCCAGAACCACGGGACGATGCCCTCGTTCTTGCCATCGCGGAGTATCACAACGACGAGCCGAGCGCGCGGATACCAGCCCTTTTCTTGGAGGGGCACTTCGAAGGCCTCGAAGAGTTCGGGCTGTTCCTGGAGCGATACGCGGCTCAGTACGGCGTGCCATTGGATCCACTGCCCGAGCGTGCGGTTGCTCCAGAGGCGTCTGGCTGCCCCTTGCTGCCTTGGGTCTCCGCTGTCAAGGAAGACGAGGTGGAGGCGATAGTTCTCTCGCGCGTGCTCGGCGGCCTCTTCGAAGGTGCCTTGGAAGAAGGGATCTGGGATGCTCGGCTGCGCGTGCGCGCCCCACGCAATGATCAGCGCGACCATGAAGTTGACAATCGGACGTGCATTCATCGGCGTTACCTGTGAGCGATCAGTCGCTTGTGGCTGAGGGCCGGGCTGAGGTGGCGGGACTCATCGCGTCGTGCAGGCCGCGGTCATCGGCGCCGAGAGCGACCGCTTCTTTGACCCAGGCGACGTGGCGTTCGTCGGCGAGGCCCGCGGCCCATGCCATCGAAGCAAGCGCGAGGCGGGCGGTGCCGTCGGTGTCGGACTTGATGAGGTCGGCCGCGATGCGCATCGCCTGCGTGTCGCTGCGATTGCGAAGGGATGCGATGTGGATCCGGCAGGCCTCGGAGAGGAGGACAGCGCGGCGGAGAGCGACGAGCTCTGCCCATTCTTCTTCGGTGGCGCGAGGCGCGCGCCGCTGGCGTTCGAGTGCTCGAATGGCATCAAGGCGTTTGATGTCGTCTGAGCTCACCGTCCAGACTTCGGACCACGGCGAGCGCTGCGAGAGAAGTCGGAGGCCTGCCTGCTCGGTGGTGGTCGCGACCGAGCCCTCATCCGGGTCGTTGAGCGAGTAGTCAAGCTCTGTGACCAGATCGAAGACATTGTCGTTGATCTCACCGAGAATGATCCAGTCCCAGCGCTCGATGAAGTCCGCCCATGCGTAACGCTCACCGGTGTGTGTGTGCATGCGCTCAAACCGAGAGCGAGAACCGGCCCGCGCCATCCCAAGATCTCGCATCTCCGAGGCCACGATGGTGCGGCGCAGCGGTGCGAGCCAATGCGCGGATCGTGTGCCCGACTCCCAGAGCCATGTATAGATACCCGTCGCCAGACGCTGGTTGCCCGTTCGCGCCTCTTCCCTGGCCTGAACCAGTGACGACCACAGCCCAGGATCGCTGTCAGCGGGTGGCCACGCGTCGCCGTCCGGGTCCGACATCTTTGAGAAAAGAACCTGATCCGGCGCGGCAGGCGGCGGGTTCAGTCGATCGTGGTGTCCGACCCACACGGGCTCTTTGGCGCGAAGCCGATCCAGGTAGAGGTCTAACTGCAGCAACAGTTCCATCGGCTTGATGTACGCGCCGTCTGACAGCGGCTCGATAGGCGGCGAGAGTCCTTGGATGCCGCGAATCCAGTGGTACCGGCCACGGAGTGGGTCACGTATGTCCTGATCGTACTTGTCCGGCACGGTCGAGCGTCTGTCCCGCGGCGTGAGGACGATGTTCATCAGCAGGTAAGGACGCGGGAAGACCTCTTCGTACTTCCCATCGCGGAAGACGATGAAGTACGGGTCCCGGCGCATGTCGAATTGTCCGCTGACGTTCTTCGCCGGACCGGCCGGGGTGCCGATGCGCGACTCGAGCGCGTCGAAGAGCCCCGGGTCTTCCTCATATCGCACCTGCGTGAGCACCGCGTGCCATTGGATCCACTGATGGAGAGACCGATTCATCAGCGTGTGGCTCTCGACTTTGTCGAATGCGTCCTCGCCGGCGCGGTCGGGACCGCGCATGAAGACCACGAGCAGACGCCGCTTCTCACGCGCCTCAGCCGCGGCATCCTCGAACGTTCCGGCGTGCCACGGAATCGTCGTCGGGATCTGAGCGAGCGTGGCGCACGTGATCTGCGTGATCGCCAAGAAAGAGAGCCAAGCCCGTGCGATCGTGCACATCCGACATCCTCCGATGATCCCGCCCATTCGTGCGAGGATACCAGCGGTTGCCGGGAACGTGAATCTCGAAAGTCCTGATCAGATGAATGAGAGTTCACTCCGGGGTACTTTCCCCATGGTCAGAGTGTCTCTCGGGGTGGGCTCTCGACCGGCGGCTCAAAGACCATGGTGATCTGCGAGCCGTAGACTGGAAAGTCGACGCGACAGCGATAGCCGCGGAGCAATGCGCCGTCGTACCCGAGGCGGGTGCAGGCGTGGCGAAGGAGCTCGCTATAGCCGGGCGAGTCAGAGGAGCGGAAGCGTGAGACACCTGCCCCGAGGGGCTCGATGGTCTCGACCATATCGAGGATGTCCGCATCGCGCGCGGGATCGTTGACGTTGGCGACACCCTCGAACGCCGTGTCGTAGAGGCGGAGCCACGGGCGTGACGTGTCAAGAGACTCATGGATCAGCACGTCGAACTGCATCGCCTTCGCCGGCATCGACGCTTCGGCGAAGAAATATCGCTTTCGACCTGAACCGGCCGGAACGGCACGCGGCAACTCGGCTCGATTCACCTCTGCGAAGAAGAGGTCCGCCGCGGTCGACGGCCCAAAGCCGTCATCGCAGAGCGCGTAATGAACGGCGTTGCCGGCCCGTGTCGCCGTCATCCGCGGCAGGGGCTCCGAGCAGAATGTCGGAAGCAGCAGGCCCTCGGCGTTCTCAACGGCGACACCATCGAGCGAGACGGGGAGGCGTGCATCAGGACCGCCGCTCAGTTTGCGGGTCGAGAGTTTGACAGGCGCGTTCGGCCTCACACGATGCACGCCGACGAGCCCGTTGAGCCAGACCACGTCCATGCGAGCGTCGTCCTGTCCCGGCCACAAGATCACCGTCGCGACGATCGCCTCGCTCTGGACACCCTTCAACTGGCTCATGGCCTTGAACGCGGCCTGCTTGCGGCGAAGCTCGAACTCGCGGCGTGCCTCGGGGACCCACGCCGAGACGATCGCGTCGAGGGTGCTGCGATCGCCCGCGCCCTGGCGGATCAGGTGCTCAAACGCATCGATCGCTCGGTGTGCATCGGAGATGATCGATGCTCCGACGCCCTGGGCCTCCGCCGCGCGGACGAGTCGCCTCAGCGGCTCGGGACCAGGCATCCGGTGGGTCGCGGTGATCGGGTCGCGGCTGCGCGTGGCCTTGAGCACGCGACTGGCGAGGACCTTGTCGAGCCCGAGCTGATCCGCGAGTGCCTGTGGTCCGGGCTTTCCCCGTGGCACAGACTCGATCACACGCCCGATCGAAGTGAGTATGTTCTTGCCCACCAAGGTGATACGAGCTTCGAGCGCGTGTGGCTCAAGCTCGTTTTCTGGGATGTTGGCGTGGTTCTGATCGGACATTGTACGGTATTTTCGAGATGTCTCATCCTCGATGGCCTTCCGATACCCAGTATCACTGCGAATCGAGGAGAAAGCAATGCGTTTCAAAAGTTTCTGGGAAACTTCCTTGAAAACTGAAACACTTGGTGTACTTTCTCGGAAGGACCTACACGGCCGCGCTCTCAGAGGGTGCGGCCAAGCGGATCGGGTGGGACTCCGATCGCACACACATATCGCGGAAGACCACATTCCTGAAGGAGTTATCGCATGAACCTGAGATTGATAGCGACATTGGCTGCGGTAGGGACGTTCCCGGCTCTCGCACTTGCTGGGCCGGTGCTGCACACCGAGGACTTTGAGGGTGCGGATTACCAAGGGTGGCTCGTCAACGGCAACGACATGATCTTCTCCGGCCTCGAAACAGGCCGCTACATGGGGATCCCCTTCGACACGTTCTGGGGCGCGCACCTCTCGAACAGCGACGCCTCGAACCCGCTGATCGGCGACGTATCGCGGCATGGCGGCGCACTGCGTGTGCAGGTCGATGTGCGCACCTTCGCGCTCCGCAACTTCTTCGGGAACCGAATCCCTCCCTCGTACTTCCCGCTCGTGCTCCAACTCACCGACATCGGCGATCCGAACGACTTCGAGGATGATGTGAGCGTCTACCTCATCGGCGGCAGTCTGCCGACTGAGGGCGCCGGATGGCAGACCAGGACGTTCACCATCCCCGACCCGACGTCCGCGACACTTCCTGCTGGCTGGGCCGGCACTGGGTACGAGGATCCCGAGACCTTCGAGTTGCGCCTGCCTGATGGGCGCACCTACGCGGATGTACTCGCCTCGGTTGACGATGTTCGGATCACCACCTTCGTGCCCGGGTACTTCTACGGGTTCAATTTCTGGGAGGTCGGATTCGACAACATCCGGATCAACCGAGTGCCCGCGCCCGGATCACTCGCTGTCCTCGGTGCCGCGGGCCTGCTCGGCGCGCGACGCCGTCGTATGTGAGCCGCCGGACAGAGACACGCTGCCTCCCAAAGTGCAAGGGACCGTGCCGATCACTCGACACGGTCCCTTGTTTCATTCGGTTGTCGCATTCTCTGCGAAGCGGTCCGTGCACCTGCGGCGCGAGAGCTCAGCTCGCGTTCGAGCGCTGCCGGCGAAGATCGGCACGCGGCTCATAGCCGAACCTGTTGAGGAGCCAACTGAATCGCTCTTCGGCGAGCTCATCGAGCCCGGGCGCGACCTCGTCCAGCGATCTGCCGAGCGTGGCGGCGTTCATGAAGAGCCTCCCCGTGCGAACGCTGGATGCGCCGCCCGCGAAGACGGTGGAAGAGATGCCGGACACCTTCTCCTGGCACTCGAGAGAGCGCAGGCGGTCGAAGGAAGAGGCGTCTACCGCGGCGCTGACGCGCTCGGGATCCGGTGTGTGGCCGAGGAACTCAAGCATGGAGGAGAGCTCCTGCCCGGCATCGAGACGCAGGTCTTCGTAACGGACGACATGGACTCGGAGCGTGGGGTGAGAGCACCAGGAGCCGGTGTGCTCCAGGAGGGAGCCGAAGCCGAATTGAAGGTACAACGGATCACCCCCGAGCCGGATGAAGTTTCGCATGTAGCCCTCGGGGCTGATGCGCTCGGCGACCTCGGTGGTTGAGATGAGCCGCGTGTAGTTGAGCGCAGACCAGATCACATCGCACGGGTGACGAACGATATAGATGGCACCGACAGTGCGATCCCTGTACGGCATCGAGGAAGTGAGCCGGTGGTGCGTCTTGGCGAGCATGATGTCGCCGATCCGCTCGCCCTCGAACGTGGTCGCGCGAACGTGCACGTCCGGTATCGATGCGTCGATGTCCGCACTGGTGGAGATCTGACCGAAGAAGTACTGGTGGAGAAGAAATCTGACCCAGGTATTTCCCGATTTCGGGTACGACGCGATCCACGTGATCGGTGAGCTCATCTCGGCCATCCTTTCCGACTCCTGCGCATGACGCAGCACCTTGCGTCGCCGCAGGAGAGCCCCACGAGATGAACAACGAGACAGGCCGGGGTGAATCCCCCAACCTCTGATTGCCCCCTTGTTCGCCTATGCCCCCCCCCGGGTTGCAAACAATGCTGGGATCTGGTGCCAATGGCAAACCACCGGGCAGAACCCGGTGGTCTCACTGATCCAATATGCACTGGCGTCGTCGCTCAGCGACGGCGGCGCGGGGCTGAGAGCATCGACAGTGAGAGGAGCCCGAGCGCGCCAGGGGCGGGAACGACCGAGAACACAAGCCCAAACGATGCATCGTTCCCGTCGGCGCCGGAAGCGCCAGCACTGGCACTGGCCTGTGCCATGGCGTACAGGACGTACGCGCCGGCGGGGAGTGTTCCAGAAGCGGTGCCGCTCATGGAGCCGAACGTGTGCATGGGCTGCGAGAAGACCAGCCCACCCGGGCCGGAGAGGGTGATCATCGCGGTGCCGGGCACAAGAACGCCGCCAGCGGCGAGTTCCCAGTCGAGCCCATAGTCCGCGCCCGACCCGAGAACAAAGGCGAACGAGAACTGCACGATGGCGTCAGAGCCCGATCCGCCGTCGCTGGTGCTGAACGCGCTGGCGAGCGCGGAGCCGTGCGCTTCGACGGCGTTCATCGCTCGGAGACTCTGGAGCACGGCAGACCCGGAACCGGTGCCAGCGGTGGAGTCGGCAAGGGACGAGACAGCCAGAGGCATCTCGGCAAAGAGCATCGCCGTGAGACCATCGGTATCAGAGTTGCTTGCGTCAAAGTCAAACGAGAACGCGCTCGTCTGCACCATGCCGCTCAGCGATTCGCTTGAGAGCAGGTCGGCGGCGATCGCGGGCATGGTGAGCGTTGAGCAGGCAAGGGCGAGTATCGCGCGAGGCATGGTGAATCTCTCCGTGTATTGTTCGTGTGATGGCGGATCCGCGTGGATCCGTGTTCGTGCGGCGATGCCGCACTCTTCCAGACGCATTCGCTGATCGACGACCTTGGTCGATATCACCATGAATCGCAAATAATGAAACAGACCCCGGCCATGCCGGGGTCTGGATCGATCATCAGACGCAGAAGATGCCGGGATCAGCCGACGAAGAGATCGCCACGCTTCGCGGCGGCGATGAGCACGTCGGCGACTTCGGGGCGGCTGAACTCCGCCGGGGGACGCTCGCCCTTGAAGAGCAGGTCGCGGACAGCAGTACCGGAGAGGTTGATGATGTCGCCCTCGATCTTCGGGAACGACTTGCCGGAGACCATGCCGCCGTAGGACTTGCTGTATCCGGTGTGCTCGAACTTCATGATGCCCATGCCGAAGCCGATCAGGTCGATCTCATCAAAGATCTTCTGGGCGTCATAGGTGCCGTAGTAGGTCCCGACGCCGGCGTGGTCGCGTCCGACGATGAAGTGCGAGCAGCCGTAGTTCTTCCGCATGACGGCGTGATGGATGGCCTCGCGCGGTCCTGCGTACCGCATGGCGGCGGGGAGGACAGAGACCATCGTGGTCGCGGGGTTGAAGTACTTCTGGACGAGGGCATCGATCGCCTGCATGCGGACGGATGCGGTGATGTCGCCCTTCTTGGTCTCGCCGACGAGGGGGTGGATGAGGAGGCCGTCGCAGAGTTCCTGGGCGCACTTGCAGACGTACTCGTGGGCGCGGTGGATCGGGTTGCGCGTCTGGAACGCGACGACCGTCTTCCAGCCGCGCTTCTCGAACTCCGCGCGAACCTGCGCGGGCGTGAGACGCTGGCTCATGAAGGCCTCTGGGCCGTTGGGATCGACGCAGAGTGTCAGGGCCTCGACCGGACCCGCGAGGCAGTGGTCGCCCTCGGCCTGGACCTGCGCAACACCGGGGTGCGCCGAGTCTTCGGTGCGGAAGACATTGGGGATCTCGAGCTTCTTGTCGTGAAGGAATGATTCCTTCACGGTCATCACGCCCTGGAGCACGCCGTTCGGGGCGTACAGCGCGACGCGAGAGCCGATCGCCGGGACCTGCTCCTTGGCGACGGAGAGAAGGATCGGGATCGACCACACCTGTCCGTTGGCCAGCTTCATCGAGGTGCAGACGGAGCGGAAATCATCCGATCCCATGAACCCCTCGAGCGGCGAGTAGCCGCCGTTGGCGATGAGCTCGAGGTCGCACGACTGCTTGGCGGTGAGGTTGATGCGGGGAAGCGTTGCGGCTTCCTTCGTCAACTCCGCAGCGCGGCCGGCATCAACGACACGATTCACAAGCTTGCCGCCGTGCGGCTGGATCAGACCGGACATCGGAACCTCCGTTGGGTGATGGACTTATGACGGCTTACCCGTGCTCGCTTGAGCACCGGGACAAGGGGGACAGGAGGGTAGCGCGCCATTCTGAGTCTGACCACACGACGCACGCTTCAGTTCGACGTCCGCTGCGATGCGATGCGTGCCGCAACATGCGGTCTGGCCGAATGTTGCCACTCGTTCGCGATCTCTCTACAGTCCCGCCCCCCGCGTCCCGTTGGAGGCAATCGGGGATTGCCCACTTTCACATCGCATGCGGGCTTTCAGGCCCGCCGGAGGCGAGATTCCATGGCTCAGGTCAACACCACGACGAACATCCACTGGCACGAGGGCGACATCACCCGCGAGGAGCGTTGGAAGGCCCTCGGCTGCAAGGGCGCGACCCTCTGGTTCACGGGGCTCTCGGGCTCCGGCAAGTCCACGATCGCCAGCGCGCTCGAGCAGACGCTCGCCAACAACAAGATCTTCACCTACCGCCTCGATGGCGACAACATCCGTTTCGGTCTGAACACTGATCCGAAGTCGCTGATGGGCAAGGGCTTCCCCGAGGCCGCGGCGAAGCGGTTCGGCATCGGTTTCTCCGCCGAGGACCGCGCGGAGAACATCCGTCGCATCGGTGAGGTCGCCAAGCTGTTCGCGGATGCGGGTTGCGTTGCGCTGACGAGCTTCATCAGCCCGTACCGGAAGGACCGCGATCTGTGCCGCCAGCTGCACAACGAGGCGAAGCCGAGCGCGCTGCCCTTCATCGAGATCTACGTTGACACGCCGCTCGATGTCTGCGAGAGCCGGGACCCGAAGGGTCTGTACAAAAAGGCCCGCGCCGGCGAGATCAAGGGCTTCACGGGCATCGATGATCCCTACGAAGCGCCGAACGCTCCTGAGCTTGTCCTGAAGACGGCCGAACTCTCGGTTGACCAGTCAGTCGCCAAGTGCATGGAACTGCTCAAGAGCAAGGGCATCATCGGCTGAGGCGATGCTGCGAGTGACAGACGACAAGCAAGAGATGAGGCCCGCGCGGGTAGATGCGCGGGCCTCGTTCGTTTCTGTAGCGTGTTGCGGATTGAATGGAGCAGTGCGAGAGAGGGGACCGGCTCAGATACGCTCGCTCGCGAGCAGTGCCGCCCCGAACACGCCCGCGTTGTCCTCGAGCGCGGAGCCCACGATATCCACCTCGCGGCATCTGGCGGGGAACGCGTGGCGCTTCACCGCCTGAGCGATCTTCTTCACGAACGGCTTGCCCATCGCTTCGGAGAGACCGCCCCCGAGAACGACGCGTTCCAGCGAGAGGAGCGTGACCGCTGAAGCGATCGCAACGCCGACGCGCTCGCACACGTCATCGATCACCTCGCGCACGAGCTCGTCCTCTGCCTCATAGGCCTGGGCGATGATCTTCGACTTGATGTTGTCGAGGTTGCCCTCCGTCAGTGTCGAGACGATCGAGGGGCGATTGGCACGGATGAGCCGCGCGATCCGGTCGGCTACTGCGGAGCGCGAGCAGTTGTTCTCGAGCGAGCGCGAGCCCGGCGGGCTTCCCGGCAGCAGCGTGGTGTGGCCGATCTCACCGGCCGTGAGGAAATGCCCGTAATACAGCTTGCCGTCAAGGATGAGCCCCCCGCCCACGCCCGTGCCGAGCCAGACGCCGAGCAGGAACCGGGACTTGGCGCCCGCGCCCATGGCGTTCTCGCCGTACACGGCGACATTGACGTCGTTGTCAACGATGACGGCTTTGCCGAGGCGCTTGCCGAGGTCCTTTGCCAGCGGCGCGTTGGTCCAGCGGAGATTGACGGCTTCGAGAACAACGCCGGTGTTCGGATCGATCGGCCCCGGAGCCCCGATGCCGACCGCTCCGATGTCTGCGATGGAGATCCTGGCCTGTGCGCACGCATCGGTGATGCCGCCGGCGATGCGGTCGAGCACGGCCTCATACCCCTGGTCGGCCTTGGTCTTGAGCTTGGATGCGCCGAGGATGGTCCGCTCCGGCGAGACGACACCGATCTGGATGTTCGTGCCTCCGAGATCGATACCGATGATGGGGCTGGTAAAGGGCATGGACACTTCCTTGAAGAAGATCGATGGCGCGGCGCCGGGATCTGGTCAAACACGTCATTGAGGTTATCGGCACTCTACGAGCGAGGGTGAAGCCCGGCGCGTGGCTTCAGCCAGGGCGGTCGCTCAGATGCGTCGCGACCAGGGCGCAATCGGCCAGAAGGGGGTCTTCGGCCAGATGCGCGGCAAGCGCGTGCGCACGCTCCGGGGGGGTGATGATGAACATGGCCGATCCAGACCCGGTCATGTGGGCAGGGAATCCGGATGCCTCCGACGCGTGCGCCAGCAGCCGGGCAAGCTCGGGCCTCACCACGCACGCCGCGGGGGTGAGATCGTTGAACAGCCGTTCGGGATCGAGCGTGTGCGCAGCCGCCAGCTCACGAACCTCCGCCTCGCGGAGGGAGCGTGGAGGAAGCCGATCGAACGCGGCATAGACCTCGGGCGTTGCGCACGAGAACCCGGGAATGATCAGGAGGATCTCGGCGTGCACCGGGGAGAGGCGTTCAATCACCTCGCCGAAGCGGCTCACCAGCGCGGGCTGCGGGAGGGTGTGAGGGTCGGCATGGATGAAGAACGGAACATCGCTGCCCAGCATCTGGGCGATACCCGTGAGGGCATCTAGGGGAATCGAGAGCCCGTGCAGCGTGTTCAGGGCCATGAGTGCTGACGCGGCGTCGGACGAGCCCCCCCCGAGGCCCGCGCCGATGGGGATGCGTTTGGTCAGGGTCAGTCGCGTCGGGAGCGTGCGCCCAGCATGAGCTTCCAGAGCTCGAAGAGCGCGGAACGCAAGGTCACGCTCAACAGGCCAGTCGATCCGCGTCGGCCGGGGCGCATCGTCGGCATGACGAACCACGAGAATGGATGGGGAATCCTGGGCCTGTGTCTCCGCATGCACTTCATCACAGAGATCGACGGGGGCGATCCAGGACGCGATCGGGTGCCATCCCGGGCGTGGAGAGCCCGGCGGCTCGGGCGGTCCGACCGAGAGCGTGAGGTTGACCTTGGCCGGTGCGCGGAGCGCGATCGTGGGCATTCGCAAGGGTAAGCACGCGACAGAGCCGCTCGTGCAGGCGATCGGGGCGAGAGGCCGATACTCTGGTCCATGCTCCGCCTCGGCCATTTCATCGCGCTCGCCGTGATCGCGCTCCTCACGCTTGGCGTGGTCATGGTGAACTCGGCAGGGATGTCCGTCGCGCCCATCGGAGCCGAGGGGTGGACCGAGGAGGGGGTGACGCCGGAGTCGATCCTGCTCTCCCGATCGACGGTCTACATGCTGCTCGCCCTTGCGGCCCTCATCGCCGGATCGATCCTCCCCGTGCGATCGCTCGCGGAGCGGTTCGCACGCCCGGATCCCATGGCACGAGGGGACTGGAAGCTCGACGCGATGGTGCTCTGTGCCGGAGGAATGGCCCTCGTGGCCGTCATGGCGATGGTCTACCTGCCGGGTGTCGGCAAGAGCGTCAACGGCGCACAACGCTGGATCGCCGTGCCGGGCATGGGGGGCTTCTCGTTCCAGCCGTCCGAGATCGCCAAATGGGGGATGTGCCTCCTCGTGGCGTGGTACGGCGCCAGACGCACGACCTCGCTCGGCTCATTCATCACCGGGCTGGCACCCGCCCTCGCCGTCACCGGCCTCGTCGCCGGCTTCATCATCATCGAAGACCTCGGAACGGGCGTCCTGGTCGGGGCTGTCGCCTGCCTCGTGCTGATCGCGGCCGGCGCAAAGCTCTGGCACTTCATGACCATGGTGCCGCTCGCCGCCATGGGACTGCTCGCCGCGATCGCCACAAGCCCCTATCGCGTCAAACGCATCATGACCTTCATCAACCCCTACGAAGACCCGCAGGGCGCCGGGTATCACATGATCCAGTCCATGACGGCTGTCGCCGGGGGCGGCGGCTTCGGACGCGGACTCGGCCATGGACTCCAGAAGTTCGGGTACCTGCCGGAGGACCAGACCGACTTTCTCTTCGCGATCATCTGCGAGGAACTCGGCATCGCCGGCGCTGCGATCGTCATCGGACTCTTCATCGTGCTCACACTGACCGGCATGGCGATCGCTGTGAAAGAGCGTGAGCCGATGCTCAAGCTGCTCGCGCTCTCGGTCACGGCGACCGTCGGGCTGCAGGCGATCATCAACCTGTTTGTCGTCACCGGCCTCGGACCGACGAAAGGGATCGCGCTGCCACTGGTGTCGTCGGGCGGCACCGGCTGGATCCTCACGGCCTTCTCGCTCGGGCTCCTCGTCTCGATCAATCGCGGGCAAGAGGATCCCGATGCCGACGGATATCCATCGGCGGCGACGGCATGAGCACGGAGCATCGCGCGTACCTCTTTGCGGGCGGCGGCACCGGCGGGCACCTCTTCCCGGGGCTGGCCGTGGCCGAACACGTCATCACGCTTGAGGCCGCGGCTGGGCGGCCCTCGCCCGCGTGTGTCTTTCTGGCCTCTGATCGAGCGATCGACCGCAGGATCCTGGGCGAGGCGCGGCTCGGAGGGCAGCCGGTTCGCTTTGAGCCGACGGGTGCCGCACCCTTTGTGGTCACGCCGCGCGGGATCGCGAGGTTCGCTGCGGGCTGGGGGCGCACGGTTCGCCAGACACGTGAGATGATCCGCGCTCTGAGGACCGAGGGTCGCGAAGTCCGCGTGGTCGCGCTCGGCGGGTTTGTCGCGGCCCCGGCTGTTCAGGGCGCTCGGGTTGAGCGTTCGCCTGTGACGATGCTGAATCTTGACGCTGTGCCCGGCCTTGCGAACAGGTGGATCTCAAAGAGGGTGTCGGCTGTCTTCACGAGTGCTGAGGTAGAAGACCCGATCGCGCACGGACGCCACCCGTGGACGCAGATCCCACCGATCGTGCGATCGGAGGCGATCGCACCGGGCGACGCGGAGGCGTGCCGCACGGCTCTCGGGCTCGACCCGCACCTGCCGACACTCGTCGTGACCGGTGCGAGCCAGGGGGCTCGATCGATCAACCGACTGATGGGAGAGATCCTGACAAGGGAGCCGGATGCGCTGCGCGGATGGCAGGTCTTCCACCAGACCGGGCAGGACGAGGTCGAACAGACTCGCGATGCCTATCGCGCCGCCGGTGTTCCCGCACGTGTCGAAACGTTCATCGCGAGGATGGGCGTTGTGTGGGGCGCGGCGGATCTTGCAGTGAGCCGCGCGGGCGCTGGAAGCGTCGCCGAAGTGTGGGCGAATCGCGTGCCCGCGGTGCTCATGCCGTATCCATACCACAAAGACCAGCATCAGCGGCTCAACGCGCGGGTGCTCGAACGGTCCGGGGGGGCGATCGTCGTGGAAGACCGTATCGAAGCGACGCCGAACATGGAATATGCAGGCGCGACGATTGTCGGTCTGCTCAGGGACTCATCGATGCGTGTGACGATGCGAGGCGCACTCGCAGCACTCGGTCCCGCGAACGGCGCAGAGCGCGTCGCGATGGCATTGGTCGAGGGATGATCCCTCGTTCTCTGCTCGGAATCGCTCGAACTCCGCGCACGCACTTACGTCGTCTTTATTCCTGAGCACCGATCTCACGCCAGCGGACGACCCTGAATGAGCCACCCCGCGGGGACGGTTCCGTGATGGTGAGCACGCGGGGCACAGAGACGCCTCCGAATTCGCTTGAGACATCCCCGGGCATCACTCTGGCCTCGATGATGCCAGAGCGGAAACGGGCACGCACGAGGTAGGTTGACTTCGGCTCAACGCCGCCGAAGTGGGCCCAGTGGGACTCAGAGCCGCCCAGCCCGCGAGCACCGCCGATCGTGCGCCGACCGAGGAGCTGCAAACCCGACTCGTCGTACAGTTCGACGACCACACCCACGGCGGAGGTATTCGTCGCGCCCGGTCCAGCGCCGACGAGCCGCACGTGGAACCCTCGCCCATCATCCAGGTTGTTCTTCAACAGTACCGAGCTTCCATTCGCTCGCGTGATCGCGATATCGAGATCGCCGTCGTTGTCGAAGTCGACAAACGCGCAGTCGAGGTTGTCGCCGGGTGCCTCAGCGCCGATCCAGACCAGCACGAAGGTGCCCCCATCGTTGCGGAAGAGAAGATTACCCCCCGAGGCGGTGCAGACGTAGAGATCGAGATCCCCGTCGTTGTCGAAGTCGCCCCAGGCGCACCCTCGCATCGCGACCTCTTCCGGGTTGTCCAGTCCGATCTCCTCGGCGATCTCCTCGAAGGCGAGGCCGTCGGCGTCGTAAAGACGGCCGACGGTCTTGGCGGATCCTGCGACGTAGAGATCGAAGTCGCCGTCGTTGTCATAGTCGCCCCATGCGGCACCCACAGGCGCTTTCGCCGTGGCATCTGAGCCAAGCGTGATGATCGACTTGTGCGCGCCGTCATCGCCGGAAAGGAAGACCCGTCCCGAGCCCGCGTTGAAGAGATCAAGAAAGCCGTTGTTGTTGATGTCGGCCGATGCGACGTACCCGAGCGTCTCGCCACGCAGCGAGAGCCCGACCGACGTCGTGAAGGTGGGCGTGGAACCCGACGCACGAACGGCGTGCCAGAGACTGGTCCCTGCGAGGATGAGGGCGTCGAGCCGACCATCGCCGTCGATGTCGGACGCGACCGCGGCAAAGTTCACCTTCGGATCAACGATCCCCGCGTTTCCGAACTCCGTCAACCAGCCGCTCTGGTTCAGAAACAGTGCCTCCGAATTGGTGTCGGGCGTGCCGATGCTCAGCAGATCGGCAAGGCCATCGCCGTCGTAGTCGCCGATGGCGGCCTGACGCGTCGCGATGCCGATCGATTGCGCAACGAACTTGCCCCCCTTGTTGATGAGCAACTTCGCGCGGGAGCCGGTGATGATGCAGTCAAGGTCCCCATCCCCGTCCACGTCGAGCCAGGTCATGCCGCCACCATCCAGCGAGTCGGATGAGGCCAGCACGCCGAAACCGACATCGGAGGTGACATCGGTGAAGAGCAGCGTCGCGACCCCCTCGTAGGCACCGATGTCGTAGCGCCCCCCCTCGGGCCGGATCGAACCCGCGAGATCGTCCGTCACACTCGGCTCCGGTGTCTGACCCTTGTTGATCGCAGGAGACCCTGCCTTCAAGGAGTAGACGGATGAGGACTGGAAAAGCGGGTCGGCGATCGTTTCGTTCTTTTCGAGAGCAAGGCCCCGCTTGCTCCCGGCTTTATTCGAGAAGTACAGATTGAAGTCCGTGTCCGCCTTCGCGCCGCTGAGATCGAATCCGAATCCTGTGTTGTGCGCGAGGATCGTGTTGTAGATCCGGGCCACGCCGGCGTCCGCACTCACGCCGTCACCCTTGTTCCGTGCAATGGTGCAGTGCCAGACCGTGAGCTGGGCATCTGCTCCCTTCGACGCCGCGATGCCCGCGCCGGCGTTGTTGCGCAGGAGTGAGTTGACAACCAGGACCCTTCCCCCCCGTGTGTCGATCCCATCCTTCTTGTTGGTGTACACCTCGCAGTTCCAGCACTCCACATCCGAGCCCGCCTCAGCCGCGATGCCGTCATCGTGGTTGTTGTAGATCCGTGTGTTCAGGACGCGCAGCTCCGTGCCGCTCTCCGCGCTGATGCCCACGCCCTTCGACCCTCGAACGATGGAGTTTCTGATCTCGATCTCTGAAGCGACGGCAACGAGATTGGTTGATGTCGCGTTGGCAAGATCGCACGCAACCAGCTTGCCGCCAACCGACTTCGTCCACTCAATGCCGATCTTCGCCCTCGCTACCCGAACGTTCGAGATCTCGACATGGTCCATCCCCTTGATCGTCAAGGCGGTGCCGGACGGGTTCCTGATGATGATCGTCCCCTTGGTCCCGAACATCATTCCCGCGTTGTCGCCGACAATGCGGAGCGGCTTGCCCGGCTCACCCGATCGCGACACCACGTGGGCTGCCTGGTACGCGCCCGGACGGATGTAGATCGTGTCACCCGCACCGGCGAGCGAGAGCGCCTTGGTGAGAGTCTTGAACGGCGCGCCAACGCTCGTGCCGCTGTTCGTGTCCTTTCCCGCCGTTGACACGAAGTAGTCCGTCGCCCGGGCCGAGAGGCCGACAATCGACAGAAGGACGAGAAAGACAAGACCGCGAAGACGGGTGTGAAACATGACCGCTCCCCTAATGTGCAACGACGACGCTCTTCGGGAGATATCGGCCGCTCGCAGCAGTGCTTTCGGCGCGGGAAGAAAAGCCGCGTCATCAGGGCAGAATCGCGACCACAGGTCCGAGAATCTCAGGCATCCCGGCTTCGCAGCGACTCGACGATCGACAGTTCCTGCAGCCGCACGCTCGATCGATCGAGCAGCTCCTTGGCCCGGTGGATCTCGTCGGGATTCACCGACTGCCAATCGCTCGCGGCACGATCGACCAGATCGCGGAGTCTGGAGACATGCCCACGGAGCTCATCGCGATACGCGGGCTCGATGCGCTCACCCAGACGGGTGAGACGATCCTCGATCCACCTGATGTCCAGTCGGGCGTTGACGATCAGATCCGTCACGCGGTGACGCGTCATGTCCTCGCGTGCGTGCGCGATGGATTCCCGCTCCATGCGATCCACCTCTTCGCGCGTAAGGCCGTGGTTGGGGATGACCTGGATCGAGGCGCGGCGGCCGGTCCTCCGCTCCATCGCACTCACACGGAGCACGCCGTTCGCGTCCACCAGAAACTCGACCTCGACCTGCGGGATTCCCGCCGGCATCGGCGCAAGCCCGCCGAGGTGGAACTCGCCGAGCAAACGGCAGTCGGAGGCCATCTCACGCTCGCCCTGATACACGGCGAGTTTGATCGAAGTCTGTCCGTCAACGCTCGTGGAGAACATCTCGACCGCGCGCGCGGGGACGGGCGCGTTCCGCATGACGAGCTTCGCTACCGCGCCGCCGACGGTCTCAATCCCCAGCGAGAGCGGGACGACGTCGAGCAGGAGGGACCCACGGGATCCGCCCGAGAGCAGCGAGCCCTGCACCGCCGCTCCCAACGCGACAACCTGATCAGGGTCGATCGCGGTGTACGGCTCGAGCCCGAAGAACTCGGCGACTCTCCTGCGAACAAGCGGCATGCGTGTCGAGCCGCCGACAAGCACAACGGCGTCGATCATCCGGCGGGCGTCCTCCTGCGTCCGCGCGCCCAGCTCCCTCGACGCGTCGCGAAGCGCCGTTTCGCACGCACGCATCGCGCGTCCGATGAGTTCGGCGGACATCGCCTCCAGCTCGTCGCGCGTGATGGTCCGCTCGTAGACGCGTGATCCAGATCCGTCGCCCACGTCGATGCGGATGCGGGCCTGCTCCTGCGCGCTGAGTCGGTGCTTGATCTCCTCGGCAAACTGCTTGAGCGCGCGTCTGACCTGGGGCGAGGGGTCGGCGCCCCGGTCCAACCAGCCACGCTCCCGCAGCTCGCGCGTGAAGAGCGCGACGAGCGCGTGGTCGATGTCGTCCCCGCCGAGGCGGGTGTCGCCGGCAGTCGAGATGACCTGGAAGAAGGATGTCTCGCCCTCGACCTGCGCCGGGGTGAGCCGGAGGATGGAGACATCAAACGTGCCGCCGCCGAGATCGAACACGGCGACAACCGAGTCCTGCTTGCGATTGCGCGAGGCGTCCCGCTCGAGGCCGATGCCGTAGGCGAGTGCCGCGGCGGTCGGCTCGTTGACGATGCGAACAACCTCGAGCCCCGCCAAACGGCCCGCGTCGCGTGTGGCCTGGCGCTGGGCATCGTCGAAATACGCCGGAACGGTCACGACGGCCCTCGAAACAGCGTGCCCGAGCACGGCCTCCGCGCGACGCTTGAGCGCGCCGAGCACCGTCCCGGACACTTCCTGCGGAGAGACCACTCTGCTGCCCCCAGCCAACGGAAGCAGGACGCGGGCGGTCGCGTGCTCACCCTCGACGACCGTGTAAGGGAGATACGCCAGGTCCGGCGCGGCGTCGGCGATCGACCTGCCCATGAGACGCTTCACACTCGTGATCGTGGTGAGCGGAAACTCAACGGCCCGCTCCTTCGCATCATCCCCCACCACCGTCGTCGGCTTGTCGGCCGAGCCCTCGTAACGCACAGCACTCGGAAGGAGTGCCCGCTCACCCGGGGCAACAAGCACTCGCGGACCGCGCTCGTCCGCGATCGCGACGAGGGAGTTCGTCGTGCCGAGATCGATGCCGACGATCACGTCGCGGTTCGGTTTCGCTGCTTCGGTGCTGGACATGGCGTGGCGCTCGGTACGTTCTTCTATTGGCTTCACCACGACCAGCCGGTCGAGAGCCACGCGTGCTCGCCGAGTGTGCGCACGAGCGACTTGGCCCACTCATCTTCCTCAAGATTTACGACGCGTGTGGTCCTGCGGCCATCCGCCGAGATATGGATGATCGCCGACGTGGAGCTCATGCGGATCACGGTGTCCTCGCCCGGGTCGCCGATCTGCAGCTCGGGACGGACCCACGAGAGCCGACGCCAGAGATCCGCCATCTGGAGATCGGTCAGGTACTTGGTCCGAGGGGGATAGACGCGTGTCGTGGCGCCGGCCCCCACCGCGGCCCGTAAGAGCCCATCCGGCTCCACGATGTAGCGAGCGGGGCGCTCCGCCAAGTCTTTGCCGAATGTGAGATCACGTCCGCGCTCGTCCGTCTCGCGACCGGGCGTCATAACCGTCACCGAGAGCGCAAAGTCCGTCGGATAGTCCGTGCCCCGAACCGGCACGTGTGTGGGCTTCGTCTGGGATGCACACCCGGCGAGCAGCACGCTGGCGAGAAGGACGCAGATCATGGGCACAAGCAGCCGGATGAGGAGCATGTCAAAGTCTAGAGCGGTCGAGGTTCGGACGGATCGCGCGCCGCCTGCCGCGACGACTACGCTTGATGCCCATGAATATCTCCCTCCAGTGGCTGAACCGCTACCTCTCCGAGCCCGTCGCCGCGTCCGAGGCAGAGGAGATCCTGACGCACGTCGGATTCCCGCTCGAATCGTCGACCGAGACCGAGCGCGGCGACTGGCTGATGGACGTCGAGGTCACGTCGAATCGGGGCGACTGCCTCTCGCACCTGGGCGTGGCGCGAGAGATCGCCGCCAAGACCGGGCGCACGCTCGTCATGCCCAGTGCCCCCCCACCGAAGCGAGCCGGGCGCGTCGGCGAGTTCCTGGCACTGGCCAACGAGACGCCCGACGCCTGCCCGAGATTCACCGCGCAGGTCATCCGCAACGTCAAGGTCGGACCGAGCCCTGCATGGATCAGAGACGCGCTCGAAGCGGTCGGTCAGCGTTCGATCAGCAACATCGTTGATGTCACCAACTTCGTCACGCTCGAACTCGGCAACCCCTGCCACGTCTTCGATCTCGACAAACTGGATGGACGTGCCCTTCGCGTGCGCTATGCGAGAAAGGGCGAGCCCCTCAAGACCCTTGACGGCAAGCAGCGCACGCTCGTCGAGACCGATCTCGTTGTCGCCGATGCTACCCGCGCCCAGTCCCTCGCAGGCGTCATCGGCGGCGCAGATTCGGAGGTCTCCGCCTCGACCGTCAACGTCGTACTCGAGATGGCGACGTGGGATCCGGCCACGATCCGCAGGGCGGCCCGACGTCTGGGGATCCGAACCGATGCGGGATACAGGTTTGAGCGAGGCGTCCACCCCGCAACCCTGGACGATGCCGCGCGCCGGGCAGGGGAACTCATCGTGCAGGTCGCGGGAGGCGAACTCGCCGAGGGAATCCTGAGCGAGGGAAGGCCCGTTCCCAAGCTACAGATCGTCGAGCTGCGCCCGTCGCGGTGTGCCGCGATCATCGGGCACGCGATCCCGGCCGGAGACATCATCGCCATGCTCCGGCGGCTCGACATCGATATCTCACAGCGCGACGAGGACACCCTGGTCTGCGAGATCCCCGCGTGGCGGATCGATCTTGAGCGCGAGATCGATCTGATCGAAGAGGTCGCGAGGATCCGCGGCTTGGACACCATCGAAGTCTCCGAGCGTCTGCCGATCGCGATACGCCCGCCACAAGCGACCGAGCGTGCCACACGAGAGTTGACGGGCGTGCTGACGGGCATGGGGTTCTATGAGGCCGTCACGTTCACATTCGTGACCCCGGCGCAGGCCGCACCCTTCGCGGGACCGGGCGTCGGCCTTGTGAAAGTGGATGATGAGCGTCGCGGTGCTGACGGCACACTGAGGCCGAGCGTGCTGCCGGGCCTGCTGCTCTGCCGCCGCGCGAACCGGATGGCACAGGTGGAGCAGCCGGGAGGCGTGCGGCTCTTTGAGATCTCGGCGACCTTCGGGCAGGATTCGAAGGGCGAGTCTCTGGAGGCGCGCCGCCTGGGCCTGCTGCTGGACGCGCCCCTTTCCGGGAAGCGCGCCACACACGACGACCGACAGACCGCGGTGCGCATGGCGCGGGGCGCGGTCGAAGCGGTGGTACTCGCGATGGCCGGGCCGCGTGCCCGCGTGTCGATCGAACCGAAGCAGACAGGTGTCCCCGCGTGGGAATCCGGCGCGTCCGGAACGGTCTGGATGGAGACCGACAAGGGCCGCCGAGCCATCGGCACCCTGGGTCTCATGTCGAAGCAGACCCTCGACCTCTTCGAACTCGAACACCCTGTCGGGTGCGCCGAGCTGGAGATCGAGCCATTGCTCGCGGCGTATCCCGGCGGCAGCGCGATCGAGCCGCTCCCCGCCTTCCCTTCCATCGAGCGCGATCTCTCGCTGGTCGTCGCCGAGAACGTCCCCTGGGCAAGGTTCGAGGCCTTGCTCGCACGGATCAGCAAGGAACGCGAGATGGCGCTCCTGGAGTCGTCGCGATTCGTGGGCGTCTACCGGGGCGAGCAGGCGGGTAAGGGAAAGAAGAGCGTGACCCTCCGCATGCGATTCCGTGCCGCAGATAGAACGCTCCGCCATGAAGAGGTCGATCCACAGGTCGCTCGCGTCATCGCAGAGGCAAAGTCAGAACTCAACGCGGAACTCCGCGCATGAGCGGGTCGTTATCACAAATAGGGCCGGTCAACGGAAACAGATCGGTGCGAACATTTTGATCGGTGGGTGCGTCCTTTTCCCGTCTCGCGAATAGGATTGGCACCGATAGGGACGTGGCCTTTCCCACCCCGATCCGGGCGGTCGGCATGAGCCGATTCGCCACCGGACAGATCCGCGCGGCACGGAAGGAGCAGCATCGATGACGACCGTTTCAACACGCCCAGCCACAGGAGCATCAGCCGTGCCATCTACTGACCGCCCTTTGATCTGGGTGAACGGCGAGTTGAAGCCCAAGAGCCAGGCCATGGTGAACGTGTACGACCACGGACTGCTGTACGGCGACGGTATCTTCGAGGGGATCAGGGTCTATCAGGGCAGGATCTTCCTCTGCAAGCAGCACATCGAGCGGCTCTGGAAGTGTGCCTCTGACATCCGCATGACAATCCCAGTCTCGAAGGACGAGATGGTCTCGATCATGCGAAAGTGCATCGAGGCGAACGGGCTCGTGGACGGGTACATCCGTCTGATCGTCACCAGAGGCGTCGGCACGCTCGGGCTCGATCCGAGACGGTGCCCCGTCCCCGGGATCATCTGCATCGCCGACCAGATCTCGCTCTTTCCCTCGCAGATGTACGACGAGGGAATGCGCGTGGTCGTCGCGAACCGCCCGAAGACGCCGGTTGAGTGCCTCGATCCGCGGATCAAGAGTCTCAACTACCTCAACAACATCCTCGCCAAGTGCGAGGCCATCGACTACGACTGCCACGAGGTGATCATGCTGAACCTCAACGGCGATGTCACCGAGGGTTCGGGCGACAACATCTTCATCATCAAGAACGGCGAGATCTTCACCCCACCCTCGGGCGTCGGACTCCTCGAAGGAATCACCCGCAGGTTCGTCATGGAACGCCTCGCGCCGGATTGCGGCATGAAGGTCGTCGAGAAGTCCTTCAAGCTCGATGAACTCCTGAAGGCCGATGAGATCTTCCTCACCGGGTCCGCCGCGGAGATCATCTCGGTCACGCAGGTCGACCAGCACGACGGCAAGGCCATCACCAAGACAACCCGAATCTCCCAGGGCGAAGGCCCCATCACCAATCGGCTGCGTCAGCGGTTCCGCCAGATCGTCACCTCGCCGGACGTGCCCGAGAACTGATCCGCCGACGCCAGATGCCCATCAAAGTGGCCATCTCAGGCCAGCTGATACCTGATTGACTCGCACGAAGCGAGACGCATCCCTTGTAGGCATGGCCGGATTCAGTACACTGAGTCCGTGGTTGCGGTCCGTCGTGGGGATGAGACACAACCGCGTTGGAGTGCTGCTCAATGCTCGCGGTGCGTGTCTTGCGCGTCGTCTGCTCGTGCTCGCCTCTCGCAATCGTCTGCTGGACGCCCGCTCTTGCACAGCCGGTGCCAGCGGCATCAAAATCATCGGGCGTCAATCAGTCATATGCGATCGGTGCGGAGGCACGGGAACGCACCTTCAGATTCGATGCCGGCGTTGATCTCGGGCCCGGTCTGGAGTTCGGATTCACCCGGGGCGTGCCGAGCGTCGCTGCGGACGGCTCGCCCATCGCGCCGCACCAGCCCCGCTTCGCATCGCCGATCACTATCGCGTCCGATGTCCGCGTCGAGAATGTCCGCCAGATCAGCACCTCAACGGTCATCCTCGCGAGCGGCGTCGACGCCGATGGTGTCACCCCGATACTGGTCGTGCGGGACTCCTCGCAGCAGGTCGTCGATGTGTTCTGGTGCGCGAATGAGGATCTGCTCGTCGCCGAGCAGACGGGCATCGGTCGAACCCGCACGAATCTGGCGAGCGTCTGGCCGATCGATATCCTCGGCGGCGCATCGCCAACGAAGCGGTACGAACCGAAGTCGGGCGCCGTTTGCCATGGACTCATCGTGCTGGTGTGCAGCGTCTCGGTCTACCAGGATTTCACGGTCGGCGTCTGGCCCGTCGCTTCGACAGCGATCGTTGTCTCACAGGACAGGGGCGCGACGTGGACGCTCGCCTATGAGGACGAGCCGAGCCAGCACGGGCTCGCCCGGATCCGCGCGTGGTCGATGCAGAACTGGTGCCCGAGCGGTCCCGATTCCCGACCCACCGAAGCGTGGTTCATCACGACCGATTATCGATTCAAGCCCTTCTGCGAAGGCGGTGCGGCATATTTCCTCCGCGCCACCCGACAGTCGGCGGACGATCTCTGGACGCTGGACACCGGCACGCGCATCTACCAGACGCCCACACCGATCACAGGCCAGCACGCCCACGCCGGAGCGGTCGTGCCGGGACCGGATGGACCGGTCGCGATCGTCTCGATCGGCGATGGACAAGCGCTCAACCGTGTCGTCAAACTCACTCCCTCGACGTTGACAGGAACCGCAAGCCCGTGGGAGAGCCAGGAGAGCTTCCACGGCTCCGAGGGAACCCCGGGGAACCAGTTTGTCGGGTGCGCACCGCTCGGTGCGACGGGCTTGGTCATACTCGGAAGCGATCTCGCGGATGAGCAGGTCATGCTCATGGATCCAACGGGCGGCTCGCCTCGACACATGCATCTCTTCGGCGGAACATGGTCCAGCGGCATCACCTCGCAGGTCTTTGTGATCCGCTCACCACGCCCGGAACTCGCCGGGCCATATTGCGCGACATACGACCCCCAGCACAACAGCACCCTCTTCCCGCCCCACGCCAGGCGCCTCCTTTATTCCGAAGACGGCCTGCGCTGGGCACAGATGCTCGCGCCGGGCGCAACGACATCCTGGACCGCCGCGATCCACGGGGATCATGTCTACGTCGATGGGGAGTTGTCCTCCGGCACGCGTCTGCGCCGCGCCACACTCCCGCGGATGCACACCGCCGCGCCGCTCGATATCTCGTCCGGCATGATGCAGCGACTCAGGCAATCGCCGACACACACGACCGGTGGAGGCGGAACCCTTGTGGCACTGACTCGGAACGCCGAAGGGCTGTGGATGGATGGGGGCGTGGCCATCGATCCTCAGCCGCCCTGCGTCGGCCCGGTCTGGAAGGCAACCGGCTTCGCGGGAACGTTGGACACCCGCATCGGTGACATCTCACTTCTCAGCAGTCCGACGTTCGGACAGACCGCCGGGGTGCAGCGGGTCGCGATGAGATTCTGGACCATGGGCATCCCAAGCGAACGATCCATGACAGCCCGCTTCGAGCTGAAGCCGAACGCAAGCCCACCCCTCTACACGCGCACGCTGAACAGCGTCGTGGAGCAAGAGTGGCACGCGACCACCATCGTGGGCGAGTTGCCGATCCCCGCGGGCCAGACCCCCGTGCTCAGAATCAGGTCCGGCACCGGAGTCGGCACGGAACAATCCTTCTATCTGGCTCTCGATGCCTTCGCCGAGGGGCGTGGCTTCGTCGGGTACCCCACAAGCCCCGACACGTCTCTGGATGGAATGGGCACGGCCATGCCCGACGAGCGTGCCTGGATCTCCGGCTTCGAGCTCGCGGAAAGATGGACCGTCACGATCGCGGGACGCCTCCCCGACGATGGATGGGACCTCGCCCTCCTGAGCAGAGAAGCTCTCATCTGGCCCCTCCTCTCGCTCTGGTGCTCCGACAGAGAACGACTCGTCCTCGTTGCGGATTCTGTCAACCACACGCTCGAAGCACGGATCATCCGCGAGAACCACATCGTCGCCACTTACACGCTCAATGAGATGGTCTGGACTCGCGGATCGTCGCTGCAGATCTCGGTCTCGCAGATCAGCCAGGATGCGCCCCTCGGCATCACTGTGGCCGGGTGCGGCATGCCCGCCCGCGATATGGCCCTTGCTTCAAACACCCAGGGCACACCCGCCCTCACACGCCCCGTCAGACAGATCCGGTTCGACGACGGCTCAGGAATCGACGGTATCGGTATGGACACGAGATGCTCCCCGATGCTCTGGTTCGGCGGCAGCATCGTCGAGCACAGGGCCTGGTCGCCTCAGCAAAGACGCGAGGCCATGAGAACGCTGCACTACCTCGCACCATGAGCCGCACGTCGTGCCCGAGGAGCCCCCTCCACCTGACACACACGGCGCGACGATCGCGTGGTCAGTCAGATACGCTTGACTCCGCATGATCCAGACACTCCTCACGTCGCCGGTCTCGCGCTGGCTGGTTCCCGTGCTTCTCCTGATCGGTTCCAACGTCTTTATGACCTACGCGTGGTACTACCACCTCAAGGTCAAGACGTGGCCGCTGCTGGTAGCGATCGGCTTCTCGTGGGGGATCGCGCTCTTTGAGTACTGCCTGCAGGTGCCCGCCAACCGCATGGGTCATGTCTCGAACGGCGGCGCGTTCACAGCACCGCAACTCAAGATCATCCAGGAAGCGATCACATTGATCGTCTTCACCGCCTTCACGCTCCTGGTGCTCCGCGAGAAGCCGCGCGTGCACGACTACATCGCGATGGGCCTCATCCTGCTCGCGGTGATCGTCTCGATGATGGGAAGACGGGGCGGCGGTGGGCACTGAAGACCGGCTCCTTCCCCATCGGTTCGTTCCTGCACACCTTCGGGGTGAACGCCTCAGCCACAGACCGCCGCGTCTCGTTTCCGTTGGCGTACCCTTGTGACCCGAGTGTCGCGTGGATACGCGTCACAGGGGACTGCGAGGGTGTATGGCCGGGCGTGCGTCAACGGGACGCGGTAGCATCTGGTTTCGGTTGCTCGTGGCGCTGGGCGCGATCGTGTGCGCAATCACGCTCTTCGGCGTGCTCGTCGCGACAAAGCCCCGTCCAGCCAGATTAGATCGTGAGCCCCCCGTTCTCACCGTGCGGACCGTGACATTGGCCGAGGTTGAGGCGCCACGGGTGTGGGTGGGCTACGGCACAGCAAGGGCGATGCGAGTTGCAGAGATCAGCGCGGAAGTCAGCGCGCAGGTTGTCGCGCGAGAGAGATCCATCGAACCCGGCATGCCCATCGAAGCCGGCGCAACCATCCTCTCGCTGGAACGAGGAGACTTCGAGAAGCGAGTCGCATCTTCGGACGCACGCGTGGCCGCGCTGCGCTCGCAGATCGACGGGCTGGACTCCAGCGAGCGGCGCTGGGTCGAACAGTCGCGCGTGATCGAGAACGAGATCGAGATCGTCCAGGCGGAACTCGCACGCTATCTCGACGCACGGGCCAGAGACGCCGCGAACGCCGCAGAAGTCGATGCACGCCTGCTGGTCCTGCGCCGACTTGAGCGCGAGGCCGCGGCGATCGCCCAGCAACTCGACGATGTGCCCTTCCAGCGTGCGTCTTTGAGATCCCAGTTGCTCGACCAGGAGGCGGCACTCGGCATCGCGCAGCGCGAGCTCGAACGAACACAGATCCGCAGCCCGATCACGGGCGTGCTCCAACGCGTCGATCCACGCCCGGGCGAGTACGTCTCGGCCGGCCAGAGCGTGGCGCGCGTCGTGGATCTGAGTGTCATCGAGGCGCCTCTGCTTGCCCCCATGTCCGCGGCGTCGGACCTGCGTGTCGGCGACAAGGTCGAAGCGGCATCCGACTCGCCATCTTCACCCGTGTGGCAGGGCCGTATCGCGCGGATCTCTCCGGAGACGGACGCGCTGAGCCGCACCATCACGCTCTACGCCGAGATCGAGCAGGACGCATCCGGCGACACCACACAGCTCCTCCGTCCCGGACAGTTTCTGGTGGCGCGGACGCAGACAGGAATCCGGTCGCGTCGCCTCGTGGTGCCGCGCCGAGCCATTGACGGCGATCGCGTGATGGTCGCGACCGAAGACGCGGAGACACCCGGCATCATGCGGGCACGCTCTCGCGAGATACGCACGCTGTACCACCTGGACGCGTCCTTCCCCGCGCTCGACCCGCTTGAGACCCAATGGTCCGTCGTTGAGGGCGAGATCGGCCCCGGCGATATCGTGATCGTGTCGAACCTCGACGCGATCTCCCCCGGAACCCGCGTGCGAACCGCGCAGGGTCGGGACGCCCCGGATTCTGCCGCTCGCGACTCCACCTCGCCCGATCGGAGCACGCCTCGCGCAGTGCGCGGCTCGACCCGTGAGACCGGGGGTGGATCGTGAGTCTCTCCTCGTTCGGCGTGAAGCGACCCGTCGTGGCAGATCTCGTGATGTGGGCCGTGATCGCTGCGGGACTCATCTTCGGATCCCAGCTCACGCGCGAGTTCTTCCCCGAGACCCGCCCGAACCGTGTCCAGGTCTCCGCTCCCTATCCGGGTGCATCGCCGGATGAGGTCGAGAACTCGATCGCCAAGAAGATCGAGGACGCGCTGACCTCGCTCGACAACGTGAAGGAGATCACCAGCACCGTCGTCGAGGGCGGCGCGTCGATCGTGGTCGAATTCGAGGATCGCGTCCGCGTCAAAGAAGCCGTCGCAGAAGTGAAGAGGGAGATCGACGCCCTGCAGGACTTCCCCGCAGAGGCCGAGCGCATCACCGTGCGAGAGCTGGAACCGAATCTGCCCGTGATCGTTCTCTCGATCTTCGGCGACGCGCCCGAGGCAGAGCTGAAGCACGCGATCCTTGAGGTCAGAGACGACCTGCGCTCACTCCCTCGCATGGGCGACGTGCTGATCTCCGGCGTGCGAACCAATGAGATCCGCGTCGAGGTCGAGCCCGCCGAACTCGTGCGCCACGACCTCTCCATCGCGCAGGTCGCCGATCGCGTCCGTCAGTCGATGCTCGAACTCCCCGGCGGCTCCGTCCGTTCGAGCACCACCACCATCGCCGTGCGAACCCTCGGAGCGGAGGAACGCGCCGACGCCGTACGAGAGATCCCGATCAAAGCAACCGACGGCGGCTTCGTGCTGCGGCTCGGCGACATCGCGACCGTGACGGAGGGATTCGCCGATGTCGATCTCGCCGAACGCCTGAACGGCAAGCCCTCGGTCTCCGTCACCATCCTCAAGATCGGCCGCCAGGACGCCGTTCGCCTCGCGGAGATCGTCAAGGCATATGCCGCGGGACTGCGTGGCGATCCGTTCGAGCCGACCCGCGGCGAGTCATTCCGCATGCTCCTCCGCCGGCCCGGCTCGACCGATCCGGTCTCTGACCGCCAGCGCGCGTGGGAACTGGGCGCATCACGAGCGATGCACACGCCGCTTCCCGGCGATGTCGCTCTCACGACGGACCTCGCGCGATTCATCGTCGGTCGCCTCGACCTCCTGACACGCAACGCGATCACGGGCGGGTGCCTGGTCTTTCTGACGCTGACGCTCTTCCTCAATCTGCGTGTCTCGCTCTGGGTCACGGGCGGCATGGCGATCTCGATCATCGGCACGCTTGCCGTCATGCGCTTCGCCGGGATCTCGCTCAACCTGCTCTCGATGTTCGGACTGATCATCGTGGTCGGCCTGCTCGTGGACGACGCGATCGTTGTCGCAGAGAACATCACCGCCAAGCACGAGGCGGGTGCCGAGCCCGACGACGCCGCGATCTCCGGTGCGGAGCAGGTCGCGTGGCCTGTCGTCGGAACGGTCCTCACGACGATCTGCGCGTTCCTTCCTCTGACCTTCCTCGACGGGCAGACCGGCGAGTTGCTCTCCCAGTTGCCCATGGTCGCTGCCTGCGCACTCGCGGTCTCGCTCCTTGAAGCCCTCTTCATCCTCCCGAGGCACATGTCCCACGCGCTCCGCGCACAAGACCGGGCCGCCCGGAGCGGTCGCCGGACGCTGGTCGGACGCCTCGAATCCGGCTTCGACCGCGCCCGCGAGGCGTTCCTCCACGACCGGCTGATTCCCGCATACGCGCGCCTGCTCACCTGGTGCCTGCGCCGGCGCTGGATGACCCTCACGCTCTTCGTCGCCGCCCTGATCGCCTCGCTTGGCATGCTCGCGGGTGGCCGCCTCAAGTTCGTCTTCCTCGACTCCAGCGATGCCGAGACCGTGACCGCCGAACTCCGCATGCCCGTCGGCACACCGCTCATCGAGACGGATCGCATCGCACGCAAGATCGAGCGAGCCGCGCTCGACCAGCCCGAGGTCGTTTCGGTCTACGCCCTCGTCGGATCCATCTCCTCGCTCTCCGGCGACGGCGGCGGCTCTCAGCAGACGCACCTGGCACAACTCATCATGGAGCTCGCGCCCGTCGAGCAGCGCGAACGCACCAGCGACGAGGTGATCGTCGCCATACGCAAGTCGCTCGGGCAACTCCCCGGAGTCAAATCGCTGCGGATCCAGGGGATGGTGGGCGGCCCTGAGGGCACCGACATCACACTCACCGTCTCCGGAGCCGATCCGGCCCTGCTCGCGCCGGTCGCCGCCAGAATCGAGGACGCGCTCGCCGACTTCGATGGCGTCTACGACATCGCGAACGATGCCGATCGCGGGCAGCGAGAACTCCGCATCCGCCTGCGTCCCGGTGCCAGCGAGCTCGGATTCACCACCGAGAACGTCGCGAGGCAGATCCGCGCCTCGGTCTTCGGGCTTGAGGCACACACCTTCCCGGGGCGCCTCGAAGATGTCGATGTTCGCGTCACGCTCCCCGAGTCGGCGCGACGCAGCATCGCAACCATCGAGTCGCTGCGCCTGCTCTCCCCAGGCGGGCGCAGCGTGCCCCTGGCGGAGATCTGCACCCTCGACGAGACCGAGGGATACGCAACGGTCAGACGCCTGAACGGCAACCGAGCCATCACGGTCAGCGCCGACGTGGACAACGCGGTCGCGAACACCGAGCAGATCACCGCCGCCCTGCGCCCGCTGCTCCGCTCGCTCGAAGCGGAGTATCCGGGCACCCGGATCTTGGAACGCGGACGCCAGAAGGACATGGCCGAATCGTTCCAGCGCTTGCCGCTCGGCATGCTCACATCGCTGGGCCTGATCTACTTCGTGCTCGCGTGGCTCTTCGGCAACCACATCCAGCCGATCGTCGTCATGACCGCCATCCCGTTCAGTCTGATCGGCGTGATCTGGGGCCACCTCATCCTCGGCTTCAGCATGACGTTCCTGTCACTCATCGGATTCGTGGCGCTCTCTGGCGTCGTCGTCAACGACTCGCTGGTCTTCATCGAGTTCTTCAACCACGCCAGGCGCAACGGCGTCCCGACGATCGACGCCCTCGTCCACGCCGGACGAAACCGCATCCGCGCCATCCTGCTGACGACCATCACCACCGTCGCCGGGCTCGCACCCATCATGCTCGAACAGTCATTCCAGGCCCGATTCCTGATCCCCATGGCCATCACTATCAGCTTCGGACTCATGTCCGCAACCGTGATGATCCTTGTCGCGCTGCCGTGCATCATCGGCGCGTGCGGCGATGTACGCAACCTCCTCCGCAAGCTGTGGGGCGTCAAACCGGCCGATGTCAACGCCGGATGATGACATAGCCGCGCCGGTTCCCACGCTCGACATCGATGCGAACGCCCTGCCTCCACGACGCGCTCTGCAACGCCTGGCGCAGCTCCGCGACGTTCGCGATCATCCGACCGTTGATCGCGTAGATCAGATCGCCCGGCTGAAGCCCCTCGCGCAGCGCGAGCCCGCCGGGAGCCACCGACGCGATCTGCACGCCACCCGCGTCCGCATCGCCGAATCCCGACGCGCCGAGCCGCACCGCGTTGATCACCGTCATGCCCAGCGACTCGATCGCTTCCTCCCGCCGAGCCGCTGCCAGCCACTCCTCACGATCCGCGATCTGGGCCTCGATCACCAGACGATCCCCATCGCGAAGCACCTCGACAGAGATCGTCTGCCCCGGCGGCGTGAACGCGATGGCGTTGCGCAAGCGATTGAACGTGTCCACGGCCTTGCCATCGAACGCGACCACGACATCTCCCACCCGAAGCCCCGCGCGATCCGCGGGGCTCTCGGGCATCACACCCTCGATGATCGCCCCGCCGGGTGCTGCAAGGCCCAGACGCGCCGCACGCGACACGTCGATATCGCCCCACACCGCGCCCAGAAACCCCCGCTGCGGACGCCCGCTCGCGATGATGTTCTCCATCACGCTCCGCGCCATCTTCGCGGGAATCGCAAACCCCAGCCCGATCGATCCACCCGTCCGCGTGATGATCGCCGTGTTGATGCCCACAACCCGGCCGTCAAGATCGAGCAACGGCCCGCCCGAGTTCCCCGGGTTGATCGCGGCGTCCGTCTGTATGAACTCCTCGTACAACCCCTCAGCAGATCTGCGCCCGACGATCCCGCTCCGCCCCTTCGCGCTCACGATCCCCGCAGTCACGGAGGAATCGAACCCGAACGGAGAACCGATCGCGACGACCCACTCACCGACCTCGAGCGCGTCAGAATCACCGAACGCCAGTATCGGAAGCCCGGTCGCGTCGACCTTCAACACCGCAAGATCCGTCGCCGGATCAGCCCCGACCAATTGGCACTCGAGCTCACGCCCATCCGCAAGACGCACACGCAGCTGGTCCGCGCCCGCCACGACGTGGTTGTTCGTGAGGATGTATCCATCCTCCGTCACGATCACGCCCGAGCCCAGCCCGCCGGGCGCAAGTTCCGCCCGTGGCGCGTCAAAGAGCGACCGCCTCGTGTACACCTGCTGGAGCGACGTGATGTGCACAACCGACGGCTCCGCTCGCTTGGCCACATGCTGAAACGCCCGAGAGAGCGACCGTGCCGCCGCGATATCCGCCTTCTCATCCTGCGTCGCGCCCGGCGGCTGATGTGTCATCGCCGACGCCGTGCTCATGACAACCGCCGCCCCAAGCAGCAGCGCGCCACCCGCAAGACGAAACCGACTCAGACCTGCCCGGATCATGCTGGTTGCTCCATTCCCGCGTGACTCGGGCAAACCGCGCAGAGCGAGCCCGACCTCACGATTCTGCATACTCCGCCCAGGTCGAACTCGTCTCTCCAACCCGAACACGCTCGAGTCTGAGCCCGACCGGAAACGCATAGGTGATACCGCCGCGGTCGGTAAAGGTCCGCCCTGAGCCGATCCTGCCCTTCACAAAGTCGAAGATGTGCTTCGCGAGCACTTCCGTCGTCGGATCCAGCCCCTCGAAGACCACCAAACGATCTCCTATCTCACGCATCACCCGAAGCGCGGGATCCTCGCTGTTGATCGCCATCGCATGGTCGAACGAATCGATGAACTCCGCAATAGCCACCTTCAACGCCTTGAAATCGCACACCATGTCGTTGCTGTCCAGCGCGTTCGCCGAGACCACAACCTCGATCCGCCTCGTGTGCCCGTGCGGGTAGCGGCACCGATCCGGGTGCTTCGACAGCATATGACCGGACTCAACCTCGAAGACTTTGCAGACTCGGTAGACCATGCGCCACATGCTCCAGGGTGCAGACACGAGATCGTAGGGTCCGACACCCCGCATACTCGCACCCATCCCAACCCTCCGCCACACCCGCCTGTCCATTCCACGCCCGGCTGTTCAGACAGCCACAGGCGACTCTCCCGACCCTCCCCCACCCTCGCCCTATGCTGGAGCATGGCCAAAAAGCCCGGCACAAAGTCCGACACCGGCTCCAAGGGTGGTGACCTCAACACCTTTGACCCCGCGCGCAGGATCATCGTCCTGTACGGCGAGAACGACTTCCTCCGGCTTGAGTTCACGACACATCTCCGCGAGTCGCTCGAACAACACCACGGCGGCCTCGATGTCTTCTCCTTCGACGGCCTCACCGCTTCACCCGCTGAAGTCCTCGACGAGTGCCGATCATTCGGGCTCATGTCGTCGCACAAAGTGGTCATCGTCGAGAACGCGGCCGATCTCGTCAAAGAAGACGCAAGACCCCTCTTCGAGCGTTACGCCCAATCGCCGAACGAGGGAACAACCCTCGTCCTCCGCGGCACGATCTGGCGAGGCGGAAAGCTGGACGATCTGATCACCCGACACGGCGTCATCCATCACTGCGGACCTCTCGACTTCGCAAAGCTCGCCGCATGGACCGCCCGCCGCGCCGCGAAACGCCACAACGCCACCGTACAGCCAGACGCCGCACGCATGCTCGTCTCACTCCTCGACGGACACATGACACGCATCGACACGGAACTCGCCAAGCTCGCGGCGGCCGGCGCGGGCCCGGACGGCAAGGCAACCATCACGGCCGATCTGGTGGCGGCCCATGTCGGCGACGAGCGCGAAGCCGACCTCTGGCAGATCCAGTCGGAGTTCCTCAATCCGGACCCTCGGATCGGGCTCGAGAATCTCCGCACACTCCTCGAAACCTCACGGGAACCCGCCCTCAAGATCCAGTGGGCCCTGACAGACCTGGCGAGAAAGATCCACGCCGTGACCGCTGTCGCGCGCCAAGGGGGGAACGTCCGCGCAGCAGGCAGCGCCGCCAAGATCTATGGGGCAGGAGCCGAGCCGATCTACGACCTCTCGCGTCGGGCGTCGGCAGAAGCAGCCGCCGATCTCTTCCAGGCATGCGTCCGTGCCGACGCGGCCTCAAAGCGAGGCAGCGATCCCATCCGGTCTCTGGAAGCTCTGGCCATCAGATTCGCAAGGTTCGCGGCGCATCCGGCCGATCACTCCTGACAGGAACCTCAAACGTTCCGTGATCGCGTTCAGGATGGACGCGGCAGACTCCATGACCTCGCACCAGGCCGCAGGAGGCGAACCGTGCGACACCGATCCCATGTTTCCACTGTGCCCGCACTCCTCGCCCTCGCGATGCTGACATCGTGCGGGCAGAGCACCAGACCCTCGCGCACACAGAACGACCGTGACCAGCCGGTCACCGTCGGCTTGGCCGCCCTCGAACGCGGTGAATCGCCAGCAATCCGCGGCGCGACACCCGACCCATACCAACAGCCCGAACCCGGATCGGTCGAGGAACTGGCCGCACGGTCCGCGCTGGACCTCGAAAGGGTCCTCGCAGACGCCGCGACACGCGACGCATCCCGAACGACCCCCACTCCTGTCACACGCACGCCCCCCCCCGCGCCACAGCCCGAACCGATCACCCAATCCACAGACGGACAGGGCGTCTCCGTCGGGCTCGTCTCCGTTGAGAGAACCCCGCAATCAGCCGGCGGCGGTCCGGGAGGCGCCGCCGCCGGTTCACAAGCCAGCACCGGCCTCGCCGCGCTCGCAGGTGCAGAGACATCGGAACGCTCTATCGAAGGTGCCGCGGCCGAGTTCAGTGATCTCTTGATCGCGCGTGCAGCACAGAGCCCAACCCCGATGGGTGATCTCGCGCTCGCCGCCGCGATCGCAGGAAGCCAGGGCCGCCCGACCCCGAATGTCGGCACCATCGCACCCACAGAACGGGCAGTCCTCGACGCGATCCGCTCGATCCACCAGTCGATCGCCACGTCCAACTCAGAGGGCTCACCATCGATCGACCATGCCGACGCCCTTCGAGCCGCTGCGGATCGTGCCTCGGAGGGGCTGCCGCTGCGCATCACAGACGCTCGCCTCTGCACCCGCGTCAACGGGTTCGGCGACTACAACGAACTCAACGTGAACTCGTTCCTCGCCGGTCGCCCCGCCCGCGTGATCGTCTACACCGAGGTTGATCGCTTCGCGAGCAGGCCCGGCCCCGGCGTCCGCCGGACGGTCGAACTCTCCCAGGAGATCGACGTCTACCACGACTCAGACGGCGCACACTGCTGGAAACGCCCGGCCCAGAGCATCTCAGAGTCTTCCCGCACCAAGCGTCGCGACTTCTTCATCACCAACGCGATCGAGCTCCCATCAACCCTCACGGTCGGAAAGTACCGCATGAAGATCACCATGCGCGACCTGACAAGCAACAGCGTGGCGGAAACGACCATCCCCTTCACGATCGTCGCTGACGCGAAACTCGCTCACACATCCGATTGATCGCGGCCCGGAATCGATCAGGGCTCGTGAGAATGAGAATCATGGCCAGGCATCCGCACGCGCACGTTCCTGCGCCCGTCGAGCATGCCGTTCGGTCGCTTCGCCCGCGCCCACTTCACCCTGACCCACGCCACGCACCAGATGATCCCGACCAGCACAACGCACGCGATCGCCAGGCCGATCGCCACCGGCAGCAGCAGTACAAACAGCGCGAACGAGATCATCAACGCCAGCACGCCCCAGAGCGTGATCAGCGCGTCGGGCGAGGTCGCTCGTTGACCCGCGTGGACCCGTCTCATGCGTCATCGTAGTTCGGTTTCACAGCGATGCGCTTCCGGTCACAGGACCAAAAAGCAGCCGGGCCCGTCGCGCGGGCCCGGCGAAACAACCGTCGCTCCTCCAGTCAGCGACGGAAGTGGACCTGGATGTCACACGCCGACGCTCACTCGCGCCGGGCCTTTAGTAGAGCAATTCCTGATGCCGCAAGCAAGGCCATTGAGCCCGGAGAAAGCAGCCAATCATTCGACGCCGGGATGTGGGCTCGCATCTGGTCCTCCACAACCTGCGGGGCAAGGGGATCCGCGGCACCGAGCGCGGTCCCAAGCCCGACAACCGTCACGAGAACCGCGCTGCTGGCCGCCAGCGCGACAAAGGCCCTTCTGCGAGGCATCAGACGATCTCCCTTCATCGAGTCGTCCACCGTGCGACGACCCCTGTGGGCAGCGTTCCCACGCCGACCCACTCTCTCCAACGAAGAACGTATCACCAATCCTCACTCTTTCAAGGCGCACAGCCAGAACTCATCGATTCTGCACGCCAGGCACACCGATTCTGGCAACACCACTGACCCCTCAAGCCCGATACCGCTTCAGGCCAACATTGTCCGATAACCAAACACGTTCGCACGGACCGCTTTGCCATCCAGACACGCCCGATATCCGAAACCGGGAGTAGCATCCCGCATGCGCGACCTGCGATCAGCACCCGCTGCCACGCCCCTCCCTGAACGAACCCCGAGCACCGAGGGATCACTGCGGGTCCGCGTCCGATACTGCGAGTGCGACCCCATGGGCGTCGCCCATCACGGCTCCTACATCCCGTGGCTGGAGATGGCCCGCACCGAGTTGCTGCGTTCCAGCGGCGTCTCATACGCCCAGCTCGAAGGCGCGGGCATCTTCCTCGTCGTTGCCAAACTCTCCGTCGTCTATCGCCGACCGATCCTGTACGACGACGTGATCGAGGTCCGTTGCCGCGTGTCTGGAGGCGGACGGGTCAAGATCGAGCACACCTACGAGATCCACATCGTCGAGCGGAACAACGCCGCGCACTCCATCGATGCCGCGGGCGCGAACACAACGCTCGCGTGCGTCGATCGCGAGGGACGAATCGGCGCGCTGCCTGACTGGTTGATGCCCGTGTAGCTGGCTCAGGATCGCCAGCCGCGCAGGATGCGCTCGACCTGCTCCATGTGCGCGGTCTCATCGGCGACCATGTCCTCAAGCTGGACCTGAAGCCCCTTCTGCCCCATCGCCTCGGCCTGGGCCGCTCGCTCGGTGTAGCGAGCCACCGCCGCCTTCTCAGCCGCAAGCACCGCTTCAAGCATCGCCTTGTTGTCCGACACCTCAGGGACCGGTGATGCGACCGTCACCGGCACGCCGCCCAGCGCAACGATCTTGTCGGCAAGAAACCTCGCGTGCTCGGTCTCGCCCGCGATCTCGTCGCGAAGAAACTCGGAGAGTTCCCCGCGATTCGGACCCGTGACCTTCGCTGCGTAGGTCAGGTACTGGATAACTGCCGCATACTCCGAGGCAAGGTCAGAGTTCAGCAGATCGATCATCTGCTCTCTGGTGAGAGGCATCAGACTTCCTTTCCCACCGACCTCCAGACAGCATCGCTCACGTCGATAATGGCCTGGAACATCGCTGCCGCGCCCTCGACGATGCGATCCTGCTCGACGGCGGTGAACGCTTGTGCGTTGAGCGAGGCCTTCCACGATGCCCACGCCTCACGCTGACGCGTACCGTAGGGATCAAGAGACTTCGTTCCATCCGCCCCGTCCAACGCGTACACCTTTCTGATGACACGCGCGATGAACTGGTTACCGTTGTTCGCGCCCTCAAGCACATAGTGCATCCCGATCGAGGCCACCGGATCCGCAGTCGTGCGCGAGCCGATCAGATCGATCACGGCACGGGTCTCCGCCAGGGGTGCCACCGAGGACGGATCAACGCCGTAGAACACAAGATCTTCGCGAACGAGCGGCGCCTTCCTCTGCTCATCGCTCCAGATCGCCGCCACCGCCGGATGCGAACACGCCGCACCGGAGACCGCACGCTCCAACGCCTCGTGAACCAGCAGCATCTGCCCGAGGAAGCCCGCATACGCCTCCCGCGCCAGACGCCCCTGAACAAGCGCCGCCTGCAAAGGAGACTTCTCCGCCCGCGTGTGGAGGTCCGCAGTCTCCACCTTCAAGCGGTCACCGATCGAAGTTGCAACTGAAGAAGCCGCGCCGGGCGAGAACGTTGTCATGGTCGCTCCGTAAGTCATTCCATCCACAGTTGAGACTCAGTCTCAGATCATAGCCCGCACGACCTTTGACTCAAACGAAGAAGGGTCGCCACCCCGCGGCGGCGACCCCCATGTGCGACAAGCCAACCTCTCAACCAACCGCACGCCGGCGACGTGCACACAACACCCCGCCGAGACCCAAAAGCGCGAACGCCCCCGGCGCAGGCACAATGTAGAGATCCCGCGGAGAGACAATCGGGTCCGCTGTCAGAACCGTGTACCCCGTGCCGTCGAGGCGGATCTCGCTGATCAGCCCGAAGTCCGCCGGAACGTGCTGCTGCACAAGCACAAGACGGTTCGTGTAACGGTTGTACTCGATGCGGGTCGCGTAGTCGATCCCGCTGGCGATCTCCGTGATGCCGAAGCCGCCCGAGAGATCGATCTCATAGACCTTGCCGTTGTCCTTGCTGGTCATGAAGATCCGACCCGTGTTCGTGGTGGTCAGACCGCGCGCGTCGAAGATCCCCTCCGCCAGCCCGAGCGAGCCCGCATCGCCGAGGTCAGCAAGCAGGGACATCGTTCCATTGAGCGCACCGTCGATCGAAAGCCGCCACATCGTCGCCGAGTACAGGTTCCCGGGGCCTCCGAACGCGCCCCCATTCCCGGCAACCACGAGATAGTCATCCGTGCCGTCGGCGATCTTCGTCATCCACACGCCGTCGTAATAGAACGGACGCGAGACGGGATCGGGCTCGCTCCACACCGTCGTGGTCGTGCCGTTCAGGTGGTACGCGAGCACACCGTCGAGCGCGGGGTCAATCGGGTGACGCCCGGGATTGTTGATCGACATCAGCACGCCCCGCGCCTTGTCCCAACGCAGATGGATCGGATTCTGCGAAGGGTTGCCCGCAGCGAGCACCGAGACGCTCGGTGCCGCGGCAAAGATGTCATCGATCTCGAAGATCGACGCACTGGTCTCCGTGGGCGGAATCGGACCGTTCGCGACGTACCACTTCCCATTCCCCGCGCGGGTGATCCCCGCGAGCCGAGTCGTCGGATCCGCGAACGTGACCAACGTCGTCAAGGTCCCCCCGGAGAGCACCTTGATGCTGTCGTCCGACTGATTGGTGAAGACGATGTCGCCGTTCACGCCACCGGCCGAGGTCGCCAACCCCGCCGCAGCGACAACAGCACCGGCACAGAACCACTTTCTCATGATGCACCTTGCCTCTTGCGCGCTCGGAACAGATGGGGCGCGTCGTGAGCGCAGCGACAACGCCCGATTCCGGGCGTTCGGCAGGGAGACCTCCGCGCCGAACGTCCGGCGATTTCGTGGGTCAACGCTCCGTCTTTGTCATGACGCGCAAGGGTCCTCCCGGCGCGATCTCAGGCCACTCCACCATACAACGTAGCCCAGAATCCCCAAAAAACGAGGAGAAGTCCGAGAAAAACATCCTTCGCACACCCACCCATGCGAACACGACCCCACCGCTCGGCATGTGGTGGCCATACGCTGAGCAACCCCCCACGATCCATACACGGTTATTGGACATACAACGCGCACGATCCGCGCTTCTTCGCTCTTCCACGTCCCGCGGCACCAGTTCTTGAGCATGGCGCGCTTTCTCTGGATCCACGCCAAAGCAAGTGCATCCGAGTGGAATCGGGCGAACGATCCACGCTCGTCACAACAAGAGGATCATGACCAGCGTGCTGGCAGTCCCCGGATTCGTGATTCCCCGCTCGCGACACTTGCATGACCACCACACCAGCACACGTCGTGATCCCGGCCACACCAGCAACCACACGGGTCTCTCTGCGCCTCGGCGCGGTGATCGTCTGCCACGCCATCGTCGATCTCTTCTCCTTTCTCTTCGTCCCGCTCATCACGGTCATCGAGGGGCACCTGCGCATGACCCACGAGCAGGGCGCGATGGTCATCGCGCTCGGCTCGATCTGCTCGGGCCTGATCCAGCCGACGACCGCGTGGATCTGCGATCGATTCAACACACGCCTCCCCGGCGTGCTCGGGCTCCTCTGCGCGGGATTCGCCGCCCTCCTCGTCGGACACGTACAGACCTTTGAGCAACTGCTCCTGCTGCAGGTGATCGCAGCCAGCGGCGTCGGCGCGTTCCACCCCGTCGCCGCCGCCGCCACCGGCAGACTCGGCGGCTCGCGCCGATCACTCGCCCTCTCGGGCTTCTACATGGCGGGCATGCTGGGCGGCATGTCCGGGAACGTCATGTTCCCGGTCTGGGTGCAGAGCGTGGGCCAAGGCGATTCCGGCGTCGGACTCCGCTCGCTCGCGTGGGCAATGATCGCAGCCGTCGTCTTCACGGTCGTGCTGCAGATGGCGATCGGTCGGCTCGACCACCGCAACCAGCGCGCCCACGGCGAGACCCCGCACCCCAGAATCCCACACCGCTGGCGATCCGTCTGGCTCCTCTACGCCGGCAACGCCATCCGATTCACCGTGAACGCCTCGATGATGCTGCTCGTCGCACGCTGGACCGAGATGGAAGCCATGACACGCGCGAACGTCCTCGGCCTGAGCGACGCGCTCCGCGGACAGGCCTCGATCCGCAACGGACCGCTGCAGGCATCCATGCAACTCGGCGCGGGCGCAGCCGCGATGCTCGCAGGCGCTTTCATCGCACACCGACACGAACGCCTCTCACTCCTCATCTGCCCCGTGCTCGGCGCGATCTCTATCGCCGCATTCCCCTTCACCCTCGGGCTTGGATCGGAGAACGCCGCGCTGATCGCGGCGGGGATCGTCTGCGTCATCGTCGGCGTCGGCACCGGCGCGCTCGTTCCCATGACCATCGGCATGGCCCAGCGACTGCTCCCGGATCACACATCCCTCGCCAGCGGGCTGATGCTCGGAGGTGCGTGGACCCTCGCCGCCGTCGGACCGCCGCTCACACAGGCCGCAGTCACCCGCTTCGGATTCCTCGACGCCTGCCTGATCGTCGCGGCACTCACCGCCGCCTCCAGCGGCCTGGCCCTCTGGCTGAGGGTCCCTGACGACGCTCCCCCGGGAGCCGGCGCACAACCCGCCGATCCGACGCCCGGCACGCCCCTGCTCTCGCCCCGAGCCGAATAAAGATCGCATCCCCTCCCCCCAACGGTTACGGAACCGTGACGCCCGAAACGCCGACGGGTGAGTATCACCATGGTGTCAGGATCGCCCAGTCAGGGCGAGCCGCACCCAGGGAGTCTCACCATGCCCACCCAAGCAGCACCGACCCGCACGCTCGCTCGACACACCGGATCCATGCGAGCATGGGTCATCGCGTGCGCATCGGCTCTCGGCACGTGCGCCTCTTTCCCCGCGCTCGCGCAGGTCGAGAGACCGGCGTTCGATCGCGTGAACATCGTCGTGCCCCAGTCGCGCGTGCTCGTTCGCCCCGGCCACGTCCAACCCGTCTCCATCCGCGAGGTCGGCGCCAATGTCTCCATCAGAGAGCAGGTCGCCTCCACCACGCTCACCATCATCCTCGCGAACGCCTCGGGCTCGCCCCAGGAAGCCCAGATCATCCTGCCCGTCCCCGACGGCTCAACCGTCCGCTCGTTCGAGATGGAAGGAATGCCCAACGAAGGACAGGCCCAGATCCTCGCACGCGACGAGGCACGTCGCATCTACGAAGACATCGTCCGCTCCATGCGCGATCCCGGCCTCGTCGAGTTCGCCGGGATGAACCTCATCAAGACCAGCGTCTTCCCCATCGCAGCGGGCGGCACACAGAAGATCCGCCTCACCTACGAGCAGATCCTCTCCGCCGACGGCAACCGCGTGGACTATGTCCTCCCGCGCACCGAGTCGCTCGAACGCAGCGGCATCTCGTGGTCGATCAAGGTCGATGTCACGTCCAAGTCGCCCATCGCCGCGTTCTACTCACCGAGCCATGAACTCGTGGTGGAACGCAAGGCCCCGGGATCCGCAACCATCGCCGCGACGACCGCCGCGGATCCCGGCAGTTTCCGCCTCTCCTACATCACCGAGAAATCACCCGGCAACGGCGTGAGCGCATCGCTGATGGCCTATCCGGATCCCAAGGTCGCAGAGCAGGGGGGCTACATGCTCCTCATCGCCGGCGTTCCCGAACTCCCCGCAGACCGCCCCACACTCAAACGTGAAGTCATCGTCGTCATCGACCGCTCCGGCTCGATGCGAGGCGAGAAGATGGACCAGGCCAAGGCCGCGGCTCTCCAGGTGATCGAGGCCCTCGACGACGGCGAGGCCTTCAACATCATCGACTACTCCGACACCATCGCCTCGTTCTCCGACAAGCCCGTCGTCAAGAACGCCGAGACCATCGCCAAAGTCCGCGAGTACATCGCGAACATCAAGGCCGTGGGCGGCACCAACATCCACGACGCCCTCGTCGAGGCCCTGCGCCAACAGCCCGTCGGCGACGCCACCACCACCATCCCGCTCGTGCTCTTCCTCACCGACGGGCTCCCCACCGTCGGCGAACGCCGCGAGGTCGCGATCCGCGAGGCCGCGGCCAAGGCCAACGCACACAAGCGCCGCATCTTCACCTTCGGCGTCGGCGTCGATGTCAACGCCCCGCTCCTCTCCGTGCTCGCGCAGAACTCCCGCGCCACCAGCACCTTCGTCCTCCCCAACGAGGACGTCGAGGTGAAGGTCGGCCAGGTCTTCAAGCGCCTCTCCGGCCCGGTGCTCGCAGAGCCGAAACTGATCGTGATGGGCGACGATGGCACGAGTGCGCCCGCCGGCGCGCTCCGCGACATCCTCCCAGCCGCGCTCCCCGATCTCTTCGAGGGAGACCAGCTCGTCCTCCTCAGCCAGTACACCTCCAGCAAGCCCCTGCGCCTCGCGATCGAGGGAAACTACCTCGGAAAGCCCCGCCGATTCGAGTTCTCCTTCACCTTCGACCACGCCTCCACTACCAACGGCTTCGTCCCGCGCCTCTGGGCGAGCCGCAAGATCGCCGTCCTCATCGACTCGATCCGCCAGGCCACCGCCGACGCGGGTCTCACCACAAGCAACAGCAGCGTCATCGCGAGCGATCCGAAGATGAAAGAGCTCGTGGACGAAATCGTCCGTCTCTCCACCGAGTTCGGCATCCTCACCGAATACACCGCCTTCCTCGCCGCAGAGAGCGGCGCGATCGCCGGCGCGCCCATCGCACCCGCAACAATCGATGCGAGCGGCAGAACAGCATCGATCTCCCGCGAGCTGCGCGACGACTACTCACGGTACTCACAAGCGCAGGTCTCCGAGTCCCTCGCCAAGCGTGCCGCGGGCGATCGCGCCGGCGCTGGCGGCGTGAACCAGTCCATCAACCTCGGCAAGCAGGTTCAGCAGGCACGGGTCAATGCACGCAACGAATGGGTCGATGCCGATCTGAACGCCGTGCAGACCGCCTCCATCAAGCAGGTCGCCGACCAGACCCTCTACTGCAAGGACGGCGTCTGGATGGACGCCCGCATCTACAACATCGCCGAGACCAAGACCTCCCGCACCATCGAGTTCGCCAGCGACGAGTACTTCGCCCTTGTCTCCCGCCTCGCGAAGGAGGGCCGCCAGGGCATGCTCGCCGAGCGCGCCGACTGCCTCCTCATGGTCGATTCCGAGCTCCTCCTCGTCAAAGGCCCCGGCACCTAAGCCGCGCCGCTCACCCTCGCACACCCTTTCCGCACACACCAGTCTCCACTCACACAGGGAACACACCATGGCACCGCTGATGAATCGCCCGCCCTCATGGCTCGTCGCACTGCTCGCCGGTTCCACCCTCTCGATCGGAGCCGCCTCAGCGCGCGACACCTCTCCAACCACCCCGCCCGTGGTCGCCGCGATCACCGCCGACCCCGCCGCGCCGCAGGATCTCGCCAAAGAGTCCATCATCGACGTCGTCTTCGTGCTCGACACCACCGGATCGATGTCCGGCCTGATCGAGGGCGCCAAGCAGAAGATCTGGTCGATCGCCAACACCATCGCCACCGCCGAGCCACGCCCCGTCATCCGCATGGGACTCGTCGCCTACCGCGACCGGGGCGATGAATACATCACCAAGCTCACGCCCCTCACCGACGACCTCGACGCCGTCTACGCCGATCTCATGAAGTTTGTCGCCGCAGGAGGCGGCGATGGCCCCGAATCCGTCAACCAGGCGCTCCACGAGGGCGTGATGCTCCAACCCTGGTCCGACGATCCCAACGCACTCAAACTCATCTATCTCATCGGCGACGCACCGCCCCACATGGACTACGAGCAAGACACCAAGTACGCCGAATCCTGCTCCACCGCCGCAGCCAAGGGCATCATCATCAACACCATCCAGTGCGGCTCCTGGTCCGAAACCACCCCCTACTGGCAAGACATCGCACGCCTCGCCGAGGGCGAATACTTCGCCATCCAGCAGGATGGAGGTGTCACCGTCGTCGCCACCCCCTTCGACGCCGAACTCGCCTCGCTCGGCGCGAGTCTCGCCGCCACCGCATGCGGCTGGGGAGACGAGACCGCCCAGATGCGCGCCGCGGAGAAGACGGAAGCCGGTCGCGACATCGCCGCAGGCGCGCCCGCAGCAGCCCAGGCCGCGCGCGCCGCCTACTTCGTCTCCGCCGCCGGAAAGACCTCCGCCCTCGGCGAGCAGGAACTCGTCGATGACGTCAAGTCCGGACGCGTCAAGCTCGAGGATGTCCCCGCCGACCAACTCCCCGAGGCGTTCAAAGGGCTGACGCTCACCCAGCAGCAGGAGAAGATCGACCAGATCGCCGCGGAGCGCGAGAAGATCCAGCAGCGCATCGCCGAACTCTCGCGCCAGCGTGATGAATACCTCAAGCAGGAGATGGCCCGGCTCGGCACCGAATCGAAGGACAGCTTCGACGCCAAGGTGACCGACTGCCTCCGCGAGCAGGCACAGCGCAAGGGCATCTCCTACGACAAGAAGTGACCCGCATCACGGAACGAGCACGCGCCCGCCCACGGAAACGTCGGCGGTCGCTTTGGGTCCAACAATCAGTCGACACGCGCGGCTCCCAGCACACACCGCGCCCGAGGGGATACTCATGGCACGCTCATCGCATCGAACTCGCACACGCCTCACCCGCACGACGCCCTTCGCGCTCGTGCTGCTGTCAGGACTCCCACCCGCCGCACACGCCCAGCAGGATGAAGCCCCGACAACCTCGCTCACGATCTACAGCACCGCGGTCCCGGGCGCGATCCCCGCCTCGATGTACCGCCCGGTGCCCGAATCACTCCAGTTCTTCTCAGGCGGGCCAGGCGGTCGCTACTACGGCCAGCAGGGCCTCCCCGGCTACGCCGTTGTCCGTCAGGATCGCACCATCAACCTCGCCGAAGGACGCTCCATCACCTCTTTCAACGACGTTGCGGCACTCCTGGATCCCACCACCGTCACCTTCACCTCCCTCACCCACCCCGCGGATACGAAGGTCGTCGAGCAGAACTACCAGTTCGACCTCGTCAGCACCCAGAAAATGCTCGAACGCTTCACGGGCAAGCCCGTTGTCCTCGACGGCAAAGAGGTCACGCTTCTCTCCGCCAACACCGGAGGTGGCGTCCTCGTCAAAGACGCCGACGGCTCCGTCCGCTGGCAGAACGGCTACGGCGCGATCTCGTTCCCCGGCGTGGCCGACGGCCTGATCACACAGCCCACGCTGATCTGGGACATTTACACCACAAAGCCCGGCGACCATCGCACCCGCGTCTCCTACCAGACCGAGGGCATCACGTGGTGGGCCGATTACAACATCATCTACAGAGAAACCGGCGCGATGAACCAGGGCGAACTCGACATCAACGCCTGGGTCAGCATCCTCAACCAGTCCGGTGCCGACTACCAGAACGCCTCGCTCAAACTCGTCGCCGGCGATGTCCATCGCGCACCGCAAGGGGGGGGCTCGCCCGTCCCCATGATGAGCCGACGCGAACTCGCCATGGCCGATGCCGCGCCCGCCGGCTTCGCCGAGAAGTCCTTCTTCGAGTACCACCTCTACACGCTCGGCCGACCCACCACGATCCCCCAGGCCTCCACCAAGCAGATCGAACTCTTCGACGCGCCGCGGAACGTCCCGTGCGAGAAGGTCCTCGTCTACTACGGCGTCGATCAGTCGTGGCGCCCCTACTGGTCCGCCCCAGCGATCGACCGCGACCTCGGCATCCCCTCGAACACCAAGGTCGATGTCTACCTCACGCTCAAGAACACCAAAGACAACGGCATGGGCATGCCCCTCCCTTCCGGGCGCGTCCGCGTCTCCAAGACCGATCCCGACGACGGCTCGCTCGAGTTCATCGGCGAGGACGTGATCGATCACACCGCCAAGGACGAAACAATCCTGCTCAAACTCGGCAACTCCTTCGACGTCGTCGGCGAGCGCCGCAGCATGGACTTCAGAGCCGACCTCTCCCAGAAATGGATGGACGAAACCATCGAGATCAAGCTCCGCAACCGCAGGCAAGAGCCCGTCAAGGTCATCATCCGCGAGTCCATGTACCGCTGGACACAATGGGACATCACCGAATCATCTCTCCCGTTCGAGAAACAGGACTCCCGCACCATCCACATCCCCATCACGCTCAAGGCCGACCAGGAAGCCGTCGTCAGGTACAAGGTCCGCTACTCGTGGTAACCCCGCACGACCGATGAACCAGTGCGCCTCCGGCGCAAGGAACCCCCATGCCGCTCGCTTCCGTGCTCGTCGTTGAGGATGATCCCGCGATCCGGCGCGGCTTGTGCGATGCGCTCCGCTTCGCCGGCTACGCAGCCGACGACGCACCCGACGGCGAGGCCGGCCTCCGCGCCGCAACCTCGCGCGACTACGACATCGTCCTGCTCGATATCCTCATGCCGAAGATGGACGGCCTGACGGTGCTCTCCCGGCTCCGGGAAGTGAAGCCCTCGATCCCCGTCATCTTCCTCACCGCACGAGGCGAGGAGCAGGACCGCGTCAAGGGGCTCCGCCTCGGTGCCGACGACTACGTCGTCAAGCCCTTCTCCGCCTCCGAACTCATCGCTCGCGTCGAAGCCGTTCTGCGCCGATCCGCCGAGAGGCCAAAGTCCGTCTCCACGCTCACCATCGCAGGACGCACCATCGACTTCCGTCGCCGAGAAGCAACCCTCACGGACGGCACACGCGTCCTCCTCGCCCAGAAAGAAGCCGAGGTCCTCGAATACCTCGCCCAGAATCCCGGCCGCGCCATCTCACGCGACGAACTCCTCCAGCGCGTCTGGAAACTCGACCCGCGCGGCATGCACACCCGCACCGTCGACATGGCCGTCGCTCGCCTCCGAGAGCAACTCGGAGACGATCCCAACAACCCGCGCGTCATCGCCACCGTCCGCGCCAAGGGATACATGCTCGCCCTCGCCGAAGACCAGCCCGCAACGCCGACAAGCCCCGGAGCAACGGCGCAGTGAGCAACGCCTCACGCATCACCCTCCTCGTCTTTCTCGCGAGTGTCGCGGCTGTCCTCGCCCTGCTCGGATACGTCACCGCCCGCATGCTCGACCTCGAGCAACAGGAACTGCACGCCAAGTTCGATGCACGACGCCAGGAAGACCTCCGACTCGCCCTCTGGCGCATGGACTCCGTGCTCTCCCCCATCATCGCCCAGGAAGCCGCACGCCCCTACTTCCACTACCTCTCGTACTACCCGGAACAACGCGCCTTCACACGTGTCTGGGAGCCGGTGCTCCCAGGCGAGGTCATCGTCCCGTCCCCGCTCGTCGAAGGCACACCCCCCTTCGTCCTCCTGCACTTCCAGCTCGGACCGATGGGCACGATCTACTCGCCACAGGTCCCGCAAGGCAACGATCGCGACCTCGCCGAATCTGAGCCGGGCGGGCCGGAACGCATCGAACGCTACGAGAAACTGCTCGCACGCCTCGGCCGCTTCGCGTCACTCGATCCACCAGATCAGCAAACCCCTATCGACGCGAACGCCGCAGAAACAACCGCCACCGCAACCGAAACAGACCAGCGGACACTCCGCGACAACGCCCCCGCACCCCAGACAAGGCAGGAGCAGGCGTCATCCGAACTCGCCGAACGCGAATACGCCTATCGAAAGGACGCCGCGGACATCGCGTCCTCACCCGCCGCCGTCACCCCTCAGATCGCCCGTGCCCCGCCCCGCAGCGAATCGCGAAGCCGCCCCACCACCACCGACGACGACCTCTTCGCCGGGCTAGCCGAGCCCGATCTTGAGAACATCAAACTCGCCGCGCCCGCCTCGATCATCTCCCCATCGCGCAGCAGCCGCGGCACACCCGGCGTCCGTGCCGCCCTCACCCAATCTCGCTTCGTCCCCCGCTGGCGAACCAACCCCGCAACCGGCGAGCCCGAACTGATCTTCTGGCGCACCGTCCGTGCCGATCACGCCTTCACCGTCCAGGGTTTCTGGATCGATTGGCCCGCGCTCCGCGATCACCTCCTCACACGGATAGAGGATGTACTCCCCGGAGCCATGCTCGAACCAGTCACCGACACCCGCGCTTCAAGGGCCGAGATCTCCTCGCGACTCCTCGCCACGATCCCCGCCATGCTCGTCCCGCCACCAACGCAGCCCCCCCCGATACCCCTCATCACGCCACCTCACATCACACTCGGACTCGCATGGCTCGCAACGCTCGGCGCGATCGCAACCGTCGGGCTCTCGCTCCGCGCTTCGATCTCGCTCGGCGAACGCCGCGGCAGATTCGTCTCCGCTGTCACCCACGAGCTCCGCACACCCCTCACCACCTTCTGCCTCTACAGCCAGATGCTCGCGGACGGCATGGTCACCGACGACGCCTCACGCGCCGAGTACCTCCAGACCCTCAAGCACGAATCCACCCGCCTCCAACGCATCGTCGAGAACGTCCTCGACTTCGCTCGCCTCGGCCGCGCTCGCGCTCACTCCGCCCCGACACACACCCCCTCAGCATCCCTCCAGCAGATACTCGACCACGTCCTGCCGACACTCACACAACGTGTCGAGCAGTCGGGCATGTCCCTCGAACTGGACATCAAGGACGACAACCTCAGCACAACCGCCGCAATCTCCAGCGATGCCGCCGCTCGTGTCCTCGTCAATCTCGTCGATAACGCCTGCAAGTACGCCTCCGATGCCGACGACAAACGCATCACGCTCTCAGCCCAAAGAGCAGACACTCGACTCCTCCTGACTGTCGCTGATCGTGGCCCCGGCGTCCCCCCTGCCGAACGCCGGCGAATCTTCAATGCCTTCGCTCGTGGGAAGCACCATGAAACCAGTGCGGCCCAGGGCCTCGGTCTAGGACTTTCACTGGCTCGTGCTATCGCCCGACAGCACGGAGGGGAGCTCTTGATCGAAAAAGCCACGCGCCAGGGTGCCGCCTTCACGCTGGACATCCCGATACTGGCCACATAAGGCCATAGATGGCGGTTATTGTGCCTAACAAAATAAAGACTTCGGAAAAGCCAACTACAAGCCGATATTTTTCTTGCGGCAGGCCTTGCGCCTGATATGCTTCTCCGGTCGGGCGTGAGACACCCGACGCTCCGAGTCATAGAGAGAGTTGACAGTCAGACAACGAGAGAGACAGAGGTTGGTCGCCGAAAGAGAGAGCGGTGCTCCAATCGAGCGGGTGGTGTAATCACTCGCTCCGCGGAATGAAAGAGTTGTTCAGACATAGGAGGTTTGTTCAATGCGTTCTATCTGTACATGCGCGGTGCTTGCTGCCGCAGCAATCTTCGGTGCCACCGCCAGCGCGGGCACCGTTGCCACCGTCATCATCGAGGGTCAGTCCTACGAGATGGCATCCTTCATGGTCGATGGCGAGTTCCGCCTTGTTCCGGCCGTCTACACCTTCGGCACCACCACTGTCGAAGCGCTCGAGACCCCTCGTGACGCCTCGGCAGCGATGGCCTACGGCATCGCCGTCACCGACTTCGGAGCCCCCTCCGCCTTCTCCTTCGTCTTCTCCATGCCCATCACGCTCGATCCCGGTGCAACCTCGATCAGCTCCTCCATCGTTGGCGGCATGACCGACTTCACCGGCAACGGCGTCGGCGTCTTCACCACCGGCGGCAACGCCACACTCCAGCGCTCACACGTCAGCATGCCCGACTTCAACCTCGGCGTCGACGTCGGCGGCAATCAGTCCTACGGCCCCGGCCTCGCCGGCGCGAACTACACCTACGGACCTGTCGCCACCGGCCCCGTCGCTGGCCCGGATCTCTCCGGCTACGGCACGCTGACCATGTACCTCGACTTCGCCGCCTCCGGCGGCGGTGACGTCATCGTCCTCACCGGCTTCACCGAGATCATCGTCCCCGCGCCGGCCTCGCTCGCGATCCTCGGCGGACTGGGCCTCATCGCCCGTCGTCGCCGCTGAACCAGCCGCGCAAGTCAACAAAGGTCTACCCCAGGCCTCCGTCCCCTCCGGACGGAGGCCTTTCGTTGCGCCAATCGGCACCGAACCAGAGCACCTATCCGACCCACACACAACTCAACGCGAAGCAAAGGCCGCCGCGACGATCTGCTCCGCCGTCTGAAGCGTGGAATCACGTCCCGTCGCCCGGTCAACCATGCGCTCGGCATCTGCCCTGGACTCACCGAGCGCAACGAGCGTCGCGATCGCCTCAGCAACGGGGCCGGATGCCGGAGCCGCCGCCGCCCGGGGCTTGATCTCAACCCCCTCGTAACTCACAAACCCATCCACCTTCCCCGACAGTTCCGCGATCACGGTCTCCGCCATGCGCTTCCCGATCTCAGGCAACGCCTGGAGCGCCTTGGCGTCCCGTTCCGCGATCGACCGCGCGAACACGCCAGGCTCAATCGCTAACGCCTTCAACGCCTTGCGATTCCCCATCCCCTTCACCGTCGTCAGAAGCTCGTAGAACCGGCGGTCGTGGATCGTGGCAAACCCCACCACCCGCGGCACAAACGACGCACCCTGCCCCTGACCCTCCAGATACTCCAGCGTCACCAGTTCGATCTCACGCCCAACCGACGCGCCTAACCGTTCCGACAGAAACGCCGGCACCAGCACCTCATACGTCAACCCGATCCCGGGGAGCGCAACCAGAACGCTCAACCCTTCCACCGCCTCCAAGCGACCGCTGATCTTCCTGATCATGCTGCGAGCATAGCGTCCTCCCGCCGATCGCATGGGAATCGAGCTCTCGGCTCAGTCCCAGGCGGGCGTGTGCCGATAACTCCGGATGCGGCCGCTCCCCAGGGCCGCCCTGCCGGAGGCCACAATGTCGACACTCTCATCCCATCCCGAGCCCACCAGACCCGCCTCGCGCCTCCGCCTGACCACCCCGGTCGCCGGCGAAGTCGCGCGCCCGCTCATCATCGGCACCGACCAAGCCGTCTCGGAACTCTGCGCCCAGATGGTCGCCCTGAGCGACCTCCCCCAGCCCACAGGGCTTGGCGAATCAGAGTTGCCTCGACTCACGCAAATGCTCGCCGAGATGAAACCCGACGGCGCGATCCTCACGTGCGAGCCAGAAGAAACACACAGGTTCGCTGAGGCGGTCCGCCTCCTCGAACAGCACGCCGTCCCGGTCGCAACCACCGCGCCGCTTCGATCCCTGCTCCCCTTCGCGCCCGCCCGCCACGGTGCCGCCGACGGCTCACGCGTCTACGTCGCCCCCGGCTCCACGTGGTCCTCCAACCGAATCGATCTCGCCTCGCTCATCAACCGCGAGCCGCGCCCCATCGATCGCGCCGCCGTATCAGGGCTCCTCAAGGGAAGACGCGTCCTGATCACCGGCGCAGGCGGCTCAATCGGCTCAGAACTCGCTCGTATCGCCGCATCCTTTGAGCCCTCATGCGTCGCCCTCATGGAGCGATCAGAGAACGCACTCTTCGAGATCGATCGACAACTCGGCTCGTCCTTCCGCTCAGTCACGCGCCGCGCCGTCCTCCACGATGTCGTCGATGCCGAACGAACGCTCAAGCTTGTCAGAGAACTCCGGCCCGATGTCGTCTTCCACGCCGCGGCACACAAGCACGTCCCGCTGATGGAAGACCACCCCGCACACGCCGTCACCAACAACTTCTTCGGAACCAAATCGATCGCCGACGCCTCACTCGCCGCCGGCGCTGATCGCTTCGTCCTCATCTCCTCCGACAAGGCCGTGAACCCGACCTCGGTCATGGGCGCGACCAAGCGCCTCGCCGAGATCTACGTCCAGGCCCTGCACCGAGACTCCCGCGCAACACCGGCTTCGACCCCTCGCACACGATTCTCCATGGTCCGGTTCGGAAACGTCCTCGGCTCTTCGTGCAGCGTGGTGCCGATCTGGTCAGCCCAACTCGTGGACGGCGGGCCGCTCACCGTCACCGACACCCGCATGACACGCTACTTCATGACCATCCACGAAGCCGCAGGACTCGTCATCCAGGCCGCTTCGATCGACGACCCCTCCCCCACCGCGCCCGTCTACGTCCTCGACATGGGCGATCCGATCCGGATCCTCGATCTGGCACGGCGATTCCTCGACGCGCACGGATACGCCGCCAGACTCGTCGATCGCGATGGAAACCTCGTTCTCGATCCCGATGCACCCGACGAAGCAGGACGCGTCGCCCAGCGCATCGACATCCTGATCAGCGGCATCCGCCCGGGCGAGAAACTGCACGAGGAACTCGCCTACGCCGCAGAGAACCTGAGACCAACACCCTACGAGGGGATCGACGCCTGGGCCGGCACGCCCTGCACCAACCCCATCCCCTCGCTCGTCGAAGCACTCTCTCACGCACGCCATGCAGAATCCCCCGATGCGGTGATCTCCACGATCAGGCGGCTCGTTCCTGAAATGAACCGAACATAAGGCCTCAATTTATCGGTACATCATCCATTCTTGTGGATAACTTCACGCAGACCAATCGGGTAACTTGATTGCGTCTGTGCGGGCCGGACAATCACGTCTTGGAGCCGGCTTCCTCGTGGGAGTGCGGCACCCAGCAGCCGAATTCCGAAGAATGGGGAGGTGAGATCCAACCCATGATCAGCACTGAACGCCAGCGAATGCTCCTCGAAACCGTCACGGCCCGAGACGAGGCCCACCACTTCCTCCGCGCCCTCGAAGACGCCAAAGTGCGCTCCGAGAAGCACCTGGCGGAGATCGGCCAGCCCGACCACCTCAAAGCCGTCACCGGCAAGTCCGCCATGGACAACGCCATCGCCTCCACCCGGCGCCTCATAGAGACCTACGACCGTGTCCTCGGCGAACTGAAAGCCAACCTCTGCGATGAGGATCTTGCGCTCCTCGCTGCGCCGACCGACGCGTCCATGCACGCCTCCGCGCGTGTCACCGTGACAACCGCCTGAGAGGCAGGCACCAGCGCCACGCCCGCAAGGTTCTCCACTCGCGGGCGCCGCCCGGCAAACCGTTCGTGCCGCCCCTACCTTCGTCGGCATGAACCAGCACGTCACGTCCCGACCCATCGACGCAACAGGCGCACCAACCATGCGCGTCCGAAGGTTGTCGCGCGAAGCGGCCCTGCCGCAGTACAAGTCCGAGGGTGCCGCCGGAATGGACCTCGCCGCGTGCCTCCCCGCAGGACCGCTCACCATCCCCGCCGGTTCGATCGCGCGCGTCCCGACCGGAATCGCCATCGCCATCGAGAGCGGCTACGAGGGACAGGTGCGCCCCCGCTCGGGCCTCGCATCGAATCACGGCGTCACACTCCCCAACACCCCCGGAACAGTCGATTCGGACTATCGGGGCGAGGTGCTGGTCCCGCTCATCAATCTCGGACGCGATCCGTTCGTCGTCGAGCACGGCATGCGCATCGCGCAACTCGTCATCGCGCCGGTCGTCCGCGTGCGCATCACAGAGTCCGACGAACTCGACCAGACCGAGCGAGGCAGCGCGGGCTTCGGATCGACCGGCGTTCATTGAGCACGAATCCGCGACGGATTCGCGTCACACACGCATGAAAAACCAGCCCCGCCTTGCGACGGGGCTGGCTGCTGAGGACGCATGGCCCACACGGGCCTCGCCAGGGGGCTGCTGATACCCAAGGCGAAACTGCGTCCTGGGAGGATCTGGGTCGCGCTCGGAAGCAAAGCACTCCAATCGAGGCATGTGAGTATACAAGCGATCAACGGCAATCGCCAGCGCACGGATGCACACGCCACGCTGTTCATCGGGTCGAGTGGACTTTCCAATGCCGCTCACCCGCATCGTCCTATATCTCGCGACACACACGGACTCTCCCGATGCCCGACGCGTCAATGCGAACAAAGGTTCGGGAGTGTGCGCAGCACCACGCGACGCGAACCACCTCGCGCTGCCACACTCAATCGGCGCGTTCCCACGGATTCGCATCGACTTCGGCACTCAAACCGGTGCTCCGTTCATCGCCGAGACTCTGCATCCGAAGCAGCTCCGCGTATCTCCCCCCGATATCGGCGAGCGTCGCGTGCGTCCCGAGTTCCACGATCCTTCCCGCCTCCAGCACGGCGATGCGCGTCGCGTTCCTGATCGTCGAGAGTCGATGCGCGATCACGATCGTCGTCCGCCCCTTCAACACCTCGCCGAGCGATCGCTGGATCGCGTGCTCGGATTCCGAATCGAGATTGCTCGTCGCCTCGTCGAGGATCAGTATCCGCGGATCCGAGAGCACGGCTCGCGCGAGCGCGATCCGCTGCTTCTGACCGCCGGAGAGGCGCACGCCCCGCTCTCCGATCAGCGTCTCGTATCCCTTCTCGAGCGCGACGATGAAACCGTGCGCGTTCGCGATGCGGGCCGCACGAACGATCCGCTCCTGCGATGCACCGCGCTCCGCGTAGGCGATGTTCTCGGCGATCGTGCCGTCGAACAGGAACACCTCCTGCTCGACGATGCCGAGCAGCCGACGATACGACGCGACATCGATCTCGCGAAGGTCCACGCCGTCCAGCAGCACGGAGCCCTCCGACGGATCGAAGAACCGCGCAATCAGATTCGTCAGCGTCGTCTTGCCCGACCCGCTCGCGCCGACCAGCGCGAGCGTCTCCCCCGGCGCGATCTCGATCGAGATCCGATCGATCACACGCTGGGTCTGGCCCGGATACGCGAACGAAACATCGCGCAGCGTGATCCCGCCCCGCGTCGATCCGCGCGAGACCTGGATCAGCCCCGCCTCGCCACCCCCCTCAAACTCGCGCGGCTCCTCGAACAGATCCAGCGTCCGCTCAAGCCCGGCGAGCTGGCTCTGCACACTCGTCGCGCTCGAAACGATCGCCTCGAGCGGCGAGAGCAGCATCAACAGGTACGTCGAGAACATCATCAGATCGCCGATCGTCAGCGTCTGCCCGATGACCCGCGAGCCCCCGTACATCAGCAGCCCCGCCGAAGCCCCGGGAATCAGGATCTGCCACGCCACATCAACCGCCCGCGACCACCACCACGCGAGGATCTCCTGACGCGCCATCAGGTGGTTGCCGCGCGCAAAGCGCGCCGCCTCTCCGTGCTGCCTCGCAAAGCCGCGCACGATGCGTATCCCGCCGAACGCCTCCGTCGCGTGCGCGTCGATCGCCGATCGACCCTTCCTGATGTCGAGATACACCGGGCGGATCCGCGCGATCCACGTCTTGTGACTGATCCAGACCGTGGGGATCAGCAGCAGCGATCCCACCAGCAGCTTCCAATCAACCCACGCGAGGATGAGCAGCGTCCCCGTCAGCTGCACCACGGCACGCCACGGGTTGTAGATCAGACTGAAGAGCAGCTCCGCCGCGCCGCCCGCGTCCTCGCGGATGATGCTCGCGAGCCCGCCGGACTTGATCTGCTGCACGCGATGCAGGGGCAGACGCACCGCGTGCTCGAACGCCCGACGCCTCAGCGAGAGCTGCAGGATCTTGGTCAGACGCGTCACCTGCCACCGGCCCACCATCCCGATCACGATCGACACCGCCGTCACCCCGACCATCGCAATCGCGATGAGAAAGAGCAACGCTCCTCGCTCACGAGGCAGCCACGTCCAATCCGGCAGACCCGACGGCCCCGGATTGTCAGTCAGCACATAGTCGATCACCACCTTCGTCGACGACGGCACGGCCAGCGCGAGCACGGTCGAGACGCTCAGCGTCGCGAGCCCGAGCGCGAGGATCCGCCGCCGCCCGCGCAGCAACACCCAGAACGCCGCGAAGAGCGCGACGAAACTCCGGGGCTTCTTCCGCTTGGGATTCACGCCCGCCACCGAGCGATCACCCTTCGCGTCCGCCTCGCGACGCTTCAGCCCGTCGCGATACGCCCTGTACCTCAGTCGGCTCGACCCCTTCGTCATCAGCCCCTCGCTCGGCCACCCATGAGGCGTCTCGCTCCATCACGCAGCAAACACCGATCGTAGACCTGACACCACGACGCGTTCAGACTTGTGCCGAGTTGCCGCGTGGCGTAGGGTGTGTGCGAACCCCGCCACTCGCACGATGGGAGCACGATCATGGAGAAGCGTCGCCGGCTCGCGCTGCACTGGAAGATTGTCATCGGGCTCGTGCTCGGCGTCATCGTCGGCATCGCGATCGACCGACTCTGGACAGGCCAGACGTGGGCCGCGATCGGCGTCAACGATCCGCGCGCCTTCATGGCCGGCCGCGGGAACGAGACCTTCGCCTCAGGAGTCGCATCCGAGGCCAACGCCGAGGCGGGGTTCGTCGCCGGCGCGGTCCGCTTCATCGTCAACGCCAACACGCTCATCGGCCAGCTCTTCTTCAGATCCCTCCGCTTCATCGCCGTCCCCATCGTCATCTGCTCGCTCACGATCGGCGTCGCCAGTCTCGGCGACCTCAAGCGGCTCGGCCGGATCGGAGGCAAGACCGTCGGCTTCTTCGTCTTCACAACCGCAATCTCGATCGCCGTCGGCCTCACCATCGCGGACATCGCATCCCCGGGCGAACGCATCGATCCCGCCGCCCGCGCCGAGATGACCGCCAAGTACCAGTCCAACGTCGAGGCAAGCCGCGGGCGCACCAGCGAGGTCCCCAGCTTCTGGCAGCAGGGACTCGACCTCGTACCCCCCAACCCCTTCCAGGCTCTCGCTACCGCGCAGATGCTCCAGGTCATCGTCGCCGCCATGGCCCTCGGCGCTGCCCTCACCATGATCCCTTCCTCGAAGTCCGGGCCCGTCATCGCGATCTTCGACGCCCTGACCGACGCGATCGTCATGCTCGTCAACACGATCATGCGCCTGGCACCCATCGCGGTCTTCACGCTCGTCGCGCCCGCGATCGTCATCATGGGCCTCGACGTGCTCAAGGCCGTCGGCGTCTACTGCGTCGTCGTCATCGTCGGCCTCGCGACCATCATGCTCATCGTCTACCCGCTCGTGCTGCGCCTCGTCGCCGGCGTCGGCTTCGTCAGGTTCTTCCGCGCGCTCTCCCCCGCCATGCTCACCGCCTTCAGCTCCTCCTCCTCCAACGCCACGCTCCCCGTCACCATCTCCTGCGCCATCAACCGCCTCGGTGTGTCCGAGCGCATCGCCTCCTTCGCCTGCCCCCTCGGCGCAACCATCAACATGGCCGGCACCGCCATGTACCAGGGTGTCGCCACGGTCTTCATCGCCCAGATGTACGGCATGGATCTCACTATCGGCCAGCTCGCCGTCATCGTGCTCACCGCGACCCTCGCCGGCATCGGCACACCCGGCATCCCCGGCGCGGGCGTCGTCATGCTCGTCATCGTCCTCGAGTCCGTCGGCGTCCCACCGGATGGCATCGCCGTCATCCTCGGCGTCGATCGGCTCCTCGATATGTGCCGCACCGTCGTGAACGTCACCGGCGACGCCGCCGCCGCCGCCGTCGTCGCCAAGACCGAGGGCGAACTCCTCAGCGAGACCGAGGTCGAGAAACGCCTCGCCGAGGGCCGGCTCCCCGATTGAATCACCCCCCCGATCGAATCATCTCCCGAAGCAAAGCCCAACCAACCCCGGGCGGCTCACGCCGCCACTCGATCCGGCCGATGTGATACCCCTCCAGGCAGCGCGAACCCGCCCCAACCCTCGCGAGTAAAGTCTCCCATGCGTTATGCGATGATCATGGCCGGTGGTGCGGGAACTCGCCTCTGGCCCATGAGCCGCGCCCACAACCCCAAGCAACTCCTCGAGTTCATCGAGCGACCCGCCGAACCGGGCGTCCGCCGCTCCCTGCTCGAACTCGCGGCCAAACGCCTCGAAGGTGTCGTCCCGCCCGAACGCCGCTACATCTGCACCGGAGAGCAATACCGAGACGCGATCCGGCGCACCCTCCCCGAGTTCTCCGACGACCGCATCCTCGGCGAGCCCATCGGTCGAGACACCGTCAACGCGGTCGGATTCGCCGCCGCCGTCTTCCAGAAACTCGACCCCGACGCCGTCTTCGCCGTGCTGACCGCCGACCACCTCATCGAGCCGGACACCACCTTCCAGAAGTGCGTCGATGTCGGGTTCCGCCTCGTCGAGCAGGATCCCAACCGCTTCGTCACCTTCGCGATCAAGCCCACCTACCCGGCCACGGGCTTCGGCTACGTCGAGTGCGGAGCCCCCATCAGCGATGGCGGCGCAAACCTCTCTCACATGGTCGAGCGTTTCGTTGAGAAGCCCGATCTGCCGCGCGCCACCGCCTACGTCCAGAGCGGCCATTTCTACTGGAACGCCGGGATGTTCGTCTTCCGCGCCTCGACCTTCATGGACTGCCTCAAACGCTTCAAGCCCGAGAGCCACGAAGGTCTCGTCAAGATTCAGGAGGCATGGGGCACCCCACGCCAACTCGACACGATCAACGAGATCTACCCCAACCTCCCGAAGATCAGCGTTGACTACGCCATCATGGAACCCGCAAGCCGCGACCCCTCGGTCTCCATCGCCCTCGTCAAGATGGATCTCGACTGGCTCGACGTCGGCTCCTGGCCCTCATACGCCGAAACCCTCACCCCCGACAAGTCGGGCAACAGAGTCTCAGGCCCCGCCGAGACTGTCATCGTTCACGGCAAGAACAATCTCGTCGTCTCCGACGGCCCGCCCTCCGGCAGCGGGCACACGCTCGCCCTCCTCGGCTGCGAGAACCTGATCGTCATCCACACGGAAGACGCCACCCTCGTCATGCCCCGCGAGAAGGCCCAGGAACTCAAGGACCTCCACGCCAAGGTCCGGCCCGAGCTGCGATAGGGCCGCCCCGCCGCGCCGATCCAGTGAAACTCCCTGTACACTGCCCCCATGCGCTACCTGTGCCTCGACATAGGCGAGAAAAGAACCGGACTGGCAATCGGAGACCCCATCACCGGGCTCGTCACGCCGCTCGACGTCATCGATGTCTCCACCCAGCACGAAGACGGACAGGTCTGGCTGCGAGAGATCACCCGACGAATCCACGACCATATCGGCGTCCGCGACGCACTCGTCGTCGGGCTCCCCTTCAACATGGACGGCACCGAAGGCCCTCAGGCCAAACGCGTCCGCGAGCTCGCAACCAAACTGGGCGGCCGCTCCGGACACCCGGTCCACTTCCAGGACGAGCGGCTCACCAGCGCAGCCGCCGACTGGGAGATGGCCGGCTCAGGCATGACCAGAGGCGAGAAGAAACAGCGCCGCGATGCGCTCGCCGCCGCCGCGATCCTCCGAGACTTTCTCTCCTCGATCTCACCCGCGCCTCCGAGCCCGCCCGACTGACGGCCCGATGGCACGCACCTCACGCCTCTGTCGCCGGGCCGCCGATATCCTTGTCGTCAACCCGCGTGATCTTCGCGCCCACGCCGCACAGACGCTCCTCGAGCCGCTCGTACCCACGATCGAGGTGATAGACGCGATGCACAATCGTCGTCCCCTGCGCCGCCATCCCCGCAAGCACCAGCCCCGCAGAGGCACGCAGATCGCTCGCCATCACCGGCGCGCCCACAAGCTGACGCACACCCTGCACCACAACCGTCGCGCCCTGACGCAGCAGCCGGGCACCCATCCGTGACAACTCCGCCACGTGCAGGAACCGCTCAGGGAACACACGCTCCGTCACGATGCTGTTCCCGTCCGCAAGCGTCAGCAGCGTCATGAACTGGGCCTGAAGATCCGTCGGAAACCCAGGGTGTGGCTGCGTCGTGAACTCCGCCGGACGCAGCACACGCTCGCACGTCACGCGGCACACCGCACGCATCGGATCCGCCGACGGCCCACCCGCCTCCGTCACATGCACACCCGCCGCACTCAACACCTCACGCGCCGCCATCAACGCGTCAAGCGGACAGTTCTCGAGCACCAGGTCCCCGTTCGTGATCGCCGCGGCACACATCAGCGTGCCCGCCTCGATCCGGTCCGGGATCACCGTGTGGTCCGCCCCCTTGAGCGCATCCACACCCTGGATCGTCACGCGAGGCGAACCGGCGCCCGTGATCCTCGCGCCCATCGAGTTGAGGAGATTCGCAAGATCCACGATCTCCGGCTCGCACGCCGCGGACTCGATCACCGTGGTGCCGACCGCCAGCGTCGCCGCGCTCATGACGTTCGCCGTACCGAGCACCGTGGAGCCGAACTGCCCTCCCAGGAACATCTTCGCCCCCTGGAGCCGCCCGCGCGGTGCCCGCGCCACGATGTCGCCACCGTTCAGAACAATGTCCGCGCCCAGTGCCCGCAGCCCCCTCAGGTGAAGATCCACCGGGCGCTCACCGATCGCACACCCACCCGGCATCGACACCCGTGCATACCCGCGCTTCGCAACCAGCGGGCCGAGTGCCGAGATGCTCGCCCGCATCGTCCGCACGATGTCGTACCGCGCGTGACTCTGGCTGGCGTCGTGAACCTTCAGCGTCAGCGTCGTCGGCTGCGGACCCGCGATCCGCTCGCACCCCAGCTCCCCCAGAAGACGCACCATGTTCCGGATGTCCGCCAGATCGGGCACATCGCGGAGCGTCACCGCCTCGTCGGTGAGCAGCGCCGCCGTCAACAGGGGCAGAGCCGCGTTCTTCGACCCATGCACCCGAAGCGTCCCGCTCAGACGCCTGCCGCCCTCAATCAGGAAGGTATCCATCCGACCTCCGTGTGGTCCGTACGTGGCGAGGAAGCGGTCCCCGACCTCGTCGGCCCGCGTCCGATCATACATCGGCGAACGGTCCTTCCCGCGCTCGAAAGCGACCACCGATCTCTCAGCCCCGCTCCAACCCCCGGATAACCCGCCCAGACGCACCAGGCCGCCGCCCCTGCCCCCTTTCATGCCCGCATCGCATTGCCGCGCCGCTGATGGAATTGCACATCTCTGGCAGGTGGCGAGACCCAAGCGGCACGCGAAGCCGCGACTCGCCAGGAACAAGCCGTCGGAGGGTCACATGAAAGCCGCACGAACCGCTCGCCCGAACTTCTCCAGGACGCTCACCATCGCGTCACTCGCAGGCGTCGCCCTGGCGACAATCGCCTCGCCCGCGCTCGCCAGCGACCCCTACTCACACCTCGCAAACTCGATCGTGCTCACCGGCACGGTCCGCGACTTCAAGGAACGCACCGTCTCCGGCGGCCACCCCGACTTCGAGCGCCAGCCCACCGCCGGCTTCGGACACTACATGAAAATGGTCGGCGATCAACTCGATGCCGACGGCAAGCCCATCTTCAGTTCCACCGGCTACAAGGTCTCCAGCGCATTCAAAGACGCCGCAGGCCGCCACCGCATCAGCAACAAGGACTACATCGCCTCCAAGTCCGGCGATGTCAACGGATCGCTCTCCAGCACGCTGGGTGGCGCGCTGACCAACCAGCAGAACTTCTCCCAGTGGTTCCGCGATGTCGAGGGTATCAACGCCTCCAAGCCCCTCCAGATCACCCTCAAACGCCAGCCGAACTCAAACGTCTACACCTTCGACGACAAGTCCGATGCCACATACGCCGGCGCGGGCGGCTTCTTCCCCATCAACGGCGAGCTCTTCGGCAACTCCGCAGGAAACAACAAGAACTTCCACTTCACCTTCGAGCTCGGCACCCAGTTCGTCTACCAGCAGGGCTCCGGACAGGTCTTCACCTTCACCGGCGACGACGACGTCTGGGTCTTCATCGACGGCAAACTCGTCATCGACATCGGCGGCGTCCACTCCGCCATCAGCCAGACCATCGAACTCGACCGCCTCACATGGTTGGAGCACGGACGCGTCTACAAACTCAACTTCTTCTTCGCCGAACGACACCGCACGCAGTCCAACTTCCGCATCGACACCTCCATCGTCCTCAGGAACCTCGAGCAGCCCACCGTGACGGCTCTCTACGACTGAAAAAGGCGTGTCGCGCGGCACCCGCCGCGCACGGGACGAACCACCGCACGTCCCGCAGACGCCACGCGTGCCGGTCGCCAAGCGCGACGCCTCCACAGGGCGAACCGGCACGCGAACGAACCACGGCTTGTGACATCGCCGGCGCCCGGGACCTCGAAAGGTCCCGGGCGTCGTTCATTCCTCACCACCCATCATCCGCCCGGAATCGATCCCCGAAAGTCCGCGAGCAGCAGTACCGCCAGAATCGCGATCGCGCACACGATCAAGCCGATCGCCATCAGCAAACACCCCTTCCCAGTCTCGTATCTCACACCCTCCGTCGTCACGGGGGCACTCGCACCCTGAACACCCGACTCACCCGAACTCTGTGTATCCCCCAAACGCTGTGTATCCATGGATCATGCACCCAACGCACGCTCGCTCGCGAGCGCGCGGAAACCTTGCTTGTGCCGCATCGCCAACGCCAGGCGCACACGACAGACACGCGTCCGAACGGACGCATCGCGCAGCATCCCGCAGGCGGACGCAACGCACACTTCATGTGTGACTCAGCCGATCAAGCCAACGGTGCACGCGGCGGACCACGCACTGTCGGCAGATCAATCACGCGGCTCCGCACGAACAACGCATCGCACAGCGGCAATGACACGCCGAAGCCGACTCCGTCACCATCGTCATCTGAACGAGCAAGCGGGCCGCTCGGCTTCGAGTCCGCATGACTCGGCGTGCCATCGCCACGACGCTCACACAACCCGGCAGGCCCGCGCAACGCCTCAGACCGAAGAACCGAAGATCGCCCACCCGGAACGCCGCAATCGATCAGCTCCGGGGTCTCATGCAAACCCGCGGAGACCCATCGATCCGCCGTGGCCGTTGCCGCTCGGCCCGCACCACCCAGGATCGCGCAAAGGACCACCGCCCAGAGCCACGACGCCCAGGCCGCATGCTGAGAGAGAAAGCGAGCACGGCATCCGCCCCCACGAAGAGCGAGCCCCGCACCACCAAGTTCCCCGCCGGCCGCGTTCACGCTGAATCCTATGTGCCCGGCCTGCCCCATGGCGTTCCCAACCTACACTCCCCTCCCCATACACACCCCTTTCAGCCAACGGCGCTGGAGCAATCGAGAATGGAAGCAGGCATCGTCGGGCTGCCGAACGTCGGCAAGTCCACACTTTTCAACGCTCTCACCGCCGCGGGCGCGCTCGCGGCAAACTACCCCTTCGCCACCATCGAGCCGAATGTGGGAGTTGTACCCATCCCCGATCCACGCCTGGAGATCATCCGCCAGCACATCGAGAGCCAGAAGATCGTCCCCGCCATGCTCCGCCTGGTGGACATCGCCGGCATCGTCCGCGGCGCAAGCAAGGGCGAAGGCCTCGGCAACAAGTTCCTCAGCCACATCCGCGAAGTCGATGCCATCGTACAGGTCGTCCGCTGCTTCGAGAAGGCACCCGGCGGCGAAGAGATCACACACGTCGAAGGCACCGTCGATCCCATCCGCGACATCGAGACCATCGAAACCGAACTCATCCTCGCCGACCTCGAAACCGTCGCCAGCGCCCTCCCCAAGGCCGAGCGTGCCGCCAAGAGCAAAGACCCCGAAGCGATCGCACGCGTCGAAGTGCTCGCCGCCCTCCAACCCGTCCTCAACCAGGGCAAGCCCGCCCGAACCGTCGAGTTCAACAAGCCCGAACTCCAGAAGGCCGTCAAATCCCTCGGCCTCATCTCCGCCAAACGCATCCTCTACATCGCCAACGTCGACGAGAACGATCTCCACGGCACAGGCCCGCTCGCCCGGAAGGTCCGTGAACACGCCGCGAAGGTCGGTGCCGAAGTCGTCCCCGTCTGCGCCAAGATCGAGTCCGAGCTCTCCGAACTCTCACCCGAAGACAAACTGGAGATGCTCCAGTCGCTCGGGCTCGAAGAGCCCGCGCTCAACGCCGTCGCCCGCGCCGCGTACAAGCTCCTCCACCTCCAGTCCTACTACACCGCCGGACCGAAAGAGATCCGCGCCTGGACCGTCCCCGTCGGATGCAAGGCCCCACAGGCCGCGGGCGTCATCCACTCCGACTTCGAACGCGGCTTCATCCGCGTCGAGGTCTACTCCGTCGATGACCTCGTCAAGCACAAGAACGAGAAGGCCATCAAAGACGCCGGCAAACTCCGCATCGAGGGCAAGGACTACACCATGCAGGACGGCGACGTCTGCCACTTCCTCTTCAACGTCTGACACCCACACCACCAGCCGCCCTCGCTCACACAGGACCTTTCGCATGTCAGCCAACGTCGCCCTCATCCGCGGCATCTACGACGCCTTCTCACGCGGGGACATCGCCGATGTCCTCGGACGCATGAGCCCCGACATCGTCTGGAACGAGGCCGAGAACTTCCCCTACGCCGACGGCAACCCCTACATCGGCCCGCAGGCCATCGCCTCCGGCATCTTCGCCCGCTGCGGCAGCGAGTGGGACGGCTTCGCCGTCGTCGTCGAAGAGATCATCGACGCCGGCGACACGATCATCGTCACCGGGCGCTACAAGGGTCGCTACAAGGCCACCGGCACCGAGCAGAACACGCAGATGGCCCACATCTGGCGCATCGCCGGTGGCAAGGCCGTTCGATTCCAGCAGCACGCCGACACGCTCCACGTCGCGAGGGTCACGGGCTCAGCACCCTGAATCGACTGACGCCGAACCAGCCGCACACCCTGTGCGCCACTCACGCTGGCATTCGAACATAGAGCGGCATCTCACCAAACTCCCTGAAGCCGATCCGACGGTACACCGGATGCCCCTCATCTGAGGATTGCAAAATACCGACGCGATATCCGAGCGAATGAGCCCGCCTCAGCGGCTCCGCCGTCACATACGCCCCGAGGCCCCTGCCGCGCTCTTCGGACACGGTCGCGACGGCATAAATGCCCGCAAGACCCTGGTGCAGAAACAAGACCGACGTCGCAACCGGCACTCCGTCGCGCGTCACCCAGAAATACTGAAGCGTCGAATCCGGCGAGTCATCATCCGTGATCGCGTGAGCAAAGACCTCACCAAGACGATGCGGAATCCCGTACCCGCGTGCAAAGACCTCGGCCCATGCCGCGCCATCGCTGGCCCTCGTGATCCGATCGAATCGACAACCCGACGCGAGGGGGGTGTCCGCCAGGCGCTCGATCTCGACACCCATCGCGGGCATGCCCCCATGCCTCACGAAGCCGCGCGAGCCGAGCTCGCGATCTACCCCATCCGAAGCCGGTCCCGTCAGGAACGCCGCGGCCGGCGCACCGCACGCCTCCAGCGGCGCGATCGCCGCTCGCACCGTCGGAACATCCGCAGGCCTCGTGATGCACGCGAAGTTCCCGAACGGGTGCGCCTCACCCGTCACCATGCGAAGGAAGCCGTCCTCGCGCACGACCTCCGACTCCGGCAGAATCCGACGGAACGCGTGATCGATGTGGTGGGTGATCAAGACGCCGATCGAACACCCGACATCCGTGCCGACATCCGCAATGGACCCGTAAAGCCGCATGCGTCTCTCCGCGTCCGCTCGCCCGAGCGGAACGTCCCTCGACCAGTCTATCGCCCCGGCCCCCACAACGAAAGAGGGGCGTGCCCGCACCGGACACGCCCCCGAAATCAACAACTCACTCGTCGCTCACAACACCGGCCATCACTCCCTGCTTGCAAACAACTTGTACAGCAGGATCACGATCTCGATGTAGAGCCAGATCACCGTCGCGATGATCGCGTGCCCCGCGACCCACTCGAAGTGCTTCGGCAGCTTCTTCTCAACGCCATCCAGGACGCTGCTGAACACCATCGCGACATTCAGCGACGCAACCACCACCACGAACAGCGAGAACCCGATCCCGATCATCCCATACCCGTGAATGAACGGCACCCCGATCCCGAAGATCCGCAGAATCCACCCAGCCAGGTACACGAACATGATCCCGCCCGTGATGCCGGTGATCACCTTCGCAGCCGTGCCGCCGATCCGCAGCACACCAGTGCCCGTCGCCAGCGCGATCGCTCCGACCACGCCGAACGTCAGCAGCATCGCCTGAAAGATCAAACCCGAACCGAGCCGGATCGCCTCGGCCGTCGTCAGTGTGCCGGACGCGCCGAGAACCCCGGGGTTCTGCGCCAACTTCGCCCCGACAGCAATCGCAATCGCGAACGAGATGAACGCCGCCCACGCGCCGCTCCCCATCGAGAGAACCGGACCGATGAACCTCGCCGTCTCCGGCTTCGAATTGATGATCATCGAGCCGATCCACGAAACGGCGATCAATCCCAGCCCGATCGGGATGCTCAGCCCCTGCGGAAGAATCCCGCGCGACATCAACGACCACGCCACCAACGCGCCCGTACACGCGAACGCAAGGTTGATGAACGTCTTGCTCACCGTCCCCGCGACCGTCATATGGGCCGCGGCTTCCTGCTTCATCACACCCAACTGCTCCCACGTCATGGGCTGCTCGAAGGGCTTCATCGCCGGACTGCTCGATCGCAACATCGGAAGGCCTCCCTGAAAGAAGGCGGGCATCGCTTCGCCCGCATCACTGAGTTTATACCAGAACCCTACGAGTACGACGCACCAGTGTTCGCTCTCTATTCGGATATTTCGATCCTGATCGCTCCGAGAACTCCCAACCTCAGAAACAGTCGTCCAAACTCCTGACCCGACCCCAGATTCCACTGGCCAACCCGAATACCTGTGTCATGCTCTGGTACGGCCCAGACCCACGGAAAGGGTCTGGGACACCCGCCACGGCTGGCCAAAGACTTGACTGGTTTGCCACCACGAGAGGGCTGGCATGCACATATCCACCCCACAACGCCCCCTGCAAGCGTGCGCACACCTTGCGCTGCTCGCACTCCTCTTCTCCCTTCTCGGATGCGGCTCATCCGTCCCCACGCGCCGGGCCTCTCTCGCCCCAACCGGATCAGGCGACTCCTGGCACGCCGTGCTCCCCAGCCCCGAGGCCTACCCCGAAGACGAGATCACCCCCGGAGATCCGCTCTACGCCCGACGCGATTCCGCGCTCGCCATCCGCCCGGAACCCGTCGCCGACGCCCTCAGAGACTCGTGGCCCACCTCCGAACGCCCATCGCTCGCCAACACCCGCCGCATTCACGTCGGACGCCAGCCCGAGACCGTGATCTACTTCCGGCGCGATGCCGACCGTCGCACATACAGAACCTACGCGCGGTAACGCCCCCACCCACACCAACCACACACACTCACGCCCCGCCCGTCGCGAAGATCGTGAATCGATGACCCTCGGGCCGCAGCCCGCGCTCGGCGCAGATCCGCTCACAAAGTGCGGCAATCTCCGGGATCGAGATCGTCTCCACGCGGTTCGAGTCCACGCAGATGATCATCTCCGTCGGCTCACGCCCGTACACCAACTGGTAATGCGCCTGGTCGGAATCGATCGGCACCCGCTGGATGATCCCCGCCTCGAGCATCAACTTGAGCGTCCGGTACACCGTCGCCTTCGAGACACGGTGCCCGCCCGACCTCAGCCGCTCGATCAGCCGATCCGCCTCAAAGATCCCGTCAAACCCGATGATCGTGTCCAGCACACGCGCACGCTCCGGCGTGTACTTCAGCCCCTCACCCTTCAGCGTGCGCCGAAAGACAGCGCACAGCGGCTCGATGATCTCAAGCCGAGGCGCACCGCTCGAGCCCGACTCGCCGGATCCAACGGACTTTGGCATGGGTTTCAGGGGCATGCGCGGGAATGGTAGCGTGGGCATGCGTTCAATAGAGCCGCAGGAATCTCCAACGCCCGACACGCACCCGTCGCAACACAGAGACGCTCAGCCGCATCTCAAACGGCTTCAACATGGACAGGCCCACGACCGACACACCCCGACCACCCCGGCGCGCCGTGCCGCGCTGGGCTCTCGTCGCGCCGGCCCTCCTCCTCAGTGTCGCCCTCATCGCAGGCATCGGGCCCGACCACGGACCATTCGTCGGAGCCGCGGCAGTCGCCCTCACCCTCATCGATGCCGGCCCCCTCGCCGCTGTGTACGCCCTCGCATCCGCGGGATGGGGCATGCTCCTCGCACCACTCGTGCTCGGTCGAAACACCACGGGCGAACCCGATCCCGAACGCCGCTGGCTCACCCTCCTCCTCGGACTCGGAACCATGCTCACGCTCAGCCACCTGCTCGGCTGGCTCGTGGGCTGGCGCGGAGCCGCAGGCAGAGCCGCAACACTCGCGCCCATCGGCATCGGCATCCTCGCGTTCCTCCTTCTCACACTCCGCGAACGCCGCGCCACGATCACGCGACAAACGCCCGCACCCACTCTCCCACGCCTCCGTGTCTCCACGCTCTGCTCGTGCGTCGGACTCGCGGTCCTCGTCGTCGCCTCGTGCAGCACACCCGGCCTGCTCTGGGACAGCGAGTTCGGCGGCTTCGACGCACTCTCCTACCACCTCCAGCTCCCCCGCGAGTGGCTCGAACGAGGCACACTCACCCCGCTCACCCACAATGTCTACTCATTCCTCCCCTCAGCCATCGAGAGCGCATACACGCACCTCGGCGCACTCCGAGGCGGCATGCTCGCCGGCTCCGGCGCGCCCCTCATCGCCTCACAACTCCTCCACGCCGCCATCACGGTGCTCGCCGCGGGACTCATCGGCCGCTGCTGCGACGCCGCGGCACGCATGGCCGCTCTCGACGACAACGCCCGCGCCGCCGCACGCATGACCGGCTGGGCCCTCACACTCGTCACCCCCTGGACCATCGTGGTCGGCTCTCTCGCGTACAACGAGATGGGCGTGATGGCGTTCGGAGCCGGCGCAATCCTCATCTCTACACGCACCACCCTCTCAGTGCCCCGCCGCTCTGCGGTCTGCGCCTTCTTCGTCGGCATGGCATGCTGCTGCAAACCGACAGCCCTCTTCATGGTCGGCCCCGTGGCGGCGCTCATGCTCGCCGCTCTCACGCCCGTGCGCGCATGGACACGCGCGATCCTCCCCGGGCTTCTCGTCGGCTCTCTCACGCTCGCCCCATTCCTTGTCAGAAACTGGCAGCACGGCGGGAACCCGGTATTCCCGCACATGCACGCGCTCTTCGGCAATGCCCACTGGAACACCGAGCAGCTCGCCCGCTACCTCGCAGCACACCACTCCGATCTCCCGCTCGCCGATCGCCTCTCACTCCTCATCTGGCCGCAGACCGGCGACCCCGCCCGCCCCACAGCCCCCGTGCAGCGAGGCCTCCTCCACGACCAGTTCTTCGCGTTTCTCCCGCTCGTGCTGCTCGCCTGCGCCGGCATGATCCTCTCTCGATGGAGACGCCGCCTCCTCAAACCCCTCATCCTCTTCTCCATCGGTGCGACGCTGCAACTCATCGCGTGGCTCAGCGTGACACACCTGCAGTCGCGCTTCCTCGTTCCCCTGCTCCTGACCGGCGTTCCGCTCGTCGGCCTTGCGATGGCCATGGCCGTCAGCGAGCACACCATCCTGTCCGCCGCTCCCCCCACAGGCGACGCCGTCTCGCGACGCCGATCGATCCGCATCCGCCGACGAGCCCTGATGGCCTCGATCAACGCGGGGATCCTCATCCAGGCGGCGTGGCTCCTCCTCCTCTTCGCCCAGCAGGGGCGAGGCAATCCCAACGCGCTCCTCCTGGTCACACCCGCCCATCTCACCGGCGAGGCCTTCAGACTCGAACGCGAGCAGGCCCGTGACACCCGAGCGATCGATGACAACATCTCCCCCTCCGGCTTCATCAACCTCGCACTCACCTCTGAAGATCGCCTCGCGCCCCGCGTGCTCTACCTCCTCGGCGACTCCACACCACTCTACTTCCCAACGCCGCTGCTCTATCACACGACCTACGACGCCTCGCCGCTCGGCGAGTTGATGGCCATCTACCCGAACACTCCCGACGAGTGGGCGAGAACCCTCTGGGACATGGGCATCCGATACGTCCTCCTCAACGTCGCCGAACTCGATCGGCTCCGCAATCGCTCCGGCTGGTACGATCCCCGCGTGACGCCCGAGGCCGCCAAGTCATTCCTCGACTCCCACGCCGATCTCCTCCGCGCGTGGCCCGCCTCCGGGCAGGGGCTCTACCTGCTCCGTCCGCCCGCGCCGCGCTCAGGAGCCGGCGCGTGAACGACCCAAGCCCCGCGCCGGATCCGACCGCCACCGATCGTCGCATGTCGCCGCGCCGCGTCGTGATCCAGCTCGTCGGATACGCCGCGGGCATCGCGCTCCTGATCTGGTGCGTCTCCCGCGCCCTCTCACCTGAGAACCGCGAGCAACTCACGCGCCTGGCCGATGCCAGCCCCCTCTCCATCGCCCTGCTCTGCGGGCTCTCGGTCCTCTCGATCGTGCTCAACGGCCTCATCTTCTGGACCGCCGTCCGACCCGTGCAGCGCGTCCCACTCGGCAGCGTCCTCGCCACCAACGCCATCGCCACCGCGCTCAACTACGTCCCCTTCAAACTCAGCATGCTCTCGCGCATCCTCATCCACAACCGACGCGACCGCGTCCCGCTCCTCACCATCGGCGGCTGGCTCGGCACGGTTGTCATCATCCTCGCCGCAACACTCGGCCCCATGGTCGCCATCTCGCTCCATCGCCCCACCGTTGACGGCGTCTGGCTCGCACTCGTCTCGGGCGCGATGGTTCTCGCAGCAGGCGCCGTCATCCTCGGTGCGCGGCTCGGTCTCACCTCGCCCGTGCGGCGCCTCTCACGCTCGCTCACGATGCGTACCGCCCTGGGCAGACGCTTCCTCTCCTCCTCGATGGAGCCCCACATCCTCGACGGCCTCCGCATGATGTCCAGCCCCGTGGCCGTCGGCGCGGGCGTCGGGCTCCGCCTCGCGGATGTTGTCGCCCAATCCGCCCGGTTCGTTGTCGCCGCGGGCATCCTCGGCATCACGCTCCAGTTCGACAAGGCGTTCCTGCTCGCCGCCACCTACTTCGGCATCGGCATCGTCAGCCCCTTCGGCATGCTCGGCACCCGCGAAGCCGGAGCCGCAGGACTCGCCGACGCGCTCAGCATCCCGAACGCAGGCGCCATCGCCGCCGTCGTGCTCCTCGTCAGCGCGACCGAGGCGCTCGTCACGATCATCCTCGCCACCGCCGGCGCGATCTACCTCCGCCCCATGCGCCTCATGGTCAAGGAAGTCGCCCGCATCGCCAGCGAAGAAGCCGTGCAAACGCCGCCCTCCGAACCCGCCCCCGCCCCACTACCCTCTGCCGATGCGCCTGGCTCTGGCACAACTCAATCCGACCATCGGTGACATCGCCGGCAACGCCGAACGCATCGCCGACGCGATCGCGCGCGCACGCGCTGCCCACGCAGACCTCCTCGCCACACCCGAACTCGCCATCTGCGGCTACCCACCCAAAGACCTCCTCATGATGGAGGGCTTTGTGGCATCCTGCGAACGCGCCGCTCGCTCCATCGGCGCTGCCCACTCCCAGGGCCTCACCCTCATCATCGGCACGCCCCTCTGCCGACCCGGCGGCACGATCGCAAACTCGCTCCTCGCGTTCCGCGACGGCGCGTGCATCGCCGAGTACGACAAACGCCTCCTCCCCACCTACGACGTCTTCGACGAAGACCGCTACTTCGAGCCCGGCACACGCTCGGTCGTGATCGACGTGCCCACCCGCGCAGGACCCACCCAGCGCGTCGGGCTCGCCATATGCGAGGATCTCTGGAAAGGACAAGACGCCGGCTTCAGCAGCAGATACGCGAACGTCGCCGACCCCGTGGAAGACCTCGCCCGCGACGGAGCACGCATCCTCATCGTCCCCTCCGCCAGCCCCTTCGTCCTCGGCAAGGGCGAACGGCATCGCCGGATCCTCGCACGCCACGCCACCGCTCACACCCTCTTCGTCGCCAGCATCAACCAGGTCGGAGGAAACGACGACCTCATCTTCGACGGACACTCCGCCCTCCTCTCCCCACGAGGCGAACTCATCGCCGCCGCGCCCGGCTTCCAGACAGACCTCCTCCTCTGCGACCTGCGCCCCGATGCGCCCGCACGCTCAGAGCCCGCCCGTCCCCGCGAGTCCCTCCTCCTCGACGCACTCGTCCTCGGCATCCGCGATTACTGCGCAAAGACCGGCTTCAACAAGGCCATCCTCGGCGTCTCAGGAGGCATCGACTCCGCACTCGTCGCAACCCTCGCCGTTCTCGCCCTCGGCCCAGAGAACGTCCGAGGCGTCGCCATGCCCGGCCCCTACTCATCCGACCACGCCCTCGCAGATGCCCGCGACCTCTGCAACCGGCTCGGAATCGAGATGCTCACCCTCCCCATCGGCCCCGCCTTCCACGCCTCCGCCGCAACCCTCAACGACGCCTTCGACCAGATCAACGCCCCAGAACTCGGCGCGAAACTCCCGGATCTCACCGAAGAGAACCTTCAGTCCCGCCTCCGCGGCACCATGATCATGGCCCTCTCCAACCGCACCGGCGCGATCGTCCTCACCACCGGCAACAAGAGCGAGATGGCCGTCGGCTATTGCACGCTCTACGGCGACATGAACGGCGGACTCGCCGTCCTCTCCGACGTCACCAAGAAACTCGTCTACGCGCTCGCGCGTCACATCAACCACAACCACGCCTCGCTCGCACCGTGGGGCCGCTTCGATCGCCCGCCGATCCCCGACTCAAGCATCACCAAGCCCCCGAGCGCGGAGCTCCGCCCCAACCAGACCGATCAAGACTCACTCCCCCCCTACGACGACCTCGACGCCATCATCGAGCGATACGTCGAGCGCCACCAGACCCCACATCGCATCACGACAGAGACCGGCCTCGACCACGCCCTCGTCGAACGCATCGTGCGCCTCATCGACCTCTCCGAGTACAAACGCAAGCAGGCCGCCGTCGGGCTCAAGGTCACCGGCGTCGCGTTCGGATCCGGCAGACGCTGGCCTATCGCCCAGCGTTGGCCCCGTGGCTGAACCCGGCCGGATCTCGACCCGCCCCATCCCCAGTGTCGCCGCCCTCGGATGCAAGCCCGTACATCCGCTCCAGCGCATCGATCGCCTCGTCTCCCATCTCACCGTTCAACGCCGCGAACTCCTGCGCATACCGCATGTCGCGGAAGTGGTACACCACCGTGCTCTGCGTCGCGAACACGCGAAAGGGCGGCGGAAACGCCCTCGTGTCCAGATACCCGTAGATCCCGTTGAACAAAATCGCCGCGAGAATCACCAGCCAGAGCGGCGTGCGAACGCCCGATGCCAGACTGAAAAACACGATCGCGAAGATCAACCCGAAGAAGCCGACCAGACGCCCCGCACGCCGAAAGAACGACATCGCTCGAAAGTCAAAGACCAGCCGCCGACGCACCGGAACCCGCACCATCTTGGCCATCAAGGGCATCGAGAACGTAAACCCCCCGAACTTGCACATCCCGATCGCACCGATCAGCGCGTCTCCATCCGCAAATCCGCCCGAGATCACGCACCGGGGCGGAAAGAGTGGCTTCTGGCTGCGTGGGAGTGAAACAGCGTACATCGGGACCAAGCGTAGGGGCTCACCATTCCCCGGCGTACACCGTGCTCATCCCCGGCGCATCCCGCCCCGCCAACTGGTACAGCCGCCTGCTGATCTGCCTCAGATGCAACGCATCATGCGCCGCCCAACTCGCCAGCAACTCGCCCGCACGGACAGGCCCCACCTTCGGATGCACATACGCGATCGACCAGTCCACACCCCTCAGCGACCGCAGCCACGCCACGGAATCCGCACGCTCCTTCTCGAAGTCGTCCAGCGTCCGCCCCAGATCACCCGCGTTGTAGCTCCTCAGAGTCGCGACATCCTTCAGATCAAGCGGAGCCCACGCGCGTGCGGCATCCTCAAGCGTCGATCGCAGCCGCACCCGAAAGTCCTCGCGCTCCTCATCCAGCATGTGGCAGCAGACCTCGAGAATCGACCAATCCTCAGGACCCGGCTTCCAGCGAGCATCATCGGCACAGACAGACGTCGCCGTCGCTCGCAGCACCGCCGGATACCGCGCCATCCGCTCGATCATCGCGCCTGGGTTCATCGCCGCCTCCGCGCCTGATCCCCTCGCCTCCGTGCCTCCCCCTTCAACTGCTCCCCTGCCTCATCCGATCCAGCCCCTCGGGGAACGGATAGTTCGGGAACACGCCGATCTGGCCCACGTTCCACATCGCCGGCGCGGGGTACACATCGCCCCTGAAACCCGCGTGGTACATCGTCTTCAGCACCGATTCGAAAGATGGCTCACGCCCCCCGGCATCGACCAGCCGATTCGCCCGCGCGTTCAGGAACGACACCGCCGCAACAGGCAACCGCTCGCGCCGCTCGTTCAGCATCTTGGAGACGGTCATGAAGCCCCGCGAGAGGTCATCGATCGTGAAGTGATCCCTGCCCCGCGGCCGCAGCAACGCCAGAATCAGGATCGAATCCAGATCGAACTTGAGCACATAGGGCTCGCGATCGTGAGCCGCGTGGACACCCACTGAATCATGGAAGAGCTTCGCATAACTCGTCACGCTCTTGGAGGCCCACTGGCTGGTGGCGACGAGTTCGCAGAGCTGGGCGATGATGCCGTGCGAGTTGTCCTCGTCGTTCACGCCGCAGACGATGGTGCGGTAGCGACCGTCCAGAATGTCGCGGAGCATGTCCTGCCCCCACATGATCCGAAGCCGCTGGCCGGGGCGAATCTTGCCGGATGCACCGGGGAGAAGCGTGAGCCGATCGGGCGCGGTGTCGGACCGCATGAGGTGGTCGGCATCGCCGTCGTACAGGCGGGGGGTGTCGGACATGGGACCTCCGTGGCTGGTTCACCGCATTGTACGAACGAACGGAGCGTTCGGCCGCTGACAATCAAACCCTGAGGTTGCTCAAGGACGGATGCCGTTAGTGGCACCGCCTTCCATAGCAGTGGAATGATCCGAGTCGCTAGCGCGTGACTTGATGACACGGGAACGATCGGGCGTGATCCGTCAGACAACACTTATCCCAGAATCGGCAACGACACACCGCGACCGATCGGCCGCTCCGCTTCTTCCCAGTCGAGAAGCGACGACCACGGCCATGATCGCGTCACTCGAATACCGCGATCAGTCGCGAGCGGCGCCCGCCGCTCTAACTCAAAGCGGTTGTGCTCCACCTTGCATCGACCTCCTCCCACGCGATCAACCAACGATCGGATCGCCTCGTACTCCCGTTCGGCCTCGTCCGGTGCCTCGAACGGGAAGCCGGTGATGGTGTTCACGACAAGTCCGACTCCTGCTTGGCTCGCGTCCGTGAGCACACTCTCGAACAGTTCGCGCGTCTGCACCTTCCCTATGAAACGCTGAGAGGCACCCACGAAAGTCTCTACACCAAGCTCAAGTGTGCGGCATCCATTCTGCCTAATCGCCGCGAGATTCTCGGCGTTCAGCCACGGATGCAGTTTCGTGCATGCGCTCCATTGCACTCGCCCCGCGATCAGCCGCGAGAGCGATTCAAGTCGCTTTCCGACAATCAGGCTGTCCTTGAAGGAAACCGCACCGCCAATCTCAGCCGCGAGATCGATGACTGCGTTGACGGGCGACTCTTCCAGAGTGTGATACGCGCCCTCGACCGCTGGATAAGTGCAGAACCGGCACTTGCCGTATGCACACCCACGCGAGAACTGCGCAGGCAGCGTCGTCCGTTCCCTGCGGTAGTGGTCCAGGCCCTCGAACTCAGGCGCCACATTGCCGTCGCTACGCGCGATGCGCACGCATCGCTCTCCGGCCTTGACGCACTCCTCGGGCAGAACCACGCCGCGCGAGTACGATCGCACCGCATCTACAAACGTTGTCTCCGCATAACCGAACACGAATCGATCGAAGTGCCTGCCATACCGCGAATCCGCGGCGATCTCGTCCTTCAATGCCGTGATATGCGCTCCGCCCGCGAGAACGGGCACGCTCGGCCATATACGATTTGCGACAATCGCCGTCGCCAGCGCCCAGATCACCTGCCCGCTGAACATGATGGAGACACCTACACACGATGGTCTTGCGTGTTCTGACAGCAATCGCTCCATCCACGAACCGTGCACGCTTGCTGCGAGCTTCTGCGCTGCGTGCTCGATCTCTTCAAACTCATACATCGCCGCCGAACATGCATCAACGCGAACTCGCTCTGTCTGAGGCGCCGATGGCAGCCAGTCACGTGCCTCCGCCAACCATGCTTCTTCGATCCGACGAAGGGCTGCCGTGTCACGATCGTGATCCCCGACCAGATCGGACACGTTGCTCTGCGTGAGCCGATCGCGAAGATATCTGATGTTCATGTCGATCAATCGCACATGCAGGCCAGCTGCGGCAGCCGCCCCCTTGAGCATCGCCGGCCCGAGCAGCGGACCCGCCGCATACTTGATGAGCGGCGGAACAAGCAGCAAACAAGCGGCATGTCCGCCTACGCCCGGCTTCCCCTCGATACACGCCTCCGCGACCATGACTTGGACCTCCTGTTAGTTGGTACTTACCAACTCATTGGGAGTTCCTAGTTCTGCTTGGTCACGGAATCGTCACTGGACCACCAAACACAAAACGAAAAGACCCCCTCCAGGTTTACCTGAAGGGGGTCAAGCGTCGGCGATGACCTACTTTCCCGCGATGCAGTATCATCGGCGGCAATGGCTTAACTGCTGTGTTCGGGATGGGAACAGGTGTTGCCCATTGCCTGTAGTCACCGACAAATCGACATGCCGACTCTCGTCGGCGTGCCGGTGGTTGTGCCGGATGGATGGGTGTCGCGCGACCCGCCGGAGCGAGCCACGAATGCACTATCAGTAGACCGAAGATCAATTGAACATCAAAGTTGAGGAGCACGATTCCAACCAACGTGATTCGAGTGAACCACGGCGGCTGGTTGGTGCGACCCTTCGACCGTTCGTACCGCTCAGCTGAAGGCATCTCTGCCCTTACACCTGCGGCCGATCAACCTGGTGGTCTTCCAGGGGTCTTTCGCTTACGCAAGCAGGCCTTTTCTTGAGGGGGGCTTCACGCTTAGATGCTTTCAGCGTTTATCCCTGCCGAACGTAGCTACCCAGCGGTGCACTTAGCAGTGCAACTGGATCACCAGGGGTTCGTCCAACCCAGTCCTCTCGTACTAAGGTTGACTCCTCGCAAGCCTGCAACGCCCACAGCAGATAGGGACCGACCTGGCTCACGCCGGTCTGAACCCAGCTCGCGTACCACTTTAATCGGCGAACAGCCGAACCCTTGGGGCCGCCTTCAGTCCCAGGATGTGATGAGCCGACATCGAGGTGCCAAACCGCTCCGCCGCTATGGACGCTCGGGAGCGATCAGCCTGTTATCCCTAGGGTACCTTTTATCCGATGAGCTACGACCCTTCCACACGGGATCGTAGGATCACTAGAGCCCTCTTTCGAGACTGCTCGTCCCGTCGGACTCGCAGTAAAGCCGGCTTGTGCTCTTGCACTCGACACGCGGTTTCCATCCGCGCTGAGCCGACCTTTGCACTCCTCCGTTACCTTTTTGGAGGAGACCGCCCCAGTCAAACTGCCCGGCACGCACGGTCCCCCGCCCGGATGACGGGAATCGGGGTTAGGCCACAAACGTGAACAGGGTGGTATTTCACCATTGGCTCCATCCGGGCCGAAACCCAGACTTCAAAGCCTCCCACCTATCCTACGCAATTCATGCTCGTGACCAATACGAGCTTGCAGTAAAGGTCCATAGGGTCTTTCCGTCTTGCTGCGGGTAGGCGGCATCTTCACCGCCACTACTATTTCACCGAGTCGGTCGTGGAGACAGTGCTCCAGTGATTACGCTATTCATGCGCGTCGGAACTTACCCGACAAGGAACTTCGCTACCTTAGGACCGTCATAGTTACGGCCGCCATTGACCGGTGCTTGGGTCGGAAGCTTCGCTTGCGCTGACCTCCTTCCGTGACATTCCGGCATTGGGCAAGCGTCACTCTGTATACATCCACTTGCGTGTTTGCACAGAGCTGTGTTTTTGATAAACAGTTCCCAGAGCCTTTTCTCTGCGCCCTCCCTTGCGGGTAGGGCCCCCTTATCGCGAACTTACGGGGTTAAGTTGCCTAGTTCCTTCACGACCGTTCTCTCGAGCGCCTGAGGCTATTCGCCTCACCCACCTGTGTCAGTTTTGGTACGGGTCTCGCTTTGCCCCCATCGCTTTTCTAGAGACTCTCTCCGCTGGCATCGGCCACAAGGGCCTGGACATCTGACAGTCCCGCCAACCTCGAAAATCCGCACGATGGTTTGATCTCCGCGAGAGCTCAGGAATATTCACCTGATGTCCATCGACTACGCCTTTCGGCCTCGCCTTAGGTCCCGGCTCACCCTGGGCGGATTTCCCTTCCCCAGGAATCCTTGGGTTTACGGCGAGCAGGATTCTCACCTGCTTTATCGTTACTTAAGCCCGCATATTCACTTCCTGACGCTCCAGGCTCGCTTACGCTTACCCTTCAACGCCGACAGGAACGCTCTCCTACCGCACTTACGTGCCCGCAGCTTCGGCTCTCCGCTTATTCCCGATAATTATCGGCGCCAGATTCCTCGACCAGTGAGCTATTACGCACTCTTTAAATGATGGCTGCTTCTAAGCCAACATCCTGGTTGTCACTGCAATCTGACTTCCTTTCGAACTAAGCTGAGATCAGGGGCCTTAGCTGGCGATCAGGATTGTTCTCCTTTTGACCGAGGATATTGTCACTCCCGGTCTATCTCCCGGAACTTGGCTGCTGGTATTCGGAGTTTGATTGGCCGAGGTAGCCGGGTAGGCCCCTACAGCCATTCAGTCGCTCTACCCCCAGCAGTTGCATACCGAGGCTAACCCTAAAGTTATTTCGGAGAGAACGAGCTATCTCCCAGTTTGATTACACTTTGAGTCCTCCCGTCAGTTCATCGCAGACCTTTTCAACGGTCACGCGTTCGACCCTCCAGGCGGCTTTACCCGCCCTTCAGTCTGACCAACGGTAGATCACAAGGTTTCGCGTCTAGCCCGTACGACTTAGCGCCCTATTCAGACTCGCTTTCGCTCCGCCTCCGGCCCGTCGGGCCTTAGGCTCGCCGTACAGACTAACTCGCGGGCTCATTATGCAAAAAGCACGCCGTCACCCCGAAGGGCTCCGACCGCTTGTAAGCACACGGTTTCAGGTACTCTTTCACTCCGCTCATCGCGGATCTTTTCAACATTCAGTCGCCTTACTGATTCGCTATCGGTCGTCGAGGAGTACTTAGCCTTGGAGGGTGGACCCCCCATCTTCAACCCGGGTTCCACGAGACCGAGTTTACTCCATGGGCTGACCAGCTTCCGGTTACAGGACTTTCACCTTCTTCGGTCGGGCTTTCCAGCCCGTTCGCTCTTCCACTGGTTGATCCGCTTTCGCTCGCCGCTACTCACGGAGTCGCGTTTGCTTTCCTTTCCTCTGGATACTTAGATGTTTCAGTTCTCCAGGTTCGCTCTTCACCCCTATGCATTCAGAGTGAAGTACCCTTGCGGGTGGGTTGCCCCATTCGGAAATCCCAGGATCACAGTTCGGTTACCAACTCCCCTGGGCTTATCGCAGGTTCCAACGTCCTTCATCGCCTCTCGACGCCAAGTCATCCACCGTGTGCCCTTATGGGTCGCACCAACCTGACGCCGCGGCTACCCGCATAACGCCGGCTGGATCCGACCCCTCGCCTTCTTTGCTCAAGAGATCTTTCGGTGTCTACTTGCTTGCAATTCATCGTTCGACACGGAGCACACCCGCTTACGCGAATGCCGCCGCTCGAACGACGCGACACTTCATCCATATCCGGTTGTCACAGATCCTGAAAGTCCATCTGCCTTGCGGCTTTCTGGCCCTTCTTTGCCACTCGGAAAAGTGGCGAGGGGACTCTAGGTGCAGTCCCCGCGATGTCAAGCCAACATGAAGCCATTCTTCAAGCAGTTTTTCCCACACCCAACCCCCATCAACCGCCGCCGCCGCCTCCGCCACCCGTCGGCTCACGAACCGTACCCGGACGCTCACGAGGCTGCTGCACCGGTTTCGGTTGTTCCGGCTTCGGAACAGGCATCCCCTGGCGCTCCCCCAACTTCGCAGAACGCTCCATACGCCTGAACACCTCAGATCCACGTTCGGTATCAGGAAGGCGTGCAATCACCTGGCCCTGGACCTCTCGCAGGTACACCAGGTACCGCGCTCCCGCCGCGACACCAAGGGGCGTCGTATCACCCGTCACAGGCATCGTCGCCGTCGACAGATACACAGAATCGATCGATACCGAACGTTCCCGAGGCCCGGGCCTGCTGTTCAGCGGCAGCTGGGGCTGTGCCGGCTGCGACGACTCCGAAGCAGGCCCACCACCGATCGGCCCCCCCTTGCCACCCCCGGGAGCGACAATCTCCGTCTCACGGAAGCCCGGCCGCTGGGCAGGAGCCGCGGCCAACGTCGACTCGTCAAAGATCGGCATCAGGTCCGGCGAGGGAAGCCGCAGACGCGCCTCGATCGGGTCACCCGGCGTCAGACTCGCGTTCCCCACCCGCCAGAACCCGTAATAAAACTCGTACACCGACGCCGTCGCACGCATCCCGCCCACCGCGTCCGAAACGCTCGCGTTCGTCACAAAGTATGTCCGCACAGGATCGACCGAGACCGGCGCCGTCCACTCGGTCCACGCGCTCGACAGCGTCGGAGACTCCGCAAGACCACGCTGATCCTCCGACAACGAGAGCGCGTTGCCGAACGCAGGGTTGTTCACGACAACACGCAGGCGATACCGGTACGACTCGCCCCGCGCCACCGTGATGTCATGACCCCAGACCTTCAACGAGGGCGTCTCGAACAGCGTCGGCAACAGCCCGCTCCGCTGCGCTCCACCCGAAGCAAGCCCGCTCATGTCCGTCGGCTCACCGCCAAGTGCCACAAGCTCCGCCTGCTTCGCGTCACGGTCACGCTTCACCAAATCGATCTGACGCTGGACCTGCGCCTTCGTCATCCGCCGCGGCTCCGGCTGGCTCGTCGTCCGCCCCGGATCGCGCCCGCCACCGCCACCACCAGGCCCCTTGCCACCCGCGCCACCACCACCGCCCCCGCCCGTTTCGGTCTGGGGCTGCGCCTGAGTGAGCGATGTCGGGGCCGATGCAAGCTCCGACTCCAGAGCCGCAAGTCTCGCATCGAGCTCCTCGATCTGCTGCGTCACACGCTCGACCTTCGCACGACGCTCATCCAACACCTGCCGACGCACCGCGTCGCTCGGAGGGATCCACTCCTCTCCCGCGATGTACGCAAAGTACTCAGGACGCTGCACCGATTCCGGCGCGATCCGCGCCTGCTCGATCGCGCTCCGCAGCAGCGACACCGTCACGCGGCTCGCCCCGGCCAGCTCCGACACAAGATCGACACGACCCGGCAGCGAACCCACCAGCACCGGCTCGCCCCACGTGCCGTCCCCACGCAACTGCGCACGCTCGAGCTGCACGCCCAGGATCTCCACACCATCGCGCCACCACTGAATCGGAATCGGGCGCAACTCTCCCGCCTCACCGTCAGGGTCCGCCTCCAGAGCCGCACGCAACGCCGTCCCGCTGAACGTCGCCTCGACGCTCACCGACGCCTTGTCGTATGGCTGCTCCATCGGAACCAGCTCACGCGACTTCAACTCCGGATACTGCACGACCGTCGAAGGGTCGATCGCACCCTCAAACACCGCCGCGATCGGCGACACCGGCGCGGGCACTACCACCGCCGCGTACCGACCGTCCGAGGCGGGCGCAATCACACCCCCCCCGATCTTCGCCGGCACACCCAGCGCAATCCTTGCATCAGTCTGGATCAGCGGACGCTCAGACGCCGCCTTGAACTCGCTCAGCAGCGTGAGCGCCGGTGGCTCGGGGAGCGTCGGCTTCGTCCGAAGCTGCGCCGTGAGCTGGGTCGCCGCGGTCTCCGCCGGCTCAAACGCCTTCGCCGGAGGCAGCTTCCGCCCCTTGCTATCGGGCTGCACCATGTTCGGCTGGGTCGTGAACTGCATCGCGATCACGAGCAGGGCCACCGCGGACGCGCCCGCGAGAACCAGCTTCTCAACGTGCTGCTCGATCGGATTGATGCCTTTGAGTTTCATCGCATGCTCCTGGCCTGCCCGGCAACGGGACTCACGACACGCCGCCGACCGTCAGAATCCTCACACACCGACAGAGAACGACTCAGTCGTTCTCGTTGAATTCCTCTACACCGAGGTTGTTCGCGATCGTCGGCGTCATCAGCGGCCCCAGCCAGCTGCGCAGCCACACCGATTCGAGACCGATCGTCGCCTTCACCACGTGATCCGAGCCGTAGTAATACCCGTCCTTCAGCTCGGCCCACGGATCAACGTCCGCAAGATCCAGATCGATCACCGTCATGAAGTTCGTCTGCGAGAACGCCGAAAGCACCTCTTGCAGCCGATCGCTCGTCACGATCACCGTCACCTCGGCGAACCGCACGTCGTACACCTTGTTCCGCTCCGCATCGGTCTTCCGACCGCTGACCGAGACCGAAAGATCGAGCGGCACGCCCCCATCAAACGCGTACGTCGGCTCCGGCTCGTTCCTGCCGAACGAGTCTCGCGACGAGGAATCAGGCGACCCCATCGTGTAGATCGGCGGATCCTTGATCAGCACCGAGACAAGACGCTTCACCGGCGCACGCTCGACCATCATCTGATCGCCCGTCGCGTCCGTGTTCGCCCTCGCCAGCGCCGCCATCACATCCTCGATCACCCAATAGTCCCACTGGTACACGAAGCACTCATCCAGCGTCGGCACGCCGCCCGGCTTCGTCACCGGAACGTTCGACCAGCCCGCCTTCTGCTGGTTCGTGTCCACGCTGAACGAGCCCGGCGTCGCGTAGAAACTGATCTCCTGCGCACGCCGACGCAACTCACCGATCCGCCGATCCGTCAGCTGCTTCGTCAACGCAGCGGTCTCGTCAACCGTCAGCGCACGATTCCCGTTCGCCGCACGCAGCCGGTCGTTCAGATCCTTCAACGCCGCCGCGACCTTCGACGCCTCCGCACGATCCCCAGCCCCGAAACGCGTGATCAGACGCTGATACGCCGACGGCTGGTTCCGCTCAGCGTCCCCGCACAACGCCCCGATGAACGCGAAAATACGCTGCTCCTCATCGCGTCGATTCGACGCACGCGGGAAAATCCCCTCCACCAGCGGCTTCCTCCCCTTGCGATTGAACACCGTCGCCTCGGAGACCACGCCGCTCACCTCCGCCTCGACCCGGGCACGCTGCTCCTTGAACCACTCCGTCATCTCGGCGGTCGGAACGGCCTTCAAGTCCAGCGGACGGTCGCCGGGCATCGCCGCAGGCAACGCGTACGTCACCGTCGTCGAACTCACATCCGTCAGCGCCTTCTTCGCCTCCGCCTCACGCGCCGTGCGGATCTTCTTGTTCCAGCCGTTCGCGAACACATAACCCGTCGGCAGCGACACGAGGATCACAACCAGAGAGATCACAATCACCAGATTCGACTTGACCCAGCCGAGGATGTTCTTCACAGCCCGTCCTCCGATTCCGCCGCCTGCGCCGGCTTCACTACAACCCGATACTTCACCGTGATCCTCGCCTCATCCGGATACCCGGGCGGCACGTCAGGCACGATCGGTGCCAACGCCTCCACCGCCTCGTTCGCCGCCCGGAATGCCGTCTCCTCCACCATCGACGCCGCAGGACCGCCCTCACCGATCAACTGAACCACAGGACGCGCCGGCGTCTGCGGACCAGAGATAAACCGACGACCCTCGCCCTCAGATGCCGACTCGCGCCCTCCCTCGTTGAACGTCAGCGTGTCCGCCGGACGCGTCGGAGTGCTCGGCTTCGCCTCCGTGAACACGATCTCGCGAATCTCAGGGGGAACGATCACATAAGGAACGCCCGCACGCGCACGATTCCGGTCCAGCCAATCGCCGATCGTCGCGCGATAGAACTGCTGCACCTGCGGCTCCGGCGTCGCGAATACGATCTCGACCTCGATCGTCGGGCCCGCCGGAGCACCGCCATCGCGCGGCTCCTCCACCCGCCCCCGTCCACGCCCACCCCCGCGATCATCGTAAGGATCGGACCCCGAATCGCCCTGGGGCGTCACCACACCGAGATAATTCGTCTTGTAAGAGACCATCCGAAGCACAGGGCGCGATCCGGTCGTCGCACGCGCATCCGCGCTCCGCACCATCAACGCAAGATCGTTCGCAAGGTGCGGATACACCTCCCGATCCTTCATCAACGTGATGATGTTCGCCGCCGTCAGGTTCGTACCCGCCGCACCCACAACTCCCGCCGCAGTCGCCTCCGATTGCGCACGCTTGAACGCGCTCACCGCATCATCAATCGCACGCGGCCTCGGCGCACCCGCCACCGCGCTCGAATCCAGCATCGGACGGATGAACATCGCGCCCGTCGCCGCCACCGCCAGACCCGCGGCCGTCGCGAACCACTTCTGCTTGTTCTTCCACATCGTCGAACGAAGGATCGCCGTCGGCATCAGGTTCGCATTGATCGCGTTCATCCCCAGGCCCTGGATCGCGCACCCATATGCCGTCGCAAGCGTCAGCACATTGTCATTGAACGCCGGCGCACGCTCCCCCTCCGCCTTCAGCCGCTTGAACTCCTCCATGCGGTACACGTCGAGCTGCAACTGCTGCTTCAAAAACTTCCGAAGCCCCGGAAGATTGAACGTCGAGCCAAGACCGATCAGCCGCGTCAGCTTCGCCTCGCGATGCAGCGACTGGTAATACCCCACCGAACGCTGCACATCCTGCACAAGATCCTGGAACACCGGACGCATCGCCTGCATGATCTGACGCGCCGCCTTGCTCGTGTCCGCCTCTCGCTTCACCTTCTCCGCCTTCGGATACGTCAGCTTGAACGCCTCAACCAACGCATTCGTGAACTGGTGACCGCCGATCGGAAACGTCCTGATCCACACACGCCCAGACTCCGCGATCACCAGATCCGTCGACGTCGTGCCGATATCTAGCAGAATCGTCCCCGCCGTCTGCTCCGTGAACGACAGATCGAACGCCAACGCGTTGTACGCCGCCACAGGCCCGAGCGTCACGATCTGCGGCACAATCCCAACGTCCGCCAGCATGTCCAGACGCTCGCGGATCCGATCCTTCGTGATCGCAAAGATCCCCACCTCCACATCCGGCGAGTCCGGGCTCACAAACGTCTGATAGTCCCACTCAACCTCCTCAAGAGGGAACGGGATCTGCTGCACCGCCTCGAACTTCACGATGTCCGGAACCTTCTTCGGCTCCACCGGAGGAAGCTTCGCAAACCGCGCAAACCCCGCATGCCCCGGCACGCTCACCGCGATCGTCGCCCCCGACAGGTCATACTGGCTCGCCAACGCGCCGAGCGCCACACGCAACGCGTCGTTCTGGTCCAGGTCAGGCGTCGAGAGCACCTTCGCGTGTGGAACGATCGCAAAGTCCACGACACGCACGCCCTCGCCATCGCTCTCAAGCTTGATCGCCTTGATAGCGCCCGCCCCGACCTCGATTCCCCAGCACACATTCGACGATGGCATGTCCGAACCTCCGATCCGCACCGACAGCGGCACGAATCATCCGACCTTCCTTTGACCACGTCCCGTCGCCGTCACCGTCCCGGCCGAATACGGGGTGGCGATGGTACACCACACGCCCATTATCCACAAAGCACCCAACCTGCTCACAACCATCACGCCGACTGAATCGCGAACGCGATCGATGAACCTTCCATACGAACCCATACGCCTCAAGGATGCCCGGCGATCACCCCATCCTGCCGACCGTGACACCCCCGTGACCCCCGCACACGTCCAGCACACCCATCACGCACCCTTCGACAGCACCCGATCCTTCCTATCCATCCCCCAACTCCCAAGGCCCACCACCACGCATCCCACAACTACCACCCACCAGATCCCCACCGGTGCCTTCAACGGCACCCACGATGCAGGAGAACCCCAACCAAACATGTGATACCCCAGCACAAACGCCCCCAGCCCACACCCAAGCCGCGTCCACGCGCCCGGCTTCGCACCCTCGCTCCGCGTGATCCCGGATCGACCCCGAGCGATCAGCACCGCCCCAAACGACGCCATCACCCCCCCGCACACCATCAACACCACGCCCATGGATCACGCCATCGACATCGAGACGGAAGAAACCATCCCGACGCCCTGAGGATCCATCGCCGCGGCATAATGCAGAATCTCAACTGTCTGCGGCGCAACGATTTGCAGCGTAGCCACCAGGTTCCCCGTCGAGCACCACCTCGTCGGGTTCTGCTGCCAGGCCATCGCCGCCACCAGATCCTCCGGCTTGTTCTGACGAACCAGTTCCAGCATCTCCCGGTCGTGCTGGAAAATCCGGTTCCTGAACGCCACCGCCTCGGACTCATCCCCGCCCAGTTTCTGCTGGTCCCCAAACGCCGGACCGACATGGCTCAGATCAGCCGAACTCACCACCAGGGTCTTCCCCGGGATCTCGGCCAGGATCTCACGCATCGCCTCCACAAACGGAGCCAGCGCAACACCCTTCCCATCGTACGATTCACCGTTGTTCACACTCGGGTCGTGCACCAGCACCCCGACCACCTTGCAGAACCGCCCGCTCTCATCCGGCCCCAGGCAGTGCTGAATCCACGGGATCTGCAACTCGATCGAGTGCTCGCGCTCGTGGTCGAAACGATTCTCGAAGACCTTGTCACCAAGACGCTTACGCAGCCCCGCGACGATCTGCTCATCGACCTCGCACGTCCCCAGCGGGCTCTGGAACCCCTTGTCACACGCCGTGATACCAGTCCCCAGCCCGAAGTGGTTCGTCCCCAGGATCACCACCCGGTCCGGACGATCAACCACCCGCATCCGCCCCCACACGCTCGCGTAGTTCACCCACCCCCGCGCGTAATCCACGTGCGGGGCAACGATCGCCGCCGGCAACGCATCAAACGAAGGATTCGCCGCGCTCTCCAACGCCTTCGCGATCCACTGGTCCATGATCGCCCGCAACTTGGCAGGCCCCAGTTCCGCTCGCTGCTCCTCCGTCGCCTCCTCACCCAGCTCCTGATTCACCAACGCATCCGCAAACGCCGCCGTCGAGGCCGGAGGCAGCGTCGGCGAGGAATCGAACTCCTCGCGCATCTTCTCCATCATCCCCTCGAACGTCGGACCAAACAAAAGACCAGCATCATCCAACTGCGCCACCAACTGCTCCAGGATCGGACGGGTCAAACCCTTCCCCACCTGCGTCACAATCTCGTCGACCGAACGATTCCCGTCCATCAACGGCAGAATCAACTGTGCCGCTGGCATCGTGAACACCACCTTCTGCGAGATCTGGCGTGCATCCGCAAGACCAAGCACCTGCTGCTCACCCATCTGGGCCGGAAAGCCCCGGACAGGACGCAACTTCGGTTTCAGATGGTGCTCAAACGACGCATTGAAAGGGGCAACTTGGTTCGGCTGTGGCTCGGGAGTGCTCATTCGATCCAATGGTAGGATGCGCGCACGCCACTTCCGAGCAGACCACCATGTATCAAGCAACCACCCGTAGACCCCGTGCGGCTGCGCGCTAGACTCTTGGCCCTGCTCGGGGTGTCGCGCCCCGAGGCATCGCACGATCGTGAGGTCCCCTATGACGACGTTCAAGCCCGGTCAGCAGGTCAAGTGCACCGTGACCGCCCTCCCAGCCACCGACGACCAGACCTCCACCATCGAGCGCCTCATGCGCCGAGATGCCGGCGCAAAGCGCGCACTCAAGAAGGGACACCGCCGACGCCAGCAGGAAATGGTCGTCTATAACCGCGGCAACCGCGACTGGTACAAGCGCGAGAAGTGCGGCAAGGTCGTCCGCGTCACCCAAGGCGCAACCTGGTCCATGCCCTACACCCTCGACATGGCCCACGACATCGCCGCCGTCTCCGCGTTCATCAAGATCGAAGCCGCCTGAGTCTCCGCAACTCACGCCGGTGCTCGCATCTCCCGCTTTCAACTGAGCAGGAGCCCATCGATGAAGACCGCTCTCAAAGCCGTTGCACTCGCAACGGCTTCTTTCTTGCTCTGCTCCGCCTGCGACCGCGCCGCAGACGTCAAGCCCGGCGCCGCCAACGGCGCACAGGATCCCGCGCCCATCACTCACACCTACCAGACCCGCGGCATCATCGAATCCCTCCCCGATCGCAGCAAGCCCACCGCAGAACTCCAGATCCGCCACGAAGCAATCAACGACTTCGTCGATGGCGCAGGCAAACTCATCGGCATGAACGCCATGATCATGCCCTTCCCAGATCTCGCTCAAGGCGTCACACTCGAAGGCCTCGCCGTCGGCGACAAGATCGAGTTCTCATTCACCAACACCTGGTCAGGCGCCGAGACATCGCGCAGGCCGAGATGGGTCATCGACTCCATCTCCAAACTCCCCCCCGAAACCGAACTCACCTTCGGCAAGAAGTCCACGCCACGCGAATCCGAAGCCGAACCGGCAGACGCGCCCACAACCGAGTCCCCCTGAAACGGGACCTCATAGCCGCCGCCCGCACATCCGATCCCATTCAACATGACCAGGATCGCAGACCGCTCTCACGCGCCCGCTCCGCGCCACACCCCCGCCGACATCCGGTGAAAAAGAAAAACCCGGCACTCAGCCAGAGGCCAAGCGCCGGGTCTCGTGGGGGTCTGGAGAAAGAGGACAATCGCCTCGCGTCGGGAACGTCAACCGCACCCGACAAAGGTCTCTTCGATCGGTTCCGGGCCGAGGTTCCGCCCATCTCTGAGGAAATCGCCCCTCAGATCGTTTTACGGATTTTCCCTTAATCGACTCGCTCGTCAGCTCACTGCCCCTCGCCACGCCGAGGCGTAAGCCCAAGCCGCTCCACGACCTTCAACAAATCGGACCACACCTTCGCGCGGTTCTCGGTCGTGTACGCACGCAGCAGATACGCGGGGTGATACGTCGGCATCACCGGCACCTCAAGCCCCGATGGTCTCCGGAACACCGACCACAACCCTCGCAAGCGCCCCATCGACTCCTCAGTCTCCAGGATCGTGCGCGTCGCAGGAAGCCCCAGCGTCACGATCACCTCCGGCGCAACGATCTCGATCTGCTCGAACAGATACGGTGCGCTCGCACGCGTCTCCTCCAGCGTCGGGGTCGCGTTGTTCGGAGGCCTCACCTTCAGCACGTTCGCGATGTAGACGCGCTCCCGCTCCAGTCCCATCGCCACGATCATCCGTTGCAACAAGTCACCGGCCCGCCCCACAAACGGACGCCCCGTCAGATCCTCCTGCTCACCCGGCGCCTCGCCGATGAACATCAGCCGCGCACACGGATCACCCTCGCCGAACACGATGTTCGTATAACTCGAAATGAACGGCGCATGCGGTGCATCCCGCTCGTACCGCGCCCTCAGATCATCGAGCCGACGCTGCCGCTCCGCACCCGACCCACCCGACACACCCACCGGCGTGGGCTTCGGCTCGATCATCGCCCCACCACCCTGCGATGCAGGAACAGGCGACCGATACGCCGGCACAAAGTCCACACCAAGCAAGGATGACGTCCGCGCGTGCTGCGCGACAACCCGGGCCAGCGCAGGATCCGCATCGCTCCGTGGGGCTCGTCCGCTCATGCTCGGACTGTACGGCAAGCAGCACCCGCCCAGCGACTTGAGCGATTCCGGAGGCCAGACATTCACCCCGAATGCCGATGAGAACAGATCACACGACCCAGGCACCAGGTCGCCCTATGCTCCCGCGCCCGGCCAAGTCCCGCACGGACCGCCACTTCACGATCGGAGACCCCGTCCCATGATCGAGACCTCATCGCTCAACCGCTCCTGGCTGATCCGCATGGGGATCATCATCATCGTCTTCCTCGGCTTCGGTGTCTGGGGTTGGTACGACGCAACCATCGCCTATCCAGAACGAGGGATCAAGGCCGCCGAGTTCATGGAAAAAGAATACCTCGCCAAGGCCGACGACCAGGGCCGCCTCATGAACGCGAGCGTCCCTGAGCCCGTCCGCACCCACGCCGTCCTCCGCACCGGAGCAACCAACGAACTCGACGCGATCCTCTTCCGCTGGCTCGACGCCCTCAGCATCGTCGGACGCCTCTCCGAAGAGCACACCACCTTCGCCGATCCCGCCAAGCGGCTCTCGGAACTCCAGACCTCATGGGGCTCCAAGAAAAGCCCCAAGCCCCTCTCCGCGCTCGACATCCCTACGCAGTACCTCATCATGGTCACCTGCACCGTCATCGGGCTCCTCGTCCTCGTGATGGTCATCAAGGTCTCGCGCCTCAAGTACACCTTCGACCCCGCAACCAACACGCTCACCCTCCCCGGCGGACACACCCTCACACCCGACGACCTCGCCGAGATCGACAAGCGCAAGTGGCACAAGTTCATCGTCTTCCTCAACTTCAAACCCCAGCACGCCACGCTCGGAGGAAAGTCCATCAAGGTCGATCTCCTCCGCCACGCCAAGGTCGAACAGTGGATCCTCGCCATGGAAGCCATCGCCTTCCCCGAATCCGCCAAGCCCGCGCCCACCACCGACGCCCCACTCTCCGCTGCAGCGGAAGCAGATCCAACAACCAAGCCGGACAACGAGCAGTCGCAGACCGCCTGAAGCCCTCCCCCGGCGACAGTCCGCGACCCCCGATCCCAACAATGGCTCGATCGCACTCCGGAGTCCGCCCGTGTGGATGACGATCGCCGCAGCTTCCACCTTCGCGCTGGTCGCCCTGCTCGGCGTCGCACTCACCGCCATCACCCTCCCCGGGCTCTGGCTCCCCATCGTCGGCGCAATCCTCTGGGAGATCTCCTTCCCGGATACCTTCTCATGGTGGACCATCGGCGCGTGCGCTCTCCTCTGCCTCGCAGGCGAAGCCGTTGAGTTCTTCGGAGCCGCGCACGGTGCCGCAAAGTCAGGTGGAGGCAGACCCGCCGCATGGGGCGCCACCATCGGCAGCATCATCGGCGCCATCCTCGGAAGCATCGTCCTCCCCATCATCGGCACCATCATCGGGGCCGTCGGCGGCGCGGCCATCGGAGCCCTCTCCGCCGAACGCGGCATCGCCGACAAAGGGTGGAAGCAGTCCCTCGCCAGCGCATCCGGTGCCGCCAAGGGCAGAGCCCTCGCGCTCATCGTCAAGTCGGCCATCGCCGGAGCCGTCGGCGTCGCGATCCTCATCGACGCCGTGATCTGAGCAAATCCTTGACCCGACACCCCGCCCCTCGGGCAACCCGGATCCCCGCGATCCGATATGCTCTCCCATCGCCGGGGCGGAGCCGCCGGCCCGACAGACCGAAGGAAGGGAGTACCGCTGGATGCCAAAGGCACCGGTGAGCCAGACCAGGCAAAGCAAGATCGTCAAGGACGCCTCCGACACCATGAACGGTGTCAAGAACTTCGTCCTCGACACCAACATCCTGCTCCACAACCCGAACGCACTGTTCGTGTTCAAGGAGCACAACGTCATCATCCCATTCACCGTCATCGAGGAACTCGACAAACTCAAACGCAAGGAAGACGACCTCGGACGAAACGCCCGGGAGACCATCCGCCACCTCGACCGGCTCCGCACCCAGGGACGCCTCACCGACGGCGTCCGATGGGGCGAGCACAGCCCGCGCGTCGGTGCCGCCGCATCCGTCAGCGCAGACGGACTCAACGGCACCATCCGCATCGACATCGGCGACCACGAGCGACCAGATGCCATCCGCGAAGAGATGCCCGACAACCGCATCATCGCCGTTGCCTACACCCTTCAGAAGAGCGGCGTCCGCACCGTCTTCGTCTCCAAAGACCTCTCCGCACGCATCAAGTCCGACGCCCTCGGCATCACCACCGAAGACTTCGAGAACCAGAAGATCGATCTCGACCGCCTCTACACCGGCTACATCACCATCGAGGTCGAGGACGAGCTCATCGACTCGCTCTACAAAGACCGCCTCCTCGGCGTCGAGCGACTCGCCGACGCCCTCACCTTCTCCGATCCCGAACGCGGCTCCTACACACGCGACATCACCGCAAACCAGTTCGCGGTCCTCAAAAGCAAGGACGACCCAGACCACACCGGGCTCTGCCGACGCCTCGCCGACACCGACCACGTCATCCCCGTCACCGGGCCCCGAAAGCCCGTCTACGGGCTCATGGCCCGCAACGTGCAGCAGACCATGGCCTTCGACCTCCTGATGGACGACGAGATCCGCCTCGTCACGCTTCTCGGCGGCGCGGGCACCGGCAAGACCCTCCTCGCGATCGCCGCAGGAATGGCCAAGGTCTTCGCCGAGGAACGCTACGACAAGCTCCTCGTCGCCCGCCCCATCATGCCCATGGGGCGCGACATCGGCTATCTCCCCGGCGACAAAGACGAGAAACTCACCGCCTGGATGCAGCCGATCTTCGATAACCTCGAATACCTCCTCTCCACGCGCGGGGCACAGCTCCAGACGCCAGACTCCCACTCCAGCGAGCAACGCATCGAAAAACTCATCGCCGATGGACGCCTCGTCCTCGAACCGCTCACCTACATCCGTGGACGCTCGATCCCCCACCAGTTCATGATCGTCGACGAGGCCCAGAACCTCACGCCACACGAGGTCAAAACCATCGTCAGCCGCGTCGGCGAGGGAACCAAGCTCATCCTCACCGGAGACATCGGACAGATCGACAACCCCTACCTCGACTCCTCCTCCAACGGCCTCTCCTACACCGTCGAGAAAATGAAGGGGCTCGGACTCGTCGGGCACGTCATGCTCGCAAAGAGCGAACGCTCGGAACTGGCCAGTCTCGCCGCGTCACGCCTCTGAGTCTCGCAGACTCGCAGTCTCGCAGATCGCAGCACCGCCCCTTAAGGCAACCCGCCCGCGATCGCCGCGCTCACAAGCTGCTGCTGACGCTCGAAGTACTCGCGATACCGCTCATCGGTCTCGACCAGCAACGCACGACGGATCCGCTCCAGCGTCGCCTCATCGCGCACCCGCACCATCTCCGCCGCACGCACCGCGCCCCGCAGCGACTCAAGACGGTTCGGATCGCGCTCCAGCGACATCCCGTAGTAACGCAGCGCATCACTCGCCCAGCCGCTCCTCACATAACACACCGCGATGTTCTCCAGCGGCCTCGGATCGGTCGGCGACAGATCCGCCGCGACCTTGAACGCCCCGACAGCGTCCGCGTAGTTCTGCTCCTGCATCAGCAGCACGCCGAGGTTGTTCCACGCCGCGGGCATCTCGCGCCACGATGCGACCGCCTGCTTGTAGGTCTCGATCGCCTGCTCCGTGTCGCCCCGGTCGGCCTGTCGCTGCGCATCACGAGCCAGCTGCAGACCCCTCAATTGGTTCTGCGCCACCGTGTCGGCCATCGCGACAGGATCCTGCTTCTGCGTGGTGGCACACCCCGGCAACCCGGCCCACGCACCGGCGACCCCCGCCACGCAGACGACAGCCCGAACGGCGTTGTTCAACTTGCCTCTCACTGGCTCCGCTCCCACCTTGAAAGGGTCACACTCACATACCACGACTGCGCCTCAGGCCTGATGCGCAGCGACTGCACCTCAAGCCCCGGAATCCCGCTCACGCACCTCTGAAGCCAGAGCATCACGTTCTCAAGATTCGGATCTCGGATCTCGTACGGATACCGGTACATCGTCGCGCCACCCTTCACCTCGCCCGGACCGCGACGGTGGCTCAGCCCCTGCGCCAGACCCGACTCGGTCGCGAAACGCTCCAGACGCACCAGGACATCGGGCATCGGAGCCCCGAACCCGCTCGTCGGATCAGCCGCCGCACGCGCATCAAGCACAGCCAACTCGTTCGCCGTCGCGATCACCTTCTCCGCATCACGCTGCTGACGCTTCAATCCACGCACCGCAGAAGCACGATCGCCGATCCCCGACCCGAGATAGAAGAACGCGACCACCAGCACAAGCAGCGAGAAAAGCACCAGATGACGCGGCCGATTCAGACGCTCCGTCGCCGACGCCGAAGACGCGATCGCGAACCGGTCATCGAGCGACGCACGCGCAGCGGGATCTACACGCGCAGGGCCTTGCAAGGTCATGGGCCACCCCCCGCAGATGCCGTGCGCGCGGGCCACACACCTGTCAGCGTGCAACGCACACGACGCTCGGCAGAACCCTCGATCGTCCGGATCTCCGCTTTCCATGAGATCGAGAGCCCCTCGATCTCGCGGCACGCCGCCTCGATCTCCTGCGCCATCGCCGTGTCCGGCACGAAGAACGTCACACGCCCGTTCGCGGGAGTCAGCTCGATGTCATCCAGCGTCAGCGTCGGCAGTGAAAGCAGGAACGACAGACCATCCAACTCCCTCAGGATCGGACGCGCCGGCTGGAACGCATCCGGCGGCATGCTCTGCCGACGCGCCCCCACGAGCTCCGTCTCCAACTCCGCGGCCATGAACGGGCTGCCGGAGATCGCCGGCCTCACACGCGCAACCGCCTCGCTCGCCGACGCCCGAACGCGACGCGTCGCGTCGCGAAGGTCCGAAGCCGCCTCGCGAACCCGCCAGCCCGCCGCGCCCACGCACGCAGCCAGGAGCAACACCGCGCCCGCCGCCCATCGATACATCGAGCGGTGAGACCGCGAAGGCCTCGCCCCGAGCGAGATCAACGCGCTCCGCGGATCCATCGCGTCCGGCTCGCGCCCATCGACTCGCTCCGCGACCCGACGCATCGTCGCGCCGATCGGATCGGCATCCACCGCAACATCCACGGTCGTTCCGGGCATCGCGCGCGTCAGCGCGTGACCGAACTCAGAAACCGTCTCGGACTCGGGCGTCACAACGATCGTCCGCGCCGGCGACGCGCCAGTCTGCACACCCCAAGAAAGAAACTCCGTCGCCAGACGCGACGCGTGCTCAACGCCCACGCGCGGCACCGAACGCTCACCGTCGCTCTCCGTCGGCACGAGCATCGACCCCGCCGCAACCAGCAGCCCGCCCCGCGACCAGACCCACAGCAACCGGCCCGAATCCCCATCGACAAGGATCGTCGCCTGCGTCGGCGCACTCTCCGAGACGACGCGATCGTCCGTCACGCCCTCTCGCTCGATCCGACTCCACCCCGCGTCCCAGGCCAACGCAGCCGCGTGCCAGATCGACATCGCCGTCCGAACCGTCACACCCAGGCGATCCAACTCGTCCGTCAGAAGGCGAACAGACGCATCCGGCACCGCCATCACCGGCACACGCACGCTCGCGGGCGAGCCGTTCGGCGCACCGCCGCCCTTCATGCCGGCGATCGCAGAGCGCCGACGCACACGGGCCGCCTCGGCGATCGGCTGCACCGAAACCTCGGCCCGATCCCCAAGCACAGAGGCAAGCGTCGAGATCGCGCTCGGCTGCGAGCCGTCGAGTTCGCCCCCGGAAGCAACACGCTGGCGGAGCACGGCCTCGACCACCGGCGTCTCGTAAGAGGGCGCGGCGATCCACGTGCAGGCCGCAGCGTCCGCGTCGATGCACAGCACATCGAGCGATGCCGACTTCGATCCTGCCAGGCGATCCCTGATCCATGTGGCCAGCTGCGTCGCCCTGCCCGCTGCCTCCGCGACGGCGTCGGCACCCGGCGCGCCCGGCGCGGGCGTCCACTCGTCGTCCGCGCGGAAGCCGACAAACCGGGCCCTTCTGACCCGGACTCCCCGATCCATCCGCTCGACATAGCACACACGCGGGCTGCTCATCAATCCTCTCGCCACTGACGGCCGGGGTCATTCATGCGAAAGCCCTGCTGGCCGGGTGCCACGTTGATGGGCCGGGCCCGGTCTCGCCCCTGTATCCGGTTCTGGCGGAGCGCGTTGATCGCCGCCTCACGCGATTGATGATCATTCACACTGACGTCCGAAACCGGCGTCGGCGGAAGCAGCGGCACATCGATCCGGCTCACCGTCGCCTGCTTGCGCTGGGAGCGATCCACACGCCACCGCGTGCCACCCCGCTCAACCTGCACATGATCATCGCCGATCTCGGCCACGCGGAGACCATCAACTTCCCGCCCCGGCCACATGATGGCCTGACGCCCGCCGATCCGCATCAGCGCGAGCACACGCCCCGGCTCGCGGATCAACCCGAGGAAACCGACCTCGTCGTTCATCGTCACCGTTTCATGCTCATACGCCGGCTCTTCCATGTACTCGGATTCGATCTCGCGCGCGGCGACGACCGGCTTCGGCGCGTTCGAGACGCTCGAGAGCCGTGTCGCGATGCCCCCGGCATCAACGCCGGCGACGGCACGCGGCGCGGGCTGAGGATCCACCGGGGCCGCGTCCGGCGTCGGCGTCGCCGACGGCTCCGAGAGACGCGTCCCCGCACCGGGAACGCCGAAGACAACGACCGCGCCGCAGCAGAGCGCCATGGCGATGGCAGCAAACCTTGCGCCATGTGCAAGGGCCTGTGCTCGCTCTCGATTGATGGCCGTCTGTCCCATGTGGATCCGCCGTCCGTGTGAAGTCTGACACCAGTGTCGGTCCGATCCCTACTGGATCGGCAGTTTCTGCCATGTGAGGAACGCGCTGCTCTTCTCCCAGATGCCGCTCGTCGACCCACGACCGGCTCGACGCGGTGCTACAACGATATGGCCCCCCTCCCGCGCAACCACCGTTCCAGCGCTTCCCCGGCGTAACTCCACCGTCACAAACCACAGCGACGGCTCCGCCACAAGAACCTCGTTCAGTCGGGCCCGGATCTCAGGGGTTACACCGAGGGCGATGGCGGTCTTCGCGACATCCGATTGCTGGATCGGTTGCTCGGCACGGATCGCAAGCAGCCGCTGCGCGAACTCGACGCCACCGCTCAGATCCGCGACAGAGGCGAAGGCCGCCTGGATCACCTCCGCAGGCGCTGACCTCATGCTCACCGCAACAGGCCCGACATCGCGCGTCAACGCGGGCACGCTCGGATCTCGCGATCCCTGAGGCAGCGAGGCACGCATCAGACGCACCCGCTCGAAGTCACGCCCCGTCAGCCCCGCCGGAGATGCAAGCACAGATCCCTGAGCGTCGGCAAACGAAACCTCGGCACGCAACCCATCGCCGAGGTCGAGCGTCAGAACACGCTCGCCGTCAGTGATCAGCGGCGCAATCGAACGACCAGCAAGAGAACGGATCCAGGAGTCCACGATCTCCTGATACCCCTTCGCGGCGTGATGGCGCTGGTACGCCTCAACCTGCCGCGCGACCGACAGACGCTGCGTCAACTGACGCTCGAGCATCAGGCCAAGCATGCTGGTGATCCCCGCCGCCGCGAGGACCGCGAGCATCAGCGCATACGCACGCCGGGAAGACGTGAACCGATGGAGCAGACGCCTCATGATGGCCCCCCTCCGCCGTCGCGGACGGGCTGGGCCGGCCCACGCTCCATTCTCGGGCCGCCCGCGCCGGGCCCAACCGGACCGCCACCCGGACCTCGCTGACGCGCTGGCCTGGCGATGCCGCCGCCACCCTGACCTCCAGCACCTCCGCGCCCTTCGCCTGCGCCGCCACCACCCTGGCCCTGTCCTTCGCGAAGTCGCGCTGCATCTCTGGCCGCCGCGACCTGGCTCGGCTCCTGCACCGTCGCCCATCCCAACTCAAACATCCAGTTGGCATACACACCCGCCACCGTTCGAATCTCAAGCTGCATGTACGCCGGCAGCTCAGACGAGTACGTCGCGGCGTGCGCGGGCAGCAACTCGCGCCCCTTGTACACCGACCATCTGCATGAAGCGATCCCGCGAACCAGCGCAACCGCCGAGGGATCCATGCGCGGATCCGCGATCCGTGGGGGCTGGGCCGCGAACGTCTCGAGCCCCGCAGTCGGATTCGGGGGCTGGGCGATCTGTCTCCACCACAGCGTCCACCCTTGCTGATCAGGTCGCTCTGAAAGAAGGTCCGGAGGTGTCAGTTCCAGCGCGCCCCAGAAGATCGGAACCATCTCCGAGCTCTCGGCCGATTCGCCCGCGCCGGATTCATCCTCAACCGGCGGCTCCTCTTCACCCTCCGAAGCGGATTGCGACGACGGCGCGGTGCCGACGCTCATGCCCATCCCACCCGAGAACAGACCCGTGGGCGCCACAAACGCCCGCTCAGGAAGCGGGAGCATCGTCAGCGCGAACTGGACGCGCTGAGGCCCGGCCCGAAGCCCGCTGATCTCCTCCCCCATCGCCGCCGCGGCGAACGGATCGATATCCATCGGCGCCAACACAAGCCGGGGCGTGGGCGTGTAGGTGGGCGTCGTGGCCGCCGGCGCATTCGAGTTCTGCGAGCCCTGACGCCCCTGCTGCTGCATCGGCGCGCTCCCGCCCGCCATCGCAAGCGAACCGAGAGCCCTTCGGATCACGGTCTGGGCCTGTTCGAGTTCACTGGTCCGGGCCAGACGCGTCGACGATCCCGTCTCGGAACGATCAACAAGGGCCGCGATACCCAGGATCCCGACCAGCACGAGCGCACCGAGCGATGCCGCGAGCATGGTCTCGATCAGCGTGAAGGATCGCCGAAGGGGAGCGGTCATCGCCCACCCCCTCTGCCCGTCGGTTGGCCAGTCGGCTGGCCAGTCGGCTGGCTCGGCCCGCGCCCCCCCTGCTGCAACTGCTGCATCGGTCCCGCGCCGATCGCCTCGAGCAGTTGCTGCATGCCTCCCGGCTGCTTCAACAGGTTCTCGGCCGAGTCCGGGTTTCGGAACGCGAGCAGATCGATCAGCCGCCCGATCTGGGCCTGCACCACACCCTCTGTCGCCTGCAGCGAGCCGCCCGACTCTTCGCTGAGCCAGACCCGGACGGTGACGAGCTTGTAGCGACGCTCCGGCGGAATGGCGTTGCGGGGCGTGCGCCCGCTCTGTGCGGGCGTGTTGTCCTGCACCTCGATCGCCTCGAACCCGACCGGAGACTCCGAGAGCGACCAGCGATAGCGATGGGCCCCGTACTCAAGGGGTGTGATAGGGCTCGGCATCGCCGACTTGTCGTCGAGATACTGGAGCATCATGCGGTTGGCCAGCTCGGCCGTTGCCAACTGGTGCGTCTGGCGGATCTCCACCTGATGCATGTACGTGACCGCCCCGAGCACCGTGCTCGCAAGCAACGCAACCGTCGCGATCGCCAGCACGACCTCAAGCAGGGTCATGCCCCGGCACCCGGATGGGCCTGCTGCCCGAGGTCGCCGGTTGGTCTGGTCGCTTGTCACGGGCACACTCCGCTCAACGCCTCACCCAGCCGGAGATTGCGGCAAGTGCCGCGCCGCCCCCGCAAGGGTTATTGCTGGTCGATCAGCCAGACATCGATGTCGTCCTCGCTGGAGAACTCCCCGTCCGGTCCGGAGGACATGAGGTCGTACGGGCGTCCGTTCTTGCCGGGCACCTTGAAGTAAAAGTCGTTCCCCCATCCGTCAACAGGAAGCTTCTCAAGATACGCGGGCTTCGCCGTCACGAGCAGCGCGAGCGACTCGGGGTACTTGCTGTTGTCGAGGTGATACGTCTTGAGCTGGCCGACGACCGTCTGCATGCTCGCCTTCGTGGCACGGATCTTGGCACGCTCCGCGCCGCCGATCACGTTGACCGCCGCCACGGCCATCAGCACGCCGATGATCGCCAGCACGAGGGTGATCTCGAGCAGTGAGAAGGCCCTGCGGGCCCGGGACACGCCGATCCGTCCCACGCCGCACGCCCTGGTTATCGATCGAGTCTGCATCTGTCGCCTCCTGGCACGATCGGGCTCTCTGCCCGCCTATCAACGTACTGCCCCGAGACACGCCCGGGTGCGGGATTCTAAGGCCCGGTGACGCGCCGGTTACGCCCGGCGGCACACGGCCGAACACGCCCCCTCCTTATCGGCTCACAGGTTCGCGCTGGTCGCGTTCATCAGCGGGATCATGATCGCCAGCAGCAGCGAGCCGATCAGCGCGAACATCAGCACGATCAGCAGCGGCTCCAGCATCGCAAGCGTTCGCGAAGACTGCTTATCCACCTCGTCCGCAAGATCCGCCGCAAGACCGTCGAACGCCTGTTCAAGGTCTCCCGACCGCTCCGCCGCGATCAGCAGCCGGCGCGTCGCAAGCGGCAGCGACTCCACCCGCTCAATCAGCACCCGCAGCAGCCCGCCCTCGATCAGCTTCGTCCGCAGCGTCGCCAGTTCGCTCTTCAGACGGGGGTGCCCGATCGCGTTCACGCCCACGCCCAGCGAATCGGCCAGCGGGATCCCCGCCCGGGTCATCGCAGCCATCACGCTGAAGAAACGCGCCGACTCCTGCGTCAGCACAACACCCTTCACCAGCGGCGTGCGACGCATCGCACGCATCAGCACCGCGCCGAGCTGCTTTCTCAGGAAGACCATCCCCGCAACCACCCCGAGCAGCACGAGCAGGATCATCAGCCACTGCTCCCGCAGGAACGTGCCCAGAGCCATCAGCATCTTCGTGAACCACGGAAGCTCGATCCCCCCGCTCACGAGGGCGTTCCCCACCTTCGGAACGATCACCGTCAGCATCATCACCGTCACACCGATGCTGATCGTCATCACGATCGCCGGATAGATCAAAAGCGTCGCCGCCTTCCCCGACACCGCCAATTGACGCTTGGCCGAGATCGCCAACTGCTTGCACGCACCCGCCAGATCCCCCGTTCGCTCCGCGGCCCTGTACACCGCGATCGACACCGTGTCGAACACCCCGACCTGCGCGCACGCATCCCCATAACTCGTGCCCGCTGCCACAAGCTCCTTCATCCGAACCACGATCGGGCGGCACGAAGGATGGACAACCGTCGCCGTCACCTCCAACGCCTCGACCAGCGGCACACCACGCGACAGCAACTGCGACAGTTGCCCGTTCAACGCCTCAAAGTCCTTCAATCTCAGCTTCAGATCGGGTGCTGCCCAGGACGGCAAGACCCATGTCCGCATCAGCACCAGCCGCTCGCGCCGCAGAGACTCCGCCAAGGCACGCTCGCCCTGCGCCTGCCTCAGCCCAAAGCGACGCCCGCCGTGGCTGGTCGCCGCAAGGAACAGGAAGGCGTTCGGTTTGGCTTGTGCCCGGCTCACAGTCTCATCCTACCTCCAGAAGCGGCAACCGGGAGCACGCCCGGGGGGGACAATCAAGCTCAACACGCGGTTCTCCCTCTCCATACCGGCCCGAGCATTGATCGGCTCTCTCTGTACGCGGACAATATCGGCCCGGCCCGGCGCCTGTTGCGCCCCCGTGACACCACCTGCTCCCCACCCCTCGGGGAGCATCGGTCCCAGGAGCCAACCTACACCATGCGCGCACTCTTCAAGCACCACGCCGGAAGCGCCCTCAAGTTCGATCCCGAACGTCCCAAACCCCTCTGCGGCCCACGCGATGTCTTGATCCGCGTCTCAAAGGTCGGGATCTGCGGCACAGACCGGCACATCTGGGAATGGGACCAGTGGGCCGCAGGGCGGATCCCCGTCGGCATCGTGACCGGCCATGAGTTCGTGGGCGTCATCGAAGAGGTCGGCTCTGCGGTGACCAAGTACAAGCCGGGCCTGCGCGTCTCTGCCGAAGGACACATCACGCAGTGGATGGACTTCAACAGCCGCACCGGCAACGCCCACATCGCCTCCGACACCCGCATCATCGGCATCGACCGCGACGGATGCTTCGCCGACTACGTCGTCGTCCCTGAAGAGAACGTCTGGCCCGTGCACGCCAAGATCCCCGACAAAGTCGCGGCGGTGCTCGACCCGCTCGGCAACGCCGTCCACACCGTCATGGCCGCGAACGTGTCGGCAAAGAGCGTCCTCATCTCCGGCGTCGGCATCATCGGGCTGATGGCCGTCACCGTCGCCAAAGCCGCGGGCGCGGGCCGGATCTTCGCGACCGATGTGAACCCTGAACGCCTGAAACTCGCGAAGAAGCTCGGCGCGGTCGATGCGTTCGATGTCCGCCAGGGGACGGGATACGTGGATGAGATCCGGCGTGCATGCCGCGGCGAGGGCGTCGATGTGCTCCTCGAAATGTCAGGCGCTCCCTCGGCGTTCGACGAGGGCTTCCGCTCGATGCGCAACGGGGGCACCGCCGCGATCCTGGGGATTCCCTCCAAGCCGATCACGTGGAACATCACCGAGCACGTCGTCTTCAAGGGCGCGACCGTGCTGGGGATCAACGGCCGAAAGATGTTCGAGACGTGGTACCAGATGGAAGAACTGCTCCTCTCCGGCAAGCTGGAGCTCGATGAGATCATCACCCACGAGTTCCCGATCGAGAAGTTCGAGAAGGCGTTCGAGACCATGATGAGCGGCGAAGGAATCAAGGTCGTGATGAACGTGAATGGGTGAGTGAGAGACGCCAGACGACAGACGCGAGGCGCCAGTCGCGAGGCGAAGCGACCGCAGAGTCCGCCGAGAGCGCAGCGTGTCGCAGAGGGGGAAGGGGTGGAGGGGGGCCAGATGGCAAATGGCAAAGTGCCAGATGGCAAACAGAGGTTGCTGAACGGCCAGCGAGAAGGGAGCCACGCGCGTGGCGGGATTGTGAAGAGAACGGAGAGGGAGCGGAAGTAGCGGAGTTTTGCAGAGGAGGAGAGAAGAGATTGAACGCGAAGGGCACGAAGATCGCGAAGAAGAGAGAGACTTTGAACGCGGAGGACGCGGAGGAACGCGGAGAAGAAGAGGACGCCGCGAGGGGCGAAGCGATCAGAATCGGGTGGCATGCCTGCTCGAAGAGCAGGCATGGTGAGGGTTGCGCGTGACTGCGGGCCCGGCATTGCGGGCGGGTCATTCGTGCGGGATGGTGCGCGTTGTTGTGCTTGCGATTACGCGGCCGGTCGGTCGCGGGCGCGGCGCGGGGTGTCGCGAACAGTGCGCGTGGAGCCGGCGGCGGCGCGGAGCGAGTCTGCGCGAGTTGGCCGCGAGGGGGCTTCGGGTGGCATGGCTGCGTCCTCGCAGCCATGCGTTGTGACGCTGTTCTTGCATGCCTGGTCTTCGCCCAGGCATGCCACCCGGGAGCTCGCGTTGTCCTTTGAGTGAGAGCCCGACAGAGCCCCCGAGCTTGCTTGCTGGGTGGCGCTCGGTGCTCCCTTTTGCGCGGGTTGATCGGCGGATGGTGTGGGCGCGGCCATGAGTTTGGGGGCGGGATTTGGCGCGGGTGTGGGTTTGGGCGCGAGGACGCGGGATTCTTTGGCGATGGTGGTCGCGGTGCGGCGGATGAGCTCGGCGTGGCGGTGGAGGGTACGGGTATCGGCCTCGGGATCGCGGCCGCTGGGTTGCGGCGCGGGAGATTCGAGGATGTCGAGGAGTTTGCGGAGCGAGATGGGGCGAGCGGTCTGGCCGAGGAGGCGGGCGCGGAGGGTGAGGAGCTGGTCGTAGGCGTCGATCTCGGCCTGAACTTCGGGTGTGTTGATGTAGTCGATGAGTGTGAGGAAGGGGATGTTGAGATGAGCGGCGAGGGCGGGGAGGGGGAGGTTCGCCTTGAGCATGTCGAGGACGAGGAGGTGTGCCCAGCGTTGGCGGTCGGTGGGCGCGGCGGGGAGATTGTTGTGTGCGCTCTGGTGTGCGATGTCGGGTGAGGCGATCATGGAGATGAATGTACGGCGCGGCGGGAGTGATGCAAGCGCGGGGTGGGTGTGTCACTGACAGACGTCTGTCAGTGACTGTTGGAACAGGGAATGGAAGTGGTTGGGGGAAAGGGGGTTAGGGAGAGTGCAAAAATCGGGTGGGAGAGGGGTTGTGAGGCGGCGCGGAGGGAGGGCGGAAGGCCCTCGCGACAAGCCGCGGGGGAGACATTCGCGATCACCCCGAGGGTGATCGCGAGGGGGAGTGTGGGGAGAGCGCCCGGCGAGTGAATCGACGGGTGAGGGAGGTCGGACAGAGTCGGGGCCATAGTCGGGGGCGTCCGCCCCGCTCCAACTGAGGAAGGCCCTGCGGGCGTGGGGACGGCCCTTCTGGCGTGCTTTCAACGGGCGGGCCTACGGCCCGGAATGCATGCGTCGCCTTCGGCGACTGGAACGCGTTTCAAGGAGGCCGCTGCGCGGCGGGCTTTACCGGGGGTTGGCTTGTCCCTTCGGGACTGCGCTGCACCCCCGGCAACGATCGTGCGCCCGCCCCCCACCTCGCGGGCGACGAGCGAAGTCGAAGAGCACCGAACTTGCCGCAGAGCCGGCAACTTCGGTGGCACGTCCGTCAGTGGTTTTGGGACTGGTCGCGGCTGAAATCGGTGCCACCTGCCCTACTCTACAGGTCGCCGTGAAAGTGATGACTTTGTATGGTCGTATAATACTTGATCATGCGGCCTGTACACCGCCCGTCCTTCTAAAGCAGCTCTCACGCGCGATCTGGCAACGCGGATGTACGCGGCACTCAAATCGCTGCCCCAGAATCTACGCTTGTGCAATGCTGCGGCAACGCCAGCTGAGCCAACGCCGCAGAATGGATCCAGGACTAGATCTCCTGGATCAGTAAAAGCGAGCACCAATCGCTCGACCAAACCGACAGGAAATTGGCACGGATGCACAGTCTTCTCCTTATGTCGTCCTTTGACATTAGGTATTGACCACACATCCTCTGGGTTCTTTCCGTCTGGATGACTCGATAGCTTGCCCGCATTGGGCCCCCTATACGATCTCTTTCCTGGATACTTCGACGGCACTCTGATCGCATCTAAATTGAACGTGTAATCATCTGACTTGGTGTACCATAATACAACCTCGTATCGACCACTGAATCGTCTCTTGCAGTGCAATCCATGTCCAAAATGCCATACAATTCTATTGCGCAATATTAGCTTGTGATTCCTGAAAATCGGATGCAGCAATATGTCCAGCGGCTCAATGTAACCGTTCTCGACATAATTTCCTACTTGCCAGCACAAGCTGCCAGTAGGCTTGAGCCTTTGAACGATCTCCTCAATAACTTCACCATGGAAGTCCAGATACGCACCGAGACCCATCTTTTTTTCATAGGACTTTCCGATGTTGTAAGGAGGCGATGTGACAACAAGATCGAGCATCGGCAATCTTGGCAATTTCCTGAGTGATCGCAGTGCATCAGCACAGCACAGCACATAATCAGATCCCTTGCCCGCACTTGGCAGGTGAGAATCAATTTTTTTGTTGGTACGACTTGGCACCACTGAACGACGCTTGCGCTTTGACATAGTCTTTGTTTTCAAATACAAACACTTGGACAAGCAGTACGGAAATATACTCCTCGCTCGTTAGCGATCCAATGGTCCAAGCATCGCGTCTCCATCGCAATAAGAGTCGACGACGACGCAAGATGCTTAAACAAACTAAGACACATTGTGATCAGCGCAAAGGCGATTCCAATAGTATAATCGTCTCTCTCCAGATCATCTATAATTGTTCCATCCATTATCATGTTCCCAAAACTGCCGAAATCAGCGGCCACCTGCGGCTCAAGCAAGTCGTCGAACAACCATGAATTAGGTCCATAATGAAGTAGATGACGTTGACGAGAAATGCTGTTCGCGTCAATCTGCGAGAACCCCTTAATCCATCCAGAATTCCATATATTTTCATCAATCACTAGCACTCGGACAAGCCTGCATAGTAAGTGCCAACGCGCGTCGTGTGTTATTTGTCCAGTTGCGCACCAAGTAATCTTGGTGCTAAATGATGAATCCTTGCGCTGGGATTTGGCGTCATTTCTAGCGCACAGGTCAATTAGTAATATGTGATTGTCGCTTTCTATAGGAAGCACGCCTAAGAGTCGCATAACCGCCTCCCCAGCGAACATGGCGGCTTGGTATCCTGGAGAAACAGACCATGTGCGATGACCCTCTGCGAAATCAAGTTGACAGGCGGTGGATACGCTCATGGCCTTCAGAAGCAGACAAAGCGCTTCATGGAACATTGCTGACGACAAGCCCTTTACTTGTCCAACACTCGCTCGCTCGACGTCAGGGAGTCTACTGTTAGCCTGCTTGAACTTACGAACTCGTTCGAGTAACGGACGTATCACTTCTGCCAAGGTGGTCAAGTCGGCCGCTGCGCTCAGCGGACGCCGGCCTGCCATATCTTGTGGAATTGAACACCCAAGCCACATTGCATGCAGTTGATCCCATGAGCGTCCCTCAAGGTCGCCCTCGCGACGAACGGACCACGGCTTTGAGCTGTGTGCCACTGAAATCCTCGCTGCCTCGACTATCGAAGTTTGACGGGCCCGGACTGAGTATCAATGGCATCTAGAAGCTCCGCTCTCAGATCTTCCGCTGCCATGTTCTCTGCATGTGTACCCGTTCCTCTCTCGTGCCACGCCGAGAAGTCGAAATGGGCGATCCGCTTGAATGTCGAGATGACGTCTTCAACCGTAAACGCTTTACGCTCATTAATCGTCATGTCCAAAAACGTCGGCAGCGCTGTCATTAACGCTCCGAATCCGATCGTCTTGAAGAAGACGCTGTTGTTCTTTCGATACTCTGCCGGGAATACGTGTGAGAGTCCGCGATAATAGTTTTCTAAGACGGCTTTTTTGTCCTCATCATTGAATGCGTTGAGTCTGCCATCACGCCTGATGAGTGGAGTGACTTTGCGAACAAAATTGACCATCGAAATTTCGCCGGCGGCAGGAGCTGTAGTAACAACGATTTTGCTATAAAAGGGGGACTGATCGTCTAGCTTGAGCGATGATCCGAGATCTGCTGCTCGCTCTTTCATAAGATCAGATTCTGATTTGGTAGGTGGCAGATGCTTAAGCAGATCAATGTATAGGGACGCCGACACGCCCTTCTGCTCTTTATTAATTGTAACAAAGCAATGAACCTGCTGTTCCAAAGGCAAATCTACGAATGCCACCACTGGGACCATGATATCGGTCGACGCGCGGTGGGCGCCTTCGAGTCGATGTTGTCCGTCGATCACCCATCCCGCGTCCGGTTCGTTGTCGACTATGAGTGTCCGGTTGTCATTCGCGAGCTTGGCTTTGTCAAAGGTAACCAGTATGCATGTAGGCAGCAGATTGCCCGCCTCAATGAACTTCGCAATCTTATTGGCTCTGGCGGGCGAGAGCGTGCGCTGATATCCTTCTTCTTTGTCTTCTTCTCGCTGGTTGATCTGCACAAGAGACCATAGCGTCTTTGCACTGGCGGGGAACACTAATAGAGTGTGCTCTCCCTGAACCAGAGGCAAGCAATCAAACTCCACATGAGGTTGGTTTGCTGCGGCACGACGTGATCGAGAGGATACCTTTTTGGTCAAGTGACCGGTACTTGCCTTCTTCTTCCCCATTTCTGTTCCTCTTTTCTGAGTCCTGAGGCGACGAGGCAGAAGCACCTTGCTGCCTCTTCAATGATGGCCATGACTCAACTACAGATCAGCCTGCGGGCAATATACCACCAAGCCGCCTGATGAGTCATTGCGCGCCCTTCTACCCCTTCGCCCCCGCTCCAACGGTCACGCGGACGGGCACGAAGGTCGGGCGGACGCGGGCCTCGAACTCGGGGCGGAACTTGTTCATGATGGTGCGGACGGCCCAGTTGTTGCCGTCGGCCAGGCCGCAGATCGTGGTGCCGGGCATGGAGCCCATGCTGGTGGCGATCTCCAGCGCGAGGTCGAGGTCCTTGGTCTTGGCGTTGCCCTCTTCGATGCGGCCGAGGAGCTGGTAGAGCCAGCCCGAGCCCTCGCGGCAGGGCGTGCACTGTCCACACGACTCATGCTTGAAGAACCGGGCGATGTTGCGGGCGACGGCGACCATGTCGGTGTCTTCATCGAAGACGGTGGGGCAGGCGGTGCCGAGGCCGAGGACGTTGTGCTTGCGGCCGATGTCGAAGTCGAGTTCGGCGTCGTACTGGTCGGTGCCGAGGATGCCCATGGAGACGCCGCCGGGGATGGCGGCCTTGAACTTCTTGCCGTTGCGCATGCCGCCGCAGTATTGCTCGACGAAGGTGCGGAGGGGGATGCCGAGGTCGAACTCGTAGCAGCCGGGCTGGTTGACGTGCCCGGACATGCCCATGAGCTTGGTGCCCCATGAGGGGGGGCCGCCGATGGTGGAGTTGCACCCCTGCTTGCTGAACCACTCCCAGCCGTTTTCGATGATGCTGGGGAGGTGGGCGAGGGTCTCGACGTTGTTGATGATGGTGGGCTTGCCGAAGAGGCCCTTCAGGGCGGGGAATGGGGGCTTGATGCGGGGCCAGCCGCGCTTGCCTTCGAGGCCTTCGAGGAGGGCGGTTTCCTCGCCGCAGATGTAGGCGCCGGCGCCGCGGTGGACGTAGCAGTCGACCGACCAGTTGGAGGCACCGTTCAGGAGGCCTTTATTGCCGAAGATGCCGTGCTCGTAGGCCTCTTTGAGGGCGTTCTCGAGGACCTTGGCCTGGTGGTGGTACTCGCCTCGGATGAAGATGTAGGCCTTTTTGAGGCGGCAGGCGTAGCAGGCGATGGCGATCCCCTCGAGCATGAGGTGGGGATCGAAGTCCATGAGGAGGCGGTCTTTGAAGGTGCCTGGCTCGGACTCGTCGGCGTTGATCGCGAGGTAGCGCATGCCGGGGTCTTTGCCCTCTTCGACCTTGGGGAGGAAGGTCCACTTGAGGCCGGTGGGGAAGCCCGCGCCGCCGCGGCCGCGGAGCTGGGACTTTTTCACCTCTTCGGTGACGTCGTCGGGCTTCATGGAGAGTGCTTTGCGGAGTCCGACGTAGCCGCCGGTCTTGATGTATTCGTCGTAGGAGACGACGTGGCGGTCGCGCATGTTGCCGTAGGGGGGCGTGGGGATGCGTTTGGTGAGGACTGGGGCGTTGATCTTGGGCTGCCACATATGGAGGGGGCTCCGCGGGAAGGGTCGGAATGGTAGGGGAGCGGACGGGAGCCGGGAGCGGGCCGATGCAGTGGCATCATGGGTTGAACCGGAGTGGTCAGCGCTTGAGCTGGCGGGCGGGTGTGGACTTGTGGATGTAGACGAGGGCGTCGAAGGCGGTCTTGGGGACCTCGGGCCAGAACTGGCGGTCTTGTTCGAGCGCGCCGATGGAGCGCATGGCGACGATGCCGTCGGTGCCGGTGAGCCAGGCGGAGGCGGGGTCGTCTTCGCGGGCGGCTCGGACGTCGAGGATGAAGTTGGGGATGGGGGGATTGCCGTCGGCTCCGGTGGCGAGGGCTTGCAGGTGCCACTCGATCGAGCCGGGCGGGGGCTTGGCGAGGGCGTGGTCGCGGAGCCAGTCGCCGGGGAAGCGGTTGCGGGTCTTCTCGCTGGCGCCGGCGGTGTAGCGGCCCTCGCTGGTGGTGAAGGAGATGACGCGGTAGTCGTCGCCGTAGATGGTGTGGAGGTGCAGGCCTTGCGCCCCCATGCGCCGATGGAGGTGGCCGTTGTGGGCCCAGAGGATGATCCTGGTGCCTTCGGGTGCGTGGTCGAGGATCCACTTGGTGTTGAGGGCCATGCACTCATCGCGGGAGATCTGGCCGGCGCACATGCGGTAGAACTGCGAGACGATGTCGGCGTTGTGAAGGGCCCAGTCGGCGGCGGCAGGATCGACGCCGGGGAGGGCCTTCAAGTCGGCGAGCTTGGCGGCGAAGGCGTCTTTGATCTCGGTGGTTCGTCTGGCGGCTTCGATGTAGACGGGGCCGCCGATGGCAGGGGCGGTCACTGGCTTGCCCTTCATGGTGAGGGAGCCGGTGCCTTGCTTGACGGTGGTGCGATCGAGCGCGACTTCGTAGCCGTTGCCGCCGAGGTAGAAGCCGTCGATAGTGTCGGGGTCGTCGGGGTTGTGGGGGTTTCCTTCGAAGGCGAGGTCGAGGCCGTGGAACTGGGTGGGGTTGCCGTCGATCTCGATGGTGAGCCCATCGAACCATGCCTGCCCCTCGCCGGACATGGTGGCACCGAAGATGGCGGCTTCGGTCTCGGGTGGGCAGTCGATGACGATCTCGACGGCGGTCCAGTCGGAGGTGCCGGTGCGTGCGGCTTCGGATGTGTTGTCGAAGGCGAGTTGGCCTTGCTTGCTGTCGCAGCGGAACCAGAGGTTGGCTTCGCCGCCTTTGAGGCGTTCGGTCTTGATGAAGCCGGTGTAGCGGATCGTCTTTCCGGCGACGAGGTGTCCGGGGAGGGATGCGGTGGCGGCGGCAAAGGTGGGCTGGCCGGTGGAGCCGCGGGTTGCTGTGAGGGATTCGGTGTAGACGGCGCGGGCGCGGGCTGCGAGGTCGGGATCGTGGGTATCGAGGAAGGAGGCGGCGACTTCTTGTGCGACATCGGGGGTCTGCATGTCAAAGCCGGTGAAGGCGATGTGCTTGGCTTTGGCTTCGTTGCCCGGGCCACCCTTGTTGAACGTGCGCATCCAGCGGACCATGTCGGCGACCTCGTCGGTGGACCAGGTCCAGAAGTACATGCCGCGGATGAGGTCGTCGGGTGAGTCGCCGAGGTTTCGAACGGTGTAGTCGCTGATCTTGGCGGATTCGGGTGTGCTTGCTTCGATGGCGAAGATGGTGAAGCCCATTTCCTGTGCGAGGTACTGCGTGATGCGGTGCTTCATCTGGAAGAACTCGCGCGTGCCGTGGGTGGCTTCGCCGAGGGCGACGATGCGTGCATCGCCGACGATGTCTTTCAAAAAGGCGAGGTCGTCGATGTTGTCGGAGGGGTCGGTTGTAGCGATGGGGTGGGCGTTGGCGCGGAGCCATGCGAGCCGAGCGGGGTCGGGGGTGGTGGGAAGACTGGGTTGGTGTTGAGTTTGGGCGGGGAGGGGTGCGGCGAGGAGAAGCAGCGACGTTGATAGGGCCCAAGTGAGGCACCACAGGTGCATGCGACTCTCCTTCTGATGAGCTCTTGCAGGTGGTGGGCGAGTCTATCAGATGGATACCTTGACGATGATGTCATGGATGCGTGCGTTGCGGCAGGGATGGGCACGATCTCCGATCATGCGTCAAAGTTCGGTGGTACGGCGCGGGGTGGTGCGGTGCGTGCATCTCAAGGCGGCTTCGATTCCGGGGGCGGCGGGAGGGGCCAGTTCACGCAAGCGGCTTCGAGCGCAGCGATGAGCAGGGGCAGATCCTCGGTCGCGGTCTTCCAGAGTCGATCGAGGTCCACGCCCCAGTACACTGCACAAGCACGTGACGCATGGCGACGATCTGCCCCCAGGGGATACCGGGCACGCGGTCACGCCCGGCATCGGAAATGTGAGCGGCGGCTTCGCCAATCTGCTGGATCGCATGCCAGACGGCGCGAAGGAGCATGGCGTCAGAGTTGAGATCATCGCGGGATCGGCCGCGCACGAATCTCGCGGCGTCGCGAGCAGCAAGAAGCATGTGCTCGACGCGCACACGATCGTCGAACGGACCTCGGTTCCGTTCACGCGGCATGGAGAGGGCGTGCCTCTTTGAGGACTGCCGGGCGGAAGTAGGGCGAGAGATCGTTCGGCGTGCGGAGATCGACGGCGCGACCGATCATCTGCTGGAGTTCTAGGATCATCGCACCAAAGCCGATCATGCCGGGGGTCCTGCCGGGCTCGAACTCGACAAGCATGTCCACGTCGCTCTCTGGGGCGAAATCATCACGGAGGATGCTGCCGAAGAGGGAGAGGCGACGGACGCCGTGGCGTGCACAAAACGCCGCGATGGCCTGCTCCGGGAAGTTAACGCCGTTGAGGTGCATCGAGTGCATTGTATCGTCTCGGGGTCTGTGCCGGAAGTGTCGGGTCCGCTGCGGATACCGTTGGGCATGGCCAATGCCCGTCCGCTTGTGGTGATTACCGAGGACCTGGACCCCGCGCCGGAGCGATGGCTTTCCGAGCGGTGCGAGGTGGTGCGGTGTGCCGTGGATGAGCAGGGGTTCGGGGTGTTGCTGGCGCGGGCGGATGCGCTGGTGGTGCGGACGTACACGCTCGTGAACGAGGCGTTGTTGGCGCGGGCGCCGCGGCTCAAGGTGGTGGGTCGGGCGGGGGTTGGCTTGGACAACTTTGATCTGCCGGCGTGCGCAGCGCGGGGCGTGAGGGTTGTGAGCACGCCGGATGCGAACACGCGGGCGGTGGTTGAGTATGTGTTCGCGATGCTGGCGGATGCGACGCGGCCTCGGGTGTTTCTGGATCGCGCGATGGATGCCACGTCGTGGAACGCGATGCGGCGGGAGTTGGTGGGCGCTCGCGAACTCAACGAGATGGTGATGGGGATCTATGGGTTCGGGCGGATCGGCTCGGCGGTGGCGCGGGTCGCTGCGGCGATGGAGATGGAGACGATCTATCACGACATCCGCGAGATTGGGGAGGGCGAGCGGCATGGGGCGAGGCCGGTTTCGCGCGAGGAGTTGCTGCGGAAGTCGGATGTGCTGACGGTGCACGTGGATGGGCGGCCGCAGAACCGGGGGCTGGTGGATGCGGGGGCGTTTGCGCTGATGCGTGACACGGTGATCTTCCTGAACACGTCGCGCGGGTTCATTGTGGATGCGGGCGCGCTGGCGGCGTTCATGCGTGGGCACGAGCGAGCGATGGCGCTGATCGATGTGCATGAGCCGGAGCCGTTCGGCGCGGCGTATCCGCTGCTGGGGCTGAAGAACGTGCACCTGTCCGCGCATCTGGCGAGCGGCACACGGCGGGCGAAGGAGAACATGAGCTGGGTGGTGCGGGGGGTGTGGGAAGAGTTACAGAAGAGTCTCAACGCGGAGAGCCGCGGAGATCGCGGAGGGAGAACATTCACCACGGAGGGCCACTGAGGGCCACGGAGAAGAGAAGAAGGGCAATAGGGTTGAAAGGCAAGAGGCAATGGGGAAGAGGAGTTTCAACGCGGAGGGCCGCGGAGATCGCGGAGGGAGAACATTCACCACGGAGGGCCACGGAGAAGAGAAGAAGGGCAATAGGGTTGAATGGCAAGAGGCAATGGGGGAGAGGAGTTTCAACGCGGAGAGCCGCGGAGATCGCGGAGGGAGACAAGAACAGGACTCACCACAGAGACTCAGTGGGCACAGAGAAGAAGAGCCACGGTGGTGGACTGATTGAGGCAAAAGGGACGGGTGAGAAGAAGGCAACGAGGCAAGAGACGCGAGGCAGAAGGCAGGGAAGCATGCAGCAGAAGTTCAATCCGAAGAACAGGGACATTCTGGTCAACATCAACGGTTCGTTGATCCATCGCGATCAGGCGGGGATCTCGCCGTTTGATTCGGCGGTGCAGGGCGGTGATGCGGTGTGGGAGGGGCTGCGGGTCTATGGCGGGCGCGTCTTCAAGTTGAACGAGCACCTGGACCGGCTGCGGCACTCCGCGCTGGCTCTTGCGTTTGCGGAGATTCCTTCGCACGAGCGGATCACTGAGGAGATCAGGAAGACGCTGCACGCCAATCACATGACCGATGCGGTGCACATCCGGCTGACGCTGACGCGGGGCGTGAAGGTCACGAGCGGGATGGATCCACGCCTCAATCAGTCCGGTCCGACGCTCATTGTGCTCGCGGAGCACAAGGCACCGGTGTATGACAAGGGTGGGCTGACGCTGGCGACGGCGTCGATCAGGCGGTTCGCGCCGGACATGATGGATCCGAAGATCCATCACTGCAATCTGATCCAGTCGATCCTGGCGAAGATCGAGGCGACCGCGGCGGGCGCGGACGATGCGATCATGCTCGATCCTCGGGGGTTCATCGCGGAGACGAACGCGACACACCTCTTCATCGTGACAAACACGAAGCGGGGCCCGCTGGTGGAGACGCCTCGGTGCGTGGCATGCCCGGAGGGGATCACGCGGGCGACGGTGCTGGAGTTGTGCGAGGCGAACGGGATCATGCACACCGAACGGGATATCTCTCTGGCGGAGCTGTATCGCGCGGATGAGGCGTTCTGCACGGGGACGATGGGGGAACTCGCGCCGGTGACGAGGGCGGACGGGAGAACGATCGGGGATGGAAAGCCGGGGGCGATGACGGCGCGGCTGAGCGGTCTGTTCGGGGAGCTCACGTCGCGTGAGGGTGTGCGGGTCGCGTGAGGGCTCGGGGGCTGATGGTGCGAAACGGACGATTCTGAGAATTCGTTCGGCCCGATGACGGGTTGGGCTTTGGCGCGCATCTCGATTGGTGGGGTGGTGCGGCCGCGCTCGGCACTGGAGGTCTCGGATGCAACGCTTCGACTTGGGCGATGTGGGGACGGGGTCGGGATCAGCGGGTCGGGGTGGTTCGATACGAGTGCGGGCGCGGATGGGGAGCGTGAGCCCGAAGGTGTTGATCGGGGGCGCGGTGGCGTTGATCGGCGTGGGCGCGTTGGCGTGGTCGATCACGTCTTTGCAGCGTCCGGATCGGAGGCCTCGGATCGTGATGGAGAGGCCGGCGGATGCGAATGTTGAGCGAGCGGCGGGCAGCGCGCAGATGCCGCAGATTCGGACTGGTGGAGGGGGGGGCGGGAGCCCGGCGGGCCCCGGCGGGGTGCGGATGAGCATGGCGTCGTATTTGGCGCCGATGATGGTGGAGAGTTATGAGTTTCCGAGGGTGAAAGGGGTCGAGGACGTGCGGGCGTTGTGGGGGAGCGCTGGCGCGGGGATTTCTTCGGCACTCGGGAAGAGCGACGACTTTGCGTGGATGGGGTCGGCGCAGCGTGACAACCTGGTGGAGGCGGTTCGGCTGTGCGTTGAGCCGCTCGCGACGGGGACGGCGGAGGACTTTGCGGCTGCGGTCGCGACGCTGAAGGGTGTGGACACGGCGGAACCCAAGCCATCGAAGAAGTTGTTTGACCAGGTGTCGCCCGCGCTTTCGATGTCGTCGATTGATGTGTCGAACCTGCGGGTGTCGGCGATCGACACGTCTGAGCCCTCGCCCATGCCCCGGATGGCGGGGTCGAGCGTGATGTCGATGCGGACGCGGGACACCGACGGGCCTCTGAGCCGCCTGACGATCATCGGTATCGGGACGGACACGATGTTCCCGGATGTGTCGGACTTCATGGGGACGAAGAAGCGTGCGGTTGAGGTGCGGGTGCCGGTTCGGACGAAGGGGTCGAGTGAGAAGAGCGGAGATCTGGACCTGTCGCTGGTGATGGTGTGGAACGAGAAGGCGCGGGGGTGGCAGCCGGCGGACTACCGGATGTTCGTGCGGAACGGCGAGGTGGGGAAGGCGCTGATGCCGCAGAGGGCGAGCGCGGCACTTGGCGGCGAGCCGACGAAGTAAGAAGAAGACTCACCACAGTGACACAGAGAGCACAGAGAAGAACGCAGCGGGGAAGGCGGGCACCTGATTTTGAGAGGGTTTGCGCGATGAAAGCCAGCGGCAGTCTCAACAGTGTTTCGAGCATTGGAAGGCGGCGGGGGTTCTCGCTTGTGGAGTTGCTTGTCTCGATCGGGATCATCGGGATCCTGCTTGCGTTGGCGTTGCCTTCATTGGCGAACGCACGAGCCGCGGCGCGTGAGACGGTCGCTCTGGCGAACGCGCGGACGCTGGGGATGTCGTTCCAGGCGTATTGCGATCGGTTTGGCGCGTATCCGTTCCGTTCGCCGGGGACGCCTGTGGACGATTCGGGTGAGGGGCCGCCGCTGCCGGGGGATCTGGTTGCGGTGAGGTGGTGGCCTCGGGGGACGATCATCGCGACGAGTTCGGTGTGGGCGTTTGCGCATTTGTGGCCGGGGTTGCTCTCGGAGGTTGCGCCGTGGCCGGAGTATTTCGCGACGTGGGTTTCTCCTGGGCGGGACAAGTCGTTGCCGGTCGCGCCGGATCCGTTTTCTGATGACGAGCCGGATCGTGAGCCGTTCGGGACGGTGTCGTGGAGGTACTCGAACTCGTTCATCGGTGCGCCGCAGTTGTGGCGGGAGGGATCTGTGGCGGAGGAGCGGATGTTGCGTGCGATCCAGCCCCACGAGGTGCTGTTTCCATCGTCGAAGGTTGTGGCATGGGACGCGGACATCACGTATGTGCCGCGTGAGCCCCGGATCGTGGATGATCACTACGACTGGGCGACGCCGATGCTGTTTGCGGATGGGCACGCGGCGGTGAAGAAGCCGACGGAGGCGAAGGAGGGCGTGGCGAATCCGATGAACTTCGGGTCTCGGATCAAGCTGCACAACACGGTGAACGGCGTGCGGGGTACGGATTATTGAGCGGCGCAAAGAGCAGATTCACCACGGAGGGCCACGGAGGGCACGGAGAAGACGGGGCGGAGGGGCGAGAGGGCTGAAAGGCGCGAGGCAATGGGGGAGAGGAGTTTCAACGCGGAGGGCCGCGGAGATCGCGGAGGAAGAACATTCACCACGGAGGGCCACGGAGGGCACGGAGAAGACAAGAAGGCGGGGTGGAGGGGCGAATCAGGATGTGGGGATGGAACGGATGAAGTCTGCGATGGCGCGGGTTGCGCGTTCGCGGGCATCGGCCTGTTTGGGATCGGTCCAGAGGTCGAAGTGGGTTGCGCCGGTGAGTGTGATGAGGGTGGCGTCGGGCGCGGCGTGGGCGATGTCGTGTGCGTCTTCGGGTGGGCTGATCTCGTCCATGTCGCCGCGGATGACGAGGATGGGGCAGCGCAGGTCTTTGGCGAGGTGAGCGCGATCGAAGCCGGTCCAGCGCGGGCCGCGGCTGCGCGAGAGGCCGAGGAGGAACATCGCGGGTGGTAGGTTGATGCGCCAGGGGAGGCGTTTGAGGGCGAGCATGTTGCGTGCGGGGGTGAGGGGGAGGCGATAGGGTGATTCTGCGATGATGGCGCTGACGCGTCGTGAGCGGTTGGCGGCGAGATCGATGGCGATGCCCGCGCCGAGTGAGTAGCCCCAGAGGACAACTTTGGGCGCGCCTGGCTTGGGTGGAGCGTCGAAGAGTGCCTCCCAGTCGGCCTGATCCTCGAGGGTTGCTTCGAGCTGCTCGGTGGCGCGCTCGCGGGCGTCGAGGTCCTCGCCCTGGGCGAGCTCGATGAGGTCTTCGAGGATCATCCACTCGCTGGTGCCGAGGGGAGAGGGGCCTTTGGGGGCTTCGCCGTGGCCGGGGAGGTCCCACGAGATGATCTTTGAGCAGAGGGGCGCGACGGCGTCGAGACGCTGGAGGATGTCCAGCTTCGACTCGCCCCATCCGTGGCAGAAGATGAGGACGGGGCCGGCGGGGTTGTCGCCTTGGATGATCCACGCCGGGGCTGAGTCGATCGCGTTGTGCTTGATCGAGATGGTCTCGAACGGGCGCGGGGTGGGGAGTTCTGAGGGATCGCTCGGGCGTGAGCGGGCGATGGCCCATGCCACGGTGCGCCGGGGCGGGCGGGCGAGCGAGCGCATGGTGAAGGCGATCAACCAGAGGAGCGAGAGGGCGAGTCCGAGGATGAGGAGGGGGAGGAGGTCGGACATGGTGAAGGGAAGGAACCACAGAGAACGCGGATACGTGTCTTGAACGCGAAGGTCACGAAGATCACGAAGGTACACACATACAAGAAGACGAGATCAGCAGAATGAAATGGCACGAGAGATCGTGTGCCGCGTCGTGACTCCCTTCAGAACAATCCCCGGATGTCGTTGAATGTGACGATCAGGAACATGCAGCCGATGAGGACGAGTCCCGCGAGGGTGGCGAAGCCCTGGATCGCTTCGGGCACGGGCTTGCCCTTGATCTGTTCGTAGACGAGGAAAAGGAACTGGCCGCCGTCGACGATGGGGAGTGGGAGGAAGTTCACGACGGCGAGGTTGACGCTGACGAGGGCGAGGAAGAAGAGGAGTTTGAGTGTTCCCTGGCTGGCGACGATGGTGCCGATGTGGGCGATGCCGACGGGGCCCTTGAGGTGCTCGACCTTGACCGTGCCCTGGAAGAGACGGACGAAGGTGGCGTAGGTCATCATCATCCAGCGGTGGGTTTCAGCGATGCCCATGCTGACGGCGTGGAGCGGGTTGTCGGCTTTGAGGGTGGTCTGCTCGAGCTCGAAGAACGCGCCGAGGGTGAAGGGGACTTCCCAGGGGAGGGCGGCGATGCGCTGCGCATCGTCCGGGCTGAGAAGGAGGGTGACGGTCTCGGTCGGTGCGAGGGCGGTTGGTTCGACGGGGATGGGGGGTGAGATTGTGAGTGTGATGGAGACTGGGCGTGTCTGGGGTTCGGTTGCGCCCGCGAGCGCGGCGCGGCAGGCGCGGACGATGGCGTTGCGTACGTCGTCGAAGCTCGCGACAGGAGCGCCCTCGACGGCGAGGATGCGCGTGCCGGGGCGTGTGATCGCGGAGCGAGCGGCGGGCGTGGCGAGGGCGTCGCCCGCGGCGTCGAGGGGGCGGATGCGCTCGGGCGGGCGGGCGACGAGCGTGGAGTCGTTGCGTGTGTCGTCGACGCCGAAGCCGATGCGGCCGTTCTTGTCGACGCTCGGCGTGAGCGAGACGCGTGTGGTGTTGCCCTGGGCGTCGGTTCGTTCGACGACGACGGGGATGGTGCGTTTGCGGTGGGACTGGATCTCCATGATGCCCTCGGCGATCGAGGGGTATTCGGCGGCTCCGAGGCGGACGAAGACATCGCCGGGGAGAAGGCCGTGGCGGGCACCGCTCGGCACCGAGGCGACGCGCATGACGGGTGCGAGCCCGGCGATGTGATCGAGGATTGTGAGCGTCTTGGGGTCGGGGTTGAGATCGGCACGCTCGAGACCGGGGCGTGGGGCGAGTTCGACGTGGTGCATGTGCCTGAAGCCGGTGTCGGAGAAGGCGAGCGCGATCGGTGCGCCGTCCGCAGCGCGGAGCGCGTCGGCGATGGCCTGGGCGGATTCGACGGGGTGGAGATCGTCGCGCGAGGGTCCGAGCGAGGCGAGGCGCATGCCGGGTGTGACGCCGCGGAGCCCGGCTCGCTCGGTTGCGGCGGCCCATTCGGCCTCTGCGCCGGCTTGGATCTTCTGGACGCGGGTTGAGACTGCGGGACCGATGCCGAGTTCGAGCATGCCGCTGATCGGGCTGGTTTCGGGGGTGATGGAGAACGTGAGGTTCGCGGGGAGGCCTGGGCGTTCGACGACGAGTTCGATGGGCTTGCCGGGGCGGGCCATGGCGGAGGCGAGGACGAGATCCTGGAAGGAGGCGGCGCGGCCTCCGTTGATGGAGACGACGCGGTCTCCCGGGAGGAGCCCGCGCTGGGTGACGCCGAGGAGGGAGGCGTTTGATGCGATGGCCTTGCCGGCAGCGGAGCCGGGCGCGATCGAGCCGACACGGGCGGGCTCGGTGGGGAGGCCGACCTTGAAGACGATCATGAAGAGGATGGCGGCGATGATGATGTTGGCGATGACGCCCGCGCTGATGACGATCATGCGCTTCCAGGGCTTGCAGGACTGGTAGGAGTCGCGAGCGGAGGAGGTGCGGGTGGGGTCCATGTCGTCCTGGCCGAGCATTTTGACGTAGCCGCCGAAGGGGAGGTAGTTGAGCCGGTACTCCGTGGGGCTGATCGTGTGATAGGTGCTGCGTGCTCCCTCCGTAGTGGTCGCGCCGGCGGCGAGGGCATCGATTCGAGTGTGATACTCGCGCTCGCTCGAGCCCCTGCGGAGCCCGAGGCCCTTGCGCCATGAGAAAGCGGCGGGTCCGAAGCCGAGGGCAAAGGCGAGGACGCGGATGCCGGCCCAGCGTGCGGCGAGGAAGTGGCCGAGTTCGTGGAAGAAGATGATGAGCCCGAAGGCGATGATGACGAGGGCGAGATCGAGGATCGTGGTGAGCACGTGGGGTTCCAGTTGGGGTTCCGCGTGGTGGGTGAGGCGGGCGTCGGACAGAGTGATTGATCGTAGAGTCGGCGATCGGATGGGCGGGGCTTGCGTCGAGGTGGGAGGTGTGGTGCGGGAGGTGTGTGAAAGGAAGCGGCCCGGCTGGAGGGCCGGGCCGCGTGGATCGCGTGGGATGATGGAGGCTTCGGACGCTCAGTCGGCGTACTTGACGGAGCAGCCCTGGGGCTTCTTGTTGGTGACCTTGAGGGTCTCTCCGGCGGCGACGGCGGTGATGGCATCGGCGACGTAGTTGGGTGTTCCGATCTCGTCCTTCTTGGAGTCGTCGAACGCGCCCTCGTAGGCGAGCGTGCCGTCGGCGGCGATCACGAACATGTGGGGCGTGACCTTGGCGCCGAAGGACTTGCCGACCTTGCCGGACTCATCGAGGAGGATCGGGTAGTTGATGTTCCACTTCTTCTTGAACTCGGCGTTGAGTTCCTTGCCGTGGCCCTGCTTGCCGGCTGCGCCGGAGTTGACGGCGAGCCAGACGACCTTGTCCTTGTGGGATGCGGCGGTCTTGGCGAGTGCGTCGGACTTCTCATGCACGCGGACGACCCAGGGGCATCCGGGGTTGAACCACTCGAGGACGACGATCTTGCCCTGCTTGGTGTAGTCGCTGAGGGTGTGGGTCTTGCCGTCGGTGTCGGTGAGGGTGAAGTCGGGGGCCTTGTCGCCGACCTTGATGCCGTCCTGGGCGGTCTCGACGACGGCGGATCCGGTCTCGGCGGCGTGGGCGACGGCGACGGCTCCGACGGCGAGCAGACCGGCTGCGAGTGCGGAGAGAAGGGCCGATGCTTTGCGAGTCTTCATGCGTGAATCTCCTTGTTGCGAGTGATCGACGTGTCTATGCGGGATTGTAATCCCGGGATTCTGGCGGGGGATGGTTCAGTTGCGGGGCCTGGGGATATCCACGATCCAGAGCGCGACGGGCTTGCCTGTGTCGTCCCAGCACTCGAGGATGCCCTTGAGATGGGGCTTGTCGGCGTCGGGTTCGGCGAGGGGGAGCGTGATGGATGCGGCGCGGGCCTCGGCGTGTTTGAGGGGATTGATGATCTCGATGCCGGATTCGTGCGGGTAGAAGGCGATGCGGGCGATGGAGGGGGCGCCGGGAGGCATGGGCGTGAGGACGACCTCGGTGCTCGATGACCACTCGACGCGGAGCGCGTTTCCGGGGTCTTTGGGAAGGGCGGCGCGGGCGGTGGCGATGCTCGGCGCGTCGGCCGATGGGGTGGGCGAGTCGGGCACGACGGGGAGCCGGAGCGAGAGTTCGCCATCGCGGGGGACGCAGCCGTCCTCGCACTCGAGCCACTCGAGGCGAGCGTGGAGCACGATGTCGGTTCCGGGTTTCAGATCCGTGGAAGTGGTGAGTTGGGTGAGAAGGAGCACGCGGCCCTCGTAGGTGTGGTCGAGGATGGGGCCGGGCATGACGTAGCGACGCGGCCCGGGCCAGTTGATGGGGCCGATGGTGATTTCTTCGGGGTGCGTCCAGTCGACGCTCGGCGCGTATCCGGAGTCGTTCTGGCCGGGCCAGTAGATGTGCCACTTGGGCGCGATGTCGAACTCGATGGCGAGCCACGCGCTCTGTCCGGGGGCGAGGGTTGCGGTGTCGGAGAGAAGGCGGATCTTGGCGGCGGGGGAGTTCGGATCGCCGGGGATGAGCTGGGCATGGGCAGAGTGGAGCGCGGCGGCACCTGCGAGCAGGGGGGCAGAGCGAGCGAGGATTGAGCGTTTGGCGTTGATCATGCTGGGTGTGGCTCTCGGGCCGGTGCCCCGGGTTTCTACAGCTCCGGGGGTGTCGAGTGGCGAGTTTGCTTCCCTGAGTACGAGGTGGAAGGTGTCGTGTTCACCCGAGCAGATGTCGAATCTGTGATTGATACTTGCGAGAATTGCGAACCCTTGAGGGCGCGAATCGGTATGGGAATCGTTCAGTCTGAGCCGATATGTTCCGGTATGGCCGCGTGTGTGCGGCGGGTGCGGGAGAGGCAGAGGGTTTGACGCATGATGAGCAGATCTGTTACGGCGTGTGCTGGGATTTGTGTGCTCGCGGTCGCGCTGGGCGGCTGCACCACGAAGGTGGATGAGAGCGATATCCGTTTCATCAGTTCGGGCGAGTTGCGTCAGATGATCCAGACGCGGGACGGTGGGCGCGCTGACCACTTGATGCTGATCGATCCGCGTTCGGCCCGGGAGTATGCGGAGGGGCGCATCGTGGGTGCCGAGCACATCACGATCGACCGTGTGGTGGGCGAGAAGTCGCCCAGGAATCCGCCGTTCGATCGCTACTCGAACATCGTTGTGTACGGGAACGACCCCGCATCTGCGCCGGCGCGGGGGATGGCGAAGCGGATCATGTCGCTGGGTCATAAGAAGACGACGCGGATGTACGCGGGGGGGATGAAGGAGTGGTCGCAGACGTATCCGAGCATGGTTGTGAGGGGTGAGGAGCCGGCGAAGTGATGATGCGTTGGCGATCAGATCAAGTCCGGCAGGGTCTCGATGACGTTGCCGTCGGCATCTATTGAGACGCGCGGGATGCGGCGAGTGGGAATGGTGATGTGGTAACGCGTGCTCTTGCGTTCTCCGGTTCGTGAGAGGATGCCGAGATCAACCAGATCGCCCATATCGCGTGTCGCTGTCGGGGCTGACGTCTTGGCGATGGCCATGTAGTTGCTTGCGCTCAGGCCGCCTTTGAATCCGTCTGGTCCCTCGCGGAGAACGCGGAGCATCACGGCGATTTGGCGGGGGTTGAGCCGCTCACGGTGGCTCTCGAACAGCCGTGCCTTCTCGATGGTGAACTCGACGTTTGCGAGCGTGCGGTGCTGGGCTTCGATCGCGATTGCGGCGAACCAGGCGAGCCAGTCCGTGATCTGGTTTGATGTGTTGGCGCGTTCGAGTTCGCGGTAGTAGGCGGTGCGGTGCGCGAGGATGGTGGATGCGAGGGCGATCAGGGAGGGGCGTCCGAGGCCTTGTGCGAGGGCTTTCTCGGAGATGGCGCGGCCGATGCGTCCGTTTCCGTCTTCGTACGGATGGATGGATTCGAAGGCCAGGTGTGCCGCGCCCGCGCGAGCGAGCGGCGCGAGTGGCGCGAGTGGCGAATCCGCACCGGGTGCGGAGCCGTTGAACCAGTCGATGAAGCGTGCCATTTCGGTGGGCACCCGATCGGAGGGCGGGGCAACGAAGTGGACCTTGGGCGCGTGGATCGCGCCCGAGACGACTTGCATCGGTTCCTCGTGCGTGCGATATCGCCCGAGGTCGCGGAGGTCGAAACGGCCCTTGCAGACCATCGAATGCCACGCGTGCAGCGAATCGTCGGTGAGGGGAGCGGCCCAGTTCTTGTAGAGATCCACGTAGAGCTCACCGATGCCGGCCTCAGCGGGCCGTGTCGGCACACGCTCGGCTTCGAGGCCGAGCATGCGCCGAATGGAGGACTGGACGCTCCGGCGTTCGAGTATCTCGCCCTCGATCTCCGAGGTTGTCATGGCCTCGTCGCTCATGGTCGCGATGGTGAGGGACTGGCGATCGGACTCGGGGACGTGGCGGACAACTCCGAGGAGTTCACCCGCGCCGTGCATGAACCGGGCCTCGGCTTGATGGAGGCGTGCTGCATCCCAGCGGAGCTCGGGCCAGTCGGGTTTTTCCCAGTTCCAGCGCATGATGGATAAGATCGTGATTTATCGATCAGAAAGCAATGATTTTTGATCGATAAAGACCAGATTTATCCATCAAGCCGTACATTTTACTTACAGTTCGGGGGCGAAGCCGCGTCGCATGGTGTTCTCGCAGCAGGCGCGGGGCTCGACGAACTGATAGAGATAGTCTTTGCCACCGGCCTTTGAGCCGACGCCGGACATGCCGAAGCCGCCGAAGGGCTGGCGGCCGACGAGGGCTCCGGTGTTGCCCCGGTTGATGTAGAGGTTTCCGACGCGGAACTCGCGCTTGGCCTGCTCGAGGTGTTCGGGCTTTCTGCTGAAGACGCCGCCGGTGAGCTTGTAAGGTGAGTTGTTCGCGATAGCGAGGGCTTCGTCGAAGGTCTTGGCGTGCATGACGGCGACGACGGGGCCGAAGATCTCTTCTTGCGCGATGGTGTGCTCGGGCTTCACGCGCGAGAAGATGGTGGGTCCGACGTAGTGGCGGCCGGTTTTCTGTTGGAGGCCTTCTGGGGGTTCGAGGGTGAGTTCGTGGCGTGATTGCTGCTTGCCGATGGCGATGTAGTGCTCGATCTTCTGCTTGGCCTCGGCATCAATGACGGGGCCGATGTCTGTTCCTCCATCGGCGGGATCACCGACGACGAGGGCGCGGGTTGCTTCGACGAAGCGGCGGAGGAAGGTCTGCATGTGCGGACCGTCCTCGCCTTCGGGATCGACGACGATGATGCGGGAGCAGGCGGAGCACTTCTGTCCCTGGAAGCCGAAGGCAGAGTGGCGGATGCCGATGACGGCCTCGTCGAGATCGGCGGAGGTGTCGACGATGACGGCGTTCTTGCCGCCCATCTCGCAGATGACCTTCTTGACGTGGGCGGGGGCGACGAAGGAGCCGCGTGGGGAGGAGAATGGAGAGCCGGGTGCGGCGGCGGTGAGGATGTCGAGGCCGACATCGCGCGAGCCGGTGAAGGCGATGAGGGCGACGCGGGGGTCGCGGACGAGCGCGGCGCCGGTGGTTTCGCCGGGGGCGGGGCAGAAGTGGAGGACATCGGAGGGTGCGCCGTGCTCGCGGAGGGCGTCCTGGATGATGTCGAACATGATCTTGGCGATGCCGGGGGTCTGCTCGGCGGGTTTGACGATGGTGGGGTTTCCGGTGACGAGTGCGGCGACGGTCATGCCGGTGCAGATGGCGAGGGGGAAGTTCCACGGGCTGATGACGACGGCGACGCCGCGGGGCTGGTACCACTGCTCGTCGAGCTCGCCGATGAACTTCCCGAGGCGTTCGCGTTCGAACATGGGGACGGCGAGGCGGGCGTAGTACTCGCAGAAGTCAATCGCTTCGCAGACGTCGGCGTCTGCTTCGCGCCAGGTCTTGCCGCTTTCTTTGATCATGACGCCGGCGAGCCCGTCGCGTTGCTGGCGCATGCGGCGTGCGACGCTGACGAGGACGGCGGCGCGTGTACGGGGATCGGTGTCGCGCCACTGTGCGAAGGCGGCGTGGGCTTTGTCGACCATGCGTTTCGCATCGTCGGGTGCTTTGTCGTTGGCGATCTTGGGCACGGTTGCGCCGGAGACAGCGCGGGCGAAGGCCTCGCGCTGGACGCGTTTGGAGAAGTCGCGCATGGGTTCGGTGTAGAAGGGGCGTTCATCGGAGACGCCCTTGACGGCGGGGGTCAGGAGGTGGCGTTCGGGGGCGACGGAAGCGAGGTCGGGCTTGGGCGTGTGGTTGGCCGGGTCGGCGGGGGCGGGCTTGCGCAGGAGGATGCGCGAATCGGCGTTGTCGAGGAAGCCGGCCTTGAGCCATGATTCGTTGGAGGTGTTCTCGAGGAGGCGACGGACGAGGTAGGCCATGCCTGGGATCATTTCGCCGACGGGGACGTACTCACGGATGCGGAGGCCCATGTCCGCGCCGGCGTATTTGAGCTGGTCGGCCATGCCGTGGAGCATCTGGAGTTCGATGGCGTTGCGGGGGAGGCCGCGTTTCTCCATAGCCGTGAGTGTGGCGGCGATGGAGCGGACGTTGTGGGAGCCGAGTGCGAGCTTGACGCCGCCTTCGCCCCCCACCCCGGTTGTGCGTGGGCATGCGTCGAGGAAGACCTCGGCCATGCGTTCGAAGCAGGCGTCGGTCTGCCATTTTTCGGCCCATACGGGGCAGGGCCATCCGTGCTGCTCGGCGAGGATGGTTTCGGCGTCCCAGTACGCGCCCTTGACGAGGCGGACGGAGACGATGCGTCCGGTGCGTCTGGCCCAGTCGCTGATGAGGCGTGCGTCCTCGACGCCGGACTTGAGGTAGGCCTGCATGGCGAGCCCTGCGTGGAAGGGTACTTTCTCGCAGCAGCGCATGAAGAGTTCGAGGGTCATGTCCTTGAACTTCTCCTGCTCCATGTCGAAGTTGACGAAGACGCCGCGGGAGTGGGCGGCTTCGAGGAGCGGGATGAGACGCTTCATAAGACCGTTGATCGAGCCCTCGGTGTCGATGGGATCGACGCGGGAAGAGAGTGAGGAGACCTTGATGGAGACGTTGACGCGCGGGATCGGGCCGAGGTGATCGGTCTCGAGGCGCGGCTGGGGCTTCCAGCCGGCGACGGTGCCGGGGAGGGAGGTGATGAGGTCGAGGTACTTCTTCGCGTACTCGTCGGCTTCCTGCTCGGAGACGCACGCCTCGCCGAGGAGATCGACGCTGAAGGCGATGCCGTCGTCCCAGAGGGTGCGGAGTCCGGGGAGCGCGCTGGCGGCGTCGGTGCCGGCGATGAACTTGGAGGCCATGCCCTTGATCTGCGAGGAGATGGTCGAGGACATGAGCCCTTTGGCGAGGCCGCCGGCCTTGAGGCCGAGGTCGAATCCGGGCGGGAGTTTGACGCCGGGCTGTGTGAGGTAGTCGGTGAGATGGTCGTGGATCATCTCGGGTGTTGTGAGTGCGGGGTAGCAGTCGACGAACCGGAACATCTGGACTTTGAAGTTTGGGTCGCTCATGGACCAGTTCATGAGCTTGTCGCTGTAGAACTTGGCGGAGAGGATGCCGGACTTGTGGTCGCGGGCCTTGGTGAGCATCTCTTGGCCGAGGGCGAGGATGCGGGCCTCGTCGGCGTCGCTGTTTGTCGACGCGGGAGGGTGTGCCTGGCGTGTGGGCGCGGGGGCCTGGGTGGTGTGCGGGGGCTTGGCCTTGCGGGAGAAAAGACCCATGGGTCAGTTCCTTGGATTGGCGATGTCGGGGTGGCGAAGTCGATCGGCACGGGGCGCGGAACATGGAGTGTAGAGTGGGTGAGGGCCTCTCAGATCAGGTGGTCTGCGCCTAGCGTTCGTGGGGAGTTGGCGTGTGGCCCGGACCCTGGGCAGTCAAGGAGCGTGCGTGGCGGCCCGGAGCGTGCTGACGATCGGAACCTTCGACGGCGTTCACATGGGGCATCGCGCCCTGATTGAGCGGGCCGGGGAGATTGCGAGGGGTGCCGGGGCTCGGGTGGTTGCGCTGGCCTTCGATCCGCATCCGATGACGCGGCTGCGTCCGGCATCTGCCCCTGCTCGCCTGACCACGTTCGGGTGGCGGGAGTCCCTGCTGAGGGAGGCGGGGGCTGATGAGGTTGTGCGTCTGAACCCGTTCGACGGGCTGCTGGAACTGACACCGGAGGCGTTTGTGTCGCAGATTGTGTCGCGTTACGCGCCGATTGCGATTGTTGAGGGAGATGACTTTCGGTTCGGGAAGGGTCGAACGGGAGATGTCGATGTGCTGAGCCGGCTGGGGGAGCGGTCGGGGTTTGAGACGGTGGTTGTGCCGCCTGTTGAGGTTGTGCTTGGGGATGCTTCGATCGCTCGCGCTTCGAGCACCGGTGTGAGGCGTCTGCTTCTGTCTGGGAGGGCGAGTGACGCGGCCCGGGTGCTTGGGCGACCGTATCGGCTGATGGGGAAGGTTGTGCGTGGGGATCGGCGCGGGCGGACGATCGGGTATCCGACGGCGAACCTCGACAGCGAGTTGATGCTGCCTGCGGACGGCGTGTACGCGGCACGTGCGCACCTCGCGGATGGGCGGGTGTTCGACGCCGCGCTCTCGGTGGGGACCAAGCCGACGTTCACGGATGCGCCATCGCGGGCGTGCGAGGCGTTCTTTCTGGATGCGCCTCGGGCTTCGCAGGGTGACCCGCGGATCGAGGGGCTTGATGAGTACGGGTGGGCGTTGTCGCTGGATATCGTGGGCTGGGTCCGTGAACAGGTGCGATTCCACGGGCTGGAGCCGCTGCTTGGGCAGATGGCTCGTGATTGCGATCGGATCCGCGAGATGCTGGGTGGCGCGGAGCGGGTTGCGGAGGAGGTGGTATGAGTTTGAGCCGGGTTGAAGAGTACAGCACGACGGCGTCTCTGGAAGAGATCGTCGCGTTTCTTCGGGGCGTTGATGCGGGGGCGACGATCGGCATCGGCACGCACATGAAGCCGGACGGGGACGCGATCGGTTCGACGCTGGCGGTCGCGCGGGCTCTGCGCGCGATCGGGAAGCGTGTGACGCTGCTCTACATGGGCGGCCCGCCTCGGTGGATCGAGACGCTGGCGACGCGGGCGGAGCGGAGCACGTTCGAGGAGGACGGGCTGCCCGATCCGGAGCCGTCGGTGTGGTTGATTCTGGACACGGGGTCGTGGTCGCAGTTGGAGCAGTTGACGCCCGCGTTGACCGGGCGAGGTTCGAGCGTTGTGATCATCGATCACCACCTACAGGGCGACGCGGTGATCGCGGATCGGAGGTTCATCGACAAGAACGCGGCGGCGGCGGCTCAACCGGCGGCGGAGCTGTGCCGCATTCTGCTGGGGTTGCGTTCGTGCGCGGAGTTGCCTGTTGAGATTGCCGAGCCGCTGTTCCTGGGGCTGGCGACGGACACGGGTTGGTTCCGCCACTCGAACACGAGGCCTGAGACGCTGCGGCTGGCGGCGGATCTGATCGGCGCGGGGGCGAACCACTCGCGTTTGTATGCGATGGTGGAGCAGTCGGACACGGTCGGGCGGCTGCGTCTGATTGCGCGGGCGCTCGGGTCTCTGGAGCTTTTCGACAATGATCGGATCGCGCTGATGAAGCTCACGCTCAGTGATTTTGAGCAGGCGGGGGCATCGCACGGGGACACCGGGGGTTTGGCGGACATGGCGCTTGTGATCCAGAGCGTGCGTGTCAGCGCGGTGATCACCGAGCAGTCGGTGAAGGCGGGCGCGCCGGCGCTGACGAAGATCTCGATGCGGAGCAAGGAGGGGCCGAACGCGGTGGATGTGAACGAGGTGTGCGGGAAGCTGGGCGGTGGCGGGCACGCGCGGGCGTCGGGTGCGCGGATGAGCTTGACGCTTGAGCAGACGCGCAGCCGCGTGCTGGAGGCGTTGCTCACATGAAGGGATCCGGCGGAATGGGCGGGAGCGGGCGTGGCGCGGGTGGGCGCGGATCCGGGGCGAGGCCGGTGCGTCCCGGGAAGCGTCCGCCGCTGCGGATCATGACGAGCACGCTGTGGGAGTATCCGAGCCAGCATTATGACGGGGCGTCGGGCTCGTTGATGCAGGGGGACAAGGACTATGTGGGTGCGACGCCCTCGTGGGTGATCTGGCAGTTGCTGAGCCGCTACACGCGCGAGGGGGACGTGGTGGTGGACCCGATGTGCGGGAGCGGAACGACGATCGACGTGTGCGCCGATCTCGGGCGTACGGGTCGCGGGTTTGATCTTGCGCCATCGCGGCCGGACATTGGACGTGCGGATGCGCGGCGGATCCCTTTGGCGGATGCGTCGGCGGATTTCGTGTTTGTTGATCCTCCGTACTCGACGCACGTTGACTATTCGGACGATCCGGCGTGCATCGGGAAGCTGGACGCTTCGGGGGAGGATGGGGGGCGGGCGTACTACGGGGCGATGCGTCAGGTGATCGGGGAGATCCATCGGGTGCTGAAGGACCGGCGCTACATGGGGCTGTATGTTTCTGATTCGTTCCGCAAGAAGAAGGGGAAGCCGGGGGGCGTGTTCATGCCGATCGGGTTTGAGCTCTTCTCGATTCTGCGTGAGCGTTTCAAGCCGGTGGACATCATCTGCGTGACGCGACAGAACGTGAAGCTGGGGCGGGGCAACTGGCACAAGGCGGCGGAAGAGGGGAACTTCTTTCTGCGGGGATTCAACTATCTGTTCATCATGAAGAAGGAATCGTGAGGGGCGTGCGGGGGCGAGTTTACGCCTGGGTGTAGTGGTCTTGGAGGACGCGTCGCCAGTCTTCGATTCCCTTGACGGCGATGAAGCGGAGGCGGACCTGTTCGCTGTCGGGGTGGTGCTCGGCGAATCGGATGCCGAACTTGCGCATGTTCTTGGATGTGTAGTCGTCGGGGTGGCGCATGCGTCGGTTGGCGGCGAGGGCGAGTCGGTAGTGCTGCTCGAGGACGTCGCGCTGCTCGGGGATGGTGGGGCGTGTCGGCTCGCTGCCGGCGAGCATCATGCGGGCCTGCCTGAAGATCCAGGGGTTGCCGATGCATCCACGCGCGACGGCGACGGCGCTGACGCCGGTGTAGGCGAGCATGCGGAAGAGGTCGTGGACGTTCCAGATGTCGCCGGAACCGAAGACGACGCGATCGGGGTTTCGGTTGACGATCTCTCGCAGGAGGTCCCAGCGCGAGGGCCCGACGTATTTCTGTTCGACGGTGCGGGCGTGGACGGTGGCCCAGGCGTATCCCATGTCGTAGGCGGCGTCGAAGATGCGGTTGAATGCCTGGACCATTTCGGGCGTGTCGTCGAATGAGCGGCGGAGTTTGACGGTGCAGGGGATGTGGGCGGGGACGGCTTCGCGCACGGCTTCGAGGATCTTGATTGCGCCGTCGGGCTCGGCGAGCCAGTGCCCGCCGCGGGCTTTGGATTTGATTTTCTTGACCGGGCAGGCGAGGTTGACATCGACGGTGGAGAAGGAGAGGGCGATGGAAGGGGAAGCGAACGCGGGGGTCGCGGAGGGGGCACCGCTTTGGAGTGAGGAGAGGGAGGTGTGAGTAAGGGAGTTCATGCCTTCGTGACTTTGTGACTCCGTAGCTTCTTCCTCGTCGTCGCCGCAGGCGATGTCTTCGTACTCACCATCTGCATTGCCATCAGCGGGCTCAAAGTCCTCGGGCTTGTACTTGACGAGTGCGCCGCTGGGGTCGTGCGTGAGGTGGCTGTAGGCGAGCGCGCGGTAGGCCTTGTCGGTCCTCTTTCCTTGCTCGATCGCCTTGATGGCGGCGGCGGCCATTTCCTGGGGGTCTGAGCCCATGATCTGGACGGCGAGTGGGTGGTCTTCTGCGCCTCCGGGGACGTTATCGTGGAGTTCGCCGAGGTCGGCCTTGACGAACCCTCGTCCGCCGGCGAGGAGCGTGCGGTCGAGGAGTGCCTCCGTGACGCAGTAGGGGCAGCCGTGGCGGCGAGCGACGATGCGCATGGCGGCGTCGGAGTACCCCGCGAGGCCTGCCTGGAAGAATGGGGCGTCGAAGCCGGGGACGGCGTGTGTGACTCTCGGGTTTGCCGCCCCGGACCAGTCCCGGTGGCGTCCGGAGCCGATGGTCTCTGCGATGTGCATCGCGTCGAGGGATTCGGCTCCGGGTGCGATTGCGGGTCCGGGGGGCGTGGCGTTGTTGCTCTGGCACCCCATCGGAGGGACTATACGGAGCATGAGACACACACGGACTATTGTGGCGGCTCGATCGACCTGCCTCTTCGCGCTTGTTGCGGTCGGCTGTTCGGGGATCTTCGGTTGTTCTGGGACGGGCTCGCGAGTGGGCGCGGAGCGTGCGTATCCGCAGACGGCCGTGCAGGGTGAGTCCCTCGATATCCAGGTGGTGCGGGGCGAGACGACGCTGACGCTGACGAACACGACGTCGCGCGTCTTCGGCCCGTGCACGCTGTGGGTGAACGCGTATTACTCGCGTCCGCTGGAGGGGCTGGCCGTCGGTCAGTCGCTGACGTTGCCGCTCAAGGACTTCAGGAATGAGCACGGCGAGTCGTTCCGCGGGGGTGGATTCTTCGCGACCAAGAAGCCGGAGCGGATGGTTCTGGCGCAGATCGAGCACGACGGAACGATGTACCCGCTGGTGGTGACGCGGGGCGAGCCGGTCATCAAGTGATCCCGAGGCGCGGGCGCGAGGAGTGAGCGATGGCGAATGTGCTGGTGGTCGGCCCACACCCTGATGACCAGGAGATCGGGATGGGCGGGACGATCGCCCTGCTCGCGTCGCAGGGTCACAACGTGCTGCTTCTCGACATGACCGACGGAGAGCCGACGCCCCACGGGGATCGTGAGACACGCGCGAAAGAGGCGGCGCACGCGGCGGAGATCCTGAGCGAGGGGGGAGCACCGGTGCGGAGGCGGTTGCTCGGGCTTCGGAATCGATTCGTGGAGCACACGATCGAGGCGCGGCATCTGGTGGCGGGCGTGATGCGGTCGCACCAGGCGGAGATCGTCTTCTGTCCGCACCCGGAGGATGCGCACCCGGACCATGTGGCGGTGACGCGGATCGTTGAGGACGCGAGGTTTGACGCCAAGCTGACGAGGATCGATATGCCGGGCGATGAGGGTCGGCCGCCGATCTATCCCGCGTGGCTGTTCTATTACTACGCGTCGCATCTGCGGCGCGTGGCGGATCCTTCGTTCATCATGGACATCTCGCCGTTCGCGGAGCGGAAGATCGAGTCGATCACGGCGTATCGCTCGCAGTTTGTGCTGCCGGAGAAGAACCGGCGGGTGGTCGAGTGGGTGCGTGCGGCGGGCGTGTACTTCGGCTCGCGGATCGGCGTCGGGGCGGGCGAGCCCTTCTTCACGAGGGAGCCGATCGGGCTGGGCTCGCTGGCGGGTGTTGTGAACGTGATGGGGAGTTGATCGTCTCGGGATGGGCCGGGAGCGCGAGGGAGGTAGGATCTTGGCGTGAAGAGTCTGGCGGCACTGATCCAGCCCGAGATCGAGGAGATGATCCGCGCGGGTCAGTTTGGTGAGCTGCGCGAGACGCTGCACCAGTTGCCTCCGGCGGACGTGGCCGAGGTGTTCAGCGAGCTGGACGGCGCGGACGCGGCGGTGGCGTTCCGTTTCCTGTATCGGGACGACGCGGGGGAGGTGTTCTCGTATCTGGAGCCGGAGGATCAGGAGCGGCTGATTTCCAAGCTCGGGGACGAGGGTTCTCGGCGTGTGATCGAGGCGATGAGCACGGACGATCGCGTGCGTCTGCTCGATGAGCTTCCGTACACGGTGGCGCAGCGGATCATCCAGTCGCTCGATCCGGCGGAGCGTCAGGCGACGCTGGCGATCCTGGGGTATCCGCAGGAGTCGGTGGGGCGTCTGATGACGACCGACTACGTTGCGGTGCGTGCGGACTGGACGGTTGAGGAGGCGCTCGCGCATCTTCGGAAGCACGGTCGAGACGCGGAGACGATCAATGTCGTGTACATCACGGATGATGGTGGGCGGCTGGTTGACGACATCCGGATCCGGCAGTTGATTCTCGCGGATCCGCGGGCGACGCTCGGCTCGATCGGCGATAGTAACTTCATTGCGCTCACGGCGGACCAGGACCAGGAAGAGGCGGTGCGGCTGATGTCGCGGTATGACCGGATCGCGCTTCCGGTGCTGGATTCTCGCGGGAAGTTGCTGGGGATCGTGACGCACGATGACGTGGCCGACGTGGCGCAGGCAGAGGCGACGGAGGACATGCAGATGATGGGCGCGGTTGCCGCGCTCGAGGACGCGTACATCGATACCGGTCATTTTGAGATGTACCGGAAGCGTGCGATCTGGCTGGCGGTGCTGTTTGTGGGGCAGACGATCACTATTGTGGTGCTGGGCTCGTTCCAGGATCAGCTGGATAAGGCGACGGTGCTGGTGTTCTTTCTGCCTTTGGTGATCTCGTGCGGGGGGAACTCGGGCTCGCAGGCGGCGACGCTGCTGACGCGTGCGCTCTCGCTGGGCGAGGTGGCTCCGTCGGACTGGCTGGCGATCGTGAAGAAGGAGCTTGCGACGGGGCTGATGCTGAGCGGGTCTCTCGGGCTTCTGGGGACGCTGGTTGTGTTCGGCTTCACGGCGGCGGGGCACCCGCACACGGCGTTTCGTCTGCCTCTGGCGATCACTGTCGCGGTCGCGATCATGGCGGTGGTGGCGTGGGGGACGACGCTGGGTTCGCTGTTGCCGCTCGCGCTCAAGCGATTCGGGATTGATCCTGCGATCGCATCGACGCCGCTGGTCGCAACGCTGATGGACGCATCGGGGACGCTGATCTATCTGCTCGTGGCCGTGTTGATCCTGACCGGGCAACTGCTTTGAGCGGTGACTGCTCTGCAGACGCTACCTGGGACAGCCATCGTGGGGCGTGCGGCCCTGCCTGGCATCGTCGCCGAAGAGTTTGTTGGCGGGTTTGATGGCGCGGGCTCCGCTGCACGAGGGATCGACGTGGTAGATCTTGGAGTTCTTCGAGGCGACGACGGGGGTTGTCGGGGCTGGAGCGTGATCGTCGGTGACGCGTGGATCCATCCAGACGGGCGCTGTCCAGACGCGGTCGCCAATCGCGTCTTCGCCATCGCTCTCCAAGACGCGCTGCTCGATGCGGAAGAAGACGTATTGGTCGGGACCCGTCGCGGCGATGCCCTCGATGATGTGCGTGCCGTTTCCGACGCCGAGTTCCAGGAACTCGATCTCCGATGCGAGAGGCCCGCCGGGGCTGTTGTCGCTGAAGACGGCGACGAGGTACTCGGCTTCGGGCTCGTCGTCGTCGTGGATCTCGATGGTGATGTCGAGTTCGCTGCCGATCGGGGGAACGGGGATGGCTGAGCCGCACAGACGCCCGTTGACGCGAGCGATGACTCGGAGGTTGTGGTCGGTGGTTGCGTAGACGTGGCGTGAGCGGATGGCCTCGATGATGGCGGTGCGTGTGAGTTCGTGAGCGATGACGCCGGTGCGTGCGGTGGTGAGGTCGCCCCAGTTGAAGTAGTGGTTGTCCTGGTTGGCGGTGGGCGCGACGCGGAAGCCGAGGTTGAGGTAGTGGGCGTAGTCGAACTCTTTGTCGCGGGGCACGGGCATGTCGGAGCCGGAAGAGAGCGCGGGACCGCTGATGATCTCGATGAGTGCGGCGTGCCTGCCGATCTCGCGGATCCAGTTCGGGTCGCTGCCGAAGTCGTCGCGACCGTACTCGGTGGTGCGTCGGTACTGCGAGTTCGGGTGATTGAACTGGATGATCGCGGGCTTGCCGGTCGAGTCGGGATTGGATGCGAGCCACTGGACGAGGTGGTCGTAGCGGCCGCCGGCGCTCGGGATCACGTCCTGCACCTCGTAGACGTTGGCGTGATTGCCGCTCGAGATCGTGCTGAACTCCTGGCCGTAGAGGGCGACGAAGCCACCGGAGGCGGATGCTTCGAGTGCGGCATCGACGAGCGAGCGTTCGCCGTTGGCGGGTGTGCCTCGGTAGAGGGCGTGATCGGTGGCGATAAGGAGGCCGTCGCGTCGGTTTCCGGCGTTGCGTTCGGCCTGGGCGTGGTTGTGCTCGGTGATGGCCATGAAGTCGAGGCCGCGGAGACGGGCGTGATCGAAGGCCATCGCGGGCGTGCCGGAGCCGTCGCTGTAGCTGGTGTGGGCGTGGAGGTTTCCGAAGTAGACGTTGAGCGGTTGGGCAAGCGCGGGGAGTGCGAACGCGCCAGCGAGGAGCAGGCCGAGCAGGCCGGATGAGCGGTGGCGAGCGATTCGGGTTGCCATGTGATCACCCCTCGTGTGGTCTCTTGACGATCGATCAGACGGTGCGAAGCCATACACGTCCGACCAGTGCGTGCTTCTCATCAACCATCTTGTAGAACACTTCTACAGATCGAGCGTTGCCGTCGATGCGCCCGCGAATCCAACTCATGACATCTTTGTCTGAGCCATTCAGGACGTAGTCGCGATATGGAGGTGTGCTGTCGATCTCTGTGGTGACGCTCGGCGGTTTACTTGGCGGCATTGAACACCTCGTTCCATGACTTGCGGATGGCCGCGAGGATGGTGCGGTTCCTTGATTCGGTATTCGGTGGTTTGGTGTAGGACTCTGATGCACGCTCGAATGCCTGCTCGGGAGTCTCGTTCGGCAGGTTGTCCGGCTTGCGGCCGTAGAGCTCACGGAACTGGCGTGGCATGTGCCCTGCGGCCTTGCTCCAGAGAACATTTTGCTGTTCCGGTGTCCTCCCTGCGATGGCGGAGCGATAGAGCCGCAGCTCTTGGTCGGTGGGGGTTCCTGCGGCCGCGCTGAAGGCGAGCGGCTCCTGCACACCCATCAAGGTTTTGGTTGTCGCGACTGCCTCGCCGAGGTCTCCGTCGGGCAGGATCGGGTAGTCGAGCGCGATGTATCCGACGACGAGGGGACGGCGGAAGGTCTCATTGGCGACGACATCGCGTTTGGTTGCGTAGGCGTAGCTCACAGCCGCACCTGGCGTTCCTGCCGATGCGAGGTCGCTGAGCAGCTTGAGGCGTTGCTGGTTCGCACCCGGGACTTCGCCTGGATTCGCGGTTCCGGGTGTTCCGGCATCCGAGCCGACGCCCAGGTCGGCTCTGCCGCTCGTCGCGTTCGTGAGCGAGACGTTGATCGAGCCGATGAGGTAGACACGATTGACAACGCGCACGAAGATGGGCGAAGGATTCGCCTGTTTCAGACGTATGAGAGACGTCCTGTTCTCCTTCGCCCATTCGCTGAGCGCTGCGCTCAGATGATCCTCCGAGACGCCGTAGACATAGGCATCGGAGAGTTGCACGGATCCTGTGGCTTTCGTGGCGTTCATCCATGCCATGGAGACGGGCACACTCTGAATGGGTATGGCGGCGTTCAGGCCCGTTTGCGTCGAGACCTCGAAGGAGTATGTCGGAAAGAAGGCGTGCGGCGCCTGCCAGAACGCGGTGGGCATCGTGTGTTGTCCGGGAGTCTGCCCTTGATTCGCGGCGGGTGTGGTCGGAGGCGCGGCGGGCAGCCATGAACCGGCGTGGCCCGCGATGGGAGTGGGCGTAGCGGTTTGATCGGGGAAGATCCAGTGGTAGGGAGTGTCCGTGCGCTCGCCGATGCCGTGGGACTTGTGATAGAACTTCGGGTAGCCGGCGATGCAGAGCCGCGCCTTGTGCATGTCGAGCGGCAGGAATCCTCTCTCTCTGTAGACGCGGGCCTGATCGGGTATCGGAGTCGTGACGATGAAGAGATCGCCGGGCTTTACATCCTCGTTCAAGGGATAGACTGGGATGACCTGGCTGGCGCGGATTGTCTGGCACCAGTCTTTGGCGACGCGGGTGAGTTGCTTCTCCCGCATTGCGCTGCCGCACCCTGACAGCATGATGCAGAGCACGGTGAGTAGAGCCAGCCCACGCGCCTCTCGCGCGTTCGGCACGCATCGCATCTTCAGACTCATGTTGGACCTCCCGAACGATCGCAGCAATCGGATCGCACGGAGCAAGACACAACCTGCTCGTTGCGGCGCGCATCATCGCAGAATTCCGAACGGGCCGGGTGTATCCACCGATGATCCACCGGAGCGGGGACGTCCGGGGTACCTGGGTGGGCTCACATTCCGGGAAGGTGTTTCTCGACCCAATCGTCCTGGCGGAGGACACCCGCGCGCATGATGCGTGCTCTGCGTTCGGCGCGGGCCTGGGAGAGGCGGACGAGGCGTTGGGCGACGGGGTTTGATCCGATCTCTTCGCTTGCTCCCGAGGCGCGGAGCCCGCGTGAGAGGTTGGGCGCGTGCTGGACGATGAGTTCGTCTTCGAGCGAGCAGAAGATCTGCGCGGAGCCGGGGTCGCCCTGACGGCCCGCTCGCCCGATGAACTGGAGATCGACGCGCCGGGCGCCGTGGACCTCGGTGAGGATCACGTGGAGGCCGCCGGCTTGTCGGGCCCGATCGTCGAGGAGGATGTCGGTGCCTCGCCCGGCCATGTTGGTCGCGACGGTGATTGCGCCTGCGCGTCCTGCCTGTGCGATGAGGGTTGCTTCTTCCTTGTCGAAGTTTGCGTTGAGGACGCGGTGTTCAAGTGCGCGGGCTTCGAGGCGCTTTGAGATGTGCTCGGATGCGGCGATGGATCTGGTGCCGACGAGGACGGGGCGTCCCTCGGCGTGGACCTGTTCGATGGATCGTGCGATCTCGGACCACTTGGCTTCGGAGGTTCTGAAGATGCGCATGGGCCACTCGCGCCGGATCACGGGGCGGTTGGTGGGGACGATGGTGACGGGACGGGCGTAGACCTGTTCGATCTCGGCGGTGGCGTCGGCGGCGGTGCCGGTCATGCCTGCGAGGAAGGGGTAGCTTCTGAAGAATCGCTGGAAGGACATTCGGGCGAGGGTCTCGCGATCGGCGGTGATCCCGAGCCCTTCTTTGGCTTCGACGGCCTGGTGCAGTCCGTGTTCCCAGGAGCGGTCGGCGAGGAATCGTCCGGTGAACTCGTCGACGATGATGACGCGTCCGTCGACGATCTGGTACTGCTGACCGGAGATGTAGCAGTGGCGTGCGACGAGGGCGGTGCGGACCAGTTCCTTGGCGCGGCGCGTGGCTCTCCAGATGGGCTCGTCGATCTGCCTGAACATCTCTTCGAGTCGGTGCTCGCCTCGGCGGCGGAGCTCGGCCTTGCGGCGGAGGTGGTCGATCTTGTAGTCCGGTCCTTCGTCGAGTTTCGAGGCGAGGGCGTCGGCTTGTTTGTAGATCGGGGACATCTCGTCTTCGTGTCGTGAGCGAGCGATGATCAGGGGCACGACACCCTCGTCGATCATCACGGCGTCGGCCTCGTCGACCAGCGCGGCGCGGAGCCCCGGGATGAGGAGCCCGCCCGCGGAGCCGGGCTCGGCCAGCCCTGTGATTGTGCGTCCTTCCCATGCGGAGGTGACGGGTCCCATGCGGATCTGGTCGCGGAGCCAGTCTGCGGTGATCTGCTTGGGGGTGCCGTAGACGATGCTGCGGGCGTAGACCTCTGCGCGCTCGGAGGGGTTCATCTCCTGGACGATGGCGCCGACGCTGACGGCGCAGCGGCGGTAGATGCCTTCACGCGAGTGCGCGTCGCGTTTGGCGAGATAGTCGTTGACGGTGAAGACGTGGAGGCGTCTGCGCTGCCACGCGATGATGGGAGCGGCGACGGAGCCGGTGAGGGTCTTTCCTTCGCCGGTTTTCATCTCGACGATGCGTCCGTGGATGAGTCCGAGCGCGCCGGCGATCTGCACGACGTAGGCCTCTTCACCGGTCTGCCTTCGCGCGACTTCTCGGAGGAGTGCGAGTGCGCGCCGGAGGGTGGGATCGTCGTTTGTGCCGCGGACGACCGCTTCGCGGATCTCACGGACAGACTCGTCGAGGGCGGCTTCGGAGTGGTTTCGGAGTTCGGGGGCGAGCCGGTCGATGCGTTCGGCCTCGGCGAGGAGGAAGCGAAGGGCTGTGCGACGGTTGCGCAGGCGGGCGGAGAGGCGTGTCGAGACCTTGTCGAGACCCTTTGCGACGAGCGGCTTGGTGCGGCGGCTGCGGACGCTCTCCCAGAGCGCCTGGTAGCGTGTGACGGCGTTCGTGGTTCCCGGCAGGCCGGTGGTGCTCACACGTCCACCCTTCCCTGCACCAGTTTGTGCAATCGATCGACCCACTGGGACATCAGGGGCTTCCAGGGGAGATGGAATCGCAGCGCGACGCGTTCGCCGGGCGCGCCGATCGCCGGTGCGCTTCCTGCGTGCGGCTCGACGTAGAGGACGAACTGGGGCTTTTTGGCCATTCTTCCCTGGTTGTCGGATTGCTGCGTTTCGACGACACCGCCGCCGGCGAAGCCGAGCGCGGCGTGTGGCAGGCGGACCTGTCCGGCATCGATGACGCGGACGTTGGCGCCCTCGATCTCGTGCTCGGGTCGGGAGAACGACCTCATGCGGACGGCGTATCCCTCTGCACCGAGCTGGAAGTGCCACGCGGCTTCTTTCTGGGGGAGCAGAGCGGCGACGCGGACGCGGGACTCATCGACGATCTCGCAGATGCCGTCTCCTTCGCGTGCGAACGCGCCGACGAGCTGGGCCGGGTCGCTGCCGACGACGGTTCCGTCGTGCGGTGCGCGGACGATGAGGCGTGAGAGGCGATCCTCGATGAAGGCGATCTGGGCGTTGATGGCGGCGACGCGTTCGCGAGCGACGAGAGCGAGGGCGGGATCCTGGACGGTTGCTTCGCGTTCCTGGCTGAGCGCGCCATCGAGCATGGATCGGGCGGCTTCGAGGGCCCGTTCGAGTTCGGGGCTGTTGCACGTCACGATCGGGTCGCCGGCGCGGACGCGGTCTCCGGCGCGGACGTGTGCGACTTGCACGAAGCCGTTTGCGCCCGCGAAGATGCCTGTGCGGGCCGCGCTCTCGACCACGCCGGTTGCGCGTCGGCGATCGGGGGCGGGGATGGCGCCTACGGCGATCATGGCGGCGAGGAAGAGCCCGAGCGTGGTGGCGACGGCGCGGAAGCGATGCTCGGCGAGGGGCGGATGAGCGGCGAGCCAGTGCGAGAGTTTGCCGAGCGGGAGGACGAACCACATCACGCCGGTCCAGATCGCCAGCACGAGCCCGATGGCGAAGAGCTTGCCCATGACGTAGAGCGTGATCGAGATGAAGAGGAAGACGCGGTAGGCGAGGGCGAGCACGCCGTAGGTGAGGAGGATGCGTCGCTCGCTGGGGAGTGTGGTCGGGGGCGTGGCGTCCTTGAGGCGGTAGATGTGCTTCTGGCAGAGGTGCGTGAGCATCGAGGTTGAGCGTTGCATGAGGTTTGGGACCTCGAGCAGGTCGCTGAGGATGTAGTAGCCGTCGAAGCGCATGAGGGGGTTGGCGTTGAAGAGGACGGTCGAGATTCCGGCGGTGAGCATCGCGTTGTACGCGATCTGGTGGAGGAGTTCACCCTGTGGGGTTGCGAGCCAGACGTGTGCGGCGATGGCGGCGATGAAGAGCTCGAAGATCATGCCGCCTGCGCCGACGGCGATGCGCTTCCACTTGCTGGCGAATGCCCAGCACGCGGAGGCGTCGACGTATGGGGCGGGGACGAGGACGAGGAGCATCGCGCCGAACTCGGGGACCTGGCCGCCGAAGCGTTTGCAGATGACGCCGTGGCCGATCTCATGGATCGCCTTGGTGACGATGAAGACGAGGGCCATCCATCCCCAGTTTGCGGGCGCGACGGCGGATTCGACGCCGCTGCGGAGCTGGGCCCATTCCGGCGCGAGGCGGACGGCGGCGAAGATGACGAAGGCGAGCCAGAAGAGGAAGCCCCACTTGTTGAGGAGCGGCCTGAGGACCGGCTCGATCCTGGTGAGGATCGGGTCGGGGTTGAAGAGGCGCATCTTGAAGTACATGAGTCCGACGGCCTGGGACATGGCCTTTTTCTTGAAGCGTTCGCGTCCTCGCCTCAGGAGCTGATCGGTCTCGGGCGTGGTCTCGACGGCGAGGAGGTTGGCGTTGTAGAGCTGCGAGATCAGTGTGATGACCTCGTTCTGCGTGGGGGCGGCGTCGCCGTGCTCACCGAGGGAGAGTTTCCATGCGTCTTCGATGGTGCGTGCGCCGTCGAGGAGGGAGACGAACTGGTAGGCGATGGGGTTGAGCCGGTAGTACTGGTTTGTGGCGGGGTCCTGCACGACGTGCCAGCGTCGGCCCCGGTAGTGCTGGCGGGTGATCTGGGTGTGGGGCCTCAGGCGCGGGCGCATGGCTCGGACGCGGTGCCAGAAGGGGGAGAATGTGGGGCGTTCGTTCATGTCAGGGTGATGGCAAGTGAAGAGTCTGCGGACAGCAGGCACGTAGGCACGAAGGCACGAAGGCACAAAGGAAGAGGGAAACGGGAAAGAGCGTTCTCGGAAACGCAGGGACTCATTGTCGGTCGCTCCTTTCTATGCCACGGATCAAGCCTTGCGACACACGATCCGTCTCGCCGAGCAATGAGTCCAGATCAGGACGAAGAGTCAGATAACCCGGTGATTGTGCTATCTCGACCTGCGTTCGAAGCTCGTAGAGCGAGCCGCGTGGAAGACAGAGGAACCGCAGAGAGTCCTGCGTGCTTTCGCGGCCGTATCCCTCTGCGATGTTCGATGGAAGCGAGACCGCGCTTCGTCTCATTCGCGACCGCAAGCCAAATGTCTCTGAATCGGGCGTGGCGTCCGTCGCGCGATAGACGGCGAGCACGAGCGACATCCCTCGCTGGCAAGCGATCAGATCTCTGTAGGTGTTGATGCGGCCGCTGCTCATTCGAATTCTTTCACACGCATCGTGCCTTCACGCCTTGCCTGGCTGCCTGCGTGCCTTCTTCACTCACCACCACAACCAGAGGCGGAGGGTGTCTCGGATGCGTCGGGTGCCGATCCAGATGAGGGAGTGCTCGCCCGCGTCGAACTTTGCGAACCCTTCCATGCCTGGCCTCATCCACCCGGCGGGGGCTTCGAGACGGGCGCGGACCTCGAAGGCGTTCTTTCCTTCTTCTGCCTGCGAGAGGGGGACGACGCGTTCGACGGCGAAGGCGTGGCGTTGGGCGGGATAGGCCTTGGTCGCGACGCTTCCGGTTGCGCCGACCTCGACCAGCGAGATGTCGCGATCTCCCACTTTCGCGACGACGAGCATGTCTTCGAGGGGGGCGATCTGGAAGAGCGCGTCGCCGAGTTTGACGGATGATCCGACGCGTTCGCGGAGGTCGCCTGCGATGATCGTGCCGGCGATCGGTGCGGTGAGCGTCGCCTGTGAGATGCGGGTGTTGAGCAGGTCGAGCTCGGCTTGAGCCTGCTGGGCCTTGGCCCGGGACTGCTGCGCCTCGGAGAGTTTGCCTGAGGCGAGCTCGCTGTCGGCCTGCTTGGAGGCGCGGAGGATCTCGCCCTGGGCGTTGATCGCCTGCAGGCGCAGCTCGCTCGTGTCCATGAGGGCGAGGGTCTGGCCGGGTTCCACGCGGGATCCGGGCTCAACGCCGGGCGCGAGCGAGGCGATGAGGCCGTCGAATGGTGCGCTGACGACGCGCTGCTCGCGTGGGCGCAACTCCGCGGGGGCTTCGACGCGATACGGCACATCCACCAGCGTCAGGACGAGCATGAGCGCGATCAACGCAACGCCGGCGAGCTTCCAGACGGTGTGCGTTGTGCCGACAAGCCATGCGCCGGCCTTCAGCGTGTCGTCCCACGCGCGGAGGGGCAAGGCCCTGTCGTCGCTGCGCCGGATGCGGAGCACGGGCGAGAGCAGGTCGAGGACGGCCTGGAGCAGTTCGATGGTCTGTACATCGATGGAGGCGGATTCCGGGCCGCCGGCTGTTTCGACGGTCACGACGCCGATCAGACGCTCTTCCACGCGGAGGGGGAGTGAGATGACGCGGGCGGCGGCGTTTCCGGCGGCGAGTTCGCGGTGGGCGTGCGTGATCGCGGTTGCGAGGACGACGTCCGCTCCCGGGCCTCTTTCGGGCGCGGGGGGGAACATGACGGGCTGCTCCTGGTCGAAGCACTCGTTCATGGCGCCTTCGAGCTTCTGGACCATGGCCATGCGTCGGTCGAGATGCTCGGTGTCGCTGATGGCGACGGCGTGAACGGACTCGCCCTCGCCCTTTCGGCCGACACCCTTGGCCCAGCCGATGGAGACACGCTCGGCGTGGAGCTGGCGGACCAGATCGTTTGCAAGTTGCAGGACCGCGCCCTTGAAACTCGGAGCGGCGTTGACTGCGGCGATGAGTCGGGCCGCGAGGTCGAGGGCCGCGCTCGAGACCCGGAGGCGTTTGAGCGCCTGTCCGGTGCGGTGGGCGTGTGCGTATCCGGCGACGAGTTCGACGAGGGCGATCGTGGTCTGGAGCGCGGGGCGTGACCGCCCCTCGACGAGCATCGATACTGCGTACGCGACGGGGACTGGGGAATCGGGCGAGCCGATCGCGAGCGGGACGGAGATCACATGGCCGCCGGCTCCGCCGTCGTAGAACATCTCGTCTTTCTCGAAGCCGAAGACCTGTGCCTGGCCTCCATCGATGGCGAGGCGTGCGGCGGAGGCCATGTCCGCGGGATGTGTGACCTGTGAAGCGGGATCGTCTGCGAATGGATCCTGCTTCTGTGTTCCCGATGATGCGGATGTCTGTGGGGGCCAGACGAGGATCGGCCGGGGCGGTGCGGCGCCCGCGTCCTCTCCTTCGACCGCGCCCTCTGCGGCGCGCGGCATCGTGTAGAGAACGGCCTGCCGCGCACCGGCGACGTGGCCGAGCACGCCGACCACGCGGAGGAGGAATGTGCGATCGTCGGCGGCTGGCGCTGTGAGTTCGGCAACGACCCGTTGCCATGCCGGAGACTTCAGGTTCGAGAGGTCGATCACCGCTGGCCCCCTTGTGCCGCGACCTCGTGGATTCCTGGTTCTGCGGGTTCGTTGTTGAGCGACCTGGTGATCTTGCTGGTGACGATCCGGTCTTTCCAGATTCCCTGCGGCTCTGTGAAGCGGACCCATGCGGTGAGTCCGGCGACGATGCCTTCGGGATTGGCGACTTCGACGCGGACGCGGCGTGTGCCGCTGCGCGGATCGGCGACGGGGCTGACTTCGGTGACTTTGCCGACGTGGACTCTGGGTTCGCCTGGCAGTTCCATGAGCACCCATGCCGGCTGTCCGACGCGAACGGCGTCTCTGCCGGTGGCGGGATCGGCGAGCGTGACGGCGATGGGCGGGGCGACGTCGATCTCGAGCGGATCGATCTCTACGACGCGGAGGACCTTGTCGTTGTCGGTGACGCTCTGACCGGCGTCCATGAAGACGGTGTCGACCTCGCCGTCGAAGGGTGCGAGGATTCTGTATCGATCCACCCGCGCGATGACGCGATCGACCTGGATGACCTCCTGCTCCTGGTTGAGCTTGGCGGTCTCATAGTCGATCTTTGCGGCTTCGAGCGAGAGACGGGCGCGTTCGAGTTCCTGGGGCGAGCCGCCTCCTTCACGCTGGAGGTTGAGCAATTGGTCGTACTCGAAGCGCTGCAGCTCGACGGCCTTCTCTGCGCGATCGACGGGCAAGGAGGAGTTGGCCCGCAGTTGCTGGGCCTTGAGGAGGGCGAGTTCTTCCGCGTCATCGCCTCGCACCAGCACCTGCCCCTTCTTGACGCGATCCCCGCCTTTGACGAGGACCTCTCGGATGGTCGTCGGGAGACTCAGGCCCATGACGGCGTCCTGCTTGGGGCGGGTGAACGCCTTCTCGCCTCCGAACCCGGCGATGGAGTCGTCGGTCGCCGGTTGCGCGTGGGCGGTGCGCGCCGATGCGCCCGCGCCATCGGGCAACGCGAGCGCGAGGGCAAGTCCTGCGCAGGCGGCATACGTGATGAGTCGCTTCACGAGTAAACCCCCTGTCCACGTGCCGCGGGTCTGGCCCGGGGCGTCAGAACGATCGCGATTCATGCTTCATCTCACGTCATTGTCCGTCGGTCGCCGGTGTGTAGGCGTCTGGTGCGGACTCGCCGCGGGCGGCTCCTGTAAGCCCTCGCCCGGTGCGTCTGTGCTTGCGGCTGAACGCGGCAGGGGCCACGTTCCGAACGCATCCCGATCAGGCATACACCTGAGCGATCGCGTCGCCGTCCATCTGGGCTACGCAGTCCTATCGTACCGGTTCCGGGACGCGCCGGAAAGGAGTCCGACTTGAGCACCACAACCGCCTCGCCCGTGTCTTCGGCTGTCGGCAGCACTTTGGACCTTGCCATCTCCGGGGGCACCCCAGTCTCGAAGACCCCGATCCCCTTTATGTCGACCGGGCTGAGCTCGGCGGACGTGGATGCGGCGACGGCGGTGTTGAAGTCCGGCATGCTGCGTGCGGCGAAGAAGTGCGAGGAGCTCGAGACGCGGTTCGCACAGATCTCGGGCGCGAAGCACATGATGACCTGTGCCAACGGGACGTGCGCGTTGCAACTGGCGTATGAGCCCCTCTTCCAGCGGGGTGACGAGGTGCTCGTGCCGGCGTGGTCGTACATCGCGACGGTATCGATGATCGTGGCGCGGGGCTGCACCCCGGTGTTTGTTGATGCGATTCCTGAGACGTTCCAGATTGATGTGAACGATGCCGCGAAGAAGGTGACGGCGAAGACCAGGGGCATCGCGGCGACGCACCTGTATGGCTGCCCGGTGGATATCGACGCGGTGCAGGCGCTCGCGCAGAAGCACGGCCTGAAGGTCGTGTACGACGCGGCCCAGTCGCATCTTGCGACGTACAAGGGGAAGGGGATCGGCGCGTTCGGCGACGCCGTGACGTACTCGTTCTACGCGACGAAGAACCTGGGAACGGGGGAGGGTGGGAGCATCTCGTGCAACGACGACGGGCTGGCGAAGAGCATCAAGCTGCTGCGCTCGCACGGGGAGACCGACAAGTACCTGCATGAGCACATCGGGTACAACTACCGGATGAACGACATCACGGGGGCGATCGGCTGCTCGCGGCTTGATCGGCTGCCGGACCAGACGAAGACCCGCCAGAAGAACGCGTCAAAGTTCGACGCGATCCTGTCGGAGATCGACGGGCTGATCCCTCCCACCACCACGCCCGGCGCGGAAGCCGTGTTCCACTTGTACGTCGTGAAGATGGATCTCTCGAAGTTTCGCTGCACGCGTGACGAGTTCTGCAAGGCGTTGATGGCCGAGGGTGTGCCGACGGCCGTCCACTATCCGCGGTCGCTGCCCAAGCAGCCCGCGCTGGCCACGTGGAACAAGAACGACTGCCCCGTGGCGGACGCGCTGTCGTCACAGGTCTTCGCGCTGCCGATGCACCACGATCTGACGGAGGAGCACTTCCGGGTGGTTCGTGAGGCGTTGAACAAGGTCGCTGCGGCGTATCGGGCTTGATGGCAACAGGCGTTTGATGTCCGCAAGAAGGCGACGTACCCACGCGCGGGCGGCTGCGGATATGGCTGCAATCGCACCCCGGTTGTGGTACATTCTGGTGAGACACCTTGGCGGGCGTGATGCTCTGCGGGTGATCGCCGGGATGCGTGTCGATGACGGAAGATGGCGACATCGGGGCCTCGAAACGGGCGATGCGTGCCGCGATGCGGGCACGGATCGCCTCGCTCGTTCCTGAGGTGTCGCGGATCTGGTCTGGGACCACGGCGTCGTGTCTTTATCCGCGTCTTTCCGGGTATCGGCGTGTGATGCTCTATTGGCCTCTGGGGATCGCCGTGCGGGGTGCGCCTGTGGCGGAGGTCGATCTGCGTGCGTTGATTTCTTCGTTGATCGGCATGGGAGCCGAGGTGACGCTGCCTCGGACGGACTGGGAACGTGGGATCGTCGAGCCACGGATTGTGCGCCAGCCGCCTGTTGATCTGGTTGTGGGGCGATTCGGAGTCTCAGAGCCGGCAGTGACGTGTGCCAAACCGACGAAGCCGCCTGAGGTCGTCATTGCGCCGGGTCTGGCCTTTGATCGCGAGGGGGGTCGGCTCGGGCGGGGTGCGGGGTTCTATGACCGATTCGTCGCGTCGCTGAGGCGGGAGCATCCGGGCCAGTCGCGGATCATCGGGGTGTGCTTTGGGATCCAGGTTGTGGATCGGGTGCCCCGAGAAGAGACCGACGAGCCCATGGACGAGATCTGGACCGAAGGGGGGCGGATCTGGGAGCGGGCCGCAAAGTAGGCCTCCGGCAGGGGTTCTGGTCGATACTCGGGGTTCGGTGTGTGGAATCCGGCTCGTATGATCCGGACGCATGGATGCATCGCTCTCTCCGTGCCGCGTCGGAGCGCGGTCGGGATCGATGCCGCTCATGGAAGGGACCTTGACGATGACCTTGCCCTCACAGACTGCGCGAGCCGGCGGCAGCGGCCGCGTGTATACCTCTCGGCGTCCGTTCAAGATCCGTCTGACGCCGCAGTTGATCGCGTTGGCTGTGGTCGGCGGCGTGGTTGTGGTCGCGCTTGCCTCTTGGGGGCTTGGCGGTCTTGGGAAGAAGAACGACGGGCCGAAGAACGAGCCGGTCGATACGAGCGTCCGGAGCGAGCCGGTGCCTGAGGATCGTGGGCTGCGGCTACCGGGCCCGTCTGCCGCGAACGCGGGAACGCCGAAGGGCGGGAGCACGCTCGCTCGTCAACCCGCGACACAGACGCCTCTTCAGACACCGACCCAGACGGACTCGTCCAAGCCCGCAGTGCGCGAGAGCGGATCGATGGCGATGCTCCCGCCGCCCAAAGAGAATGAAGCCGCTCGTCCGCTGGTGATCGAGCAGGGATCGGGCGGGGCTCGTCCTGTAGAAACCGAGAGCGCGGGCCCGCTGGGGCGGGCACTCACGGAGCGCGGCGGCACGCCGACGCCGACTGATCCGAATGTCATCACGGCGTTGACACCGCCTCCCTCTACCCCCACTACGACCACTCCCACGGGCACCCCCACTTCTGGAACGGGACTCACCAATCCGCCTGTGGGGACGAATCCGTCGCAGAGCGAGACGAACCCGCCGCCCGTTCCGAGCGTGCCCGCTGCGGATCCGATCGCGACGCCCGTGAGCGAGCTTGAGCGGAGCGTGCGGAGCGCGGAGGAGAAGATCAAGGGCGGTGATCTGGTTGCGGCGCGTCAGATCCTCTCGCGGGCGTTGGCGAGCGCGAAGACGGAGACGGAGCGTGCTCCGCTGCGTCAGCGGCTGGGTGCTCTGAACGACGATCTGGTCTTCTCCCCGAAGGTCTACCCCGGGGACACGTTCGTTGAGACGTACACCGTTCAGTCCGGCGATGCGCTCGCGAAGATCGCGAGCAAGCGTGACCTGGCGACGGATTGGCGTCTCATCCAGCGCGTCAACCGGCTGTCGAACCCGAACCGGATCAGCGTGGGTCAGAAGCTCAAGCTTGTGCGCGGGCCGTTCCACGCCGTGGTGACCAAGAGCGCGTACCGGCTCGATCTGTACATGGGTTCGCCGGATGAGCCGTCGTCCTGGGTCTTTGTTCGTTCGTACACGGTCGGGCTCGGCGAGGACAACGGCACGCCCACGGGGAACTTTGTCGTCAAGAAGAACAGCAAGCTGGTCAACCCGTACTGGGTGAACCCGCGCACGGGCGAGAAGTTCGCGGCGGATGATCCGAAGAACCCGATCGGCGAGCACTGGATCGGGATCGAGGGAGTCGGCGATTCGGCTCCGTATGTCGGGTACGGCCTGCACGGCACCATCGAGCCCGACAGCATCGGCAGGCAACGCTCGATGGGGTGTGTGCGCATGCACACGGATGACATCGCGCAGATGTACGAGTTGCTGGTCGAGGGGGTGAGCGTGGTGAGGATCGTGCCCTGAGCGAAGGGCGGCGTGGCGCGCACGGGCGAGGTGATCGCTCGGGATCGAGGCAGGGCTTGTGATGAGGGGCGGGGGGGCGGGTTCTGGCGAGCGTGGATCAGCGGAGGTGCGCGACCTGCTCGCGGAACGCGGCGGCTGGGAAGAGCCGTCCGGGGTCGCTGGTTCTGGCGACATCCGAGTGGAGGTAGATGCGATCGGCGGGGATCGCGAGTTCGTTGGCGAGGGCGTTGACCAGTTCGACCAGACGCTGGACCTGTGCCTGGGTGAAGGGTGAGCGGTCGCCGTTGCCGACGAGGCAGATGCCGATGGACTCGCGATTGAGGGTCTCGGCGTTGGGACCTCCGACGTGGGCACCGGGCAGCTGGTCGAGCCAGCGGAAGCCGACGTGGATCTGGCCATCGGGCGCGCCGCGCCCGTTGCCGATGACGAAGTGGTGGCCGAGCCCCTTGAGGTTCATCGCCAGGTGCTGGGCCTCGATGGTCTGGGCGGAGCCGACGGTGGAGCCGCTGTGGTGGATGACGATGGAGGTCCAACGGCCCCGTTCCATCGCGGCCCTGGTGGCGAAGACCGACTCGATCGACGAGGGGGCGGAGGCCTGTGCGAGTGCGGGCATCGACCAGCCGTCGACACGAGGGGCTTTGGCGCCGTCCATCACCCAGAGCAAGCCGCTGACGACGGTCATCGAAGCGACGAGTGAGCCCCAGACAACCCGCGTCCGCGTTGAGAGAGCCGGAGCCGAACGGCCCTGACCCTTCTTGTTGCTGGTGCTCTTCCTGCGCGCCATGAACTTACCCCATCAGCCGGCCGGTACGGACCTCGTGTCCGCTTCGTCCGATACGTTGCGTTCCGAACTCTCAAGAGAGCGGCGAGCAAGCTCCGCTCGCGCCGCGCACACAAGAATCGGACACGGACACCATCATTCTTTCCAATTCCCGTGAGTTTGCTCGCGCAATCCCGCAAAATCGTTGCAGATTCACCCGATCCCTCACACATTCACGGGCTCGGGCTCAATCGCGGGGCATCAGACGTCCCGAAAGATTCGGGCGTCTGCGTCCGAACTCATCGAAGACGTACTGAGCGGCGTACTCATCACGCACACGATCGTATCGATCGAACTGCGAACGCTCGTAGTCCGGCGAGAGGAGTGGCTTGGTTCTGCACCCGTTCCCCACAGCCGCGAGCCCGGCAAGGATCGCCGCACTGGTGCCGACCCACAAGCGGCAGGCGAGTCGGGATCGGGTCGGCACGAGATGTGGATGAAGTCTCATAACGAAGCGATTGTCCTGGTGCGACAGCGAGTCGGAGTATAGAGACGCTTGCCGCACCTTGCCTCGGTCGGCGGTGCGGACTGTGCGGCGGCGAACGCATCCCTCACACGAGGCGCATCCATGAGAGGGCGATTCCCGCAGCGGTAGCAACGTTGAGTGAATCGGCACCGGGAGCCATCGGGATCCTGACGCGGAGCCCGGCCCGCGCGATGGTTTCTTGGCGCAGCCCCGGCCCCTCGGCCCCGAGCACCAGCGCGACCCGTTCCGGCCAGACGACCTCAGCGATCGGGGCTGCGGCTTGACTCGTCTCCATCGCCACGATGGTGAACCCGGCTTGTTCGATGAGGTCGAGGGTGGCGTTCCATGCCACGGCCTGTGCGAACGGCACACGGAGCGCGTGTCCCATGGAGACGCGGAGGGACTTGCGATAGAGCGGGTCGCAGCATCGGGGGGAGAGGAGAGCGGCGGTCCGTTCCACGGGACAGAGGCACCCGATGTTCCGGAAGATGCCACCGACGTTGTCGTGATTCGAGAGGTCTTCGAGCAGGACGAGTGTCCGGGCGTTGGCGATGAGACTTGTTTCTGACCAATCCGACGGGGCGGGTCGTTCCTCGTCTGGAGCGGTTTGCGTTGCGGCCGCTGTCTGGGAACTGGGCTTTCGGCAGCCGCACGCGAGTACGCCCCGGTGGATGTGGAATCCGACGATCTCGTCCATAACGTGCTGGGAGGCGACGAAGACCGGGAGCGGCTTTCGGGTTGTTCTCTCCATTTCGTGAAGATCGCGTTCGAACTTGGCGAGGTGCCCCTCGCGGACCAGGAGCGAGCGGACCTCGTAAGCCGAGTGCAGGAGGGTGCGCACGACCAGTTCTCCCTCGGCGACGAAGAGCCCTGGATCGCCACCGACGGCATCGACTTGAGGGGAATCCTGGGCGGAATCGTCGATTGTGCGGAGGTGTGCGGCCCGTAGATACGCGTCCCGCTGATTGGCGTAGGGGTGCAATCTCGGGTCGTCTGCGAGAGAAGTGATGGGAATGACCGTGGGCATCGTCGTATCTAGACGATACCAACATTCGCCCTATTGTCCGCGTGCTTCGGCTTCGTGAGACGGTGACTTTGTGACTTTCCCATGACTCCACTGCAGGCCATCATCCTCGGGCTCGTCGAAGGGATCACCGAGTATCTTCCGGTGAGTTCCACGGGGCACCTGATCCTCGCGGCGGCGTTCCTGAAGCTCGACGACCCCTCGGTCAAGTCGTCCGTGGATGCGTTCAACATCGTGATCCAGGGTGGGGCGATCCTTGCCGTGCTCGGGCTCTACTTCCCGCGGGTTCTCTCGATGCTGCGGGGCTTGGTCGGCAAGGACAGGGATGGCCTGCGGCTGTCGATCAACATCGTGATCGCGTTTCTGCCGGCCGCGGTGCTGGGTGTGCTGCTGGACGACTGGATCAGTTCGAAGCTCTTCTCGCCTGGGCCGGTGATCGCGGCGCTCATCGTCGGGGGCGTGTACATGATTGCTCTCGATGTCTGGCGGAAGAAGAAGCACCCGCCGGTCGCTGCCAATGCACCACAGCCGGGGCTCGACATCAATGACCTGACGCCCGCGAAGGCACTCTTCATCGGGGTTGTGCAGTGCATCGCGATGTGGCCGGGTACGAGCCGCTCGATGATGACGATCACGGCGGGGGTGATGGCCGGGCTTCGGCCGGCGAAAGCCGCGGAGTTCAGCTTTTTGCTGGGGCTTCCGACGCTTGGCGGGGCGTGCTGCTACAAGCTGTTGAAGAACCTCAAGAACGCCTCCGACACCGGCACCCCCAACCTCTTCGAGGATCTTGGTTGGACGCCCGTCATCCTCGGCATCCTCGTCGCCGCCATCTCCGCGGCCTTTGCCGTCAAGTGGCTGGTCGGCTTCCTCAACAAGCACGGCCTCACCCCCTTCGGCATCTACCGAATCCTGCTGGGGGCACTGCTCGGAGCCCTCGTACTGGCCGATATCGTGAAGTTCTAAGTCTTGGGTAGCACCGCTCTCCAGAGCGGAGTCAGCGCGTGGTTTCAGATCCGGGACTCTCTCGTCATCAGCTGGAACAATCACTCATGGCGCTGCCACATCCTGCTCCCCTTCGTCATCCCACCGCTCTGGAGAGCGGTGCCACCAAGGCATCCCCCACTTCCTTCCCCAAGGATCGGATCAAGATCCTGCTGCTTGAGGGTGTCCACCCGCGCGGGGCGGACATCCTTCGTGCAGAGGGATTCCATGTTGAGTGTCACGCGAAGGCGCTGGAGGGGGATGCGCTCCTGAGGGCAGCGTCGGATGCGCACGTGATCGGGATTCGCTCCAAGACCACGATCACGCCTGAGGTTCTCGCGGCTGCGCCGCGCTTGCTGACGATCGGGTGCTTCTGCATCGGGACCAATCAGGTCTGCACGCGTGAGGCGTGCGACAGGGGGATTCCGGTCTTCAACAGCCCCTTCAGCAACACGCGTTCGGTCGCCGAGCTGACGATCGCGGAGGTGATCTCGCTGAATCGCTCGCTGGTGGAGAAGTCGGTGGGGCTGCACAGGGGTGATTGGGACAAGTCCGCGACCGGGGCCCACGAGATCCGGGGGCGGACGCTGGGGATCGTCGGGTATGGCCACATCGGTTCGCAGGTGTCTGTGCTTGCCGAGGCGATGGGGATGCGTGTGCTGTTCTATGACGTTGTGCCGAAGCTCGCGCTTGGCAACGCGAAGCAGGTTCGCACGCTGGGTGAACTGCTTGCAGAGTCGGACACGGTCACGCTGCATGTGCCCGCGACATCGAGCACCGACAACCTGATCGGCCGGGGACAGATCGCGCAGATGCGTCCGGGCGCGTTCCTGATCAACAACGCCCGGGGCACGGTCGTCGATCTCGACGCGCTGGCCGATGGGTTGCGATCCGGGCGTATCGCCGGAGCGGCGCTCGATGTCTTCCCGGTTGAGCCCGCGGGCAAGGGCGACTCGTTTGTCTCGCCGGTGCAGGGGCTGAAGAACGTCATCCTGACGCCCCACATCGGCGGCAGCACCGAGGAGGCCCAGGAGAGCATCGCTGTTGATGTCGTGGGCAAGCTGGCCCGCTTCGTCAACAACGGCTCGACGACCGGCTCGGTGAACGTGCCCGAGGTCGACCTGCCCGAGCAGGTGCGCACGGATGGACAGATCGAGCACCGCACCCACCGCATCCTGCACTTTCACAGGAATGTGCCGGGCGTGCTCGGGCACATCAACGCGATCACTGCGGAGCTGGGTGTCAATGTGAACGCCCAGTATCTGCGAACCAATGAGCAGATCGGCTATGTCGTGCTCGACGTGGACCCTTCCGATGCTCCGTCGCTCGACGATCGTTTGCGGACGGTGTCGGACACGATCCGTGTGCGTGCGCTGTGGTGACTCCGCCAACGTGGGCGACACTCGCGCAGCAACCGGACAGGGCGAGCCGATCTTCATGATCGGTCCGACACGGATCGAGTCGGATGTGCGTGATCTGGTGTGCGGGACTCAATGCCCGCCGGACTTCTTCTTGTCGTCCTTCTTCGCGCCGTGGCTGTCCTTCGCGCCGCCAGCGTCTTTCTTTGCTGCGCCCGCGGGTGCGTGCTTCGAGACCGCGTACCCGTTCACGACGCGTGTGGTCTGGGTCGGTGCGCCGTGGCCATCGCCCTTCTTTGCGCCATGGCTGTCCTTGGCCCCGTGCGCATCCTTCGCGCCGTGTCCCGAATCCGCCTTGGGCGAAGCGTGGGCATCACTCTTGGTCCCGTGGTCCGATGTGCCGGACGGCTTGTGCGTGCCATTGTCCTTCTTGTCGTGATCGGAGTCGTGATCGTCGGTGTGTGAGCCGCCGTGGAGCGAAGAGGGCGCACTTGTCGCCTGGGGGCTCTGGGGCGTGTGGAATGCGATCAGATAGATCCACAGCCCCGCGGCCACGAAGAGCGTGTACGCCCCGAGCCAGCCGATCGATTGCTGCAACGATCGCTTTCCGGCGAGTGGAGCGGAGACAAGCCCGAGCGCGATCCGTGCCGGCTCGCTCGCGCCGATCGCGCCGCGCTTCAGCAGGGCGATCACCCGTGACAACAGCGCGACGCCGGCCGATGTGACCGGCTGGTCGCTTGCTGATGGGTGCGCGGGGGTTTGTGATGCCGGCTCACGAGCTGCGGCTGCGACTGCTGCGGAAGCGGCGACCACGGACGCGGCGTGTGCGGCGGGGTGCGGTGCTTCGGCCTCTTGGGCGTGGGGCGTCTCTGGTGCCTGCTCGGACTCGGGACGCGCGGGTGCCTCGAAGTCTCCTGCGAGAAGATCGTCGGTCAGTGCAGCGAGTTCGGCATCCAGCGACTGGATCGTGCCAGCATCGGATTCCGCCCGCTCAGCGATGGCAGGGGCTTCGGGTGGTTCCCCGCCTGGGGCGGCCGGGGTGACAACTTCTTCGGCTTCTGCGAGTGGCTCAGCCGAGGGGAGTGGCGCGGCCGGGGCAGTCTCTGAGGCGGGACCAACTTGTGGAATCTGGCTGGAGGGCTCGGGGGGTGGTGCCGGTGGGGGCGCGAGATGAGTCGGAAGTTCCGGGGCAACCTCCGAGACCGTCGCTTGCAGTGCTTCGGCTTCTTTGAGCAGCACGTCGAGCGACTTGGCGAGCGACTCGTTCAGCGGGTCCTGGATCAGTTCGGAATGGTGCGTCGCCGCGGCGAGATCAGGTCCGTGCGGGTCGGGCGTCTGGTCCTGCGGTGCTGAGACGACATCGGGCTCTTCGGGTTGCGCGGTGGTCGCGGTCTGATCGTGCGCGGCTGACTCCAGCAACTCGTCGATGACGGAGTCGAGCGAAATCGGGTCGCCCTGGCTGGGTGTGTCGCTCATGCAGTCGCCAAAGTCCAACTCGTATCATCGGGTGCGATCCGGAGAGACTCAAGGGGTGTGCACGATCGTCCGACACCCTGAGGCCGGAATAGGCGATTCTCTCGGTTCTTGGTGGCGCACGCCCGGTTCTCGGACGTCTCCGACACCCGTCACCCCCCCACCCCCCCACTCGCCCACTCGCCCCCCACTCTGCCCCCCACTCTGCCCCCACTTCACCGCCCGGCGTGTGCAGAGCGGTACAGTCCCGGCATGGCGGCCCACCGCATTTTCCTCCCCTTTCAGGTGCTCGAACCGGGTGTCACGCTCAGTGTGTCGGGTGATGAAGCCCAGCACGCGACGCGGGTCAAGCGTCTCGCGCAGGGGGATGCGATCGAGGTCTTGAACGGAGCCGGCCAGATTGCTTCGGGCATCATTGAGCGCGTCGGCACGCGGAAGGAGCACCGGCTCGACCTGCGTATCGAGGGCGTTGAGTCGCATCCGCAGCCCTCGCCCCGCATCGAAGTCTGGAGCGCGGCTCCGAAGGGGACGCGGCTTGAAGAGATGATTGAGGGGCTGAGCCAGACCGGGTGTGTGCTCTGGCGTGCCCTGATCTGTGAGCGAACCATCGTCGAGCCACGAGAGGGGAAGCTCGCGCGGCTTGAGCGGATCGCGGTCGAGAGTGCGAAGCAGTGCGGCAGAGCGTGGACGATGCGGATCGGGGAGCCGGTTGCGTTCGGCGACGCGCTCGTTGCGCCAGATGGTGAGCGTGTGCTGGTCGCCGACGCGACTGGGGTCCATGTTCGGGAGGTGCCTCGCAGCGCGTGCCGGAGCGTCCGCCTTCTGGTCGGACCGGAGGGTGGGCTGAGCCCGGCGGAGATCGGGGCGGCTGAGGCGGCGGGGATCGAGGTCGTGCGCCTTGGGCCTCACATCATGCGGATCGAGACCGCTGCGGTTGTCGGATGCGCGACCCTGGTGCAACTCGGGGCGATCGAGAGCGTGTAAACTGACGTCCGTATCTGCCTATCGGAGACCACCATGCAACGCAGGACTGCTCGCGTGTGCCGCACACCCATCGCTCGGTTGCTCTGTGCCTTTGTGATCTGCGCTGTGCCGGTTGCGAGCTCGATGGGGATCGACCCGGAACGGCGCGAGAAGGCGGAGCGGATGGCGAGCCGCGCGATGGAGTGGCTCCGCACGCAGCAGGACGCGCGCACGGGTGGGTGGGCGCTTCCGCCTTCCGGCCCTGTGTACCCGGCGATCACCGGTCTGGTTGTGAACGGGATGCTGATGGAGCCGGGACTGGGCGCGTCGGATCCGGATATCGATCGCGCCTTGCGATTCATCCTTTCGTATGCGCAGGAAGATGGGGGAATCTATGACCAGATCCTTGCCAACTACAACACGTCGATCTGTCTTTCAGCGCTTGCGAGGGCGCATACGCCGGAGGCCCGGCGTGTGATCCCGGGGGCGCAGGCGTTCCTGCGCGGGTTGCAGTACAGCGAAGCCGCGGACACCACCACGCCCGCGGGTGCGGAGACGAAGGTTGTGACGAGGGATCATCCGTTCTATGGGGGTGTCGGGTACGGCAACCATGGACGTCCTGACAACAGCAACCTGAATCTCATGCTGCAGGCGCTGCACGATTCCGGGGTTCGCGGGGATGATCCGGCGTTCGAGCGGGCACTGGTCTTTCTGGCGCGCACGCAGATGCTGGACAGTGTGAACGACATGCCGTATGCCGATCTTTCTTCGCAGGGCGGGTTTATCTACGCGACGAGCCCGAACGCGGAGAGCGTCGATCGGCTTGTGGGGCAATCGCAGGCGGGGATGATCGACGAGACGTTGGAGAACGGGCAGCAGATCAGCCGCCTACGCGCGTATGGCTCGATGACGTATGCGGGGTTCAAGAGTTACATCTATGCGGATCTGAAGCGTGACGATCCGCGTGTGGTGGCGGCGTATGAGTGGCTCCGGAACAACTACACTCTGGAGGAGAACCCGGGGATCGGCACGGATGGGATGTATTACTACTACGTCACCTTTGCGCGAGCCATGAACGCCTGGGGAGAAGAGACGATCGACGTTGTGGTTCGCGGCTCCGGGGATGAGCGGACGGAGACCCGCGATTGGGCGAACGACCTCATCGATCGCCTGGCCACCTTGCAGAACGAGGATGGGTCTTTCCGCAGTGTGGACGACCGGTGGATGGAGAACAACCCCGTGCTGATCACGGCCTACGGGCTGCTTGCGTTGCAGAATGCGAGGGGGTTGAAGTAAGTCCTGCGGGGATCGAGCGTTTCTTCCATTTCTCCATCGGATGCCCGCCGCTCTGGAGGATCGCCTGCGACAAGCGATCTTGCGTGGCGACAGATGCCCTTGCAATGACTCTTGGGTTTCGTATATGCTGCCCGGTATTGCCCGCTGAGGCGTGCTGGGAGGCATCTATGAATCGTCTGTTGTCTATCGTGGTTATTGTGATTTGTGCGTTGGGCGTGGGGTGCGCCGAGAGCGTTGAAGACCAGGTGCTCGCGCAGTACAAGCGCGGAGAAGAGGCGATCGCGGCGATGGATGGGGCGGGGTGGCGTGCGACGATGTCGACGCAGAGCGTCGGGTGGTTGCAGGAAGAACTCCGCCTCGCGCTCGATGCCTCGCTCACCGAGACCCGGGCTCTGGCGCCCTCGAAGATGGAGTTGGTGCTCGCGCTGCGGAACCGCCTCGATGCGCAGTCGCTCAGGAGCATGAGCGTCGATTCGCTCCTGACGTGGATGATTGAGCAGGACTTTGCGAGCGTTGATGCCGATTACGGCGTCTATCCGTGCGGCGTGAAGTTCTCGGGGGACACGGCCACGGTGCAGATGGGGATGGAGGTCGAGTCGTCGTCGCGTTCGCCGCGGCTGCGGACGGGTCGGCGCGGTCGTGGGGTGGTCGGGGGCATTGCGTCGCTCGCGGGGGCAGCGTCCAAGAAGAAGAACGTCGAGCCGATCGAGGGGTACACGCTGACGTACGTCAACATCGACGGGTTCTGGTACTCCGACAACTCGGAGAGCATGCGGGAGTATGACCAGAGCATCCGGGACGCGGCGAAGGAGGCGGGGGTGCCGGTTGATCGGTATCTCTCGGAGCGGGAGAAAGAGGCGCACGGCTCGCTGAAGCCGACGATCTGGCTGCCGGTCGGGCGGTGAGGGTCTGTTGTTCTCTCAACGCGTCTGGGAGGCGGCTCGTGCCGCGTTGATCGCGGTGTCATAGTCGGGCTCGCTCGCAAGCTCGGGGACGATCTGCTGATACCGCACGATCCCCGCGCCGTCGATCACCGTGACCGACCGGGCGAGCAGGCCGTTCTCTTTGATTCGCAGGGCGTAGTTATCGCCGACCTGGCGGAGGCGGCTGTCCGAGAGCGTCTCCACGCGATCGATCCCCGCTGCGGCGCACCACTTCTTCTGCGTGAAGGGAAGATCCATCGACACTGTGACGACGATGATCGAATCATCGAGCGCGGAGGCGCGTTCGTTGAAGGCCCGAGTCTCCGCGTCGCAGACCGCGGTCTCGAGTGAGGGTATGGTTGCGAGGATCACGGTCTTGCCTCTGTAGTCTTGCAGGGACCGCTCGCTCATGTCGTTGGCGATCGCGACGAAGTCCGGGGCGGGCTTGCCGACCTGGGCACCGGGGCCGACACCCTGGAGCGTCAGCGGCGTGCCACGCATCGTGACGAGCCCGGTCCGCTCGGTTGCCCTCTGGCTTGGCGCGCAACCGGCGATCGTCGCGAGGAGAGCGGCCACACCACACACCATGACACGTTTCATGCTGGATCTCCGTGCGCGTTCGCGCCGAGTCGTGTTCATCCCGAGCATGGGTTCAGACCTCCCACGCGCAGAGTTCTTCAACGATCTTCTCCCGTCGCGAGAGTTCCCGCGCGTCCGTCCCGACGAGCGTGACGTGCCCGAGCTTTCTGGCTCGGCGGGGGGGCTTCCCGTACAGATGCACGCGTGCACCGGGCACTTCGAGCAGCGAGCCGCGATCGGGCACGCGGCCCACGATGTTGTACATCGATGCGATCGCTTCGGGCGTCGTCATGGCCGTTGATCCGAGGGGCAGCCCGAGGACCGCGCGGACGTGGTTCTCGAACTGGCTCGTGCTGGCCCCTTCGATCGTCCAGTGCCCGGTGTTGTGCACACGCGGGGCCATTTCGTTCGCGAGAAGGCAGAGCGGCGCGCCGTTCTCACCTTCAACGAAGAACTCGATCGCCATCACGCCGACATAATCGATCGCGTGCAGCACGCGCAGTGCCGCGGCACGGGCGTTCTCGACGATCTCCGGCGCGTCCTCGCCGATCGGTGCCGGGGCGTGTGTGCGCCAGAGGATGCCGTGTCGGTGCACATTCTGGCAGAGTGGATACTTCGCGACCTGGCCGTCGGCGGAGCGAGCCGCAATAACAGAGACCTCGGAGTGAAGTGTTGCCATGCGATCGGCGATCAGGCCGCCCGGCGCGGAGTCGAGCAGCGCCGCACCTTGGGTCCGCGTCTCCTCCGGCGAGCGTACGACGCACTGGCCCTTGCCGTCGTAGCCCATGCGTCGGGTTTTGAGGATCATCGGGAACCCGACCGCCTCGATCGCGCGGTCGAGATCCTCGGGGCTTGCGACCGCGACCCACGTCGGCGTGGGGATGCCAAGCGACGCGAAGAGTCCGCGCTCGAGGGCACGATCCTGCGCGATCGCGAACGCCGTCGGGTTCGGGCGGACTGGCGCGTGGCGTGCCGCGGCTTCGAGGGTCGATGCGGGCACGTTCTCGAACTCGCACGTGACCGCGTCGCACCCTTCGGCGAAGCGAGCGACGGCCTCGTGGTCGTCGAAGCGTCCGACGCGATGGTCGGTGATTCGTGCTGCGGGGGCTTCGGATGATTCGTCGAATGTCCTGACGGAGACGCCGAGACTGGACGCCGCCTGCGCGAGCATCAACGCCAGTTGACCGCCCCCCAGAACTCCGAGCCGAAGATCGGGCACCGATCAACTCCTGCGCGATTTCCTGCGCGTGACCGTCTTGATATCTGTGGCTTGCAGCACCTCGGTGGTGCGTGCGTCGCGGAGCGTTCGGACTGCTCTTTGGATCCGATCATCGTGCAATCCGAGGATGGAAGCGGCGAGCAGCGCGGCGTTCGCGGCCCCGGCCTCGCCGATCGCGAGGGTGCCGACGGGAACGCCCTTGGGCATCTGCACGATCGAGAGGAGGGAGTCCATGCCTGCGAGGTTGGACGAGCGGACGGGAACGCCCAGCACCGGCAGGATGGTCTTGGCGGCGATCATCCCGGGCAGATGGGCCGCGCCGCCCGCGCCGGCGATGATCACGCGGATTCCGCGCTGGAGCGCGGCTTCGGCGTACTGGAAGAGCCAGTCGGGTGTGCGATGGGCGGAGACGACCTTGCACTCGTGCGGGACGCCCAGTTCGTCGAGCATCTCGGAGGCGTGTCGCATCGTTTCCCAGTCGGAGCGTGATCCCATGACCACGCCGACAATGGGGGTGCGACCGCGAGCGGTCTTGCCTGTGCTCTCGCGTTCGCCCGATCGCTTGCTCGCGTTGCGTTTAGCCATTGCCTGCGGGGATCGCTTCTTCCCGAGTGATTTTGACGGCCTTCTGGATCATGACGGTCTCGACCGGCACATCGCTCATGCCGCCGCTGCGCGTCCCGGTGCGGACGCCCTTGATCTTGTTGACGACGTCCATGCCGCCGACAACCTTTCCGAAGACGGCGTAGGCGGCGCCGTCGCGGGGTGTGTCGAGGAAGTCGTTGTCATTGACGTTGATGAAGAACTGGCTTGTTGCCGAGTCGGCGACGTTTGTGCGAGCCATGGCGACGGTGCCGGCCTTGTTTTTGAGGCCGTTCTTCCACTCGTTCTTGATGGGCTTGTCAACGGGCTTCTGCTTGAGATCGGGTGTGAAGCCGCCGCCCTGGATCATGAAGCCGTCGATCACGCGATGGAAGATGGTGCCGTCGTAGTGGCCCTTGTTGACGTAGTTCAAGAAGTTCTCGACGGAGATGGGGGCTTTCTCGCCGTCGAGTTCGAGCACGATGTCGCCCATCGAGGTGGTCATCTTGACGTACACGAGCTTCTCCTTGGCCTCCGACGGTGCCGGGGCCGGCTGGGTTTGGGGGGGTGTTGCGGGTGGAGCTGTGGGGGGGTTGGTGGGGGGGTTGGTGGGGGGAGGTGTCCCATCCTGTGCCGACGCGGGTGCCACGCAGATCGTTGCACACGCAAGCACGGCCGAAAGAAGCACACGCGTTCTCATTCCACGCCCTCGTTCCGCCCTTTGGTCATCGTGCAGCTGGACACCCGTCCGACCAGCGCACGATTTGGGGTCGTGATTCTATACGGTTTGGTGCCTGCGTGGCTTCGGTCGCAGAACCGCTCATCCTTCTTCGGTCTCTTTCAACCTCGCCAGCACGCTGTAATCCTCCAGCGTCGTGGTGTCCTGCGTGATCTTGGCGTCGCCTGAGGCGATGGCGCGGAGGAGGCGACGCATGATCTTGCCGGAGCGGGTCTTGGGGAGCGCGGGGGTGAAGCGGATCTGGTCGGGCTTGGCGATGGCTCCGATCTCTTTGGAGACGTGCTCGCGGAGGGCGTTCTTGAGCTTGTCGGCGTCGGCGGGGGAGGCGGGCTCGGAGCCGGGGGCGAGGGTGACGAAGGCGGCGATGCCGGTGCCCTTGATCTCGTGGGGCATGCCGACGACGGCGGCCTCGACGACGGCGTCGTGGCTGACGAGCGCGCTCTCGACCTCCATCGTTCCGAGCCGGTGGCCGGAGACGTTGATGACATCGTCCACGCGCCCCATGATCCAGAAGTAGCCGTCGGCATCGCGGCGCGCGCCATCGCCGGTGAAGTACATGCCGGGGACGCGGGAGAAGTAAGTCTGGATGAAGCGCTCGCGGTCGCCGTAGACGCCTCGGAGCATGCCGGGCCAAGGCTTGCGAACGACGAGCAATCCGCCGGTGTTGTAGGGCTGCTCTTTGCCGCTCTCGTCCACGATCGCGGCATCCACGCCGAAGAAGGGGAGGGTGCAGGAGCCGGGCTTGGTGGTCGTCGCGCCCGGGAGGGGCGTGATCATGTGGCCGCCGGTTTCGGTCTGCCACCAGGTGTCAACGATGGGGCAGCGTGAGGAGCCGATCGTCTCGTGGTACCACATCCAGGCCTCGGGGTTGATGGGCTCGCCGACGGAGCCGAGGATGCGGAGCGAGGAGAGGTCGTGCTTTTTCGGGTGCTCATCGCCCCACTTCATGAAGGCGCGGATGGCGGTGGGCGCGGTGTAGAACTGGGTGACCTTGTGGCGCTCGATGATGTCCCAGAAGCGGTCTTCCCTGGGGAAGTTGGGCGCGCCCTCATACATAAGTGTGGGGACGCGGTTGGGGAGGAGGCCATAGAGGATGTAGGAATGGCCGGTGACCCAGCCGACATCGGCGGTACACCAGTAGAGCTGGTTGTCGTCGGGGATGAGGTTGAAGGTGAGTTTGCTGGTGAGGTAGGTGTGGACCATGTAGCCGCCGGTGGTGTGGAGGATGCCCTTGGGCTTTCCTGTGGAGCCGGAGGTGTAGAGGAGGAAGAGCATGTCCTCCGAGTCCATGTGCTCGCAGGGGCAGTGGTCGGAGGAGGCGAGGAGGAGGTCTTTGAAGGAGTGGTCGCGTCCGGAGTGCCAGGCGGTCTGGTTGCCGACGCGTGAGTAGACGATGACGTTGTCGACGGTGTGGCCGGCCTGGGCGAGCTGGGCGACCGCGGCATCGACGGACTCTTTGAGGGGGACGACGCTGCCTCGCCGGTATGCGCCGTCGCAGGTGATGATGGTGTGTGACTTGGCGTCGAGGACGCGATCGACGATGGCCTGGGTGGAGAAGCCGCCGAAGATGACGGAGTGAGCGGCACCGATGCGGGCGCAGGCGAGCATGGCGATGGCGACCTCAGGGACCATGCCCATGTAGATGGTGACGATGTCGCCCTTCCTGACGCCGAGGGCCATCAGGGCGTTTGCGAACTTGGAGACGTCGCGCTTGAGGTCGTTGTAGGTGAGGCGGCGGATTTCTCCCCCACCGCCATTCGGGGCGAGCGGCTCACCCTCCCAGACGATGGCGACCTTGTCGCCGCGGCCGTGTTCGACCTGTCGATCGACGCAGTTGTAGCAGACGTTGGTTGTGGCGCCGACGAACCACCTGGCGTCGGGGACGGACCACTCGACGACCTTGGACCAGGGCTTGAACCAGTGGAGTTCCCGGGCGGCGTCGCCCCAGAAGCCCTCGGGGTCGCTGATGGAGCGGGCGTGCTCGCGCTTGTACTCATCGAGGGATGGGACGAGCCAGCGGGGCATGCGTGCGGCGGGGGCGGCCGGGGCGGGGAAGCGGCGGTTTTCTTGGAGGACGGATTCGATGGAGTCGGACATGGGCGGGCTCCGGGGGAACGGGGAGGGGGATTCGTCCGAGAATGAGCGAGGAAAGGCGGAGAGCGGACGGTGATCGAGCGTAATGGCGCGGGGGGGGAGGGGGCAAGGGAGGGAGACAGACGAGGGGACAGGGCTGAGAGAGGTCGGATTCTCGTGTGGTCGCTCGGATTTTGTTGGCATTCTCGTGGTCATGCGGCATATTCCACTCAGGGGAAGCCGGTGGAGCAGACCGGTGGGTCTTTGTGCGCATCCTCACCCGCGCCCACGACCCGCCATGACCTCCCACGACCTCCCGCCGCTGGCGTGCGGCTTGCCACGCCGACGCTGAGGAGGGCTGTGCCGATGCCGAGCGGAGTGATGGATGATCTGTGTGTTCTGGCGCGTGCGGCGGCGCTGGTGTCTGCGCTGCTGCTCGCGGGAGAGGCGGCGGCAAGTCCGATCGTCGTGCTGAATGATGGACCCGACAGAGACACGATCATCTCGCGTGGGGATTACTACATCCATCTCTTCGCCACGGAAGCCACGATCGATCCCAGAGTTTCAGGCCAGTACCCCGCACCGAATACGTTGCAAATCTCCTTTGGCTACTCGTTTGGACAGGTGCGCGGCACGATCTCCGGAAACGCTCTTCCCGATTGGCCCGTACTCCCCGTCCAGACGCCAGCGCTGCTTGTTCCAGGTCGGCTCATGATCGATGGATGGGTGCTGGACGACACTTTGTCGTTTATGCAGCCAGATTACGACCCCACGTCCGGCGGCACAAATGTCGCGCAACTAATCCACGGCACAAGCCCCACGTCTGCGTTCGACCTCAACGACTTTGACACTGTTGGCGATATGGCTTACATCGGTTACGCGACATCTGATCTTTCGATGTTTGGTTATATGCAGATTAAACGCGTGACCGAGGTGGACTGGACGCTCGTGGGTTACGCTTTCGATACCAGTGGCGAGGGCATTCTGGTGCAGAACCTCGTTCCCGCGCCCGGTGCTCTCACACTCGCCCTGCTCGCCGCCCTGCCACGACGCCGCGGACGTACGCCCTCGGATCGCTGACTTCTCGCCCGCCCCGCGGGAATGGAGTGGACCATGCCTGCACGACTTGCCAATCCCGCTCTCACGCGACTCGCGTTCTTCGCCGCGGCGTCAACGCTCTTGCTCGGAGGAGATGCCATGGCCGGACTTGTCGTCTATCGCTACGCGGACCACTTCGAAGAAGATCTGATCGTCAACCACAACGACATCTTCATTGCAGGGTTCACTCCAGTTCTTACGACAGCGCCAACGACGCCGGGCAGCGTCCTGCACAATTCGATGAGATTTTCCTTTCGATCTAGCGGCAGTAGTGTAACGGCACTCGTGTCCGGCAACGACCTACCGCTGTTTCCTCCCGAGCCATTGCAGTCACTTGCACTGTGTTCGGATGGAGGATTGAATCAGCTCGGCAAGACAATTGACGCAAGTCGTGATTGGGCACTTCCATTTCTTGATCTTGAGAGCGGAGCTGTAGATCCAGCCACGCTAACAACTGGAGTCCTAGACATTGACCTCATTCCAGATAACGGGTTCGGCTATGTTGGATACAGCACTTCAGATTTGTCCCAATTTGGCTATATGCAGATCCAACGGCTTTCGCTCTATGAGTGGCGACTGATCGGATACGCATACGACGATTCTGGAGCGCCCGTCAGGGTGGAAAACATTGTGCCTGCAGGAGGTTCGCTTGCATTGCTCGGGGCGAGTTCGCTCGTCGGCGCGCGAAGAAAGCGGCCCATCACGGCATGACGTGCCGCGACGCAGAGCCCCCCGCGATCAGTGTGATCGCCCGAAGCTCGCCGCCGCAGATCATCGACAAGGCCAGGGACCCGCTTGCCCGCCCGGACCAGGAGACACGAATGAACAGCACCAGAACACTCGCACGAATCGCCGCGATCGGCTGCACGGTCGCGCTGGGAGGGCACGCCATGGCCGGACTTGTCGTCTATCGCTACGCGGACCACTTCGAAGAAGATCTGATCGTCAACCACAATGACATCCTCATTGCCGGGTTCACGCCTGAGCTCACCACGGCATCGATAGACACGCAATTGTTCAACTCGATGAGATTTGCGTTCGAGCCGTCGGGTGGCAAGGTGACGGCACTTGTATCGGGAAATATTTTGCCGCTGTATCCATCCGAGCCATTCCAGACACTTGCGCTTTGCTATGATGGAGGACTCGATCAGCTCGGTACGACCATTGATGCAGGACGAGAGTGGGCTGAACCGTTCTTTGACCTAGAGACGGGAGCAGTTGCGCCAGCGACATTATTTCAATATGATACTTCTGGCCTCATTGATATTTCATCGATTCCAGACAGTGGGTATGGGTACGTCGGATACGCAACATCAGATTTGAACATGTTTGGGTACATACAGATCCAACGCCTCTCGCTCTATGAGTGGCGACTGATCGGGTATGCGTACGACACCAGTGGCGAGGGCATTCTGGTGCAGAACCTCGTTCCCACACCGGGGGTGGTGAGTGTTGCCGGTATCGTGCTGATCGTTGGAGCGCGGCGGCGACGGTGAGTGCGTGCCGCGCGGACGGTCGTGTGCGTATGGATTGCCGATCCACCCAGGGGGCGATCAGTGTGAGCCGTCTGTGGCGCTCAGGACTTCCTCGACGGTGGTGAGGCCACGGGCGACCTTTCGGAACCCGTCGTCGCGGAGGGCGACCATGCCTCTTTCGATGCAGAGGCGCCGGAACTCTGAGACGTTGGGGTTTCTGGCGATGACATCGCGGAGCTGGTCGTCGACGGCGAGGAGCTCATAGATGCCGACGCGTCCGGAGTAGCCGATGTTGCGGCACTTGTCGCAGCCCTTGGCGGCCCAGATGGTGTCGGACTCCATGCCCTGCATGGTGAGGAACTCGGCCATCTCTTCGGTGGGGGCTTCCTGTGCCTTGCAGTTGGTGCAGAGGCGACGGAGGAGTCGCTGGGCGAGGACGCCGTTGGTTGCGGCTCCGACGAGGAAGGGCTCGACGCCGATGTTGACGAGGCGGGTGATGGATGAGGGGGCGTCGTTGGTGTGAAGGGTGCTGAGGACGAGGTGTCCGGTGAGAGAGGCCTGGATGGCGGTGCTTGCGGTTTCGAGGTCTCGGATTTCGCCGACCATGATGACGTCGGGGTCCTGACGCAGGAGGGCCTTGAGCGCCTTGGCGAAGCTCATGCCGATCTTCTCGTGTGTCTGGGTCTGGGTGATGCCGTCGAGGTGGTATTCGACCGGGTCCTCGACGGTCGAGATGTTCATCTTGTTCTTGTCGAGCTGGCGGAGGGAGGAGTAGAGGGTGGTGGTCTTTCCCGAGCCGGTGGGGCCGGTGACGAGGATGATGCCGTGGGGTGCGTCGATGAGCTTGCGCCAGATCTCGAGGGTGGCGGACTCGAAGCCGAGGTCTTCGAGCTGGACGTTGATGGAGCGGGTGTCGAGGATACGCATGACGGTCTTCTCGCCATACGTGTTGGGGAGTGTGGACATGCGGAGGTCGAGCTTGCGTCCGGAGACGGTGCAGCGGATGCGCCCGTCCTGCGGCACGCGGCGTTCGGCGATGTCGAGCCCGGCCATGATCTTGAGGCGGCTGGTGATGGCGGGGCCCATGGCGGCGGGCGGGTTCATCATCTCGAAGAGGACGCCGTCGATACGGAAGCGGACCTTGACCTTTTTCTCGGAGGGCTCGATGTGGATGTCGGACGCGCCCTCCTTGAGTGCGGTCTGGATGATGTAGTTGACGTAGCGGATGACGGGGCCTTCGCCGGCCTGCTGCTCGAGATCGACCTCCGAGGTCGTGGTCTTCTCGATGGCGACGTCCGACTCGGCGACGTCGGTCATGATCTGGTCGAGATCGACCTGCTCTTCCGCTGCGGCTCCGGCTCCGATGATCTCCATCGCGCCGCGGATGTCGTATGCGGTGATGACGACCATCTTGACGCCGGGGACACCGAGGCGTGCCTTGATGTCGTCGATCATGAAGACATCGTCGGCGTTGACGGCGCCGACCACGGCCCTCGCCCCTTCCATCCTGAGCGGGAGCACCATGTGCTGCTTGCAGAACTCAGGGGTCAGCCGCTGGAGGAGTTTGCCGTCGAACCCGCCGTCGAGCCCCTTCTCGACATCGACGCGCTCGAAGGGGAGGCCCTTCATCTCCGCGACGGCCTGCTGGATGGGGGCCTCCATCACGCCTTGTTCAAGGAGGACCTCGATGAGGGAGCGTCCCGGAGACTGGCGGATGACGTTCTGCGCGGTCATCAACTGCTCGGGCGTGATGACACCCTTGGCGGAGAGCAACTGGCCGAGGTCGGATGTGCCGGTCGGCACGATCGCGCCGGGCGAGGGCGTGTAGACCTCTGAGAGCGCGGGGCCGACGGTTGTCTTCGGGGCTGATTCGGGTCGTGAGCGGACCGCCGGATCGATCGACATCGTCTCGTCGGCTTCCTCGGCGGTCTGATAGACCTTCTGGTTTGCGGGCATCGCGGGCAGGGGGCTGAACGCCGCCTCTTCGCGGTCGATGCGATGCTGCTTGCGGGGATCGCGCGGGAGCGCGCGGCGTCCCTCTTCGCCCTTCTGGACGCCGAGTTCGCTGAGGATGTCGTCGATGTTGTACTTGGCCATCGCTCGCCCGTCTCCGAATGTCGGACCCAGTCGCGCCGATCACCGACGGCGCGAAGCCGCCGCGGATTTCGCCTTTGCGCGTGCGGACTGCTCGCGCTGGTCTTCCAGACTGAGCGTGAACTGCTTACCCTCGGCTTCCAGCGTCACGGATCGACCCTCGATCGAGACAACCGTGAAGCGATTGCCGACCACGTCGCCGACCGTGACGGTCTCGTCGTTGAGACGTGCGAGGGGGACGCGTCCGCCCATGATGCTGTAGAGCCGGAGTTTGGCGAACTCACCGGAGAGCGCGTTGTTTGCGGCTTCCATCGCCTTGCGTGCGGCCTCTGCCTCGCGGGCGAGAGCATCGGCCTCGGCGCGTTCGCGCCAGCCCTCATCGCTGAGGTTCTCGGTGGGAGCGGCGGCGCGTGTGAGTCGGAAGGGGTTGCGTCCGAGTTCCTCGCCCTTGATCTGGACGGGCTTCGCGGCGGACTCGAGTTCCTTGAGCACGCGGGCGGTGCGGGCCGCGCCGTCGGCACCCTCTTCGACGCGCTCGTACTCGATCTTCAGGTTGGCCAGCGAGAGTTGCGGCCCCATGCCCATGTGGCGCATGCCGAAGAGGAAAGCGGCGGCTCCTGCGAGCACAGCGCCGAGGACAACGGCCTGGCTTGAGACGCGCTTCGCGGGTGGCGCGCCGGGTGCTTGCTGGTCTGCGGCCTGCGCGCCAGTGGCCAATGAGAGGAGGCCGCCACCCGATTCGCCTGTTCCTTTGCTGCTCATCAGTTGGCCCTCGCGTCGGTGAAGTAGATGCTGAGCGTGAACTGTGCCTTGATGTTTCCGTCTGGATCCTGCACGCGTTCGAGGTTCATGTCTGGGAGCCGGGTGATGCGGGGGAGGCGTTCGAGACTGAGGAGGAACTCGTAGAACCCGCGGAAGTCGCCTGCGGTGGTGACCTTGATGGGCTGCTCCATGTACATGGCGGCGGCGACGGGCTTGCCGCTCTCCATCGAGGGGGCGGTGAGCCCCGACTGGACGGCGAGTTCTGAGATGTGGCGCACGATGGAGTCGACCTCTTTGCCGTCCGGGAGTCTGGCCTCGGTCTGCTTGATGAGTTCGGCGATCTCTTCGTTGGCGCGGATGAGGTCGGCGTTGCGTGCGGTCTCTGAGCGGAGCTTGTCGAGGATCTCCTGCTTGTGTCGGATCTCGGAGCGGGTCTTGGCGATCCGCTTGTTCTGAGGCCCGAAGACCAGGAAGTACGATGCAAGCGGGACCGCCACCAGCACCAATCCCATCATCATGTCACGAACTCGCATCGGTCACTCCTCCTTCCCGGCCTGCGCGACGGCGGCGTCGGCCGGATTGGTCTCTGGTGTCATGGCGTTCTGGTCGGCGTTCTGGGTCTGAGCCGATGCGGGCGTGCCGGGCGCCGGCGTGGACTGTGGGGCCGACGCGATGCGTGCCCCGGAGCGGATCTTGGCGTCGATCTGGAACTTTCTGAGCGTGAGGTCGCTCATCACGGATTCCTTGATGTACGCCAGTTCGACGGATTCGAGGATGTCGCACTGCTTGAGGGCCTGCAGATAGTCCGCGATCTCCTGGTTTGCGCCGGCGACACCGGTGAGGATGAGCGTGGATTCGAGTCGCGGTGCCTGGGGCCTCGGGGCCGGGGGCGGCGTGTTCTTGGCGGTCTTGGACTTGCTGGTCGTCTTTGCCGGGGTCTTCGAGCCCGCCTTGGAGGAGCCGCTGACCGAGCGGACCTCGGCGGCCTTCGACTCGAGCGCGGGCGCCTGGACGATGCGTTTGCTGCGAAGATCGGCTGTGAGCAGCGTGATGCCCTCGGGCATGCGCTGGACGACCTCTGCTGCGAGGAGCGAGCGGGGAGTCTTCTCGATGAGCGCGGTGGTGATCTCGGCGCGCTCGATCATGGACTCTCTCTGGGTCTCGAGGGCCTTGAGCTGCTCGATCTTCTTGGTCTCCTGCTCGTAGGCGGCGTTGATGGCCTTGTGCTCGGCCTTCACCGATTCCCACTGCCGGTTGGTGACGAGGAACGCCGAGAGGACGCCCGCCATCACGACGGCGAAGAGGAAGAGGCAGAGGATGTTGGCTCTGCCGTCGGCCTTGCGGCTGATGTAGTCCTCGGGGAGGAAGCTCCCACCCGCGACCGGTTGCTTTGCTTGTGCGAACGGATTGATCATCGCTTCCTCCACCGGGTGCGTCCCGGCCCGTGGGATCCATGTCGTTCGATCAGAGGTCGGTCGGGCTCAGGCAGAGGCCGAGTGGAACGGTCCATCCTGGCTGGGCCTCACGGAGGTTGACTCCGGTGGCGGGTTCTTTGCCGGTCTGGGCCACCCTTGCGAGCGGGTCTGCGATCTGAGCGGGCAGTCGGAGCGCTCTGGCCAGATGCTGGCAGAGCCCGGCGTGGCGTGCCTCGCCCCCGACGAAGACGATGCCGCTGACGCGCCGGCTCGGGAAGAGCGACTCGTGGTATCGGAGGCACATGGTGACCTCGTCGGTGAGGATCTCGATGGCCTCGTTGAGCGCGGGGTCGTCCGGGCCGCAGGGTGCGAGGGTGGCGCACGCGACTTCGTTGGTGAGCCCGACGGGTTCGTCCGCGCTGCGATCCGCGACGGAGGCGATCGCCCGTGCGCGAGCCCCGACGCCCGCCTCGGCGATCGCGCCGCGATCGGGCATGGCGCCGGCGCAGGCGTACCGCGCCTTGTGGGCTTCGGGGAGGGTCATGTTGCGTGAGGCGACGATCGCCTCGTCGAGCGCGATGCCGCCGAGATTGATGACGCGGGCGAAGACCATCTTGTCGTCGTGGGCGATCATGACGCGGGTCGATCCCGCGCCGATGTCGAGGTAGAGCGTGGTGCGCTCGCCCCCGCCGACCGGCGCTCGTGCAAGATCTCCGAACGCGAGGATGGTTGCGGCGAACTCGCTGTGCATGCCGACGGGTTCGAGTCGAGCGCCCTTGATCGCGTCCATGAGGCGAGAGAGCCCATCGCGAGCGGCGGCGATGCAGATGATCTCGGCCTGCTTGCCGCCGGTCGCGCCGACGCGCTCGACCTCACCGACATCGACGGTGCGGAGCACGAGCGATGCCGGGTGCATGTTGACCTGCTGGGCGAGCGTGGAAGAGACCTGGAGATTGACGGAGACCGGATCGCCCTTGGCGACGCGGACATGCTTGCAGACGGCCATGCCGGAGGGGATGGCGCAGACGGCGCGTTTGCCCCGGAAGCCACCGGTGCGGACGAGGCGTCCGAGGGCGTCGGCCTGGAAATCAAGTCGAGCGCGGGTGTCGGTGAGGAGTTCCTCGGGCGTCTCGACGCTGGCAGCGGCAACGAGGGTGGGCGGATCGCCCTTGGCGATCTGGAGCACCTTGAGCGCGCCAACCCCGAAGTCCACGGCGATGGGAAGACCGCTCTGCTTGACGGCTCCCAACGATCCAAGTCGTTTTATGGACCCAAACGGCATCCGCATCTCTCCACTGCGCACTCCGGCGCACGCCGCGCGGAACTAGACCACGCACGACGTTGTGGGATCGGCCCCCGAGGCCGCAACGTTGAGCCGGTCAACCCGGCTTCACATGTGAGCGGACGTTGGGCGCGGCTTATCCGTTCCATGTCTCCCACCCGACGGCGGGGCATGCGGGTTTGCTCTCTTGGTTATCAGGAGGACGTGAGCGCGTTCGACCCGGCGTCGATGGCCGGCCCGATAAGTGCGCTGAGCCGTTCGAGCGCGGCCTTCAGATCCCATTTCTGCTGCTCGCGGTTGCCGGTGGTGTTGCTGATGATCCTGATTCCGCCCCATGGGAGACGGAGGCGGGCGCAGACGAGTGCGATCGAGGCGGTTTCCATGTCCTCGGCGCGGGGTGAGCCCGCGATGCGGGCACGGACTCGCGCGGCTCGTGCGTCTGTGCCGGAGCAGGTTGAGACTGTTGCGAGATGGGCGGCTGAGTCGGTGATGCGTGAGAGCGCGCTGAAGAATCGGGGGTCGGCGGGGAAGGTGTCCAACACTCCGGGGAGGGGAGGGAAGCCCATGTCGCTCAGGGTGAGGAAACCGCTCTCGGTTTCGATCCCCTCATCGGCGAGCGTTGCGCTCTCGACGGCGATGGATGCAGAGAGCGGGAGCGACTCTGGTTCCGGAGTGCCTGCGATACCGATAGAGAGGAGTGCGGCGTAGCGCGATCGATCGATGGCACGGGCAACGGCTCCTGCGGCGTTGGACTTTCCGACGCCGGTCAGAAGCAGATCCGCGAGGTTTGTGATCGGGTGGGTGCGCCAGGGTTCACCCCAGTTCTCGATGCCAAGCCCCTGTGCGACGGCTCTGGCCTCGATTTCGGAAGCGACGACCACCAGAATTCGGTTGTTGGGAGGATGATCGACCACAATCTGGCTCCGTTGGGCCGAAAGGGAACGCGACCCGGCCATAATCAAAGGACTTGTGCGTTCATCCTCTTGTATGGACGGCGGGTTACGTTCTCGCGAACCGGCACGGGTCGGGCCGGTATATGTCAGGACGCGAACAGCCATCCCCGAGGTCAGTCCCTGAGTAGGGGTGATCGTAGAGCACTGCCTCGGCCCGCATCTCTAGCCGCCGAGTGATCGAAGGATCTGCACGATGATGAACAAAGCAAAGCAGAAGAGGCGCGGGCGGCGGCTGGTTGTTGCGGGGTTGTGTGCCGCGGCCGTGATGGGCTCGGGCCTGATCATGGCGGGCGCGAACTCGCCGAGCCGGACGAGCGCGAAGGGTTCGAAGGACGATGGGTTGACGGCGGACCTTGCGATCGCTCGGGTGCAATCGTTCGACATCACGACGACGGCCTCCGGCGAGTTGCAGGCGAAGAACCAGATCGAGATCCGGAGCCAGCTCGAGAGCCAATCGACGATCACGGAGGTGGTGAACGAGGGCTCGCTGGTGAAGAAGGGCGATCTTTTGATCCGGCTCAAGAGCGACAACATCCAGACGCAGATCGATGAGGAGATGCTGCGTGTGGAGTCGGCTCGGGCCGAGCTGGTGGCTGCGGAGAACAGCTACGAGATCCAGTTGAGCGAGAACGAGTCGAAGACGAGCGCGGCGCAGCTGAAGCTTGATCTGGCCCGGCTGACGCTTGAGCAGTGGACGAAGGGCGACGTGGAGAAGCAGCGCCAGCAGCTGGACCTTGCGATCGAGAAGGGCGAGCGGGACCTGGCGCGTCTGCGCGAGAAGTTCGAGCGGAGCGAGGAGCTGTTCCAGCAGGGCTTTCTCTCGAAGAACGAGCGCGACATCGATGAGATCGCGCAGATCGAGGCCGAGGCGAACCTGAAGAAGACGATGCTGGAACGCGAGATCTACTGGAGTTACACGCACCCGAAGGATCAGCGTTCGCGTCAGTCGGATGTTGATCAGGCGGAGGCCGAGCTCGATCGCGTGAAGCGTCAGAACGAGATCCAGTTGACCAGTCGCGATGCCGATCGCCTGAACAAGCGCCGCCAGAAGACAGTGCGCGAGCAGCGTCTTGCGAAGCTCGAGCAGCAGTTCGCCGCGTGCGAGATCGTCGCGCCGTCTGACGGGCTGGTGGTGTTCGCGACGAGCATCGAGCGCAACCGGTGGGGCGGCGGGGGTGAGGGTCCGCTGCAGATCGGCCGCGAGGTCTTTCCCAACATGCTGCTGATCGTGCTTCCCGACACATCTTCCATGGTGGCGTCGGTGCGTGTACACGAGTCTCTCGCGGGTCGTATTCGCCCCGGACAGCGCGCGAACGTGACGATCGATGCGCTCGGCGGGCGGGCGCTCCCGGCGACTGTCGAGTCGATCGGCGTGATGGCAGAGACGGGCGGGTTCCGTGACCCCAATCTTCGTGAGTACACGGTGCGGGCACTGCTTGATCCGAGCGACCTGATCGGCGAGCTCAAGCCGGCGATGCGATGTGAAGCGACGATCACGATGGGGCGCGTCGAGAACGCGCTGACGATCCCACTTCAAGCGATCTTCACAGATGGTGCGGTGCGGATGGTGTATGTGCCGCGCGGGAACAAGTACGTCAAGGTGCCTGTCGCGGTGGGCCGTCGATCGGACATTTTCGCCGAGATCACGGGCGGCATCTCCGAGGGCACGCGCGTGCTGCTTCGCGAGCCCGCGCCCGGCGAGGTGCTCAACATCCCGTGGGATGATGCGCAGCTCACCGCGGCGGGATACAAGCGCGAAGAGAACGGTGAGATCGTGCCGATCGCTCCGGCGTTCCCCGCTGGGATCGCGATGAACGGGATGATGCCCGAGGGCGCGGCCGCGATGGGCGCGGGAGGCGGGGCGCGTTCGGGCGGAGCCGGGGGCATGCCCGCGTTGCGCCGGGAAGCACCGGCGAGCGGCGGGGGACGCCCGCGCACGCAGAACACTTCGGATGATTCCAACTCGTCGGACTCGGACTCGGCATCCAGCGAGTCCTCGACGTCAACGCCTCGCACCGGCACATCTGGCAGGAGCCCTGGCGGCACTGGCGGAGGCGGAGGGCGTGGCGGAAACGGCCGGGGCGGGTGATGCCCGGAGGCCTCCTCACGGTCGGAGCGTGCATCTCGCTGAATCAGGGCTGGAGGCGCGTGGCCGACCACGGGCCTGTGTTCATCTGGCTGTTCTGGGTTGAGAGCGTCCGTGTCCATGCGGCGCGGTCGTGGACGCGACCGGGGCCGGCAACCCACAACTCGACGCGATCGGCCCAGAGCCGATAGCCCCCCCAGTGGGGCGGACGCGGGATCTCACCAACATTCTGCTCGATCATCTGCGGTGTGATGCCGAATCGTGCGGCGGTCTTGCGGACCCTTTCGAGCATCTCGGCGCGAGAAGCAACGGGTCTGCTCTGATCGCTCGCCCACGCGCCGAGGCGGCTTTCGATGGGTCGAGAGGCGTAGTAGGCATCGCTCTCGGCCTCGCCGGCACGCTCGACGATGCCCTCGATACGGACCTGGCGGTCGAGCGTGTCCCAGTGCATGGCGATCGCGGCGCGCGGATTGGCACCCAGTGCCTCGCCCTTGCGGCTCTGGTAGTTGGTGAAAAACATCAGCCATCCCTGCTCGATGCTCATGGTCTTGCAGAGCACGATGCGGCACTGGGCGCGGCCCTCGGCGTCGATGGTCGCGAGCGACATGGCGTTGGGATTCGGCTGCACTCGGCGAGCGTGGGCGTCTTCGTACCAGGCACCGACGATCGGCATGGGATCGGCCGGGAGCGTTTCAGGGAGGAGTTCGGATGGTGCGAAGTGCTCGGCGAGATCACGCTGGTCGAAGTTGCCCATGGCGAACGGTACCCATGAATTCGGGGCGCGGGGGGGATGGTGCATCGGCGTGGGGGCGAACGCACGCCGCACGGGGAGGCGGCTTTTTCATTTCGGGTCTTGGCAACCTGTCGATTCATCGACACAGAACGGGAGTGCGGCTACGTTCCGCGTGGATGGAGGGAGCCATGGCCGAGCAGACCGATTGGAAGAACCAGGGGCGAGACGGCCGGGACGGGCGGCGGTATCGCCCCGCGCCGATCGAGGTTCAGAAGCTGTTCGATCGGCTGCCCCCCCACTCGCCGGAGGCGGAGATGGCTCTGCTGGGTTCGATGATCCTCGAACCGAAGGTGATCGGCGAGGTGCTGCTGCAGGTGAGTTCGCACGACGATTTTTATACGGAGGCGCACGGGGCGATCTTCCGAGTGATCGTCGATGTGTACGACCGCCACCAGTCGGGCGATCTGGTGCAGATCGTTGAGACATTGCGCGGGGCGAACGCCCTGGATGCCGTGGGGGGGCCCGAGTATCTGGTGCGTCTTGCCGAGACCGTTCCTTCTGCGGTGAACGCGACGCATTACGCGCGGATCGTGTCGGATCGCGCGCGGCTCAGGAAGCTGATCGGAGCGGCGGGTCAGATCATCTACGACGCCTACCACGCGGGGGACATGGGTCCGGACGGCACGCGTGAGGTGCTGGACAAGGCGGAGATGGCGATCTTCAACATCGCGGAGAAGTCCGAGACGAGCGATCCGCAGAAGCTCGCGGACATTCTCGAGCAGGAGCTGCATCGGCTTGAGCTGCTGGATGGCAAGGGGATCTCCGGGCTCGCCACCGGGTACCACGATCTGGACGCGATGCTCTCCGGGTTGCAGCCGGGAGAGATGGTGATCGTGGCGGCGCGCCCCTCGATGGGCAAGACCGCGCTGGCGTTGAACCTGGCGGAGCAGATCGCGCTGGGCGGCGCGTCCGGCGCGCAGTCTCGCGGGACTTCGAAGGTGCCGGTGGCGTTCTTCTCGCTGGAGATGTCGCGTGCGGCGATCGCGCAGCGACTTCTCTCGGCGAGGTCGGGCGTTGACTCGCACAAGATGCGCAGAGGGCAGTTCTCGGAGAACGACTTTAAGCGTCTCTTTCACGCGGCGGGCGAGCTGGGGGATGCGCCGATCTACATCGACGACACGCCGAACCTGACGGTGCTGGCGATGCGGGCGCGGGCGCGGCGTATGGCGGCGATGCACGGGATCAAGTGCATCATGATCGACTACCTGCAGCTGATGACCGCGCCGGGCGCGGCACGCGAGAGCCGGCAGGTCGAGGTCTCGACGATCTCACGCGGGATCAAGGCGCTGGCGCGCGAGCTGAGCGTGCCGGTGATCTGTCTTGCGCAGTTGAACCGAGGCACGGAGCTTCGTGACGGCAATAAGCCGCGGATGAGCGATCTTCGCGAGTCGGGCTCGATCGAGCAGGACGCCGACGTGGTCGCGCTGCTGCACCGCGAGGAGTATTACCACACGCAGGATGCGGACTGGGCGGACGCGAACCGAGACAAGGTCGGGCTGGCCGAGTTGATCATCGCCAAGCAGCGCAACGGACCGACCGGGATCGTCAAGCTCACGTGGGATCCTTCGACCACGCGATTCAAGAACTACGCCGGGGGCTTCGAGGACAGGTACAACCCGCACGAGCGCGAGGTCGTGGTCCGGGCGACCTCTCCGGCGCAGCGTCCTGCGCGTGCCGAGCCACAGCAGATACCACATGATGGGGCAGGTGGAGATGGGGCTGCTTTCCCTCAGCGCTCAGGGTTTGCACCGGGGAAGAAGCAGGGCCCGCTCGCGGCGAACGATCCGCGCTGGCGCGATGGGGGTGGCCCGGATGATGAGGCCCCTTTCGACGACGTGGACACCTCGGACATCCCGATCTGAGGACCTGCGGCATTGGCTGGGCTTGGCGGTCCTGACAATGCGGGGATTGGCGGGTGATTGCCCTACCAGAGCCCTGATTTTCATCGCCGCGCTTGACCGGACGGGCAATTCCTGCGATACCTGTGTGTTCATCCGGTGTTCTGGCTGGTTGCTCGCTCGTGGGCGGGCTTGAGCGTCCGGCGGTTCACCGCACATCCATCCGCGCCATTGGCGCATTGCGGAGGCCGCGTGATGCAGGTCCATCGTTCCTCGCTTTCGCTGATTCTCGCCCTTGTGACTCTCGCCGGCGCGCCCGCTGCGTTGGCCCAACAGGACGTGTTGACACAGCCGGCTCCCTTGGCGAGCCGCATGGTTGCGTTCGAGGAGATCGATTCCGGACAGGTCGCGCATCCGGGGACGGAACCGGGCGCAGCGGTCGTGTTCTCGGCGGTTGTGGCTGCGGACGATTCGACGTGGATCCGGCTTGAGTTCGACGAGGTTCGGCTCTCGGGCTCTCGCGAGAGCGGCAACGCCTCTTTCCTTCGCATCACGTCTCTGACGGATGGGCACGCGCAGATCCTCGATAGGGTCGGCATCGTGCAATGGAAGCTGACGAGCGCGTACTTCAACGGCGACGCCGTGCTGGTTGAGTTGGTGGCGTATCCCGGCACGGGGAACAATCGCGTGCGGATGTCGCGGGCGGTTGCGAGCGAGCCGGAGGCACTGCCGCGTTCGATCTGTGGCACGACGGATGATCGGGTGCTGTCATACGACAATCGTTCGGCGCGGGTGCTTCCGGTCGGTTGCACGGGGTGGACGATCAGCGACTGCAACTCGTGCATGCTGACGGCGGGCCACTGCCAGGGCGGATTGTCGGTGATCCAGTTCAACGTGCCGCTCTCGTCGTCGAGCGGCTCGATCCGAAATCCGCCTCCTGAGGATCAGTACGCGGTGGATTCTTCGAGCGTCCAAGGGAACGGCGGGGCTGGAGTAGGGAATGACTGGGCGTACTACGGGGTCTTTCCGAACTCGAACACGGGTCTGACGCCGTACCAGGCGTACGGCGTGGCGCACAATCTGGTGCTGCCGCCTCCGGCGACGGGGAACGCGCGTGTGACGGGGTATGGAACGACGTCTTCGCCGGTCTCGCCCACGTGGAACCAGGTGCAGAAGACGCACGCGGGCGCGTACACGACGTTCAGCGGCACCTCGATCGGGTATCGCATGGACACGACGGGCGGCAACTCCGGCTCGCCGGTGATCCATGAGACGACCGGGAATGCGATCGGCATCCACACGCACGGCGGATGCACCTCGACGGGCGGGAACAACTGGGGAACGGGCGCGAACCATGCGGCGTTGCAGGCCGCGCTCGCATCGCCCAAGGGGGTGTGCGAGTGCCCGGGGCCTGACTTTGTCTTCTCTGGAGAGTTTCCGGCGTATGTCGCGCCGTCGGGCGGGACAACGATCGAGATGCAGATCACGACGGTGAACGGGATCAGCCCGGTCTCCGGCTCGGGCAAGCTGCACATCGACATCGGGTCCGGTTTCTTCGATGTTCCGATGACGGATGACGGTGCGGGGGCGTTTGTCGCGACGTTCCCGCCCATCCCCTGCACGATGCCGGTGGCGTACACGTTCTCCGTGATCGGAACGGACGGGAAGACGTACTCGAGCCCTCGCGAGGGGATGTCGGGCACGCCCTACGCAGCGATCTCGGCGTACGGGATCGCATCTGTAGTTGAACTCGACTTTGAGACCGACGACGGATGGACGGTGGAGAACGTCGCGCTGATCCGCGGGGCGTGGGAGCGCGGCGTACCGGCGGGTGGCGGGCTCAACCGCGATCCAGGCGCGGACTTTGACGGCTCGGGGCAGTGCTGGGTGACGGGCAATGCGGCGGGGGATGCGGATGTGGACGGCGGTCCGACGCGGCTGATCTCTCCGGCCTACGACCTTTCGGGCCTTGATGATCCGAAGGTGACGTTCGCGCGCTGGCACTCAACGAACAACCTCCCGAACGATCAGTTCGTGACGGAGATCTCGAACGACAACGGCGCGACGTGGGTTCCGGTTTCCTCGGTGGGGAACAACGGCAACTCATGGAAGATCGTCTCCTTTGACGTGACCGACTATGTCGCGCTGACGAGCACCGTGCGTGTTCGGTTCTCCGTTGCGGACAATCCGGACAACTCGACGACGGAGTCGGCCATCGACGCGTTCTCGATCTCGGATCTTGCATGCTCGACGTGCGATGCGGATGCGAACGGGGACGGAGAGGTCGACGTGCTCGACTTCCTTGACTTCCTCGACGCGTTCGGGGCGTGCGACGGGTTGCCGTCTCCGTGCTCTGGTTCGAGCGGTGTGGACGCGGACTTCAACGCGGACACGATCGTGGACGTGCTCGACCTGCTGGACTTCCTTGATGCGTTCGGCAGGGGGTGCTGAGAGACGGTGACGAGTGGTGGCCTGAACAGGGTGGCGGAGCGGTTTGAGGGCTCGCGCGTTCGATTGTCGCCGGAGTTGCACCCGATGGAGGATGTTCTTCACCTTTCATACGCCGTACATTGATGACGGCTCTTGACCTCTCGCCCTGTTCATGCGATATGTGTCTCTCTGCCGACCTGCAGAGCGTCGGCACGTTGCTCGTGTGTTCTGCATCGAAGGGGTGTTCGCCCGGCTCGTTCACGCTCGATTCCATCTCCCTGTGATCCGCATACCCGCAGATTCCGTTTCCCGACTGCGATCCTTCTATGAGGGTCGGGCGGTGTGCGTGACGGGCGGGGCTGGGTTCATCGGCGGGCATCTGGTGGATGCGCTGCACTCGCTCGGGGCTTCGGTGTGCGTGATCGACGATCTTTCGAGTTCGTCGCTGGAGCATCTGGACGAGTTGCTGGCGATGGAGCCGGAGCGTGTCTCATTCGTGCGGGGATCGATCCTTGAAGACGCCGCGTTGCGCGATGCGGTGCGGGGCGCGTCGGTTGTGTTCCATCTGGCGGCGATCGGCTCGGTGCCTCGTTCGATCGAGGATCCGGAGCGGACGTGGCAGGTGAACGCGACGGGAACGATGCGTGTGCTGCAGGCGGCGAAGGCGGCGGGGCTGGAGCGAGTGGTGTATGCGGCGTCGTCTTCGGCGTATGGCGACTCGCCGACACTGCCGAAGGTGGAGTCTCAGGTGCCTGCGCCGCGCTCGCCATACGCGGCGTCGAAGCTGGCCGGGGAGCATCTTGTGAGCGCGTGGTCTCACGCGTACGGGCTGAGCGGCGTTTCGCTGCGGTATTTCAACGTGTTCGGGCCTCGCCAGCCGGCGGACTCGGCGTATGCCGCGGTGGTCCCGAGTTTCGCGCGTCGGTTGATCGCGGGTGAACCGCCGACGATGTTCGGCGACGGATCGGCCTCGCGCGACTTCACGTATGTGGCGAACGCGGTTCTGGCGACGCTGCTGGCCGGCTCTGCGCGGCTGCGGACGAGCGGCGAGGTTGTAAACGTTGGGACAGGGCGGCGCGTGACAATCCGCGAGGTCGCGCAGATGATCGCGGAGCGGTGCAACAAGCCGGGGCTCTCGCCGACGGAGTTGCCGGCGAGGCCGGGGGATGTGCAGCACTCTCTGGCGTCGCTCGAGCGGGCGAAGGAACTGATCGGGTATGCCCCGGCGATCTCGCTCGAAGAGGGCCTGACAGAGACGGTCGCGTGGTACATGCGCGTGCTGGCCAAGGCGTGATCGTTCGGGCGTACTACGCTATCGCCGATGTCGATGCTGAGAGATCTTGTCACGCTCCCAGGGTCGCTCTACGAGCTGGCGCGGCTGGGTGTGCTTACACGCTTCCGGTTCAAGGGCGCGTACTGGCGATGGCGGCTGCATACCGCGTACGGACGCGGGTATCCGGAGCGGCGGACCCTGGTTCGCGCAACGATCGAGTACGGCCGGTGGGTGAGGCGGATGCGGCGCCACTGAGTCTTGTTTCGTTCCCCGCCGACCACCCCCACCCCCCCACTTTCCGCTTCACAGCTGCCCGATACCTCGTTCCACGGTTTCGGCCGAGCGACCCGCGCTGGGATTCGGCCGCACTCACCGTTCGTGAAGTTTGGGTCCCGTCACCCGGTTGGCCGATGAATCGGAGGGTTGATGCGGCTATCGTCCCATCCCTCGGGGTTGCTGCTGACCCGCTCTCTGCGTCATGAGGAGCCGACACGCATGTCTCAGCCCACGAACGAGTCAGGCAACACGGCACAAGCCGCATCATCGAGCGGGTTCAAGTACTTTGTACCCGGACTGATCGTCGGCTTTATCGTCGGAGGCGTTGTCGGCGTGCTGCTTCCGGAGTTTGCCGATCGTGGCGGCCCACGTCTGGAGGCGCCGCTTGGAACCGGCCAGCCGCGTGTTCACGACGAAGAGTCGAAGATGCGCGAGACTGAGTTGCCCGAGCCATCTGCGGAGCCCGGCGAGAAGTCGAGCGAGACGCCGGTCGGAAGCTGACCCGGCGCGTCGCGGCTTGATCGAAGCAGCGTGCGGTCAATGAAAGACCCCGGGATTGTGCCCCGGGGCTCTCGATACATCGTGGTGTCGCTCATGCGGAGCGTTCTTCAGGAACGTGCACTGACCCGAAGCGGGTCAGTGTCACGCGACAGTCTTACCGCGTGCCGACCTTCTTGCCCTTGCTCTTGTCAGCGGCGGTCTTGCCAGCCTTCGTGGGCGTGGGCTTTGCCTTGAACGTCGGGATCGTCAGGTTCTTGCCGTAGAGGTCGGCAAACTTGAAGCCCTTGCGGCCCTTGTATGCGCCGCGGTGATACGCGTCGGAGGCGAGGATGGGGAAGAGCGCCGACAGTTCGCCGAAGACCATTTGCTCGTGGACGACATCGACCTTGCCCCACGAGCAGGCCTCGCGGAGGGTGGAGCCGGAGAGCGCGCCATCGCGGCTGTCGGCGACGGTCATCTGGATGGCGTACTTGTGCATGCCGATGTCGCCGCGGGCCTTGCCGCCCTTGCGCTCGTTGAGCAGTTCGGCGGCAACGACGATGTCCTGTGCGAAGTTCTTGGGGACGCCGCCGCCGAGCATGAGGAGGCCAGTATCCTTGCACGCGAGCTTGATGTCGGTGAGTTCGCGGAAGTCCTTGCCGGAGTCGAAGGCGACCTGGCCGCGGCCTTCTTCGATGGCTTCGGTCTGCTGGAGGACGATGCCGAAGCCGGCGGAGCAGTCGCTGAAGGCGGGGACGAAGATGGGGACGCGCTTCAGGTAGCAGGTCTTGACGATCGACTCGTTCCTGGCGAGCTTGGGGTTGTTCGCGAGGTACGCGCCCATGCCCTCGATGAACTCGCGGCTGGAGTACGCGCCGGGCTCGAAGCAGTCGAAGATCTTCTTGGTGGTGTCGTCGCAGGCGCGGAGGTCGTCCTCGTCGATGTAGGTGTCGTAGATGCGATCGATCATGAGGTTGCGGAGCGTCATGTCGTCAACGGGCGGGGCTTCGGGGGAGCCGGGGGCGATGTAGTGCTTGAAGCCGAGGCCCTCGAAGAAGTCCTGGTCGACGATGTTCGCGCCGGTGGAGACGATGGCGTCGATCATGTTGTTCTCGATCAGCGTGATGAGGGCCTTCTTGAGCCCTGCGCTGATGAGGGAGCCGGCGAGCGTCAGGATGACGGCGCACTCCTTGTCCTTGAGCATCATGGAGTAGATGTCCGCCGCGTTCGCGAGCGTGCGGCTGGAGTAGGCCATCTTGCGGTAGCCGTTGATGACGGGGCGGGCGTCGAAGCCCGTGATATCGATGTGCTGGATGGGCTTGGAGAGGAGGTCTTTCTTGGTCCACTGTGTCATGGGATGCTCCAGAGGGCGGGCCACGGGATCGCGCGCTTCACGCCCGTTGAAAGGTGCGCGGGCGACGCGGGTTGATGGTCCGGCCTGTTCATCCGGCGGGCCCCCCTGCCGGTTCTTGGGTTTTCGTGGGACGCCCGGGGGTGGCGGACGTCGATGGAGCATTATTGCAGGGTCGGAGCGGCGAGTGGTTGCTGACGCAGGAGAATCTCGCGACACTGGGGCGATGGCGAAGAAAGCAGCGAAGAAGACGAAGGCGAAGAAGCGGGCCATCAAGAAAGCGACAAGGAAGCCCGCTGGCCGCAAGACGGTGGGGAAGAAGCCGGTCCGCAAGCCCGCGATGAAGGCGGCGCCGAAGAAACCCGTGAACCCCGGCGGCGTTTCGGAGGAGGCGGTTCGCAGAAAGACAGGGCATGGGTGGGAGCACTGGTTGGCGGTGCTGGACGCGTTTGATGTGAAGAAGAACGGGCACCGTGCGGCGGCGGAGCACCTGCACGCGGAGCATGGTGTGGACGAGTGGTGGGCACAGATGGTGACGGTGGGATATGAGCAGAAACGGGGGCTGCGTGAACTCAGGCAAAAGGCCGACGGATTCTCCGCGTCGGCTTCGCGAACGATCGGTGCGCCGATGTCGCGGGTGCTTGATGCGTTTGAGGACAAGGGAACGGCGGAGCGATGGCTGCCGCGGGGCGTGGTGGCGCACAGGGTGACACGGCCGCCGATGAAGGATGGGCGTCCGACCAAACCGGGGAGTGCGCGGCTGACGTGGACGGATGGGACCAAGACGCTCTCGGCGTGGATCTCAGAGAAGAGCGGGAAGGATGGCTCGGTCAAGACGGCGGTACAGGTGCAGCACGAGAGACTGCCGGATGCGGAGACGTGCGAGCGGATGAGGGCGCTCTGGTCTGAGCGGATGGATGTCTTGCGGGCGATGCTGGCTGGAGAGGCCTGATCCGCGAGCCCTCCCGCAGAGGAGTCGAGAATCCGGAGACGGCGCGGGTTGTCTGGCGCGGCAGACTCTCTATGCTGGATCGCCATGACGAACACACCGGACACACCACAGATCCCCGAGGAGACGCTGAAGCGGGCTATGCACGCGTTCAAGAAGCGGCTGAAGCTGACGAAGCTGGATCAAGAGTCAAAGCTCGGCGCGCGGCGGCCCATGACGAGCGGGAAGAAGTCGGATGTGATGGGAATCATGCCGCCCAATGACTTTCCGCGCGAGGTGTGGGCGGAGCTGGCGCGGCAGAAGCAACTCAAGGACATGGGCGGCGGGTTTTATTCGTTGCCGTGATGAATCACGCACTGGTTGGCAAGCAACCAGTGGCACGGGGAATGGCATCATCCCTCGAGGTACGTGTACCCCTCCATGCCCTGGTCGTAGAACTTCAGGAGGTTCTGCGATTCTGCGACGGACATGGTGCCGGCTTTGACCGCGCGTTCGACATCCTTGCGCATGTCGCGGACGAGGTCTTCGTGGTCGAACTGGACGTAGCCGAGGACTTCCTTGACGGTGTCGCCCTCGATCACCTCGTCGATGTCCCAGTTGTCGGCGCCGGGGGTGTCGTCGAAGGAGACGTGGACGACGTGCGTATCGCCGAAGAGATTGTGGAGGTCGCCGAGGACTTCCTGGTACGCGCCGACGAGGAAAACCGCGAGGTAGTAGGGCTCGTCGTCCTTGATCTCGTGGAGCTCCAGGATCTTCTTGACGTCGCGCTTGTCGACGAAGTGGTCGATCTTGCCGTCGGAGTCGCAGGTGATGTCGGCGAGGACGGCGCGGCGGGTGGGCTCTTCCTGGAGGCGATGGATGGGGCAGACGGGGAAGAGCTGGTCGATGGCCCAGGAGTCGGGCATGGACTGGAAGAGCGAGAAGTTGCAGTAATAGATGTCCGAGAGGAGTTCGGGGAGGTTCTGGAGGTCTTCGGAGAGTTCGCCCATGCGATGGCTGCGGCTGAGAACCTGGCGTCCGATGGCCCAGAAGAGTCGCTCGGCACTGGCACGCATGGTGAGGGACATGTAGCCGAGGTTGAAGAGCGAGAGGGCCTCGTCGCGCGATTGCACAGCGTCGTGATAGACCTCGACCATGTTGCGATCCGAGAGACGCTCGAAGGCGTCCACGAGATCGGTCACGGGCTGGGGCGGCTCCTCCTCCTTCGCGAGCATCTGCTTGATCTCGTCCAGCTTGGGGTCGGAGGCGAAGCGGCTCTTGCCGACGACATCGAAGACCAGGACGCTCGAATACGCGACCATGGCGCGCCCGGACTCGGAGATGATGCGGGGATGGGGAACGCCCGCATCGTCGCAGGCCTGGCGGATGCGGTAGACGACGTCGGAGGCGTACTCGTTGATGGTGTAGTTGATGCTGCTGGCCCAGGCGGATTGGGAGCCGTCGTAATCGACGCCGAGTCCGCCGCCGATGTCGATGGTGTCGAGCCCCGCGCCGAGCTTCTTGAGCTCGGTGTAGATGTGGGCGAGCTCGTTGACGGCGTTCTTGAGCTGGCGGATGTCGCAGACCTGTGATCCGATGTGGAAGTGGATCATCCGCAGGCAGTCGGCCATGTCGTGCTGCTTGAGATACTCGAGGGCCTGGAGGAGCTCGGAGATGAAAAGGCCGAACTTGGAGCGGATGCCGGAGGAGTCTTCCCACTTGCCCTTGCCGGGGCTGCTGGGCTTGATGCGGACGCCGATGCGCGGGCGGACGCCGTAGCGCTTGGCGTGCTTGACGATGAGCTCAAGATCGCTGAAACGCTCGACCACGGGGATGATGTGGCGGCCGAGCTTGGTGGCGAGGATGACGGTCTCGATGAACTCGTTGTCCTTGAAGCCGTTGCAGATGATGGGCATGGCCTGGTGCTCGGGCTTGGTGGTCATGCCGAGCACGGCCCAGAGCTCGGGCTTGGAGCCGGCCTCGAGCCCGAAGTTGAGCGTCACGCCGATGTCGCGGATCTCCTCGCAGACCTGGCGCTGCTGGTTGACCTTGATGGGGTAGACGCAGGAGTAGGTGCCCTGGTACTCGTGCTCCTTGATGGCGGCGTCGAAGGCGGTGCGCATCTCGGTGAGCCGGTGGCGGACCATGTCGGTGAAGCGGATGACCACGGGGGTGTGGATCTCGCGCTCACGGAGGCCCTGAACGAGTTCATGGAGGTCGATCTGGCGAGCGGGGTCTTTGTCGGGGGTGACGGCGAGTGTGCCGATGGGCGTGGTGCGGACGTAGCCCTTGCCCCAGTCGGGGATGCCGTAGAGGGCGGCGGAGTCGTCGACGGTCCACTTGCCGTGGAGGAACGTGTTGCGCGGTGCGGAGACGCTGGACATCGACGGGGCTCCCTGGCGCGCGGGTGAGCGCGGCAAGAACGTGCGAGGGCCGCGGCGTTGGGTTTCGTCGATCGGTTTGTCGCGTTGTGGGCCGAACTCGTGCCTCGCGCCTGTGCCGAGCGGCCGGTGGTCTGGTCCCTTGCGCGAGTCGATCGAGAGATCGCAGCCGCGAACGGATCAGGCCCGCGCCGTTGGGCGACACGGGTCTAGGGGAAAGCATACTCGGATTGCGAGTCGCGACAAGCCCTTGCGCGATCTTTACGGAGAATCACGGGGGGCGGCGGGAGGTGAAGAAGATTCAATGCGGAAGGGAAGCAAAGAGGAAGGTGTTCAACGCGGAGGGCCGCGGAGGAGGGCAAAGCGTTTCACCACGGAGGGCCACGGGAGAGGCACGGAGAGAGAGGCGCGCGTCAGGACGGCTTGCGAACGGTGTCGGGGATTGGTGTGCCGCATTCAGGGCAGAGGTGGTCGGGCAAGAGGGCGATTGGGTATGCACATTGAGTACAAAGCCCGCGATGCTTCCGCCTACGTCTGCGTAGCTCCCGCGAGACCGGAATCGGGCCACCGAGAACCAGCGCGATCAGGAGCGTGTTGGCGAAGAATGGAATCGGCAGGACACGACACGTCAGCAGATTGTGCCACCCGTACATCGACGCCATACTCGGAGAGAGCGGCCACCAGATGTCGGGATTGTCGCCGTTGGCAAGGCATCGGAATGGAAAGCCGGTGCGTGACCACGAGTAGCTTCGCCCGTTGGGGGAGTATGTGAGACCGACTTCTTCATAGGGGATGTAGGAGTACCACGCTTCGTTCAGCCAGAAGGAACTCTGGTGATACCCGTTGAATGCGGTGCCGGGCGGCTGAGGATGGAGCGGCACACCCGTGGCGCGGTGCAGCGAGGCCGCGGAGGCGTGAACCTGAGTGCGAGCTCTGATCCAAGGAGCGGTCGTCACCCAGGCCGCCAGAGCGATTGAGCAGGTCATCCAGCCGGAAACGCCGAGCACGAGCAGGCACAAACAGGGCTTTCGTCGGCGTCTGAGAGCGGCGAGTATCGCCGCGGCAGGGGCGCCAAGCAGCATCGCGTTCACGCAGAGAGCACCGGCGCGGGCGCGAACCCGAGTGCCTGCGTCGGCGGTTCCAAGCGTGTGCCAGGAGGGGGCATAGCGCACCAGATGATCGAATCGATGGGTGTCTCTGATCTCCAGCCATAGGAATGGAAAGCCGCATATCAGAGACTGGCGACTTGGGGCCTCGTGACGCACGACAAGCCCGATTCTCGACGCGAGCGGGCCGGGTCCCGTGCTGATCGCCGGGTCGTAGAAGTACATCCACGGTTCGTTCGGGTGGCCCTCGTCTTGGATCGCAATCACACACGCGACGCAAGCGAGCAAGACGCCCAGTGCTGCGGTGAGCGCGGCCCATGCCAGAGTCGATCGCAACGCCTTCTGAAGGTGGAATGACATTCTGATCTCGCAGCAGCGATTGTCGAGACATGCGCTTGTTGATCCGCGTTGTGAGTCTACCAGAAAGCCATGCGCGGCCGGTGGCGGTGGACACACACGTTCCCGCAGCGAACGTCCGCAGTCGCACCCCATACCATCACCTATGCCCGCTCCATCTGCACCAACTCCGCGCCCTGTTCTTGCGATCAGCATGGGCGATCCGGGGGGGATCGGCGCGGAGGTTGTGGTGAAGGCGTTGGCAGATCCTGTGCGGCACGGGAGTGCGCGGCATCGGGTGTACGGGTCGTCGGCCGCGATGCTGGAGGCGGCGCGGGGAGCGGGGATCGAGCCATATTGGGTGCGCGTGCCACGGAAGCGGGCGCATGCGCTGCCCCACGTACTCGGAGTGGGCGGGCCGGATGTCATCCTCGTTGATTCGGACGGGATGGATGATGCGGGCCTTGATGCAGAGTTGCCTGTGCACGAGCGGCGATCAACGGCGGCGGGCGGGGCGCTGTCGTTTCAGTATGTCGAGGATGCGATCGCGGATGCGAAGCGGGCTGCTGAGGACCCGTTGCGCGCCGACGCGATCGTGACCGCGCCGATCAGCAAGGAGGCGTGGGCACTGGCGGGGCATGGCGACTTTCCCGGGCACACGGAGTTGCTCGCGGCACGATTCAACGCCCCGCGTGCGGCGATGATGTTTGAGGCGGATCCGCTGCGGGTGATTCTTGTGACGACACACATTCCGCTGTCGGAGGTGGCGCGAGCGGTGACGGCGGAGCGCGTGCTGGATGTGATCGAGATGGGGCACGGGGCGTGTGTGGGGTTGGGGGTGGAGAAGCCGCGGATCGCGGTGTGCGGGTTGAACCCGCACGCCGGGGAGCAGGGGCTGCTCGGGGATGATGAGCAGAGGGTGATCGTGCCGGCGATGGAGCGGGCGCGGGCGAAGGGGATGGATGTGGCGGGGCCGTTTCCGGGGGACACGGTCTTCAATGCGGCGGTGAGAAAGCGGTATGACCTGGTGGTGGCGATGTACCACGACCAGGGGCTGATCCCGGTGAAGCTGCTCGCGTTTGATCGCGCGGTGAACGTGACGCTGGGGTTGCCTACCGTCCGCACCAGCCCAGATCATGGAACGGCATTTGATATTGCGGGGCGGAACGTGGCGGATCCGGGGAGCATGGGCGCGGCGATTGATCTGGCGATTCGTTTGGCAGGTCGGGTGTCGGGCTCGGATTGAGTGGGAAGAGACGCCGGGGCGAGTGCGGGGAACGCGAACCAAGAGGGTGTGATGGAAGGTGTGCCGACGAGTCTGGGCGGCGGGCGTGAGCGTTCGCCCCTGATGGAGATGCTGGCGATCGCCGCGCCGGTGGTGGCGACCATGACCTCGTACACGCTGATGCAGTTCGTGGATGGGCTGATGGTGTCGCGGATCGGGCCGGACCCGATCTACGTGGCGGCACAGGGGAACGGGGGCGTCGCGGCGTTCATTCCGATCTCGCTGGTCATGGGCCTGATCACGGTCGTGAACACTTACGTATCGCAGAATCTCGGGGCGGGGCGTCCCGAGCGCGGCGCGGCGTACGCGTGGGCGGGGCTCTGGATGTGTCTGCTGGCTTGGGTCGCGCTGATGCTGCCGTTCGCGGCGGTGATCCCCTTCGCGCTCGAGCGGTTGTCGAACCACTCCGACGAGTTGCTGCGAATGGAGTCGGCGTACGCGCGGATCCTGCTTTCCGGTGCGATTTTCACGATCAGTGCCCGGTGCGTGGCACAGTACTTCTATGGGATGCACAAGCCGATGATCGTGCTGGTGGCGGTCCTGGCGGGGAACGCGGTCAATCTGGTTGCGAACAGCGTGCTGATCTTCGGCCCGGAGCAGTCGATCACGGGGGGCGTGTTTGGCGCGTGGTTCGGCATGACGGCCGGGTTCGCGGACGCGATGGGAATCCCGCGGTTGGGCGTGAACGGCGCGGCGATCTCGACGGTGCTGGGCACGATCGTCGAACTGGCGATCCCGATGGCGATCTTCCTCGGCAGTCGGATGAACGCGCTCTACGGCACGAGGCGGGCGTGCCGCCTCTCGATCGCCCACGTGCGCGACATCGCTCGCATCGGCTGGCCAGGCGCGCTGATGTTCGGGAACGAGATGATCTGCTGGTCGTACCTGATGGCGGTCCTGATCGGTCACTTCGGAGAGGTGCACAACACAGCGGGGTGGATCGCGCTTCGGTACATGCACCTGGCGTTCATGCCGGCGATCGGGATCTCGATTGCCGTGACCGCCCAGGTCGGCAAATGCATGGGAATGCAGCGCCCGGACCTTGCCGTGAAACGCACGATGCTCGGGCTGGGGATGACGCTGGGGTATATGGGGGTGTGCGCGCTTGGCTTCGTGCTCTTCCGGTATCAGGCGATCGAGCTCTTTGTCGAGCCAACCATGGACGCCTCCCAACGCGAGGAACTGGTCGCCATTGGCTCACGCGTGATGATCGCCGCGGCGATTTTCCAGTTGTTCGATGCACTCGGCATCACCATGATCGGTGCGCTGCGGGGCGCGGGAGACACCATCTGGCCGGGGGTGGCGACCATCATTCTCGCCTGGGTCTGCATCGTCGGAGGGGGACATCTGGCGATCGAGGTCTTCCCGTCGCTCGGCTCACTCGGGCCGTGGATCGGGGCCTCTTCGTACATCATCCTGCTGGGCGTGGCGGTCTGTTTCAGATTCGTGCAGGGCAAGTGGAAGCGGATCGACCTCCTCCGGCGAGCGAACGGCCCAGAGACTCCGGCTGATCCGGCAAGAACCGACGTGGTGTCGGTCCCGGCCGATCAATGACGGTCTTTGTTTGGGCATGTCTGTTCTTTGGTGTGGCGTGAGGGGCGAGGCGGCACCTATAGTCTTGTTCGCGCCCGTGGGGTCGGGTCATCTTGCCAATGCTGGCGGATCGGCGACGACCGAGACGGGTTGCGGTTTGGAGCCAGTGTCGATATGAGCAACAGCGCGATGGACATGGTCATCGGTGCGGGCAGTGCGAAGAACGCCGAGCAGGCGGTCAGGCACATCAGAGCCGCGGAGCAGCTCGCGCTGGCGGGCGACAAGGTCGGGGCGGTGGCGGAGTATCGCCGGGCCCTGGCGTCGGACGCGACGAACGTGGATGCGATGTTCCAGCTCGCGTATCTGCTGGATCAGATGGGCGAGGAAGACGAGGCGATGTCTCTGTACGAGACGGTGTGCGACAAGCCGCCCGCCGCGATCAACGCGCTCATCAATCTCGCCGTGATGTATGAGGACATGGGCGACTATGTGCGGGCCGAGCGGTGCCTCCGTCAGGTGCTCGAGACGAACCCGAACCACCCCCGGGCGCGGCTGTACATGAAGGATGTCCAGGCGGCCCGCGAGATGGTGATCGAGGAAGAGGACACCCGCGACGTGATGAAGCGTCGCGCGCTCTATGACACGCCCGTGACGGACTTCGAACTCTCTGTCCGGGCGCGAACCTGCCTCAAGAAGATGAACATCCGCACGCTCGGAGATCTGCTCAGGATCACCGAGGCGGAGCTGCTGGCGTACAAGAACTTCGGCGAGTCTTCGCTCGTTGAGATCCGCAAGATGCTCCAGGCCAAGGGGCTTCGTCTGGGCCAGGGGCTTGAGGATGCACACCGGGCGGCACGCCGCCAGATCATGGAGCAGCTCAAGGGCTCCGGGCGTGAGGCGGTCATGGCCAAGTCGGTCTCCGACCTCCAGCTCTCGGTCCGTGCCCGCAAGGCGTTGCAGTTGCTGAACATCCAGACGCTCGGCGACCTCGCCAGCCACACCGAGGCGGAACTGATGGGCGTCAAGAACTTCGGTGCGACCTCGCTCGTCGAGGTGAAGGAGCGTCTTGCCGAGCACGGCATGTCGCTTCGCGCGCTCGACTCCTGAACCGGGCTTCTCGCCCGAAACAGCCCCCAAGAACGCCCTGGGATCTCGCCGGGGCGTTTCTCATTTGAGGGGAATGCCCACGGTGATGGCGGCCATTCCATCGTTGGGGGCGATCTGGTATGCTGACGCTGCAGGTGGTTTGGGTTGCGGCGGCGTGGGCCACCGCGACCCAGTGACCGGATTCGAAGCCCCGACGCGTCGGTTTCCGGGGGTTGCGTGCTGCCGCTCTCCCAGAAGTGGCGTGCCGGGACGCACGTGGACTGTGCCCGAACGCTCCGAGCGGGCGTCTCGGCGCTGGCGCGGCTGTGTGTTGTCGTGTGTTGCGGGTGAGTGTGTGTGTCGGCCGCGTGAGCGTGGAGCGTCGCCGGGGCCAGAGCCCGGAGGCCGTCATGCACGAGCGTCGCAACACGATCCTGACTGTTCTGTTCGCCTTTGCGCTGGTGTGGGGGGTGTTCTCATGGGTGTGCGTGGCGGCGTTCGCGTCGCTGGAGCATCTGCCACCCTCGACGGACTTCCATCGCTACGCGTCGCTGTCGTCGGTCTTTCTGCTGGCGGCGAGTCTTGCGTATGTGCATCTGCTCGAGGACAAGATGCCGGATCGCCTGGCGCACATCGGCAGCGGTCGGTACTACGAGCAGGACGGGCTGTGCTTCATGCCTGTGTTCCGCGTGACGAGCACGCGCCCGATGTCGTCGTCGAGTTCGCTCTCGGGCGGGAGCCGGGTGGGCGGGTGCGTTGACACGAGCCAGCAGGCGGAGCTGTCACTGTACTACCAGAACCGGTACGAGGGCGAGTGCGAGGCGGTGATCCACATCCGGCCGCCCGCGGGGGTCTTCTTTAGCCACAAGGGCGCGCGGGATGTTCACTTCGCTTTCCGGTGCCAGCCGGGTGCGTTCGGTGTGATCCACCAGCCGGTTGCCGTGACGCACGAGGCGCAGGGCACGCCGGTGCGTGTGGAGATCGCGGCGATGGTCCGATGGGTGCGGCACCGGGGCGATCAGCTGCGTTCGAAGCGAGGGCTCCCTGTCGGCACCTTCCAGGTGGACTGGGCACTGGCCTACCGGCAGAGCAAGCACGAGCTCTCGGGTGAGATCGAGCTGAAGAACCCGGCCGCCCTGTCGATGATGCTGCCGGATTGTGTCGCGGAGCGGATCGAGCGGTCCGAGTCTGTCAACGAGACACTGATGGTGAAAGCATGAGGGGCTCGGGCATCAGCATCCGCTGCCGAAGGCGTCGAGGAAGTCGAGGATGTCAAGGATGTCGGTGATGCCGTCGCCGTTGAAGTCGCCTCGGATGCCGTTGACGGCGCACGCGCCGTTCGGAGACCCGGAGCAGGTGCCGAATGCGTCGATGTAGTCGAGGAAGTCCATGACATCGATGTCGCCGCTCGCGTTGACATCGGACGGGCAGTACGAGGTCCACATGCTCTGCGGGACGGGCTGGAGGGGAAGCCCCGAGCCGTTGATGGCAAGGATGAGGCCCGCGCCGCCTGTCCGCTCGAAGTACTCGATGCGGACGGCGTGTGCTCCGGCAGCGAGGCCGACCGTCGCGGTCTTCGTCGCCATGCCGTGGAGGCCGTCGTTGTCGATGAGCAGGGTGTTGCCGAGGAAGAGCTTCGAACCGTCATCGGAGGTGAGCGAGAGCGTGTAGAGTCCGCTTGCGGGGATGTTGACCAGACCGTTGAAGACTGCGCCGACGTTATCGTTGCGCCCGCTGGTGGCGAAGGGTCCGGTGGTGGAGCTGAAGTTGATGGCGGGCACGTTGTCGCGAATGTACGAGGGCACGAGGGCAAAGTTGGGAAGGACGGAGAGAGTCGGAATCACGAAGTAACGCACATCGACGCCGGGCGTGGTCGTTGCGGGATTCTCGCCCGGACGAGCCGCGACAACCGTGACGGCGACCTGCGCGGTCGAGCCGCCGGTGATGGAGTATGAGAACGTATCCGTGCCTGAGAAGTTCGCGGGGGCGGTGTAGCGGAGATAGCGGCGTGTGAGGTGCTGTGTCGGACCTGGCGTGGGAGAGACGAGGGTGATCGTGCCTCCCGCGGCGCTCGTGAGACTGTACGAGACAAGCTGGAAGGTCTGGCAGCTGGCGTCTGAGTCGTTGTCGAGGACGTGGATGTCGACGGTGCCACCCTGGACGACTGTGGCCGCGTCGTTCACGGCGACGCGATCGCCGAGCGTCGGCACGAGGCACGAGCGAGTGTTGAGGTACTGCCAGATTCGCTCTTGTACGCGCGGCCCGAAGAGGAGGTCGATGTTGTTCATGCCGCCCGAGCATGTGTGGCAATACGACATGATGGTGCCGCCGAGTGCCTGCGAGCAGTCGCCGTTGCCGCAACCATCGATCACGGGCGTGTAGGAGTCGTGGGTGTGTCCGGTGCCGAAGTTGTGCCCGAGTTCGTGGGCGGTGACGAAGAGGTCCCAGTTGCCGCTGTGTCGGTTGACGATGGGCGAGGGGAACGAGCCGTTGAGCCCGGAGAGTCCGTAGCCCCAGCCCTCGCAGATGGCGTTCAGGTATGCGACACCGCCGCCGTAGTTGCCGGAGAAGATGTGGGCCAGGTCACGGGGCACAGAGCCCATGTTCGCACCCCAGTGTGCCGTAAACTCGTCGAGGAGATTGCCTCCCATGTGGTAGGGATCGCTGTTGGACGACCACGTGCGAACGAAGTTGGTGGCGAGCCGGACATTCAGCTCGCTCTTGAAGATCTGGCTGACGCCGCCGAGAAGCGAGACGGCATAGAGGGCCGAGGAGTTGGGATTCCCTCCGAAGAACCGCTGGGTGTACTCCCAATCGGTGTCGATCGCGATCTCGACGACGCGGCACGGCACAGAGCGGCTTCCGAAGCGCGGCTCCTCAACAGCGTCGAGCGCTTGCGGACGAGGATTGAGTTTCGCGATCGACGGGTGATAGCCGCAGAACGGCCCGGCGTTGTCGGCCTCTGGGAACGCGCCCGCGTGCGTGACCATGACGGGAGCATCGGCCGGGAGCGAGTCGGGCGCACCAACGGCAGGACCGGTCGAGATGGAGTACGTGCCTTCTGCGGTGTGAAGGAACCCGTATACACCGGCATCGCTCAGGCCGACATACGCGACCGAGCCCGGCTCACCCTCGATCTCGCCCCCGAGGAGCAGGAGTGAGGATGTGTCCACGGGCGTGCGCCCCTCCGGTCCCTCGACAAAGACCTTCGCGCCCGGGCGGAGGACCGTGAACCGTTCGAGAGCCAGGGTGGCCTCTCGCTGCGCGACCATGCGCCCGTCGGCGAACGGCGCGAGCGGCACACCGGTGATCCGCACCTGGGCCCCGAGGGGGAGGTCGTCGAGGGCGACGCCGCGGAGGTCCGAAAACTCGATCACCGCGTCGATGAGACTCACCTGCCCGTTCGGGGCAGAGGAAGCCATGGCGGCCCCCGCGAGAAGAGCGGCGGCGAACATCGAGACGGATCGGGCGGGCAAGGTCATGGTTCACTCCGCGGTGTGTCGACTCTGGACGTAGATACAGCTTGGCAAGTGCCCGAGCGGGCGTGTGCTTCGATACGGGCTGTGCGCGCCGGGGTTTCATTCCGGATCAGCATCCGGTGCCGAACCAGGAGAAGAAATCGAGGAAATCGAGCACGTCGATCTCGCCGTCGGCGTTGATGTCCGCATCGATACCGAACTTCCGGCAGGGGCTTTCGAGCCCGTCACAATCGCCGAAGGCGTCCATGAACTGCAGGAAGTCGATGATGTCGACCGTGCCGTCTTCATTGGCGTCGGATGGGCAGAGACGCGTCCACATCGAGGGCGGGATGGGCTGATTGGAGATGCCGGGTCCGGAGATCAAGACGATCATGCCCGCGCCGCCGCCCCTCTCGAAGAACTCGGCACGGATCTTGTGCGTGCCGGCCTGAAGCCCGATGCTCCCTGAGACAGTCACCATGCCGTGGAGCCCGTCGTTGTTGACGACGAGGTTGTGCCCGACCCAGAGTTTCGAGCCGTCATCGGAGTTGGTGCTCAGCGTGTAGGTGCCGGTGGTGGGAACGGTGATGTAGGCGTTGTAGACGGCACCGACATTGTCGGCCCGACCGCTCGTGCTGAAGTTGCCTCCGGTCGAAGGGATATTGATGTTCGCGAGCGTGTCCTGCGTGTAAGACGGGATCCAATCAAAGGGCGGCAGGATCGACACATCGTTGGTCACGTAGTACTTGGTGCGGACACCGGGGATAGTCGTGACAGGGTTCTCGGGGACGCGCATGCCGGAGGCGTCACGGACATCGACCGAGACCTTGCCGAGCGCGGCATTGCCGTGCGGATCGACCACGGCGTACTCGAACGAGTCGTGGCCAGCCAGCGCGGAGGCGGTGTAGGTGAGCTGGTCACGCCCGCCCGGCCCTGTGCCGACAGATCGGGTGACGGTCGCGCCGAGCGATGTAGTGGACTGGAACGAGCCAATCTCGATCGACTCCATGTTCGGATCGAGGTCGTTGGCGAGCACGTCGATTGTGGTTGAGCCCATGACCGAGAGCGTCGCGACCTCATCGATGACGATGGGCGGCGATTGCGAGGCACTCGCGAGCGCGGCCTCGACTGCCCGACGCATGTTGATGCGACCCCAACCGTTGAGCTCATCCTCCCCGGCCGGACCCCAATCCTGGCACGTGCGAGAGAGCAGGTACTCGAGATGATCGGGCGAGAGCGATGGGTTGGCGGCAAACATCATGCCGACCACGCCGTTCGCGACGGGCGTTGCCATGCTGGTGCCGCTCGCGAAGCCGTAACTGCCGTCGCGTGTCGTGCTGAGGATGCTGACGCCGGGCGCGAAGAGATCCACGCCGAGGCCGTATGAAGAGAAGTCCGCCTTGCCGTCCGACTGGTTGCTCGCGCCCACGACGAGGACATTCGGATGATCCCATGTCGAGTGGTTGGTGTTGGAGTTGTCTGCGGCGTAGAGATAGAGCCCGCCTCGGGAGCGGATGTACTCGCCGCTAGTCTCGACGGTGGACGACTGGACGCCCGTGTAGCTGCTGCTTGCGGAGACCGCGCCGTTGTCGATCGCCCAGCGTGCGCCCTGCGTGATGTCGTCGAGGAACGCGCCGCCGCCCGCGGCATTGCTGACACGGATCATCATCACACCGAGTCCCCAGCCGGGCCCAGCCACGCCGATGCCGTTGTCGTTGGCGGGCGCGGCGCAGCCGGCGACGTGAGTGCCGTGGCCGTTGACATCGTCCATGAGCCCACCGCTGACCTCTGCAAGGTCATCGACGGCGTTGAATCCCGGCACACGGTTTGTGAGGTCGGCGTGCGTGGTGAGGATTCCGGTATCGGTGACGGCGACAACGACGGAGGGGGAGCCGATCAGCAGATTCCACGCGGCCTGCGACTCCATCATGTGGTGGTGCCATTGCGATGTGAAGAGCGGGTCGGCGGGCGTCGATGCGGGATAGCAGATCCAGTTCGGCTCGACATACTGGTAGTCGCCGGTGGACATCAGCTCGGCGATGAGCTGGTTCTCGGCCACGCCGCGCGGTCCATTCATCTCGGGGACGCGAACGATGTACTCGTCAACTTCGGGATAGTGCTTGAGAACCATGCCATCCAGGCGTGCTCGGGCGGCCTGGCTGCGCTCTGCGTTGAGATCCTGCCTCGGGCGAACGGTCACTTGGCCGGAGAACTCCATCTTGCCGGGGACCTCGGCGAACGCGGGACGCGCGGCTGCACCCGCCGCGGCCCGAGCGGAGGTGATGTCGGAGGCGTTCGCGGGGAGAACTGCGGAGGTGCCGGCGACGATGAGGACGAGCGATGCGGCCGAAACGGCGCGGTGGAGACGCTGCTGCATGGAGATCCCTCTCTACTTCTCGTTCTACGGCGTACCGGAATGGCGCGGCCGCTTCCTGGATTGATCGACGCGTGCCGACCCCGTCCCGGCGACATCGTCCGAGGACCGTCCCAGCATGACGTATTGCCCTCCCCCACGCAAGCCCAACAGAGGCCAAAGTTCGCATCCGCCACCGGAATCGGCGGGGCGCGGGTCTCATCGGTGGTGGCAGTTGAGGGGAAGGAGGTTCTGGCACAGACTCGGCGGGTGTTCTCAACGGAGGTGTTCGAGGGAGCCGATAACTTGTTCATGCCGGCTTTGCTCGAACACCAGGTTCTTCGGATTGAGGTTCCCGTCGTTGTACGCGTCGGTGAGCGTCAGATGCGCATGGCCGAGGTGCTGGCGCTCTCGCCCGGCTCGATCATCGAGCTGAACAAACGCTCCGAGGACGAGTTGGACCTGATGATCAACAACAAGCAGATCGGGAGCGGCACGGCCGTCAAGGTCGGCGAGAACTTCGGGTTGCGCGTCACGTTCATCGGCGACATCGCCGAGCGATTGGCCGCGATGGCTGCTGAGAGCGGCGAAGAACCCCCGGCTATCTAAGCAGCGGACGCCCTTCCGATCATCCTTCGCAGCGATCGTTCATTCAGAACGAGTTCACCCGTCGTAGCGTCCGACGATGAGCGTGGTGTTGTGCCCGCCGAAGCCGAAGGTGTTGTTCATCGCGTAGCGGACCCTGCGTTCGCGGGCCTCATGGGGCACAAGATCGATGTCGAAGCCGTCGTCGGGGCTATCGAGGTTGATGGTCGGCGCGATGACGCCCTCTTTGACTGCGTGGATGCACGCGATCATCTCGACCGCGCCGGATGCGCCCAGGGCGTGGCCGTGCATCGACTTGGTTGAGGACATCATCAACTTCCCGCCGGAAGAGCGACGGGCGTGGCTGCCGAAGACATCCAGCACCGCCGCGACCTCGGCCTTGTCCCCGAGGGGCGTCGATGTGCCGTGGGCGTTGACATAGTCGATGGCCTCGGTGGCAAGCGAAGCATCTTCCAGAGCCCATCGCATGGAGCGGCCCGCGCCACGCCCCTCGGCATCAGGCGCGGTGATGTGGCTGGCATCGGAGCTGTTGCCGTATCCGACGAGCTCGGCGAGGATTGTCGCGCCGCGCTTGCGCGCGTGCGCCTCGGTCTCGATCACGAACATAGCCGCACCCTCGGCGAGGACGAAGCCGTCGCGTTCGCGATCGAAGGGGCGGCTGGCCCTGGTCGGATCGTCGGAGCGGCCGGAGAGGGCCTTGAGCGACTGGAACGCGCCGACGCACAAGGGCGTGACTGCGGCTTCGGTTCCGCCGCACACGATGACGTCGGCCCGGCCTCGTCTCAGCCACGCCATGGCATCGCCGAAGGCGTGACCAGAAGATGCGCAGGCCGTGGCGTGCGCGCCCGCGGGGCCCTGAAGCCCGTAGCGGATGGAGATGTTGCCGGTCGCGGCATTGACCATGAGGCGCGGCACGGTGAAGGGTGAGAGCCGGTCCGGCCCGCGCTGCACCATGGTGACCACGCCGTCTTCGATGGTCTTGATACCGCCGATGCCGGACCCGACGATCACGCCGCAGCGTTCGGGATCTTCCGAGCCGAAATCGACTCCCGAATTGGCGACGGCCTCGTGTGCCGCGACCATCGCAAGGAGCGTGAAGCGATCGAGTCGCTTGGCCTCACGCGGATCGACAATCGCGGTGGTATCGCCGAGGGCGACCTGCCCTGCGGCAGAGACCGACCACTTCCCGGCGTATTGATCGAAGTCGGGCCCGCCGAGGCGGCTGATGCCCGACCGACCGTTGCGCATGGCATCCCACGTCGAGCGGGAGTCCGCGCCGAGGTTGGTGATGGCGCCGATGCCTGTGATGACGATGCGGCAGCTGGCGTTCTGCATGATGTTGACCGGCTGAGAGGCGGGGCCGGACCGGGTCTCGGACCACGCCCGCGACGCCCGGGATCAGGCGATCCCGTGCGCCTGCTTGATGAACTCGATGGCCTGGCCGACGGTCTTGATCTTCTCCGCCTGCTCGTCAGGAATGGAGGTCTCGAACTCGTCCTCGAACTCCATCACGAGCTCGACCGTGTCCAGCGAGTCGGCGTTCAGGTCGTCGACGAAGCGGGTGTCGCGGCTGATCTTTGCCTTATCAGCGCCCAACTGCTCCGCCACGATCTCGATCACCTTCGATTCGATTTCCTGCTCTGTCACGGCGTTGGTCTCCCAAGTGCTCGGATCGTGGACAGTTCGATTTGACTGTCAGGCCCACGAAAGCACGGATCATACCCGATCCACCCGTACCAGCCAACTCCGCACCGCGCCCCACCCGCCCGCAGGCGACAAGGCCTTCCACCCGGAAAGGGCACCCCGAAAAGCCGTCACAACCTATGTATCAGCAGTGATTTACGCGCGACGAACTCGCGCAGTTCATGCGCGTCGCGTGTGGTTTGGTGGGGCTGGCGGGTCCGTGGGGACTGGTCGAGCGGGAAACTCGGCGGGATGAAGAACAGGGGTGGCCCGGGGGCCGTATCGGAGACGAAGGAAGGACCCGGGCCCAGGACGGCCGGGTCGAGGCGCGAGGGGAGCGCAGCATCGATTCGGTCGGGCCGGGTTCCTCAGAGGGACACGACGCCATGGCCGGGATGCCGCTTGAGCCCAATGCGTTCGCCGAGCAGGTGGTCACGATTCTGCGTGGCAAGCAGCCGGAGTACACGGTGCTGCTGACAAGCCCGACAGAACTGATCGTGAACGGTCGGCGCCTGGATCTTGAGAACCTGTACCGGATGGTCCAACGCGAGCCCGAACGGGGCGTGGAGATCGTCGAGCACTACCTCGAGCAGTTGTTCGAAGGAGATGCGTTGCAGGCGGTCGATCTGCCGTTCGAGCTGGCGCGAGAGCGGATCATGCCTCGCATCCAGCCGGAATCGATCTTCCAGCACCTGAACCGCGAGCTGGTGGCGCACGTGCCGTTCGTCAACAACACGGTGATCGTCTTCGTGACCGACCTCCCGAACATGACCGTGAGCATCACCACCGAACAGATGGTCCAGTGGGGGCTCACCCCCGAGGAACTCGAAGAGATCTCACGAGAGAATCTCGACGCGTACGCGCCCGATCTGCACGTGCAGCTCATCCAGTCCAAGGACGGCGGACGGGCCGCGATCCTCTCGAACCAGGACGGCTACGACGCGGCACGCCTGCTCATGAGCTCGATCTATAAGAAGCTCGCGCCGCAACTCGGACGCGACTTCCTCGTGGCGACACCCAGCCGCGACATGTTCGTGGCGATGACCGCCGAGCCCAAGCCCTTCCTCGATCGCCTGAAGAGCCGCGTGGAGCAGGACTACCGGCGGCTGCCGTACCCGATCACATCGAGCTTCTTCGTCGTGACACGCGACGGCGTGGCAGGCACGGAAGAGATGCACCCGCCGTCCGAGGCGGCGTGAGGGGGGAAGGCAAGAGGACGAAGGCACGGAGGTGTGCCACAGAGGTTGCCGGCTCTGCGGCAAGCTCGGTGTCAAGCCACAGAATCCGCCGCCGCCGTCGAACAGGTACGCTTGCTCTCGGCACGTGCATTCGCGACACTCCGGGCGTGGCTGATCGTTGCGTGTTCGGGCCAGACCCGCCTGATTCGCCTCGGCGACGCATGCACCGGCGTGAAGGGACTGGCTCGCCCCGCTTTCTTACGTTCTCGTGCTACCGGCGTGAACAGCTGTTTCACCCGACAATCGCGTCGCTCTTCGCCGACGCTCTTGCAGCGGCGCGTGTGAAGCACGGATTCGCGCTTCATGCGTGGGTCGTCATGCCGGAACACGTCCACCTTCTCATCACGCCGCCGCGTGAGCTTGATGTGGGACACGCCCTCCGATCGATCAAGCTGCCAGTCGCCATTGAAGCAATCAAGAGATGGGACAGCGAATCGGCTCTTCCGGAGATCGAGCGCCGCTTGCCGGCCGTCCATACGCCGCGCGGAACGCCGCGCTTCTGGCAGCCCGGCGGCGGCTTCGATCACAACGTCCGCACTGAGGCCTCGTTGATAAAGACGATCAACTACATCCACAAGAACCCCGTCGAGCGCGAGCTTGTCACTGCTGCGGACCAATGGCCGTGGTCCAGCATTCACTGGTGGCTCGCCCGCCACGGCTGTAGTGAGGGCCATGCGCTTCACGCTCCGGCAGTCGTCTGCGACCTTCCGCGCGGCACGCTCTGGAGCCGCTGGAAACCGCGGATCGACAGATCGTCAGACGCCCCCTCCGTATGAAAGCACGAGGATGGCCGGCAACGAGGTCCGTCGTTCGGACACCGAGCTTGGCCTAGAGCGGCCAACCTCGGTGGCACGGTGCAGGGTGAGTTTGCCACCAGGGGTTGCAGGAGGTCGGTGCCACCTGCCCGGGCTTGGCGGCTACGGTGGAAGTTCGTATATTGACAGTGTCATGCTCAGGGACCGGGACGGAGACACCGCGTGGAACGCCGCCTCCGATGGTACGATGGAGGAACGGGTGTACTACGCCCAGAACTTCCGACACGACGTCTCGGCCCTCGTCACAAGCGATGGCCGCATGATCGAGTGGGTCAAGTACTCCTCCTACGGCGTGCCGTGGTCGCTTCCCGCGGGAGACACCGATTCGGACGGCGACTTCGACGCCACGGACGGATCCGCGATCACCGGCACCTACGACGTCCGCAAGGACGTCAACCTCGACGGCACGGTGGATGTTGTGGACTTCCTCGACGCCCTCGACCTCAACAACGGCTACGTGAACCAAGGGTGGTCCAAGCTCGGGCTGACCAAGTGGGGCAATCGCAAGGGATACGCCGGATACGAGGGCGACACCGCCCTCGCAGGGACCAAGTGGCATGTCAGGCACAGAGTGTTGGAGAGCGAACTCGGAAGATGGATGAGGAGAGATCCGGCAGGGTATGTGGATGGTTACAATGTAGTTCAGTATGCAAGCAGCGAGCCGTTACTCAAGCTTGATCCAACAGGCCTAATCGCGAATTCTAAGCGGCCAGTCATTCCGATTGATCCACCTACATGTGACACGTCTCGTATTGCACGCGATGGCCCGCCCCTTTACGGGAGTTGTCCCGACGGCGGCTACAATCAGTACGCGTCATATTATTATGATTCAGATGGCGTATTTCAGATGAAATGGTTTTGCGTTAAGTGCTTCGGCGGATGTTCCATATTTGGTTCGAACTGTCTTGTACATAACGAGTGGCAAGTGCCTCCTTCGACATATATGAATGAACATAAATGTCGCTGCGATTGAACTAGGGGAATGTGTCATGAAGCATTGTCCAATATGTGCTGCAACTGCGGGATCCCTCGCTATTTTGGCTAGTTGCGGCCAGCACGCCATCACGAAGCTACAGATAACGAACCCCTCAATATCTGCGTGGATTCAAATAGAAGAGAATATGTCGGAACGAGAGGCCCTCGCGATCCTGGGGCCGCCACAGAGCATAGTAGTAATTGAGGAGGCATTTACGGCAGCAGGCGGTTCGCAATCCTCGATCAAGCTTCTGCAGTACGGCAGTGTATCGTACCAGTCACATCAACTTAGGATCATCTATCCATTTCGTCTCGTGATCGGTGGGGATCGAGTGCTGACGAAGCAAGATCCCTATGGAGGGCGATTATCTATATCAACAATTGACTATGCGCCGACTCTGATTAGTCCTCCCGCTGAATCATTATTCACATACTATCCTTCTTATGTAGATCTCCGGTGGTCCTTGGTTTCCGGTCCAAGAGACTTGGAGTACGAAATTGAGGTACAATATGGAGGCGAACACGGCATGCCTCCATATAGTGAATATAATAAGAGTGTCGTTCCGCAGTATACCTATCTGCTGCCGCGCGCTCGGAACATCCGATGGCGAGTTAGGGCCGTGGCAAGAGGTGTTGCAGGACCATGGAGTGAGTACAATGTAATGCATGGAATGGAATGATAATTCAACACATTTAAACGACCCGGCTATATCCAGCAACTATGAGAGTCCCGTCGGGCCGCGGCACGGCCCCGGAGACTCTGGACGATGAAGCGGACAAGGCATTCGGCGGAACAGATCGTGAGCAAGCTGCGTGGGGCCGGTGCCATACTCGCGGCGGGACGGAGCGTGGCGCAGGTCGTGCAGGCGCTTGGCGTGAGCGAGCCCACGTATGCGCGGTGGCGGAGCCCGTACGGAGGGATGAAGGCCGACGAGGCGCGGCGGCTGAAGGAGCTCGAACTGGAGAACGCGCGTCTCAAGCGTCTTGTGGCGGACCCGGCGGCGGCTTCGATCACAACGTCCGCACTGAGGCCTCGTTGATAAAGACGATCAACTACATCCACAAGAACCCCGTCGAGCGCGAGCTTGTCACTGCTGCGGACCAATGGCCGTGGTCCAGCATTCACTGGTGGCTCGCCCGCCACGGCTGTAGTGAGGGCCATGCGCTTCACGCTCCGGCAGTCGTCTGCGACCTTCCGCGCGGCACGCTCTGGAGCCGCTGGAAACCGCGGATCGACAGATCGTCAGACGCCCCCTCCGTATGAAAGCACGAGGATGGCCGGCAACGAGGTCCGTCGTTCGGACACCGAGCTTGGCCTAGAGCGGCCAACCTCGGTGGCACGGTGCAGGGTGAGTTTGCCACCAGGGGTTGCAGGAGGTCGGTGCCACCTGCCGCGTGCATTCGGGTCGAGAGCGATCGCCTCGCCGACGAGCGTGAAGTGCTCGTTCGTGATGGCGTCCTGCACGATCTCGACCCACTTGCGGTCCCACTTGCTCGCCGAGTCTACGAAGAAGCAGCGGAACCGATCGTCCTTCACCACCCACGGATCAAAGAAGCTGCCGATGTAGAACGTCGCCGAGCACGGCGCAAGATTGCGTGCGCCAACGCGGGCATTCTGCGTGACCGCCCCGTCGTCATCGATCGTCGGGTTGCCGGTGTAGAACCAGCAGCGTCGCGCAAATCCCTCCGAGTCCGGCGCGGCCTTGTTGTCGCGGTGATTGTGATCCGACAGCCCGAACTCGCCGAAGACGCCGGGATGCGTGCCGCTCCCGTCGGTCCAGCCGGTGAGCGCTTCCCACTGATAGTCCTGGATGATCGGCTCGTTCGGCGATACATCCATCTCGCCGAAGATCCCCGCGGCGATGATGTCATTGGCGTAGTTCCCCTGCGGGCGATTGATCATGATGTCGTAGTCGGGGCAGGCGTTCAGTATCCGCAGGATCCGCTCCCGGAACCAGGCGACGATTTGCTGCCTGTCTCCCCCGTTGCGCCACGCCTCGATCTGGCTGAGGGGGTTGCCGTCGTAGTTGCCGCCCCCGAAGAGGTTGATCATCGCGATCGGCCAGCGGTCCATGCGGCGGCGGGGCTCGGGGTTTGAGTCGCCATACGGCTGGGTAAGGTTCGACGCGAGGACGGGGCCGAGCTTGATCCCGGCGCGGCGTGCGAGTTCGTGGTGAACGGCAGAGAGCGTGGCATCGGAGATCGCGGAGGAATAGACAAAGCACTGGTCGATGGAGCCCGCGAGGGCGTCGGTGACGGCTCCCGCGCCGTTGTAGCGGGCGCCGACGGTTAGCAGGTCCGTGGCGAGGCCGTTGGTTCCGGGGAGGAAGGTGGTCGTGGTCGCGACGCGGACGCCGTTGACCCAGAGTTCGCCGGTGGTTGGAGAAGTGTCGGTGACGCGATAGAGCGCGATGGTCTTGGCGGTGGGGGCGTCGATGGTCGCCTCGACGGTGGCGACGGAGAAGAACATGCCGCTGTTGTTGTAGACGAACTGGGCCTTGATCTTGTGAACTTGCGGAGAGCCGCCGGAACGTTCATAGAGGAGGCACCACTGCCACTTGCTGCTGTTGTCGGTTCCGGAAGAGCCGCTCCAGCGTCCGATGAGGTGCTCGGTGAGAGCGGTGGCGCCCGGCGTGGCCCTGAAGACGACGCCGAATGCACAGGCGGACTGCTCGAGGTCGTAGCCGGCCGTTTGTTCGAGGAGGTCGTTCGTGAAGCGGATCTCAGGAGGCGTGCCGGTGTTTGCGAAAATGCGCGGCTGGCGTCCTGCGTTGCTCTGCGTGAGGTTGTTCGGGGTGGTGGAGCGGAGGTCGGCCCAGCCGTCGAGCGGTTCATTGTTGACGATCGTGCCGCCCACTTTGCGCCGGCTGCGTTCGGCAAAGGAATCGCAGTGCAATCGAAGTGTCGGGGCACCGGCTTCGCCATCCCATCCGGGGAGTTTGCCGACATTGGCCGAAGAGTCTGTCAGGTTCATGGCGAAGGGCGTGTTGGCAGCGACATCGAATGCGAACGTAGGCGACGGTACGCCAGCGTCATTCACGAACTGCTTGAGGCGGACAAGCTCAGTCTGAAGAGATGTGCTGAAGATCGCCCTTGTGCTGGGACGAAGGTCTGCGCCGATTGAAATGAGTGCTGTCGGCCTCAGTCGAAGTGATGCGTTGACGACAACTGTCGTCTCAACCTGTTCGAGCGATACAACAGCTCCAGAAAAGAGCTGCGGCTCAGGTGGGGGAAAGAGCGGATCCTCAAAGTACTGCCGCGGATTCGAGCCGTCAGCGCGCCAACCAGCAAGTGAGCCGAATGTGCGCACAGCGAGCGAGTTCACCGCGTTGATACGAGAGCGGAGCAGGGTGGGCTCGAATCCCATCGCGAGCCCTGTGACCTCAAACTGAAACTCTATCTGATTGCCTTCACGGTTGACTCGGGCGGGACTCAGCAGTGTCCACGTCGGCATCGGGCACCTCAGTTTCGTCGTGAGCGAGCCCCAGCCACAGCAAGCCCCATGCCTATCAATGCCCCCGCTGGCGGAGTGGGTAAGGGAACGACGGAAATGCTGCCTACGTCATATGCGAACCCAATGAGTTTCCAATCTGTCTCATTCACGCGCTGAATCTGCATATACCCAAAGAGCGCAGAGTCCGACGATGCATAACCAATGTAAGCCATTTCCCCATTAACGAAAGAGGTAATATCAAAGTCAGCGCCGGAGTATGTTCCATGCGTTATGAAAGCTGGTGACGCGTCGCCGAGAACAGGGTCATATCCAGGCGGGAGAAAATCGCTTGAGGATGGACCGAGTGTCATTCCTTCGAGGCGGAGCCCTCCCGGGACAAATATCGATGGGGTTTGAAGTGGAATGCCGGGGAACTGCGGAAGCGAGTTCCCGCTGATGCCACCAAACAATATGTCGCTAAAGTACGAGAAGCTGATATAGATGCCGTACGAAGTGACGACTGAGTCGCTGTACGGAACGAGTGAAAGTTCGGGTTGTAGGCACTGTATATAGTAGTTTCCGTGAGAAATGATCGTGTCTTGGTCGGCTCCATCATTCAGCACGACAATCGGGCTTGCCATAGCATGTCCTCCGAGCAAGAGCGTTGACGCCGCAGCGAGCGCGAGCGTCCGGAATGTCTGGCAGCTGATGCGGTACATGGGCCTTCTCCTTCGACTCCGTTTCTTCTCACCTTCGGGCATCATTCACACGGTGCCTAGCGCGGGCCGGTCCTGAGACCGACGCGGGCTTGAAGCCGCGTGCATCATGTGTTTACACCGCGGCGTTTTGGTCGCATTGCCAGCGGAGCTACAAGGAGGCCCACAGCGGATGGACTAGGAATGAACAACTCCTGCACGAGAATCCCGTCTCCGCTGGTATCGAAGGCGTAGCCCACAAGCTTCCAATCCACTTCGGTCACGCGCTCGATCTGCATGTAACCAAAGATCGAGAAGTCGGAAGACGCGTATCCGATGTAAGCCATGTCGCCGACATTTGTGAAATCATTCAGGTTGAAGTCAGAGGACAAACTCGTGCCATGCGATAGCTGTGCGATGTTCGTTCCGCCGCTCGTCGGATCATACTGGGGCTCGGCAAATCCCCACGACGCGTCGATAAACTGATCCTTTATCTTCAGGCCGCCTTGGGCGAGCAGCGATGGTGTCTGAACGGGGAGTGGAGGCCAGTCCGATAGAGAATTACCTGAAATAGTGCCGCGCAACACACCTAAAGTGTACCCAAAAGATACTCGTAGCGTGTTCGTAGCGGGGGACTCGCCCGAAATATTCGGATCGATTGTCACCTCCGTCGCAAAGAGATGGATGTAGTAATCCCCGCGAGAGATGATCGTGTCCTTGTCGGCCCCATCATTCAGCACGACAATCGGGCTTGCCATAGCATGTCCTCCGAGCAAGAGCGTTGACGCCGCGGCGAGCGCGAGCGTCCGGATGTTCTGGCGATTCATGTTTCGACCCCTTCCTTTCTCCGATCGGTGGCCCATATCTGATTCGCACGCCCGATCGTGTATGTTTGCTTGAAACCTCTACATCGTGGTCCAGAAGAACCCCAGCCCGTTCGTGGCGTATGCGGCTGTGAACCGCATCGTGACCACGATTCGGTCGAAGCCGAGCGCATCGAACAGCACCATCGGCGTCGTAATCAGGTTGCAGGGGTTCACCAAACCCGCAAGCGCATTGATACGCCACTTGTAGGCCTGCATCACACCTCCTCCCCGCGCCCGTACCCTGCCATCATCAAGAAGCAGGCGAGTGCGCGGCTGTCAGCATCGAAGGCCAGAGCCCGGCAGCATCAGCAGCCGCCCGCTGCGAGAGGTCGCACCTCTCACAACCAACAGGCCCTAACCCCCCCCAACATCAAGGAGAAGCATGCCACACGATTTCCGGTCGTGCCAGCGATCTTGGAAAGAAGATTGGCCGGACGGACGAAAGGAACGAAGGCACAGACTCGCCGATGGCGAGAGAACCACAAGCAGAACGCTCGGAGAGCGGCACCACCCACAGGGGGGAATCACATCGGGTTGTTGACCCAGCCGAAGGGGTACACGCCCGTTGCCGAGTAGAGGCGTCGCCAGGTGGTCGTCAGCCCTCGGGGTGAGACGAAGACATCGTTGGCCTCGAAGTCTTTGTCGCGTTCCTGCCATTCTTCTTTGACGCCGTGCGGCGCTTTGAAGAGTTCGCACGAGCCGTCGATGTAGGCGATGTGGCCGGCGTTCTGGTGTCGTGTGGTGATCTGGTCCCAGTTTCCCCAGAGCCCGTCGGGGATGTCGTCGTTGTACCAGTAGGTGGATTCTTCGTAGAAGATGGGGAGGTTGCGGAAGCGTGTGAGGAGTGGTTCGAGGGTCGGGTTGAGTTTGCGGAGGGTTGCCGGGGCGTTGGCTGGGAGATATGCGGTGCTGATGCCGATGGAGAGGCGGGCACCCTGTGTGAAGGGGGCCATGCAGTAATCAAAATCGAGGTGCGTGGAGCCGTAGATGCTGCCGGCGGAATCGTCGCTGTTCTTGCCGCGGCGTTTGTTGGTCGGGCACTCGGTGACTTCATCGGCGATGTTGATGAAGTCGTAGAGGAGCCCCGGGCCGTAGAGGCCGCCGGGGAGGGTCTCTCTGGCCCAGTTCGCGCTGGTCCAGATCTGTTCTTTGTGGTTCTGTGCGTAGGCGATGGCGGCGGTGATGATCTGTCGGTTGTTTGCGAGGCAGACGGTCTGCTGACCGACGCCGCGTGCCTTGCCGAGCGAAGGGAGCAGGATGCCGATGAGGATGGCGATGATGGCGATGACCACCAGCAACTCGATCAGCGTGAACGCTCGATGAAGCGGGCGGTGCTGGTGGGCGTCACGGGGCATCCGAGGTCTCCGCGCTGGTCAGGCCGGGGTGGAAACCCCATCAAGATAATCGAGATTGGTTGTTGTCACAAGCAGAGTCAGGCCGGATGGCAGACGGAATCGATCCGATTCGGGCTGTGATAGGGCTTTGCCGCACGGTCGAGGTGCCCATGCCGATGAGTTGAGTGTGTCGGGACGTGTGGGTGGCTCATGGGTGTGTGTGGGGGGGCTGGTGTGGGGGGCTGGTGTGGGGGGGTGGGCGTAGAGTCTGGGGTGAGTGAATCGCCACTGAGCCAGATCCTGCCGAGCCCGCTTTCGATGGGTTGCGATGCGTTCGTGCGTGCGACGGCGGATCGCGTGGTGGGACGGTCGCTCGGCGCCGAGACCTTCTATAAGGAGTGCTATCGGAGCGGACGGAGGGAGATCGCGCTGCGTGGGGGCGGCGCGTGGGTCTTCACGCCTCCGGCTTTAGGGCGTGTGGTGGAGGATGAAAGCCCCGAGGGTGTGGTTCGGAAGTTCACGCTTCGCGTGCCGGGACCGAGGTCCGGGGCGCTCGGCGCGGACCCGCGGGCCTCGGAGGTTGAGACGGAGAGCGTGCTGATCCCGATGATCGGGCGCAAGGGGAACCGGACGTACACGCTGTGCGTTTCGAGCCAGGTGGGGTGTGCGATGGGGTGCGTCTTCTGCGAGACGGCCCAGATGGGGCTGGTGCGGTCGCTGGATGCGTCGGAGATTGTGGCGCAGTGGTGGACCGCGACCCACGTGCTTGGGCAGTCGGTGTCGAACATGGTGTTCATGGGCATGGGCGAGCCGATGGACAACCTCGAGAACGTGCTGGGGGCGATCGCGTGCATCACCGACCACAAGGGCGGCGCGCTGCCGATGAGCAAGGTCACGATCTCGACCGTCGGGCGTGTGGATGGGATACGCCTGCTCTCGGAGCGTGTGCGAGAGCGCGGCTGGAGGCGGCTGGGGCTCGCGCTCTCTTTGAATGCGCCAAACGACCAGATCCGATCAGAGATCATGCCGATCAATCGCAAGTGGGAGATGGCCGACCTGCAGCGGGCCTTGATCGAGTATCCGGCCCACGGCGCGGGGAAGCTCTGCGTGGAGTACGTGCTTATTCCCGGGGTGAACGACAGGCGCGAGCACGCGGCGGAGATCGCGGCGTTCTGCCGCCCGATCGATGGGGCGTACAAGGCGGAGCGCGAGGCGAACTCGCCCCGTGTGCTGCTGAATCTGATTCCGTACAACCCGAGGCGGAACTCGCCGTGGCCCGCTCCCGAAGAAGAGGCGGTCGAGGCGTTTCTCGGTTGGTTGACGGAGGCGGGCGTGTACGCCAAGCGCCGTCGGACAAAGGGGAGGAAGATGATGGGTGCGTGCGGGCAGCTGGGGAGCGAGGCGATTCGAGGGCGACGGATGGTTGAGTTGCATGTAAAGACGTGAAAGAGAGCAGAACGGCGCAGCGTGGGGAGAGCGACGCGTGGTATGAAAGAACAGAACGCCACAGGTCGAGGGTGGTGGAGGCGCCGACGCTGGTTGTTGGCGGGGTATCTCGCGCTTCTGCTGGCTTCGCACGTGGTGCAGATCGCTTCGCCGAATGTGTGGATCCCGGTCGCGGAGGAGCGTGGACAGAAGTTTGTTGATGTCCCGGAGACGACCGCCCTGGGTCCCGTGGCCGGCGAGTTGATGCACCTCGCGTACCTGGAGTGGTTGCCCGAGCCGGCGGCGGAGGATCCGTCCCATCAGGCGGTGCTGCTGCTGCACGGATCGCCGGGGCAGAGCTTCGACTTCGATCGGTTGGGGCCGGAGCTGGCGGCGGCCGGGTATCGGGTGCTCGCGGTGGACCTGCCGGGGTTCGGCAACTCAAAGGGTCTGGTCGGGAGCTATTCAAACCGTGCGCACGCGCACGCGATGCTCGCGATGCTGGATGCGCTGAAATTCCGGCGGATCCATGTCGTGGGATGGTCGTACGGCGGGGGCGTGGGCCTGAACATGGCGGACATCGCCCCGGATCGGCTCGCGTCGCTGACGCTGCTGGCGGCGACCGGCATCCAGGAGACAGAGGGCTCGGGGAGTTTCTTCTTTGAGCACGCCAAGTATGCCGTCGGGTACGGCGCGCTGGTTGTCGTGCCGGAGTTCATCCCCCACTTCGGACTGATCGGCGAGCGCAAGCAGCGCCACGCGTTTGTGCGGAGCTTCCTCGACACGGACCAGCGGCCCGTGCGCGGCATCATGGAGCGATTGCGGGTTCCGACGATGGTGCTGCACGGGCGTGATGACGTGCTGGTTCCGTTCGCGGGCGCGGTCGAGCACCATCGATTGATCAAGACGAGCCGCCTGGTGGTGTTGGATGCGAACCACTTTCTGCCGTTTCTCCAGACGGAGGAGACGACGGAGCACCTGACGGAGTTCATGGGCAGGCACAACCGCCCGGGCGTGACGCCTTCGTCCGAGATCGTTGATTTCTCAGCGGGTCCGACGCGCGTCGATGAGTTGTTGGAGAAGCCGGCGGGCGCGCTGCGACGCGCGCCGTGGTGGACGGAGGTTGCGCTCATCACGGCGCTGTCGCTGGCGAGCTGGCCGCTCGTGATCGCCTGCACGGCCGTGCTGGTCGCGACGATGCACCTTGACTTCGGGGTCGCGCTGGTAGGGCTGCTGATCGGGCGCGCGGCCCGTCAGAGGCCGGGCGCGTCGGCAAAGGGGTGGGGGCGAGTCATTGGAGCATCGGCCGGCACGCTGCTTGCGGCGCGGCTTGTCTCTCCGTACGTCGTCGAGCCGCTCGGAAACATCGCGGGGTGGCCGGGCATGGCTCTTGGTGTCGCGCTGGTGGCGGGTGCGGTGTGGGCGTTCCCGATGGTGTGGACGTGGCGCGGGCGGGCGGAACTGCTTGCGTCGATCGCACGGGCGCGTCATCACGAGTTCTGGCCGGCGTGGGCGTTCTATATGCCGCTCATGCCGTACCTGATGTGGCTGGGCGCGCGGCGTGGCGGGCTGCTCTCGGCGACGTGCGTGAACCCCGGCATCGGCAAGGGGGGCGGGCTGATCGGCGAGAGCAAGAGCGAGATCCTCTCGTCGATGAGCGACGATGCCGCACTCGAGCATGTCTTGATACCCGATGGCTTCCCAGCACAGGAGCGAGCGCGGCGCGCGATCGCGTGCGTCGAGGGCGATGCAACGCTCGGCGGTTGGCCGGTGATCCTGAAGCCCGACAGCGGGCAGCGCGGATTCTCCGTTCGATTGGCCCGCTCTCAGGCGGACGTTGTAAGGTACTTCGACCTCGTGCACGGACCAGTGATCGTGCAGCGATATCACGCGGGGCCTCACGAGTGCGGCGTGCTGTGGGTGCGTGGACTCGCCGCGCGTTCAGACCCTTCGCTCGTCGGCGGCATCTACGCCGTCACACGCAAGGACTTTGCGATGATCGAGGGGGATGGGCGACGGACGCTCGAGCGCCTGATCCTGGACCATCCGCGGTATCGGTGTCAGTCGGGCGTCTTCCTCGCGAGATTCGTTGATGCAAAGTCGTGGATCCCCGATCTCGGACAGATCGTAAAGCTCGGCGAAGCGGGGAACCACTGCCAGGGAACGCTCTTCCGCGATGGGGCGGATCTCATCACGCCGGAGTTCGAGCGCCGGATCGATCGCATCGCGGCGTCGTTCATCGGACAGAACGGACACGGCTTCGACTTCGGGCGATTCGATATTCGCTACACATCCGACGATGCGTTGCGGCGTGCCGAGGAGTTCGGGATCGTCGAGCTGAACGGCATCACCAGCGAGGCGACCAATCTCTACGACCCCTCGCGCGGGCCTCTATGGGCGTATGGCGTGCTCTTCGGGCAGTGGCGCGAGCTCTACAGGATCGGTGAGGAGCGGCGACGCTCGGGCGTGCGCCCACTGACCGCGAGCGAGGCGATCGCGTTCGCCCGCTCGCACTTCAGAGAGCGAACGGGGAGCTCGATCGCGGATTAAGGTGTGCTCGGAGCGGGATCAGGCCGCATCGGATGCGCCGGGCCTGTGGGTCGCGGAATCCTGAGGATGTGCATCGAGGTCGCCGGTCCGATCGACCCACGTGCGCATCAGCGCGTCGAGATCGAATGCGCGCGGCGACGGGGGCTCGTAGACGTCGAGCGAGACATCGGCATCCTCGGCACGGACGACGCTCAGATCGCGCCTGATGCGCAGATCGATGCGTTCGCCCGGTTCCTGCACGAGCCAGCCGCGGACTCGCTTGGGGCGCAGTTCGATGTCCTGCACCACGGGGCGACAGGGATCAAGCGGAGACCAATCGACAACGGCGACAACGCGCCCGTCGCTCAGTGTCACAAGCGTGCCCGGCGCGAACGGGGGGACGACGGACATCAACCCCATGAGCGCAACGGGATCGAATCGCGATCTCCACGGCTCGCGCTGCAGAGCCGCGAGCGCTCGGACCGTGGGGACAGGCCCGCCCTCGGCGAGGTGCCGGTCGTCGATGCCGAAGCGCAGCCGATCGAACACGTCTACAAGCCCGACGATTCGCGCGAAGGCGTGGATGCGTGCCGCGGCCAGGGGGCGGGGCTCGGCACCGAAGCAGGGAACGGCGGGGAAGCCGGAGCCGTCGTAGCGTTGATGATGGTTGAGGACGATCCCGGAGGCGGTCGGCTCGATCTCGTCCTTCACCATGTCGAACCCGAGCTGGACGTGCCGTCGGAACTCGGGGTCGGATTCGTCGCCTGCCGCGCCCCAGCGGTCGCGTGTCTCCTGATCAAGCAGCAGCATGCCGACATCGTGGAGCAGCGCACCGACACCGAGATTGGCGATCTCGCGTGCCTTCGCCGCTGCGATCTTGGAGCGATTCCGGATGAGCCATGGCTCGAGTCTGAGCCCGATGAGCATGGAGATGAAGCAGACAGCCGAGGCGTGCCTGACGGAGGCGCACCCCTGCCCGACCATCTGGTCGAGATAGACGGTGGTGCGCGGGTGGAGCGAGAGCCGTTCGAGCAATCCGCACACTGCGTTGCGATACGCGTTGTAGTCCAGTCTGACCGACGCGCTGTGCGCGGAGGCGGCGAATGTGGCGTCGACAAGACGGGTCATCTCTGCGCTCGCGCCGGCGACGAAGGGACTGGCCGCGCCGGCAACATCGGTCAGGCCGGGGTAGCGGATCCAGACCTCGCGCACACCTGTCAACCGGAGTTTGGCGAGGATCGCCTCGTCGAGCGCAACGCCCGCTTTCAGGAGCGTCGAGCCCGGCTGCACGGGGTGCGGGATCGGCGCGGCGATCGTCATTCCCGGCACGAGGTTGGGGATGGAGATTCGGAGCACAGCGAGGCGCAAGATCGGCGGGATCAAGCATGAACTGGATTGAGAACCGCGGGAGTGCCGCGGGTGGGGTGAGCCCGTTCGGATTGGTGAAGACGGGGGATCTCAAGCATGTGACACGACTTACGAATGGTGTGCGAACGTGGCTGCGCAGACGTCACAAACGAGACAGCCCGAACGACTAGCGCGTTCTGAGCGCGAGCGGCGACACGTCTTTGCGCGAACCCAACTGAGTCGTCACGTCTCCTTTGCCGGATCCTGACACAGCAGAGGAGTGCGAGATCTAGTCTCTGTCGCTCATCGTGGCGGAGTCTCAGTCATCATCCGCGTCGGCATCGCGGAGCATCGGAGCCAGTGACATGGATGCTTGCTTCTGTCGGGGCCGGGGGTATCGCGGCTTCACGCTGATCGAGGTGCTGGTGGTCATCGCGGTGATCGCGCTCTTGATCGGGATCCTGTTGCCGTCGCTGGGAGCGGCTCGTGCCGAGGGGCGTGCGATCAAGTGTGCAGCCCAGTTGCGATCTGTCGCGATCGCAGTGACGCAGTACACGATCAACGAGGATTACTTCCCCCCGTCGTATGTCTACTCCGCCGATGGCGAGCCGGACGAGTGGCGAGTCGAGGATCAGTTCGGGTCCGGCTCACGTTCCGGATACATCCACTGGTCGAACGCGTTGTTCTCTTCGGGCGGGGTGCAGGACGAGGCGTTCAGATGCCCCGCGGTGCTGAACGGTGGTGCTCCGCGATCGAATCCCGGCGCGAATCTCGACGACTGGGAGACCGGTCAGGAGAACGATCTGGGGAACACGGCCGGCGCGGCAACGCCTGAAGACCGACAGGCCCGGCGCATGGCGTTCACGGGCAACGACGCGATCTTCCCGAGGAACAAGTTCAGAAGCTCTGGTCCGCTGGAGAGAAAGAACCAGTTGGTTCGTCCGGTGTGGATCGAGGCGACGGGGCGTGGCGGCGCGAACACGATCCTTGCCACCGAGTTCCTCGAACGCAATGAATGGCGAAGCGTCTTTGCCGCGGGCAACCCGGGGCTTTCAAAGAGCCATCGCCCTGTGACGCCTTTCATCGGCGGCGGCGGCGGCGTGGATGTGTACAGCGAGCCACCGTACGGCTCGATGCCCCGATTCTTCTACCCCAGTGTCCAGACCCGTCTGAAGACCAACTCCGCGTTGGGACCGGGCATGATCGAGGACGCGGGCACGACTCTGAACGCGGTCGGAAGGCATCACCCCGGCGCAAAGAGCGAGAAGTTCGGCGGAACCGCCAACTTCGTCTTCGTGGATGGCCACGTCGAGCGTTCGAACATCGCCAAGACGATCGAGGAGCGTCGCTGGGGCGAGCGTTTCTTCAGCATCACGGGAAACAACAAGGTTGATCTCAAGCGATTCCTGGACTGATCGCCGGTTTGATCAGAGAGAGTGTGCCTCTGCGTGCGGAGTCCTGCCGGGCGTGTGAGAGACCCGCTTGGTGTGAGAGAACTGGTCTCGGAGCGTTCGCACGATGCGGACGTAGATGGTCAGGGACGGGTGTGGAGCTTTGGCGCTCGAACGGGCGGCCGGAAAGACAACGGGATAGACCGCCGGATTGTTCCGGCGTTGTACGAGATGGTCCCTCGTCTCGAGCGCGGTGTGTGCGCAGAGCGAAGGCCGAGAGAGATCGGGGGCGAACGTCCCCACCACTTCTGGAGGCATTCACGATGAAGCGTTGTGAGAGCGGACTCAAGTTGTTTGTGGCGATGGGGCTGGTCGGTGCCGCGGCGTCGATGGCCCACGGTCAGGGAACGGTCATCAACATCTCCGGCGCGACGCTGCTGGAGAACTTCGTGAGAGCCCCAGCGTCCACGAACGACTACCTCGACGTGGACGGCGACGGGATCGCCGGCATCTTCCTGAATGGGCCGGACCAGCTCGCGCCGTATGACCCGATTCCCCCCTTCCCCGCCTCTCAGCACTGGATCGTGCAGTACCGCGTCGTCGGCTCGGTCAACGGGTTCCAGGAGTTGCTGGACTACGGCGCGACGTTCGTGACGAGCAACGGCGATCCGACCAGCGAGATCTCGATCGTCGAAGCGACGCTCGGCTACAGCAACGGCACGCTCTACATCCAGAACGGCGCGGGCATCGGCGATTACAACCCCGCGAACCCGGGTGGGGCACCGAACCGGTCGGATACCACCACGCTCCTCGGAACATGGGCTCCCTTCAACACGCCAGCGGTCGGCGGGATCCGCATCGATATCGCGCCACTGGACGTCCCCACCACCTGGGCGATCACCTATCCCGGCGGCTCGCCGGTGTTCTTCCGGAAGCCAGCCCAGCTCGGCTACGGCCTGAACCCGACTCTCTCTCGCTCCAAGGCGGGATCGACAGACTTCAATGCGAGCGCGTTCACGGACGCATCCAGCTCGGGCGGCTATTCCTCGTTCCTCGCGCAGCTCCCGGCGGGATACGGCTTGGCGGCTGCGGGATCGGATCCGAGCAGCAATCTCTCGGTTTTTGACACGCAGTTGCTGTACGCTCCGATCGCTGTCACCGTGAACTACGGTGCCGGCTTGCAGCAGATCAAGCAGACCGAACTTCAGCACCTCTTCGTCACCGGCCGCGCGATCACAGGTGAGAACCTGATGGTTGTCACCCGCGACGTCGGATCCGGCACGCGTAACGCGTTCCAGAACTGCGTCGGGCTCGACCCCTCGTGGGGCAACGGCGAGAACATCGGTTGGATCTCGACGCTCTCGATCAACAACAACCTGGGCGCCGCCTTCAGCCCCACCAACAAGGGTGGCAACTCCGGCGTTGAGGCCACGGTCCAGAACCACCGCCTCGGCGTCGGCTACGCCGGCGCGGAGCGCGGCGTCACCGGCTCCGGATCGGGCTCCTGGCTCATCACCAACCGCGCCGACCTCCTCGCCGTTCAGAACGACTTGATCGGCGGCACCGAGTACAGCCGACCCACCATCGTTGAGGTCGTCAACAACGACGCCAACGGCTACATCATCGGCGGTCCAGCGGTCCTCGCGACACTCGGCGATCCCCGGAACCAGAACGAGTTCGGCGGCGATACGGGCAACACCAACGCCCGCATGCGCAATCCGGAGGCCGCGGCGTACATCAACAACGCCACGCGTTCCATCGAGGCCTTCGTCTCTGTCCCCGGCGGAGACCCCACCACGTTCACGCCCGGCGAGCTCGCGGCGACGCAGTTCCTCCTCACCGGCGCGCTGAACAACGTGCCCGGTCTGCTCGACGCGATCTCGCTCTCCCCGAACCCCGCGTTCAACGCGTCACTCCAGACCTTCACGATCTCCAATAACCGCCTCGCGAACACGGCCTTCAACGCGTTCAACACTGCGAACAACGGGCGCGTTCCGACCCGCACCACCGGCTTCACATACTCCGACGGCGTCGCGGGTGGCAGCACCTATCGCGCACAGGGCGGCACCTTCCCCACCTACGGCTCAAACCTCACCACACGCAACAAGATCGCGGGCGACTTTGACGGCAACGGCCTCCGCAACATCAACGACACGGCCGAGATGCTCAAGGCGTGGCGCGATCGCAACGGCGGCCCCGCCTGGGTCGCTCCCGTCGGCACGGGCGCCATCGCCGGCGCGCCGGGCACCGATGCGATCATCGAGGTTCTCGGCGACTACAACGGCGACGGCTCCTTCACGACGCAGGATGTCCGCTACTTCGCGGACGGGCTCGCCAAGGACGCCGTGACCGGCCTGGTCAGCCGCAAGGCGGGCTTCACACGCGTCGATACCGAGTGGCTCGCGCTCACCGGCTCCAACAACTTCTTCGGTACCACACTGGCAACGGGCGTGTCGTACACCGCGGGCGCAAGCCGCGGCGATATCGCAGGCCCCTCCGGCCTCCAGACCCCCAACTTCGACCCCATCGGCCACGACGGCGTGGTTGATGCCTACGACATCGATTATGTCTACGCCAACTTCGGCAACTGGACGAACCTGAACGACGCGGCGTACATGGACTTCTCCGCCGACATCAACGGCGACCGCGTCGTCGACCAGAACGACATCATCGAACTCGTCACGGTGATCCTCGGCACCTCTCTCGGCGATGTGAACCTCGACGGCCTCTGCGACGCGGCCGATGTCGCGATCATCGTCTCCAACCTCGGCAATCCCGGCGGCTGGGCCGACGGCGACCTCAACGGCGATGGGATCGTCAACGTCAACGATCTTGATATCGCCAACGCATGCACCTGTGGCGATGCGGACTACAACGGGGACACGCTCGTTGACATCCAGGACTTCCTGGACTTCTTCGGCGACTACGGCCCCTGTGAGTTCCAGTCCACGCCCTGCCCCGACGCGCTCTACGACGTTGATCGCTACAACCCGGACGGCTTCGTGGACATCCAGGACTTCCTCGGCTTCTTCGACATCTTCGGCCAGTGCTCCTGATCCCTTGTCCCCGCGGGCCGACGCACCCAACCCCTGGCCGTGCCCGCGATTTCCTCGTGCCCCCGGTTCCGGAAGCGGAGCCGGGGGCGTTGCAAGAACCCAGGGACCGCAGTCTCTGGACTGTCGGTCTGATGACGGATCAGATCGCCCCGCCCAGCGCACCGTCGGCGATGCCCTCGCGCCGGGCGTTGACGATCGCGCGGTGGCGACGCATATATTCCATCACGACAATGACGAACGTCGCGTGGCTCCACGTCAGGGGCGAGACGCCGAGCGGCTCGCCGGTGTAGGGGTGATACTGCTCGGCCATCACGCCGCACAGGTCCGCGCGTTCGATCGCCCAGTCCATGTAAGGCAGCGCGTTGCGGAGTTCATCGAGCGTGCGGGCCTTGGCGATGAGCCACTGGGCGTGCCAGAGGGTGCAGATGACCCACGGGTTCCCGGGCACCTCGCTGATGCGTTCGCGCTCGACCTGGTGGAAGTAATCGCGCTGGTAGCGGGCGATGCCGCCGATGCCGGTCTTGACCCAGAGCATCTGGCGCGTCGCCGTCATGTCGGCCTCGACCTTGGGATCGTCGGGCGCGAGCGCACCCAGCGCGAACACGGCGTAGTTCGCCGAGTCCGGCGTCATATCAAGCCGGTACGTGCCGTCGGGGAGCGGAATGGCCATGCGCGCAAAGCGCCGGTGCTCGGGGTGCCAGAGGTGACGCTTGAGCGCGCCGCGCAGACGCTCTGCGCCCTCGTGGTACGCCACCGCCCGATCGGGCTCGCCGAAGTCGGTCGCGAACGCGCTGGCCGCTTCGAGCGCGGCGATCACGCTGGCGACGGTGAACGTGTGGATGCCGCGCCGCTCTTCCCACAGATCCCACGAGGGGCGGGGGAGCCCGTGGTGGTCGGTGTACGACAGCATCCACTCGGCCGGACCGGTCACGAGCCGCTCGTACAGCGGCTTGATGAACTCAACATCGCGGAACTGCTCGAAGTGTCGGCGCAACGCCCACAGCACCAACGCGGTCTCGTCCTGCTGAATCGGCAGCACACGCTGGTCGTCGAGCATCCAGGGGTGCCACGAGCTGGCGAACTCGCCGCTGGGCGTGTACTTGTGAAGAAAGTACCCGTCCGACTCGATGATCCGCGCGCAGAACCTGAAGAACGCGCGCGAGAGCTCCGACTGTCCCGCGAGCGTGAGCGCGTACGCGACGAGCGCGCCGTCGCGCGGCCAGCAGTACGAGTAATGATCGCCGCCGAACTGCGTGATGTCCGAGTCGTTGGCCGCGAGGATCGCTCCGCCGTTGTCGATCTGCGTCCTGAGTATCAGCTGCGAGCGATAGAAGAAGTCGCGGATCGGCTCGGGCAGGGGTGAGAGATCGAAGGGCTCTTTCCTGGCCCACAACTTCCAGTACGCCTCGGTGCGGGTGATCATCCGATCAGGCCCGGTCTCCAGCGCCATCGTGTTGCGTCGCTTGACCTCGTTGTACGTGGTTCCCGCGGCCATCCACACGATCGCACGCCCGACGCCCCCGGCCGGGACCTGGATGTGTGCCGCAATCGTGAGATCGACCGAGCCCTGCGAGATCGCATTTCGCCCGAGCACGCCGTCCTCGGCATCGCGCCACGTTCCCTCCGCGCCGCCGATCCGCTTGGAGCCGATGGCCCAGTGCTCGATGCCGGCCCGGTGCCCGTCCCAGGCGTTGAAGAGGAAGTACGAGTCTTCCTTATAAAGCACGACGCTGCGCGTCCCGGGATCGAAGTTGGCGGTGTTGCCGACGGGTGAGCCCCGCAGCGACGGATCCACGTGCATGAAGATCCGCACCTCGCGCGTCCGCCCCGACAGGTCGTGGACGTTGAAGGCCCGGAACCAGATCGGCTCGTTGAAGTCCACGGCGTCGTTGCACACGATCTCCAGCCCCATCTCCTTGTGGATGAGGCGGACCTCCGTCACCATCGTGTCCGGCTTGTAGCGGAGTTCCCGATCCCACCCCTGGTCCTCGATCCACGCGAAACGGCCATCCGCCCAGACGCCGAACCGCTGGATCGTCCCCTCCGTGTGGTTGTAACGCCCGACGTTGGGATAGTACATATCCCGTACCCGATAGGCATGATCGAACGTGATCAGCAGCTCGCCGTTGCCGACTGGGATGGTTCTGGGCATCTCTCACTCCGCGGCAAGGCCTCGAATCGGCCCAGCACTCTGTACCAGACCGGACTACAGACGAGTTATCGACGCTCCCACCGGGCCGGGTTCAGTCGCGAGGTGGAAGCAACGTGGAGAAGTCCTGTATCCGACTGGGGTAAATTCCTGTAGACTGCCGATTCGGAGTGAACGATCCAGCACCGGAGAGCCATCCATGCTCACGCGTCAAGATAGCGGACGGAACTCACCTGCAAATGGTTCGTGTGTGAAGGTCCGGGGGGGGGGGGGGCGGGCCTTCACGCTGATTGAGTTGCTGGTCGTCATCGCGATCATCGCGACCCTGATCGGCATCCTGCTTCCCTCGCTCGGTGAGGCGCGTCGTGCGGCACAACGAACCGTCTCGCTCGCCAATCTCAAGACCAACGTCGCGATCATGACCCACTACGCGGGCAACAATCACGATGACTTTGTGAATCCGTTTCATCCCGCAGCCGCCTGCTCCCACATGGAACCCCACTGGAGGCAGCCGCCGGTCGTGCTCGTGCCCGACGATTGCGGATGGGCCTGGGTGTATATCGCTTCAGGCGGAGAGTCGTACGGCTACCACTGGATCGCGCACACGCTCTACGGCGATGACCACACCGCATCGCGCGGCGCGAACATCTACGCCCCCGGCGACATGGCGCTGCGCCGCTGGCTCAAAGAGAACAACGACAGCAACGCCGCGACGGACTCGAGCTGGATCTTCCCCTCGTCCTACTGGTATCCGCCGGTCTTCTGGCAGCAGCCCACCCGCTTCGATGGGAACACGAGGATCAGGGGCACTGCGGCCAACCGCTTCCTCATGCGCCGGAACAAGACGACCGACGTGCATTACCCGTCGAAAAAGGTGATGATCTTCGAGAACAAGGACTATGCGTCGAAGGACCAGCCCCAATGGAACAATCCTCGCGCGAGGGTCGCCGTCGCGATGGCCGACGCCTCGGGGGTTGTGATCAACATGGCGAATGTCATCGCCGACACGGCTCTGCCCGATGACACAGCGCCCGGCAAACTCTTGTTCCCCTCCGGCTTGTGGGACCCCGGCGAGACCGAGATGCACAATCGCATGCTCTACGGCCGGGAAGAAGGGTTCATCTGGGATTACACACGCCCGGCATACTTCTGGGCGACCCGGAAGGGAATCCGCGGGCGAGATGTGATGTAACAGAGGGCAGAGGGGATCTCACTCCGTCACTCCGTCACTCCAACAAGGAGCATCCGTTGATCAAGAGTTCGGGCGGCGAGCGCAACATGAAGCCGGTCATCGCGTTCGGCGCGGTCGTCGTCATCGGAGGGGCGTTGGTCGCGTGGCGGTGGATGGGGTCGGGGGCAGAGCCGTTGGATTCCGCCGCGGCTCAGCGCGACCGCGAGATCCAGCAGGCGATCGAGCGCGGGGCCTTGAACCAACCGGAACAGCCCGAGCCCGTGATCGAAGAAGATCCCGGCCCCCCGACGCGAGCTCCAATGCGATCCGCTGACCCGGGCTGAATGCGGCACGGAGATGCCGCACGGAGACGATCGAGAGAGGGATTTTGTACGGGCTTTGCCTGGATTTTGGGGTTGTTTCCCTACGAACTCTGTTTGCCTTTGCATCCTTCTGTGGTAGGATGCGAATGTGTTGCATGCCGCCGGTGGGCGGCGAGCGTTCGCGTCGGCATTGCGGAGATGCCGGCTGAAGGGCGCGGAATGCTGCGTATTGAATCCTGGAAGCGTGCATGAGCGTTGTGCTTCAAGGATGTAGGCCGATGGTGCCCGCCGACGGCCCGATTTCACCGAGGGAGTCATCATGAACCGTGTTCACCGTGCGTTCACGCTGATCGAGTTGCTGGTCGTCATCGCGATCATCGCGCTTCTGGTTGGCATCCTGCTCCCGTCTCTGGGTGAGGCACGCCGCGCGGCCCAGAACACGGTGAGCATCGCAAACCTGAAGTCGTTGGCACAGATTCACTCCGCGTACCAGAGTGAGCATCAGGGTGATTTCATCAACCCGTTTCTTGAGAAGCTCCCAAGCCCCGATCCGGGCTACAGAAACTGGTACCGGGTATACACAGACCAGATTGATTTCGGACGGTATTGGGAGTTTGCGCAGGGAACGGTGTGGCGGAGCGAGATGTACGCCTTCCACTGGTACTCCCGCATCGGCAACTGGCTGGCGCCGGGCGATTACGCATCCAAGGTGCAGTTCTCCCCCGCAGATCAGGGGCCTTACCAGCGCTTTGTGAAGTACATCATCGATGGAACAGAATCTCCTGACAATGTCATCTGGGATACCTCGTATGTGTACTCACCCACCTTCTGGTTCAGTCCTCAGCGGTACGCTGCAAGCCCTCGCCTTCCGGCGAACAACGACGATCCCATCGTCGCTAAGGTGAAGCGGAACAAACTCTCCGATGTGCTATACCCCAGCTCGAAGGTCATCCTCTGGGAACGCTTCGATTTCACGCAGAAGAAGCGGACGCAGCAGGTGTACGCGTTGGCGGGCACTGGCACAGGCATCGGCTCTGGTGCCAAGCTCCCCCCGACGTGGAACAACCCTGGTGCGAACACGAACGTCGCAACTGTTGATGGCAGCGTGTCACGGGTTCAGATGGGGACACAACTGTTTCCGTTCCTGACTGACACCGAAGTGAGTCGGCGAAACGTCTACACCCCCACCGATCTTTGGAACCCGACTGATTCCATCCTGAATCGGTATGAGATGGGCGATGATGGGCTTGAGAACGGCGGAACAAAGGTGCCATCCGTTTATCCCGCGTACTTTTGGGCGACGAAGAAGGGCGTTCAGGGTCGAGACCTTGCTCGCTGATCCGCTCTTGGTGGCGTTCCGAACCGGCGTATGATCAGACGTCCCCCGGGCAACCGGGGGATGTTTCTTTCCTCAGAGAATTCGTGCGTGCTTCGCGACAGCGAGCCACGCAGATGGAGCACGGCCATGGATATTCCGCGTTGGAGCGACATGGATCAGAAGCAGCGGATCATGTCGATTGGTGGTGGCGTTATTCTTCTCATCGCGATCGTCCTGATCGCCCGGGGCCTCTTCGGAGGGGGTGCCGCCGAGCCGGTCGATCCAGCTGCTGTTCAAGGCCTGGGCTCGGCAGTTCAGGACGGCACTATCAAGCTGCAACCGCCGAATCCAGAGAACGAAGAAGCTCCCGATGCACCACCTGCGAAGCGTGCGATGGGGAGTGGCGGTGGCAACGATGACGAGTGACGGTCACAGTTGACATATCGATAGCGGCTTTATATATTCAGGATTAATGCCGCGCGTGGTGTTTTGCGGCTGCTGAGAACTTGACTTTGTGGCCTCGCCCGATTCGCATGATCGCTACGTAAGCGAGCGTGGAGGGCGTTGCACAGATCATCCAAACGGGAGGATGCATGCTCAATCTATGTAAATTTATCAGTGTCGCGGGTTCGCTAGCTGCTGGTACTGCTTCGGCATTGGAGAACCCTGTACCTGATACGGGTCGCGTGGTGACGTGTTGGTACAAGGGTATTGCGGGTGAAATCGATGTGACCCGATCCTTGATCTGGCATATGTACAACGGAACCACGATCGTGTCAGCATCCGGTGCCGCACTTGCTGCGGAGTTCTTTTTAGATCTTGGTAGTGGGTTCTGCTTCGATATCCCATCCGTAAGTTCCGATAGCGACTCCGCCGCCGGATCGCTTGGTAGCATTGCTGTGGGGGTCACTCTGGCAAGCGTGAACCTCACTCAAACCACACACATTGTCCGTACCGAGGGCGGCTTCGATCTATGGACGGCAACGCATCATTACCCACCCCACGACATCATTTGTGAGCCCGGCGGTTCTGGTATTATTGCGGGGTTTGGGTACACAAACTCCTCCTCCACCCGTGAGTTCTCTGGACCATACTGGGCACTCATCAAGCACTTAGGGCCGTTCAGCATGGGAATCGGATGGTACAACCACTATCCGTCGGAGTGCCAGTTGCTCACCACCCCAACGGTCACCGGGGTCTGGTTCGCTGCGGACGAGCTCTACGAAATTGACACAAATAATGACGAATGGCCATTCGTCGCTTCGCACGACATGATGGTCTTCTGGTCCGACGGAACGGTGGATCGATACGGCGACGTGGAGGACGAGGCGTTCGACCCAGCCGGTATCGAAACCGTTGAAATCGAGGTCGAAGACGAGGAGTTCACTATTGCAGCGTCTGGATCCGAGAATCCGACAAAGGTTCTTCATAATTCGTACCAAGAGACCTTCTCTTTGATTGGCAATGTCGATCAGGACCCGGATTCGACCATTTGCTGGTCCGACCGTGTAGCTCTACTGTCCCTTCCGCAGGTCGCAATCGGGCAGTTCGGCTATCGCGCTCGAGGCGACATCGATCTCGATGGAGACATCGATACTGACGACTACCACGCCTTCAACACGCTGCCTTGCAACGCGGATCTCAACTGCGATGGCGAAGTCGACATCGTGGACTACCTGGATTACATGGATTATTACGCGAATGAGGAGCCAATCGCGGAGATGAACAACGACAGCATTATCGATATCATCGACCTGCTCGATTTCTTGGACGCGTACGCCGTTGGATGTTGACCCCAGATTCGATGCGTGACAATAGATCGGGGGCGGCTTCGGTCGCCCTCGTCTTTTTCTACGATGAGCGTCCAATCTACCGTGACTTCAGCACTCCACCACCACCTTCAGCGCATCGGCCTCTGACGCCGCCCGCAGCGCACCGACGGCATCGTCCAGCTTGAATCGCCTTGTGATCAGCGATCCGAGGTCGTAACGGCGCTGCTCGAGCGCGGCGACCGCGTCGGCCAGTCGCCCGCCGCGGGCTCCGACGATTTCGAGTTCGCTCTCTACAACCGGCGCCAGATCAACGCCTGTGTGCGGCTCGCCATCGTCGCCCACACCACGCGCAGCTCCCACTCCCGCCACTCCTCCCAGCAGCACGACCTTTCCCCTGGGGCGTACGAGCGCGGTGGCCATGTCGAGCATCGCGGGACTCGGCGCAGCGCAGACCACCACATCCTGATCGGCGCGGCGGCCGACCTCCGAGACGTGGCGGTGCTTCACGCCCCACTTCTCCGCGATGCCGAATCGCTCCGGACGCTCGCCGAGCACACGGACCGAGGCGTTCTCGCGGGCCATCACCTGCGCAACGAGCAGCGCGTGGGGCTCATCGCCGAGGACCGTGATGTACGTCTTGCCGACGATGCGGACGATCTGCGAGGCGTGCATCGCGCACGCCAGCGGCTCGGCCAGCGACGCGATGTCGGGATCGATCGAATCGGGGATCCGCGTGAGGTTGCGGATCGGTGCCGCGACACGCTCGGCGATGCACCCCGCACGCCCGCCGATGCCGAGCATCTGGCGCGCGCGACAATGGCGGCTGAGCCCTGCGCGGCAGAGATCGCACGAGGCGCAGACGATCTCGGGCTGGATCACAACGCGAGCACCCACGAGCGAGCCGGCGTCACTCGGAGCATCCGGCCCGAGCCGCTCGACGATGCCGACACACTCGTGACCGAGCGTGCCCTCGTGGGGCACATGGCCGCGGGCCGTCGCAAGATCCAGCGGCGATATCGCGGCCCGCAGCACGCGCACAACGGCCTCGCCGGGAGCGGGCTCCGGCTCGGGCGTTCGAGGGTCGAGATGGATCTGGCCCCGTGTGGAGCGGAGAGCGCGCACCGGGGGTTATCGGAAAGGGAGAAGGGCGAGTGGAGGGGAAGTCAGGAAGTTCCGGAGTCACAGAGTCAGACAGATCCCATCCGAGTTCCCCCACTGCCCAGTGGCCCGCACGCCTCAGCCGCTGCCGGGCGGGGGCATGCCAACGGGCACGGAGGGTGCCTGTCGGGGCGGCTGGGGCACGAAGGGGAGGTACTCGATGGTCTTGCGATCTCGCTCGTAGCCGGGGAACCTGTAGACGCTGCGCGCGGCGAAGGTGTCTTGTGTCCCCTCGTTCCACGCGGACCACGCCTTGCGATCGACGCCGAAGTCCTGCCCCGTCAACGTTCGAAGCGACCGCCGGGCGGTGCTCGTGACGAGGAAGCTCTCGTCGGCGAGCGCGGCGATCAGGGCGCGGACGACGCGGTTCTCTGCATACTGGCCGAGCGCGTCGGCGGCCTCCGCGCGGACCTGCGCATCCGGCTCGGCCTTGGCGACGAGTTCGCCCTGTCGAATCGCCTGCATAAGCGGATCGATCGCAACCGGGTTGTGGATCCGCTGCAGGGCGCGGGCCGCTTCCAGACGGACGATGCGATCCGTGTCGGTCAGGCGCTCGACGAGAAGAGGCACGTGAACGGGGTTGCCGTGGTTGGCAAGCCCGCGGACTGCTGCGGAGCGGACGGCGGGGTCTTCGTCGGACGCGTTGTTGATGAAGAGGTCGAGGTAGACCGGCTCGCTCGCGAAGGGCGCGTTGGCGAGGAGGTTGGTGCCGCGGTAGCGACGATCGGCGTCGTACTGATCGACCGACATCTCAACGGCGTCGGCGGGTGTCGGTCCGGTGAAGAGGTCTTGCAGGATTCCCTCGGATCCGGGCTTGATCCCCGAGAAGAGGGAATCGGCCGCCTCACACCCAGCGAGCGCGAGGAGCATGAGCGGAGCGAGTGTGGCGGCGTGGGTGCGTCGGGACATGCGCGAACCAGTATAGAACGGAACACATGGCCTTACAGATCGTCGCGGAGCGATCGCGGCGGGCTGAGGATCTCATTCATGACGATGGCGCGCCGGAGCTCGGCCGGTGAAAGAGCGGCCGCGCCGACGATCACCGATGATGCGCCCGAACCCCCGACGCGCGGTCCGGCGGGAACGGGCGTTGCGCCACGGGCCGCATCGGCGACAGCCGCGGCCTCAAGCTCCGCACGGGCACGCTGCTGGCGTTCGCGACGCTCGGCGGCATCCTGCTTCGAGCGGGCGATAGCCCCCTTGCGCTCTTCCTCGGCACGGGAGCGTGCGATCTGCTCGCGGCGTTGACGCTCGTCGATGAAACCGGTGTCGCGTGCATCGACGGGCCGTCCCTGGGCCGTACGCGCGGGCTGTCCTCGGGACTGCCCCGCTCTGGCTTGCTGCTCGGCACGCGCCTTCGCAGCCCGGGCCTGGGCCTCGCGCTGGGCCTGGATCTGCATCTGGGCCCGGGCACGCGCGTCGACCGGAGCGCGACCGGCAGAACCGGACTGAGCGGAGCCGGCCTGCGCCTGAGCGGCGGCACGGCGGCGCAACTCTTCCAGCCGGCGCTGACGCTCGAGCATGATCTCCTGGAGTCGCTGCTCGGGGGTGAGGGGCCGGGGAGGGGCGTTGCGGACAGAGGCCTGTTCCTGCGACCCCATCGGGGAGATGGCCCCGGGGGCTCCTTGCATGCTTTCCAAATTGCGGCCGGTTCGGAGTGCGTCAAGCCGTTGGCGTTCTAGCGCTTGCTGAGTCTGGCGGATGTGGGCCTGTTCCTTCAATTTACGGACGATCCACCCGATGGCGGAGGAGCCGATGATCAACAGGAACAGAATCAGTTCGATCTTGCTCACGGTCCAAGTCTATCGGGTCTGCGGGGCGGAGGGGGCGAGCCGGCCGGGAGTCTGTCTGGCTTCGAGAATGCCGGTAGGGATGAGGGCAGGAGGGCCATCGTCCACCCGGACCGATTCAAAGTGGACGCCATAGGCGGGGCCGAGGACCTCGGGAGTCAGAACGGACGGGGCATCGCCGGAGCGTGAGAGGGTGCCGCCGCATTCGAGGAGGATCGCGTGATCCGCGATGCGCCGTGCGATGGTGAGATCGTGCAGGACCAGCACGATGCCGATGCCCCGTGAGGCGAGTTGGCGGAAGAGCTGGAGCGCGAGAACAACGTGGCGCGGGTCGAGTGCGGCCAGTGGCTCGTCGGCGAGGAGAAACCTGGGGCTCCGTGGAGCTTTCCCCTCACGCCCGAGCAGCTGCGCAACCGCGCGGGCGATGGAGACCCGCTGCTGCTGTCCGGCGGAGAGCGTGTTGTAGGACCGAGCTGCGACGGGCCCGAGATCCAGCGCGTCGATCGCCTCGCCGACTGCGTGCTCATCTGGACCGATGGCGTGCAGGCCCATGGCGACGACATCGCGGACCGGGAAGGCGAACGCGACAGAGGAACGCTGGGCGACATAGGCGATGTGGCGGGCTCGATCCGCAGGGGCGATGCGGGCAACCTCCTCGGCGATGTCGGGGGATGCTCCGCTGGTTCGCTTGAGGGTGACGAGACCGGAGTTCGGAGCCAAGAGACCGGCCATGAGTCGGAGCAGCGTGGACTTGCCCGCACCATTGGGACCGACAAGGGCGGTCACCGAACCCGGCTCGACCGAGCCCGTGAGGCCGGAGAGAACCGGCCGAAACCGGGTGTAGCCAAAGCAGAGCTCTGTGAACGCGATTGACACACACGATGGTACGGTGAGGGCAGGGATGCACAGACGAGGGCGGGTGGAGCGTTTGGAGATCCCGGTCGGCGGCCATAAACTCGGTGCCTGTCCGGGCGTTTCCCGGGCGGATTCACGCACGGAGCGCCGGGCCCGCTATGCCGCGGGAGGGCGACCACGGTCGGAAGGACGGTTGCCCGATGTCTCAGATGGTTGTCGCCGTTGCGGGTTCGACGGGCTTTGTCGGACGGCATGTGGTTGCGGAGCTGCTCTCGCGAGGGCATCGCGTCCGCGCGCTGGCCCGCGACCTCAAGAAGGCCGGCAAGGTGCTTGCTTCGCGCCCGGAGCTGACGATCGTCGAGGGTCAGGCGCACACGTCCGCGGGCGCGGCGGCGCTCGTGAAGGGTGCCGATGCGATCGTGAACTGCGTCGGGATCATCCGCGAGACACGGGGCGGCCAGCCGTTCGAGCAGGCGCACGTGGACGTTCCGAAGAAGCTTGTCGATGCGCTCCGAGAAGAGTGCCGCACGCGGGGCGTTTCCGTCGATGCGGTTCGCTTTGTGCAGATCTCCGCGCTCGGCGTCACAGATGAGGACACGCGTCCCGGCGGCGCGACGCGGTATCAGCGCTCGAAGTTTGACGGAGAGATGATCGTCCGACGGAGCGGCTTTGCTTGGACCGTGCTGCGTCCCGGGATGATCCACGGCGCGGACGGCGAGTTCATGAGCATGGCCAAGGGGTGGGCGACCGGGCGTGCCGCGCCGTACCTGTTCATGCCTTACTTCGCCAGGCGTTCGGACGGCACGATGTCGATGGTGCCGGGGAAGACGGAGCCGGCGAAGCTCGCGCCAGTCTTTGTCGGCGATGTGGCGTGGGCCGTCGGCGAATCGCTCGCACGCGAGCAGGCGATCGGCGAGGTGTACAACCTTGTCGGGCCGGAGGTGCTCGGCTGGGACGAGTTGCTCACGCACATCCGCGACAACGTGCCGCTCGGCAAGAAGGAATTGCCCATCGTCGGCATCCCCGGACCACTCGCGGTGGCCAAGGCACGGGGCATGAAGCTGCTCGGTCTCGACGGGCTGCTGCCGTTCGATGACGGCATGGCGATCATGGGGATGCGCGACTCGGTCGCGGAGAGTTCCAAGGCGCGTCAGCACCTGGGGTTCGAGGGGCGTGCATTCCGTGAGACGATGGCGGGATACGCCGCGGAGATGGTGTAAAGGGCAGGGACAGAGTCACGAAGTCACGACGATTGGAGTCTGAGATCAAGCACGAAGCACGGAGCGGGAAGGGGCACGGATGACGCTGCGATACGAGGGACGTCTGAAGCAGCACCTGTCCCACGAGACATACACGCCGCAGACCATCGCGGAGCTCGCGACGGACCTTCGGGTCGAAGACCCGGCCGATTTCGAGCAAGCGATCAAGCAGCTCTCGCGGGACGGCATCGTTGTCGTGAGCGCGACGGGGCGCGTCTCGCTCCCGTCGCTCTCATCCTCCGGCGGCGAGATCACGGGGATCTTCAAGGGCAACCCCAAGGGATTCGGCTTTGTAAGGACCGAGGACTCTTACAAAGAGGGTGATGTCTTCATCCCGCCAGATGCGACCGGGGGCGCGCTCTCGGGCGATCGAGTGCGCGTGCTGGTCGCCCGCGAGCGTCGGCGGGGCGATGAACAGGGGTTCGTCGGCGAGGTTGTCGAGATTCTCAAGCGAAAGCGTGCCGCGTTCACGGGCAACATCTTCAAGCAGGGCCAGCAGTGGCTCGTGCAGCCGGACGGGCGCGAGATGAACAAGCCGATCGTCGTGCGCGACGCGGCGAGCAAGAACGTCAAACCCGGCGACAAGGTCGTCGTGGAGATTGTCGAGTATCCCGAGGGCGATGCGCTGGCGGAGGGAGTGATCTCGCGCGTGCTGGGCGAGGCCGGACGCCCCGACGTCGAGACGCAGGCCGTGATCGCGGCGTTTGCACTCCCTGATCTGGAGTTCCCGGAGGCGTGCATGCAGCAGGCGCGCGACGCCGCGGCCAGATTCGACGAGGAGATCGCAGACTTCGTGAAGCACGGGGAAAAGGCACTCAAGGGGCGCCGCGACCTGACGGGCGAGTACATCATCACGATCGACCCGCCGGACGCGAAGGACTACGACGACGCGATCTCCATCAAGCGGACGGCCGAGGGGTGGGAGCTTGGCGTCCACATCGCGGATGTAGCGCATTTCATCGAGCCGGGGAGCCCGCTGGATGTTGAGGGCGCGGAGCGAGGGAACTCGGTGTACCTGCCGCGCCTTGTGATTCCGATGCTGCCCGAGCTTCTCTCGAACGGCATCTGCTCGCTGCAGGAGGGCGTGCATCGATACTGCAAGTCGGCGTTCATGGTGTATGACAAGCACGGGAATGTGAAGCGTGAGGGCGCGGGAAGCGTCTTGATCAAGAGCGCAAAGCGTCTCACGTACCTCGAAGCCCAGGCGCTGATCGACGGGGACGAGGTGGAGGCCAGGAAGCACGCCAAGACCGAGCCCGTCTATACCGAGCAGCTGATCTCGACCTTGAAGGAGATGGACGCGCTGGCCCGCGCGATCCAGGGGAAGCGCCATCGGAACGGCATGATCTCGCTCGAACTCCCCGATGTCGTCCTCATCTATGACGAGAACGGACGGGTGATCGACGCCGAGCGTGAGGACAGCGCGTACACGCACACGCTGATCGAGATGTTCATGGTGGAGGCCAACGAGGTGCTCGCTCGCCTGTTCGAGGGGTTGCAGGTGCCGCTGCTCCGGCGCGTACACCCCGAGCCGACACCTGGCAACACCGAGGACCTGCGGAAGACGGCAACCGTCGCGGGGTTCAAGATCCCCAAGAACCCGACGCGCAAGGAACTCCAGGGGCTGCTTGACGCGACGCGCGGGACATCCGCGGCCCGGGCCGTCCACATGGCCGTGCTTCGCACGCTCACCAAGGCGGAGTACTCGCCCGCACTCATCGGTCACTTCGCGTTGGCGTCGAGCGCATACGCCCACTTCACGAGCCCGATCCGTCGGTATCCGGATCTGACGGTGCATCGAGCACTGGCGGAGTATCTGCGTCTGACCGACAACGCAAGGAACAAGCCGCAGAGCGACAGCGAGAAGATCGAACTGGGCAAGCGGATGATGTCGAGCCCGATGTGCCCGCACGTGCAGGACCTTATGGAGGTCGGACGGCACTGCACGCAGAAAGAGGTGAACGCGGAGGACGCGGAGAAGCAGCTGCGCGGCTTCCTCGTGATGCAGCTGCTAGCCGATCATGTCGGCGAGAGTTACGCGGGCGTGGTGACAGGCGTCTCTCCCCGCGGCGTGTTCGTGCAGCTGGACAAGTACCTCGCCGACGGCATGGTCAAGACGAGCGACCTGCCCGGCGATGTGACTCGTTCCAACGCGCAGCCGAACTGGCGGATCGACTCACGCACGGGCGCGCTGGTGGACATCAACTCCGGGCGGTCCTTCAACATGGGGGACACGGTGCATGTCACGATCGCAGCGGTTGACCTGGCCCAGCGTCGGATGGATCTGCTGATCACCGATGGCGCAAGCCGAGCCGCCGGCAAGGCGAAGGTGCCGACACTCAAGCTCGGCCAGACCGGTGGAGGCATCGGCAAGGCGGCGGGCGCGGGATTCGACAAGTTCGGAGGCAAGACCGGCGCTCAGCGACGCAGCCAGAAGAGCAAGCAGCGCGACAAGGGCAAGAACCACAGGCGCGATAAGTGACGGGAGCGGCCATGAGCAACGAGAACACGTCGTACACACAGTTGCGGAAGCTCATGCGCGAGGCGGGAACGCTCGGTTCCGTCAACGCGCTCCTGGCGTGGGATCAGGAGACGTACATGCCCTCGGGCGGCGCGGACGCGCGGGCCGAGCAGCGATCGATGATCGCGACAATGGTCCACGAGCGACGGACCTCGGCGAGGGTCGGCGAGCTGATCGTTGCGTGCGAGCATGATGCATCGCTCCCAGAGATCGAGCGATCCAACGTCCGCGAGATGCGCCGCGACTACGACCTGCTCACCAAGCTGCCGGCGTCGCTGGTCGGTGAGATCGCCAGCACCGCGACCAAGGCCCAGGAGGCGTGGAAAGATGCGCGAGAGAAGTCTGACTTCGCGACGTTCCGTCCCTGGCTCGAGAAGATGATGGAGTTGGCACGCCAGAAGGCCTCGTGCTACGGAACACCCGCCGGAGGGGAGCCCTATGACGCACTGCTCGAGGAATACGAGCCCGGCGCGCGAGCGGCCGAACTACAGCAGGTCTTCACGCCGCTGGCCTCGGAGCTCTCGGCGCTGATCGCGAAGATCGGTGCATCGGGCAAGACGGATCGGCTGGCGATCAAGCCCCCGTCCATCGACGCCTCGAAGCAGCACGCCTTCGGACAGTTCCTCCTGAAGTCGATGGGATTTGATCTCAATGCCGGGCGCCTGGACACCACGGCCCACCCCTTCTGCGAGGGACTGGGACCGGGTGACACACGACTGACCACCCGATACAGAGAGGATGAGTTCGGCGGCGCGATGTACGGCACCCTGCACGAGATGGGGCACGGGCTGTACGAGCAGGGGCTGCCGAAGCTGGAGCGGTACGGAGAGCCGCTGGGTGAGGCGATCTCGTTGGGAATCCACGAATCGCAATCGCGGATGTGGGAGAACCTCGTCGGACGTTCGCGCGCGTTCTGGACGTGGGCTCAGCCCCACGCCTCCAAGACGATGTCGGCGTGGTTCGCCGCGCAGTCCGTGGATGCGCTCTATTCCATGTCTAACGTCGTCAAGCCGTCCTTCATCCGTGTGGAGGCCGACGAGGCGACATACAACCTGCACATCCTGCTGCGTTTCACGCTCGAACGCGCCCTGCTGAAGGGCGATCTGTCGGTCGCGGAGCTCCCGGGCGCGTGGAACTCGATGTTCGAGAAGCTCTTCGGGCTGCGCGTGCCGGACGATCGGCGAGGATGCCTGCAGGATGTCCACTGGTCCTGCGCCCTGATCGGATACTTCCCCACATACTCGCTCGGCAACCTGTACGCGGCCCAGTTCTTCGAGACTGCACGCGCCGCGATGCCGGATCTTGATGAACGCTTCGCGAGAGGCGACTTCGCGCCTCTTCTCGGCTGGCTCTGCACCAACATCCACCAGCACGGTCGCCGCTATCGCGCGGGCGAGCTGTGCGAACGCGTCACGGGCAAGAAACTCGACTCGGGCGCATTGCTCCGCTATCTCAAGGGCAAGGCGGCAGAGGTGTACGGAGTCTGAAGCGCCTCGACCGCGACGCCCATTCCCATCTGCGCGCACAAGCCCCGGCATTCGTGCGAACGCCGGGGTTGCGGGATGTCTGTGAGTGAGAGCAAGTGAGGACGATCGGGGCGGGGCCGGCCCGGGCGTTCAGCGACGACGGCGGGCAGCGACTATGCCGCTGATGCCCAAGAGCGAGAGAGCCCCGGGCGCGGGGACACTGTCCGTCAGCACGCGAACCTGAACGACGTGGTTGCTCGGCGCGAGCGAGAAGAAGTTGAAATGAAGGGTGTTGCCGGCGACGAAGATGGTCGAAGGCGGGAATCCGCCGAGGCCGCGGAATGGGTACGAGGTCGGGTAGACAACGTTGGAGTGGCCGAGAGGGGCATCTGTGTTGTCGAGATTCAGAGGTGTGAAGATGACGCCGAGGATCGCGGTGGAGAAGGTGACGCTTCCGCTGGCGTTGACCACGCCGGGAATGGCCTCGAAGTGGATGAAACTGCTATCGAAGGTGCCGCTGAGAACGCCGGGGATAGCGCCCGAGTCCGGGCCGTTGTTGGTCTGATCGACGGCGACTGTCATGGAGACGCCCTGCTGCTCATCCCACGCAAAGGCGTCGAAGCCCTGCATGGCCCCGATCGTGGCAGAGCCGGAGGGCGACGTGACCCAGGTGGTCTGCCCCGCGACGCCGGTGATCCCTGCGTGGGCGGTCGTGGTGAGTGCGGCGAACGTGAGCGCGACGATAGCGGTGCGGGCGTTCATGGGTGTGCTCCTGTGGTTGCTGGTAAACGGTTGGATGCGGGATCTGGCCGGCGGACCTGGATTCGGGTCCCTCAGGCCGGGCGTCGTTCGCTCGGCATCAGAGTTGCCGCGGCGACAGCTAACCTTGCAGGAAACGCAAAGAAATGTTGTTCGACGCGGAGAGCCGCGGAGAGAATCGACAAACAGACTTCACACGGAGCAAGGCAAAGGAACTGGAACTCAGAACCGGAGCATGCCGGTGAGCTCCGACGCGCAGTGACGCTATTGGCATCCTTCGCGGCGAGTCCTTTCCGCAAAACTCCGCGTTCACTGCGGGTCCTCAGATCGCGATTTCAGTTCGCGCCCTCACTCGCCCCTTGCGTAGAGGCCTCCGACGCGTTCTTCACGTAACGATCGAGCCACTCGATGCTCTCGGCCAGGACGTGCATGACGCTCTCGCGTGCCATGTAGCCATGGGACTCATAGGGCAGCATGACGAGGCGAGCCGTGCCGCCCGTGCCCTTGATGGCCTGGAAGAGGCGCTCGGACTGGATGGGGAAAGTGCCGGAGTTGTTGTCGATCTGGCCGTGGATCATGAGGATGGGGGTTTTGATTTTGTCGGCGTGGGTGAACGGAGACATGTTCATGTACACGTCCTGCGCTTCCCAGAACGAACGACGCTCGGATTGGAAGCCGAAGGGCGTGAGCGTCCGGTTGTACGCGCCGCTGCGTGCGATGCCGGCCTTGAACATGCCGGGCGGGCAGTGCGCGAGCAGGTTCGCCGTCATGAACGCGCCGTACGAGTGCCCCCCCACCGCCACGCGCGATGCATCGGCGACGCCCATGGCCACCGCCTTGTCGATCGCGGCCTGCGCGTTGGCCACAATCTGCTTCACGAAGGTGTCGTTGACGGTTTCGGGGTCGCCGATCACGGGCATCGAGGCGTTGTCCATCACGGCGTAGCCCGCGAGGAGCAGGAAGAGGTGGCTGCTGCCGCCGATCTGCGTGAAACGGTGCTGCGAACCCGAAACCTGCCCGGCGGTCGACGTGTCGGAGACCTCGTTCGGATACGCCCAGATGAAAAGCGGGAGCTTTGTGCCCTCTACGTAATCGGGCGGCAGGTACATCGTCGCCGACAGCGGCGCACCGTCGTCACGCGCGTACGTGATGATCTCGCGCTTGATCTTGCGGAGCTCGGGAAGCGGGTCGGTAAAGGTCGTCAGCGCAGTCCTTGAACCGTTCGTCAGATCCATCACGAACGTGTTCGGCGGCGTGGTCTGCGTCTCGTGCGTCGTGATGACGCGGATCCCGCCCGTCGGCCCCTTCTTGGCCATCACATCGATCGCGCCCTCGTAGCAGTCCCCCTCGTTCCGCCACAGCCGCTCCTTGCTGAAATCAGCCAGCGACATGCGATCAAGGAAGGGACGGTTCCCCTCCGGCGTCGCGCCGTCGCCGTCGAGGTAGACAAATCCGTCATCGACACGGACCACCGACACACCATTGGATAGCCGCTTCGACAGCGGCGACCCCGGATCGTTGTAGCGATCGTTGATGGAGCGATCGAACACCAGACGCGGCTCGCCCACGACCTTTCCACCATCAACATCCAGCGAAACCAACCAGGTGCGCATCCAGCGCCGCTCGCGCTCGAACTCGCCGACCATCGCATGGGCGACCGCCGGCCCGTCCTGCATCGCGCCGGGCTCAAGCCAAGACATGCCGCTCGCCCGGTGCTGGAGTTTGAGCCACTCGGTGGGCTCGCCCTTGAAGGGTGCGGCCAGGAGCATGCAGCGATCGCGATGATCGACCTTCGCGCGCGGGTCGCCGCCGTCAAGGGCCTCGGTCCAGAGGAGCGTGGCGGGCTGGGTGTCGAGCCAGTTGGCGCCGCGTGGTCCGGTCTGCACGCCCTGGGTCGGGATGTTCTCGCGCAAGGGCATCTCGACCACCGTGCGCACGAGTTTCTCGCTCGCCAGATCCAGCACTTCCCAGGTCATTGGGAAGAGCGACCACGGGACCGCGTACGAGTACGGACGCTTGACCGTGCTCAGGAGCAAGTAGCCGCCTGAGGGCGAGGGTGAGACACCCGCGTGGATCGCGGGCTCGCCGATCTTGCGGATCGAGCCGGTCTCGATGCTCACCACCGCCAGTTGCCCGGTCATGATCCAGTCGAAGAGGGCCTCATCGTGGGTGTCGGTGAGCAGGTCCTGGTAGGTTCGCACGGGCGCAACGGTGCCGTCGGCATCCTGCATCACCGGACCGCTCGGCACCGCAGGCCTCTGCGGCATCGAGCCGCGCCCTTCAGGAATCAGGGACACCAGCACGGTCCGCTGGTCCGGCATCCATCGAACGCCGACGCCCGCGGCGGTATTCAGCGTCGGGCCGACGAGTCGTTTCACGACACGGGTCTCGGTGTCGCAGACCCAGAGTTCAGTGCCGCTCGGCAAGGGCCTCCCGCCGACGTCGGTTTCGCCGGCCGGATTGATCGTGTTCGTAAACGTGAAGTACCTTCCATCGGCGGACCATGATGGCCCTGAGAGCGCGGCATCGGGGGGCGTCTCGATGCGCATGTCCTTCAGCCCGACCGGCTCGTCCTCGCCGGGCATCGGACGGAGGACGAAGCCCGTGTACGGGCGGGGGCCGTGCGGCCCGTTGGTGTTGGGGTTCAAACGAGAGCCGCCCAGACGCAGCATGGGTGCGGCAAGGTCGGCGATCGCAGGGAGATTGCGACGCTCAAGCAGAAGGATCCAGCGATCGTCGGGGCTGATCGAGACGGCTGGCGTGGGCGGGGTATCGAGCACGCGCCGGATCGCATCCGGGGGCGTCTTGTAGCCGGAAACCGACTCGCCGGGCTGTGCGTGCGAGGCGAGAGACGCGACGGCAGCGATGGTCATGGCCAGTGTCCGAGGGGCGAAGGTCCGGAGCATTTGCGACTCCCAATCGAGCGGTCAGGTACATTACGAGAACTCGCGTGCGCTTGGTGACAGTGTACAGAAAGCGTGTCGATAGGCCGCTCTGTTGGCATTTATACGACAAGTGCTCACGCGCACGCCGATGCATTATGTCGATCACAAACGCTTGTGATTACAAACGTTGTGATGACCGGCAGCACCTGACATCGGATTCCAGTTGAAATCAACCGCCCACTTCGGGTAGTCTGGACATCCAAGTCGATCTTCTTGAACTCGAGCTGACTGGCTGCTCTCGCGTTGAAGCGTTGATCCATGTGCTGAAGGGAGACGTCCCATGGGAAGAGTGTTGTCGTTTGTTGCTTTGCTATGTTCGGTCTGGGTTGGTTCCGCTCTTGCACAACCCGTCCTTATCACCGCGAACACTACGGTCGGCCACTTGGACACCACGATTACGCCCACAGCGGGCGGTGCGGCCGTGCCGCTGGCGACGGCGCAGATTACTGTCGAGGGCGCGACCCTGACAATGAACGGTCGCCACACGATTGCTTCGCTGGCTGTGGTCCGCAACGGGGCGAATCAGCCCGGCGTTCTCACGCATACGCAGACGTTTACCTTTGACTACCCCGGAGTCGGAATCGTGAACGGCCTCTGGCTGAATGTGAATCAAAGTGTGTTTGTTCAAGGTGCCGATGGATCATTGGTTGCGAGCCGCGTGGACGTGAACGGCCGCGGCTTCGGTTCGGAGGCGGGTCCGGGGGTGGGAGCAAGCGGCTCAGATCCCGGCGGTGGCGGTCATGGTGGTGCTGGTGCGAACGGGCTTGGCGGGTGGCTGGGCGGGTCTACATACGGCTCATTCGCGACTCCTGTCACCATGGGCTCCGGCGGCGGACGTGACACCAATAACTTTGGTGCCACCGGTGGCAACGGGGGCGGTGTCGTCCGAGTTGTAGTGCTCGGCACCCTTACCGTGGACGGTATCATTACGGCCAACGGCACTACTGGCACGGGAGCGACTGATGCCAGCGGCGGTGCGGGGGGAAGCATCATCATCTCAGCCGGCATCCTCAACGGAGCCGGCCTCATCACCGCTAACGGAGGGGCCTCGCTCCGCAACGGCGGATCCGGCGGAGGAGGAAGAGTCGCGGTCTACGCGGACGCCTCCACATTCGACGACATCCGCATCCGTGCGTACGGCGGTGATCTTCCTGCCAACGTCGGTGGTGCCGGAACCGTGTACCGGCGGCTCACGGCCTCTTCGCCAGAGACGCTCGTCATCGACAACGGCAACCTTCCATTCACCGGCGCGATCACCGAGATCAGCGGCGAGGTGGAGGTCCCGCAGCACATGCTCATCCGCAACAACGGACGCATCGGACCTCCCCGCCTCAACGACACGCTCGCGCTCACGGTGCTTGGTAACGCCACCGTCGCCTCCGGCGGCCTGATCTTCGCCGATGGCCGCGGCTTCGGTTCGGAGGCGGGTCCGGGGGTGGGAGCAAGCGGCTCAGATCCCGGCGGTGGCGGTCATGGTGGTGCTGGTGCGAACGGGCTTGGCGGGTGGCTGGGCGGGTCTACATACGGCTCATTCGCGACTCCTGTCACCATGGGCTCCGGCGGCGGACGTGACACCAATAACTTTGGTGCCACCGGTGGCAACGGGGGCGGTGTCGTCCGAGTTGTAGTGCTCGGCACCCTTACCGTGGACGGTATCATTACGGCCAACGGCACTACTGGCACGGGAGCGACTGATGCCAGCGGCGGTGCGGGGGGAAGCATCATCATCTCAGCCGGCATCCTCAACGGAGCCGGCCTCATCACCGCTAACGGAGGGGCCTCGCTCCGCAACGGCGGATCCGGCGGAGGAGGAAGAGTCGCGGTCTACGCGGACGCCTCCACATTCGACGACATCCGCATCCGTGCGTACGGCGGTGATCTTCCTGCCAACGTCGGTGGTGCCGGAACCGTGTACCGGCGGCTCACGGCCTCTTCGCCAGAGACGCTCGTCATCGACAACGGCAACCTTCCATTCACCGGCGCGATCACCGAGATCAGCGGCGAGGTGGAGGTCCCGCAGCACATGCTCATCCGCAACAACGGACGCATCGGACCTCCCCGCCTCAACGACACGCTCGCGCTCACGGTGCTTGGTAACGCCACCGTCGCCTCCGGCGGCCTGATCTTCGCCGATGGCCGCGGCTTCGGTTCGGAGGCGGGTCCGGGGGTGGGAGCAAGCGGCTCAGATCCCGGCGGTGGCGGTCATGGTGGTGCTGGTGCGAACGGGCTTGGCGGGTGGCTGGGCGGGTCTACATACGGCTCATTCGCGACTCCTGTCACCATGGGCTCCGGCGGCGGACGTGACACCAATAACTTTGGTGCCACCGGTGGCAACGGGGGCGGTGTCGTCCGAGTTGTAGTGCTCGGCACCCTTACCGTGGACGGTATCATTACGGCCAACGGCACTACTGGCACGGGAGCGACTGATGCCAGCGGCGGTGCGGGGGGAAGCATCATCATCTCAGCCGGCATCCTCAACGGAGCCGGCCTCATCACCGCTAACGGAGGGGCCTCGCTCCGCAACGGCGGATCCGGCGGAGGAGGAAGAGTCGCGGTCTACGCGGACGCCTCCACATTCGACGACATCCGCATCCGTGCGTACGGCGGTGATCTTCCTGCCAACGTCGGTGGTGCCGGAACCGTGTACCGGCGGCTCACGGCCTCTTCGCCAGAGACGCTCGTCATCGACAACGGCAACCTTCCATTCACCGGCGCGATCACCGAGATCAGCGGCGAGGTGGAGGTCCCGCAGCACATGCTCATCCGCAACAACGGACGCATCGGACCTCCCCGCCTCAACGACACGCTCGCGCTCACGGTGCTTGGTAACGCCACCGTCGCCTCCGGCGGCCTGATCTTCGCCGATGGCCGCGGCTTCGGTTCGGAGGCGGGTCCGGGGGTGGGAGCAAGCGGCTCAGATCCCGGCGGTGGCGGTCATGGTGGTGCTGGTGCGAACGGGCTTGGCGGGTGGCTGGGCGGGTCTACATACGGCTCATTCGCGACTCCTGTCACCATGGGCTCCGGCGGCGGACGTGACACCAATAACTTTGGTGCCACCGGTGGCAACGGGGGCGGTGTCGTCCGAGTTGTAGTGCTCGGCACCCTTACCGTGGACGGTATCATTACGGCCAACGGCACTACTGGCACGGGAGCGACTGATGCCAGCGGCGGTGCGGGGGGAAGCATCATCATCTCAGCCGGCATCCTCAACGGAGCCGGCCTCATCACCGCTAACGGAGGGGCCTCGCTCCGCAACGGCGGATCCGGCGGAGGAGGAAGAGTCGCGGTCTACGCCTGTGACTTCGACATGATGCTGGAACAGGTGATCGCCTCCGGCAATGTCGGTACACGTCCCGGCGAGGATGGGACAATCTACTTCGGCACGCTCGGCGTCGCGCCCGGCAATGTTCGTGCGTGTCTCGGCTCGACCGTGACGCTCGCCGTTGTGGCGCAAGCGGGCGGCGTATCCAACGGGTACCAATGGTACTTCAATGGCATCGAACTAGAGGACGGCATTACCCAAAGCGGTTCATTCGTCTCGGGCTCGTCCACCGACATGCTTACGATCGAAGGCGTGACGCTTGAGGACAACGGTCAGTACACATGCGTATCTGACGGACTGTGCGGCACCGGCGAGTCCAATCCGGTTGAAGTTTCGATCTGCGGTTCGGACTACAACTGCGACGGGATCACCGACATCCTAGATCTTCTGGGCTTCCTCGACGATTTCGGGAGCTGCACGAACCTGCCCGCTCCGTGTGGTCTGGGCAATCCGGATGTTCTCGCGGACGGATTCATCGACATCCTGGACCTTCTGGAGTTCCTCCAGTACTTCGGTGGTGGGTGCTGAGCAGCCGAGCGGCCATCTGAGCCGCAGATGTCGTGTTCGGAACAGCTCGGGCTACGCCTGAGCTGTTCCCCTATCATCCCCACCCATGCGGATTCCCGGGACGCTCTGGCGGCACATGGCGATCGAGGTCGGGCGAGTGGTGCTCATCACCGCCGCCGTTCTCCTGTGCGTGGTGTCGTTCTCAGCGGTCGTCAAGTTCCTGGCCGAGGGGAAGCTGAGCCCGCTCGATGCGCTGCGTTTCATGGGCGTGATCGCGGTGCCGATGCTGCACTACACGCTGCCATTCGCTTCGGGGTTCGGCGCGACACTGGCGTACCACAGGATGGTCAGCGACGGAGAGATCCTGGCGGCTCACGCCGGGGGCATCGGCCATCGAGCGGTGCTGATGCCGGCGCTGCTCGCCGCGATCGGGCTCGGGGGGGGGCTCGCCTTCCTGAATCAACAGGTCATCCCCAAGATGCTCGAGTCCTCGCATCGGATGATCACGCAGGACATCGCCAAGATCCTCTCGGCATCGATCGAGTCGAGCCAATCGGTCAACTTCGACAACTTTCTCCTGCACGCGGGGAGCGTCAAGCGATTCGGCGCGGACACGTCGAGCGGCGCGAGCGAACGCATGATGCTGACGGATGTGGTCGCGGTAGAGTTCGACCGCAAGGGCGTGATCCGATCCGAGGCGACCGCGCGCCGGGCCTGGCTCTGGGTCTTCCCTCCCGGCGGGCCTGATCCGATGCCGGGTGTCTCTCCCGGCGTGGGATATGTCCGCATGCGCCTCGAAGAGGGGGTCGGGTTCTCCGGCGGCCAGCTGGTGCGATTCACCGAGCTCTCTCCCGATCCCTGGTTGCTCCCCGATTCGTTCCGCACGGACCCGAAGTTCTTCAGCAACTCGGAGATGGACACCCTCCGCGAACGCCCCGAACTCATGCACGGCGTCGAGCAGCGTCGCGTCCGCCTGGCCCAGCGGCTCGCGGAGCGTCAGACGATGGGAGAGATCAAGACCTCGCTGCTCAACACCCAGCGTGTCCGCCTGGTAGACGGCACCGGACAGACACTGATCCTCCGCGCTTCAGACGTGCGCCTGACTCCCGAGCGACGGTGGGCCGTGCTGCCGACCACTCCCGGACGCCCTATCGAGGTCGATCGCTTCATGCCGGACGGAAGTCTGGCCCGCTACGGCGCACGCTCGGCGGAGATTGTGACGCAGACCATCGATCTGGAGGGCATGTCAGAACTGACAGCGCGACTCGTGCTGTCAGAGGTCACGACTATCAGCGGCACAGCAACGGGAAGCAGCGTCGGAGGGAGTGTCGGCGGAGATCGTGCACAGCTCTCGCTCGGGCCGCTCTATTCCTCGTCGCGCCCGCTCGACGATCTGATCGGACGCTCATGCGCCGAACTGCTCGAAGCTTCAAGGGCGTACACAAACCGCGACCGCCCGGATCTGTTCATCGAAGAAGCCGCCTCGGACCTTGCCAAGAGCATCGCCAAACTCGAACGCGAGATCCTGAGCAAGGTGCACGAGCGTTGGGCGATGTCGGCGGCGTGCCTCGTGATGGCGCTGGCCGGAGCCGCCACCGCGATGCGCCTCGGGAACGCGCTGCCTCTGGCGGTCTACCTCTGGTCGTTCATTCCCGCGCTGGCGGCTGTGATCACGATCACCAGCGGGCAGCAGCTGACGCACGACCTCGGCGCGCCGGGCCTCTTCGTGCTCTGGGGAGGCGTGGGATTGCTTGTTGTGTACACGCTCGTCTCCTACTTCCATGTGGCGCGACATTGATGCATGATCATTCGGCGAACGCTTCTCACGCTGCACGGACGGATCGATCTCCGTGGCCGATCGTCATGGCTATCGCCGCGGCACTTCTGCTTGTGCGGCTTGGCTATCTCGCGTGGCTCTGCCCGTACACGCTCGCAGAGGATGAGGCGCATTACTGGGACTGGTCGCTCTCGCTCGACTGGTCGTACTACAGCAAGGGGCCGGGGGTCGCCTGGCTGATCGCGGCCATGACCTCGATCTTTGGCGAATCTGAGTTGGGCATCAGGGCGGGCGCGGCTCTCATGGGCTCGATCGCGACCATCGGCGTTGCGGGTCTGGCCCACGCGACCTACGCGGATCGGCGGACCACCATCGCGACCGCCGCACTCTTCAATCTCATCCCTTTCTACCAGGTCTCGGCGCTGCTCATGACGATCGATATGCCATACGTCGCGTGCTGGGCTGTCGGATCGTGGGCGGCGATGCTCGCGTTGCACAAGGGGGGCCGCCGGGCGTGGATCGCGCTCGGCGCGTCCATCGCCGTTGGATTTCTCTTCAAGTACACCATGGCGATGATCGTGCCCGGCATTCTCGGGGCGATAATCGCCGGGCATCTGGCGAGCAAACGCACCGGCAGACCTACGCTGCGGCTGGATCCGCGCTTCGGGCGCTGGGCCGCGTTCTGTGTGCTGGTCGCGTTCACCGGGCTCGCCCCCGTGTTGATCTGGAACGCAGAGCGCGACTGGCCCACCGTGCGCCACCTGCTCGGGCACCTGGGCGTGAAGGGCGGCGATGTGCCGACACCGCGCGAACCCTGGACCCCGAAGTGGTTCTTCGAGTTCGTGGCCGTGCAGATCGGTCTGATCGGTCCCGCGCTCGCGCTCATGTACCGGGCGATCGCTCGGGGAGAAACCGGGCGCGAGGATTCACCCACCGAAGACGCGATGCGCGCCCGGGCTCGCACGCTGGCCTGGATGGGGTTGCCTCTCATCGGGTTCTATCTGCTGGTCTCGCTCATCAACGATGCCGAGGGCAACTGGGCGATCGCCGGGTATGTCACGCTCGTGCCGCTCGCGGCACGCCTGGGCACCGGGCGCAAGCGCGCTGGCAACCGGGCTGGCGGTCGATATCCCGCCTGGCCGGCCTGCTGGGTTGTCGGGGCTGTTGTCGCGATCTGCTTCGCGCGCCTGGACGTCATTGCGAAGGTGCCGCTGATCGGCCGCGCGGTGCCGCTCGGAAGACTCATGCAGTCGGACCTGCGAGCGCACGATGTCGATCGGTACGCGAGCGTGCTCGCAGAGGAGACCGGGCTCGAGCCCTTCGTGATCGCGAGCCATTACGGGCGAGCAAGCCAGTTGGCGTTCTATATGAAGGATCGGCCTCGGGTGTACTGCGCCGGCCCGCACGTGGGCGGGCGGAAAACGCAGTTTGACATGTGGGCGTCGACCGATCTCTCGCAGCGGTCGGTGAATCTGCAACTGAGCGGGCGACCGGCGGTGCTCGTCGGCTCCCAGCAGCACCAGTGGGAGAGAGCGTTCGAGCACATCGAGCCCATCGGGGCACTCGACGGGGAGACGAAGCCGGATCGCGTATCGTTCCTCGGTTATGCGTACCGAGGTTTCACAGGCCCCCGTCAGGACAAGTAGGCGCAGCGGCCACAAGGGACTGCACGCGTGAAGACAGGTGTCGGACCATTCAGAAGTTGGATTGCCCGGCGCATGCGCCCCCGTGTCGGTTTCGCGTCGCGCACCGAACTCGAGCTCCGCTTCGTGCGATTCGAGCGCGTCGCGATCTGGTTGCTCGTCGGGTTCCTCGTGGTCTCGCTCCTCGACGGTGCTGCGTGGCGCTGGCTCCGCTTCGGCGAAGAGCGCTGGCTCGAATCTCGCGACTGGTACCAGATGCTGCGGCAACTCGGATACCTGCCCGTCTGGATCTTCGTGGGCGTTGCGTATGGGCTGTCGGACCTCTACGCGCGAAGGCGCGGCGAGCCCGATCGCGGCCCGCGATCCGTCATGATCATCCTCGCGCCCGTGCTCGCCGGGCTCATCGCGGAGTTGCTCAAACGAACCATCGGCAGGGAGCGCCCGCCCGAGCGGGCGGCCATGACCGCCGACAACCCGCTGCCCGATCAGCCGTCGCTCCAGTATGTCTACAAGCCGTTCCTGAGCGGCTGGACCGACGATACGAACATGGGCATCCCGTCGAGCCATGCCGCGGTCGCGTTCGGCGCGCTCGTGCTGCTCGGCTTCATGCACCGGGGGGCAAGACCCGTGCTGTGGCTGCTTGCGATCGGATGCGCTGTGTCTCGCGTCATCGCGGGCGCTCACTGGCTGAGCGATGTCTACGCGGGAGCGGTGATCGGCGCGCTCTGTGCGACGCTCGTATGGTCGCGGATGGGGTGTGGCTGGTCTCGCGACGCTCGCGACATCTGGCGATCGCGGAGGAGGCGCCTCGGATGAGCATCCTCGACCGCTCAATCGCCAGGCACTTTGTCGCGAACGTCGTCATGCTGACGATCATCCTGTGCTGCTTCGTCGTGACGATCGACGTCTCGGTCAACGCGGACCGATACATCCGCAACGCCTCGAAACTCGCGACGGAGAACGGGCAGCCCCCTTCCTCGCTCCGCACAGGGCTTGTCACGGTCTTCCTCGTCGCGGACCTCTGGTGGCCCCGGCTCATCCAGCTCGTTACCTATCTGCTCGGGCTGGTGATGGCCGGCGCGATGGGATTCACATGCTCGCAGATGGTCAGGCACCGCGAGATGGTTGCCATCCTTGCTTCCGGACAGCCGCTCTCAAGGATCGCAAGGCCGATCCTGCTCTCTGCGTGCGCGCTCTGCGCCGGCCAACTCGCCGTGCAGGAAACCGTGCTCCCACGGATCGCCCCCCTTCTCACAAGAGACACCGGCGAGGCCGGCGGAAGGATGATCTCAGCCACCAGCGTGCCCCTCATGCCCGACGGAATGGGCAACGTCATCATGGCATCATCATTCGATGCCGGTGCAGACGGCGGCGCGGGGTCGATGACAAGTCTGATCGTCTGGCTTGTCGGTGAGAGCGGCATCAAAGACCGACGCATCACCGCTGACAGAGCCGTGTGGCAGCCCAACGCCGGCGCGTGGCAGTTGGAGAACGGCGTCGTCGAGAACCGCGCCGCTGAAGAGGACTCACGGCTCGCACGCATCGATCGCTTCGAGACCGACCTCACGCCGACCGCCATCACCGTCCGGCGATACAGCGGCTACAGCCAGTGCCTCTCCTGGAGCCAACTGATCGAACTCGAAGCCGCAACACGCGACTCGCGAGGCGCCGATGCACGCAGACAGCTCGCGCGGCTCGAGCGTCTCCGCTGGGGACGCCTTGCCACGATCGCGACAACACTCCTGGCCCTCTCCATCACCATGCCCTTTTTCATCACCCGCGAGCCAAAGAACATGGTCATTCAATCCCTCAAGTGCGCCCCCGTCGCGATCATCTCGCTCATGGGTGGTGCGCTCGGGTCCGCGGCGGCGATTCCGGGAGTTCCCGCCGCCGTCAGCGTCTTCGTCCCGGCCATGATCCTCACTCCTATAGCGATCGCAACCCTAACAAGCATCAAGACCTGAGGCATTCTCCTGCCCGCATGAACATGGTTGTTGGGTGGTTCATACGAATCGGAACGAAGGCGAGCGTCATCTGTAAGAAGAGGTAGAATGTTTTCAAGCGCGCCCAAGCAGAAACGATGGAGTTTCTCGCGGGTGCCAGGAGCAGCACAATGAGATCGCGGAAGCTGAACGTCACGATTGCGGCCTTGATCGGAGCCACGCTCTTCACGGCCGCACCCGCGGCGACAGGAGCAACGACAACCTTCCAGCCGGAGGCAAAGGCCACCGAGAAGAAGGTGCTCAAGGCCGGTGACCGAGCGCCGGAGTTCAAGGTCGAGAAGTTCATCAAGGGAGACGCCATCACCGGGTTCGAGAAGGGACACGTCTACGTCGTCGAGTTCTGGGCGACCTGGTGCGGCCCCTGCATCAAGGCCTTCCCGCACCTGACGGAGCTGCAGAAGCAGTACGCGGGCGATGTCACGATCATCGGCACGAACATCTGGGAGACCAACAAGTACGACGACAGCACGCTCGCGAAGGTCGAGAAGTTCGTGGCCCAGAAGGACGACGTGATGGGCTACACCGTCGCCTACGACGGGCCGTCGCGCCACATGGATGAGCAGTGGATGCGTGCGGCCGGACGCAACGGGATCCCCTCGGCGTTCGTGGTCGGCAAGCAGGGCGTGATCGAGTGGATGGGCCACCCGATGTGGCTCGACGTCGTCCTCGCGGAAGTCGTTGCCGACAAATGGGACGCCGCGACGGGCCAGGGCAAGCTCGAAGCGATCGAAGGCAAGCTCGGCGAGGCGTTCCGGCTGTCGCGCAGCGATCCCTCCGGAGCCCTTGCCAAGTTCGAAGAGATCGAGCGTGAGTATCCCTCCGTCGGGCATATGTTCGAGGACACAAAGGCCGCGTGGATGATGGCCGCAGGCGATACCAAGGGCGCTTCGGCCATCTTCGCCAAGAACGTGGACAAGATGATCGCGAGCGGCGATTCCGAGGGTCTCAACGCGATCGCGTGGGGCATGGTCGATCCCGACTCACCGGCGAAGAACCCCGATCTTGATCTCGCCCTGAAAGCCGCCGAAGCCGCGGACCGGCTGAGCGAACACAAGAACCCGGCCATCATCGACACGCTCGCCCGCGTCCACTTTGTCAAGGGAGACGTCGCGAAGGCGATCGAGCTCCAGACGAAGGCCGTTGGGCTCGCGAGCGGCGAGATGAAGGCCGATCTCGAGAAGGTGCTGGCCGAGTACAAGAGCAAGAAGTGAGCCGCCAGCAACGATGACTGAGTCCGACCCAGAGCCCCGGGCCACTCCCGGGGCTCTGTTGCTTATGCTCGGAACGCGCACCCACAGACGGGACATCCGATGCAGCAGTACCACATGTGGTTCAATCTTGTCGAGTCGCATCGCGACATGGAGTTCGCCGGTCATGTCCGCGCGTATCTGGATCACCTGAAGGCAAAGGGGCTCATCGATGAATGGACGCTCTCACGCCGCAAGTTCGGGTTCGGACCGCCCGAGCTCGGCGAGTGGCACGTTGTCGTCCGCACGAGAGATATGTCGCAGCTCGACGGCGCGTTCGGCCTCGTCGCGACCAGATCTGGTGAGATCGAGGCGCTGCACCGGCCTGTCTACTCGATGGTCAAGGACTTCAAGAGCGCGCTCTACCGCGACTTTCCCGATCCCGAGCGTGCTCGCTGACCCGGACGGGCCTCGTCAATGAGCGGCACGCGCCGCGCACCTTTCTCCACCCCTTCGAGTGCCGCCAGCCATGCGCGACGAGACGCGACATCCGCCCTGCCGCAGACGGTCATAAGCGAGGCATACGGATCGAGCGAGGCGTGGGCCTCGTCCCAGGCCGCGATCTGGCTCTCAAGACGATCCAGCGCCTCAGACGCTCCCTTGACCCACAGCGCACGCTGCCTCGGCGTCAGCGCCCCGAGAAAGCGAACCCGCGAGCGAAGCGGATCGTGCGAGACCGTGATCGCCTCGGACCGAATCGGCGGGCCGATCCAGGCCCGGAGCGAACGGAGCCCCGAGGGCGTGATGGAGTACACACGACGCGCCCGAAGGCCCTTCGACGATGACTTCGACGAGAGCAGGCGCTGCCGCTCCAGCCGCTGGACGAGCGGGTAGATCGAGCCCGCGCTCGCCGACCACTGCGTCGATGGCGACCGCTTCATGTGGCAACGCACGTCGTACGGGCTGCAGGGTCCGAGCTGCCAGATCAGACCGAGCACAAAGCTCTCGAGTTCGCTGCGTGGGGCTCTCGCCATGTGGACCAAGCGTACTCGCTTCGGACAGCCCCTGCGCGCTGATCGATTCGGCGTACATTCGGACCGGTGACGTGGCGAGCCACCCGCTCGCTCGCGCTGATACCATCCGCCTATGAACAACCCTTCTCTCACCAGCATCGTCGCCGCAGTGCTCGCGATCGCGGGCTCGATCACCCTCCCCATGTCGGCTCTTGCGCAGGGCACCGGTGCCACAAAGGCCACACAGCCGATCACAGATCGGGCGGCAGGCGGCTGGACCGTGCTCTTCGACGGCTCGTCCACCGAGCACTGGCGCAGCTACAGGAAAGACTCCTTCCCCACCAAGGGCTGGATCATCGAGGATGGCACGCTGAAGGTCACCGCGGGCGGCGGCGGCGGCGACATCATCACGAAGGACCAGTACGGCGACTTCGATCTTGAGCTCGAATTCAAGGTCGCGCCGGGTGCCAACAGCGGCATCATGTACCGCGTCACCGAGGCCTTTGACTGGCCCTGGATGACCGGCCCCGAGTACCAGATCCTCGACGATGCCAAGCACAACGATGGCAAGAACACCATGACCTCCGTCGGCGCGGTGTACGCACTCTACGCCGCGAAGGACGACAAGAAGGTCAACCCGCCCGGCGAATGGAACACGGCCCGGATCCGCCTGGAAGCCGGGAAGCTGACGCACATGCTCAACGGCGAGGTCATCGTCGAGTGTCGCATCGACAACGACGAGTGGAAGCAGAAGATCGCCGCCAGCAAGTTCAACAGCATGCCCGGGTTCGGCATCCAGCCCCGAGGCCACATCTCGCTGCAGGACCACGGCGACGATGTCTGGTTCCGCAACATCCGTATCCGCTCGCTCGACGGCTCGCCGCGGGCGCAAACGCTCTCACCCTCAGGACGAGGAGAGATGCTCTTCAACGGCAAGGATCTCACCGGCTGGAGCGTCTTCTCATCAACCGATCCCGGCGCATCGCCCGTCTGGTCGGTGAAAGACGGGGTGCTCATCTGCTCAGGGAACCCGGCGGGGTACATCAAGACGGTCGAGAGCTACGAGGACTTCGTGCTGACGCTCGAATGGCGGTGGAACCCAGAGACCAAAGCCGCGGGCAACAGCGGCGTGCTCCTCCGCGTCAACGGCGAGGACAAGATCTGGCCCCGCAGCGTCGAGGCCCAGCTCCACAGCGGCAATGCCGGCGACTTCTGGAACATCGGTGAGATGGCCATGACCGTCGATCCCGCCCGCGCCAACGGGCGGAATACCAGGAAGATGGCCGCGGCGGAGAAGCCGGTCGGCGAGTGGAATCGCTACGTCATCTCCTGCATCGGCGACACGATCACGCTGAAGATCAACGGCCAGCTCGTGAACGAAGCGACGGGCGTCGAGCGAGTCGCTGGGCCGATCGCGCTTCAGTCGGAGGGCACCGAGATCCACTTCCGCAACATCGCGGTCGTGCCGGTCCAGGCGAATGACTGAGCCGAGTTCTACTCGATACACGCGGTCCGTCGAGGCCGTCAGCACCCCGACGCGAACTCATTGAGGAAGTCGAGGAAGTCGAGCACATCGACAACGGTGTCGCCGTTGATGTCCGCGTTGCCCCACGACCCGCACGGACCTGACTGCCCGACGCACGCGCCGAAGTCGTCGAGGAAGTCCAGGAAGTCGAGGACATCGGGCGCAGTGTCGCCGTTGTAATCAGCGGGACACGGCGCTTTCTTGAATCCCCGTATCTCCCAGATGCTCGTCCGATCCGCGATGTAGAGACTCACGCCGCCGCTGGAGTCGGAGGATGGCCCGAACGTGAGATCACCCTCGTATGTGCTGATGAAGCCGGTGCAGAAGGTCGTTGACGTACCGTACTTCACGCTGACGCGCCGGATCCAGTTGGACTCTCGGATGTAGACGGCATCGCCCCAGGGATCGACATCGAAGTTCACCACGCCGTCCGCCAGTTGCCCCGGTGCGACGAGTTCGGTGTATGTGTCCGCGAAGATCTCCACATAGCCGAGCGACCGATCGGCGGTCGTTGAGCCGTTGGTCGAGATGAAACAGCGCGCGTTGGCCTCGTCAACCTCCATCGAGGAGGGTCGAAGGGGAACCGTCGCGAAGGCGGGAAGACTCGGCGTGTTCCCCGGCAGGTCGAAGACCGTGAGACGATCGAGAGAGCCGCCGTGACCCGACGACACGATGAACTCACCAAAGTAAGGCGCGATCCCGATCCCCCAGTACGGATGCGCTGAGCCCGGAACCGTCGTCACTTCCAGGGGCATCGTGTTCAGGGATGTCGCGCTGTAACTCCACAGCCGATTCGTCCCCAGGTAGATGCGCCCTCCGATGAACTCCATGTCGGTGGACGGACTCGGAGGCAGGTCCGGCGGCGAACCACCCGACCCGAACGTGCGGAGCAGTGTCAGCGTCCCGTTCACGTCCACTCGAAAGAGTCGATTGAAGGAGTTGTCGTGATAAAAGAGCGAGCCCGACACCGGATCCATGCAGATCGCGCTGGCCCTGCCGGGCAGACCGGAAGCCCGATGATGCACGGCGTACCCCGGAGGAACGACTGTCGGCGCGGCATGCACATTGCCGGATAACGTACCTCCCCAGACCAGAGCGACAACCAGCCCACCACGAGATCGAGACTTCGTGCTGAGTGATCCTGCGTGCATGGCACATCTCCGATGTGGCCGCACCATCGCGAGTCACAAAGCCCGAACAACGGGCCAGGACCTCGCATCGGCCACGCCTGAGTTGCCACGCGCGAGAGGTTCCTTGCAGCCAGCCGCAGGATTTCTTCGCGATCACGACGCCCCATCCATCGCTTGCCGCGTGATCGGACTCAGGTCGTCGGAGTATGCAGTCTGTTCGGCACCCGAATCTCTGGTGCGGGTGCCGGCTCGGGTTCAACCCGTGTGCGTGGCGTGATCCCCAGTGTCGCAAGGTGAGCGTGCCACGCCCGGGTGTGGACCTCCCAGAAGTCATCGAAGGAGTTGGCCAGAGAGTATCGCTGCACGGAGGCGTGGGCCGCGTGAGACATCCGTGTGCGTCGCTCGTCATCGGCGAGGAGGCCGACGATCTTCTCGACCCAGTCGTTGGAGCGTTCGGCGCTCAGGACATGGCCGCTGACACCCTCCACCACGACCTCCTTCGGGCCGCCCTGGTCCGTCACCAGCACCGGGAGCCCCGAACCCTGCGATTCGAGCACGACCTGCCCCAGGGTGTCCGTCACGGAGGGGAAGACGAACATGTCGCTGGAGGCATAAATCGTCGAGAGTTCCTCGCCGCGCTTGAAGCCGAGGAACTTCACGGGCAGACCCTTGAGTTCCTGCTGCATCCGTTCGCGGTACGGTCCATCGCCGACGATCACCAGCTCCGCGTTGATCCCCTGCTCGCGGTTCCGCTGGCAGACCTGCTTCCAGACCTGCGTGAGGAATGGCATGTTCTTCTCGACGCTGACGCGCCCGACGAAAAGTACCTTAAGCGAGTCGGCATCGCACCCGAGCCGCTGCCATATAGAGCGATCCTTGAACCTGATGTGGAACTGGTCGGTCTCGAAGCCGGGCATGAGCGGCATGACCTTCGCGCGATCCATGCCGAGTTTCACGAGCGATTCCACGTAGTCCTGCGAGCGTGTGAATATCGCCCAGAATGGCTTGTAGAACGCACGCATGTACTTCTCGCACGCCTTGGTGAAGACGTGATCATCAAACAAGCGATCGACATAGGCGGGGAAGTCCGTGTGATACACGCCGAGCACCGGGATCCGCAGCATTTTCGCGGCAATGTAGCCAACCACACCGACAGGGCCGGGCGTCGAGATGTGCAGCACGTCCGGCTGATGGCGGTCCAGGTGACGCAGCATCCGCGTGATCGGCGGCAGGCAGATCTCGAGCTTGTCGTACTTGGGCATCTTGAAGGCGACGGCCGGCTCAAAGTTGTACACGTTCGGGTAGTCCGGGCAGGTGAACCGCGTCGACGTGATGACCTGCAGGTCGCGACCGACGTTGTTCGCCTGGAGCGCGACGTTCTCGATGAACCGGCAGACACCGTTGACATCGCCGAGCGTGTCCGTAAAGAGACTGACGCGCATAGGACGCTCCAGGGGGCTCGCGCCGGAGCCCGGGGGGGCGATCTCGTGTGCGAAACGCTCGACGAAGTTGCGCTCCTTGTTCTGATGGAAGAGCGAGTAGATGTACGGTGCCTGAGCCGCCTGAAGAATGCCGTAAGAAAGGAGATGATCGGCCAAGGCGTTTCGGTCTCGCTTCTTGACCGATCGGACCACCGAGGACGAGAGCGCGTGTGAGACGGACGCGCTGAGCGTGTCCATGAACTCGGCCATGCGGTCGTGGTCCCCGAGGGCCGCGCCCTCTCGCCACGCCTCGGGCCTGAGTTTCGCACGAATCTCGGGGAACTGCTCGAGCGCGGGGCCGATGCTCTCACGCAGCGCGTTCACAATCGGAAGCGACTTCTTCCTGCGCTTCAGCAGCTTCTTCTTGACCACGTGGAACGCGACACGCCCCTTGCTCGGTGCCTCGGCCTCGATCCCCGCAAATCGCAGCAGTTTCGAGGCCAACAGACGCCCTGTGGGCGAGGGCAGATCGTGCAGGTTCTTCGCGTAGTAGTTGGCCCCGACTGTCGTGAACTGATGGGCCAGAAGCGACGAGTGCCCGGCGATACCCCCCACCTCCGACTGGCCCGCCATCACACGCCGGAAGAACTCGGCCGGATCGCGGATGGTTCGCCCATCCTCGGCCCGGACCTCGGTCCACGAACGCCCGATGTTCAGCAGTCCATGATCGTCGGAGCCCGCGGTGCGACCCTTCAGCCAGGGACGAGGCCAGAGCGACTCCACGGCGTGACGCCGCTCGATCTCCTGCATCAGCGCGGGTGTCAATGTCCGCAGGAACAGCTCGATCGGATCGCGCAGCGTGGCGGAGTGCGCGCCGTTCAATGTCTCGAAGGATCTGAACAGCAACGCGGCCCGCTCCACATGCCAGCGGCTCAGCCGCCCGTTCTGGACATACAGCGGATGCGCCAGCGAGTGGGCCACATTGTGCTCGCGAAGGAATCGAGCGAACGCGTACACGTCATCCCGAAGCCCGTGTCCGTGCAACTGCTCGTTGATCTCGGGCGTGAGACCCCACATCAGCACGTGCAGCTTGCAGCGATCCTCCGGGAAGTAAACCGTGAACTCCTGGCCGATGATGAAGTCCTGAAAGCCCCGCTCGTGCAGCTCCAGCGCGCCCTTGATCGTGTCGTGGTCGGTGATCGTGACCAGGTCCATCCCGCGGGACTTGGCCATGTCGTAGATCCGCTCGGGCTCGGAGTAGCACTCGGGGCAGTTGATCATGCCGAGCGCGGCGAGGGCCGGACCATCAGAAGCTCGGGAATGAACGTGCGTGTCGATACGCACGACCCCAGCCCCCGTGCCCTGACTCGCTGGAGATTCACCCGGCTCCGCCGGAAATCTGCCGCCAAACTCTGACACCATGCTGGCCCCTCTTTCCCATGGGCTCGGCCCCCCTCGGATCTTCCCCAGACCCTGGGGCCGGGCAGGTGCTCCGGCACTGTCCACCTATGGGATATCGATCGATCGTAGGAACCCGCTGGAGATTGCAACGCCGCGACACGCCGTTCGGGGGCTGGATTCGTGCAACCCTGACGAAATACTGGGTTTCCGTGAACAGTTCTCAATGCGGCGGTTGGGTGTCGCGACGATCGGACAGGCCCGAGGCATCTGAGCTCGATCGTATCTCCACTGCGTGCGCGAGGGGCACGACATCAACCCTCAACTTGACGCCCGGGATGTATCCGTCCCGCGCCGCCTTGCTCATGAGCATGCCCATCTCGACCCGCAGCTCGACGATGCGGGCTTCCCGAGCCCGCATATCGTCAGAGAATCCCGAATCCGACCGCGAGACGATCAACCGGAACCTCCCGTGTTCGTATCCTTCGAGTTGCTCATAGAGCGTGCTCTCCGCTCGCTCGACCGTCATCCCCTGCCGGAAACATGCACGTGCAAACTGCTCAAGCAGCCCTGAGGGCGAGTGAACCGTGGAATGCTCCTCCGCAGCGCGTGTCTCAGACCATTCGTACTCCACCTCGATCTGATAAGTAATCTGAGCAGCGAACCAGTGCTGTTGAAAGCGCAGCCTGAGGGAGTTCTCTCTGGAACTGTAGTGGCACAGGGCGACGAGTGGTGGATCCAGAAGGTTCAGGTCCGCGATGCCGCCAATTTCCGCGAGTTCTCTGTGAATCCGCGTGAATGGCTCCACATGATTGCACGGACCATCCTCCAGTACTGCAAGGAGATGATTCGCAGCGTCATAGCGCAGCTTGATCGGCCTGTAGTTGGCCAGAGACCAGATTCGAGCGTGAGCGAGCGAGATGAGCGGAAAGATCTGGACCGCGGGCTTGCCTGCTTGTCGCCACCACTCACGGGTGAGGACACTGAATCCCTCGTTCTTGAACTTGTCGGCACGCCTGAGTGTTTCACTCTCTTGCACTTCGGTGTGGAGCGGGTTACGTAAAGCAAAGGTCTCAATCGAGTCGAGATACCCACGGACAAGCTCGTCGAGAGGGTAGTGATCAGACACCCTACCCCCGAATTTGAGATTGAGAGACTCTGCGATCTTGCTCATCGTGTCGCCGTCGTCCAAGTCATCCGCGCTGAGGAACCAGGGATTCAGCCCGAGCACAAGACTCCGCTCGTGTAGAAACGGCACTGGGAGCGGCTCACCTTGCTCAGCGAATCCCTTCAAAGAACCTGCGGCTGCTTGCGCATCAGCGCGGACGGCCTGATCCCACAGCTGAATGGACGCGTGAAGATGGGTGGCGACCGCGATGTGGCGAAGGCCGATCTGCTGCATGCATTGTCGCCGCAGCCGATGCACTTCCTTTGTAATCCGCGCATTGACTTGGGCATCACCACCAAGCTTCGACTGCTCCTCTGCAACCTGACGATCAAGTTCCTTCAACTGGTCCCGCACCCATCGTGTGAGTGGGCTGTACTCGCAAGTGGCCTTGACGATTGAGAGGTCGTAGCCAGCACCTGCACTGTTGATAACAAGGCAGTTGATCCCAAGATCCCTGAGCTTGGCGAGCAGGGTCCGCAAGGTGCCGTGCGCCCTCCGAATCCTGATCTCGATGCCGAATACCGCGGGCCAGCGATCGGGCTCGATAGTTGAGATGATCAAGTGTGGGCCTTGGTCGGTCGATCGAGCGCTTGGTTCTCGAGGACTTGACATCCTCGCTTTGGTCTTGCCGCCCTTCCCTTCGACCCACACTCCCCACGCAATACTCCGGTGCAGCATGCCGAGCGACGCCGCCTCCTGTGGCAGCAACCTCAGCCCACTGGACAAGAGCCGAAGTTCGTCGCCGTGGCGCATATGTACCTCCCAGTAGCACTGCATCGCGCTGCACCGAATCTAACGCGAACCGGATGCTCGGTCAACAGCAGCCGATCGGCGACGCCCTTTCACTTCTCATCCTTCTTCCTCCCTCCGAACAGCCCATCCAGCGCCTTCCCCGCCTCGCCCCCGAGCTTGTCGCCGATCTGATCGCCCACCTTCCCCTTCACATCCTCGAGCGCCTTATCCACGACCTTGCCCGCCTCACCCTTCACGCGATTGGCAAGCTCCCCCGCGCCCGCTTGCAGCAGCGACTGCGCCAGCACATCGCCATCAATCGCGATCCGAGGATTGTCAAGCTCGCCCTTCAGCCCGATCGGCAGCGTGAACTGCGAAACCTTCGCTTGTCCAGCACCCGCGATCGAGAGCGTCGTGTCGCGCAGCGTCACGTTCAGCGGCACATCGATGTTGCCGAGGTCCGTCAGGTTCGCATTGATCGCGACATCCATCGTGCCGCCCGAGATCGGCGGCTGCCCCCCGAGCGCGATCAACTGGCTCCCGATCAGATCCGCACTCATCCCCTTGACCGCGAAATTCACCATCGTCTGCCCCGTGCCCGATGCACTCGCGGCACCCGCAGAGACATCCGCGTTCAGCGTGCCTCCCGAAGACGTCACCACCACCCGTGGCGCACCCTGCACCAGCCACGGCTGTGTAGAGAGGTTCTCACCCCGAATATCAAGTGTCTGCCCGGCAAGCACCCCTCCACCCGTCCCCCCACCAGCCCCGCCTCCAGCTGCCTCCACACGCACGCCCTTCGCCTCGAGTTCGCGCACGAGGAACGTCGGCGCGCCCTCGACCAGATGCGATGCCACGACACGCGTGTATCCCTGCTCCTTGACCAGGCGGCGCAGACGCTCTTCAAGCGTCTCCGTCTTCTCACCCGGCGCTCCCGAGCCGTCACGCTCCGGCCGGCGCTTGTTGATTTCTTCCAGCCAACGCCGCACCTGGGCCAGTTTCTCCTTCCATTCCTTGGCCTGCTTGATGTAATCATCCAGCGACTTCTCACCCGGCTGCGTCTCGGGCTTGTCTTTCGAAGGGGGCCGGAAGACCACACCCGGCACCTTCCGCGTCGCGCCCTGCATCGCATCGACAGCGACAATCTTGTCCATGCTGATCCGCTTGCGGAGCAGATCCTTGCCGGACACATCCCCCGTCAACGTCGCGGCACGGAAGAGATCCTTGCTCGGCTCGCTCGCGTCGCACACCGCAAGCCCCGTCAGCGTGATCTTCCCCGACTTTGCGTCGATATCGACGCTCGCGAGATCCACGGTCGCCCCGTTGGCACGCTCAAGACCGGCCCGCAGGAACGATGTCACGATCGGGCCGGAGAGATACGTGTACCCGATGAACCCGAGCGCGAAGACCAGCGCCGCGAGCACAACCCCGCTCACCCTGATCGGCAGCCCGATCTTCTTCTTCAGCATGTCCGAGTAAGAGCCCTTGCCCTTGGAGCCGAAGAAGACCCACATGATGAACTTGTTGATGGGCTTGGTCGTGAACGCCTTGAACGCGTCCGAGCCCGCCTCATATGTCGCAATGACCTTGCGGAACTTCTTCACGATGCCCGACACAAACAGGCCGAGCACGAGCCCGACCACGAAGCCGAGCGCGATGCCCCCAGTCGTTGTGTAGTACTCGAGCCCGAGCAGCGCGGAGCCCGGCGCGTTGATCGCCGTGCGAAAGAACCCGCTTGTCGGCCCATCGAGCAGCACACGCCCGATCTGGAACGTCAAAGGCATGATCGCCAGCGACAGCAGCTTCGCACCGCCGGCCACCATCGCCGCCAGCGCGAGGTTCGCGTTGATGATGACCAGCAGCAGCAGGAGCGCGGCCAGCGTTCCCGCACCCGCCTGCAGCGAAGGCACAAAGCCGATCATCGCTCCCAGCACACACGCCATCAGGATCTGGAAGGGAGTGGCCTTGCCACGAAGTATCTTGGCGACTGTCCGCACCATGCTTCCATCCTCCTGAACCGCGCGCCGAGCAGATCCCCTGCCGCACGCCTGTCCGTGAAAGTCCCGAGATCCAGAACGATCGCGTGCCGCGACCTTCCGGCCCGCTCTGATGATATGAAGAACACGCCCCCGAATTCGCGGCCGATTCACGATCACACGGTCTCGTATCACCGGGTCAGACGCACGCCCGAACCTTCGGCCGAGAATGACGACCCCGCAAAGCCGGCTCGCCTCACGGCGACTTCGCGCCGGCCCATTCAGGAACGATCGACAGATCCTCCCCGAGCAGCGGCCCTGCGACAGTCGTGGCGACCACGATCACCAGCACAATGCCGACAACATCGAGCAGGAAGCCCGCTTTGACCATGTCCCTCACGCCGACGTGCCCGGACGCGAAGACCACGGTGTTCGGGGGCGTGGCAACGGGCAGCATCAGCCCGCACGACGAGGCCAGCACCGCCGGGAGCAGAAGCACATACGGATGCACGCCGAGCCCGACAGCCGCCGCACCGAGCACGGGCATCAACGCCGTCGCGACCGCGGTGTTGCTCGCCAGTTCCGACAGCCCGACGACCGCGACAACGAGGATCGCAACGAGCACCACCGGATGCAGCCCGCCCATGCCCGTGAACAGCTCGCCGATCCACCCGTCGAGATTCGTCGCGGTCATCGCGCCGCCGAGCGAGAGCCCCCCTCCGAACAGCAGCAACACGCCCCAGGGGAGCTTCGACGCCGTCGCCCAGTCCATCACCATGCCCCCGGACGCGCCGGGCGGCTGTCCCGCAGGCCCAACCCTGCCGCGCGGCACAAAGAAGAGCACCAGCGCCGCGCACATCGCGATCACGCCGTCACCCAGGAAGCGCAACGCATGGAAGTCATCAAGACGCGAGCGGAAGACCCAGAGCATCACCGCCGCGAGAAACACGCCGAGCACGATCCACTCTGAGCGCACCGGCCTTCCCAGCTCTCGAAGTTCGTTCAGGATCAACTCGCGCCCCCCCGGGATCTCCTTCATCCGCACGGGGAACGCGATATACACAAGCACCGCCCACGCGATGGGCAGGTACACCGCCACCATCGGCACACCCACGCGCATCCAACGCATGAAGTCGATCTCTTGTCCATACGCCTGCTTGATGTAGCCCGCAAAGACAAGATTCGGCGGCGTTCCGATCAGCGTGCCGATGCCGCCGATCGACGCGCCGAAAGCGATCGCGAGCATCAGGCAGACTGCGAAGTTTCTGGCTTGCCGCGCGCTCTCCTCGCCCCCGCCCCGCGCATGGCTCTTCACAAGATCGACCACGGATGCCCCGATGGGAAGCATCATCACAGCTGTTGCCGTGTTGGAGACCCACATGCTCATCAGCGCCGTCGCGAGCATGAAGCCCGCGATGAGCCGCTTGGGACGGGTGCCGACGAGCGCGATCGTGATCAGCGCGATCCTCACATGCAGGCCGCAGCGTTGCATCGCGAGCCCGAGCACCAGCCCGCCCGCGAAGAGAAAGATGATCTCGTTCGCGTATGGAGCACACGCCGTCCTCGCGTCCACAACCCCGAAGAGCGGGAACAACGCCGCCGGGATCAGCGACGTGACCGGCAGCGCGACCGCCTCAGTCATCCACCAGATCGCCATCAAGACGCCGATCGCCGCCGCCGCACGCGGGGGATGGCCGAGCGAGTCGGGCATGGCGGCATAGACGATCGCGCCGAGGATCGGCCCCAGGATCAGGCCGGCCCGCTGCAGAACCGGGTGCGACTCCCCAGATCCGCCGTCGGTCGTGCGGTGCGATGCCTCTGGCTCTGGCCCACGTCCTTCGCTCATGCCGCCATTCTACCAGTTCGCTGCGAGAGATCGTTAAGGCATCAACGCGAACGCGGCCCGTGGTGTGGCCGCGTTCGCTTCGTCATGCGTCGGCGTGGACCGATGGGCATAGGAGTCCGACTCATTCAGCGTCGGGATTGATGTTCGCGGATCGTGTGCTCGGGATGAGCGAACCGGTGTCGAGCTTGGCCAGCAACCCGGGAATCGTTGTGAGACCCGAGCCCATCGACAACTGCCCCGTTGGAAGCCGGTAGAGATCCATGCTGAGCACGGGCGCAGCACGCTCGCCCGGCCGGTGGCTCGTAATCTCGATCTGGACGTGCCCCTCGCTGACGATTGTCATCGTCTGGCGCAGCACCCGGTAGTCCGTCGGCGTGAGCGACTCAAAGACCAGATCCGCCGATCTTTCACCCGTGACGCACGCCTGATCGAACGCGATCGATGCGTCGCACAGCGTGTCGTACCACGCGCACGTCGTCGATCCGTCGATGGCCCTGGTCAGACGGGCGATCCCCTCGAAGGGTGCGGCGAACGCGAGGCCCTGGAAGCCCATCAGCACCTCGCCGGTCCTTTCATTCTGCGTCGCGCTCAGCCCGACAAGCGAGACGGATGTGCCCCGCTCCGATGTCACACACACCTCGCCCTCCCACTCGCCGGCAAGCGTGCAGAGCGTGCTGACCTGCTTCGTTGCGAGTTCCTGCTTCGGAACGATCGGCGGCACCGCGATCGGCGGAGGCACCCCGGCCCCGAGAGTGAGCATCATGGCTGCCGTTATGGACGCGATCATCATCGGAGAGTCCTTTCCTCGGAACCTTCGTGCGAACGCGTCGCCAACGACGCGTCACCGAGGGCATCGACCGCCGAAGGGACGACGCCTGAGACACACCTCAGAATCTCGCGATGCTCCAATTGAAGACGCAGAAGATGCGCGTCGCATCAAGTTCTCGGACCTCACCCCGCCGAAGGGGCATCCGCGTACCCGCGCCGAGCAAGAATCGCTGCAAACGCGGCATCGAACTGCGCATCCAGTCCGGGATCGATGTGTGACAGACTCTGTCCAGTGCGCCCGCTGTTGATGAATCGCCTGCCGGCGGATCGCGCCGCTTCGGAGCCCGGGAACAGACTCGGCGCCCCCTTGGACTTCTCCTCATCCTCGAACTCGCGAAGCCGCTCCAGCGTGCAGTCGGCAACCGTCGAGGCCAGGCGATCCTCGTCGATCGACTCCCCCAGAAAGTCCAGCATCGCTCGCATCTCGCCCGGTGTGTCGGACTTCAGTCGCTCGTACGTCGTCCAATGCCGGGCGATCCCCTGCAGCGCGGGATTCTCAAGCCACGACTCGATGTGTGACTCCCACGTGCCGAACCCCATCTGCCTCCAGACAGGGTCGCCCTTGAGCGCGATGAACGCGTTCGCGTACTTCAGCGCGGGGACGCTGTTGCCCGTCAGGGAGTGATAGTTCAGGCCCGAGAGGAGCACATCCTTCGGATGGCGGCGGATGTGGATCACGGCCTTCGCCCTGTCGGAGAGCGGGTGCCCGGGCGCGAACGCGAAGTGGGTCTTCACGAGTGTGCGTCCCGGGCGCGTGTGATCGAGCCGCCCGCGACCATGCAGGCCGGGGATCACCTCGTTGATCCGTGCCGTCGATTCGATGGGGCCGTGGAGATACCGGTACAAGAGGAACCGCACCCACGTGTTCCCCGACCTCGGATACGACGCGAGCCAGACCACTTCCTGCATGCCGCTGGGCCTCCGGATTCGGTCATGCTACGCGCCGAGATGCGCCGACGAAACAGCGCGACGGACCCGCCTCGTGCGGGTCCGTCGCATCATGGCCGTAGATCGGAATCATGGCGTCGGCCGCCCGTCGCAGGAACGGACCGGAATCCGGAGAACGATCGGTCTCACTTCTTCCGCTTGTAGACGATCTCCATCATCTTGTACTCAACTCCGTCGGGTCCTGGGCCGTACATCTCCCACTTGTAGTTGTCGTTGTCGATGACGGTGGTGTCCATCTTCATGGTCGTCTTCTCACCCGTCATGAAGTCCACGAAGGTCGAGACAAGCTTGAACACCTTGCCATCGTCCGAGCAGGTGCCCGTCATCCACATGGTCATGCTCCCCATGTTGTCCATCCAGGCGCCCTCATACTCCTTGGTCGTGTTGTTGTACCCCATGGTCCCCATGCCGCGGAAGGGCATCCCCATCATCTCGCCCTTGTGGTGCGAGATCAGGAAGAGCCCGTCGAACTCCATGCGGGCCGTGGTACGGACCGGAGACTCCTCGGGGGGCGCGCCGGGCACCATCCACATCCGGCTCACACCCTCCCACTCACCTGCCATCACCTCCATGTGCTTGTGGTGGGGGCCGGGTGCTTTCGCGGCCGCCCACGCCTCCATCATCGCCGCCTCTTCCGGCGACATCTCAGGCGGCTCACCACCCTTCGCCTTCTCCATCGCTTCCTTCGCGGCCTTCTCGGCATCCTGGGCCGCCTTCTTCGCGTGGGCGGCGGCATCGTTGGCCTTGACCTTGGCGTCCTTTGCCGGGTCCACGTTCTGTGCGAGTGCTGCTGACGAACCCGCGCCAATCAGCGTGAGCGCGACCGAGAGACGACAAAGCTGCTTGAGATCCATAAGACTTCCCTTTCGATGCTGGTTGAGAACTCGAATCCGCAATGTGTGGTGTGGCGCCGCTCAGCGATGAGCAACACCGGATGTTCCTCTCACGTTCGTCGCGTGTACTCGATGATGCCGCTCCGGAACTCTGGCTGCCCGCGAGGCGCCCTGAACATCTCATACGTGTGCCGATCGGCGGAATGGATGGTGGTGACGTGGCGGGTCGTCGCTTCGACACCCATCGGATCGACCGCGCTCCCGGACATCTCGATCCGGCGCGCGTCCGCTCCCGGCTTGCCCCTGTGGACCATCATCTGCGTACACATCGAGTCCAGCCAGTTCGAGACATACTCCCCCGCGATGGTGTCGAACCCCATCACGCCCGTGCCCTCATAGGGCATGCCCATGAAATCACACGCGTAGCGCATGCTCAGCCAGCGACCGCCCAGGATCCCTTCGTTCACACACTCGCCATCGCTGGAGATCGGCGGCGCATCCGGACCCATCCAGAATGTCGCCCGCGCATCCCACACGCCAACAAGTTCGAGTAAACGTGCGTGATGCTCGTTTGGCGCGCCGCTGCGCATCCAGGCCTCTTGCATCTGCTCATCCATGCGTTCACCCATGCAGTGTGGTGTGCTGGTGCGCGGCCTCGCACGCGATGTCCGTTCAAAGACCAAACTCATCATACACGATGCGCACTCGGATGACAAGAGGCACAAGCAAATTTGTTCGGATTTTAGAAGGATTCGAGAAACCACACAAACGTGGTGGCAGCAGCCACTTACGCGTATCTACCGCTCGGATGCCTCGTGCGGAATCGGGACTCGCTCAACAATTTCCAGGCCGAACGCCTGCAACTGCGGGTAGTCGGTTTGGCTGTTCGTGATCAGACGCAGCTTCGTCAACCCCAAGTCTCGGAGGATCTGCGATCCAACCCCATACTCGAGCATCGCCGGATTCACACTCGTGCGCGGGCGATCCGCCTCATCGTCATTGAACGGGCGCGTCAGCCGCTGCGAGAGGGCATCGCCGACACCAGACGGGCGGAGGTACACGATCACGCCCCGCCCTGCCCTCTGGATCATGCGCATCGATGCCCGCAGCGTGGCGCCGGTCGAGACGCCCACTGTCGATCCCGAATCCAGATCATCGAAAATATCGCCCAGGAGATCGCGCCTGTGAACGCGCACAAGCGTCGGCTCAGGAGACTGCACGTGCACGCCCTGCGAATCCAGAACACCCACATCACCGACGGTCAGAGCCAGATGGGGCAACTGATCGACGGGCGACCGGAACGCCAGCAGATTGAACTCCCCCTCCGGAGTCCGGATCTTCTGCCCGCCACGCGGCTCCATCCGCTCCACCAGTGGCGATGCGCTCAGACGGTGCTCGATGATCTGCGCGACGGAACACATCCTGATGCCGTGCTTGCGGCTGAGCTCAACCAGATCCGGCAGACGCGCCATCTCCCCGTCATCCCGCATCACCTCGATGATGCACGCCGCAGGATAAAGCCCCGCCAGGCGGCACAGATCCAGCGACCCCTCGGTCTGGCCGACGCGCACGAGCACGCCCCCGTCACGCGAGCGGAGCGGGTTGATGTGCCCGGGTCTGACAAAGTCCGCCGGCGTCGACGCGGGGTCGATGGCACGCAGGATGGTCGTCGCTCGCTCACGCGCTGAAACGCCGGTCGTGATCCCATACTTCGGAGCGGCATCGATCGAGACCGTGAACGCCGTGCCGCGGAAGGTCGTGTTCACCGCGGACTGCGGGTGGAGTTCCAGCCGATCGCAGTCATGCTCGGTCATCGAGAGGCACAAATAGCCGCGCGCGACCGAGAGCATGAAGGTGATGGCCTCGGGGGTCACAAACTGGGCCGGCAAGACCAGATCACCCTCGTTCTCGCGATGCTCGTCATCGGTGAGAATGACCATCCGTCCGGCACGCAGATCGGCCAGCGCCTCCGGGATCGTCACGAACGGGCTCCTGGAGTCGGCCGCGGTTGGCTGGGCGAAATCGTGCATGGTGGCCTGTCTGAACAACCCGATCGGAGAGACGGATCCCGTACGAATCGGAGATTTATGCGGCTTTTGCGGGCCGCCGGGTGGCACCCCGCCGGTTCGTGCTGCATGGTAGATCGCCAACACCCTCGGAGGACCGAGGGTTAACAACGTCCGAGAACACATCGTCCCACCCTGCTGGGGCATGATCGATGGGAGATTGTCGATGCGGAACACCCGAACCCGTCTGATGGCCGGCGCACTCACAACAGCGAGCATCATGGCGATGCACGCAACGACCGCCAGCGCCCACCCGCACGGCTACCTCATCTCACTCGGACACTCGCACGGGGGTGGCCACCACGAGAACATGCTCCAGATCAATTTCGACTGGATGATGGCCCACACCATGCACATGCCGATGTTCGGGCTCCCGGGCCTCTCCGAGGACATGCTCTCCTTCGAAGAGATCATCGCAGACCCCAACGACCCCCACTACCACGACGGCATCATCCCCATCGCAGAGGGAACAAAGATCCAAGCCGTCTTCACACGCTTCGACGCGGGCGTCTCCGTCTACGACCCGTTCGATCTCTCACTGCAGCTGAACACGCCCGGCGTCACCTTCCTCATCGGAACGGGTGGCTCCGACTTCAACCGCAAAATCATCTGGAACCTCGACCCTTCGGCACCCGGCTTCGATGCCGGAGCCGGCGTATGGACCGCAGACTTCTACATCCGCGACACCTCGGGTCTCCACGATGACAGCGAGATCTACACCATGTCGCTGAAGATGGTCCCTACACCGGGCGCGCTCTCGCTCCTGGCAGGCGCGGGATTGCTGACGCGCCGGCGCCGGTCATCCTGATCACTCGCAGGGCGGAACTACCATCCCTCATGACCCGCTACGAACAGTTCCAGCAGTATCGCACGCGCATGAACGCACGCATCACCGGGGATGAGGCTGCCCGTGGCCTCACCCCCGGCGGCACGCCGCGCGTCGGCGCGACGCTCGTCACCAAGCGATTCTTCTCCCTCGACCACCAGACCTACCAGGACGGCGCGCTCCCGCTCAAGACCAAGGAGTTGCTGGGACTTGTCGCCTCCATGGTCCTCCGCTGCGACGACTGCATCGCCTACCACATCGACCAGTGCGTCAAGATCGGCGTCACCGACGAGGAGATCTGGGAATCCTTCGACGTCGCACTCATCGTCGGCGGCTCGATCGTCATCCCCCACCTCCGACGGGGTGTGGAGTTCCTCGACGAGGCCCGAGCCGCCAATCCCACCTGAGCTCTGACCCCTCCTCATTGCCGATTGCCTTCGTGCCCTCCCACTACACTCTCCTCGATGGCTGGCCGCGCCCCCACATCCGAGCACGCCCGCAGAGCCGCGACGCAGATCGTGCACGCCCTGCGTGAACACGGGCACGTCGCGACATTCGCCGGCGGGTGCGTGCGCGACGAGCTCCTCGGCCTGGCCCCGAGCGACTACGACGTCGCGACCGATGCCACCCCCGACCGGGTGCGCCGCATCTTCCCTCACAGCGACCTTGTGGGGGCGTGCTTCGGCGTCGTGCTGGTGAAGCTGCGCATCGAGGGCGACCCCGTCGTCGTCGAGGTCGCGACCTTCCGCGCGGATGGACCCTACTCGGACAGCCGCCGCCCGGATGCCGTCACGTTCAGCACCCAGATCGAAGACGCCAAACGTCGCGACTTCACGGTCAACGCCCTCTACCTCGACCCAGACGGCTCGACATCAACGATCGCCGGCCGCGAGATCCGAGGGCGCGTGATCGACATGGTGGGCGGCATCCCCGACATCGAATCCCGCACGCTCCGTGCCGTCGGCGATGCGGACTCACGCCTCGCGGAGGACCACCTCCGCGCCCTTCGCGCCGTCCGCCTCGCCGCCAAACTCGGCTTCACGATCGAACCGGCAACCGCCGACGCGATCCGACGCAACGCCTCGCACTTGCGGGGTGTCTCTCGGGAACGGATCGGCGATGAGATCCGACGCATGCTCGCCCACCCGACGCGAAGCCGCGCTGCGGAGCTCCTGAGGGATCTCGGGCTCGATCGCCCCGTGCTCGATCCCGCGGGAGCCAGCGCAACCGGGCTCAAGCCGGATCGCTTCGGCCCGGGGCTTGTCCTGTCACGCCTGGAGCCCGAGGCCCCACCCATGCTCGCGCTCGGTGCCTGGGCGATCGATCTCGGCATCCCGCTGTTGCAAGCCCCGGTGGATGCCTTCATCAGAGGGTGCCGCGCAGCGCTCTGCCTCAGCAACGACGAACGCCTGGAACTGCACAGCACCCTCCACGGGTTGAGGCAACTCAGCGACCCGGCGTTCTGGATCGGGCTCACGGTCGCGCGTCGCAAGCGGTTCGCGGCCGGACCACAATTCCCCGGGGGCATGGCATTGCTCCGCGCAATCGACGTCCCTCGCGCGTCCTCCATCGCATCCGATGTCGACGCCCTCGCCCTGACATTCGGCGGACTCGCGCCAGACCCCCTCGTGACCGGCGACGACCTCGTCGAAGCGGGCTGGCCCCCCGGACCTGCGTTCAAACGCGTCCTCGATGCGGTGTACGACGCCCAACTTGAGGGTGCAATCGTCTCACAGGCCCAAGGCATGGAACTTGCCCGGGGTCTGGGTGTCTATAAGTGATGGCAGGACGCGCGTCGCGTCTTCATTCGTCATTTGTTCGTGCAGATGCCCTCTTGCCTGTGACAGACCCCGCTTCAGGCCGGGGCCTTGAGAGAAGGAACCAGATCGATGCGCAAGAACCCCGAGACTCGCAATCGTCGCGCCTGGATGGGACACCTGGCAGCCGGACTCATCGGCATCGGAGCCGCTTTGTCTCCCATGACCGCGCTCGCCCAGACCAAAGCCCCCGAGCGGGTCGTCGCGACCGATCAGGTCATCTTCAACTCCGGCAGAATCGTTGAGGGGAAGATCCTCAGCGAGACCGACTCAAAACTAAAGATGCTCGTCGTGATCGGCGGCATGTCCGTCGAGACCGAGTACGACAAGTCGGAGATCCTCTCGATCAAGCGTGATGCCCTCACGCCCGAGAGCGTCGATGCCGCGCCCGCGACTTCACAGACTCGCCCCGCCTCCCGCTCGTCCTCACCGGTCAACCCGGTCGCAGACGGCACGAAGGTCTACACCATCCATCTCAAGGGCTGGTTCGGCGAAGACATCTCGCAGACACCCCTGCGCGAAGCCGTGCGCGACGCCCGCATGAACCAGGCCGACTACCTGATCGTCATCATGGAGAACGATTGGGACATGAAGCGGTTCGGCAACCTCGGCGACATCCCCAACGAGGTCGGCTTCTTCGACCAGTTCCGGCGTGCCGAGGACATGGACCCGATCTTCACCGTCGAAATCCCCCGTGAGTGGGAGAAGCAGCCCAAGGTCGTCTTCTGGGTCAAGCGCGCCATGGGCGGCGCGGCGTTCCTTCCCCTCGTCTGCAAGGACATCTACTTCTCCAGCGACGCAAAGCTCGGAGGCATCGGCGGGCTGGAGAAGTCCTTCGGCTCCACCGGCGACGAGGTCGTCCGCGAGAAGCAGTTCTCGCTCCGCATCGGACGCGCCGAGGGCATGGCCATCACCGGCGGCTACGACCCCCGACTCATCAGGGCCCTCGCACGCACCGAGTACGTCCTCTCCGTCGGCTTTGAGGGCGGCCGACCCGTCTACCACGAGGGCATGCCCCGCGCCGACAGAGGCGAGATTCTTCTCACCGACGACGGCCAGGGAGAGAACGAGGACAACATCCAGCAACTCGCCAGAGGCGAGGGCAACGACAACCTGACCCTCAAGGCCGATATCGCCTTCAAGATCGGCGTCTCCAAGGGCACCGTTGACTCGCTCGAAGATCTCATGCGCGAGCTCGGCATCGCCCGCACATACACCCTCATCCCGGGCAAGAGCGACCAGATCTTCAAGAACTGGAGCGAGGGGCTCCAACGCGCCTCACGCGACAGCCGCAAGCTCTGGGAGGATTACCAGCGCATCCAGGTCGGTGGCTCATACGAGGAGCGCAGGCGCGCCCGGGGGCAGCAGATCCGCCTGCTCGACGATCTCGAAAAAGTCCTCAAACGCTACGAGGAGGCCCTGAACCCGGGCCAGCTCGGCCTGCCAGGCATCGGCGACATCGGCATCCTCCGCGAGCGCATCAAGCTCGATCAGCTCCGCGACCGCAAGTGATCGAACAAGCCCATAGGACGAGACCGCACACCACGCGAGCAACACCACCATGCACCACACCATGAGCAGATTCGCAGCACTCTTTCTTCTCGCCATCGTCGCATTCGCAACCCTCTTCACGAATGTCGCTTCCGCCATCGACAAGGTCCACCTCAAGAACGGAACCGTCGTCGAGGGCACCGTCGAGCAGGAGATCGACGGCAACGTCTGGATCCTCGTGAAGATCGGCGGCGTCGAGCAGCGCCAGTTCCTCCGCGCCGCCGAGGTCGATCGCGTCGAACGCGACGCCGCCACACCCCAGGCACGCCCAGCGACCTCCACGCCCTCTCAGACACAGGCACGAGTCTCCACGGCCGACCGCTCCAAGCGGGCCGCCATCATCACGCTCGGCGAGGGCGGCGATAAGAACATGGTCGGCGTCTACATGACCGCCGACATCCTCAAGCGACTCATCCCCGTGCTCGAGGAAGAGAACATCGGCATCGTCGTCTTCCACGTGAACTCCGGCGGCGGGCTCCTGCTCGAGATCCAGCGCCTCTCCGACGTCATCCACAACGAGTACAAGCCGCGCTTCCGCGTCGCGGCTTGGATCGAGTCCGCCATCTCCGCCGCTGCCATGACCGCACACTGCATCGAGGACATCTACTTCATGCCCCAAGGCAACTATGGGGCGTGCACCGGTTGGTTCGGCGCGCTGCAGGCCGTCAAGGACCGCGAACTCGAAGAGGTCCTCTACATGATGGAGAAAATCTCCGCTCGGGGCGGCTACGACCCCCAGATCATGCGCTCCATGCAGATCATGGAGCCCCTCACCTGCACCATCGACTCGAACGGCGACGTGAAGTGGTACAACTCGCTCGACGGCGAGCACGTCGTCAACCCCGAGAACCGCATCCTCACGTTCAACGCCGTCGATGCCGAGCGATTCAAGTTCAGCAAGGGAACCGCAGCGAACGTCGACGAGCTCGCCCGGGCCATGGGCCTCACCGAGGTCGAATGGGTCGGCACGCCCCGCACCGGGTACCTCTGGCCGATCTCGAAGGCCGAGGACATCAACATGAAGTATCGCTCGCAGGTCTACACCGACGAGACCGCGCTGCGCCAGTTCATGGACACATACGGCAACGCCGTGAACGCGGCACGCGCCGAGCAGGACCGCACACGTCGCGGCGCCATGGTCGGACGCGCACGCGACGCCCTTCGCCGGATCGTTCGCGTCGTCAAGAACAACCCCAACACCGCGCTCCTCACCTTCAACGCACTCGACGAGAAGGAGTTCCAGCGCTGGGTGGACGAGCAGGAACAGATGCTTCGCGACCTCATGCGTTGATCGACTCCTCACTTGCACTCAGAGAGGGCGGGGCGCACACGCGTTCCGCCCTCTTTCATTCCCGCGCCGCGATCAGCACATGAAGCAGCGCCACCGATCGAGTACCATCACGCTCCACCACGGGACCAGTCCCACAGAGGCAACCGACGAGATGCACACACACGCAGGCACAGATTTCGTACCCATGTCGCTGAACGGCTCGGACCTCTCGCAGGTCCTGCCACTCATCGAGGATCTCCTCAATCGCCCCATCGACTCCGAAGAGGCGTTCGATCGCTGGCTGCTCGACCGCTCCGAACTCGACGCGGCCCTCAGCGAGGCCGCCGCCAATCTCTACATCTCCATGACCTGCGACACCGCCGACACGGCCAAGGCCGACGCGTACACCCGCTACATCGAGACCGTCCCGCCCGCCATCAAGCCCCTCGCCTTTCGCCTCGACCAGCGTCACGTCGCTCTCGTCGAACGTTTCCCGCGCACCGATCCCGCCCGGGCCTCTCGCTACGCGGTGCTCGATCGTGACACCCGCGCCGAGGTCGAGATCTTCCGCGAAGCGAACGTGCCGATCCAGACCGAACTCGAGAAGCTCGCGCAGCAGTACCAGACCACCATCGGCGCCATGACCGTCGTCTTCGACGGCCAGGAGCGAACCCTGCCCCAGATGGGCGTCTACCAGGAATCGACCGATCGCCCCGTGCGCGAGAGCGCATGGAGAGCCGTCGCCGCGCGGCGCCTCGTCGACGCGGACACCATCGATGCCATCTACGACCAGCAGGTCGCGCTCCGTCACCAGATGGCACGCAACGCCGGCTGCGCATCGTTCACCGAGTACGCCTTCAAGACGATGCGCCGATTCGATTACACGCCCGACCACTGCCTGGACTTCCACGCCGCGTGCGAAGAAGTCGTCGTGCCGCTCGTCGACGAACTCGACGAGCAGCGCGCATCTCTGCTCGGCCTCCCCGCGCTCCGCCCGTGGGATCTGGCCGTCGATCCAAGAGGCCGCCAACCCCTCCGACCCTTCAATGGTGGCCGCGAACTCGTCGCCAAGTCCGTCGCGTGCTTCCGCTCGCTCGACCCGCGCCTGGCGGAGATGCTCTCATCGCTGGGCGACGGATCCGAGGCCCGCGGCTCCGAGGGCGGCGCCAACTTCGACCTCGACAGCCGCAAGGGCAAAGCCCCGGGCGGGTACCAGTACAACCGCGACCGCTCCCGCATCCCCTTCATCTTCATGAACGCCGCCGGTCTGCAGCGAGATGCCGAGACGATGCTCCACGAAGCGGGGCACGCCTTCCATTCGCTCCTCTCGCGTGACGAGCCCCTGATGCGCTACCGCGAAGCGCCGATCGAGTTCGCCGAGGTGGCGAGCATGTCGATGGAACTTCTGACGCAGCCCCACTGGGGCGCGTTCTACCCGGACGAAGAGAGCCGCGCAAGAGCCGTCCGCCAGCACCTGCAGGGCGTGATCTCGATCCTCCCGTGGATCGCGACCGTCGACGCGTTCCAACACTGGGTCTACGCAAACCCCAGCCACTCTCATGACGACCGACGCGAGGCGTGGCTCTCGCTCGACGATCGATTCGGGCGCAACATCTCGTGGGAAGGGCTCGACGAGACCCGCGCCACCGTCTGGCACCGACAGCCCCACCCCTTCAGCAGCCCGTTCTACTACATCGAGTACGGCATCGCCCAGCTCGGCGCGCTGCAGCTCTGGCTCCACTCCATCGAGAAAGGGCCACGCGACGCCGTCGATGCCTACATTCGCGCCATGTCGCTCGGCGGCTCACGCCCGCTGCCGGACCTCTTCGCCGCCGCAGGGCTCGCCTTCGACTTCAGCCCGAAGACCGTCAGCCGCCTCGTCGAGCGCCTCGCTCGAGAACTCGAGAAGTTGCCCGCCTGATCCCGCCACCAAACCCCGCGACATCAGAACCAACCCAGGTGTCGCCCCAGCACATACACACCGATCACAACGCCCAGTCGCGGCACACCCGTCGCCACCACCATCACCACCGCGTCGAACAGATCGAGCACCAGCTCCTCCATCACCATCGCAACCGCGATGAAACACCACACCGCCATCGAGACCATGCCGAAGAGCACAAACCCCGAGGCGTGCCCCGCGGCATCCGCCAGCGCATAAATCCCCGTGAGCCGCGCCGTCGCGAGCACCACTCGCTCGTCAACACCCGTGTAGCACGCGCTCGTGACGAAGTACGCCACCCCGAGCACGGGAATCGCCAGCGCGAACAGCACGACATATGCCAGCCCCGACGTGAACCCGTTGGTCTGCCACTCGATCAGGAACGTGATGGGAACGCCGATCGCCGTGTACACAAGCGGACGGACATAGGGCTCAATGCCAAGCCCATCGCCCCGGTGGATCTCTCGCGCGCGTCTCAGCCGTGGCGTGTTCGCCGTCCCGCACTCCGGACAGACGACGCTGGGTGCGCCTGTCATGTCGTAGCGGCACTTCGCGCAATGCCTGGGCCTGCTCTCCCCCAGCCCGGTTCCTACGAACTGCTGCGTCTCCGTGTTGAGCCCGCAGGTCACGCAGATCACCGCGTGCTTGGACATGATCCGGCCGCACGATGGGCAGCTCCGGGGCCGCTTGCTACGTCGGCCCGGATCATCCGTCACGCCGCTCGCGGCACTCTGGTCGCCATCTTTCCACTCATCCGCGAGCGGAACCGGCCCGTGATCCCGAGCCGCGGGAACGTGCCGCTTGGCCTCATCCGATTCGATGCCGAGCAGATCGGCGGGCTCGTCCGACGGACACCGCGTCTCGGCCTGGCGCGATGACTCAGCACATGCCTCACACCGCGGGTCTCCGCCGCTCTCACTGACACGCCCGGGGGCGACAACCGCGCCGCAACGGCAACGGATCTCAGGATGTTGATCGCCATCGGACATGCAGACCTCCGGGCCTGCACCATGAATGGGAGGCCGCCGATGAAACTGAGTGTACCACAGGCCCCGCTCACACCCGCACAGCCCCTGCATACGCTCCGACATGCAACCATCGTCGAACCAAGCGCCCGCACGCGAAGCCGCTGACGCCCTCGGATACGACCTGCTCGCGCTCGATCTCGACGGAACATTGCTCTCTCCCGACGGAACGATCTCCGCTCGCAACAAGCGGGCGATCGAACGCGCACGCGAAGCGGGTCTGCGCGTGACCATCTGCACCGGGCGCGGCTTCGTCGAGTGCGAACGCTTCCTGCGTGAGATCGGCCAGATCGATCCCGTGATCGTCGCCGGGGGCTCCATCCTCTCATGCCCGCAGACACGCCGCACCATTCACCGCTTCGCCATCGATCAGCACGTCGTCTCACGCGCCGTCGACCGCCTGCTCGGCCACGGACACGCCGTCCTTGTGCTCAAAGACCCGATCGAAGCCGGGTACGACTACCTCGTCGTGCGAGGCCGGCAAAACCACCCGATCGACCCTGTGACGGACTGGTGGTTCCGCGAGATGAACGTCAAGGCCCGCTACGCGGCCTCCCTCACCGACGACGAGCACCCCGAGCACACCGTCCGCTTCGGCATCTGCGGGCTCGACTCCACGCTCGATCCGATCACCGCCGACCTCGTCGGCCACCTCGGCGACGACATCCACCTCCACAACTTCCCCGCTGTTGTCGCCCCCGAGCACACACGCCTCACCGGTGAGGGGCGACGCTACCACATCCTCGAAGTCTTCAGCAAGCACGCCAACAAATGGACCTCGCTCTCGTGGCTGGCGTCGATGCACGGCGTTGCGGCCCACAGAGTCGTCGCCATCGGCGATGAGATCAATGACGAGGCGATGATCACCGGCGCCGGGCTGGGAATCGCGATGGGGAACGCCGTGCCGCGCATCAAGGCCGCCGCAAAGCGCCAGACCCTGCGCCACGACGAGGACGGTGTCGCCCACGCGATCGATCGTGTGCTCGGCGGAGAGTGGTGAACAGCAGTGACTCCGTCACGCGAGAATACAATCGCTCCTCATCACTCCATGACTCCGCATGCAGTCGCTCACTGAGATCCGACATCTCCTCGACTCCCGCGGGCTGGCCCCGAAGAAGTCCCTCGGCCAGAACTTCCTCATCGATCACAATCTCATCAGAAAGCTGGTCGATGCCGCAGGCGTCGGCCCCGGCTCGCTCGTTCTGGAGATCGGGCCGGGCACAGGCACGCTCACCGAAGAGCTCCTCACGCGCGGATGCACCCTCATCGCCTGCGAACTCGACTCGGGGCTCGCATCTCTCAACCGCGACCGTCTGGGCTCGCACCCAGACTACGGCCCACGCTTCACGCTCATCGAAGGGGACTGCCTCGAAAGCAAGCGGGAACTCTCTCGGCCGGTCCGCGACGCCCTCGCCGGACGCCCCTTCACCCTCGTCGCGAATCTCCCCTACGGCGCAGCAACACCCCTGATGCTCACACTCCTCGGCCAACACCCCGAATGCGCTGGGCTCTTCGTCACCATCCAACGCGAAGTCGCCGATCGCCTCCTCGCACCACCCGGCTCCAAGGAGTACGGGCAGATCAGCGTCGTCGCTCAAGCCGCGGCACTTGTTCGCAACATCGCCACACTCCCCCGCGAGTGCTTCTGGCCACGCCCGGATGTCACGAGCGCGATGATCTCACTGACCCGCCTGGCTGCCCCGCTGACAAGCGATCTCCCCGGGCTGAGCGTCTTCACCCAGCGAATCTTCTCACAACGGCGCAAGCAACTCGGAGCCATCCTCGGCAGAGATATCCCCTGGCCCGAGGGGGTTGGCCCAACCCTGCGTGCCGAGCAACTCACGGTGGCACAGACCATTGCGCTCTTCGAGGGCGCTTCTGGCCAACCAGCCGCACACGCAAGCCCTCGGCGCGGTATGTTGAATGACACGACCGTGCCAGGTGTTCCGCACGTGACGGAGTAGGGCGTGCCCGCCGATCATCACCCGCAGCACACGAGCGATCAGCACACGCTGGGAGAATCCCTCGCTCCTGCGCTCGTCGAGGCGTGCCGCGGCAAGCTCGGACCCATCGAGTGGTTCCGTTCCGTCTGGCAGCGCGGGGGCGCGGCCACCGGCTTCGCGACGTGGAGCGAGCCGGCTCTCGGCCCTGAGCCGCGCGATGCCATGGTCAAGATCCCCGTCGGTCCGGCCGAGCATGGTTGGACCGTGCTCCTCGGAGGCGTCGAACCCGAGCGATTCGATGAGAACCGCGGCCTTCCCACGCCCCGCGTCCTCGCGTGCGGAGAGTCCATCGCGGGCTACGACCTGGCCTGGCTCGTGATCGAACGCCTCCCCGGCAAGCCCCTCAACACACGCCCGGACAGCGACGCCTTCGAACGCCTGCTCCACGCCGCAGCAAGATTCCAACGCGATGCCACGCACGCGCGGCCCATCGGCCCCACACCCCCGCCGCCGGATTGGACAACCCACATCGCAAAGGCCCGCGAACACCTGCGCGACGGCGTCATCACCGAATCGCAAAAATGGAACGAGGCCCTCAAGCGCGTCCAGAAACTCCTCCCTCGCCTGCTGGAGAGGTGGAACGCTCGCCCCATCAACGCCTGGTGCCATGGCGATCTGCACCTGGGGAACGCGATGCTCAGGCCCGCGCCCACCCCAGACCAGCCACCCACGTGCGTCCTCATCGACCTCGCACTCGTCCACCCAGGACACTGGGTTGAAGACGCGCTCTATCTGGAGAGACAGTTCTGGGGACACGAACAGGCCCTCTGCGGCATCAAACCCGTCGCCACGCTCGCCCGCGCCAGACGAGAACTCGGCATCGACAACGGCGAAGACCACGCCACCATCGCCAACATCCGACGCGTGCTCGCCGCGGCATGCGTCCCCCTCCTCCTCGACCGCGAGGGGAACGCCCGCTACGTCCACGGCGCGCTCGAAGTCCTCGACCGCGTCCTCCCACAACTCGCCCGCTGCTGAGCCAAACCCCACAGACAAGTGCGTTCGATTTGTGGTCGGTGGCCACTTGCTCCGACCGAATCCACTGCGAGAATAGGTAGTTCCGTCCCACCCGGGTTCGGGCATGAAGCGAGGTGAACGTTGGAAGCATTTGAACGTCTCAAGAAGCTGATCATCGAGGCCGAGGACGACATCGCCAAGGCCGAAGGCGGCAACAAGGCGGCCGGCACCCGTGCCCGCCAGACGATGCAGCAGATCAAGGAAGCCGCTCAGGATGTCCGCCAGAAGATCCTGGAGATCCGTGATGCGGGATCAGGGTCCTGAGGCACCCCCGGTGGACTCCACACCGGGCACCGCCGACGTGTCGAGCAAACTCCTCTTCGATCTCTCAGGGATCGACTTGAACGCCTGCGCGCTCGACCGCACCGGCCTCGGCCGATACCTCCCGCACAGGGGCATCATGATGCTCCTGGATGCGCTCGTCTGGGTCAGCGACGACAAGAAGCGTTGCGTCGGCGTCAAACACGTCCGCGATGACGAATTCTGGGTGCCGGGCCACTTCCCCGAGAAGGCCTTATTCCCCGGCGTTCTCATGGTCGAAACCGCGGCCCAACTCGCATGCTACGCCTACAACGTGCGCCGGCCACATCCGGTCCTCTCGGCCTTCATGCGCATCGACGACTGCGTCTTCCGAAGCTCGGTCTCGCCCGGCGACACGCTGCACATCCTCTGCCAAGACGTCAAGTGGAGCATGCGCCGCTTCGTCAGCGACGTGCAGGGCATCGTCGGAGATCGGATCGCCTTCGAGGCGAGGCTCTCCGGGCTCTCGCTCGGCGATGCGAAACTCGTCGACACCCCCTGACAATCGCGAGCACAAGCCGCCGAATGCCGATACACCCATCGAATGACCCCAGACACGACCGAGCCGATCGCGCCCTACCCGCTGGTCTTTGAGCCGATCTTCAAGGAGAAGGTCTGGGGCGGACGCCGGCTCGAAGGGCTCGGCAAGAACATCCCACCCGACGCGCTCATCGGCGAGAGCTGGGAACTGGCCGACCTCGGAGCCACCTCGGCCTCAGGAGGCGGGGGAGGAGCCGCCCGATCTGTCATCATCAACGGGCCCCTCGCCGGCAAGACCATCTCGCACGCCTGCGCCGCGTGGGCGGACGCACTCTTTGGTGCGTGCAAGCCCGCCCCTCACAACGCCTTCCCCCTGCTCGTCAAGTACCTCGACGCGCGTGAGCACCTCTCCGTCCAGGTCCATCCGAGCCCCGCGTACTGCCGCGCCCACCCCGAGGCACACCTCAAGACCGAGTGCTGGTTCGTCCTCGACGCCGAGCCGGGCAGTGTGATCTTCAAGGGCGTGCGCCGAGGTGTCACCCCCGCCAAGTTCCGCGAGGCACTCTCGCAAGGCCAGGGAGAGAGCGTCGTCACGCTCCTCGAAAGCGTCCCGGCAATCCCCGGAGAGTGCCACAACCTCCCGAGCGGCACCGTCCACGCGCTCGGCGCGGGTGTCCTCGTCGCTGAGGTCCAGACCCCCAGCGACACCACCTTCCGTGTCTACGACTGGGCCAACGAATACGGCCGCAAGGGGCGCGAGCTCCACGTCGACGCCTCGCTCGCCTGCATCCAGTTCGAGCCCGCTCGGGATGCGACCCGCATCGCCGAGGGAGATCGCACCGCCCGCCACGTCGCCACCGGATACTTCGATATCGATGAACTCCGCGTCGCCCCCGGCACCCCCTTCGACCTGGCGATCAAGGACGCACAACCGCGCCCTCAAGTCCTCATGCTCCTCAACGGCCGCGGCTCCATCCGCTCCCGCGAAGGACGCTTCCACGGTGTCCCCCTCGCCCACGGACAGACAGCCCTCATCCCCGCCTCGATCGCACAAGACGCCCTGCTCGTCGCCGAGAGAGACTCAACAGCCCTCCGCACCGTCGTGCGCGGCGTGTGACCTCGGCACGGGTCCTTCCAGAAGCGTGCACCGAAGAACCGTGTGCACGCGACTGCCGACAACCATCGCTTACAGAATCTTCAGCGACGTCCGCCTCTCCAATTCCGCCACGGGCTTTGCAATCAGGTCGTACCCATCCGAGCCGACGATCACGCACCGGACCAGCTCGCCGGGGCTCAGCCGCTCGCGCGAGTGAACATAGGTCATCGCGTCGATCTGCGGGGCCTGGAAATACGTGCGCCCCTGGTACAGACGCCCGCCGGCCCCGACGCCGCTGGTCTTGATCCCCGCGCTCTGCGTCGCACCATCAATCAGCACATCAACGCGCCGGCCGGTGTGGCCCGGACGGGACTCGTCGAACTCGGCCGCGATCGCCGACGCCTTCGCAAACGCGACCTCCTGCTGCGCCGCCATCACCTCGCCCTTGCGGCGCGTCTTGGTCGCGGCACCGACGGCGAGCTTCGGATCCTCATCCATCGTCCCCGCGGGCGTGCCCGGCTCGCGTGAGTACTCGAAGACGCCGACAGCATCAAACCTCATGTCACGGACGAAAGAGACCAGCTCCTCATGGTCGCGCTCCGTCTCGCCGGGGAACCCGCTGATGAACGTGGTCCGGATCGCCATGCCGGGGATGCGCTCGCGCAGTTTGCCGATGAGTTCCCGCTGGTGCGCTGCGCTCACGTTGCGCCGCATGCTGGTGAGCATGTTGTCGCTCGCATGCTGCAGAGGCATGTCGATGTAGGGAAGCATCCGACCCTTCGCGACCAGCTCCGCGATCGCGTCGATGATCGGATCGCTGAAGTTCGAGGGATACGCGTACATCAGGCGGATCCACGCGTTCGGCGAGCCGCCCTTCACCGGGCCGAGCGTCTCCTCGGCGACGTCATCGATCACCCGCAGCAGCGCGGCCAGCCCGCCGCCCACTGGCGTCCCCTCGATCGTGATCTCCGCATCCAGGCCCAGCCCGATGTCGTCGCCGTAACTGGTCGTGTCCTGCCCGATCAGGTTCAACTCGAACGCGCCGTCGTTCAGCAGCTCGGCCGTCTCCGCCGCGATGCGATCGATCGGCTTCGAGCGCATCTTGCCCCGGATCGAAGGAATCGTGCAGAACGCGCACGCCTGGTTGCACCCCTCGCTGATGCGCAGGTAGGCGTAATGCCGGGGCGTGAGGCGAAGCCGCGTCGCATCATCCTCAAAGTACCCCACACCCGTTCCATCCTTCCCGTTGACCGTCAGCCCCGCGGTTTTCATCCCCCGATCGCGCGCGGCGACGAGCGCATTGCCGGAGATCCAGTATGCCGGCCCGTCGCTCGACTCCTTCAAGCCCTTGCGCTCGGGCGCTTTGCCGCGCACGGCCTCGACGATCTTGTCGCGATCGAAGACGCCGATCATCGCGTCGATCCCCGGCTCCCACTCGAGCATCTTCGCGCGGTGCCTCTGCACCAGACACCCGGCGACGACGACTCGCTTCACACGCCCTTCCTGCTTGGCCTTCACGGCATCGCGGATGACGGTGAGCGATTCCTCTTTGCTCGCCTCCAGAAATCCGCACGTGTTCACCACGATGGCATCCGCATCAGGAAGCGTGCTCGCCCCGCCGTAAGACGCACATCCTTCGGCCCGTGTGCCGGTCGGCGCGGCGTCGAGATCTCCATGCTCGTTGTCGTGGGGGTGTGCGTGTGCATGGGCGTGGATGCTGCCGCCCTCGGTGTGGGCCGAGTCGTCCCACCGCTCCGCCTGTCCGCCCGTCGCGACCGGGATGATCCCGTCGAGCGCGAGCAGGCCGAGCATCTTCTCCGAATCGACGAGGTTCTTCGGACAACCGAGCGAGACAAAGCCGACAGTGACCACCTCGGATGCAGGCACTTTCGCCGGGCCGACTTTTGCACCCTTCCTGGGCTTGTTCTTCTCCGACAGCTTGATCACCCCCTTGCCGGGCTTGAGATCACGCGCCGCAGCGCGATCCTCGGGCTTTGTGCCAAGGCCCCTGATCGTCCGGATCCTGCCCCCGGGCTTGCCCTTCGACACATCCTCTCGGCGCTCGCGGTCCTTCGACGCCGGCCCGCGATGAGGACCGCCCTTGCCCGACCGCCCGCGCGACGCCGACGGACCGCCCTTGCGGCTTCCCTGCTTCGCGCCCGGCGACATCTTTCGTGACCGCTTTGCCATGTGCCTGACTTTAGGTTCGATCTCCCCACGAGCCGCACGCGGGCCTATTCGGGCCTCAGCCGCCCCTCGGGAGTCACGCGGCACTCTCCCCGTGCCCGCAGCTGCCTGATCCCCTCATACACCACGGCGCACACCGCCGTCGCCAGGTTCAGCGAACGCTCCGCCTCAACCAGCGGGAGCGAGACCACGCGATCCGGATACGCCTCCAGCAGCTCGCGAGGCAAGCCGCGCGTCTCACGACCGAACACCAGATGGTCGCCCCGGCGGAGTTCAACGTCGAACACCGATCGTGCGGCTTTGGTCGAGAGAAAGAACGTCCGCCCTGGATCCATCGATCGCTCGTAACTCGCCCAGTCCGCGTGCTCGACCCAGTCCAGCCGAGGCCAATAGTCCAGCCCCGCTCGCCGACACGCCTTCTCCGTCAACTCAAACCCGAGCGGCCTCACCAGATGCAATCTGCACCCGGTCGCGACGCACGTCCGCCCGATGTTCCCCGTGTTGTTCGGGATCTCCGGCTCTCGCAGCACCACGTGGAAGTGGGGCGCGCTCAGGAGCGGTTGAGCCGGCGGAGCGACAAACGCCCCGGCGCTCTGCGCCGAGGCGTCCTCACGGTTCAATCCTGAGCCCTGCTTACTTTCCACGCGCCTTCAGCCACGCCTGCTCCGCGGCCCGACGCGCCTTCACGCCGGGATCGTTCTCGATCACCGCATCGACAGCCGCCTTGAAAGAGGGGCTCTTCGAATCGCCGTACCACCGAACCATCCCGTCCGACGAAGCCACCACGGCGTACGTCGGAGACTGGGTCGCCGTGAACCGACCCGACACGCTGGACATCACCGCGCCCGTCGGATCGAACATCACCGGATGCGCAAGGCGGCTGGAATCCGCGAACTCCTTCGTCCGCTTCCCAAGCAGCTCCAACTCCAGCGCACGCTTCGTCTCGTCCGTGAATGAACTCGACCCGCCCGTCAACGTCTCACGAGGCACAACAATCCCCGCCACCGCGATGTCGCGCCCGCGCTCACGCTGCAACAGATCCATCTCCTTCACCATGCGCGAGGTCGATGGAACATCCGGATTCCAGAAATATGCCACCACCGCGCGACCCTTCGTCGCGGGCGGCTTGGGCGGATACCAGCCGAACCCGGGCAGCGCGAAAAACCCCGGCTGCTCCTGACGCCCGGAATCCGTCGGCAGCTTCGGCCACCGTGCGTTGACGTACGCCTCGGGGGACGGATCAGGGAACGGGAGCTCAGGAATGTTCACCAGATCCGCCTGCTGGTTGATGGCCGCAGTCCGGTTCGCGCGGATCCGCTCCTCCTCCGCCTTCTCCGCCAGCGTCTGATTGATCTTCCCCGCCTGCTCCATCGTCTCCTTCGCGACGATCTTCGCGGCTTGCTCCAGCGACGACGAATCAACATCCGCGAACCGCAACTGTCCCGCCCGATCGATCACATAGATATCCGGGTCCTGGTCGACGCTGAGCCCCGCACGCATCTTGTTGCCGGTGTCGTGCGCGATGCGGAACGTGATCCCCCTGGACTTTGCCACGCCCTCCGCCTCGTCCCACTCCTCGTCGTCGTGCAGACCCACCACGATCAGCCCATCCGACGCGTACTGATCCGCCACGCGCTGGGCCGCCGTCAGGGCCCGCAGCGAGGCGTCGTACCAGTTGGACCACGTCACGATGATGACGGGCTTGCCGCTCGTGTCCGCGCTGGTCAGGGGGGCGCCGTTCGCCCACGCACCAACACCGCCCCAGAGGTCGGCCGGGAAGGGCTTGAGCTCCATGGCGTCGAGAGACGCACGCCGCGCTCCCGCCCCTTCACGAACGACGCCCTCGGAGGGCTGGGCCGTCGCCGCTACAGGAACGACCGAGGTCGCAAGAGCAAGAACCAGAACGGGTGTGATGGAACGGATCATGCGAGAGGATACTCCGGAAAGCATGCCGGCGCGGGATCGTGCATCCCACAAGGACATGTAAGGGTGATACTCGCCCGACAAGAGGCGGTTCCCGCCGGTCGGTGGGTGTTCAGGCGTTTTGAACGCCTCACGCTCATGTCCCGACCAACACAATCCGCTGCGCCGACGTGATCCTCAAAGATCCGACACAGCGCTCCCCCCCCCCGCCCGAAGATCCGCTGAGAGACCGCGACACACGGAACAACCGTCTATCGTTGTCCCTGCGCCGGAGCACCCCAAGCGGGGCCTCGTGACGCACAACAAGAACCAGGCAATCCGCGGCTCAGCGCCGCCCACAATCGCGGAGCATCGATGGCGCAGCGTGGGAATCCCAAAGTTCGGTTTCTGCTCACACTCCTGATCGTTCTGGTCGTGGGCGGCGTTTCATGGGCGTTCTTTCTCTCCTCCTCGAACAAGCCCGCCCCGTCTCCCACTACGCCGCAACAGCCCGATCCGCGTGCCGCCACGCCCCCCGAACGCCCCGCGCCGACACCCACGCCGAGCCAGAGCCCCGCGCGGGAAGAAGTCGTCGCCACCCCCGCGCCGGATGCCCCACCCTCCGGACACCCCGCCGCGCTCGATGGTCTCCGCGCCCGAAACACAGGCGCGATGGAGCCGCAGACGCTCGGCCTCCTCGACGCCCAGGCCCCGATCCGTCAAGCCCTGACGATCGATCCACTCGGGGTCGGCGTCGGCTCCCTCAAACTCGGACGCTACTTCACGACTATCAAGAACGAAGCGAACGTCGAGGTGCAGCGCACCCATCGCGAGGGCGCATACGCGCTCACGCCCTTCTCAGCCCTCGGCGTCCAAGTCGAGGGCGTGATCGTCAATCTTCTCAGCGCGTCGGTCTGGAGCCCGGTCCCCGGCGCGCCGAGCGGCACGTTCGAGGCGATCGTCGAGAACGCCTCCGGCGAAGCCGTCCTCCGGATCGTCCGCTCATTCCGACTCACGCCCGACTCCTACGAGATCGAACTCGCCCAGACAGTCCAGAACCTCACCGACCGTGAGCTCAACATCCGCTGGTTCCAGTACGGACCCGTCGATCTGGAGAACGACAGCGCGGGCGGCTCCTCAAAGGTCTCAAAGGCCCGCGACATGCGCCGCCTGCGCTTCGGGTACCTCCTCAAGGCACAGTCCGATCCGTCGCAGCGCATCGTCTTCGCCAACGCCTTCCTCTGGTTCCGGCCAAAGGTCCTCGGAAAGGCCGAGAAGGCCACCGGACTCTTCCCCGATGTCGCCACCGTCTGGCCGAACCCCGTCTCGCTCGACGCCGAATTCACCCTCGCGTGGGCGGGCATGTCGAACCGCTACTTCAGCGTCGTCACGCACGGCCTCGTCGGCGATGCCCCGAACCCCGCCTCCTTCTCATGGGTCGATCGCATCGATCGCGTCGTCCTGCACCGATACATCGAAGAGAAGGGCCAACCCGTCTACGCGCCAGTCATCGGCGTCAAACTCGACAGCAAGCCCATCGCCGTCGCTCCCGGAGCAGCGGCCGATCTGAGCATGGGCATCTACGCCGGACCCATGGAAAAGGACGCGATCACCGCAGATCCCCGCGCCGCCGCCGCAGGAGTCCAGGAGATCGTCGTCTACAACGCCGGCGGTCCGTGCGCCTTCTGCACATTCCCCGTGCTGACCGACGCCCTCGTCTGGCTCCTTGAGATCGTCCACCGCGCCACCGCCGACTGGGCCATCGCCATCATCATCCTCGTCATCATCGTCCGCACCGTGCTCCACCCTGTGAACCGCTGGTCACAGGTGCGCATGCAACGCTTCGCCAAGCAGATGCAGGACATCGCCCCCAAGCAGAAGAAACTCCAGGAGCGGTACGCCAACGACAAGCAGAAACTCCAGCAGGAGACAGGCAAACTCTGGCGCGAAGAGGGAATCAACCCCGCCGGCATGCTCGGCTGCCTCCCCATGCTCATGCAGACCCCGATCTGGATCGCGCTCTACGCAACTCTCTACTACGCCTTCGAGCTCCGGCAGCAACCCGCCTTCTACGGCATCTTCCAGTCCCTCACCGGCGGCGGCTGGGCATTTCTGGCCGACCTCGCCGAACCCGACCACGCGATCTGGTTCGCCGGCAAGGGCATCCACATCTGGTTCCTCTCCGACTTCATGGGACCGATCACCGGACTGAATATCCTCCCGCTCGCGTGGGGAGCCGTCTTCTGGGTCCACCAGAAATACCTCACCCCACCCACCACCGGCACCATGACCCCCGAGCAGGAACAGCAGCAGAAGATCATCAAGGTCATGTCCGTCGTCATGCTCCCCGTCTTCATGTACAACGCCCCGTCGGGCCTTCTCGTCTACTTCCTGACCAACTCCGTCCTCGCCATCGTCGAGAACCACTGGATCCGCGAGCACGTCAAGAAGCACGACCTGCTCAACCCCGAGAAGTACCGAAAGAAGAAACAGGGACCCGGCTTCATGCAACGCCTCCAGATGCTCGCCGAGCAGAAGCAGGCCCAGCAACAGTCCAAGGGCGCAAAGGGCTCGCAGGGATTCAACCCCGGCGCGCGTGGCCCGCAGCGTCCGCCCAGACGCTGAGCAGCACGCGGAGCACGCCGAATGATCCTCGGCGACACCATCATCGCGCTCGCTTCCGCCCCCGGACGCTCTCCCCTCGCGCTCATCCGCATCAGCGGGCCGGCAACCCGCCGGATCGCCAGCGAACGCCTGGGCATCAATCACTTCCAAGAAGAGGCAGCCGCCGCTCACCACGCCACGCTCTCGCTCTGGAACCTCGAGGCCCCCTCCTCACAAAGCCCCATCCCGTTGCGTCTCCCGGTGCGCGTCATCCACGCCCCCGCCCCGCGCACCTACACCGGCGAAGACACGCTCGAGATCCTCCTCCCAGGCAACCCCGCCCTCGTCGACCGCGTCCTGACAAGTCTCATCACTCGCGCAGACACGCTCCCGCCCGATGCCGTCGTCCGCCACGCACAGCCCGGCGAGTTCTCCGCCCGCGCGTTCCTCAACGGCAAGATGTCCATCGAGGCCGCCGAGGGTGTCAACGCCTCCATCGCCGCATCGAGCGAGGCCGAGCTTGAATGCTCCGCCCGCGCCCTGCGTGCCGAAGACGCCCCGCGCTGGAGATTATGGGCGAACGAGGCCGCCACGCTGCTCGCCCTCGTCGAAGCGGGCATCGACTTCACCGATCAGGAGGATGTCGTCGCCATCTCGACACCGGACCTTCGCGATCGCGCCGCGCAACTCGCGCGCGAGATCGAAGAGCACACCGGCGGCCGTCGCTCCCTCGCCGCCGCACGCCACATCCCGCTCGTCGTCCTCGCCGGCAAGCCCAACGCCGGCAAGAGCACGCTGATGAACGCCCTGCTCGGCCGAAATCGCTCCGTCGTCTCCGAGCACGCGGGCACGACCCGCGACATCCTCATCGAACGCGCCGATCTCTCATCACTCGCCCCCGGCTCACCCGAGATCGAACTCGCCGACACCGCCGGACTCGACACGCTCGACCCCGACATCGCAGACCCCATCGCCGGCGACATGCAGCGCCGCGCCCGTGAGACGATCGCCGCCGCCGACATCGTCATCTGGTGCGATCCCGATGGCACGTTCGACAATGCACCCGGCCATTCGCCCGAGACCAACGCACCTCTGCTTCGCGTCCGCACGAAGGCCGACAGACCCTCGCCCCGTGCCGATGCCCCATGCCACAACATCATCCATGTCTGCGCCCTCGACGGCTGGAATCTCGGCGAACTCGCCCGCGCCATCGCAGAGACCATCGCCTCCTCCACACGCGCTGCCTCCGCAGGCGGCACCCGCATCCTGCTCGCACGCCACGCCCTCGCCCTCGCCGAAGCACACCACCGCCTCGAATCCGTTGTCGCAATGACCTCTTCCCGCGACGACGCGGCCATCGCCAGCCAGCTCCGACTCGCACTCGACGCCCTCGGATCCATCACCGGACGCCTCAGCCCCGACGATGTCCTCGGTCTCATCTTCTCTCGCTTCTGTGTCGGGAAGTGAGCCAGCGACAGGTCCCAAAACGACCCGACGGCCCTCGGAAGGGCCGTCTCGGGTCGCTGGAGGAGAGAGAGATGCTGCGCCGAATCGGAAAGCCGCGATCTGTTGCGTTGAACCGGGCTTCCTTTCCGGTCGTTCCGTATGCCACTCTTCCATACGCCTCGGAAACAACATGAGTTCTTCAAGAAACACGAAACCAATCAACATGTCAGGGAGGTGTTCACCCCAATCACGCTCTCCACAGCACGAATTGTCAATGACTTACGCTTCTGTGTGTATTATGTTTGGGCCTTTATCATCATACTTCTCACAGCTCTGCTGTACGCTCAGTTCGGCCTGTAGAATCTCGCCGCGAGCTCGAACGAAGGAGGGTTGAGGATGTCCGATCACGCCGCCGAGCCGACTCCCGCATCTCTCCCGGCACCACAAGCTCAGGCCGCCGTTCAGGAACGCCCCGCGACCGCGCCCCCGCGCCTCGATCATCTCCCGCCCTATCGCGTGCTGCTCCATAACGACGACGTCAACACCGTTGAGGACGTTGTGTTCTCGGTCACCGAGATCGCACGACTCACCGTCCAGCAGGCCGTGCAGGTCACAATGACCGCCCATAAACGCGGCATCGCCCTCGTCTGCGTGACCCATAAAGAACGCGCCGAACTGCTCGAAGAGCAGTTCCGCTCGCGCCGACTCAAGGTCACCATCGAGCCCGCCCCCGCCTGACCCTTCCCCCTCCGCTCGCCCCTTGCAATACACCACGCCGCTTGTCAAGCGGATTCTCACGCCCCGTCTCGAAAGGCACCGGCACAGAGCGTCAGCCGCGTGCGATGCGCGCGACCGACCGAGATCGGCCAGCCGTCGCTCGCCCACCACCGAACGCTCAATCGCGCACCAAGCAACCAAGCACCGACGCGCCGAGGCCGATGGCTTCTCTCGCCTCGCGGGCCCCACACCCCGCGATCGCGACACGGAGGCCTCACCATGGCGATGCGTCTCGGGGACTTGCTCGTGCGTCAGGGCGTGCTGACCGAATCACAACGCGATGAGATCCTGAACTTCCAGGCCACGCACAAACGCCCCTTCGGCGAACTCGCCGAAACGCTCTTCGGCGTGCCCCCGGAAGCCGTTGAACAGGCCTGGGCCGCGCAGTACGCCATGCTCGCAGAGTCGGTCGACCCCCGCGCCACACCGATCGAGAATGTCTCCCTCGATCTCATCTCACGCAGGCAGGCGTGGCAGTTCAAGGTCCTCCCACTCGGCATCAGCCGGGGCGAGGTCCGCATCTGCACCACGCAGGACCACCTCGCACGCGCCCTGCGATTCATCGGCTGGCGCGTCACGGCCCCGTGCCACTTCGTCCTCGCGCAGGCAGATCACCTCGGCGAAGCCCTCATGCGCCACTACCCGATCACAGGATTCACGGCCGAACTCGTCCACGCCAGAGGACTCGCCGGCCCGCCCCAGTGACACACCCCACCCCGGCACTCAAAGCTCACCAGAGGTCGTCGCGCTCGTACCCCGTCTTCACAAGCACGTCGGCGAACTTCTCCTTGAACGCCCGCTCGACCCGCGGCGTGAAGTGGTTCCGCCAATCGCCACGCACGCCCTTGCGGTGGTGCGCGCTCACGTCCTCCTCGCCGCGCTGCCTCCCCGAAACCGACTGAAAGCTCCTGTCGCTCACGATCTGCTGCAATCGCTCGGTCTCGACCTCGATCCCGCAGCACCGCAGCAGCCGATCAAACTGACCCATCTCGTCCTCAAGCAACTCCTCGTACCGAACCATCAGGTCGCACGCGCCGAGCCACGACTGCTGGATCGATGAGTGCCCCTGCAACCCCGCAAACTCCGTGTCGCCCGCGATCAGGTACAGCAGCCCGTCCTCCATCGACTTCGCCCGCAGCGCCTCGCGAATCTGCGCGATCCGCGTCCCCGGGATGTCCTGGTGCGAGACCTTCATGCTGTAATACCACGACACCAGCGCATCACGCAGATCTCGGATCACAACCACACGAACCTGCGGGACCGACCTCGACGCCTCGCATGACTCAAAGACCTGACGCTTCATGTAGACCGGCGAGTAGATCGCGCCCTGCTGCAGCGGACGCTCCAGCACATGCGCGTTCTTCGGCAATGTCTCCACCAGACGCCCCGGGCACGCGTCCTCAAACACGCTCCGGACCCACTGCGAGCCCGCCTTCCAGTGCGTGAAGTGGAACACCGTTGGAAACACCTTCTGACTCATGTCACTCCTCGATACCGATCCACTCAGATGATCGCGTGCCGATACTAGAACACCCGCCGCCCGAACGCGCGACGCCTCACGCGGGCACGCGCGTTCAACGCGCCTCCCCGACAAGGAACTCGCCAGGACGAAGTTCGACCACGATCTCGCTTCCTTCGCGCCCCACCTCGCGTGACCAGTGCGCCTCGCGCCCAGCGAACGGATCACGCAGACGCAGCGTTCTCGCCCGCGCACCAGGTCCCATCTCCGAGGCCGTCGTCGCGCGATCAGAGGACCCACTCGGCGCGACAACCTCAACACGCGTCGTTCGGCCACCCTGTCGCCTCGCCGAGACGATCCACCCTCCCTCGGCCCGCAGCCCGTCGAACGACACATCCGCCCACGTCTCGCTCACCGCAGGGAAGACCCTGACGATCTCCGAGCCGGGCACACCCACCACGCCGTGCGATTGCAGCAGCATCTGGTGGATCGCCTCCATCGCGAGGAAGTTCCCCTCCAGTGTGAACGGCCGATACGTGAACTTCGACAGCCCGCTCTTGGTCTGATCGCCGTTCAGGTGAAACCCGTTCGGCCCCGTGAACGCGAGGTACTTCGTGAGGTAGTCCAGCGCCTCTTCCGCTCGCCCCGCTCGCGCAAACATGCACGCCGCCCAGGAGAACGAGTACCCCGTCCACCAGTCCGTCCCCATCGCCTTCAGTTGATCGAGCGTGGCGTTGATCGCCGCGCGATCGGCATCGCTCCCCTCGATCGACAGCGTCCCGAGCGGGTGGATCGCCATCGCGTGGCTGAAATGCCTGTGGCTCTGCGAATACGTCTCTCTCGCATCAAACATCAATCCCGTCTTCTCATCGATGTGCAGGGGCTCCATCGCCCCGAGCGCATCGGCCCACTTCGCCGCGATCTCCGCCTCGCCCGCCACCTCCGCCATCTCCTTCAGTGCCGCGAAGAGCCAACGCATCAGCGACAGGTCATAGTTCGAGTTCGGCACAAGCCACGCGGCGTACGAGTTGTCGTGGATCTCCGGACTGCTCGAGAGCGGGAGCTTCAGGTGACCGTTCTCGTCCTTCGTCATCAGCCCCAGAAGCCCGTTCCCGACCGCCGCGCAGAACGGGTACGCCAGATCCAACATCCGCGACTCATCCCCCGAGTACTTCCAGTCGAAGTAGAACGACTGCGCGATCCACGCCGAGTGCGTCGGGCTGAGCGAGTGCTGCCCCCACCCGCCCATCGCCTTCCCATCGATCGTCATCACACCCGGAATCAGCGCCGGCTCGTGGCGCGGATCGGCATAGCGGCCATCGCGCGGCGGCAGGGCGTAGAACGACCGCGCAAAGCCCTGATACTCCGAAAGCAACTCGTGGTTGAAGTTGATCCAGCTCCACCCTTGATATATCAGTCCTGCCGCGTGATACGCGAGATAGGTCATCTGCGTGTTCAGATCGTTGTGGTAGTCCCCCTTCCACGGAGGCAACCCGCCCTCATCCGCCGTCCACACACCCTGCAGGGGCATCGGCGGCTGGTCTCCGAGAGATCCGGCGATGTACAAGTGCGTGCAGAGGTCGTAGTGCAACTGAAGGCGTGCATCCGGGATCGCGACCCGCGGCTTTGGGAACTCACGCGTGCGGTGAAGGGCAAGCATCGCCCTCATGTTCGGCAGTGACATCTGTGATTGCGAGATCTCCGACGCTCCTGCAACGCTGCCTTCCATCACACGATCGTGGGCGGCGATGGCGATCGCGAGCGGATAATCCACATCCGACGGCTTGGTGTTCAGACCCAGCAGCAAAGGCGACGCAAGCACCGTGTACTGGAGTTCTCCAAGTGTTGATTGCGTAAACCAGTGACGGAACGCTTGCGTGCCATGCACCGCATCGGGATACCCGAGCTGCTTCGTTCCTTCGGGGCTTCGGAGCGCGTACGTAGAACCTGCAGGAAGCATGCTGACCAACAGGCAATACCCGACCCGTGCCGGGAGAATGTCCAGCGTTGATTCCGACTGATCGCGAGAGTTGATCATGCGAACGCTCGCGACCCCGTCGTCAAGGGTCAGCCAGAAACCAGCGACCGTCACGCCCTCCGGCAGCGTGATCTCCACCCGACCTACCGGCAGTTTCGTCGGATACGGAATCGTGTCGTACGGCACATCAAACAGTTCCTGGTGGCGCGCGTGGTTCTTCGCCTCCTTCAGCGCGATCATGTTCGCGTAGGTCCAGTCCGGGCTTGAGAAGATCTCAGGCAGGCGCGTATCCCAGAGGTCCGCGCGATCGAGCGAGATCCGGATCGTCCGCCCCTCGCCCCACACCAGCGCGCCGACCAGCCCGTTCCCGATCGGCAGCCCCTCATCCCAGCGCGTGATGGGGCCATCGATGCGCAGAACAGATCCGCCCGCATCGCGCGACGCAACAGCGGGCTCCGGCTGCTGAGCCGCGCCGACAACCGGAACCAACGCAAACACGACCAACGCGCACGCCACCGGGACGAAGTGTTGTCTCATCCCCCCAGCGTACCGCGCTCAGCACCCTCTGCCGAACGCGTCGATGAAATCCAGAAAGTCCACAATGTCGACGATCGTGTCCCCGTTCAGATCGGGCTCGCCGAACGAGCCGCACGGCGACGGCTCACCGTTGCACGCTCCGAAGTCGTCCATGAAATCCAGGAAATCGAGAATATCGACCTCTCCATTCCCGTCGTAGTCCGAGGCGCACACCACACCCTCGATCAGACGCAGCGCGATCGGCGATCCGGGTGCCGTGAACGTGCCGGATGCGCCGCGCGAGATCGACGGAAGCCCCGAGAACCCGAGATTGATCGAACCCCAGTACACGCTCGGCTCGTTCGCAACCACACGCACCCAGTACCGCCCCTGATCCAGATTCACGCGCAGCGGTGCGCCAACCCAGTTCTCCAGGTTCGTGTTGAAGAAGAAGTTCATAACATCCACTTGCCCCATCACCATCGACTCATCCGCACGCGTCCCCGTTCCGTTGTCGGGGTGGATCAGGACCCGCGCCCCAAGCCCGCTCCCGTTCACAGACGTAAAGCCATCCATCTCAACCCGCCCGATCCTCCACCCTCCCGGCGGCACATCAAACGGCTGAAAGACCTCCCACGCGCTCCCCGGCACACCGAGCGACCTCCCCGTCGAACTCGCCGCGTTCGACCCGTGATCCAGCAGCACCACCCGCGCCGCGCACGGATCGACCGCCTGACACGCATCCGGCACACCGTTGTTGTCACAATCCGTCTCACCGTTCGCGATGTCGATGTCGTCCGCGATCCCGTTGCCGTCGCAGTCATTGATCCCCTGCACCGGCGCGCCCGTGCTCAGCGCAAGTCCCGAGGGTGAGCGATCCTCGACCGACGAGAAGATCACCGACCTGTTCGACCCATCAAGATCTGAGCGGAAGACAACGTCCGACAGTTCGTCCGCGTAGTACAGCGAGTTGTTCGCCGCATCGACAAGCAGCACGATGAACCCGCTCGACTGCCCGAACGTCGGCGACGCATCATCGATGATCGTGAAGCCCGACCCGTCAAGATCGATCCGCGCCAGAAAGTCGCTGTTGGTGTTCGAGTCCAGCCAGTAGAGGTGACGATTGGCGACATCCAGCCCGATCGAACGCACCGTGCTCCCGCCCGTAAAAAGCGACTTGATGTTCCCGCCGTTCAGATCCATCCGCAGGATCTCGCCGTAGTACCCGACATACACGTGCCCATTGGTCGCATCCACAAACGGATCCCCCGCCGGATACCCCGGCTGGTTCCCCGTGAAGATCGTCACCATCCCGCTCCCATCCGCATTCACGCGCCGGACAGTCTGGTCCGTCGCGAAATAGATCCGACCCGCCGCATCGCGCGAGATCGTCCGCGCGAACCCCGGCACCCCCACCACCGTCGAAAGCCCCGTGCCGTTCACGTTCGCACGCACGATCTTGCTCGACCCCGCCGAGTCCATCCACAGCAAACGCCCCGTCGCCACGTCGTAGTCCAGCCCGATCGGCAACCACAACGAAGCCGGAATCGAGAACAACGTCCGCGCGTTCGTCCCATCCGTCCGCACCGCGCTCATCTGCGCGGCATTGAACTTGTACTCGCTGATAAACAGATCGGTCTGCCCCGACGCACGAACCGCCACGCACGCGGCCATCGCCGCACACACCATCGCACGCTTCATCGCTCACTCCGCGCCCCTCCGGGCGTCACTCACTCACAGGCACAACGCACCGAGCCCTCCCCCGCCAACCATCACCCCATCCACATCCTGAACATAGCACACGTTCCACCAAACCGGAAGTTCAATCACCGCACCGACCACCCACGCAGCAGTCACGAAACTCCGCGTTAGCGTTTCCTAACAACACTCCAAAGAGCTGGCATCCTGATCAGAGCATGCACGCTGCCCGGCCTCGACCTCGCCAACGGAACGCCCCATGAACGCACCAACCCGACGCCCCATCGCGCTCCCCATCCTCCGATGGGCCGCACGCCTCGCCTCCCTCGCCAGCATCGGAACGCTCGCCCTCTTCATCCTCGGCGAGCTGGGAACACCAAAGCCCGTGGAATGGGCCGCGCTCGCCCTCTTCCCCTTCGGCGTCATGGGCGGCATGCTCTTCGCCTGGCGCCGAGCATTGCCCGGCGGCCTCGTTGCGCTCGCCTCGCTCGGCGCGTTCTATGGCCTCGCGCTCATCACGCGAGGCAACATCCCAGGCGGACCCTGGTTCCTCATCTTCACGTCCCCAGCGATCCTCTTCGTCATCGTCGGCGCGCTCGAGCATCGGGCAAAACCCGACTCGCTCCGCCCCCCAACACGGGACTGAACCGCTCCGAGCCCGCACCAACCGCGCCGAGTCTGATGTGCTCTTACCTGTCGTCGCTCGCACGCGCGTGAGGACTCTCGGGCAGCGGCTCATCGGTCTGCACGATCTCGACCCGCTGATTCGCCCTGTCCTTCTCTCGATCGAACGTCTTCGGCACCACACGATCCGTCTCGCCCAGCGACGAGACGCGGATGTTGTCCCACGAGACGCCGTTCTCAACCAGCACCTGCGCCACCGCGTACGCCCGGTCGAACGCCAGCAGCCGCGCCGCTCGCGTGTTCCGCATCGCCTCGAAGGGCGAGACATGCCCGCGCACATCAACGATCCAGCGATGATCGCGAAGGCCAACCGCCGCGGATGCGATCACCTCCCGCGCATCCACCGAGATCGTCGCCGAACCGTCATCAAAGGGGACCCGCGCCGTCACGCGGTTGTAGTCCGTCGGCCGGATCGCCTGAAGATTCGGGTGGTCTCCATGCGGACCCGGCTGATTCGTCGAGCCCTCGAACCTGTCTCGGATCCGCTTGCGCAGCCACGCCTCGTTCGGATCGTTCCCGAACGGATCGATCTTGTTGTTGAACCCCTCCCGCACGCTGATCACAAAGTCCGCGTGCCGCGCCTGCATCATCTCCTGATAGTTGTCCTTGTCGCTCGGCTCGCCCCCCTGCACCGCCGTCGCCTTCGGACCCATGTTCATCGCCAACAGAATCACGAAGAACCCCATGATCAGCATGACCATGTCGGCGAACGAGATCAGCCACTCCGGCGCACCCTCGTGCCCCTCTTCGTGGCCGCCCCCGCCCGGGCCGTGTCCGTGCCCTCCCCCGCCGTGCGAGCCGCCCCCGTGGGAGCCCCCGCCCTCGTGCCCGTGCTTGTCTTTCTCATGGTCGGACATCGTGCGATCCCGTCTGCCGGCGCGTCATCACGCCGCGATGTTCAGCTTGCTCCGTGCCGCCGCGGGGATGAACGCCAGCACCTTCGACTGCGTCACACGCGGGTTGTCCCCCGCCTGGATCGACAGGATCGACTGCAGCATCATCTCGCGATTGAGGATCTCCTCGCTCGAACGCAGCGACAACTTGTCACCCATCGGCCCCGCCACCGCGTTCGCCAGGATCGTGCCGTACATCGTCGCAACAACGGCCACCGCCAGCATGTACCCCAGCTGCCCGATATCCGCGCTCGCAAGACCGCCGAACATGCCGACCTGACCGATCAGCGTCGCCACAAGCCCGTATCCCGGCGCGTACAACTTGATCAGATCGAAAAACTTCTTGCCCGCCTTGTGGCGATCCTGCATCGCCACAATCTCCATCCGCAGCAACTGCTCGATATTGCCCGGATCGACCCCGTCGATCGCCATCTTCAGCCCCTGGGCCATGAAGGGGTCCTTCACGTTCGCCATCTCGGACTCGAGCGCGAGAATCCCATCCCGACGCGCACGCTCCGAAAGACGAGAGATCAGCGTCACAAGCTCCGACATCGGCATCGACTTGTGAAACAGAAACCGCTTCACATATCCCGGGATCTGCTTGATCCGGTCCATCGGCAACGCCATGAAGATCACCGAGATCGTCCCCCCGAAGACCATGATCAGGCCCTTCTCGGAGTAGAACATCCCCCAGTTGCCGTGCGAGGCCATGTAGCCCACCAGCCCACAGCAGAGCACGCCCAGAATACTGCCGATGACGCTGGACTTATCCATGAACGTGCCACCCGATCTGACGCTCTGCGTCCGTGCGGCGTCGGGGCTACACGCCTCCGACCACTCAACTCGTCTGCTCGGATCGGCACGCCCAACCCACCCGTCAAGCCCGAACACCCCCGCCCGCCTCCCAAAGGTGGGACTGGGAGGAGACCCGTCCGAGAACTCGGTCCGCAATCCCACCAGCACAACCTCCCGCCCCAAAAACGAACCCCGCCGGGGACAAACCCGGCGGGCGTTCTTGGGAAGAAGAACCGAGGACTGTGTCGCGTGCTCACGCACGCAGTGGCTTGCTCGAGTGGCGACTCTCTCTCCGAACCTCTCGCTCCGGCACCTCTCTCGCTGAAACGCCGGGTTCTCTCCTGCCCCTCGCGGGGCTCCTCATCGCGGCTGGTCTCTCAGGCCAGCCAACGCCCGGGTGATCGCTCACATGCTCCAACGCTCCGTACCTTGCGCTCCGGCTCGCCGACCGTCGGTTTCTTTCCCTCTCTCAATCCATGACGCTGATCCGGATCACGGCACACGCTTCCGTGGCCGCTCCGGAGGACTCATACCGCTTACAAACCGCTCTCGACGTCGTCGAGCATCGCCTCGATCGCAACATCAAGCTTCTCGTCCGTCTCGTATGTTCCCGCCTCGATCTGCGCCCGAACCTGATCCACAAGGTCCTGACGGATATCGGGCAGCCCGCGAAGACGCGCCAGAAGACGCGACGCCTCCGAGAGTTCCAACTGGTCCTCGCCGCGCTGCACGGGCGCAGCCGCAGGACGCTCCGGGGCAATCTCACGCGGCTCGGCCCTTCCGACCGAGCCAACGCCCGAAGACCCACTCACTGATGAGATGTTCATCATGTCCATACACTCCATGACCAACTCGGGATGAACCCGAATGGCCAAACGACTCGTACCGCCACCACGCGGCACGCCCCACATGCCCCGGCTTGACGCTCGCCGAGACATGCTTTCCCTACACCCATCAGATCGACGCCCCGGCAACAAACCCTTGAGATTCTGGCGGCTTATGCTCAAGTCGCTTAACCCGATGAAAGAGCGAGGTTTGCAAGTGATAACTCACCGACGGACCACCCATGTTTTTCTCACTCGGGACACACATATTTCCACTCGCGCAATCGCTGCCGAAAGCCGCACACACCTCCACATTGGTAGGTTCATGATCGGCATTGTGTTATGTATGTGTATGGCGTTGCAGGTATTGGCTCAACCCGAGCCCAGGGAACGCGGCAAGCGAAACGCCCCGACCCAGGAGAAGGCCCCAGCCAATCCTGCGCCCAAGCAGGCCGCCAAGCCCGGCTCGCTCGCAGAAGAAGGACGCTCACTCTTCCCCGAAGCCACAAGAACCACCCGAACAGGCAGCGGCGATTCATACTGGCGCATCGTCATCGTCTCCATCAGCGGCCCCGAAGCCAAGCAGACCGCAGAGATGGCACTCTGGAAAGTCCAGAACGTCGGCATGCTCCCCGACGCCTATCTCATACAGATCGAGGAGAACACTTGGCGCGTCTGCTACGGCCGCTACGTCGGAGCCACAGACGCCCTGGCTCAGGCCGACCTCCGACGAATCCGCGCCATGAAGGTCGGAGCCGAAACCCCGTACCAAAACGCCACACTCGCACCCCCGGACGACGACGAACTCCCGATCACTTCCCCCTTCGATCTTCGCTCCGTCCGCCAGTCCCTCCCCGAAGACCATGCCCGGTACACCCTCGCCATCGCCTTCTACACAAGGGCCGATCTCGGCACACCCAGCAAAGAAGAACTCGCCGAGTGCCGCAAACTCGCCGAAGAAGCCGTTGCCAAACTCCGGCGCGACGGCGATCAGGCCTTCTTCTACCACGGTCCCAACGGCTCGCAGGTCACCATCGGCGTCTTCGGCCCGAACGACCACGACCCCGTCAAGATGCCAGGCATCGAGAGCCCCGCGCTCAAGGCCGCACGCGCCAAGCACCCGCACTACCTGCTCAACGGCATGGGCCAGCGACGCACCGTCAACACCACGAGCGGCAAACAGAAGATCATGATCCCAAGCTCGCTCGTCGAGATCCCCAGGTAGCGTCCACGCGCCTCCACCCCTCGCGACCCCAATCTCATCCACCGGAGACCCGGCACATGGACGTCCGCATCATCAGCATCGGTGCGCTCGGGGCTCACCCACTCTGGAACGAGCGCGAACCCGTCCGCACCGGGCACGCCACCACAACGCTCATCCGCACCCAGAGCCACACAATCCTCGTCGATCCCGGCCTCCCCGAGCAGGCCCTCATCGCACGCCTGCGCGAGCGCTCGGGGCTCAAGCCCTCCGACATCACCCACGTCTTCCTCACCTCGTTCCACCCCGAGTGCCGCCGCGCGCTCCCCGCGTTCACCAGCGCAAAGTGGTGGATCGGTGAGATCGAGCGCGAAACCGTCGGCGTCCCCCTCGCCACGGCGCTCGCCGAGATGCACGGACGCGAAGACCCCGAACGCATCGAAGACCTCCGCCTCGAAGTCGCCATGCTCCGACGCTGCGAGGTCGCGCCCGACCGGCTCGCGCCCGGCGTCGATCTCTACCCCATGCCCGGCGTCTCCCCCGGCCTCTGCGGGCTCCTCATCTCCTCCGCCAGCACAACCACCATCCTTTGCGGCGATGCCATCCCCACCATCGAGCACCTCGAGCAGGGCAAGATCCTCCCCTGGGCAGAGAACCTCGAACAGGCCGGCGAGACCTTTCGCGAAGCCGTCGAGACCGCCGACACACTCATCCTCGGACGCGACAACATCGTCGCGAATCCGACCAAGCGCCCCTTCTGAAACCGCTTCTATCTCCTCCCCCCGACCTCAACCGACTCCACACCCCCATCCGAGTCCCGCTCCCACTCGATCAGTGCCCACGAGCCCCCGAATCGCTCCAGCAGCGATCGAACCCGCTCACCCTCCCCCCGCGCGATCCACTCAGGACCAACGATCGCAAGCGCCGTCCCCAGCGCATCGGCCCACTCCCCCCGCTCGCTCTCAACCGTCACACCTCGTCGAAAGCCGAACCGCTGATCCTCGACACTCACCACCTCCGCACTTCGTGACAGCCGCCCATCGATGATGTGCGCGTACCGCACGCCCCCGATCTCGAAGAATTGCACCGAGTCTCCGGATGTCGACACCGCCGCGTGACGCAGCACCAGCGAACGCGCCGCGCGCCCCTCAATCCCCGTCTCGACATCGATCCGCCACCCCGCCGCCGGTCGCCCCTCCGCATCCAACGGCGCATCGCCGACCACAACATCACCCGCGAGCGCAACCAGACACCTCGGAAACCCGCTCTCCTTCAAGTGGTCCACCGCGCGCTGCGCCGCGAACCCCTTGCCGATCCCCCCGAAGTCCAGTCCCATCCCTTCCGTCCCCATCCACACCCGCCGCGCACCCGCACGAGTTCCGCGATCGAGCTCCACGCGCCAGAAACCCACCCTGCCCCACGCCTCACGCAGACGATCCACGCTCGGCGCATCGCCCGTCCTTCTCGCCTCACGCCACAGCCGCACAACCGGACCGATCGTCACGTCGAACGCCCCATCGGTTGCGTGCGACACCTCCTCCGACACGCTCAGCACATCGAACAACTCATCACTCACCGGCGACATCACACCCACACCCGCGCGCACAAGAACCGATGCCTCCGAATCAGGTCGATAATCACTCATCACCTGCTCAAGGGCCGCGATGCGATCAAACGCCGAGGCCGCGCCGCGCCGCGCCGACTCCGCGTCCGCGGCGTACACCACGATCCGCGACTGGACCCCCATCTGCACCCTCATAAACTCGTGTCGCTCAAGCCGATCCTCACGCACGGCCCCGACATCGCGCCCCCGCACGCCCACACACCCCAGCCCAAACCCCTGCCCCAACCCCATCGCAACGCCCAGCATCACGCAGAGCCAGCGAGGGAACCAAAGCCCACGGAGCCGCGTCGAACTCACAGGACCAGACACCATGAACACCACCAGACGCTCTCAGACCTCGCGAACATCCGCACGCCTGCTCTCGCTCCTCGCGCTCTCGCTTCCACTCTCCCTCACCCAGCATACCCACGCCTCCCAGCCCGCTCCCGCCGCGCCCGCCGCGATCAAACTCGCCCCCATCGAGCAGGAGATCCCAGGTGCTGCGCTCAGCATCACACTCATCCCCATCCCCGGAGACGAAGCCAAAGGCATCAAGCCCTTCTACATCGGCGCGACCGAACTCACCTGGCCCGCGTTCGATCCCTTTGTCTACCGACTCGACGAGCCCAACGACACCAGCGGCTCCGACGCCACCACACGCCCCAGCAAGCCATACCTCCCCCCCGACCGCGGCTTCGGCCACGACGGATACGCCGCCATCAGCATGTCCTTCCACAGCGCACAGATGTACTGCAAGTGGCTCAGCGCCAAGTCGGGAAAGACCTATCGCCTGCCGACGGAGGCGGAGTGGGAACTCGCGTGCGGCTCGGAACCCGCATCAGCAACGCTGACAGACGCGGCGTGGTTCAAAGAGAACGCCGATGGCAAACCCCACCCCGTCGCGAGCAAAGCACCAAACGCACACGGACTCTACGACATGCTCGGCAACGTCCAGGAATGGTGCATCGATGCCGAGGGCAAGCCCGTGACCAAGGGCGGCAGCTACCGCGATCCCGCCGAACTCCTCACACCCACCCGCCGCGCCCCCCAGACACCCGCCTGGAACTCCAGCGACCCCCAGATCCCCAAGAGCAAGTGGTGGCTCTCCGACGGGCCCTTCGTCGGCTTCCGAATCGTCCGCGAAGCAGATTAGCACAACATACGCATTATCTTCGCGCGCTCGTCGATATCCGGTGTGGCACGATTGTCACAAGCTGTTGCTGTCCCACGACAGACGCCGCTCGCGAGTCAACACTCATTGACCCGTACCCCACGGCCACACACGAGCAACTTTCACAGCTGCTATTGTGTAGAATTATCGCAAGCTGCGGAACGCACGCGGCGGATGCTGAGACCTGTTGAGGAGCCTGTACATGTCAAAGACCACAAAGAGCTTCGAGTCGCTTGTCGGTGCCATCATGCGCACACCAATCGAGGCCAGCATAAGGGCAGAGTACGAGTATCTGCGCATCTGGCATGATCGCCTCGAGGCGATCAAGACAGCGAACCCAACGCCCGAGGAGGTCAAGGCGGCACTCGATTTCGCACCAGTGATGACACTTGTCGGCGACATTCAGATTGCAGCAACCGTTCGCATCGCATCGGTTCGTGAGACCGATGGCAAACTCGGTGTGAACATCGGTATCGGTGCTTTCGGAGTCTCTGGTGGATTCGGCTTTATGAATCGCTCGACCGAGGAGAGCGTGATCCAGATCTCGGCCGCGCTCAAGATCACAAACGGTGAGTCGACGCTATTCGACTATCTCAAGAATCATGGCAACATCACGAATCCCGCCGATCCCAACAGTGTGGCCAACGCAGTGGCATTCCTTAATCGCAAGGTTACTGAGGCCAAGGAAGCTATTGAGAAACCGTAACTATGTCCCGTCACTTCTGAAGGACCAGCAGAGGGGCATAGGTGCCTTTCCCCGCGTTCGTAAGCCGAGGAGGTATGAATGAGCAACGGAGCGACTTCGAGCTCTACCGCAGTGAATCCGGCTGGTGCAGGAGCCGATATAGCGAGTCTCGATGAGATTCTCGTTGCGCTTCAGAAGTCTTTCAGCCGTCTCAGCGCATCCTCGCGCGAAGTCTCACCCGAGAACGCTCGTGCAATGATCACCGGAACCGTGCAGTTTGAGCTCACCGCGAAGTTCACAGTCAGTAAATCGTCCGCAGCAGGACCGTATGACCCCCCGGACGTGCTCATGCACAGGGATGATGGCTCGCTCGATCTCAAACTCTCGGGAACACTTGAGACAGATACGCGAGTCCGTGTTGTCAGCGAGGAGAGAGCATGAGCAAGGCGCCCGCTCAACTCGATGCCACACCTATTGCTGAGATCTTCGCCGCTCTCGCCGAAAGCGTTCAGAAAGAGCTGAAATCCGACGATGATGTCGTGGATCTCGAACTTCGCTTCCACAGCGTCCATATTGAGAAAAGAGGCATTTTCTTCCGCTCGAACCAGAAGGAGTCCTCGGCTGAAGTGCGTATGGCCACACAGATCCGCAGCAAAAGGGCAGAGTAAGTGTGCAAGCAGTTGAGCCCGTTTGCCTGACCAGCAGCCGGCATACGCCAGGCAGGCCATCGCCATCGAGAGTTTCTGGTCTTAGCTGGCTTGTCTGTCCGATCCTCACTCGGGCTCGGACGTAGTCTCATCCATGAAGATCACCGCGATCATCTCCGGCCTCAAACTCGCCGCCTTTGTCGGCGTCTGCGCCGTCGCCGCGCTCCTCGGCTACCGCTACGTCCGCGCCGATGTCGCCTCCCGGATCTACGAGCGCCGCCTCGAAGAGCTCGCCCTCGACTACCAGCAACTCGTCGATGTCTACAACGAGGCGGTCCGCCGCAGCGCGGTCACCGAACTCATCGTCAAGGACAACACACTCTCCGTCCGCGTGCGCACCCTCGAAGGCCAGACACGCCTCATCCCGACCTCCTACGACCCGCGCGGAGAGATCTACGTCGACTTCGTCGTCATCGACGGACGCCTCTGGATCCGACGCGTCTTCGACGCCAAGACCGCGCCCGGCGAAGGGCTCGTCATCGATCCCGCCATCGCCTCCATCGCGTGGAACGCCGACGGCACCCTCAAGCCCGGCGACGAGGGCACACGCGCCTCCGTCGGCAAGGCCGTCTATCGATCCCTCTCCGAAGGCACCTGGGTCGTCTCCGTCTCCGGCGATGGCTCGCTCGGGCTCTCTCGCCTCGATCCGGGCACCGAACCCCGCCTCGTCGCAAGGCCACAGATCAAGAACTACGAGCAACTCCGCGCCGAAGCCACCGAACGCGCCTCGCGCCTCTCCGCCACCGACGTCTGGCGCGAGTTCACACGCGCAGACTGATCCACACCCATCAACATGAAACAACGCGCGCGCCCGCGAAGGCACACGCGTCGTCTCTCATTTCAAGACCACGAAACACTCGCCCCACGCGGCTCCGCCAACGCGACCGCCGCCAGACCCGATCCAGACCAAGAAAATGCACGACAAACTCGCATCAGGCAACCCCAATCCTCGCGACGCCCCACATTCTCCCCGCACCCTCCCATACGAGAACCTATTGTCATCCAAACACGCTTCTCCACTCTCGCGCACGAAACCCGCTGACCCCGTCCATTCCGTTCGTCGCGCGTGACCAACCCGCGCCGCCGTCCGATGATTGCTCCCCGTCCGCTCGCTACTCCCGGAGACCCCGCCCCATGTCCGACACCCCCTCCACATCCCAAGCGAAGTCCATGGACGCCATCATGTCCCTCTGCAAGCGCAGGGGGTTCATCTACCAGGCCTCCGAGATCTACGGCGGCATCAACGGCTTCTGGGATTACGGCCCCCTCGGCGCCCAGATGAAAAAGAACCTCCGCGATGCCTGGTGGCAGGACATGATCATGCGCCCCTGCTGGGGACGCACCGGCCCCAACGGCAAACCCGTCAAGTGCGTCCCCGTCGAAACCCGCATCATCCAGCACCCCAAAGTCTGGGAGGCCAGCGGCCACGTCGGCGGGTTCAACGATCCGATGGTCGATTGCCGCGAGACCAAGCAGCGCTACCGCTACGACCATGTCAGCGTCTTCGTCCCCGCCTCGAGCGACCCCGGCGACAAGCCCCTCTTCGCCTATATGAAGGACTCGCCGTCGGAGGCCAAGCAGCAGAAGAAGGCCGAGAAGGCCTTCGGTCAGGTCAAGACCGTCATGCTCACGACGATCCCCGTCGCGCAGTTCGCCAAGGTCCTCGGCCCCGATGCCGAGAAGGTCGGCACGCTCACCGAACCCAAGCAGTTCAACCTGATGTTCAAGACCTACATCGGCGCGACCGCCTCCGAGGATGACAAGGCATACATGCGTCCCGAGACCGCACAGGGCATCTTCGTCCAGTTCAAGAACGTCGTCGACACCACGCGCGTCAAGATCCCCTTCGGCATCGGCAACACCGGCACCTCCTTCCGCAACGAGGTCACGCCCCGCAACTTCACCTTCCGCTCGCGCGAGTTCGAGCAGGCCGAGCTGGAGTTCTTCTGCCATCCCGAAGAGTCCGAGGCGTGGTACAAGTTCTGGCGCGACTACCGCATGCAGTGGTGGCAGTCCATCGGCCTCACCAGCGAGAACCTCATCCTCCGCGAGCACGAGAAAGACGAGCTCTCCCACTACTCCGTCGGCACCAGCGACGTCGAATACCGCTTCCCCTTCACCGCACCCGGCTACGGCGAGCTCGAAGGGATCGCCCACCGCGGCTGCTTCGACCTCACCCAGCACCAGCAGCACTCAGGCGTCAAGATGGACTACAACGACACCGAGCGCGGCGAGATCCTCCCCAACGGCGGCCGCCGCGGCGAGCGCTACATCCCCCACTGCATCGAGCCCGCCGCGGGACTCGACCGGGGCGTCCTCGCCCTCATCTGCGAGGCCTACACCCGCGACGACAGCCGCCCCAGTCCCGAGTTCATGAAGTTCCACCCCCGCATCGCCCCCATCAAGGCCGCGATCTTCCCCCTCGTCGCCAAAGACGGCATGCCCGAGGTCGCAGAGAAACTCCACGCCGACCTCTCCGCCCGCTTCTGGCGTCTGGGCCCCATCGAGATGGACGAGAAGCAGTCGATCGGCAAGCGCTACGCCCGCATGGATGAGGCCGGGTGCCCCTATTGCTTCACCATCGACGGCGACACGATGAAGGACCAGACCGTCACCTGCCGCGACCGCGACACCGGCGCACAGACGCGAATCTCCATCAGCAAGGTCGGCGACTTCCTGGCGGAGAAGCTCGGCGTGTGAGTGCCACATGGATGCACCCACCAATGCAGCCGGCTTCAGGCAGGCAAGACGCGGTCTCGTCCGCCTGCTCGCTCTCGGGCTGATCGGCTATGGAGTATGGTGCACCATGCTCTTCTCGATGCAGGATCGAATGCTCTTCCCGCGCGAGTACGCCGAGGCCACCGGCGCACCCGCGAACGCAGAGCGTCTGGCGATCAAGATCGAGAGCGGTCCACGCAGCTCCGGCGAGGTCGAGGCGTTCCTGAGTCTACCGCCCGGCGAAGGGCCCTTTCCGCTTGTTGTCATCTTCCACGGCAACGCCGAGTGCGTCGATGGCCTCGATTGGTATCGCGAGCGATACACCGAACGTGGCTGGGCAGTGCTGTCGCCAGAATACCGCGGCTACGGCCGAAGCAGCGGCAAGCCCTCAGAGAAAGCTATCGTCGCCGACGCGCTCCGGTTCATCGATCTTGTTGTCAATCGCCCGGAGATCGACACCTCGCGCACCGTCTATCACGGGCGCTCGCTCGGCGGAGCCGTCGCGGCACAGGTCGCCGCACTCCGCCCGCCCCACGCGATGATCCTCGAATCAACATTCACCAGCGTCGCGTCCATCGCCGCGGGCTATGGCGTACCACCCTTCCTCGTGAAGAACCCGTTCCGCACCGATCGCGTCCTGAACAACTACGCGGGGCCGGCCCTGCTCCTCCACGGCATCGACGACACAATCATTCCGATCGAACACTCTCGCCGACTTGCCAAGTGTGCGCCGCAAAGAAACGCGAACTCACCTCACGCCCCCGCGACCCGCACACTCATCGAGATGCCCGGCGGGCACAACGACTTCCCGGTGGATGAGAAGGCGTATTGGGAGGCGATCGACACGCTCCTCGACTCGCAGTGACGCGATGAAGGTCGCTCACCCCGTCCCGTTCTTTGCCTTGAACGGTCGGGCGCGAATCGATAGCATTCTTTCGTGTGCGTATAAAGTGCGAAAGGAGCCCACGTGTTCAACACGGAAGACATCCATTCTCTCACCGATTTCAAACGAAATACCGCCGGCTTTCGCGAGAAACTCCGAAAGTCAGGACAGCCCTTCGTTCTGACCGTTGACGGTCGTCCGGCGGTGGTCGTCCAGGACGCAGCCGCCTACCAACGCATGCTCGACGCATTGGATCGGCTCGAGACTATCGAGGCAATCCGAGATGGACTCGCGACAATGAACAGCGGCAAAGGAAGGCCCGCTGAGACCGTTCTGGCAGAGATCCGGCGTGGCATCGGCAAGAAGGCCAAGAGACGTGCGTAGGGCTCGCGTCGTCATCCAGCCGCTCGCTTCTCGTGAGATCTCACGGCACGCCTCGTGGATCGAGTCACAGGGCTCGCCCGCAGGAGCTCACCGCTGGCTCGACGCCATAGAAACCGCGATCAACTCGCTCCGCTCGTTCCCTGAGCGATGCCCACTCGCTCCAGAATCTGAGGACGTCGGCACCGAGATCCGACAACTCCTCTTCGCCTCACACCGCGTGCTTTTCGTGATCAAAGGGAACGAGGTACACGTCCTGTACGTTCGTCACACCGCACAGCGCCGCCTCCGATCTGATCCGCCGTGACGAACAGCGTCCCCCCTCCCCTACCCCCCAACCCCACTGATAAACAGCGGCTCAATCCCCACCACACGCCACACACCATCATCCTCCAGCCGCCAGTCGATCTTCCACCACGAGAAACTCATCCCCCCCGCCTCCACACGCACCTGCACCTGCGTCCGCCCCACAGACGGCCCGTCGCGCGTCGCCTGCACCTTCAACACCGCCCACTTCTCCACGCCGTACCGACGCCCCACCACATCCTCCACACCTGCGATGATCTGCTCGCGCCCCACCGACTCCATCCCCGCCACGCTCCTGAACTTCCCCGTCACCAGGCGCGCATCCGGCGCAAGCAACTCCCGCAACGCCCCCGCATCAACCTCCACCGCCGCCCGCACCAGCTCCCGCGTCCCGATGCTCATGCGCTCCCGAGGCGTCGTCACCAAGACGCTCACCACACACACACCCGCCGCCAACACCAACCCCACGCCCGCCCCCACAAACGCCGCCGCCCCCCGCGATCGCAGCACAAAGAACGCCGCCAGCGAGAGCACCACCAACACAAAGACCACCGCCTGCGGCGACTCAAACAACGCAACCTCAAGCGCGGGCGCAGCGGGCAACGGCGCAACCCGGCCCCCGATCGAAGCCGGCAACCCCGTCGCCACCATCGCCGCGTGCGCTGCCGCGACCACATGATCCATCACACACGCTCCTCGCCCCGCACACTCCCCTTCGATGCGGAACACCATCCGGTTCGATACCCGATCTTTGCAGCCCCCGCCCCCGACCGGCCGATCTGATCGGGTTCAGACCTATCGAAACCCGCACGAACGCGCCCGCGCGAACGGCCACGCACGCTCGGGCACTCAGGATGGAAGAGGCGAGATGAACACCGCGCACCGCGCTCACACCCCGGCCGCATCCAGAGACGCCGCTGCGCGTCCCTCAGCCGAGACCCTCGAACGCAACCTCCGCGCCATCGCGATCGCCTCACCGAAGGTCGCCGATCGCATCCGGCAGACCCCCGCGCGCCAGGACATCGACTTCACCCTCGCGCCCGACGGCGCACTCACAGCAACACTCCCCAGCCCGCGCGGCAAGCGCACCCTCGCCAGCCCGCGACGCCCCCTCGAAGAAGCCCGACACATCGCCGAATCCATCGACGTCGCTTCAACGCCCGGCGTCGTCGCCCTCGGGTTCGGCCTCGGCCACCACGTCGAACGCGTCGCTCGCAGCATCGCCCGCTCCGGCGTGCTCCTCTGCTTCGAGCCCGACGTCCCCCTCCTCCGCGCCGTCCTCGAACGCATCGACCACAGCGAATGGATCCGCGCCTGCAACGTCGGCTTCCTCACCGACCAGAGCGACTCGGCATCCATCAGCGAGGCCGTCAAAGGCAGCGAGGGCGTCTTCGTGCTCGGCACCGCCCTGCTCGAGCACCCCGCCTCCCGCGCCCGCTGCTCGGGACAGCTCGACGCATTCTCCACACTCTTCACAAGCGTCATGCGCGCCGCGCGCACGACCGTCCTCACCACCCTCGTCCAGTCCGAGGCCACGCTCCGAAACCTCCTCATGAACACCGACTGGTACGTCTCCACCTCAGGCATCGCCGATCTCGCCGGCATCGCCCGCGGCCGCGCCGCCGTCGTCGTCTCCGCCGGCCCCTCGCTCGAACGAAACATCGAGCTCCTCGCACGCCCCGGCGTCCGCGACCGCGTCGTCATCATCGCCGTGCAGACCGTCCTCAAACAACTCCTCGCCCGAGGCATCCGCCCCCACTTCGTCACCGCCCTCGACCACCACGAGATCAGCCGCCGCTTCTACGAGGGACTCACCGCCGAACAGGTCGCTGGCGTCACGCTCGTCGTCGAGCCCCGCGCCAACCCCGCCATCCTCGAGTCCTTCCCCGGCGCGATCCGCTGCTGCGAGGACGATTGGCTCGAAGAGATCGTCGGTGGCATCGCCGACAAGAAGGGCAAACTCCCCGCCGGCGCGACCGTCGCGCACCTGGCCTACTCGCTCGCCCGACACCTCGGCTGCGATCCCGTCATCATGGTCGGGCAAGACCTCGGCTTCACAGACGGCCAGTACTACGCCGCAGGAGCCGCCATCCACTCCACCTGGGGACCCGAACTCAACCCCTTCCGCACGCTCGAAATGTTCGAGTGGGAACGCATCGCACGATCACGACGACTCCTCCGACGACTCGAAGACACACACGGACGCCCCATCTACACCGACGAGCAGATGGCGGCATACCTCGTGCAGTTCGAGCAGATGTTCGGAGCCGACGCCGAACAAGGCCTGCGCACCATCGACGCCACCGAAGGAGGAGTCGCCAAACGCAACACCACCGCGATGACACTCGCCCACGCGCTCGACACACACGCCCCCCCCACCCCCCCACTCACCCCCCCACTCGATCTCTCCACGCCCACCTCCGGGCGTCACTCACCCAGCGCACGCGATCGCATCGCCGAGGCCCGTGCCCGCTTCCGTGTCGCGCGCCAGGAGGTCTCACAGGTCGCGCGCCTCTCCGCCGACGCACTCGACCTTCTCAAGCGCATGCAGCGCGCCTACCCCGACGAGCGCAAGGTCAACGACCTCATCCGACGCATCGAACCCATCACAGCCAGAGTCAACGCCCTGACCATCGGCTTCACGATCGTCCAGCACGTCAACCAGGTCGGCGCACTCAACCGCTTCAAGGCCGATCGCGCCATCGCACTCGACACCACGCTCAGCCCCATCGAACGCCAGAAGCGACAGATCGAGCGCGACATCGACAACGTCTCACGTATCCGAGAATCCGCCTCAACCGCGCTCCGCCTCCTCGACCACGCCCTCGAAGCGCTCACAGGCGCCCGCAAACTCACACGCGATGTCGCGCCCGATGATCCCTCGCTCACGCTTAATGCCACAGGCGTAAGGTCGCGTGCCCCGCGTGTCGTCGCGCTGATCCCCGTTGATCCCGACCGCGGCTCGCTCGGCATCGCCAGACGCCTCGCCGATCCCGTCGCCGGCCGCATGAACGCCCTCCAACTCACGCTCGCCCGGCTCGCCTCCTCAGCGCACATCCGCGAGACCGTCCTCCTCACACCCGAACCCGATCGCATCCGCGAACTCCTCGGCGATGAGAACGCCCTCCGCCCGCTGCGCATCCGCATCGAGCACATCGATCGACAGCACCTCGATGCCAGACGCGACGCCGTCGCACAAGCCCGGCTCTTCGCACCCTCCAGTTGGCGCGGCGCCATCGCCGGGCTCACCATCTACGACGAACTCCTCCTCGCAAAGCCGATGGCCCGCGTAGCGCAGGACTTCGACGCCGCACTCCTCCTCGGGCCCGATTGGTGCGCCGTCGATCCCGCGCTCTGCGATTCGATCGTCGAACGCCACGCCGAACACCCCTCGGGCACGCGCGTCACCTTCACACAGGCCGCGCCCGGGCTCGCCCCCTGCCTCATCGCCCGCTCCATGCTCGACGAGTTCGCGGTCTCACAGGACTCCGCGCAATGGCTCGCAACCATCGGTGCCTCCCTCGGCTACATCCCGATCGGCCCTCAGTCCGATCCCATCGCCAAGATCTGCTGCGTGCCCGTCGATCCCGGCTACCGGGATCTCAACGGCCGCGCCATCATGGACCTTCCGAGCAGCCGCGCCGCCCTCGCCCCCGTCCTCGCCTCCTACGCCGACAACGCACGCCACGCCCCGACCCGCGAGATCGTCCACGCACTCGCCGATCGCCTCACGGCCTCACCCGCCGCGCCCCAGCATCTCACGCTCGAACTCTGCACCGGACGCATGACCTCCGGCATCCGCGGGCTCTGGACACGCGGCCGCGAAGACGTCGCCGAACGCCCGCCCATGGACCCCGAGCGCGCCGCCGAGATCATCGAGTCCGCCCTCCGCGCCAATCCCGCGATCGCCATCACACTCGCAGGAATCGGCGACCCGCTCCGCCACCACGCCTGGCGAGAGATCGTTCGCGCCGCCCGCGCCGCCGGATGCCGCGCCCTGCACGTCAGGACCGACCTCCTCTGCTCCACCGAAGAAGCCCACGACCTCGTCACCTCCGGCGCGGGCGTGATCAGCGTTGACCTCATGGCCGCCACGCGCCAGACCTATCGCACCATCATGGGCGTCGACCAGTACGAGCGTGCCGAGTCCAACCTCACCTCGCTCATCGAAGCCGTCCGATCGCTCCCCGCGCCCGGCGCGCTCCCGTCGTGCTGGATCGTCCCGCGCATCACGCGCTGCGACGAGTCCCTCGCCGAGATCGAGCCCTTCTACGACCGCTGGCTCACCGTCGCGGGCGCATCCGTCATCGATCCGCTCCCAAGAGCCGTCGCGGGCTCGCGCATCGCTCCGCTCCCGCTTCCCATCCATGTCCAGCGACGCTTCGCACGCAAGCACATGACGATCCTCTCCGATGGGCGCGTCCCCTTCGACGGACACGAGCACGGCGCACGCCACGTTGTCGGCATCGTCCAGACCAGCCGGAGCACCGACACGCTCGGCCTCACGTGCGCCTCGCTCACCGATCTCTTCCGCTCTCTCTGGCGTCTTCGCCAGGAACACCTCCCCACCGACGCGCCATCCACGCGAACCCTCCTCGCCGCATGAGCAACACGCCTGCGCCATCCACGCCCGCACACACAGGGGCCGCCGCCATCATCCTCGGACGCGCCGGCAGCAAGGGCGTCCCCGGCAAGAACCTCGCACCCGTCGCGGGCAAGCCCTGCGCCCAGTGGACCATCGAGCACGCCCTTCACTCTCGCGCAGTCTCCACCGTCGCCCTCTCCTCCGACAGCCCCGAACTCCGTAACCTCGGTGCATCCCTCGGGGCCATCCCCATCCACAGACCCGACGAGCTCGCCGGCGACCACGCCACCATCGACGCCGCGGCACGCCACGCCGCCGAGCACCTCCTCCGCACCAACTCCATCACACCCTCCACACCCCTCGTCATCCTCTACGCCAACGTCCCCGTCCGACCCGCCGACCTCGCCGACCGCGCCATCGCCCGGCTCGTCGAGACAGGATGCGATTCCGTTCAGTCCTATGCCCCCGTCGGCAAGCATCACCCCTGGTGGACCGCACGAATCGATGAAACCGCAGGCACCGTCCGCCCCTGGGAAGGGGAGACGCTCAACCACTGCATCTTCCGCAGACAGGATCTCCCTCCTGCGTTCATCCCCGACGGCGGCATCATCGCGCTCACGCTCCCCGCCCTCATGCTCGCGATCCCCGGCGTCCCCCCTGGCCCCCACGCCTTCTTCGGCCTCGACCGGCGCGGCATCACCAACCCCGAAGGCGCAGTCGTCGACATCGACACACCCACCGACCTCCTCGTCGCCGATGCCATCCTCCGCGGCGCGGACCAACACCTCGTTCGGCGCGTGTAAGGCTCGACGAATCAGCCACTTGCGCGGTTCGGTGCTTCGCGCTACGCTGTCGCTCCATGACGACAAACAAGAATGCCGCCGCCGACGCACGCGCATCGATCGAAACGCACCATTCCCAAGCACCGAAGCCGACCTACACGCGCGACAACCCCGACTGCCGCGTCTATGTCGGTGATTCACGCACGCTCCTCCGCGCCGTGCCCGAGTGTGTTACCGGCAAGGTAGACCTCGTTTTCGCCGATCCGCCCTTCAACTGGAATCGCGACTACGACCGCGAGAAAACCGGCAAGACCTGGGATGACCGCTCCATGTCCGACAAGGAGTATCTCGACTTCACCTATGCCTGGCTCGACGGGTGCGTCGACGCCCTCCGCCCCGGCGGCAGCATGTGGGTCAACATCCCCGACGACTGGGCCGCGGAGATCGTCGTCCACCTCAAGTCACGCCGCCTCTCGATGGTCAACTGGTGCATCTGGCACTACCGCTTCGGCCAGAACACCACCGGACGCTTCATCAACTCAAAGGTCCACGCCCTCTACTTCACCAAGGCCGGCATCAACACATGGAATCCCGATGAGGTGCTGGAGATGTCCGACCGCGCCGCCATCTACGGCGACGCCCGCACCATGAACAAAAAGGACGGCATCGCCCCCGGCATGCGCGTCCCCATGGACGTCTGGTACGGGCAATACTGGGGACGCATCCAGGGCAACAACAAGGAACGCCGCGCCAACCACGACAACCAGCTGCCCGAGGTCTACCTCGAACGTGTCATCCGCAGCACCTCCAACCCCGGCGACCTCGTGCTCGACCCCTTCCTCGGCTCCGGCACCACCGGCGTCGTCGCCCACGCCCTCGGACGCCGCTTCATCGGCTTCGAGTTCTCACCCGCAAACGCGAAGAGCGCGTTCAACCGCATCGGCGAGGGCATGGTCCGCACCGCCGGCGTCCGCGGCATGAGCACCGCCATCTTCCCCAAGCGACGCCCCGCGCCCTCTCCCACAACCTGATCCCCATCACGCCCCGCTCAACGACGCCGGTTCGTCATGTCCACCCGCTCGAACGCACGCACGGTTCCCTCGAGCAACCGCTTGTCCGCCTCATTCGCGACGCCGTCGTTGTTGATGTCCGTCGGCGACTCCTCCCACGCCCACAGATCCTCGACATCAACCACACCGTCCCCGTTGATGTCCTCCGTCGAACGCACGATCCGCGCCAAAGGATCCCCGATCACGATCTGCGCCCACGAAAGAAACGGAATCGACGTGTGCGCCGCCTCCGCCCACGTCAGGTTCCCGAGGATGAAGTTCCGAACCACGAAGATCGTGTCCGGCACCGTGTACGCGAACGGCTCGTACACGTTCCCCAGCCCGAACGTCCCGCCCGCAGCAATGAAGTCCGCGATCTGCTCCTGGTTGAAAGATGTCGTCAAACCCCCGAACGCACGCGCGTTGAAGGACTCCATCGTGTTCATGATCGCGCCAGGCGAATAGTGGAACGACTCGGCATAACTCGACGACGCCGGAGGATTCGCACCACTCCCACCCGGCTTCGTCCCGTGGTGGTTCGCCCCGTAGTGCGCCAGCAGCAGCACCGGCTCCGTCACCACGATCCCCTGGCCACCATACGAGATCCGCGGGCCAACCATGAAGTTCGCCGCGTCCGCCAACGCGTCGTAACGGACATTCGCGCTGAGTATCCGACCATCCGCCAGCAGCGTGTCGCGGCACAACTCGTAGTCGTCCCCCGCGTTCACCTCGGGTATCCCGTGGCTGTTGTCGAACTCGCTGCTCGGAGGGGGCGTCGGCGTCTGAACACCGTCGCTGTTCGACTCGTCAAGCACCACAACAACCGAACGCATGTCCACAACGATGTGCCGTGAACGATCGATCAACGCACGCACATCATCAACCGTGTTCCCATCCAGGCGGCACACAAGATAGATGTCCCCAGGCGACAGACGCCCCGCAGGGTCCGCCGTCGTCGTCCACCAGAACCGACCCGGCGCATACGCGCCGACAAACGCCTTCGGGCTCGTGATGTGCGTCGTCGGCCACGCCGAGATCGGCTCGGATCGCCCCCAGTACGGATTCACAATCATCCCATCCGCGAACGAATCCGCCGCGCCGCCCATCTCCCCTGCCGTCAGATCCTGCCACAACAACGCGAGCTCCGCCTCCATCGAGGCGTTCGTCGCATCGCGGTTCATGTGCTCGTTGTCCGTCTGCGTCGGGCTGTCTCCGCTGTTGGCATTGTCCGTGTCGCGCACACGGTGGGGCAGTCCCTTCGTCGTCACGATGCAGCGAATCTCGTTCGTCAGCCCCGACGCCTCCAGATGATTCCGAAGCGGCGTGCGGATCCGCGTGATGAAGTTCGGATACGTCGTCGTCCCCGGAGCCGTCACAGCCGCGCCACCAGTCGCGAGATCGAACACATGCACGCCCGGACGCGAACCCGCCACACCCCCCACACCACCCGCCACCTTCGCCGATCCCGCGTAATGCTCCGCCACAAGCAGACTGTCCGGAAGCCGAGAGTCATACACCACCAGCACCTGCCCCTCAACCAACTGGGGCTGCGCCTCCGCGACGGTCGTCGCAAGCCCGCAGGGCACAAACGCGACCAACAGCACACCGACCGACCGGACGATCACCTTCCACAACCCCATACGCTCATCTGCCCGCATCATCACTCTCCTGGAGCCGCTCGAACGCCGGAAGCGCAACCCTCCCGCGGCTCTCATCCACGTCTGGTTTCGGCACTCCGGACCCGCCGGTTGTGCCCGGATCTCTCCGCATCGCCACTCGCATGTAATCTACGTCTCACACGCCCCGCCCGGATCACGAATGTCCGAAAACCACACCCGAGATCTGGTTCATGTTCGTATGAATACTCCAGAACGCACCCACTCACCGACCAACCCGATCCTCTCGCTCGATGCGAGCGACGCGGTCCTGCTGCGCGTCAAGGCCGTCCCCGGTGCCAAGCGTGATGCCATCGCCGGCCCACTCGGAGACCGCCTCAAAGTCCGCATCGCACAGGTCGCCGAAGACGGACGCGCCAACCGCGCCATCTGCGCACTCGTCGCACGCGCCCTCAACGCCAGAGAATCACAGGTCACGCTCCACTCAGGAGCACGCTCACCTGAGAAGGTCCTGCGCATCCAGGGCGTTTCACCCGCAACGATCCGGCAGGCGCTCGGCATCGCATGAAGGAGCCCGGCATGAAGCACACACAAAGGCCCGACACGCGCAGCCGAGGACAAACGCCCGACCGCTTCAAAGACACACGCGCCGCGCACGAAGACGAAACCGCGGAGGACTACGTCGAAGCCATCGCCGACATCCTCAGATCCCGCGGCGAGGCCCGCGTCAGCGACCTCTCGCGCATGATGGGTGTCAGCCACGTCACCGTCTCCCGAATCGTCACCCGACTCGTCAAGAAAGGCCTCGTCCAGACCGCCCCATACAAGCCCATCACCCTCACACCCGACGGCCTCCTCCTCGCCGAACGCGCCCGTATCCGGCACGACGCCGTGCTGGCCTTCCTCATCGCGATCGGTGTCCCACGCCCCCAGGCCGAGGTCGATGCCGAGGGAATCGAGCACCATGTCAGCGATGCCACCATCAAGGCCATGACACGCCTGACTCGCACACTCGCCGATAACCCGCACCCCCGCACCCCTCGCCCCGCTCAGGTCCGCAAGCCCCGCCCCTGATCGCGCCGTGTACGGCCCCTCAACCCGCACAACCAGAGCATCCCGCGCGGTGTGAAGCGCAAACCTCGCCCCATCCGCGACGCAAGTGGCAAACACCGCACGTAGATCGCATCTCTCCCCGTGCGTCGGTTGCATCGGGGGCGTCCCCCGGATCAGCCGCCGCAGCCGGGAGAGCCCACGAATGGAATTCGATCTTCTCGCATCCGACACCCATCGAGGCCCGCTCATAGAAGTGCAATCCGTTTTCCCCATCGCGGTCGTCGGCGTCCTCTGCCCCGCCGTCCGCGAGCGACAAGCCGTCCTCCTCTCCGATGAACTCAGCGACGCCGCACGCCGCGCCGGCTGGCTCCTCGCTGTCTCCTTCGAACGCGTCGAGCACCTCTCCTCGGCATGCCTCAACATGCTCGTCGATCTCCACACACGCTGCCGACACAACGCGGGATCACTTGTTGTGTTCGGCCTCCCCGACGAGGTCAAACGCATCCTGAAACTCACACGCCTCGACGCCTGCATCCCCGTCGCCACCGACGCCGGACACGCCGCGAGCATCCTCATGGGCAACTCGCTCCACTCCCGCGCCGCCTGAATCCGCCCCACACCGCGCACACCCAGCATCAACTCCACAACGCGCAGTTTCAGCGCATCGAACGCCAGAAAGCAGACCCACACACCCAATCTCGTCCCACCGCTCACGCGCCGCGAGCCGAGTTCCGATAGCCATGTCCGCCACGCACACGTCGCGCGCGCCCCGCCACGCGCTCGCGACCCGGAGCCGGACATGCCAACCCCTCGTCCCTCATCCACCACCAAGCCCCCCACCACCAAACGCGACGATGCAAACCCCATCTGCGTCGTCGCCTTCAACGGGTGCGGCCTCCCACGCCTCCGGGCCCTCGTTGATTCCATCCACCTCTCCATCACCACACCCACACCCCAACCACCACGCTGGCTCGAAGGGCTCTCCCCAGAACGCGGCATGAGCACGCCCGCCCAAGTCGCCGCAGACCTCACCAACCATCGCGTCGCGCTCCTCGCCGCCGACCCCCGCGACGCCATCACCGCCAACTACCGCCTCCTCCGCGTCGAACGCCGCTCCACAGGATGCTCCCTCGACGACCTCCTCTGCGCCAGGCCCCCCGGCGCAGGCCCCCTCACGCCCGAGTGCCGCCTCGGCCTCCGCGCCTGCATCGACTTCATGTCCGCGATCCTCCGCGCCCAGGAGTCCTACGCCGACTTCCTCCTGATCCACGCCTCAGAGATCAACGCCGATCCCTGGGCCGCCGCAGAGCGCGTCGCCCGCTTCGCCGGACTCGATCCCACACCCGATGATCTCGCCAGAGCCGGCACCCGCGCCGGCCCGATGGGCAGAGCCGCCGACGCCCCACCCGCGCACACAACAGTTCTCCCCCTCGAACTCTCCGAAGGGCAGCGCATCTTCGCCTCCGGCGTCATCGCCGAGCATCTCCATCCCGCGCTCAGCATCTACAGATCGAACGGCAAGCGCGCCGCACGAAGAGCCGCTTGATCACCAACCATCCGTACAATCGCCCGCTCACGACGAGCAGGCAAACAGACGCCGCGCACCAAAGAACCGCCGGCGCCAAACGGATGTGACATGGCCAAGCGAGAGTCATTCAATACCGATTTCAAACGCTTCTTCTTCAGAGGGCTCGGCATCCTCTTGCCCTCCATCGTCACCCTCTGGCTCCTCTGGCAGGCGTTCAGCTTCCTCCTCAAAACCGTCGCAAGCCCCATCAACCGAGGCGTCCAGTGGGTCTACGTCGAAGTCGCACCCACAATCGCCGGCACCGACGCGCTCCCCGAGTACGTCCGAGGAAAGCCCGCAACCGACACAGAGAAAGCCATCCCGGACCGCGGCTGGTTCGTCAAAGGAAACAAGAAGCAATCCCTCGAACACTTCCGCGCACGCTGGAATGAGAACCCCTGGCTCGGTGCCATCGGACTCTTCGTCGCCATGGGGCTCGTCTATCTCGCCGGCGTTCTCCTCGGAGGTTTCTTCGGACGACAGGTCTACGCAAGAATCGAAGCGCTCATCGCCCGAATCCCCGGCTTCAAACAGGTCTACCCACACGTCAAACAGGTCGTCGATCTCATCATCGGCGACAAGGCCATGGCCTTCAACCGCGTCGTCCTCGTCGAGTGGCCAAGACGAGAGGCATGGACCATGGGGTTCGTCACCGGATCTTCCATCGAGGGCGCACGCTCCGCCGGAGGCGGCGAGATGGTCTCCGTCTTCGTCCCCACAACCCCGACCCCATTCACCGGCTTCGTCGTCAACGTTCGCGCCGAAGAAGTCAAAGACCTCCCGCTCTCCATCGACGAAGCACTCCGCTTCATCATCACCGCCGGCGTCCTCACCCCCGAAGGACAGAACAAGCCCCTCTCCGCGCTCGACCGAACGCACCCCACCTCCCAGACGCCGACAACTCCATCCCCATCCCAGCCCTGACGGGCACCGATCAATGACTCCCCGCGCACCTGACCCGGCCGCGCGCGTTGCTTATCATCGCGTGAAGACGATTCTCCCTCTCCGGGCATTCGCCCGGGGCGGACGTTGAACAGCAAGGAGCGTCCATGCGAATCGAGGTCATTGGGCGGGGTCTGGATATCACCGACGCGATCCGCACCTACGCGGAATCAAAGGTCGAGCACATCGGAAAGTTCTTCGACGGCGTCTCCTCAACCATCGTCACCATCACCAAGGCCGACCACCACCACAAGGGCGAGTACGACGCCGAGATCGTCTCAAAGGTCCCCAAGCACGACCCCTTCGTCTGCCACGCAAAGCACGAAGACGTCTACGCCGCCATCGACCAGGTGGCACAGAAGGCCGCGCGTCAGGTCACCGAGTACAAGAACCGGCTGCGCGAAGGCAACCGCTGAACCCGTGCCACATCGGCCAGGAGCGACGAAGGCATGAAGCTCAATGACATCATCGTCCGTGACGCGGTGATCGCAAACCTCAACGCCGTTGAACGCGACGACGTGATCGGAGAGATGGTCGACGCCATCATCGCCGCCAACGTCGCCAAGCCCGCCATGCGCGACGAACTCGTCCGCGCCATCCTCGAACGCGAGAAAAAGGGCTCCACCGGCTTCGGCAAGGGAGTCGCCGTTCCGCACGTCAAGCACAAGGCCATCTCCAAGATGTGCGCCACCATCGGACTCTCCGCCCGAGGCGTCGATTTCAACGCACTCGACAGGCAACCCGTCTACTCCGTCTTCCTCCTCCTCTCCCCCGAGGACAGGCCCGAAGAGCACCTCCTCGCCATGGAGGTCATCTTCAAAAACCTCTCCCAGGAACGCTTCAGAAGATTCCTCCGACAGGCCTCCACCGTCCCCGAAGTCCTCACGCTCATCGACGAGGCCGACGCACAGGGCTTCCCCGGCTGATCCCTCGCCACTCCCCCCCACGCCCGCCACCCCCCACTCCCACCACTCCGGAGCCCACACGCCGTGTCCGAACGACGGACCATCGCGGTGACCATCGTCAATCGGCTCGGGCTCCACGCCCGGCCCGCCATGGCATTCGTTGACCTCGCCTCGACCTTCAAGTCAGCCATCACCGTCAGACGAGAAGACACCGAAGTCGATGGCAAATCCATCATGCAGATGATGATGCTCGCCGCCACGCAAGGCACAACCCTCGATGTCACCGCCGAGGGCGACGACGCCGAAAATGCCCTCGACGCGCTCAACGAACTCGTCGCACGCGGCTTCGACGAGGAATAACCCCTCGCACGCCATCCGACCGATCTTCCACTCCATGAACCCCGCACACGCCATCCAAACCCCCCCACGCAACCGCCCCAACCACGCCCTCGCGACGCTCCTCATCGCCTCCCTCCTCGCCGGCTGCTCCTCCACCACACGCTCGCAACCCGACCCCGACCCCGTCAGACCCGCAGACGCCCAGCCACCCGCGGCATTCCCCGCCACCCGATACTCCGGATTTCTCGGCGACTACGCACGCCTCCGACAAAGCCCAAGGCACCAGGGAACCCTCTACGAACAATCCGCACGCCTCACCTCATACAACGCCTTCATCGTCGAACCCATCACCTTCCTCCCCCAACGCACCGTCCGCGGCACACGCATCACCGACGCCGAATCCGCCGAACTCGCCGCCTCACTCCACGAAGAGACCGTCTCCGCGCTCTCCCTCCTCTACCCCATCGCCACCGAGCCCGGCCCCAACGTCGCCGTCATCCGCGCCGCCATCACAGCCCTCGCCGGCGCACGCGTCGATCCCGCAACCGGACAGACCCAGATCGGCGGCGCATCCGTCGAGATCGAGATCCTCGACTCCACAACCCGCCAGCGCCTCGCCGCCGCCATCGAGTCCGATGTCGTCCGCGATGCAACCCAACCCATCGAAGAAGACCCCTTCTCCGACGCCCGCCTCGTCTTCCGACACTGGGCCGCACGCCTCAACCTCTGGCTGCGCGACGCCGACCAACTCGCGACCCGACCCTGATCAACACCCCCATCCCGTGTCACAACCATGTCACCGACCCGGGCCGCACACGCGCCGCACTGCAACACCGCGCCCCCTCTGCCCACATACATTGTGTCATCAAACCCCGCCAACACACCCGGGAGCCGCACATGGCACGCCCCACGCGCCCACTCGTGAACTCCACGCTCGCTCTCATCGGCGCCGCGTCCATCTCGCTCTCCGTGCACGCGCAGGGCACGCCCGAAACACCCGCCGCTGAGCCGCCAACCCCCGCGGCCGCGCCCCACAAGTGGATGCCCGGCCAGCCGATCACCACCGCCGACGATCTCCTCGTCGCCCTCGAAACCGCCGATCTCGAGATCAAGACCTTCAAGGCCGGCATCCGCTACACCCGCATCTTCTCGCTCGCCGGCGACGAGCAGATCCGCGACGGCACCCTGTATTACGAGACCCTCGACCGGGGCGACGCGACCACCCCCGCCTCTCGACGCTTCGCCGTCCATTTCACCCAGCTCCGCGTCGGCAAACGCGTCGAGAAAGAACCCAAGGACTACATCTTCGACGGCGAGTGGCTCGTCGAAAGACTCGAAAAAGACAAGCAGTTCATCAAGCGCCAGGTCGTGCCGCCCGGTGAACGCTTCGATCCCCTCCGCATCGGCGAAGGACCCTTCCCAGTCCCCGTCGGCCAACGCAGAGACGATGTCCTCAAGCGCTACCGCGTCACCATGCTCGCGCCCGACGACGGCGTCGATGCCGACTCGCTCCGCTCCTTCATCAACTCCGGCGATGGCTCCTACCAACTCCTCCTCGTTCCCATCGCCGATCCACAAGACGCCGACGAACTCGCCGAGATCCGCGTCTGGTACCGAAAGTCCGACCTCCTCCCGCGCATGGCCAGAACCATCAACCTCGTCGGAGATGAGTCCATCATCCAGATGCTCAACCCCGAGAAAAACCCCAAAGACCTCCCCTACCGCATCTTCGACACCGCAACCCCAGCACGCGGCTGGAACGTCCGCATCGAGCCCTACCGAGGCCGCATCGACCCCCCGTAATCAAACTCCCCGCACCTCTCAACGCCCCACCCACGGTTCGCGAGATTCTCGCCAACCGTACACTCATCCTGCGGGTACACGGAACAGTCCAATCCACCCGGAGGCCATCGTGCAGCCCACCCGAACGAGACGCCGTCGATCCGCACCCCACGCCCGCCCCGGGGCTCACACCCTCCTCGCCGCGCTCCTCACCCTCTCGCCCCTCATCCCCTCACCAGTCTCCCACGCCCAGGTCCTCCAGGACCGCAAGCCCGCGCCCATCGAAGTCCCCGAACTCGCCCCATCCATCACGCGCCTCCTCGAGCAGTCCTACCTCACGCCCGAACAAGCCCGCGACCTCCGCCTCCACCACGGCATCTGGCGCGACGAAGACCTCGACTCACCCGCCCTCCGCGCCCGCGCCGCGCTCACCACCGCCCGCTTCTGGGACGACTCGCTCCACTCACCAGAGGCCGATCCCCTCGACCGCGCCGAAGCCCTCATCGAACGCGGCGATCCCGCCGCCGCCCTCCCACTCCTCGATAACTCAACAACCCTCCGCGCCGCGCGCCTCCGCGCCCAGGCCCTGTTCGATCTCGGCAACGCCGCCGATGCCTCCCGCTCGCTCGATCGAGTCGCCGCCCAGATGGCCGATCAGCAGATCACGCTCGCCGACGAGATGGCCGAAGGCGTCCGCGCCCTCCTCCTCCGCGCTCGCATGAAGGGCCCCTGGCGCGACGCCCAGCAGGACTACCGCACCATCACCACACTCCTCGCCCGCGCCCGCGATGAACTCGACCGACTCGCGTGGTCCCCGCGCCTCGCCGAGGCCGAACTCCTCAACTCCAAGGACAACCGGCGCGAAGCCCGCCAGGCCGCCATCGAGACCCTCCGCCTCAACCCCTCATGCGCCGCCGCGTGGCGACTCCTCGGACACATGTCCGTCGATCAGTTCGACTTCCAGACCTCCGAGTCCATCGCCGCACGCCTCGACCAACTCGCCGGAAAGATCGCATCCGAAGACACCGCCCTCTCACCCTGGGCCGCAGAGATCCGCGCCCGTGCCCAACTCCGCCAGCGCGACGCCGCAGGCGCCATCGAGATCCTCACACCCGCCCTCGACGCACACCCGACGATGCGCTCGCTCCTCGCCCTCCGCGCCGCCGCCGCCGCGGCCTCCTTCGACCCAGCCGACACCGACGCGCGCCTCGCCTCCTTCGACGCCCTCTCCAACGCCACACCCCTCTCCTCACTCGCCCTCTACGAGGTCGGAAGAACCCTCAGCGACAACCGCCAGTACGAGCTCAGCGACGTGTTCCTCCGCCGCGCTGTCGAACGCGAGCCACACTGGGCCGAGCCGCTCATCGAGCGAGGCCTCATGCTCGCCCAGGCAGGACGCGATGTCGAAGCCCTCGACACACTCCGCGCCGCCAAGACCCTCGACCCCTTCAACGTCGCCGTCGACAACTCCACCAAACTCCTCACCGAACTCCTCACCTACCAGCGCTTCGAGTCCGAACACTTCATCGTCCGCTGCAAACCCGGACGCGACACCATCCTCGCACGAGAGATGCTCCCCGCGCTCGAAGCCATGCACGCCCGCGTCTGCGCACCCGACAACGGCGGCATCGACTTCAAGCCCCCCGTCAAAACCACCATCGACCTCATGCCCAACCACGAGTGGTTCAGCGTCCGCATCACCGGAATGCCCGGGCTCCACACCATGGCCGCCGCCACCGGACCCATCATCGCCATGGAGTCACCCTCCGACGGCCCCGGCCACCTCGTCGGCCCCTACGACTGGCTCCGCGTCGTCCGCCACGAATACACCCACACCGTCACCCTCGCACGGACCAACAACCGCATCCCCCACTGGTTCACAGAAGCCGCCGCCGTCTACCTCGAAGACGCACCTCGCGACACCCGCACCGTCGCCCTCCTCGCAAACGCCTACGCCGCCGACCAGCTCTTCGATCTCGACGCCATCAACATCGCCTTCGTCCGCCCCAGAAAGCCCACCGACCGCTCCCAGGCATACGCCCAGGGACACTGGATGTACCAGTACATCGTCGAACGCTTCGGAGACCGCGCCCCCCTCGATCTCATGGACCACTACGCCAAGGGCACGCCCGAAGAAGCCGCATTCCGAACCGTCCTCGGTCTCTCACGCGCCGACTTCTTCACCGCGTTCAAGCAGTGGGCCGGCGAGCAACTCATCGCCTGGGGCGCTCGACTCCCCCCCGGCACGCCCGACGCACGATCCCTCATCGAACAAGCCGCCTCACCCGCACACTCACCCGCACAGGCCATCGAGCTCGCCCTCGAAGCCCACCCCAACCACCCAGAACTCCTCGCCATCGCCGTCGAAGCAGCCCTCCGCGAACGCCGCGGCATCCCCGACCCCTCCATGACCGACCTCCTCGAACGCGCCGCCGCCGCACGCCCCATGGACGACGCCCCACACCGCGCCCTGGCTCGTATCTACCTCACCGCGCAACCCGCGAACGATCCCGCCGAAGACATCGAAGCCCGCGCCATCCCCCACCTCGAATGGCTCGACGCACGCGAAGTCCACTCACCCGCATACGCCGCCGAACTCGCTCGCCTCTACGCCGAACGTGGCGACCACGCACGCGCACACGACAAAGCCCTGCGCGTCGTCCGCATCGCGCCCTACGACGCCGATTCCCGCGAAACCGCGGCTCGCATCGCCATCGTCGCCAAGGACTACAACGCCGCACGCCACCAGCTCGAAGCACTCATCGCCATCGAGCCCGACCGCGAACTCCACAAGAAACGCCTCGCCGCGCTCGAAACACTCGCAAAGAACGACTGAACATAACCCCGCGTCCCGAAGGGACGGCACTCACTCGCAACCGTCCAAACTGGTTGTCAAAATCAAACTGCGCGCATAATCCCCTCTGCCCCTCTTCACGTACTCCGCCACCAACCGGCCATCCTCGCACCATCCCGCAGTCTGGCCCTTTGCCATTTGCTATGTGGCTCTTTCCCCCTCCGCCTTATCCCGGCCCGCGCCCGCCCCCACCGCCCCCCGGACGCTGCCCCCCCGGTCCTCCACCCTGCGCCCGCATCCGCGACATGAACTCCGAGCGCAGCCCATTCATCTGCGCGTTCCCATCGTTCACCGCGCGCCCAATCCTCTCGTTGATCCGATTGACCATCTCCGCGCGCCGCTGCTGACGCTGCTCATCCGTCATCTGTCCCCCGCCGGGCCCCCCTCCCTGCCCACTCCCCGGTGCCCACTCACGCCTCTGCCCATCACCCTCCGGCCGTGCGCCCCCGGGTCCACCGCCCATGCCCCCCGGCCTCCAACCCGTCCGCCAATCCTCAACCGGCTCGCCCCGCGCCACGCGCAGGATCATCTCGTCCATCTGCTCCTGACGCATCTCAAACAGCACCTCGCGCGTCTTCTCATCCTCGAAGTACGTCCGCATCTCCTCGCGCGACACATCCTTGAAAAGCTCCGCCGCCACCACCGCGTACTGACGCTTGCGATCCTCATCGAGCCGCGCATACCGCTCGGAACCCATCACCGCGATCGCCTCCTCGCGCGTCGTCGGCAGCGACACGGGGCGATGCCCCCACGCGTACACACCCCCCGCCGACAACGCGAGCACGCCGAGCGTGACGCACACCCCGCCCACGATCTTCTTCTTCCGAGGCGACCAGTCCGCGTCGATCGCCTTCCGCGCCGGCGTCACCGCTTCATCAAGATTGATCCGCTGTGGCATGCTCAAGCTCCCGACAAAGATCCGACCTCACGATCCGTAACGCCCGACATGGCCATCGACAAACAGCACGTTCCGCTTGTCGTGGAAGAAGTTCACCGGCAGACGCGCACCCGTCGTCGTCTCGAACGTCCCCCCGTCAAAGTCATACGCCACCGGCGTTGTCGAAGGCCCCTGCTTCAGAAACTCGTAGTAAAACGTGTTCTCATACCTGTTCCCGCCCAGCGCGACCACATACGTGTACGACATCGCGCTGATCCGCTCCCGCGTGTCACCCTCAGAGACCCAGAACGTCCCCTCGTTCGGCGTCCACGGCTGCTCCCACACAACCTTGTCACCCGGACACCGATACGCAAGGTCCTCAACCTCCAGAAACTCCGACATCGCCACATTGAAAGGCGGCTTCTCCAGATCCATCGAGATCCACGGGGGCGGCATGTACCGCGCCACCGGAAACACCTCCCGGTACCGATCCTTATACATCTCCACCGACTGCCCGATGCTCCGCAGGTTCGCCCCGCATCGCACCTTCCGAGCCGCATCACGCGCCCGAGGCAACGCCGGCAGCATGATCCCCAGCAGAATCGAGATAATGAAGATCACCACCAGCAGCTCGATCAGCGAGAAACCCCCACGCGCCCCCCCACGCGCCTGCCCACGCGTTACCCGACGCGCTCCCCATCCCGCACCCCCACCCAACACGGCCCCATCAGTTGACATAACGCCTCCTGCCTGCCACCCGGCACCGCAACATCCGGGCACACGCCGCTGAAACGTGCAACGCATCACTTGATCGGCTATTGCCGCGCCGACAGATTCACCCGGCACCAGCGTCTGAGCCGAGATACGCCCCGATCTCCGTCGCCCACCCCGCCTCGCGCATCGCCGCAACCACCACGGAATCCGAGAGATACGCGCGAATCGCCTCCTCCGGAGCCGCCCGCATCTCGCTGCTCACAGGCCGCCGCGTATCCGCCCCCGCATCCCTCTGGATGCTCATCGCGTGGTAGTTCGACGCCGCATACGCCGCCGCACCCTCCAACTCCCCTGCCTCGATCTCCCACCCCCATGCCCGATACATCCCCCCGAAAAACCCCCGAGGGTCCCGACGGATGTCGTCATACACCAGCCCACGACCCGCACCACGCGCCTCCAGCCACCGACCGCAGAACTGCCGCAACTGAGGCAGGTCCCAGCCCTCCGTGATGCACGTCCCAGGACCACCGCTCGAACCCTCAGGCAGCATCCCCCGCAGAATGATGCTGCTCAACCGATCGATCGGGTTCCTCAGCACAAACACATGCGGATGATCCGGCCACACCCTCCTCACCTCACCCGGCGCAGGATGATCGTGAGGCATCTTCACCACAATCCGCCTGCCACCCTCAGGAACTCGCTCCAGCAACCACTCGCGCCCAGGCGCACACACCGGAAGACCCGCCTCGCCCCGCGCCAACTTCTCAAACACCACACCCGCCGCGCATGCAATCTCCGGCGTGATCACACCCCCGCTCGTACGAAACAACTCCGTCACCACCCGCTGCTCCGGCGGAAACCTGTAATACGGCCCCGTCCGAACCCACGGACCAAAGATCTCGTCCGCAACCACACCCCCGAACGGCGCAGCCGCGGCATACGCCGCAATCGACGACCCCGAACGGATCATCGAAAATATCCAGGCGATGGATGGGGTTTCAGGCATGGGACTCAATGGGAAGAGAACGCAGAGGTCGCAGAGATATCAGAGTGACGCAGAGGGGAAAGAGGAGGGTGGGGCCGAATGACGAGCGTAGAGGGGATGGTGGAGGAGGGGCCAGAGGGCTGGATGAACAAAGGGGGCAGAGGGGCAGATGAAGCCGACAGCTCGAATGGGTGTCGGCCCTCGACTGGTGATTGATCGGCTATTCCTACGGCGGCATCGACGAGCCGGTCACCGTTACCCATCTCGCTCCAGCGCCGGGTGCGATCGTGGCGATGTGCTTGTTGGCCATACCACGCTTCAACGCTGAAACGCTTGTATCAGCCGAAGGTTCGGATCTGGGTTCTTTCCATGCCCGCTCTGCGAGCAGGCATGCCACCCGCATCTCCCCTCCGCGGCACTCCGCCTCCTCCGCGTTGAGCCCTTCATTGTCTTCTCTTCCTCGTGCTCTTCGCGACCTTCGCCTTCAACCACTTCTCTTCCCCAGCCCTCCTCTCCGCGTCCTCGCCTTTCCTTCTTCTCTGCGCCCTCTGCGTTCTCTTCTCTTCAGAACTGCGAAGCCGTAAACGTCTTCCCCGTCGTCTCCCGCTCCCACGTCCAGCTCGGCCCGCGTTTGTTCTCGTAAAACTCCCACAACTCAAACCAGTACGACCGGAACGCGTGCGCGCCGAACGGCGCAAAGTGCTTATCGATCATCTTCATGATCGCCTTGTCCGTCCCCTCCATCCCCAGGATCGTCTTCCCGTGCCGCACACTCTCCGTGTCCAACGGCAACAGGTGATACCGCCCCAGCAACTGCATGACATTCGCCGCGGCATACGGCCCGATCCCCGGCAACCCGATCAGAAACGTCCGTAGGTCCTCGTCACTGGTGGCCGGATCCTCGCACCAATGCGGATCAATCTCCCCCGACGCGAACATCCCCGCCAACTCGACAATCCGCTTATCCCTATACCCCACGCGGCAACGCGCCCGCAGCGTGCTCGCACGCGCACGCGACAGCTTCCGCGCCGAAGGAAACGCCCCCCCATCCCCGACCACCTCGCACAAACGCTCATTCATCACCACCGTGCTCGGCCATTGCACGTTGCAACTCGTCACCGTCTTGATCACATCCTCGAACAGTGTCGGCGACCGAAACAACCGCCCACGCCCCAGCCCCTTGAACCGCGGATCAACCCTGTGATACGCCCGGATCGTCGCCGCGTCCTCATCAAGCCGCAGCATCCGCGCAATCAGCCCCGACGCCTCCGTCACCTCGCGCCTCGCAAGCCGCCGATCGCTCACACACGCCAGATCCGCCCCACGCGTGAAGTGCGATGCCTTGCTGATCCGCGCCGGCCCCCGCTTCCCATCCTCCCGCGGCTGCGCAATCGTGATCGTCGCCGGACCGCCCTCTAACTCCAACACCCGCGTCAGTCGCTCCGACCTCGGATCCCAGTGATTCGGCCGCAGCAGAAAGTACCCGTACGAGCACGCGTCCCGCTTCAGCGAGTAATCCTCAGGAACGGGAATGGCGAAGTGTGTCGGCATTGAAAGGGCTGAACACGGAGCACCGCATCAAAGCACACGTGGAGTCTCTCGATGAACTCGGGCGCAGAAATCGAAGGCCGTTCGGATCTCTCTCACTCCCTTCACTTTCACCTCTTCTCCGCGGCCCTCCGCGTCCTCCGCGTTGAGCGCCTTTCCGCTTTACGCCGTCAGCTTCCGCGACAGCGGAAACAGATACGTCGCCAGGTTCACCGCAAGCCGGTCCGCGGCCCGCGCGAACATCTCGTAGTGCTTCTCCGCCTCCGCAAGCACCTGCTCCGCCGTCACCCCCGCACGCTCCTGGAACTTCCCATCCGCCGCCGCGTACGCGCGGATCATCTCCATGTCCGCCTCGGGGTGGTACTGGAACCCATACGTCCGAATCCCCGCGCGAAACACCTGGATCTTGCACTGCTTCGATCCGCCCAGCGCCTGCGCGCCCGCGGGAAGTTTCTTGATCTCAAACCCGTGCGTCGAGAACTGCGGACAATCCCACGGAATCCCCGCCAGCATCGTCTCCGTCTGGCCGCCGGGATTCAGCGACACGAGCGGCATCCCCAACTCCGGCCTCTCCATCGGCCCGACCTCGCCGCCCAGCACCGCCGCGATCATCTGCGCGCCGAGACAGATCCCGATCACCGGCAACTGCCGCGCGTGCGCCTGACGAAGCAACTCCATCTCGCCCGACATCCACTCGTGCGGCTCCCCAACGTTCTGGGGACCACCCAACGACACAATCCCATGAACATTGTCAAGATCCGCCGGCAATCCCTTCGCCCCATCAACATCAAGCCGACGGATGTCCAGCTTGAAACCATGATCGCGAAGAGTCGCACCCAGGCGGCCGGGCCCGCCACGCTCGCTGTGTTGAAACACGATGATCGCCATAGGCCGGATCGTACGGCCGGTGACCGCGCCTGGCCTCTCTCACACCATCATCACGATCGTCGCATCGTGCCCATCCAGATAATCCTGCCGGAACATCACGCGGGCCGTCCGCTCCAACGCAAACGCCAGCATCGCCCGCGTGTCAAACCGCTTCGCCGGTCCCGTCGAGACTCCCTCCCACGCCCGTCCGCACCGATCGCTCAAAAAGTTGAACGCAACCGCCGCGCCCGGGTGCCCCGCCCCCGGCGCGGGCGAGATCGCGCGCCAAGCCCGATCCAGCACCTCCATCGCCATCGACTGCTCGCACGTGTTCAAAGAGCCGCTGAACACAAACACCTCCCCGCCCCCGCCCACCGCGTGCGATGCCGCGCCGTACGCGCGGATATACCCCTCGAACGCCCCGTCCGCTGAAGCAAAGTCGCCGAGTTCCACCCGCGCCCGCAGCATGTTCTGGTTCGCGATGGCTCTCCTGCAATGCTCCACCATCACCGGCAACGCATCGATCCCCACATACGCCCGATACGCCACGTCCGCCTCGCACAGATACCCCAGCAGATCCGCACGCCCGCACCCGCAGTCGATCACCACACGCCCCGAAAGATCCAGCATCTCCGTCAGCACGCGAAAACGCGCCCGCTGAAACTCCTCGCTCCGCCACAGCAACGTCCCGAACGAAGCGCCCCCACGCGCCGCCGCCTCCTTGTACGGCTCCAGCCACGGAACCGTCAGATCCGGCGGAACCTCGCGCGATGGATCGGTGGGACGCTCGGACATGGCTCGCAACACCCCGCCCTCACGAAACGCTCGTCATCTCCACGAACTCATCGAAACGCCGATCGATCTCCTCCGGACGCAGCCGCGCCAGCCGATCCAGACTGAAACTCTCGATCGTGAAACTCGCCATCACCGTCCCGTGCGCCAGCGCCCGACGAACCACGTCGAACGACGAAGGCACGTGCGAGATCCCGCGCGACGACGCCCGCGCGATATGCCCCATCATCCCGCCCGCGAAGGTGTCACCCGCGCCCGTCGGGTCCACGACCTCCTCCGCCGGATACGCCGGCAACGCCGCGATCCCGTCGCGATGGATGAACAGACACCCGTGCTCACCCTTCTTCACCACCACAAACTTCGGCCCCAGCTCAAGGATCTTCTTCGCCGCACGGATCGTGTTCTTCTTCCCCGCGAACAACTCCGCCTCGTCGTAGTTCAGCACCAGCCCGTCAACCCGACGGATCAACTCCTCAAGATCCTTCCGCGCCGTATCGATCCACAGATCCATCGTGTCCGCCACCGCCATCACCCGACGCGGAAACTGCTCCAGCATCTGCATCTGCACACTCGGCGCCGTGTTCGCGAGAAACACGAACGCAGAGTCCTTGAACTCCTGAGGAACACTCGGCGGCTCCTCCAGCAACACCCCAAGCTCCGTGAACATCGTCTCGCGATGATCCATGTTCTCCGCGTACTTCCCGCCCCAACGGAACGTCTTCGACCCGCGCCGAACCTCAAGCCCGCCCGTGTCAATCCCCCTGAACAACCCCAGCGTCCGCATGTGCTCGGGCGGTAGATCATCCCCCACAACCGCTACCATCCGCACCGTCTGATAGAACGATGCCGCCGCCGCGAAATACGCCGCAGATCCCCCCAACACACCCTCCCTCGCCTCCCCGCCGGGTGTGTGGATCGTGTCGATGCCGATGGTGCCGGTGACAATCAGTGACATAGTCCCGGAGGATAGCAGCACACCACGCCACAAACGCCCCCTCCACCCCCCCCACCGCCGCGACAGAACACGCCCACCGCTCATATCTCGCGCCGATGCCGCCCCACACACCGACTCCCCGCGCAACCCGTCACACTCGACACCATCCAAGAATCACCGAAGGAGATCCGCTCATGCAGACCATCACCACCAAAGACGGTGTCCAGCTCTCCTTCAAAGACTGGGGACCAAAGTCCGCCCAACCTCTCGTCTTCCATCACGGCTGGCCCCTCAGCGCCGACGACTGGGACACCCAACTCCTCTACTTCCTCCACAAGGGCTACCGAGTCATCGCCCACGATCGGCGCGGCCACGGCCGCTCGACCCAGGTGTCCGACGGACACGACATGGACCACTACGCCGCCGACACCGCCGCACTCGTCGAACACCTCGACCTGCGAAACGCCGTACACATCGGCCACTCAACCGGAGGCGGCCAAGCCACCCGCTACGTCGCCAGACACGGCAACGGCCGCGTCGCAAAGCTCATCCTCATCGGTGCCGTTCCTCCCATCATGGTCAGAACCGCCGCGTACCCGGGCGGGCTCCCCATCGAGGTCTTCGACGGACTCCGCAGACAACTCGCCGCCAACCGCACACAGTTCTACCGCGACATCGCCAGCGGGCCTTTCTACGGATTCAACCGCCCGGGCGCAACGCCCTCAGAGGCCATCATCCAAAACTGGTGGCGCCAGGGCATGATGGGCTCCGCCGCGGCTCACTACGCCGGCATCAAGGCATTCTCAGAAACCGACTTCACCGACGACCTCAAGTCCATCGACGTCCCGACACTCCTGATGCACGGCGACGACGACCAGATCGTCCCCATTGAGAACTCCGCACGCCTCGCCGCCAAACTCCTGAAGCGATCGACGCTCAAGATCTACGCCGGCCTCCCGCACGGCATGGCGACAACCCACGCCGACATCACAAACACAGATCTCCTCTCATTCATCACCGAGTAACACCCCTCCCCCACGCCCCCACGCCGCGCATCCTTGAAACGCCTCGAAGTCGCGCACGAGTCCGCTCCAGGCGGACGAGGAGCGGCTGAAGTCTCTTCCGTCTTACACGGGGTTGCAGGGGGCATCGCCCCATGCGCCGCATCCGTCCTCTCCCGCTGAATGCACGACACGCACTCAGATCACCTGCGGCTTGAGCCGCTGTGCCCCGAGCATGAGCCCACAGATAGTGAGGACCATACCTCCCAGTATCATCCCCGCGTGGACCGCTCCCGGAAAGATGGGCTTCCCGTTGGACGCCAGTGCGTAGATGCCGATCACACCAACGAAGACGCCCATGAGCATCGCAAAGCGCAGCACGTTTCGCGCGTTGAATGGCTCTCGCTCCGGCTCATGTCGCACCCTGCCCTGAACATGCGCATCGAGCAGCGCTTCCATACGAGGGCTCAATACCACGCAGAATGGATGCCCGCACACCGTTGTGATCCTCATGTCTCCGGCCCGCCGCACGTCCCGCACATCCTCCCACACCACGCGCCGCTTCCGACCCGTCACCATGCCAAGTGTGAGCCCGTTTGCATCGGCTCTCGCCCGCACCGGCGAATGCCACAGCTCGCGCCAATCCCGAAACGTGAGCGTCGCCACGCCCACCGCGGCCGCACTCACGATCAGCCAGCCGAAAACGCCCCATGATTCCAGTGGGCCGAAGAACGTCGCGACCATCGCCGCAGCACAGAGCGTCGGCACCACAAACTCCATCCCAAGCACGCCCGCCTCAGCACACCACGCGCCACGCTGATCGAGCACGACGCGCAGCTTCCCTTGCCTCGCCGCACGACGAAGCAGCCGCTCATAGCAGCCACCTTCCTCGAAATCATGCGTGCGCTCCGACATGCGGTCCAGCGTGAGCACGATCCGCTTCGGCGGCATGCCGTGCAACACCCACCGCCGCTCCGCATCGCGCCACTCATACCCCCGCGGCCCGCGCCAGAGCTCCGCCCACGGCACAACACCGATACCGCCCGCCCACGCCGGATCGACCGGCACCAGCCCTGCCAGCGAGATCCGCGCCGGAATCATGGCAATGCCGCGCCCCTTCCACGCTGACATCCTGTCGCCGATCGAGCCCATGACCCAGAACACGCCGAAGAGGAACGGACGCAGGAGCGAACCCATCGCAAACCCGATCGCCCCCGCACCCATGGTCCACGCCCAGGATCCCTCGCGGCTGCTGTGCGTCGTCAGCGCGAGAAGGATGCCGGTCACCACGCCGAGCGCGACGCACCCAATCGCCGCTCTCCATCTCCAACTTCTCTCGAACCCTCGTCGCTCCGCTGCCATCGCGCCGAGCGTCTCCTCGCTTGGCTCTCCACGCGATTCCGCCGACTCTCCCTCCTCTGATCCACTCTCCCGCGATAGGCCTTCCTCTTCCCATTCCGCCGCCTCCTCTTCCATCGCCGCAACTCGCGGCTCCCAGATCTTCTGTTCGATCCACTCCAGCCCGCGCGCACTCACGCTCAGCATCACCTCGCGCCCCGCGCTCGTCACAATCCGATGGGGCCGCAATCCATACACGCTCGCATCCGCAAGCTCTTCCCAACTGAAGTGCTCCGCGTGCTCCGGGCTCCACCCCGCTCGAATGCCGCCCGCGTCGATCCGTGACCACCGCGCGACGCGGCCACGAATCACATCGAGTCGCTCCCCCATCAGTATGAGAACGATGCCCGGATAGCACAGGCACACGAATCCCATGATCGCCACGAGCGTAATGCTCGCGGAGTCTCCGGACCCGAGCAGTGGCCCAACCTGTGTGCGAAACCACCACACCGCTACCGCGACCCCGGCAGCCATCGCCACACACCAGATCAACACCTCCAACCACCACGCGCCGCGCTGATCCCGCACCACCACCAGCGACCCATCACGCGCCGCACGCTTCAGCGCACGCATCCAGACGAGCCGCGCCAGCACCCGCCGCTTTGCCCACGTTCCCTTCCCCTTCCTCGGCACCGCCTCGATCTCGAACACCCCGCTCCCATGCAGTTCCCGCTTCCGCACCGCTCGCCCGCTCTCATCCATCCACACAAACCGCACCCGCATCGGATCAGGCGGCTCGTCAACCGGCTCAAGCTCCGCCCACGGCACAACGCCGATCCCCACAACGTCAGTCCCGTCGCTCTCCAGAGGCACCAGCCCCCGAAGTGTCACCCGCGCCCGCATGCAGCATCCTCCCGCGCTCGACGTGGCGCTCTGTCGTTTCCGTGCGTGTCGCCGTCTTCACGGAAGCCGCCGAGGGCATCACACTCGCATCATACCCAATTGTCTCTCGAGTCAGTAACTCCCTTCGTCCCACATCATCATCATTGTCTCCCCGCGCGACTCATTGACATGCGCATAGCAGTTGTTGACGCGGTCCGGCCAATACACCCTCTCCATCAGTGGCTTGATGTCGACCCAGCAATCGACACGCACTGACCGGGCGACCTCGGCAAAGCTCACGTGGGTGTCCGATCCCGTGAGTATGGATAACGCTCGCCAGACCAACAGGCGTGACCCCGCGTAGCCAATTGCCCCGGGAACCGGGTACACGATCGCCTGGTTGGTGAAGCGCCTGATCAGATCATCAGGATGCACTCTACATGCGTGCGCCCCCGTGCACCCGTGGAGCACCGGCGTCATCGGGATGATCGCTCTCACCATCAGTTGAATGGTCTCTCGACCGATTGGCTCGCCCGGCGGCGTGAGAAAGCACGCGGCCGCGTAGGTGTACGGCAACGCTCTATCCCACAGGGGCGTGAGACGCACCCTCTCTGCGTCAATCGGGAACGGACCCTCAATCTGATCCACTCCGCGCGGCATTCGTGTATCGAAGATCGGCTCGCTCCACTCCGGGTGAGGCAGACCGTAGTGGTCAAGCGGCCTGTCAAGACGCTCCGGTTTCAGCAGCCGCGGAGCCAGCCATGACGCAGGATGGTGTGCGTATCGCAGCGCATCCCACACCTCATCGAGCACGCGCTCCTGCTCCGGCATGATCGCAAAGTGGTCCGCCAACGTCCCCAGACTCGCCGCCGACTCCAGATTGTGCATGCCTCCCGCCCTGGCTGTCGATCGGATGCGATCGCGCACCTCCGGCCATGGCGTCTCGCGAACATACTGGCGCAGGTCCTCATCCATGATGAACGTCCCGCAGACAAGCTCTTCCCGGGGGTTGCAGGGGGCGAAGCCCCCCTGCGCCGCAACTCAAACTCTCCCTCCGCGATCTCCGCGGCCCTCCGCGTTGAACCTCTTCCCCCTCACTTCCTCCTCACCTCCACCTTCCCATCCTTCGCATCCTTGATTGCGTACCCCATCGCACTCAGTTCATCGCGCAACCTGTCGCTCGCCGCGAAATCCCTCCGCGCCCGCGCATCCCGCCGCTCCCGCAGCTTCTGCTCAACCTCCGGGCTCGGCTCCACACCGATGAACAATCCAATCTCGCTCTCTACAACAGCCGATCGACCCGTGGTGTCCTCTTCGATAGGAACGAAGATGCATCCCAACACTGCATCCATGAGATGGATCGCACCCCATATCTCCTCAAACGTACCGCGTCTGCGGCCATTCTCGATGCTCTGCATGGCACTCCGTGCGTCCATGCAACCGGCTGGCAGCGACTGCCGTGCAAGGAATGCTTGAAGTTCCTCGAAGTCTTTGATCCCCAGCGCACTCATTGCGGCAGAGCGAATCGCTGTGTTGTTTGCCAACCCATCCATTGCCGCGATCGCGCCAGCAACGTTCAGATCGAGAGCGAGGCGCTTCGCGAATCTGCCGAGAATCTCGGCTACATCCGGTCGAATCCCCCATACTGCCAGCCATTCATGATCTCGAGCGGCCACGACCAACTTTGCCGTCTTTCTCCACTGCTCAATACGTCCTGCGGACTCGGTCAACCCCTGCTCCGTGAAGTTCGCGTTGCTCCGATAGTGCGTCTTGATCAGTTCCAGCCGCACCGCCGCAGCTTCATGCCCCTTCGCAAACAAGTCCCGCGCCGTGAAGAAGTTCCCCTTGCTCTTGCTCATCTTCTCACCCTCGACGAGCAAAAACCTCGGATGGAACCACATCTTCGCGTACGTCGCGCCCCGCGGCTCAACATTGAACGCGCAACAACTCTGCGCCACCTCGCACTCATGATGCGGGAAGATGTTGTCCTCGCCCCCCGAGTGCAAGTCGATGATCGGCTCCGCATCCGGCACCACCATCGTGCTGACATCCGCTCGCGCGTCAGTCCCCGCAACGCTCATCACGCTGCACTCAATATGCCACCCCGGGTACCCCTCGCCCCACGGGCTTTCCCACTTCATGATGTGCGACGGGTCCTCCTTCCACAACAGAAAGTCCGCCGGGTGACGCTTCCCCGACTGATTCTCCGCGCTCACGCGCCCGCCCGCCCCCTCTCTCAACTTGTCCAGCGTGTTCCCGCTCAGCGCGCCATACGCCGGGAACGCCTGCACACTGAAGTACACCACGCGCCTTCCCACATCCCCCACCACATACGCGCACCCCCGCGCGATCAACCGCTCGATCACCTTGATCATCCCGCCGACATGCTCCGTCGCACGCGGCATCAACCCCGCATCCTTCTCCGCCTCAATCACCAGCTTCAACCCCAACCGCTTCGCATCCTCCTTGAACCGCCCCTCGAAGTACCGCGCAATCTGCCGCGGATCCTTTGGGTCCACATCCACACCCGCCGCCAGCTTCCCCGCCTTCTTCGCCTCAAGCAGCCGCCGCCCCGCGACCGCCATCCGATCCTCACCCTGCTCACCACCCTCCGCATCATCCGTCATGTGCCCGACATCCGTGATGTTCATCACATGCACGACCCGCCGCGGCCCCTGGTGGCCTTTGGGTGGATCGGCTCTCCGAGCCGATTCCGAATCCCCCACCCCAACCCTGCACATCGGGCTCTCTATAAACCTTCTCAACACGTCCGCCGCCAGAAACGACCGGAAGTTCCCGATGTGCGCATCGTCGTACACCGTCGGACCGCACGTGTAGAACGTCACCCGCTCCGGGTCCCGCGGCTCAAACGCCTCCACCCGCCTCGTCATCGTGTTGAACAGACGCAGAACATTCATCTCAGACACTGGCGTTCTCCGGGATCTGGCCCTCTACCGATCGTCCCGCCCGATCCTAGCAGACGCTCCCTCCACTCCATCCGCCACTCCCAATCGCCCCCTCCCTCCGCCCCCTGCCTCCCTCTGCCATCTGCCCATTTGCTATTTGCCATTTCTCTTCCCCTCTGTCCCTTTGCCCTCTGCCGTTTCTTCCCCCTACCCTCTTCCCCCATGGCAATCCTCGTCAACAGCACCACACGCGTCATCTGTCAGGGCATCACCGGCGCCTTCGGAGCCGTCCACACCAAGGGATGCTTCAACTACGGCACCAAAATGGTCGGCGGCGTAACCCCCGGCAAGGGCGGCACAAAGGACCCCAACGGCCTTCCCATCTTCGACACCGTCGAAGCCGCCGTAAAGGCCACCGGTGCCGACGCCACCATGATCTTCGTCCCGCCCGCATTCGCTGGCGATGCCATCCTCGAAGCCGCCGCGGCTGACCTCAAGCTCATCTGCGCCATCACCGAGGGCGTCCCCGTCCAGGACATGATCAAGGTCCGCGCTGTCCTCGACGAGATGAACAACACCGCACCCGCCGATGAACAGATCACCCTCGTCGGCCCCAACTGCCCCGGCGTCATCACCCCCGGCCCCAAAACCGGCGCCGGCGACAGCGGCACAAACCCCTACACCAACGCCGGCTGCAAGATCGGCATCATGCCCGGCTACATCCACACCCACATCAGCCAGTCCAAACTCGGCAAGTCCGTCGGCATCGTCTCACGCTCCGGCACCCTCACCTACGAGGCCGTCTGGCAGACCAGCAACCTCGGCTTCGCCCAGTCCACCTGCGTCGGCATCGGTGGCGATCCCGTCCGCGGCCTCAACCACATCGACTGCATCCGCATGTTCGAGCAGGACCCCGACACCCACGGCATCCTCATGATCGGCGAGATCGGCGGCACCGACGAGATCAAAGCCGCCGAGTACATCAGGCAGCACGTCAAGAAACCCGTCGCCGCGTTCATCGCCGGACGCACCGCACCCCCCGGCAAGCGCATGGGCCACGCCGGCGCGATCATCGGCGGCAGCGACGACACCGCCGATGCCAAAATCAAGGCCCTTCAGGCCGCGGGCGTCTCCGTCGCCCTCTCACCCGCCGACATGGGCAAGGCCATGGCGCAGGCGATGAAGCTCGCATAAGCGACACGCGTCCGGATCAGAATCAACCCCATGACTCAAAAGGGAGCCCCGTGCGCACACGGAGCGTCTCACGTTCTACGATTTTTGAGGTGTGCGGCCGCTCACCACTTTCGATATCGGCGCTTTTATTTCACAGAATCGGCTTGCAGAGCCGATAGTCGTCGAGTACATTTCATCAAACAGGAGTTTTCTTTCATGGATCATATGCTCGAGATCTCCCGGATCGTCGACGGGGCTCTTAAGGGCGACCGGGCGAAGGTCTTGGCGTATGTCGAGCAGTTGGCGCGGAAACTTCGTGAGACCGGGGACGCCAAGGCTGCGGATCGGCTGGCTCAGACTGCGAACCAGACAAAGACCTCTGAGGTCGCGCCCAACATTGCCGGAGTTCTGGGCCGGCTCCCCGTGGATTCCGAATCGCGATTCTCCCTCGCGGATGAGGAATGGCTTTCGCCCGCGGAGGTCCAAGTGGTTCTTGATTCGGCAGTGCAACAACGGATCGACGAATTCTTGCGACACGTACGGGCGGCCGATCGGCTGATGGCCCATCGCGTGGACATTGCGCCCTCGATGCTCATCTACGGCGCGCCGGGCGTGGGGAAGACGCAGTTGGCGCGGCACATCGCGGCGCAACTGGGACTGCCGCTGATCACGGCGCGGGCGGACTCGTTGGTCTCGTCGTTCCTTGGAAGCACCGCAAAAAACCTACGAGTGCTCTTCGAACATGCAAAAAACCGGCCCTGTGTGCTATTTCTTGACGAACTGGATTCCGTGGCCAAGCTGCGTGATGACCATCACGAGCTGGGGGAGTTGAAGCGCGTCGTCGTCAGTCTTCTTCAGAACATCGACGCGCTCAGCAATGAAACCGTTTTGCTCGGCGCGACCAACCATCCCCACCTGCTCGATCCGGCGGTGTGGCGTCGGTTTGCGTACAGACTCGAGCTCCGTCTGCCGGACGCCGATGCGCGTCGCCGAATGTTCAAGCTTTTCTTCGGGGAGTTTCTCGGTGACGAGGCTGTGATCAGCGACTTGGTCACGGTGAGTGAGGGGGCCACCGGTTCGGATATCCGACATTCATGCAAGTCGGCTATCCGGGAAGCGGTCATTGACGAACGATCCAGCGTCTCAGATACCGATGTGCTACGCGCGCTCGTGCATTTCAGACTTGGTACTCAAGCAGACTTCTCGCGCGACGACGGGCCGCTGGTCAAGGCGGTCCGAGATCTCGCGCCCGACGTATTCACGTTAAAACGACTGTCAGCGCTCTTCGGCTCGTCTGAGCCGACGCTGTCTCGCCGTCTGCACTCGGATGATTCACATGGCCAGCAACGAGCGAAGACTTCCAATCAAGGTTGTTCTGACACAGGACGAGGATCTTCGGCAAAAGCGCCCCGGCGGAAGCGCGCGAAAAGTCTTTGATGAAAGCGGATTGGACGAACAGCGCCAATCGCTGCTTGCCGAGATTGCCGGCGTCCGTAAGCAGTTCGGCGACATTCTCCAGCGAAGGAGCCACCTTCCCGCAGTGGCCCGTGTTGTACTCAAAAAAGAAGCGTTGGCGAAAAGCCACCGCCCTACACACCTATTCGAGAAGGATTCGTGTCCCATCATTGGCGGCGAAGACTTCGGACACCTCCTTGTCAGCGTGACGAACACGGGACTGGCCGCACTAGAGAAAGATGTAGCTCGGGGCACCACTGCCGACCTGAAAGCCGACGTCTCAACGTTGCGACGAATCGAGCCGTACACCGCTGACGACGCGGCCGGGGATGGTGGCGTTGCTGCGCTTCAACGACTCGTGGCGGAAAGGCGTCCCGAGCAGATCCGACTCCGACTTTTCAAGCATGGGCGAAGCCGGGCGGACGGGGCGATCTTCGAAGAACTGCTCGCGTTGGCACAATCGCTGAAACTCGAAATCCCCGAGTCGCTTCCGTACTTATCTGAACTCCGTATGTTCCGCATTCGCGGAGTCACGGCTGACGCCATCCCTGCTTTGGCAAGCTTCGTCGGCACGCAATCCATTGGGCTGGTACCGGAGTTCGAGGTCACAGCCCAGTACGTTCCTGTCGGGCAACTGAAGGAAGCGGATTTTCCTGCGCCGAGTCCCGGAGTCGAGTATCCGGTGGTCGGCGTCATCGATTCGGGGACGGACCCCGCGAACCCCCTGCTGCAAGCTTGGGTGGTTGACCGGGACGAAGAGGACGTCCCTCGCGCCGACCAAGACAACGCACATGGCAGCTTTGTCGCCGGACTCATCGCTAACGGGTTTTACCTGAACCACAAAGACCCCCAGTTCCCGCGCACCCAGTGTCGAATCGTCGATGTGGTTGCAGTGCCGAAGCGGACAACGCCGCTCAGGGAAGACGATCTGCTCAATACCATCCGGCGCGCTGTCAGGAAGTACCCGGATGTGCGAGTATGGAACCTCTCGCTCAGCCGAAAGGACAAGGTTTGCTGCGATGACGCGTTCTCTGAGTTCGGCATGGAACTTGACAAGATACAGCAGGAGTTCGATGTAACGTTCGTCTCCTGCGCTGGTAACTTTCAGGAGCTTCCGCTGCGAGGTTGGCCTCCCGAGGATCTGGGTGAGCGAGATCGCATCCACCCTCCGGCCGACTCCGCGCTGGGTATCTCCGTCGGCGCAGTCGCGCATGTGGATCGCCCGAGTTCTCGAGTTAGGCCCCGCGACCCCTCGCCTTTCTCGCGGCGCGGTCCAGGAGCGGCATTTCTGCCCAAGCCCGAAGTTGGCCACGTTGGAGGTAACTGCGACGGGCAGCTGAACTACCGACAGGTTGGCGTACTCTCCCTAAGTACGAACCGGCAGGTGTGTGAGGCGATTGGGACGAGCTTTTCTACGCCAATCGTAGCTTCTATTCTGGCGAACATCCGGTCAGGCGCCGCTACGCCAGTATCTCGAACGCTGGCAAAGGCGCTTCTAGTGCACTCGGCTGCGCTCGGTCACGGACCTATCGATGCCGCCGAACTGCGATACCGCGGATTCGGAGTACCTGGCGATCCGAGCGATGTGCTCACATGTCCTCCGTGGCAGGCTACGTTGATCTTCGAGCCTGAGTTGCAACCCAGCAAGAAGGTTTTCGCGCGTGCGGACTTTCCCATTCCGCAGTGCTTCCGTCGTCCCGACGGACGCGTTGAAGGCGAGTTCCTAATGACGCTTGTGTACGACCCACCGCTGAACCCGAGTGCCGGTGCGGAGTATTGCCAAACGAACGTCGATGTGTCGCTGGGCACCTATGACGTAGGGAAGGAAGGCAAACCCGCGCACGAGAGCAAGATCCCCTTAGAGCCCCGCGACTACAGCAAACTGTACGAGCAGCATCTGCTGGAGCATGGATTCAAATGGTCGCCGGTAAAGGTGTACCGTAACACGCTGTCAGCAACTGGAGGTCAGAGGTGGCGCCTTATGCTGAATCTTCTGTACCGCGCTACGGTACCGACCGCTGAGCCGCAGCGGGCTGCGCTCGTGGTCACGCTCATTGATCCATCTCGACAGAAGCCGGTGTACGACGAGGTGGTGAGGGCGATGCGGACCTCGGGATGGTCTACTGTCGACCTTCAGGTAAGCCCGCGACTTCAGACGCGTGGACGTAACTAAACCAAGCACCACATTCACTTGCACCTCGGCAGGGGTCCCCGCCGCCCCTGCCTCAGGCCGCCGCCAACCTCGGCGCGCTCACATCAGCCCCCGCCTCCGCCCCGCATCACCATCCCCGCACTCCTGTCGCACGATCTCTGGCGGCCCACCGGGCCGCGCCGCTCTCCGCTGCGGAGCAGCGAGCGATGGTTGCCAGGGGTCAGCCCGCGCCTCGCGGGCGCAACCCCTGGAAAGTGACCCACCTCTCACCCCTTCCGCGCCTTGCCCCATTCCTTACTCTCCTGTCACCGAAGGTGACACAACCCAAGTGCTTCCGGCTTCTGGCTTTCGCCTTCGGGGGTGCAGGGGGCAGAGCCCCCTGCGCCGCATCCTCCCCACTTCGCACACGCGTACCACCTCGCGCCCCGCGCTCCCGCGGCTTGTCGGGAGGCCCTTGCCCTCCCTCCGCGCCGCACATGCCCCTCACCCACGCGCCATCCGACTCCCCACCCCGAGCCACCGACGCGACGCTTCCACTTTCACCCTCTCCCATCACCCAACCAACACGGCCCCGGCTTCGCAGCCAGGGCCGTGTGTGCATCGAGTCTCACCTTCGAACAGGACTTCGACTGCTGTCGCTCAGCACCCTCGCCCGAACGCATCGAGGAAGTCCAGGAAGTCCAGAACATCAACAACCGTGTCGCCGTTGAGATCAACAGTCCCGAACGAACCGCACGGCAGCGGCTCACCAAAGCACGAACCGAAGTCGTCCATGAAATCGAGGAAGTCCAGAATGTCCCCCTCATCTCCCTCGCCGTTGTAATCCGCCGCGCACGTCGCCGCGGCACCCGGATTGTTGAACAAGAAAAGAACCTGCTCGTCCGACAACGCCCCTTCGTATCCCTGGAACTCGTCGATCCGGCCGTCAAAGTACCGATTGTCGAGCGTGTTCCCGCCCAGGACAAGCGCGTCCAGAGCGCTCAGGTCCACATGGCTCGACGTTGCCACCGAAGACTCCATCACCCCATTCACGAACATGTCAACCGTCTCGCCCACCCTCCGCCGAACAACCACGTGAACCCACTGCCCCGTGTTCACAACACTCGTCGAGCGAAGATCGCCGATCCCGTCATTCCCCGCCAGACCCGTCAGGCGGCTGCCCGCCAACGCCAGCGGCGTGCAATCACTCTCGATACCAATCGGCGTCCCCGAGACGTCCGCATAGATGATCCCGGCACCCTGGAACGCCCATGCGCCGTCAGAACCAAAGACCTGCGTCGTGTTGATCCAGATCGAGAATGTGAAATCGCCATCAATCAGATCCTCGACCGGGTTCGCCTCACCCAACCAGAGGAGATACGCCGGCCTGCCGCGAAGGTCCAGAGCACCACCCGTGATGCCGCCCGAGTCATAAAGGGGGGCGTTCAACAGACTCGCGTGATTGCCGTTGCCCGAAGTGTCCAGGCCAAGGTCCGACGCGTTGTCGAACTGGAGGTGGACAACCGGACCGGAAGCCGCCGCGCCAAAGCACGCGCACGCAGCAACACCCATCGACGCCATGAACTTCGCGGGCATGACTCTCTCCACGAGTGACCACAGAAGAACCGACACAGACACACCCTAATCGAGCGACCACCCACATGCAAGCCCATTTCCCGGTGAAACGGGCAGAGAACCGACGTTACCGGACCCTCGGCCGACAACCCCGTGATCCACCACCGCAGGCAGCAATCACGCCGCTCCTGCATCCCCCACTACGACGGAATCTTCTCCCGCCACGCATCCCCCTTCGCCCCGTGTCCATTGTCCGGCTCGGCCTTGTCCCACGCCTCGTACATCTCCGCAAGAGCCCGCGCACAGGCGATCGTCTCCGCGTGCTCCTCGCCCCGGACTGTGACAAAGATCGCGTGCGCTTCGAGCAGATTCGTCTCCGAGCCCTCGAACTCGCCCAGCCCCGCTCGCGCCGTCCCGAGATCCTTCAGCAGCATCGCCAGCGAACGCTGGTTCGCGCCGGTTGATGCGTTCCGCGACTCGGGCTCCGCCCGAGCGAGCACGTCCACTGCGTCCGCGTATCGCTTCTGCTCCACCAGGATCGCGCCGAGCCGGCGATGGGCCGACAGCACGACCGGCTGCCCCATCCCGAGCGCGGGCACGCCCAGCGTGATGACCTCCTGATAACTTTCCTCGGCCTCGGCAAACTTCCCCTGCTCGTACGCCAGCCCGCCGAGATTGTGGACATACACGAGCGTCTCGGGGTGGGCCGGCCCCAGCACGCGCCGACCGATCGCCGCGGCCTCGCGCCAGTACGGCTCGCACTCCTCGTACCGCTTCTGTCGGATCAGCACCAGCCCCATCACGTTGTTGGCGATCAGCGTCGAGGCGTGATCGGGGCCCATGACGCGCGTGCGTCGCTCCAGCGTCTCGCGGCAGAGGGGCTCCGCCTCGGCGAACCTTCCCTGGCCCACGAGCAGCGCGCTCAGGTTGCCCATCGTGGTCATCGTGCTCGTGTGATCGCGTCCCAGCAGCTCCTGCTGCTTAGCCAGCGTGTCGCGCATGAGGGTCTCGGCCTCGGCCGACTGCCCGTTCATGTCCAGCACTGCGCCCAGACTCTGGACGGTGCTGAGCGTCGATGGATGCACCTCGCCGACCACACGCCGCTTCTTCTCGACCGCCTCTCGGAGATAGACGAGCGCTTCCTCCAGCCGCCCCTGGTTCTGGAGCAGGATCGCCATGTCGTTGAGCGCGCTGAGGGTCGCCGGGTTCTCCTCGCCGAGCACACGCCTGCGTTTCTCGAGCATCTCGCGATAGAGCGGCTCGGCCTCTGCGAACTTCCCCTGGTGCATCAGCAGGTCGCCCCAGTCACGGATCGAGGTGATCGTGTCGGGGCTTTCATCGCCGAGCACGCGCCGCCGGCGCTCCAGCGCCTCGCGCAGCACCGGTTCCGCCTCATCGAAGCGGCCCGTCTGGACCAGGATGCTCCCGACATTCGCGAGGTAGACCAGCGCCACCGGGTCGTCCTCGCCGAGCAGGCGCCGGCCTCTCTCGAGCGCCTCGCGATAGCTCGCCTCCGCCTCCTTGTGCATCGCCAGCGAGGCCTGGTACACCCCGAGGTTGCCGATCGACTTGACCGTCTCGGCGTTGTCTTCGCCGAGCAGGCGGCGCCTGGCCTCGACAACTCGCTCCTGCAACGCCACCGCCTCGGCGTCCAGCCCGAGGTCGTGGTACCGCTCGGCAACCACGTGACGCAGTGTCGCGGCGATCTCCGGCTGGTCCTCGAACTGCGTGTCGATCGCGCTGACCGCCGGTCGGAGGATGGTCCGATCGATGAGCGTGAGCGCGGCGTCGGTCGCGCTGATCTGGCTCCACATCCCGATGAACGCGTCCGTGCGGGCGGCACGATCCTCGTCGCTCAGGTTGGCCTTGGCCAGCGCGGCATCGAGCCGCGCGCTGACATCATCGGTGAGGCGCATCCCCGCGGCCGTCGGATCGACCTGCGCCAGCATCTGCCCCTGGAAGTCGGCGACCCGTTGCAGGTCTTCGGCGCGTCGGCGCGTCTCGAACTCGGCGGCGAGGGCTCGTGTTGCCTCCTGGCGGGCCTTGTCGCGCTGATCCGCCGCGGCTTGCGCCTGCCAGACCGTTCCGACGAGCCCGAGGACGAGGGCTGCGCCAACCGCGGCTCCTGCGGCGACCTTGCCCTTGTTTCTTCGCACGAACTTGCGCACCCTGTAGGCGGTGCTGGGCGGAGCGGCGACGACGTTGTCTCCGCTGAGGTAGCGTCGGATGTCCGCGCCGAGGCCGCTGGCCGTCTCGTACCTGCGTTGGCGATCTTTCTCGAGGGCGCGCATCACGATCCAGTCCAGTTCGCCGCGGACGACTGTGCCTAGCCGCTTGGGCTCGGTGCGTCGTGCAGCGGCGATGCTGGTGAGGGTGGCTGCGTTCTGGCTGAGGCGTGTGCTGGGCTTGGGGGGCTCGACCTCGCGGATCATGCGCTGGATCTCGGCGAATGCCGCGGAGCGCAGGTCGCGCCCGGAGAATGGCGTCGAGCCGGTGAGCAGCTCGTAGAGCACAGCGCCGAGGGAGTAGACATCCGTGCGTGTGTCGATGTCGAGCGATCCCTCTGCCTGCTCGGGGCTCATGTACTCGGGCGTGCCGATGAGTTGCTGGAACTCGGTGAAGAGTGTCTTCTCGGTGAGTTTGCTGGCGGTGGCCTTGGCGATGCCGAAGTCGATCACTTTCGCGTGCGGGCGTCCGTCCTGCGTGGAGACGAGGATGTTGGTCGGCTTGATGTCTCGGTGGATGATGCCCTTGGTGTGGGCGTGCTGGACGGCGTTGCAGACCTGCGCGAAGAGGTCGAGTCGGGCCTCGATGCTGAGGTTGTTCTTGTCGCAGTAGTGGACGATGGGCTCGCCCTTGACGAGTTCCATCGCGAAGTAGGGGCGTCCGGTCTCGGTCGCGCCGGCGTCGTAGACGCGGGCGATGTTGGGATGGTCCATCATCGCGAGGGCCTGGCGTTCCTGCTCGAAGCGAGCGACCACCTGCCTTGTGTCCATGCCGAGCTTGATGATCTTGAGCGCGACCATGCGCTGCACGGGCTTCTCCTGCTCGGCCATGAAGACCGATCCGAAGCCGCCCTCGCCGATCTGCTGGAGGATCTTGTATGGGCCGATGATGGTCCCCGGGCGTTCGGCCCCGGGCAGGATCACGGTTGCGGCGTCGCTCGGATTTCCCGCGCTCTGGCCGGCGGATGGCGCGTCGAGCGTCGGCTCAAGATCGCGCGACGGGTTTTCGCCGGGCGCCCCCCCCACGGTGCGGTCGTCGTTCATGCCGCGAGTGTAATCAGGGGTTGGGATAGGCGTGGCGCGTCTTCGGCGGAGGGCGTGCGGGTGTCAATGAGCGGGAGCGCACTCGGGCGCGGGTGAGGTTGAGCGGTGGGTTGCGGGGGGCGGGTGAGGATCGGGCGGCGTGAGTTGTGATGGGTTCGGGTGGGTTGGAAGGTCGGGAGGTTGGGGCTCATCGTGCGGGAGCGCGGCGAGATAGGCAGCGACATCGGGGGGGAAGAGGGCGAGGGCTTCGGGAGGGAGCGGGCCATCGTCCGGGAGGTCGGCGAGCGTCAGCCCTTCGAGGTCTTCGGGTGTGAGGCCGAGAGCGTCTGCGAGTGCGGCAAGAGCGGTGATGACGTCTTGGTGCGTGGCGGGCGTTGAGATGCCGCTCTGGAGAGGTGGATCAGAAGGAACAGTCTCGGTGGGAGTGGGAGCGGAAGCCGGTTGAGAGACGCCAACTGGGGAGACAGCGCTCTGGAGAGGTGGATCAGAAGGAACAGTCTCGGTGGGAGTGGGAGCGGAAGCCGGTTGAGAGACGCCAACTGGGGAGATGCCGCTCTGGAGAGCGGTGCCACCAAGAGCCGAGACACCAAGAGCGGTGTGTGCGGTCTTGCGGGTGGTGGGTGTGGCGCGGCGCGAGAGTTGGTAGAGGAGCCATGCGGCTTTGCGTGCGTGGATCGATGCGCGGAGGTAGGTGATGTCGTCGTGGTCGGGAGTGGTGTCGGAGTGGGAGTCGGTGGCGCGGTTCTTTGAGCGCGCGGCGGCGCGGTCGCGGAAGTCGTCCATGATCTGGACGAGTGTGTGGACTGATGTGCTGAGGTTGAGTGAGGCGAGGGTGCGGACGTGTGCGGAACCGGCCTCGTCCATGGCCGCGAGGCGTGCGCGGGTTTCGGGGAGGGCGAGCCAGAGGGTGAGGGCTTCGAGTGGGAGGTTGTGCTTTGCGGCGGCGGAGGTGAGTGAGTGTTTGGGGGAGAGGACATCGTTGAGGAGGGCGTCGATGTCTGTTGTACGGGGGAGATGGGGGTGTGTGAGACCTGTGTTGGGCGCGGGTGCGTGGTTCGGAGTCGTTGGGGTTGGGGGTGCGTGCGCGACCATGCCTCGAAGATACGCGCGGGGCGGGACGATGCAAGGGGGGAAGTGGGGAGAAAGTGGCCTTCACTGACAGACGTCTGTCAGTGAGAGGGGCAGATTTATGGTGATTAGCCCTTTTCCGCGTCATACCACAAACTACCCGCCCTTGCCATTGGGCGCACGAAAAACCCCGCCGAAGCGGGGTTCAATCTTCAACGCTTGCGCCGTCTACTTCTCGTCACAAGGTCCACCATCGAACGAACCGCGCGGGTGGGGATAGTCATGTCGCCACCCCCTTGGTCCTCGCCCTCTGAGATATGAGGGATCAGGAGTTTGCAATCCTTGCCGTCATAGGCCAGCCAGCCCACCGAGCGGCAGGTGAGCGGCTTCGGCGCGGTATCATTGACGGCAGCCACGAGGATGAGCAGCCGAACGAATCGACCCATTCGACCATCACAAGGCGCATGCGCCCCCGATCACTTCTTCTTGTTACGGGTCTGTGTCAGTGCGGAGGCCGCGATGCTCTTCGCGGTCTTGCTGGAGTTGGGGTTGCTCAGCACCTTTGACGCCTTGGACGCGACAGACTTCGACGTGTGTTCATTCCGCTTTGCCATGGGGTCGATCTCCTTAAGCCCCGCACGAGCGGGGAGATGGTTCAGTCCTTTTCGGAATCGTTGGTCTCATCCTCGCCGAGAGCCGAGAACTCAAGCACATCAAGCAGCTTCTTGAGCGCCTTGAAATCGCGCTTGGTCATCTCTCGCGGATGCCGCATGACCACCTGCCCGCTCGGGATCTTCCAGCGACTTTCCTCCATCTCGGCAGGGACTTCCTCGTCACGCCGACCAACTACCGGGGGCTTGAAGCTACCAGTCCCGCTGTTGTCGCCACGGCCTTTCCCTTCCGGAGGCTTTTCGACCGTCGTTTGATTCATGGGAACCCAACCTTCCTGTCCATCTTCGCCGATCACGGCGACGTACTTGTCGCCGTCCTTCTCGTCGATTCGGACAACCTGCAGGGGCGTTTTCCACATGGCCGCACCTTGCGATGTCCACTGGATGAAATCACCAACCCGCACATGTCCCGATCCCAACGCTTCGTCGCTCAGCTTGTCGTCCTGTCGTGACATCATAGCACCATCAGCGAGTTTCGCAAAGCCGACAGTTGCCTTGAAATCGGCGATGAGGGGGAGAATTACGCCCTCGTTAAAGACCCCGTCCGCCCGGTCCCACCGCAGGTAGTGAATCATTGACTCGTCAGGGGCCATCCCGTCATCGGGCTTAAAAAACTCATCCCACAATTCCCGGAAAATGGTCGGTGACAGTGCCGCCTCTTGAATGAGCCGATCGCGGTCTTTGTGTTCCAGAAGAATCTTCTGCCCGAGATCAGACACCACGGCCTTACGGTCCGACCCAACCCCGGTGATGTCGATAAGACCGTAGGATCGCAGGGTAGAAATCGCTTGGGCGAATGAACTGCTCTTGACGCCGTAGTCCATTGCGCTGGCGACGACCTGGAGCGGGACTGGGAATCGCTTGCTCTTGTCCCACAGCTTGCGCGCCTTTTCCAACGCTACTTGGAGCGGCATGGATGGGTAGCTGGGGCTGCGAGACACCTTCACTTTTTCTTCCGTGGGAGCAACCGTCTTGGCATCGTCTGACATCCTGAATCTCCTGTATGTGAGGACATCGTATCACGCCCGCCATCGGTTCGCCATTCTATTCGCCGTTCTTTTCGCCAATCTATTCGGTAGATGGCGAATAGGCATTTGACAAGACCGCTCGAGCCGATAAGATCGGTCTGCCCGTTCGTCGTGGGCGTTTGGAGGCCCGGATGCTCAGGAGAGTTGCGGGGGCCGACGGTGGGATCATGCCCGCCGGTCCCCATGAGCGCAAAGAACGCCCCCGTTGGCGCGGGGGCGAGTGATCCGGACCGGGACGAACCCGGACACAACGTGGATTGGGGCTGAAAGGCCCCGATCCGATTTCGAGCGCGCACGAAGTTGCTAGCACCGGCCGGGCAGACAACATAGGGCTAGCGTCACACCGCTGTATGACTCGATTGTAGCGCGAACCCGTCCAGAACGGAAGGGTCGCACATGATCGCGTCCAGCCCCCAAAACCCCCAGACCTTGCTCGCTGCCATGCGGCACTCGCCGACTCGCTCGGCCTCACGCCCGCCGATCTCGAAGCACTCTCCCTTGACAATCTCCCCGACGATACACCCCTCCCCCCCGAAGCCCTCGCCCTTTTTCCACCCGATATAGCCGCCTACCTCGCCACTCCCACGACAAACCAACCACCAGACCCCACGCCCGACCCACCGCATCGCGCACCACAAGATCCCCACCCGCCACCCGTGGCCGGCCCGCTCCTCGCCGCACACTGAGAGAAGTCTGCCCCCCCACCCCCCGGCTCGATCTCAGTCGATGCTGCGTCGTCCGGTGATGGCATCGGCGAGGACGGCCTTGTTGGCGAACTCGAGGGTGCTGCCTGCGGCGAGACCGCGGGCGAGCCGGGTGATTCTGACGCCGGGCGCGGCTCTGCGGATCTCGTCGGCGAGGTAGAGGCCGGTTCCATCACCTTCGATCGTCGGGTTCAGCCCGAGGACAACCTCGCGCACGGCGACGCCGCGGGCGTTGTGGGCCGGATCGCGGACGCGGTCGAGCAGTTCCGCGGCCGTGATCTCTGAGGGTCCGATTCCATCGAGTGGGGAGATACGTCCGAGCAGGACGTGGTACACACCCCGGTACGCGCCCGACTGTTCGAGCCAGATGAGGTCTCTGGGCTGCTCGACGACGAGCACGACGGCGGCATCGCGTTCGGCTGAGGCGCAGATGCCGCAGACTTCACCGTCCGACAGGTTGAAGCAGGTCTGGCAGTGCCTGATGGACGTCTTTACATCTTCGATGGCGCGGGCGAGCCCGAGGGCATCGGCGCGGTCTTCTTTGAGGATGTGGAGTGCGAGTCGTTCTGCGGCGCGGCGGCCGATGCCCGGGAGGCGTGCCAGTTCGGCGATGAGGCGATCGACGGGTTCCGGGTAGACCTTTGAGGGGGGGATCCCGGCGTTTTTCGTGCGTGCCGGATTGCGTTGCCTGACTGGGCCGCGGGCGCCCGATTCGCGTGGCGCGTGGCTGCTTCCTTCGGCTGGATCTGTTCCCTGCTGCATGAACCGGATCGTACGCGGTGCGGACATACCCTTACGGCATGACGACCGATTCTCCGTGCAGGTGCAAGCAGACAGACCGGACCAGAGTGGCCCGGGCGGTGGTGCTGTGCGCGTGCATCGGTCTGGTGGTGCTCGGCGTGGTGGGCGCGTGGCCCCACATCTTCCCCAAGAACTTCGGCGTGGTCGTTCCTGACAAGATCTATCGCTCGGGCGAGCTCACGGTGTCTGCGCTCTCGCGTGTGGTGCGTGCGCACAACATCCGGACGATCATCGACATGGGGGCGTACGAGCCGGGCACCCGTGAGGACGTGTTGCAGGCAAAGACCGCTTCGGCACTGGGTGTCGAGCGCTATGTGCTGCGGCTTGAGGGGGACGGGACCGGCGACCCGACGATGTATCTTGAGTCTCTCCGGCTGATGATCGACGACTCGAAGCTGCCGATGCTGATCCACTGCGGGGCTGGCTCGGAGCGAACGGGGTGTCTGGTGGTGCTCTACCGGCACCTGATCCAGGATGTCGAGATCGACCGGGCGTATGAAGAGGCGAGGCGTTACGGGCACAACCCGAGGCGCAACACCATCCTCCGCCCGCTGATCGACTACATTGTCGAGCCGGTGCGGATCGCGTTCGAGCATGATCTGCCGGTTGTCACGCTCCCGGATGAGAGCAAGGAGCGGGGCGAGACGACCTCCGGCGCAGCTTCCGTCACCACTGTCTCCGGCCCAGAGTCCTGACACGCCAAGACACCACATCCCTGCTTGTCGGGCTGTTGCTGACCATCGTATTGGCATCGTTCGTGTATTTCTCGGGGCTGGGTCGATACGGGCTGCGCTCGACGGAGGGGCATCGGGCGATTCCTGCGTGGACGATGGCCAAGAGTGCGGACCCGGACGACTGGCTTGTGCCGCGGCTGTTCGAGCGGCCGTATCTGCGGAAACCTCCGGGTTTGCAGTGGGCGATCGCTTCGTGCTCCTTTGTGTTCGGGCAGACGGAGTTTGCGGCTCGGGCTGCGCTCGCGATCGCTTCGACGCTTTCGGCGGTGGTGTCGCTGGTGTTTGCGGGTCGGTGGTTCGGGTGGCGGTGGTGCATCCCGGTGGGTCCGGCGTATGTGCTTGCGCCGTTCACGTGGGTGCCGGCGCGGACCGCGGAGATCGAGGCGTTGAACCATCTCGGGACGCAGTTGGCGGTGTTCGCGCTGATTGATCTTCTTCTTCGTGAGCGGCGTTCGGGGACGCGGACGCTGGTGTTTGTGGGCGCGATGGGTGTTCTGATCGCGGGGATGGCGAAGGGTCCTGCTTCTTTCCCGCTGCTTCCCGCGACGTTTCTTGGTTGTTGTCTGATCACGCGGTCGTGGGCGCCGCTGCGATCTGCCGGCGCGTGGGGCGCGACGGCGCTTGGGCTTGCCGGGATTGCGGGGGCGACGTGGTTGATTGCGCGGGCGGTTGCGGATCTTGATGAGCCGGCGGTGACGCAGGATGTGGGCGAGTTTCTGTGGTCATGGTCGCGGATGTCTGAGGTCGCGGCGATGCCACTGCTGGCGTTGCTGACGGCGATGCCGCTGCCGCTTGCGGCTCTCTTTCCGTTCGGGAAGGATGCGCACCTTGAGACGCTGCGGCACGACCCGCGTTCGACGGAGATCGGGGGGGCTCTGGCGTTGGCGTGCGTGTTTGCGCTGGTCGGGTATGCGGCGGTGGGTGTGCACAACCCGCGTTACGCGATGCCGGCGACGTGCGTGCTCGGGCCGCTTGTGGCGTATGTGTGGCGCGGGTTGGGCGTGTGTGTGCCGTGCCGCATGTCGCGGCTGCGTCGGTGCTGGGCGATGCTGTTCATGGTGGGTCACCCGGTGGTTCTCGGGTCGGGTCTGCTGATCGGGTTTGTGGTGTTTACGCGGACGGCGGAGCACGCGAAGGGGATGACGAGCGGGCGTGAGGCGGGGATCGCGATTGCGCCGCACCTGCATGCGGGTTCGATGCTGATCGTGAGGGATCTTGCCGAGGCGCGTCCGGAGACGATCTGGTATGCGCTGCGGGAGGCGGAGCGATTGGGGGTGTCTGTCGAGGCGCGGTGGCTGCCGGAGCGGATCGCGGACCATCCGCCGGGGACGATGCTGCTTCTGAGGACGGATCGGCTGAGCCGCGAGGCGCAGGGCGTGCTGGCCCGTGGCTGGCCTCGGCTTGAGGCGGTGGCCTCGGTGCGTGTGCACGTGTACGAGGCGACGCTGTATCGGGTGGTGGCGCGGGAGATTGCGGGGGGTTCAGACGGCGGAGCGACGGAAGAGCATGCGGAGGCGCAACTCGCCCTGTCGCTCGGGATCGGGAGCCACGAGAGTCTCGCAGGCGGGGGAGAAGCCCTGGGTTCCGAGGAGGTCGGTGAGTTCGTGCTCGGTGAGCGGGTAGGGAGGGGTGCTCGCGGGATCGGGGATGGACTCTTCATCGCGGGCGAAACTCACGGCGAGGACCGCGCCGTGCGGCCTTGCGAGTGAGCAGATGCCTGCGGCGAGCGGCAAGCGCACGGAGAAGGGGACGGCCTGGATCGTGTAGGCCTCGACGACGAGATCGAATCGGCGCGCGAGGCGCGTGGGGAGTGTGCGGAGGTCGGCGGTCTCGAAGCGTCCGGCGTGGTCGGGGAATCGGTGTCTGGCCCACTCGACGGCGGTGGGCGAGAGATCGAGCCCGAGGACGTCGTAGCCGCGATCGGCGAAGAGCGCGACATCGTCGCCGAGCCCGCACCCGACGATCGCGACGCGCGCGCCGGGACGGAGCGCAGCGCATGCGTCTCGATTGAGCCACTCTTCGACGAAGGGGTTGGGGCGCATCTCGGCCCATGGGACGCGGGCGGCATCTCCCGATGCGTCGCGATAGACGGCCTCGAAGTCGAGCCCAGCCGGTCCGGAACTCAGGATCGACGCGCCCGACAGCAACGAAGATTCGTTGAGCGTGGTCTGCGCCATGATGCTGCCCCTGTTATGCCTCGGCGAACTTCGGAGACGCCTCCATCCGCGGGTGGTTGAACTCCGGCGGACACCCCCATTGTACGGGGTTTGGCGTCCTGACCCAAGCCGAATCGTGCATGGGGGACGGAAGTTGTGTGAAGGGGGGGAAGGGGAGGGTCAGGGGGCGGTTTTGGGCGTTGGTTCGCGCCAGGGGATGCGGACGGATTGATCGTGCTTGCCGCCCTGCCACTCGATGGCGGAGATCTGGAACTTGCGTTGGCCGTGCTCGTACCCGATCGCGCCGGGGGTGGTCCAGGGTGTGGTGACGCCGAGGGCGGGGTGGTCGATGACGAAGCGGGCGTAGGAGCCGTCCTCGGTCTGGACGGTGATCTGGAGGGCCTGGCGGATGGGTGCGTCGATGAGGATGGAGCCGTCCTCGCCGGTGAGGGTGCGTGTGCGATCGAAGCGGCTGATGCTGGTGCCTTGTGTGGCTCTGACGTTGACATCCGCGCCGGGGACGGCGGCCTGGGTTGCGGCATCGCGGACCATGACCATCATGGTGCGATTGCCGGAGCACGCGCCGAGGACGAGTGCGGCGGCGATGATCGCGCCTGAACGCACCCAACGCTGTACGGTCGAGCCGAGTCCTATTTTCCCTGCGAGCATGACGCCTCCTTGTTGGGATTCGGCAGCGATGCGCGTGCCGGTCCTGACATTCTTAGCCGGTGGTCGCTCCGATCGTCGGCACTTTCCAGAGAGGTTCGGCAATCAGCAGTCGTCACTTCGGTTCGGGCGACCGGGGATGGCGGGGGGCGTCTCCGGCAGGCGCAAGAATCGACATGTCCATGGGAAGTGTGGGGGGACCCTGTGCGCGAGGGAGCCCCTCCGTTATACTGGTTTCACATCGTTGATCGCTGCTGATCCGGTTCCATGCTGATGGCGTCCTGCACGAAGGATCTGGCGTGCCGCGACGGAGGATTCACCCATGAAGATCGAGATGCTTGACCTGCTGATCGGGCTGGTGTTTGTGTACTTTGCGTTGAGCATCGTCTGCTCCGCCCTGCTGGAAGCGATCTCGGGGTGGCTCAATGTTCGAGGGAAGACGCTTTCGCGCGGCATCCACACGATGCTCGACGAAGAGGGCCGCACTGGCGGCCTTGCCGACACGGTTTTCGAGGACCCCGTGATTCGAGGGCTTTCGGAGGGTGACCGGTATCCCTCTTACATCAAGCCGGAGGTCTTTTCGGGGGCTTTGCTCCGGGCTGTGGAGGCGAAGGGGGGACTGAGTCCGGGGCTTACCGAGACGATCGCGCGCGGGCTTGAGCAATCCGGCCTCGGTGATGCGGGGAAGGTGTTGGCGCAGATCTATCGCGATACCGGCGGAGATGCCGAGCGCGTGAAGGAGGAGGTGGCGGCCTGGTACGCGATGTCGATGGAGCGCGTGACCGGGTGGTACAAGCGTTGGACGATGGGGGTTCTGCTCGTGGTCGGCTTGGTGGTTGCCGCGGGCACGAACGCGGACACGATCCGCATCATCCGGTTGCTCTCGACCGACAGCAAGGTGCGGGAGGCGCTTGTCGAGCACGCACAGGGTGCTGAACTATCCGGCGCGGGGACTCGCGAGCAGGCCAAGAGGGAACTGCTGAAGATCGGTCCGGTGATCGGTTGGACGGAGGGAGAGTGGGAGGAGATCCGGAAGGACCCGGGCACCGCACTGTCGAAGCTTCTGGGGCTGACGATCACAGCGTTTGCGATCACGTTCGGCGCGCCGTTCTGGTTTGATGTGCTGAAGAAGCTGGCGAACCTGCGGACGTCGCTCTCGCCGAGCGACAAGCAATCCGGCGGGAAGGGGGATGACGAGGAGGGGGATGGCAGCGAGGAGGGTGGATCGCCGAGACCAAGCGGCGGCTCTCCTTCGGGACCATCGGGCCCTCGGGCGCCGGCCCTGCCCGCGTATGTGCGCGGCATGATCGGCTTCACGCCTCGGTCAGCGAAGCCGACGCCGTGGAATATGTACTGGCTCGCGCGGTGGAGCCACCTGTCGTATCAGGTGAATACAGACACGGTACGTGCGGAGGCGCTCTCGCTGGGGATGAAGACTTGCTTTCTTTCCAGCACGAAAGAGAGCAAGAAGGACGCGCAGGGGTATGTCTTCTCTGACCATGAGACTGTGATCATCGCGTTCCGGGGGACGGAGCCGACCAAGCCCGCCGACTGGCTGGCCGACTCGAAGTACGAACCCAGGTCGTGGCGCGCGGTGGGCGGCCTTGTGCATCATGGGATTGCCGAGTATGTCGATTCGATATGGGACCAGCTCATGGAGAGCATCAAGGAGGTTCGCACGTCGGGACAGGCGGTGTGGCTGACGGGGCACAGTCTCGGCGGTGCGATGGCGGTGTTGGCGGCGGCGCGGCTTGCTGTGGAGCATCCCGAGATATTGGTTCACGGGGTTGTGACGTTCGGGCAGCCGCGTGTCGGCGATGAGGGGTTTGCGGGTGCTTACAGCGGCGTGCTGGGTGATCGCACGGTTCGGTGTGTGAACAATCGCGACATCGTGGTGAGGGTGCCGATGCGGATCATGAAGTACCGTGATGTCGGCTCGGTGTGGTACTTTGACGAGGGCGGTCGGTATTGCGGGGATCCGGGGTTCTTTTTCAGATTCCTGGACACTGTGGTGGTGACACCGGATGAGTTCAAGAGTGCCGCGCGAGAGGGGATTGCTGACCACTCCATGGCGACGTATGTTGAGCTGTGCAAGGTACACGCCGAACGGGACCGATCGGCTTGATGCGAGGGGCTCCGTTGTGCCTTTCTCAGCGCGTCGGCATTACTGTGTCGCCTTCCTCAGACCTGCGGCCCGCTGCCGCCGAGTTTGGCGATCTCGTCGCCGTACTGCTCTCGGAGGGGTTCGACGACTTCCTTGATGAAGCGTTCGGTCTGTTCGACGGAGCGGCCGACGTATTTCATGGGGTCCATGACGCCTTCCCAGTCGAGTTCGGCGGAGAGAGGCCCGCCGCGGGAGGTGGACCAGAAGTTCTTGTCTGCTTGCAGGCGATCGAGGAGGTCATTGTCGAGACCTTCCTGCTTCACGCGCATCCCCGCGGCTTGCGCGTGCTGACGGATCAACTCGTGATAATGCTGCCTGTCGCCCCCCAGCTTCACGCAGGCCATGAGGATGTTCTCGGTGGCCATGAAGGGGAGTTCGGCCATGAGGTTCTTCTTGACCATCGCCTCGTGGACGATGAGGCCGGAGGCGACGTTGTGCATGAGGTCGAGCGCGCCATCGAGGGCGAGGAAGGCCTCGGGGAGCGAGAGGCGGCGGTTGGATGAGTCGTCGAGCGTCCGCTCCAGCCATTGCGTCGCGGCGGTGTCGTACGCGTTTCCGACCAGGTTCATCACGAAGCGCGTGAGACCACAGATGCGCTCGCAGCGCATGGGGTTCCGCTTGTACGGCATCGCCGACGAGCCGATCTGCTTCTCCTCAAACGGCTCGTCGATCTCTTTGCGATTGCAGAGGAGACGGATGTCGGTGGCGATCTTGTGGAGGACGGAGGCGGTGCTCGCGAGGTCGGCGAGAATCGCTGTATCAACGACACGTGGATACGTCTGACCGGTGAGATCGTGGGAGAGTGCAACAGCAAGTCGAATCGCGTCACGGCGAAGTCCGTCCGTGCCGTTGCGCAAGCCAAATCGCTCAATAAACTCACGATGCGAATCTCCAGCGATTTCAAGGAGTTTCGTTCGCGACTGCTCCAAATACTGTTCATCGAAGGAATGTGGCTCGCGCCCGGTCTCAATCGCGTGCAACTTGTTGATTACTCTGGCTTCGAACTCGTCGACCCGCTCATGCGATCCATTGAAAAGACTCAGGAAGGATGCCTGGGTCCCCGTTGCGCCTTTCACACCTCTCAGACTTGGCACCACATCCGCGTAAAGTTTCTCAGTGACTCGAATCTCATATGCCCATCCAGCGATGCGTCGACCCATGGTGACGGGCTGGGCGGGCTGATAGTGAGTGAACCCCAGTGTCGGAAGTCTGCAATGCGATTGAGCCTGCCTGCCAAGCGAGTCGATGAGCCGTGTACGCTTTGTCGAAATCAGCCAGATTGCTTGCCAGATGATCATGAGATCCGCATTGCACACCACATCCTGGCTCGTCATGCCGAGGTGGATGATCCCCTTGGCTTTCGGGCATGAATCGCCGAGGGCGTGGACGTGGGCCATGACGTCGTGGCGCAGCTCTCGCTCGTACTTCTCCGCCGCACGGATCTCATCGTCTGTGATCCCGCCTGGGCGGTTGACGACGGCGCGGAGTTCTTCGACCTGTTCGCGTGTGACGAGCTCGCGGGCTGGGTTTCCAGACCCCGAGCTTGCGCTCGGGGCTCCCTTCGAATCAGCCGATCGACCAAGCCCCACCTCGTGCTGGGCCTCGGCCACCGCCAGCCAGATCTTGCGCCATGTGTTGAACTTGTGGCGTGCGGACCAGAGCGTGAGCATCTCCGGGCTTGCGTTGCGCGTGGCGAGGGGGGAGGTGTATGTGTCGTAGGGGCTCATTCGAGTTGTCTTCTTCCTGTCATCGTTTAGGCATCATCAAGAGTCAGCTGCTTCATTCCTCTCCGTGGACGCGCCCGACCGTGTCAAGCACTCGCAGAAGAGTCTTCGATGGGACATACCCCTTGTACTCGAGCAGGTCGCTGGGGCGCAGCTCAACAAGCCAGCGGCACACCACGGCGGACCGTTTCCAGAGTTGTGTGGCCGGATGACCAGATTGCGACCACGGCAATGCCACACAGTCTGCTGGAGTTGGATCCGGAAACTGGGTGCTTATCGCTGCGACGACAATCGGCTGGTCCATTACGATCTCGTCCGTCGCCGTGACCACAAGGACCGGGCGTGTCTTCGCGTGTCCGCGGCCATCGTGGACGACAGCCATCCATATCGAGCCCTGCCGAAGCTGTCTTTCGGGCACGCTCACGGCGTTACTCGTCCGACGGCCCGAAGAGGTCCCCCGATTCATGGAACCATGATTCGCTGGGCTTGCTGGATGCGTTGGACGCCCACTTGCGAAGCACGGCATTCGATGGGGTGGCGCGTGCAACCTCCTGCGACACCTCCGCCGCGGTCTGGACGTCGAGCGAATGTTTCACCACAATCGAGCCCCCGGTGGTGCTTGGGCTTTCGGAGGGGTGCGGCCGCGCCCACGTTGGCTCGCACGCTCTCGCGGGGGCAGTAAATGATCCGCTCATGACTCCTCCACTTCCGCGGGGTTTCCCGTCAACTCTTGCACGATAAGCGGGCGCTGGCCGAGTATCCGGGCGCCCTCTCTGACCTGCACCCAGTACTTGCCCACGTCGGGCAGCTTGAGGTCGTGCAGCCGAATATCCAGGTCCACGATGTCAAGCGGACTCTTCACGGTCATCGGCCCCCCAACCCGGAAGATCTCATTGCCGCTCTTTTCATGCTCGATCACGACGCTCAAGTCGTAGTCACCGTTCCCATTCGTGAGAGAAATGAGTATGCACGACTTCGGGAGACTGGCCGGCATGGTCCGCGAGAATACATGGTTGAACGTGCCCACAATGACCATTTTCTTGGTCATTTCGTCGCGATAGATGTCATCGCATACGAGGATCGAGACGCAGGTCAATGTTTCTGTGTTGGAGGCCATTGCACTCTGATTCTACGGTCGTCACAGCTCGCTGGTAATGCTCCCATTGCGACCAGCCATCCTGCCCATTCGAGACGGAAGACACGACGATTGCAGGTTCTAGCTCACCTGTGGGACAAACTCGCGTCAATGCGAGTCCGAAAACGATGTCTTCCCCGCCTTCACCGCTCGGGTCGCGATGAGTCCAAGAGAGTCCACCGATCCGCGTCCTGCCCGATGAGGATCCTTTACTCTCTGTTCAATCGTGACCTCGGTCGCAATCGGCGGCCCTGATTGTGGCACCGGCTCGCCCCGATCGGTCATGTCTTCCAGAACCTGTTCGATCGCCTCACGGATGTTCTGAAGCGCCTCTTCGACGGTCCCTCCCTGGCTGTAGCACCCGGGAAGTGTCGGACACTGGACGAAGTAGCCGCCCTCCGGTTGGGGAAGCAGCACGACGGGGAAGGATCTCATTGAGCATACTAGTTCGGGCAAGCCACCAACTCCGTACCATCTCCCGGTGCCCGCCCCTCGTGAACCAAGCCCGGCCGCGATGAGTGATCTCCCGAACGGGGGTGTGCCGGGGGCATCGCGTGCGGATGCGGGTGGTGGTTCATCTGCCGCGGCGGGCACACCGTCGGTCTCTGATACGCGCGACCGCGCGCTGGTGGAGCGGGTGAAACGGGGTGAGCCGGGTGCGTGGAACGATCTGCTGCGTGTGTATCAGGACCGGATCTATGCGGTGTGCCTGCGGATGTGCTCGAACCGGGAGCTCGCGGCGGATCTGGCGCAGGAGACCATGGTCAAGCTGGTGCAGCACATTGAGAAGTATGACGGGCGGTGCCAGTTCTTCACGTGGGTGTATCGGATCACGGTCAACTGCTGCCTTTCGCGGCTGAGGTCCGAGAAACTTCGGCGGATGCAGTCGCTGGACGGGATGGGGCGAGGGTCGGGACGGGGGGGGCAGGATGGGCAATCACCCATACAGGTTTCTGACAGGCCGGGCTCGGGTGTGCGGGCGGTGGGAACGGGGCACCCAACCGGCAGATCGGGTTTGTCGGAGAGGGAACTGGATTCGTCGTCAGGGGTCGAACAGGAAGAGATGCGGGGCGCGTTGCTCCGCGCGATGCAATCGCTCGCCGAGGAGCACCTGACGGTGCTGGTTTTGCGTGATGCGCAGGGTCTTGATTACCAGCAGATCGCCGATGCCCTGGAGATCTCGGTGGGGACGGTGAAGAGTCGGATCTTTCGGGCTCGGGCGGCGTTGCGGGACGCGCTTGAGCCGCCTTCTGAGTCGGACGGTTCCAGGTCTTGAGGGTTTGAAGCGTGCCTGAGCGTGTAGATCCAACTGGTGGTCCGGCGAATCCGAGCGGGGATGCTGCGCGGCTTGGCGCGGAGGGTGTGCGGGGCGCGGATCAGGTGGATGAGCTGGATCTTCTGGGGTGGGTTGAGGGGGATCTGCCACGGGGTCGGCAGCAGCAGGTGGAGGCGTTGCTGGCGCGGGAGCCGCGGCTGCGGGAGTTGCTGGAGGCGATGTCGGCGGATCGCGAGGTGGTGCGTTCGCTGGGTCCGGTATCGGCTCCGCCGGATCTTCTGTCGCGTGTTGAGCAGCAATTGGAGCGTGATCTTCTGGTGGGGTTGTCGGGGCCTTCGAGCGATACGTTGAGCATCCCGGTGTCGCGTGTGGTGGTGAAGGGTGATGGGATTCTGGCGCGGTTGTCGCGCGGGCCGGCGCTTCGGTACGGGGCGATGGCGGCGATGCTTGTGATCGCGGGGACGGTCGGGGTCTTGCTGCGTCCGTCGATGGTCTCTCGCGAGCCGATCTCCACGGGCACGGAGCGACCGATGCTGCGTCTGCCGAGCGAGCTGGCGAGCGTGCTCGGTGCGGATGCGAACGAGTCGGCGGATGCCGGCGCGTCGGCGCGGTTGTCGTCGGAGCAGCCCCCATCGCTGACTGATCTTGCGATTGCGCGTGCGGATCTTGCGGAGTCGCTGGCGCCGGCGGATGAGCTTGTCACGCCGGAGCGTGCGGTTGAGTTGCTGCGTGAGGGGCGGCTGGCGATCCGGGTGCGGACGCTCGATCGGGAGCGGACGTTCGAGCGGCTGGCTTCGATTCATGCGGAGCCGCGTGCGACGTGGGCGTTGCTCGATCGGGCGGGCGAGGGTGTCGTGGCGGCGTTTGTGCCGCGTGCGGGGCCTGAGGGATCGAGGATCGATCCGCGTGTTCTTGCGGGCGAGGGGTCGAGGTCTTCGGTGTCGCGTCCTGCGATTGTGATTCCTGCGGCGCCGGCACCGGATGCGCCGGCGGTGTACATCGCGGAGGTTGACGAGACGGCGCGTGCGCTGGCGACGCTGCGCGGGGTGTTGGGAACAGGTTCGAATCAGGTGGCGGAGTTTGTGGCGTTGGAGGAGCGGGTGGCGACTCCGGCGCCGGCATCGGTTGAGTCGCTGCTGTGGTGGACGCGTCCGCCGAGCGGGTGGGTGGAGCGTCGGACGCTGCCGGTGGTCGTGGAGGGTGTCTCTCGTCGGTGAGACTGCCGCACAGTACGATCGGACGCGTGAGAGAAGCAGCGATCCGTGATGCACGACTGTTGCCCGTTGTCGTCGGCCCGACGGCGGGTGGCAAGTCCGCGCTTGCGGTCGAGTTGGCGGGGCGGCTGGCGTGTGCGGGGCGACCGGCTGAGATTCTGTCGGCGGATGCGTACCAGGTGTATCGCGGGCTGGACATCGGCACGGCGAAGCCGAGCGAGGCGGAGCGGGGGGGCGTTGTCCATCACCTGATCGATATCGTGGAGCCGACGGAGCGTTTCACGCTGCACGACTGGCTCGGGCGGGCGGAGGAGGCGATCGGGGCGTGCGGAGCTCGAGGGGTTGTGCCGATCGTCGTGGGCGGGACGCATCTGTATGTGAAGGCGTTGCTCGAGGGGCTCTTTGAGGGTCCCGGCGCTGACGAGGGAGTGCGGGAGTCTTTGCGCGCGATGGGGGCGGCGGCGCTGCGTGCGGAGCTGGAGCGTGTTGATCCTGAGGCGGCGGCGCGGATCCATCCGAACGACGAGCGGAGGACGATCCGCGCGATCGAGGTGTATCGGCTGACGGGAAGGCCGATCAGCGAGCACCAGCGTCAGTGGGACGATGGGGGGCGGGTTCGCGCGGGGGCGCGGCTGATCGGGCTTGAGTGGCCGACGGAGTCGATCAACCGGCGGATCAACGCGCGTGTTCGCGAGATGATGGAGCGCGGGCTGCTTGCCGAGGTGCGCGGGCTGCACGAGCGTGAGGAGGGATCACGGCTGGGGCCGACGGCGCGGGAGGCGCTCGGGTATAAGCAGATTGTTGAGCATCTGGAGGGGCGTGGGACGCTGGAGGAGGCGGTGGAGCGGATCAAGATCGAGACGAGGCGGTTTGCCAAGAACCAGCGGACGTGGCTGAGGCGTCTGCGGACGACGCCGGGATCGGTGTGGATCGATGCGGCGACGGACGCGGACCCCGGATCGTGGGCGGATCGCGTGATGGATGCGCTTGCGGGTTGATCGCGGGGTTCGTCGCGATCAGAGGCCGAGCCGGGCGCGCCAGCGGGTCATGGTTTCGTGGCGGGTGAGGTCGTAGCGGAGGGGTGTGACGGTGATGCAGCCGCCCATGAGCTCGGCGACGTCGGTGCCGGCGTCGGTGGCGTGGAAGTCCAGGCCGTGTCCCGCGGCCCAGTAGTAGACGTTTCCGGCGGGTGAGACGCGGCGTTCGTAGGCATCGACGAGGCCGTGGGTGTTCATGGGGCAGACGCGGATGGGCGGGCGGGGGCCGTCGCGCTCGGGCGTGGGGATGTTGATGCTGATGATCTCGTGCGGGTCGGGGAGGCCGCCTGCGAGGAGTCTTTCGATGGTCTCGCGTCCCCAGCGGGCGGCGACGTCGAAGAGGAGTGGTCCGGGACGGATGAGCATGGAGACGGCGATGGAGGGGACGCCGAGGAACGCGCCCTCGATGGCGGCGGCGACGGTGCCTGAATAGATGACGTTGATGCCGCAGTTTGCGCCGGCGTTCATGCCGCTGATGAGGAGATCGGGTCGTGCGTCCTTGCCGTGTCGTTCGGGCCAGAGCGAGGAGATGGCGAGTTTGACGCAGTCGGCGGGCCTGCCGTCGACGGCGATGCCGCCCATACGTTCGTTGACCTTGACGTCCTGGACCATGAGTGGCTCGTCGAAGGTGACGCCGTGTCCGGTGGCGGATTGGACGGTGAGGGGAGCGATGGGTGTGACGAGGGAGAACTCGTGATGGGGGGAGGCGCGATGCTCGCGGGGGAGGAGGAGCGGGCCGCCGTGCTCGTTGCGGGCGTCGATGAGGGCGTCGTGGAGGGCCACGATGCCGGGTGCACGGATGCCGTCGTCGTTGGTGAGAAGGATGCGCATGGGGTAGGAGGATAGAGAGGGGGAGGAGCGGGGTGGGAGATGGCGGGGGGCACAGACGCGGATAGCAGACAGCGTTCTGTGCTGTGGATGCTGCGCGGCTCGGTCTGGCACCCGGTCGTTGGCGATGGACGATCGGCTCGCCCGGATGCTGGTGGTATCGCCCGTGGGGCGGGCGTACCGGGCGGGAGGGGTTGCAGATCGTCCACGACGTGGTTGAAAATCAACCGTTTGATGGTTGAATTTCAACCACTGGATGGACGATAATCATGGCATGTATGAGCGTCGGGTTCTCAAGAGACTACGGGCGGCGCTGGGCGACAGCCCGGTGGTGCTGCTGCATGGGGCGAGGCAGGTGGGGAAGACGACGCTGGTGCGGGACCTCTTGGGGGGTGGCGGGAGGCGGTACATCACGCTGGATGGGAGTGCCGCACTCGCGGCGGCGACGGGCGATCCGGACGGTTTCATCGCCGGGCTTGAGGGGCCGGTGGCGATCGATGAGGTGCAGCGGGCGCCGGAGCTCTTTCGGGCGATCAAGGCGAGTGTGGACAGGGATCGGAGGCCGGGGAGGTTTCTCTTGACGGGTTCGGCGAACGTGCTGGCGCTGCCGCGGCTGTCGGAGTCGCTGGCGGGGCGGGTGGACATCACGCCGCTGTGGCCGCTGTCGCAGAGCGAGATCGAGGGTGTGGAGGGATCGTTCATCGATCGCGTGTTCGAGCGTTCGATGGGGAGCGTGGACGAGAAGCGTGTGCCGCGGCGGGCGATCTTTGATCGCGTGGCGCGGGGCGGGTTTCCCGAGGCCCTGTCGAGGAAGGATGTCGAGAGGCGTGGGGCGTGGTTTGATGCCTATGTGACGACGATCCTGCAGCGAGATGTCAGGGACCTGGCGAACATCGAGGATCTGGCTTCGCTGCCGGTGTTGCTGCGGCTGCTGGCGACGCGAACGTCGGGGCTGCTGAACTACGCGGACCTGTCGCGCTCGGTGGGACTGGCGCAGACGACGCTGAAGCGGTACTTCGCGGCACTTGAGGCGACGTTCATGGTGCATCTCGTGCGTCCGTGGGCGACGAACCTCGGCACGCGCCTGGTCAAGTCGCCGAAGGTTCACCTGATCGACACGGGGCTGGCGGCGTATCTGGTGGGGCAGCCGGACCTGCCCGACGGCTCGGCGATGCTGGGGGCCATGCTGGAGAGTTTCGTCGTGACGGAGATGCTCAAGCAGTCGGGGTGGTCAAAGACGCGGGTCGAGGTCTTCCACTTCCGCACCCAGACCGGACGCGAGGTGGACATCGTGCTGGAGGATCGCAAGGGGCGGCTGGTGGGGATCGAGGTCAAGTCGAGTGCGAGCGTGGATGGGAGCGATTTCGCGGGGCTGCGAACGCTGGCGGAGATGGTGCCGGATCGGTTTGTGCGGGGGATCGTGCTGCACACGGGGGCGGAGATGGTGCCGTTTGGGAAGAACCTTGTGGCGATGCCGGTGGGGGCGTTGTGGGGGGGAGGGTGATATCAGCGCAACGACAACGCCCGGACCTTGCGGCCCGGGCGTTTGTGTGTCGAGTGGAGGCGAAGAGACTCGAACTCTCGACCTCTTCCATGCCATGGAAGCGCTCTACCAACTGAGCTACGCCCCCGACAACGGGATCTGACCCGAGTTGTGGCCAAGATCGGCAGGAGCCGGACTTGGCGTGAGGGGAATGGTACGGGACGCGGGGGGCCGGTCAAGGATGGGAGCTGTGATCGGTGCGGGGCGGGTTCTCGGGCGTGGGGTCACAGAACGCGAACGCGGATGCACGCTGGTGCATCCGCGTCGTGGGTTTGAGCTTGGGGGTGTGGCGTGGGGGGCTGGTCAGTTGCAGCCCTGGCCGAAGAAGTCGAGGAAGTCGAGGAAGTCGAGGACATCGACGGTGTCGTCGGCGTTCACATCAGGGTTGCCGAACTCGCCGCACGGGAGCGGGGCGTCGAAGCAGAGTCCGAAGTCGCTGAAGAAGTCGAGGAGGTCGAGGACATCGGCGGAGCCGCTGGTGTTGTAGTCGGCGGGGCAGAACGTGCAGCCGACGTCGATGACGCGGAAGTCGTCGATGGCGGCCTCGACGGTGGTGAACGCGAGGGGGTAGTCGGCGGCGACGAAGCGGACGCGCATCTGCGAGGTGAGGGGGAGGAGGCCGGCGAGTCGGTGTTCGGCGTAGAACCAGCCGCCGTCGTCCTGGCCTGAGGCGTTGTTGACGACTTCGAGATTGGTCCAGGTCCAGCCGCCATCGTTGGAGATGTCGATGGTGAGCGACTCGTTGGAGGCCTCGCTGCCGATTCCGTTGACGAACCAGCGCCAGTAGGAGACGCGAGGATCGACGGCTCCGTTGAGGTTGAAGACGGGGGACATGAGTGTGGTTTTGCCGCCCCCGACGGAGTATTGCTGCGGGTTCTCACCGGCGCGGCCGTCGGTGACCCAGCAGATCTCGCCGGTGTATCCGGATCCGGGCTGGGCGACGGTGGGATTCGGGACCATCTTGATCCAGCGTCCGGTGGTGGCGGTATCGGGGCTTGAGGGGTCGCCGAAGTTCCAGCCGTTGAAGCCGTGGGACGTGAAGAGATCCTCGTAGACGACGTTTGAGGTGGCGGCGACGAGCACGCGGGGCTTTGTTTGCGCGGGGTTCTTCGGGAAGGTGAAGGTGCGATCGGTCTGGCTCTGGGCGGAGAAGTAGTAGTCGATGTGTGAGGGGCAGGGCGCTGGGGGGAGCGAGGCCGTGAAGGTGCCATCGCCGTTGTCGATCGCGGGGACGAGGATCTCCGGTCCGTCGTTGATGGAGGCGTGGAGCATGACGGAGGAGGGGACGACGTCGGTGCCGTCGCCGGTGATGAGGACCGTAACGGTGTTCGAGGTGTTGTCCGGTCCGACGACTTCCGGCGCGGCGAGGGGCTCGATCACCAGTTTGCGTGGATCGAACTCGACGACGAGCAGCCCGGATTCGATGTCGCTGATGAGGATGGTGTCCTCGCCGAAGTACGGGTAGACGCTCCACGCGCCGTTGAACTTGGCGCGGTCGTCTTCTGGAACGGTGTCGAAGTATCCGACGTGGAGCGGGTTCAGCGGATCGCCGGTCTCCTCGAAGATCTGGAGTCCGGAGCGGTAGTTGGCCTGGTAGATGCGCCCGTTGTAGGTGTACTGGTTGTGATCGATGGCCTGTCTGCCCGAGGTGAAGGATCCGAGGTAGATGGGATTGCCGGGATTCTGGACATCAAAGACGCGGGTGGTTGTTGTCCAGACCTTTGTGCCTTCATCCAGCTCGTCATCGACATAGAGGTACTTGCGATCTTCGCTCAGCCATCCTTGATGGCAGTATGAGAGCCACGGGTAGGTCAGCCCGGAGATCTTGGTCATCGAGCTCTTGTTGGTGACGTCGAGGATCTCAAGACCGAAGCCGCCGTTGAAGCAGAACGCGATCTCTCGCCCGGCGTACGGGCCGCTGGTGTAGGTCACAACCTGGGCATCGTGGACGTAGTGGGTGGTCCATGCGCCAACGATGTTGGGGCGTGTGGGGTCGGCGGTGGAGACGGCGACGAGGCCGCCGTTGCCGACGTTGGCGCCGGCGAGATACAGGAACCCGCTGGCGGGGTTTGAGACGATGTTGTGAGTCGTCGAGTGTCCGCTCGTGGACTGGTTGCGGAGGAGGGTGACGACTCCGTTGTCGATGTTGGCCATGCTGATGACCTGGATGCCAAGTCCGCCCTCGGAGACGCCATAGGCGTAGTGGCCGAGGACTTTGACATCGTGCCAGAGCGAGGTTGCGCCGCTGATGTAGCCGACGTACTGGGCGTTCTTGGGGTCGGTCACTTCAACGAAGCCGAAGCCCTTGCGAAGTCCGAGGATGGCGTAGCGGCGTCCGGAGGGCGAGGTGTATCCCCAGCAGTCGTTCGCGGTCGTGTTGCCGCCCGGGAACGCGCTGAGGGGGAACCACGACTGCAGGTAGACGTTCTCACCGAGGAAGGGGTGTGAGGTGGAGCGTTCTGTGGAACCCGCTCTCCAGATCTGGCCTTCGCGGGGCGGGCGCTGGTCGGCGAGTTTGCGCCAGTCTTCATCCGCGAACGCGGGGAGCGCGAGCGTGGCGATGGCGGCGCCCGCGAGCGCGTATCGGGCGAGAGTCAGACGGGAGGGGTCGGTCGAGGTCATTCGTGGCTCCAACTGGGATGTGCGGCTCTGCGGTGTGTTGCTCGGCACCTGGGTGGCTCGCGTCGCTCCTGTGCGCTTCGCGAGTGCGGACGAACGTGTGCGGCGTTGCGATCGTGCGTGCCGCGGACTGTGACCGATCGCCGGGCTGTTTTGAGAGACAACCCGTCAGTCCGGTCTGGGATGGCCCACACGATCGGCCCAGTGTAATGAGTTTCCCCGGTTTATGGAACCCAATCTTGGGCCGTGGGCCGGATCACAAGGGATGCGTGGGTGTCGGCGGATCGTGTGAGTCGGGAACGAAAGCCGCCCCCTTCTTTGGAGGGGGCGGCGGGTCGATCAGTTGGCGTGGTGTTGGGTGCGATCAGCAGCCGGTGCCGAAGGCATCGAGGAAGTCGAGGAAGTCGAGGACATCGACGATGGTGTCGCCGTTGAAGTCGGCATCGCTGACGCTGCCGCAGGGAGCGGGCTGGCCGGAGCAATCGCCGAAGTCGTCGAAGAAGTCGAGGAGGTCGAGGACGTCGAGTTCGGTGTCTCCGTTGTAGTCGGCGAGGCAATCGATTGGGTTCTGGCAGGTGATGCGTGAGGCGGAGAAGTCGTCGATGCCTGCCTCGATGTTGGAGTCGGCGGAGAGGTCGCTTGCGATGAAGCGCATGCGCATGTTGGATGTGAGGGCGATCTTGGAGGCGGGGTCGAAGGAGTAGTTGATCCAGCCACCCGAGGTGCCCGCACCGCCGGGTCCGACGATCTCAACGGTTGTCCATGTGGAGCCGCCGTTGTTGGAGATGCCGATGTTGAAGGTATCGGCGTTGGCGTTTGCGCCCAAGCTGTTGTTGTACCAGCGTGCGTAGGAGATGGTGTAGTCGCCGGGTGTGCTGAGGTCGAAGACCGGCGTGAGGAGGGTGGTGAGTCCGCCATCGACATCGGAGGAGAGCCCGGTGATGTAGGCGTAGACACCGGGGTCGGGCGTGTTGTCCTGGGTCGGTGCTCCGAGGCCGCCGGCGGGGATTGCTCTCTCCCAGATGCCCGCGGTGGCGCCATCGCCGAATGCGCCGACGGTCCAGCCCTTGTCGGTCTCCATGTCGTCGGCGAAGGCGTGGACGAAGGTTCCGACGGGGGCGGTGAAGGGGTCGGCTGCGCCCGCGGCGGGGAGCGTTGTGATGCCGGAGACGGCGCCTTGGGCTGAGAAGTAGAACTCGGGCGAGGTTTCGCAGGGCGTGCCGGGGAGCGTGGCCTGCCAGAGGCCTGCGCCGAGGTCGGTCATCGGGGCGGTGGTGAAGGAGCCGGCATCGAAGCGGTAGGAGATGGTGGGCGTGCCGACGATGGTGTCGTTGTCGGGCGTGATGGTGACGTTGATGGTGGTCTCGATGCCCGGTGCGACGAGTGTGGGCGGGGTGGCGTCGAGTGTGAGTGAGCTGGGTGGCGTGGGGGGATTGATCGCGCCGGTGACGACGGCGGCGTATCCCTGCGTGCCGCTGTTGACGGCGGTGGCGCGGACGCGGACGGTCCAGGTGCCGACGGCGGGTGAGTTGATGTGGACCTGCTCGACGTTGTTGCGGACGTCCGCGGTTCCGCCGGTGGAGGACTGTCCGCTGGTGAAGACGTTGCCCCGGTAGAGGGTGCCGCCGGGCGTGACGACTTCGAGGTCGAGGTTGTTGATGGCGGCGTTCGCGGAGCCGGTGGACGCGCTGGCGGGGGGATCGGTCCAGACGAGAGAGACCTTGAGTTTCTGGGAGCTGGAGTTCACGGTGATCTGGAACTCATCGAACTCGCCGGTGACGAAGCCGTCGGCGTTGCGCACGTCCTGGATGATCATGCGTCGGGTCTCACCAGTGAAGTGGAGTGCTTCATCGGCGAGGGCGCGTCCCCAGCCCTCGAGGTTGCTGGGGTAGCCGCTGACGCCGGTCATATCGACGGCGGAGTTGATCATGGTCGCCTTGACGAGGGCGGCGCTGGGCGTGAAGGCGTCGGTGGCGCTGGGTGCGCCGGAGGGGTAGTAGCCGCTGGTGTAGTACTGGCGCATGAGGAGGGCGAGCCCGCCGAGCGCGGGGGAGGCCATCGAGGTTCCGGTGAAGGAGACGGTTGAGCAGGAGGAGCCGGACGAGGCGGAGGTGGAGTTGCAGCCGGGTGCGTAGACCTCCGGCTTGCGGCGTCCGTCGGCGGTTGGGCCGGTGCCGCCCGAGCAGTGGTTGCCCTGGTTGGGCGTGTCCTGCGACGCGCCGACGGCGACGAGGTTCTTGGCGTTCTCGGGGTTCTTGAGGGTGCTGGTGTTGGTGACGGCGAAGAGGACGAGCGAGTCTTCGTAGTCATAGGAGAAGCGGTCGACGCCTCTGGCGAGCGAGTTGTAGCTGGTGGTGCCGTCGTCGCCCCACGAGTTGGTGTGCGAGCGTGCGCCCTGGTTGTGGTGGGTTTCGAGGCGGCTGTACATGGCGGCGTCTGTGAAGGAGGGTGTGGCGTGGTAGGCGATTTTGGAGAGGTATGCGACGCCCCGGGTGTTTCCGGTGACGCCGGCATCGCCCGCGGCGGTGCCGGAGACGTGGGTGCCGTGCGAACTGGCGCCGAAGGATGTGTTGTACGCGACGATCTTGCGGTGGGTGGGGCCGATGGGGTTGGAGTCGGAGAAGGAGCAGTGGTTGCGATCGAGCGCGCTGTCCATGACGCCGACGATCTGGTTCTCACCCCGGAGGCCGTTAGACCAGAGCGTGGTGGAGCCGGAGATGTTGGTCTGGATGATCCAGACCGTGGTGGCGTTGCGGTAGGTGATCTCCGGGGCCTCTTCGATCATCTGGACGGTGGGGATCTGCGTGAGCTGCGCGACCGAGCCGGAGGGCATGGTGACCATGATGTCGCGCTGTGTGCCGGTGCGCTCGACACCCGTGACGATCGCGCCGGGGATGGCGCCGATCTGCGCGAGGGCGCCCGCTTCCGTCTCACCGTCGAAGAGCGTGACGACGAGGCGCGAGATGCCCGCGGCTCGGAGCGACTGGCGCTCGGGCGTGCTGAACGGTCTGACGCCGAGTTCGGGGCTGAGTTTCCAGGCGTTCTCGAAGGGCGTGGCGTAGCGGACGAAGCCGAGCCCGTTGAGCGCGGCGAGATCGACGCGGTCGAGGCGGACGATGTAGGCGTAGTTCGGCAGGTAGTCGCCGATCGAGAGGCCCGCGTTCTGGATGGCGGCGCGTCTGGCGGGGGTGATCGGGCCGTCGAGTTGGATGAGGATGCGGGCGTCTTTCACGAGCGCGGCGCCGAGCGAGGTGATCGGGCGCGGAACTGATGTGTCGATGAGGCCGAGGGCGAAGGAGATCGAGTGCTGGGGGGGCTCGATATGAGCCGCGGCGTGGGGGAGGATCGTGATTGAACGGGACTGGCTGTCGCCGGTGGTGATGTCTGCGGCGAGCGCGGGGAGTCCGATGGAGAGTCCAGCGGCCGCGGCGAGAACGAGTGCTCTTCGGATCTGCATATCGAAACGCTCCCTCTGTGTCATTCGGCGACGGATCGAGCACGAGCGTTCGATCGGCGGCCTGCGTGTTGGTGGTGTCAGAAGACAGGCCGCGGAATCGAATCGGCCGGGTTGGTGTTTCACTGAACGGTGGTGTCTGAACTCTGTCGGGCGTGGGTCGGGTTATGGGGGGACGGGAAAGCACCCCAGTCTGGGACCATGACCGATCCGCATGCAAGGGTGGGCCGGTTTCCAGAAGGTGCAAGGGAAGAGCATGTCGAGGTCTTGAATTCGGGCCAAAGTGTTATAGGACCTCAAAGAGGTGGAAGAAGTCCGTTTCCCCGATGCGTGGGGCTTTTCTGGCGCGGGCGGATCCGTTACGCTGCTCTCCTCGTCTGCCCGACGTCCCAATGTGGGAAGCCGTCGGGGCTGTCTGCTCGTGGGAAACCTGGCCGGGGCCTTCGGCTTCGGCGTGATGCCCTGCACCCTTTTCGGAGGGTGGGGCCGTTCCGGGAGCGGCATCCCGGTGGAGCGCAGGGATGATGAAGCTTGGATCGTTGGTGGCTGTGGCGGCGGGCGTCTCGGTTCTGTTTGCCGATATCGCCAGTGCGCAGACGGATCTTCTCCCGGACATCACGGTCCGCGAGGATGACCTGTACGACAATGTGATCGTGACGAACATCGTCCCGGGTCGGCGGCACATTCGGCTTTCAACGGGCACGCCGAACATCGGCGCGGGCAAGTTGTATGTCTATGGCGGCGCGGACCTCGGGAACGGCAAGCAGCAGGTGATCCAGCGGATCTACCGCTCGAACGGCACGTTCTGGGACCGCAACGCGGGGCAGTTTGTCTATCACCCCACGCACAACCACATCCACGTCGAGGCGTGGTGTCAGTATCGGATCCGCGAGATCCTGCCGGGCGACGGGGTGGGCGACATCATCGCCGAGGGTGAGAAGACCTCTTTCTGCATCCTCGACCTTGCGGTGTACAACTCGTCGCTGCCGGGTTTCCCGCCGGGGGGGCAGTTCCTCTCGTGCTCGTCGACAACGCAGGGGCTGTCGGTCGGGTGGATGGACATCTACTCGAAGAATCTGGACGGCCAGTGGATCGACATCACCGACATTCCGAACGGGCAGTACTGGCTGGAGGCGGAGGCGGACCCCGAGGGGCACTTCCTTGAGTCGAACGAGGACAACAACGCCGCACGGATCAAGGTGACGATCGGTTCGGGCGGATCGACGATTCTTCCGGACGCGTACGAGAGCAACAACTCCCGCGCGGAGACGCTGGCTCGGGCCGAGGGCCAGATCAACAGCCCGAACCTGGGTCCTGTCAACCCCGAGCGTGTGATCTCGAATCTGACGATCCACACCTCGACGGATCAGGATTACTTCCGCTTCTACATGCCGGCGACGGGCACGTCGTCCGACTTTGTGCGGATCGAGTTCTCGCACGGCGCGGGCGACCTTGACATGCGCCTGCAGAACTCTGGCGGCACGATTCTGGCCTCGTCCGAGGGCACGACGAACTTCGAGCAGATCTCACTGAGCGGGCGTGCCGCGGGGTATTACTACGTGCAGGTGTACGGCTGGTCGGGCGCGACGAGCCCGAACTACACGCTGAAGATCAACCCTTCGGCGAACGGGGCTCCGAGCGTGACGGTTGTGAATCCGCCCGCGGGGAACGTGGACCTGTTGCACGGGCTTGACGCGTACCCCGTGACGTGGACGAGCAGCGACCCGGAGAACAACACGCGCTGGGTGTCGATCTATGTCAACGACACGCCGTCGCTGAATGGGAATGAGTTGCTCATCCCGACATCGCTGAACACACCGGCGGTCGAGGGGACGACGGTGCTCAACTCCGCTTATGTCGAGCCGGGGACGTACTGGGTGTACGCGTCGATCACTGACGGCGGCACCACGACCGGATCGTGGTCGAGCGGCACGATCACGTTCAAGGTGCCATGTGCCGCGGATGTGAACGGGGACGGCGAGCTCGACGTTCTCGACTTCCTCGATTACCTCGACGCGTTCGGTCAGTGCGAGGGTCAGCCGGTCGGCTGCAGCTCTGGCGGCGTTGATCCGAACTTCAACGGCGATGACGTGCTCGACGTGCTCGACCTGTTGGACTTCTTCGACGCGTTCGGGAGCGGCTGCACACTCTGAGATTCGACATCAACCCGCTGGAGGTCGTGGGTCCGGGCTTGTCCCGGGCCCATGCTCTTTTTATGAGGGGTTGGTGTGTTGTGTGTGATGCAGGGAGATGGCGATGAGCGAGCGTGAGGAGCGGATGAGTCGGGCGCGTCCTTTGCCTGAGGCGATCTGGGGCGGGGGCGCGCTGCTGGCGATCGGCCTGACGGCGGCGGTGCTGGCCTCTCCGGGCACGACGCTGGAGGACTTTCATCAGCCGGGGTCGCAGCCCTTCTCGCTGGTTGAGTATCCGCTGGTGAGCAACGCGTGCCAGTTCTGCCACGGGGGATACGACGAGCACGCGGAGCCCCACGCGCACTGGAAGGCGAGCATGATGGGGCAGGCAGCGCGGGACCCGATCTTTCATGCCGCGCTGGCGATCGCGAACCAGGACGCGGCGTTCGCGGGCGAGATGTGCCTTCGTTGCCACACGCCGGGGGGGTGGATCAGCGGGCGGAGCGAGCCGCCGGACGGGACGGGGTTGATCCCGGAGGACTTCGACGGTGTGAACTGCTCGATGTGCCATCGGATGGTGGACCCGGTGTATGTTCCGGGTGTGAGCCCGATGGAGGACTGGGGGATCCTGGCGTCGCTCGCGGACGTGCCTCGGGACACGCACTCGGCGCAGTTCGTGATCGATCCGTTCGATCGTCGGCGCGGCCCGTTCCAGCTTGAGGAGATGTTCTATCACCAGTGGCTGGAGTCGCCGTTCCACACGGAGTCTCGGATGTGCGCGACGTGCCACGACGTCTCGAACCCGCTCTTCGAGCGCGCGAGCAACGGGGCGTATGTGCTGGGGCCGGTGAACGCGCGCCATCCGACGGGGCTGAAGAACGACATGTTCCCGGTGGAGCGGACGTACAGCGAGTGGTCCGAGTCGGACTTTGCGCGCGGCGCGATCGACATGGGGGGACGATTCGGCGGGAACAAGCTGGAGGTGAGCAGCTGCCAGGACTGCCACATGCCGGATGTGTCGGGTTTCGGGGCGCGCGAGGCGCTCGGGGCTCGATATCGCGACGATGTGCCGGCGCATCAGTTCGCGGGCGCGAACTCGTGGGTGCTGCGCGCGGTGCTGGCGCAGTATGGCGAGGCGAGCGGGCTGACGGAGGAGAGTGTGGAGGCCTCCGAGGGGCGGACGCGGAGCATGATGGAGCGTGCCGCGGATCTGGAGGTTGTGCGCCCGCTCGGCGCGTTCGACGAGGGGACGATCCTGGTGCGGGTGGTGAATCAGTCCGGGCACAAGTTGCCGACGGGGTATCCCGAGGGTCGGCGGATGTGGGTGAACGTGAGGTTCTTCGATGGGGCGGGGGCGTTGATCGAGGAGCGTGGGGCGTACGACGCTGTCGAGGCGACGCTGGACGGGGCGACGACGAAGGTGTATGAGGGGAAGCTCGGGCTGGACGCCGCGATGAGCGCGCTGACGGGCAAGCCGATGGGTCCCGGGTTCCACTTTGCGTTGAACAACGTGTGGTACTCGGACAATCGCATTCCTCCTCGCGGGTTCACGAACGCGGGGTTCGCGAGCGTGCAGGCGGCGCCGGTGGCGTACGCGTACCAGGACGGCCAGTACTGGGACGGGACGGTGTTCGCGGTGCCGCCCGGCGCGGCACGGGCCGAGGCGCGTCTGTATCACCAGACGACGACGCGCGAGTACATCGAGTTTCTGCGTGATGAGAACGTGACGAACGGCGCGGGCGCGGTGGCGTATGCGTTGTGGGAGTCGCTGGGCAAGAGCGCGCCCGTGCTGATGGCGTTGTCGCGGATCGATCTGTCCTCGTGCGGCGCGGACATCGACGGCTCGGGCGAGGTGGACATTCTTGACTTCCTTGAGTTCTTCGATGCGTTCGGATCGGCGCGCCCGCGCGCGGATGTGAACGCCGACGGGTTGATCGATGTGCTCGACCTGCTGGACTTCATGGACGCGTTCGGGAGGTGCGTCGGCTGAGGCGGCCTGGGTGTGGCGAACCGCGCCGCACCGGGAGTGTGTCGGGAGTGTCACAAGGGGATTCCTGCGCATGGAACCGGATTGACTCGCGCCCCACCCCTGTGGTAGTATGCGGCACTTGCGATCTGGGAGGATCCATGGGCTGCTGCCGCCGGACAACACATCGGATCGAGGGCGTCGCGAAGTCCGTTGATGTTCGCTGCGCGTTCACGCTGATGAGTCGGTTGTCACTCGGAGAGCGATGTGACGCCCTCTCGTGTCCTCTCGGATTTCTTGTCTCCGATCGGGAGTGCAAGTTCTGCTTGCGCGGTGAGTCGGTGATGAGCAATCTACAGGAGGTGTTGCGATGCTGAGTCTTGCCAGATATGCGATCGGTCTCACGCTGCTTGCTGGTGCGCCGGCGTCGGTGTTGGCGGTGCCGCCCGAGGAGTTGGCAGTGCTCCGCCATCAACTCATCGGCCTTGGCGATGTGAGCGTTCGGGCGGTCTATCGCACGACCCGGACGAACGCGGCAGGCGAGACCCACGTCGGCTACAACGGCATGACCGGTGCGTGGTACCACGTGACCCCGGGGCACGCCGGCGGACGCGACGATGACGGGCGCCGCTTCTGGGCAACGGTCGATGATGGAGGCGGGCTGTCGGATATCCAGTATTACGTCGATGCGCCGGGATCGGATTTCGGTGTCGAGTGCTACTTCCCGACCCTTATCCTGATGGACCTCGTGTTGAAACGCCCGGAACTCATCCGGTCAGTGGAAAGGGGTAAGGGCGACAACAGCGTGCTGATCGCGCCTCTGCCGGGCGGGCACCGCGACACCAGCGATGCGAACTTTGGTGCGATGCCCGTCCATGACTTCTGTGTCGAGGTGGATGCACAGGGTCGAGTTGTCAGAACATGGCTTGATCCTGAGAAGCCCGGCCTTCCAACATTTGAGTTCGAGTATTCACCCGAGTCCCCGCCGGGGTTTCCGGTTGCGATTCGCGATCCCCTGTCAAAGTTCGAGCTTGCTTCGCTTGAGGTGACGCCCGCCGCACGAGACTTCGACGCTGACATGGCAGTGAAGCTTCGTGGCTTGGCGGCGTACAACGTGGAGAAGGCACTGGCGGAGAGGGCTACCGCATCAGCAGCGGCCAGAGCGGGCGCCGGCGTCTATCCCGGTGCCCCGCTCGCACAGACCCCATTCTCGCGGTATCGGCTTCCGTTGCTGGCTGTCGGCGGCTGCCTTCTGCTGGGAGGAGCGATTGCGGCATGGTTGAGAAAGCGTTCGGGTGGCGTGTCGCCTTGATCCGGCGTATGGGCCGCGTCGTGCTGCTCATCGCGTCCGCGGTGCTGCTGTTCGCTGGTGTGACGAAGGCCGAGGCACCACAGGAGTTTCGTGATGCGATTGTGCGCCACGAGTTGTTGAGTTCGGGCGTCGCGGCGGCGATGTCCATGCTCGTGCCCTGGCTAGAGATTGGTCTTGGTGCGGGTGGGATCGTCGCTGCGATGTGCGCGCGAGGGTCTCGTGCAGCCGCACTCTCGATCGGTGCAGCGTTCCTTGCGTTTTCGGTGTACGCGCTGCTCATCTCGTTCGATCCACCGGAATCGCCGGTGCCGTGCGGCTGCCTGGCTTCCGGGAAGCCGGTGGAGTCGTGGTTCGGTGTTGCCGCGTTCAACGGAGCGGTGGCGACACTCATGTGCCTCGGAGCGATCACGCAGAGAGGGGCGGCGGCTCCGGTCGCTCGCGTTACCAGATGAATCTCACGCGTCCGGCGTCGAAGATGGGGATCTTTCCGGCGTGAGTGGCGGGCCAGTAGACGAAGAAGGCCTTGCCGATGAGCAGTCGGCGGTTGACGACGCCCTCGTCGGGGTCGAGCATGGCGATCCAGGGGTCGGGCGCTTCCCAGAGCCGTCCGTCGTCGGACTGGGGGGAGTTGTCGCCGCAGACGAAGTATTGATCGGCCTTGAGTGATGGGAGGCGTCTGGGGTCGGTGGCGCGTGCGGGGCGGGGACCTGGGGAGGGGGATGCCTGGTAGTGGATATCGCGGTCGAGTGCGACCCTGTGGAGGGTGAAGGGGGAGCCGTGGAACTGCCAGGAGATGCGCGGGCGTCGGTAGATGGTGGGATCCGCCGCGGGCTCGCGTGCGTTCGAGGCGAAGAAGGCGCTGGGGTCTCTGCCGGTGGCGTTGCGGAAGCGCTCGGCGGGTGACCAGTCGTACTCGGCGCGGAGGATGCGCTTTCCGTCGGCCCAGAGCTCGAGTGTCTGGTCGGTGTGCCAGAGTTCGAGGTTCGTGACCTTGCCCTTCGAGAAAGCGAGAGGGGTTGCGGCCTGGGCGAGCGTGGTCCAGTCGTCGCTGAGCGTGCCGGAGTCCGAGACGGGGGCCATGCGGAGGGCGGTGCGATCTGGGCCGATCTCGGCCTGGAAGCAGTGGGCACTGGATATCACGGTGATCCAGCACGAGAGCTCCTGGCCGTGCGGCTGGACGCCGGCGCGGACGCGGACATCTCCGACGGGGAAGCGTGGGGAGGGGTAGTGCTCGCTGGTGTGGCCGTAGGGGTAGTAATCGGTGACGGGGCGCGAGGCCTCGTTCCACGTCAGGTCGGCGCGGCCCGGGCCATCAAACGTGTAACTGGCGCGTTGGTTGATGTGCCACTCGCCGGCGTGCTTGGCGTTGCCATCCTGCGATGCGTCGGCGCTCTGCGTGGAGCCGACCCAGGGAGAGCGGAAGGGGCGACGGCCGGAGCGATCGGCGTCGAGCGGGGTGTGCGCGCTGTCGAAGACGGTCTGCCAGAGGGTGCGCTGGATGCGCTCGGGCTTGCGCTGGATCTTCCATTCCGGGCCGGACCATGCGTCGGGGCCTTCGAGGATCGCATCGGGGGGGAGCGTGCGTGTGTCGCGCGTGAAGATGTCGCCATCGACGATGGCGATCTGCTCGTGGGGGAGGCCGATGAGTCGCTTGATGAAGTTCTCGCGCGGATCGACGGGGTTCTTGAAGACGACCACGTCGAAGCGCGAGGGCTCGAAGATCGCGTAGAGATACTTGAGGACGAAGATACGGTCGCCCGCGCGGGTCGGTGGTCTGTCGAACAGGAGGCGTTCGCCGGTGATCGGATCGGGCACGACGATCTCGCCCTGGATCGACGCGGGGACCTTGCGGCTTGCGTCGCTGTAGTGCCAGGGGCCGATCGCCCATGTCGTGCCTGTCTCGGGGGACCTGGCCAGCACGTGGGCTCCGACGAGTGTGGGCGCCATCGAGCCGGTGGGGATGATGAAGGGCTCGACCACGAAGCCCCGGATCACGAACGCGAGGATGAACGCGATCGCGAGCGAGGTGAAGGTGTCTTTCGCGCTGAAGTGTTCGCGCGAAGGCGTGGTGCCCGCTGGAACGTCCGATGCGGGCTCCGGGTGCGTGATGGGCGAATCATCGGGCATCGTGCGGCGTGTTCATCGGTCGGCCCGGCGGGTGGGGGTTGCTGGAAGTGTGCGATCCGAAACCCGAGCGATCATGCGTTGCCATCGCCGGCGGGATTGCCGGAAGGGCCGGCACCTTCGCCTCCACCCGCCCCCCCACCCGCCCCCCCACCGGGCCCCCCACCGGGCCCCCCACCGGGGCGACGCTTGCGGCGGCGGCGCTTCTTGCGAGGACCACCCTCGGGGCCTCCCGGCTGCAGCTCGCCCATCGGGCCGTCCTGTGGCCTTCGATCCTGAGGCGGACGGTCCGGCCTCTGTGATGGACGCTGTGATTGGTTCTCTGGTCTCGGCGCGGTGCCGCCACTCTCTCCCCCCCCACCACCACCCCCACCACCCCCACCACCACTACTGCCACCGCTGCCACCTCGACGACGGCGACGGCGTTTGCGACGTCCTTCGCCGGATCCGCCTTCGCGGGATTCGGGGGTGTCCTGGCCTGCTGCGGGGTGTGGGCGGCCCTGACGATCGGGTCCATCTCCGGCGTCGGTGGGGATGTCGTCAAAGTCGACCATGCTCGGATCGGGCTCGCGCGGGGGGCGGGGGCGATCGTCGCGGCGTGCTTCGTGGCGGCTCGGGCGCGGAGCATCCGGGCCTCGGGCTGGATCCCGGCCCGAGGCGCGTTCGGCACTGCGCTCGGTTGGGCGTTCGGGACGGTCCTGCGATCGCGCGGGGGGCCGATCGGCGGGGCGGGCCTCTCTCGGCGCGCGAGGGGGCGGCATTGGAGGAGGTGGCGGCGCGACCGCGCTCTCCGGGGGTGTGATCTCTTCCACGGGCACGGCGACGCGCTTGTCGGAGTTGTCGAGCAGGACGAGCACGAGCTGGGTGAGGATCTGTGCGTCGATGACGATGCCGTCACCCTCGGGCGTGCCGACGCGGGACTTCTTCCGTGGGAGGCGCTTGGCCAGTTCCTCGTAGGTCTGGTCCTCGTAGCGGAGGCAGCACATGAGGCGTCCGCAGCGACCGGAGATCTTGAGCGGGTCGAGCGTGGCCTTCTGGACCTTGGCCGACTTCATGCTGACGGGCTTGAGGACCTTCAGGAAGTTCTTGCAGCAGCAGTACTGGCCGCACTTTTCGTAGTCGGCGATGAGGCGGGCCTCGTCGCGGGCGCCGACCATCTTGAGCTCAATGCGGGTGTTCGGGTGTGCCTTCTGGAGGTCCTCGTGGATGAGGTGCACGTCGAGGCGTTCTTCGGAGTAGTAGTAGAAGGTGAGGCGCTCGCCGCCGAGGATCGGTTCGGCATCGACGAAGCGAGCGGTGGACTTGAACCTCTCGGCGCGGCGTCGGGCGTCCATTTTGAGCGCGTGCTTGGACTGCTCCAGCCGGGCCTGGGCGTCGAGATCTTCTTTGGTAGCGATGCGGAGGACCTTGCCGTTGTTGAAGAAGGGGTAGTCGCGTCCGCCGGAGTTCTCGATGTACTTGAGCATGTCCTGGCGGGAGACGCTCTTGGAGCATCCGGAGTTCGGGCAGGTGCTGGTGAGCATCTCGCCGAGTTCGGTGCCGCGGTGGGTGCGGACGACGAGTTTGGAGCCGCAGCCGGGCTTGGCCTCGCCGTCGTATGGGAACTCACCGACGAGTTTCATCGCGCCGAAGCGGACGACGATGGCGGTGGGTGCCTTGAGGCGTTCGTAGGTCTTGCGGTCTTCCTCAAGAAGGTGTTCCTTGAGGTCGGTTTCGAACTGTGGGAGGGGGAAGATGGACATGGAGTTGGTTTCGATCGGGCGGCACGCGAACACCGACCAGAGCAGCGAGGCGAGCGGCTGGCGATGGGCGGCCTTGTTGTCGTCGGGCTGAGTCAGTGAGGTCTCGCGCAAGGCCCGACGCCTGCGCGAGTTTCAAACGCGGATGGTGGCCCGTGAGGGGCCGGAGGAGAGGCGGCACAGCCCGATCGACGGTGCCGCGGAGGAGCGGAGGCGAAGACGGGTGGATGGTATCAGGGCGCGGGAAGCGAAGAGAGCCCGGGACCAACGATGCACGATGCGCCTTGATGGTGTAACATCGTACATGGTTTCCTCGAATGGCATCCGGGTGGTTTTTGAGAATGGTGTCTTCCGGCCCGAAGAGCCCGTGAGTATTCCTGAGCACTCGCGCTTGCGCATCTCGATCCATGAGCTTGTGCCCGAATCTGGCGCGGCGTCGAGCGGTCAGTCCCTCGGAGAGATCCTCAACTCCCTTCGAAGCAGGGGGCTGGTCCGTGCCGCGGGCTGGCACCCTACACGCGATGAGCTTCATGAACGCGGTTGACACCAACGTGCTCGTGTATTCGTGCGACACGGACGAACAGGTCAAGGGGCCTGTCGCGGTTGCATTGCTCGATCGGCTTTCGGCTGATGCAACACCGTGCGTTCTCCTCTGGCAGGTGCTCTGCGAGTTTACAGCGTTCATTGCCAGGGCCCGGCAAAGGGGATCGACCGCCAGCGATACCGATGCGTTCGACTATGTTCGAGCGATCCGCGAGCGATTCTCGCTCGTGGTGCCCGGAACGCGGGTGTCTGAATTGGCGATCGACACCATCTGCGTGAGCGTGTCTCAATCTGGGATGCGATGCTGCTGGCAGCATGCGTCGACGCCGGGGTGACCCAGCTCTTCAGCGAGGACTTGCAGAGCAGCCCGACGATCCGAGGCGTGCGGATCATCAACCCGTTCGCATGAGCATGCGACCACTTGCACCGATCACGCCTGACCGAAAGCAGCAGATCGACGAATGATTCGTTGCAGGAACTGCTGCTCTCTCGGCGGCTATCGGTCGTGCGCCCCGTCGAGAGGGCTCATCCGGGTGAGGAGGCGCGGGCTCTAGCGAAGAGTTCGCGCAGACTCTCGGACGCGAAGAGTTCGAGCCCCTTCGCTGTGAGGCGGTAGACCATGATTCGCTCGGTGCGATTGTCGAGCACGAGGAGGGCGTCCTCGGAGCCGGAGTCGGCGGTGAGCGCGACCATGTCGCCCTGGATGGTGGTGACCATCTCGGCGGAGGCGGGTGAGGCGGCGAGCCCGATGAGGCGCAGGCCGCAGCAGAAGGCCAGCGCGATCGCGGTGAGCACCAAGAGTGTCGAGGCGCGTTCGGTCGATCGGGAGGGCCGGGCATCGGATGCGGGCGGGTTGGTGTTCATGGCGTCGGTCCTTCGGGCCTGGCGTGGCGTGATGCGTGTTCACCGTCCGGGGAGGAGGGCCGAGTCGCGTGCGAAACTGCGGTAGCCGAGCCCTTCGAGCGCACTCTTGCCGTCGTTCCAGCGGAGCGCGACGGCTTCCTGGTTGACGCTGTCGATGACGTAGATCGCGCTGCCGCTGCCGGTGCGGGGCTTGCCCGCGAGCATCGTGTATGTGCCGCGGGCGCGAGAGGCCGGCGCGCCGGAGAGGGAGGGCTGTGCGGCGACCGGCTCGGGAATCACGAGCAAGGCGGCGAGGACGAGCCCGAGCGCGGCGTTGAGCGCGACGAGGCGGAGCAGACGTCGGGAGGAGGAAGGGGGCATCGATGGCTCCAGTGGTGCGCACGCACGAGGGGCGACGGGCACAGGAGACGGCCTGACGCCTGTCTGCGTCCCAGAGGGATCAGTCCTGGTGTCCGCGTTTGCTGGGGATGCAGTTGGCACCGACCGCTGCGGCGACGAGCAAGGCCAGGAGGAAGTACGAGCGGATCGTCGGGGGATCGTCCTGCTTGGCAGGTGAGGGGGGGCGGACGGTGGTCAGGTCGATGCCGGTGTCTCTGCGCGGCTGGGCCTCGGCGAGGGGCGCGCTGAGGGCGATGGTGCATGCCGCGAGAAGGATGGTGAGGGCTCGGCGTGTCTGTCGCATAGTGATTGGATTGTACGTCCGAAGCCGGACTTGCGTTCCATGAAAGGGCGCGGGACGAGTCTCAAGCCCCTATCGGCTCCATGGCGGCGAACGGGGCGGGGTCGCACCGCCCCGACACGCCGGCGGAGCGCAGGAAGGGGTGGGAGATGGTCTCGAAGTCTCGTGCCGAGAGATCGACCGTGCCCCACTTGGGGCTGCGCGGCCTCATGCGCGAGGCGTACTCGTCGGCATCGATGCAGCGCAGGGCGTTCCCAGTCACTCGGGTTCGCTTTCAAGCCCGTCTGCGACGAAGCATCGCAGCACTTGCCAAGATCACAACACATGTAGCAGGAGCAGGTATGGGTCGCATGCCAGTCACTTCGATAATCAGATCGGCATGGTCGCCACCGTCGCCGTGCCAGTCCTCCCATCCCATAATGAATGTTCCGGGGACCGGCGTTGGGAATGTCCAGACATAATCCTGTCCCGGTCCACCGCCGTAACTGGGCTCCGTTGGGCCATTCAGATAGGGCTCGGTCACACGGATAAACGAGAAGATCGAGGTATTCATAAAGAAGCCAAAGGTCGTGTTGGCGACGAGACCACTCAGATCGACGGAAGCGCCTGGCAAGTAGCCAAGCATTGGCCTCGCCGGAAAGAGCTGCACGCGATTATTCGCAACACCGGGATCAAGGTAAAGCCCAAATCCATTCCGTTCTGCGGTGAAAGAGCCGATGAAAGAGTATCGTGGTTCAGCTCCGGCCTTCCACAAGTGATCGTCCGAAATGCGGATCGCCAGAAGATCACTGCTTGAAAGCGCAGTGCCATAGCGCGCGTTGTAGGAGCTTCTGAACTCTTCTGAAATTGGGGACGAAGCCGCAGCAGAATGCGCAACAATACATCCAGCAACAATGAACCTAAGCATCATGTTCTCTCCCTAGTGAAGTGGATCCTATGTAGCCCTAAACTAGGGTTGATTCTGCGTGGTGTCAAGCCCCGATCGGCTCCATGGCGGCGAACGGGGCGGGGTCGCACCGCCCCGACACGCCGGCGGAGCGCAGGAAGGGGTGGGAGATGGTCTCGAAGTCTCGTGCCGAGAGATCGACCGTGCCCCACTTGGGGCTGCGCGGCCTCATGCGTGAGGCGTACTCGTCGGCATCGATGCAACGCAGGGCGTAGAAGCGACCCTTGTGACTGAAGGTCTCGTGGAAGAGGGCGTCTGGGGGTTGCTCTTCGCACCAATAGACGAAGAGAAGCACGGCCCGGAAGCCGCTCCCGAAGAGGGTTGCCCAGGTGCGGAGCGAATCGACATCGTCGCGCGTGGCCCAGCACTCCAGCCGCGGGCGGGCTCGCGCGGAGCCGGCACGCGCGATGCGTCGTCCTTTCACCTCGATCAGCAGGTTCTCCGACGCGCCATAGACGACGAAGTCGAAGGCCTTGAGCGCGGGGCCTTCGGCGATGCGGAGGGGTGTGATCTGAGGGAGGATGGCGCGGCGGGCCTCATCCACCGAGATGTACGGGATGCGGTGCTCCCGGAGGTAGGACTCGAGCGCGACCTCGTAGTGGTGGCGACGCTGGGCCATGCGTGGATCATACTGAGAATGAAGAAGGCCCGGCGCGGGGCCGGGCCTTCTTGAAGACGTGGAAGAGTGCTGCGATCAGCGGCGGCGACGGCCGGCGACCAGGCCGCCGAGGCCGATCAGGGCCAGCGTCGCGGGGGACGGGATGGCCAGGCCGACGGAGCCGGAGGAGTTCGCGACGGAGACGAGCATGTTGAACTGCCCGTTGTTCTTGTTGAAGTAGCCGAACTCCCATGCGCCGGAGACGACGTTCTCGATGGCGGCGTAGAGCGTGCCGGTGTTCGGGTCGATCGCGAGGTCGTTGTTGTCGAAGTCGAAGCTATTGACGCCGACGAGCGTCGCCGAGCCGCCGATCGACCAGTTCCACAGCTTGTCCGCACCGGGGTCGGTGAGGTAGAAGGAGTCTGAGGAGGCGTCGTAGGCGAGGCCACCCGCAGCGACCGCGGCGATCGCGATGCCGGTGTCGTAGGTGTTGGTCACGTTGAAGGAGGTGTCGAACTCGACGACTTCAAGGTTGGAGCCGGAGCCGCCGACGTTGCGGACGCCGTAGATCTTGCCGTTACCGACGGTGAGGTCGGAGACGGGGCGGCTGTTGATGGTGGCGATCTGCACCAGGTTGGGAACGCCGGAGAAGGCGTTGTCCACGCGGTAGACGGCCTGAGAGGTGCCGCCGGAGGTGAAGTCGTCGACGCCGATCACGGAGCCGAACCCGGCATTGGCGTGGGCGAAGCCGCCGCTGGACCAGAGCGTCTCAAGGCCGCGGATCTCAGCCGAGAGCAGGTGCGTCGCGTTGAGCGAGCTGCTGTTGCCCTGGTATCCGGTGTTATCGGCGGTACCAAAGAAGTCGACCGCGCAGGCGGAACCCGCGAGTGCGGCGACGGAAAGAACGCTGATGATCTTCTTCATGCCCTACCTCCAGAAACAGAGTCGTGAATCGGTCGAGAGAGACACGCATCGCTCACCGACGCGCGCCGATACATCAGATATACCCCACGAAGTCCCAAAAGACCACGCGAATCGGTGGGATCTTGCGGAATCCTCTCGGACCCGCAACAGAGAGCTCGCACATACACCTAACATCATACGCACATGCTCGCCTCACGCTACGCCGAGCCAGCGTCAGACTCTACGAAGGAGGCGGGACCGGCGATGCACCCGCGTGGTTCTTTCCGGTTGAGATCCTGATGAGTGTGTGCGGCACCGACTGAGCCCGCACGCTTTCCTACACTCTGGACCCTTATGCCCCCCACCTCTCCCAAGATCACCATCAACGGCGTTGTCCGCGAGTTCAAGCCGGGTCAGATGATCCTTCAGGTCGCCAATGAGGGCGGCGTGGACATCCCCCAGTATTGCTACCACGACGGGCTGTCGATCGTCGCCTCGTGCCGCATCTGCCTGGCGGAGGTGTGGGCTCCGAATCCTCGCAACAACAACGCGCTTGAGCCGCTGATGGGCGGCAAGCTGATGCCGACCTGCCAGACGCCCTGCTCCGATGGGATGGTCGTCTACACCGATTCGCCCAAGTCTGTCGCCAACCAGAAGGCGGTGATGGAATACCTGCTGATCAACCACCCGCTGGACTGCCCCGTCTGCGACCAGGCGGGAGAGTGCACGCTCCAGGACTTCTCCTACGAGTACGGGCGGGGCGTCTCGCGCTTCGAGGAGCAGAAGGTCAAGCAGCCGAAGAAGGACCTCGGGCCGCACGTCTATCTGTACTCGGATCGCTGCATCATGTGCACGCGCTGCGTGCGCTTCACGCGCGAGGTTGCGGGCACGTCGGAGCTGCTGGTCACGGGGCGCGGCAACAAGGAGGAGATCGATGTCTTCCCCGGCATCGCGCTCGACAACGAGCTCTCGGCGAACGTGGTGGACCTCTGCCCGGTCGGCGCGCTCTTGGACAAGGACTTCCTCTTTGCCCAGCGGGTGTGGTTCCTCAAGAGCACGCCGAGCATCGACGGGATCACCGCGAGCGGCGACAACATCTTCGTCGAGCACAACGAGGGGAAGGTCTATCGGATCAAGCCCCGCACGAACGCGGCGGTGAACAAGTGGTGGATCACGGACGAGGTGCGGTACGGGTGGAAGCATGTGCAGTCGGATGCGCGTCTGCGTTCGCCGATGCGCCGGATGCACGGCGTGCTGGCCGAGAGCGATTACAGCCGCGCGTATGACGATGCGCTCGCGGGGATGGAGGGCGCGGTCCGCAACGGGAAGCGACTCCTCGTGATGGTGAGCCCGATGCTCTCGTGCGAGGAGGCGTACCTGCTGGGCACGCTGGCGCGTTCGATCGATCCGAAGGCCGTGCTGGCCGTCGGACCGGTGCCGATGAAGGGTGAGGACAAGACCTTCCCGGCGGGCGACGCCAATGGGTTCAGGATGTACGCTGAGAAGGCCCCCAACGCGCGGGGCGTGCGCCGCGTCCTTGAGGCCATCGCGAACGGCGACGCGAGCGGGGGCGTGCAGACATATGAGGAAGCGCTCCGGACGCTCGGGCACGGGAGCGGCACGTCCGACATCGGCGCGGTGCTCCTCACCGGCAACTATCCGAGCGCGTGGGCGACGGACGAGCTCATCGACTCGCTCGGGGGCAAGTTCGTGACGCTGATCGACACGCTCGGTTCGTCGTTGGTGGACGCGGCGGCAGTCGTGCTCCCCGGCGCAACGTGGATGGAGAAGGCCGGCTCGTTCGAGAACGCACGCCACATGCTCCAGCACTTCGAGCAGGCGATCCCCGTGATCGAGATGGCCAAGAGCGAGGGGCAGATCGCGATGGATCTGGCGGCTCATCTCCGGCACGATGGCAAGGGCGCGGGGAAGCGCGCCTCCGCGATGTACAACGCAGCGGAGGTTCGGCGCGCGATGGCGGCATCGCACAGTACGCTCTCGGTCTTCATCACCGATGTCTCGGTGCCGGCGACGGGCTCGCTGGCGGAGGCGGACATGCAGGTGGTGGAGTTGTAGTCAGGCCGCTCGCGACTCGCTCTCTCCAACTCACCGTGCCCTACGCCCGCGAAGCGGGCGAGCGTTGGTTGCCAGACGCGCCAGCGTCTGGTGAGTGCCACACCCCCTCATCTTCTCTCTTGTTCTACCTCGCCCATGAAATGGGCGAGCGTTGGTTGCCAGACGCGCCAGCGTCTGGTTCGCAAGCCTGCTACTCGAGCACATACCGCTCATCAAAGTCAATCTTGTGCTTTCGCAGCATCGCGATGAACTCTTCCTTGAAGCCCACTCGCTCGTGATGTGCCTGCTGGTTCTTGATGTACTGCTCGACGTTCGCGACTGCCGAGCGGCTGACCGTGAACCCGCCGTACCCGCGCTGCCACGATGCCTCCTTCAGTTCAGCGAATGTCTCGTGTATCCAACGCGACGATCGCGCCTTGACCTCGCGAGCGAGCACGGCGGGCGCAAGGTCGGGTGAGAAGCGGACAAGCAGATGCGCGTGGTCCGGCATGCCGTTGCCTGCGAGAAGTTGCGAGTCGAGATCTCGGCAGATGCCGCCGATGTAGTCGTAGAGACGTCGGTGGATCTTCGGGCCGATCCATGCCCGTCGCTCATGGGTGCCGAAAACCATGTGGTAATAGTTCTGCGTCCAGGATGATGGCATGCGCCGAGTCTACTGAGAGGGTGAGTGAATCGCCCGCCCATTCCATGGGCGGCGTGAATCACCCGCCCATTCCATGGGCGGCGGAGTGGGGAGAGATTGGGAGAGGACTGGTCCCTGACCAGACGCTGTCGCGTCTGGCAACCAACATCGGCCCGTTCCACGGGCCGCCAGCTCCGTGACTCATGCACCTCACTCCCACCTGTCTGTCAGTGACGTTCGTCGCGCGCCCAGAGACTCCCACTCTCGAGTCGGGGGGGCCGGGCTTTTTCACTTTTTTGTGACTCGCGATCGCAACGGCTTACGCGGATCGCTGGCGGCGAGTCGTGGCCCGTGCGCGCCCGAGCCGCGTCGCGCGCCGGGGTGGTTGAGGGCGAGCGGGCTCGTGAGCGGGGCCTGTGAGACTCGGGGCCTCCGCCCGCTCCCCTCTTTCAAGCCATCCACTTCGTGTGTCACACACGATCAGATCGGAGCATGCCATGCCAGCATCGATCCAGAAGCGCACGAGAGCACGCGGCGTCGAGCCGCCGACCGGTTCGTCGTCACGCGATGAGCACGCCTCGCGTCTCGGGCTTGATCCCGCGTTCATCGCGCACGTGATCGACGAGCACCGACGCACGACGGTGCCGCGGCTTGAGCGCCTCTGGGCCTATTACCGCAACGCGCTCTCGCCCCGCGCCGAGCCCTCGCACCCCGGTGCGTGCGCCGTCACGCGAGCCGGACGCTGGTACACGCTCGCGCAGGAGGTCGGCCTGCCCCAGCGGATCGTGGGAACGCCGGGGCATCTCGGCGACGATCGGGCCAGGGCCCGGCGCGAGGCGGTGATTGAGAACGACATCGCGTGGCGCATCCACCTCATGATCGACTTCATGGCCGGCCGCCCCCTCACGATCGCGAGCATCGCGCGGGACGATGCGATCCGCACGCGCGTCGAGCGCGTGCTGAGCGCGATCTGGGAATCGTCCGGCGGCGTGACGCTTCTCCAAGACATGGCCCTGCTCGGTCACGTCTACGGACACGTCGATCTCGTGCTGCGGATCGACGAGGGTGCGCTCCGCGAGATCGGCAACAGCGAGCGCGGGATCGACGAGAGCGCCTCTCTCGACCGCATCACCCGTGCGATCCGCATCGAGCTGATCGAGCCCACGCGGGGCATCCCCATCACATCGCCCACGGACTATCGCGTGCTGGATGCCTATCTCATCCACGTCGAGCACGATGAGAACACGCTCGACAAGGAAGATTCTTCGCCATCCTCGCGCCGGCGGCACGCAACGCGGCGTCGCATCACGACGCTGGAGACCATGACGCCCGGGCGGCGCATCGTCGAGCAGGACGGTGGCGTCGTGCTGGATGAGCGCTCGACGCTTCTGCCCGATGTCGTGCCCGTGGTCCATGTGCAGAACACATCACAGCCGTTCCGGTACACCGGCGTGTCGGAGGTTGAGCCGCTGATCCCGCTGCAGGACGAGCTGAACACGCGCCTGTCGGATCGCGCGTGCCGCGTGACCATGCAGTCATTCAACATGTACCTGGCCAAGGGGATCGAGGGATTCGATCGCGTGCCGGTCGGGCCGGGCCAGGTCTGGTCCACCGACAATCCGGACGCGGAGGTGACGGCCTTCGGCGGTGATGCGTCGAGTCCGTCGGAGGATGCGCACATCGAGCAGATCCGCGAGGCGATGGACAAGGCGTCGGCCGTGCCGCCGCTGGCCGGAGGCGTGGTGCGGGCGCGGATCGGCAACCTGTCGAGCGCGAACGCGCTGCGCATCACACTGATGTCCCTGCTGGCGAAGACCGCGCGGAAGCGGCTTGCCTACGGGCGCGGCATCGCGGAGTTGAACACACTGATCCTCCGCGCGCTCGACAGCGCGGGCGTGCTGCGCACCAGCGAGGGCGGGCGCGCGACGGAGATCCGCTGGGAGGATCCGCTGATAGAGATCGCGGAAGGCAATGACAGAGTGACGCAGTGACAGAGTGACAGAGTCATGAAGTCATGGAGTCATGATGTCACAGCACCCGGCTCTCTTGATTCGCGCCGTTCGCTTTCTCCCACAGTCTGCCATGTGGCGCTTTGCCATCTGGCCATTTGAAAGGACGCCAATGTCACCCGATCCCATTCCCGATCCCAACCCCATCGAGCCGCCCGCGCCACGGCGTGCGCCACACCTCGATGAGATCAACTGGAAGAAGCGGGCTCTGGATGCCGAGGCCGCGCTCGAAGCGGCAAGGGCCGAGCTTGAGGCCGTGTCGGAGCGGTGCGCCACGCACGAGCGGAACATCGAGAGCATCGCGAAGGCCCAGGCGGAGTCCGAAGCGGAGGCGGCTCGGGAGCGCGGCATCGCCGATGCGCTCGCGCCGCACCACCCGATCGATGCCGCGCTGTGCGCCATCCTTGTCGAGCGTGAACTCGAACAAGAGCCACCCGACGGAGAGCCGGCGATGGGCGATATCAGCGTGCGGATCGCCGGCGCGGTCGCGCGGCTCACCACCGAGCGCCCGTATCTCTTCCGCGCCAACGCTCGGTCGGTTTCTCACGCGGGCGCGACGATGGCCCGCCTCTCCGGCACGCCGGCCCGCGACCCGATCGATGATGCGCTCGAAGAGGCGCGCTCGAGCGGCAGCCGCTCGCAACTGCTCCGCTACCTGCGCCTGCGTCGTGGAGCGTGAGGAGAAGTGACGGAGTGATCAAATGATGCAGTGACGCAGTCGCTGCGTCACCCGGTCGCCTCCGCTCTTCTCACACTGTCACTCCGTCACTCAGCCACTGTGTCACTCCGTCACTTCAACCCCAAGGAGTCCCCATGCCATTCACCGGAAAGTCCACATTCGCTGCCGGCGCGACGCTGCCGGAACTCGCGGAGGATGTCGCCGATATCGTCTCGATTGTCAGCCCGTTCGAGACGCCGCTGCTCGATCATCTCGGCGATGCCAAGCGATCCTCGGAGAGCACGATCCACGAGTGGATCGAGGACGCGCTCCTTCCCAACACGGACCAGATCAACCAGACGACGTTCACGCCCGGCCCGACCACGGCAACATCCATCACGGTTGACAACGGCGTTCGCTTCCAGCCGGGCGATCTCGTTCGGCCGGGCAACTCGACGGAGGTGATGCTGGTCACGGCGGTCGCGTCGAACACGCTCACGGTCGTGCGCGGCTACGGGAGCACGACGGCCCACGCGCTGGCGAACGACATGCTGCTCACGATTCTCGGCAACGCCGCGCTCGAGGGAGCGGACGCGAACGCCGCTCGCTTCACGAGCCGCATCAGACGGCGCAACTACACGCAGATCTTCACCTCCACGGTCGAGGTCTCGGGCTCGATGCAGGCGGCCCGGGCCCACGGCGTCGCCGACGAGATGGACTTCCAGAAGCAGGAGCGCACGCGCGAGCTGCTGCGCGATCTTGAGAACTGCGTGATCAACGGCGTCGCTCCGGCGAGCGACCCGCAGGGCTCGACCACCGTGCGCCGCTCCATGAACGGCCTGCTCCGGATCATCCAGACCAATCGCTTCATCCCCGGCGTCGCCGGGTTCCCGGCTGGGGGCGGCGTCGGCGATGTGCTCAACGAGGAGGTGCTGAACGCCGCCCTGCGCCGAGTCTGGGAGCAGTCGTCGGCGCGGATCGACACCATCGTCGTCGGCGGAGCGCAGAAGAGGCGGATCAACGCCTTCGCCAGCGCGGCCCGCTCGTATCTGCCCGAGGAGACACGCTTCCGCGACATGGTGAGCGTGTACGAGTCCGACTACGGCGTCTGCCGCGTGATCCTCTCGCGCTGGGTGCCCCAGGATTATGTGCTGATGCTGGATTCCTCGCGCGTGGAGGTGCTCCCGCTGAGCGGCCGTTCGTTCCACTTCAAGCCGCTCGCGGCGCGGGGCGATGCGCACTCGGGCCAGGTGATCGGCGAGTACACGCTGGAGTGCCGCAACGAGAACGCGCACGCCATCATCGCCGGACTTGCGGCCTGAGCCATCGCGGGGTGGGAGCCCCGTGCCACACGCCGCGGCCGGCAGACGGGCCGGTCGCGGCGATTCCAGAGACTCTCAGAGGAGCTCGCATGCTCACCACCGACGCCGACATCGCCCGCATCGAGAGCCACGCGTTCATCGAGGCGCAGCACGCGGGGCAGCGTCTCTCACGGGGCAGCGCATCGATCAGCGGCTCGACGCTCACCGCGCTCGGTGTCGATGTTCCGTTCGATGCCGCGGGCATCGCGCCCGGACACGTCTGCGTCGTTGACGGGCAGACCTACGAGGTGGTGGAGCGGACCGGCCCTTCGACGCTCGTGATCTCTCGCGTCCGGCGCGGGGCTCAGGACGCCCCGCAGCCGCCCTCGCCGGCGACGAACCGCCCGCTGCACATTGTCTCGTTCGTTCCTCAGCGGGGGATCGCGCATGCCCAGGTGATGCGCTCGATCGGGATCGAGCCGGATCTGCCGCCCGATGCCCGCGCGGGGCTGCCCGGTGTCGAGAGCATCCTGAATCCCGGCTCGCTCGCGCGGCTGGAAGCGCTCGCCGCGCTGCGCCTGATCTGGCTGAGCGCATCTCTGAACGCCGGTGCAGACGCGGGCGTTTCGATGCGTGCCGATCGATACCGCGAGATGTACGAACAGGAGCGTGTGGGGATCGGCGCGTTCCTGGATCTCGATGGCGACGGATTACCCGATGCGATCCGGCGTCCGGGCGTGATGCAGTTGACACGCGCCTGAGCGGGCAATGGGCAATGGGAGTGAATCATGCTGTTGCTTTCACCACGGATCGTGAGTTTCGGCGACTCGAAGTGGACCAACGTCGCGCTCGTGACCATCGACCGCGAGGCCTCCCGTTCGGTGATCGCCTATACAGACACTGGGCCGCATCCGACCTTCGTCGATGCCCCGGAGCAGGTCACGCGGATCAAGATCGTTCAGGAACTGGCCTCGGAGGATCTCGGCGCGCCCCGCCCCGGTGAGGTGGGCCTGTTCGAGCTCTTCACCTCGCCCACATCGACCAATCGTCCGCGCACGCGCCTCGCGGCCGAAGCATGCGTCGAGTCGGTCACACACGAGGTCTCGCTGAAGCGCGGCGCGGTCCGGACGATCACGCTCATCGCCCTCTCCTCCGATGGCGCAACAGATCCGATAGCCACAGAGGGATCCGACTGACTCCGTGCGTCCACGGCCACGTGCCTCACGCCTTCGTGCCTTCTTGGAGCCCCACATGCCATCAACCTTCAAATCGCTCGCGCTCTTCGCAGGCCCCCACCGCTTCGCGCTCGCCAAGCAGGGGCACCTGGTTGTCGCCGACTTTGCCCTCGGCGGCTTCGGCCCGAACTCATACCCGCTCGGCTTGGTCGAGCTCGAGGTCGTCGTCACCGGGCGTCTCGTCGCGGCGAGCGAGTCGGCTCTCTGGACGCTCCGTGATGCGATGACCGCGCAGCTCCTCGACCCGCCGACACCCGGCACGCTCGTGGATACACACGGACGTGTCTGGGAAGGGATGTCGTTTCATACATACATCGAGGGTGACCGAACCGACCGCGGGCGGATGCGGTCGATCGCGTATGAGGCCCGCTTCAGACGCTTCAATGTGCTCGCGTTCTCGCCGCCGTCTGCCTGATCACGCGCCATGATGTGCCAGTGCATCCGTGCCTGTCCCCAGTGTGCCTTCTGCTTGTGTGCCTTCCCCCAATGGACCCCACCACGATCACATCACTCACGCCCTTCGGAGCCGCGGGGCTGATCGCGTTCCTGTGGCTGACCGAGCGGCGTGCATCGGCCGAGCGTGAGCGACAGCTCACCGAGGCGCACGAGCGACTGGTGAGGCAACGCTCCGAGCTCTCGCTGCTGGTCGGCGTTGTCAGGGAGAACACGCGTGCGCTCACCGCGCTCGAAGCCGCGCTGCGCACGAGATCCGCCGCGAGTTCGGCGCGATCGGTCGAGAGCCGCATGACACCGAAGCAATCAGTGGAGGACCCGGCGTCCGCAGCGTGAGGGCACCGAGCCCCGCGGGACCACCCGTGATGACCCCGGGCAGACCACACCCCGGGCCGATGCCCGGCCCGGACTCCGATAGACTTCACGCTCATATGACCGCCGCCCATCCATCCCTGTTCGATCTCTCACGCCGCGGGGCACGATCAGCCGCGCGGCTCTGTGCTGGGCTGATCGCGGGGATCGCGGGCATGGGCGTGCTCGGCTCGTGCCAGGTCGCCAACCCCATCCGCCCCGTGATCCGAGGGGATGTCGATCCCACGGGCCGAGCGTGGCCCTTCGCGCCGACCGAGCTGCGCGTCTACCCGCTGACTCGCGTCGACCGCGATGAGAGAGGCAGGCCAGTCGTCGTTGTGTATCTGGAGACGGTGGACCGCTGGGGGGACTTCTCGAAGGCGATCGGCGATCTTGAGCTCCGCCTGTACGCGGGCGATCGTGCCATCGGGTCGGCCGACGACACGCTCGAACTCACATGGCCGAGCGTGCGACTCTCGGATCTGGAAGAGAACGCCGCGTGGTACGACCCTGCATCGAAGATGTACCGCTTCACACTCGGGGGGCTCAACCGCTCGGGAACCGCGCTCGGCGCGGCGGAGGCCCTTCTCGCACGCGGCGACCCGAATCCGCCGACCTCGCGCATCCGCATCATGGCCGTGCTGCGCACGGTCGGGCCGGATGGGCGCGAGATCTTCCTGCAGGATTCCTACACGATTGAGCGGTGAGTCTCAGCACCGCCGACGGCGCATCGCGATCATGCCCGCGACCCCGGCGAGCGCGAGCCCGCCCGGTGCGGGAACAAAGTCGTACGAGACCGTCACGATCCACTCCGTGCCCGTGATCGCGCCGATGTGTCCGGGCGTCGGCGGCGAGAGCAGATTCGTGCCGCCGTCGAGCGACAGCGAGATCGAGACCGGGGCCGCTCCAGTGAAGCGGTCGAACGCCGCGTCGCCCGGGAGGTACGCCGTCGGAGGTGCCAACACCGCCCCGGCAAGCGTCAACCCGGAGAACCACACGCTCTCCATGCCCAGATTGAAGTCCTGCACTGTCGAGGTCCGGTCCACGATCGCGATGTCCGTGCCGTCGGAGAACTCGACGAGCGCGCCGAACGATTGGGTCATCGAGACGGGCACCGTGCCGCCGAATGGCGTCGCGGTGGTGAGCTGCGTCCGCGAGAAGCCCATGATGGAGATCGTGACGCTGTTCAGCGGCTGCGAGGCCGAGGGTGGTGCGAAGGGATCGACCGCGATGTCGATCACACGAGGCCCCGACGACCACGGGATCGAGAACTCCTGCGTGATGATGCCGGCGTGGCAGGTCACGGACAGCGCGCCCGCAAACGCGAGCGATGCGACAGTGCGTTTCATTCCGAGAGCTCCCGAGGTGCGTGCGCAGCGGCGATGCGGGCCGCTGATGGAGGAATATGCAAAGCGAACCGGAGTTCGGCCACCCGTTTTCGGCGAGCGAGCCAAGATTCAGAGATTCGCTCGATCGCGGGCCATTGGCCGCGCAGGGCCTGCGCGAACAACCAGCGGCACATACCGATCACATGCCGTATGAATCAACGGGTAGCCCGATGCGGGGATTTCGCGCTGCGGCCCCGGTCTGGCCCATGCATCATCATGTATGCACGGCATGGCCGCCCGATGACAGATCGAGGCGGGGTCAGTGTGGGGTGTGGGGGATTGCCCACGGAGGATGCCGAGGACGTGCCGCACCCGCGGGCTTGCATGTCTGTACCCTTCTGACCATGCACAAGACCTCTCGGCGTTTCAACTCTCGGCGAAGCGTCCCGCGCGTCGTGTCTCGGATCATCTCTGCGATCGCCATGCTCGGCGCAACGGCCTTCATCGCCTCAGCCCAGCCGACAGGCACATCGCCGCTCCTTCCCAAGCCGGAGTCCGTGCGCGATGCGCGCCCCACGCGGCACGCGATCACGAACGCGACGGTCCACGTCTCGCCGACGCAGACGCTCGAGCGCGCAACCGTGATCGTGAAAGACGGGCTGATCGAGCGCGTGGTGACGGGAGATGCGGACGCGGCGGCCCTCGCGGGGAGCCGCGTGTGGGACGGGAGCGGATTGCACGTCTACGCGGGGTTCGTCGAGCCGTTCCTTGAGGTCGAGGTGCCCGCGCCCGACCGGAGCGCGCCGGGTGTGCACCAGAACCCCAACGTTGTGCCGCAGCGGAGCGCGCTGGACGGCGTCGGGATCGACGCGGAGACGAGGAAGGCCCTGCGCGGGCTCGGCTTCACGAGCGCGGCGATCGCGCCCGTGCGCGGGAACCTGCGCGGCACGGCGGCCCTGGTCTCCGTCGGCGATGTGCCCGCCGAGGCGAGCGCGGATCGCCCCCCCGTCTACAGGAAGGGCGTCTATCAGGCGGCGTCGATCAAGTCGGGCGAGGCGGGTTTCCGTGTGTATCCGTCGAGCCAGATGGGCGCCATCGCGCTGGTCAGGCAGACGCTTCTGGACGCGGACCACCGCGCCGAACAGGTGAAGCGCGGCGTCTCGACCGAGCCCTGGTCGTGTCTCGATGCGCTGGCGGACAAGAGCGTGCCGCTGGCGTTCGACGTGGAGCACGAGCTGGAGTCGCTGCGGGCGTCGAAGATCGGGCAGGAGTTCGGCAGGCCGACGATCCTGATCGGATCGGGCAACGAGTACAAGCGGCTGGACGCGATCGCGGCCAACGGGAATCCGACGATCATCCCGCTGCGCTTCCCCAAGACGCCGCAGGTGGACTCGATCTCAAAGGCGGATGAGATCGACCTGCGCGATCTGATGTCGTGGGAGCAGCACCCGACAAACCCGAGGCGGCTGGACGAGAAGGGCCTGCTGGTGGCGCTGACGAGCAGCGAGCTGGAGTCGCGTCGCGACTTTTCCGGCAACCTGCGCAAGGCGATCAACCACGGGTTGAGAGAGGACCGCGCCCTGGCGATGCTGACGACGAACCCGGCGAAAATGCTGGGCGCGGAGGCCATGCTCGGAACGGTCGAGAAGGGGAAGGTCGCGAACCTGATCGTGGCCGATGGGCCGATCTTCGCGAAGAAGTCGAAGATCCGTGACGTGTGGGTGGACGGCGTGCGCTACGAGATCACGCCCGAAGCACCCAAGGGCATCGCGGGGACGTGGGATTACAGCTTCGGAACGGGGGAGGGTTCCGACGGCGCGATCATTGTCGAAGTCGGCGACGACGGCAAGGTGGGCGTCAAGGGCGTGGAGAGGACGGACGCCGAAGGAAAGAAGTCGGGGGGCGAGCGTGCCCGGAGCGTGTCGTACAGGAACGGTGTGCTGTCGTACGTTGTGGATGTGAACGAGGAGGGGACGACCACCTCGACGGTCGTGACGGCGACGATGATCGGCGACTCGATGGCGGGGCGGGTGATGATCCCGGGCGTCGGCACAATACCTTTCGCGGCCACCCGTCGCGCGGGGCCTGAGCAGACGCCTGCCCAGCGTATCGCGGGAACCTGGATGGTGACCGAAGCGGACGGCAGGCCCGTGCTCCCCGACGCGCCCGACCTGCCACGTGCGGAGATCACCGACAAGGGCGAGATGACGATCCACATCGGCGAGGCCAGGAGCGTCGCGACCGACGTGGTCATCGAAGAGGGGAAGATCTCGTTCGCGTACGAGAACGGGCCCTTCGGCGAGCCCGGCATCGTGAGGGACACCGCGACGATCGCGAACGATGAGATGGTCGGCCAGTCGATCATGCCGGACGGAACGGTCCACACGTGGAAGGCCCGCAAGAAAGCGGCGGACGACGAGGAGACGCCCGCGGAGACGCCCGACCTTCCGGGATATCCCTTCGGACCATTCGCGATCAGGGAGATGCCCGCGCAGGGGAACGTCGCGATCACCAACGCGACGGTCTGGACGAGCGCGGATGCCGGGATCATCGAGAACGGCGCGGTGCTCTTCTCGGGCGGGAAGATCGTGTACGTCGGTCCGAGCGCGTCGATGCCGCGCTTCGATGACTCGTACACCGTGATCGACGCGACCGGCAAGCACGTGACGCCCGGGCTGATCGACTGCCACTCCCACACCGGCCTCTTCCGCTGGGGCGTGAACGAGTTCGCGACCAACATCACCTCGGAGTGCGCCATCGGCGACACGACCGACCCCGACACCATCAACTGGTACCGCCAGCTCGCCGGCGGACTGGTCGCGGCGAACCAGCTGCACGGCTCGGCGAACCCGATCGGCGGGCAGAGCCAGACGCTCAAGCTCCGCTGGGGCGTGAAGCACCCGGACGACATGCACGTCGAGGACGCCAAGCCCGGCATCAAGTTCGCGCTGGGCGAGAACGTCAAGCAGTCAAACTCAGGGCAGGGAAGCACACGATACCCGCAGACGCGCATGGGCGTCGAGGCGATCCTGCGGGACCGCTTCCAGCAAGCCAGAGAGTACGGCCAAACCTGGACGAAGTGGAACGCGAGCGATAAGTCGGGCGTCTCGCCCAGGCGTGATCTGCAGCTCGAAGCGCTCTGGGAGATCCTCCGAGGCGACCGCCTCGTCCACTGCCACAGCTACCGCCAGGACGAGATCCTCATGCTTTGCCGCGTCGCGAAGGACTTCGGCTTCCGCATCGGCACCTTCCAGCACGTGCTGGAGGGGTACAAGGTCGCGGAGGCGATCAAGGAGGTCGCGATCGGCGCCTCGGCGTTCAGCGACTGGTGGAACTTCAAGGTCGAGGTGCAGGACGCGATCCCCTACAACGGCGCGCTCATGCACTTTGCCGGCGTCAACGTCTCGTTCAACAGCGACGACGACCAGCTCGCGACGCACATGAACATCGAGGCGGCCAAGGCCGTTCGCTACGGCAACGTGCCCCCGGCCGATGCGCTCAAGTTCGTCACCATCAACCCCGCGAAGCAGCTCATGATCGACGGGCGGACCGGCTCGCTCGAGGTCGGCAAGGACGCGGACGTTGTCATCTGGTCGCGCGACCCGCTGACCGCCACGGCCCGCGCCGAGGCGACGTATGTCGATGGCCGCGAGTTGTTCTCGCTCGCGAGGGACGCGGAGTTGCAGAAGTTTGCCGCGGCAGAGCGCACGCGACTCATCAAGAAGATCCTCGCCCTCGAGGCCAAGCCGAAGAAGCCCGGGAGTGAGAGCGCAGGCGCAGACGCTGCCCCGGCCGACGGTACTCCCGGCGGCAGACGCCGCGGGCCGCGCCCGGAGACGATGAACGAGTACACGGCGGGCATGTGGGGCGTCGGCTCCACCGCCGGCGATTGCGGCATGATGCAGATGGACGCACTGATCCGGTATGAGGATGGCGTTGCGGGAGGTGGGCGATGAGAATCAACACCATGATCAAGACAACGCTGGCGATTGTGGCGGGCGCGGCGATCGGTGCCGCGGCGTGTGCGCAGGATCTGGGCATCAAGGCCCCTCCCCAGAGCCGTCCCATCGCGATCACCAAGGCGACGATCCATCCTGTGAGCGGACCGTCGATCCCGAACGGTCACGTGCTGTTCGAGAAGGGGAAGATCACATCGGTCGGTCCCGGCGACGGCGTCCTGCCCCTCGGCACGCTCGTGATCGAGGCGAAGGGCAAGCACGTCTATCCCGGCCTGTTCGGCGCGTACTCGCAGACGGGGCTCTCGGAGATCGGTTCGATCCGCGCGACGGAGGATCACCGCGAGACGGGCGGCACAACGCCGGAGGTCTACGCCGCGGTCGCCGTCAATCCTGACTCGACGCTCATCCCCGTCACGCGTGCCAACGGCATCCTGCTGCAGGGCGTCTTCCCGACCGGCGGGCTGATCCCGGGGCGTGTGAGCGTGATGCAGATGGAAGGGTGGACGTACGAGGACATGACCGTGGATGCCGACGCGGGGCTTGTCGTGGGATTCCCGCAGACGCGTCAGGGGCAGAACATCTTCGGTCGCGCGGACGAGGCCGCGCAGCGTCGTCTGGATGAGGCGTTCGAGGCGCTCGAGGACCTGTTCAAGCGCAGCCGCACATACCGCGAGCAACGCGCGATGGATGGAACCAGGCCTGTGGATGCGCGTCTGGAGGGTGTGCTGGGCGTGCTGCCTGAGGCGGGAGACGCTCAGAACCAGGTGTATCTCGTGGTGAACGAGGTCGAGCAGATCGAGGCGGCGGTGCGCTGGGCGATCGAGCGCAGACTCCGGCCCGTGGTCGTCGGCGGGCGCGATGCCCACCTTGTGACCGATCTTCTCAAGAAGCACGACGTGCCGGTGATCATCGTCGCGACACATAAGTTCCCGAAGCGCAGCGACTCTCCTTACAACGAGTCGTACACGCAGCCCGCGCTGCTGGAGAAGGCGGGCATCCGCTGGGCGATCGCCAGCGGCGAGGAGACGCCGCACGAGCGCAACCTGCCGTACCACGTGGCGCAGGCGCTGGCCCACGGCGAGCCGCTCGGCCTGACGCACGACGCCGCGGTGCGGAGCGTGACGCTCTCGCCCGCGCAGATCCTCGGGGTGGCGGGGCGCGTCGGGTCTCTTGAGATCGGCAAGGACGCGACGCTGATCGTGACCGATGGCGACCCGCTGGAGGTCCGCACCAACACGGAGATGGCGTTCATCCAGGGCAAGACGCTGGACATGAACAGCAAGCAGACCGCGCTGTACAGGAAGTACCTTGAGAAGTACCGGCAGCTGGGGCTGATCCGGAGGTAGACACGAAGGCGAGAGGCACAAGGCACGGATTGGTAGAACCGCGAGTGTGAGCGAGCGGATGCTTGGGCCGGTCGCGTGTTCGAGCCGGTGCCTTTCGCTCAGGTGCCAACAAGCAGGCCGCGTTACACACCGGGGCTGACGCTGATCACTTCCTTGCGATCTGACTGCGGATGCTCGGGTCGGCGATGGTGTCATCAGCCGCAAGCATGAAGGCCTTGCTGAGGATGATGGAGAGGGTGCGATCGCCCTCGAAGGGGAGGAAGACGCCGGGACCGCCCGATGCGGCGCCGAGCGCTTCTTCGCGGCCGCTGGGGACGATGCAGAGGTACTGGTCGTTGGGCTCCATGAGGATGTTGCCGCTGCCGAGATGGATCTTGTACGTGCGGAGCTTGCCCTTCACGATGAGGAACTGCTCGGCGAGAGTACACACGGAGGCGATCTTCAGGCGCGGGACGAGCCGGGAGAGGATGTCGCGACGGGCTTTGCCGCTCTCGGTCATCTCGCCGAAGGAGAAGTGCCACCAGTAGTCGCGGTGCTCATTGGTGGGCCCGCCGTCGGCCCACTGCGGATTGTTGCCGATGGAGCCGACACCCACGAAGAGATCGACATCGCGCATGATCTCGGAGAAGGCGAGCGCGGGGATCTGGTCGAGAGGGATCGGTTCGTTCAGCGGATTGCCGGGCGCGGCACGATCACGGATGTAGGCGCCGCCACCTGAGGCATGGGCGGTTCCCTGCGCGGCGTTCTCGTGATAGAAGCGGACCTGGTCGGTGGCGAGGAAGTGGAAGGTGCCCGCCTCGTTGGTGTGGACGCCGTAGTCGTCGCCCGCGCCCTCGACCCAGAACTCGGCGCGGAGTCCGAAGGCGCGGAGGTGACGCGTGGCCGGCGGGTACTCGGCGTCGACCATCAGGCGGAGCTTGTTCTTCCAGTGGCGGGCGCCGCACAGCGCGTTGAACTGGTGCTGGCGGATGATGTGCGCGGCGTAGCGGTTCGAGTAGGTGCCGGTGTTCAGCTCCGCATCGGTCAGGATGTAGACCTCGCGGTGGGCCTGCTTGAAGGGCTGGCGGATCTGGCGATCCTCGAAGAAGCGTCTCCATGCGATGATGTCGTCGGTGGCGTGGGTGATCGGGTGCCAGAGCGAGACGGTCGCGCTGTCGGCGGGCGTGAACGGCGTGCCATCGACGGTGACGAGCGAAGCGGATTCATCGAGCCACGTCGCGTGCGCGGGCGCGCCCTTCGAGCCCGCTGGCGGCGTGAAGGTCCAGATCAGGCGGCGGGCGATCGTGCCGACGAGCGGATGGTCCAGATAGCGTTCACGCCATGTCGCCAGTGGCCACGACTTCTGCTCGACGAAGAGTGAGTCGATGCGGTCGCGCTGGGCCGGGAGCATCGAGGCGATGTCCTTTGCCGCGGCCTTGAGTTCTTTCAGGTCATCGGCGAAGTCGGACTTGATCGAGGCCGGAACGGACTTCTGGGCTTTGGCGGGCTTGCCCTTGGCCTTGCCATCCGGCGCGTCAGTCGCCCGCTTCGTGAACGTGAGATCGAGCGTGCCGCCGGAGAGGATGCGGAGCTCGGCGATGTAGTCACCGATCTCCTCGCGGCGTAAGCCGACTTCGGCGAGGCCGTAGGACGGAACGGCGAGTTCTTCGATCTCGTCGCGCGGCAGGCGCTCGCGCGTCGCGGCCGCGGCGAGAGCCTTTTCCAGCATCTTCTGGCCGACGCCGAACTTGACCTTGACGCGCAGCATCGCGAGCTGACCGAGGGCATCCGGCCCCTTCATCTGTCCGAGGGCGTGGATGGCGGCGTTGCCGACGAGGATGGCGCGCGGGCCGCGTCCGGGGATCTTGCGGTAAGCGGAGATCACGAGCTGGCCCAGCATGCGGGCGATGTCGGGGGCGTTGGTTGGCGTGGGTGCAAGGGATGCGGCCCAGCAGAGCCCTCGGAGCGTGGACATGCTGCGATCGAGCAGTTGTATCGAACCGATAGGCAGTTGCATGTACCCGGCGCCGACGATCGTCGTGCGCGGCTCGTTTGTGAGCGGAAGCCATGCGAGGATCGCGGCCTCGAAGTGTTTCTTTCCGATGGCCTTGATGAGTTCGGCAGCGCGGGCGGACCACTTCGCGGAAGGGGCCGAGCTGGATGTGCCCATGCAGTGGTCGATGAGGTGGGTCCACGCTGTGCGGGCGGCGGGTGTGGCCTTGTTGATGTCGGAAAGGACCTGCGCTGCCCACGGCTCGCCGGGGTCAAGATCGATGACGAGTTCATCATTGAGAAGCGGGCCGGAGCGCTTGATCTTCGAGGCGTAGGTCTTCGGGTACTTGGTCCAGCGCTCGCGAGCGCTGGTGACCCAGGCGGCCATCGGCGGCGTGACGTCCTGTGTCTTCGCGTGCTTCTCAAGAGCCTTCAGCAATCCATCTTCGATCCGATCGAATGCATTGGCCCAGTGCTTCTGAGATCCGACCCAGGCGCAGAGGTACTCAAGGATGTCGGGCTGTCCCGCCACGGCTTTGGGGAGGTGGGACGCGATGACCTCAAGGAGCGCGAGCCGCTCGCGGCAGCCGGGGTTGGTGGACCAGCCGCCGGTGTTCATCATGCCGTCGGGGCCGACGAGCGCGTCGTGGCGGGCGGCGGCTTGTCTGAGCAACTCGGGGAAGCGATCGCTGGGGAGAGCGCAAAGCGTGGCGAAGGAGGGGCAGCCACCGAAGACGTGACCTCGGAAGACTTCCATATCGACGACTTCGCGAGCGAGTTGGGAGAGAAGGGAGGTGATCTCGGTGCGGATGGCGGGGGCGGACTCGGGCAGGCGAGGGAGGTGTGCGGCATCGCCCGTTGCTCCTGGGCTGCCGATGAATCGCTGGAGAACGGAGAGAAGCTTCTCGCGGAGCATGGTGTGTGCCTTGTCGTAGGAGTCGCCGTGGATCGCCGATCGAACCTTCCCGATGAGCGCGGCCGTCTCCGGCGTGATCGAGGTCCACGCATCGGCATCGCGGCTGAGCGCTTCAAATGTTGCTGGAAGATGCGTCTGAAACGGCCACATCCAGAGCACCCGATAGCGGGCGAGATTGCCGAGGATGCGTGCCCAGTCCGGTTCGTCCAGCCCGAGCGGACGCTCGAGCATCCACTGAATGGCCATGACGCTCACATGGGCACGCGTATGCTCGTGGAAGTTCAGCCAGTCCAGCCCATCCTCGCTGTCGTCCTTCACGCGCGCCGCGGCAGCCCCCAGCTCATCGAAGAGCCGCAGGAGCATGGCGCGGCGCTCGGCATCAGGGAGGGTGAGGATCGCCTTGATCTCCGGACGATCGCGGAACTCCGGGTACTGCCACTCGCCCAGGCGTCCGGCCTCATACGCCGCGTTGAAGAGAGCGGCGTGGCGATTGCGGGTGGCGGCGTCGAACGCGGGAGGTCGCTTGGTGCGATGCTTCGCCGAACCCTTCGACTGTGCGACGTCGCGGGCGCTGGAACGTGGCGATTGGAGCGGCGCGGCCTTGGTCTCAAAGCGTCGAAGGAGCGCTCTCAGCCGTTCGGCTTGACGCGATTGAATGCGATCGTCTTCAAAGGGCTTGCCGATTCGCGATGCCAAGAGTCGTACTTGATACGCGAGCGATGTGGGAAGCTCTTCCCACGTACGGGCGTCGGCCTCAAGCCGCGATATCATGATCGGAACGTGCTTGTTCGCTATCCAGAGTGCGACGTGCTTGAAGCAAGTGACGTTCTTGAGGATAGCCGTCCACTCGTCCTGCGAGAAAGAGAGCTGGCGCGCGAGAAGCCACGCTAAGAGCTGGGACCATGAGTTGAAGGCATCATGGCCCTGATGGATGTTGAGCCAGACGTTGATGTCTGCGCTTCGGCCGCTGAGCTTGGATCCCACCTTGCCGATCTCATCGAACAGGAGAGGCACGGCTTCCCGCTGCCGCGGACGCGGAAGAGAGAGAATCGCGTCAACTGCTGGATGCTTCCTGAACGAGGGCTGGCTCCATGCACCGTTCTTCCCCGCGGCTGCAACGGCGTGGAAAAGCTGTTTGTATCTCGTGGCGCCCGAGTCCGCGTCGCCACGCTCCGAACTCTGCGATCGCGAGGTGCTTCTCGTCCTCGAGTTCTTGAGCGCCGCCTTGGCCTCGAATCGCCTGATGATCGTGAGCAGGCGCTCGGAGGCCTTCTGCTGCGGGGCGTTGGCCGATGCCATGCCGATCGCTTCAGCAACGCGGGCAATGCGGTCTCGAAGCAGCTGAGAAAGATCGTCCCACTTCTGCGAGTCGCGTTCGATGCGGTTGACCATTGCGTCGACGTAATCATGGCTCAGACTCATGGAAACAAAGGGAAAGCGTCCGACATCTCCGAGTATCGTGATCCAATCGTCCTGTGAGAGATCCGGCTTTCGGCGAAGCAAGAGCGAAACGAGGCAGCAATACGAGTTGAAGTGGTCATGGCCGTGGTTCATGCCCCACCAGTACTCGTACTGGTCGTGTGGCCAATCGACACGTCCCACCTCGGTGCCTATCTCATGAAACGCAGCGAAGAGCAGCGATTTCTGCTCGGCACGGGGGAGTGAGATCGCCTCTCGTACGGAGGCGTGTTCACGAAACGCCTTGCCTCTCCAACCGACCTCGCGACCCGCCACTGCGATCGCCCTGAGACGCTGCTGGTGCGGACCGGGGGCCGGAGGTGGAAGCGGTGCATCGGAGAATCGCATCGCCCCTCACCCCCCGACAAGCGGGACGAGTTTGAGGAACGAGACATCCACGCCGCGTGTGATCGTGATGGTCTCGTCGAGGGACTCAGTCTGACGGTCGCCGACGAGGACGAGCACGCGGTTCTTGGCGTACGCATCGCAGGCGCGCTCGAACTGTGCCTTCCAGTCGATCTCGCGGCGCTTCTTGAGCGTGAAGCCGTTGAGGGAGACCTCGGCATCCGTCGGCTGGACCAGCCCCTTGAAATGGCTCTGGTCCTTGGCGCGATTGAAGTCCTGGACCTCCTGATAGACCCGCTCGCGGATCAGCTCGCGGACAGTAATCGTCTCTGTGGGGAATGTGAGCGTGATCGCCTCGCCGACGGAGCCGGTCGTGGACTCGTCGCGGACGGTGAGTGTGACAGGCATCGGGTCCTCCCATCGCCCGCGGGGAGGCGGGCTCTGCGCAGTCCAGCGTACCGCGCGATGGCGGTCCGATGCAAGGGAATCAGGGTGGCGGTCTCCCACTCGCACCCCCATAACGACAACCGGCCGCGTGTGTCGCGGCCGGCGTCGTGCGATAGAGTGTGAAGATTCTGAGCAGCCGCCGTTGCGTCCCTGCGGGGGGCTGTTCATTCGCGCTCGGGCATCCCGTCCGTCCCTGGACGAGGGCCCGAGGCGTTCGATCGCTGTCTTTCGGCTCAGGCGGCGCGGCGGCGAGCGCCGGTGTTGATCGAGCGGTTGAAGGAGAAGGTCTTAGGCGCGGTCTTGCGGGCCGTCGTCTTGCGAGCGGTCGTCTTGCGAGCCGTGCTCTTCTTCGCGCTCTTGCGGGCGGTGCTCTTCTTGGCCTTGGTCGTTTTCTTGAAAGAGTTCTTCCAGGAAGACGTGCGGGCCGCCGTCTTGCGGGCCGGGCTCTTGCGAGCGGTCTTGCGGGCGGTGGTCTTGCGCGATGTGGTCCGCTTGGCGGGGCTCTTGCGAGCGGTCGTCTTGCGGGCGGTACGGCGGGTACGGGTCGGCATTGGCTTGCTCCTGATCCCAATCGGGATCAAACGTGAGGGCCGACTGGTGCGCCGGCCTCGGACTGCTGCCTTCGGGACGGGCCGGGCCACTCGGCCGACCTTCGAACGCCCCACGGCGTCGCCGCGATAACACGCGGCAGACCTCGCCCATCGTCATCGGGATGCCCCCGGGTTGAGCAGTGGACCGGAAAAGACGGAAAAATCGGGCAATCGATCCGAAACCGGGCCAAAGTTGCGCCTTCCGCGCCCACGCGCGCAACCATATCTCTGCGCAGGTCCAGTCCGGCGCGGCTCGCATCTCGGGCTTTGCGGGCTCACCCCGATGCGATGGAAGGTCGATTCGAGAGAACCATGACGACGCCAGTCCAACCGGGTTCGGAGAGCGCAGCACCGAGCGCGGCATCGCGCCCGTGGAGCCCCGATTCATGGCGGAGCCGCGTCGAGGCGCAGCGCATCGAGTACCCGGACGCCAACGCGGTCGAGCGCGAGGTCGCGAAGCTGCGTTCGCTCCCGCCGCTGGTCACGTCGTGGGAGATCGAGAAGCTCAAGCAGGAGATCGCCGACGCCCAGGAGGGGAGGCGGTTCGTGCTGCAAGGGGGCGACTGCGCCGAGACGCTGGACGACTGCACGCCCGGCGCGATCACCAACAAGCTCAAGATCCTGATGCAGATGTCGCTTGCGCTGGTCTGGGGCGGGCGGAAGCCGGTCGTGCGGATCGGGCGTTTCGCGGGCCAGTACGCCAAGCCGCGCTCCAGCGCGATCGAGACGCGCGAGATCAACGGCGCGCGGGTGTCGCTCCCGAGTTACTTCGGGGATCTCGTGAACGGCGCACCCTTCACACCCGAGGCGCGGACGCCCAACCCGCACCTGCTGGTCCGCGCGTACCAGCACGCGGCGTTGACGCTGAATTTCATACGCGCCCTGGTCGAGGGCGGCTTCGCCGACATCCACCACCCGGAGTACTGGGATCTCTCGTTCATGCGCCACGCCTCGCTGCCCGCGGACCTTCGGGCCCAGTACGAGCAGATGACGCGCTCGCTGGCGGACGGACTGCGGTTCATGGAGGTGCTGGGCGAGGCCCGCGTCGAGGAGCTGACGCGTGTCGAGTTCTTCACGAGCCACGAGGGGCTGAGTCTCTTGTATGAGTCGGCCCAGACGCGCCGAGTGCCGCGCCGCGAGGGACATTACAACCTCTCCACCCACCTGCCGTGGATCGGCGAGCGGACACGCCAGATCGACGGCGCACACGTCGAGTACTTCCGCGGCATCCAGAACCCCGTGGGGATCAAGATCGGACCCGCGACCTCGCCCGCGGATGTGCGCGACCTCGTCCGGATGCTGAATCCGACCGGCGAGCGCGGCAAGATCGTGCTCATCACGCGCCTGGGCGCGGGCCGTGCCGCCGAGCGCATCCCCGCGCTCGTCGAGGGTGTCCGCGGTGCCGGTTCGCCCGTGCTCTGGATCTGCGACCCGATGCACGGCAACACCGTCTCGACCGCTTCGGGGCTCAAGACCCGATCATTCGATGCGATTCGATCGGAGCTCGAAACGACGTACGACGCGCTGCGCGGTGCGGGAGCCCACATGGGCGGCATCCACGTCGAGCTCACGGGCGAGGACGTGACGGAGTGTGTCGGCGGCGCAACCGACATCACCGAGGACAACCTGCACACCAACTACGCCACGCTCTGCGACCCGCGCCTGAACTATCACCAGGCCCTCGAACTGGCCTTTGCGCTGGCGAGGCGGCTCTCGCAGAACGCGGGAAAGTAAACGGGACAGAGGGACAACACACCCACTGCCTTATGCCGAATGCCGAATGCCGAATGCCGAATGCCGAATGCCAGAATCCTCTTGGATCCTGCGCCTGTTTCTGGTAGACTGCGCCTCCGAGAGAGTCTCGTGGCCGGAGGAGCGAGGGAGTTCCAGGAAGGAGCCCCAGAATGCCCACCGTTGCAGATGTGCTGACCAACAAGGCAGGCCGCGGCGTTGCCGCCATCGTGACCGTCGCGCCCGAGGATCGCGTGCTCGACGCGGTGAAGGTGATGAACGATCACCGCATCGGCAGCGTGATCGTTGTCGACCGCCAGACGGGGAAGATGGCCGGCATCTTCACGGAGCGTGACCTTCTGACCCGCGTCGTCGCCGAGGGCAGAAGCCCCGAGCAGACCTCCGTCAACGATGTCATGACCAGGCGGGTCGTCTGCTGCTCACGCGACACCAACGCCGACGAGCTGCGGGCGGTGATCCGCGAGAAGCATGTGCGCCACATCCCGGTCGTCGATGACGAGAAGCCCGTGGGCATGGTCTCGATCGGTGACCTCAACATGGTCCACGCCCAGGAACTCGAACAGACCGTGCAGTATCTCGAGTTGTATCTGAGGAGCTGAGCGACAGAAGTACCAATCACGATCGCATCCATCACTGCATGTTGGGTGTCCCTCGCGCAGGTGCAGCCATCCGGAAAGACAACCTCGGTTTCCTTTCGCCCGAGAGGGCGATCGCTGCGCCACTCGGCATGGATGCACACCTTTCGTTCCCCGACTCCTGTCCACGCCCCTTGGGCGCGCGACGAATGCGTTCGGGACGCATTCACCCGAGTGCCTCTTCGCGCGGGACCTGCAAGCCGTGACGCTCAAGAAAGGCCATGAACTCGTCCTCGAAGCTCATACGCGCGTGATGCTCCTTCTGCCGCCTGACATACTCGGCCGCGGCGTCGAGAGATGATCGGCTCACCGTGAATCCGCCATATCCCTCCTGCCACGAGAAATCGGCGAGTGTGGAGAACTCCTCATGGATCCATCGCGAGGAGCGGCCCTTCAGATGCCTCACCATGTCGGCGTGCGACAACTGTGAGGGATACCGAAGCACCATATGAATGTGGTCGGGCATCCCGTTGAGCGCGATCATCTGGCATCCAAGATCACGCGCGATGCCGATCACGAACGGATAGAGACGGCTCTCCAGGTCGGGTGTGATCCACGGCTTGCGATGCCGCGTCGAGTAGATCAGATGGTAGTAGTTCTGGGTCCAAGCGCGTGGCATCAGCATACTCCCGCGCGAACAGCGAATGTCCGGCTGCGAGCCGCGTCCGGCAGCGCCGCGCGTCCATCCGTCCGCCCACGGGGCGGAAGATACCACAGAAGGAGCAGTGACACCCGCAGCAAGTGGCTCAAGCCACTCGCAACGGAACAATCGCCCTTACGGGCGTAAAGGGAGAGCGCCAGGTGTGCCGCAAGCCCGAATCATGTGTAGATGCTGAACTCGAAGACGTTCGAGCATCAGGCACGCCGAGCGTCTTCCGTGTCGCCGCTTCACCCGCCCGTCGTCACAGGCGGCGTGCCGCCACCCTCGCCACCGTCCTGCTGGGGCGGGTTCGACTTCTCCAGCTCGTCGATCGTGGGAATCGTCTCGTTCTTCGCGCCCGGGTGGCTCGGCGTGTTGTCCCGTGCGGCACGCGCCTCGAAAGACTCAACGTGCTCGACACGTGCGATCTTCCCGCCACGCACAAGCACCTGGATCACACCGTTCCCCTTCCCCATGTCCCAGTAGTAGTTGAACTCGTCGTGCTTCGTCACCTCGTGCCCGACGATCTTGTTCCCCTCTTCCAGCGTCACGCCGATCAGCGAGCCCGCGGCCACGATCTTCTCCGCCTTGGCCCGGGGTCTCTCGCAACCGGGCAGCGACCCGAGCGTGACCGCCGCGCAGGCGATCACACAACCAACCACGGCAAGGCGCGAGATCATCGGACGGCGGCTCTTGATGTTCGACGGGGCGTTCATGTGTTGGGCTCCGGTGTCACAGGACGTTTCGAGAGGGGCTCCACACGCACGATGTCGGCATCAAACGCCTTTCGTGCGGCGACCACGAGCGGGTGCTCCTTCGCGGCTTCCATTGTAACCGATGAATCCGACCCGCCGCGTGAGTCCGGCCCCTCGATCGGAGCCGACTCGGGCGTCAGCACAGCGCGGAGCCGACGGCCGAGCGCGCCAGAGAGCGCGCGTGAGACGTCGTCGATCCGGGCCCGGAAGACGGCGATCGCCCCCATCGGCCCGACCAGCTCGATCTCGGTGGCCTCGATGCGGGCCACGCGCAACTGGTCGAGCGCGGTCGATGCCATCGACGAAGGGAACGCCGCACGCAACGCACCAATCGGATCCGTCGCGCCGGGTTCCCGGCTCGCATCGGCACGCGGGTGCTGAGGTTCAACGTGTGCCGCGGGCTCGGGGGCCGAGGCGATCGGAGGCGTCTGGACCGGTGTTCGCGGCGGCGCGGAGCGAACGGGAGGCAACGCCTCACCCGCTCCGACCGCCGTCAGCGTTTTTTTGCGCCGGCCCCCGCTGGCTCCGCGGCGCGCTGCGCGCCGGAGACCGACTTCGAGGCCGTGACCACCGCCGTCACATCCGCCAGTTTCTCCGTCAGTGCCAGACGCACGACCAGTGCCTCCAGCAGCGCACGCGGAGCCGACGAACGCTTCGCGGCCTGCTGCACGTTCTCGCACAGCGCGATCATGTGTACGATCCCCGCGGCATCGAACCGCTTCGCCCGAGCGGCTTCTTCCGCCCGCGCTTCTTCGGAGAGGTCCACGAGCGTGGTCTCCGGGCCGCACGCCGCGAGAACCATCAGATCCCGCAGACGCTCAACGATCGCGTCGAGCATCTGGTCGATGGAGTTCCCGCGCACGAGCAGCGCGTCCGCCGCCTTGAGTGCCTCGCCCGCGTCACCCTCGGCGATGCGATCGATGAGGGTTCCCGTGAGTTCCCGGTCGGGGAGGCCGAGCAATTCTTCCAGCAACCTGACCGTGAGCTTCTTCTCGCCCGAGGCCATCAGCCGGTCGAGCAGCGAGAGCGCGTCCCGCATGGAGCCGTTGCCGAGCTTCGCGACCGCGTGCAGCAGCTCCGGCTCGGCGGTGCGTTCCTCGCTCTTCACGACGCTGCGCAGATGCTCGGCGATCTGCGAGGCGGGGATGTTGCGGAAATCGAACCGCTGGCAGCGCGACGCGATCGTCGCCGGGACCTTGTGCGCATCGGTCGTGCACAGGATGAACTTCACGTGCTCGGGCGGCTCCTCCATGGTCTTGAGCAGCGCGTTGAACGCGTTGTTCGAGAGCATGTGGACCTCGTCGATGATGTAGATCTTCAGGCGCCCCCGAAGCGGCCGGTACGCCGCGTTCGCGATCAGCTCGCGGACATTATCAACGCCCGTGTTGCTCGCGGCGTCGATCTCGATGACATCCGTGTCCTTCCCCTGCATGATGAGCGCGTCGATCTCCGGGCCGCCCCCGTTCAGGGCCTTGGCGAAGATGCGTGCCATGGAGGTCTTGCCGACGCCCCGCGTGCCGCAGAAGAGGTACGCGTGGGCGACACGGTCGGTGTCGATGGCGTTCCTGAGCGTTCTGGCGATCGCCTCCTGACCGACGACGGAGTCGAAATCCTGGGAGCGGTAACGGCGTGCGAGAACGGTGTAGGCCATGGTGGGCGATTGTAGGGAGAGCCGCGCCGCCCTCGAACAGGATCACTCCCCCGCCCCGACGGGCCCCACGACCTCCCCCCCATACACCCACCCGTCTCCTCGCTGATCCCCTCTCGCTCGTCGAGCGCCCGCCGCTCACCCTCTCCGTCACTTCTCCTCTGTCTCCGGCGGCGACCAGCCCATGCGGGGTCGGTGATTGTCCTTTGGACGTGAGTCGTTGTGCCGCCCCGTGCGTTACGCCGAGTAGACTGGCAGCCGTGCAACTCTCACCCGTGCTCATCTGGAACGCGGTCGCGATCGCGCTGGCCTTGATCGGCGGCGCGCTGTTCCTGTGGGCGATGTTCTGGGACAGGGCGCGCGGGCGGCTGCGGTGCCCGAAGTGCTGGTACGACATGAAGGGGGCGGTGGAGGCGGGGGCGGAGCCACCGTGGATATGTTCTGAGTGTGGGAAGGCGACTGGCACACTCCGCGCCCTGCGGCGAACGCAGAGACGCAAGGTCCGTGCCGTACTCGGCGCTTCGATCCTGGTTGCTGCTGGTGTCATCCTGCTGCGAGCACCCCTCGCGCCGATCTGGCCGAGGCACGTGCCTCGGATCGTGCTCTTTGTCGCGTCGCGTCAACTGGGTATCAACACGGTGCATGTCGATTCGGAGATCAATCGCCGGATGTGGGAGGGTGACGGCGTGGTCATGATCTCTCGCTGGCCCGGGCTCTCTCGCCTGGAGAGACGTGCCGCGGGGGTGGCGAACGCAGCGCCGGGGTCTCTCTACGGTCTCGATCCGGCGGGGTATCCGGTGTATCACGTTGCTGACATGGGTTCATACGCAGCGCCGGTTCCCATTCCTCTCTCGGTTGATCCCGACGCCATCGTGCGTGGTGCACAACTTCAGGACTTCTCCGCGTTGGAGCTGGTACGCGCGGGGTACATCGAGCGTGACCCGTTCGTGGCGAACGACGATCGGGGGCTCATCGTGATCCGTGAGGCGTTGCCGCGTCTGGATCTGGATGGTGATGGAGATCTGGACTGTCTCCTGCTGGCGGGACGTGATCGATCGTCGACGATGGTCTTCACCCTGCTTCGTGACGCGGAGGGGTGGTCGTACGCGGGCGAGTTCTCGATACCAAGGGGGAGATATGCGGACGAGGAGACGAGGATCGTGTCGATCGCGGGCCATCCTTTCCTGTTGGCGCAGGACGACATGGTGACGGGATCCGGTGTGTACGAGGGACGCCTGCTCTTTCACGATCTGCGCGATCCCGCGGGCGCATCGCCCTTCGCGATTCCATCACGCGGCCACCTCTATGGATGGGCGGAAGCGATCGACCACGAGTGGACGGTCGATCTGATCCTTGACGAGCACGTCGGCACAGAAGTGCCCGCGGCCTTCAGCGCGGAGTATCTCGTGACATATTTGAAGAGCGACGTCGACGGGACGTCGCCGTTTGCTCGATTCGATCCGCCGCCGCCGGTCTCCTGGCGGGTTCGCTACGCGTGGGATGGTGCCAGTGGCAGGTTCCGTGCGAGCGAGTGGGAGTGGACCTGCACGCCCAAGCCGCGGTACGCGGGAGCGACGCCGCCGATGATCGGGGGCAGCGCTGACGTGGATCGGTTTGAGCGGTTCCATGCGGAGAGGCGATGATTGAGCGCGCAGCGACAACCTCCCGGCGGGTTGTCCCACCGGGCTGCTATTACGGCCGACGGGGAGTGTTTGTCACACGATCGCGCGGAGAAGTTCTTCCCGCGTCAGACCGTGGTGCCGCTCGACCTCTCGCAAAATGGCGTTGAGCGTGCCAATGCGGAGCGGGTCGTGGGCGGGTATCGTGATGTGATGCTCGCCGCCACGGTTTGTCGTGAGGCGCATGTGGCTGCCGGTCTGGCGAGTGATCGCGTAGCCGAGCGACACGAGCCGCCTGGCGAGATCGTTGCCGGAGAGGTCACGCGGCAGCTTCATGCCGCGATCACCTCATCGCGCACGTAGTGAAGTCGGATCATCTTCGGACGCTCCGCATCCTCGAAGTGGCAGGCCACGGCGTCGCGCACCGCCTGCTTCAGGGCATCGAGCGTCGCCGCCTGCGTCACGACAGAGTGTCCGAGCGCGGAGGCGACGAAGCCGCCTTCGGGATCGTCCTCGACGACGAATACGATCTCCGTGCTGGATGGCTTGCTCATCGTGCCTCCTCGCGTGCTTTCACAGCTGCCCTACCCCTTCAAGGCCATCCGCTCGCTCACGCTCGCGGTTCTCTATGCCAGTGCCAACGATGTTCCTCACGCCACCGTGATGGACTTGTCGAGGTAGACATCCTGGATCGCCTGCAGAAGGCCCGCGCCCTCCTTCATGGGACGCTGGAAGGCCTTGCGGCCGGAGATCAGCCCCGCGCCGCCGGCCCGCTTGTTGACCACGGCGGTCCAGACTGCTTCCTGGAGGTCGCTCGCGCCCTTGGACTCGCCGCCGGAGTTGATGAGCGGTGCGCGGCCCATGTAGTTGTTGATGATCTGGTAGCGGCAGAGGTCGATCGGGTGGCCGCCCGCGCCGGCCTCATCGCTGCCGCCGAGCTTGGTGTACACGCGCTTGTCCCACTTGCCGTAGGAGGAGCCTCCGGAGTTGATCGCGGCGTACCCGCCGTTGTTGGTCGGCAGCTTCTGCTTGATGATGTCGGCCTGAATCGTCACACCGAGGTGGTTGGCCTGGCCCGTCAGGTCCGCAGAAGCGTGGTAGTCGACCGACTTGCCATCCGCGCCCTTCACCTTGAACGCGTTGTTGCGGGTGTAGCACCAGAGGACGGTGACCATGCCGTAGGCGTGGGCCTCTTCGAACATCTCCGCGACGTACTTGATCTCGTCGCGCGAGTTGTCCGACCCGAAGTACACCGTCGCGCCGACCGCCAGCGCACCCATCTCGAAGCACTGCTTGATCGACCCGAAGTACGACTGCTTGAAGATATTGGGATACGTCAGCATCTCGTTGTGGTTGAACTTCACGAGGAACGGGATCTTGTGGGCGTACTTCCGCGCCACCGATCCGAGCACGCCGACCGTGCTCGCCACCGCGTTGCACCCTCCCTCGATCGCGAGCTTGACGATGTTCTCCGGGTCGAAGTACTCAGGGTTCGGCGCGAAGGATGCGCCGGCCGAGTGCTCGATCCCCTGGTCGACAGGCAGGATGCTCATGTACCCCGTGCCGCCGAGCCGCCCGTGGTTCAGGATCGTCTGGAAGTTCCGCAGCACGTTCACGTTCCGGTCCGTCGCGCTGGCGACGCGATCGACAAAGTCCGGGCCGGGCAGGTGCAGCGCACCCTTGCCGATGGTCTTGGATTCGTGCTTCAGAAGCGCGTCATACTCAGCGCCGAGGACTTCGCGAACGTTGATGGCCATCGAACTGCTCCGGGGGGCTTGTGAGGGAAGGCGTGTGTGGGGAGATCGTGAAACAGTCCTGATCATAGGTGGCGGAACGCCTCTTTGGACTACACTCCATTCGGCCCTTTGCCGGGCCGGGAGGATGTCCGATGAGCGATCAACCAGGCAGATCCGCCGAGTGGCTCAACCAGAACCACGAGCGTCTCATCCGTGCGGCGTTCATGCATCGGTCGCAACGACTCGGGCTTCTTGAGCACGAGGCCCGACGCGCATCACCTCCCCCGCGGCCGTGGAGAATCTACGCCGGCATCGCCAGTTGCATCATCGTTCCCCTCATCCCCCTTGGCATCGGGCTGATGATCAGCCACGCACTCCGCACGCGGGCCGCGAAACGCAGACGCGCCGAACTCCTCGACCCGGCATGCATCGCGAACGGACGCGTCACCGTCGCGGTCCCTCTCATGTTCAACAGCATGTTCATGCGCGGGAGGGTCCCCGAGGCGCCGGGGCTTGTGCTCATCGTTGACGATGACGGTCCGGAACTCTCTGAAGACGAGATGCTCGAACTCATCACGAGAATCTCACTCGCGGACATGCGATCGAAGGACCCCGTTGAGCGAGGGTTCGCCGCGCTGATGGCCAACGAGAGATTCGTGGCGCAGAAACGCGTGCGGATCGATCCTTCGGTCACGAACGGGCGCGTGATCTACGCGGCACACCTGATGGTCAGCCGCTCGGAACTCGTCGCCGATCTTGATGAGTTCCCGATGATCCCCTGCTTCGTCGGCCGCGGCGAACGCGCCATCATCCGAGTCGTCCCCGCGGAGGTCTTCGCCACCGTTGCCGATCTCTCGAAAGAGCTGGCTCGCGCGATCGGCACCAAAGAGCCATAGCCCGAATCTCTGGTCCAGCGCCGTTCGATCGCATCGGCAGGTTCGAAGTTCACGAGACGCTCGTGCCCTTGTCGTGTCAGTGCTCGCCGCGGCTCGTCGCTTTTGACTGGCCACACGACACTGGCCACACGACCGATCAGAACAACACGCCGCTCCGCTCCAGCATGATCGCCAGCGCGTTGTACGCGCCGTGCAGCACGATCGCCCCGACCAGCCAGCGCGTCGCCGGCACAAGATCCGGGCGGCGCTTGTCGCGCATCCCGTCGCGCCACGCCCTGGCCAGCCCCATCCCCGCGAGCATCGAGCACCCCACGTGCAGCGCGACACACACCGTCCACCGCCACAGCACCAGCTCCGCCGAGGGCAGACGCACGTACACGTGCAGGTACAGCAGGTTCTCGATCACGGAGAACACAAGCCCCGCCGCGCCAGCGCAGATCAGAATCTGCGCACGACTCAGAAACAGATACGGCTTCCGCTCGACGACATACGTCGCCAGCGCGACCTTGCACACCTCCTCAACGATCGGACCGAAGACCACCAGCACGATCGCGCCGAAGAGCCCCTGACCCCCGCCCCAGATCGCGCCCGCGAACGCGCCCACAATCGCGAACGGACCCGCGGCAAGCGCGAGAAGCCCCGTGATGCCCCACGACCGCCCGACATCCCGCTCGGCAACCCTCGCATCCAGCCAGCGCGCGTACGTCACCGCGTCATCGGGCGCACGCCCCGAGAGCGACTCGCTCGTCGTCGGCTCCTCCCACACGCTCTCGTCCGGCTCCGCATCCACGGGCCGGATCGACGCAGATCCGCACTCGGGGCACGGCATCCGCTCTTTGATTCCCAAACGGCTGTACCCGCACCGCCAGCACCCCGACCCCTCCTCGCCGACGACCTCACGCCCCGACGAACGGATATGTGGCTCATTGGCCACACTGTCGCGCGCCCTCTCGCGACGACCGACCCGGAAGGTTCCGTCCCCCCGCTCACCGCTCCCAGATTGATCCCCCCTCGGCATCACGCGCCCCGCTTGTACGCCGTGCCGCTCGCGACCACGCACACCATCGTCATCACGCGGTTCGAGGTCGCCGCGCTCCCGCCGATGTCCGTGCTCTCGATGCGGACATTGCAGATCGCGTCGTACCCGAGCGCGCGTGCCTGCCTCGCCATGCGCAGCACCGCCTCGCGCCGTGCACGGGACATCAGCGTCTCGAGCGTCCGCAATTCGCCGCCGATGATCTTCTTGAGCATCGACACAAAGGTCTTGAAGTAATCGCTGGAGATCACCGACTCTCCGGAAACCAGCGCGGGTGCGTTGGCCTCGCTCGTGTGCTCTCTCCCGCACATGGGGAACGTGCGAAGGTCCGTGACGAGCATCGGCGCAAGCACCTCCGCCTCGGCGATGCGCAGGCGTTTCAGGTGGCGGATCTCGGCGATGCGCCCCGCGCTCAGGCCGACGATCAGCAGGACGAGCACCCAACCGAACTCGAAGAGAAGATCAAGTGGTACGTTGTTCACCGCGATCCTCCCCTCAGGCGTGCTCGGGCTGCACAACCGCCGCGGTGCCGTAGGCGTACATCTCCGCCGCACCCGTCGTGACGCTGCTGGTGCTGAATCTCACGTTGAGGATGGCGTTGGCCCCGAGCTGCTGGGCCTGGGCCATCATCCGTTCGACCGCCTGCCTGCGCGACTCGGTGAGCAGTTCGGTGTATCCCTTGAGCTCCCCGCCGACGATGTTCTTCAGCCCCGCCGCGATGTCGCGCCCGAAGTGCTTGGCACGCACGGTGTTCCCCTGCACCAGCCCCTTCAGCTCGACGACCCGCATCCCCGGCACAAGCTCTGTGTTGACGACGATCATGCGCACACTCCTGGAACAAACCACGGGCCAAACTACCCGCATCAAACCCCGCACGCAACCAATCTGCCCTCCACGACGCCCAACATTCCCAGCATCTCATCACGCTCATTCGGTACAATCACTTCATGCTTTCTTCATGCCTGATCGTGGCCGGCTCACTCCTCCTCTTCACCCCACCCCCCACCATCCCCCCCACCTCTCCCCCCGCGCCAGCCACCTCCCCCACCTCAACACCTCCAACGACGGCTCCGGTGCCGCCCGCCGAAGATGCCGCGGCACGCCCGAACCTCCTTCTGAACCCCTCCTTTGAAGACGGCGTGGACCCGTGGTTCAGTTTCGCCGAGCGGAACACGACCTCATGGGGCAAGTTCTCGATCTCCGACACCGTCGCCCGAACCGGCACACGAAGCGCGCACCTCGAGATGGACAGCACCAAGTACCGCGGCCGCACACGCATCCACGGCGCGGTCCAGGAGTTCAAAGCCACCCACGCCCCCGAGACCATCGGCGGGTGGTACAAGGTCGAGAGCTGGGAACGAGGCACACCCAAGCAGTACCTCCAGGTCGTCGTCATCCTCTGGAACATCAAGGAACGCGTCCCCGCCATCGGCAACGCACGCAACGTGCAGATCGCCTACACACTCGCGGGCGTCGAAGAGGCACCGCTCTCCATCTCCAACCGCAAGTTCATCCTCAGCGGCCCGCCCGAGCCCGTGCAGGGCGAGTGGGTCCACTTCGAGATCAACCCCCGCAACGACTTCAAGGCCCACTGGGGCGTCGACTTCAGCAACTTCGAGTTCTGCCGCGTCCTCTTCGAGGTCCGCTTCGACGCCCTGCGCGACGAGGATCCTCCCGTTCGGGGCGATGTCTACTACGACGATCTCTACGCCCACGAGTGAACATCCCCGGTCGCCCCGATCACACATACGACCCCACGCCCGTCTCGAAGCCGAGATCCAGGCAGACGATCAGATACCGCAGCGCGTCCGCCGCGTGGTCGTGCCCGTCCTTGATCGGCATCTGCCTCCACTGGTCCTTCGGATCAAAGTGGTACGAGCGCAGCGCCTCGATCAACCCCGTGCACCGCCTGTGGATGAACAGCCGGGGCTCGCCGTGCGCCGGCCTGAGCCGCGCTCGCACCATCTCCAGCCCCGTCCGCGTCGGCGCTGTCCTCCACCCCGGGCGGAATCCGCTCGCACGCAGCAACTCAACATTCGATCGTCCCGACTGATCGCTCGTTGCGCGCCCCGCCGGATCGACCCCGAGCCAACGCGGCACCGGCCACGCCCCCGAGCGCATCGCCTGCACATGGTCCCTCAGCAACCCATTGTGCGCCACCCGCTCATCAACGACAAAGAGCCGATCCTGACGCTGGTCGTGCACCGCCCACAGCAGCACGCTCGTGCGGAACCCGAAGTCCATCCCCGCCAGCCACACGCCGCTCGCGTCAACACCCTCGGGCAACGCATCGACAACGTGGACGCTCTCGTCGAACTCCGGAAAGACCGTCTCGCGTCGCGTCGGCCTGAGACAGAGCATCTCCGACTCCCACACCTCTCGCGAGACGCGACCCTTCTGACGCGAGGCGTCCTCGATCGAGACATGCCCCGCGATCTCGTCGCCCCCGCCGCGCATCCCGCACTCCTCCACGACCGCGCATCCCTCCCTCTGATCATCCGCGCACACGCAGGGCGCGAGCACTTCGGCGATCCCCCACTTGAACAGCGTCCGCTTTCCCTCGGCGCACGAGCCGACGATCCGGCGCATCAACCCGAACGGCATGTGCATCGTCGAGAGCGCGTCGATCGAACCCCGCACCAGCCCGGTCTTCAGCGTCTCCGACCGTGTCACCAACTGGGCCGCCTCCCACACCTCCTCATCGAACAGCTCCACCTCATCGCACCGCAGCCGATGCACACGCGTGCCGCGCACCGATTGCTGCGACTGCGCGAGCAGCTCCACACGCGACCCGTTGCGCAGCTCGATCCTCCGCTCCGTGATCCGCCCCCGCACCAGCGGCGCGAGCTCCGCCCTCGTGAACGCACGCCGAAGATGCTCGTGCATCCGAGAGCCCTGCTCCACCGAGCCCGCCAGAATCCGCACCTGGATCCCGTCGTTGAACACCAGGTCCGCCACCGTCGCGATCGCGCCGAGCAGCGTCTTCCCCCCGCCGCGGCACGCCCACACCACCCCGTCCCGCGCCGCCCCGTTCTCCCCCCGATCATCGAACGCATGCCAGAGATACTCCATCGGCCCCCCGCGCCCGTCACGCGAACGCGAGGGCACGAGTACACCCACGCAATCGCGCACGAATGCTCGCAACTCGTTCGCGCTCGCCGGCCGACGCAGAACGCCTCCACCAGCGCCCACCTCGCGCCGGTTGCCAGAGACCCCATCCGACCCTGCACAGACATCATGCTCCACGCGTGGCTCCTCCATCGGATCCATCGCGTGGGCGGGAGCCCCACCTCGCACCACACACTTACGCCGATCGTCGCAGGATGCCCCGCGTGTTCATCGGCACCCATCGCTCCACCTCCTCCCGCTCCACCACCTCGCTCACATCCCCGTGCACATACACCACGGGCCTAGCGATCAGCCCGCGCCCGGCGATCGACGCCCGATCCACACGCCCCATCGCCAGAGCCGCACGCGTGCCGCGCGAAGCGTTCAGCCAGCGATCGACCGCGGCGCGCATCGTGACGTCGCGCATCAACAGGCGCGCCCGCGCCGGATCAACCAGATCGATCGGCGCGCGCTCCCGCGCCCCAAGTGTCGCCATCAGGGCCGCGTCACGCGCCGCCCTCGGGCACTCCACGCGCCTCATCCCGCAGCGATCAAACAGCGACGTGTACCGCGCCATCGACGCGATCGTCTCCGTCAGTACCGTCTCGCGCGACGCCAGATACGCACGCACCAGCATCGAACCGACACCCATCGATCGGTGCCGCGGCTCAACGATCACGCGCGAGATCGTCCTCAGGTTCGTGTTGATCGCGAGCGCCCGCTCGCGCTGCCCAAGACCATCGAACACGCCCGGCCATGCCGTCCCACGCCACGAGGCGTTCAGCACCGGGCGCGACACCGCCAGCACGCCCACAAGCGTCGCACGCACGCCGCCCCGCTCCACCGCTCGCAGCACACGCACCGGCGCGTGGGGCTGCGAACGCGCATAATGGAACGACGACATCGCGCGCAGGTCCGCCAGCGCCCCCTCCTCGATGACCCACCCCACGACCCGACGCATCACGCCACCCCCTTCACGCGCTCGCGATGCTCGCGCACACCAGCCGTCGCATCCAGCGAGAGTTCCAGCGTGACCTCCGGCTCGAGCCACGCCAGCACGCGCTCATCGTGGACACACACCGCCGCCGCCACTCCATCTGTTCGATGCACGAACCGAGCCAGCGCGCTCGCGACGCCCCGCGCGGTTGTGATGTCCAGCCCGCTCCCGAACTCGTCGATCAAGAGCCACACCGGCGCGCCCGACTCGCGCCGCGCCTCCAGCGCGTCCCGCATCAGGAGCGCAAGCCGCAGACGCGCACGCTGCCCGTCGGACAACGCCTCAACCCCGCGCCCGAACAACCGGGGCTCCGCAAGCCCCACCCGCGCCAGCAGCGAGATCGATTCCCCGAGCGTCGTCCCGGGAATCTCCACCGCCGCGCGGCCCTCCATCTCCGACGCCCACGCTCCGTCCGCAGATCGCAGCGCGGCACACCCGGCCCGCTCAACCATCGCCCCGACCTCGCGAAGCACGGACGACTTTCCGCTCCCGCTCGGGCCGATGATCGCCGCCACTCTCACGCCCCGCCCCGGTTCCACGATCCGAGCCGCGCCCTCGCGCCACGCCCGCCGCTCGGCGCGGAGCATCCGCTCGCACTCGCGAACACCGAGTCCGAACGCCGCGAGCGCGTGCAGCACGCGATTCGATGGACGCCGTTGCACACCCTGTGCGCTCATGCCGCCACCCCCTTCGCGATCAGCGCCCCCGGTGCCGCCGCGCCGCGCTCCCTCTCGGCCATCAACCGGAGCGTCCACGCAAACTCACGCATCCGCGCCCGCACCACGTGCTCGCCGATGCCCAGCTCTCTTGCGGCGCGACGCATCGAGATCCCACGCCCCACGCACGCGAGCACGCACGCCCGCGCCGTCGCATCCCACGACGAAACGCCCGTGAGCGCGAGCCCGTACGCCGGAGACTCGATCCGCCCGATCAGCCGGCGCACCCTCTCCCGCAGCGAGCTCGGCGACCTCCCGATCTGACGCGCGATCTCCGCGATCGCTCGCCCGTGCCCGAGGTGCTGATCCAGCAGCCACTGATCCTCGGGCGCGAGCAGCATCACACGCGACAGCAACCCCGACGCACGCTCACGCTCCATCACACGCCGCAGATCGACCGACGCGCTCTCGCTCAGACGCACCACCCGGCGCCGACGCTTCACTCCACTCGCATGCATGGGAATCCTCCATACTGGGTCCATCGGTTGGGCCTCCCGAGGCCCTTCCCCGACAGTCTTCCCCATCTGGAGCACCAATGCAAGGACTTTGTTCGGTGTGCGCCCGGATACGCGCCGAAAGACCCCCACTCACGGCCCGCTCACTGACAGACGTCTGTCAGTGAACCCCGCCGGGCGCGCTCGCGCACCCCTGCAAACGACTCGACCGTGTCCCCAAGATACTCTGACGGCCCGCGCCCCCTACACACACCCAGGAGCGCGCCGTGGGAGCATCGCATGAACGCGCCGGCCACTCCGATCCAGGCCCCGAACGCCGCACCCGCACCCGTCCCCTTCTCTGAGCGCATCAGCGCGATGGACATCGCCCGCGGGTTCGCCCTCCTCGGCATCCTCACGGTCAACTTCCGCTTCTTCTCGTCGCCTCTTGGCGCTTCGCTCCTGCCGCCCGGCCCGGACACGCCCGCGCTCGACAGCGCGTGGTGGTTCATCGTCTACACCTTCGGCGAGTCCAAGTTCTACACCCTCTTCTCGCTCCTCTTCGGCATGGGCTTCATCATCCTCACCGATCGCGCTCGCGCGCGACGCCCCGAGAGCGCAACGCCGATCGCACTCCGGCGCTTCGGCTTCCTCGCCTTCCTCGGATTCCTGCACGCCAATCTCCTCTGGTACGGCGACATCCTCTTCGTCTACGCCATCGGCGGGCTCGCACTCCTCCTCGTCAGACGCTGGAAAGCCCGCACGCTCGCGATCGTCGGTGCGGCACTTATCCTCGTCGCCGAGATCCTCGTCATGCTCAGTCTGCTGCTCGGCATGCTCTTCGCCAACACCGCAATGACCCCCGCCGATCCGCCGCCCAGCGCGATCGTCACGCCCGACCTGCCAAACAACGATCCAGAGACCGAGCCAACCATCGATCCAGAGACCCAGGCCGAACCGGGCACCACGCCATCAGACAGCGAAACCCCCGTTCCATCCACAGACCCCGACGCCTCCAAAAGCCGCACGCCCGCTCCATTCATCGCGATGCAGCAATCGCCCGAAGGCCCACAGTCTCCCGCGTGGATGGAAGCCGAGACCCTCGCCTATCAGAAAGGCCCCTACCTCGATCTTGCCATCTTCCGCAGCGTCACCTGGCTCGCCATGTTCGTCTTTGTCATCCCCTTCATGGGGCCGCGCATCCTCGGTCTCTTCCTCATCGGGGCCGCCCTCATCCGCTCCGACTTCTTCAACCCACGACGCGCCCGCCTGCATCGCACACTCGTCGGCACAGGCCTGCTGATCGGGCTCCCCGCCGCGGCTCTCGCCGCCTCCGGCAAACTCTTCGTCACCCCCGGCGATATCGCCCACCCCCTCAACTTCGCATGGCAAGCCCTGTACGCGCTGGGCGCGATCGCGATCCCCTTCGCCCTCCTCGGTGCCGCGGCCCTGCTCGCCACACGCGCCCCCACCTCTCCCACGCTCGCCCGACTCCTCCACCCCCTCGCCTGCGCCGGACGCCTCGGACTGACCAACTACCTCACCCAGACCCTCATCGCCACGACCGTCTTCTATTACTACGGCTTCGGGCTCTTCGGGAAGGTCAACGGCCTGTGGCCAGCCACATTCGTCCTCGGGCTCTATGGGTGCCAACTCGTCTTCAGCACCCTCTACCTCAAACACTTCTCCATCGGACCCGCCGAATGGCTCTGGCGCACGGTCACATACCTTCGACCAGTTTCTTTTCGCGACGTAAGGTCCCAATAAACATGGATTTACGCTTGCTGTTCGGGCGAACTTGGTCCGAAGAACAAGAAAAACTGGCATTTTGCTTGCATTCCCCCAATTTGGTCATGTGTCCTCGACTTTCCTTGCGTATTCTCTGGTGGGCCTGTGTTCTAAGCCCATTCCATAGAGAGAGATAAGGAGAGACACGATGTTGCGTACCCGGTCCACCGTGCCCGTTTGGGCGGCTGCTGTTCTTTTCACCACGTCGACTTTCGGCATGACGGTCATCCACGGGGATGTCGCCGCCAGCACCGAAGGCACCGGAGCCACGTTCTCCGGCACACTCAACTACGTCCACCTGGGTGGCTCTGTCGGTGAACTCACCGTCACCCTCAGCAACGACACACCCGCCCATATCGGTGGGCTTCTCACCGCCTTCGTCTTCCGCTTCGACACCGTCGATATGTCCGCCTCGACGCTCCTCACCTCCAGCACCGTCCCCACCATGACCAACACCGGCACCACCAGCGGCTCCCCCTTCGGGACATACATGGGTGGCGCGGGCGTGGGCGGCACCTACCTCGGCGGCGGCATGCCCTCGGGCGGCCTCGCCGTCGGTGCCTCCGGCACCTTCGTGTGGACCATCACCGCCTCGGACGCCGCGATGCTCACCGACAGCTCCTTCGTCAACGCATCGCATAACCCCGGCTTGCTCGCTCGCTTCCGTGGCCTCGAAGACGGCGGCTCCGACAAGGTCCCCGGCGTCCCCACCCCCGGCTCCCTCGCCCTCATCGGGCTCGGGTTGCTCGCCGCGGGTCGTCGCCGCTGATCCATCAGCACAGCACGCTACACACATCACGGGCAGTGAGCGCGAGTGGCGCTCACTGCCCTCTTTCTTTCGCGACACGCGCCGATCCGAACGCACACACGTGCCGCGCATCCCTTGACTTTCTTCAAGCGATGGGGCCAAATCACCCGACATTGAAACCGGTGCGACAACAATCGCCCCACACGCAGAGCGAATCGACCACATGATCCAGTCCCTCACCAGCAAAGCGACCAAAGCCAAAGGCGCCACGAGCGTCCGGCGGTCGCACTGCGTGAGCAAGGGCTGAGTCCAGACTCAGAAACCAGCAAGAACACGCAACCCACGCGGCTTCCGGATGCTCCGGAAGCCGTGCTTGTTTTTCCACCCCACACACCCCCCACACCCCACACACAAGGAACACACCATGTCGGCCCCGACACCCACCGCCACCAGCCAGCCCATCACATCCCCCTGCCCCGAGTGCGAAGGGCCCGTCCGCTTCGATCGCCCACCCCTCGCCGGACAGGTTGCCCGCTGCACAGACTGCGGCGTCGAACTCGAAGTCACCAGCACCTCCCCCCTCACCCTCGCCCTCGCCCCCGAAGTCGAAGAAGACTGGGGCGAGTAAGAGCGTCCTTCGCGCCTTTCACTTCCGTCCCGTTCAGCTACCTCTCGCCGCTTTCCCTCTTCGTCACTCCGCGTTCTCTGTGAACTCTGTGGTTTCTTGCCCTCGGAGCCCCCATGCGACTGGCCATCCTCCACACCCGTCTCCGTGTTGAAGAGCGACTCCTCGCCGATGCCCTCACCGCCCGAGGCGTCACGCCCGACCTCATCGACCTCCGCCAGGTCATGTTCGACATCGAACGCCCCGAGCACTGGCCCGACTACGACGTCGTGCTCGACCGCTCCGTCAGTCTCACCGCGTCGCTCACGACCAACCGCGTGCTCGAACACTTCGGTGTCCGCTGCATCAACCCCGCCGACGCGATCGAGATCTGCTCCGACAAGCTCCGCACCTCAATGGCCCTCGTCGGCGCGGGCATCCCGACGCCCCGCGTCACCGTCGCGACCGATCCCGATGCCGCGATGACGGCGATCGAGGCCATCGGCTACCCCGCCGTGCTCAAGCCCACCGTCGGCTCATGGGGGCGCCTGCTCGCGCGTGTCAACGACCGCGACGCCGCCGAAGCGATCGTCGAGCATCGCGCCACGCTCGGCTCCGTCAACCACCACGTTTTCTATGTGCAGGAGCACGTGGACAAGCCCGGACGCGACATCCGCGTCTTCGTCGTCGGAGGCGAGCCCATCGCCGCGATCGTCCGCACCAGTGCCCACTGGGTCACCAACACCGCCCGCGGCGCGAAGGCCGCGGGACTCACCATCGACCACGCCCTCGCCGACATCTGCCGGCGCGCCGCACGCTGCGTCAACGCCGACGTCGTCGCCATCGACAACCTCGAGTGCCCCCGCCGCGGCTATCTCGTCAGCGAGCTCAACCACTCCATGGAGTTCCGCAACAGCATCGACACCAGCGGCGTCGACATCCCCGGAATCGTCGCGGATCACGCCATCCGCATCGCACGCGAGAGGGCCAACTCACGCCCCGGCCGCATCATCGAGCCCGTCGTCCGAACATCCGACGCCGCACTCGCCGGAGCCACCCGATGAGCGTCCGCGTCTCCATCGTCGGCGCCAGCGGCTACACCGGCGGCGAACTCCTCCGCCTCCTGCTCGACCATCCCGGCGTCGAGCTCGCCGCCGCATCCTCACGCTCTCTTGCCGGACAACCCCTCCACCGCGTCCACCCCAACCTCCGTGCACGCTCCGATCTGCTCTTCACTGTCCCCGAAGAAGTCCCGGCGAGCGACGCGATCTTCCTCTGCATGCCCCACAGCCACGCCTCGCGCGAGATCGATCGCTGGCTCGACAAGGCCCAGACCGTCATCGATCTCTCCGCCGACTTCCGCCTCCGCGACCCCGCGACCTACCGCGCGTGGTACGAAGAGGACCACCCCGCACCCGCGCGCCTCGCCTCCGCTGTCTACGGCCTCCCCGAACTCCACCGGCACGCCATGCGCAGCGGCTCCGAACCCGCCCGCCTCATCAGCGGCGTCGGCTGCAACGCCACCGCCATGAACCTCGCGCTCCTCCCCCTCGCCCGCGCCGGACTCATCGAGCGCGCCATCTGCGACATCAAGGTCGGCTCATCCGAAGCGGGCGCGGAACCCTCTGCCGGCTCGCACCACCCCGAGCGCGCCGGCGCAGTCCGCTCCTACGCGCCCGTCGGCCACCGCCATGCCGCGGAAGTCACCCAGGAGTTGGGCGAGTTCCCGCTCGACGTCTCCATCACGTCGATCGAGATGGTCCGGGGCGTTCTGTGCACGGCACACATCTTCCCCACGCGCCACGTCGAGATGAAGGACCTCTGGAAGGCCTATCGCGCCGCCTACGCGGCCGAACCCTTCGTCCGCCTCGTCGCCGAGAAGTCTGGCCTGCATCGTCTCCCCGATCCCAAGATCCTCGCCGGTTCCAACTACGCGGATGTCGGCTTCGACATCGACCCGCGCTCCGGACGCATCGTCGCCCTCTGCGCCATCGACAACCTCATGAAAGGTGCCGCCGGCTCCGCCGTGCAGTGCATGAACATCGCGCGAGGTCTAGACGAACCCGCGGGACTCGGATTCCCAGGATTGCACCCGTGTTGAGCAACGCCAAAGCAAGACTCACCACAGAGACACAGAGAACACAGAGAAAGACAATGACAAACACAATGGCCTTCGATCGTCGCCGAGGAACAGCTCCAGGAATCCAATCCACTCGCATTGATCCGCTCGTGTTCCTCGATTCATTGCGTCGCTTCTTCTCTGCGTGGTGCCCTTCACGCGTTCTCCTCTCTGTGCCCTCTGTGTCTCTGTGGTGAGTCCTTCTTCTCTTTGCTGCGTCCTTCGTCCCTCCGGAGTTCCCATGACCCTCATCATCAAGATCGGCGGCGGCGAAGGCATCTCCCTTTCGCCGATCCTCACCGAACTCGCCACACTCATCCGCGCCGAGCCCGCGCTCCGCGTCGTCCTCGTCCACGGCGGCTCGCACGAAACCAACATCCTCTCCGAGAAGCTCGGCCACCCGCCCCGCACCATCACCAGCCCCAGCGGCCACACCAGCCGGCGCACCGACCGAGAGACCCTCGATATCTTCACCATGGTCTACTGCGGCCGGGTCAATAAGAGCATCGTCGAACACCTCCAGCGCGAGGGCGTCAACGCCGTCGGCCTCTCCGGCATCGACAGCGCGATCTGGCGCGGCACACGCAAGTCCGCCATCCGCGCCATCGAACAGGGACGCACCGTCATCATCCGCGACGATCTCAGCGGCACTGTCGATCGCGTCGATGCTGACTTCCTCAACCTCCTCCTCGACACCGGACGCGTCCCCGTCCTCACGCCCCCCGCGATCACCGACGACGGCATCGCCATCAACGTCGATGCCGATCGCGCCGCCGCCCGCACCGCCGCCGCTCTTGAGGCCGACGAACTCCTCCTGCTCAGCAACGTCCCCGGCGTGCTCCGCGATCCTCGCGATCCCGGCTCACTCATATCCCGCGTCGACGCCACCACCATCGAATCCGCCCGCGCCGCCGCAGCGGGTCGCATGAAGAACAAGGTCCTCGCCGCGGAAGAGGCCATGCAAGGCATCGGGGGGCGCCCCGTCCCCCGCGTCATCATCGGCTCGGCCAACGGCGAGCGTCCCATCGCTTCGGCCCGCGCCGGCGCGGGAACCCACTTTGTCGGCGGAGCCCTCCCCGCGGGTGTCGCATGAGCAGCACCACACACACACCCGCAGCGCAGCAGCCCGCCCACGCCTCGCCCGCATGGTCCGACGACCACGCGCTCGACACGCTCCACGATCTCGTCGCCATCCCCAGCGTGAGCAACAGCGAGCGCGCCGCCGTCGAACGCTTCGCCACGCACGCACGCACGCTCGGCATGGAAGCAGAGATTGACGAGGCCGGCTCCGGCATCGCAAGCCGGCGCAGCGACGAATCCATCGCCGAGATCATGCTCCTCGGCCATATCGACACCGTCCCCGGCGACATCCCCGTAAGCATCGAGGGCGAACGCACCGACCACGCCGACACCCGCATCCTCCACGGGCGCGGCTCCGTCGATGCCAAGGGCCCGCTCTGCGCCATGCTCTTCGCCGCCGCCCGCGCAACCCTCCCGCCAGGCGTCACGCTCCGCGTCTGCGCCGCCGTCGGCGAAGAAACGCCCCACTCACGCGGCGCGCGCCACATCGCACGCACCTTCCGCCCCGATGCCTGCATCATCGGCGAGCCCAGCGGCTCCGACGGCGTCACGCTCGGCTACAAGGGCCGCCTCATCGTTCACGTCGATGCCGCTCAGTCCTGCCACCACAGCGCAGGCCCCGGCGATTCCGCCCCGGACGCCGCGCACGCCGCGTGGTCGCGCATCCTCGAACTCATCGCGTCCCTCAACGCCGCGAACAACGCGAACAACGCCGGCGATGCTCCCCCGCGTGCCTTCGACATCATCCAATCCTCGCTCCGCACGCTCGCCTCGTCCTCCGATGGCCTCACCGACCGCGCCTCACTCACGGGCGGCTTCCGCCTCCCTCGCTGGATCACGCCCGCCGATCTCCAGTCCCACATCGAGTCTTTCCTCCGCGAAACCCGCGGCCTCACGCTCCGCTTCGAAGGTCACGAGCACGCCCACGCCGTCGATCGCAACGATCCCGTCGTGCGCGCCCTCTCGAACGCCATCCGCGCCGAGGGCGCATCACCCCGACCCAAACTCAAGACCGGCACCGCCGATCTCAACGTCGTCGCCCCCATCTGGAACTGCCCCATCGCCGCGTATGGCCCCGGCGACTCCTCCCTCGACCACACACCCATCGAGCACCTCCCCATCGCCGAGTATCTCCGCGCCATCCGCATCCTCACCCGCGCCATCGAGTCGCTCGCCTCGGAACTGCTCACCTCTCGAACAACGGAGAGCCGCGCATGAGCGGGCTCACTCTCACGGAGAAGATCGTCTCCCTCCACCTCGCAAGCGACTCTCCCCCCGCGCGCCAGGGCGACTTCGTGCTCATCCGCCCGCGCCGCATCCTCACGCACGACAACACCAGCGCGGTCATCCCCAAGTTCCACGCACTCTTTGATTCCCGCGACGCCGCCGCGATCCACGACCCCACGCAGCCCGTCCTCGCCCTCGACCACGACATCCAGAACCACACGCCGGAGAACCTCGGCCGTTACGCCGCGATCGAGCGCTTCGCCCGCGCCCACGCTCTCGAGTTCCATCGCGCCGGCTCCGGCATCGGCCACCAGTTGATGCTCGAGCGCGGGCACGTCCTCCCCGGCTCCCTCATCGTCGCCTCCGATTCCCACGCCAACGCCTACGGCGCACTCGGCGCGCTCGGCGCACCCGTCGTCCGCACCGATGCCGCCGCCATCTGGGCCACCGGCCACACCTGGTGGCACATCCCGCCGGTCATCAACATCCGACTGATCAACGCGCTCGCGCCGGGCGTCACCGGCAAGGACATCATCCTCACGCTCTGCGCCCGCTTCCCACGCGATGCCGAGAACGCCGCCGTCGAGTTCACCGGCGATGGCCTCCACACCCTCTCCGTCAGCGACCGCATCGCCATCGCCAACATGACCACCGAGTGGGGCGCGATCGCCTGCGTCATGCAGCCCGACGACGCCGTCGATTCCTACCTCACCGCCCGAGGCCTTTACCCGGACACCTGGGCCGATGCCCCGCGACGCGCCGACCACGACGCGCACTACGCCCACACCATCGACCTCGACCTCTCAACCATCGAACCCACCATCACGGGGCCGAACCGCACCGATCTCACCACCCCTGCCCGCACCCTCGCCGCCCAGCGAATCCCGATCGACGCCGCGTATCTCCTCTCGTGTGTCAACGCACGACTCCCCGATCTCGAAGAGGCCGCTCGCATCCTCCGCAACCGGCGCGTCCACCCGCGCGTCCGCTTCTCCATCGCCGCGGCCTCCGCCGACATCCAGCGCGAAGCCGAAGCACGAGGCATCTGGCAGACCCTGCTCGCCTCCGGCGCAACGCCCCTCCCCAGCGGGTGCGGCCCTTGCATCGGCCTCGGCGAGGGCACCCTCAAGCCCGGCCAGACCGCCATCTCCGCCACCAACCGCAACTTCCCCGGACGCATGGGCGACCGCTCCGCACAGGTCTACCTCGCGAGCCCCGCCATCGTCGCCGCCTCCGCCATCGCCGGTTACATCACCACGCCCGCGCTGCTCCTCGAAGAAGCCAATCACCACAGCGACACACAGGTCACAGAGAAGGACGCAGAGCCAAGAGAAGTGAAGACACACCCCAGAGACACGAAGACGCCGGGAGAGACAAGGCGCTCGAGTCAGGATGTGGAACTGATGCCTGCGATCACTCCCACCCCGCCGCGCACCTCTGCGCTCTCCGCGACCTCTGTGGTCTCTTCGCGCCCACGCGCCATCATCCTCCCCGAGCCGGACATCTCCACCGACGCCATCTACGCCGGTCGCCACACCTACCGCAGCGACATGACCCCCGCCGAGATGGCCTCAGTTCTCTTCGAGAATCTCGATCCCGCCGACACGCCCGCGATCACGCCCCACATCCGCGCCGGCGACATCATCCTCGCCGGACGCAACTTCGGGCGAGGAAGCTCCCGCGAACAGGCCGCCACCGCCCTCAAGCACCGAGGCATCGCCGCCGTCATCGCCGTCTCCGTCAACGCCACCTACCTCCGCAACGCGATCAACAACGGCCTCCTCGTGCTCGAATGCCCCGAACTCAACGACATCCTGCCAGCGATCGCCGACCTGTGCGCAGAGGCCCACATGACCGGCGAACACCCGCACCCGCGCCTCGGCCCCAACGCACAGCTCGACCTCGAATCCTCCACGCTCACGCTCCACGCGCACGCCACCAGCTCACCACACGCGCCGATCACGCTCCCGCTCCGCCCCCTCGCCCCCTTCATGCACGCCCTCCTCAACTCCGGCGGCGTCGAACCCTGGACCCGCGCCACACTGCATCACGCCCGACGGACAGACAGAGTTCACAGCAACCCATCTCCATCCTCCGGCCAAGCTCCCGACACGCCCCACTCACCGCTCAGCCCTGCAGCGTCTTGCTCCTCCGCATGACCCGATTCTCCCCTCCGCGTTCCTCCGCGTTCAATCCCTCTCTTTCTCTGCGTTCTCTTCGCCTCCATGAACACAACCCCACACATCGTGCTCCTCCCCGGCGACGGCATCGGACCCGAAGTCACGCGCGCCGCCCATCGTGTGCTCGTCGAAGCCGGACTCCACGCCACCTTCGACGAACACCCCATCGGCTGGACAGAATGGTGCGAGCGTGGCGACCCGCTCCCGCGCGAAACACTCGAAGCCGCACGCGCCGCCGATGCCATCCTCATGGGCGCGATCACCAGCAAGCCAGAAGCCGAAGCCGCACGCGAACTCGCCCCGCGCCTGCGCGATCACGGCCTCCGCTACCGCTCACCCATCGTTCGGCTCCGCAAGGAACTCGATCTCTACGCCGGGCTGCGCCCCGCCCGCGCCTGGCGCGGCATCCCCTGCGCCCACCCCGAGACCAACATCCTCACCGTCCGCGAGTCCACCGAAGGGCTCTACGCCGGCATCGAGATCGACAACGTCGAGCCCGACCACGCCGCACTGATCCACTATGAACTGGCCAATCTGCGCGAGCGCACCACCGGACGCCTCGCCATCTCCGCCCGTATCACCACCGAGCACGCCTCGCGACGCATCGCCCGCGTCGCCTTCCAGCAGGCACGCCTCCGCTCGCACCAAGGCGCCACGCCCGCCCGCGTGACCCTCCTCGAAAAGCCCAACATCCTCCGCTCCACCGGCTCCATCATGCTCGATGCGGCACGCGCTGTCGCCTCCGACTTCCCCGATGTCACGCTTGAGATCGAGAACATCGACGCCGCGTGCATGCACGCCGTCATGGATCCCACACGCTACGCCGTCGTCGTGGCCGAGAACCTCTTCGGCGACATCTTCTCTGATCTCGCCGCCGGGCTCGCCGGCGGACCCGGGCTCGCTCCCTCCGCCTCCATCGGCGACCGGCACGCGCTCTTCGAGCCGGTCCACGGCTCCGCGCCCGACATCGCGGGACGCAACATCGCCAACCCCATCGCCGCGATCCTCTCCGGCGCGATGCTCGCCCGTCACATCAACCAGCCCGACGTCGCCGCACGCATCGAACGCGCCATCAGCGCAACCCTCGCCTCCGCGCCAGCCTCCGCTCTCACGCCCGACCTCAAAGGCCGCGGCAGCACCACCACCCTCACCGACACCATCCTCCGCAATCTCTGGTCGAATGACGACAAACGCTGAGGGAGCCCCGAGCGCGAGCTCGGGGACCGCGTCACGACGTCACGATCACTCCTCCACTCTCGGCTTCTGCTCTTCCTTCCACCCTCTTCTCCGCGTTCCTCCGCGTCTTCCGCGTTCAAGTGCTTTCTCGCCGTCCTTCGCGACTTTCGCGTTCATCCCTCCGCGTCCCTTCCGATGTTTGGCCATTTTCTATTTGCCATTTGGAGATCTCCATGTCCTCCCCCGCCTCCCGTTTCCGCATCATCGAGTCCACCCTCCGCGAGGGCGAGCAGTTCGCCAACGCCTTCTTCACCACCCAGCAGAAGATCCGCATCGCCACCATGCTCGACGCCTTCGGGGTTGATTACCTCGAACTCTCGAGCCCCGCCGCCTCCCCCGCATCCCGCGACGACTGCGCCACCATCGCCTCCCTCGGCCTCCGCGCCCGCATCCTCACCCACACGCGCTGCCACCCCGACGATGTCAAGCTCGCCATCGAGACCGGCGTCCACGGCGTCGACATCGTCATCGGCACCTCCTCCCAGCTCCGCCGCTTCGGCCACGGCAAATCCATCGACGAGATCATCGCACTCGCCCGCGATGTCATCCCCATCGCCGTCGAGGCCGGCGTCGAAGTCCGCTTCAGCACCGAGGACTCCTTCCGCTCCGACGTCGCCGACATCCTCCGCGTCTACGAGGCCGTCGCCCCCCTCGGCATCCGGCGCGTCGGTATCGCCGACACCGTCGGCATCGCCGACCCCTTCCGCGTCGCCGAGGTCGTCCGCGCCGTCCGCGGCGCGATCGGCCCCACGCTCGACATCGAGTTCCACGGCCACAACGACACCGGCTGCGCCGTCGCCAACGCATGGGCCGCCCTCCACGCCGGCGCCACACACATCGACACCACCGTCCTCGGCATCGGCGAACGCAACGGCATCACCCCGCTCGGCGGCATCATCGCACGCCTCTACGCCTCAGAGCCGGAACTCATCCGCCAGCGCTACCGACTCCCGCTCCTCCACGACATCGACCACGCCGTCGCCCGTCTCTGCTCGATCGATGTCCCCTTCAACTCCTGCATCACCGGCTTCGCCGCCTTCACCCACAAGGCCGGCATCCACGCCAAGGCCGTGCTCAACGATCCCTCCGCCTACGAGGCCCTTCGCCCCGAGGACTTCGGCCTCTCGCGTTACATCCACGTCGCCCACCGGCTCACCGGCTGGAACGCCGTCCGCGCCCGCGCCGAACAGCTCGGGCTCACACTCAGCGACGAACAGGCCAAAGCCCTCACCGCGGAGATCAAGGCCGCCGCGGATGTCGGGCACCTCACACTCGACCACGTCGATGCGATCATCCACCGCCACGTGAACGCACACGCCGCGTCGCCCACGCTCGCGCCGGTCGCCATGCCCACACACGCGCCATCGAGCCCACAACCCGCGAGCCCCGAACCCGCGCTCATCCCGGCGTGACTTCAGCTCTCGACGCGCCCTCTGTCCGCTCACGCATTCTCATTCAACACCGCGAGGAACTCGGTCCAGTTCGCCGCGCTCAGCAGCCGCTCCACCGCCGCCTCATCCTCGCACACATGCGCCACGCTCGCCAGAAGGCGCAGCTGCAATTCCGCGTTCTCCAGCGGCGTCACGAGCAGGATGATCAGCCGCGCCGGCTGCCCGTCCCGCGCGTCAAAGTCGATCCCGCGCCGCGCCCGCCCGATCACCACGATCGGCTGCGCGAGCCCGGGGATCCGCGCGTGCGGAACCGCAACGCCGAGCCCGACCCCGCTCGACACCAGCCGCTCGCGGGCGCGCGCCGCCGCCGCGATCACCTCCGCATCCAGTGATGCCTTCGACACGGCCGACGCAACCGCCGCCAGCTCCGTGATCGCCCCGTCGCGATCCGTCGCGCTCATCGCCTGCACAAACTGACGCGGCCCGGCAAAGTCCCAGAACCGCACCGGCTTCACCCGCCCGATCGCGCGCTGCATCAGCGAGCCGCTCGTCATCGATGTCACCAGCGCCATCACCACCAGCGCGACAAACATCCGCTCGCCGATCAATCCCGCCTCGAGCGCGAGCAGGCCCAGGATGATCTCCATCGCGCCCCGCGCGTTGAGCCCGAACGCCACGGCCCACGCCTCGCGCCTCTGGAACCCCGTGAAACGCGAGAACAGCACGCACCCGCCCACCTTCCCCACCGTCGCCACCACCAGCACGATCAGCACCAGCAGCAGATCGAAGTTCTGCAGGAAGTCCACCCTCAGCCCGATCGAAGCAAAGAAGAGCGGCGCAAAGATGAACGAGACAAACTGGTCGATCGTCTCCCGCGTGCTCTGGCGGAGGTGCCGCGAATCACCCAGCGCGATCCCGAAGATGAACGCCCCGAAAATCGCGTGGACCCCCAGCCACTCCGTGAACGCGGCGCACAACGCCGCGCCCGTCGCCGCAAACCCCAGCACGCTCCCCGGCACGCTGGCGTGGGCGTGCAGCCACGGCAGCGCGCGATCGACCGCCGCACGCCCGAGCGTCAGCATCACCCCCGCGAAGACCAGCGTCATCGTCACCGTCTGCCAGAGCTCCGGCCCGCCCTCGCCCGCACGCCCCATGAGCGCGAGCACCAGCGCGAACACAAGCCACCCGACGATGTCGTTGAAGACCGCCGCCGCGATGATCGTCATCCCGATGTCCGACTTGAACATCTGCAGATCGATCAGGATCTTCGCGACCACCGGCAACGCGCTGATCGCCATCGCCGTCGCGAAGAAGAGCGGGAACGTCAGCTCGCTCGCGTGCACCCCCGCATCCATCGTCACCGGTAGCAGCCACGCCAGCGGGAACGCCAACACAAACGGCACCACCATCCCGCCCACACCCACCGACATCGCCGCACGACGACGACGCCAGATCGTCGAGAGATCCACCTCCATCCCCGCGACCAGCAGGAACAGCATGATCGCCACCGTCGTCAGCGCGTGCAGCGACACCGGCAGCGGCCCCTCCGAAGGAAAGAGCGACCCCTGCGCCGACGGCCACACCGCCCCCAGAATCGTCGGCCCCAGCAGAATCCCCGCGAACAACTCGCCGATCACCGCCGGCTGCCTCAGCTTCCTCGCCAGCTCGCCGAGCAGCCGCGCCGTCCCCAGCAGCACCCCAAGCGCCACAAGCAGCGTGATGATCTCGGAGTGAGTGAGCCCGTTCATGTCCCCACCCCGGGCGCGGCCTCACCCTTCTTCAGGCGCCTGAACAGCAGCACCGAGCACGGGAACTGCTCCAGCAGCGTCTCGGTCGGGTGCCCGAAGAACCTGTCCAGCACGCCCAGCCGCCGATCCGGCGCGGGCATCACCAGAAGATCCGCGCCCACACGCTCCGCGTACCGAGCCGCCTCCTCTCCCCCGCGCCCCGCCATGCACTCGGTCCGCAGCGCGACGCCCGAACGCTCCAACGCCCCCGCGCCGTCCGCCACGCCCAGCCGCCGCGCACACTCCTCGAGAAAGTTCGCCAGCTCGAACCGCGTCGCCGTCTGCTGCACGTGCTCCCACCGCTCCGAGTCCGCGCCCGCCGCGCCCGTCGTCTCGCTCATCCGCGCCGAGTAAGGGTCATACTCGCGCACCACATGCAACTCGCGCGCCCCCGCCCCGATCGCCAGGCGCGCCGCCGCCTCCACCATCGCTCGCGAGCGATCATCAAACATCACCGACGCCACGATCGTCCGCGCCACGCCCTCCGGCGGGAACCTGTGAATCGAAAGAAACAGCGACCGATCCGCGTTCCGCGCCAGCCGCCTCGCCACCGAGCCCACGATCCCCGTGAACAACGGATCGCTCTTGAGCGCACCCGCGAACACCAGGTCCGCGTCGATCCGCCGCGCCTCCTCCAGGATCACCCGGTCCGGCGTCCCCTCGCGCCCGATCACCTCGACCGAGCCGAGCATCGGCTCGTCCCGAGCCCCCTCACGAACGATCTCCACCACGCGCTCCCGCTCCGAACCCGCGTGCAGGAACGTCAACTCCGACCCGCACGACCGCGCCAGACGCGCCGCCTCCCGCACCACGAGCCCCGCGCTCGGCGAAACCCCCACGCACGCCATCACACGCCGGAACGCCCCCATCCCGGAGCCGCCCGCGCCACCACCACCCGCCACACCCGCCGCGCTCCCCACACCCTCTGGCCTCGTTTGCGCACCCTCGTCCATCGCGGCTCCTCTTGCGCACGACCCGGGCCTCGCTCCGCCCGCATCCGCGCGGATACTACGCCGCCGATGCCCGCCCGGAACGGCCAGGATTCACGACCACAACTCGCCGCGCCTGTACGCCACACACCCCGCCGCGGCCCTCACCGCGACCCGCCGCCCCGCCGACGCTCCAGATCCATGATGAATCGCTTCGCCTCGCCCGCGAGCACGAACGAACCCGTGACCACGATCAGATCGTCACGCCCCACCGCCCGCGCCGCAAGCCGCAACGCCTCCGGCAGCGTCTCCGCGTGGTCGGCCATCTTCCCGCTGGACTCAACAAACCGCCGATGCAACTCGCGCGACGCCACCGCACGCGGGCTCGACTCCGAACGCGTGAAAATCACCTTGTCCGCGCCCAGCGAGACCTTCTCCAGCATCCCGTCAACGTCCTTGTCCGATGCGCACCCGAACACCATCACCATCGAGTCGTACCGCACGTGCGCGCCAACCGCGCGAACCAACGCCTGCACACTCTCGGGGTTGTGCGCCCCATCAATCAAGATCCGCGGCGAGCGGCAGATCATCTCCATCCGACCTTCCGCGCGCGTCTTCCGCAAACCCTCCGCAACCCTCAGCTCCGTCGCCTCGAACCCGCGCGACCGCAGACGATCCAGAATCGCCAGCACAAGCCCGCAGTTGAACGCCTGGTGCTCGCCCTTCAGCGGCGCGGGCAGGTGCTCGTAACACGACTGCGTCGTCGTCAGCGACACACGCACATGAGGGCCAAGCCCGTGCCCCGCCTCCACGCGATAACTGAAATCGATGTCCTCCTTCAGCACGCTCAGCGGCACGCCCGCCTCTACCGCCCTCGCCTTGAACACCTCCAGAACCCCGGGCGCCTGAGGCACCGTGATCGCTGGAACGCCCTGCTTGAAGATCCCCGCCTTCTCCCCCGCGATCTTCTCCAGCGTCTCACCCAGAAGCTGCGTGTGCTCCAGCTGGATCGACACCAGCCCGCACACCTCCGGCGTGATCACGTTCGTCGCGTCCAGACGCCCACCCAGGCCAACCTCGATCACCGCGATGTCCACCGCCATGTCGCGGAAATACTTCAACGCAAGAGCCGTCAGCAACTCGAAGTACGTCGTCTCCCCGTACCGCTCGCGGATCGATGCCGCCACCGTCGCCACACGACCGAGGCCGATGCGGAACTCCTGCTCCCCGATCACACCCTGATTGATCCGGATCCGCTCGCGAACATCCACAAGATGCGGGCTCGTGTACAGCCCGGTCGTGTACCCGGCCTCGGCCAGGCACGCCGTCAGCATCTCGCAGACACTCCCCTTCCCCTTGCTCCCCGCCACGTGAACGAACCGGACCTCACGCTCGGGATTCCCCAGCCCCTCCATCAACGCACGCATGCGATCGAGATTGAACGTCTCCGGCCCGACATCCTTCGGACGGATCCGCTCCACGCTCGGGGCTCGATTGAGATGCCCGATCGCATCCGCATACGTCGAAAAGACAACCGGACGAGTGTCGGACTCCTCCGACCCATCGCTCTCAGCAGCGCGCCGCGTCTTACGCCCGAGTCCCGTTGCACCTGTCCCCATGGCGATGCGATTGTACGAATCGCACGATCAAAGCCAAGAGCAAATCCAACGAACCGATACGAATTCACACCCCCAACGCGCCAAGACCGCGCCGCACCGCGCACTCTCCACCAATCGTCCACAGCACGCCGCCGAAGCGCTCACCCGGATCTCACACCACGGGCTTCCGCGCGTTGATGATGAAGTCGGTCGGCACAACCTCGCCCCCGCCGGACTTCACCAGCATCGCGATCTGACCCCGGTGGTACGCCCCGTGCAGCAGCACGTGCGTCAGCGAATCCTCGATATGTGTCGTCCAACGCTTCCCGTCGGTGCTTGCGTAGTCATACGCCTGACGCAGCTTCGCCTCAGAAAGATTCGCCAGCCAGTCCTGCCAATACGCACGAACCTCCGACAACAGTCGCTCAAGGTCGTTGATCCCGAACCCGGTCGGAAACACGTCCCTCGCCTGCGGCGAGTCCCCCACCGCCTCCGACCCGCCGATCCGACGAAGCCACTCACGCCGCGCCACCAGCACGTGCGCCATGATCCCGATCGCACGCTCCTGCTCCGGGCCGGGACGCGCAGACCGAATCGCCGAGATCGCCTTCGCGTTCGACTCGTCGTCGTACTCAAACAAGCGCCGGAATCGCAGGTACATGCAAACTCCCTTCACGCCGCGACCAGCCCAGACCTTCCGCCGCCGCGGCAATCCACAGTATGCCAACCCGACGCAACCAATGAAAGCGCCCCAACCACGATTCACACCACAACAGCGCACAAACGACGCACATCACGCCGTCGCCAGTTCAAGGCACCACCGAGGCCCGTACACCGTCTGCCTCCCGATCTTCACCTGCGTCCCGAAACGGCCCCGCCTCACCAACCTCACCTCCGACCACGGAATGCTCATCCGAGGCATCCCGATCCACCGCGCCGTCAGCGACGGATCCAGATGCAAGTACGACGCATCCACCGTCACATGGATCGAGTACCCCATGTTCATCAGCCCGATCTTGAACGACTGAAACTCCTTCCGCACCGCACCCGCCTCCGGCTCGACCGCCGGATGCCCAGCCCCCAACTGCTTCAACATCTCCCCGCACGCGCGCAGAATCGCCCACACCACAATCGTGTCCACCACCACAAACAGCGTGACCAGAATCGTCGCGATCACCCAGGGAGGCATGAAACCAGTCTACCCCTCACACCCCCACCTCGTCCGCCAACACCTCCACCGACTCCTCACCATCACCCGACCCCTCGCCAGACGCCACACCCGCCAACGCATCCACCGTCGGCGCCGACGCAAGGGGCTTCCCAGATGCGTCCGTCAATGCCCGACCATCCGTCGTCTTCACGATCGGCGCACGATTCGCCAGCTCGTGATGCTCCAGCTTCTTCATCAGGTCCGCGCGCGTGGGCTCATCCAACTCCGCCCACTTCCCTCTCCCGCGGCACTTCGGGAACCTCGAGCACCCAAGCCACGGACCACGCACCCCGTTCCGCAGGTTCAAAGGCGACTGACACGCCGGACACGGCAACTCCGTCAACAACGCCGGAGGCGACGGCGCAACCACCTTCCCCTTGCGATCAATGTTCAGAATCCCGTCGCACGGATTCGTCTTGTCCCCGTACCGCGAACACCCCAGGAACGGCCCGAACCGCCCCACACGCTTCGTCATCGGCGCGCCGCACTTGATGCACGCGATCGGCACCGTCTGCGCCGCCGGCCGCGGCACACCCTCGCGATCCACCGGGCTCGCATAGTTGCACGCCGGATACGTCGAGCACGACAGGAACCGCCCGTTCTTCCCGAACCGATACACCGTCGGAGCCCCGCACGTCGGACACTTGTACTCATCCGGCGCAGGCACCAATTCCGCCTTCGCGTGCCCCATCGTCTCGTGCGCGTGCTCCAGCGCGTCCGTGAACGGACCATAGAACCGGTTGAGCATCTCGACCCAGTCAAGATGCTCCTCCTCCACCTTGTCCAGCTCCTGCTCCATCTCGCGCGTGTACCCGACATCCATGATCTTCGGGAACGCCTCCACCAGCTTGTCCGTCACCACCTCACCCAGGTCCGTCGCATAGAACCGACGCTCCTGCTGCTCCACATAGTTCCGGTCCTGGATCACGCTGATGATCGACGCATACGTCGAAGGACGCCCGATCCCCTCGGACTCCAGCATCTTGATCAGCGACGCCTCCGTGTACCGGGGAGGCGGGCTCGTGAACTTCTGCACCGGCTCCACGCTGAACGGCGCGAGCCGCTGCCTCTCCGAAACCGCTGGAAGCATCTGCTCGTCCGCCGCCTTCGGCACGCCCGAAACCCTGTAGAACCCGTCGAACACCAGCGTCCGCCCCGTCGCGCGGAACGTCACCGGACGCTTCGGGTCCTTCCCGCCGCGGATCGTCACCGCCGTCGAGTCCCACTGCGCCGGCGTCATCTGGCACGAGACAAACCGCTCCCAGATCAGCGTGTACAGCCGGAACTGGTCCTCCGACAGCGCCCGCTTCACCTTCGACGGCGGATACTCCAGCGACGTCGGACGGATCGCCTCGTGCGCCTCCTGCGCGCCCTTGTTCGACGATGAATAGAAGTTCGGCTTCTCCGGCAGATACTTCGCGCCGAACGACCGCTCGATGTACGAGCGCACCATCTCCAGCGCATCCCGCGAGATGTTCGTCGAATCCGTGCGCATATACGTGATCAGGCCGACCGGCCCCTCGCCCGGGATGTCGATGCCCTCGTACAACTGCTGCGCTGTCTTCATCGTCCGCTGCGCCCCGAAGCCCAGGCGGTTCGCCGCCGCCTGCTGCAGCGTGCTCGTGATGTACGGCGCGCCGGGGCGCGACGATGTCCGCTTGGTCTCGATCCCCGTGATCTCATACGGCGTCGCCGGATCAACCTCGCCCGTCAGCGTCCTGATCTGCTGCGCCGGACCGCGCCCCTTCGGATCACGCCTGACGTCGATCCTCACATGGCGAAGCCCCGCCAGCTCCGCCACCTCACGCGCCCGCGCCGCCAGCCGCTCCCCATCCTCGCCCGCCCGCGCCTCAAGCCCGACCTTCTCCCCCCCCACCTCCACCAACTCCGCCCCGATCCCCCCGCGCTCACCCAGCCACGCGTTCTGCATCTTCACCGTCGGCGCGTTCCCCTTCTCATCCCGCCGCGCCATGAACGCCGACCACTCACCCGCCAGCCCCGATGCCCCCGCAACATCCGCCGTGAACTGCCCCGAGATCGACCACAACTCCTCCGGCACGAACGCCCGGATCTCACGCTCACGCTCCACCACCAGACGCACCGCCACCGACTGCACACGCCCCGCCGACAACCCCCGCGCCACCTTCTTCCACAAAAGCGGCGACACCTGATACCCCACGATGCGGTCCAGGATCCGCCGCGCCTGCTGCGCGTTCACCCGATCCTCATCGATCGGATGCGGATTCCCGAACGCCTTCTCGATCTCGCTCTTCGTGATCGCCGCGAACACCACCCGCTTCGCGCTCTTGGAATCCACACCCAGCTCCTGCGCCAGGTGCCACGCGATCGCCTCCCCTTCGCGATCCAAGTCCGTCGCGAACCAGATCTCCCGACCCGATGCAAGGCACTCCTTCGCCGCCCGCTTCAACTCCGCGATCACCTTGTCCTTCCCGGACAGCACCTCATACGTCGGACGGAACCCGCGCTCAAGGTCCACACCAGGCACCGGGCTCTTCACGCCCTTCGGGTTCTTGCTCGGCAGATCACGCACATGCCCGATCGACGCCACCACCAGATACTGCGGCCCAAGATACTTGTTGATCGTCTTCGCCTTCGATGGCGACTCCACAATCACCAGATGCCGGTTCTTCCCATCACCCGGCTTCAACCCCAATCCACGCGACGGACCAAACCTCCCCCCACCCCGACCCCCACGACCCCCACCGCCCCCACCGCCCCCACCCTTTGCCCCACCCTTCGCTCCCGCCGCTTCGCCCTCGGTTGCGCCACCTTCCTTTACACCAGGCGCACCCACACCCCGCGGCTTCGCCGCACGCTTCGTCCCGCCCGCATTCGAGGCCCGCTTGGCCATATCACCCCTGCCGATCACACCGAGTTATGCAAACCAGTACCAAACAACAGACCCGCCATCACGGCCAACACTTCTCATCCCGTGCGGGTCCATTGAGACACAGTGGAGAGAGAAGCCCCAGGAAACGCCCGAGTCAAGCCACCATTCAGCGGCCCAATCTATCTCTATGCATGATATTGTGCTCAAATCACCCCAAATGTTCGGTATCCGATCGCTATAACGCCGGCGGCTCAACCCTCGCCCCCCGCTCCCACCGCGTCCTGAGCGACTCCGCGTCATACCCCACCCCGCACTCCGGGCACGCCCCCTCCGCCGCCGACTCCCGCAGGTCATACCCACACTCCGGGCAGAAGCGATACCCGTGCGCCCGCAGCCGGATCATCCGCGTGTAGTGAGATCCGCTCCGCTTCACCAGCAGCACCGCAAACACCAGCAGCCCCACCACCAACGCCGCGCCCAATGCCCCAAGCACCGCCGGATGCAGCGACATGAACCCCACCATCGGGTTCAACAGCGCGAGCACGCCCACCACCACCAACGCCACCACCCCGAACCACATCGCCAAGCGCTGAGACCCGCGATCAACACCAAACCCGCCGCCCGCCGTTCCCTTCCCTCCCACCACATGCGCATAACTCCCCTTCCACGTCTCCTCGAGCCACCCCTGCGAATACCTCTGCCCACACACGCCGCCCGGCCCAAACCCAGCCCCCCCGACGGGACCAAAGCAGCACGCCTCACCCTTCTCCGCATCCGACAGCGCGGGCAACTCCACCAGGCACTCCGGACACGTCAGAAACCCGCCCTTCTCAATCCGCTCAAAGTCGCGCCGATCACGCTTCCCCACCAGCGTCCCAAGCACGCCCATCATCGGCCCGATCACGATGAATCCCATCATCGCCATCGACCGCGGCAGCACACCCGTCGACACCAGAAACCACGCCGCCCCCAACCCAAGCACCATCGGCGCGATCGCCATCAGGAACACCGGCGAGAAGACACCCCGCGCCGTCAGGGGCCGCCACCGCTTCGCCCGCGCCGACTTGGAATCCGTCCGCTCCCAGTGCCTGAGCAGCACATCATGCGTGTACGCGGCCGCGCACGCCGGACACGCGCCAGCATCATCGCACCGGCGTAGATCCGCGCCGCACGCGGGACAGATCCGATACCAGTACGCCCTCGCTCGCGCGAGCGTGTACCGCCGCGAGCCGACCGCAACCACGATCGGCGCCCCGACGATCACGCACACGCCCGCCACCGCCGCCGCGATCGTCCATCCCACCCCCGGCACCGAGATCGGAAAGAGCGCGCTCGCGAACACGGTCGCGCACACGAACACAACCACCGGCGCGCCCCAGGCCCGCCACACCAACCGCCACTTGTTTGGATCCTTCCTGCTCACTCGCGACCTCGCCCCATCCCCACGGGGAGACAGCATATCGACCCTCCACCCCGTCACCGCGAGCCCGTTCTTTGTACCATGTGCGAAGGAGGTTCTGCGATGTCCAAAGCCCGGCTGGAGGCCGACCGTGCCGAATACGACGACCACATGCGTCTCGCCCGTGACGCGGAGAATCGTCACGACTACGCCGAGGCCCTTCGTCACGCGATGGCTGCGCTGGAACACGTCGACGCTATGATGAAGTTTGAGCGTCGCTATGAAGAGACGGAGTTCGATAGCGTCCCCTGTATTGACATGGTCGTTCGCCTCGCACCCCTCATCTTCCATGCCGAGAGCATCGAGCGGGTCAGGGCCATCCTGAAGCAGCACCGCGCCGTGGAACGAAACACGAGCGCAGACCTCGCAAAGACACTCGACGATGCCGTGGCCCGAATGGCCGACGCCCGACGTCTCTGGAACTCCATCGAGGCAAACCCGGGGACAACACTGAACGCCCTTCAAGAGTCGCTGGGGGGTGATCCCGGGGTCTGGCGCGACATCGTGAGTCAATGGGTGTCGGCTTCTATAGTGTGCCGAGCGATCATCCCAAGGGGTGTAGAGCTCCGACTAGCATCCGAGATCACCGCACCAGCACGCGCTCGCTGTTCGCGATGCACCAGACTAGTTCAGGGTAAGCGCGGGCAGTTCTACACCGAGCAGCGGTGTCCCACATGCGGGCTTGACGCCATGTTCGTAATGGTCCCTGACGCGGAGACCAACGACACGGGGGTGCCAGAATGATGTACTTGGTCGTGGCATTTGTTGGACTTGGTATGGGGGTATGGATCACATTCGTATCGATGGAGCGCCGCAGAAAGTCCGCGAATGCCGCGCACGAGAGCGCATCAGCCATATTGGCACAGTGTGCGGCCGAGCGGGAGCGCATCGCAGAGGTCATCGCGGATCACGATAACGAGCGAATGCAGTTCATCGAACAACGCGCCCAGTACGAGCGCGAGTATGCCGCCTTTAAGAATGTGAGCCTTGGTGTTGGAGAGTTCAGCGCGGAAAACGCCATCCTCAAGCGCGACCTTCGCAACCTTGAGACAACCATCCGTAAGACCCGCCTCGATCACAAGGCACTTGAAGAACGCCAAGCCGTGCTAGACGAACGGGCAAACGAGCTTGCCAGTCGCTACCTCGCAGACGTTGAGAAGGCCGTCGGTGCTGCGATCAACGCGAACAACTACGCCTCGTGCAAGCAACGCCTCGTCCGCGCGATTGAATGGTGCCGAGGAATCGGCTTCGATGTCCCGCAGGCCAAAGAGGATGCGCTGCTCGCCGCGCTGAAAGCCGATTACGAACTCGCCGTGCGCGCGGCGCTCGAGCGTGAGGAACAAGCCCGCATCCGTGCCCAGATCCGCGAGGAGCAGGCCCGCGAGCGCGAGATTCAGAAGGAACTCCAAGCCCTCGATCGTGAGCGGACCGCCATTCAGACAGCCCTCGCCCGCGCCATGGCCGACGCCGAGAGCGCGCACACCGATGAGATCGTCTCGCTCAAGGCGCGACTCGCAGATGCTGAGGCTCGCAGCGCGCGAACGGTCTCGCAAGCTCAGCTCACTCGTTCCGGACATATCTACATCATCTCGAACATCGGTGCTTTTGGCGAAGGCGTCTACAAGATCGGTATGACTCGTCGACTTGAGCCCAAAGACCGTATCGCTGAGTTGGGTGACGCCTCTGTCCCGTTCCCCTTTGATATCCACATGATGATCTCATGCAGCGACGCCCCGGCACTTGAGAACCTACTCCATCGCCACTTCCATCGCGCCCGCATCAATCGTGTCAACCCCCGCAAGGAATTCTTCCGCATCTCACTCGAAGATATCCGGGAATTCGTTCACGCCAACCACGGCGAGGTGAAGTACATCGCTGATGCCGAAGCATTGGAGTACCGCCAGAGCCAAAACATATCGCCCGAGGATCAGGACTACATCGAAGATGTCTTTGATCAGGCTGAGCGTGCCATTGGACCCGTCGAAGTCGAGGATTGACGCCGCGCAGCGGCCTCCTTAAAACGCCTTCAAGTCGCCGGAGGCGACTGAACTCTCCTCGGGGAGGTGCGGAGGGGCGAGTGGGGGGCCGCGCAGCACACTCTTCCTCATCCCCCTGCCGCTCCATTCCCCGCGCGCTCAAATCTCCTTCACCACACCCGCCGTCAGATTCACCGGCTCGCCCTCCGTCACCAGAATGTTGTCCTCGATCCGCACGCCCCCCATCCCATACAACTTCTCAACCCTCTCCCACGCCACATGATCCTTGTGCTTCTCGCGCCGCGCAGGATCATCCAACAACGCCGGAATGATGTAGAGCCCCGGCTCGATCGTCAGCACATACCCAGGCATCAGCGGCAGATCACACCGCAGCGTCGACACACGCTTGTCCGCATGCACCGGACGACCCGGCAAACGCCCGCTCGCATCACGCACACCCAATCCGACAAAGTGCCCGACACCATGCGGGAAGAAAAGCAGATGCGCCCCCTGCTCCACCAGCGTCTCCGCATCCCCCTTCATCAACCCCATCTCCACCAGCGACCGCGTCATATCAAGCGCAGCCCCCAGGTGCACATCGCGATACTCCACACCCGCGCGGCACGCCTCGCACGCCCGCTTCTCCGCGTTCAACACCGCCAGATACAAGTCCCGCTTCGCGCCCTCCCACGTCCCCACGCAGTACGTCCGCGTGATGTCACACCCGTACCGCCCACGCTCCGCCCCCGCATCAACAAGCACCAGGTCCCCAGCATTCGCCGCCTTCTCACCCGGCGTGAAATGGAACACCGCCGCGTTCGAGCCGACGCCGACGATCGATCCGTAACACGTCCGGTCAGCTCCGTTCCGAAAGAACTCCGCCTCCAACTCGATCTTCATCCTCCGCTCGCTCACGCCCGGCTTCAGATACTGCTGCAACACCTTGTATCCCGCTTCGCTCGCCTTCACCGCCTCACGGATCCGCTCGATCTCCACCGCCGACTTCGGCCTCCTCGCGTGCGTGAACTGCTCGCGGACCGCCTCGGCCCGAACCGCATCCTGCCTCACTCCCGCAATCGCCGCGCCAAGATTCACAACCGGCCGGCCACGCCGCGCCGCCAGCCACCCCGCAAGCCCCGACAGCGACTCCCCCACCATCTCACGAGGCCCCTCCCACACGCGCTCCTTCTCCGTCACGTCCGGCTCAAAGTCACGCCACCCGTCCTTCGGGCCATCCTTCGGATCAAACGCGATCACGCCGCCGATGCACTCGCGATCCGCCAGATAGAAGTACTCCGCGTGCGACAGGAACGGATACGTCTGATCCATCCCGCCCGGAATCCCCACCGGCTCGCCCGCCCCGACCAGCAGGATCTCATCCTTCAGATCCAGCGCCCTGGCGATCCGCTCGCGCCGGGAGACTACTTCCGCCCTGTCCATGCCGCCTGATCCCGCGCTCGCCATGTCTGACTCCGTGCCTCTTGCCTCTTGTCCTCACACCGGATGCCCATACCCCAGCCGCTTGATCACCACCTGATAATCCGCGTTCTTCGCAAACTTCGCGATCAGCGACGGAATCACCTCGCGCCGCCCCATCGGCTTGATCGTCCGCTCCCCCAGCCCGCGGCTCGAAACCACATCCCCCGTGATCGTCGCATACTCCGCCCACCGCTCCTTGTACGTCGCATCAAACTCCACACCCAGCCCCGCGCACATCCGCGCCATCTCCGCATCCGGATCCCTCGTGAAATCCTCGTACCGGATCACAACCTCCGGGAGGCACTTCTCGACAAACTCCCGATACCCCCGCAGATAGTGCTCCAGATTCAGACACCCCTTCATGATCGGAAGCGCCGCAAGACTCATCCACTGATCGATCGGATGCCGCACCGTCGCCACCCGCACCAGATCCGCAACCGGCGCAAGATGCTCGACGTTCATCGCTCGCATCGGCGCCCGCGCCAGAAACGGCGGCCCATAGAAATCAATGTGCTCCCACGAGCGGATCACCAGCGTCAGCCCCTTCGCCTCCGCCCGCTCCCGGATCATCAGCATCAGATCCGGATACGCCATCGTGCTCTGGCTCAGCCGCGCCACATCCTCCGGCGAGAACAACCCGAACCACTCATTGGCCTGCCCGAACGGATTGATGTACCGCGCCCCCAGCGGATGGATCTCCGACAACAGACACACACCCCGCATGCACCCTAGACACCGACCGATCAGCGTCGAGCCCGACCGCGCCAGATTGTGCCACAACCTCAGCGTCGGACGCGCCGTCCATTGAGTTTCCGTATTCGCCTGCATGAGTGCCAAGCGTAGCCCTCGGTAGCAGAACATCAGCCCCCACGACATGTGCTATCTGAACCCCTGCTCTTTCTATCTCCTCTCTGCATCCCCCACCAACTCAATCTTCACCCTCGACACCCGCTGCTTCGTCGCCGCCCGCAACTGCTGCTCACCCCCACCGCGCAGCCACAACGACAACTGATACATCGCCGACGCGTCCTCCGTCGCCACCGTCAGCACGCGACGAGACACACCACGCGCCCAACACCGCTCCCGGAGCTCCCGCGGCACCACCCGTTCCCACTCCTCATCCAAACCCCCCAATGCCGCCTTCACGCTCTTCAACCGCACCACCTCCGGCGCGATCGCCTCGGCCACCTCACGCCTCGCCTCCGGACGCGCACGCAACCGCCGCAGGTTCTCCAACGCCCGCACCGTCGGATCCAACGCAACCGGACCCGGCATCGGATCAATCACTCGCTTCGCACCTCGCGCCGCCCGACCCGCCTGCTTCGGCTTGGAACCACGCGCGTCAGCAAGCGGACCCGGTCCCGAAACCGAAGGCAACCCTCCGCCCCCTCCAGCCGCCTTCTTCTTGCTGACCCTCTTCGCCACAATCTCGCCCCTCGCGGTCTTCACACCCCGCCCGCCCCACACGCCACATCCAATCGTCTATTCTTCGCGTCCCGGTCTCGCCCTGCCGGTCGTTCCAACAGCCCCCCGTTCAGACCCGAGTTCCCGCGACGCCGTGTGCCATCCGCTCATCTGCCCTCTGGCCATTTGCCCATGCCCACCGCAATCTCCATCCGAAACCTCCACAAAACCTTCGGCAGCGGCAAAGCCGCCACCGCCGCCGTCAACGGCATCAACCTCGAAGTCGCGCCCGGCGAACTCTTCTTCCTCCTCGGTCCCTCCGGCTGCGGCAAAACCACACTCCTCCGCATGATCGCCGGCTTCATCGACCCCACAGGCGGCACCATCCTCTTCAACGACAAAAACGTCACCCACGCCCCCCCCAACACACGCAACACCGGCATGGTCTTCCAGTCCTACGCCCTCTGGCCACACATGTCCGTCGAACAGAATGTCGCCTTCGGCCTCGGCGTCCGCAAAGTCCCACGCCCCGAACGCAAGCAACGCGCCCAGGAAGCACTCGATGCCGTGCAGATGGGCCAGTACGCCAAGCGCAAGCCCAACCAACTCTCCGGAGGCCAGCAACAACGCGTCGCCCTCGCACGCGCACTCGTCATCCGCCCCGATGTCCTCCTCCTCGACGAACCCCTCTCAAACCTCGACGCCAAACTCCGAAACGACCTCCGCACCGAGATCCGACGAACCTGCAAGACCTACGGCGCACAGAATGGCCAGCCCGGTGGCATCACCACCATCTACGTCACCCACGACCAGAAAGAAGCCCTCTCCATGGCCGACCGCATCGCCGTCATGCGCTCCGGCCAGATCGTCCAGATGGGCACACCCACCGACCTCTACCGCCGCCCACGCACCCGCTTCGTCGCCGAGTTCCTCGGACAAACCAACATCATCCCCGCCACCGTCGCCGCCAACGGGGGGGGCCGAGAGGGCGACCTGCTCTCTGTCACCGCCGCCTCCGGACCCGTCCGCGCCGAGATGCCCCCCGAAACCACCATGCCGCCGCCCTCCGATGGAAACAAAGTCCTCCTCTCCATCAGGCCCGAATCCCTCCGCCCCGCCCCACCCAACACCCCCTCCCCCATCCGCGGCACACTCGTCGAAACCACCTACCTCGGCGAGATCCTCCACCGCACCATCGAACTCCCCGACAAAACCCGCGTCACCATCGCCGAACTCAACCCCTCGCCCGCCGCACTCGCCCAACCACTCGGCTCCGACGTCGCCCTCATGGCCGATCCCGCAGATGTGGTCGTGATTCCTGTCGAGTGAATGGTCGCAAGTATCTATTAGACAAGTGCTTGCGCGATCTTCCGCGACCGCGGCCGCGCGCCCGCAAGGCAGAGTCCCCGGCTTTGACCCCTCCAGGGGATTCATCACCCCGCGGCAACCTTCCCACTGGTTCTCCCGAATAGCACCCGCCGCAAGCGACACAGATGCCCCGGGCATTGACCGGAGCATCCGTCTTCGCTACAACCTTCGTCCCGGTCCGGCCTTGTCACGGTCCGACCGGCCGCCTGATACGATTCGCTCGACACGGTTCGTCAAGGAGTTGTCGATGTCCCCCTACGCCCGCAACGCCTCCCGCATCCTCATCGCCGCCGCACTCGTCGCCGGCCTCGCGGCAACCTCCGGCTGCTCGTCCTCGAAGGACAAGCGCGTCGGCAAGCTCCGCAGCAACCCGACCCCCGGCATGTCCACGCTCTACCAGCGCCAGGACGATGTTGACAACACCCTCGCCATCTACTTCAACGAGATGGATCGCATGTTCTGGCAGGACCTCGGCCGCGCGTTCTACACCGATCGCCCCAGCCGCCTCACCCCGGAACCCCAGCCCCGCTGATACCCCCGCACTCGCCGATCACCACACAACCCATGGATGAACTCCGCAACACGGGCGAGCAGTCGCCCGTGTTGTCGTGATCCCGCGCCAACAAAGACGCAATCCCGCCTCTTGCAGCGCATCGACCCGCATGACAAAGAAAAGGGCGTGCCCATCCGGACACGCCCACACGCTCAGTCTCAGAGAGTCTTCAGGGAGAACAGAAGTCCCGTTCTCCCAAGCCCGGCGGCTCATCCGCTGGGCGCCCTCCACTTTGCTCAACATCGCGACCCGCCCACGGCAGGACGCGAAATTACGCCGAGTACTGGCCCCGAGCGATCTTCTTGAAGATCTTCGGATGCTTGATCAGCGTCTGATTCACAATCGTCCGGAAGTTCTCCGCCGACGTCTTGTACCCGTTCTTCTGTACCGCCGCCGTCACCTCGGTCACGCCCATGGTCTTCCCCTTGAGCGTCTTCTGAAGAGCCTCAGCCAGATTCATGTCGTTCTTCGGACGCTTCCGGCCCAGGTTCACGCCCGGCCCGCCGAAACGCAGGCGACGAGAGCCGCCGATCCCGCCGCCGTTCGCGATGATCTCGCGCTCGATCGCCTCGACCTTCTGCATCGCCTTGGCGTGCTGCTTCTTCAGTTTCGAAAGCGCACGCCCACGCCGAACGATCTCGGCCTGAAGGTCGTCAACACTCAACCGTGAAAGACCGCGTGTACCAGTCGAAGCGCGCCTCGCCATACGTGGGAACCTCACTTATCTTGATCCCGGCCGATACATTCCGGCTCTCGCGCACAAAGCAGCTTTCGGCGCTGGGACTAAAACTTACACACGCCGCACCTTCGATTCCACACCAGAACCAAGATTCACGACCGAACACCCAATCCGCCTCATCCGCCCGGCGGCGTCACAACCTCGCCCCCGAGCTCACGCTCAACCATCGCCGAAACCTGCCCGAGCGTCTCCCCGGCCACATACTTCTCAAACTTCCCGAGCAACTCCCCGCCCCGACCGATCACCACAAACGTCGGATACGTTCGAATGTCGTACGTCGACGCCACCGAGTCCGCACCCAGCAGCAGCGTGTACCCAAGGCCCCGATCCTTGAAGAACGCGATCGGACGATCATCCGAGCGCTCACGAACAGACATCCCGAGCACACGCACGCCGCGATCCTTGAAACGCTCGTGCAACGCCTGCACCTCCGGCGCAGACTGGCGGCACTGGATGCTCCACGATCCCATGAAGTCCAGCACCACCACGCTCCCGCGCAGCGAATCCAACGACACCGTCTCCCCATCCCCGCTCCGCAGCGAGAACCCGGGAGCCATCGGGCGAATCTCACGCGCCGGCTGACGCCGCTGCTCGACACGCTCCGCGCCCTCCTCCCCGACGCCGTCGCCGCTCAACCGCGCCAAAGGGGCCGCACGCACCGGCTGATCCACAGGATCCGTCGTGATCACAAACCGCTCACGCGCCGCGCCCTCGGGACCCTCGATCTCAACATCCTCCATCGTCAACGGAGGATTCAACTCAACATTCCTGAAGTCCGTGATGAACGACGCACTGAACTGCATCGCCTCGTTCCCCCCACCCACATACTGCGCAAACCGCCGAGGAAGCTTGTCCTCCTTGCCGATCCATATCCGCGCCCGCCTCTGATTCGCCCGATACGTAATGTCCACCACCGTGCACACAACCCCGTCCAGCGTCTCCTCACCCGAGATCACCGAGTCCGCGTTGTCCATCTCGTCACGCCACGGATTCGTGCCGATCATCTCCTTCACACGAACCGTCTCCGCAAGACGCACGCCCGCGTCCATCACGCGACCCTTCCGAACCACCACACCACCAGACGCGCTGTCCACAAACTGCGTCTGATCGATGAACCACGCAACATCAAACGCCACAAGCGGATCACCACCACGCATGTTCCCCGTACCCTGCGCACGCATGATCCAGTGATACTTCGTGCTCTCCGGCTTCAGCATCGTCACACGCGCAGACGCCCCGCCAAGCGGCACAGGAAGGTTCCCCTCCTTCCGATGCGAAACGTCCCAGCGGATGCTCCGAGCCCGATTGATCGCCGCGGCACACTCCAGAATCGCCGCACGACCAGGCGACGCACGCTGCCCCTCACCACGCTCAGACCCCGCCGGCGCAACCTGTGCCTCAACCGGCTCCACCCGCTCCTGCGCCGACACGCCGACGCTCACACACACACACGCCCACGCAACACCAACCATCCGAAACACATCACGCTTCTTCATGGCTCGCTCCACAATCCACCCAAAGCACACCCAGCATCCAACCTACCCGCGTCCCCGATCCACGCTTCACATCCAATCACCAAATCCACACAACCAACGTCACGCAATCGTCACATCCCCCGCACCCCCCCACTCACCACTCACTCCACCTCCACCCGAAGCAACTCACGCAACGCCGCACCAGGATCCTCCTGACGCATCAGATGCTCCCCCACAAGCACAATCCGAACACCGCTCATCCGCAGCCGCTTCAGATCCTCCGCCGAACGAATCCCGCTCTCCGAAACCAGCGTCCGAGGTTCCTCCACCATGTCCACCATCCGCAGCGTGTGACCAAGATCCACACGCATCGTCCTCAGATCACGGTTGTTGATCCCCAGCAACGCATACGACGAATGCGGAAACCCCACGTGCGGCCTCACACGCAGAAGATTCTCCATATCGTGAACCTCAAGCAGCACCGTCATCTGCAACTGCTGCGAAAGAATCATCAGATCAAGCATCTCGCTCGTCGTCAGACACTCCGCAATCAACAACACCGCGTCCGCACCCGCCGCGCGGCTCTCCCACAACTGCCACGGATCAACAATGAAGTCCTTCCGAAGCACCGGCAAAGGCACCGCGTCCTTGATCCGCTGAATGAACTCCAACCGACCACCAAAGAACTTCTCGTCCGTCAGACACGAAATCGCCGATGCGCCGTTCTCGAAATACCCAAGCGCAACCGCCTCAGGCCGAAACCCCTCACCCGCGTACTCCGCTCGGATCAGGCCGGCAGAAGGACTCCTCCGCTTGACCTCCGCAATCACAGAAGTCTGGAAACCGTTCGGGTGCCGCGTCACCGCCGCAAAGAAGTTCCGCGGCGGCTCCTGCTGCGCCACCATCGCCTCTAACTCACCAAACGAAACCCGCTCCTTCCCGAGCGCAATCTCGCGGCGTTTCTCCTCCAGAATGTCCATAAGCGTTTGCGGAAGCATGGGCTCGATTCTTGACCCCCTCCGTCAACTCGTCACACACCTCAAACACCTCATCGGCACATTCAAACCCACGCTCCGCCAATCCTCACTCCTCCTCGCCCTCCTCTTCATCACCCTCACACCCCCTCCCGCCGCCGCTCAAGACCTCCCGCCCGCTCCCCCACCACCCGCACAACCCCAACAAACCGACCCCGCACCACGCGCCGAAACCCCTCCCCCACCGCGCGAACAACCACGCGCGCAATCCTCACCCACCGACGACTCCTCCACCTTCAAACTCCCCGATGTCACCGGCTGGACAGTCTCCGACGCCGTCGAATACGCCGAGAACAACCGCGTCGTCGTCGTCGCCATCGTCGCCGCCATCGTCTTCGTCTTCCTCTGGATCGGAAACATCATCGGACCCGGCTCCACACCCAAACTCGCCGGACGCGATGTCAAACCACTCCCCGCACCCATCTGGCTCTTCGGCGCGATCCTCGTCTTCATCGCCGCGCCCCTCGCGGCTCAATTCCTGAAAGAACTCCCCCAGGTCACCTCCGGCTCCGACCTCCGCGAACGCGCACTCACACAAGCCGGAGGCGTCGCCGCAGGCATCATCGCCGGCATCGCCCTCCTCTTCGTCATGTCACGCACCGCCCCCAAGGCCGGGCTCAAAATCAAACTCTCAGACATCCCCTTCGGCATCGGCGCGTTCCTCCTCGCGCTCCCCTTCGTCATCCTCGCAGGCGATGCCGCCGTCGCCCTCTACCGCGAACTCTACAAAGAATCACCCTCACCCATCGCCCACCCCACACTCGAACTCATCCTCGCCAACAAGTCCAACCAGTGGGCCATCCTCCTCGCCATCACCGCCGTCATCGGATCGCCACTCCTCGAAGAGATCCTCTACCGCGGCTTCCTCCAGTCCGCACTCCTCCGCGTCCTCAACGGACAAGTCTGGCTCGCCATCATCGGCTCCGCCACACTCTTCACCCTCGTCCACCGACTCGGACAACCACCCGTCCCCTGGCACGCACTCCTCCCCATCTTCACCCTCGGACTCTCCATGGGCATCGCCTACGAACGCACCAAACGACTCGGCGTCCCCATCGCCATGCACGTCTGCTTCAACGCCATGAACGTCGCCCTCGCCTGGTCACAGACCTGAGCCGCACACCCACGCCCCATCATCACACTCAAGACTCGCCATCGAACTCGCCACGCGTCGCGACTTCGACACGCTCAACATCCGCTCGCAAACGCATCCATGAAATCAAGAAAGTCCAGGATGTCCACGAGGGTGTCACCGTTGATGTCCGCATCACCCAACATGCCGCATGGAAATGGCCTCGCTTGGCACGCGGCAAAGTCCTCGATAAAGTCGAGGAAGTCCAGGATGTCCACCACCGTGTCTCCGCCATAATCCGCCGCACAACGCGGACCAAGCACAAACACCCGCGAGACCGTGCTCCCGCACGCGTTTGTCACGACGCAGTGGTACTCGCCCCAGTCTGACTCAGATGGATTCGAGATGATGAGCACCGACCGGGTCGTATCGTGAATCGTTGATCCCCCCGCCGTCGTGCCGGGAGCGAGCACCGCGCCGTCCCGATACCACGCGTACTGCATGAATCCCGGGCCGATCGCCCCGACCTCAATGCCGATCGCATCACTGTTGGATGCGCCAGAGAGACGCGGACCCACAAGCACGCCCGGCGGCCCCTCCATGTAGCGTGCCATGCCACCGGTCGGGAATGTGCGCGCCCGAATGGTGTCCACGAGCCGCTCGAACCGCCCACCAACAACGAGCAACGGAGGAATCGGCCCCGAGTTGTCAAGATCCACAACCTCAATCACCCGAGCATGAGTCCAATACTGCTCGCCCTCCAACCTCCCGCCCCACAGCTCACGCACACCGAACTCACCAGCTTTCTTCCTGTAGATCGTCGAGTTCACATCAGTCTCAAAGCGCCCACCCACCAGGAGACTCGGAGGCTCCGGACCATCCCCATCCGAGTCCCATGTCGTGAGCACATCCGCCCACCCCGATCGCTCCGGCTCATCCCACCACCATGACGTGCCAAAGCCCCATGCAGATTCCCAGCGCGCCCCTTCCCAGATGTGAGCGGTGATCGTGACAAACTCTTGGCATATCTCCCACCACTCGCACCCCGGCACCGTACCGGACTCATAAAAGAACCCCGCAACCGGCGCGATCGCCCGCGGCCCGACTCCGTCGGAGTCCCACACCGTCAGGGTCTCGGTCCCCACAAATGGAACCGACATCACGCCATAAGCCCAGGACGCACCGTCCCAGAGCGCGAATCGCGTAGCCCCCTGACCCGGCGCGGGTTCGATCTGACCACTCGCGAGCAACAGCGGCTCACCCGGTCCATCCTCATCCGCGTCCCACGACACGAGCCCGAACACGAGTCCGTGAAGTTGGCCGCCGAGCGGGCGCCACAACGAACCGTCCCATTTCGCGATGTTATAAATCGGCTCCGCGCCCGATCGTGCAAACGACCCTGCCGCGATGAGTTCCGGACTACTGGGACCATTGCCGTCCGGATCGAAAGTTGTCAGCAGTGTCACGCGATCAAGCGGACCTCCATCCGCGATCGCATCCGGAAACCCACGGAAGACATCTCCATCCCATGTGCCGATGCCGATCGTCCGCCTGCCCTCATCATCCAGCACATCGAACCAGCCGGCGACAACCAGCGCCTCCCGACCGTCGAGATCCGACGCATCGCGCCACCGCATCATCCGCTTCGCGCCCTCGCCGATCTCGGCAAGCGCGGTCCCATGATGCTCCTGAAGCGAAACACCATCCCACGTCGAGATCCCCGTTCGCCCCGTTCCGGAATCATCGGCATGAAGCATCGTGATGACACTTCTTGAAGGGTCTCGCGGATCATTCCACGCACCCGCCGTCGCAACGCCCGCGAGCGTCATGTCGTTCACCGAATGCCACTCTCTGCCGCTCCACTTCCAACTCCCCGTCAGAATCTCGGGAGCCCCGCTCAGCGGACCATCCGGATCATGCGACAGCAACCACGCCGGAACAACCGGCGGACCGGAACCGGTACCCCTCCAAGCCGCACCATCCCATATCGCGCAGCGCGGTGCGCTCACGCCACCGATCATCGAGAACGCGCCGCCGACAACAAGATCCTCTCCATCACCCGCCTCCCGCGGGATCGTGCCCAGCGCGGTGATCCGCTCCGATGAACCGGACGACACCCCTGACCACGCGGCCCCATCCCACGCCGCCAATCGTGAGACCGGGCCATCCTCTGTCAGCGTGAAGTCGCCGCCTACCACCAGTAAGCCGCCAGAACCGCCGGATCCCCACGTCGTCATTGCGTTCACCGGGCCTCGCACGCCCATCGCCTCCCACGCCGCACCGCTCCATACCGCCACACCTTCTTCGCGCGCCCCATCCGGCCCATCAACCGTGAAACTCCCCGCACAGACCAACACCTCCGCCAACGGACCGTTCCCATCCGGGTCCCACCCATGAAGCACCCGCAAGTCGCCCTCAATCGTGCCGACGCGATGCCACGCCGCTCCTATCAACTGATGAACCGTCGCGGCTGCACCGCTCGCCTGACGCGCAATGATCACGACCCGCGGCTTCACAGGCCCGTCCCCATCCGGGTCCCACCCGATCGCGTCGACCAACTCCCCAGATACTCCCGTCCCGTAAGACACCCACGTCGTGCCACTCCATCGCAGCACCTCGCACGTCTTCACGCCGGTTGAGACTTCCCTCCGCGTGCCGGCAATGAACACCTCTCTCTGCCCCCCAGCGAGCGTTGCGATCGTCAAAAGGCGCACCGAGTCCGGCTCAAAAGCAACACGCGCACCCATGAAGTTCCAGCCGCTGGACGTTCTCATCACCACGTCCACCGCGCTCGATGAGAAAGGTCCGTAGTTGTATCGAGCCGGGAGTACCAGCCGGGGGAGACGTGCGCCGTTCGAGCCATCGATATCCCAGATGACACCGCGACCGTGACCGCCCGGCTCAAAGTTCGGCCCATAGGTGTACTTGTCGTGGATCCACCCGCCGCACTGCGCGTGTGCCTGTGCCGACAACCCACACATCAACAGCAGAACGCGATTCATGCACAAGCCCTCTGACAACCCCCTTGCATCATCCTCGATGAACTACCCGATATCAAGAACAATCATCATCCCGCGCCTCTGCTTGGGTCCTGACCGACGGATGCCTATGGCACCGCCGCTCTGAATCGCGGCGAGCCATCAACACCCGCGATCTACACTCTCGCGCACCCGCGCCCTTGAACCCAACTATCCCCCACGCCACCAAAGACGCCTCCCGGCGTAACTTCGATGCAGACATCTCCGCGGTTCCAATCCGAACTCCGCCCGCAGTACGCCCGATCGTTGCAAACAACGCTCCGAAAACACCAAGCGACGACCGACACCCCAAAAGGGAGCATCGGGCGCGAACCCGGAGTGCTGCGCCCCCACACCCAGTGCGGACGCTTCCCTGCGCAATGCATCCTTCAAAAGGCGTTCACTTCGCCCACCGAGCCCGCAGGGTGAGGAGCGACGCAAGTCTCTCCCTCCCGAACCCGCGGCACTCCCATTCTTCATTTGCTACTCACCCACTCGCACCCACACACGCACCGCCGTCCCCACACCCGCACGCGACTCGATCTCCAACCAACCCCCCGCACGCTCCACCAACCGGCGGCTCACTTCCAGCCCCAATCCCGCCCCCCCCACTCCACCCGCCACTTCACTCCCCGCACTCCCACCCACACCACTACCCACCACGCGATACCCACGCCGCCGCAACCCACCCAGCACACCCTCCTCAACCCCCCCACCACAATCAACCACTTCAATCACACACCAGATATTATCGGACTCTTCCTTCCCACCGCCCCCCCCTTCGCCCCCGCCTGAACCCCCAGGCCTACCCGTAACACCCTGCCATCGCAGGAGTTCCGGCATAGACCTCTCAATATCCGAATCTTGCGTCACCCCGGTCGGAACCCGCCGGGCTGCTCCGCGCACCACTATCCTATCATGACCCGTACTGATGCTACCACAACCCGCCGCGGCGTTCGCCCGCCGCGCGTTCAACAACAGGTTCAACAACACCTGCAACAACTCGCTCTCATCCATCTCCCCCGTCAGCCCCGGCTCGATCTCCAGCCGCACGCGCCCCTCCCACCCAGCCCCGCCTCCACCCCCCTCGCACCCGAACGCATCCTCCGCGGCTCGTCTCGCACACCTGGCAATGTCCGCGACTGGGACACGCAGCCCTGGACCTGTTTCACGTGAAACACCCCCCCGCTCCCCTGAAACAAGCCCAGCCCCTCCGCCCACCGATCCATCCTGCTTCGCAAGCTCCATGATCGACCCGGCGATCCCGGACGCCCGCTTCACGCTCGCCACGACCCGCTCCAGAGCCAACGCCATCCGCTCCGCATCACGCGGCTGCCTCAGCGCGACCTGCGCGTGCGCCAACAGCGGGGTCAGGATGTTGTTGAACTCGTGGGCCACGAACCCGGAGATCTCCCCGAGCATCGCCAGCCGCTCCAGCCGCGGCACCACCGCCCCCCCACCCCCATCCTCGCCACCAGCACCCGACTCCCGGGCCAACTCCCCGAGCCGGGCCTGGATCAGGTCGATCTCCCCGATCAGCCGCTCTCCGGGCCGCTCCGCGGGTTGCCCCCCCTCGCGGCCGTTCCACGTGGAACGGTCCCCAGGCCCGCGCGGCGGCGCAGGGCCATCGCCGCGTGGGTGCGGGCCGATGGGCTCGGAGTGGCGGCCATGCGATGCCATGTCGCTCCTGGAGAGGGGCGGGACGGGGGGGCGCGGACGATCCACGAGGGGATCGGCACGATCCGGGGGCGACTTTGGCAGAGTCCGGGAACACGCGGCAAGCGGCCCGATCAGGGCGGCAGGGGCGTGAGGGGGGGGGCGTGAGGGGGGGACGTGAGGGGGGCGTGGGGGGTGTGGGGGGGCTACTGGTCGATGTCGGCGACCGACTCGAAGGGGGGCAGTCCGCCCGCCGCGAGAGCCGCGGCGTGGGTGGTCAGCCAGGTGACGGCACGGGCGGGCCGGAGGTCGATGGAGCCGACACGGTCGAGCGGGACCCAGTCAAAGGCGATGTGGGGCTCGGCGGATGGGGCGGGATCGGGGAGCGGGGCACCGGCGGGGCCGAGGTGTTTCACGTGAAACAGGAGGTTGACCTCGTGGCGTCGTACCTTCCCATCATGGAAGGCGCACTCGTGGACTTGGAGCAGGGATCCGACCTGGCAGGGGAGCCCCATCTCTTCGAGGATCTCGCGGGCGAGGGCCTGGGCGGCGGTCTCGCCGAACTCGACATGGCCTCCGGGGAGGTAGGAGTAGCCGCGCCTGCGGCTGCGGCAGAGGAGGACGCGGGGGGAGCCGGTGCGGAGGTCGATGGCGACGCCGCGGGCGATGAACTCGATGTGGCCGGGCTCATCCTCGGGGTAGGTCTTGGGCATGGGCGCAGGATAGCAGAAGGCGGGAGGTGGGGGGTGGGGGGGTGTTTCACGTGAAACAGGGGCAGGAGGGGTGTGAGAGTGGCGAAGGGGGGTGGATGTGGTCACAATGGGGGGATGGTGTTGGAAGTGGCAGGATGGTGAAGATCGTCGAAGGGCGTGAAGCCAGGAAGGGCGGCCAGGGATGAGCCAGAAGGGACCGGATGCGGGCAAGCAGGGTGGTGCGCGGCGGCTGGGTCGGGGGCTGTCGAGCTTGATCGGTCCTGCGCCGGTGCGGGTGGATGTGCCGCCCGAGACGCCGATATTAGATTCAGATCGTCAGTATGTCGATATTACATATCATAATAAAGATGTCAGTGATTCAAACGCGAGGGACGGGGGCGGGGGTGCCGGCGGCGCGGGGGGCCGGGAGGGCGTGGCGGCGGGCGGTGGGGCGTCGGACACGGGGGTGTCGGACACGGGGGCGGGCGGCGCGGGGGTGGTGGCCCGAGAGCGGGATGAGGGCGGGGCTGGGGGTGTGGATTCGGAGCGGGTGTTGATGGTGGCGGTGGGGGAGATTGTGCCGAGCCGGTTCCAGCCGCGGCAGGTGTTTGATGAAGTGAAGCTGCGCGAGCTGGCGGAGTCGATCCGTTCGATCGGGTTGATGCAGCCGGTGATTGTCAGAGGGGCGGTCAACGCGGAGGGCCGCGGAGGGCCGCGGAGAGGAGAAGACCGGGGCAGGGGGGCGGTTGGCGATGGGGGAGAGAGCACCGCTCTGGAGAGTGGTGCCACCCGGAGCCAGGCAGCGCGATACGAGTTGGTGGCGGGTGAGCGTCGGTGGCGTGCGGCGGCGATGGCGGGTCTTGAGCGTGTGCCGGTGATTGTGCGTGAGTTGGATGATGAGGCGTGCGCGACGTGGGGTCTGGTTGAGAATCTGCAGCGTGAGGACCTGGACCCGATCGAGAAGGGTGAGGCGTGCCGCGTGATGATCGAGCGGTTCGGGATGACGCCTCAGGGTTTGTCGGAGCGGCTGGGTGTTGATCGCTCGACGATCGTGAACATGGTGAGATTGACGGAGTTGGAGGAGTCGATCCAGAGGTTGGTGCGTGCGGGGGATCTGACGATGGGGCACGCGCGGTCGCTGCTTTCGGTGCCGCGTGAGAGCGGGGCGCGGCTTGCGCTGGCGACGCTGGTGAGCATCGAGGGGTGGAGCGTTCGCAAGCTGGAGCAGGAGGTGAAGCGGGTCGCGAAGGGGAAGCCGGTGGCTGCCGGGCGCGGCGCGGCGGGAGTGGGGGGTGTGGGAGGAGCGGGTGGGGCGGAGCGTTCGGCGTCGATCGCGGATCTTGAGAAGCGACTGGGCGAGCACCTGGGAACGCGCGTGAAGATCAAGACGGACAAGTCGGGGAAGCGCGGGCGGATCGAGGTGGCGTTCTTTGATCTCGATCACTTCGATGGGTTGATGCAGCGGGTGGGGTTTTCACATGGCAAATAGCAGATGGCCAGATGGCAGATGAAGAGAAGAGAACGCAGAGGACGCGGAGGCCAGATCGCAAAGGGCGGATAGCAAATGGCCAGATGGCAAAGGGCCAGATGGCAGATGAAGTAGGGAAAGAGGCAGCGGGGCGGGGAGCGAAGGGGAGGGCGCGAAAGCCAGAGAGCAATTGGCGGATAGCAAATGGCCAGATAGCAAAGGGCCAGATGGCAGATGAAGAGGGAGAGGGGGAGGATGGGTCGGGGGTGAGGGTGGGGGGTAAGGGTGGGGGGTGAGGGTGGGGGGTGAGGGTGGGGGGTAAGGGCGGGGGTAAGGGTGGGGGTAAGGGTGGGGGGGTGGATCGGGAGTTGGGATGGGGAACGGGCGGGATGCCTACCCTTCCGCCCCTATGGGTAAGTCACGCGAGATCAAGAAGCGTATGAAGGCCGTCGGCAACATCCGGCGGATCACGAAGACGATGCAGATGATCGCGACGAGCAAGTTTGCTCGGGCGCAGCAGCGCGCGGTCGCGAGCAAGCCGTACACCGCGGCGTTGTTCGATCTGGTGGGGAAGATGGCGAGTGCCGCGGGGGATGTGACCCATCCGCTGATCGACGCGAAGCCGGGCGCGGACGCGAGGATGCTGACGCTGGTGATCACGAGCGATCGCGGGTTGTGCGGGCCTTACAACGGGGCGATTCTGCGGCGGATGATGGAGTATTTCCGGAACACGCCGGGCGCTCGCGAGGGTGAGATCGAGCTGGTGGGAAAGAAGGGTCTTGCGACCCTGAAGTTCAACAAGATCAACGTGGCGACGCACCACACGCACTTCGGCGACACGCCGTCGTACGAGAACGTCGAGGCGCTGGCGCAGACGTACATCGACCGATTCATCCGCGGGGAGATCTCCGGGGTGAGGGTGGTGTATATGCGGTTCATCACGGCGGGGAAGCAGGCCGCGGAGATCAAGCAGTTGCTGCCGTTTGAGCCGGATGCGGCGGAGCAGACGGATGCGCCGGCGGGTGCGGGGTTGGCGTTTGAGTTCAGTCCATCGCCGAAGGAGTTGATGGATTCGCTGCTGCCCGCGGCTTTGAAGGCGGCGTTGTTCCAGTGCTTCAACGATGCGATCGTGTCGGAGCATGTGGCGCGGATGGTGGCGATGAAGGCGGCGACGGACAACGCGGGGAAGATGGGCAAGCGTTTGAGCCGCGCGTATAACAGGGCGCGTCAGGCGCAGATCACGACGGAACTGACGGAGATCATCTCGGGCGCTGCGGCGTTGGGGTGATGGGGAAGGAATTGGGCATTAGGCATTAGGCATTAGGCATTGGGCATTGGGCATTGGGGATAAAGGCACGAAGGGCCGGCACGTCCGAAGGGGCGTGCCGGTTTGTTTTTGGGCGTGGGGGTGAGTGGGGTGGGTGGGGGTGGGGGGTGAGGCGGAAAGGTCTTGTGGGGTGTGGGGGTGATGTGGTAAGGTGGTGGGTCGGCCGACTCGCGGCCGCGTGGTGGCGATGACTCGGGTGCATCGCCTCGTGAAAAGGGGTGTTGCGATGGTTTCGAGCGGAGCGTCGGAGAACGGTGCGCCTACGGGGAACGGGCTTGGGGGGAGCGGGGTTGGTGGTGTGGGGGGTGGTGGGGCTGTTGGGGGGGTGGACTATGACGTGGCGATCATCGGCGGCGGGCCGGGTGGCTCGACGTGCTCGACGCTCTTGAAGAAGTACATGCCGGAGTTGCGAGTGCTGGTGGTGGAGCGGGAGGTGTTTCCGCGCGAGCACATCGGGGAGAGCCAGTTGCCCTTGATCGGGGCGATTCTGAAGGAGATGGGGTGCTGGGAGAAGGTGGAGGCGGAGCAGTTTCCGATCAAGCTGGGGGGGACGTATCGGTGGGGTGCGACGAAGGACCTGTGGGACTTTGAGTTCATTCCGTTCGGTCAGTACCGTGACGATCCGCGGCCCGCGCCGTACGCGGGGCAGCGGATGTTTACGGCGTTGCAGGTCGAGCGGTCGGCGTATGACAAGATCCTGCTGGATCACGCCGCAGAGATGGGCGCGGAGGTGCGGCAGGGGACTTCGGTGCGGGAGATCCTGCGGACGGGTGATCGGGTGGATGGGCTGCGTCTCTCGGATGGGAGCGTGGTGACGGCGAAGCACTATGTGGATGCTTCGGGGGATGCGGGGATTCTGCGGCGCGGGATGGGTGTGGAGTGTGATTATCCGGGGAACATCAAGAACGTGGCGTTCTGGGATTACTGGGACGATGCGGAGTGGGCGGTGACGATCGGCGGGGGCGCGACGCGGATCTTCATCATGTCGATCGGGATCGGGTGGATGTGGTTCATCCCGGTGCGAGCGACGCGGGTGTCGGTGGGGCTGGTGTGTCCGGCGGAGTATTACAAGTCGTGCGGGAAGTCGCCGGAGGAGCTGTACGCCTGGGCGATGCAGCAGGACCCGTTGATCGTGAAGCACACGAAGAACGCGCGGCGTGGCGGGAAGGTGACATCGACGAAGGACTGGTCGTTCATCGCGCAGCGGATGGTGGGGGAGAACTGGTACCTGGTGGGGGAGGCGTCGGGGTTTGCGGATCCGATTTTGTCGGCGGGGATGATGCTGACGCACGCGGGGGCGCGGGAGCTGGCGTACGCGATCATGGCGATGGAGCGCGGGGAGCACGATCGCGCGTGGCTGTGCGAGCACTATGAGTCGCTGCAGCGGCGCCGGATCAACCAGCACATCCGGTTCGCGGACTTCTGGTATGCGGGGAACGGGTGCTTCACGGATCTGGAGGACATGACGACGCGGATCGCGAAGGACGCGGGGATCGAGTTGTCGCCGAAGGAGGCGTTCCGTTGGATCTCGAACGGCGGGTTCATGGAGGACATCCCGGGTCGGGCGGGGATCGGCGGGCTTGATGTTGCGGGCGCGAAGGAGGTGGCGGGGCGGTTCCTCGGCGCGGAGGATGCGCAGGAGGCGGTGGGGTGGCAGGTGAACGACTTCAATGTGTTCCGGCCGAACCTGGAGGGGGCGGAGCGGGCGGAGTATCCGGTGTATAGGGCGGGGAAGATCGTGCGGGTGCCGTGCTACAAGCGGAAGCAGTTCACGATGCCGCTGATGGGTGCGTACGCGATGTGGCTGAAGATGATGGAGCGGACGTCGGACATCACGGAGATGTGCCGCGGGGCGATGGCGTTTTATCAGCGTGAGCGGGGGATGCCGCCTGCGCGGGCGAACTTTGAGTTGCAGCAGGCGATCCAGGCGCTGGAGGTGATGGTTCTGGAGGGTTGGGTGATCGGTGAGAAGGATCCTTCGCGGCCGCTGCTGGGGATTCGCTCGAAGAAGGGTGACAACATGATCCACGAGAACCGGGACGTGCGGGTGGGGTAGCGTGCGGGGTGCGGGGGTGTTGAGATGTGCGTATCAGTTGTGCGCCGGCGTGCGTTCGATGGTGATGCGCACGGTGTTGGCGGGTGACCAGCGGGCGCGGAGTGCGGCGGTGACCTGGTCCGGGGTGATGGTGCGGTATTCCTCGAACGCGCGGGCGAGGGAGGCGGGGGAGAGTCCGTCGTAGGTGAGGGTCGCGAGTTTGGATGCCCACGCCTCGGCGGAGAGGTCTTGGCGCGCGAGTATGGAGGCGATGCGGTTGCGGGCGTCGTTGAGCTCGGACTCTGAGGGGCTTTGCGCAGCGAGCAGTGCGAGGTGGTGCGCGAGGATGTCGGCCTGGCCGGCGGGATCGGCGTCGGGAGCGTCTGAGGCGATCATGGCGGCGATGACGGAGCGTGCGGATCGTCCGGCGGGGTTGGTGGGGAAGACGCGGACATCACCGGAGAGGTTGGGGTCGGCTTCGAGTCGTTCGTCGAGGATGAACGCGGCGAGTGCGAGGGCGCGGCGTTCGGAGAGTTCGGCGCGGCGCGGGCCGATGACGGCGACGATGGCGCGGGAGGCGTGGGGCTGGTTGCAGCGTTCTCTGACCGTGATCGTGCGGACTTCGGGCGGGGGTGCATCGCGGAGTTCGCCGAGGGTGGCGGGGCTGATGCGCGGGCGGCCGGGGAGGGGGCCGAGTGAATCGGCGGCGAGGGCGAGGGTGTCGGGCGCGGGGCGTCGGCTTGCGATGGCACCTTCGATCGAGCCCTGCATGGTTGCGGCGGCGAGCCACTCGGCGGCGGCGGCGGGATCGATCGCGGAGAGATCGTGCGCGAGGAGGGGGCGAGCCGCGGCGATGGTGGAGGGGAGAGTTGCGGCGCGGAGGGCGTCGATGGCGGCGCGGTCTGGGTCGTTGGAAGCGATGAGGTCTTTGAAGGTCTGGAGGCGGGCGTTCATGGCGTCGGCGTCGATGTCGGGGTGTTCGATGAGGAGCGCGGCGATGTCGAGGCCGATGGGGAGGTCGGCCTCCGGGCCTGTGATCCAGAGTTGGAGGGCGTCGGTGTGGGCGACGGCGCTGAAGCGGATCTGGGAGTCGAGGTAGCGGCGGATGGTGTCTGCCTGGGCGGGGGTGGGGGACTTTGGGAGGGACCATCCGGCGGCGGCGGCGGCGGCGAGCCCGCGTTTGCCGGGTGGTTCGAGCAGCTCGCCGCCGGAGAGGGTGAGCGCGATGGCGAAGGTTCCGTCGGCGTTCTCGGGGAGTGTCTTGGCGTGGAGGCGGGTGCCGTTTGAGAGCCAGCAGGACCAGAGGGCGATGGAGGGTGTCTGGGAGATTTCGGCGATGTGTGAGGCGCGGGGCTGGGTGGGGAGTGAGGCGGCGATACAGGGGGGCGCGGCGAGGATGAGGGATGTGAGGAAGAGCGGGGCGAGGAAGAGCGGGGCGAGGATGAGGGAGGCGGGCGTGGGCGCGGAACGTACGCTCGCGGCGAGGCGGGCGAGGAGGAGGCGTGAGAGCTTCAGTCGCAGCGGATGCACACCTGAGGGTACCGGGCGGGGGCGTGGGTGTTGCGGGGGGGGGGAGGTCAGTTGAATCCTGCCGCGAGGGCGTCGTAGGACTCGAGAACCTGTTCGCCGATGGAGGCGCGTTCCCATGCGGGGCCGCCCGGCTGGCGATGCTCTTTCGGGATGAACCCGGTGTGGGTGAAGGTGGAGAGCATGTACTCGGCATCCTCGCGTTCGATGGCGTAGAGGTGGAAGTACGCGGCATCAAGTTCGGCGCGGAGGTGGGCGCGTTCCTGCTCTTTCCAGATGTGGACACCATCGCCACGGCTGCCCTTGAAGTGACAGGCGTTCGCGAGGGGGATCATGTCTTCGGCGGTGCAGGAGAGTTTGAGGACGCGCTCGCTGATCCAGTGTTCGAGCGTCTCGCGCTTGGACCACGGGCATTTGTCGGCGTAGGTGTCGGGCGCAAAGGCGGGGAGTTGTTCGACGATGAAGAAGTTGAGGGTGATACCACCGATCTTCTGGCGGGTGACGTAGTCGAATGCGAATGAGTTGAAGTTCGCGAGCAAGCACGCGTGGAGTCGCGGCTCAACGCCGGTCAGCATGAGCACAAACTTGTTGGTCGCTGCGGTGCGAGGCGAGAACGACGCGATCATCGTGCGCTCGTTAGTGGGGCTGGTGATGTCCTTGAAGCCCATGAACCACCCGCGATCGCCGGGCTGATCCTGCAGCGCGTCGTCAACCACGTCCTCCGCAACCCACCATCTCGGCAGGACAGCGAACTCAGGATTCTGGTGCTCGACGAGTGATGTCTCTGCCTTCTGTCCCTGGCGGACCCAGTTGGAGTCTTCGACGATCACGCTCGCGGCGCGATGGTCGAAGGCCTGCACCATCTTGGCTTCATAGAGCGGGAGCGCGCGGGCCTTGGTCTTGGTGTAGACGTTGCCGTGGAGTTTGTAGCCCTTCTTCTCCCAGACCTTGGCTTCCTTGAAGTGTTCCGCGTCGTTGGTCTGGTGGAACATCGTGTAGAACTTGACGCCCCACGGGTTGCCGCCCTGTTTGCGGTTCTCGTCGATGAGGATGGGGACGCGCTTGTAGATGGCCTTGGTGAGTTCGGCATCGCGGCGGGTGCGGAAGATGGGGCAGGTGCGGGTGTTGGGGTTGAGGAGTTTCATGTCCGCCGCGGTGAGGGGGATGTGACGGTGCTTGTTGCTCGCCGCGGTCTCATCGACATCTCGCGCGAAGAAGACAAAGTCCGCGTTCGGCTGTGTGTATTGATTACCGCCGAAGACGAGCGCGGTGAACTTGAAGGACCGGTGAACGTCCTCGAAGTGGGCTTCCTTGTTCTCAAAGTCATAGAGCGACACGAGCCGCTTGGTGTCCATCAGGTCGGCGAAGAACTCTTTCGTCGTGTCGTCGGTCGCGATGCCGGATGGGACGAGGAGGCCAACGACGCCGCGGGGCGCGACGAGGGAGCGAGCGAGTTCGGCGAAGAGCATGTAGAGGTTGACGTCGCCTTTTCCGGTGAAGGGGTAGCGGCCGCCGGCTTTCTCGGGGAGGCGGGCGTAGTCCAGCATCTTCTGTGCTCGGTCGCGTGCTTCGATGTACTTGTCGTGGAGGTCGGGGTTGTCCTCGGGCATCGCGGCGATGCGCTTCTTGCGATCGGAGGCGTTCACGGCTTCGGCGGTCTCGGGGTCGGTGAGAGAGAAGAACTCGCGGTCCTGAACCTTGACACGTTCCCACGGCGGGTTGCCGATGATGCAGGTGAAGCCGCAGGGGGATTTCGTATCAGCAGAAGAGACACCGCTCTGGAGAGCGGAGCCACCGGGAGAGGAGCCACCGAAGACAGAGGGGAACGCCTTGTGCCAGTCGAAGGCCCTGGGATCAACGGCGGGATCGGAGACGAGGGAGTTGCCGTGGCGGATGTGGCGGGAGAGGTCGGTGAGGGGGCGGCCGAGGCGGGCGGTGCGGATCCAGAGGGCGAGTTGGGTGATCTCGACGGCCTCATGGGAGAGGTCGACGCCGTAGAGGTTGTGTTTCAGGATGAGGTCTGGGATGGAGTCTTCGAGGGCTTTGAGGGCTTCGGGGTCGTGGCCGCTGCCGCCGAGGCCGTGGGCGATGGCTTTGTAGTGGGCGTCGAGCGCGTCGTAGGCACGGATGAGGAAGGCGCCGGAGCCGCAGGCGGGATCGCAGACGGTGATGGTCTTGAGTTCCTCGAGGCAGGCGAGCCAGTAGGCCAGGAGTTTCTTTGGGTTCTGGTCCTTGCGGGCCTGCGGGTCGACGCTGTGCTGCTTGGCGAGCGCGGCGAAGCGATCTTCCACGATGGCGTCAACGGTGCGCTCGACGATGAGAGAGGTGAAGGCGGGGGGCGTGTAGTAGATGCCGAAGCGCTTGCGCTGGGCGCTCTTGGGCATGCGGGAGAGGGGGGAATCGTCGGAGGGTGGCGGCGGGGAGTTGGCTTTGCGACGCCGGGTTGGCCTGGCTTTCTTCGCGTTGGTTCCATGTGAGCCATTGGCACCCTGAATGTTGGCTTTGAGCGCGAAGAGCCCACCGACACGGAGTTTCTCGAGTTCGGTGATGGAGCGCTCGAAGAGGTGGCCGAGGACGTCGACGTTCACTTCCTCGGAGAAATCGAACTCGCCGAAGCCCGCGAAGCCGGTGGTCCACTCATCGCCCTCCATGTCGAGGGTGTTGATGGCGGGATCGTCGGCGAAGAGGCCGCCGTTGTAGGCGGTGATCTCCTTCTTGCCTTTGGCTCCCCTATCGATAGCGGTGAAGAGGTCGAGGAAGCTCTCCCACGCGGGATTGCGGGCGCGGCTGTAACGCCGGACGTCTCGATTTGTTTCCTTCAACGAGTCTTCGGGGAGCAAGCCGCGGTCCTCGCAGAAGGCGATGAAGATGATGCGGTCGAGGATCTTCTGAGCGATACGGATCGCTTCGTCGAGCGGCTTGCTTTCCTCTCGGACGAGGTGGTCAATGAGCTCCAGACGCTGCCTCTGGTATTTCTGGTAGAGTTCGTCGCCGACTTCCTTCTGGCGATTCTTCGTACGTTCCAAGAGTGCGTCGGCGCGAGGGGGCTGTCCGAGGATGCTGGTGAGGAGGCCGCCGCGCTCGAAGATGGCGTAGAACTCGTTGAATCGCTTGCGCTCGCGGAGCTCGTCGAGGGAGAACTCTTCGTAGTTGAGTGTGCCGCGGGACTTGTGGTAGAGGCGGATGGTCGAGAAGTTCGAGACGATTCCCCACTGGCAATCGGGAAGCGCGTTGAGATAATCCCAGCACTGCTGGACGGCGGTGCGTCCGTTGGAGCGATCTCGGTCGATGTCTGTGCGGGCACCCTTGAGTTCGATGATGACGGCGGGGGACTTTGAAGCCGGGAACTCGCCCAGGGCGCCGTCGGCGATGCCGACGCCGGTGACGGTGATTTTGTGTTCGAGCTGCCAATCGGTCGGGCTCTTCGTTTTGACTGCGTAGCCGAGGGCCTCGCCGAACACTTGATCGAGGAACTGGGTGTCGATGGAGGTTTCGCGCTCCGCTGAGAGTCGGCCTTGTGATTCAAGATCGGCCCAGTGGCAGAGGATTCTGTGGGCGCGGTCCTGAGCATCGCCGGCAAGGTCCAGGCGGTCCGCGACTTCACGCACGAACTTCGGGATGAAGAGGGCGCGCTGGCGGCGGATGCGGCGCGTGGTGATGCGCTCGTGCTGCTCGAAGAGGCGTGAGTCTGGGATTGCGTGTGAGGGACGTTTGGCCATGTGTGGCGGAGTTTATCGGGTGCGGAAAGTTCGGGTCGGCAGAATGTCGGTGCTCAAGGGGCGACACCCCCTCTGCAACGCCCCCGGCGGGTAGAGGGCGAGCGTGGTCATGGTCGGTTGTCGATCCACTTGATCGGGACATTCTCGATGACGATGGCCTCGCCCCAGATCTGCTTGAGATTGATGTTGGACTTTGCCGCTTCCGTGTTGGGGGTGAGGTGGAGCGTTGCGAAGTCTACGGGGAGCTTTGTCAATGGTTCCTGATCCGGGTGCCAGTCGTTGAGCCCGAAGATGTTGACACCCTGGCTCTGGACCCCGGAGATCAAACCGATGTCGATCACGCGGTCTGCGAGGACGAGGTGGGCACTGAAGCAGTAGGGGAGCGGGGGCGATGAGACGCGCAAGTGGAGATCGACACGATCGTTGTAGGCGAGCTGGTCCGGTTCGCGGTTCTCCGGCGTGTCGGGGGTGATCTTGAGATGATCCACGGCGAACGCCGCGGCCATGTCGGCCCGCTTCGCATCGTCTGTGATGGCGGCGATGTCTGTTCGATCGGTCACGCGGAATGTGAGCGGGAGGGCGAGGCGTTGCTCGAAGAGGGGTTGGTCGGTGGGCATGCCTGTCGCCGGGTCGCTGGTTTCGTGTGCGGCGATGTGGGCGTGCAGGGTTGCGGTGTGCTTGCCTGGCTTGAGTTGGTGCGCGAATCGATCGGAGCTCGAACCGGACGAGCCCGAGATGATGCTGAACCACCCGCCGAGATCGTTTGTCTCGTGGCGGGTGCCGTCTTCGAACTCGATGGCAATGGTTCTGTAGCTGACGACGAGCTTGAGATCGCGATCGCCTTTGGCTGGATGGGTGCGACCGTTGCCGCCCTTTCCGATGGCGAATGCGAGCTGGTAAACGAAGGGTTCTTCTGTGCCGATGGTGGGTCGTGCGGCAGCGGAGATCGAGAAGATGTTGGTGTAGTAGGTTCGCATGGTGTCGTCATCGACCATGCCTTGTGCGCGGGCGGCCTCGACGATGTCTCCCATGACGGGGGACCAGGGTGCCGCGGGAGCGGCGTGGGCGCGGAGGATCGAGTCGATTGTGCGTTGTGTCGTATTGCGAGCGAATCGGTCGCCGTTGATGCGGAGCATGATCTCTCGACCGACGGCGTCGCGGCGGATTGGGTTCGGCGTGTCGATCATTTCAGCCAGGACCCAGTCGGGCATCCATGAGGTCCACGGGAACTTGGCGAGGGGTTTGTATGAGAGCCAGAAGCCGATGCCGAGCCCGGCGAGGAGGAGGACAACACCGAGGACGATGAAGCGCCAGCGTTTCCTGCGTTCGCCGTCGATCACGGCGCGGCGTGCGCGGCGAGTTGTTCCGGTGAGATCCGTGCCGCACTCGGGGCAGCGGTCAGGATGGCTTTGGGTAGATCGGCTCTCCGAGCCGATGACTTTCTCTTTGGTGGCACCGCTCTCCGGAGCGGTGTCGGGCGTTGCGGGGTGGGAGAGCGCGCCCAGTCCGACCAGATCAAACCGACATCTGCGGCAGATGGGGTGGTCGTTGATGCGCCGGCCTTTGAGCCCGGCGCGGATGAGGAGGATGCCTCCGATGACGAGGGGGAGCCAGACGATGACGTGTTGGAGGATGGCGAGCGGGGTCATGGACAGCACCTCCCGAGTGGAGGGCCGTGTTCGGTCCTCCTTGCAGCCATACGCAGGATACCGGGGGTGCGGGTCGGCTGGCGGATGAGAATGGGGGTGATGACCCCGGCCGGGACTGCGGCGCGTGTGCGGGTTTGGGGTGGATGAGCGACCTACCAATACACGCCACGAAAGGAACACCAGTGACCGACGCATCATCCAGCAGTTCGCATGTGCCGCACGACCAGACGATGCACCCGTTGGAGGCCCAGCGGCGTGCGAATCGGGATGTGGCGGCGGGGCTTGGGGCGAATCCGTACGGTGTGCGGGTGGATGGGTTGGTGTCGCTTGCGGAGGCAGCGGCGCGGTACGACGAGGGTGCGGATGCGGAGCAGAAGGCCAGGGGGAAGGAGCCGGGGTTTGTTGATCGGCGGCCGGTGGTGCGGGTTGCGGGGCGGGTGATGCTACTGCGCGATAACGGGAAGTTGCTGTGGGCGAACCTGCGGGATGCGTCGGGGGACCTGCAGGTTGCGATCAGTCAGAGGGATTGCGCGGAGCCGGGGTTTGCGATCGCCAAGTCGATTGATATGGGGGACATCGTGGTGGCGGAGGGGCCGCTGACGAAGACGAAGACGGGCGAGGTGACGGTGTGGGCGTCGCGGGTGGAGATGGGGGCGAAGTGTCTGGTGCCGCCGCCGGAGAAGCATGCGGGGTTGAGTGATCCGGAGCTGCGGTATCGGATGCGGTATGTGGACATGTGGGCGAACCCGGAGACGACGCGGGTGTTTCAGTTGCGTTCGCGGATCGTGTCGCTGGTGAGGCGGGTGCTGGATGGGATGGGGTACATGGAGGTTGAGACGCCGATGTTGCAGACATTGGCGGGCGGGGCGGCGGCGCGTCCGTTCACGACGCACATGAACGCGCTGGATATTTCGTTGTTCATGCGGATCGCGCCGGAGTTGTATTTGAAGAGATTGCTGGTGGGGGGATTGCCGCGGGTGTACGAGATCAATCGAAACTTCAGGAATGAGGGGTTGGATGCGCGGCACAACCCGGAGTTCACGATGCTGGAGTTGTACCACGCGTTCGGGGACATGGAGACGGTGATGGGGGTGACGGAGGGGTTGATCAGGGAGGCAGCGCGTGCGGTTGCGAAGGAGCAGGGGGTGGCGGCGGAGGGTGGGGGATTTTCGCTGCCGTTCGGCGAGATGATGATCGAGTATGGCGCGCCGTTTGCGCGCGTGAGGTATGGGGAGTTGTTCAAGCGGGCTCTGGGTGTGGAGATGGGTGATCGCGGCGGGGTGGCGCGTCTGGCGGCGGAGAAGAAGGTGAAGGCGAAGGACGAGAAGGGTGTGGCGCTCGATCACTGGCTGATCGTGAACAACTTGTTTGAGGAGTTCGCGGAGCCGATGGTGGATCCTGCGAGGCCGACGTTCATCACGCATTATCCGAGCGCGATCTCGCCTTTGACGAGGCCGAACCGGGAGGATCCGACGGTGGCGGATCGCGCGGACTTGTTTATTGGCGGGATGGAGATCGCGCCGCACTACACGGAGCTCAATGATCCGGACGTGCAGGCGGCGAAGTTCCGGGAGCAGTTGGCGGGGCTGGATGATGAAGAGTCGACGTTCAGGACGTTTGATGAGGACTTCATCATGGCGTTGAAGGTTGGGATGCCGCCGGCGGGTGGGATGGGGCTTGGGATTGATCGGTTGGTGATGCTGCTGACGAATCAGCGGACGATCCGGGATGTGGTGCTGTTCCCGCTGATGCGGCCCTTGGATGCGGGTGCGTCGAGGGAGTGATGGGTTCGAGTGCCGGGCGTGTGTGTGTGTGCGATGAAAGACGGGCCGGCCCTGGTGGGTCGGCCCGTGTGGTTGGTGGCGGTGGAGGAGGGCGGTTTACTTGGGGTTGGCGGCCTTGGCGGCCTCTTCGGCTTCGATCTTCTCGGCGAGCTTGCGGGCGCGGACTTCTTCAACGGCTCTGCGGATGGCGCCGCGGTTGGTTTCTTCGCGTTGTGCCGCCCGCTCTTTGGCGAGTGCGAGTTCTTCGGGGGTTGCCTCGCGCTTGGTTCCGTCGGGATTCATGAAGTACGTCTTTCCGTCGTTTCCTGAGATTGGTGCGCGGCCTGCGGCGATGTCTTCGTCGATCTGTTTCTGGATCTCTGCCTGCTTGGCGCGCATGGCGGCGATCTCGTCGGGATCGCTGGTCATGATGACGCGTGGATCTTCGAAGGGCGGGATCTCGGGGAGGACGGCGGGTGGACGGAGTTCGCGGGCGATGGTGAGGGCGGCGCGTGCGCTGTCGAGCGAGAGGTCGTCGATGAGGGCCTTGGCGCGATCGCGCTTTGCGAGGGGGTCGGCGACGGTGTCGATCTCTTTTGCGGCGATGGTGAAGGCGGCCTGGTCGTCGCTGCTCAGGTTGAGTTTGGCACGGACTTCGGCGAGGTTGGCGACGAGGGCGTCGCAGAGGTTGTCGTAGGCGTAGAGGGACTCGCCGATGCTGAGGCGCATGATGGTGTCCATGACGATCCCGGTTGATTCGGGATTGTCGGGGGACATGGCGGCGCGTGCCTCGCGCGTGACGGCCATCTCGTACTCGCGGGCGATCTTGGCGTTGAACTGGCCCTGGATGCGGGTCATGATCTGGCGGGCCTGTGCCTCTTTGACGAAGGGTGATGCGGGGGCGAGGGGGCGGATGCGCTGGGTGACCTGGGCGTAGTTGGCGCGGTCGGACCAGTCGATTTCGAGGAAGAAGCCGTCCTCGATTTCGAGAACGAGGTCGAGGTTCTCGATGACGATCTCCTCGAACTGCATCTGCCGCTCGTGCATGAAGTGCGCGAGTTCGGCGGTGGCGATGGGCCCGGTGGTGACGGGGTTGACGGCGACGGCGGCGTACTCGGTGGGCTTGGTGAGGCGGATGATCTTTCCGTTGTCACCGACCTTGACGAGCGATTCGTGGGGGATGTCGGGGAGAGGGCTGCCCGGCCCGAGGGCGCCGGCGGGTTGCGCGGGGCGGGCGGGCTGGCGCTGGGCTGGGCGCTGAGGGGGCTGCGCGGTGGGCGCGGGGGGGACGTATTCGGGGGTTTTCTCGGGGGCAGTCGGGGGCGGGGGCGCGACCTGCGCGAGCGCGGTTCCGAAGATGGGGGAGGCGGTGAGAGCCGCCATCAGGAGGGTGTGTCGCGTGAGTTTCATGTGTGAGACCTCGGAGTGAAACGGGGTGCTCGGGCGGGGTGTGGCGGGGATCGATCGGGAGATGCGGATCTGCTTCGGTCCCCCCCGAACATCGGGTGAAACGCTGGAACGATAGGTAACCACCCCATCGGAAGGATCTATGTCCGCCTTTGGCGGACGGATGCATGAACCCGCTGGAAAGGGGTCAAAGTGTGGGTCACGGGTCTGTCACAAGCGCACTGGTGGGGGGATGATGGGGGGTGTGGTGGGCGGGATGGTGAGGGGGGTGATGGGGGGTGTGGTGGGGAAGAGGCGCAAAGTTCGCGGCTGCTGTGGGACGGGTGGTGGAGGGGCGGGTGGTGGTGGGACGGGTGGTGGTGGGACGGGAAAGGGCGAGGGAGGTACGCTGGTCGTGATGTGCCACATTGATCGCGCGCCGGCGCGGTGTGGGCAGAGCCGGACGCGGCCGAGGAGCGATTCATGACGAGGGAGCAGCTTGCACGGGCGATCGCGGAGTGCGCCCTTTTGCGCGGGACGTTCACGCTTCGCTCGGGTCGGACGTCGTCGTATTACCTCGATAAGTACTTGTTCTCCACGCGTCCGGAGATTCTGGTGCATCTTGGGGTGTTGTTTTCAGAGCGGGTGGGTTCGTATCCCGGCGAGCCGGTGGTGCGGCTTGCGGGGGCGGAGTTGGGTGGGATCCCGCTGGTGACGGCGGCTTCTTTGCGGAGCGGGCTGCCGTGTCTGTTCGTGCGGAACGCGAAGAAGGGGTATGGCACGGCGAAGCAGTTGGAGGGGAGGGTCGAGCGCGGGGATCGGGTGGTGCTGCTTGAGGATGTGGCGACGACGGGCGGGCAGGCGTTGGAGGCGGTGGGTGTGTTGAGAGAGGCGGGCGCGGAGGTGGTGGGGATCATCGCGACGATCGACCGGCAGGAGGGCGCGCGGGAGAACGTGGAGGCGGCGGGGATTCGCTTCGATGCGCTGTTCACGAAGGCGGATCTGGGGATTGAGGAGTGAGCAATGGGTGAGTCAAGAGCGGGTGTGTCGGCGGCGTGTCGGCGCGGGCGGGCGTGTGCCGCGGGATTGCTGTGCGTGATCGCGCTGGGGATGGGGATGGGGATGGGGATGGGCGGCTGCGCCGGGAAGAAGCGAGAGGCGGACGAGTTGAAGGCGGCGGAGCTTTCGGACAGCGACGTGTGGCGGACGATCGGTTTTTCTGTGAGCGGTCGTTCGATCGAGGCGATCACGGTGGGTGGGGGGTCGTGGCGTGTGCTGGTGGTGGGCGGGATCCACGGGGATGAGCGGGAGGCGTTGCCGAGCATCGGTCGTCTGACCGAGCAGTTGTCGCGTGAGCCAGCGGCGGGTGCGGCGACGTGGCGTGTGATCCGCGACTTGAATCCTGATGGTTCTGCGCTCGAACGCCGCGGGAACTCTCGGAACGTGGATCTGAACAGGAACTTTCCGGCGCGGAACTTTGAGAAGCGCGACCGTCACGGGGACAAGCCGTTCTCGGAGCCGGAGGCGGAGTTGCTGGCGAGCGTGGTGCGTTTCGATCAGCCGGATCTGATTGTGGTCTTTCATTCGACCTTGCACGGGCCGTTTGTGAACTTTGATGGTCCTGCTGTGGGGTATGCGCGTGCGTTCGCGGACGGCGCGGCGGGGGTCGATCCGCGGTGGCGGATCGTTCCCGAGATGTCGTATGCGACGCCCGGCTCGCTCGGGAGTTACTTCGGGCAGGACCAGGGGATTCCGGTTCTGACGATCGAGTTCAAGCGGTATCAGGATGTGTCGGAGGTGTGGCGCGCGATCGAGATGGGGTTCGCGTCTTTGGCGCGTCACCTGGTGTCGGCGCGGATCGAGGAGGGGCTGCGGTGAGCGCGCGGGGGAGTGGACGTGCCAGAGCAAGAAGTCTTGTGAGGCCGAAGGCCTCCACGCCAGTAGCCGGGGTGTGGAGCGAAGGGGCGTAGCCCCAGAGCGACACCCCCGGACAGCATGTCACATGCTCGCAGTCCGAAGGACTGCTCGTCGCTATCCTGTCTGCTTGGCGACTACGCTCACAAAGATCTTGGTTCACATCTCCTTCTCAACGAAGGATCGTATCGCGGCGATACCAGGGGCTTTGGAGCCCGATCTCTACGCGTACGTTGGGGGTATCTGTCGACGAATGGACTCGCCGCTGCTGGCGATGGGCGGCGTTTCCGACCACGTTCACATGCTGGTAAGCTTGGGCAAGACTGTCGCGCTCTCGGACCTGCTGTTGAATGTAAAGCGAGACTCTTCCAAGTGGATGAAGGGGCGTGTCGCGGGCGCGATCGGATGGCAGGACGGCTATTTCGCGTTCTCGATCGGCGAGTCTGGCACGAGGCCGCTGCGCGCCTACATCGCTCGCCAGAAGGAGCACCACAAGACGGTCGATTTCAAGGACGAGATGCGCGTGTTCTTGTGAAAGTATGGCATCGAGTGGGACGAGCGGTACGTGTGGGAGTGATGTGCGCGGGTACGCCGACCCCTTCGGGGTCGGGGCGTCTGGGCGACCTTACCGGGGGTCGCGGTCGCTTCGCTCCCTTGACCCCCGTCTACTGGCGGCCACGCCTTCGGCGTGGAGAAGGACTGACGAGCGTATGTTCGCTGTGGAAGACGCTACAAGAGGCGGAGGATCACCGGAAGGACGGCAGGGGCGACCATGGCGGCGAGGACGAGCCCGAGGGCGATGATGACCCAGAGCGGGAGGCGGCGCGTGTTCGCGTTCATGACGGGTTCGGCGCAGCGCGGGCAGATGTCCAGGTCGTCGTAGAGCAGCGTCTTGCAGCGTCGGCAGCGTGTCGAATCGTCACCGAACCGGATCACGTCCGCATCACTCGGTTCTTCATCAAGAGAAGGCCGTCCGCGCGTCCCGGATGCGTCTGCGTCATCATCGGGCGAGAGCGGTCCCTCGGTGATGCTCGAGGGCCTGACTGTGCGGCGCTTGGCCATGTGGGGATGGTACTCGGGAGAGAGCGCGCGGAGTGGCGCGGCGCTGCGGTGTCCGGCTCGGATCATGCGTTGCCGGCGTCGGCTTCTGCGCGATGCTTGTTGCGGCGCGGCTTGGCGGGGTCGGCGAGGCGGAAGACATCGGCATACTTCTGGCCGGCGGCCTGGCGTGTGTAGTCGCGTTCGAAGAGCTCGCGGGCTCTTTGTCCCATGGCGAGGGCGGCATCGGGGTCTGCCATGAGCGAGCGGATGCCATTGGCCAGCCCTTCGGCATCGCCGAGCTCGAACCAGAGCCCGACGCCGTTTTTCTCGACGACGTCGCGGAGTTCGGAGTCGGGCTCCGAGAGGGCGAGGATGGGCTTGCCGACGGCGAGTGAGGAGTAGAGCTTGGAGGGGAAGCTGATGCCCTCGATGCCCTTGGCGATGGTGACGAAGTTCGCGTCGCAGGCGTTGAGCGAGTCGTTGAGTGTTTCGAAGGGCTGGTAGGGGAGCATGATCGAGTTGGTGAGTTTGCGGCTCTTGATCTGCTCGGCGATCCAGGGCTTTCTGCCGCCGGATCCGATGAAGACCATGCGGAACTGCTCGGGGAGGAGTTTCTCTGCGGCGTTGAGCATGGTCTCGAACTCGTAGTAGAGGCCGAGATTGCCGGAGTAGAGGGCGGTGAAGGGCTCGACGAGGTGGTTGGCTGCGGCGAACTTTGTCTCGCGCTTGGGGACGGGGTGGATCTTGTTTCGATCGGCCCAGTTGGGGATGACGTGGACGCGTTCGGGGTCGATCTTGTATGTGTCGCAGACGAGTTTTTTGGCGGCGTGGCAGAGGACGATGGTCTGGTCGGCGCGTCGATAGGCGAGTCGGTTGGCGCGGTGCCAGACCTTCTCGATGAAGCCGCCCTTCTTGATGGTGCCGACCCAGACGGCGACCTGGGGGTATGAGTCGTGGAGGAGCATGACGTAGGTGTGTCTTCGGAAGAGGGAGACGAAGCCGCCGATGGTGCCGAGGAAGGGTGGGTTTGTGGTGTAGAGGTAGACCTTCTTGTGGCTTGAGCCGACGAGGACTCGGAGCATGAGTTGGCCCGTGAAGGTGACGTAGTTGAGGACGCGTCCGAGGATGCGGTCCTTGCTGAAGCGTGTGGTCCACATGCGTTTGATGTGGACGCGGTCGATCTCTTCGCGGTAGGGGCAGGGCTGCCAGGTCTCGGGCGGGCCGTAGGAGGGTCGGGCGGTGAGGACGGAGACGTCGACGCCCTCGCGAGCGAGGGTGACGGCCAGTTCGTGGAGGAGGTGGCCTGTCGAGGCGACATCGGGGACGTAGTACTGGTTGAGGATGACGAGGTTGGGGCGCGAGAGGTCCGCGGCGCGTTCCTGCTCGGTGTGCGCATCGTGCCTGGGTGTCGCGTGGCGGGTCGCGGATTCGACTTGCCGGGAGGTGGGTGTCACCAATTCAGATCCTTCTCGTAGCCGAACTCGATGAAGAAGTCGCCGGCGTGCTGCTTGAAGGCGTCGCGGACGCGCGGCGTGAAGTGGTTGACCCAGTCTCCGGCGACGCCCTTTCGGACGAACTGTGTCGTGCTCTGCTGGCCTCTGTCGCGCCCGCCCGACATGTTCTTGAAACTGAAGCGATCGACGAGTGACTGGATGGTCTCTTCGTCGCGCGGGAGGTCGAAGAGTTCGGCGATCTGGCGGACGGAACTACGCGGATCGGCGAGCATCTGCTCGTATCGGAGGATGACCGAGGCGTTCGGGTCGCGGTTCTTGTTCCAGGAGCGGACCCAGTCGGCATATGGAGCGAGCGTGCGTTCGGCGAAGACGAGAAGCCCGTCTTCGACGTTCTTTCCGGCGTAGTGGGGGTGGTCGCCGTGCCAGGGGGTGTTGCGGACGTAGAAGTAGTTGGAGACGGCGACATCGCGGAGGTCTCGGAAGAGGATGGCGTAGCGGACGCCGGCGCGCTTGAGGACATCGGCGTTGTGGGGGGAGCCGTGGACGTGCATCTTGGTGAGGACGAGCATGTCCTTGAAGCGTTCGAACATGTTGTCGGGGAGTTCGTAGTCGTGTGAGCCGCCGGTGGCGAGTTCGTGTGCCGCGACCTCGGGGATGAGCAGCTCATGGAAGCCGGGATAGGAGGAGATCATTCTTTCGAGCCAGGTTGTGCCGCTCTTGGGCAACCCGGCGACGAAGAGGACGTGCTGTGTGTACTTCTGTCCGTGGACTCTGAAGCCCTCGCGGCATGCCTTTGCCTGTGCGCGGTACCTGGGCCAGACGGCGAATCGCTTGGCCAGGCGCGCGCCGGAGGGGGGGAGGTATTTCCGCGCAAGATTCTCGAGCGTGGTCGTCGTGCTCATCTTCAAAGCCGATCAAGAGGGTCGTCGATCCAATGTGCTTGTATACGTCGGCCGGATCGGGCCGTTACCATAGGACCGTTCAGAATCCTGCCTTCGTTATCGGGCCGTCTGGTGCATCATGAAGACTTCACCACCTGTTTCTGAGGCGAGTGCTATGGGCGATTCCGCTTCGGGCGCGACGGGTGCAGGGGTTGAGGGTGTGCGGGTGAGTGTGGGGGGGGCGGT